>JAIBEX010000022.1 GCA_019459455.1 Weeksellaceae bacterium
GTCTCGGATTGCTTCAAGGCGAAGACAATCTGACTTTCTGTAAATCTGCTTTTTTTCATTTGATTTTTCTTGTATTAAAGTTAATTACTTTATCGAAAAATCTCTACTTTTAGGTGTTACGGTTTTGTGGGAGAAGGTCAAGCGCAGTCGAAAGGCCCAAAAAATATTTGCACCGTGCCTATAGCTAAGTTAATGGTTTTACTGAACTGTTCAATAAAAATATTTTGATTCTTTAAAAGGCCTCCAAAAGCCACAAAAAAAGCAGTCCTTCCAAAAAACTGCTTTGTATCTCTAAATTCTAAAAACGACAACTCCATAGACTTCCAAAAAACTACCGGCGGTCAACCTGTCCAGAGCGCAGCGAAGGATCTAATGGGCTTTCACTCCTGGTGTTGCAGTCAAAACGACCCGAGGTGCAGCCGAACGGAGCGAAGCTAAAGCTTAGTTATTATTAGCAGAAGTATTTTTTTTCAGTCGCAACTTCCATTACACATTGTTGCATTTTGATAATCAGACGCATTAATTGTATAGGTTTCAGTTGGAGTGTCATTATAAATGACATTAAATGGACTTCTTAAATTATCACTGTAAACTTCTCCACTTAAATGAGGACAGGTAGTGCAAGTCGAACCATAACTTGAATAAATCGACTTTTTTTCATTACCAAAAATTATTGCAATATGACTAATATTTGGCACATGCACAAAACCACTCATACTATAACCACTTAAATGTCCTGCAGGTGGTTCTATGTGATTCAATTGTTGTCCATTTTGAAGGATTACAGATTTTGACATATCGATTACTCCATTTGAATATGGAACTAATTTTACTGTTTTCCCCGATTCATTGACTATAGTATAATTGTATTCAACCCCTGTGCCCATATCAGGACAAGCGGTCAAAATTTGCAAGAAAATAAAGACAAAGAAAATTTTTGCTGTTAAATAGATTTTTTTCATTTATTACTTTGTTTTTATGTTGTCACTACACTATAACTGCTAACCTCTCAAATATACACAATTAATCCAATCTTCAAAAGTCTTTACAGGACTTGAGTGCCATTGCTGTCTTATGTAACTACGTGCAGTTTCCAAAAACCAAAAAACCTCACGTTTCCGTAAGGTTTCATGTTTAATTGGCCGCTCTTTCACATCACCACATCACCACATCATCAAATCTTCTCATTCTTAATCTCCTCCACAATCTCCGGATTCAGCAGGGTAGAGGTATCCCCGAAATTGGCGTAATCACCTTCCGCAATTTTCCTTAAAATCCTTCTCATAATCTTGCCGGAACGGGTTTTAGGCAAAGCGGACACAAACTGGATCTTGTCGAGTTTCGCAATCGGCCCAATCGTATCGCTGATGACCTGGTTGATTTCTTTCCTCAGGTTCTCCCGGTCGCGGCTCTCGCCGGTGTCTTTCAGAATCACATAACCGTAAAGCGCACTTCCTTTAATGTCGTGCGGATAACCTACAATCGCCGATTCCGCCACCGCCGGATGCTGGTTAATGCTGTCTTCAATGGGTGCAGTTCCCAGGTTGTGTCCGGAAACGATGATCACGTCATCCACACGGCCGGTAATCCGGTAGTAGCCGACTTCATCGCGGAGCGCACCGTCGCCGGTAAAATATTTACCCGGAAAGGCCGTGAAATAGGTTTCTTTATACCTTTCATGGTCGCCCCAAATCGTTCTCGCAATTCCCGGCCACGGAAACCGGATGCACAGGTTACCGTCCACCTGGTTTCCGGTGATTTCATTGCGTTTGTCGTCCATCAGTACGGGCTGGATTCCAGGCAGTGGGAGCGTAGCATACGTCGGTTTCGTAGGCGTTACAAAAGGGATTGGGGAAATCATGATTCCACCCGTTTCGGTTTGCCACCAGGTATCTACGATCGGGCATTTTTTCTTACCAACATGGTCGTTATACCAGTGCCAGGCTTCGTCGTTAATCGGTTCACCCACAGAACCGATGACCCTCAGACTCGACAGATCGTGTTCCTCCACCCATTCATAAGATTCTTTTGCCAGGGAGCGAATCGCGGTAGGAGCCGTGTAAAACTGCGTGATCTTATGTTTTTCAATAACTTCCCAGAAACGGTCGGGTTCCGGATAGGTCGGTACGCCCTCAAAAATGACCGTCGTCGCACCGTTTGCGAGCGGTCCGTACAGGATGTACGAATGCCCTGTAATCCAGCCGATGTCGGCCGTACACCAGTAGATATCGTTTTCCCGGTAATTGAATACGTTTTTGAAGGTATAGGCCGTGTACACCATATACCCGGCGCAGGTGTGCAGCATCCCTTTCGGTTTTCCCGTGGACCCGGAGGTGTACAGGATGAAAAGCGGGTCTTCGGCATCCATGATCACCGAAATGAAATCCAAAGGAGCCTTTTCATACAGCGGTTCGAGCCAGAAATCGCGGCCTTCCTTCATTTTCACTTCGCCGCCGGTCCTTTTAACAACGAGGACTTTTTCCACCGTCGGGCATTTTTCCACCGCTTCGTCAATGATTCCTTTCAGGTCAATCGCCTTGTTGCCGCGGTAACTGCCGTCGGAACAGATAATCATCTTCGCTTCGCAGTCGTTCACGCGGGAAGTAACCGCCGATGCCGAGAATCCTGCAAAAATCACCGAGTGTACAGCCCCAAGTCTGGCGCAGGCAAGCATCGTGACGGCCAGTTCGGGAATCATGGGCAGGTAAATGCACACCCGGTCGCCTTTCTGTATGCCCATATCGCGCAGGACATTGGCCATTTTGCAGACGCGGTCGCGAAGTTCGGAATAAGATATATGCTGCGCTTCTTCTTTCGGGTCGTTGGGTTCCCAAATGATCGCGGTCTTCTCGCCGCGGGTGTTCAGATGCCGGTCGATGCAGTTTTTGGTGATGTTGAGCTTGGCATTTTTAAACCATTTGATCTGCGCTTCCTGCATGTCATAATCCACGACCTTGCTCCACCGCTGGTACCAGACAAAATTTTCGTCGGCAATCTTATCCCAGAATTTCTTCGGGTTCTTGATTGATTTTTTATACTGCTTAAAGTAATCCGGAAGATCATCAATGAAATAATTCTTCATAATATTTTTGTTTTATTTTTTACTGTTTTCTTTTTTTTTGGGAGCCGGGAACCTGCTGTCCGCTCATACTCCTCCCCGCCTGTGGCGGGTGCGGGGTAACCGCTTCCATCAGGGCTATGAAGCCGGAAACATTATCAAATGACGGCTTCGATTATATTTTCTCTTTTTTATATACATTCATCATGTCCTGAAGTTCCTCTACAATACTTTCATCATCAATGGTGGACGGCATCTGGTATTCTTTTCCGTCCAGCATGGTCCGGATAAGTTTCCTTAAGATCTTCCCCGAGCGGGTTTTCGGCAGCCGGTTTACAACCATTGCATTTTTAAGACACGCAACTGCACCAATTTTTTCTCTCACGAGGGCCACAATGTCTTTCTCCAGCTGTTCCTGGTTTGCTTTCGATCCGGATTTAAGCACGGCGATTGCAAAGGGGACCTGGCCTTTAAGCTCATCATCAATTCCAACGACGCAGCACTCTGCAACATCCTTGTGGGCCGCCACGACTTCTTCCATTTCAGCGGTGGAAAGGCGGTGGCCTGCTACATTAATCACATCATCCACCCGTCCGGTAACGAACACATATCCATCTTCATCCTTAATCGCGCCGTCGCCCGAGAAATAATATCCCGGAAACCTGGACAGGTATCCGAATTTAAAACGTTCGGGGTCGCCCCAGATTCCGGTCATGGCTCCGGGAGCAAGCGGAAGTTTGATGACCAGATAGCCTTCATGGTGGGCCTCCAGTTCATATCCTTCCTCGCTGAATATCTTGATATCGTAACCGGGAATCGGTTTACCGGCAGATGCCCGTTTTATTTTCACTTCTTCGACTCCGGGCATCAGTCCGAGCATGGGCCAACCCGATTCTGTTTGCCACCAGTGGTCTATGGCCGGAACTCCTACGAACTCTTCGTACCAGTCCAGGGTAGCCACATCGCAGCGTTCACCGGCCAGAAACTGCGTCCGCAGTGAGGACAGGTCATATTTTTTAACGAATTCGCCATTCGGATCTTCTTTTTTAATGGCCCGGATTGCGGTCGGAGCCGTAAACATCACCGAAACGTTATGGTCCTGGATGACGCGCCAGAAAGTCCCCGCATCGGGTGTTCCAATGGGTTTTCCTTCAAAGATAATGGTTGTGTTCCGGTTGATGAGGGGTGCATATACCGAAAAACTATGCCCGACTGCCCAACCGATGTCGGAGGCCGCCCAAAAGGTTTCACCTTCGTTAGCTCCGTAAATATTTTTAATCGCAAACTTCATCGCCACTGCATGTCCACCGTTATCGCGCACAACCCCTTTTGGTTTTCCTGTGGTTCCGGAGGTATATAGGATGTAAAGGGGATGCGTTGACTCCACCGGAACGCATTCCGCAGGATCAGATTCTTCAATAAGTTTCTCGAAATCCGTAAGGTCTTTTTCGTTTTTAAAATCGACGCGGTTGCCCAAAAGTTTTCGGTCGAAAGCAACGATATGTTCAGGTTTATGCGTTGCGATGGAAATGGCCTCCCTAACAAAAGGGAGATAAGGAATCCTGCGGGAGACTTCCATACCGGAACTGGCGGTAATGATTGCTTTGGGGTTGCAGTCATCAATCCTGATGGCCAGTTCGGTGGGTGCAAACCCGCCAAAAACAACAGAATGGGTAACGCCCAGCCGTGCACAGGCCAACATCGCAAACAAAGACTCCGGAATCATGGGCATATAGATGATGGCGGTATCGCCTTTCTCCAGACCCAGTTTTCTCAGACCGCCTGCCAGTTTTGAGACCTGCTCCTTTACCTCACTGTAGGTGTATTTAAGGATGCGGGAAGTTACAGGGGAATCGTAGATGATCGCCACCTGCTCCCCGAAACCGTCGTTGATGTGCTTGTCAAGTGCCAGATAACAGGTATTGAGTTCACCGTCGGCAAACCAGCTTGGGTAATTCTCACCGTCATCGGTGAGGATTTTGGTAGGCTTTTTAAACCATTCAATATTTTTGGCCTGTGCTGCCCAAAACTGCTCTCTGTTTTCAACACTTTCGCGGAACATTTCCTGCGCTTTCATATCTGTACGTTTTAATGGTTTTGAAGTTTTGGAAAAGGGAAGGCTAAAAGGTAATATAATGAGCCTGAACGTTCTCCTCCAAAACTGTTTATGCTAATAATTCTTCTACTTTTTCAGTGAGTTTCTTAATGGAATAGGGCTTCGTAACATATGCATCGGCACCCAGATCCAGGCCTTTTTTCATGTCGGCTTCCCCCGTCTTTGCAGAGAGGAAGATGACCTTGATGTTTTCATACGCTTTGTTTTTCCTGATTTCCGCCAGGGTGGTGTACCCGTCCACATTCGGCATCATGATGTCGAGCAGGATGAGGTCGGGAATCTCGGTTTTCAGGATTTCCAAGACTTCCGAACCGTCCCGTGCAATGAAGACCTCGTAACCTGCTTTTTTGAAAGCATATTCCAGGGTCATGATGATTTTGTGTTCGTCGTCTGCTATCAGTATCTTTTTCATACATGTTCATTTTTGTTAGGCAAAAAAATCTCAAATGTCACCCCAATCTCTTTGTTTTTAGCTGTAATTTCGCCACCGTGCGCTTCAATAATCCTTTTGCAGATCGCGAGTCCAAGTCCGCTGCCAATGGGTTTGCGGAGGTTTTGGTTTTTACTCTGATAAAACTTTTCAAAGACGTATTCCAGGTCTTCTTCCGGGATGGTTTTGCCGGTGTTGAAGATTGAAATTTTGAGCCCGCCTTCCTTTTCCTGGAATTTAGCCTGCACCATTCCCTGTTCGCCGGCGAATTTCAGCGCATTCCCAAGGATGTTCTGGAACACCTGGATCATTTTCATCTCGTCATAGGGGAAAATCTCGTTGTGCATCAAATTCACTTTGGAGTGGTGGAGGTGTTTCTGTTCAAAAAGCTGCAACAAGGGTTTTAGGGCCTTGTGATAGGTTGCCGAAATATTTCCGGTCTCTATGTTCAGAGGTGTAGTTCCGGCTTCCAGTTTGTCCAGGTACAGGATGTCATTGATGATTTCGGCCAGCCGGTCGCTCTCGGAAATGATGTTTCCGAGAAAGTCTTTTTTGATTTCCAGAGGCATCTCTTCATCATCCATAAGCAGTTCACTGGTGGCACGGATCGCTGTGATTGGGGTCCGCAGTTCATGCGCCACTGAATCCAGGAAATCATCTTTCTGCCGGTCTTTTATGATTAGCGTTTCATTGGCATTCTGCAGTTCTTCAGACATTTTCCTCAGCTGTTGGGAATGTTCGGTGAGTTGTTTGTTCATTGAAATGTTTTCTTTGGATTCCTCCAGAATTTTCAGCACCTCCGGAAGCGTGATTTTATCTTCCTTTGTGACGCCTTCAATCAGAATCTTTGCGGAAGCAGTGCCAATCCGTCCGCTCAGCAGATTTTCGGAAAATTTGATGAAGCGGGAATCCGCGCTGTCGTTTTCGTCTGAGATATTATATTTCAGGTTGAATATTTTCAGCGCCTGTTTGGTTTTTATCTCTCCCAAAAATCGTGTCAGAATCTTGCGGATGTCAGAGATGTTTGCTGTTCCTTTCCAGATGTAGGCGTTTTCATGATTCTGTATGTAATCATTGATGTCCACATAAAGTTCCGCGAAATTCCGCTCCCGGTAATTGCCGGCACCGCTTGCAGAGATGATGACGAAGAGGCCGCCATTTGCCAGGAGACTCCAGAAAAACACATTGGCCACGGGCGAAAGATAATCCAGCTTGAAGAAGTTGAAGAACGCTGAGTCTTGGTAGACAGTGTCAAAATAATTAGGAAGGATAAGGTTGAAGTAACAGATTAGGACGCCCACAACAATTCCTGTTACCGCACCTGCAAAACTTCCGCGGCGCCAGAAAATCGCCCCGAAAAAAGAAGGTGCGAGCTGCGCAATGATTAAGAACGCAATAAGACCGACTGAAAATAAAGTGGAACTGGTGATCAGAAACCTGTAAAACACAAAACCAAGGATGATGAGCGAGAATATGCTGAATTTCCGAATGTTCACGATGGTTCTGTTGTTCGCATTTTCGGTTTCCGCCTTCAGACTGTTCAGCCACCCGTAGGGGATGATGATGTTGTTGGAAAGCATCACTGATAGGGAAATACTGGCAATGATCATCATTGAGATACACGCACTGAGCCCGCCGAAAAAGACCATAGCTGCAATGAATATATTCCCGAATTTCTGCGGAATGAGAATGGAGTAAAACTCCGGATTTACGTTTTCGCCAAAAAAAAGGATTTTTCCGCCCCACGCAATGGGAAACACAAACAGGTTCATCAACAAAAGATAGAGTGGAAAGAGCCAGATGGCGGTCTTGAGATGCTTTTCTGTCCTGTTTTCTACAATGGTGGTGTGGAACTGCCGTGGAAGCAGGAAAATGGCCGTCATGGAGAGCAGGGACATCAGGAACCAGTTGAAGCCTCCTTCCAGACCGTTAAACGTGTTTTTCTGCTTAAAATCGGGAAGTCTGGAGGCTTTTTCATAGAGATCATCAAAACCGTTAAAAACGCCATAGACTACAAAAATTCCAAGAATCAGAAAGAAGATCAGTTTCAGGAAACTTTCAAATGCAACGGCGGAAATGATCCCGATGCGTTTTTCGGAAGCATCCACATAGCGGGTGCCGTAATATGCTGAAAATACCGCAATAATCAGTACTACGTACGTTGCAGTGTCAAGGAAGATATTGCTGGAATTCTGCGTAGAGGTCATCAGATGGAAAGTTTCTGAAATGGCCTTGATCTGCAAGCCAATGTATGGAATGACGGCCAGCATACAAACTATTGCAACCAAAGCGCCAAGAAATCTTCTGTTCCCGTAACGCAGGGAAATGAAATCTGCAATGCTGCTTATTTTGTTAACCCTGGAGATCCTGATAATCTTTGAATTGATATAAATCCATGCAGGAATGATGATTACTGGGCCTATATAAACGGCCAGATATTCGAGTCCCTGGTTGGAGGCGACGCCGATGCTGCCGTAATAAGTCCACGCCGAGCAGTACACCGCCAGAGACAGCGAGTAGATATACGGGTTGTTTACCCAGAAGTTACTCTTCTTTTTTTCCGCCCAGAACGCAACGAAGAAGAGGATTCCCAGATAAAGGATGACCAGCAAAAATAACAGCGGACTACTCATCGAATTTCCTGAAGATTATAAAGGAGGCAACGCTTGAAGCGAACCATACGGCAAAGATGTAGGTGTAGATTAGTGGAAGCCCGGCAATCTTATCTGCATCATTGAACAAAAGCAGAACCGGCGCATTGAACATCACAAATAAGATGATGCTCAAAATAACCAGTTTCTGCTTGTGTCTTTTTTTCATTTTTACTAAAATTGAAATAAATGGTGATGGGTTAAGGCTGAGAAATCCGGGTCTTCCGACACCCATTTTGCACTAGTCCAGGATCTTCTCGTCGGAATATTCCCCTTTCAGCGAATACCACCCAAAAACAGCCAGTCCTCCGACGATAATTGGCACCAGGATGACGAGGATGATCCATCCAAACACATTATCGTCCTGCTTGTCGGACATCACTTTTGGTATGCCGAATACGGTTAAGCCGTAATAAGCAACTACAAGGGCCAGAAGCAGCCACACAATTCCCAATATTTTTTTTACTGTATCCATTCTTTTGTTTTTTAAAGTTAGTGAAAATCCGGAGACCACCATCGGTGATTAGACATTTGTACGGTCTCCGGAATTGATTTATTTTTATTTACTGATGGTCTTCTGCCAGACTTTTATTCTTTGTTTTCAGATAAAGTGTTCCAATGACCAGGCATACACCAGCTACGATGATGGGGTACCAGAGCCCCTGAAGATACCATTCGGAATGGCCTGCGTCTTTTCCTGAAGTAACGAGGTAGGTGGCAACCGCAGGAAGGAGCCCTCCAAAGATTCCGTTACCGATGTGATAAGGTAGTGACATTGACGTGTAGCGGATTCTGATGGGGAACATCTCGACTAAAAATGCAGCGATAGGGCCGTACACCATGGTTACAAAGACCACCTGCACAAACACAAGAAAAACAAGCAGCCATCGGGTATCCGGATTTACGGTAATGCTTTCCCTGATCAGTGGTACTTCGGATTTTCCATTCACGGTCGCATGCCCTGTAGCTGCCCAGTGTACAATGCTGTCGCGTTTCAGTAAGGTCCCATCGGTGAATGTCTTCTCTGCGTGGTAAGTGATGATACTGTCGGTTGCAATCTTGTCATGCGCTTTCGCTGTTCTTTTTTCTTCCAAACCGTTCTTGGCCAGAACTTTATTCTCGATTTTAACAGAGTTGTACATGGTTTTGTAAATCGGGCGGTAGGCAAGGATCGCTACAAGCATTCCAATCATCATAATCGGTTTTCTCCCTACTTTGTCGGACAGCCATCCGAATAGTATGAAAAGCGGGGTACCCAGGAAGAGGGCCAGTGCCATCATGGAATCCACCTGTGCGGAATCGATGTTCATCACTTTTTGCATGAAACTCATGGCGTAGAACTGCCCGGTGTACCAAATAACGCCCTGTCCCATTACGGCACCGAATAGGGCCAGCAGGACGAACTTGAAGTTCAGTTTGTTCCCAAAACTTTCCTTCAGCGGATTCGTTGAGGTTTTTCCTTCCCTCTTTGCCTGCGCAAACAATGGAGATTCTTTCATATTCCGGCGGATTACATAAGATACACCCACCATCAGGATGGAGATCCAGAACGGAATCCTCCAGCCCCAGCTGTCAAATTCTTCTGGAGTAAGGGAGGTTTTGGTGACCAGGATAACGATCAGCGAGATAAACAGACCCGCGGTTGCAGTGGTCTGAATCCAGGAGGTCCAGTAGCCACGTCGGTGGGGTTGCGAATACTCCGCGACATAGGTTGCAGCGCCTCCGTATTCGCCCCCGAGGGCAAGACCCTGTAAAAGTCTCAGGATTAAGACCAGGACCGGTGCGCCATAACCAATGGTCTCAAAACTTGGTACACAGCCAATGAGGAATGTAGAGAAGCCCATGATGAGCAGGGTGACCAGGAAGGTATATTTCCTGCCGATGATATCGCCGAGTCTTCCAAAGAAGAGTGCTCCAAATGGTCTAACAACAAAACCTGCTGCAAAGGTAGCAAGCGTGGAAAGGAAAGCAGCGGTCGGGTTATCTGCCGGAAAGAATTTAGTTGCAAGAACTACTGCCAGACTTCCGAAAATATAGAAGTCATACCACTCAATCAGGGTGCCCAGAGAGGAGGCCATGATGACGCCCCAAATCGTTTTGTTCTTTTTTTTCTCAGCGACATAGGCATCGTGCTCATGCCGGTTTTTAAATTTTTTGCTCATAATATATTTGTTTTTTTATTTAAAGTGTTTTTTATCCTATAGTTTACAAGTAGCTATATCATAAATAATTGTAAAATTTTATTAAAGTTTAAAATGAATACATTACCCTTACCATGGCGCGTAGATTTCCAACGTCTTTGATGTTGTTTTCCGCGGTGGCTTCGGGACTCAGGTCTCCCCATTTGGCAGCAGTATATTCCACTTCCGGTGAGATGCTGAATTTGTTCTGTTTGAAATCCACCCGGGCGGCAGCACGCCAAACGTTATCCAGGATCCTGGTTCCGGAAACACCTCGCATGTACAGATTTTTGTACCCGGAATCAACACCGGAATTCCTGGTATAGCCAAAGAAAACTCCCGGCGCTATTTTCGGATGCGCGCTGGCAACATCGACCCAAAAAGCGGAAGTTTTTGTAGGTTTATAGGATTCTATCCCATTTGGATTCTCGTAACCTGCAAAACCACCGATCATCACCAGATGGTGGAGGTTCCCGCCCGTAATGCCGTATAGTTTTGCGATTATTTTCTCGTTGGCATATTTAAAATAACCAAAGAACATTTCAGAATTCACTTTTTCGTCAGATGCCAAACCTCCGGACTCAATGACGGGTTTAAGCGACTGATATTCGGCACCGACACCTGCAAATACAGACTTGCCTTTGTATTGAAGCTGTCCGTGGAAGGTTGGGATGGATGAATTGAATGTAGCACTGTTTGCCGAAGCACCCGCGGCATTGGCAGTTTGGAATTCGCGGTCTTTGTAAGCTACGAGCGTGAAGGTGAACTTAGGAGTGATTTTCTGACTGACTTTAACCTGTCCTGCCCATCCAAACGGATTGAAAAGGATTCCCGTGTTGAAATTGGCGACACCCGGAAAGACTTCGGGAACGAAAGTCGGATACCAAGTCTGACCGAATGTCACCGCCGTTTTCGGCCATGTTAAGGTAGCGGTGGCGTGGCGCAGGCGAAGCAGGCCAATGCTTCCCGATCCGGCTGAACTTTTGTTGAGTTCTGTATTTCCGAAGAAATCACCTTCCAGGTTTCCGGTTGCTTTGGCGCCCCAAACATCCGGTCCGCGGAATCTTATTCCCACCCTGGAGGTAATCGCGAGAAAATTACTGGCCCCGGTATCGTTAATGTCCTGTCCGTTGGCATCCAGTTTTTCGTCGAGTGGATACAGGTTAAGGTTGTACTCCCTGGTATAAGCCGACTGGCGGCTGTCGAAACTGTATTCCGTTCTCACCCAGCCGTAAAGGGACGCATCCCATTCTTTGGGTTTGTTTCTTTCCGTTTCCAGAGCCTCAATCCTTTTCAAAAGGTCTGCATTGGAAATTGTATCCTGGGCGTTTAACTGAGTGTTGAAGAGTAATGCAGGAAGCATTCCTAACAAAACGGTGAATTTCTTCATAGTTTGCTAATTTTTAGTTTGTTTCTTTGACAGAACGAAAGTGAAACTAAAAATTTATTTGAAGAAATTTAATATATATTTATGCAAACAGTATAGTTAAATGGAGGGGGATGTCGTCCGGTATTTCCCGCTGCATTCCCGGAGATTGTATCACATCTTCACTTCTTAAACCGCTCCCATTTGATCATCATGTACTTATCGCCGAATTCGGTGATGATGAGGCCAGAACCTTTGATATTTTCTTCTTGCTGCATAAACTCAATAAGCTCAGCCTGTTTGAATACCCTGTAAGTCGTGTGAAACTCAGTGTGAGGTGGTCTTTTGATGTTATATTTCCTGACCCATGAACTGATGGTGACGTGGGAAACGCCGAGAATCCTTTCAATTTCGCGGTAGGAAAGTCCTTCAAGATATAGTTGAAGTGCTTTGGTAACGTAATAGTCATCAATCTGTTTGCCCAGCTTCTTCACTGTAAAATAATAGTTGCAGTCCCGGCACAGGAACCGTTGTCTTTCTTTTACAATACCGCTTTTTACTACATTATGCTGCTGGCACTTGGGACACGTATTGGGCATAACTATACTTTTTTAGCAAATATATATTAAATTAGCATTAATATCAAATTTTGATTCGATTTGAACGTTTCGAAATGCCTTTCTGGAAATTCACTTTTGGTTTTCGGATAAAATTTCTATCTTTGCAGCTAATGAAAAGAACATTTCCATTAGACCATTTACAGGTTGGCAGCGATGCCGGTAACAACAATATTTATTTTATTTAACGAAGTCATTTTGGCTTCGTTTTTTTTTGACCTTAAACAAGAGAACTATGCTTACAACCACCGACTTAACCGTAGAAAAGATCAATTCTTTATTGAAAACTGCTGAGGAATTTTCGAAAGGGAAGATGCTGAAAGCTAAGGAGGACATTTATGTATCGAACCTCTTTTTTGAAGACAGTACGAGGACTAAAACCAGTTTCGATATTGCAGAGCGCAGGCTGGGACTCAATGTAGTGCCGTTTGATGTAACCTCCAGTTCGGTGAACAAAGGCGAATCATTGTATGATACGGTTAAAACCCTTGAAAGTCTGGGCGTGAACCTGCTGGTGATCCGTCATAAACAGGACAAATACTATGATGATTTAAAGAATATCGATATCCCGGTAATCAATGGAGGCGACGGCCGTGGCCATCATCCTTCGCAGACCCTTTTAGACTTGATGACCATTCAGCAGGAATTCGGAAAGTTCAAAGGACTGAAAGTTGGGATTGTAGGCGATGTAAAGCACAGCAGGGTCGCAAATTCCAACGCGGAAGCATTGCGTAAACTAGGTGCGAAAGTATTTTTCTCCGGACCCGAAAAGTGGTTTGATGAAGGTACGATTATCAACGGGACCTACCAGTCCATCGACGATCTCGTTCGAGAAGTGGATGTGCTGATGCTGTTGAGGATACAGCACGAAAGACATGGTGAAAAGATGAAAATCTCCCTGGAGTCCTACCATAAAAAATTCGGACTCACCAAAGAACGCGAAAAGGTGATGAAGAAAGATGCAATTATCATGCATCCCGCACCTATTAACCGCGGAGTGGAGATCGACAGTGAACTGGTGGAGTGTGACCGTTCCCGGATCTTCAAACAGATGGAGAATGGGGTTTTTGCCAGAATGGCTATTTTGATAGACGCCCTGGAAGGGAAAGGGTTTAAGTTTAAATAGGATCAAGAATCATGAGCCAAGAATCAGAAAGAATAAAGAGTGAGGAGTCGCAGGATAAATTTTACCGGCGGTGGACTTTGGACAGGAAGGTCTTACATGTTGGTTCTGGGCTCTGAAATCTAAAATAAAAGAATGAAAAAGAAATTAATATTAGAATCCGGAGAGGTTTTTCACGGTGAAGGTTTCGGGGCCAACCTGGAAACCGACGGTGAGGTGGTCTTTAATACCGGAATGACCGGTTATCAGGAACTTATTTCAGATCCGTCTTACTGCGGGCAGATTGTCTGTATGACCTATCCGCTTATCGGTAATTACGGGATTAACCGCGATGATTATGAGAGCATTGAGCCCGCAATCAAGGGTTTGATTGTGAAGGAACTTTGCGATTATCCCTCTAATTTCCGTAACCAGCTTACGCTGGATGAGTTTTTCCAAAAAAAGAAGCTGTCCGGTATCTCAGGAATTGATACAAGAAGGCTGACCCGTGTGCTGCGCAGCAAAGGCGTGGTAAAAGGTAAAATTGTGGATGAACATGCTGATGTGGATATCGTTATCGAAGGTTTAAAGCATACCGATTTCCCTATCAACCAAGTAGAACAGGTCTCCACCAAAACGGCTTATGCAAGCCCCGGCAGGGGATTGAAGGTGGTGCTGGTAGATTTCGGTTCAAAATTGGGAATTTTACGTGAACTTACCCAGAGAGACTGCGACGTTACCGTAGTTTCACAGGACGTTACGTCGGAAGAGATCCTGCTTATGGATCCGGACGGGATCATGCTTTCCAACGGTCCCGGTGATCCGGAAGACGTAAAAGGAGCTTCAGAACTCATCAACGGTCTGCTTGGTAAGGTGCCGATTTTCGGTATTTGTCTGGGTCATCAGCTCATTGGTCTGGCGTGCGGTGCGAAAACCTTCAAACTGAAGTTCGGGCACCGTGGCGGAAACCATCCGGTGCTTGATTTAGAGAAAAATAAGGTGGCGATAACTTCCCAGAATCACGGCTACGCTGTGGATCAGGAATCGCTGAAAGATACCGATCTGGAAGAAACCCACATCGCGCTCAACGACAGAACCAATGAAGGCCTAAGACATAAGATCCATCCGTGTTTCTCCGTGCAGTACCACCCCGAAGCAAGTCCCGGCCCGGAAGATGCCAATTATCTGTTTGATGAGTTTATTGAGTTGATGGAGAATTTTAAGAACCAAGAACCAAGAACCAAGAATCAAGAATATGCATAATTTTGAAAAATTAATTTTCTGGCAGAAATCAATTTCTCTTGCAAAGAAAATATATCTTATTTCTCAAAAAATATCTTCTGACGAAAAGTATGGATTGATTTCCCAGATGAAGCGATCCGCAATTTCGATCCCATCAAATATCGCCGAAGGTTCAGGCCGGAACAGCGATAATGAATTCAATCATTTTCTGGCAATTTCGCTCGGATCGGCTTTTGAGATGCAGACTCAGTTAATTTTATCTAAAGAACTGGAACTTTTGGATGATGTTACTGTTAATGACCTCATAGCAGATGTATCTGAAATCCAAAAAATGATTTATTCCTTTAAAAACAATCTTCTAAAAAAGTCTTGAATCTCGGTTCTTGGCTCTTGAATCTACAAAAAATGAAAAGAACAGACATAAAAACAATCCTCGTCATCGGTTCTGGACCCATCATCATCGGGCAGGCGGCAGAATTCGATTACGCAGGAACCCAGGCTTGCCTGGCATTGAGGGAAGAAGGATATAAGGTGATTCTGATCAATTCCAATCCCGCCACCATCATGACCGATGTGGAGATTGCCGACAAGGTCTATATTGAACCCATTTCACTTCCATTTGTGAGTCACATCATCAGAAAGGAAAGGCCGGATGCGCTTTTGCCTACCTTAGGCGGACAGACGGGCCTTAATATGGCGGTAGAACTTGAAAAATCAGGTATTCTGGAAGAATGTAAAGTTGAGGTCCTGGGAACGAAACTTTCGGCCATCAATCAGGCAGAGGACCGGGATCTGTTCCGGGAACTCATGCGGGAACTGAACGAACCCGTTCCCGAATCCGATATTGTAAATACCGTTCAGGGAGCTTTGGAATTTGCGCAGAACATCGGTTTTCCGGTGATTGTGCGTCCTGCATTTACAATGGGAGGGACCGGTGGCGGAATCGCCAGCAATGAAGAGGAACTGAAGGAAATCACAAGTTTTGGACTGAAATATTCGCCGGTAACCCAGTGTCTGATTGAAAAATCTATCGCCGGGTTCAAGGAAATTGAGTACGAGGTGATGCGCGACAAGAACGACAACGCGATCGTGGTCTGTAACATGGAAAACATCGATCCTGTGGGCGTGCATACCGGTGATTCCATCGTAGTTGCGCCATCGCAGACTTTATCGGACCGCGAATACCAGATGCTTAGAAATTCTTCCCTGAAGATTATCCGCGCGCTGGGAATCGAAGGAGGCTGTAACGTACAGCTAGCTTTGGACCCGCATTCTTTTGATTATTTTATAATTGAAGTGAACCCGCGGGTTTCCCGTTCGTCGGCTTTGGCGAGTAAGGCTACCGGTTACCCGATTGCCAAGATTGCGGCCAAGATTGCGGTGGGTTTAACACTGGATGAAATCATGAACCCAGTAACAGGTAAGACTTACGCCTGCTTCGAACCGGCTTTGGACTATGTGGTAACGAAATTCCCAAGATTTCCGTTTGATAAATTTGAGACCGCAGACCGCCGTCTTTCCACCCAGATGAAAGCAACGGGGGAAGTGATGGCAATAGGCAGAAACTTCGAGGAATCCCTTCAAAAAGCCATCCGTTCGCTGGAAACTGGCTTAAGACATATCGGTTTGAAATCGGCTCAGGCTGCAGCTCTTACTGACGAAGAAATCGAAAGAAGAATCCGGGTTTGCGATGACGAGAGGCTTTTTATCATCGGAGATGCCCTTAGAAGAGGCTATGACTGGGAAAAAATTGTGGAATGGAGCAAAATAGACAAATTCTTCATCTACAAAATAAAGAAACTCATTGACTTTGAAAAAGTCATTGCAGACCATAAATTTGATACAGAAATCTTACTGAAAGCGAAAAAACTCGGTTTTTCAGATTTGAGCATCGCTCATTTGTGGAATTCGACCCAAAAGGAAATCTTTGAATTCAGAAAAGATAATTCGGTGATGCCTGTTTACAAAATGGTTGACACCTGCGCTGCTGAATTTGAAAGTGAAACGCCTTATTTCTACGGAACGTATGAGGAAGAAAACGAAAGTATCCCTTCAAACCGCGAGAAGGTCATCGTGCTTGGATCAGGTCCGATCAGGATCGGTCAGGGTGTGGAGTTCGATTACGCGACGGTGCATTCGGTCTGGGCTATTAAGGAAATGGGGTATGAGGCGATCATCATCAACAATAATCCCGAAACAGTTTCCACCGATTTCTCGATCTCAGATAAACTCTATTTCGAACCTTTAACGGAAGAAGACGTTATGAACATCATCGAGCTGGAGAAACCCAAAGGGGTGGTGGTGCAGTTTGGCGGACAGACCGCAATCAATCTTGCCGATAAACTTGCAGCGCACGGTGTACAGATTTTAGGAACTTCACTCGAAGACCTGGACCGTGCAGAAAACCGGAATAAATTCGAGGCTGCACTGCAGGAACTGGGTATTCCGCAGCCGCTTGGTAAGACCTGTTTCACCAAGGAGGAAGCTTTGGTCATTGCCAATGAAATCGGGTTCCCTGTACTGGTACGTCCGAGTTACGTGTTAGGAGGAAGAGCGATGGAGATTGTGTATGATGAGAAGGAACTCGATTATTATATGACGAACGCGGTGAAGGAAAATTCGGAACATCCGATCCTTATTGACCGCTATCTAACAGGGAAGGAAGTGGAGGTTGATGCCATTTCCGACGGTGAAACGGTGGTCATTCCGGGCATCATGGAACATATTGAAAGGGCAGGAGTGCACTCCGGAGATTCCATCGCGGTTTATCCACCCCAAAATATTGACCAGCGGCAGATTGATATGCTGGTTGATTATACGGTTAGGTTGGCGAAAGGCCTTAATGTCATTGGCTTGATGAACATCCAGTATGTGCTTTATCAGGGGGAAGTTTTCGTTATCGAGGTAAATCCGAGGTCAAGCCGGACTGTTCCGTTTCTTTCCAAAATCACAGAGATTCCGATGGCAAATCTGGCCACGAAAGTGATCCTTGGTCAAAAACTGAAGGACCTGGGCTATAAAAACGGACTGGCTCCCGTGAAGGAAGGAATTTTTGTGAAAGTGCCCGTATTTTCTTTCTCGAAACTGACAAAAGTGGATATCTCCCTCGGACCTGAAATGAAATCCACGGGAGAGGTAATGGGGAAAGACACGACGTTGGAAAAAGCACTCTATAAAGGACTGATCGGTTCCGGCAGAAAGATGCCGCTGCACGGTGCCATTCTCTTCACGGTTGCCGACAAGCACAAGGAGGAGGCCTGCGAACTGGCCAGGCGCTTCCAGGAAATCGGATTTAAGATCTGGGCGACAGAGGGCACCGCGAACTATTTTGAGGAGCACGGCGTGCGTACAAAAATCGGTTACAAAATAGAAGAGAATCCGGAAATCAACCTTATCGACCTGATCCAGACCGGAAAGGTGCAGTACATTGTAAACACAATGACCAAAGGAAAGCAATCGGAACGCGACGGTTTCCAGATCCGACGGACTTCTGTGGAGAACGGTGTCCCGTGTCTTACTTCCATGGATACAGTGGAAGCGATACTGAAGGTGATTGAAAGCATGAGCTTCAAGATGGAGAAGATGTAACATCTGAAATTATGATTTATCTCATAGCGCACTGAAAAGTGCGCTTTTTTTGTCAAAAATATCTTTCATCCAAATAAAAAAGGATAAATTTGTCTTAATTAGATTCCCAGATGAAAGATCAGCATAAAATATTGATTTTCACACTGCTTGCGGTAAGCTTTTTCAGTTATTCCGGTTTTCTTTACAGTGCCAATTCTGCATACAAAACCGCTGAGGGGACTTCCTCAGACCGGGGAAAAAGGCTCTGGCAGGAAAAAAACTGCATTGCCTGTCATCAGATTTACGGCCTCGGCGGATATCTGGGTCCCGACCTCACAAATTCCTATTCCCAGCGGGGACCGGACTATATAAAAGCCTTTTTAAGAAGCGGTACCATGGTCATGCCCAATTATGGTTTCACTGAGATTGAGATTCAAGACCTGGCCCAATACATGAAAAGCATTGACGAAAGTGGTATCGGGATGCCCAGCAAATTAAAAATAAACTATGATGGAACAGTTCAGCAGCCTTAAAAACCGCCCGGCATTTAAGTTTTTCTTTTTCGGACTGTTTCTGCTGGGCTTTCTGCTGTTTTTTGGCCTGATTGGCGCTTTACAGTATCTGGTGCCCGGTTTATTTAAGGATTATATGTCCTTCGAAAAAAGCCGTCCACTGCACGTAACCGCGGCGGTTTTCTGGATTATTTTCTCTGCGGTGGGCACAGTATACACCTATCTGGAGCAAAGGAAACCCGACAGAATCTTTTCCCTGAAACTGATGAACATTCAGTTTTATATCATGTCGATTGCAGTGATTGTAATCCTCATCACCTACTTCTTCGGAATCTTTGGCGGCAGGGAATATTGGGAATTCCATCCCGTCCTCGCCGTTCCGGTGGGAATCGGTTGGGTACTGTTTATTACAAATGTGGTAAAATCTGTCGGTACCATAAAGAAACAACCGGTGTATGTATGGATGTGGTTAACCGGAGCCGTATTCTTTCTCTTTACCTTCCTGGAATCCTACCTTTGGCTCATCCCTTATTTCCGGTCCGGAATTGTGGGGGATATGACCGTGCAGTGGAAGTCTTACGGTTCTATGGTTGGATGCTGGAACATGCTGATATACGGAAGCAGTATCTATCTTATGGATAAAATAAGCGGAAACGACCGGTACAGTTATTCCAAAATCGGTTTTCTGATCTATTTTCTCGGTCTTTTCAATCTGATGTTTAACTGGGGACATCATATCTATACCCTGCCTGCGCCTAAATATGTTCAGTATATCAGTTATGGCGTAAGCATGACCGAACTGCTTCTGCTGGGAAGGATCATTATGTTGTGGCGGTCCTCGCTCACTACTGCCAAGAAGAACTATCATCTCTATTCCTACCGCTTCCTGCTTGCTGCCGACGTCTGGATCCTGCTCAACCTGATTCTTGCAATTATGATGTCGGTGCCGGCCATCAATGTGTACACCCATGGAACGCACATTACCGTGGCCCACGCCATGGGCACGACCATTGGTATTAATTCCTTCCTGTTGCTTTCCTTTATTTTTGATGCTTTTGGAATTAAGGAGAAAATTTCTGCCAGGCGGTTCACTTTTGCTTACCTCACCGTCAACATCAGTCTGCTCATTTTCTGGGTGGCTCTTATCGTTGCGGGCATCCTTAAAGCGGACTGGCAGATGCATCAACCCGAAAAACCCTTTGCCGAAATGATGAGTATGCTCAGACCGGCGTTCATTGTATTCTTCGCCGCCGGCGCAGGCCTGGCTGTCGGTTTTCTGATCATCGTCTATAAAATAGTGAAACATTACCGGCCGTAGCGATAATATTTTTATCTTTATCAAAATTGATTTTATGATTAAAAAACTAATATTAGCAGGTTTCCTGGCATTATCGGTCACGGTCTATTCACAGTACACGCTTCCGGCAGCAAGTCCGCGACAGAAAGTGGAACAGCAGTTCTCCACCTCCAAAATTACGGTTGATTACAGCAGACCCGGTGTGAAGGGCAGAAAAATCTTCGGTGAACTTGTTCCTTTCGGGAAAGTGTGGAGAGCAGGTGCTAACTCCGCAACAAAAATCACCTTTGAACAGTCGGTTACGGTAGGCGGAAAAGTAGTTCCTGCAGGTTCTTACGGAATGTTCGTTGTTCCAACGGATAAGGAATGGAAAATAATTTTAAATAAGGATGCACAGCAGTGGGGTGCCTACCAGTATGATGAAAAACTGAACGTTGTCGATATTACGGTCCCTGTTCAGAAACTTATGGATAAGCAGGAATGGTTTGAAATAGAGCTGAATCCGGTGGATGATCATGCAGTAGATATGGTCATTAAATGGGATGTGGCAAAAGTGACCGTTCCTGTAAAGGTCAGTAATCCCGAAATGGTGTCAAAACTTGTGGATAAACTAAAAGAGATGAAACAGATTGAGCGCGATGCTGCGGCTAAAAAGTAATTGATTGCAGATCGTTGGTCAGGCAGCTGACGGGAAATTTGAAAGAGGCTGTTTTCACCAGTGGTGAGGCAGTCTCTTTCTTAATCCTGTAAGACATCTTCTGTTGCCCGTTATGCACCTCCAGCTGGCTGCGGTAGGTCATGCAAGGACCTTTTCAAAGGCTTTTCTCGTACTTCCGCGGAAGAATACTTCACCACAATAGGTATATCCTAAATTGTTTAAGATCTTTAGCATCGCAGCGTTATCATAATTGGTATCCACCCTTATGCTGAAAATCTTACTTTTTAACGCAACTTCTTCAATCCTTCTGAATAAAATGGTGGCGACCCCTTTTCCTGCAGCTTCATCGGCCACTGCAACCCTGTGCACCACGTAAAACTCATTATTGGTAAGCCATTTCCCTTCAATCTTTTCGTAGGCCGGCTCATCGTTGAATATAAGGGCGGCATAGGCTATGATTTTCTCGTCATAGGTAAGGACGTATCCTAAACAATTGGCGATATCGGTCTGTACTGTTTCCGGATTAGGATAGCCATCCTGCCATTGGCTGGAACCTTCATTCTTTCTTCGTTTTATGGCCTGCTGCAGGATGTCCCATATTCTTTCTGTATCAGCAAACAGCGCCTTTCTTAAATGGATTTTCATGAAGAAGTTTTAATGTTGTAAAAAGAAAGAACCGGAAATCCCAATGGTTCCGGTTCAAAAAAGTAGTAAAATTTAAAATAATGAAGTTATTGGGGTTTATCGTGTTTATCATTCTCCTGCAGCCAGGTGTCAATGATTTTAAATGCTTGCTGTTCATCCTGCAGATTTACTGCCAAGGTGAGCAGAATATCCTCATCATTACTCAAAAGGTCAGGTGTGGTTGCTCCTGTTTCCGCATCAATCCACGCCGATTCCAGTTTGGCTTTCAACAACTTTATTTCTTCAGGGGAGTCACTTTCAAAAACCGATACGCGGGTCATCACTTTGTTTGAGTTTGTGACTTCTAAGTTATGAAAATATTTCAGAAATAAAAAGTGAAATTAATTTTGCTTAAGGTTTTTGTAGGATAATCCTACCACGCTAACTTAAAATTGTAACAGTTTCGGATTAAGAATTATCTGTTCAGTTCGTCCAACACGTGCGTTTTTTTCTTTAAAAATTTTAAAACGAGGTAACTTAAACCGGTCAGGACGCACATCGTGATGAGGAAGTAATTGTAATCCGCTTTCGTTTCTACGATTTCCCCCAAAATATCGAATGCACAAAAGATGAGGAAAAGCGCAAAAAGTCCGTTTTTCTCCTTCTTCAAAACCTTTTTCCAGCTAAAGTCCAGGTCAGCTTTTTGGAATTTTTTAAAGGCGGGGAAAAAAGCAGGGACGTTTTCTGCCCATTCTAAATACTGCTCTCCAAACTTTCTTCTTAGGAACTGCTCCTCTGCGTACATAATCCTCTCGTAATAAACCCAGTAAAAAAGAACAAAAGCGATGATGAACCAAAAGTGTCCTGTTAGTAGGGCAGGCCCAAACCACATTAAAAAATTGCCCAAATAGAGTGGATGTCTCACTATGGAATAGATGTCGGTGGTGTTTAAGCTGTCAGCCACCTGACCTTCGTTTGTATTCCTTCCCGAGGTATTTTTAGGAGTATGCCCTACGGTATACATTCTTACAGAAAGTCCCACCAAACTGATCAGTAAGGCAAACATCTCATAGTAAATTTCATACGGCGTTTCTTCTAAGAAGAAGGTCTCCGGATATATTTCGGTACGGATATATAATATGGTACCGACAAATAAAACGATTAGGGGTAAATAACTTCTGTACTTAAAAAGCCAGTTGCCCTGTTCTTCAAATTCCTCCTGTAGAGCCATTCTTTATAAATTTAAGTTGTTTTTCCCAGTCATAGACTTTCCATTTAATCTACTTGTGACACTCGGGAGCAAATCAGATTTGACCCGGGGTTATTAAAAAACTGCTTCATCAAATTTACTGAATTCGCTTCTGTTTTGGTAAAAAAATTACAAAATTGAACTGTCTTGAATCATTATCCCGGAAAGATAACTGTAAAATAAAAAAACCTACTGAAAATCAGTAGGTTAATCAAATGTTGAGCGGAGAAAGAGGGATTCGAACCCCCGGACCTGTTACAGTCAACAGTTTTCAAGACTGCCGCAATCGACCACTCTGCCATTTCTCCATGAACGAGTTTGTCGTTTTCAGTGGTGCAAATATAGGATACTCCGCTATTTCTTCAAAATTTTTTTCAAACTAATTTAGATCCTTTGTTTAACAGCTTATAAATCAACCGCGTGAACTCTTGCTTTTTTTCGATTTATGGAGATTGGAAAAATTTATTCTGATACATGAACTGCTTGTCAGTTAAGATTGTTGCTGTAATTGAGGAAGATTTCTCTTTTTAGATGTTAAATATCGTAATAGACAAAACAAATGATGTCGGTTCGGTTAGTTCTGAACTAATATTTATATTTGCGGTAATATTACGCCAGCACATGACCAAAAGCCTTTTAATAGACAATGATATATTCCAGGATTTGGTGAAATTCTACAGCGAAACATTCAGTTTGCCGCCACTTGCTGCGAAAATTTATGCCTACCTCCTATTTGATTTTGAGAAGAAAGGAATCAGCTTTGATGAATTTGTAGAGATTTTTTCTGTCAGTAAAAGTTCTGTCTCTTCCAATATTAATGTCCTCTTAAACCTTAAAATCATTAAAGACTACAGTAAGATAAATGAAAGGAAGCGGTATTTTGTGGTGAACGATAATTTTCTGAAGATGCGCTTCACCCAAATCATTGACCGCCTGAACAGAGAAATCGAGATATTGGACAGTATCCAGGAATTCCGCGGAAAAACCGACGAAAAATATGAGGTTTACAAAGAACTCATGACCAAAAACATCAATAATATTAAGAATTCATTAAGCAAGTTATAAAATGCAAAAGAGAATCATCATTTTTACATTAGCCGCACTCGCGATTACTTCATGCAAAAAAAAGGACGAAAAGCCGCCCCAGGGTCCGAAAGGGGTAGCAACCGTAAAAGTGGAAACCAGAAACGTTACCGGATATACGGAATTCCCGGCATCCATACAGGGACGGGTAAACAATGAGGTACGTGCAAAGATCCAGGGGTATATAACCCAGGTTTTGGTGGATGAGGGACAGTACGTGAGTAAAGGTCAGCCCCTGTTCCGCCTGGAGACCAATACGCTGAACCAGGCTGCAATTGCAGCGAACGCGGGTGTAGGTGCTGCAAGGTCCAATGTTTCTGCAGCAGATGCAAATGTAAAAGCAGCACAATCCGCGGTGAATGTAGCACAAGTGGAGGTGAGCAAACTGCGTCCGTTGGTAGAGAAGAATATCATCAGCAGTGTGCAGTTACAGACCGCACAGGCCAACCTATCCAGGGCTCAGGCGCAGCTGCAGCAGGCCATTGCCGGAAGGCAGCAGGCGAGTGCAGGCGTTTCTCAGGCCCAGGCCAATTACCAGGGCGTACGGGAAAACATTAATTATTCTGTGATCCGGTCTCCAATCTCCGGAATTTTGGGCAAAATTAACATGAGAAACGGAAGTCTCGTAGGTCCGGCAGACCCAACGCCCATTTCCACCGTTTCCGATACGAGTGGACTTTATGCCTATTTTTCAATGAACGAAAGAGAATATCTGAATTTTCTGAAGAATTCATACGGTGCGACGGTTCCAGAAAAACTGAAGAATATGCCGATGGTGGAACTCGTGTTGGCCAACGGTGATGTATATGCTGAAAAAGGGAGGATTGAGGCCGTAACCGGCGGGATTGATGCCGCGACAGGAAGTATACAGTTCCGCGTTTCACTTCCAAATCCGGAAAAACTGCTGAACAATGGTAACAGCGGCACGATCCGCGTCCCCAAGGCTTACAGCAATGCCCTCGTAGTTCCGGAAAGCGCTACCTACGAGCAGCAGGGATTGGTGTATGTATACAAAGTGGAGAAGGACACTGCTAAAACCGCGGTGATTGATGTGATAGACCGTGTCGGGAATATGGTGATAATAAAGGAAGGAGTCAAAAAAGGAGAAACAGTGGTTGCGCAGGGAATTGGTGGTCTTAAGTCCGGTGCGCCGGTCAAACCGAAGCCTGCAAATTTTGACGAGATCGTAAACGCTATAAAGCCAATATTTTAAGCGAGAGCTATGATTAAAAAATTTATAAACCGGCCGGTACTGTCCACGGTTATCTCAATACTTATTGTGATCCTTGGAATCCTGGGTCTTATTGCCTTGCCAGTGACCCAATACCCGGACATTGCACCTCCAACCGTCAGAATTTCAGCCAATTATACCGGTGCAAATGCGCAGACTGTCATGAACAGTGTCATCGTTCCGATAGAGGAACAGGTCAATGGTGTGGAAGGTATGGACTACATTTCCTCCTCGGCTGGTAATAACGGCTCTGCATCCATCCAGGTTTTCTTCAAGCAGGGTATAGATCCTGATATCGCGGCTGTGAATGTCCAGAACCAGGTTCAGCGGGCGCTGCCGCTTCTTCCGTCAGAAGTGACGCGGTCCGGCGTGCAGGTGAACAAACAGCAGACCAGTGCGCTCATGTTCCTCTCCTTCTACACCTCCAATCCGGATTTGGATGAGGTATGGCTGCAGAATTACATGAACATCAACATTATTCCGGCGATTAAAAGGGTCAATGGAGTAGGTGATGCCTCTGCTTTCGGGGGCAAAACGTATGCGATGCGGATCTGGCTGGATCCCTCGAAGATGGCAGCATACGGCCTGGAACCTTCAGAAGTTTCGGCGGCTATTAATGAGCAGTCGCGCGAAGCCGCTGCAGGTCAGCTGGGAGAGAACAGCGGAAGCTCTTTCCAGTATGTCATTACTTATAAAGGCAAGCATGACGAGGTAAGTGAATATGAAAACATCGTGGTACGTGCCCTTGGAAACGGAGACTATCTGCGTTTGAAAGATATCGCAGACATTAAACTGGATGCCCAGTCTTATGGAGGTATTGGAGAAAACAACGGAAGGCGGTCCATCAGCATGGGTATTTTTCAGACTCCCGGTTCAAATGCTCAGGACATCATCAGAGAAATCAAAACCCTTCTTGAAGAGACCGAAAAAACCCTTCCGGAAGGAATTGGCTACAGCATAAACTTTGATACCAACGATTTCCTGGAGGCATCCATCAGCAAGGTAATTACTACCCTCATCGAAGCATTTATCCTCGTGTTTCTGGTTGTGTTCATTTTTCTGGAGGACTTCCGGTCCACGTTAATCCCTGCCATAGCTGTTCCGGTTTCCATCATTGGAACCCTGTTTTTTCTGAATCTTCTGGGCTACTCGCTGAACTTACTGACGCTCTTTGCACTTGTACTGGCCATCGGTATCGTGGTGGATGATGCCATTGTGGTGGTAGAGGCCGTGCATGCCAAGATGGAGCACGGAATCACCGATGCCAAAAAAGCAACCGTGTCGGCTATGGATGAAATCACCGGTGCGATTATTTCGATTACGCTCGTGATGGCTGCAGTATTCATACCCGTAACCTTTTTGCAGGGACCGACCGGCGTGTTCTATCAGCAGTTCGGGATTACGTTAATCATTGCCATCCTTATTTCTGCGGTAAACGCGCTGACCTTAAGCCCGGTGCTTTGTTCACTGTTTCTGAAACCCCCGCAGCATCACAGCAAAGCCTATGCGGAAATGAATTTTGCGCAGAAGTTCTTTACAAAGTTCAATACCGGTTTCCGGGCGGCTACCCATAAGTATGGCCGTTCATTTGTTTTCCTTTTGAGACACAAATGGGTCACCCTATTGATTTTCATTGCAGGAGGGCTGAGTTTCTGGTGGGCAAATTCAACCATGCCGACAGGATTTATCCCAAAAGAGGACCGGGGAATCATCTTTACAGATGTTTTGCTGCCGCCGGGTTCATCCATGGAAAGGACGTATAACATCCTGAAAGACCTTCAGCAGGAGGCCCGTAAAATACCCGGGGTAATGAACGTTACCTTCACGGCGAGCCGTGGGTTCATGTCCGGGCAGGGTTCCAATGTCGGGCAGGGTTTTGTCCGGCTTAAACCTTTTGATGAAAGAGGCAAGGATTCCGAACAGAGCGTGGAGGAGATTACCAAAAAACTATTCGGCGTTGCAGCGAAGTATCCGGATGCAAAAATTGTCTTCTTCTCGCCACCCAGCGTCCCCGGCTTTGGCCAGAGTGACGGGTTCTCTGCGGTCCTTCTCGATAAATCGGGCGGTGAACTTACCGAACTGAACTCGGTGACCCAGGAGTTTATCGGTTCGTTAATGCAGCGGCCTGAAATACAGTTTGCCTCAACCTCCTTTAACACCAATTATCCGCAATATGAAATGGTGATCAACGTTCCGCGTGCAAAGGAAAGTGGGGTCTCTGTAAACAATATTCTGAGCACGATGCAGGGGTATATTGGCGGAATTTACTCCTCCGATTTCACCAAGTACGGAAAACAGTTCCGCGTGATGATTCAGGCGTTGCCGGACAGCAGGAAGACCCCGGAAAACCTGAACAGCCTCTATGTGAAGACCAATACAGGTGCAATGGCACCTATCTCTCAGTTTCTGACGCTGGAAAGGTCATTCGGTCCGCAGTCCATTGAGCGGTATAACCTTTTTACTTCCGTAAGTATCTCCGGCTCCACCAATCCAGGATTTTCTACGGGTGATGCGATAAAAGCAGTGGAGGAAACCGCAGCAAGTTTACCAGGTGACTATGATGTAGAATTCACTGGTCTTACGAAGGAGGAAATGAAGGCAGGGTCGCAGACTTACGTCATTTTCCTGCTGAGCTTTATCTTTGTGTATTTCATTCTCGCTGCCCAGTACGAAAGTTACATTTTACCCTTTGCAGTAATTATTTCCCTGCCTTTGGGAGTAATGGGTGCATTCTTTGGGCAACGGATATTCGGTCTGGAAAACAACATCTATTTCCAGATTGCCATCATCATGCTCATAGGCCTCCTTGCGAAAAATGCGATCCTTATAGTTGAATTTGCACTCCAGCGCAGGCACCACGGAGAGTCGCTGGCGATGTCAGCGATTAATGCGGCAAAAGCAAGGCTCCGACCTATCCTTATGACTTCATTTGCATTTATTTTCGGGATGTTACCGCTTGTTTTTGCGAGCGGAATTGGTTCGGTTGGTAACCGCTCCATCGGTACCGGTGCGGCTATGGGTCTCCTGATTGGAACAGTCTTCGGACTTCTGACCATTCCCGTACTGTTTGTTATTTTTCAGGCAATTCATGAGAAAATTGTTCCGGTGAAAGCGGAAAAGGTTAATCTGGGTGAGTAAGTGAACCCTTGGGCTTTAAACTTTGTTTTTGCAGTAAAAAAGTAAGTATTCTATGAGAAACCATTTAAATTTTAAAACTATATTAATTGCATTTTTAGCACTGTTAGTACTGGGATCGTGTGCAGCGAAACAGTCCTACGAAAGAAGTGATACGCTGATAAATGAAAACCTCTTCCGCACCGACCGGATTTCTGCCGACAGTGTCAGCATTGCTGCGGTTTCCTGGCGTGAGATTTTTACTGATCCTCTCCTTCAAAAGCACATTCAGAAAGGACTGGAAAACAATTTGGACATACGGATTGCACTCCAGAATATCAGCATCGCGGAATCGTATCTGAAACAGCGCAAAGCAGCTTACCAGCCCACAGTGGCGGTAGGACCGAATTATACTTTCCAGACACAGTCTTTAAATACGCAGTTGGGCCAGATCTCTGGTGGTAACCGCAGATACAACAGCATCTTTGATTTGAGCGGCGACCTTTCCTGGGAAGTGGATGTATGGGGAAAATTAAAATCTGAAGAGAAAGCCCAAATGGCTGAATATCTTGGAACCACTGCAGCGCATAAGGCAGTGAAAACAGACCTTGTGGCAGCCATTGCCTCCGCCTACTACCAACTGCTGACCTTCGACGAGCAGAAAAGGATCATCAGCCAAACGATTGCTCTGCGGAGTAAGAACCTGGAGACCACACGCGCCCTGAAAACTGCCGGCGTATTGACCGAAGTGGCGGTACAGCAAAGTGAAGCCCTGGTATACAATGCCGAAGCACTCCTGATTGATATTGACACCCAGATCACGCTGCTTGAAAACACGATGAGTCTGCTTATGGCACAGCCTTCACAGCCGATCCACAGAACCACGATGGCTCAACAACAAATGCCGCAACGCTATGCACTGGGATTCACGGCAAATCTTTTGTCCAACCGTGCGGATGTAATGGAAGCCGAAGCAGGACTCATGGGGGCATATGAACTTACGAACGCGGCAAAAGCACAGTTTTACCCAAGTTTCAGGATTTCGGGCAGCACGGGACTGCAAAGTATTGATATTGATAAATTCTTCAGTATCAACTCCCTGTTTGCTACCGTAGTCGGAAGTTTGGTCCAGCCCATTTTAAATAAGAGACAAATCCGTACGAATTATGAAGTAAGTCTGGCCAACCGGCAGATTGCATATCTCAATTTCCGTAAAGCATTGCTGAATGCAGGAAAGGAAGTTTCGGATGCGCTTAAGGTGTATGAAACCCAGGACCGGTTTATTGGCTTAAAGCAAAAGGAGCTTACGGCGTACCGGAATTCCGTGGACTATTCTCAGGAACTCGTTAATTATGGCATGGCCAACTATCTGGAGGTTCTCAACTCCAGTGTAAATGCACTGAATGCCGAACTTAACATTTCCAACGCACAGTATGCCAAAATGAAATCAGCGGTGGAACTCTATCAGGCACTTGGCGGCGGCTGGCGATAAATTAATTATCTTTACGTAAAATTTTTACATGGAAAACATCGAACATTATCTTTCCGAAATACTGGAAATACCTTTAGAAAATATTTCCATGTGCGGATCTCACTACACGGTCCGGAATTTCGGTAAGGGTGAATTGCTGTTGAGCGCCGGAGAAGTCTGTAATGCGACTTATTTTGTTGAGGAAGGCCTGCTCAGAATGTTTTCAACAGACCGGAATGGTAAGGAACACATCATACAGTTTGCCCCGGAAAAATGGCTTATGTCCGACCGGAGTTCACTGTATTTCAGTGAGAAGTCCAATTATTATATTGAAGCAGTGGAAAATACGAAAGTGCTGCTGCTTACTCCCGATTTCTTCCAGAATCTGAACATGCAGTTTCCCGGAACCATTGCCAACAACGACCTTCTTTTGCAGAAACACATCCGGAATCTGCAGAACCGGGTGAATTCGCTGCTGTCAGATACCGCACAGGAGCGCTATGTGGACTTCATCAAAATGTATCCCGATCTTATGCAGCGCGTGCCGCAGTGGATGGTGGCATCTTACTTGGGCATAACTCCTGAAAGCCTGAGTCGTGTAAGGAAGGAACTCGTAAAGAAAAAAGTATAGAAATTCCACGACAGAAATTAAATCTTAATTGCAAAAGAAAAGGAACCCATTTCTGAGTCCCTTTTTTTGGCATTTTCATGCAAAATTGATATTTTACTTCCCGAGATAAGATTTCAAAATCTTACTCCTCGTATTGTGCTTCAGTCTCTTGATGGCTTTTTCCTTAATCTGGCGAACCCTTTCCCTTGTAAGGTCAAAAGTTTCCCCAATTTCCTCCAAAGTCATCGGATGCTTTCCATTCAGGCCGAAATAAAGACGGACCAAATCCGCTTCCCTCGGGGTCAGCGTTTGCAGTGCCCTCTCGATTTCAATCTGCAGTGATTCCAACATGAGGTCCTTATCGGGACTCGGCGATTCGCCTGATCTCAATACATCATAAAGGTTGGAATCCTCACCTTCCACAAGGGGTGCATCCATGGAAAGATGTCTTCCGCTGTTCTTCATCGATTCCTTGATGTCCTCTTCGCTCATGTCCAGAACTTCAGCCAATTCTTCCGGGGAAGGAGGTCTTTCGTTCTCCTGCTCCAGGTGAGCGTAGGCTTTGTTAATCTTGTTGATTGAACCGATTTTGTTAAGCGGCAGCCTTACAATCCTGGACTGCTCCGCCAACGCCTGAAGAATTGACTGACGGATCCACCATACCGCGTAGGAAATGAATTTAAAACCTCTGGTTTCATCATACCTCTTGGCAGCCTTCATCAGTCCGAGGTTTCCCTCGTTGATAAGATCGGGGAGCGAAAGTCCCTGGTTTTGGTACTGTTTGGATACGGAAACCACGAAACGGAGGTTGGCTTTAATCAGTTTTTCCAGTGCGGCCCTGTCGCCGGCGCGGATCTTTTGTGCCAATTCCACCTCTTCGTCGGCAGTGATGAGTTCCACTTTTCCGATTTCCTGAAGATACTTGTCCAGTGATGCAGTTTCCCTGTTGGTAACCTGCTTTGTGATTTTTAACTGTCTCATGTATAAAAAACACCCGTTTATCGTCGGGCTCTAATTATATATACGTCCGCAGAGTGAGAAAGGTTACACCATGAAGTCTTTTTTCAAATATTAACTATTCTGATTAATAGTTCTAGGTCTTTAGTTTTCTGACAATATTCATTTATATAATCAAAGTGGCTCTTCACCACAGAGTTTCATCGCTACATTATCGCTTAACTTTTTTGCCACTCTGCAAAATCTTAGTATCTTTAAGCGCATATGAAAACAGAGAAAATGGTAAAAAAAGAAAAGGATTTCGGGATCGAAAAATCTCTAAAGAATTTAGGAATTACAAAAGAAAATAAGGGAGTTTCCACAGGTGGAAAATATTTTGCAAACGGTGATGTGCTGGAAAGCTATTCCCCGACCGACGGAAAACTCATTGCAAAGATAAAAACAGGCAGCGCCGCGGATTACGATACCGTGATTGCCAACGCAAAAGAGGCATTTCTGGAATTCCGGATGATGCCGGCACCAAAAAGAGGCGAACTCGTAAGACAGTTCGGAAATAAATTAAGGGAAAAGAAAGATGATTTGGGTAAACTCGTCTCTTATGAAATGGGTAAATCCCTGCAGGAAGGTCTTGGGGAAGTCCAGGAAATGATCGATATCTGCGACTTTGCCGTTGGACTGTCCCGTCAGCTGCACGGATATACCATGCATTCCGAGCGGCCGCTGCACCGGATGTATGAGCAGTACCATCCGTTGGGAATCGTCGGAATCATCTCCGCCTTTAATTTTCCGGTTGCGGTCTGGAGTTGGAACACCGCACTGGCGTGGATATGCGGAAACGTAACTGTTTGGAAGCCTTCAGAAAAGGTTGGTCTTTGCGCCATTGCCTGTCAGAACATCATCGCGGAGGTTCTCAAGGAAAATAACATGCCTAAAGGAATTTCCGGAATGATTGTGGGTGACCATACCATCGGTGAAAAACTCGTGCAGGACAAAAATATTTCGCTCGTATCCTTTACCGGTTCCACAAGGGTGGGCAGGATCGTAGGTACCACAGTCGCCCAACGTTTCGGAAAGTCGATCCTTGAACTTGGCGGGAACAATGCCATCATCATCTCAGAACATGCCGACCTGGACATGTCCATCATCGGAGCTGTATTTGGTGCTGTAGGTACTGCGGGACAAAGATGTACCTCTACGAGAAGACTCATTATCCATGAATCGGTGTATGACGAAGTGAAAAACCGTTTGATCAAGGCGTATGGCCAACTTAAAATTGGGAATCCCCTTGACGAAAAAAATCATGTAGGCCCTTTAATCGATAAGGAGGCAGTGAAACAGTATCTTGATTCCATTGAAAAATGTAAGAGCGAAGGCGGAACTTTTGTCGTGGAAGGCGGCGTTCTGAAAGGAAAAGCTTACGAATCCGGCTGCTACGTGAAACCGTGCATTGCCGAAGTTGAGAATTCGTTTGAAATAGTGCAGCATGAAACCTTTGCCCCAATACTTTATTTAATGAAGTACGGAGACCTGGACGAGGCCATAGCGATGCAGAACGATGTTCCGCAGGGTTTGAGCTCCGCAATCATGACGCAGAATCTTCGGGAAGCTGAACTTTTCCTTTCGCAGGCAGGATCGGACTGCGGTATTGCCAACGTAAACATCGGGACTTCCGGTGCGGAGATAGGTGGTGCTTTTGGTGGCGAGAAAGAGACCGGCGGCGGACGTGAGTCCGGATCCGATGTGTGGAAATACTATATGAGACGGCAGACCAACACCATCAACTACAGTACGACGCTGCCACTGGCGCAGGGAATTAAATTTGATATATAGAATTCTTTTCCCTATTTCATAAGTGCAACATTCAAAAAATAATAAAACTGAAGTTAACTGACTTCTTAATATCTGTAAATAATGAACAACGCAATTGCTTCTCATCCTGAAACCACCAACAAAGTGAAACAGGTCCTTTCCAGACACATTCTTGCCGATGGATTTGATTTTGTAATGGACATCGAAAAATCACACGGTTCCTATATTTCGGACAAAGTAACAGGCTCCGAATTTCTGGACATGTTTTCCATGTTTGCCTCAGCGTCCATTGGGTATAACCATCCCTATCTTCTTAAGCATTCCGACTGGCTCGGCAAAATGGCCATCAACAAACCGACTTTAGCCGACGTTTATTCCGAAGAATACGCCGATTTTATGCAGGTCTTCGAAAGGGTGGCAATCCCGAAAGAGCTTCAGTACTGCTTCTTTATTGAAGGTGGAACCCTGGGCGTGGAGAATGCCATGAAAGCCTGCTTCGACTGGAAAACACGGAAGAATTTTGAGAAGGATCTTACCACAGAAGGTGATATCTGCATCCATTTCCGTCAGTCCTTTCACGGGCGCAGCGGCTATACCCTGAGTCTGACCAATACCTCCGACCCGAGGAAACACATGTATTTTCCGAAGTTCGACTGGCCGCGGATTATTAATCCCCACCTTACCTTTCCCATAACCGATGAAAATCTGGAAGCGACCATTAAAAATGAACAGCTGGCACTTCTGAACATTGAAGAAGCGATTCTCTCCAATCCAAACAGGGTGGCGTGTATTATCATAGAGCCAATTCAGGCCGAAGGAGGTGATAATCATTTCCGCGATGAGTTTTTTACCGGTTTACGGAAAATATGTGACGAAAATGAAGTACTGCTGATCTTTGATGAAGTGCAGACCGGCATCGGCATTACAGGAAAGATGTGGGCGTTCCAGCATTTTACCGCGAAACCGGACATTATTTCTTTCGGTAAGAAGGCGCAGGTATGCGGTGTTTTGGCCAATAAGGAAAAATTTGATGAGGTGCCGAACAACGTATTCCGCGAAAGCTCCCGGATCAACTCGACTTTTGGCGGAAACTTCATCGATATGATGCGTTTTAAACTCGTACTGGAAGTGATCGAAAGCGAAAACCTGTGCGAGAATGCGAGGGTAGTGGGCGATTATCTTCTCGATGGACTGAAGAATCTGGAAACCAAATACCCGGAAAAACTTTCCAACGCAAGGGGCAGGGGACTGATGTGTGCCATTGACCTTCCGAATGGAGCAGAACGGGATGCTGTACGCGATGAACTTTACCGGGAAAACCTAATCATTTTAGGTTGTGGGGACCAGTCCCTGCGTTTCAGACCGCATCTGAATGTAACCGAAACCGAAATCCAGATGGCACTCGATAAAATAGAAAGTGTAATCACAAGGATATAAAAAGTTGGCCGGACGTTGTTCCGGCCATTTTTATAGACTGTTCTTAAGAAGCCGGGCAGCTTCAAGCATGGTTTCTTCTTTTTTTGCAAAACAGAACCGTACTTTTCCGGTGTTATGCTGGTCGTGATAAAAAGCGGATACAGGAATTGAGCACACCTTCTTTTCCGTAGTAAGCCATACGGCAAAATCCTCGTCATTAAGGTCAGAAATGCTTTCGTATCCTAATGTCTGAAAGTAACCGCCTTCTGCTTTTGCGGAGACCGTAAATGGCAGGCCACTGAACTCGGAAAGGAAAAAATCCCGCTTCTCCTGCAATAACCGGGTATTGGCCTCCGCATCAAAAACCTCCAGGTATTTCGCAAGCGCATACTGTGCTGGTGCATTCACACAAAAACTGAGGTACTGGTGCACCCGTTTGAACGCCAGAGTCAGTTCCTCAGACGCCAGTACGTAACCCACCTTCCATCCGGTCGCATGAAACATCTTCCCAAAAGAAAATACAGCATAGGTCCGCTCGCGCAGTTTTGGATGGTGAAACGCACTCGTGAACTGCCGCCCGTCATAGCAGAGCAGGTCATATACTTCATCTGAGATCACGATGATTTCTGTGTCTTTAACGATATCCCAAAGCAGGTCCCAGTAAGCTGCGGTCCACACGGTTCCGGAAGGGTTATGGGGCGTATTCACGATGATGGCTCTGGTCTTCTCAGATACCGCCGCTCTTATTTTAGCAAAGTCCGGCCGGAAATCGCCGTCCAGGCTCACAAACACCGGTGTTCCGCCGTTCACTTCAATGGCCGGTACATAGCTGTCGTAGCTGGGTTCCAGGACAATCACTTCATCTCCGGGAGTCAGGATGGCCGCGAGTGCGCAGTAGATCCCGTAGGAGGCGCCAGGCGTCACCACAATCTCATCAGTGCTAATAACGATTGGATTTTTCCGCTGTGCGTTGAAAGTGACAAGATTATCAAGAAGGAGGGGACTGCCGGCGAGCGGGGCATACTGGTTCAGGTCCTTGTCGGTGGCTTCGGGCAGCAGTTTCTTCAGTCGGTTATCGATGGCAAAGTCCGGGAAACCCTGGGAGAGGTTTACGGCCTGATGTTTTATTGCAAGTGCCGTCATTTCTGAAAAAATAGTAAGGTCTTTACCACTGTGTCTGCGTGCTGTTCTCATATCCGCATGTTTTTTCAAATGTACATTTTTTTTAAACCAATGTTTCATGATTTTTATTGGAGAATTGATACTTATCCGCCCTCACACGGTCACAGGAATTACCCGGATTTTATTTTTGAAAGCCGAATTTGAACCGTTTCATTATCAATTACTTATCCCCAGTAAAAACTTTTATCCATAATCTTTCCACTCTCAATTAAAAAAACTACTTTTGCACCGTCAAAAATTATTTATGCAAAACATTAGAAATATCGCAATCATTGCGCACGTTGACCACGGTAAGACCACTTTGGTTGACAAAATTATTCACGCTACCAGTGTTTTCCGGGAAAATCAGGAATCCGGGGATTTAATTATGGATAATAACGATCTTGAAAGAGAACGTGGAATTACCATTCTGTCCAAAAACATTTCTGTTACCTACAAGGACACAAAAATTAATGTAATCGATACTCCGGGTCACGCCGATTTTGGTGGTGAGGTGGAGAGAGTCCTGAAAATGGCCGATGGTGTTTTGCTTTTAGTTGATGCCTTTGAAGGACCGATGCCGCAAACCCGTTTCGTACTTCAGAAAGCTTTGGAATTGGGATTAAGACCTGTTGTCGTTATCAATAAAGTGGATAAGCCAAACTGTCGTCCGGATGAGGTTCATGACCAGGTTTTCGACCTGTTCTTCAACCTTGATGCAACCGAGGAGCAGTTGGATTTCCCGACATTCTACGGTTCATCTAAACATGGCTGGTTCAATACCTCTCTGGAGGAGACCGAGAATATTTTCCCGCTGCTGGACGGTATTTTAGAGCACGTTCCGGCCCCGGAAGCGAAAGAGGGACCGCTCAGGATGCAGATTGTATCTTTGGATTTCTCTTCCTTTTTAGGAAGGATAGCAATCGGAAAAATAAACCAGGGTTCCGTAAAGGAATCAGAATGGATTGGTCTTGCTCAGGAAGACGGCAAAATTATTAAAGGAAAAGTAAAGGAATTATACGTTTTTGAAGGTCTTGGAAAGAAGAAAGTTCAGGAAGTGAAAGCAGGGGATATCTGCGCAATCGTTGGTTTCGACAAATTCCAGATCGGGGATTCCTTCGTAGACCTGGAGAATCCGGATCCGTTGCCAAGAACGGCGATTGACGAGCCTACGCTCAACATGACTTTCTCAATCAACAACTCTCCCTTCTTCGGGAAGGACGGTAAATTTGTAACTTCAAATCACCTGAAGGAAAGGCTGATGAAGGAGTTAGAGAAAAATTTAGCTCTGCGAGTGGAGCCTACCGAGGATGCGAACACCTTCCTGGTATTCGGCAGGGGTATCCTTCACCTTTCTGTTCTGATCGAGACGATGAGAAGGGAAGGGTATGAGATGACCATTGGTCAGCCGCAGGTAATATTAAGAGAAATCGACGGGACGAAATGCGAACCTTACGAATCCATGGTTGTTGATGTACCCGAGGAATATGCTTCCAGGGTAATCGATTTGGCGACTCAGAGAAAGGGTGACCTTCACATCATGGAAACCAAAGGCGAAATGCAGCATCTGGAGTTCGAGATTCCTTCCAGAGGATTAATCGGATTGAGATCACAGATGTTAACCGCTACTGCAGGTGAAGCTATCATGGCGCACCGTTTCACGGAGTACAAACCTTTCAAAGGTACCATCCCGGGAAGGTCAGTTGGTGTTCTGGTTAGTAAATCACAGGGACCTGCAACAGAATATTCCATTGCAAAATTGCAGGACAGAGGCAAGTTCTTTGTTGATCCGGGCGAAGAAATCTACGCCGGTATGATCATCGGGGAGCAAAACAAGCCGGGAGATCTGGTCGTAAACATTGTGGAAGCCAAACAGCTGAACAACATGCGTGCCTCCGGAAAGGATAAAGATGGCGGTATTGCTCCTAAAATCCTTTTCTCACTGGAAGAATGTATGGAATACATACAGGGCGACGAAGCCATTGAGGTAACGCCTAACTTCATCAGAATGCGTAAGAAAGTACTTTCTGAAGAAGAAAGAAAACGTACCGAAAGAAACGCAAAAGGATAATATTAGATTATACCATCAAATTTAGAATAAAAAAGTTCCCGATACGGGAACTTTTTTTTATCTTTGGTTAGGAAATGAAAAGAATAATTGCAAAGCGAACCTTAAAAGATTTTTGGGAGAAACATCCTGATGCGGAGCAGTATTTAAAAACATGGTTTGATGTTGCTAAAAGCAATACCTGGAAATCACCGGCCGACGTAAAGCAAAACTTTGCCAATGCAAGTATATTGAGAGACAGCCGGGTTGTTTTTAATATAAAAGGTAATTCATACAGACTGATTGTAAAATTTAATTATGAAAGAGAATGGGCCTTCATCCGATTTATTGGGACACATTCTGAATACGACAAAATAAACGCGAACGATATATAAATTCAGTACAATGAACATAAAACCGATAAAGACTGAAGTTCAGTATTCAGAAGCATTAGAAAGATTGGAGAAAATTTTTGATGCCAAAGAAAACACGCCACTGGGAGACGAAGCTGAGATTTTGTCTCTACTTATTGATAATTATGAGAATGAACATTATAAAATTGACCCGCCTGATCCTATTGAGGCCATTAGAATCAGGATGGAGGAAATGGATTTGAAGCAGAAAGATATGGTGCAAATTATCGGGTCCAAAAGCAAAACATCGGAAGTGCTGAACCGCAAAAAGAAACTTACCGTCGAGATGATCAGAAATCTACAGGAAAAATTGCACTTGTCCGCAGCTCTTTTAATTTCCAATTACCCAATCAAAAATTAGGACAACATTTACCTTTCGTACGCATATTAACCAAGTCTTCCACTATACAATTAAAGGTTTTTTGCTTTTTTAAATCTGAATAGCGGCTGAATTTTTCATTTTTTAGCCAGTAAAACGCACATGATGGCGTGACAACCCTATGGAGCGACTTGGTTACCATCGGGGTGAGACTTGGCTTAGACGCTTGACAAATAAAAAGCTTGTTTCGTTGGTGAGCATATTTTACTATATTTGGTTGACAAATGACCGCCCGGCTCCGCCGCCAGTCGGGAACCATCGTTCCATTCGCACGACGTTACCGCAACTGCTGCCTTTTGCTCGTTCCGAAACGGAGCTAAAAAGCTCCTTCGGGAAGGCCGATAACGACGGGCGGTCATTAGTTGTAATTGTATTGCAGAGCGCACAATAAATGAAAACACTAGAAAAATATTGGACATATATTGTAATATTTTTTGCAATTTTTATGTTTGTAAAACCTGTAGTTTGTCTTCTAATTCTTGGATTTATTTTTTCTTTTATTGGAGTTCATTACTTAAGTGTTGTTACTAATCTCAAAAATTTTGGTCTTACTATAAATGGGAAAATTTCAAAATACAGTAGAGATGGGAAAGGTTATCAAACTCCAGTAATAAAGTATACAACTTTTGATGGAAAAATAATTGAGAACGAACCTTATATTTTTTCAACTTCAGATTTGAATAAAATAACGAATTTCAAAAATCAAATCGATAAAACTATTGTTATTAGATATAATTCCCAAAATCCAGATGAATTCTTGCTTCAGAAGCAAGTGATTTTCACAAAAGTTATAAGCTATTTTTTTACAATTTTTGGAATTGTCATCACAACAGTCGGAATTGTGGACATATTTGGATTTATCAACATAAATTTTAAATAACAACTACAGCTAATAATATCTTCAACTTCGCTATCAGCTGTAGGATTTGTTATATTAATTCATCCACAACATTATTGTATTTATTTAAAAAATTTATGAAACAACTGAAACAAACTGCAGTGTTTATATTGATGGTGATTATTTTTCAACAATGTCATAATCCAAATGACCGGATTTATGCCACTGTTGAACATCAGTTTGAAGACTCTGTTAAAAAATATGATGCGGAAGAATTTCACTTTACGTATGATGGGTTAAGTCCGCAGACTTCATTTTTTGTAAATTCCAAATTGAAATTCTTGACCCTAAAATCCAGTGGTGAATTCTGTGATAGCGAGAGAAAATACATGTTTGCAGTCCACGGTGATTCGGTGATTTGGACCGCGGAAAGGGTGGTTTGTAACGGTTTTGAAGGAGTGCAGGGAAAGTCGGACACAGTTCGGGTTGTTGATTACCTAAGTAACCTCGAAACTAACTATGCTGATGGAAAAAAAGTGTCCACAAAAAAAATTGAGGATGTTTTAGACAGGTCTTATTTAGACCGAATAATCAGAGAAACAGAAAAAGCATATAACAGTAAATAGCAGAACATGTGGTCGGTGGAGGGTTGAACCGTTGACCAACTGAATGACCTGTCATAAATAAAATAGAAAATGTCCAAAAGAGAGAAAACCATTCTGATTATTTTAACCGTACTGAACGCTGTAGTTCTGCTGGGACAGATTTATCCGGAAGGGGCTCCGCCATTTGCAGCATGGGTAAACATTGTTTTTCTTGTCGCCAGTCTAATTTATTTTATATCAAGGTTCAGTTCAAAGGATAAGTCATAAAACGGGGGAGAGACAAGCCTGAAACACGGAAGTCGGCTCTCCAAATTCTGTTTCAGCCACAAGATCAATTACGGTGGCCCGTTTTTTTCTTCCTGTAATAATCCTATTTTTGTCCCATGAACATCCGCAACTTAAAATATTTAGCCTTCGCAGGAGCAGTCGCCCTGTCCTGTTCAACTCAGAAACCTGCAGAAAAACCCCGGACAGATGCCAGGAAAACACCGGTTGTTAAGCCGGTAACCACCACTCCTGTTACCGCCCCAACACCGGTTATCTCGCCAATCGTACTGCCGGAAATCAAACGGGAATTCCGCGGGGCGTGGATCGCAACAGTGGCCAACATTAACTGGCCTTCCAGGAACAACCTGAGCACGGAACAGCAGAAGGCCGAAGCCATACGCATGCTTGACCTGCTTCAGGACCTCAATTTCAATGCGGTGATATTCCAGGCCCGGCCATCCGCAGATGCGCTCTACAACAGTCCCTACGAACCGTGGTCCTATTTCCTGACCGGTGAAACCGGAAAAGCCCCGAACTCCTATTATGACCCGCTCGAGTTCTGGATTGCCGAGTCCCACAAAAGAGGGATGGAACTTCACGTTTGGCTTAATCCGTACCGCGCCTTTCATACAACAGGGGGAACGGTGACGAGTCAGTCCATGGTGAAAAAGATGCCTTCTGAAATCGTAAGGCTCCGCAACGGAACCTACTGGTTCGACCCTGCTAATCCGAAAACCCAGGACCATGTGTCCAATGTGGTAAAGGACCTTGTGAAAAGGTATGATATTGACGGTCTTCATTTCGACGATTATTTTTATCCGTATCGGGAATACAACGGTGGCCGTGATTTTCCCGATGATGCTTCGTGGAAGACCTATCTGAACTCCGGCGGAACTCTAACCCGTCCGGACTGGCGGCGTGCGAACGTAAATAAGTTCATCAAGAGGATTTATGACGAGATCAAACTGGAGAAAAATTATGTAAAATTCGGCATTTCGCCTTTCGGTATCTGGAAGCCCGGTTATCCTGGGGATGTTACGGGATCCTCGCAGTACGACGAACTTTTTGCCGATGCAAAACTGTGGCTCAACGAAGGTTGGGTGGATTATTTTTCACCGCAACTCTACTGGAAGGAAGAAGGGCCGCAGCGGTTCAGTTCACTGCTGAAATGGTGGGATTCCGAGAACCACCGGAAACGTCACTTGTGGCCGGGCCTTAATACCGTTGCTATAAAAGATGTCCCGGACAGGCCCACCGAAATTGTAAACCAAATCAGTATCTCACGTGGTATTCTGAAGGAAAGTGATGGCGAAATTCACTACAGCATCGCGGGGCTTACGCAAAACCCGAAAATGGCCACCGCGCTTAAGGATGGTCCGTACCGGGATAAAGCCCTCGTACCGAAAACATCCTGGCTCCAAACTGACCTTCAGGCAAAACCAATGCTGAAGATAACGAACGACGGAGCATCTGCGGTCGCCGAATGGTCTTCAAAAGACTTGTTGAAAGTGAAAAACTGGGTGCTCTACAGCAAATACGGCGAAAGCTGGGAAACGGAAATCTTGGACCCGCAGAACCTTTCACGAACCTTGGCAATGACGAAATCAGGTAAAAAACTGAATAGCGTTGCAATAAGGGGCATAGACCGCCTTGGGAATGAAAGCGAGTTTGACCTAAAAGTCCTGAAGTAAGGTTGGCATAATCGGGGCGGACCTCTAATCGCAGCAGGTGGTTATTAAAAGAACCCGTGGGTGCTGCCGTCATTCCAAAATGAGCAGATGAATTTTGAAGAGCTGAAAAATTTCCTTGATGAAAAAGCGGATCAATACAACCATGCCGGCTTCATTGAGCAGGATCCCGTACAGGTCCCGCACCGCTTTTCGCTAAAACAGGACATTGAAATCGCGGGATTTTTAACCGCCACCATATCCTGGGGAAACCGGAAGTCCATCCTAAATTCTGCTGAAAAAATGCTTTCTTTCATGGACCATGCACCCTATGATTTTGTGATGAATTTTTCTGAAAAGGATTTGCAACCAATAACGGGGAAACCTCTTCACCGGACCTTTAATGGAGACGATCTCGCACAGTTTATCCGCAATCTGGGCAGGGTGTACCGCGAAAATAGGAGCCTGGAAGAACTTTTCCTGCTTCACGATGGCGAAACAAATTTTTACCACAGTCTGGAACGCTTCCGGACGGTTTTTTTGGGCACTGAAAATCACCGTTCCTTTAAACATGTAAGTTCTACTTATAAAAACTCTTCGGCAAAAAGGCTGATGATGTTTTTGCGCTGGATGGTGCGCAACGACGGCAGGAAGGTTGATTTCGGCATCTGGCCGCAGCTGGACCAGAAATTCCTCTCTGTACCGCTGGATGTACATACCGGGAATGTATCGCGAAAACTGGAACTCATCACCAGGAAACAGAACGACTGGAAAACGGTGGAGGAAATGGACCTGACTTTAAGGCGTTTCGATGCCTCCGATCCGGCCAGATACGATTTTGCCCTCTTTGGGATGGGGGTTGCGAAAGAAATTTAATACATTTATAAAAAATTTGGACGATGAAGGTTACGGAGAAAAATGAGGAAAAACTTACCTTCCTGGAAGGGATTGCAAACGGCATTATTTGGTGGATTGGGTCCATTCCGTCGCTGATCGTTCATACCCTTCTTTTCCTTAGCGCATTTCTGCTGCCTCTTACCGGCGTTGTTGAGTATGACAAGATGCTGCTTGTTCTTACGACCGTACTTTCGCTGGAGGCCATCTATCTGGCCATCTTTATCCAGATGTCCGTGAACAAAAGTTCAGAACATATCGAAATACTGAGGGATGATGTAACGGAAATCCAGGAAGATATCGAAGACATTCAGGAGGATATTGAAGAAATTTCTGAAGACCTGGAAGAAATCAGCGACGATATTGAGGATATCCAGGAAGATATAGAAGACATTGCCGAGGATGAAGACAATGAAGACCATAATGAGCGCGCCAAGAATGTTATGCTCAAAAGTAACGTTTCAACAAACAAATCAGCAATCAAAAGTTTACGTGATAAAATAGAGGAACTGGAAGGTCAGATTGAAAACCTCAAAAGCGAGGACTGATGCATTATTCGGTACATAATAAATTATTGTTCTTTAACATAATGCGTTAAAAACGTCCATATAAAGAAAATTTAAAAACATTTATTGGGAAAAAAATATAAAAAATTATATATTTGTTGAAAACTTCCCAAAATGTTAAATTATCGATTGAAAAACTACTTTAGTATTGCTTTTGTCGCTCTGTTGCTGTTTTCTTCAAATGCTGCATTTGGACAAACAAGGCCGCCGGCAAAAAAAGAAATTAATCCTTTAGCAAAGGCAGGGACCTTCATTGATGTGAATGTCGCTCCCTATCCTGAATCCAACTACACTCCCACGCAATTGGTTACTGATGTGTTGGTAGGTGCGTCTCCGACCTGTGGTACGCCAAATATTTCCAATGTTTCCATTTCGCCCAATCAGCCGGTAACGAACAACGACCGTTTTTGGGGCTATTTCCACAAAACCACTTCTCAGTTTCCTTTTCAGGAAGGGATTGTGCTGACCACAGGATTCGCCCGGAAGGCAGGAAACGTTGCTGAATCCAATGTCCTGGGTGACGTTACAGGGACCAACAGTGATCCTGATCTGGTAGCTGCTATAAACGCCACCTCTACGTTATATAATGCCGTAGTACTGGAATTCGATTTTGTACCGGCCAGTACGCAGATGAAATTTAACTACATCTTCGCCTCTGAGGAATATACCGGGGGTTTTCCCTGCAGTGGATATGAAGATGCCTTCGCACTCCTCTTAAAACCTAATACACCGGGATCCACATATACGAATCTGGCGATACTGCCGGGTGGTGCCGGTCCGGTAACTGCTACGAACATTGTTCCTGCAAGTTTTACCTGCGGACCGATTAATGCACAGTATTTTGGCTCTTTACCGCCCAACCAAACCAATTATTACGGAAGAACAATACCTTTAACCGCACAGGCAAACGTGATACCCGGGCAGTCCTACCACATCAAAATGGTTCTTGCTGATGCAAGGGACAGCAGCTACGACTCAGCGGTATTTCTGGAGGCGGGTTCATTTGATATAGGGGTGCAGATTTTAAATCCAAGTGGTGTAGCCTTACCTCCAGAGATTGAGATGTGCGACCTTGCGCCTCAGTCTTTAACAGCTTCGGTGCAGGTTGCGGGTTCAACTTACCAGTGGTCTTTAAATGGAGCACCAATACCTGGTGCGACTAATCCAACCTACGTGGCTACCGCACCCGGGATTTATGCTGTTCAGGTTTTTGTTCCTGGCAACCAGTGTCCTGGCGAAGCTTCGGTTACGATTCTGGGAGGTACGTCTCCGGTGGTTAACAATATAACGTATACCCAGTGTTATGGACCGGGCAATGTTACTTTTAACCTTAACCTTACGCAGCCGCATGTAAGTGCTACGCCAGGAGTAACTTACCAGTATTATGTGAATCTGGCCGATGCACAGGCACAGAATGCAAACTTTATTGCAAATCCGGCAGCGTTCTCCAGCGCGGGAAATCAGACCATCTATGCACTGGTGAAATCCACCTTCTGTCCGAAGATCGCAGAAATTGCACTCGTAAAAGCCCCTCAAATCATTGTTGACATTGCCCAGCCGCCTTCCATCAACTGTACCAATCCCCAGGTTACGCTTAATGCGATCAGTTCCACGTATCCTGCGGGCTCAGTGTTCAGTTGGGTAGCTTCCAACGGTGGATATATCTTCTCAGGAGCCAATACTTTAACTCCGGTAGTTGCATCAGGAGGTAATTACACCTTAACAATAACGAAGGCTTATCAGCCGGGAGATGTGGTTTGCTCAGCCTCAGGAACTGTTACCGTTCAGGAGAACTTCACACCGCCAACGGTTACCGTAATGGCTTCAGACACGAAGATTTGTGCAGGCGAAACCGTGATCTTAAATGCAACGGGAGGCGCCACCTATGTGTGGAATACCAATGCATCCCCATTAAGCATGATTACGGTCGCTCCAACTCAAACCACCACCTTTACTGTTTATTCAGTAGGTGCCAACGGATGTCAGTCCACCAATCCGGCAACTGTAACCATAGAAGTTATACCTGCAATTACGACCATCCTACAGCCGGTTTCAGGTCAAATTTGCGTAGGTGACAGTATTGTACTCGACGCTGGTGCAGGAACAAATTACACCTATGTGTGGACAGATCCAGATGATTTAGTTATTGGCAATTCCCAAACCGTGACCGTCGATGAAATTGGAATTTACACCGTGACCATTAACAATGGAGAATGTACGGCTTCATTTACAACCCAAGTTGTTCAGGCTCAAATTCCTCAGATCATCAACGCGGATTTTCAGACCAACACGCTTACCATAACTGCAAGTAATCCGAGCAACGGTCCTCTGGAATACTCCATTGACAATGGATTTACATGGCAGGATTCCAACGTGTTCAACAATGTGGCTCCAAACACGACCATTACGATACAGGTTCGGGTAAAACATACTTCTTGTGTGGGATCCCTGCTGTTCTTCACCCTGCACGTGCAGAATGTGATTACACCAAACGGTGACGGAGTTAATGATGTCCTGGACCTTAGCGGTATCAGCCGTTACAAGGACTTTGCATCGTCTGTGTTTGACCGTTATGGTAAAGAGATATGGAGAGGCACAAAAGAGGCGCCAATCTGGATCGGAAGATTCCAGGGCAAAACGCTTCCGACCTCGACCTACTGGTATCAGATCAAATATGAAGATCCTGCAAACAAGAATCCGGTGCAGAAATCCGGATGGATCATGTTGAAAAACAGAGAATAGTTATAAACTAAAAAGCCTTTCAAATTTGAAAGGCTTTTTTTTAACGTTGATTTTTCCAGAGGTTGGCGAAGCTGATAAAATCTTCGACCGAAAGTTCCTCCGCTCTTTTATCCATAAACTCATTCGTTTGCAGTGCTTCCGGAATCTCCAGTATTTTAAGCGAGTTGGAAAGTTTTTTCCGTCGCTGGTTGAATCCTGCCTTCACAATCTGCTTGAAAAGTACTTCATTGCCTTCCAGTCCGGGTTTCAGGTTCCGGGTGAGCCTGATCACTCCGGATTTCACCTTTGGCGGCGGGTTGAAGACATTTTCGTGAACGGTAAACAGGTACTTCACCTCATAATACGCCTGCACCAGGACGGAGAGTATTCCGTAGCTTTTGGTGCGGGGCACTGCAGCAGTCCTCTCCGCGACCTCTTTCTGGAACATGCCCACCATTTCCGGTATCAGATAATGATAGTCTATGATCTTGAAGAGGATCTGGGAAGAGATGTTGTAAGGGAAATTCCCGATGACTGCGATCTGCTTTTCCGCGGAAAATTCAAAATCAGTTTTAAGAAAATCTCCTATAAAGGAGGCTTCCTGAAGTTTCGGGTAATTATTCTGTAGATAGGAGATGGACTCCCGGTCAATCTCGGCGAGGTAGAGTTCCTTGTCCAGATCCAGCAGATATTTCGTGAGTACACCCATCCCGGGACCTACTTCAATGATGGAGGGGTAACCCACCGTACTCAGACCTTCGACAATGTTCCTGGCGATATTTTCGTCGGTCAGGAAGTGTTGCCCCAGGTGTTTCTTTGCTCTTACGCTCATTTAGATTTAATTTGATTTGATTGGGAAAAGAAGCGCTTTCAGAACGCCTGTTTAAGAATGTTTTTCACTTTCCCGCTTTTCCCTTTTATGTTTTTTTTAACACCGATTTTTCGGCGTTTCCGGGCAAATTTCGGAAGTTTTTTTCTATTTTAGCCAAAAATTTTGATTAATGGCAAGAACAGTGGAGGATTTTAACCGGAGAAGGCTTAGATCAAGTAACATAACCGTAGTGATCAGTATTGCGCTGGTGCTTTTTCTGGTCGGACTGTCCGGTCTGATTTTAATCAATGCCCAGAAATATTCTGATTATCTGAAGGAACAACTGGTTGTAAATGCCTATTTTGATCAGGATTACGATTCCAAAGACTCACTGAAACTTGCCAAACAGGAGCAAGCGGCGGTTCAGAAAATCCAGGGTCTTGCTCCGGTAAAAAGAGCGACCTACATCAGCAGGGAGCAGGCTTCTAAGGAAGCACGTACCAGTTTGGGTATTGACACCGAGAAACTGTTCGATGCGCATATTTTCCCATCATCTATCGAGATTGCCCTGAAGCCCGAATATGTAGATCCGGCGAAGGTGAATGACGCTATAAAGCAGATTTCTACCGTTCCAGGTATCGTGGATGTGAAGAACAACTCCGAATCCCAGCAGATTTATGAAAACCTGAACAAAATCCTGAAATGGATTCTTGCATCTTCAATATTATTCCTTGTGCTGGCGATTGTGTTGATTAACAATTCGATACGGCTTAAGATTTTCTCAAAAAGATTCATCATAAAGACCATGCAGCTTGTAGGCGCGAAACGGAGGTTTATCCTCCTGCCTTTTATCAAAGAGGCTATCATCCTCGGTGTTTTGGGAGCCCTGCTGGGAATCTTGGCACTGTTTGGAGTGTGGTACTATTTTACATCCACCATACAGACTCCGTTTGTGCAGGATACGAATCAGTATATCTGGCTCGTTGCGCTCATTGCCTTCATCGGAATATTCATTACGGTTCTGAGTACAATTTTTGCAACCTGGAGGTTCCTGAGGTCAAATATTGATGATTTATACTATTCTTAAAGATGGCAAAAAACACAGGCAAATTCTCAGCTGATGATTTTGGTACTGCGGAGCAGGCAACCAAAAACAACAGCGCTTTTTACTTCGGTAAAGAAAACTATAAATGGATGCTGATCGGGCTTGCGCTCACCGTGGTGGGCTTCCTTCTCATGATGGGGGCTGATGCCAACACCGTAGACGGGAAATTCGATCCCAACACCTGGAATGAAGGAATCTTTTCCTTCCGGCGGATCCGGCTTGCACCCTTTCTTGTCGTTGCCGGCTTTGCCGTGCAGGTGTACGCTATCCTGAAACGGAACCGGTAACGGAACCGCCATTCTTTAACTTATATTTTACATGGATTTAATAAAAGCAATTGTAATTGCGATTGTGGAGGGACTTACGGAATACCTTCCGGTTTCCTCAACCGCGCATATGATTTTTACCAGCTCACTGTATGGCATTCAGGAAGATGAGTTCGTAAAGATGTTTCAGGTTTCCATACAGTTTGGTGCCATACTCGCGGTGGTTTTTCTTTACTGGAAAAAATTTCTGGATTTTACGAACCTTAAATTTTACTTAAAGCTGGGAGTTGCCGTGATTCCCGCATTGGTGTTGGGCTATATTTTTGACGATATGATTGAATCGGTACTGGGAGATCCTGTTCCGATCGCCATTGTCCTCATACTGGGCGGTGTGATACTGCTCTTCATTGATAAACTGTTCACGGTGCATACCGTAAACGACGAAAAGGAAATCAGCTACAAAAAAGCCTTCACCATCGGGATATGGCAGTGTCTTGCGATGATGCCGGGTGTAAGCCGGAGTGCTGCCTCCATCATCGGAGGTATGCAGCAAAAACTGACCAGGGTAGCCGCAGCGGAATTCTCCTTCTTTCTTGCTGTTCCCACTATGCTTGCCGTAACCACGTATTCCATCTTTCTGAAGAAATGGAATCACCATGGGGTTGAGCAGAAGGGTTATGAAATGATTTTTAAAAGTTCGGAGAATACGCTCAGCTTTTTTGTCGGCAATATTGTCGCCTTTGTGGTGGCCGTGATTGCAATCAAATTCTTTATTGGTGTTCTTACGAAATATGGTTTCAAACCGTGGGGTTGGTACAGGATCATTGTGGGAATTGTTTTGCTGATTTACTTTACGCAGTTTGCATAACTGATGACAGCAGAAAATTTCCTGGAAGGGCAGATTATTTTACTGGACAAACCACTGGACTGGACGAGCTTCCAGGCCGTGAATAAACTCAAGTATAAGCTGAAGAGCGAATTCAACCTCCCAAAGAAGTTCAAGATCGGGCATGCAGGGACTTTGGATCCGCGCGCAACTGGCCTGTTGATTGTGTGCACCGGTAAATTCACCAAAAAAATATCGGAAATTCAGGACGCGCCCAAGGAATATCTAACGGAAATCAAAATTGGTGTCCAAACGGAATCCTATGACACCGAGAAACCGGAAATCCTTCATCAGGACTTTTCACATATTTCAGCGGAATTCATCCGGGAAACTTTAGCTAAATTTGTAGGAGAGATCGAGCAGAAACCGCCGGTTTTTTCGGCCATAAAGATTGAGGGGCAGCGTGCCTATGATCTTGCCAGAAAAGGGCAGGAGGTGGAGATGAAATCGCGGCCAACGACCATTCACTACCTTACTGATATTGAGATAGACCTGCCTTATGTAAGTTTTACCGTGGGCTGTGCCAAAGGCACGTATATCAGGAGCCTTGCACATGATATCGGCCAGCAGCTCGGAGTGGGAGCGTATCTTACCAACCTCCGGCGAACGAAAATCGGGGAGTATTCCGTAGAAGATGCATCTGCAGATTTACTTAAGAACGAATTCCGTTTTTCTGAAAATACATAATTTTTTGTCCACTGCTTATTTCTCATAAAAAATGGAAAAGACTCGCATCAACAAATACCTTTCAGAAGTTGGTTTCTGCTCGCGCAGGGAAGCTGACCGGCTGCTGGAGCAGGGCAGCATTACTGTAAATGGAACCGTTCCGGAAATGGGCACAAAGGTTTCTGATGAAGATGAAATCCTTGTAAACGGAGTTTCGATTAAAAAAACCGAAGAGGAGCACGTATACATTGCCCTGAACAAGCCTGTCGGAATTGTTTGCACTACGGACACAAGGCGCGAAAGGAACAACATTGTGGACTTCATCAACCATCCGAAGAGGATATTCCCGATCGGCCGGCTGGACAAACCCAGCGAAGGCCTGATCCTGCTGACCTCCGACGGCGATATTGTGAACAAGATCCTTCGTGCCCGCAACAACCACGAAAAGGAGTATATCGTACGGGTGGACCGGCCTATTACTCCTCAGTTCCTGCATAAAATGCGCAACGGAGTTCCCATTCTGGATACTGTGACAAAAAAATGTGAAGTGGAACAGATTGATACCCTGTCCTTCCGGATCGTTCTGACCCAAGGCCTGAACCGCCAGATTCGCCGCATGTGCGAGTATTTGGGCTACGAGGTTAAAAAGCTGAAGCGCATCCGCATTATGAACATTAAACTGGACCTGCCCGTGGGCAAATGGCGGGATTTAACCCCGGAAGAAATGAAAGCGCTTGATAACCTGCTGCAAGATTCTGCCAAAACAACCGATTAATTCGGGGATAAAATGCCGGCCTGAAAATCAAGATATTTTCTTTCATTCTCAAGATCCGCTGTTAAAATATTTCTGCATCCGCATAATCATCCGCATTAAACGTAGTCCGATTTACGTTGTTATTTAAGATATAACCGCATCTTTTGCTCATATTCCGGCTTCACCTTTATCAGTTTCCAGATTTTCTTCTCGTCGGTATTGCTTAGACGGTAATAGATGATTTTATCTGCAGAGTATCGGAAGTAAGGATGCGTCTTCAGCCAGCTTTCCGGAGCGTCCGTAAGCGTATATTTTTCAACCTTCGACATGTTCAGCATTGTGGTAGCTGCAAGTTTTTCAGCCAAAATCCGGTCAATATCATAGCTTTCGAAGATCTGGTTCGCATGTGCGAAACCGCCCAGTTTCTTTCTGAAACCGAGGAAGTTCCGCGCGGCCCTCTCATCAAAACCAAATTCAGTGAGTTGGTCGAAGGTGATTTCATTAAGGTCTACTTTTGAAAAGTCTGTTTTCAGCTGCGCAGTCTGTGTTTTTCCTGTTGTAGTAGCTGCTTTGCGGCCAAAATTTTCCGGATTTAGTTGGATGTAGGGCCTCAGTTCCTCAAATTTCTTTTCAGAAATCACAAAACAGTTTTTGATTTCGTCCAGAGTCCTGAAATTTCCTTTGAGAATCCGCTCCCGGTAGTTAAGAATGACATTGGCCTGCTTCTCGGAGAAGCCCAATGATTTCCAACCGTCCAAGTCCAGAAGGTTAGGGTCAAAATTTTGTAGTGGAGCCTTAGTAACTGCTTTTGCTGGAAGCTGGTGCCCTATCATTCGTTTTTCCTGTCCCTCCGGAGTACGTTCCGGCAACACCAGGTAGGGCTCCAGTTTTTCATAATTTTCTGAACTGATGATGAAACATTCCCTGAACTTCTCCTTGCTGATGAAACTTCCACCTAGATAACTCCTGTATTTCAGTATAGCGGCTGCCTGTTTTGCACTGAATCCTAGGCTTTCCCAATCCTGCTGACCATAGGTGTCCGGATTGAACCTGCCCGGAATCCTGAGTTCTTTTTTTGCGAACGTGGCAGGTCTGAAAACCGTATAGCTGGACCTTTGTTTTGTTGCGGCTGGATGTGTCTCCGGTAGCATAAGATAAGGCTCAAGCGCGCTGAATTTCTCCTCTGAAACGGCATAGCATTTTTTGAACTGCTGTTTAGAGGTGAATGCACCTCCTACCACGTCACGGTACTTTAATATTGTGGCCGCCTGTTTTTCCGAAAAGCCCAGACTCATCCATTGTTCTGCATCCAGATCATTGGGGTCAAAATCGGTAAGTTGAACGGATGGTACTGCGGATTCCGCTTCCGCAAACTGCAAATCAGTGGGGGATGGTCTCGAGTCTGTTGTAGAATTGCTGAAAAGTAAGAAACCTCCTGTTAAGATGATTCCCAGTAAAATCAGTGCGAAAAATGTTTTTTTTGCAACTGAAAATTGTAGCTTCGATTTCATCTGTTTAATTTTTCAGTAAAATTAACAGGCTGACACTACATGATTTACAGGAAAAACACCCTTTTTATTACAGGAAAAACACCCTTTTTTTACTCCGGATTCTCGCTAAGCGATTCCTTAAGCTTCTGAAGTTCGGCTTTTACGAACTCCAGCCGGTCTATGATCGAGATGGTTTCGGAAATTTTGCTGTTGGTGGTAAGAGCCACACGGGCGCCATCAAGCGTATAGCCTTTTTCCTTAACCAAATGATAGATGATTTTAAGGTTCTTGAGGTCTTCGGGTGTAAAATATCGGTTTCCCTTCTTGTTTTTCTTCGGACGCAGAATTGGAAATTCCTGCTCCCAATACCGGATAAGTGAAGTGTTCACATTGAACGCCTTCGCAACCTCACCTATGGAATAGTATAGTTTGTCGGGTAAATTAAGTTTCATAGAGGGAAATTCTCAGTTTCAAAGATAAATATTTTTGAAGTAAAACATCAGTAGGCAACTTCCATTTTTACTTTCTTTCCCTTTAATTTTTCATTCTGCAGCCTTTTCAGCAAATCTTTCACTTTTTTCCTGTCCACCGCTACATACGAAGTGGTATCCTTCACTTCTATAAGTCCAATGTCAGCCATGGTCATACCACCTTTTTTAATGAGATAACCCACCACATCCACTTTATTCACCTTGTCTTTTTTTCCGGCGCTGATGTAAATGGTCTGAAAAGGAGTTGGCGCCGGGATTCTGCTGCTTTCGGAGACATTTTCTTCGGGTGTATTGTTTTTGATGAAAGGGAAGTTTTCGTCCTCGGTCATGATTAGATAGGAAAACCCTTTAGCGTTCATCCGGGCAGTCCTGCCGTTGCGGTGTATGAAGGCATCCTCTTTGGGGGGCAGCTGATAATGGACTATGGATTCAACTTCAGGAATATCAAGTCCCCTGGATGCCAAATCGGTCGTAATAAGGATGCGCGCCGAATCGTTGCGGAACTTTAGCAAGGCGCGTTCCCTTTCGTCCTGCTCCATACCGCCATGGAATGTTTCGCGGTCAATGCCCTTTTCCCGCAAAAGTTCAGAAATCCGGTCCACCGCATCGCGGTGATTGCAAAAGATTAAAGTTCTCTTGTTCCCTATTTTGCAGATCAGGCGGAACAGGGTATCCAGTTTTTCCTCAGAGGTCGTCATCACTTTCCTGAGCTGTACGTTGGGTTTGGATTCGTGGACGTTTAAAAAGTTGATGATTTTTTCGTCTTTCAGGCCTGTAAAGGCTGGAATCTTCTCCATTGCCGTCGCCGAAGTCAGGATGCGCTGTGAAAGACCATCCATAGAGGCAATGATATATTCCATGTCCTCCTGGAATCCCAACTCCAAGGACTTATCGAATTCATCCAGGACAAGGGTTTTTATTGTAGAAGGGTCGAAGTTCTCATTCTTTAAATGATAACTGATTCGGCCGGGAGTTCCTATCAGCAGGGCAGGAGCCTGGGTAAGGTTGTTCACTTCAATTTTTTTATCATGCCCGCCGTAACATACCGAGACTTTGAAATCAGTACCCATTGTTTTAAAGACCTGTTCAATCTGTAAGGCGAGTTCCCGTGCCGGAACAAGGACCAAAGCCTGAATCCCTTCAGCATTGGCTTCAAAATCCCTCAGAAGCGGAAAGAGAAATGCCAGGGTTTTACCTGAACCGGTCGGCGATAGCAGAATGACATCATTCCCCTTTTCAGTGGTGGTGTAGGTTGATTTCTGCATCTGATTCATGTCCTGAATCTGCAGTTTTGTATATATTGGTTCTAGATCCATGCTGCAAAGATAATTGAAACTGCGAAGGGATGAAATTTAAAATTCAAACGCGGATTGATTACTTAGTACAATGCGTGAGAAGCCGGGTAATTGATCTTCTTTTATTATTGCGGATATGGAATTATTTCGTAATTTTGCACGACTTTTTGTGGGAGTATTTTGGCAAAGTTAAAATATTAACAATTAACATCTTCCGTATTTTTCATCAGCCACATTAAGCCAGACGCTGAAAGAGAAGGAATACAAATTTTTTATTTATGTCTGAAACTAAAGACACGGTTCTTTTGAACCAAAACGTAGCACCTGAACAATTTGACTGGGATTCTTTTGAATCCGGCCTTGATGCAGATGCAAGAAAAGAAAAAAGTGATCTTGAAGAAATTTACAACGGATCACTTACAAGCCTTGCTGACAATGATGTACTGACCGGAAAAGTAGTTAGACTTACCGACAAAGAAGCAATTGTTGACATCAACTTCAAGTCTGAAGGAGTCATTTCTCTTAACGAATTCCGTTACAACCAGGGTCTCGCAGTGGGCGATGAGGTTGAAGTAATGGTGGACAGAAGAGAGGACAAAAGCGGACAGCTACAGTTATCTCACAAAAAAGCAAGAACACTTAAGGCTTGGGACAGGGTAAACGAACTTCACGAAACCGGCGAAATCGTAAACGGTTACGTTAAATCAAGAACCAAAGGAGGTATGATCGTGGATATTCACGGTATTGAAGCCTTCTTGCCAGGATCTCAGATCGACGTGAAGCCTATTAAAGATTACGATCAGTTTGTTGGTAAAACAATGGAATTCAAAGTTGTTAAGATCAACCCGGAATTCAAGAACGTTGTTGTTTCTCACAAAGCACTTATCGAAGCAGATCTTGAAGGTCAGAAAAAAGAGATCATCGCTCAACTTGAAAAAGGACAGGTTCTTGAGGGAACTGTTAAAAATATTACATCATACGGTGTATTCGTAGACCTTGGAGGTGTTGACGGACTTATCCACATCACCGACCTTTCCTGGAGCCGTGTTAACCATCCGTCAGAAATTCTGGAAGATGGCCAAACTGTTAAGGTGGTTATCCTTGATTTTGATGATGAAAAAACAAGAATCCAATTGGGTATGAAGCAGCTTGAAGCTCATCCTTGGGATGCACTTTCTGCCGATATGAAAGTTGGTGACAAAGTAAAAGGAAGAGTAGTTGTACTGGCTGACTATGGTGCGTTTGTAGAAATCGCTCCGGGTGTTGAAGGTCTGATTCACGTTTCTGAAATGTCATGGTCAACTCACTTAAGAAGTGCAGGTGATTTCGTGAAAGTAGGAGACGAGGTGGAAGCTGAAGTTCTTACACTGGACAGAAGCGACAGAAAAATATCTTTAGGTATCAAACAACTTAACAAAGATCCTTGGGAAAATATCGAAGCTAAGTATCCGGTAGGTTCTCAGCATGTAGGTACGGTAAGAAACTTTACCAACTTTGGTGTATTTGTAGAACTTGAAGAAGGGATTGACGGACTGATCTATATCTCTGACCTTTCATGGACCAGAAAGATCAAGCACCCGTCTGAGTTCTGCGCAGTAGGAGACAAACTGGACGTTATCGTTCTTGAACTCGACACTGCTTCCAGAAGACTTTCTTTGGGTCACAAACAACTTCAGGAGAATCCTTGGGATAAGTTTGAAACCAAATATGCTGAAGGAACAGTACACGCAGGTAAGGCAACTGATGTTTTCGACAAAGGAGCTCAGGTTCAGTTCGAAGATGTAGAAGTTGAAGCTTTCTGTCCTTCTAGATTACTTGAAAAAGAAGACGGATCCAAAATCAAGAAAGGAGAAGATGCACAGTTCAAGGTGATTGAATTCAACAAAGAATTCAAGAGAGTTGTAGTTTCGCACACCGGTATCTTCAGAGATGAGGAGAAAAGGAATGCAAGAGAAGCAAGCTCAAAACCGCAGGTTACCTCATCCGGTAACGAAGAAAGATCTACACTTGGAGATATTGACGCGTTAGCTGAATTGAAGAAGAGAATGGAAGGAGGCGAATAAGTCCTGCTGAAATTTTATATACAGAACCACTTCGAAAGAAGTGGTTTTTTTTATTGGACAAAGTTTGGTATATGCGTAAATATTGTAAATTCGGTATTATTTTAAGACAATGAAAAAAATAGTTCTATCGGTTTCCCTTCTTTTAATCTCCGGTGCGATATTCGGCCAGGATTACCACCAGATCGTCGAAGACCATCTGGTGAAGAATCATGCGCACGCATTTAAAAAAGCAGCATTGCTTGATTTCGTAGTCCAGCAGGAAGATTTTTCGAGGTCGATGAAGGCGACGGTCGTGAAAATTCAGCAAACGGTAAATGGCGTACCAATCTACAACGGAGTTGCTACAGCCTTGGTGAAAGGAGAGAAAGTTCGTCACTTTTCCGATAATCTGGAGAAAAACTATAACCGTATTTCGCCTAAAACCGGCATTATGTCACCCGAAGTCGCGCTCACAGCCCTGTTCCGCAGAAAAAACCTTCAAAATCATGAAAACTACCGCATTGCAGGTTTCAGTGATCCCGACGATGACCATTTACCTACCGCAAAACAGCGCCTGGTTTATTTCAGGAAAGATGGTGATCTGCTTTTGTGTTACGAATATCATTTTCACGACTCCAACAGCAGTAATTACTGGGATATTCTTGTTGATGCCGTTTCCGGAGAGATTGTACACGAACAGAACCTGACTTTGGCGTGCAGTTTCAATCATGAAGGATTGGAATCACAGAAGACTGCGGTTTCAACATCAGCGAAAATCGAAAAGGCAGGTCATTATGCCCCCGATAATGCTTCCTATAACGTGTTTGCTTTGCCGGTGGAAAGTCCCAACTTTGGACCCCGATCCCTGGTTTCCAATCCCTGGTTTCACGATGCCTCGCCGGAGGGTTGGCATTCCGATGGTAGCACGCATTACACCATTACCAGAGGAAATAATGTGTATGCATACGAAGATCTGGACGCAAACAACAGTGCCGGGTTTTCCCCGGATGGTGGCCCGGCACGAAATTTTGACTTTCCCTACACTCCGGGTGCACCTGCTCAGAACAACATATCCGCTGCGATTACCAATCTTTTCTATATAGGAAACAAGACGCATGATATTTTCTACAGACTCGGCTTTACAGAATCTGCCCGTAATTTTCAAACCAATAATTTTGGAAAGGGAGGGCTCGGCAATGACGAGGTTTTGGCTGAAGCGCAGGACAGCTCGGAACTGAACAATTCCAATTTCTTTACTCCTCCCGACGGTACTAAACCGCGCATGCAGATGTTTCTCTGGAGTCCGCCCTTTGTACAGCGTGTCTTCTACAACAGCCCCCTAAGTGCAGTAAGCCGTCAGCCCAACTCGCGCCCGGCTGAATTCGGGCCCTCGCTAACTCCAACAGGAATCACCGCCGATGTAATCATCTCACCGGTTTTAGATGCCTGTGTGCCGATGGCGGCGGGTTTTTTCGCCGGAAAGATTGGGCTGGCAGAACGTGGGAACTGTAATTTTACTGTTAAAGTAAAGAATATGCAGGATGCCGGTGCAGTTGGTGCCCTCATTTATAATGCAACCACATCTGCAAACTTTATCAGCATGGGCGGAACCGATGCATCAATTACCATCCCCTCCATACTTATTGAAAATTCAGAAGGGGAGTTCATTAAAACCACCATTAATTCCGGTACAAATGTAAATGTAACCCTGAAACATGACCCGACGCAAGATGCGAATGCGGATGGAAGTTTTGACAACGGCATCATTGTCCACGAATATGGTCATGGCATATCAACGCGTCTTACTGGTAACGGGTACTCCTGCCTCAACAAGGATGTTTCTAAGGAACAAATGGGAGAGGGATGGTCAGATTTCTTTACCCTCATGCTCACCAATCAGCCTAATGCCACTGCCGCAGTACCACGCTCAGTCGCAACTTTTGCCGCCGGGCAGTATGCTGCCGGAATTGGTATAAGGCCTGCAAAGTATTCACCGGATTTCACCGTCAACAACTATACGTATGGTAAAACGAACGGCATGGAATTCATGGAAGATGGGGTTATGGCTCCTCATGTGCATTCCATCGGGTTTGTATGGGCCACGATATTGTGGGATCTGCACTGGAGGTATGCCGAAAAATATGGTTACGCTTCGGATGTAATGAGCAATGCCACCAACGGCAGCACGAGGGTTTTACAGACCGTCCTGGACGGTTTGAAACTTCAGGAATGTAACCCGACCTTTCCGTCAGGTAGGGATGCCATCATTGCCGCTGACCTTGCAGCAACAGGAGGAGAGAACCGGTGTATGATCTGGGAGTCCTTTGCCAAACGTGGCGTGGGTCTGAATGCTTCTGCCGGCAGCAAAACCAATATTAATGACCAAACGGAAGATTTTACGGTTCCCGCAGAGTGCAAAGGCGGGATCGGTGTTTCAGAAACTGAATTTATCCTGTACCCAAATCCAGTCAGTAGCAGTTATTCCATTAATTTTCCACTGAATATGCTGGGGAAAATGAAGATTGAAACCTACGACGCATCCGGGAGGCTTGTTGCAGCTCAGGAAAAACTGGTCGTGAATGTAAAACAGAACTTCTCGGCCCAGCGGTTGACAAACGGGGTTTATTTCCTGAAAATTACCGGCAACGGCAGGGAACAAATCCTTAAACTAATTGTGGCAAAAAAATAGTAGGGTTCATAAACCAATAACCTGACAGTAAAGTAATGGCTAAATAAACTTCGGCGGGTCACTGTTAGTGATCCGACGAAGGACTTTCATATGCTCAATACCGGTTATGAAGGCTGCAGTTTCAGCAGTTCTGCTTCATGATCGGAAAGCTGACTTAGGATTCCGGAATGGTCATTTGCAAAAAATACCGAATTCTGAAAAAGTTCTTTATAATACGATATACCCGATAACAGATTGGATTGGAAAGCCTCCCACTTCTTTATTTGTTGCGGCGTAATCTCCACTCTGTCCTTGAGCTGACCGGCCAGATTTTCTATATACAGATTCAGTTCCTTAAGCATCATATTGGGTCGCTCTGTATGATCTTCGCCGGATTTCTCACCATAAATGTGGTGGATCATCTCTTTCAGCGAGTAGGTTTTTGAGAAGTACGCTATGTTTGGGCCGGGGCAGACCACGACACCCTGAGCCTGGCCCTTAATAGGGATTCCCAGTTCCAGGTGCGAAGCATTGGCCAAACCGACACAAAGACAGGATTTTTCGGTGATGGTAGCGTGTGCTTTGTTATAATGTTCCGGAGAAAGGTCGCTTTGCCGCTCATTCAGCTCGTGTATTTTTCTGTCCTGATATTTTCTGGACGCCGTGCAGATTCCTTCTGCTTCATACTCTTTGCTCAGGGCCAAGTATTTCTTCGGACACGAACTTCCGGCCTTGCCTGAGGTAGCACGTCTGCTTTTCAGCAACTCATTGCTGGTACCGCGCACGGTATTGAACGGCACACCCAACGGTGAGATATTGCTCAGATAAAGATCTTCTTTTTTTGCGTTTGCAAGCAGTTCCCTTGTTTCCTGATCAACAGAAGTGGCCTCCGGCACCAGCAGGAACGGGGATCCCCAACCGACCGAATCCATTTCATAGTGTGTCAGTAAAAACTGGTGCTCCTCTGCAGTTCCGACCCCTCCCTGAACGGTGTATTTAACCGTTGGGATATTATTCGGAAGCACTTTTCCCTTCGATTCTAAAGCCTTTGAAAACAAATCGTAGGAAACCTGTTCCAGTTCCTTTCTTCTTGCTTTGAATTCTTCCAGAATTGGTCCCAACAGATGACCATCGGTAGCAAATGCATGTCCGCCGCAATTCAGGCCGGATTCTATACGGAATTCCGAAACCCAAAGCCCTTTCTTCGCCAGGAAATTCGCCTGTACCATTGCAGAACGGAAATCGCTCACCTTCAGGATGATTTTCTTTCTGAATCCTCCTTTTATATCGGGATAAAAATCCTCAAAAGCTTCAATGTAACTGTACAACCGAGGGTTCATTCCGGCAGAGAAAACCACGGAAGATCTGGTTGTGCTGTTGGCATAGCCCCGAAGTGCAGCATGCGCGTCGTTATAAATGATTGGCAGCTGCTCTTTTTTGCGGAAGTTGTCCTTGTCCACTTTCGTCATAATGTTCACATCAATGCTTCCCGGACGGAAATACTCGTCCAATACCGATTTAATCTCACTGAAATTCTGCTTCCCGGCAGTAACGGCCTGCGCGAGCTTTAATTTTAATTCAGAGGATGATGGTAAGAAAGACATGAATTCCTCGAGTTTATGCTGCTTTTCGGTAAGTTCCTGTTTATAGGTTTCAAATTTTTCAGCAATCACCGAATCCATTAAATTCAGATAGTTGGTAATGCGTTTTGCGCGGAAGTCCTCCATTTTTTGGGTAACTTCCATATAAGGGCGCCTGAATTTATCCGAGTAGAATGCGGTCATTTTTTCAATAAAATCATCGTCCATGATGGAGATTACGGAATCGATACCGTACTGGGCAACCCGCAAAGGACTGTCGATGGTGAAGGCCAATCCCATTACCGGGATGTGAAAAGTGTGGGCGTTTTTAATTTCGGTCATAAAGATATAATGGTGTTATTGAAATGAAACAAATGGACACCCCGAAAACAATGTTCCTGTGTCCCATGCTAAAAAATATATTATGCTGTACACAAATTTAACAGTTTAGTGAGTGGTGATCACTGCTTCATTACCTGATATTTATCTGTTTCCGGAAAATTCTCTTAACCACCTGCACCTCGATGGGCATTTATTTTGGCTTAAAAACGAAAAACCACCTGAACGGTTCCAGGTGGTTTTTCTATTGTTGTTGTCTGAATTACTTTTTGTATGAAGCGTCTTTGATTCTCGCTTTCTTACCTCTAAGATCACGGAAGTAATAGATTCTTGCTCTTCTTACTTTACCTTTTCTGTCGAGTTCAATTTTCTGCAGGGCAGGAAGGTTGATTGGGAATACTCTTTCTACCCCAACATCACCGCTCATCTTTCTGATGGTGAAGGTTTTGGTAGCGCCTGTTCCTCTAAGCTGAATTACGGTTCCTTTAAAGAACTGGGTTCTTGTTTTGGCACCTTCTTTAATCTCGTAATACACAGTGATGGTGTCACCGGCTTTGAATTCTGGGAATTCTTTCTTAGCAATGTACTTTTCCTGTACGTACTTTAATAAATCCATTTTTTATATAAAAAATTTTTTGTCAAGCTAAGCAACATTCACGTCCTTCGTCAGAGGTTGATTAACAGGTTGCAAAAATAAAACAATTTATTCTATCACACAACAACTTATAAAACAATTTCCGCAAAGTGTATTGCCGCACCGCGGTCCGTTTCCCGCCTGCACCCTTAGTCCCATATACCCGTCCTCATCCTTAACCTTAACATTACCTCAATTCCAAAAAAAACCTTAATTTTAGTCGCAGAAAAATCAGACCTGAATATGATTGATAAAAGAGTTAAGAATGCAAAGGAAGCCATAAGCGGCATCACCGATGGAATGACTTTAATGCTGGGCGGATTCGGCCTTTGCGGCATCCCCGAGAATTCCATTAATGCCTTGGTTGAAAGCAACATCACGGACCTTACCTGCATATCCAATAATGCAGGAGTTGATGATTTCGGCCTCGGACTGTTGCTTCAGAAGCGGCAGATAAAGAAAATGATTTCCTCCTACGTGGGCGAAAACGCAGAGTTCGAACGCCAGATGCTTTCCGGTGAACTTGAGGTAGAGTTGATTCCGCAGGGAACCTTAGCCGAAAGAAGCCGTGCCGCGCAGGCCGGAATTCCTGCGTTTTACACACCCGCAGGTTACGGCACCGAGGTCGCTGAAGGCAAGGAAACCAAAGAGTTTAACGGCAAGATGCACATCCTGGAGCACGCCTTTGACGCTGATTTTTCAATAGTAAAAGCCTGGAAAGGCGATCACGCCGGTAATTTGATATTCAAAGGTTCCGCCCGTAACTTCAATGCACCCATGGCCGGGGCAGGAAAGATCACCATTGCTGAAGTGGAAGAACTCGTGGAGCCCGGTGAACTGGATCCCAACGAAATACATATTCCCGGAATTATGGTCCAGCGGATTTTTCAGGGTGAAAAATTCGAGAAAAGAATTGAACAGAGAACGGTAAGGAAAAGGAGTCCGGAATCTTTATAGCTCCGTACGGCAGCAGGTTTATGTGAAAGGAGGGGCCAGAGGAAAGGACCGTTCAAAGGTTTTATCACAGCATTTAAGTGGACATTTTCAAATAGTATGTTTAACCTTTAAAAACACAGATTATGCCAGTTAATTATTCACTTTCCGAGAAGGGGAATCCCAGTAACCCCAACATCCCCAAGAAGTTTTATGCCAATGCGAAATCGAGTGGCGAAGTAACCTTCCGCAGCCTGAGCAAAGAGATTGCCGCAGGATCCACCGTAAGCGACACCGATGTGCTCGCTGTCCTGAATGATCTTAGCAAGGTCCTGGCTAGGCACCTGAGTGAGGGTAAAATCGTCCGGTTCGGTACCTTTGGTTCTTTCAGTCTCTCACTGAGCAGTGAAGGTGCCGAGACCGCAGCAAAGTTCCGGAGTTCAATGATCAAAGGCGCGAAGATTGCGTTCCGCCCTGGAATTGACCTGAAAGAGATGATGAACAACCTGAGTTTTGAAAAGGAGAAATAAAGCTTCTCAAAAGCAGGCTTGCTTTTACCCAAATCCTTTCGTCGTTTTCCAGAAAAGCAAGCTTGCTTTTCCGGAAGTGCTTGCTTGCTTGTGGACTGATGTGGTATGAGCACAGCGGATTTGAAAAATCTGCATCTCCCGAAGGAACCGCCGGCCTGCATCTTTTATTGATTAATAGGAAACTGATTATAGGAACGGGCTTTTGCCCGTTTTCCCCCAATGTGCTAGCCGGCTTCAGCAAAAACTTCCTATCTTCATTTAATTATTAATGAAGAGTCCGGCGCGGAATTGCAAAGTAACGTATAGACGAAGCGATTAAATTTTCTGACATTTCTAAATCCTCTCCATCGATTTCCTTTCCCCGATCTGCTGCCTCCACATGGCGTAATAAAGTCCTTTTTCAGCAATGAGATTGAGGTGCGAACCGGTTTCAATCACGTTGCCGCGCTCCAGCACAAAGATCCGGTCGGCATGCATAATGGTGCTCAGCCGGTGCGCAATCAGTACGGTGATTTGCTCTTTTTCACGGGAAATCTCTCGGATCGTAGACGTTATTTCCTCTTCAGTGATGCTGTCCAGCGCAGAGGTGGCTTCATCAAAAATCAGGAGGTGAGGTTTTCTTAATAACGCTCTCGCAATAGCAATCCGCTGTTTCTCACCACCGCTCAGTTTCAGTCCGCCTTCACCAATTACGGTTTCAATCCCTTTTTCCGCCCGCTCAAGCAGCGCGGTACAGCTGGCTTTCTGCAAAGCGGTTTGCAGGTCTTTCTCTGTCGCTTCCGGATTTACAAAGAGCAGGTTTTCCCTTATGGTCCCGGCAAAAAGCTGCGTATCCTGCGTTACAAAGCCAATCTGATTCCTCAACTCATCAAAATCAAATTCTTTCCCGTTTATCCTGTTGTAGTAAATTGCCCCTTCTTTCGGACGGTAGAGGCCTACAAGCAACTTGACGAGTGTGCTTTTTCCCGAACCACTAGGGCCTACAAAAGCGATGGTTTCGCCACTTTTCACATCAAAAGAAATGTTGTTGAGGGCTTTGTACTGCGCCGTCTGGTGCTGGAATGATACATTTTTGAATTCCAGTTCCTCTATGGCACCGATCTTTTTAGGGGTAAGCGGTTTTTCCTCTGCCGGTTTTTCCATTAAACGGTCAAAGTTATGAAGTGAGGCCTGCGCTTCGCGGTAGGAAATGATGATGTTGCCGATTTCCTGCATAGGGCCGAAAATAAAGAAACCATAGAACATAAGGGAGAGATACTGACCCGGTGTCACGATATCGCGGAAGATCAGGAACAGCAGGGTGAAGGTGATCATCTGCTGCAGGAAGTTCACCATCGTACCCTGGATGAAACTCAGGGAGCGGATTCTTTTTACCTTTTTCAGTTCCAGGCCGAGGATCTTATAGGTATTGTTGTTCAGGCGGTTCACTTCCTGACGGGTGAGGCCGAGACTTTTTACGATTTCAATATTTCTTAGGCTTTCGGTGGTACTTCCGGCCAGACTGGTGGTTTCGCCCACGATTGTCTTCTGGATGTTCTTGATCCTTTTGCTGAGCAAATTGGTCACAAAGGCGATCAGGAAGATGCCGACAATATACACCGGCATAATGGACCAGTGCAGCTGGATGGCATAAATGGAAACAAAGATGATGCTCACCAGGATGCCAAAGAACACGTTGATGAAACTGCTGATGAACTTTACGGTATCCTCGCGGACTTTGGTTAAAATGGAAAGTGTTTCACCGCTCCGCTGGTCTTCAAACTGCTGATAGGGCAGGGCCATCGAATGCTGCAGGCCGTCGGTGAAGATCTTAGCACCATACTTCTGTGTGATGACGTTCACTACATAATCCTGGAATGCTTTTGCAATCCTGCTCACCATAGCGGTTCCGATCAGCAACAGTAAAAAATAGAAGACTCCTTTATAAATGCCGTTTCCATACAGATATTCATTGAGGTTCCGGGGCAGCAGTTGCTCTTTGTCGAAAAAGTGAGGATGGGTGACCAGTTCATCCAGAATGTTTCCGGTAATGGCGGGTGCGAAAAGGGAAAATACCTGATTGATCGTGGCGAGGAGCAGAGACAGCGCGATGAGCCATTTATGCGGTTTTAAATAATGGAACAGGGTCTTCATGAAAAAATTTAATCGAATGATTTTTGCAAAATTACTGATATAAATCCGATTAAGGATCTCCATATAAAAATGATGAAAATAGAATTTTTGTATTAGCCCCGAATTGAGTAAATTGCCCTGAAAAAGTTAAACATGCTCACAAAAGAACAGATAGCCCAAAGAATATCAAAAGAAGTTAAGGACCGTTATTATGTGAACCTCGGAATCGGGATTCCCACCCTTGTCGCCAATTATGTACCCGAAGATATTTCAGTAGAATTCCAGAGCGAAAACGGCGTGCTGGGCATGGGTCCTTTTCCTTTTGAAGGGGAGGAAGATGCTGACCTTATCAACGCCGGCAAACAGACCATCACCACACTGCCTGGTGCGTCATTTTTCGATTCTGCTTTCAGTTTCGGCATGATCCGCAGTAAGAAAGTGGACCTTACAATTCTCGGAGCAATGGAAGTATCCGAAAACGGCGATATTGCCAACTGGAAAATTCCGGGAAAGATGGTGAAAGGAATGGGCGGTGCGATGGATCTCGTGGCCTCCGCAGAGAATATCATTGTGGCCATGATGCACGTAAACAAAGCAGGGGAGAGCAAGATCCTGAAAAAATGTACACTGCCTTTAACCGGGGTCGGATGCGTGAAGAAAGTCGTAACCGAACTGGCGGTGATGGACATCACACCGAATGGGTTCAAACTCCTGGAACGCGCTCCTGGCGTTTCTGTGGAAGACATAATAAAAGCTACGGAGGCCGACCTGATTATCGAAGGTGAGATTCCGGAGATGCAGTTTTAAATAGACTCAAGCATAAAACAAGTCCTTTTCGTAATAGAGAGGGATTTTTTTTTGCTAAATTTGAATAAACATCGCCATCCACATATTAAAATATGAGTAATGCCGAAATATAAAATTCAGAAATCGCCTTTTGTGGTTCCAACCACCGACGGTAAACTTATTGAAGAAATCTGGGGCCATTCCACGGGAAACTCGGGGATTTCCATTGCGCATATGGTGGCGCCTCCGCACTGGAGTGAGCCGCACCAAACCCCTGAATTCGATGAATTTACGTACATCATCAAAGGGAAAAAACAGTTTGAAATTGATGGGGAAACTGTTGTTCTGGAAGCCGGACAAAGCATCATGATTCAAAAAGGCGCCCGGATCCGTTACAGCAATCCTTTTGATGACCCCTGTGAATATCTGGCGGTATGTCTGCCCGCCTTTTCAATGGATATGGTTAACCGTGAAGAAGTCTAGAGGCAACAAATTCCTCTTATCTTTTGTCGAAATTTTTATTGAACTGTATTCCCTGCCGCTGATTTTCTATTGATACAGTTCCACCATTACCGGACAATGGTCGGAATGTCTTACTTCTTTTAAAATTACCGCGCGACTCAGTTTCTCCTTCAGGCTGTAGGTCACGAAATTGTAATCCAAGCGCCAGCCCTTGTTTCTCTCGCGTGAGTTCTGACGGTAGCTCCACCAGGAGTAATGGTCTGGCTGATCATTGAAGAAGCGGAAACTGTCGATTAGTTCACACTCGTCTATAAATCTCGTAAGCCATTCGCGCTCGATGGGAAGAAATCCGGAGACATTCTTCAGTCCAACCGGGTTATGAATATCTATTTCCTTGTGACAGATATTAAAATCTCCCGAAATAACAAGATTCGGGATGGTCTTCTTCAGTTCCTTTATATAGTTGAGGAAATCATCGCAGAATTCCAGTTTGAAACCAAGCCGGTCGATATTTGAAGCTGAGGGAACATAAACAGAAATCACGGAACATCCGTCAAAATCGGCCCGGATAATCCGTCCTTCATTATCGTAATGCTCAATGCCGCAGCCGAATTCCACATGGTTGGGCTTCACTTTTGAGGCAATGCCGACTCCCGAATAGCCTTTACGTTGCGCACTGTGCCAGTAGCTGTGGTAGCCCAGTTTTTCCGGGCTTTCGATATCAATCTGGTCGTTGCCGGCTTTGCTTTCCTGAATGCAGATGACGTCGGGATCCGCAACCTTCAGCCAACCCAAAAAATCTTTGGTAAAGGCCGCCCGGATGCCGTTGACGTTGTAGGAGATGATTTTCATGTCTGCAAAAATATTCAAATAGCGATTCTTTCAGGCGATTTTTTACAAAAAAAAGGCGAAAGAAGTAAAACTTCCTCCGCCCAAGCCCAAAAATCAAATAAACTATGAAAAAAAATTATTTGGGCTCTAATATGCTGAACGGCACAATGCATTCTTCCAGGGAAATCCCGCCGTGCTGATACGTGTCCTTATAGTAATTAACGTAGTGGTTATAGTTTTTCGGATACGCCAGGAACAGATTATTTTTCGCAAAGATGTACTTGGAACTCAGGTTTCCTTTCGGCAGGAACAGTTTTTCCGGATTGTTGATGGCCCAGACGTCGCCTTCCTCGTAGGTGAGGCTTTTTCCCGTCTTGTAACGGATGTTGGTTGAAGTCTCGCGGTCGCCTACTACCTTGCTCGGTTTCTTTACATAAATGGTTCCGTGATCCGTGGTAATAACGAGTTTGAATCCGCTTTCCGCCGCCATTTTTACGATTTTCAGTAAAGACGAATTCTCAAACCAGTTGTAGGAGAGGGAACGGAAGGTCTTGTCATCCCGGATAAGCTGGTTAATGATGTGGTTGTCTGTTTTGGCGTGGCTCAGGATATCAATGAAGTTATATACAATCACCAAAAGGTCGTTGTTCTTATGCTGGTTGAATTCCTCCAGAACCTTTTTCTCAAAATCCGAATTCAGGATCTTCAGGTATTTCATTGATTTTGAAGAAAGGCCCAGACGCTTCATCTGGTCTTCCAGGAATTCACGCTCGTGTTCGTTCTTGTTGCCGTCTTCATTATCGTTAAACCATTTGTCGGGGAACCTTTTTTCAATCTCCGAAGGTAAAAGTCCTGCAAAGAATGAATTCCTCGCGTATTGCGTGGCGGTAGGGAGGATGCTGTAATAGTAATCCTCGGAAGTCTTGTTATAAAATTTGGTGAAGAGCGGCTCAATGACTTTCCACTGGTCGTACCGGAGATTATCAATCATCAGAAGCAGGACCTTGTCCTTCTCAACTTCCGCTTTCACCTTGTCTTTGAAGACGGTATGGCTCATCATGGGTTTGTCGCCACCATGAAGCCATTCTTCGTAATTGTTCTCGATAAACCTGCCAAACTGGATGTTTGCTTCCTCCTTCTGGCTTTGCAGAAGGTCTGAAAATTCATTGTCAAAGACCTTGTCGAACTTCACTTCCCAGTTCAGGATTTTCTTGTAATATTCAGCCCATTCCTCATACGTTTTTACATAGGAAAGTTCCATGGAAAGGTGTCTGAAGTCCTGTTGATAGGTCTGTATGGTACGCTGCTCCACGAGTTCATCTTCCAGAAGATTTTTCTTCAGTGAAAGGAGAATCTGATTGGGGTTCACGGGCTTAAGGATATAGTCGGCAATCTGCGATCCGATGGCTTCTTCCATGATGTGTTCCTCTTCACTTTTGGTTACCATCACGATTTTCAGCGAGTTGTCCCGGGCTTTGATCATTGGAATTGCCTCCAGGCCGGAAATGCCGGGCATGTTCTCGTCCAAGAAAGTCAGGACAAACTTTTCACTGTCTATAAGTTCCAGGGCTTCATTCACGTTGTTAACGGGCGTCACATGGTAGCCCTTGTTTTCTAAAAAGACAATATGGGGTTTCAGTAAGTCCACTTCATCATCAATCCATAATATTTTTCCTGACATAAATTTCGTGTGTGATTAATTGTAAGCCGGAAACCGGCCTTTGGTAATAATAATTGCGTCAAAAATACGACCAAAACTTCTTAAAGAATGCCCAAAATAAAAATTGAAAAGTTAAAGTTCAGTTAATTTTAAATCGCTTATGGAAAGGGTTTACTGTGAAGACGGAACCATGACTTTCAGCGCCATTTTTCTTAACTTCGCAAATTGAATTCCCTTCCTGTATGCAAAATAAACTCAAAATCATTAACGATCCGGTTCACGGATTTATAAAAATTCCGTATGAAATCCTGTTTGATATTATCGAGCATCCGTATTTTCAAAGACTTCGTAGAATTTCGCAAACAGGGCTTCTCAATCTTATCTTTCCGGGTGCAACGCACACAAGATTCCACCATGCGGTAGGAGCTATGCACCTGATGTTTACGGCCCTGGAGACCCTGAAACTGAAAGGAGTAGCGATTTCAAAAGAGGAGGAGCAGGCGGCTATGGCGGCCATCCTGATGCATGACATTGGCCACGGACCTTTTTCCCATGCCCTTGAAAGCATGCTGATGGACGACTGGCATCATGAGAAGCTCTCGCTCGTGCTTATGGAGAAGTTGAACCTTGAATTTGGAGGAGAACTGACCACCGCCATTGAAATGTTCAAGGGAAATTATCACCGGAAGTTTTTTAACCAGCTCATATCTTCCCAGCTGGATGTAGATCGGCTGGATTACCTGAAACGCGACAGTTTCTATACGGGTGTTTCCGAAGGAAATGTAAACACCCAGCGTATCATATCCATGATGAATGTATCCGGTGATGAATTGGTTATAGATGACAAGGGAATTTACTCCATTGAAAATTACCTTACGGCAAGGATGTTCATGTACTGGCAGGTGTACTACCATAAAACAGCTGCCCTGGCCGAATTTTTACTGGTGAAAATCATGAATAGGGCAAAAGAACTCGTTTCCGGCGGCACGATACTGCCTGCTTCCGAAAATTTGGGCTACTTTCTCTATAAGAATCAGTTTGATAAAGCGACCGGGGAAGATATCGCCCGCTTTACGGAACTTGACGATACCGATCTCATTGCCGCAATGAAGCTTTGGCAGTTTTCGGATGATTTTATTCTTTCCTATTACTGTACTTCCCTAATGAAAAGGAAGTTCCCTAAAACCCTGATCTCCTCAAAACCGTTTTCCCAGGAATTCATCAGCGAAAAAGTGGCGGCAACAAACAATTATTTTAATATTGAAAACGGAAACCTACTGGTGGACCAGATTTCCCGAAGCCTTCTCCCGTACAATCACATTAAACAGCCCATTTATCTTTTGCAGAAGACCGGAGAAAAGATTCTTCTGAACGAATTTGAGGGTCAGATCCTCTCGTCGAATATTACCGCGGCCAGTACGAAATACATCCTGTCTTTTCCCCGGGAAATTTAGGGAAATATTTTACCCCTAAAATAATAGCCTTTTAGGGAATTTATTATCTTTGCACGATATGGAATTTACAGCCTCCCAGATTGCAAGTTTTATAAACGGAAAAATAATTGGCGACGAAAACGCGGTTATTTCCGGTGTGTCTCCCATTGAACGTGGAGAAAAAGGCCACCTTTCCTTTGTAGCTCAGGACCGTTTCATACCGTTTCTGGACACCACTGCGTGTTCCGTTCTTGTAGTTTCAGAAAAACTTTTAGCCGATAAACCTTACCAGCCCACCATCATCGCGGTAGCCGATGCTTATCTTTCATTCCAGGTGCTCATGAACATCTATGAGCAGATGCGGGGCAGGAAATCCGGGGTGGAAGAAGGCTCTAAGATTCACGACACTGCGGAAATCGGTGAGGAAGTCTATGTAGGTTCCTTTACGTACATTTCAGAGAAAGCAAAGATTGGAAAAGGCTCACAGATCCATCCGCAGGTCTATATAGGAAAAAATGTAAAGATTGGTGATAACTGCCGCATTGACAGCGGGGTGCGCATCTACGATTATACGGTCGTTGGTGATCACTGCACCATTCATGCAAATTCGGTCATCGGAAGTGATGGTTTCGGTTTCCAACCTTCAAAAGACGGCTATTCAAAAATTCCGCAACTGGGAAATGTGGTCATTGAAGATCATGTGGAAATCGGTTCAAACTGTACCATAGACCGCGGAACCATAGGATCTACCATCATCGGCAGGGGAACGAAGATCGATAACCTGATTCAGATCGCTCACAATGTGAAAATAGGGCAGAACAATGTGATTGCAGCCCAGGCCGGAATTGCAGGTTCCACTACCATTGGAGACTGGAATATGATTGGCGGCCAGGCAGGAATTGTAGGTCACATCAACATTGGAAACCAGGTGAAAATCCAGGCGCAGAGTGGGGTGAATTCCAACACGAAAGATGGGGAAATTCTCTATGGTTCGCCCGCCATCAATGCCGGGGATTATCGCCGGAACTACGTTCACTTCCGGAATTTTACCGAAATAATAAAACGAATCAATAATCTCGAAAACAACTCAAAAGCAGAATCCAATGAGTGAAATGCAAAAAACACTGAAGGAAGAAGTTTCTCTTTCGGGAAAAGGGCTACATACCGGTAAAGAAGTTACGCTTACCATTAAACCGGCAAAGGAAAACACCGGTTTTGTTTTTGTAAGGACCGACCTGGAAGGCCATCCGCAGGTGGAAGCAGATGTGAACCATGTAACCACTACCGAACGCGGTACCACCCTGGAAAAACTTGGGGTCCGCATCCATACCTGCGAACACCTTTTGGCTGCCCTGGTGGGTTGTGATGTAGATAATGCAATTCTTGAAATGGACAGTGCTGAACCGCCAATCATGGATGGATCAGCTAAATTTTTTGTTGAGGCCATCGAAAAAGCCGGCATTGAAGAACAGACTGTTGCCAGGGAATATCTGGTCATCAAGGAGGTTTTATCCTATGTAGATCCAACTACCGGTTCAGAGATTACCATCATTCCTTCCGACAATTATGAGGTAACTACCATGGTAGATTTCGGTACCAAAGTGCTGGGCACGCAGAATGCCACCCTGAAGGATATATCTGATTTCAAGGAAGAAATTGCTTCCAGCCGTACCTTCAGTTTCCTTCACGAACTCGAAATGCTCCTGGATGCAGGACTTATAAAGGGCGGGGATATTTCCAATGCGATCGTATATGTGGACAAGGAACTTACTCCCCAGACCGCTGAAAAACTCAAAAAAGCCTTTAATAAGGATGATATTGCCATCCGCCCGAACGGAATCCTGGACAACCTTACCTTAAACCATCCGAACGAGGCAGCCAGACATAAGCTTCTGGATGTAATTGGTGACCTGGCGTTAGTGGGAGTCAAGCTTAAGGGTAAAGTGATAGCGAACAAACCCGGACATTTTGTAAACACCCAGTTTGCCAAGAAACTGAACCGCCAGTGGAAACTTCAGAAAAAGAAGAACGTTCCGGATTTCGATATTTATAAAGAACCGGTTTACGACATCAACGGGATCATGAAACTCATGCCTCACCGTTATCCGTTCCTGCTCATCGATAAGGTGCTGGAGCTGTCCGATACCCATGTAGTAGGGCTGAAGAATGTAACCTTCAACGAACAGTTCTTTGTGGGCCATTTCCCAAAAGAACCTGTAATGCCCGGTGTTCTGCAGGTTGAAGCTTTGGCGCAAACGGGTGGGATCCTCGTCCTGGCCAGCGTTCCGGATCCGGAAAATTACTCCACCTACTTCATCAAGATTGATAAGGTGAAATTCAAGAAAAAAGTTATTCCTGGAGATACCCTTATCTTCAAAATAGACCTTATTTCTCCAATCCGCCGTGGTATCGTGCACATGCAGGGTTACGGTTACGTGGGCGACAGCATTGTAGTGGAAGCGGAACTGATGGCCCAGGTCGCAAAAAATAATCCAGGTTAGATGATTCACCAGTTAGCAGCCGTAGATAAGCGTGCAAACATCAAAAAGAATGTGATTGTGGAACCTTTCACCACGATTGCAGGCGATGTGGAGATTGGCGAGGGCACCTGGATTGGACCGAATGTGACCATTATGGACGGTGCAAGAATCGGCAAGAACTGCCGCATTTTCCCTGGAACTGTAATTTCTGCCATTCCGCAGGATCTGAAGTTTGACGGGGAGGATACCCAGGTCATCATTGGAGACGGGACCACGATCCGTGAATGTGTAACCATAAACCGGGGAACAAAAGCACTTGGCTATACCAGGTTGGGAAATGAATGTCTCATTATGGCTACCTCACATATTGCGCACGACTGCATCATCGGTAACAACGTAATTATTGTAAATGGTTGCGGAATTGCGGGACACGTGGAGATTGGGGACTTTACCGTCATGGGGGGACTCTCAGCGGTCCATCAGTTCGGTAAAGTCGGAAAGCACGTGATGATTTCCGGCGGAACATTGGTAAGAAAAGACATACCATCCTATATAAAAGTGGCCCGGGAGCCTATGTCTTATGCAGGAATCAACTCTGTGGGGTTAAGGAGAAGAGGTTTTTCAAATGAAAAGATATTTGAGATCCAGAAAATCTACAGATACCTTTACCAGATGAAGATGAATGTTTCTCAGGCGGTCAGTCTTATTGAAAAGGAAATGTTGCCTACGCTGGAGCGCGATGAAATTCTTGAATTTATCAAGAACTCGCCAAGGGGTATCGTGAAAGGATACGGCACAGGAAAAGAATAAAATTTTGTGTAAATGAAAAAAGCAGCATTCATTTTAGCCTCAGTACCTGTAATGCTGTTTTCGCAGCAGTCATTATTATTTACTAAAATGAAAAGCGATTCGCTGGCGCAGAAAAATGTAAATTCGGTTTTACATTATGCGAAAAAGAGCTTTAATAATAGCAGTTTTAGTTCAAATTATGTTTCCGAAGTTTCTTTAAATGTGTCCGAGCTGCTTCGGAATACCTACAATTTCAACACGGTAAACCATGGTTTGTTTGAAGGCGAACACACCCTAAATTATATGCATGCTTTTCCGAACAGAGCAACTTCCGAAAGTCCCCCAGCAGTCTGGCAGGGCTTTCAAATCAAACTTTTGGACAATTAATCCAGTCATTCAGAACTAAAAATTAAAATAAATACATACAAAATAATTAATGGCAACAAGCAACGATATTAAAAAAGGAATGTGTATCGAGTACAGCAACGATATCTTCAAAATCATAGAATTCCTGCATGTAAAACCGGGTAAAGGCCCTGCTTTCGTTAGGACGAAGATGAAATCTGTTACAAACGGTAAAGTTCTCGACAACACGTTTTCCGCAGGCCACAAGATTGATGAAGTTAAAGTGATCACCAGAAAATTCCAGTACCTGTACGAGGATGACAATGGGTTTCACTTCATGAACAACGATGACTTTGCCCAAATCTACCTGGACAAAGAGATGATTGACAATGCGCAGTTCATGAAAGCTGGCGAGGAGGTGACCATCATCCTTAAGGAGGCAGATGAAACCCCGCTTTCAGCAGAAATCCCCCCTACAGTTTATCTGGATGTGGTTGAAGCTGATCCTGGAGTTAAAGGAAATACAGCGACGAATGCACTGAAAAATGCCATCGTGGAAACCGGAGCACGGATAATGGTACCCCTGTTCATCGAAGCAGGCGACAAAATCAAGGTGAACACGGAAGACGGGACTTACCTGGAAAGGGTAAAATAGTAAAAAGCGGGAAGTCCGAAGCAGTTTTCTTTCCATCTACAATCAATAATATGACTTTTAACCAACCGCAAACGCTTAATTACATCGCAGAACTGATTGGCGCCAAGATGATTGGTGACGAGAATTTTCCCGTGTATGGAACCAATGAAATACACCGGGTAAAAGGTGGAGAAATCGTTTTTGTGAACCACCCCAAATATTACGAAAAAGCACTTAATTCCCCCGCCACGGTTATCCTGATTGATAAGGAAGTTGTATGCCCTCCAGGTAAAGCACTGCTGGTTTCAGACGATCCTTTCAGAGATTTTAACGTCATCAATACGCATTTTACACGCATTTATAATTTCACCGAGGAACTCCACGACATTGAAGTTGGTGAAGGGACTCACATTCATCCGTCGGCTGTGCTCGGTAACGACATTAAGATTGGCAGGAACTGTATCATATTTCCCAATGTAGTCATTGGCGACAGAACCGTCATCGGTGATCACGTGATCATCCAGGCAAATACAGTTTTGGGTGGAGATGCTTTTTATTACCGAAAACTGAACGGTAATTACGACCGGTTAATTTCTGTCGGGAATGTGGTCATTGGAGACCGGGTAGAAATTGGGAACAACTGCAGCATTGACCGCGGGGTTACCGACTCAACAATCATCGGCGAAGGTTCTGTGCTGGATAACCAGATTCAGATTGGGCACGATACCGTGATTGGGAAAAGGGTGCTCATTGCCTCGCAAACCGGTATCGCTGGTTGCTGCATTATTGAAGATGACGTTACAGTTTGGGGTCAGGTGGGGATGGCATCCGGTGTACGTGTCGCTTCCGGAACAGTTATGCTGGCCAAAAGTGGCGTGAACAGGGACTTAGAGAAAGGAACCTATTTCGGACCTTTGGCAGAAGAATTCAAGCAATATCTACGAAAAGAAGTGAAGCTCAGAAACCTGCTGGACCGCGAATAAAATCGATTAGGACTTAACTCAAAAAATCCAATTTTATTGAGTATTTTTGTAATCATTATAACTTTTTAGAAATAAATTAAAAAATAAAAGATGTCAGTATTAGTAAACAAAGATTCTAAGGTAATCGTACAGGGATTCACAGGAAATGAAGGAACGTTCCACGCAGAACAGATGATTGAATACGGAACCAATGTGGTAGGTGGTGTCACTCCCGGCAAAGGAGGTTCTGAACACCTGGGAAAACCAGTATTCAACACCGTTGCGGAGTCTGTGGAAAAAGCAGGCGCCAATGTCTCCATTATTTTCGTTCCGCCTGCATTTGCAGCTGATGCCATTATGGAAGCCGCAGAGGCCGGGATCAAAGTGATCGTTTGTATTACAGAAGGAATTCCAATTGCTGATATGGTAAAGGTAAAATCTTATCTTGCTGACAAAGACAGCCGATTAATCGGACCAAACTGCCCTGGAATTATTACAGCTGATGAAGCAAAGATCGGCATCATGCCCGGCTTCGTTTTCAAAAAAGGAAAAGTGGGTATCGTCTCAAAATCCGGAACCCTTACCTATGAGGCTGCTGACCAGGTTGTAAAGGCCGGCTACGGAGTTTCTACTGCCATTGGTATCGGAGGCGACCCAATTATCGGAACAACTACAAAAGAGGCTTTGGAACTTTTCATCAATGATCCGGAAACAGAAGCGGTGGTCATGATTGGAGAAATTGGTGGTAACCTGGAAGCAGAAGCTGCAAGATGGTACAAAGCCAGCGGTTCCACAAAACCTGTTGTTGGTTTCATTGCAGGACAAACTGCACCAAAAGGAAGAACCATGGGTCATGCCGGTGCTATTGTAGGTGGTGATGAGGATACTGCCCAGGCAAAAATGGCAATCATGAGGGAGAACGGAATCAATGTCGTGGATTCTCCTGCAGACATCGGTGTTACCGTCGCCAAAGTATTGGGAAACAGTTAAAAGATTAGAAATAAATGAATTAAGGCAGTCCTCAGGGACTGCCTTCTTGCTATGGCGGTTTCAGATTTGGGTTACTCAGAGGCTTCATACAGGTGCTTCTCGGCCCACTGCGAAATATTCTGAAGTACCGGTATTAGATCTATGCCTTTCTGTGTAATCCGGTAGTGATAAACAAGCTTATTTACCGCGCTCTGGGTTTTGGTCAGCATTGCTTCGTTTACCAGCCGGTCCAATCGTTCCGCCAGGGTATTCGTGGCAATACCTTCGTCCATCTGTGCAAGTTCTTTGAATGTTGTTTTGCCGAACATGGCCACATCCCGAAGGATAAGAAGCGTCCACTTGTCTCCAAATATATCAAGACTTCTGGCGACAGGACAAAGCGATCGGTGTTTTTTCATAATTTAGCGAATGCAATAGTAAATTTAAGGAATTTGCACAAAAAAAACAATATAGAATTCAAATATTATTGCTGTTAATATGTTATTTTATATAAATTTAACACAAATTTTGTTACAAACTATGAATTCAGCAGATAAAACAATTTCTTGGGAAGATTTTGAAAAGATAGCCATCCGAAGCGGGACCATCCTGACTGCGGAGCTCTTGGAAGGTCTGCGGAAGCCTGCAGTAAAGCTCGATATTGATTTTGGAAGTCTGGGCATAAAGAAATCTTCCGCACAGCTTACCTGTTTGTATTCGCCTGAAGACTTAATTGGTAAACAGATCGTCGCGGTGGTAAATTTCCCCCCTAAACAAATACGCAACTTCTTCAGCGAATGTCTTGTCCTTGGCGTTTATGGCAATGATGGCGAAGTTACGCTGCTTTCTGTTGACAAGCTGGTGCATGACGGGTCGGTAATAGGATAAAAAAAAGACGCAGCATACTACGTCTTTTGAGATATATGTCTGAAATTTTAAACATTCACATTTTCCAGAATCACGGCGTAACCCTGACCTACACCGATACACATCGTGGCCAGTGCGTACTTCTTACCAGTTTTCTTCAGCTCTAAAGCCGCGGAATAGGTGATTCGTGTTCCGCTCATTCCAAGCGGATGACCTAGTGCAACTGCGCCACCGTTCACATTTACTCTGGCATCATCATTTGCAATTCCAAGTTCTTTTAAGCAAGCAATGCTTTGGGCTGCAAAAGCTTCGTTCAGTTCGATGATGTCGATTTGATCCAAAGTTAAATTGGCTCTTTTCAGGGCTAGTTTCGTAGCCTCAACCGGACCGATTCCCATAATTCGGGGTTCAACTCCAACCACTGCTGAACTTACGATTCTTGCAAGTGGATTCAATCCGTAATTTCTGAGGGCTTCATCGGACGCGATAAGGACTGCAGCGGCTCCGTCATTTAATCCCGAAGCATTTCCGGCAGTTACGGTTCCGTTTTCTTTCAGAAATGCCGGCTTCAGCTTTCCTAAAATTTCTAAACTGGAATTGGGTTTTATGAATTCATCTTTATTAATGACTACTGCGTCGCCTTTCCTTTGCGGAATTACAATGTCAGAAATTTCTTCAGCCAACCTTCCGGATTCCTGCGCCTTTTTGGCTTTCATCTGAGAATTCAAAGCAAATTCATCCTGTTCTTCACGGGATATTTTATAGATATCTGCTAAGTTTTCAGCGGTTTTTCCCATCGCTTCTACGCCATACATCTTTTCCATCTGCGGATTGATAAAACGCCATCCGAAACTGGAATCGAACATTTTCTGGTCAGTAGCAAATCCACCTTCCGCTTTTGAAAGCACGAAAGGTGCTCTGGACATTCCTTCCACACCGCCGGCAATGAACAGGTCGCCTTCCCCGGATTTTATAGCTCTCATAGCCTGGGCAACAGCACTCATCCCTGAAGCGCAAAGCCTGTTCACTGTTTCGCCCGGAACATTTGATGGAAGTCCGGCCAAAAGCAAAGCCATTCTTGCGACATTTCTGTTGTCTTCACCAGCCTGATTGGCACATCCGATGATGACGTCATCAATTTTATCCAAAGGTAAACCCGGATTTTTTTCGATAAGGCTTTTGATTACGGAAGCCATCAAATCGTCGGTTCTCACGGCGGCGAGGCTGCCTTTAAAGTTTCCGATGGCACTGCGGGTTCCGTCAATGATGTATGCGTGATTCATTCTTAACATTTATTAGGCGTAAATTTAACAATAAAAAAGACTTCCGCAAAGGAAGCCTGTAATTCGTTATTTCCTGATAAAGTCCAGCAGAGGCCTGATAAACCGGTCAAAAACCTCGATATGCGGTGAATGTCCTACATTTTCCAGTTCCACCAGTTTGGAACCCGTGATCTTTCTCTGGGTTTCTTTTCCTAAATTCTGATAAAGTCCCATCAATGGCTGCAGTTCTTTGGGTGCATTTCCTTTTCCGATGGCGGTTCTGTCGCGTGTTCCGATGATGAGCAGGGTAGGAGCTTTTATCCTTTCGAAATCATCAACAATCGGCTGCGTGTAAATCATATCTGTTGTTAATGCTGCGTTCCATGCGGTGATGTGGAAGTCTTTGTGAAGGGTCCATCCTGCCAATAAGTTCAGCCATTTGTCGTATTCGGGTTTCCATTTGCCGTCGTAATAAAACTTCAGCTGATAATCTTTGTAAGAATCATAAGTGTTTTTCAGTTCAGAAGCGTAGAGTCTGTCAATGTTCTGATAGGGTGAAAAATTACGGTAATCTTCGAGACCGATTGGATTGGCCAGAATCAGCTTTTCCACGTTTACGGGAAACATAACGGCCATCTTTGTGGCAAGCATTCCGCCCATGGAATGACCGAGAACAATGTATTTGTCAATTTTTAAATCATCAAGGATCGATTTGGTGTTTTCCGCAAGTTGCTGGAAACTGAACTGGTACTGTTTCGGTTTGGATGATTTCCCGAAACCGATCTGATCGGGCATAATGACACGGAAACCTTCTTTCTGAAGTGCTTTTGCAGTCTGTTCGAAATAATAACCGTTGAAATTCTTGCCGTGAAGCAGAATGATTGTTTTTCCGTTAGGTTTTTGAGGTTTCACATCCATGAATGCCATTTTCAAAGTCTGTCCCTGATTTTTTACCTCTTTAAACAGAACGGGAAAAGGATAATTGACGCTGGTGAGTTCAGCATCCAATGGCTGTAATTTGGATAAATCCTGAGCTTTAGGAAAAATTGAAAGCAGTATAAATAAAATTAGTGCGTGGATCTTCATATTTTTAGATTTTATCAAAAATACAAAACAATTTCGGCTTGGGATTATACTGCTTTCCTTTTGAAAATATTGATGCAGCTGCTGATAAAAAGGATTGCCGCTGCCACCATCGCAAAAAGATAAACCGGAGAATTTACTTCATTCGATTGCGAAATGGCGATAAACGCCCATGAACCCACAAAAGCGATAAAAGGCGCATTTTTCTGCCAGGTCATCAGCAGATGAATGACCGATGCGACGCTGATTAAGATAATGGTCCAGATAATTTCAGAAATTCCCCAACCGTTCCACCTGATTTTATGAAGCCAGGACGCGGTTGCCACAATCAACGCGACACTCATCCAACCGGTGTAAATCTGAAAGGGAATATTGATGAGCCATTTTTTTGCGGTGCTGTCGTTATGTTTTAAAGCTTCAAGTAAAATTTTAATCAAAGATATCATCGCGACGACCAAAATTAAAACCGATAGGCCACTGAAGCCATAAAGCCACGCTACAATCCAGGCACAGTTGGCGATGCAGGAAATTACAAACCACCATCCAATTTTTTCAACAAAACCGTCTGCTTCATTTTTTTTAGCATTAAATAAACTTCTTCCGGTGTAAATAACAAAGCCAATCAAAAGCAGATAGATGAGCCCCCAAATCGAAAACGCGTAACCGGCGGGAGTAATTAAAGTATGGTATTGATCGGATACATTGCCGATTGTCTTCCCGTTGAAAACCCCGGTGTTGCTTACATAATTGAATACAATGGTGAAAATCAGAAAAAAACCGTTTGCAATTTGTAATTTTTTATTCATAGTGATGATTTTTAGGAAAAGACGGAATTATGAAGGATTCACCTAAATTATTAAATTTTTAGATAGCGCTGCGTTCACACTGTTGATCTGCATAGTTAATTTTATATCATAGCAGAATTTCATTCAGTTACTGATAGGATTCCCACCACCTTTCGTAAACTTTTGCATCATCTTCCCAGTTCACTTTTTCGCCAATTTTTGGGGTGATGATCCTTGCATTTTGGGTATTCATTTCCATCATCTTGCGTAAAGGTTCATCCCAGGCATGAACGGCAAGCGCGAATTTAGAATTGTGCACGGGAATCATCCTTTTGGCTTTCAGTTCTTTCATGGCTTTGATGTTTTCGCCCGGCATGAAATGGATGTATCGCCAGTCTTTGTTGTACTGGCCATTTTCCAGAATCGCAAGGTCGAAACTGCCAAATTTATCGCCAATCTTTTTGAAATGATCATCATAACCGCTGTCGCCGCCGATATAGATTCTCTGTTTTGGGGTTTCAAAAACGAAACTCGCCCAGATGGCCTGGTCGCGCTTTAAACCACGTCCGGAAAAATGTCTTGCTGCCTCGCAATACACTTTGAAACCGTTTCCTAAATCTGCATTTTCGCCCCAATCCAATTCAATGATTTTTTTTGGGTCGTAATCCCAGTATTCCAGATGTTCGGCCGTTCCTAAACCGGTAATCACTTTTTTAACTTTGGATTTGAGTTTTTTCACGGTTTCATAATCCAGGTGATCCCAGTGGTCGTGGGAAATAATCAGGTAATCAAGTTCGGGGATATCATCAGCGGTATACAAATCGGTTCCTTCAAAAGCTTTTGTCGTAAAGGAAACCGGCGAAGCATTTCCGCTGAAAACCGGGTCTACCAGAATCTTTTTACCATCGATTTGCATATAATAGGAGGAATGTCCCATCCAGATATACACGTTTTCATCCGTAGGCAGTCTTTTCAGCTCAGTCTTCGTAAAGTTGAATTTTTGTTTTGGTCTTAGACTTTCCTTTTTCCCAAACAGAAAACGGAACATCACTTCCGGCATCGACGTGTCTTCCGCCAGTTGGGGTGTATTGTTCAGGTTGTTGAACTTGCCGTCTTTATAATGAGAGGAGTTTTGGATTCTTTCCAGACGTTTTCCCGTGGGCGTTTTTCCGAAGATCGGATGCTGCAGAAAAAGAAAGGTTCCTGATGCCAGAACGGCAATCAATATCAGAACTGAAATCATAAGTCGCTTTAGAATCTTCATTTTTATCATACTGTTTTCATTCGCCTGAAGTAAAATTGCAGCCGGGAATCTTACCTGATGAATGCCTGCAAATGTAATTTAAAATTAAGGGATGAATAAAATCATGGGAATAATTTTATCTATGATTGAAATATGTATTAACTTTAATACCATCAAAAAAATCTAATATTATGCACGAAAATGTAGTCATCAAACAAAAAGTGAACGCGCCCGTAGAAAAGGTCTGGAACGCTTTGACCGATAAAGCGCAGATGAAGGAATGGTATTTTGATATCCCGGATTTCGAACTGGGACTTCATAAGGAGTTCAATTTTTTTGAACCCGGCGAGGAAAAAAGGTTTCACCACCACGGGGAAATTCTGGAAGTAATCCCGAATCAGAAATTCAAGCATACGTGGTCTTATCCTGAATTCTCCAAAGAGAAGACCATTGTAAAATGGCAGCTGGAGGAGGACGGCGATGGCACGATGGTTACGCTGACCCACAAAGGTCTGGAGAATTTTGACCACCTGGGCAAGGATTTCCGGAAAGACAGTTTCGAGCAAGGCTGGACTGGCATCATTGGGCAGAGTTTAAAAGAATATATAGAGAAATAGGTTAATATAATTGAGAAAAACACGCTGTGAGGCGTGTTTTCTTTTGCAACTGAATCACGTTGGGCGCGTATAGTGATAAGTAAGGGTTATGAGTCCTTAAATATTGCTCGTGATATCGCATAGGTTAGATTTTATACTTCTAGCCTTTACCTACATTTGCAAGCCTCACATTCCGGTTCAGTTTCGAAACCTCTTTCCGAGCAGCCACTGTAGGCAATCAGTTCACATTTATTTTTCTCCTGATTGTAAAACCAGCGGTTAAATGCCGCTGCACAAAGTTCATTCGTAGGCGGCGCCTCACTACAGATCGCCGGTTTGTTGTCGCAGTCGCGTGAGCAGTTCATCAATCCTGCGGTTAGCATCAGCAGGATTCCTGGAATTAGTAAATTTGTTTTCATATGTTGGATTTTAACAGTGTCTGAAGATCGCGAATCAAAATGCAGTTCATTTTTGTTGTCAGTCTATTACATCACCCCGCTGCTTAAAATTTCAAAGTAAATTTAAAAAATAGTTTTTATCTCTACCCTAAATAATTTGCTTTTTTCAAATGGAAACCGGTGACCATATATCAAGCCAGACAATATTTTAAAGGTACCCGAATACTGCGAAAAATCGAACACCAACCGCAAAACATTCAGTTTCTAATTAAATCCTTACTTTTGAAAAAATTTATTCATGAAAAACAGATTCATTGTTGCCCTTTTTGCACTGATGCTGATGATGTCCTGCAACAAAGACAAGGAAATACTCAATACTTTAAACGATTACAACCTGGAAATGGAAAGCAGGGGATACCATTTTGGTGAAGCCCTGAAACTTCCCGCTGGAGTGACTGAAAATGCACAAAGAATTACCATCAGTTTTGGCGATAAGGAAACCTCCAGCCTTGTGGTGGATCCTAAATTCTTTACCCTGGGCGATAACGCCGTTACCTTTAACATTACAAAGAAAGACGGGGAAGTTCTGAACCATGACGCTACCATCAATGTTTTTGCCAAGAATCCCGAAGCGAAACTGACCTATGAAGTGGTACAGGAATATCCACACGATCCGAGGAACTTTGTTCAGGGATTCCAGCTGGAAGGAAATACCGTTTATGAGTCCGATGGACAGCGGGGAACTTCCAAAATACTGAAATATACCCTTGGGAGCACCACGCCAATCGCTTCTACCGCTCAGCCGGCTGATGTCTTTTCGGAAGGCAGTGCTATTGTAGGCAACAAAATATACCAGCTTACCTGGCAGAACAAGAAGGGCTTTGTATATGATAAAAATACACTGAAACTTTTGGGCGAATTCCCTTATCCGAATGTAATGGGCGAGGGTTGGGGCCTTACTTACGACGGAAAGAACCTGATTGCTTCCGATGGCACCAAAAACCTCTATTTCCTGGATGCTGCTGACCCGTCAAAGATGGTTCGATATATTGCGGTGGCCGGTAATAAAGAAGCGTATGACCAACTGAATGAGCTTGAATATCATCAGGGGTTCATCTATGCCAATGTGTGGCAGAAACCCATCATCCTGAAGATTAACCCGGCCAACGGTGAAGTGGCAGGCAAGTTCGACTTTACAGAAATTGCAAAACTCCACACCACAAACGATGACGATGTGCTCAACGGTATTGCCTTTAAAGGGAATAATATGCTTGTTACCGGAAAGAACTGGCCGAAGATCTATGAGGTGACCATCAAATAACCAATGACGAAATAAAATATAAATGACGCTTTTTTAAGCGTCATTTCTTTATATTTGACCTCTACCAATGAAATGCTTATATCTCATCCTTGTTTTCATTTCCTGTACGCTTTCCGCACAGCACCTCCTGCCGTTTGATTCGCTGCAGCTGCGAGAAGCCAGGGATTTATTTGCTGACGATTACGGCAACATTTACCTTTACAGGAATAAAGATTTCAGTCTCACTAAATATGATTCGATTGGCCGGCAGCAGGGAAAGATCATGCTTCCGCTGCCCTTCAGGATACAGTCTGTCCAGAATCCGCTCAGCATTCCTGCCTTTTCAGAAAATGCGCAGGAACTCCGGTTCTACGACCAGAACCTCAATGAGATACAGACCGTCAACTTCCGGCAGAAGTTCGGCTATATCCGGATGGTTTATGCGGAGGATCTTCAGCAACTCTGGCTGATGGATGAAAGTACAAAACGCCTCATACAGTATAATTTCCGCGAAGACAGGATCATCAACTCCTATCCGTTCGACATCGACTTTGAAAAGATTACCGACCTGCTGGTTTTCGGAAACAGGGTTTACATCCTGTCTAAAGATCACTTTCGCGTTTACAGTTTCAAATCGGAGCAGATATTTGAAGCCCCTTTTGAAAAAGGAAAAAGACTGAGACGCGAAAATGACAACATGCTCATCGTTTCGGAACATTCTGTTTCGGCATTTGTGAACGGAGGTTTTAAGGAAAAAATCAGTGTTCCCAATGCACAGATTGTGGATAAAAACTCCGCTACTTACTTTGTAATCAAAGGCAACAAACTTTATCTTTACGGCCTTGAAAAAGGAGTAAAGTAGAGCGTCAGCGGTTCGTGCCGGCCTTTACCTTTCCCCATTTATTGTAAAATACTAATCAGAAAAAATTAAGGTATGCATATTGCGGTCACAGGAAATATAGGCGCGGGAAAAACCACATTAACCACCATGCTGTCAAAACATTACGGCTGGGATGCGCAGTTTGAAGACGTAGACCAGAATCCCTATCTGGAGGATTTTTACGCCGATATGAGCACCTGGAGTTTTGCCCTGCAGATTTATTTCCTTGGAAGCCGCTTCCGTCAGGTAAAGGAAATCCGCGAGAGTGGCAAAAGCATCATACAGGACCGAACCATCTATGAGGATGCGCATATTTTTGCAGAAAACCTGAATGATATGAACCTGCTTACCGACCGCGACTTTAACAATTACTCTTCCGTTTTTGACTTGATGAAAGGTTTCGTTTCGGCACCGGATTTGCTGATTTACCTAAAATCGGATGTTCCGAATCTGGTTAAGAAAATTTATAAACGCGGCAGGGAGTATGAAGCAACCATCAGCATTGAATATCTTTCCAAACTCAACCAGAAATACGAAAAATGGATTTCAGGATATAAGGAAGGGAAACTGCTGATTATTGAGGTTGATGATTTGGATTTTGTTGAGAGGCCTGAAGATTTCGGATATATTTTGCAGCGTATTGAAACGGAATTACACGGCCTGTTTTAAGGTTTTTGCCGAACCTTTCTGAACAATGTTAACTTTTTAAAAACATCCAACATGATTAAAGTTCTCCACAACAATACGTGTTCCAAATCAAGGGCGATTCTGGAGCATCTGGATGAAAACAATGTCGCTTTTGAAATCATTGATTTTATGGAACAGCCATTGTCTGAAATCGAGCTTAAGACGGTCCTGAAAAAGCTTAATACCGATGTGCAGGGCCTTATCCGTAAAAATGATCCACTGTATAAGGAAAAATTCGCTGATAAAGAATATTCGGACGATGAATGGATTAAGATCCTGAGCGAAAATCCTTCACTTATTCAGCGTCCGATTCTTATAAAGGGATCTGTAGCAATGGTGGGAAGACCCATTGAGAATGTGCGCTTCTTCATAGAAAAATAATCAGGACCGCGCTAAGCCAAGGGCAGCGAAGGCCTCAGTAAGCGTCTCATATTTAAAATCAAATCCCAGCGATTTGATTTTTTTGTTGGACACCCTCGTGCCCTCCAATATCATTTCACTCATCTGACCAAACATTATCCTGAGCACGGCCGCCGGAATATTTACGGGAAAGAAAAATTTTCCCTGGGCATCTGCCAGGCGTTTCATAAAGGCCCGGTTAGCGGGAACTTCATCAGCAACTGCATTGTAGACACTATTCATCTCAAGGGTTACAACCGCCGCTACGTACATATTCACAAGATCATCCAGGTGAATCCAGTTGAACCACTGTTTTCCGGACCCGATTCCCGCAGCCAGATTAAGGTCGGCTATTTTCTTCAGTTCTTCCATTGTACCTCCCTTTTGCGAAAGAACAGGAGCGGTACGGATAATCACTGTTTTTGAAGCAACTGCCGAAAACCTCCCGGCTGCTGCTTCCCACTTTTCACAAACATCAGAAAGAAAATCCTTGTGTAAAATACCTGTTTCTTCGTCCAGAATTTGGTCCGAGGTAAAAGTGCCGTAATAGTTGATGCCGGAAGCCGAAATAAATGATGCCAGCCTGATGTGGTGTTGCTTACATTTTTCAAGTAAGAAATCAGCACTGTCCACACGGCTGCTTACGATCTCCAGTCTGTAGTCGGGCGTCCACCGTTTTCCAATGCTGGCCCCCGCTAAGTGGATGATGCACTCAATTCCATCAAAAGCCCTGTCGTCTGCTTCCTGTACTTTATAATCCCAGAAGAACTCGTGTTGATTGTTTGATGGCTTCCGTACCAGTACATGTACGGTATGTCCCAAGTCACGCAATTTTTTCACCAGGGCTGAGCCTACTAATCCGGTTCCGCCGGTAACAAGAATTTTCATCTGCGATTGCATATAAGGTCATTTGTCCTAGAGCATTACCACTCCTTCGATCTTCCCCACTTTTTTATAAAGGTCAATCACTTGGTTGGAATCCATTACAAAGGCCAGAATGGTGGCCGACATATATTTCCCGTTCTTGCTTTCCCGAGTTGATATGGTATACTTTATCTGATCAAATACCTGATAAAGTTCTGTAAGTTTCAGGTTGTCATTCGGGAAAATGAATTTATACAGGTAGTCCTCGGGAAAATTATGGTTTTCATCCAGTTTCAGTTTCAGGGATTCATAGAATTCTTCCTGGTTAAGCCCGCTCGTATCGGCAAAAAGTTGATCCATATGGTGGTTTTGATATTAAAAAAGGTCCCCAAACGGGAACCTTAAAGATATGACTTATTTATAAATTATTTTACTGTTCCGTTAAACGCTCCTAAAATGCTGGATTGGTTCTTCTTTTCATAGTCCCCAATAATATTGAAGATGCCGTTTACCATCTGTTCGGACGCGAGTTTGCTCAGGCCGTTACTTCCTAGATTCCCGGTGGAACTTTGGTTTCCAAACAGTCCTCCCAACAGACTCGTGCCCTGCAGCGCTGTGTTTATTGTCCGTACAATGCCAAATTCATTCAGTTTCTCATCCACCTTAGGCATAATGGCCTGCACCAACTGCTGTTCGGTCTTCTCTCTTAATACCTGCGTCGCAATTCCCTGGCCACCCTGCATGATCCTTGACACATCATTCGAATTCAGGCTGTTAACGGCGTTCTGCAGGATTGGGGTGGAAATATTTACGGTATAGGCAGCGGACTGTGCAACGTAATCTTTACCTTTTGCAGCAAGACTGGGTGCCACCCTGTCCAAAAGATTATAAACACTCCGCAGATTTTCAGGAAGTGCCTGCACAATTAAATCGTTCTGCAGAAACGCCTGTTTGTTGCCGAATATGCCCGCCATTTGAGACACGCCACCCAATAGCACCCTTTTTATAATTGAAATTCCCAAATCGGATGTAGCCAATGCCATGCATGACTGTGTAGAAGTTACAATAAAACTTCCTGCCCCTAAGAGGAGTGCCGCTGATAAAATTATTTTTTTCATGATGGAATTTTGTTTAATGCATTCGTATTCTCAAATATTAAGCCAAATACCTGTATTGCCCGAAACTGTGCAGGTCAAAATGGATTCAGTATTGGCGCAATATGGCAATTTCAATAAGTAAAGTTAAAAAATATCTGTTGCAAGTTTATCGTGCCCGGACTTTAGCATCTCATCAAAAAATCTTATTTTTGTGACACTAAAAAGTAAAACGAAAAAATGAATTCCTACAAAAATCCACTTGAAGAACGCTACTCAAGTCCGGACATGCTTTATAATTTTTCGCCTAATAATAAATTCAGGAACTGGCGGAAGCTTTGGATTGCATTGGCCGAAATTGAAAAGGATTTGGGCCTGGATATTTCCGATGAACAGATAGCCGAACTTAAAGCAAATGCCGAAAACATCGACTATGAAAAGGCTGCGGAATATGAGAAAAAATTCCGTCATGATGTCATGGCCCATGTACATGCATACGGCGACGATGCACCTTTGGCCAAAGGAATCATCCACCTGGGCGCTACTTCGGCTTTTGTAGGCGACAACACCGACCTGATTCAGATTCGTGACGGCCTTTTGCTGTTAAGGAAGCAAATGGTGAATGTCATAAAAAACCTGTCTGATTTTGCAGTTCAGTATAAAGACCTTCCAACCCTTGGATTTACACATTACCAGCCCGCGCAGCTTACAACAGTGGGCAAACGGGCAACTTTGTGGCTGCAGTCTTTGATCCTGGATTTTGAAGAGCTTGAATTTTTCATCGAAACACTGAGATTTAGGGGTGTTAAAGGAACAACCGGCACAGCTGCCAGCTTTCTGGAGCTTTTCAACGGAGATTATTCCAAAGTAAAACACCTGGATAAGGAACTTTCAAAACGTTTCGGTTTCGATAAGGTATTTGGTGTTTCCGGACAGACCTACGACAGAAAGATCGATGCCAAAGTAATGGCCTTACTTTCTAACATTGCACAGTCTGCACACAAATTCACCAACGATTTAAGACTTTTACAGAATTTAAAGGAAATAGAAGAACCATTTGAGAAAAACCAAATCGGTTCTTCAGCGATGGCTTATAAAAGAAACCCGATGCGTTCCGAAAGAATCGGTGCGCTGGCGAAATTTGTCATGTCCCTCTCCTCAAGTTCCGCCATGGTCGCTGCAACGCAGTGGTTTGAAAGGACGCTGGACGATTCCGCGAACAAGCGGCTCGCGATTCCCCAATCATTCCTGGCTGTGGACGCCATCCTGCTCATATGGAACAACATCATGAACGGCATTGTGGTCTATGAAAACCGCATCCAAAAGCATATCATGGAGGAGCTTCCGTTCATGGCGACAGAATATATCATTATGGAAGAAGTGAAAGCCGGCGGTGACCGTCAGGAAATACACGAAACCATCCGCGTACATTCTATGGAAGCGTCTAAGAAAGTGAAGGAAGAAGGGAAGGAGAACGACCTGCTTGAACGCATCATGAATGATACGTCTTTGAAAATGGACAAATCCAAACTGATGGAAGTGCTGGATCCGAAGAATTTCATCGGCTTCGCACCCATACAGACTGAAGAATTTGTGCACAACGAAGTGCAGCCCATTCTGGACAAATACGCTGATCTGATCGGCATGAAGGCTGACCTTAAGGTTTAAAAATTTAATGCAGTCGCTGGGCTGCATTTTTAATTACAATAAAGGCAATCGGAGCGTTTTGAAACAATGAAAAATCACCTTCAAAATTGGTATATTTTTTCTTCGGTATTAATCCTAATAGGATCGGTGGGAATGTTTATTTTAGCAGGTGCTGAAGTGTATAATGTTGGTAAACTAGTATAAATTATAAATCGACATATAATGTCAGGTAAAAGAATTTTTGTAGAAAAGAAAGGGATTTTCGATGTGGAAAGTCCAAAGATATATAGCGAACTCAGGAACATCGTTCCTGAAATTAAGGATGTTAAGGTGTACAACATCTACGATGTCTTTGGTGTTGATGATAACGAATTCAGGCTGGTCGTAAACAATACGTTTGTCGATCCGGTTACGGATATTCTTCACGAAAAGAACCCCGCTGCCGATCTTCATTTCGCTACAGAATTTTTGCCGGGTCAGTACGATCAGAGGGCAGATTCGGCAGAACAGTGCATCGCTTTACTTACGGAAAACGAAAATTCCCAGGTACGGAGCGGCAAACTGATTGAACTTTTCGGTGTCTCCCGGTCGGATCTGGACAAAATAAAAAACCACCTGATCAATAAAGTGGAAAGCCGGGAGAAAGATTTGAACAAACTTGCAGTACCGTCTGAGGAAACACCTGATCCCGTGATGGTTCATGAAGGATTTATAGGTTTTTCAAAAGAGGAACTGAAAAATTTCTACGAAAACCACGGTTTCGCCTTTGGTTTGGATGACCTGGAGTTCATTCAGAACTATTTCAAATCGGAAAACAGAAATCCAACGGAGACCGAGTTGAAAGTTCTTGATACCTACTGGAGCGACCACTGCCGTCACACCACTTTTGAGACCGAACTTACAGATATTCAGTTCACCGGAGCATTTAAAGAAACGTTGGAACGCATTTTCAACGATTATCTTGAAAAGAGAAAATTCCTCGGCCGTGAAGCCAAACCCATCTCTTTGATGGATCTTGCCACAGTGTGTGCACGTTATTTCCACAAAACCGGTAAACTTGATAACCTGGTGGTTTCGGATGAGATTAACGCGTGTACCATCGAAATTGAGGCGGAATTTGACGGTAAAAAGGAACCCTGGTATCTTCTGTTTAAGAACGAAACCCATAACCATCCCACGGAAATTGAGCCGTTTGGCGGGGCATCAACCTGTCTGGGAGGTGCGATCCGGGATCCATTGTCCGGAAGGGCGTTCGTATATCAGGCCATGCGGCTTACAGGTGCTGCTGATGTGCTTGAGCCGGTTTCAGAAACGCTTCCTGGAAAGCTTCCGCAGAGAACCATTACAAAACAGGCTGCCAACGGATACTCATCCTATGGAAACCAGATTGGTCTCGCCACGACTTTGGTGAATGAAGTCTATCATGAGGGCTACAAAGCCAAACGAATGGAAGTCGGTTTTGTAGTCGGCGCAGTTAAAAAAGATGCCGTTAAACGGGAACAGCCAAAGAAAGGTGACCTCGTCATCCTTTTGGGAGGTGCAACCGGCCGGGACGGAGTAGGAGGTGCCACCGGCAGTTCAAAGGAGCAGGATGAAACCTCGATCCATACGCTATCCACCGAAGTTCAGAAGGGAAATGCAGTCGAAGAACGCAAGATACAGAGATTTTTCCGGATTCCTGAAGTGACCACTTTAATAAAGAAATCCAATGATTTCGGAGCCGGTGGCGTTTCGGTAGCAATCGGCGAGATTGCAGACTCCCTTGAAATAAACCTGGACATCCTTCCGCTGAAATATGAAGGCCTGAACGGTACCGAACTGGCCATTTCAGAATCGCAGGAAAGGATGGCGGTCGTCATTGATGCGAAAGATAAAGACCTGTTTATAGGTTTCTGTGAAAAGGAGAACATTATGGCTGTAGAAGTTGCTAAGGTAACTGATTCAGGAAGGATGCAGATGTTCTGGCAGGGAAAAAGAATTGTGGACCTGAGCCGCGAATTTCTGGACACGAACGGCTGCGCCAAGACGCAGCATGTTGAAGTTTTACATCTGCAAGTAGTTGATAATCAAAAAATTAGCTTTAGTGAAGAAAACTTTATTAAAGCACTTTCAGATAAAAGCAGTGCCTCACAGAAAGGGTTGGCGGAAATGTTTGATGCATCAGTGGGTGCAACTTCAGTCGCGATGCCTTATGGCGGTCGATATCAGCTTACTGAGATGGAAGGAAGCGTGCAGACACTGCCCGTTCTCCACGCAGAAAATATTGAGACCGTTTCCCTGGCTAGCTGGGGGTTTGATGCCGGGATTTCTTCCCAAAATTCAATGGTAGGCGCAGCAAATGCGGTGGTGGAGAGTGTAACTAAAATTGTGGCCATGGGTGGTGATTACAAAAACATCCGCCTGAGTTTCCAGGAATATTTCGAAAAACTCGGAAACAGTCCGGAAAAATGGGGTAAGCCTCTCGCTTCACTCCTCGGTGCCTATGATGCGCAGATGAATTTTGAACTTGCGGCCATTGGTGGTAAGGATTCAATGAGCGGCAGCTTCCAGGATATCCATGTTCCCCCAACGCTGATATCCTTCGCATGTGCCAACGGGGAGAAGAAGCACATCATATCACCGGAGTTCAAAAAGGCCGGAAACAAGCTGTATCTCTTTCAGCATGCGTCCCAGGAAAATGGCATGCCTGATTATACCAAACTGAAGCAAGTGTTTGAATTTATCCACGAAAACATACAGGCCAAAAAGATCGTTTCTGTGAAGACGGTGAAAGATGGCGGAGTTGCGGTAGCAGTGGCGAAGATGAGTTTTGGAAATCAGCTTGGCGCGGAGATATCCATTGTTGAAGATGTACTGCTCGCTAAAAATATCGGCAGCCTCATCATTGAAAGTGAGGGTGAGCTGGATTCCGCTTTACTTAAAACAATGGGTGAGGTAAATGATTCTAATGAATTATTAATTAATGAATTATCATTCACTATATCAAGTTTAATTAAAGCATGGGCCGGCACTTTCGAGGAACTCTTTCCGACCATAGAAAAAGAAAGACTGACCGTTGAAATAGATGCTAAGCACAATTCAACAAAAGCGTCAATGGTTAAAATCCTGAAACATCAACTGGCTAAACCGAGGGTTTTCGCTCCGGTGTTTCCGGGTACGAACTGCGAATATGAAACCCAGAACGCGTTCCGAAAAGAAGGTGCGGAAGTGTCAAGTCTGCCTTTGATCAATCTGAACCACAATCTGCTTAATGAAAGTCTTAATGCCTGGATTGAAGAAATTAACCGGTCTCAGATTCTGGTCTTCTCCGGTGGATTTTCGGCGGGTGATGAGCCCGACGGTTCTGCGAAATTCATTGTTAATGTGCTGAAGAATGAGAAAATGAAAAACGCGGTCCATAAACTGCTGAAACGCGACGGAATGATCCTTGGAATCTGCAACGGGTTCCAGGCACTCGTAAAATCGGGACTCCTCCCTTACGGTGAGGTCCGTGACCTCGACGAAAATTCACCAACGCTGGCTCATAACGCCATCGGAAGGCACATCTCCCAAATGGTTGATGTGAAAGTGGTGAATGATGACTCCCCATGGCTTACAGGTATGAAAAACCAGGTATATACGATTCCAATTTCTCATGGTGAAGGACGTTTCATGGCTTCGGAAGAAGTGATAAAAGAACTTTACACAGGCGGGCAGGTTGCAACTCAGTATATCGATTTTGAAGGAAATGTGGCGCACGGAATGCCTTTCAATCCAAACAATTCACTCTTCGGGATTGAAGGGATAACCAGCAAATCAGGTAAAATCTTTGGCAGGATGGGGCATCCGGAGCGGTTTGCCGAAGGCTTGCTGAAAAACATTCCGACAGCCAATTATCACAACATCTTTAAAAACGGGGTGGACTACTTCAAATAGGAAAGGAAATCAAAACACATATTTCGGATAAACCAGCATTCCTACCAGCACTGCAGCAAAGGCCATGAGCGTTACTGCACCTGCTGAAATATCCTTAATGAAGCCAATCTTTGCATCGAAATCAGGATGTATGAAGTCGCAGATCTTTTCAATGGCGGTGTTGAAGATTTCGGCAGTCAGCACAGCGAAGCAGACCACCAAGATAAGCGCTGAGTCCGTTGAATTTAGTTCCAGAAAGACCATCAGGAAGAGGTTCAGGATCAGGGCCAAAAGTTCTATCTGGAAATTTCTTTCCGTCATCATCATTTTGAAAATGCCCAGAAAGGCATTCCAAAAACTTTTATGCAGAGGCGGTTTGCGCATATTTTATCATTAGCTGCACAAAGATACCGATTTATTAAAATTGTTGATAAGTAATGGGATATTGTTTTTCAATTTTGTCCCAATTCATTATATTTGTCCAAATTATATTTACAGATGAAGTTTATTGTTTCAAGTGGAGAGTTGCAGAAAGCCCTGCAAACCGTTAGTGGAGTGATTTCAACCTCACAGTCGAGACCGATCTTAGAAAACTACCTTTTTGAATTAGCAGAAAACAACCTTAAAATAACTGCATCCGACGGCGAAACTACGCTCATTACGATGCTAGAAGTAAAATCGGACGATGCCGGTAAATTTGCTGTTCCGGCAAAGATCTTCCAGGATTTCGTGAAGACCTATGGGGAGCAGCCTCTTACACTTTCAGTAAAGGATTCTGGTGATGCCAATGGAAGTCTTCTTGAAATTTTAGATGAAAAAGACAACTTCTCTGTAGCCTTGGATAATGCCGAAGATTACCCGGAACTTCCGGAATTTGATGCATCACAAAGCGTAACCATTCCAGCCGGTGTACTTTCAGAAGCCCTTACCAACACTCTTTTTGCCACGAGTAACGATTCACTCCGTCCTGTAATGACCGGTGTGCTTTTTCAGTTCGGAGAAACAGAGACCAATTTTGTTTCCACCGATTCCCACCGCCTTGTGGTGTACAAAAGGAAAGACCTTATATCTGAACCCATGGAGTTCATCATGCCGAAAAAGCCGCTGAGTATCTTCAAAAATATACTGGCCAATTCCAATGACGATGTAACGATAGAGTTTAATGAGAACATGGCGAAGTTCACGTTCGGGAACAATATCTGGATCTGCAGGCTTATCGACGGGAAATATCCGAACTATTCTGCTGTCATTCCAAAGGAAAATCCAAATATCCTCACCATCAACAGGAACCTGCTCCTCAATGCCATCAGAAGGGCGTCCATTATGTCCAATAAATCCACCAATCAGGTGCGTTTCAAGCTTTCAGGTAACATTCTACACCTTCATGCAGAAGATACGGAGTATGCAAACAAAGCAGACATGCAGATTCCATGTGATTATAACGGAGAGGACATCAACATAGGCTTCAGTTCAAAATTCCTTACGGAAATGCTTTCTGTACTTCGTGCAGACGACATTACGATGAAAATGTCGCAGCCTAACAGACCTGGAATTGTGGAACCTGTAGATGGTCTGGAAGAAAACGAAAATTTGCTCATGCTTTCCATGCCTGTAATTGGGATGTAGACCGGAAGCGAAGATAAATGCAAACAGAAACCCGATTATTCGGGTTTTTTTATTTTAGAAGGGGAGGCACTTTCAGCGAAAAAATTTTTACTTTTGTCCGTCTCTTATTTTTTTACATTTGAAAGATTACTATTATTTTCTAGGAATTAAGGATGATGCTTCTGAAGAGGACATCAAAAGCGCATACCGGAAACTTTCAATGAAATATCATCCCGATAAGAATCACAACGACGCGTTCTTTTCCAGGCGCTTTATGGAAATTCAGGAAGCGTATGAAACCTTAAGTGATCCGGAGTTGCGGAGGAACTACGACTTTAATTTCGTTTCCGGACGTACGGCCAGCAGAAATTCCTTACCACCGGCCATTAAGACCTTCACTTCCAGCAAAATTCACGCGATAAAGGGTGAAGAGGTGATTATTAAATGGAATGCAATCAATGCCGATGTCGTGAAGATTGTCCCTTTCGGTCTGGAGAAATCGTATGGTGAGCGTACGTTCAAAATTACGGAATTCAGGAACGGAAAGTTCGTAATGATCCTTCATGCAACCAATTCACTAACGAGGCAGACCGCGGTTCAGGGAATTACCATTACAGAAGTTTTTGAAAACGAAAGGGAGCGGTTCAGGGAAAATGTTGAGAACCTGTTTCAGCAGAGGAAACCGTCGGATCTTGAGAAGCAGGAAAAATCCAAGCGTACGAAAATTATCATAGCGGTAATCCTACTGGCGCTTGCTGTTTTTTTTCTGCTGAAGGAAATCTAAGCGATTTTTAAACGTCCGGGACATTTCTTACACCTCTTCCCCTTTTTGAACTTTTTGCAGCATTTCTTTTTTCCGCAGTACATTTCATCCGAAACAGAACCGGCAGGAAGGAGCGGAGCGATTTTGAAAGGAACATTACCTACATTCATGGCGCAAATATAAAACTAATTTAGAATTAATCCAAATAAGAGGCTGTTGTTTTTTCAGTTTACTGAAAGACAGGCTTGTCTAAAATGCTAAAAATCCTTATTTTTACCATTCTTTATTCTACAAAATAAATCTTAAATAAAAATGAATACACAGCAGTTTGTAAGCCGTCACATTTCTCTGAATGAGGACGACAAAAATGCGATGTTGGAAAAAATTGGTGTTTCCAGTATCGATGAGCTTATTTCTCAAACCATTCCTGCTTCCATTAGGGCGGCGAAAGATTTGAATATTTCTGAACCGCTTTCCGAGTATGAAATGATCCGTCATTCCAGTGCGCTGGCGCAGAAAAATCAGGATTACACCAATTATATCGGTTTTGGTTATCATAATACCATCTTGCCGGCTCCCATTAAAAGAAATATCCTCGAAAACCCTTCATGGTATACCGCATACACCCCTTATCAGGCCGAAATTGCACAGGGGAGACTGGAAGCACTGCTGAATTTTCAGACCGTTATTACTAATCTTACAGGATTTCCAATTGCAAACGCGTCGCTTCTTGATGAAAGTACGGCCGCTGCCGAAGCGATGAATATGTTTTTTTCTCACCGTACTAAAGAGCAGAAGAAAACGGCGACTAAATTTTTTGTTTCAGACCTCGTTTTGCCACAAACGGTCGCGGTTTTAAAAACCAAGGCGGAAGGTCTGGGTATTGATGTTGTCGTGGGCAATCACAAGAATCACCAGTTTAACAGTACCTATTTTGGAGTACTGCTTCAGTACCCGGGCAAGAACGGAATTGTGCTGGATTATTCCGAAAATATCACCTACTATAAGGAATTTGACCTCCAGGTTGCATTAGCCTGTGATCCAATGGCGCTGGTGAAATTGAAATCTCCTGCAGATATGGGAGCAGACTGTGCGGTCGGAACTACACAGAGATTCGGAATCCCAATGGGGTATGGCGGGCCGCATGCTGCCTTCTTTGCATGCACCGAAAATTACAAAAGAGATATTCCCGGAAGAATTATTGGTGTGTCTCAGGATGCCTATGGAAAAAGGGCACTGAGGATGGCGCTGCAGACCCGGGAACAGCATATCAAAAGGGAACGCGCCACTTCCAACATCTGTACTGCGCAGGTTTTACTGGCAGTAATGGCAGGTATGTACTGTGTGTATCATGGGCCGCAAGGTCTTAATTTTATTGCGGACCAGATTCACTTTAAAGCAAATGCCCTTTCTTCCGCGCTGCAGGTGCTCGGTTACGATGTGGTTGAAGAACCGCATTTTGATACCGTAAAGATGAGGGTTCATGAGGATGACAAAGGAAACCTGATGCGTCTGATGCGTGACCGGAAGATCAACCTGAATTATTTCTCAGAAGGAATCGTAAGTATTGCGGTTAATGAAAGTACTACCATGGAAAAACTGAACTGTCTGGTGGAAGCTTTTGCAAATTTTAAGGAAAAACAGGCTTTTAAACTCGAACTTAAGCAAGAGCATTCGATTCCGGCAGAACTGTTGAGAAAAGATGCAATCCTTTCAGAAGAAGTCTTTAACAGTTATCATACGGAAACCGAACTGATGCGTTATATTAAACGTCTGGAACGAAAGGACCTTTCCCTTACGCACTCTATGATCGCGCTGGGATCCTGTACCATGAAGCTGAATGCTGCAACACAGATGCTGCCGATTTCGTGGAGCGGCTGGGGCAGTGTTCATCCCTTTGTACCTACGGAGCAGGCGGGTGGATATCAGGAAATCATCAAGGAACTGGAACAGGACCTGGCTGAAATTACAGGTTTTGCCGGAACCTCTTTACAGCCCAATTCAGGAGCGCAGGGGGAATATGCAGGACTGATGGTGATCCGCGAATATCATAAATCAAACGGAGATGAGCACAGAAACATCGTCCTGATTCCTCAGTCAGCACACGGAACTAATCCGGCATCAGCTGTCTTGGCAGGTATGAAGGTGGTGGTTTGCAAAAACCTGGAGAACGGCGAAATCGATCCTGCCGACTGGAAAGCCAAAGCAGAGGAGCACAAAGACAATCTCTCCGCGGCGATGATTACCTATCCTTCAACTTACGGCTTCTTTGATGCCAACATCAAGGAAATCATCAGGACTGTACACGATAATGGCGGCCAGGTTTACATGGACGGCGCAAATATGAATGCACAGGTAGGCTTCACGAGCCCGGGGATTATTGGTGCAGATGTTTGTCACCTGAACCTTCATAAAACCTTTGCTATTCCGCACGGTGGTGGTGGCCCCGGTGTAGGCCCGATTTGCGTCGCTCCGCACCTTGTGAAATTCCTTCCGAGCAACCCTAACATTAGGATTGGAAGCAAGGAATCCATTGAGGCCATCTCATCGGCACCTTTCGGTTCGGCACTCGTACTGAATATTTCTTATGCATACATCAAGATGCTGGGCGCCTCGGGATTAAAAAGATCCACAGAATATGCAATTCTGAATGCCAATTACCTTAAGGAGGTTCTGGAGGAACATTTTCCTATCCTGTACAGGAATGAGAACGGCAGGGTAGCCCACGAGTGCATCGTAGATTTCCGTCAGTTCAAGACCCTCGGAATCGAGGTTGCCGACGTTGCGAAGCGTCTGATGGATTACGGTTTTCATGCTCCTACGGTTTCCTTTCCTGTTGCCGGAACCCTGATGATTGAGCCTACTGAATCTGAAAGTAAGGCAGAAATTGACCGTTTTGCTGAAGCGTTAATCAGCATTAAAAAGGAAATAGAGGAAATTGCCAATGGCGAGGCCGATCAGGTGAATAATGTATTGAAAAACGCACCGCATACGGAACAGGTAGTGATCTCAGACAGTTGGGACAAGCCCTACAGCCGCGAGAAAGCCGCGTATCCGCTGGAGTGGGTGCGCGACCATAAATTCTTTGCGTCGGTTTCCCGCGTGGACGAAGCTTACGGCGACAGAAACCTGATCTGCACCTGTGAACCTGTTGAAGCGTATATGTAAAAAAAGCTTACTAAGCCTAAAGCTAATAATAGAATTCCCGGTCGAAAGTCCGGGAATTTTTTCTGCACTGTTTCTAAATGTAGAGTTTCTGATCTTTTTCGCAGTAGAAGGTTCGGCGGTTGGTAATGCCCAGATGTTTCTTCGTAAGGGCTTCGCCACATTTTGGGCAAATCTTTTTGGTATGGACCAGCCAGTTTTTCTTCAGCACATACTCCTTTTTCCACCTCAGGAAGTCGAAACTGTAGTTTCTTGCTTCAAAAATAAGGGCGGAGAGTTTTTTGGGTGGCAGGCTTCCAATGATGCTTTCCGGATGCACCCCGATTCTGAACATTACTTCATTCTTAATGATGTTTCCAACACCCGAAAATATATTCTGGTCCAGCAGTGCATCGCAAACCAACATTTGTGGCTGGGCTTTCAGTTTCTTTCGCGCTTTTAAGGGTTTCCAGTTATCACTTAAGACATCGGCGTCCCAATCAATCTCCTTCAATACTGCGCTGTCCAGTAATTTTACCGAACAGGAATAGAAGTAAAGATCGCCATTTGCAAAGTTTAAACGCAGACGCAGCTGCCTGTCCGGTTTCGTCTGTTCGTCTATGGAGTAAGACCCAAACATAAGAAGGTGGATTCTGAGCGTCAACTCCTGAAGTACCAGGTAGGACTGTTTACCAAAGATCCTGTATTCCCCGAATACAAGTCCGGGCAGTTTTTCCATTTCAATTTTCGCGTTGCCGCTTGCAGAGATAATCTTTTCTCCTACAAATTTCTGCGCTTGTTCCTTTAGAATTAAAATGGAGGGACCTTCAGGCATATTGTGATTTCTAAAATAAGGTTCAAATCTTAAACCATTTTAAAAAGCACGATAAAAAATGTATTTTTGAAGGATGGACTTAAACAGAATTTTCACCAACCGCCGTACCGGAAATTTGGCTGCCACCGCTGCTTCCAGAACTGATTTTCAACGGGATTTTGACCGCATCATATTTTCAGCTGCGTTCCGCAGGTTGCAAAATAAAACCCAGGTTTTCCCCCTTCCCGGAAGTGTTTTTGTCCATAACCGGCTGACTCACTCGCTGGAGGTTTCATCGGTGGGACGAAGCCTGGGAAGTGCGATCGGGGACTTTATCTTTAAAAATTTTGAAAATGATCTTGATGATGAGGCTCGAATCTTCTATCAGCACAACCTTCACAACGTAATCGCGGCGGCCTGCCTTTGTCACGATGTGGGGAATCCGGCATTCGGGCATTCCGGTGAGGATGCCATCGCCAGTTATTTCGAGAAGAATGAAAGCGACCTTAAGCCCAAGTTTGCCGAAAAAGAATGGGCCGACCTCGTAAACTTTGAAGGAAATGCAAACGCGATCCGCGTACTTACCCATCAGCAAAACGGAAAGGACGAAGGTGGCACCCAACTCACCTTCACCACACTGGCCAGTATTGCAAAATACCCGTGTGAGGCGGTAGCAAAGCAAAGTGGAGTTGTGCACAGGAAGAAATTCGGATTTTTTCAGAACGAAAAAGAGACCTTTTTGGAGATAGCAGCTTCTGTGAATCTGATCAAGGAAAGTGATGAACCCACGGTGTTTAAGCGGCATCCTTTTGTCTGGCTCGTTGAGGCGGCTGATGACATTTGCTACAACATCATCGACATGGAAGACGCACACCGGTTGGGAATTGTGTCTACTTCCGACTGCGAGAACCTTTTCTTTGACCTCATTAAATCTGAAAATCAGAACACCAGACGGGTCGAAGAGAAACTCGCGATACTGACCAACGCCAACGAGAGGATTTCATACCTTCGGGCCAAGGTGATCAATGCGCTCATCAACAAATCCATTGAGATTTACCAGACTAGATTCTACGAAATTATGGACGGAGGCCTTGACCGGGCCCTTCTCGATATCTATAAATCCGGAAACAGGTCCCTTCAGGAAATAGAAAGTTTCTCTAAAGCTAAAATTTACGGTCACCGGTCGGTTGTAGAGATTGAAAATGCCGGGTATAATGTAATGTATGAATTACTGAACCACTTCATTCCGCCTATTTTAAAACCAAAGGATAAAAGGAAATCCTATGACCGCATGGCTTTAAAACTTTTGCCTCAACAGTTTCTGTATGACGACGGTTCCGATTATCAGAAGGTTTTGGGAGTCATTGATTTCGTATCGGGCATGACGGACAATTTTGCAACGGACCTCTACCGTAAGATAAAGGGAATCGATATCGGCATGACGGTTTAATGCAGCCGGCCGCCAACTGAGTACTGAATTGAAAGTTAAGAGACCGTCGCTGGGAAAATTGGCAAATTTTCTTTATCTTTAGTGCAGAAAACTACTGTTAATTATTGATTTAAAAATTAAACTATGACTTATTTTGGTATTATTATTTTTCTCGCTCTTATTGTACTGTTCGCCTCATTTTTCACGGTGAAACAAGCAACTGCAGCGATTGTTGAACGTTTGGGAAAATTCCATTCCGTTCGTCAGTCCGGATTGCACCTCAAGATTCCTTTTCTGGATATCGTTACCAAAAGGATGAACCTGAGAATCCAGCAACTGGATGTCATCATTGACACCAAAACTTTGGATAATGTTTTCGTAAGGATGAAGGTTTCGGTTCAGTATCAGGTAATCAAGGAACAGGTCGCTGATTCATTTTACCGACTGGAAAATCCTGAAAATCAAATCACGTCTTACGTTTTTGATGTGGTTAGGGCGGAAGTTCCGAAGATGAAACTCGATGATGTCTTTGTGAGGAAAGACGATATCGCCATCGCAGTTAAAGGTGAGCTTCAGGAAGCGATGCAGAGTTACGGCTACGACATCATCAAGGCATTGGTGACGGATATCGATCCCGACGAGCAGGTTAAACATGCGATGAACAGAATTAATGCGGCGGAACGCGAAAAAACAGCTGCAGAATATGAATCTGAAGCCCAGAGAATCAGGATCGTCGCTGTTGCGAAAGCGGAAGCAGAGTCCAAGAAACTGCAGGGTCAGGGTATAGCCGACCAAAGGAGGGAGATTGCAAAAGGACTGGAGGAATCCGTTAAGATGCTTAATGCTGCAAATATCAGTGCTCAGGAGGCCTCAGCTTTGATTATCATTACTCAGCATTATGACACCCTTCATTCCATTGGAGCGAGTAACAGGAGTAACCTTGTACTTTTGCCAAATACGCCAACTTCTGCAAGTACCATGCTTAATGACCTCGTGGTTTCCATGGCGGCAACACAGAAAATGGATGACCTGGCGAAACCGGGAGTACCTGAACCACCTAGACAGCACGGTCACTAACTGAAATTCAAAATTTATTTTTTATAAAAGCTGAGCATTAATGTTCAGCTTTTTGCTTTTAAAAATTGGGTGTCCGTTTTTCGGTTGCAAATGATTATTTTTAGGGATTAGATTTGTGCAGAAAATTATTATGATGACCGAACTTACTGATGAAATCATGTACCGCGCCTCGGTGGAAAAGAATCCTGATTTTGAAGGGGTATTCTGGATGGGCGTTAAGACAACGGGCATCTTCTGCCGTCCGACCTGCCGGGCCAGGAATCCCAATCCCGAAAACGTTGAATTTTTTCAGCATATAAAGGAAGCGCTTCTGAAAGGTTACCGGCCCTGCAAGGTATGCAGGCCACTTGAGAATCCCGGTGAAACTCCTGAACACATTCAGAGCATACTGAAAGAACTTTCGGAAGATTCTACGGTTAAAATAACGGACCGGGAACTGGTTGGACGGGGAATAGAGCCGGTGACGGTAAGGAGGTGGTTTCAGAAGCACCACGGAATGACCTTTCAGGCTTTCCAGAGGATGTACCGGCTGAATTTGGCTTTCAAAAAGCTTCAGCAGGGTGAGCATGTTATGGAAGCAGCATATAACAGCGGCTTCGAAAGTCTGAGCGGCTTCAGCGACCGTTTCAGGGAAGTCTTCGGGACCTCTCCGAAAAATTCAAAACAGCAGAACATCATTGACCTTAAACGAATTGAAACGCCAATAGGCACCATGTATGCCGCGGCTGTGCAGGAAGGTCTTTGCATGCTTGAGTTTGGCGACCGTAAAACCCTTGAAAGTACACTTACGAACTTGGCCCAATCGCTGAAGGCAAAAGTTGTTCAGGGTGATAGTCCACATTTTTTCCTCTTGGAAAAGGAACTCAGTGAATATTTTGCCGGCAGCAGAATCCTCTTTTCCGTACCTCTCTTTCCTGTGGGTACAGAATTCCAGAAAAGTGTCTGGCAGGTTTTACAGCAGATTCCGTATGGGGAGACCTGGAATTACCGCAGACAGGCAGAAGTTCTGGGCGATGTAAAGAAAGTCCGGGCGGTCGCCAATGCGAATGGACTGAACAGGATCTCAATCATAATCCCATGTCACCGCGTAATAGGCAGCAATGGCACGTTAACCGGATATGGTGGTGGGGTCTGGAGGAAACAGAAACTCCTGGAACTGGAAAAGAGTTTCTTAAAACAGGATTTGGATTAAAATTCGAGTCCAAGTTCCCTGAGTTCCTTCTCCATATCAGTATCTTCGGTAATGTGCAGCACCCTGAAGCCCATATTCTGCGCGATAAGGATGTTGTTATAGTTGTCGTCAATAAATAGGGATTCATGCGCTTTGATTCTGTATCTTTCCAGCAGGACCTGCCATATTTTAGGATCGGGTTTGATTAGTTTTTCGGTGCCGGAGACCACAATCTTTCCTTCGAATATTTCAAAGAAAGGGTAATTTTCCAGCGCATAGGGAAAGGTTTCAGCCGACCAGTTCGTAAGTCCGAAGAGTTCATAAGGCGAATGTTCAAGCTTTCTCAGGACATTCACATTTTGCGGGATATCGGAACGCAGCATGGTGGTCCAATTGTCGTAATATGCACGTATTTCCTTTTCCCACTCCGGGTGCCGGGCTACCTGTATTTCTGTTCCTTCTCTCAGCGTCCTGCCCCTGTCCTGCTCTGCATTCCATTCGTCCACCACGATATTTTTCAGGAAAAACTCCATTTTTTCATCATCATTAAAATAATCCCTGAAATAATAGCGGGGATTCCAGTCCATCAGCACTCCGCCGAAATCAAAGATGATATTTTTTATTCCTGATGACGCACTGTAATGTGTAGGATTTTCTGTATTCATGTATGTTTTTAAAATTAGTATTCAAAAGTGTAGAATTCATACCCCTTATCGGAGTAACGCGCACTGATGTGCTGAAGGCCGTTGGTCAGAATTATTTCCGGAGCTTCGATTACCGAATTGTAGCGGGCGGTCTGTTCGAATGTCTTTTCCGTAAGTTTAATGGAGGGAGCTTTGCATTCCACCAGGATTTTTGGAAGTGTTTTTTCGGTCACCAGCAGGTCAATCCGTTTCGTAAGGCCGTGCAGTTCCACCTTTTTTTCCGACACCAGTGCCGACGTTGCGTAGCCTTTGCAGTTCAGGAAATAATGGATCCAGTGTTGTCGTACCCACTCTTCCGGGGTCAGCAGCAGGTAGGATTTACGGGTAGGGTCATAAATAAATAAGTTATCTTTGTCTTTCCTGAACCTGAAGTTAAAAGTTTCCCGAAAATTAAGTTTTGGCAGTTGCAATTTGGTATGAAAGATTTAGAATTATTGCTCAAAAATATTAAAAATAAAACACTTCTTCCCATCTATTTTTTCCATGGCGAAGAACCTTACTTTATCGATATTGCAGTGAAAAGTCTGGAGAACGATGTTCTGGAGGAAGATGAAAAGGCGTTCGGACAGATGGTGGTTTACGGAAAGGATACCAACATGGCCGAAGTAATCTCCCTGGCTCAGCAGTTTCCAATGTTTGGAAATCTGAATCTCATCATTGTAAAGGAGGCGCAGGATCTGAAATATAACGAAGAGGACATGAAGGTGCTGGAACATTATACAGAAAACCCCGTTCCTACCACAGTCCTTGCCTTTGCCCATAAACACAAGAAACTGGACAGCCGCAAGAAGGCCACGAAACTTCTCGATAAAAACAAATATCTGTTCCATAGCGAGGTGGTGAAGGACTATAACCTGGCCAAATGGATTGCCGAAGAGTGTAAAACGCTCCACATCCGCACTGCGCCCAATATCTCCCATTTGCTGGCCGATTATCTGGGGAACGACCTTTCAAGAATTGCGAATGAACTCGGAAAACTGAAAATGATCCTGAAGGAAGGGGAGATTCTCGATGAAAAATTAGTAGAAACGCATATTGGAATCAGTAAGGATTTCAATGTCTTTGAACTGCAGAAAGCTTTGGGCAACAAGAACCACGCAAAAGCGATGCAGATTGCCTATTTCATCGGTAAGAATCCGAAAAGCAATCCTTTCCCAATGATGGTGGGAAACCTTTACAATTACTTCTCAAACATTATCATTTACCATACGATGCATGGGCAGAGCCAACAGGCTATGGCATCGGCCATGGGCGTCAATCCTTTTTTTCTTAAAGATTATGCAGAAGCCGCCCGGTTTTACCCACTGAAGCATGCAACACGTATCATTTCTATCCTTCGCGAAACCGATCTTAAAAGCAAGGGTCTGGGCGCCAGCCAAACGGAGGACTCGGAACTTCTGAAAGAGCTGGTCTACAAAATTATTCATGTAGACCGCCTTAAGGTGAAGACCTGATTCTAAAACTTCACGTTCATCACCTTGGTTTGTCCGTTGCGGATTACCGTTACCGGATGCTCCTCTCCCGAATTGATTTTTGCCAGACAGTCCATATAAGAATACACTTCCCTAATTTCACAGTTTCCAATTTTCGTCAGGATATCACCGGCCTGAATTCCGGCATTTGATGCAGGTCTGTTTTCGGAAACCCCGTCAATATGCAAGCCGTCTTTGGTATCGGCGTAACTGGGCATGATTCCCAGCGTTACCTTGTATTTGGGAATTGCTTTGCTTTGTGAGGCTTTCGTTTTTGTAAATGGAACACTCACCTTTTCCGATAGCTCATTGGCTATTCCGTACACATATTGGGTAATGGTCCTTACCCCATCCAGGTTGATTTTTTCCGCATCATCCGTAGGTTTGTGATAATCGCTGTGGGTACCGGTAAAGAGGAAAAGGACGGGAATGTCTTTCAGGTAAAAGCTCGTATGGTCGCTCGGTCCGACACCCGAACTGTCGATGGCCAGATTATATCCCGCGGGTTTAAAACGGTTCACCACTTCACCGAAAACCGGAGAAGTGCCCACACCCCCTATGGTAAGGTCCTTGTCCTTGTTCAGTCTGCCTACCATATCCAGATTGATCATTGAAATGACGTTCGGATATTTGGACTTCACGGTTTCTGCAAGATTCTTGGAGCCGATAAGGCCGTCTTCCTCCCCGGAAAATAAAGCAAAGACGTAGTTCGCCTTCTCCTTGGTTTTGTTTTCAGCAAACATTCGGGCCAGTTCCAGAACTGTAGCGGTCCCGGAGGCATTGTCGTCTGCACCGTTGTGAATAAGACCTTCGGAATTCATGAGTGTGGAGTTGTTGTGCTCGTTCATTCCGAGATGGTCATAATGTGCACCAATGACGATGGTCCTGTCGGCTTTGTTGTCCAGATAGCCAATAACATTTCTGGCCTTCACCATCACAGACGATTTTTCAGCATGTGGGTTCAGTTTCACATCGTATTCAAATAGAACTGTTTCCGTTTTCAAGCCGGAATTTTTAAGTGATTTCGCGATGAATCCTGCTGCTTTTCTTTCGCCTTCACTGCCCGCCAAACGACCTTTGAGTTCGTCTGAAGCCAGATACGCTATTGAATTTTTAATATTTTCTACTGATACCAGTTCATTTACATCACCTTCAAACCAGTCGGCAATGAAGACGTTAGTTTCATGAGCCTTGCCTGCCAGTCTGTTGCTGGAGAACACGAGTTTTTTCCCGTCCGGCGAGAACATTGGAAAGGCATTGAACTCACTTTCATACGTAATCTGTCTTAAGTTTTTGCCGTCGGTATCAATGGAATAGATCTGGAAGTCATATCCTCTCGTCGAGTGGTGGTTGGAGGAGAATACAATTTTTTTGTCAGAGGGATGGAAGTAGGGGGACCAGTTCGCTTTGCCCAGGTTGGTGATCTGCTTCAGATTTGAACCGTCAATATTCATTGTGTACAGTTCCATCTGGGTAGGCGCGACCAGGTTTTCTGCCAGCAGTTCCCTGTATTCCCTTACGTCTTTTTCTGATGTCGGGCGCGAAGAGCGGAAGACCAGTTTTTTGGAATCATGGGAGAAGAAAGCACCGCCATCATAACCCAAACCAAAGGATAGTTGTTTCAGGTTCCGGCCGTCTGCATCCATACGCCACAGTTCCAGGTCACCACTTCGCATGGAAGTGAAGACGATATATTTTCCATCCGGAGACAGCACAGCTTCTGCATCATAACCCGGCGAGTCGGTCAGCTTTTTCGTTATTTTTCCTGTTAAATCTGCTATGTAGATGTCAAATTCGGGATAAACAGGCCAAAGGTACTTTCCGTCAGCTCTCGGGGTAGGCTTTGCCGGACACGCAACTGAAGCTTCATGTGTGGAGGCATAAAGGATATGTTTTCCGTCGGGCATGAAGAATGAACAGGTCGTCCTGCCTTTTCCCGTGGAAATCAGTTTCAAATCTTCTGTACCGCCTTTTCTGTTGTTAAGGTCAAGTAAATATATTTGGTCACAGGCCGCTCCAATTGCCGGATTAGTGACCTGCAGTGTGAGTTTTTTGCTGTCGGGTGCAAAATAAGCTTCGGCATTATCACCGCCAAATGTCAGCTTTTGGATGTTTCTCAGGTTTTTCTCCTGTGCGCCAAGAAGTGAAGCGCTTAAAATATAAAGGGGAAGAAAGGTTTTGAAAGTAGTGTTTCCAATATTCATTTTTGTTCTGTTTGATAACAAATATACTTAAATTACCTGTTGTGCATTTAGAAATTAAAAAAGAAAAAAGATTGTTTACATGACTAAAAAGTGATATATTTAATTGATTATCAATAAATTGAACAAATGAACAACCATTCAAAACTACGGAATTATTTTTAATAGAGCTGACAAAAACCCGCAAACATATTACCACAAGCAAAAAGTTCAGGATTCCGATAATGTCCCACTTGGAACTTGTCGCGCTTAACTTTACAGCGGAACTTATGAGGGTATTTTTTTTGGTGCCGGTTTTCCTGGTTCACGATGGACCTTAAAATATCTGGGGTGCCCTACTTGGTAACGGAAAGGACGAACGCGGAGATGACGCCCAACCCGATGCCTATTTTCTGAAGCCTGTTGAGTTGTTCCCTGTGGTAAAGGGTGGAAATCAGGAGTCCGATCACCGGTTCTATAAGTCCGATTATGGCAAAAAGCACCACGCTCATGTTGGCAAGGGCAAAGTTGAGACAAAATGTACCGGCCGTACCAAGAATGACCAGAAGGGCAATCTCGTATTTTGTCCTGCGGCTTATGCGGCTTAAGACAACCTTGCTGGGTTTTGTGAGGAAGAGGATGCAGCTCAGACTGCAGACCACGAATTCCAGCACAACACAGAACAGGACCGGTCCGAGTTTCTCTATAAAGGGAACGTATAGATAGGCCGTACCCCAGAACAGTTTGGACAGCAGGGTGTAAAGTAAACCTTTGGAGAGGATGGAAGACCGTTGGGCACCCGATCTCTCAATAAGGGAAACTCCGAAGAGCACCACAATGCAGAGAAATATCTTCAGCGGCGAAATCTCCTCATCATAAAGAAAATACCCTGCAATGATTCCAATGACCAAGCCAATTTTTCCGAAACCGATCGTACTGGACACGGGCGCATGCTTAATGGACTTCAGATAGAAAAAGAGTCCGAAATAATTCACCGCGCAGATTCCGGCCGTCCGCACCAAATCCATCAGTGTAAACTGCGGCGTTGGGATGACCTGAAGCGAGGTGAGTACGAAATAGCTGCACAGGAAAATAAGAAAACAGCACAGGCTTCGGATGATGATGAGTGGTAAAGTCCCGATTTCATTGCGGGGGTTTCTCCAGAGGACATTGGTGGTTCCGTAACTGATATGTCCCAGAATCGTGATAAAAATGGCGAGCATCAGGCTTTTCTTAAATAGGTAAATTGGGTTTTCTGCACAAGAAGTTCAAATTTTTCCTTAAAATCCCGGCGTTTGGGATGGAGTTTACAGCCCAGGAAATAATACTGAAGCTCGAAATAAATTTGGCTGTCGAAAGAAAAGGTCCTGATGTCATTGTTCTCAAAGGAAAGACCCTCAAAAATCGCCAGACATTCCTTTTTTCTGCCAAGATGGAAGAGGGTGATGGCACGGGTAATCCGGTACAGATAGACATGCGTTTTGAGGTGAAAGTTTTCGTCGCTGAAAAGCTTTAATTTTTTATCCGAAGGGATCCAGCTTAAGAGCAGGTCCGCATTTTCATTATCTTTCAGCATATTCAGGATGTTGCTTACATAGGTGGTGTAGATTAACTGATCGCCAAATGACAGATCCGTAACGGCATGTTCCAGTTGGAAGCCACTTTGCAGCGTTTTGTTTTCTGCAGCGCCGGAAAACTGAGCGGAATGGATGCATTTCGCAATCGTGTACCGCGCTTCGGGAAAAACCATGAAACCGCTTTCCTTTCTCATTTTCGGCACCTGTTTTTCCAGATTCTGCAGAAGTTTGTCCGCCTCCATCATTTCAAGTTTTTGAGACATGAACTTTCCGAAGTAAACAAACGCATAGGCAAAAACCCTGATATGCGCTTTGCTGCTCATTTTTGCCATTTTAAGCAGGGCTTCCTGATAGTCCTCATTCGCAATATGTTCATAGGATGGATGCCAGGCCAGTACGTACTCCAGGGCCTCTTCATTGCCTGCGAATCTTTTCAGGAATTCCTTCAGGTTGCCGGGATGGGAAAGTATTTTTTTTGAAAAATAATAGTTGGCATTCTGGAACCGGGTCTCATTTAAGGTGGTTCCTTTTCCCTTTACGATTCCGTAATAGATATCCAGCAGGTCAAAGTCCAGGATTGGAGCACTGCCTTCTGAACTGTTACAGAAATCCTGGAAATTACGGTACCCCAGCCTTTCGGAAATCAGGTTAAGTGTCGAAATCCTCAGTTGGCTGTCATTCTTTATTTTGCCCAGGAACCTGCGAAGGGAGTTTTTGGAGACCCCAATGTTGAGGGCCAGATTTTCCAGTCCCTTGGTTGTTGAAATGTTGCTGAAATAGATTTTCTCGAATTCCTGCCGAAGTTTATCGATCATGCTGCAAATTACTTTTTTTCCTCATTATTATACAAGTCATGTGGGCAAATTTGGGCAAAGATTTAATGTGCTGAAAGTCATAATTTTGCTGTGCAGATAAGAAAGGAAAGAGGGTTTTATACAGAACACCTGAACTTCCGGACTTATCTTAAAAAACACAACTTTTATATATCCAGTATCCCGGCTTATTATAAGACCGGGATTTGTTTGGGATTAAGATTAAGGTTGAGGGCTGGAAACTGGAAGAGTTAACGCTATAGGCGATAAGCCATCTGTACATCATAAGAGATTCCTCCTTCGTTGGGATGACAGCCGCCCCCTTGCGTTTTGTGCAATCATCCGTGCCCATTATGGTTAAAAGCCATAGGCTATAGACCAAAAGCCAAAAGCCTACTGCTTCATGCTTTCCTCCTTCTGTGGGACGTATTACATTTCCTTAACATCACCTTCGTCTTGGCGGTCACGGACTTAGGCAATGTTGTTAAAATTCTGTTAAAATTACGGAACCCATTTCTTCATAAAGCCTTAAACATGGCTTAAAGCCTTCCTCACTTGCAGAGGGTAATTTTGCAGCAAATAAAAAGATCGTGAAAAGAAACCTCCAGAAAATCCTTGTTCTTGTACTGACGGGAATCGTATCTGTAGAAATGGCGGCACAAAAAGGCCAGGACACCATTAAAGAAAAAAAAATTGAAGAAGTGGTCATTACCGCTCTTGGAATCAAGAGACAGGATAAATCCCTGGGCTATGTAGCCGAAACGGTGGGATCCGAAACTTTTGAGGAAACCCAGAACAACAACTGGGCGCAGTCCATGGAAGGTAAAGTGGCCGGACTTAAAGTCCAGACTGCCGGTGCCGGACCCCTCGGATCGGCCAGGATTACCCTACGCGGCGAAAAATCCATGTTCATGGACAACAACTACGCCCTTATCGTGGTTGATGGAATCCCGCTTAGCGACGGCCCCCGCGTGAACTCGGGAACGGGGACCCCGGCCTACGGTGCCGGTTCCGGCGGGGACCTCCCCATTGACCTCGGAAACGGCCTGAACAGCATTAACCCCGATGATATTGAAAGCGTAACGGTACTGAAAGGAGCTTCGGCTGCTGCCCTGTACGGTTCCAGAGCGGCAAACGGCGCCCTGATGATTACCACGAAATCCGGAAAGAGCAGAAGCGGAAAACTGCAGGTCACCTTTAATTCCTATTCCAGTTTCGATTCCGTGCTGAAATGGCCGGATTATCAGTACGAATACGGGCAGGGTACCCTGGCCAAAAAAGACGGAAACTTTTATTATTCCTACGGCGCCTCGGCAGACGGGGTGAGTACCGGCGGTACGAGCAGCGCCTTTGGGCCGAAGTTTAACGGACAGTCTTACTTTCAGTATGATCCCACTGTGGAAGGTCAGAGCCCGCAAAGGCAACTGTGGAGGCCTTACAAGGACAATATAAAAGGCTTCTGGGAAGTCGGTTCCACTTATTCCAACAGCATCGCGGTTGAGAATTCCAATGAGCGGACCAGTTTCCGGACCTCCCTGACCTACCTCAAAAATGAATGGATGATGCCGAATACCGGTTTCAACAGGTTCAACTTTGCGGGTTCGGTGGCACATAAGCTCAGCGACCGGCTGAAGCTCTCCACCAAGTTTGCCTACAACCGCACAAACAGTGATAACCTGCCGGCAACGGGCTATAATAACCAGTCCATCTCCTATTTCATGATCTTCCAGAACCCGAACGTGGACCTTGCCTGGTACCGCCCCATCTGGAAGAACGGACAGGAAAAGGTGGATCAGATCCATCCTTTCAGTTCCTTCATCGACAATCCTTATCTCATCGCCTATGAAATGCTGAACGGAGTAGATAAAAGGAACATCAGCGGGAACCTCACCATGGATTATGACATCAGCAATAACTTCAGTGTGATGATCCGTTCCGGAATTGAATTCCTGAATGAAGAACGAACCACTAAAAGGCCGTGGAGTTCCGCTAACTATCTGAAAGGCTTTTACCGTGAGCAGCACATTAAGAATCAGGAGTACAACAACGACGTGCTCTTTAACTATAAAAATGGTTTCGGAAAATTCAATGTCTCGGCGTCCCTTGGTGGGAGCATCCGGTACAACGAATACGTAATGAATGACTACCGTGCAGAAGGGCTGAAAATTCCGGGCGATTACGGTCTGACAAATGCCATCTCGCTGATCACAAAGGTTCCGAAACCCTACGACGAGCAGGTAAACAGTGCCTATGCCCTGGTAACTTTGGATTATGACGGTAAGATATTTGTGGATGTAACGGGCAGGAACGACTGGAGCAGTACGCTGCCGGCGGCAAACCGTTCGTTCTTCTATCCGTCCGTAAGTACAAGTGTTATCCTTTCCGACCTGTTTAACTTGAAGTCCCCAAACCTGAACTACTGGAAACTGAGAGGTTCCTGGGCCAAAGTGGGGATAGACGGTTCGCCTTACCAACTGGAGAAATATTATGACCTTGATGATATACCGGGTGGGGTTACGGTGCCAGGAACTTATCCGAATCCGAACCTGAGGCCGGAAATCAATACGAATATTGAAACAGGGATGGATATCGGCCTCTTCGGTAACCGCCTGAATTACAGTTTCACCCTTTATCAGAACAATACCGCCGACCAAATCATCAGAGTACCGATGCTTTATGAATCCGGCTATGCCCACCGGTGGATCAATTCCGGAGAGGTACGAAACCGCGGAGTGGAAATGTCGCTGGATTATACCCCTGTAAAAACTAAAGACTTCCGCTGGAAACTTGCAGGAAACTGGTCCCTGAACCGGAATGAGATCATGAGCCTTCCGGCAGAGTTCAACGGCGAACCGTACACCATGGCTACCGTTGCCGGGGTCGTGTACTTCAATGCAGTAGTCGGCGGGTCGCTGGGAGATCTCTATGGGTTTAAACTCCTCAGGACCTCAGACGGACAGGTGATCTACGATGCTAACGGACTTCCTTCCAGACCTGCCAATATAGAAAAGGTAGGGAATGCCTTCGCCAAATGGCGGGCAGGCTTCCAGAATGAGTTCACCTATAAGAATATTTCCGTGAGTTTCTCCTTTGATGGGCAGTATGGCGGGATGGCTTATTCCCAGACCCACCACAAAATGTCGGAGCAGGGAAAACTGACCCATACGCTGGTGGGCAGGGATGACCCGAACGGAATGATCGTTGGTCAGGGCGTGGTGCAGAATGCCGACGGAAGCTTCAGCCCCAATACGACCCCGGTGAGCCTAACAGCTTATTATGGTGATTATTACCGCCGGGCCAACGTGGAAACCAACACCTTCGATACTTCATTTATCAAGTTGCGCGACGCCAGGATCGGTTACTCCTTTCCAAAGTCTGTCATTGAGCCGCTTAAACTGAACGACCTTACCATTGCCCTTTTTGGCAAAAACCTATGGATGTGGACGGAGTTCCCGATGTTTGACCCGGAAGTCGCCACCATGGACAACAGCACCATCACACCCGGTGTGGAAATAGGACAGTTACCGTCAGCAAGAACGGTCGGTTTCCAGGTGAATGTTAAATTTTAGACTCCGAACTCATGAATCCGAAGAAACCTTCATCATCTAAAAACAATAATACCCTATCCAAATGAAAAGATTATTAATACGCACCAGCCTTATCCTTTCCTCCGTGCTGCTCCTGAACTCCTGTGGCAGGACGTTTGAAGAGATCAACACCGATACAAGCAAGATCATAAATCCTACCGCCGGCAGCCTGCTCGCTCCCATACAGTACGACATGGCCTCGTACGGTTACAACCGTGCCGATGATTTTACCTTCCAGATCATGCAGGTCGCCATTCCATTTCCAAACGAGGGGAACACCGTGAGCCGATATTACCTGACGGAAGGCACCGGCGCAGGCTACTGGAACACAAGCTATAAATGGCTGAAGCAGGTGAAAGAAATGCACACCTTTGCCGTAGCCGAGGACCAGAAGAATTACCAGGCCATCGCACTGGTGCTGAATGCCTTTATTTACGCAAATTTAACCGATGCTTTTGGTGATGTTCCTTTTTCGGAAGCGCTGAGACTGGAAGAAGACCTGATGAAGCCTAAATTCGACCGGCAGAAAGACATTTATGTAAAACTCCTGGACGATCTGAAAGCGGCAAATGCCCTTTTCGACACGACAAAACAGCTCCCTGAAACCGATCTTTTCTTCCATGCGGAAGCGTCTGCAGATAACGTTGTGAAATGGAAAAAATTTGCAAATTCCCTTTCCCTGAGGCTTCTGAACAGGATACAGAAAAGAAACGGGGAAGTGGATGTTTATGCCCGGATCCAGGAGATTGCCAATAATCCGGTGACCCATCCCATATTCCAGAGCAATGCAGACGGTGTGGTCCTGGATATCTCCGGTGTGGCTCCATTTGTAGCTCCAATAGCGCGTCCCCAGGATTTCACTGCTTACCGTGCAGCGGGTGAATTTTTCGTGAATACGCTGAAGAACAACAGTGACCCGCGGCTGAGCAAGTTTTTCACGCAGGCCAAAAGTCTGGCAGCACCCAATCCGAACATCGGGTATTTCGGAGCACCGGTGGGATATGCGCCCGGAACGGTTTTCACCTTTCAGCCATCCAACATGAACCAGAACCTCGCGAAAGCGCCCATGAAAATCCTCGTGTATCCTTATGCGGAACTCCAGTTTACGTTGGCCGAACTCGCGCACAAGGGCATCATTACGGGTAACGCGCAGACTTTCTATGAAAACGGCGTAAAAGCAACGCTGGAGCAGTGGGGGAATACCGTACCGCCGAATTACCTCGCCAATCCTAATGTGGCGTATAACGGAACCCTGGAGCGAATCATGGTTCAGAAATACATCGCTCTCTTTTTTGTGGACCACCAACAATGGTATGAGCAGCGCAGGACCGGGTTGCCGGTGCTGCCTAACAATGGCGGTCTGATGAACAACGGCCAGATGCCGCAGCGCATGCTTTATCCAACCAACCCGCGTATTATGAATACCGAGAATTATAATGCGGCCGTAACTGCCATGGGCGGCGACAACATCAACGTGAAAATGTGGTGGAACCAATGATGAAGAGGTATTTTTTAATTATCTTAGGGTTTGCAACGTTCCTTATGACTGCACAGACAAAAATCATCGCACATCGCGGCTATTTTCAGGCATCTCCGCCCACCACCGAGAATTCCCTTAAAGCGCTGGAAAATGCCCAGGTGCTGCGGGTCTATGGTTCGGAGTTCGATGTGCGCAGGTCTGCTGACGGCAAACTGGTGGTGAACCACGACGAACATCACGGTAAGATGGAAATAGCTGAGACACTGTACGGGGAGCTGAAGAAACTGAGGCTGTCCAATGGTGAGAAAATCCCGACGCTGAAGAAGTACCTGAAACAGGGACGTAAGGATGATGAGGTAAAACTCATCATTGAACTTAAGCCTGCAAAAACAAAAGAACTCGAAGATGAGATCGTGAGGAAAACAATCGACATGGTAAAGAAACTCCGTATGGAAAACCAGTGCGAGTTTATTTCCTTCAGTCTGAATATCTGCCGGGAGATAAAGAGGCTTGAACCGGATTATATGGTGCAGTACCTGAATGGTGACCTCTCCCCACGACAACTGAAAGACGAAAACATCGATGGGTTAGACTACCATTACAAAATCCTTACAGAAAAGCACCCTACGTGGATCAGGGAAGCCAAAGAACTCGGCCTTATCACCAATTCCTGGACCGTAAACGACTTAGAAACCTATAAAAACCTAAAAAAGCAGGGAATTGGCTTTGTAACGACCAATATTCCCGAACAGCTTATAAACTTTTTAAAATGAAACTTCAACTATCAATATTTTGCCTTGCATTCACCACACTAACGTTTGCACAGACTTCGGTATCGGGATTTGTCTATGAAGATGCAAATGGCAATTCGGTAAAGGACAGAAAGGAAAAAGGAGTCACCAATGTGGCGGTCTCCAACGGCCAGGAAGTGACACTCACCGATAAGAACGGAAGGTATTCCCTGCCGCTCTACGGCGACCACACCATCTTCGTCATAAAACCTTCCGGTTACCGGACGAGGGTAGACTCGAATAATCTTCCGCAGTTTTATCATCATCACAAGCCCAACGGCTCCCCGGAAGATTTTAAATACAAAGGTACTGCTCCCACAGGCGCCCTTCCGCCAGATATAAATTTTCCCCTCTACAGGAATCAGGAGAAAAAGGATTTTCAGATCCTTGTTTTCGGCGACCCACAGCCATATACACTGAAGGAAATTGACTATTTCAAGAGAGGGATTGTGAACGAGGTAAAAAACAACAGGAAGCAGGCGGTCTTCGGCCTCAGTTTAGGTGATCTGGTGGGTGATGACCTTACACTCCATCAGCCTTATATTGATGCGGTAAAGGAAATCGGTCTGCCCTGGTACAATGTGATGGGAAACCACGATATGAATTATGATGCGAAGGATGACCGTCTGTCCGATGAAACCTTCGAAGCGAATTTCGGACCCAGCAACTATGCTTTTAACTACGGTAATGTACACTTTATGGTGCTTGATGACATCCTGTACCCGGACCCACGCGACGGGAAAGGTTATTGGGGAGGCTTCCGCGAAGACCAGCTGAAATTCATAGAAAACAACCTGAAACTCGTGCCAAAGGATAAACTGATCGTGCTTTCCTTTCACATTCAGATGATGCCGGAAAATGCGGGTGACGACCACTTCCGCATGGAAGACCGTAAGCGGCTCTTTGACCTCCTGAAACCCTTTGAAAATGTCCTGATGATGTCGGCGCACACCCACAAGCAATCCCAGCTGTTCTATACGAAGGGAGAAGGATGGGAAGGTGCGAAGGACCTGCATGAGTACAACGTAGGAACCACCTCCGGCGACTGGTATTCGGGCACCGCAGATGCGACCGGCGTGCCGGCTTCGGTGATGCGCGACGGAACGTTCCGCGGCTATTCCTTCATCGATTTCAGTGACAACAAATACAGCATCCGCTATAAAGCTGCAGGGCAGCCCGAGGAATTCCAGATCAGTCTTTATGTGCCGAAAGTCATTGCGAGTAAAAGGAATTCAGCCCGTATATTGGCCAATTTCTTTATGGGCAGTAAGGACGACCTGGTTGAATACCGCGTGGACAGCGGTGATTGGAAGCCCATGAACTATACCGAAACCATGGACCCCAATTTCGTGCAGTCGGTTTTCAAATGGGATACGGTTTCCGAATTGTGGCAGGGCAGAAGGCCTTCCAACCCCGAAAACTCAAAACACCTCTGGATGGCCCCTTTCCCGGGCAAACTGGCAAACGGAAAACATACGGTGCAGGTGCGGGCTACGGACCGGTATGGAAAAATCTTCACCGCCGAACAGGACTTTGAAGTGCAGGAAGCGAATCCGCTTCCCTGACTTCAATTTTTTTCTTATTTTTTCTTTCGTGAGCCGGCTGATGTTCTTTCAGCCGGTTTTTTTTTTGCAGATGCGATGTGTTATCTGAGTTGATTGTTGTTCCAAAGCCCATAAACCAATACTTGGCAAAAATCTTGCATATAACCCGGCATGCCTGCAAAAAATCTCATTTTAATCCTTTATTTTTGTTTTCTGAATGTAAATGCACAGTCCAAAGCGGATCAAGTGCTGGGCAACTGGCTGGCAACGGATAACAGTGTTGCTGTTGGTGTTTACAAATCAAACGGAGAATACAAAGCAAGAATTCTTTGGTTTGATGCAAGCAAAGGAAGTGGGAAGCCAATGCATGCGAGACTTGATTATCAGAATCCTGACCCTAAACTCCGGAAAAGGAAAATCATCGGTATGGAAATCTTGCAGGGTTTGGTCTATAATGCCCACCACCATGTCTGGGAAAAAGGCAGGATTTATGATGCAAGTTCCGGACGTTTCTGGGATTCCTCGGTAAATTTAACAGGGGACGGGCTCCTGAAGGTAAGGGGGTTCTGGAAGTTCAAATGGGTGGGCAAAACAATGACCTTTAAGAAAACGAATCATTCGAAATTTACAAAACTATAAACTAAAACAATCACTATGAATTTAATCATCAACCTCCTGATCACAGCAGTCGTAGCATTTTTCCTGACTAAAATCTTACCCGGAGTTCACTTTGAGGGCTTTTCCACCGCGGTTATCTTTGCCATTGTCCTCGGAATCCTTAACCTTATCGTTTCACCAATCCTAAAACTGCTGGGATTACCGCTCACGATCATTACCCTGGGCCTTTTTTCCCTCGTCATCAATGCAGTAGTCTTTCTTATTGCTGATTACTTCATTGACGGAATGACGGTAGACGGTTTCTGGTGGGCGTTTATATTCAGCATTGCCCTTTCCCTCATTACTTCGCTGGTGAGCGGCATCTTTACTTCCGATAATTAGGCGCTGCTAAACTGTGCGTATCAAAGATCTGCAAACGTTGCTGGATGGTCAGCCTTCCGTCTCCGGAAATACCTTCATCGTGGGTGGGTGGTATGTCCTCTCGTGCCTTTTAACGCTTCTGTTTTTTATTCTGGGGGTTGGTTTGCTGCTCGAAAGCGCGTTCCATTTCAGGATATTCCTGGATTGGGTATCGGCGAGACTCCGGATTTCCCTGAACGAAGAGCAGCGGTGGCAAATCGCAACTACCCTCGGAGCTATTTCCCTCTTCCTTGCGACCGTGTTCGCGGGGGTTATTTTTCTGTGCCGAATGATTCTCAACCGCAACCACTTCATCATCCGGATGGAAGACTGGATTTACGGCAACCTGCCGGACATTAGTAAGGTGAGGAAGCGGGTCGTTAGAAAATAGGAGGAATCATATAAAAACGCGGGGCAAAACTTATGTATTGCCCCGCGCAGTATGTATAATCAATAGTGCTAGAGTTGGTAGCTGAAGCCCACCGTGTAATTACGTGGTTTGGTCGTGAAACCTATCACGTCTGTATAGGAAGTATTGAAAAGGTTTCCGATGTTCGCAAACAGCTCAAAAGACCTGCCCACTTTCTGGTTCACATTAAGGTTGAACAGGTGATACTTCTTCAGTTCAACATCCATCCTTTCAAAGGCTTCATTGAAATAATAATCTGCTCTTTTGGAAACGAACTGATGGGATAAGGTGATGCGGGTCCTGTGGAACGGTGTAAGTTCCGCATAGGAATTCAAGCGCTGCTTTGGCTGGCGCAGCCTCGTTTCTTCCCTTTCTTTTTCAACAAAGCTGAAATTTCCGCCAAATTTAAACTGTTCGTTGATGCGGTAATCAAGGCCGATTTCCAGTCCTTTTATCTCGTTTTCATTCACATTCACGAAGTTTCCGGTAAAATCAGGATTCATTACGTAGGCAAATACATCTTTTTCCTTCGTGATAAAAGCGCCGGCGTTAAGGATGATGCTGCGGTCTTTTTTTCCGATACTCATTTCCACTTCATGCGTCTGGTTGGTTTCCGGTCGTAAATCAAAATTAGGTAAGGTGTACGGCAAGGTGCCATAGCTCTGATAAAGCGTAGGCGCAATGAACGCCGTCGCAAAGGAATACCCAACTTTGTAGTAAACCGTTTCAATTTCCCATAGGTAGTATGGGTTAACGCTGTACACGAAATGGTTTCCGAATCTTGAATGGTCCGTCATCCGCGATCCGGCATCCAGATAGAGCCCTTTGTAATTCGCACTAACCTTTGCAAAGATATCGAAGTTGGAAAGTTGGGTGTCTTCGGTTTTCAGGCCATCCTCCATCGCAGTGCCACCCCAGGGCAATGCCTCTGATCCCATACTCTGGGTTTCGTGGTGCAGCCCCACGGTAAAATTGAAGCGGTCGGACAATTTATAGTTGTTGAACAATTCAGTAAAAAAGTTCTGACCTTCATAAAAATATTCGTTGCGGAAGGAATCTCCGGTGTATCCCTGAATGGTTCTGTCGGTAGTAGTGTAACGGGTATTCAGAACCACCTGTCCTTTTCCGTAGTTAAAATTTACGTTTCCACCGATGTACTTTTGTGTGTCATCTCCGCGGCTCATCCCGTCAGTAAATGCGCCGGTATCATAATCAAAGAAATGGTGGTTCCAGCCTGCGTTTAAATTCGCGCCTACTTTTTCGTTTTGGTATCCTATGGCTGCGTTAGCATTCTGTTTTTCGAAACCGTCCCTTTCAAAATTCTGTCCTTCAGCAGAGGTCAGTCCATCTGATTTTTCATTAAACCCGGCAACCTGGTAGGTTAAGCCGCTTACATTTCCACGTACCAGGGCATTTTGGGCGAAGGTACCATAGGAACCGGCTCTTGCAGAGAGTATGCCTTCCACCTTTTTTACGGCTTTTTTCTGGGTTCTGATATTAATCACTGCTCCAGCGGCATTGGATCCGTACATGACCGATGAAGCACCGTTAAGCACTTCTATGCTTTCCACATTCTCAATGGCCAGCAGACGAAGATCCATCGCATTATAGTCATTACCGGTGACGTCTTTTACCGGCACACCGTCTATAAGCAAAAGGACATTGGAAAGTTTACCACCGCGGATTTTAGGGGACTTAGGCTCCTGCACGTTGTTGGAAGTCCCGGTAATGTGAAATCCGGAGACCTGCTGCAGCACCTCGGTCAGGTTCTGACCTTTAAATTTCTCCAGGTCCTTTTTGCTGAGAAGTTTTACGTTTTTCCCTGTTTTGTACAGCTGCTGCGGGATTTTTGATGCAACCGTTACCTCCTCTATGAGGCTTTCATTTTTCTGTTGGGCAAAAGCATGTGAACTTACGACAAGCAGTGCTCCAACCAAAATCACTTTTTTCTTCATGAAAAATAATTTAAGTTAAAGGGGATGCCTACCGGAAAAAATAAAGTATAAACAACCGGAACCGAGAAATTCCAGCAATCCGACTTTTCCTCCGAAAGCGATTAATAAAACATACCCTCAGTAAGGTCTCCTGACTTTCACTTTTGTTTCGCCTTCCCGTTTCCAGTGGCTTTCCGAAACAAATTGTTTTCCTGACGGCCGGGTTATGAGGCGGTCAGAATGTGATTTACAGTTGCGGGGACAGTTCACGCATTTCACGTGATTCCCTTTTCCGAAAGTGCCGCAAATATAAGGATTATTTGGGTGTACAGAAAGTCATAAATAATAAAGAATGACCACTGCCGGCTGCGGTGATCATGTTTTTTGAAAAAAAGAACTCCTTATTGCTTTAATGTCAGGGCTTTAGAGGAAACTGGAATCAAAAGAAAAAGGCAGCAGGTCCCGGACCGATTCGGTTTTGAAAATCTCGCCTTCCACAGATGCGAAATAGATTTCAATCCCTTCTTTCTGTTTGGCTTCATATTCCAGGATAGCCTGGCGGCATGCGCCACACGGTGGAATGGGCACAGAGGTAACGGCCTCTTCAGGCGCACCAATGACGAAGAGTTTCTTCATCTTAACGTCCGGGTAATTCGCAGCAGTCCAGAAAATGGTGGTTCTTTCCGCACAGAGTCCTGATGGATAGGCCGCATTTTCCTGATTGCTTCCCGAGACGATTTCGCCGTTCTCAAGCAGGACTGCACACCCAACATCAAAATGGGAGTAGGGTGCATATGCGTTTTTGCGGGCATTGGAGGCCGCGTCAAAGAGCTTTTTTTCGGTCTCAGTCAGGTCACTGTATCCGGCAATCACATGGAAGTTTATTTTTATTTCTTTCTGCATCAATAAGAAAATAGGAAAGTAAAGGTAACTGTTTTTTGTTTAGCTGACAATAATGGCAACCACAGCACTTTTATAATAAAATAGCTACGGGTGAGGCCTGAGTTGTAACACAATTTTGGCAATATTTAGTAACTTTACCGCTATTAAACTATAATATCTAACTTTCATAATCAGCTTGTTTTCCCATGCTCTATACTCCAATCAAATTCCGCAATCTTGAACTGAAAAACCGTTGGGTCATGTCGCCGATGTGTATGTATTCTTCTGAAGACGGCGTGGCCGGTGATTTTCATTTCGTGCATTATGGCAGTCGCGCCCAGGGTGGAACCGGACTTCTTATGGTAGAGGCCACCGGAGTGGTACCCGAAGGCCGGATTACCAACAAGTGCATGGGAATCTGGAACGGCCTTCAGGCTGAAAGTTTAAAACGGATCGTAGATTTTGTGCACCTGAATTCGGAAAGCAGGATCGGCATACAGCTCGCTCATGCAGGCCGCAAGGGTTCCACCTGGAACGGCAAGCAGGTTTCACTGGAGGAAGGTTGGGAAACCGTGGCTCCGTCGCCCATTCCATATGAAGAAAGCGAGAGGATTCCGCATGAACTTACGTTGGATGAGATCAAAGGTTTGGTTAACAGCTTCAGAGATGCGGCGCAAAGAGCGGTGAATGCAGGATTTAATGTCATTGAAATCCATGCCGCTCACGGCTATCTGCTCCATCAGTTCCTTTCGCCGCTTTCCAATATACGGACCGATGACTACGGCGGAAGTCTGGAAAACAGGAGCCGTTTTTTGCTGGAAGTGGTGGATGCAGTTAATGAAGTTCTGGATGAAGACCATCCGCTTTTTGTGCGAATTTCCGCTACCGAGTATGCCGAAATCGGCTGGGACCTGGACGAAAGTGTGAAACTTGCGGAAATGTTAAGGCATAGAAACGTGGACCTGATCGACGTATCGAGTGGGGGAAACAATCATGGAGCGAGGATTTCAGTATTCAACGGGTATCAGGTGCCGTTTGCTGCGAAAATCAGGGCAGAAGCAAAGGTTCCCACCGGGGCCGTAGGATTGATTACCGGTGCAGACCAGGCGGAGGAAATCCTGCAAAAAGGTGAAGCCGACCTTATTTTTGTGGCGAGGGAAATCCTGAGGAATCCTTACCTGGCCATAAAAGGCGCTCTGGAATCCGGTGCCGAGTGTGATTTTCCACATCAGTATGACCGTGCCAGATGATGCACCAGCGAACATAAAAATTCGTAATATTGAATATTAAAACTGAAAGATGGCCGCGGAAGATTATATGGTATCCTGCCTGAACAAAAAACTATTCGGGATCGAGTGTTTTGGCTGCGGTGCCCAGCGGGCGCTGCTGCTGCTTCTGGAAGGCAAGTTTGAAGAGGCTTTTCACCTGTTTCCGGCGGTCTATACACTCCTGCTTTTCTTAGTGGTCATCATTGTCAATCTCGTAGACCGGAAGAGGAATTATACTTCTTCACTGATTATCCTTGCGGTTATAAATGTGGTCATTATGGTGGTCTCTTATTTCATAAGGAACGGAAATCCATTTTTATAATAAATCACCGTGTTAAAGGATCAGGACTTAGTTCCTGTATGGTTACATTACAAAAAAAAGAGACCGCGATTTTTTAATCGCGGTCTCCTGGTTTGTATATAGTTGGTTTACTGCCCTCTGTGCGGAGGATAATTTGCCATGATTTCTGCAACGATCTGGGGAATCTGTTTTTGTTTGGATTTTGGTGAATCCACCGAAATGCCGCTGCCGATTCCCTGCCAAACAAGTTTATTGGTCCTGGCGTCAATAAGGTCAACGAGAATCGCCCCTTCGTTATAATTGGAAGACCAGGTTCTGCTCATGCCCACGCCCCAGCCGAAGGGTCCGCCCCAACCGTACATTCCGTAAGGGTTGGTACGCTGGATGTCCTTAATTTTCTTGTGGTTTGCCTTTACGTTTACAATGACATCCGGATTTTCGGAAACACTGAGTCCTTTGGTCTGCAGTTGCCTGGAAACCTCATTGAGTACGCGCTCCTTATCAATATCATTCAGCTTCAGGTCGTCAATCCTCAATTTATACGTTCTGTAATTGGTAAAATTTGCGGTTTCCGCATAATCGGAACGTACGTTGAAGGGGCTGCACGATGTGAGTCCCAGCGTAGCCGAAGCTAAAATCAAAAAAAGATATTTTTTCATGATCTCTTATTTTTTTATTTGTTTTTTGAATGTGTCGGTTTTTTTATCATATCCGTAAGGGCAGTGTTTGCATCCGCTTTTGCAGCAATAGCCGCGCTTCAGGTGATATTTTTCGGTGAAGACCTTATACCCTTGTTCGTTGTAGTAAAAGTCTTCGTTCTCTTTGATTTGATTATCATTCATTAGTTAAAGGAAGTTCCTGAAAATTTTATCTTTGTGCCATGATCATCGTGTGGCAATCGCTTCTCAAAAATACAAAAATTTCAGGGATCACACTTTTTCCCTTCATTATCCTGAGGAAACCTGAAGACCGTACGAACAGGGTTCTGCTTAACCACGAAAGAATTCATCTGCGGCAGCAACTGGAGCTGTTGGTCGTATTTTTTTACCTGTGGTATGTCATTGAGTATTATTACTGGTACTTCCGGCTCCGCGACAGTTTCCTGGCATATAAATACATCTCCTTCGAGCGTGAGGCTTTCGCGCAGGAAAATGACCCTGATTATCTGAGCAAAAGGAAGCTGTGGAGTTTCTGGAAGTATCTGGCATGATGCGCTGGCAAATATTTCAAAAAACCACTAAACTGCGAAAGGTTCGGGGGGTTGTAAAACATGGAATTGATTATACTTCGGGGCAGTTTCTCACCCTGACGGTGCGGGTGAATTCGGATTATAGTGTAACAGGACTGCTCCGGATTCAAATGTTTTTGAATTAATGAGCCTGAAGGCGGCCCGCTCATGTAAACCTTCAAATAAGAGCAACCCTTTACCGGCGATTACAGGATAGACACAAAGCTGGAATTCATCAATAAGATGAAGGTTCAGTAACTGTACAATCAGGCTACGGCTTCCGATTAAAATGTCCCTGCCCGGCTCCTGCTTTAACGCCAGAACAGTTTCGTGCAGCGTTTGCTTTGCGAGTCTGGCACTCTCCCAACCGAGAACCGTTGAATCTTCATTTTTAAGTGTATTGGAGAACACCGTTTTGGGTATACGGTCTATCGCGAGGGCAAATTCATCCATCGTTCTTTCGCCGGAAGGATTCTCCAGCACCGATTGCCAGAATTTCATAAGTTCATAGGTGGTCCGACCGTACAGAATTTCCCCTCCATCATTCAGAAGATTGGTATAATGGGCATGAATTTCCGAATCAGGCAGACCGGCGGTGTGGTCGCAAACCCCGTCGATGGTCATGTTGAAGGCGGCGATAATCTTTCTCATATACCTGATTTTTTGTAGGGCTATAGTAACCTACCGGATGAAATTTGAAAAAACTGCTTCGTTTACACTTGTGCACTCATGGAGAGGTAATAGTTTGCACAGAGGAGCGAATTCATCAACAGGATATTTTTATTGACATTAGTACCAAAGACGTCGGTGGTTGTTATCTGAAATTCATAGTTCATTTGCCTCCATTTTATCTGGGGCTTCATCATGAGTAGTTCAGTCCCCTCATGATCGGTGAGGACAAATGATTCTCTGAAAAAACTCTTGTGCCGGAAAATATAGTCTTTCGCAATCCCCTTGAAATGGCTTCTTACGACGATATTACCGTTCCAGTTCATGTTGAATTTCAACAGGACCTGTTCACCGTCTTTCAGTTCAATGGTGGTTCCCCAAAACCCTTTCGGCTCAACCAGGTAGGTTTTTAATCGCCAATGTTCAATACCGCTTTAAACTTCAGCCAGTTTTTGTAGGAAATTTTCCCGATTACTTTCTCCTCTTTTGTAACTTCAAAAGATAGATGGGAGTTTGATTTTGCCTGATATTCTGCCATGGGTGTGGGTTTTAATCCATTTTCCAGTTACTGATATTGCTGGTTTTTACAAGGAGCTCGCCGAAGATATAGGGTTATAAGCGGGACAGAACGAAGTTACGAAAAATGTAATTTAAAGGTATCCAATCGAAAAGGTTGGTCTCCTGTGTGCCGATACCAAAAACAATTTGGATTTGTTAAGCACAATTTTTCAATGATAACTACAAAAACAATTCCCGCCACATAGGCCACTAAATCTTCCCAGGCGAATGAATTTCCAAGTACCGCTTTTGCAATTCCCGAATCCTGCAAACCCAGCTTTCCGATCAGATTAAAATACTGGGTTATTTCAACACAAAAGGAAAAACACAACACCGAGACTGCGGTAAACCAAACCGAAAGGTTCAGAAATGATTTTACGAAACAGTAAATCAGGATTACCACTAAAAAATCACCCACATAAGGCCTTACAAAGCGGTCATGTACAAAAAGCGCAATAACAATCTCTGTAAGTAAAAGCAAAACAGTGAGCGCGAAATAACTTTTGTTGAATTTAAGCCTCTGCATTTAAGAAAAATAGTAGAATGGATGTTTTGAAAATCGTGAAAGCAATTTTTAATATGTTGCGGTTATTGGCTCTTCTCCAGCCCATCCTCTATGGCTGCTTTCAGCACTTCAAGGTCTATGTCGTCCAGTTTTCTGAATTTTATGCAGTAGCCGGTTACGCTGGCTTTACCTATTTTTCCTCCATATGTTTGGGGTAAATGGTTTTTGTCAGCGATTCCAAGGATGTAGATCGAGATGCCGGTGGTGTTTGCACTCATCCCAATCTGATAAAAATCCTTCGTTGTTCCGTCGGCGTATGCTATGTTTCGAAGTCCATAGCCAATGTTGGGATTGGAGACTGTTTTATTCTCGCTGTTCTTGCCATCCAGGAACCACAATTGAGTTCCGGGCATCATTTCCTGAATCACCAAGTGCAGCTCGTGCATGTCGCTGCTCTTTTGTTCCGGCTGACTGGCAATATACTCCGTGATTTGTTCCTGAACGTTCATTTTTACCTGTATTTTAATGAAGTAAACTTAACAAAAAAATAGAGTAACATCAATTGCTTGGGACAGGAGTATTTCCTTTCTGATTTCAGGATGAAGCCTCAACGTCTAAAATCTTCAACGCTCCTGGGTAATGCTTCCCTTGAAAATTTTAAAACAGATAAAACTTTATTGTCAGACTCAACTTAGAAAGATGACCTGGACTCAATTATTTTCATTTTCATCTTCCTTTGGCAACAGACAGTCGCCTTCAAATTCTGGCGCTAAGATTTCTACTTTATTTAACCAGTATTCCGAAGTTGTAATGGTAAAGTCAGTGGAATCTTTTTCATTTAATTTCCACAATACTGCTTCTGCTTCCCCGAATTCCTGCTCTGTGCTCATCTGTTCGGTAAATAATCTTTTAATGAGATTGCTGTCTGAGAGTCCGTTATTAAACGATTTTAATACAATTTCTTTCGTAATTTCTCCGTCGTAGCCATCCCGGGAAACCAATGAAAAATCTACAACTGTAGCTTTTGCATTGGGAAATTTCCCGTTGTATGCCTTATACAACACCTGGTTGATGTTGAATAAGTCATAATGCAGATCAATTTCCGGATACTCTTCACAAACTTTGTCAAGCAACATATCATTGGAAATCTGAGCTATTTGACCTTCATTCAGCCTTTCAGAAAGTTTATAGGTTAAAACGGTCGCTGCCGCTTCATTAGGTTCAAAATCGGTAATCGCCATATGCAGCATTTCGACTAAATTTTCCGGTTTTACCGTGTTGGCATCCGGAAAATCAAACCGTTCCAGTAGGTTGATAAAATCCTGATTCTGCCAATAGTCCGTAATCTCTTCGACCGTTGTAATGCTCTTTATCGTAATGTTGAATTTCATTTTTATATTTTACTTTACCTACTCATAAAGCTTTTCGGTGGGCGCTCCTTTTAAATGGATGGTCATTTTGTTTGTTTTAAGTTGTCCGGTCCTGCGAGGAGCTGAATGCTGCGATAACCCTGCCAAAGGTCGATTTTTCCGAATAGTTTTGCGGCCGTGTAAAGTATCAGCCTACACACATGTACTTTGTAAATCACTAAAATTAACCCGAAGCGATAACGCAGCAATTGTACACGAGCGCTGTTAGCGAAAGTTCCTGTATGAATCAATTTTTCGCCTGTTGTAAAAGTAGTGGAAGGGCGATCTTAAATTATGACGACCCAATGTAACTTGATTTATCCAAATTTCTTTTTGATGAAAAATCAGTGTGATCCTTTTGCCCCAACTAAATAAGCCACTGCTACGGTGTAATATTATAAAATTGTCTGTGCGTTGCTCTACTTTTAGTTTAAAATTATTTTGCAATGATTGAATTAGTTTCTCCTTTTCCATTTCTTCAAAAGTACCAATACATCGCAGATCGTTTAATTTATAAAATATATGGAGGGCGAAAAAGCACGGTATCAAGAAAATAAAGACAAATATCAGGCGACCATTGGTTTGATTTTCGGGATTGAAAAGAGAATAAATCAGGCCCATCGGCAAAATCAGGTAGATGAATAACTCTTCGCCGTATGATAATTTTGACCAAAAACCTTTTGCAACAATTGCCTTCTTCTGTACTTCGATGAATATCAATTTCCATAAGGTCTTCTGAATCTTTTCCCAACGGTTTCGCATAACGGATAGTGCCGCCCGGTTTGCTTAAAGCTAATTAAAGAATAAAATTTTGAATTACCTGAGTAGTTTCTGAAAAGGGAAGAAGAAGGCATTTTCGTTATGCAGTGTTATGTGCTGCCATTTTCTGAATTATTCCGCATTTATTTTGAAGATTTCCATCTGTCGAAACGCTTCATTCCTCTCGTAAACAACCAAGAAAAAAATCTTGAATGTCCGCCTTCCATCATCTTATGTTTACAATATTCCTGAAATTCTAAGACGTTATTGCCTTTATAAATAAATTCGCCATTTTCGTAGCAATAGGAACAATACTTTTTACTAATGCTTTTGTCTGCATTTGTTCCCCCTCCTTTTTCGTCTCTTTTTAGTGGCATTCCACAAGACTGACAGTTTTTAAATTCTTTATCCATTTTGAATGACTTTAGTTTTGATAAGTGTTCGTGTAGAGATGCACTCAATGACCGTCCGGCTTTGTCGTCCGCAAGGAGCTTTTTGGCTCCGCCTCCGGAATGCGTCAAAGGCGGCAGTTGAGAGAACGTCGTGCGACTGCAACAGGTGGGATTTCGCCCGGGAATGGGGGCTGATCTGCCGGATTTATTATTATTCAGAAACTTTCGGGAAGGTCTTACCCGGGGTGCGTCCGGCTTCCAGAATGGGAAGATTGGCTTCCGTAGGAATGTAGATAACGGTTTTATCATTCAGATGATTTTGCTGCCGCACCCACAGATACTGGATGTATTTCTCGGAGAGCGCGCCGTTTTCAATCTTAATTGCAGCTGCTGCGCCACGGGCACGTTCCACTTCGGCCATGGCATTCAGTTTTTCGGCTTCCAGGTTGGCTTTAGCTTCCTCAATCTTAATTCTGCGGTTCTGTTCAGCTTTCGCAAATTCCGCCTTTCCTTCCATCTCCTGCGACCAAACCCTGTACGTTGGATACCCATAGAGCATGGCCACCAAAAAAATAATTCCTATTACCGTAATTACCAGTATGCCGGTTACTGTTAAATTTTTCATAGTTCCAGTTTAAAAGTTTCCGTTAAGATAAAATAAATTATTCACATGCAGCCCGGGTGTGTTCAGCCACCTCAATTTTTACCGTCACGCTGCAGCTTGTCGTAAATGCTGTGAATCAGACCGTCAGCCACTGATATTTTCGGCACGAAGATCTTCGTAATCTCGGACCAGAGCATCACGTTATTGAAGATTTCAAGGGCGGGAACGAGCACATCGGCGCGGTCCTCCCGCATTCCGAACTTCGTCATTCTTTCTGCCACGGTAAGGTCGTTCATTTCTTTGTAATATTTTTTCAGGTAAGCGGTACTCATCGGTTTGCCGTCCTTGGTTTTGCTCATGGAAAATATCTTGTTGATGTTACCGCCGGATCCAATGGCCACCACCTGTTTCTTGCTGTTGATGTTTTTCCGGATCTCCTCCTTCAGCTCTTTCCAGTGGTCTTCGGTCACCAGGCCGTTCAGCAGGCGTATGGTCCCGATGTTGAAGGAATGTTCATACTTCATCTTTCCGTTTTCGTAGAAGGTGAGTTCCGTGGAACCGCCGCCCACATCGATGTACAGATAGGCAAACTCCTTGTCCAGGCCTTCGGCAACATGGTTTTCATAGATCAAAGTGGCTTCCTCATCTCCTGAAATGATTTCAATCCGGATTCCCGAAGTTTCCTTCACTGCGGAAATGATTTCGGCCCCGTTTTTCGCGTCCCGCATGGCACTGGTGGCACACGCACGGTAATGCTGCACTTTGTAAATCTTCATCAGGTCGCTGAAGACCCGCATCGAATCGATGACCATTTGCTCACGCTCCGCACCGATTTCCCCTTTTGCGAAAACATCCATTCCCAATCGCAGAGGGATGCGCAAAAGGTTCAGTTTCGTGAATTCGGGTTTGCCTTTCGTAGGTTCGGTGACCTCATTTATTAAAAGTCTGGCCGCATTACTGCCGATATCGATGGCTGCGATTCTCATTCTTGTGATTATTTGAGATTAAAAATACTTAAAAATTTGCCCTGGCAATTACTCTGTTTTCTTTTTCAGGTACCTGTAGGTTTCGGTCTGGGAACGGATTTCATTTTTATCATGTTGCACATATTCGTTCCGCATGTTCTTATCCAGGATTCTGGCCTTTACATTATCACTCAGCTGGATCTCCAACAGATCCTTCAGCTCTTTCTTCAGCGTTTTCTGGTTAATCTTTACGGCAGCTTCTATGCGGTAATCCAGATTACGTGTCATCCAGTCGGCAGATGAAATGTAGATGTCCTCGGCACCTCTGTTATAAAAATACATAACCCTGGCGTGCTCCAGGTATTCGTCAACAATGCTGATGGCGTAAATCTTCTTTTTGAATTCTTTCTGGTTTACAGCACAGTAAATCCCGCGGATGATGAGTCGGATGGTTACTCCGGCTTTGGCCGCGTCGTAAAGCTTAAGGATGAGTGCCCTGTCGCTAAGGGAATTTGATTTTATGATCATTTCCGCTTTGCGGCCCGCTTTTGCTTCCTCAATCTCCCGGTCGATGTGGTGGATGATTTTTTCACGCATGAACTCGGGACAAAGCAGGAGTTTCTTGCACGTTTTAAGCACCGGCTGAAAATCTTCCCCGGGTTTGCGCAACACATTGAATACTTTGTTCATGTCGGCCATCACACCCCGGTCCGAAGTCATCAAAAGGTGGTCGCCATAAATCTTTGCCGTCTTTTCGTTGAAGTTACCGGTACTTACAAATCCGTACTGCACCGTTTTGTTGTGCACCCTTTTTTTTATGACGCAAAGTTTTGCGTGTACCTTTTTGTTCGGGATTCCCACGAGCACGTTTACCCCTTCCTGTTCCAGGATTTCTTTCCATTTCAGGTTGGATTCCTCATCAAATCTGGCGCGGAGTTCCAGCATCACGGTCACCTCCTTTCCGTTTCTTACAGCATTTATTAGGGCATTGATGATTTTGGAATTGTCTGCCAGGCGGTAGGCCGTGATCTGTATGGACTTTACATGTGGGTCCATTGCCGACTCCCGCAGCAAATCAATCACCGGATTGTAGCTGTGGTAGGGAAAGGTAAGCAGGACATCGTGTTTCAGGATGACGTCCGTAACGCGCTGTTTTATAAATTGAGGATGATCAAATGCAGTCCGTTCCTCCGGTTTTCTGTAGGCCTTAAAGACATCGGGAAAATCCATGAAGTGGCGGAAATTGTGGATTTTACCACCCGGAATGATGCTGTCTTTTTTGGTCAGGTTCAGTTTTCTGATGAGAAACTCGAGCAGTGCCTTATCCATATTCTTATCAAAACTGAACCGGGTAGGCTTGCCTTTTCTCCTGGACTTGATGCCTTTTTCAATTTTCTGCGCAAGGGTGGTCTTTATATCGTTATCCAAATCGAACTCCGCATCTTTGGTGACCTTGAAGCAGTGCGCCTCATATTCGTCATACCCAAAGTAGGAGAAGATGTGCGGAAGGTTGAAGATGATGACGTCTTCCAACAACATGACATTTTTTTCATCCTTATCACTCCCAGGCAGCAGAACAAACCTCCCGAGTACACGCGACGGGATTTCGATGATGGCAAACTTATTTTCATATTGCCATTCTTTTTTGCGCATGGCAATACCCAGATACAGCGATTTGTCCCGCAAATAAGGCATCGGCGTATTTTCATGAAGCAGGATTGGAATCACGTTGCTCTCCACCACTTCATCAAAATATTCGCGGACAAAGTTTTCCTGTTCGGGAGTCAGTTTCCGCGCGGTCCTGATGAAAACCTTCTGCGCTTCCATTTCGGCCTGAATTTTCCTCCAAGTCTTATCAAAGCCTGACTGCTGCTGGATCACAATCTCATTGATCTGCTGCAGGATCTTGCTGGGCGGCTGATAGAAAGATTCTGTGATGAACTTATCTTTGAATTCCATGGCACGTTTGAGACCCGCCACTCGAACGCGGAAAAATTCATCCAGATTGTTTGAAAAAATACCGAGAAACCGGATGCGCAAATGCAGCGGCACGTTTTCGTCCATTGCTTCCTGCAGGACCCTTTCGTTAAAGGCAAGCCACGTAACATCTCTCGGATTAAACTGATTCGGCATTTATATCCTCTTTTTTATTTTCTTCAAAAATAAGGATTTTGGTCCGTTTTCAATGTTAAATCTAAGGTTTTGGTGCAATTTCCAAGTAATGCGGAGGATACTTGTGGCCGCATTTCTGAAATTGGAAAGCATTAATTTTTACTTCTGGATTTAATTAATAAATTTACCCTTCTCAAACTCATGATATGAAACTGAAACATACGCTGGTTGCTCTGGCAGCCCCTTTTCTTATGAATGCACAGAACGTGATGACTCCCGAAACGCTTTGGACCCTCAATAAACTTGGAGTGTCGCTCGTTTCGCCCGATCAGTCCTCCCTGATTTACAATGTGGGGAAAACAGACCTGAAAACGGAAAAGAACAACAAAAAGAACTACTTCTTCAACATAAACAATTCCGAATCTACCGATCTGGATTTGGGAAAGAAATCCCTGGTCCAATGGGACAAGAACGGACTCTATGCCCAGGAGGGTGATAAGATTTATATATCCAAAGACGCCGGTAAGACCTGGGCCGACTTCTACACCATAGGCGAGCCTGATAATGTGGTAATTTCTCCCGACGGAAAAAAGATTGCATTCAGCAAACAGGTTTTAGTGGAAAAAGTAATGGGGAAGGACAAATATGCAGATGTCCCCAAATCCACTGCCCATATCTATACCGACCTGAACCACCGCCACTGGGATTATTTTAGTGAAGGCAAATACAACCACGTCTTTGTTGTTGATGTTTCTGAAGGTGTCGACAAAGCGAAGGACTTGCTTGAAGGGAAGCTTTGGGACTCGCCCCAGCGTCCGTTCGGTGGCGCAGAGGACTTTGTCTGGAGTCCCGATTCTTCACAACTTCTGTATGTAACAAAACCTTTAAGCGGGGCAGAATATGCCCAGTCTACCAATACCGATATTTTTGCATATGACTTGGGAACCGGAAGCACCCGGAATCTTACGGAAAGCAACAAAGGATACGACGTGGGACCGCATTTCTCCCCGGACGGCAAAAGCCTTTCCTGGAAATCCATGGAAAGAGACGGCTACGAGGCCGATAAAAATGATCTGAAAGTGATGGACTGGAAGTCGGGAAAAGTGACCAATCTGACCAAAGCCTGGGACGAAAGTGTAATTGGGGACGTATTCTGGTCTCAGGATTCAAAAAACATCTATTTCACTACGGCCTTCCGCGGCACTAAGCAGTTGTTCAGCCTCAATCCAAAAACATCAAAGATACAGCAGATTACAAAAGGGGATTTCGATGTGAATGAAATCTACGCCCAAAATAAAAATTCCCTTTTGGTTTCCCGTACGGACATCAACCACAACCCCGATTTATTTTCGGTAGATTTGAAAAACGGTGCCATGAAACAGGTAACGGATATCAACAGACAGAATTATGCGAAAATCGCCACGGGCAAATCCGAACTGCACCTGGTGAATACGACCGATGGAAAGGAAATGGGCGTCTGGATCCACTATCCGCCTAATTTTGACGTAACTAGAAAATACCCGACGCTTTTGTATTGCCAGGGCGGTCCACAGTCGGCGCTGACGCAGTTTTTCAGTACGCGCTGGAATTTCGCGCTGATGGCGGCAAATGGCTACATTGTAGTGGCACCAAACCGCCGCGGAATGCCGGGCTGGGGAACGAAGTGGAATGAAGAGATTTCTAAAGACTGGGGTGGACAGGTGATGGATGATTATCTTTCAGCAACCGATTTTGCCAAAACCCTTCCGAATGTTGATGGCGAAAGAATGGGTGCCGTGGGTGCCAGTTATGGTGGTTACAGTGTATTCATGTTGGCTGGCATCCATCAGAACCGCTTCAAGACCTTTATCGCCCACGACGGACTTTTCGATATGAAATCCTGGTACGGAACCACGGAAGAACTGTTTTTCGCAAACTGGGATTTGGGTAAACCAACGGACACACCGCTTTCAAAAGCATACTCCGAGTTCAATCCTTCCAATTTTGTAAATAAATGGAATAAACCCATCATGATTATCCAGGGCGGCCTGGATTACAGGGTAGGGTACGAACAGGGACAGCAGGCTTTTCAGGCGGCAAAACTTCACGGCCTGAAGACCAAATTCCTTTATCTTCCGAATGAAAATCACTGGGTGCTGAAGCCGCACAACGCGCTCGTGTGGCAACGGGAGTTTTTTGAATGGCTGAAGGAGACGCTTTAATAAATATTCTGAACAGTCATTGCTGAAATAATTAAACTTAGTCCTGCTGAAAATATCTTCTAACTTGAGAAAACTTCTTATTACCCTTACCCTCCTTACCGGATTTACAGTCTTTGCACAGCAATATACTTTTGATTATCTCATCACTTCCAAACAGCAGAAGGTTTCCAAAAACCATGAGTTTTCTCCAAAAGCAAATGTTAACAAGGGGAATAAGATGCAAAAGAGTCACCTCATAAACTCTCAAAATTCAGATTATAGACTTCTGTTTTATTATGATGCTTACGACAAAGACCGCAAAACAGGCAGCATTGGTGATGAAAAAAATAGATTAAATCACAGTTATAAGCTCTTCCCGGCACAGGCTGGCGACGATATTGGTTTCCGGCTGGGATATGTTGGAACCTACCCATCGAATGAAAGTGGATATAGGGCGGTGAACGTTACCGTGCGAAAGGTAAAGGATATGATTTATGAAATTACCGCAGAGGTAAGCGATTCAAAAAAGCATAAACTGACTGTCTTTCTTCAGGAGAGTCCGGATGACCTCACCAATACCATCCGTCCGGATATACCTGATCAAGTTAAGCGGGAAATGATTTCGCAGCTAAAGAAACAATTGGATCCTGACAAAAATTATTTCATTAGTGAATATGTAGAGCAGCATATCCCGGGTTCGACCTTCCATGTAAGAACAGAAGCAAAGAAGTTAAAGGTACCGTTGCAGGTACAGATTATTAATAAAAAGCAGTAAGATGATTAGAACCATAAAGAGGTTTGTTACAGCCGTGGGCATTACAGCTTCATTTTCAGCCACGGCGCAGGACTATACCTTTGATTATCTTATAACTTCTGAACAACAACATTTGAACAGCGAGACGTATGAGGTCTATCCAAATTCGCAGTTTACAATGAAACACCGGGGAGAACCGGTTAATTCCCAAAATCCGGAAATAAAATTTGGGTTTGAACAGGGAATGGGCGATGAGCAGATTGCTGTAATACAGGACGGGAACAGACAGTTAAGACATTATTTTAAGGTAATTAAAGACCCGGGTTACGGCGGGCCAGGTTTTCGGCTGGAGTATCTGCGGACAAAACGCTACAAAAAGAAAGAGGTTCCCACAGGCAGTTTTACCCTTGAGCAAAAAAGCCACTTAATTTATGACATTAAGGTGGATGTGAATGAAACCAAGAAGCACCACCTTACCCTGAATCTGGTGGAAAGCGATGATGATTTAATGAACACCTTCATCATCGATGGCGGCGGTAATATTGAACCAAAAATTGTCGCCGAACTGAAGAAAAAACTGAATCCGGATAAGAACTATCTTGTCAGTGAATATGTATCAAGATACATCCCCGGGGCGACCTTTCACAAAAGTAACGTTGCTAAGAAGATACATTTTACGGTAAATCTCCCCAAAACCCGCAGGGTTCAGAAGTTGATGGGGAGCTGACCGTACATATGCAAATGCTTATAAATGGAGTTGTGTACTCCTTTAAAATATTTAAAGTTGAACTCGGACCTTGAAACCTGAACTCATCTTCATTTTAATTTCATCTACCGTTACCGTGTTGCCCTGAATTTCGACAATCAGTGAATTCTGAGCACTTTTAAAATAGTTCAGCAGTTCCTCATCAGGGGTTGAAAATGAGATGAAATCAGGATTGGTGTTGTTGTAGGCGGTTGCAATCAGTTTTTCGGGTAAATTCGGCGCTTTGATGTAAATCCGTGCATTTTTAATGGCGTCCATTTTCACGCCGGTGGTCGAACTGACGTATGTTAGCCTGAGCGTACTGAGTTTCACGGATTCCAGGTTGTTGATGGAATATTTTGGATTGTTCGCTTTAATCGCAGTGTCCAAATCGATGTTTATCGGTATTTCGGGTGTTTTCGTATAGGTAGCGGTATTTACACCTGCCATCGGCACTGAAAATGTAGTGGTATAGGGTACGTCAAACGGAGGGAAAACATCCAGGTAAGAATTTACAATATCCCTGCAACCGGTCAGGATAAGCATGGACAGCATTGCGATAATTAACGGCAACTTTTTCATAATCAATTTTTTTATTATTTTTAGGTCTGCATTTATCGTTCCAACATTGACTTAAAAGACCATCAGGTCATCCAACCAGAGAAATGGCACACCGTATCTCCTCTTTTTTACCGATTGTATCGGAAACATCCAAAATCCTGATATTGGGTTCGGTCCCAGGCGTCAAATCCCTCGAGAAGCAGCAATATTATGCGCATCCGCAAAATCAGTTCTGGAAAATCATGTTTACGTTGCTCAATGAGGATTTAAAGTCTGACTATAAGGAAAAGATTGCCACTTTAGAAGCAAACGGCATTGCACTTTGGGATGTCATTGATACGTGTGAACGGCAGGGTAGCCTGGATACCAAGATCAGGAATGAGGAACACAATGACATTGTAAAACTCCTGCATGATTTCCCAAATGTTAAAGCCATTTTCTGCAACGGTCAGAAAGCCCATAAAAACCTGCTGGGCATCTTAGGCAAAAATTTTGAAATTCCTATATTTGTCCTGCCCTCAACAAGTCCGCTGCACACCATAGGTTTTGAGAAAAAACTGGAGGAGTGGAAATCCATACAATCATTTCTATGAAAATTATACTGTTCGGTCTTTTGAGCCTGATTCCTTTTACCTTCGGCAATGCGCAGCAATATGAATTCGACAGGCAATGCGTAATCCAAAGTTTCCGTATAAAGCCCAAAATTGGAGATGAAAACAACTGGAAAAGAAGTCTGTATTTAAGTACAGGTAACAGCGGTTATTACATGTCCAAACTTAATGATGGGGGTTATAAAATAACAGATAATGAAAGGCAATCAGTCGTGAATATTGTTTTTGTCCCTGGCAGTAAATCTGAGTACCAGACCACTGGAGGCAGACCAATAGATTACTCGTACAGCGAGTTCGAAATAAAGAGAACTACCGTGAGCAGAACCGATGATGCGCATATCCTGGTTAAAGCTTTTACAAGAGAAAACAGCAAAAGAACCAACCTCGAAGTTAACTTCAGGTTGATAAAATCCCAGTCGCCACTTGTACAGATCAGGTTTATGGATCTTAGTCCCAAAATCCACAATGCGGTATATTCAGCCCTGCTTAAGGGATTGGAAAGTCCCAATTACCGTATTGAGCGTGCGGAGGTTAATTACCGCAACGGTTACCGTTTTGTATTCGATTTTTCGTCCTGTGAAGCCACAAGCATAAAATTTCATTTGAAGGAAAACTAGCGGATTATCCATTGGGTGCATTTGCCAAAGTAAAAGAATCCACTGCGGAATCCACTGCCCATTCGAACGGTTTTGGGAACCTTTTTACCTTACAGAACAAAATTTTGAATTCGCTATCTTTGTTCCGCTCTCCTTGGTCGCGCCGTGCACAATTGGTGTCGGGATAAATCCGGAGTAGCTGATGATAAAAAATTGTATATGAACCGCCTACTGTTTATTTTCTGCAGCTTTGCTTCCGCTAGTTTTTTCGGCCAGGATTATTCCTTTGATTACATGGTTCACCAAGAGCGTCAGGAATTGAAGAATACGGACGGAGAAAAGATTCAGGGTTCGGTTATCTACCAGGCTCACAAATTGAATACCGCCGTAGCGGAGAAGCTTCTGAGTTCTGATATGATAAACACTTCGGATCCTTCTGTAAAGTTGTCTATAGGGTATTACGACGGAAAGTTGATGGCAACGCTTTCGGATACGGAACGGCAATTATTTCATACATTTTACGTCCTTCCTGATTTTAAAAACAAGGAAACCGGTTTTAAACTTCAGCATATACGGTCTGCAAGATTTGGTTTTAGTGCTTCAAAATATAAAAAGGAGATACACAAAGTCCGGAAAATAAACGATGAAGTTTACGAAATCCTGAGTTTCGACGGAGTCGATGCTAAAACTTCAAATCTTTCCGTGAAGGTAAACGTCGTTGAAAACACCGATGATATTACCAATGTTTTAGATGTGGATGCGCCACTCATCAAATCTGCCAGGATTCTTGAAGCTTTAAAAAAGGAACTTGATCCGCGCAAAAATTACTTTATTAATGAACATGCGATAAGTAACGGTTCAGGTTTTACTTTTTATAGTAAGGTCACTGAAGCAAAAAAAATCAATCTGAAAATAGATCTTCCGGAGAGCCCAAGAATGAAGAGATTAATGAAAGTAAAACAATAGTTTATGAACAGCACCATTACTTTTTTTCTGCTAATATTGTTTCAGCTCGCCTCTGCACAGCGCGATTATACGTTTAATTACCATTCGCTCTATGATGCGGGTCAGAAAAGTGAAACCCGGAAGCCTGCGGAGGTTTCTGTATATGATAGTTCTAACGACACCTCTTACCAGATGATTGTTTACCCACAGGAAGCGCGGATTCGGGATGAAGGCCGTAGTGAGATGCATTATTTCAGGGTGGTAAAGGAAAACGACAGCATCCAGTTTAAGTATGATTACAGCTTAAAGGTCCTTTTCGCGCCTGATTTCGAAATAAACTCGGTTCATGTAAAGAAAATTAATGACATCGATTACGAGATCTCCTATGTGAAGAAAAACCAGAAGATGCAGTCCCGGGAAAAAATGGAAATCTGTCTGCAGGAATTCGAAACCGACCTCCTGAACACCGGCTATACGGAACTAAGCAAGAAAGAAACGGGTCTGCTGGTGAACAGCCTTCGTAAATCCATAACCACCGGCAGGAAATACTATATTGCCAGCAACCTACACACCTCCGGCAGGTATCAGTTCCTTTACGACCGTAGGCTGATCACACCTGTAAACCTCACGCTGTCACTGCCTGCCCAGGTCATTTATAAAAATTCGTTTCTGAAGAATTGAATTAGGACTTGACAAAGGCCTTTAGTTATCGTATCTTTGCGGATTAATTTTTTTAAATAAAATCCGTAAATTTTATGAAAACATCCGATTTTAATTTCCACTTGCCCGAAGAACTTCTGGCCGAACATCCGGCAGAACACAGAGACGACGCAAAATTGATGGTGCTGCACAGAAAGACCCAGACCATTGAGCATAAACTCTTCAAGGATGTGGTGGATTATTTCGACGAACACGACCTTTTTATATTCAACAATACCAAAGTTTTCCCTGCAAGGCTCTACGGAAACAAGGAAAAGACCGGAGCGAAGATTGAAGTATTCCTTTTAAGGGAACTGGACAAGGAAACCCGCGTTTGGGATGTACTGGTTGATCCTGCCAGAAAAATAAGGATTGGTAACAAACTGTTCTTTACTGAAGATGAAGCCCTGGTTGCTGAAGTTATTGACAACACGACTTCCAGAGGCCGTACGCTTAGGTTTTTATACGACGGTTCTTACGAAGAATTCCGTGCAAAATTAAAGGAACTGGGCGAAACGCCGCTGCCGAAGTACATTAAAAGAGCGGTGGAGCCGGAAGATGCTGAACGTTATCAGACCATCTATGCAAAACACGAGGGCGCAGTAGCCGCACCGACAGCCGGTCTGCATTTTTCCAGACATCTGATGAAAAGACTGGAGATCAAGGGCATTGACTTTGCGGAAGTGACCCTGCACGTCGGTCTCGGAACCTTCAATCCGATTGAAGTGGAAGACCTTAGCAAACACAAGATGGAGTCCGAAGAGGCCATCATCGACCAAAAAAATGCCGACATCATCAACAAAGCGGTGGAAGAAGGCAGAAGGGTATGTGCAGTTGGAACCACAACCATGCGTGCACTGGAAACTTCGGTTTCTTCAAACAAAAAGATCGGACCTTACCAGGGATGGACCAATAAATTTATTTTCCCGCCACATGATTTCGGAGTTGCGAACGCGATGATTACCAATTTCCATACTCCAAAATCAACGTTGCTGATGATGATTGCCGCTTTTGCCGGAAAGGACTTTCTGATGCAAGCTTATGATGAAGCCATCCAGAACGAATATAAATTCTACTCTTACGGTGATGCGATGCTGATCCTGTAGAAATTATAAATGATTGATTTTAAATTTTAGATTAGATTCAGGCTTACTGCTTTTAATCTAAAATTTATCATTTAAAATCCAAAATCAGTTGAAAGACATCCGGACCTTATCATTAGAAGAATTGCAGAACTACTTCGTCACGCTGGGCGAGAAGCCTTTCCGTGCGAAACAGGTTTACGACTGGCTGTGGAGCAAAAACCTGCATTCCATTGAGGAGATGACCAATCTTTCGAAGGAGCTGAGGGAGAAGATTGCACTTGAGTACACCATCAATCCCATCTCTGTAGACCAGCTGCAGAAATCCAAGGACGGAACAATAAAGAACGGCGTTAAACTTCATGATGGCCTTTTGGTGGAGTCTGTACTGATTCCTACCGAGACCAGGACCACTGCCTGTGTCTCCTCGCAGGTAGGCTGCTCACTTAACTGTGAGTTCTGTGCAACGGCCCGTCTGAAGAGGATGCGTAATCTTGAGGTCGCTGAAATCGTAGATCAGGTAGCCCTCATTGACAGTCAGAGCAAACTCTATTTTGACCGGCCGCTTTCCAACATCGTCTTTATGGGCATGGGCGAACCCATGATGAACTACAAGAACGTCGTAGAAGCGATTAGAAAGATCACGGAACCTGAAGGTTTGGGCATGTCGCCGCGGCGGATTACTGTATCCACATCAGGAATACCAAAGATGATTAAGATGCTTGCAGATGAGGATCTGCGCGTTAAATTAGCGCTGTCTTTGCATTCCGCAATAGAGGAAAAACGAAACGAAATCATGCCTTTCTCAGATAAATTTCCTTTGACCGATATTATGGATTCGCTGAAATACTGGTACGAAAAAACAGGCAATACCGTCACTTTCGAATATTGCGTATGGAAAGGCATCAATGATAAGGATGAAGACATCAAAGCCCTGATCCGCTACTGCAAGCAAATACCTTCGAAGGTCAATCTGATCCAGTATAACCCGATTGGCGACGGCAAATATGACCAGTGCAACAAAGAGGCAGAGGAAAATTACGTCCGGCAGCTCGAAAAGGCCGGAATCACCGTATTAATCCGTAGGAGCCGGGGCGGGGACATTGATGCAGCCTGTGGCCAGTTGGCCAACAAATCAAGCGAGTAATGTTTACCCACAAAGGAAAGACGCGTACCGAAAAGCACAACCTTGGGATTGCCTCATTGCTGGGTTTCGTTGCAGGTTTGGTTAATGTGGTTGGTTTTTTTTCTGTGCAGAAGCTCACCACCAATGTGACAGGACACTTTGCATTCTTTGTTGATGAGGCTTTCAAGCAGAATTTCAGGAGCGCATTTCATGTTGCACTCTATATTTTTTTCTTTTTCCTGGGCGCGTTCTTTTCCAATTTTACGGTGGAGATTTATTCCCGCATCCGGGAAAATCTGATATTCGTTGTCCCTACGGTTACAGAAGCCTTAATTCTTGCTGCCATAGCCGTAAGCGGCAGTTTTCTGGCTGCAGAAAATGCGGACCTCATTGCGTTCGGTCTGCTCTTCGCTATGGGTCTGCAAAATGCGCTGGTGACCAGAATTTCAAATGCGGTGGTCAGGACCACTCACCTTACCGGACTTTTTACCGACATGGGAATTGAATTCTCCCAGCTCTTTTTCTATAAGGACCATAACCACAAAAAGAAACTAATAAAATCCATCAGACTGCGTTTAACGATTATCTGGATGTTTTTTGCAGGTGGAGTAGCGGGTGGCATCCTATACGGATATTTCGGTATAAAAACGCTTCTTTTCGGCAGTCTGATCCTGATTTGTGGCCTGCTTTATGATTTTATAAAAATCCGGATCCTGCTCTTAAAACGAAAAGCACTGTGAGAAAATTCCTCTTTATTCTTGCGCTCCTCTCTTTCCATTTTGGTGCCGCTCAGAAGATTGATTTCCTGAAGCTCGGAAAGTACCGGGTTTCCTATCTCTCGGATTCGCTGAAGGAAAATTCAGGGCTAATATTTAGGGGAGAAAAACTGTATACCTTCAACGACGGGGCAAACTCTTCTGAAATTTTCGAAATAGATCAACGTTCGGGGAATATAAAAAATGTTTTAAATACCAATCTGGAAAATAGTGACTGGGAAGCTATTACAACGGATTCAGTGCATATCTATATCGGTGATTTCGGTAATAATGGAGGAATGCGAAAAAATCTGAGAATCTATAAAATTCCGGTCCGCGATACCCTGATTTCAGATGCTGTTCAAACGCTTAACTATTTCTATCCGGAGCAGAAGGACTTAACACGAAGACCACTTAACCATGATTTCGATGCGGAAGCCATGGTTTTTATGAAAGGAAAAATTCACATCTTTACCAAAGAATGGCTTTCAAAAGCGACCACGCATTATATCATCAACACTCAAACAGTGGAAAATCAGCCGGCTGAAAAACTCGAAACCTTTGAGACCGGTTTTCTGGTGACGGACGCCTCGTATTTTGAGGGCAAACTGTATCTTGTGGGTTATACCAAAAAAACCGAGGTCTTTCTGAGCGTCTTTAATGAGACGGAACCAGGCATCTTCTTTAGGGAAAAACCTCGGAAATATTATCTCGGAAGTGCCCTTTCCGCAGGGCAGATTGAAGGTATTGCGGTGAATGGGGAAGGTGTTTATATTTCGGGTGAAGCATTTAATTCGCCCTTTGGAAAATCCAGACCGGCTTTCTATTTCATTCCGGGAAATAAGCTGAAATAGCCTCACTTCTGCACAGAACCATGTGTAATCTGACCAAAAAAAATTAATTATATTTGCTACATTCTAATAAGTAAAATCACCTTACGGATAAGTGGCGAATATTGTAGAAGAAATCAAGAAACCGATTGCGCAGGAAATGAAACTTTTCGAAAAGAAGTTTTATGAATCCATGCAGAGCAATGTTCCGCTTTTGGATAAGGTCACCCGTTTTATTGTAACCACCAAGGGAAAGCAGATGCGGCCGATGTTTGTTTTTCTGTGTGCAAAACTGGTAGGGGACGTAAATGAAAAAACCTTCCGCGGCGCTTCCATGATTGAACTGATTCATACGGCAACTTTGGTTCATGATGATGTGGTGGACGAAAGTTTCAAGCGGCGTAATTTTTTCTCGATCAATGCATTGTGGAAGAATAAGATTGCCGTTCTGGTAGGCGATTATCTGCTTTCCAAATCCGTTTTGCTATCCACCGACCACAAAGATTACGATTTGCTTTCCGTGATTGCCAGAACCATCCGCGAGATGAGTGAGGGTGAACTCCTGCAGCTGGAAAAAGCCAGAAAGCTGGATATTACGGAGGACGTGTATTATGAAATCATCCGGCAGAAAACGGCGACTTTAATTGCTGCCTGCTGCGAGATCGGGGTGCTTTCCAATGAGGCTGATGAAGCGATGTCCGCGAAAATGATGCAATTCGGCACCTATACCGGGATGGCGTTCCAGATAAAAGATGACCTTTTTGATTATCTGTCCTCTAACTTTATTGGAAAACCAGTAGGTATCGACATCAAGGAACAGAAAATGACGCTTCCTTTAATACATACCTTAAAGATGGCTTCAGAAGCCGACCGAAAATATTATTTCAACACCATCAAACGCTATAACAACGACAAAAAACGTGTAAAGGAACTCATTGATTTCGTGAAGGAGTCAGGTGGACTTGATTATGCGGTTGGAGTCATGAAGGACTTCCAACAGAAGGCAAAAGATATCCTGCACGAATTCCCTGATTCCGAGCCAAAACATTCACTTAATCTTATGCTCGATTACGTGATTGAAAGGAAATTTTAAATTAAAAAACCAACTTTTAACCGAACCGGATTTGTTATCGCTAATAAACCGATATTCCATTGATATTTCGTCAATAAATAGGTTCACTTTTTTTCTTTTCCGCATTTGAATGTATATTGATAAAAAATATCCATTTTTCTTTGTCAAAATATAATTTCCAAAAATTATTATCTTTGTCCAAATTCAGATTTTATGGAAACCACCTATATTGAAACCCAACAGATTTCTTTTCAGGACTTCAAAAACTCCGTCATGGACGACTATAAACTGGGGAGAATTTCACGGGAGATGTCATATTTGGGACGCCGGGAGGTTTTAACCGGGAAAGCGAAGTTCGGAATTTTCGGTGACGGAAAGGAACTTCCGCAATTGGCAATGGCGAAGGTGTTCAAAAACGGTGATTTCCGATCCGGTTATTACCGGGACCAGACATTTGCAATGGCTATTGATGCTGTGACCGTTGAAAGTTTTTTTGCACAGCTTTACGCAGATACCAGTGTAGAACGCGAACCTGCATCTGCGGGGCGCCAGATGAACGGCCACTATGCCACAAGAAGCCTGAACGAAGACGGTTCCTGGAAAAATCTGATGCAGCAGAAAAATATTTCTTCCGATATTTCCCCTACCGCGGGCCAAATGCCGAGACTTTTGGGACTTGCCCTCGCCTCTAAAATCTATAAGATTGTAAAATTTGAAGGTTCAGAAAAATTCTCCGATAACGGTAACGAAGTGGCTTTCGGTACCATCGGTGATGCTTCAACGGCCGAGGGGCACTTTTGGGAAGCGCTGAATGCCGCCTGTGCGCTTCAGGTACCCATGATCGTTTCCATTTGGGACGATGGGTACGGAATTTCAGTTCCGACACAGAATCAGCGCGCTAAAGCCGATATCGCCGAGATGCTTTCGGGTTTCCAGAGAAAAGAAGGGGAGAACCAGGGCTGCGAAATCATTCAGGTGAAAGCGTGGGATTATCCGGGGCTGCTGGATGCCTATGCCAGAGCCGAACATTTTGCCCGAACCGAAAGCGTACCTGTGGTGGTACATGTAGTTGAGGTTACACAGCCTCAGGGTCACTCAACGTCCGGGTCGCATGAAAGATACAAGAATGAAGACCGCCTGAAATTTGAAGGTGAATTTGACGGTTTAAGTAAATTTAAGGAATGGATTCTTAACTATTCCATTGATATTGAAGGAGATGAGCAACAACTCGCCACGGATGAAGAACTCCAAAAGATTGAGGAAGAAGCTAAAAAATTTGTAAAAGACGGTCAGAAGAAAGCCTGGGAAAACTATCAGAAAACCATTGTGGACTTAAAAAACACTGTATTGCCACTGGTAGAAGACCTTAAATTGCAAAACAGTGAAATCCCTGCTGAACTTGAGAAATTCACCAAAATCATCGCTATAGCGAAAAGGGATATCTTCCATTTGGTTAGAAGATCGCTTTTCCTCACAAGAGGCAAAACGTCAGCAGAAAGAACCGCCCTTCAACACAAGTTTGAGGAGCTCTTCGCGGTGGAAAAAGACAATTATTCCTCTCACCTATACTCACAGTCGGACTGGAAGGCAACAAATGTAAAGGAGGTTGTACCTGTTTTTTCAGACCGTTCCGAAACAGTGGACGGCAGGGTTGTCGTAAGGAATAACTTCGATAAGATTTTCAGTAAATACCCTGAGACATTGGTTTTTGGGGAAGATGCCGGGAATATTGGCGATGTAAACCAGGGTCTTGAAGGCCTTCAGGAAAAATATGGAGAATTAAGGATCGCAGATACCGGAATCCGTGAAGCCACCATCCTGGGGCAGGGAATCGGGATGGCCATGCGCGGTTTGAGACCGATAGCGGAAATCCAGTACCTTGATTACATCCTGTATTGTCTGCAGGGAATGAGCGACGATCTGGCAACGGTTCAGTATCGCACCAAAGGCGGACAGAAAGCGCCGGTCATCATCCGTACCCGCGGCCACAGGCTGGAAGGAGTATGGCATTCCGGATCGCCCATGGCTGGAATTATCAACCTTTCCAAAGGAATTCTCGTCCTCGTTCCAAGGAATCTAACGAAAGCAGCAGGCTTTTACAACACGATGCTGCAGAGCGACGAACCGGCAGTCATTGTAGAATGTCTGAACGGATACCGTCTGAAAGAAAAGCAGCCCGATAATTTAGGTGAATTCACCGTGCCTGTAGGGAAAATTGAAGTAACGAAAGAAGGAAATGACGTGACGCTGGTGACCTACGGCTCCACCTGGAGACTCGTGATGGAAGCAGCTGATGAACTGGAAAAAATCGGAATCTCTGCTGAAGTGATCGATGTGCAGTCCCTCATCCCGTTCGATTTAAGCCATGAAATTGCAGAAAGTGTAAAGAAAACCAACCGTTTGGTGGTAATTGACGAGGATGTGGAAGGTGGAACCTCCGCATTTATCCTTCAGCAAATCCTTGAAAAACAAAAAGCGTTCAGATATCTTGATTCCGATCCGCTGACCATCTGTGCAGAGAATCACAGGCCGGCTTATGCCAGCGACGGCGACTATTTCAGCAAACCGAGTGTGGACGATATGGTAGAGAAGGTGTATGCACTGTTTAATGAAATAAATCCTGCGAAATTTCATAAGATTTAATTATAATATAATTTCACGCTTTTACCATCATTAACGTGCCAATCAATAGGAGCGGGCTTTAGCCCGCTTTTTCTTTGGGAAATAAAGGGTGGCTTTAGCCAAAACATATCGCTAATCCCTTTTCGCCCCATTTTTTCGAAGCTCTAGCCCTGGTAAAACAAAACCCCTTTTAAATCGCTTTAAAAGAGGTTGATTTTTATAGCTCACTCCCAAAATGATATCTTGTGCAACAGATACATATATGCTAGCAGAAGTTTATTCAACATCAGGTAAAAGACCTGTTGTATGACCACTTAATTTCCCATATTCTTCTATAGATTTCATCTTCTTCTTTTCAGTAAATTTTCCAGTCCATGGATTGAAAACATACACGTCAAATTTGTAAATCACGCCTTGTCTCTCCTCTGATTCTTTATAGCGGACTTTATCCACTAAATTTGTAATATAATATTTGAAATGCCCATTGTAAAAAGCTTTATTTTTAGAGCTTTCCCAAAATAAATACTGTCGAATATCATTTGTATTATCATTCTTCATTCCTTGTGAATTAGCAATTGCAATTGCTTTGTCTTTTGAAATCTTGAATTTTTTATTTCGCCTTTCGATTTTTTCAAAACCAGCATAACCACTATAATATTTTTGTGGAACGAAGTTTCCATTTTTATCAAATTCGATTCTCAAATAGATTGGATTATCGCCTTTTTTTAATCTTATACTATAATTAAATGTAAAATTATTAGGTTTTGCAATAAGTGGTTCAACCCAGGAACCTACATATTTATCATTTAAATATGCAGAACAGTCAAATTCAAATGCAACGTAATTTTTCATGAATTCCTTACCATATTCCTGAACAATTAAGTTGTCAGCTTTATTTTTCTTTTCAACTAATAAATTATGATAAGGATATAATTTTGGATTAATAGTGCAAATGTTCTTATCATAATCTCTTACATACATTAATTCTCCATTTTCATTATATTCTTTCCATACTCCTAATCGGTGATGTTCCTTTGTGGTCCAACCTTCACTGTTGAGTTTTAACGTGTCATTTATGTATGTGACTCTGCTCCAAATTGCATCTTTAAACTTATAAATTTCGTTAAAAACTTTATATTTTGAATTTTTAATAACTTCAATATAACTGCTATCAGTCTCAATTTTTTTTTCTTCAAATTGAGCATGAAGCATAATATTAAAAAGAAATAAAATAGCTATAAAAGATTTCTTAAAATTCATAATTTTTTTTATTGCAGAATTTGATTAGATATTTTTTATAGGGGTTTGCCATATATTATTGCAGTTAACTCCAAATATACACAATCCCGCATTATTTTTAAATTCCTTGGTTATTTGAAAAGTATAACGGTAGTGGTAAGGATTAGGAGAAGCAGATGATTCCCCACCACCCGAGCTCGGTAGATATGGCAAAAGTTTATCTGAAATAAGGAAAACAGCCAGAGTTAATCCGTGTTGCTACAACGATGTGGTTTCAAAACAGACAGAAGAAATTGATTTTCTCCAAAACTGGCTTTCTGAAAACCAGGGTTTTCTCTTTAAGTTCAAAATCTGGCTCTTTCTAAATAAGAAGCGGATCAGAAAACGTTGGGAAATTTTCCGTAAATTCGCGTTAAATTTATTAATTCATGAATTACGATATTATTGTCATCGGAAGTGGTCCTGGTGGATATGTAACGGCTATCAGAGCTTCACAGTTGGGTTTCAAAACCGCCATTATAGAAAAGGAAAATCTGGGCGGAATCTGCCTGAACTGGGGTTGTATCCCCACAAAAGCACTGCTGAAATCTGCACATGTCTTCAATTATCTGAACCATGCCGAGGATTATGGTTTGAACAAGGTGGAGAATCCGGGTTTCGACTTCTCAAAGGTAATACAGCGCAGCCGCGGGGTTGCTACAAAAATGAGCGGAGGAATCTCCTTCCTCATGAAAAAAAACAAGATCGACGTCATCATGGGAACCGCCAAAGTCCAAAAAGGCAAAAAGGTTTCCGTTACCGATAAAGACGGTAAAAATACAGAATATTCAGCTGAGCATATCATCATCGCAACGGGTGCAAGGTCCAGGGAACTTCCGAACCTTCCTCAGGATGGGGTGAAGGTCATCGGCTACCGTCAGGCCCTTAATTTGCCTTCACAGCCAAAATCAATGATCGTAGTTGGTTCCGGTGCCATTGGAGTTGAGTTTGCGGATTTTTACAACGCCATGGGAACCAAAGTTACGGTGGTTGAATTCATGCCGAACATCGTTCCGGTTGAAGACGAGGAAATCTCAAAACACCTCGAAAAATCCCTTAAGAAATCAGGAATCGAGATCATGACCAATGCTTCTGTGGAAAGCGTCGATACCAGTGGAGAAGGGGTAAAGGCGAACGTAAAAACCGCTAAAGGAAATATTACCCTGGAAGCCGACATTTTACTTTCCGCTGTTGGAATTGCAGCGAATATTGAAGGCCAGGGTTTTGAAGAAGTTGGAATCCAGACCGACAAAGGACGGGTTTTAGTGAACGAATGGTATGAAACTTCAGTTCCCGGATATTATGCGATTGGTGATATCCTTCCGACCCAGGCTCTGGCGCACGTCGCTTCTGCAGAAGGAATTACCTGTGTTGAAAGAATCAAGGGTCTTCATGTGGAAAAGATCGATTACGGCAATGTTCCGGGATGTACCTATTGCAGCCCTGAAGTAGCCTCTGTGGGACTGACTGAAAAGCAGGCAAAGGAAAAAGGATATGAGATCAAGGTAGGGAAGTTCCCGCTTTCAGCAAGTGGAAAAGCAACAGCAAACGGTAATACCGACGGATTCATCAAGGTGATTTTCGATGCGAAATACGGCGAGTGGCTGGGTTGCCACATGATTGGCGAAGGCGTTACCGATATGATTGCTGAAGCAGTTGTTGCGAGAAAACTTGAAACTACAGGACACGAAATCATAAAATCCATTCACCCGCACCCCACGGTTTCAGAAGCCATTATGGAAGCTGCGGCAGCAGCTTATGGTGAAGTAATCCATATATAAGCGAAAGATTTATAAAGACGAAAGCTGCAGAATTTCTGGAGCTTTTTTTTTCTTTTCTTCGAGGACTTCTACGCGGTATAACTTGCGAAAGCTTCCTCCAACGTTTCAAATTTCCCTTTAAACTCCTCAACCGGTGAATCCTGTATGATATTTCCGTTGTGGATGAGGATGACGCGTGTGCAGAGCGCTTCGACTTCCTGCATGATGTGCGTGGAAAGGATGACCGTTTTTTCCTTGCCGATTTCTTTGATGACGTTCCGGATTTCAATGATCTGATTCGGATCCAGGCCGTTCGTAGGCTCATCCAGGATAAGCAGGTCCGGGGAGTGAAGGATCGCCTGTGCCAGACCGACACGCTGCTTATAACCCTTGGAAAGCTGTGATATTTTCTTTGATTTTTCCGGTGTGATCCCCACCATTTCAATGACTTCGTCCACCCTTTCCTTTGGGATTTTATGAAGGTCGGCAACAAAAGAAAGGTATTCCTTCACATACATTTCAGGATAGAGCGGATTGTTTTCCGGCAGGAACCCGATGTTTTTCTTACTCTCTATCTCATTTTTGCTAATATCAAGCGTGTTGAAGATAATCTGTCCTTCATCAATTCTCAGAACCCCGGTGATGGATTTCATCAATGTAGATTTCCCGGCTCCGTTTGGTCCCAGTAAGCCGATGATTTCATTTTTTCCAATCGTAAGGTTAATGTCGTTAAGCGCGGTCTGTTCGCCGAATTTTTTTGTTAAACTGATAATCTGAAGGGACATGATTTATAAGATTTATGCAAAAATAAAAAACCCATCGCAAAGGAACGGGTTTATAGAGGTAAAATGGAATTTTATCACTTTTTCTTTTTCTTTGGTGCAGCTTTTTGCTCAGCAGGTTGCTCAATGGCAGCCCTGGGCTGTATGCTTGCAGCACCACTTGAAGACATGGAAGTTCCGCGGAATTTGTCCTTTCCGAACACCTTATCTACCTGCTTTTTCGTCAGGAACTGGCTTTTACCGATGTATTTTTTGCTTTTGTTGATGTAATGAATGAACTGGACGGTAGTTTGGCCGTAATTTTTAGCATAATGTAATCCAATGATATCATTGGGAAGTTCCAGCTGAATTTCACCTATAGGCATGTCGATAAAACCATCCGAAACCAGTTTATAAAGCTGGTCGAAATCCTTGTTCAGATCATGAAAGTAGAAGGACCGGAAGGTGTTGAGGTTGCTGGTGTTAATGTCTTGATAATTAAAGGTATATTTGTTTGATTTCTTGTAAAGAGTGACAGAATTATCCTTTCCCACCTGCATCAGGCTCTCGTTTTTAAGCACTTTTATCTGCGAAAATGCCGAAAGCGAAAACAAGGTTGTTAGAAGTAAAATCGTTTTTTTCATTATCTTTTTTTAAAGAGGTTAGGAAAACTTCTTTCGGCTTTTGTGTTTGATATGAGGAACAAATGTAATAAAATTTTTAAAAATTACTAATTCTTTCAAGATGCCAAATAAAAATCCTGCAGGGTTTTCCTGCAGGAATCAGTGACCTCGACAGGATTCAAACCTGTAACCTTCTGAGCCGTAATCAGATGCGCTATTCAGTTGCGCCACGAGGCCGTTTTTCGGTTTGCAAATATAGTGCTTTTTTGTTTTCTTTGAAAAATGAAATCCAGTTTTTTATTCTTTCTCGCCATTTTTCTTCTTTTGGAATGCACAAAAGAACCAACTCCTGCTCCCGCTGATTGGCAGATTGTTTCGGATAATGTTCAGTTCAAAGAAGAAGGGGATGTTCTACGACTGAAATCGGGAAGGTTCAGCTATGAAATACCTGCATCCAGATTGCCGTTTCGGCGAGCAATACTTTTAAACGCAAGTTTGGTGGGTTTCTTCACCGAATTAGGAATTGAAGAAAAAATTATAGGCATTTCCAGTCCGGAATATATTTTTTCGCATAAGATTCAGCGTTTAATTCACCAGGGAAAGATTAAGAGCGTCGGTAACGAACAGAAGTATGATGTGGAGAAAATTATCGCACTGAAACCAGATGCGATTTTCACCAATTATGTAGCCAGTTTCGGAAATACCTATGATCTCCTGAAGAAAAACGGGATTGAAATCGTTTTTTTAGATGAATATTTGGAAGAGGATCCTTTGGCAAAATCGAAATACCTCCTGGTTTTCGGCAAACTCCTGGGCCGTGAGAGAGAATCGGCATCCAGATTCAGCGAAATTCAGAACTCTTACAACGCACTGAAAACCCTGGCTCAAAAATCCGAAACAAGACCTTTGGTTTTGGCCAATGAGATGTACGGAAACCAGTGGTTTCTCCCCGGAGGCAAGACAAACCTGGCGCGATTTATTTCAGATGCCAACGGCCAGTACATCAATTCCGAAAACGGAGAGGTAATAGCGGTTCCGATGAGTTTTGAGGAAGTCTTTGCAAAATCACAGAAGGCGGAATATTGGGTCAATGTGGGAAATCACAGAAGCAAAAAGGAACTGCTGCAGATAAACCCCAACTACGCAAAGCTCAAGGCTTATAATGAAGGAAAGATGTACACCGTCGCAGGAAGAGAAGACAGAAAGGCGAACGATTTCTTTGAAAGCGGGGTGGTACGTGCCGATTTGGTGCTGAAGGACTACATCAGGATTTTCCACCCGGAACTGCTGCCTGACTATAATTTAACATACCTGAAAGAACTTAAATAATTTATATTTCTATTTTTGCAGAAGTTTTATCAACCTGTATCCCATTAGTCCTTTTGAAAAGTATGTTTAAGAAACTAAAAAAGCTCATTTTCATCCTCATTCTGGCAAATATCCTCTTTATTGTCTGGGGAAAATTTCTGAATCCGCCCATTACCCTGACCCAGATTGCCGGAATCATGGAATATGGTAAACTGGAGAGGGATTACGTTCCCTATGCCGAAATGGGTAACCAGGTGAAGAAGGCGGTAATTGCTGCGGAGGACCAGAAGTTCTTTATGCACAATGGATTCGACTATAAGGCGATTGAAAAAGCATATAAAGACAACGAAAAAGGCAGGAAGCTGAAAGGCGGGAGCACCATTTCCCAGCAGACCGCTAAAAATGTTTTTCTATGGCAGGGACGAAGCTGGGTTAGGAAAGGGCTCGAAACCGTGTACACCTTCATCATTGAACTCATTTGGGGGAAAGACGTGATCCTGGAGCGCTACCTCAATTCAATTGAAATGGGGCGCGGCGTTTTCGGTGTGGAAGCTGCTGCAAATTATTATTATGGTAAAAATGCCAAAAACCTCACCAAAAGTGAGGCAGCGTGGATTGCCACCATCTTGCCCAATCCCAAAAAATACGATCCGCACAATCCCTCAAAATATCTCCGGAACCGTCACAGCTGGATTATGCGGCAAATGAACAATGTGGCGCTTAAATAGTATCTTTGCCTGCGATGGGGATTTTTAATTCAGACAAAAACACATTCACTGCTGTTCTTAAAAAGTACTTCAGTTTCAGGAATGAAACAAGTTCACTGGAACCCCTGCATGAAATTCTGGAAAGCGTAAGGCGCACCGACTTCAGCGACGTCCTGGACCACCTTCGTGCAAATGAGACACTTAGGATAAATTTAGGCTATTACATCCGTCATGTCTTTGCCGGAAAATCATTTAATCTTTCACTTACCGAAGCCAATATCCTCTCGGAATATGCCTTTCTTCCGGAGTTCAGAAAGAGGATGCTCAATAAGATCCTTCCACCGGTTGAAAGTGAAAACACCGTCTGGTACCTCATTGATTATGTTTCGGTAAGGACAGCAAAGGATCTGGTTTATTTCCGGAACATTCCCGAGCAGGACATGGACGAGCTTTTCCGTCTTTTAGGAATTTCCGCACTTATCGTTAAAAAACCGGTTAAAAAAGAGCTTTTTTTTGCCATGAACATCCTGGCCTGGCGTGTCATTGGGAACGCTTTGGATGTTGAAGTGGTAAACATGGCTCCCGAATATAAAAATTTTGACAATCCTTTTTTAGCCCTGCAGGACGAAATGGATGTTCTTACCAGGGAATTTCGTGAGAATTCCGACTTTCAGCTTCATTCCAAAGATGTACATTACAAGCAGGTAAAGATTTACCTTACCCAGTGCCAGGAATTTATAGACCTGGCTTTCAAGAACTCATCCAAATACGGAATTTCAGGTAAAATCAACCAATCCCTCCTGAAAATCCGCCAGCAGTTAAACAGGATGCAGGATATTTTGAATCTATTGGTTATTGATGATGAAAACGACGTCAGGGTGAAGTCCAAACAGTTGGTCTTCAATATAATGGAGTATAAATCCCATAAAAACAACATCCGCGAACTCGTGGCAGACAGCAGCACACTGATGTCACACCTGATTACGAATCATACGGCGGAAACAGGCACCCAGTACATTACTTCATCTTTCAGGGATTATATTAAAATGTTCTGGAAAGCGAGTGGCGGCGGTGTGATTGTAGGTGCCCTCGTTGTTCTGAAATTATTTTACGGTGCAATACCCGGCAGTGATTTCTCTCACGCGCTTCTGTACTCCATCAACTACGCAATGGGTTTTATCATGATTTACCTGATGAAATTCACGCTGGCCACCAAGCAGCCGGCAATGACGGCGGCAACAATGGCGAAGGTGCTTTCTGAAGGCCAGAATACCCGTAAGAATTACTCGGATTTTGCACATTTGGTTTCCAAACTTTTCCGTTCGCAGTTTATCGCGTTTGTGGGAAATGTGCTGTGGTCCTTTCCCGTGGCGCTGGCAATCATTTACGGACTCGATGTTCTGTTCCAGGAAAATTTCGCAGCCGAAAAAGCCACCAAACTGCTGAATGACCATGACCCTTTCAATTCCAAAGCCATCCTGCATGCCTGTATTGCAGGCTTTTATCTCTTTATTTCGGGAATTATTTCGGGGAATGTTGCCAACAATGCGGTGTTCTATCAGATTCCGAAGCGGATTGCAAAGAATCCGCTCATCAATCAGATTCTGGGACCAAAGATCGCAAGAACCGCCTCCGGCTTCTATGCGAGGAACTGGGCAGGAATTGTCTCAAACTTTTGGTTTGGGGTTTGCCTCGGAGCAACCGGACCGATAGGATCTTTCCTGGGATTGGATCTGGACATCAGGCACATCACCTTTGCAGCCGGAAACGTAGCATTGGGCTTTTATGGTAAAGGATTTTCTGTTGATACTTATACGCTGTGGATCTCCCTGATTACCGTATTCATCATCGGATTTTTCAATTTTGCCGTAAGTTTCGGCCTGTCTATGGTTTTGGCATTCCGGTCACGGAAGGTGAATTTTGGGGAGGTAAAGGAGATTTATAAAGAGATATTCCGCTATTTTCTGAAGAATCCGCTTCGTTTCTTCTTCCCGATCCGTTCTTTTCTGGATGGCCGTGCGAAAGAAATGATGGAAAAGACACTTCCTACAAAATCAGAAGATCGTTAAAGTGTTCCGCGCCGAATTTTTCCCTGAATTTCTGTAAGAAGAAGGTTTTCCGCATCCTGAAATCATTCTTCAGCAAAGGTGATTTAATCCTTATTTCCAGGACTTTCCTGTTCAGGTTTACCGATTCAATCTCGCGGAAGAGTTCACCGTTCAGGTATTCGTTCAGGAAATCCTTTACCTCAAATGCAAGCAGCTTATCTTCAAATCCATGAATCCTGGCAAATGATTTTACGAGTTCAGAGGACTGAAACTCCCTTTTTTTTGGCCTTTTCATGTTATATCTCGAATATTTTCGATTCCTCATTAATCTTTCGCACCACTTTCTCCGTTCTTTCCTTATGGGTATCGGTAATAAAAATCTGGCCGAAATGTTCGCGGTTCACGAGCTCGATAAGCTGCGAAACACGGGTGTCATCAAGCTTGTCAAAAATGTCATCCAGCAGAAGAACGGGTGTTTTGCCGGTGAGTTCCCGTATCCTGTTCATCTGCGACAGCTTCAGCGCGATAAGGAAAGATTTCTGCTGGCCCTGACTGCCGACTTTCTTCAAAGAACTGCCGTCCATTTCGAAAAGGAGGTCATCTTTGTGGATTCCACGCGAAGTGTAGGTGAGCATGCGGTCTTTTTCCAGGTTATCTTTTAAAAGTTGATCAAAACGTGGCTCATTAAGATCGGAGTGGTAGATAACCGAAACCTTCTCCTTTCCATTGGAGATGATTTCGTAATAAGTTTGGATGAGCGGTACAATTGCGCTGATGAACTGCTGCCTTTTTTGGAAGATCCTGGTTCCGAAGCTGATTAGGGGTTCGTTATAAATCTCCAGATTTTCAGGATCAAAATAGCGCCCCTTCGCGAAATTTTTAAGCAGCGCATTCCTCTGCTGCACCGTTTTCTGGTACTGGATCAGATTAAAAAGATAGTCCGAGTCGGTCTGTGAGATCATAGCGTCCAGAAATCTCCTGCGGCTTTCCCCGGAGTCGGAAATTAGGTTGGAATCGTAGGGTGAAATGATTACACTCGGTAAGAACCCGATATGGTCGGCCATCCGCTCGTAGGACTTGTCATTTTTTTTGATGACTTTCTTCGCGTCTTTGGGCATCTGAACCTTGATGATGTTTTCTTTCTCACCGTCGAAAATCTGACCTTCCACAGCAAAGAAATCTTCGTTGAGCCTGATGTTGTTTATATCCGTATTGCCTAAAAAGCTTTTCCCTACCGACAGGTAGTGCAGGGCATCCAGTACATTGGTTTTACCCACGCCGTTGTTTCCCACAAAACAGTTGATTTGTGGCGAAAATTCGAAGGATTTTTCCTGATGGTTCTTAAAATTGAGCAGGGTGAGTTTCTGAATAACCATTTGTCAAAAATACTTCATTAAAAGGAGAAATAAAAGCGGCAATCCCGAACAGCTTTCCACCCAAAACGAAAAATAAGTGTCCCGGTTTGCATGTTCTGAAAAATAGATCAGCGCAAACGTGAGCGCAGAAGTAAAGAAAAATGCTGCGGAAAATTCGGGTTTCAAAAAGAATATCGCCAGAAAGCAACCTAAAAAAACCATCAGGTAAGCCAGGTATTTTGTGTTCTGTACTCCCATTAACCTCGGGAAAGTCACCACTTCATCCTGTTTCATATCTCTGATATCAAAGGGCAGTACCAGTGCAGTCACAAAAAGCAGGCTAACCATGAAAATTTCGGGGTTGAACCCGGGCAGGATAAGCCATGAATTGATGAGTGCCCACGTGAGGCCCACATAAAAGACCTTTAAGAGCGGAACTTTGCGGATGAAATTTTCCAAAAAGAAAGAATTGTAGAGCAGTCCGAGGATGACGATTACGAGCCATTTCACCAATCGGATCTCATTGTGGTTATGAAAGATGAGTGCTGCCGATAAAATCCCGCAAATGGCATTGAAGACCAGAATTTTTCCGAACATCCGGTGATGCTGGTATTTGGTATATAAATAGCCGCTGAAATAGGTAATGAAGATGAGCAACACGGTAGGCCAGCGTAATACGTTCTGTTCCAGCATGAAAAATACGGCCAGCGCAGTTCCCATGAGAGAAACGTAAATTTGACTGTCAATAACATATTTTTTTACTAAATTTAGGAACTGCATCCGTGCAAATTTAACCAATAAATTGTTCTGTAATCCTATCTACGAATTAGCACCACCCATATGAAGAACTTCACCAGAATTTTTACCCTTTTTCTCTTGATTTCCCTTTTTTCACCCCTTTTCGGACAGAAATATTACGATGACCAGTGGAAAAAAGTAGCCGAAAATTTTAAGACCGGAAAATACAAATCCAACCTTCCCATCATTTTAGAAATCCAGAACCAGGCCATGAAAGACGACAATGCGAACCAGCTTATACGCTCGCTGAAAGCTGAATTCAGCATTGTGAACCAAACCCGAGACGATGAAAACAATGATTCCGCAAGCCAGTTCTTCACAAAGCTTTCCACTTTTGGCCGGAAACTTAACGGGGAACAGAAACTGCTTTACGAGGTTCTTTTGGGTGAATTTTTCATAGATTATTACCAAAACGAATCCTGGGAAATCAACCAGCGTACGAACATCAACAACCAGGATTTTGCCCAGATTGAAACCTGGAGCAAACTGGACTTTAAAAACTTCCTGACCAAGCATTTTGCTGAACTGGAAACCAAAAAGGGGACTTTACAGCAAGTCCAGCTTTCCAAATACAAAGAAATTTTTGAAGGAACAGAGGATCTTGATTATTTCCCAACACTTTTCGACTGGAATGCGACGAATCAAATTGAGTTTTTAAAGAACAGCAACTTCTTCACACCGAATGAGCTTAAAGTCAATCATACGAAGATCCTGTCGCTCTACGATGAACTGATTGCTAAAAACACCTCCAATTCAAAACTTTATTTCCAGCATCAAAAAATCAATTACAACTGCAGCTTTTTAAACTGCAAAGACCGTTTTATACAGCTGCAAAGCCTTGTGAATTCTAATGCCGAGGGTGATTATAAGCTGCTGATCCTGGGGGAGATGATGGACCTGCTTACGGCCGAAAATAAGTTTAACGAAGCACTGCAATTGGCTGAATCTGCCAAAAAACAATATCCGAAATCAAAATTTCTGGATAATATCAGGAACAAAGAGAACCAGATCATCAATCCTGCGCTGATCATTAAGTTTGAAAGCCACACGCAATCTAATCTGCCCATCCATCTGGTGGCCGAGGCGAAGAATGTCCATCAGTTTTCACTGAATATTTACGAAGTGAAAGACGACGTACAGAACTTTATGAAGTATGTGAGGAATTCCTACGATAAAAACAGCTTTGCTGCGGTTAAAAAGTCTTTGGTGCGCAAAGAAATGTTTGAACTTCAGGATCTGAAAGATTATAAAACGCATAAGACTTCACTTGAAATTAAACCTTTGCCTTCGGGAATTTACCTGGCTGAATACGTTGTGGACGGCGCCATCCAGGAACATTTTTATTTTATTGCGACCCAATCCCGGCTTATTTACGATAAAAAAGATGAGAGAAAACCCATTGGAAATCAGCTTAAACTCGTGAACCGCGAAAACGGAAAATCCATTTCGAATGAAGGCCTGAAAATTTACGAATACGACGGAGCTAAAACCGTTAACGTTACCAATCAAAGTACCGACGCGGCTGCTAATTTCAGGTTTCTTGATTCCGGCGGTAAGGAATATTACCGGTACTACCTTGTTCAGCAACCAAAGACCAATGATTTTAATTTGATGCACGTTTACGGAGACCGGTATTACGGCGAAAATGAAGCTGTAAAGCAGAGAGATCAGGCGCAGATATTTTTGGACCGGGCCATTTACAGGCCTGGCCAGACCGTTTATTTTAAAATCATCAACACAAAACTCCTCAGTGAGAAAGAATCGGTTGCTTCCGGGGTTTCACAAAAAATAACGCTTCACGATGCAAACGGTGAAGAAATAACTTCACAGAATTTTACAACAAATGAATTCGGTTCCTATAACGGAAACTTTATGCTTCCGAGCGGAAAACTGAACGGAAACTTTTCGCTTCAGGTGCAAGGAAATAATGTGGATGCCTACCAATCTTTTCAGGTTGAAGAATACAAGCGCCCAAAATTTGAAGTCACCATAGAGCCGGTTAAGGACGAATACAAATACGGTCAGACCATAGAAATAAAAGGAAAGGCCATGATGTTTTCCGGCGTTCCGCTGAGCAATGCGACTGTGAACTACGAGATAAAGAAAAAGAACATCCGCTGGATGTATTTCTGGTGGTATCCGCGCGGAAACGACAATGAAAATTCAATCCTCGGCGACGTTAAAACCAATGATAAGGGAGAATTCACCCTCAGGATTGACCTTAAAAAAGATGAAACCCTGGACGGAATCCAGGTGGATAACTATGAGATCAACGCTTCGGTAACCGACATTAACGGGGAAACCCAGTCGGAAACCGCCAACGTGAAAGTTGCGTCTGTGTCACATTATATCAAAGCCGATGAAATTAAAGACACCTTCACCGACGAGAATATTAAAATCAAAGTCGAGACAAAGAATTACAACGACCAGAACCTGAAGAAACCGTATCAGGTAAAACTTTCGAAGCTGGTTCCGGAGGAAAGGATTTTCAGAAGCAATTTTGAGAGCGAAATTCAGGATTTGCCTAAACTTTCAAAACAGGAATTCATCCAAAAATTCCCACATGATTATTTTTCCAAAGAAGAAAAGGACTCGGTGGTGCAGTCTGTCATTCTGAATGGGGTGCAGAAAACTGACGAATCTCTTGATCTGGGCAAACTGGTGGCCGGAAAGTATAAACTGGAACTCTATAATATTGAAGATAGAGACACCATCAAAACGGAAAAAACCTTCGAAGTTTTTGATAAGCGTTTCCTTACCGATACCCAGAAACCATTCCTGAAAGTCCTGCAGCCGAAAAGTGAATTCAAACGCTCCGAAAAAGCCAAAATCTTTGTCTATTCGGCGATTCCCGATGCGTTGGTCAACATCTACGTGCAGAACGGCAATGGAGAAACGGTTACAGAACAGCGTAAGTTTAAAAATGGGGTGCTGGAATATGATGTTGCCTTCCCGAAAGATGAGAGCATTGATCAGGTGAATGTCCAGTTTCAGATGGTAGCATTCAATGACGTGCAAACCGAGAGAGTAAATCTCAAAATCACTTCAGACAAAAAACCGTTAAGAATTGAAACCGTCACCTTCCGCGACAAACTTCAGCCCAATTCAAAAGAGAAATGGACCGTGAAAATCCTGGGTGATGACAAGGAAAAAGTGAATGCCGAAGTTCTGGCGAATATGTACGATATGTCCCTCGACCAGTTTGCTGTGAATACCTGGTCGTGGCAGCAGCTGTATCAGAAATATTTCATAGTAAATGCGTACGGAATTGATCAAAACCTGGCGCAGGAGCATTACAGCAAACGGATTCCGTATCTGAATTCCAAAAACGTTCGCATCCCTGAATTCAGGTGGTTTGATGGCGCCATTTATGGTAACCGGGAGATGGTGACGTACAGTGTAGCATCTGCTGTGAAAGCAGAAGGGTCAGCAAAAATGGAATCTCGTGCAGTCGGTAATCAATTGGCAGATTCTGCTGGGGTCCCACCACCACCACCTACAAACCAATCGGTCGCTGATAGCGATGGGGTATTAGACACAGTAGATGAGAAAGCGCTGGATAAAATCCCCGTCCGGCAAAACCTGAACGAAACGGCATTTTTCTACCCGAATCTAATGACCGACAAAGACGGTAACGTTACTTTTGAATTTACCTCGCCGGAAGCCTTAACGCAGTGGAAACTGATGTTCCTTGCACATACCAAGGATGCGAGGGCAGCAACTTTAGAAAAAGAAGTCGTTACGCAGAAGGAATTTTCCGTTACCCCAAATTACCCGAGATTCTTACGTGAAGGGGATGAACTGAACCTGCAGTCTAAACTTTCGAGTCTGATAAGCCAGAGTTTGAATGGCACCGCACGACTTCAGATTCTGGATGCTTTTACAAACGAAGATATTTCTTCCAAATTCAAGGTTAATGAAATGCAGAAAGCCTTCAGTCTCGCTGAAAACGGAAATTCCGTCGTGAATTGGAAACTGAGTGTGCCGAATGATGTTTCTTCCATCATCATTAAGATTGTAGCGCAGGCCGGCAACTTCTCCGATGGGGAACAGAAAGCCATTGCCGTTCTTCCGAACAGGATGCTGGTGACCGATGCGGTGCCCATCTTTGTGAAGGAAGGCCAGACTAAAACCTTCACTCTTGAAAATTTAGCAAACAACAATTCAGCAACCGCCACTAACGTTGCCAATACTTTGGAACTGACGACGAATCCTATCTGGGAAATCATGTTTGCTTTACCAAGCCTGAAAAACGACCAGAACAGTTCTGCGGATGTGGTGTTCAACAAATGGTTTGCGGATGTTTTGGCTTCCGAAATTTTCAAGGCCAACCCCAAACTGAAAACGGTTTTCGAGGAATATCAGCGCAAAGGACTGCTGACCTCCAATCTTGAAAAAAACCAGGAACTGAAACAGCTTCTTCTTGAGGAAACACCTTGGGTTCTCGACAGTAAAAATGAAACGGAGCAGATGGAAAAACTGGCTCGGCTGTTCGATGCGAATACAATGCGCAACTCCATACAAGCCGACTGGGCCGAACTTAAACAGCTTCAGAATCCGGACGGTGGATTCTCCTGGTATCAGGGTTATCCGAGTTCGTATTATACTTCGTTGTACATCCTGAAAAATCTGGGAAGGATCAATGAATGGCTGAAGGGGAATGTGGCAGATTATCAGGGTTCCGAGCAGAAAGAAATGGTTTCAAAACTTGTAAATTATGTTGATTCTGAAGTCCACAAATACTGGGAAGTGAAGAAGGAAAATGTCTGGAACAACTACGTTTTGGATTATCTGGACACCCGCCGTTACTGGGAAAGTCAGTATCCGCTGAAAGGAAAAGGCGCGCAGCTTAAGGCATTGGTGATTCAAAAAGCACCGAAAGCCGAGATTAAAGATTTTACCTTCTTCGGTCTGCACCGCGCTGCATTGCTTTTTGAGAGTTATAAACTCAACACGCTTTCAAAAAAAATGATGACTTATCTGAAGGAAACTTCCACCGATACGGAAACACAGGGCGTATACTGGAAACAGAACTTGAACGACTGGGGTTGGTATTCCTCCAAAACGGTGAATCATGCAGGAACTTTGGAAGCCTTCAATAAACTGACGCCTACCGACCAAAATTTCATTGAAGAAATGAAGATTTGGCTCATCACCCAGAAGGAAGTCAATTCCTGGGGAAGTTCGCGCGGAACGGCAGAAGTGATCTTCACCATCCTGAATTCCGGAAAATCATGGACTACCGCTGAAAGTGATAAAGCCACGATTCTTTGGGGCGGAAAAGAACTGGTAAATCCAGATACCAAGGCGACAGGCTATGTTAAAAGTTCATTGAAAGCTTCAGAAATAGATAAAAAGCTAGGAACGGTTACCGTAACGAAACCCGGCCCCGGAATCGTTCAGGGCGGACTCTTCTGGCAGTATTATGAAGATCTGGACAAGATTAAATCCTCCGAATCCTATATTTCAATCACCAAAGAGCTGTACAAAAAAGTAAAAACGGTTAATGGCGAGGAACTGCAGAAAATAACGGCCGCGACTCCGCTGAAAGTGGGCGATAAAGTAACCGTGCGAATGATTCTGAACACCGATCGGAATATGGAATTCATTCACCTCAAGGATATGCGCGCGGCCGGCTTCGAACCGCTGAACGTGATTTCAGGTTACGAGTGGAAGAACGGTTTGGGCTATTATCAGTCTACAAAGGATGCCTCCACCAATTTCTACATCCAGTACATGCCGAAAGGGAAATATGTATTTGAGTACGATTACGTATGCAATGCTTCCGGAACCTTCAGCAACGGCATCACGACGCTGCAGAACTATTACGCGCCGCAGATGAATGCGCATACGATGGGAACCAGGGTGACAATTACTGAATAAAGGTGAAATTCTGAATGCATACCCAAACTTGCAATTAATTTTTTGTAAAACCGCTTCCCATTTTGGAGCGGTTTATTTTTAAATGTTTATTTTTGCACACGTTTTACGACAACCGGCCCCATAGTTTAATGGATAGAATTGAAGATTCCGGTTCTTCAGGTTGAGGTTCGATTCCTCATGGGGCTACAAACCGTCTTTTTCTGGACGGTTTTTTTTGTTGTTAGGCCAAGGAATTTACCCCAAATGACATCTTTCATATTGACCAACTCCAAAAAAGTGCTTAACTTTAGTCTATAAATAATCCACAAAAGTTTAAGTCATGGAGAACCATATTTTAACCAACGAGTTTCCGGAGTATGTTCAGAAAATTGTAGATTTAAAGTTGAATGACGCTGCGTTTCTGAAGATGTATGTAAATTATGAGGAGGTGAATGCGCTCATTCAGCATTACGAAGAAGGGGAGGTGAACCATACCACAGATGAACACCTTACCGATTTGCGCAAAAAAAGACTTCATCTGAAGGACGATATCTACGCCTATCTGCATGCGAATTAGATTTTTCATTATTTCAGTTATACCTCAGGCGGCTCAAAAGGCCGCTTTTTGTATGGATATGCCTGCCGTACGACCCGTTTCTGGCACAATGTTTTCTGGACGCTCAGCAAAAGTACTCCCGTGAAGATCATTTATTTCATTTTGACAATTGCGTTTACTTCATCCTGCACCAAGAGTTCAGAAAGTGACCGTGTGAGAAATGAATGGGGCAAACTCCTGAATCAGAACGGTAGGAAACACTCCGTTTTGGAATCTAATCCATCGGCGGCTGGACCACTACAGCATGGACAGACCATGACAAATTCCGGTCCGCAACCAGGCCGTACAGGTATGCGCAAAGGAGCGCAGGTTCGGGAGCAGTTGGTTGGTTTTGCGCGAAGCTATATGGGAACGCCTTATCTGTACGGCGCCATGGATCCACAAACCGGTTTCGACTGTTCCGGGTTTATCAACTTTGTGTTCAATCATTATAAATACAAGGTGCCGCGTTCCTCAAAGGATTTTTTTCATTTTGGACGGCAGATTGAAATAAATAAGGTGCAGAAGGGCGACCTCGTCATCTTTACCGGTACCGAACCAAATTCGCAGGAAGTGGGGCACATCGGCATTGTACTCGCGGCCAGGGGCATGGATTCTCAGTTTATCCACTCCTCCAGCGGCAAGGCCAATGGCGTAACCATTTCCTCTCTGTCCGAGCCTCATTACGCTAAAAGGCTCGTGAAGGCAATCTCCGTAATTGACTAATTCGGAAGTCACGGAATCTTGATTTTTTTCGAAAAAACACGTTTTGTTTTTCACATTATTTCGCTTATTTTTGACGAATGGAAAACTTCGTTGTTTCAGCCCGAAAATACCGTCCGCAGGAGTTTGACACCGTAGTTGGTCAGTCACACATCACGGACACGCTGGAGCACGCCATAGAAGAGAACCAGTTGGCTCAGGCTTTACTGTTCTGCGGGCCTCGCGGCGTAGGAAAGACGACCTGTGCGCGGATTCTTGCCCGCAAGATCAATGAAAGGGAAGGAGCAACCTCCGAGGACGGCTTTGCCTATAACATCTATGAACTGGATGCAGCGTCAAACAACGGTGTGGAACATATCCGCGACCTTACGGACCAGGTGCGGTTTGCCCCGCAGGTTGGAAAATACAAGGTCTATATCATTGATGAGGTGCACATGCTGAGCCAGGCAGCATTCAATGCCTTTCTGAAGACACTGGAAGAACCTCCCGCACACGCGATTTTCATCCTGGCGACCACCGAGAAACACAAGATTATCCCCACTATTCTCTCCAGATGTCAGATTTTCGATTTTAAAAGGATTACGATTGAAGATATTCATGAATATTTACGTGGAATTGCAGCTAAGGAAGGGATAAAATATGAAGATGATGCCCTTTACATGATTGCGCAGAAGGCCGACGGTGCTTTGCGGGATGCACTATCTATTTTTGACAGGCTTTCCACTTTTTCTCAGAAAAATATTACGCTGCAGAAAGCGGCTGAAGTCCTCAATATTCTGGATTACGACCAATATCTTAAGATTGTGGATCTCGCAAATGAGAATAACATTCCCGACGTCCTTACCGCCTTTAACGAGATTGTGAAAAAAGGCTTTGACCCCCATCTTTTCATTGCGGGACTTGGAAGTCATTTCCGCGACCTGATGATGGCGCAGAATCCCTCCACTTTAGGTTTAATAGAAGTAGGAGAAGGTACAAAGGCACGGTTTGCAGAACAGAGCCTGAAGTGGGCCCCGCAGCAGCTCATTGACGGTATAGAAATCTGTAACCATGCAGACATTAATTACAAGAATTCAAAGAATCCGCGTCTGACCGTCGAAATTGCCCTCATGCAGCTGTCAAGCCTTTCCGCAGGTGGCAGTCCGGCTAAAAAAAAAAATTCCTGATTTTAGCTCCGTTTGCTGATGTTGTAGTACCAAACACCATAAGTCCACCAAAAGAAGTTGTGGCGGAACCCGAAAAACCGGCCATTCAAAAAGCGGTACAGCCGGTAATCAAAGACAAACCAGCTCCTTACTCAAAATTCAGCATTCAGCGAAAACTTCAGAACACGGAAGAGGAGGTGCAGGATTTTGTCCGGAGCACCGAAGAAGAGGAGCTTCCGAACAATCACTTTACCGAGACCGACCTGCAAACCGAATGGAAGTGGTTCCTGGAGGAGATCCAGAAAAAAGACATTGTAATCTATAATGCCATCAGTGGTTTCAAACTTCAGAAGGAAGATGAGGACCAAATCCTTATCCATTATCCTTCCGACACCGCTAAGTCTGAATTTGACAAGGTTTCCAATGATTTTTTAAACCATTTCAGGCATAAGGTAAATCACTACCGCCTGAAAGTAGAGTATAGGATGGACGCTGTGAACCTGAAGAAAGAAATCGTGACCAAACGCAGCCTTTTTGAGAAATATGTACAGATAAATCCGGTCCTTCGCGACCTGGAGGAACTGTTTAAACTGGACCTAAATTAATACCGCACCCTGAATAAGCAGATGGAACTTACAGAACTAAAAAACAACTGGATTTCACAGTTTCCCCACCCCCTTGTCATTGCAGGACCCTGCAGCGCTGAGAGTGAATCACAGATGCTGGAAACAGCACGACGGATGCAGGATTCCGGGGCTGCAATCCCGGTATTCCGCGCAGGAATATGGAAACCCAGGACGAAGCCCAATGGTTTTGAAGGCGTAGGTACCATTGGACTGGCATGGTTAAAAAAGGTCAGGGAGGAATTCGGTTTTAAGACGGCTACCGAAGTGGCCAATGCCCACCACGTGAAGGCCGCTTTGGATGCGGATGTCGATATTTTGTGGATAGGTGCCCGCACGACAGTAAATCCTTTTGCTGTTCAGGAAATTGCGGATGCCCTTCACGGAACACAGAAAACGGTGCTTGTAAAGAACCCGGTGAATCCGGATCTTGCGCTGTGGATTGGAGCACTGGAAAGGCTTTTGGGAGCGGGTATTCACAATCTCGGAGCCATACACAGGGGTTTTAGCACTTACCGCAAAACAAATTACCGCAACATCCCCAACTGGCAGATTGCGCTGGACTTCAAGAATCAGTTTCCCGATATTCCGCTCATTGTAGATCCCTCACACATCTGTGGCAACCGGACCGGTTTGGCATCTGTTGCCCAGGAGGCCTTGAATGTTGGATATCAGGGCGTAATGATTGAAACACACAGTAACCCGGATGCGGCCTGGAGCGATGCGCGTCAGCAAATCACCCCGGAGGTCCTGGCTGTACTGCTTCAGAATTTAAAGGTAAGGAGCACCCGGGTTTCGGGCTTTGATGAGGAACTGGAACGTTACCGGACCCTTATTTCAGATTTGGACTTCCAGGTTATTGACCTGCTTTCCCAACGGATGAATATTTCTGAAAAAATCGGACTTATAAAAAGCGACCACAACCTTACGATTTTCCAGCCGGACCGCTGGAAGGCAGTTACCGAATATGCGGTAAGAAAAGCGGAAGAAACCGGAATGTCCCAGGATTTCATTGAAAAGATTTTCAAGGCCATCCATGAACAGTCCGTTGATGTGCAGAATAATGTCATGCGGACCAAATAACAAACAACAAAAGGCGCGATCATAATGAAAGGACTTGTAATAAAATCAACCGGCAGCTGGTATCAGGTAATGGATCATGACAGCAGGAAGGTTTACGAAGCCCGGATCCGCGGCAAATTTAAGCTTATTAAAACCCGGCTAACAAATCCACTTGCCGTTGGGGATCATGTGGAATTTCAGCTGGAACAGGATGAAGTGGCCTGGATTACACATATTGAACCCCGCAGGAATTATCTGATCAGGAAATCTGTGAATCTTTCCAAAGAAGCTCATATCATTGCTTCCAATATTGATATCGCCTGTTTTATCTATACCCTGAAGTTCCCGGAGACCTCCCTGGGATTTCTGGACCGCTTTCTTGCCTGCTGTGAGGCTTACAACATTGAGCCACTGATTCTCATGAGCAAGATGGATACCCTGAATGAAGAGGAGATTGAAATCATTAAAAATATTGAAACGGTTTATAGGGAAATAGGTTACAATACCCTGCAGGTTTCTTCCTATTCCAAATTAAACCTGGATCTGCTTCAGCAAAAGGTTAAGGATAAAGTTTCCGTATTCTTTGGTCATTCCGGCGCCGGGAAATCTACGCTTGTAAATGCGTTCCAGCCCAATCTGAACCTGAAGACATCCGAGATCTCCGAGAGCCATTTGAAAGGAAAACATACCACCACGTTTGCTCAGATGCATTTCTGGGACTTTGGCGGAAGCGTGATTGACACGCCCGGTGTGCGGGAATTTGCGATGATTGATGTAAAGAAAGAAGAGATCCAGCATTTTTTTCCGGACATCTTCAGGAAAACTGACGAATGTAAATTTTACAACTGCCTCCACATCAACGAGCCCAAATGCGCGGTAACCGCTGGTCTGGAAACCGGAATAATTCAGGAAACACGTTATTTTACGTATCTGAAACTCATGGAAGAAGCCGAAGCACTGGAATTATAAGACCGAATTCGCCGGTATAAAAAAACCCAGCCGAAGCTGGGTAAAAACTAATAACCATGAAAACTCAAATTAAACATGAGAATCGTAAATAAAGTTGCAACAAGTGTGCCAAGATTTACATGTGAAACTCTTTGTTCGAATCTTCATTACAAATGTATAAAAGATTTTGTAGATTTGCGCCTTAAAAAATAAGATATATGTCAGGAAAAATCACTTTTACTATGGTTAAGCCGGATGCAGTTGCAGACGGACACATAGGAGCAATTCTCAGCAAAATCGCCGAGGCAGGATTTAAAATTAAAGCATTGAAACTTACACAGCTGACCCAAGATGATGCTAAAGAATTCTATGCGGTCCATAGCGAACGGCCTTTTTATGGCGAATTGGTGGACTTCATGAGTTCAGGACCAATCGTTGCGGCAGTGCTTGAAAAGGAGAATGCGGTTGAAGATTTTAGAAAACTGATTGGTGCAACGAATCCTGCAGAAGCAGCGGAAGGAACCATCAGAAAAATGTTTGCCAGAAGTATGGGCGAAAATGCAGTACACGGATCGGATTCTGATGAGAATGCACTTATTGAAGCACAGTTTCATTTTTCAGGCAGGGAGATATTCTAAACCTTTTTAATATCAACATTAAAGTCCGGAAAATTTTCCGGACTTTTTTATTTGTTTTTATTCAGCGCTCTGTCGATGTCTTCGCTGGCATCTACCCGGGAAATAAACCGATGGGCACCATATTTCCGTGTAACCCGCACAGCCCATATAATTCCAATGATAAGTCCCAAAAGGATGCAGACTGCAAAAAGAACAGTACCGGTTTGATCCTGCTCAAAATACTGGTACAGTGCGAATCCGAGAATGATGCCGATAAGCAGCGGCGAAAGGACAATCTTAAAGAAGGAGTAACTTTCTATGATTTTTGTGAACATAACAGGTGTTTATAAATTATACGTGTTTGCAGAGCGTTAAGTTACAGCTTGATACCGCAGTTCCAGAAAAAGCTACTTTATATTTTCAGAAGTTCAATTGTCTTTTCCGGGTTGGGACTTCCGAAAACCGCATTACCAGCGACCAGGACATCGGCTCCGGCTTCAAAGAGCCTTGCAGCATTTTCCAGATTCACACCACCGTCCACTTCGATCAGCGCTGTCGAATTGTTATTTAGGATAAGGTCCTTCGTTTCGGAAATCTTCTTGAAGGTATTTTGGATGAATTTCTGTCCGCCGAAGCCGGGATTCACGCTCATTAAGAGGACAAGATCCACTTCTGCAATGATGTCTTCCAGCATCAGCACCGGGGTTGAGGGATTAAGCACGACACCTGCCTTTGCCCCTGAATCCTGAATAAGACGTATGGTGCGGTGCAGGTGGGTGCAGGCTTCGTAATGAACAGAGACCAGATCGGCTCCGAAGGAGATGAATTCTTCTACGTATTTTTCCGGCTCCACAATCATGAGGTGTACATCCACAAATTTTTTGGAATGCTGCTGTACGGTTTTCATTACCGGAAAGCCAAAAGAGATGTTCGGTACAAACCGTCCGTCCATCACGTCAATATGCAGCCAGTCTGCCTGCGATTCATTGAGCATGTTAATATCTCTTTCCAGGTTGCCGAAATCTGCGGAAAGCAGGGAAGGAGCGATGAGTTTTGTTTTCATAGTTTTATTTAGATTTAATATATATATGAGCGTAAATGCAAGACTTAATACCAGAATTTGTAAAAAAAATAAAATAAAAATTATGGTTACTCACAAAAATACGTAAATCGCGACCCGTGGCTCTCTGTCAGTGGCATTTGAATTTATGTTAGGCAAATTTTCATTAATTTTTCTGCGTATGTGATAATCGAATATCGGGTAATATTTCTTCAATTTTTATTGTTAAATAAAGTTTAAACTTCCTATTTCCAATAATCACTTCATCATCAAGATAACTCATCGTAAGGTTGTCATCATTAAAACCATATTGGTCCCAAACTTTTTTAAATTCAGAGTTTAAATATTTTTCTGTTTGCCTTTCTAAAAGTTCACTTTGCAAGCGATTTAAAATAATATTTGCTTTATTAATAATTTTTTCCTTATCCATATATTGCCTCTAATTTTTTCTTTAGTATTTCAGTAAATAATGCTGCGTTTCTAATATAGGACCTCAATCTTGAATAAGTTATAATTGAATAATTGTCACATTCGGTTTCAATAACATCTATATGTGGAATCTCATTTACTATAGATAAATCAACCTTCAGTAAATCATAAGTTAACTTTCCTTCACATATTATTAATTTAGGTCGACTCATTTCAATTATTTTTTTAGTCCATATCCTAGCTTTATCGTAAAAAATGAATTCTTCCTCCTTTGATAAAATCGCAGATCTAAATTTATTTATATCAGCCTCTTCTGTATCAATATAATAAAAGAAATTAGTTTTCATAACTCTATTCTCTTGGTCAAGTTCACTTAGTAGATTTTCGTATCCAGCAGCTTTGAATGCTTTTAGTGTTCCTTGAGCCAATGCATAATTATTAATTTCTGGATTAGTATATTCAAATTGTAGGCTCTCATCCGAAAACTCACCGAGTTCGCCTCCACCGGGATTAATTCCAATAAATAATATGTCGGTTTTCTTGCTAAATTTTGAGTAAAATATTTTATAACCCACGTAACTTATTTTATCTTTGTGAGTTTCTCTTAACTCATAATAATACTCTATTACTTCTTTTTGTAAATTTTCTAACTCTGTCATTTTAATGGTATTTCAAATTAATATTAGGTTTGATCTCCAACAAAGTTTCATAAATCAATTGAATCACATTTCCTACATCTTCTTTGGCAACCATTTCCACCGTAGTGTGCATGTATCTTAAAGGCAACGAAATCAATGCAGAGGGAACTCCGCCATTGGAATGTGCAAATGCGTCGGTGTCAGTACCTGTAGCTCTGCTTGAAGCCGCCCGCTGAAAGGGAATCTTCTTAGATCTGGCCGTTTCCACAATCAGTTCCCTTATGTTGTGATGGACACTCGGCGCAAAGAAAACCACCGGGCCGCCACCGCATTTCTGGTCGCCCTCCTTTTTCTTCTCAATCATGGGAGTGGTGGTATCGTGGGTAACATCGGTAACAATGGCGATATTTGGTTTTATGGTATCGGCTATCATATCCGCGCCATAAAGTCCAACCTCTTCCTGTACAGAATTGGTGATGTAAAGGCCAAACGGCAGTTTCTTCTTGTTTTCCTTTAACATACGGGCAACTTCTGCAATCATGAATCCGCCAATCCTGTTGTCCAGTGCACGGCAAACAAAATAACGGTCATTCAGTTCAAAAAATTCATCCGGATAGGTGATCATGCAGCCTACGAAGACGCCCAACTCTTCAACTTCCTTCTTTGTGGTTGCCCCGCAGTCTATGAAAATATTTTCCAGTTTCGGGACCGGCTCATTGGAGTTTACCCCTCTCGTATGGATGGCCGGCCACCCGAATACCCCTTTAACGATACCTTTTTCACCGTGGATATTGACAACTTTGGACGGAGCAATCATCTGGTCCGATCCGCCGTTCCTGATAACATAGATCAGACCCTCATCGGTAATGTAATTAACATACCATGAAATCTCGTCGGCATGAGCTTCAATCACCACTTTAAATTCTGCATCAGGATTTAAGATGCCGTAGCAGGTTCCGTAATGGTCAAACTCCAGGCGGTCAACATAGCGTTTTACATAATCCATCCATATTTTCTGTCCTTCATGTTCATAACCGGTTGGTGATGATGTATTTAAATAGCTTTCTAAAAAGTTAAGTGATTTCTTGTTGAATTTCATACAGAAAGGAATAGTTTTTGCGTTGTATTGAGGATTTGTTGAGAAAGTAAAAATAATGAAAATATTTAAAACCGTTTTAGTTTTTCTGCTGTTTTTAGGCGTGGTAGCTAAGGCGCAGGATACAGTGATTGCAAAACCACTGAATCAATATCCTGAAGAGATGTTGAGGACTGATGAATTTGGGCAGAAGTATTATTATGATGAGAAACAGAAGGCTAAGATTTACGATATAGATGGCGAAACGGTAGTGGTAATGGATGAGTTGGTGTTGCTGAAGAACCCAAAATTCAATAACCAGCTGGACAGAAATTATTATTATTTCCTGAATAAGAAACTGAACAGGGTTTATCCTCTTTTCGTGAAGGCCCTCGAGCAGTACCGCGGAATACAAAGCGATTTGGCAAAAATGGACCGCAATTCCCAGAAGAATTATATCCGAAAGCAGCAAAACGACCTTGCTGACCAGTACGAAGCCGAACTCCGCGACCTTACAACCAGTGAAGGAAGGGTGTTCGCAAAACTGATGCACCGTGCTACAGGAAAAACGGTATATGACATCATTAAGGAATTAAGGGGTGGTTGGAGTGCCTTTTGGTGGAATGTAAAGGGAAATGTTGCGGATGTTAATATAAAAGAACCGTATGACCCGTACCGTAACCGTACCGATCTTTTTGTCGAATCCCTGTTGCAATCCAACTGGAACTTTGGCTATCTTCAGCCGTATCCAGGTGCGTCGGAATTTAAGGTGAAGAAGTAATCAGTTCCGTAACCTTTCCTTAAGTTTTTCAAAGGCGATTCGGTCTATCGGGAGCGGAAAAGGATTTTCTTCCGTGTCCACAGGCAGCCACTCCACTTTTTCAATACAGGGGTCTAGTATCAGGAAATCGGTTTCGTCCAGAATTTCTACTACATAATAGATGGTCAGCAGCTGTTCATTTGCACGGAAACGGGAAACCTGGAACTCTTCCTGGGTATAAAGGTGTTCTACAATCCTGATTTTAGCATTCAGTTCTTCCTCAAACTCACGGTGCAGGCAATCCACAACGCCTTCGCCATATTCCAATCCACCACCGGGCAGTTTCATCAGAAGTTCTCCAACATATTCTTCGTGCAGCACCAAAAGCTGTCGGTTCTTCACAACACATGCATACACCCTTATATTTGTCTTATCTATCATTTTGGTCAGTGTTAAGGAACTAAAATAATAAAATTTTCAAAAGCAGCGTCAATTTTTCCGCGCGTTAATCATTTCACGTTTACCCGGTGGCCCCGCCTTTTTCTCGACGCGGAAGTTAAGGTCCTGAAGGATCCGTTTCACACTTCCCTTTGCAGAATAAGTGGTCAGCAGAGCACCAGCCCGCATTTTGCCCGCAACCATTGTGAACAGTGAGTGCTCCCACAGGTCGGGCTGTACGCGGGCACCAAAACAGTCGTAATAAACAAGGTCCACTGTCGGCAAATTAAGAGTTGACAGTTCATGAAAGTCACACTTAATCTTCATAAGGGTGAAGTTTGGTAAGATTTCAACTGATTTTTCCCATTCCGTAAGATGGATTTTACTGTAAGTTGTCTTTAAATTCTCGTCAGTGAAAAGTTCATCATATCCTAATTCCAAAATCTCGGCTTCATTAATGGGATACTTCTCTAGCGTGAAATAATTTATTTTATGATTTTTGTCAGTTTTTAAAAATTCATTAATTGTCACCAAAACATTCAAACCTGTACCAAAACCCAGTTCTAAAATATTAATTTCGCAATCATTTATTAGTTTGAGTCCATTTTCAATAAATACATGTTTCGCTTCCTGCAGCGCCCCGTGATGCGAATGATAGCTTTCATTTAAATCACTAATAAACAATGTTTTACTTCCGTCGCTGGTGGTCCTTATCTCTCTTTTCACCTTATTTTTTTTCAAATTTAAACTAAATTCTGTATATTTAGAAAATTAATTTATATTTGTAAAACACGTTTAAAAAATTAAGAAATGATAATCCAAAAAACCGCTAATTCAAGGATTTCTTCCTTCGACCCAGAAAATTACTCATTCGGAGACCATTTTATAGACCATATGATTGTTTGTGAATATGAAAACGGGAAATGGGGGGAAGTTAAACTTATGCCTTACGGACAGCTGCCATTCTCACCTGCAAATATGGCTTTCAATTATGGTCAGGCTTGCTTTGAGGGAATGAAGGCGTATAAGGATAAAGACGGAGAGGTATACCTTTTCAGAGTAAACAAGAATTTTGAAAGGATAAACAAATCCGCTAAACGTTTGGCAATGCCCGAAGTCCCTGAAGAGGTTTTCGTAGGAGGCTTGAAAGCGCTTATGGATATTGACCGCGCATGGATCCCGGCAGGAGAGGGGAAATCACTGTACATAAGACCACTCATCTTCGCTACTGAAGAAGGTCTGAAAGCACGGGTCTCAAATAAATATATGTTTGCGATCGTAGCGGCGCCCGCTAAGAGTTACTACAGTGCACCGGTCTCCGTAAAGATTTCGGATTATTTTTCCAGAGCCGCAAGTGGTGGAGTAGGTTCGGCAAAAGCTGCCGGAAATTATGCAGCATCCTTCTATCCTACGCAACTGGCTAACGAAGAAGGCTATGAGCAAATTATATGGACGGACGACAGCACGCATGAGTATTTTGAGGAAAGCGGCACGATGAACGTCTTTGTACGCATTGGTGATACAATCTACACCCCGCCGACCTCCGAGAAGATTCTTGACGGGGTTACAAGAGACAGTTTCATTCAGTTGGCCAAGCACAGAGGAATGGATATAAGAGTAGAGCCTATCTCCGTAAAAACCGTGCTGGAAGCCCAGAAGGCGGGTACCCTGAAAGAAATTTGGGGAGTTGGAACTGCGGTTGTTACGACTGCTTTCAAGGCTATCGGTTATAAAGATGAGAAGTTTGAGCTTCCTGTCCTGTCAGAAGAAGAAAGTTTTGCTTTAACTTTAAAAAATGATCTCGTAAACATTCAGACCAATGCAGCTGAAGATCCGTTCGGTTGGAGAGTGAAGGTTGAGAAAAACGTACTGGAAACGGTATAGAATATTTTGATGATTAGTTAAGGTCAGACCCTCGCGGTCTGGCTTTTTTGTTTTAGTATTTGAAGTGAATTCCGTATTTTCGCAAAAACCTTTCAGGATTATAATAAATAAATCTAAATATAATGTTCAAGAAATATATAATTCTAGCATTAGCGGGCATTTCGCTGATTAACTGTACACCAATTTATAAAAAGATGAATGTAGACAAACAAACGTACGAAAGTCTGAATGACGGGCTGTATGCCAATTTTCAAACCACCAAAGGAAATATGATTGTGAAACTGGAGGATGAAAAATCTCCGGTAACGGTTGCCAACTTTGTTGGACTGGCCGAAGGAAAAATAGAGAACAAAGCCAAAGGCAAGGGGGTGCCGTTTTATGATGGTACTATATTCCACCGGGTGATTGAGAATTTCATGATTCAGGGTGGTGACCCTCAGGGAACAGGCATGGGAGATCCAGGCTACAAGTTCGGGGACGAAAAGAATGATCTGAAACACGATGTTAAAGGAGTACTGTCCATGGCAAACTCCGGTCCGAATACCAACGGTTCACAGTTTTTTATTACCCAAATCCCGACCCCGTGGCTGGATGGCAAGCATACCGTTTTCGGTAAGGTGGTGAATGGAATAGACGTGATCGATACCATTGCTACTGTTGAAAAAGGTGCCCAGGACAAGCCCAAAACGGATATCGTACTTCAGAAGGTATCTGTTTTCAGTAAGGGCGATGCGTATAAAAACTATGACGCGGCCAAGCTCTTTACAGAGGGCAAAGGTAAAATCCAGGAGAGGAATAAGGCAGCTCTCGCAAAGCAGGAAGCCGACAGGAAGAAAAAGGAAGAAGACTTCAAAGCAAATCAGCAGAAACTTGTGGACGATATGGCTTCCGGAATGCAGAAAACACCATCAGGCCTATATTATAAAATTACAAAAACAACCGACGGAAAAGCTCCAAAAGCCGGAGATGCGGTTGCTGTGCACTATGCAGGCAGACTTGTGGACGGAACCGAATTCGACAGCTCGTTTAAAAGAGGTCAGCCGCTTGACTTTCCTGTTGGGACAGGTAGGGTTATAAAAGGTTGGGATGAAGGAATTCTGATGCTGAAGGAAGGGGAAACGGCCACCTTACTGATCCCAGCTGAGTTAGGTTACGGATCGGCCGGCGCAGGAGGTGTTATTCCGCCTAACGCATGGTTGGTTTTCGACGTTGAACTGGTGAAAATCAACTAACCGGATATTTACACCATCATCACATAGAACGGGCTTGGATTATTAATCTGAGCCCTTCTTTTTTGTACCTTTGCGGAAAGTACAGTTTATATGACAATTCTTGTTACAGGCGGCCTGGGCTATATTGGTTCACATACGGTGGTGGAGTTATTAAATAATGATTTTGAGGTGGTGATTGTAGATGACCTTTCAAATTCAGAAAAATTTATCCTGAAGAATATAGAGGAAGTAGCAGGAAAAAAGCCGGTTTTCTATCCTTTTGATTTAAAGAGAAAAGAACTGCTGTCACAGGTTTTTGATGCGCACAGAATTGACGGGTGCATTAACTTTGCGGCATTCAAAGCCGTAGGCGAAAGTCAGGAAAAACCACTCGATTACTACGAGAACAACCTGTTCAGCCTCATTAACATCCTTCAGGAATTCAAAAGCAGGAATCTGTCCAATTTTATATTCAGCTCCTCATGTACGGTGTATGGACAGGCCGATGTGCAGCCCATAGACGAAAACACGCCTCTTAAGACCCCAGAATCTTCTTACGGGAAAACCAAGCAGATGGGTGAGGAAATCCTGATTGATTTCGCAACGGCTTACGGTCGGAAAGTTTCGTTATTAAGATATTTCAACCCAATTGGGGCGCATCCCACTGCGCTGTTAGGAGAACTGCCATTGGGTATTCCGAACAATCTTGTTCCCTACGTCACGCAAACGGCATCGAAAATCCGTGAAAAGCTCAGCATTTGGGGCAATGACTATCCCACTGAAGACGGAACAGCGGTTCGCGATTATATCTATGTCGTAGATTTGGCTAAAGCCCATGTAAAGGCTTTACAGAAACTTATTGCTGACAATTCTGAAAAAATGATCGATATCTATAATCTCGGAACCGGCAAAGGTTCCTCCGTACTTGAAGTCGTTGAAGCATTCGAGAGAGCCAATAATGTGGCGGTTCCTTATCAGATTTGCGACAGGAGGGCCGGAGACATTACGATTGCTTATGCCAACGCCGATAAAGCCAAAAGAGAACTCGGCTGGAAAGCAGACACTACTCTTGAACAGGCATTGAAGACCACCTGGGAATGGCAAAAATATCTGGAAAGCAGAAACCAAACCGGTAACAGCCCTGCTGTTTAAACCGCAAAAAAAAAATCAGGAAGTTAATTTCCTGATTTTTTTGTTTATATAATTTTAGGACTCTTACATTGGTCCCTGTTGCTCGTCATCGCCGGATGTATTACTGTTGATGTCTTTTTTGCGCTTAGGCTGATCCACTTTTTCTCCTTCCTTGAACCGATAGGTTAGCGAAAGGCTGAACTGACGCGGTTGCCATTGCATATAGCTGTATTGTGAATAACTTGGCGTCGTTAAGAAATACTCTCTTGCACGTGTATTGAAGATATCCTGAATGTTGAAGGATAGGGTTCCGCTTCCTTTCCAGATGGTTTGACTTGCCCCCAGATTTACAGCGTACATCGGTTCGCTTTTTTGCTGAACGGTATTCTGTGCACCGCGATAAAAACCCTGTATCTGGAAACTTGTGTTCTTCGTTGGCTTAAAGGTGTTGGTTAAACGGAACCTCGTTGAGAAGCCTTCCCCCGAAAAATCAAAATTCTCGTAAGAACCCTCATTTTTATAGCCGAACAAATCTGCGCTGGCCAATATTTTCCACCATTTGAAAGGATCATAAGTGGCATTAATATCCAAACCGTACTGCGTATCGCTCCCGGCATTTACAGGCATGGTGTAGATTACGGTGTTGCCGTCTTCATTTAATCCGCTGTACTGATACATGTTTACTTCGTCTTCAGATTTTTTGAAGTACAAAGTAGGGTTAAATGTCACTTTATTCTTGGATAGGTTGTAACCCAGTTCAAAAGAGTTTTCATACGTAGGGTTAAGGTCCGGATTTCCGCTGAAAAGGTTCCTGTTGTTGTTATAAGACATAAAAGGAATCAGGAAAAAAGAACGGGGCCTGTTAATCCTTCTGGAATAATTAAGCAACAGCTGGTTGTCTTTGTCAAGATCATAACTTAAAAAAAGACTCGGGAAAAATTTAAGATAGTTCTTATCTACATTAATCAGCGATGCATCACTTACCCTTTTAAAATTCACATTAATATCGGTGTTTTCGGCACGTAGGCCTAACTGATAACCAAAATTGTTTATTTTACTTTTAAACTGCGCATATCCCGCCAGAATATTTTCATTGTACTGCGTAGCACTGGTAAAATTGGGCAGTATTGATATTGGCCCATTGTTTTTACTTTGGTCTACATAGTAATCATAGTCATTATTGTTGGCATCAAAGCGTGCTCCGGCTTCTATTTTTGAAGATTCGCCGATTGGAAGTTCATAATCCGCTTTTGCAAGAAAGGTGGAATTTGCAGATTCTGTAAGAATATTGTTTAAAGTCAATGTGGCGAAATCCAATTCATTGTCAAAGCCGTTCTCTGTAATTAGGGAAGTACCGTTGCTTTTACTTTTCTGAAAACTGGTCGCCAGGGAAAGCAGCTGACCGTTATCGCCAATTTTCTGGTCAAAGCCTAAATCAGCCTGAAAAGAATTGTTTTTATTCGTTCCCTCATTCAAACGGCTGGTAAACTGGTCCTGCATCACATAGGGCACATTGGGATAGCCAACCGCATTTCTGTCCTTCAGGATTACACTGTCAAAATAGTTGGTTTCCCCGGTAGATTCATTATTGAAATTCCGTAACATCACCGACGCATTTAAGGTGGAGGTGTCGGTTACATCTACAAAAATTCCGGTTGTCACGTTGTAGTTGTTGTTTTCCCCTTCATTAATGCCGTTCTGAATGGATTTCATGGAATAGCCGTCATTCAGTTGCTGTGGGTTCAGAAAAGAATTAAATTCCGAATTGTTTGTAGATTTGTTTTGGCTGTAACCACCGCCACCGTTTACATAGTAGGTCCAGGCGCCTTTTCTCCAGCTCAGATTTGTATTCAGTCTGGTAACCGGAAGATACCCCAAAGTACCTTCCACGCTGCCGTTGAAGCCTACTTTTTTGGATTTTTTCAGAATAATATTCAGAATCCCGGCAGTTCCGCTTGCCTCGTATTTAGAGGACGGGTTTGTAATCACTTCAATACGTTCAATCTGATCCGCAGGAATGGATTGCAGGGCGTTGGCACCGTCGTCAATTCCAAGCATGGAGGATGGTTTTCCGTTAATGAGAAACCGCACATTGGTATTGCCCCGCATGGAAACAGTACCGTCGGTATCAACCGATACAGAGGGCACGTTGCTTAACACGTCCTGAAGATTACCTCCCTTGCTCACGATATCCAGGGATGGGTCGTAGACTTTCTTGTCCAGTTCAACACGGTAGGCTTTGGTAGCCTGCGCAGTAATGGTTACCCCTTCAATATTCTGGGTAGGAGTAAGGGTGCCGGTATTTTCGGCCTCCACAGTGATGTTTCCGATATTTCCTTCTCCTGTTATCTGTTTGTTTGTCGTTGATCTTTTAAAATCAATCGCCTCCACCGTCACATCGTAGTTTCCCGGTACCAGTTGAATGGTATAGAGTCCTTTTTCATCGGTCAGCGTAGCATCATTGAAAGCGGCATTCGCTTTATTGGTGAAGGTTACCGATGCGTACGGAACCGGATTGTTTTGCCTGTCCACGATATTGGAGGTTACCGTAATCTTTTGCTGTGCAAATGCAAATGCGGCAGCGGAAAGGACGAAGGTAAGTCCGAGGATTTTTTTTGTTAGAATTTGATTAATTTCTGTCTTTACCATATTTGTAAATAATTTGCTCGGCAAAATTCCGTTTAATTATGCCCGTTCGTATTATAATATTTTCAAAAAATATTGTAGATTATTGAAGAATTTGAAAATGCAGTCGTGTAATAAGACGCACAAAATGGGGATTTGTTAAACACTTACCCCGTTAATCTTTGTTAAAATTTTACTTTCTGATGTCCTTAGAGTTAAGCCAGGCCTGGTAATCCCGCGCGTTTTTAGCATGCTCGGCATCACTGGCCGTAAAGCGGTGAAATCCGAAACGGTCCGGGTCGGCGGCCATAAAGATATAACTGTTCTTTTCGGCATTCAGGACTGCATCCACAGAGTTTTTATCTGTAATACAAATCGGGCCGGGTGGAATTCCGGGGTTTGCATAGGTGTTATATGGCGAAGGATGCCTCAGGTGTTTGTAGAGTACCCTGCGGATTGGCGTGGTGAAATTGGTTTCTTTGTTAATGGCGTAAATCACCGTAGGGTCACTTTGCAGCTTCATCCCTTTCCGGAAGCGGTTCAGATACAGGCCGGCAATGGTTTTCTGCTCATCGGGTTTGCCGCCGGATTCCTTATACACGATAGACGCCAGGGCATAAATCTGATCGCGGGTCAGGCCGCTTTGCTTCTCTTTCTGTAACCGTTCCGATGTCCAGAACTCTTTGTACTGGTCTTCAAATTTTTTGAAAAATTCCGCCGGTTTCACGGTCCAGAAAAACTGATAAGTGTCTATGAAGAAATATTTTTTAAGGTCCTCAGCGTTTCTATATCCTTTCTGAACTGCAATTTTATTAAGGTCTGATGCAAATTTCAGGGAATCGACTTCTGTTTTTCTCGTTACACGGCCAATCATTTGGTACACATCGCCAAAATCACCGATGCGGAAGGTATTTTCAGTCTGGTTTCCGGCCTTAATCATGTTTACGAGGTCGGTATTGTTGGTGCCGCCTTTAACCCGGTAGCGGCCGGGGTGGAAAAAGCGGTCCATGTTCTTATCCTTTGCGACATCAACAAAAGCTTCCTTATTTTGCACATAAGGACCTATGGAATCCAGGATCTGATTGAAATTGGCACCGGTAGGAATGTGAAAATACCCTTCTTTCGCCACATTGTTTCCGTAATATTTTTTGTAAAAACCATAACCAAAAAATGCTCCGATGGCAAGGACTGCGATTAATATAATTGCTGCTGTTTTTTTCATTGCTTAATTTTTTTTCCTGAATTGTTTCAGTTCATGAAATTGCGAGTGCAAAAGTGCAGATTTTTTTCTAACCACGCTTAATTTTCCAGTTCGATTCCGTCTATTTCTCTCATCAGCCGGTCGGTTTCGTACAGGGCGGCTATTATTTTCTGATAGTGCAGAATATCGTCGAACTCCAGCGCGCGGCCTTTGCGGTCTTTGAGCCACTTCTGTGCGGGCTGGTAACCGCCAATGTAAAATTCCCACGCCACCTGCGGCACGAAGTCAAAGAACTGGCTGTCGTTAATGTAGACTTTCCCATCCTGATAGTTTGGTTTGGTCACCACATTATCGCCATTTACGGGGTATTGCGTGATGAATTTTTCGACAGTCGGGCTTTCGAGCAAATGAATCTGGCGGATCTGGCTCCCCAGGTGCACGAGCTTCCAAAAGGTAGCCGCGTCTTTGGGATATGGAACGCGCGGGAAATCGATTTTTAAAAACTCTTTGTACTTTTCGCGGTATGTGGGCGAATGTAAAACCGCGTAAATATAATCCAGCAGATCAATGTGCGCGAAAGTGGTGCGGTAGTCGTCGCGGACTTCGCTGCTGTTGGCCAGACACACATTTCCTATTGTTTCTGCTTCGGTGACAAAGTGAAGGTTCAGTCTGTAAGCGATTTCCTTTATGATTTCGGCTTCCAGATCGGGCGCTATGAATATCTGATTTCCGGACATGAAGTCGTCTCTGAGTTTAGTTATCCGGCTTACACCGCTATTTTTCCTTTAAAGACCTGTACAGCGGGGCCTTCCAGCCAGACATTGGTGAATGAACCTCCATTGTGGTCTGCATACACCTTCAGCGCGCCGCCCAGCACTTTCACATCAACAGCATTAAGGCCCTTATCCTTCATGAAAACAAGTGCCGAAGCCGTAACCCCGGTGCCGCAACTGAAGGTTTCGTCTTCCACGCCGCGCTCGTAGGTGCGCACAAAAATTTCGTGGTCCGACCATTTTTCAGCAAAATTTACGTTGATGCCTTCGTCCCGGTACGTTGGGCTGTTGCGGATTTCCTTTCCTTTGTTGTACACCGGAAATTCCTGCACGGAATCCACAAACTGAACAAAATGCGGCGAGCCGGTGTTCAGGACTGCATTTTCGCCATCAATTCTTATCTCCTGTACGTCAATCATTTTCAGCTTAACGGTTCCGCTGTTGATCTCGGCTTCGTGCAAACCGTCCACTGCCATAAAGGTTGTTTTTTCCTCGAAGATGTCCATAAAATGGGCAAAGGCCACAAGACAGCGCCCACCGTTTCCGCACATGGTACTTTCGTTGCCGTCTGCATTGTAATACACCATTTTGAAATCGGCGTCGTCATCATTTTCCAGTAAAATCAGGCCATCGCCCCCGATTCCAAACCTGCGGTCGCACAGGCGCCCGATGATGTTTTTATCTTTCGGAAATTCCAGGTCGCGGTTGTCTATGATAACGAAATCGTTTCCCGTTCCCTGATATTTGTAAAACTGAACTGTATTCTGCATAAAAAAGAAAATTAGGCCCCTAATTGGGACTTGCTAAGATACTTAAATCTTATAAATCTGAGGTGGTTACTGCTACAGTTCGGCAGGATTTTCGTTGTGAGGTGGGGGAGTTGTAAGGCCTTTTTTCCACGCCATAAAGCCGACAAATGCCATTACGGTAAAAACCATATACTGCACGGAGGTGATGCCGAGTCCTTTGTAGAGCATCATCGGGATGCAGATGAAATCGCCGATGATCCAGAAAATCCAGTTTTCAATCTTTCTTTTCGCCATAAACCACATTCCAACAAGAAAAACAGCGGTGGTAAGGACATCCAGCCAGTTGGCCCAATCCAGATGACCGAGACCCGGCGTGACTTTTTCCATAGAGAAGTGATTGTCTAAAAATGGTTTGTAATAATAAACCACCGTAACAAAAACCAGACTCACTACAAAAAGTGCTGCTGCAAATAACCATTCCTTTTTAGTTGCCCAGGAAACCTTCACATGCACATGGTCCTCAGAACTTTTCGCCCACAGAATCCAACCATAAACGCTCATTACAGTATAATAGAAATTAATCATCATATCGCCCAGCAGACCGAATTTATAAAGGATGTACACATAAAGCGCTGTGGAAATGATTCCGGTGGGGTAAACCCAGATGTTTTTCCTGATGGAAAAAAAGACGCTCAGCAAACCGAAAAGGGTGGCCACCACTTCCAGGACGATCTGATAATTTTCGTAGGATTCGTAAGGCTTCAGAAAGAGGTCGTAGAAAATCATGTTCAAAGATAATTTTTTAATTGATGAATGATGTCATGTTTATTCCTTCTGTTGTGTGATGAAGGTTACACGGCCTACGTATGAAATAGGGCTAACTTTGAACTACAAAAAATATATAAAATGAAAGTTTTGGTCATCGGTGGTAATTTTGCAGGATCTACTGCAGCCATGGAAATTAAGAGAAAACTGAAAGATAAAGTAGAAGTTACCTTATTGGACAGGAGTGATGATTTTATTTATATACCGTCCTTAATCTGGGTTCCCATCAGAAGAAGGGAAGTAAGCGATATAATAGTTCCCCGAAGGAAAATACTGGAAAAGAAAGGAGTGAAATTCATTAAGGATACAGCTTTGAAAGTTGAGCCGGATGAGAATAAAGTCTATTGTGAAAACGGTACGTACGAATATGATCAGTTAATCATTGCCACAGGACCCAAAGTTAACTTCGACATTGCACCCGGCCTGAAGGAAAATGCCTTCTACATTGGCACCCCGCCTAAAGCAATGGAAACCAGGGAAAAGCTGGATGAGTTTAAGAAAAATCCAGGACCTATCGTGATTGGTGCTACACAAAATGCAGGCTGTATGGGAGCGGCCTATGAGTTTCTTTTCAATATAGAAAAATGGCTGCGCGAACAGAATATCCGTAAAAAAGTGGATCTGTACTGGATTACACCGGAACCTTATCTTGGACATTTCGGAATCGATGGAATGCCATTGGGCGAAACCATGCTGAAGAGCTTCATGCAGATGTTTAATATTCATTACCGCACCAATGTTGGGGTTAAGGAAGTCCTGAAGGACAAAGTGATTTTATCAACAGGAGAAGAACTTGAATCTGCTTTTACGATGTTAATGCCTCCTTTTATCGGGGTTGATTTTATTGCAAATTCTCCCAAACTGGGAACTCCTGCAAACAATTTTATTCCGATCTTAGGAAATTACAGACATGCAACCATTAAGAACATCTGGGGTGCGGGTCTGGCAGTTGATGTGAAACCGCCCTTCAGGCAGGGAGATGTTCCGTTTACCATACCTAAAACCGGATATCCGAGTGATGTAACAGGAAAGATTGTGGCTGCGAATGTTATTAAAACTTTTGAAGGCAAGACCGATTTCGTGGAAAAACCCTGGGGAAAGATCACCGGTCTGTGCGTAATGGATGCCGGTAAGAAAGAAGTTCTTCTCCTGAGCAACTCACTTTTTAAACCAAGGGTTTTTGCCATCATGATTCCCAATGTATTTTATGACTTCAGCAAAGTGCTCCTGGAGAAATATTTTCTGTGGAAACTTAGAAAAGGCTACTCTTTTTTACCATAAAAAGTTTAATCTTCAATTAAATACCTAAAAGGAATTTCCGTTCGCGTGAACCTGTTTCACTGCAGTTAACTTTAAAGACGAAAGCTGTTGTGATTTATTCACTGAAGGTTGAAGAGAAGCAACCGGCGTTTGCTAAATTTGATAAAACATTTGACAATGAGAAAAATCCTATTAATTTCCGGTATGGCGTTCCTGGCGCTGCAGTGTAACAAGAAAGAGGAAACTACAACTGCAGCAGCGGTTGAGGAAGTGCCTGTTCAAACTGAAATAAATGTTGATTCCCTAAAAGCATATGCTGATGAAACCAAAAAAACGCTGGTAAAGACCCTTACTCAGGAAATTGAGGAGGGTGGTGCAGAGGCGGCCGTGACCTTCTGCAAAACCGAGGCCGGTCCGCTTGTAAAATCTGTTGCGGATAAGCATGGACTGGAAATAAAAAGGGTTACCGACAAACCGAGAAACCAGAACAATCTTGCAAACGAACCGGAATTAAGAATCATTGAAAAATACAAACAGGAGCTTTTGGAAGGAAAAACTTTGCAGGCAACCACAACGGACTCCCATTACTATGAACCGCTTGTAACCAATGCTCTGTGCATGCAGTGTCACGGGGAGAAGGGTAAAAATATTGCACCCGGTACGGCTGGAAAAATCGCGGAACTGTATCCTGAAGACAAGGCTTTTGGTTACCGTGAAAATGAGGTTCGCGGCTTAATCAGGATAGCCAGGAGTAAATAATTTTTTATTGATTCAAAGAAAAACCCCGGAAATTCCGGGGTTTATTATGGGTTAAATATATGTACTATTTTTAGCCTACAACAATTGTGGGGATCATGGTGATTCTGGAGTTTACCGAATTAGAGATCAAGCAGTTCTGTTCAGACTTCTGCAGTACACGTTCCGCTTTTTCTTTTTCCGATTCGTTCAGAATTGTTACCGTAGGTTCCAGGATTACTTCCGTCATCATGAATTTACCGTCAATGAGGTCGAGTTTCCCGCTTGATTTACATGAGAAATCTTTAAACTCCAGTTTCGAATTTTCAGCAATAGCCAGAAAGGTTGTCATGAGACAGCTGGCAACTGCAGCTGTGAACAAATGTTCGGGCGACCAGACTCCTTCCACTCCATTCGGAAACTGCGGGGGTGTTGCCACTTCTATGGGTGTCGTTAGTTCGGGAGAAGTCATTTCGCCTGTGCGGCCGCTTTTCCAGTCTATGTTTACGTTAAAATTATGCGCATCCATTTGCTTAAATTTTATTGTTTAAACTCATCCAGCCACCTCCGTTGTACACTTTTGTATACCCCGCATTTTTTAAAATATTCTGGGCAGTAGAACTTCTCATGCCAGATGCACAACAGGTAATGATGGGTTTGTCCTTGTCCTTCAGTTTAGTCAGATTTCCGGCAAGCTGATCTACCGGTATGTTGATGGAGTTTTTAATGTGACCACCTGCAAATTCACCTTTACTCCTTACATCTATAACCACAGCTCCTTCTTTTATAAGTGCTGCATAATCGGTTTTTTCCATACCGAACAAGTTTTTAATAGAATCAAACATAATTTTGTAATTTTTGTTGTTAATTATACTGCAAATTTATGCGATGCTATTGGGCAACAACGTAACGCAGGTTACATAAGGTGTATTTTGTGTCTTGACAGTTCCAGTATTCCGTTTTTTTCCATCTGCTTCAGGACTCTGCTGGTCGCTTCGCGGGTGATTCCCAATTCGTCGGCAAGCTGCTGGTGCGTAACCGACAGCTCTTTGGATTGATACAGTTGGCATTTCTGTTTAAGGAGATGCAGCAGCCGGGTGTCAATTTTCTGAAAAGCGACGGCATTTACGACATCCAAAAGTTCTTCAAACCTTTTTTGGTACAGATTGAAAATGAAATCGGTCCATTCCGGGTACTTGTGAATCCATTCCCTGGCCTTATCTGCCGGAATCAGCAGGATTTCCGCGTCTTCTTCAACTACTGCCCGGATTTTGGAGGTATCACTGTTCATGCTTGCCAGAAAAGAAACAATACAGCTTTCGCCCGGCGTAATATAGTAAAGCAGGATTTCCCGGCCTTCCTCATCGGTTCTGATGACCTTGATGCTCCCCGATAGGACCACCGGAATGGTCCTTACATAGGATTGCATGTCCAGGATAACGCTCCCCGCAGCAAAATTTTTACTGTAGCCGGCTGCGGTAATTTCTTTCTTTAATTCTGAATTGAAAAGGTCTGAAAATTCCATTTAAGTTGTTTGAAAATCAAAGCATAAAAGTATTAAAATTATGCGAACGGTGCGTTGTCTTTTTGTTACCAAAACGTCTTCTGTGAAAAGGAAAAAAGAGAGGACCTTAAATAAAAAAGTACATAAAATGTTAATTATTGTAAAATTTTTATATTTTCGTAAATCTTAAAAAAATAAACAATGTCGAATCTCTGGAGAACCAAACCCCTTGATCAGCTAATGGCGGAAGCCGATGAATCTGAAAAAGGACTTAAAAAAACGCTGACCTCTGCTTCACTCGTTGCGCTCGGTATCGGAGCCATCATCGGAGCCGGTCTTTTCTCAATAACCGGTATGGCTGCTGCAAATTATGCCGGTCCCGGAATTATGATTTCCTTTATTATCGCGGCCATAGGCTGTGCTTTCGCAGGACTTTGCTACGCTGAATTCGCGTCCATGATTCCTGTTGCGGGCAGTGCTTATACTTATTCCTATGCTACGATGGGCGAATTCATAGCCTGGATTATCGGCTGGGACCTGGTGCTGGAATACGCAGTGGGAGCCGCAACAGTAGCCTCCAGCTGGTCCGGATATCTGGGGAAATTCTTCCATTCTTTCGGGGTCGCACTACCGGAAACGCTTATGACTACGCCTTTTGACGTCACTTCAAGTGGAGCAGGAGGGATTGTCAACCTTCCGGCGATCTTCATCGTGGTCATCATGTCCCTGATCCTGATAAAGGGAACCAGTGAATCCGCCTTTGTAAATACGGGGATTGTAATCCTGAAGGTTGCCATCGTCATCATTTTCATCGTCGTGGGTTTCAAATATGTAAAAGCTGAAAACCTGACCCCACTTATTCCGGAAAATACCGGAAAATTTGGCGAGTTTGGCTGGACGGGAATCATACGGGCCGCGGCGGTCGTCTTCTTTGCCTATATAGGCTTTGATGCGGTTTCCACAGCAGCCCAGGAGACCAAAAATCCGAAAAAAGCAATGCCAATCGGTATTATGGGATCGCTCCTGATCTGTACGGTGCTCTATATTATGTTTGCATATGTAATGGTTGGAGTGGTTCATTACAAATCTTTTGCTGCAGGTGGTGGCGCGGATCATCTGGCACCTGTTGCCATTGCTATTGAAGCGATGGGAGATGTGGTGAATGGAAAAGTGATGCCGGCCTACCCATGGCTTAACACGACAATTATCTTTGCTATCCTGCTTGGCTACGCGTCCGTTATTTTGGTGATGCTGATGGGGCAAAGCCGCGTATTTTACTCCATGAGTAAGGATGGTTTGCTGCCGAAAGTGTTCAGCGAGATTCATCCGAAATACAGAACGCCGTTTAAATCCAATCTGTTTTTCCTTGTTTTCGTAAGTCTCTTTGCTGCGTTTATTCCGGGAAGGATAGTAGGTGAGATGACGAGTATAGGAACCCTGTTTGCCTTTATTTTGGTTTGCGTGGGCGTTCTTGTCCTTAGAAAAACCCAGCCAAATGCACCCCGGGCATTCAGAACTCCATTGGTTCCGCTGGTTCCAGTTTTGGGAATCCTGGTCTGTTTCGGAATGATGGCTTTCCTGCCTCTGGATACGTGGATCCGTTTGGTATGCTGGATGATGATTGGTCTGGATGTCTATCTTTTCAGGGGAATCAAGAATTCCTTCCTTGGAAAGGCGAACAATACCACCAATGACCCTAAAAACTATACGGTTACGGCCATCTCCGGGGCTGCGCTAACGCTCATCCTTGCAGCACTGGCCTACCTGCACCATCACAATGCCACAACGGACGACAGCGGTTTAATTACCTTCTCTGTAATAATGGTGATTATTCACGCCATTTTGTACGGCTACTATTTCTTCAAAAACAGGAAATAAACCAATAAACCAATTAAGATTCCCGTCATTATGGCGGGATTTTTTTATTTTTAGGGCAACTTTACCGTCTTCCGCTCCCAATCTTTTTGCCAGCCTATGCCTGCACTAAAAGGATTTCCGCTAAAGCGGGGCTGCAACCATTCATCAACCAAAGTTATCATGAAAAAGATCAGTTTATTTATCCTGAGTTTGTTCGCTATTTTTTTCCACGCGCAAAAAATTGAATTACAAACATTATTAAAAGCTAAAATCTCCATTAGAGCAATACAGTTTTGGGACGGGAAAGTCTGGTATGCAGGAACCGATTCCAAATTCGGCTATGTAAGTCTGAAGGATCCGGCAGACCAAAAGCAGATTGCTCTTGCAGACAAGAAGCTTCAGTTCAGGACGCTGGCCCAGAACAAAACTGCTTTCTATGCCATCAATATTGAAAGCCCCGCCTATTTTTTTAAGATCGCCAAAAAGTCGCTAGAACATCAGATTGTATTTAAAGATACCTTAAAAACTGCGTTCTATGATGCACTGCATTTCGTTAACGATAATCGTGCATATGCTTTCAGTGATCCGGATTCGGATTTAAATATGAAACTCGCAGTTTTTAATGCTAAAACGAGAAATCCATGGTACGGAATTGGTCATAGGGGAACTTTGAAATTGAACAAAGGAGAGGCAGCCTTTGCAGCGAGTAATTCCATTATTGAATCCTCTTATCCATATCTATGGATTGCAACTGGCGGAGTGGTGTCACGGGTTTTTCGGCATGATTTCAAAAATGGAAGATGGGAGGTCTTCAATACGCCTTTTATACAGGGAAGCTCCTCACAGGGAATCTATTCCATTGATTTTTACAACAGGAAATTCGGTATTGCAGTCGGGGGTGACTATACAAAACAGGAACAGAACATCAACAATATCGCCACGACAAACGACGGTGGCAAGACATGGCAGATACAGGCCTCAGGAATGAATGGCGGCTATAAAACCTGCGTGAAAATCCGCCCGAAATCCAGAGGGAAAGATATTATTGCCGTAGGTGATCAGCATATTGAATTCTCCAGTGATTTCGGAAAAACCTGGACGAAAATTTCAGATGAAAAAGGACTGTATGTGTGCGAATGGATCGACAGGAATACCGTGGTGTTTGCTGGGAAGGACCGTATTGTAAAAATGACGGTACGCTGAGCGTCATCTATAATTTTATAAAAACTTGCTGTAAATGGAAGAAAAATCATCATTTGAAGAATTTGAAAATTCAAACAAAAATTTTAGCCGAAGAAGAGAATTATTACCATTGTGGATAAAAATTTTCACATGGATTTTTTTAATATTTGGAATTTTAGGTATAATAATTCCAATTTTAGCATTATTTATTGAGAATGTTGAGATATCACTTTACGGACTGGAAACTACTGAGGTATATTCACCAACTGGTATTCTTGTGGTAGTCTTATTTCTCTTTAAAGGAATTACGGCATTTGGATTATGGTTTGAAAAAGATTGGGCACCAAAATTTGCGATCTTTGACGCTTTACTTGGAATTGCAATTTGTGGGTATATGATGCTTGTTAATCCTTTTGTTTCAGAAAGTCGTACTTTTTCTATCAGACTTGAACTGATTGCATTAATACCTTATCTTTTAAAAATACAGAAAATTCAAAGAACTTGGGAAAATATGGAAAAACTGTAACGACATCACATATACGATTAGTTTGGTGCACGCCTGGTCGAGTTGTCTTAATGACGTGTTTATTTCGAACCTGTTCTTTATAAGATCGCAATTCCCTGCAGAGTAGTACTTGACATTTGTCAGGCATTCACAGGAAATATATTTCCTATTTTTGCAGGATGAATACATCACTCATCGATAAATATAACATTCCCGGTCCACGCTACACTTCGTATCCAACAGTGCCATTCTGGGACGAAGGTGCCTTCTCGGGGGATCTTTGGCAGCAGTCCGTTATCCGGTCCTTTAATGAAAGCAATAATGCTGAGGGGATTTCAATCTATATCCATCTTCCGTTCTGTGAGCAGTTGTGCACCTTCTGCGCATGTCATAAACGGATTACCAAGCAACACTCTGTGGAGACGCCTTATCTGGAAAGTGTCCTGAAGGAATGGGATCTCTATCTCGATCTTTTATGCGCTGAAACCGGCCGGAAGCCAAGAATAAAAGAACTTCACTTAGGTGGTGGAACGCCAACTTTCTTTTCGCCGGAAAATCTTAAAAAACTGCTGGAAAGTATTTTTGCTAAGGCGGACATTGCTGACAGTCCTGAATTTTCTTTTGAGGGTCACCCCAACAATACCACGCGTGAACACCTGCAAACCCTCTATGATTTGGGTTTCAGGAGATGCAGTTTCGGCGTTCAGGATTATGATCCGCAGGTTCAGAAAGCCATCAACCGCATCCAGCCTTTCGAAAACGTAGAAAGAGTGACCCACTGGGCAAGGGAAATTGGCTATATAAGTGTGTCTCATGATCTGGTCTTTGGCCTTCCTTTTCACACGTGGGAAAAAATGGAGTTTACGATCCGAAAAACTCTGGAACTCAAACCTGATCGGCTGGCCTTTTACTCCTATGCGCATGTGCCCTGGATTAAAGGCGTTGGACAGCGGGGGTTTGATGAAAACGATTTGCCGAGTGGCGAAGAAAAGCGCAAACTTTACGAAAACGGTAAAAAACTGCTCGAAGAATTAGGCTATATTGAAGTTGGGATGGACCACTTCGCTCTCGCGCATGATGACCTTTATCAATCGATGGTTTCCGGCAGTATTCACCGGAATTTCATGGGCTATTCCTCCAGCAAGACACAGCTAATGATCGGTTTGGGTATGAGTGCAATTTCCGATTCGTGGTATGCTTTCGCTCAGAATGAAAAATCCGTTGAAGATTATCAAAAAAGGGTAGCGGAAGGAAAGATTCCGGTGTTCCGCGGACATATTCTGAATGACGAAGACCTGAACATCAGAAAACATATCCTGAACCTCATGTGTCGCCTGGAAACGTCGTGGGATTTGCAGACTTCTTTCCCCGAAATTGAAAATGCCCTCGGAGCGCTAAAGGAGATGGAAGACGACGGATTGGTGGAAATCTCTAAAAATTCAATTAAAATAACGGAAAAAGGAAGGGCTTTTACCCGTAATGTTGCCATGACTTTTGATTTGAGGATGATGCGTAACAAACCTGAGACCAGGATATTCTCGATGACGATCTAATTAAGGAATATTTTTTCCGTGATCAAAACCGAAATATTGTATTTAAGAGAGAGTTAAGAGTTGCTTTACTTGTTTCGCTTCCAGCTTTTCCAATAAAGACAACAAGAGAGTTTTCAACCTATTTGATTTTAATTCGTCAATCAAAAAATTGGAATTTTTGCCTGGTTTTATTATTTTTAGATATGAAAAATATGAGGATGTTCAGATATACGAAATGAGAACATCCTGATTCTGATGTTTTCTATTCTCATAGGCTGTAAATTTTTGCTGCATGACCATAAAAAACGTCCCGGTTTCGCGAGACGTTTTGTTGTTTTAAGATATGGATTGCTTCGTTCCTCGCTCTATCAATACCTTAATCTTTTCGTTTTCAAAAGAAGTTTAAACAAATTAAAACAATCTTCCTACACGCACTACAGATAATTTTAGATTGTATTTCCAGGTTTGAGGCTGATCTTCGAACTAAAATCTCTTTTTTTCTTAATTTAGTGCTGTCTAAAAAATTAAAAAATGAATAACCACGAAATTGATTACAAAATCCACGGCGAAGAGATGCAGTGTGTGGAGATTGAACTGGATCCAAACGAAAGCGTAATTTCTGAACCCGGAAGTTTCATGATGATGACGGATGGCATACAGATGGAAACCATGTTCGGAGACGGAAACGAAAAAGGACTCATGGGAAAGCTATTTTCTGCAGGTAAGCGGCTGCTGACCGGGGAAAATCTTTTCATGACGGCCTTTACCAATACATCAGACCGGAAGAGGCAAGTGTCTTTTGCGGCGCCGTACTCCGGAAAAATCATCGCGCTGGACCTGTCCGAGCTCGGTGGCAAGGTCATCTGCCAGAAGGACAGTTTCCTTTGTGCCGCCAAAGGGGTCTCTGTCGGAATTGAGTTCCAGAAGAAACTGGGAACAGGCCTTTTTGGAGGAGAAGGTTTCATCATGCAGAAATTGGAAGGCGACGGGATGACTTTCGTGCACAGCGGTGGACACGTGATTGAAAAAGAACTGCAGCCCGGGGAAATCCTTAAGATCGACACCGGATGTATTGTGGCGTTCACGCAGAATGTGCAGTATGACATACAGTTTGTCGGTGGAATTAAGAATACCATTTTCGGGGGCGAAGGGCTGTTCTTTGCCCAACTCCGTGGTCCGGGCAAGGTTTGGATTCAGACCCTGCCGATTGCACGGCTTGCAAACAGAATCTTACAGTTCGGTACGGCCAAAAAAGGCGAGGAGGGCAGCGTCCTCGGTAAACTGGGCAATCTTCTCGATGGCGACGGTTTTTAAAAAGCAGTTTAAACACAGGAAGTCAAAATGGTCGCTTACCTTTTGAGTGGGGACAACGACTACGTGAGTGGGCAGGTAATCGCCATCGATGGTGGGGAAAGCAATAGGTACGGAAATTAGTAGGTTTGATAATAAACATCAACTAAGAATATAAATTTTAGCCGCAGTTGCAGGAAGAAGAAAATTCAGGCGGCTGCGGTTTTTCATTTCCGGTCTTTCATGGTGCGACATAAAACTTTTCCACAAAATTTTAAATATCAGTTTCGTTTCTTTATTTTTGTTGATTACTGATTTTAAAAGGCCGAAAGTTGTGCGGTGGAAAGCCGGCAGCAGCACATATGAACGAAAACACCACTTTTCAATACACCGAAGACAACATCCGTACCCTCGATTGGCAGGAGCATGTCCGGCAGCGTCCCGGAATGTACATCGGGAAACTGGGCGACGGTTCTTCTGCCGATGATGGGATTTACATCCTGCTGAAGGAAATCATCGATAATTCTATCGATGAATTCGTGATGAAATCCGGGAAAAGGATTGAGATTAAGATTGATGAAGGGAAAGCCATCATCCGCGATTTCGGACGGGGTATACCGCTGGGAAAAGTGGTGGACGCTGTTTCAAAAATGAACACCGGCGGAAAATATGACAGTAAGGCGTTCAAGAAGTCGGTAGGACTGAATGGGGTGGGATCCAAGGCCGTGAATGCGCTTTCGGATTTCTTTAAAGTTAAATCCATACGGGAGGGTAAGGTTAAGGTTGCGGAGTTTTCCAAAGGAATTATTACCCACAACCATGATGAAAGTGATACGGCCGAACGAAACGGGACCGAGATCACCTTTATCCCCGATCACGAGATCTTTCCGCATTTTAAATTCAGGAAGGAGTATATTGAAAGGATGCTCCGGAATTACGTATATCTGAATCCGGGACTTAAAATCATCTTCAACGGGGAAACCTTTTTCTCCGAGAATGGATTAAAAGACCTTTTGCAGGAAGAACTTGAGGGCGATATTCTCTATCCCATCATTCACCTGAAAGAAGAAGATATTGAAATTGCCATCACCCATTCGGACAAATCACAGTCGGAAACCTACTTCTCCTTCGTAAACGGTCAGAATACAACGCAGGGCGGAACCCACCTGAACGCTTTTAAGGAAGCGTATGTAAAGACCATCCGCGAGTTCCTGAACAAAAACTACGAAGCCGCCGATATACGGAAATCCATTATCACCGCAGTTTCCATAAAGGTTATTGAGCCCATATTCGAATCGCAGACCAAGACCAAACTCGGTTCCAGCGATATGGAACCCGGCAAGGAATCCATCCGCGCGTTCATGACCAACTTTCTTAAAAAGAATCTGGACAACTATCTGCATAAGAATCAGGAGACCGCAGAGGCCATTCATAAAAAAATCCTGGTATCCGAAAGGGAAAGAAAGGAGCTTTCCGGGATTCAGAAACTGGCGCGGGAACGCGCGAAGAAGGTTTCCCTGCACAACAAGAAGCTACGGGACTGCCGCCAGCATTATAACGACCAGAAGGCCGAACGTAAATCAGAATCACAGATTTTCATCACTGAAGGTGATTCCGCTTCGGGATCTATCACCAAGTCAAGGGATGTGGATACTCAGGCTGTATTTTCCCTCCGCGGTAAGCCTTTGAATTCTTACGGACTTACAAAGAGGGTGGTCTATGAAAATGAGGAATTCAACCTACTTCAGGCCGCCCTGAATATTGAAGACTCGCTGGAAGACCTTCGTTATAACCAGGTGATTATTGCAACCGATGCCGATGTGGATGGTATGCACATCCGCCTGCTGATGATTACCTTTTTCCTTCAGTTTTTTCCGGATCTCATAAGGAACGGACATCTTTATATCCTTTCTACGCCGCTTTTCCGGGTAAGGAATAAGAAAGAAACCAGATACTGTTATTCGGATGCCGAAAGGGTAAAAGCCCTGAATGAACTTGGTAAAAATCCTGAAATCACCCGTTTTAAAGGGCTTGGAGAAATATCTCCCGACGAATTCAAACATTTTATAGGTAAAGACATCCGCCTGGAGCCGGTTGTCATTGGTAAAGACCAGACCATTGAGCAACTCCTGGAATTTTATATGGGCAAGAATACACCGGACCGTCAGCTGTTTATACTTGAGAATCTGGTGGTGGAGGATCCCGAAATCGACAAAAAAGAAAAACTGGAAGATGTGGAAGCCTAAAATGATATGAAGTTAAGTAACAGAAGGAAGAGTGGGCTATATAATGTAATGTACATTCTTCTGATGATGATTTTATTCGGCGGTATACTTTTGTTCCTGGTCAGTTATAACCGGATCATTTTTCTGGGCGTTAATCCATATGTTTTCATTATTGTCTCAGTGGTAATATTTGCCGGATTTTATATTAGGGGGCGGCAGATTTTTGAATACGACAGCGAGGGTGAAGTCCTGCACTTCAGAAACAGGGATGTAATCCCCCTCTTCAAATCAGAACTGAATGATGAGTTTCCGAAATACAAGCTGCAGGATTATACTCTGGTAAATGCGGTTGTCCTAAAAAAACTCTACGTCACACTTACAAGGAAAACGGGTCATCCCCTTATTCTGAAATATGATGTTTCCTACCTTTCCAAAAAGGAAATAATTGAACTGAAGATTTCTCTGCGGAGAATTGTAAAAGCAAATAAGAAGACCAACCGAGAAACAGTGGCTTAGCATAATGACAGAAGAAAACCTACACGAGGGAGAAAGTTTAAAGAAAGTTTCAGGACTGTACAGGGACTGGTTTTTGGATTATGCCTCATACGTAATCCTGGACCGCGCAATTCCGTCTGTCTATGACGGCTTCAAACCCGTTCAGCGGCGCATCATGCACTCTATGCGTGAGCTGGAGGACGGTCGTTATAACAAGGTGGCTAATGTGGTAGGGAATACAATGAAGTACCACCCACACGGCGATGCCTCCATCACCGATGCCATGGTTCAGATCGGGCAGAAGGAGCTCCTGATCGACACCCAGGGAAACTGGGGTAACATTTATACGGGAGATTCAGCCGCGGCGGCACGTTATATTGAAGCGCGCCTCACCCCGTTTGCACTGGAGGTGGTGTTTAATCCCAAAACCACCGAGTGGTCCAAATCCTATGACGGACGTAATAATGAGCCTATAGACCTCCCGGTTAAATTCCCACTGTTGCTCGCGCAGGGGGTGGAAGGAATAGGCGTGGGACTCTCCACAAAAATCCTTCCTCACAATTTCAATGAACTCATCAACGCTTCCGTAGCACATCTGAAGGGCAAGAAATTCCATGTGTTCCCCGACTTTATTACCGGTGGGATGCTTGATGTGGCAGAATATAACGATGGAGAACGTGGCGGAAAGGTAAGGGCCCGGGCAAGGATTGTCCAGAGGGACAAAAACCTGCTCGTGATTACCGAACTGCCGTTTTCCAGGAATACGGGCGACCTTATTGAAAGTATTGTAAAGGCTACGGAACGCGGGAAAATAAAAATCAAGAAGATTGAAGACAATACCTCGGACAAAGTGGAGATTCTCATCCACCTGGCCAGCGATGTCTCCCCAGATAAAACAATCGATGCGCTGTATGCTTTCACCGACTGTCAGGTCTCCATTTCCCCGAACGCCTGTGTAATTGTAGGTGACAAACCAATGTTCCTCAGTGTTTCGGAAATACTGCGGATGAATACGGACCATACGGTTTCCCTGCTGAAGAAAGAACTGGAAATAGAACTGCATGAACTTCAGGAAAGCTGGCATTTTGCCTCTCTGGAGCGGATCTTCATTGAAAACAGAATATACCACGATATAGAGGAGGTGAAATCCTGGGAAGAGGTGATTTCCACAATTGATGCAGGCCTGAAACCGCACACCAAACATCTGCTCAGGGCCGTTACGGAAGAAGACATTTTAAAGCTTACGGAAATCCGCATCAAGAGGATTTCCAGGTTTGACCTCGATAAATTTAAAGAGACCATTGCCGCGCTGGAAGACAAGATTGAAAAGTGCAGATACAATCTACAGCATCTCATTCCATACGCGATTGATTACTATCTGAACATCCAGAAAAAATACGGCAAGGACAAGGAGCGTAAGACCGAGATCAGGGTCTTCGATACCATTGATGCATCCAAAGTGGCGGTGGCCAACGAAAAGTTCTACGCCAATTTTGCAGAAGGATTCATAGGAACCTCTCTCAGGAAGGACCAGTATCTTTTCGACTGTTCCGATATTGACGACATCATCACCTTCCGGAAGGACGGCATGATGAAAGTGGTGAAAGTGGAGGCGAAGACCTTCATCGGCAAGGACATCCTTCATGTCGGGATCTGGAAAAAAGGCGATACGCGGACTGTTTACAATACGATTTACCGCGAAGGTAAAGACGGACCCTACTACATGAAAAGGTTCTCTGTGACCAGCATTACCCGGAACACCGATTACGCGCTGGCATCGGAGAAAAAGGGCTCGGAACTGCTTTATTTTACCGCAAATCCGAACGGTGAAGCCGAACTGGTTACGGTACTGCTGAAGCCGAATGCCCGCGTCAGGAAAAGCAGAATTGACATTGATTTCTCTGACCTGGCGATCAAGGGAAGGAATTCCCGCGGAAACCTGGTGACTAAATACACCGTGAAGAAAATCGATATGAAGGAGGAAGGTCACAGCACACTGGCTCCGCGTAAGATTTGGTTTGATGAAACGGTACGACGCCTGAATGTGGATGCGCGGGGCACCCTGCTTGGAAATTTTAAAGGTGATGACCGGATATTAACCATCAATACCCACGGAGAAGCAAAACTGGTCTCCTTCGACCTGATGAACCGGTTTGATGACGAATATCTGGTGCTGGAGAAATGGAATCCGGAGCAGCCCATCACCTGTATCTATTTTGACGGCGACAAGGGGATTTATTTTATCAAGAGGTTCCTTCTTGAAAACACGCCGAATGTCCAGAATTTCATTCCGTCCGAGAATCCAAAGACCTTTATTGAACACCTGATTACCGCCGACAATGCCAGCGCAGAGATTATTTTTGCAAAAGATAAAGACAAACAGCGGGAACCCGAAACCCTCCGCATCGACGAATTCATATCGGTGAAAGGGATTAAGGCGATCGGCAACCAGCTGACTAAGAGTAAGGTGAAAACCATCAATATCACGCTTCCCGAACCGGAGGAAATCAATCCCGGATTTGATGAGGTGGAACAGCATGAGGAAAGTGTTTCCTTTATAGACTACGATGTTAAAGATGAAGAGTTTCCCGAGGAAGGAACCATAGGAAGCCTTTTCGACGAATAAAAAGTGGCTTTGTAGGCTTTCGAAAAAAAGAAATTTAAAAAAATATGAGTTTAATACTAATCATTGTCATCGCGGTAACTGCGATCATCAGTTTCATAGCGTTCAGCAACCAACCCCTTTTCGAAAAATACAAATTCAATGTAGGCGCAATAAATAACAATAAGGAATACATCCGACTGCTTTCTGCAGGGTTCCTGCATGCCGACATGATGCATTTGCTTTTTAATATGATGACGCTCTACTTCTTTGGGCCAATTGTGATCCAGGCTTTTGGTGCTGTAGGTTTTATCATTGTGTATTTCGGATCCATACTCTTAGGCAATATCTTTTCGCTCTACCTTTACAAAAGCCAGCCCTGGTATTCTGCAATTGGCGCCAGCGGGGGTGTATCAGGCATCCTCTTTGCGTCCATCGCTATGATTCCTGACCTTGGGATTTACTTCTTCTTCATTCCGATCCCTATTCCGGGTTATATTTTTGGATTTTTGTATTTTGCATATTCGGTTTATATGATGCTTAACCCTAAACCTCACGACAATATTGGTCACGCAGCCCATTTAGGAGGTGCGGCTTTCGGTTTGGTGTTTGCAATTGCACTGCAGCCGGAAGTGGCCATGAGCAACGCACTTTACCTTGGAATCATGGCACTTCCGCTGCTCTATATGAGCTATATGGTCTTTGTGAAAAAGAAGATTGGATAGATATTTAAAAACCTTCGGATTGCCGGAAGTTTTTGTTATTTGACCGCATAGATAAAGCGGTCGTTGCCGGAGAGGTCCTGCAGCAGTTCGGCACGATGGAAATTATTAAACAGCGCCAGCGTTTCCTTTCCGAGTTTTTGGTTTATTTCCAGAAAAACGATTCCGTTTTCCTTTAAATGATGTTCGGCATCGGCCGCAATCTTCCGGTAGAAAATCAATGCATCACTGGTGGGCGAGAAGAGGGCCATTTCCGGTTCAAATTCCTTTACGGAATCGCCGATTTCACCCACTTCATCCATTCCAATATAGGGCGGATTGGAGATGATGACGTCAAACGTACCTGTCAAACCTTGATTCAGGTAATCCTGATGGATGAAGTTGATGTCCGCGCTGTGCAGATTTGCGTTTTTCTTTGCCGTTTCCAGCGCTTTTTCCGAGTAGTCGATGGCGGTTATTTCAGCCTGCGGAAATTGTTTCTTCAGACAAATGGGAATCACTCCGCTTCCGGTCCCGATGTCCAGTATTTTTAAATTCCGACTGTAACTTCGATCTTCCATCTTCCAACTTCCGGACTTCTTCATCTTTGCAACCGCGAGTTCCACAAGTTCTTCGGTTTCGGGACGCGGAATGAGGACGTTTTCATCCACAAGAAAATGGAGTCCGAAAAAGTGTGTTTTCCCCAGGATTTGCTGATAAGGTCTTCCGGATTTCAGCTGATTAAGGATTTTGTCGAGTTCGCTCCTGTGTTCTTCCGGTACATCGGCATGAAGACTGTTCCTGAGTTCAATCCGGTTCAGTTTCAATACTTCTTCACAGAGAATAAGGAAGAGGCGGTCGCTATCAGTTGGGCAATAGAGTTGAGAAAGCTGATCCTGAAAATAGGCTTTGTATTCTGCGAGGGTCATTTTTATCTTGTAAAGACGAGTTTTGTTTTGGTGGAGAGTTTTTCATCAAGGCGGTATCCTTCTAAATTGAATGCTTTTACATCGTTCAGGGTCTTAGCCTGGTTCTCTGCACAGAAACGGACCATCAGACCCCTTGCATGTTTTGTATATACGACAATCGTTTTCGGTTTGCCGTCTTTAATTTCAAAGAACTCGAAGTCGATAACCGGCGCTTTCAGTTGCTTCCGGTTCAGGACCTTCACGTATTCCGAGCTGGCGAGGTTCAGGATCAGGTCTTTCGCTTTCAGTTCGCTGTTCAGCTGTTGGGTGACCTTTTCGCGCCAGAAATCATAAAGGTTACTGTAATCGCCAAAGTCAAATTTCCGCCCCATTTCCAGCCGGTAAAGCATCACCTTGTCCGACGGTTTCAGCAAGCCATAAAGTCCGGAAAGCATGCGGTAATTTTTCTGCAGATAAGCCACCGCGCTTTTGTCCAGCGTTTTGGCGTCGAGTCCGCGATAGACTTCGCCTGTAAAAGCAAACATGGCAGGCGCCGATTCTTTCTTTGTAGGTTTCGGCTTCCACTTCTGGTTTCGCTCCCAGTTCTCATCCGCAAGTTTCTGCGAAATCTCCATCAGTCCGGATAAGTACTTAGGTGACTTTTCCTTAAGAAAAGACTGAATATAGGCAGCCTCCTCAATAAATACAGGATCTGAAGGTTTGAGAAATCCGGAAGAAATCTCTGTATTCATCAGTTTTGCCGGTGAAGTGATTATTTTCATTAAATGAGATCAGATTTGTGATAAACTCAGATTTCCCCTTTACCCTGACGGATAATTTCCGGTTCCCCGCTGGTCAGATCCACTACGGTAGAGGCAATGTTGTCCCCATAACCGCTGTCGATCACGAGGTCGACCAAATGGTCGTACTTTTCTGCAATCAGTTCGGGATCTGTGGAATATTCCAGCACTTCGTCATCATCCTTAATGGAGGTGGAGGCAATGGGATGTCCCAGTTTCTCCACAATCAGCTGCGGGATGTTATGCTCCGGCACCCGGATTCCCACGGTCTTATTGCCCTTGTACGCCAGCGGCAGGCTTTTGTTAGCCTCCAGGATAAAGGTGAAAGGTCCGGGAATCTTACTTTTCAGGAAGCGGAATACAGCGGTGTCTATTGGTTTAGTGAAATGGGAGAGGTGGCTAAGGTCGTTGCAGATGATTGAAAACTGTGCCTTATCCAGTTTTACTTTTTTGATATGGGCGAGTTTTTCCATCGCCTTTGTATCGAAGATATTACAGCCAAGGGCATAAACGGTATCGGAAGGATAAATGATCAGTCCGCCATTCTTTAACACCGTAACCACTTCATTGATGAGGTTTTCCTGTGGATTTTCGGGGTAGATTTTAAGAATTTTTGCCATACACAAAGTTAGGAAAATATGATGAATAACTAATTTTTCAAGAAAAATTTGCATTGCTTCAAATAATTCGTATATTTGCACCACAATAGCGCGGGGTAGAGCAGTAGGTAGCTCGTCGGGCTCATAACCCGGAGGTCGCACGTTCGAGTCGTGTCCCCGCTACTAAGCAGAGAGAATCACAGCAGTGGTTCTCTTTTTTTGTGGGTTATACAGGGCTCATATTCGCCGCGGCCAACGCACGTTTGAGTTCCGCCGCGGCGCACAACAAAGTAAAGAGATTAAGGATACTGGTTCTTTTTTTATTGCGTGTTTATGAGGGTTTGTAGCTATAACAGGGAGATTTTAGATCAGGAACAAACACCAGCAGTTGAAAATCAATATTTTAAATAATTACTTAGTTTAACTATAAAAATAGTTGTACTTATAGAAAATAATTTTACATTTGTATCACTAAATAATTCGTGATATGAAAAATCAACTGACCAAAGCGGAAGAACAAACCATGCAATATCTCTGGAAGGCAGGCAAAGGGTTTCTGAAAGATATACTGGATCAGTACCCCGAACCTAAGCCTCACACCAATACTGTTTCCACGATTCTGAAGGTGCTGACAGACAAATCTTTTGTAGATTATAAAGTTTACGGAAGACAGCATGAATATTTTCCGCTGATATCGAAAGAGCAGTACAGCGGAAAATCAATTAAAAATCTGGTTAAAAACTATTTTCAAGGCTCGTATACCAACGCAGTTTCCTTTTTGGTAGAAAAGAATGAGATGAGCGTAGAAGATCTGGAAATGTTGCTGAACGAACTTAAAACTAAAGACTGATGGAAACCGTATTGATTTACATTGGCAAGATGATCCTTTGCTCGGCAGTGCTGTTCGGCTACTATCACCTGGCACTTAAAGACCGCACCTTTCACCATTACAACCGCTTCTATCTGCTGGCTGCTGTACTGGTAAGTCTCCTGCTTCCGCTTCTTAAAATCTCCTATTTCACTTTAGAGGTGAATAGCAATATCTATTTGTTGATGAGTGGTTTACAGTACACCGAAAGTGTATCTCCTGAACACCGTGACCAGCTCTTATTTTATATCAGCATTCTGGCTGTCAGTCCGGTTGCATTGATTTTGCTGGGAAAATTAGTAGTTGGGCTTTTCAGGATCCGCAGTTTCAAAGGCAGATTTCCCAGGGAACAACTTCAGGGAATTTCTGTTTATCATACCGACCTGGAAGACGCCCCGTTCTCATTTTTTAAATCCCTGTTCTGGAAGAACAGCATCTTGCTGAATTCAGATCTGGGAAAGCAAATCCTTAAACATGAAATGGTGCATATAGAGCAGAAACACAGCAGTGATAAACTGTTTATGGAAATAGTCTGCTCCGTTCTGTGGTTTAATCCGGTCTTCTGGCTAATTAAAAAGGAACTCTATCTTATTCACGAATACCTGGCAGATCATAAAGCGGTAAAAAATCTGGATACAAAAGCCTTTGTAAAGATGCTGCTGGCGAGTCATTTTTCCAGGAATATTATTCCGGCAACCAATCCCTTCCTAAATTCTAACCTTAAAAAACGATTAAAAATGTTACAGAAACCCAAAACTAAGTTCGGATACCTGCACAGAATTTTAGCATTGCCGCTGGTATTTACAATGGCTTTTGCCTACGCTGTCAATACAAAGAACATCGAGATTGCGGAACTAAATGCAGACATCCAGAAGATTATTAATGAGCGGGAAGCAGTCGCAGTAATGGAAAAAACAGAAACAGCAGAAGAGGCAGTATCCGGCACGTCCGTAACTGATGTTCCCGGGATCAAGGCGGATACAGTCAAAACCAGTCAAAAGCATAGCAAAGCTGTAAAGTCCTATGATCCTATGCCTATTAATCTGTATAGAGCAACCGATGAGAATCTTTTTATTGTGGAAGGCAAAGAAACATTGCGGGAAGATTTTATAAAGTTTTATTTGAGAAACAGGAACAACAAAGATTACTCTTTTGGCAGCACAGATGCGACCTATTCTAAAGTCTGGGAGGCTGGGAAAGCGGCTGTGTTTACAGCTTTTAAGACGGAGGATGCAGAAGAAAGCAAAAATACATTTTCTATTATGAGAAAGTACATGAATTTGCCAAAAGAAAATACTAAAATCAGTGTGGTGGCAGAAACTGTTGCATCATACGGGAAAAGAAATGATCAGGATTTGAAGACTTTTTTTGAAAAAGCAGAAAAAGAAAGATTATTAAAAGCAGAAAATTCGGCAAAAAATAGAGCCGAAGTTGAAAGTAAAATCAAACAACTTGTGAAATCTTCAAAATTTAAAGACAATTATTATCCAGGTAGAAATTATGATAAGAATCCGTTGACCATTGAAGAAATCGCTGATCTTAAAGAAGAAGCGTCTAAAATTGAGAAAATCGCTTCGGAGTCACGGTTAAAACCAAATTTAGTAACATATTTCTTTAGAACCAATGCAATTAGCAATTCCACCTTCCAGTTGAGTGGAGAACTTATTAAAGAAGAAAAAATAATCCAGAGAAATGTTATTTTACCCTTATTTTCTGAACACACAACTTTCTTTATTGATGGTAAAAAAGTGTCCAGGGAAAAGATAGAACAAAAGACAGTAAATGTACAAGATGCAGAAGCTTTTTTGAGGGATTCGGAAATTAGAGAAATTAGACAAGAGCATGTTAGCAATGGGAGAAACACCTATTTATATCGGATGGAAATTGTTACCAAGTAGCAAAAAATCCCAAAACTTTACGTTTTGGGATTTTCTGATTTTGTACCGGCGTTACGCCATCTTCTTACTGTCTTCCACGAACTGCGCCAGACCTTTGTCTGTAAGTGGGTGACTAAGCAAACTCAGGATCGGACCAAGCGGCGAAGTAATCACATCTGCGCCGATCTTCGCACAGTTGATGATGTGCATGGAGTGGCGGATGGAGGCGGCCAGGATCTGGGTTTCGTATCCGTAATTATCATAAATCGTCCGGATCTCGTCAATCAGGGCAAGTCCGTCGGTGGAGATGTCATCCAGTCTTCCCAAAAACGGGGAAACGTAAGTAGCACCGGCTTTTGCAGCAAGCAGCGCCTGTCCGGCAGAGAAAATCAGCGTACAGTTGGTCTTGATGCCTTTGTCCGAGAAATATTTCAGCGCCCGAACCCCGTCTTTGATCATCGGGATTTTCACCACAATGTTCGGGTGAATGGCAGCGAGTTCGTCACCCTCCTTAATCATTTCGTCGTAGGTTGTGGACAGGACTTCTGCGGAAATGGCGCCGTCCACAATCTCACAAATGGTTTTGTAATGCTGCATAATGGCGTTGGTCCCTGCAATCCCTTCCTTAGCCATGAGCGACGGATTCGTGGTCACTCCGTCCAGGATTCCCAGGTTTTGTGCCTCTCTGATCTGGTCCAGATTGGCGGTGTCAATAAAAAATTTCATTACTTTAAATTTGATTTGTGCAAAGATAATCCAATTTTTCAGGAGCAACAAGGTTTCGGTGTTTTGTGAACCACCCGGCCGGCTTTCTGCTGCAATCTTTTTTGCCTTTGCCTAAGTCCATGGAGAAAAAAGGATTTCCGCTGCAATCCGGGCTATAAACAGGGAGGTATTTCTTTTCACGAGCACGCACTCCGATTTAATTTCGGTAAATTTGCATACGACCGCTATACCACTAACCAACTAATCCACTACCAACACCATGAACATCCTCCTCGCATCAACTTCCACGCTTTACGGCGGGAATTATCTCGAATATATTGAAACCGAAATCGCTGAACTCTTTCAGGGGATCGATGAAATCCTCTTCATCCCTTTTGCAAGGCCCGGTGGCATCTCCCATGAGGAGTATACCGCAAAAGCCGCTGCATTCTTCGCAAAACGCAATATAAAAGTCCGCGGACTGCATGAATTTGAAGAAAAAGCCGAAGCCATCAACCAGGCGCAGGGCTACTTTACCGGTGGGGGCAACACCTTCCTGCTTGTGAAAACCCTGCACGAAGAAAACCTGATGCACTTCCTTAAGGAAAATGTGGAAGATGGCAAACCCTACCTTGGAGCCAGTGCCGGCAGCAACATTGGCGGTATCAATATGAAAACCACGAATGATATGCCCATCGTTTATCCGCCAAGTTTCAGCTGTATGGGTCTGGTGCCTTTCAACATCAATCCGCATTATCTGGATCCCAGCCCGGACCTAAGACACAACGGCGAAACCAGGGAAACCAGAATCCTGGAATTCCTGACCCAGAATGACCTTAAAGTCGTAGGCCTGCGCGAAGGCAACTGGATCCGCGTAGCAGGGGAGAAAATCACCGTAGAAGGTTCAGAAACCACAAGGATTTTTGAAGAAGGCAAGGAACCTTATGAAGTTGAGCCGGGAACAGTGCTATGACACATCGTTTGTAATTACAACACCCTTTCTGCACCCAGCGCTGAAAGGGAAGCCCTTTTAGTTACGTCGAAAACTATTTCCTTTTCTTCTTCGCCCAGGCTTCCATTTTGGCATCTAAAATATCCAATGGAATGGCACCATCTTTTAAGATCTGGTCATGAAATTCAGCAATATTAAAATTGGCGCCTAATTGCTTCTCATATTTTTTACGCAGTTCAAGCAATTTCATTTCACCCACTTTATAAGCAACTGCCTGACCTGGAATAGCCATATAACGTTCAACCTCTGCCGTAGCACCTCTTTCGTTGCCATTCCCATGTTCCACCATGTATTGAATCGCCTGTTCTCTTGTCCAGCCCTTCTGATGAATTCCTGGATCTACTACCAGACGAACAGCCCGGTGCAATTCTGCCGATAAGTTCCGCATTTGTTGATACACGTCCTTATACAAACCAATATCCTTTCCTAAGCTTTCGCTATACAGCCCCCAACCTTCTGAAAATGCTATCACTTTTTTATTTCGCCTGAATGGTGGCAAATCCATATTTTCATACTGCAACATGGTTTGGTAATGGTGCCCGGGAATGGCTTCATGAGCAAACAGTGTTTCTGCGGCAAGGGGTGATTTAGTGGCGTCAATTATGGGTATGTAAAATATCCCCGGCCGACTACCATCAGCTAAACCGGGTATATATTGTGCTGAAGCTGTGGCAGCTCTAAAGGCTTCCGTTTGGCGAACTTCGAAAGGGGTTTTAGGTTTCTTCAAAAATATGGTGTGCAGGTTGGGTTCAATCTTATGCTGAATCGCTTTATAAGCAGCCAAAACTTCTTCCGGTGTCTTGTAAGGAAAGTATTTCGGATCTGTTGACAGCGACTTCCTGAAGGCTTTCAAATCGCCCTCAAATCCAGAAGCAAGCCTAAGCTTTTCCATTTCACCCGTAATTCGTGCTATTTCGGCCAATCCTGTAGTATATATTTCTTCCGCGGAGATATTGGTCGTTGTTATAAGCCTTAAGTTGTACTTATATAAATCATCTCCTCCCGGGATGGCCGCTAAGCCACTGCTGGCTCTTGATTTTGGTAGATATTCCGTCTGTAGAAAGTTACCCAGTTTTTTATAAGTGGGAACCAACTGCTCATTAATCATTTTTATATAAGCATGCGTTAGTTGTTGCTTTTCTATTTCCGAAAACGTGCCTGGCAGATTTGTGATCGGCCCATAGAAAACACTTTTGGTAGGATCAGCAACAACAAAACTATTCATCTGGGTAATCATCTTCTCCACTAGCACTTTTGGCAAAACAATTCCCTCCGCTATGCCTGTTCTAAAATAAATGATTGCACTGTCTGTCCAGGCTGCAAAACCAGTAACCCGTTTGATCCAATTATTATAATCAGTTACGGTTTTAAACGGCTGTACAAAGCTTCCACTACCTGCCTGCCCCAAAACTAAAGGCACACTTTCAAATTGGTTAAAGGGCATGCGGTTACTTTTTAGTGATAGTCCTTCCAGCTTTATTTTTATTTCCCACAGCAATATATCGTAGCTAAGGCGGTCGGTTTCACTTAAATTTTGTCGTTTAATTTTTGAAAGCGCAGACAAGTAGCGACTATAATAATTTTTATTCGTACTGTTGTAGCTGTCCGTAAATTCTGCCGGTAACTGGTCATTGTATCGGTTATCTCCATAAAGCGTAGCGAACAGTGGCGATAGACGTAAGCCTTCCTCATAGTAAGCATTGAACAAGCTATCCAGATGTTTACTTTTTTCATTAATCGCTTGTGCTTTTACGGGAAGATTGTTAAAACACAAAGTGAACAAAGCAATGGTAAATAATGTTCTCATGTATTTAGTTTTGGTGAAAAATTAAAGACTAATTTATTAAAAATAATTATGTAAGATTTTCTTCTTTAATTTCCGCTAATGACCGCCCTGCTTTGTCGTCGTTCCAAAAGGAGCTTTTTGGCTCCGTTCCGGAATGCGTCAAAGGCGGCAGTTGGGAAAGCGTCGTGCGAATGCAACGATGGTTTCCCTGCTGCCACCGGAGCGGCGTGACTTTTAAAATAACCGATAGCGGCTTGCGACAGCTGCGATTATATATTACTAATGATTCCAAACACCAAATTCTTTTTTTACTTTTGAGAGAAACACGGTGAGAAACCCAAACCACGCAGGTGTTGCAAACTGCTGTTAGCCGTACTTTTATGGTAAAATTTGCTGTTTCCCGTAGGTGTTAACTGTTATTAACCCATATTTACATGCCGCACCAAAAAGACCTGTGCATTTTTCAGCTTCCATAATTTCAATAATTTTTATGTCTTTTTTATTAATATTTGCCGGTTTGTTTTCTTTTCTATGGTAATAATATTTTGGTTCTCCATTAACTATAAGCATTGGCATTCTCCCAGTTTACCCTCCTTTTGTTGCATTCTTATCTGTTCAACCAGGTAAAATTTATCTTTCGCTGAATCATTTAACACATAGTTTTTTTCCGTTTCGGATATGTTCATTGTTTTACATGCTGAACATACTAAAATAATAAAGATGAAAAAGTATTTTATTCTCATGATAACGTATTCTAAAGATTGCCGCTAATGTTTACGGCTAACTGACGTTGGGGACTTCGAAGCTGAAAATTTCCTGCCACTCCAGACTTCAGTTAGGTGCTGTTAGCCACAGGTTATCTTTTTTTATCCATTCAATAATAAGATTAAGCGCATAATGATCATTTTTACCATTTGACAAATTATGATCTCGGTTGGTCAACAGCTCAATTTTATAATCTTGATTTGTCTCTTTTTGAATTCTATTCAAATTTTTAATTGATTCGAAAACCGGAATACTTCTGTCCAGGTCTCCGTATACCCATAATACAGGAATGCGAAGGGTCTTCAAATAAGTTATGGGATCAAAACCGGTTTTTGGCGACTTTGCAATAATCTCATCTATTTTAGATTTTGAATATTCATTAAAAAAATGAGGATTCTTACCTGCTATCCTGCTAAAATGCATCTCCTGACCAACGGTAACAACCGGTGCAGACATTAATGCCATAAAACGTATCTCCTTATCATATGATGCCGTAACCGGTGCAATCCAACCTACCTGACTTCCTCCAAATAGTCCAATTTTTACAGTATCAGAACTCAGTCGTTTCTTCAATGCTTTAAAAGCAGCATATGCGTCTTTGGATAACAGTATTAAATTTTCAGCACTGGCATTATTTTCACCACCAACGTACTTACCCTGTGATTTTCCCACTCCTCTTTTATCATAGGTGAGAAATGCAATTCCCTGTGTTGCGAAGAATTTTGCCAATCCTAAATTTCTTTTTGTTTTACCGGAGCCATGTATTTCAACTACTGCAGAAAGTTTGCTTTTATTTGACGGTATAACCATCGTTCCTGAAAGCGTATCTCCTTCACTAACAAAATTAATGTCTTCAATTATTAATTTGTCATTATTATGCTGACTAAAGGTTTCGGTTGATAATCCGATTAAACAAAACACCATTATCAATTTTTTAACACCAGGTGATATTTTCATTTTCATAATTTCAAAAAATTAGTAATTGTATTTTAAGTGAAAATTTCGATTGAAGCAAAGTTTAATGATGACATCCCGCGTCTTGCCTGACTTTGGAACTAAATTAAGATTCATTTGCGGTGAATAACAAAATTTTAAGATACAAAATCAACTTCGTATTAAGCCTGAAAACCAAAGCTAGCCAAACCGCTGTTAGCGGTAGTTTCAGTTCGTCTGTACATTGCTAACCGGCTGTTTTTCTTCGTTGGCTTTCAGTACCCTTAGAAAATTTCCGCCAAGTATTTTTGAAATCTCTTTTTTAGAATATCCTTTCCCGACCAATGCTTTTGTAATTACTGGATATGAAGTTACATCGTCCAATTGTTGTGGGGTAAGACTAATGCCGTCAAAGTCAGAACCCAATCCCACATAATCTACTCCCACCAAATTAATGATGTATTCAATAAGCATAGACAGTGGTGGTCGCATCGCGTTGGCTTCTGCCTCATATTTTTGATACAGATAATCCATTGCATAATATTCATGCATACCACTTTTCTGAAGCGAATCAATCTCGGCTTTATACTTTTCTAAAAATGCCGTTTCTTTAGCATCAAAACTGCTGTCAATAAATCCTGGATGAAAATTTACCTGAATTACACCTTTATTTTTGGCAAGGGCTTTTATCTGATCATCTTTTAAATTACGGCGGTGAGGTGCAAGATTGTAAACTGAACTGTGTGAAGCGATGATGGGTTTGGTTGCCAGTTTAATTACATCCCAAAAAGTTTGATCACCGGCGTGGCTCACATCGATCAGCATCCCAAGTTGGTTCATTCGCTGTACTACTTTTCGTCCAAAATCCGTCAGTCCTTTGTGCGGTAGGTTTACGTTAACAGTTTCATCGGCGGCACTGGTTGCCCAGGATGGTGAAATATTATGCGTAAGAGTTAAATATCTGGCACCCCGTTTATAGATTGCGTCTAATTTATTGAGGTCATCTTCTATCATATGACCGCCTTCTACACCAAACATCGCAGCAATTTTATGTTGTTTTACAGCCTTTAATAATCCGGCGTAATTCGCAACTTTCACAATTTTATCAGGATTACGGGCCACCACTGCATCAAGAATATCCATTTCTCTGTTGGCATAAGCAAACGGTTCTAGGGCATCACCATGACAGTACACCGAAAACAACTGTACGTCAAGTCCACCCTGTTTCAACCGTGCTAGATCACTATTTGCTTTTCCTTTTAAATCGGTGTCGAAAACCAATCCGTTATCTGCAGCCTTCATTAAAATATCGTTATGACTATCTACTAAAATGCTTTTGTCATGGATTTTTTGATAGGACTGCGCAATGATTTGGTTGGTAAATAAAATGCTGAACAGTAATAGTTTTATTTTCATGTCGCTATTTTAGTTTTGAGTGGTGTGAAGTGTCGCAAGAAATTACCGATAATGACGTTTTGGGGCTTTGCTAAGAAGCGGAATTAAAACCACAAATTTTCAATTTAGTACAAATGTTTATTAGAATTCCGAATGTTCAATTTAGCACTGAATCCGCTTTTTTGCAAACCCCCTGTTAGTGGCTGTTATTTTATGGCACAACATCATATTTCGTTTCTGCCTTATTGTTAAAAATGTCTTTTTGAATTTTCTGTCCTAATTCAGCAGTCTTCTCAAGATTTGAATTAGTGATTATTTTTAAAACAGGGGCTTCCTTAGCGTCATAATGCGGTTTATTTCCATATGTTGTCATTTTTATTTCAAATCCGTTTTGAGTTGCAAATGTCTTTAACTTGTCAATATATGGGATTTGGTTGTTTGTCATAGCTTCAAATTCAATTTGAAACATTCCGTTGTCTTTAACGAAATAAATACAATCGATTCCATTAGAAGTGATTCCAATGAAATCAAATTCAGTTTTATTCTGTTCCAATAGTTTCAGCTCTCCACTCAATTGAGCAATTTCAATTTGTTTGGCTTGTTGAATAAAATTTTCGGAATTGTCAGTCTTATTACCGCAACCAAATAATGATAAAATTCCACTTACTATTCCCATAGTTATTATTGATTTCATAGTTTTCTGTCGTTCGTTATAATTGCCACTAATGACCGCCCGGCTTTGTCGTCGTTTCGGGGAGGAGCTTTTTGGCTCCTATCGGGAATGCGTCAAAGGCGGCAGTTGGGAAAGCGTCGTGCGCATGCAACGATGGTTTCCCGACTGTCGGCGGAGCCGGGCGGTCATTGGGAAAAATCGTCCCAAAGGGCGGTTTTTCCCAACGTTTTGCGGCTTTTCGATGGTGCGGCTTAATATGGCAAATCTTACAACTATAAACTAAAGTTCAAAATATCTAAAACCTTTAAACTCGCGAAAATCCCGCACTATTGCAAAACCGCTGTTATAGGCAGTGCTAATTTTTTATAATTGTCAAAGGTTGATATTTCTCAAGTTTACTAAAATTCATCTTTTTTATTGGAAATAATTTATAAAATTCCAAATCTAAACCTCTGTTTTTATAGAATTTATTGGGTTTAAAAGTCGTTACTTCTATATAATTAAAGCCAATTGATATTTGAGATTTATTAATGTCGAACACAAGTGAGTCCATATCATTTTTAAACACAATATTTTCATTTTTTTCATAAAAATCCCTGAATTTTAATTCAGTTGTTGCCGTTCCGGAAAACTGGGTGTAAATATCATTTCTAATTTCTACACCTTTATAAGTTAAAAATTCAGTTTTAAAAGGTTGCTTTTCTGCAACAGTCCTAATATGACTAATTGTTTTTATTGTTAGATTATTGTTCTCCCATTTTATTTGAAATGGTCCAGAATTAGAAACTCTAAAAAAATCGGCGTTATAAAAATCAGGTTTTTCTTGATATTTTACGATTTGTAAAGCATTTACATTTGAACCAAATGACATTCCGCTTTCAACGCTGTATAAATAAACGTCGAATTGCTTGCTTGGTGAAGAAAGTTTTTCAATATCTGTAATCTGACTTTTTTCATATTTTGAGCAGTTGCAAAATAAAGAAATAATTAAAAAAAATGCGAAAATTTTATTCATTGCGTGCTTTTGATTGCATTGCCTATAACGACCGCCCGGCTTTGTCGTCGTTTCGGGGAGGAGCTTTTTAGCTCCGACCCGGAATGCGCCAAAGGCGGCAGTTGGGAGAACGTCGTGCGAAAGCAACGATGGTTTCCCGACTGTCGGCGGAGCCGGGCGGTCATTGGGAAAAATCAACCCAAAGGGCGATTTTTCTCAACGGTTGGTTATTTCTGTTGGCGGGGACTTTTTATAACAAGTCTTTGTAAATATAATAAATTGAACAATTAGCGAAAACCTTGATGATACAAACTTCTGCCCTGCTAATAGAAATACCTTGTTGTACGTAGTGTTTTATTCAACAAGTAATTTTTCAGTATATTCAGTAACAAAGCTCCTCAAAAATCCATCAATGTCTTTCTGTTTCCATCCCTCTTTCTTGAGTTCTTTTTTTCGTTCTAAATATTCGTCTGTTTTTTTGTAAACTTCAAATTGTTTTTCTTTAAGACTTTCATGTTCTTTAAAGTTCAGTTCTTTGGATCTTGTTGATTTACCTTTTTCAATTTCAATTATTATATAATTTTCATAAGTAGAGCCATAGCCCATATGAACATAATTGATTTGTTCTCCATAAGGTAATGTTAGTAGACCATTAAACCATTCAATTTTGCGTTGTTCAATTTTTGGAAAAACTTCATTAATTACACTTTTCCATTCCGAGTTATCGGATTTTTCATTCCAAATTTGAATATTTATATCTTTTACGAAAAGCTGATTATCAATTACCTCAAAAGTTGCAACATAACCTCTCCATAAAGCACTAGAAATTACACCTCCTTTTGGACGCTTATCTTCATTTTTTTCAAAATATTTTTCAAGAGGATTTGTTAGCAGAGAATATTCTTTGTTATTGTAGAATATTTTGTCAGGATATTGAGCAGTTGCAGATACTTTAGTAAAACTGAAAACTGATATTAAAATTGTGATTAAAATTTTCATAAATGGGTTTTAACATTGCATACAACTTGTATATATGTATAACAAAAGCATACCTATACAACCAACAGGCGGGAGATAGGTATAACAAAAGTGATACTTATTCGTTAAACCAAATATAGTAAAATACTCCATGTCTGCGTGCATTTTTTCAGTTCCATTCCCTTAAAAAGAAACTCCGCCTGTTTCCACAAACATCTTTCTTTTTGACTTTTGGAATCCTGTGGTTTTAACTCTGCCGGTGAACGTTTTTTTAAGAACTAATTGCGCTACTGTCGCTGCACGTTAGCCGGAAATGAGTTGCCGGGTAGGGGAGGTCTCAGCAGGGCAATCAGCCGAAAATTTTGTAACTTTGCCGTCTGAATACAAATCAATAAAAATTACAATATGTCAAAAGCCATTTCGCAGGTACCGTTTGCTGTAAACGAACCGGTTAGAACTTATGAACCGGGTTCTCCGGAAGTAAAATCACTTATCGCCACCTATAAAAAGATGTGGAAGGAGAAAGTGGAAATCCCAATGATCATTGGCGGAAAAGAGGTGAAAACCGACAATAAGGTTCAGTTGCAGTCCCCGCAGGACCACCAGCATGATTTCGGCTTCTACTACAAAGGAAATATGCAGCATGTGGATGAGGCTATCGAAAGTGCCCTTGCCGCGCGCCAGCAGTGGAACAACTTGGGCTGGGAGCAGCGCGCCGCCATCTTCCTGAAAGCTGCGGACCTTATCGCCGGACCTTACAGAGACCGCCTGAACGCCGCTACCATGATTGGTCAGTCCAAGAATGTACATCAGGCAGAAATTGATGCCGCGTGTGAGTTCATTGACTTCCTGAGGTTCAACGTAGAGTTCATGACCGAAATGTATGCGGAGCAGCCGGTTTCGGATAACGGAATCTGGAACAGGGCAGAATACCGTCCGCTGGAAGGTTTCTGTTTTGCCGTAACGCCTTTTAACTTTACCGCGATCGCCGGAAACCTGCCTACCTGTATGGCCATGCTCGGAAATGTGGTGGTTTGGAAACCTTCGGACAAGCAAATATTGTCGGCACAGGTCATTATGGATGTTCTGGATGAAGCTGGACTTCCTGCCGGAGTAATCAACATGATCTTTACACCAGGAAAGGAAACCGCTGATAAGGTTCTTGCACACCGCGATTTTGCAGGTTTACATTTTACGGGATCCACAGCGGTATTCCAGAGCATGTGGAAGCAGATTGGTAACAACATTCAGGATTATAAATCATACCCAAGAATCGTTGGCGAAACCGGCGGAAAGGATTTCATCATGGTTCACCCTTCTGCAAATGTGGAGGAAGTTGCAACCGCAATGGTGAGAGGTGCATTTGAGTACCAGGGACAGAAATGTTCCGCCGCATCACGTGCCTATATTCCAAAATCCCTGTGGGAGGATGTAAAAAATGTGATGGAAGCACAGTTGAAGACCGTAAAAATGGGATCTCCTGAGGATCCGTCCAATTTTGTGAATGCGGTGATCGACAAAAATGCATTCAACAGATGTAAGGGCTATATCGAAAGAGCGCAGGAGTCTGCTGAGGCTGAAGTGATTTTTGGCGGCAAGTGTGATGATTCCACCGGCTGGTTCATTGAGCCAACCGTTATTTTAGCAGAAAATCCAAAATATGAAGCCGTATGCGAGGAAATTTTCGGACCGATTCTCTCCGTTTACGTTTACGAAGACAAGGACTGGGCAGAAACCCTGAAACTGGTGGATGAGACTTCGCCATATTCACTTACAGGATCGATTTTTGCGAAGGACCGTTACGCTGTGGCAGAAGCTTACAAAGCTTTGGAAAATGCAGCAGGTAACTTCTACATCAATGACAAACCGACAGGTGCGGTAGTAGGTCAGCAGCCGTTTGGTGGTGCCAGGGCATCCGGAACCAATGACAAGGCAGGTTCCAAGATGAACCTTCTGCGTTGGGTTTCCGTGCGTTCGGTGAAGGAAACCTTCGTTACTCCAAAGGATTATAAATACCCTTACCTGGGATAGAACCGGGTGAAGAGAGTGATTACAGATGATCCGCAGTTTTATTCTGCGGATTTTTCTGTATGTCACAATGAGAAAATTGTATATTTGTTTCAATCAAATCCAAACATTAAAGATTATGAAAAAATTGCTGATCCCGATGCTCATTGCGGGCCTTTTTGCGGCAAGCTGCGCCCAGAAGGAAGAAAAGAGAGATGAATACAAGGAAGAACATTCGGCGAACGAAATGGTGAACGACCTGGGTGATTCCGCAGTTGCTGCAACAGACAGTACCATTGTCGATACAGATTCTACTGAAGTAAAATAACAGGACCTTTCCTGAATAAAAAAAACCGGCTCCAAAATTTGGAAGCCGGTTTTCATCGTTTATGGATCTTCTATTTGTCCTCAATCGCAGCCTGTGCCGCAGCAAGTCTTGCAATTGGAACTCGGAAAGGGGAGCAGCTCACGTAATCAAGCCCCAGTCTGTGGCAGAATTTCACCGATTCCGGGTCTCCGCCATGTTCGCCGCAGATTCCGACTTTCAGTTTTGGTTTTACGGAACGGCCTTTTTCTACGCCAATTCTGATGAGTTCACCCACACCGGTTTGGTCAATGGATACAAAAGGATCTTCCGGTAAAAGTTTCAGGTCCAGGTATTTTGGCAGGAACCCGCCGATGTCATCCCTTGAAAAACCGAAAGACATTTGGGTAAGGTCATTGGTTCCGAAACTGAAGAAATCAGCAACCGTAGCCATGGAATCGCCCTTGAGTGCGGCACGTGGAGTTTCAATCATGGTTCCATACAGGAACGGAATTTTTTTAACTTCCAGATGTTCGCATACTTCAGCATACACACGGTCCACGATTTCCTTCTGGTGGCTCAGTTCATGACGGCCCATAACTACCGGGATCATAATTTCAGGGAAGGCTTTCTTGCCTTCTTTCTGCAGTTCAGCGGCGGATTCCAGAATCGCTCTCACCTGCATTTCAGTAATTTCAGGATAGGAAACGCCCAAACGTACGCCACGGTGACCCAACATCGGGTTGTTTTCGTGAAGGGCGAGGATTCTGCGGTTCAAAACGCTCATCCTTACGCCGAGTTCCTTGCTCAGTTCCTGAAGTTTTTCCTTGTCGTGCGGTACAAATTCATGCAAAGGTGGATCCAGCAAACGGATGGTGACCGGATTCCCATCCATCACTTCCATCGTTGCCTTGATGTCTTTTTTTACAAATTTGAAAAGTTCACTCAGCGCAGATTTCCTTTCCTTCACGGTCGTGCTCATGATCATTTTTCTGAGCAGGAAAAGAGGTTTCTCGCTTCCTTCTCCATAGAACATGTGTTCTGTCCGGAACAAACCGATACCTTCAGCACCGAAATATGCTGCCTGTTGGGCATCTTTCGGGGTATCTGCATTGGTTCTTACGCCTAATCTCTTGGCTTTATCAACCAATGTCATGAGGGTTTTATAAGAGGTATTCTTGTTTAAATCGGTATTGATAAGTTCGAGAACACCTTCGTATGCGATACCTGTGGTACCGTTCAGAGTAAGCCATTCACCTTCGTGAATTTTTTTGCCGTCCCTGGTAAGGAAATATTTTTCTTTTTCGAAGATTTCGATATCGTTGCAGCCTACGATACAGCATTTGCCCCAGCCTCTCGCAACCAAAGCGGCGTGAGAGGTCATTCCGCCTTTTGTCGTAAGGATTGCCTGGGATTTGTGCATCCCGTCCACATCCTCAGGAGAGGTTTCTTCACGCACGAGGATTACTTTTTCGCCTTTCAGTCCCCATTCCACCGCTTCTTCAGAGGAGAAGACCACTCTGCCTACTGCTCCGCCCGGACCTGCAGGAAGTCCTTTCGCGATGGGTCTGTTTTTCTTTTCATCTTCGGGATCAATCATCGGCAGCAAAAGCTCGATTAACTGATTTGGACCTACGCGCATTACAGCGGTATCGGCATCAATCAGTTTCTCTTTGTACATGTCGGCCGCCATTTTCACTGCGGCAACGCCGTTTCTTTTTCCTACCCGACACTGAAGCATATACAAAGTTCCTTTTTCTATGGTAAATTCTATATCCTGCATGTCTTTATAATGCCTCTCCAATCGGTTTTGGATCTCGTTCAGTTCCTTATACTGTTTGGGCATGAATTTCTCCAGCGTGGTGAGGTCTTTGGAATGGTCGTTCTTGGAAGAGTCGTTGATTGGCGCAGGAGTCCGGATTCCCGCTACCACATCTTCACCCTGTGCATTTACCAGGTATTCTCCATAAAAGTGATTGTCACCGTTGCCGGGATTTCTGGTAAAAGCAACGCCTGTACAGCTGCCTTCGCCCATATTTCCAAAAACCATGGCCTGCACATTTACCGCGGTTCCCCAGGCATCAGGAATCCTTTCTATTTTCCGGTATTCGATGGCGCGTTTTCCGTTCCAGGAGGCGAATACTGCACCCACGCCGCCCATGAGCTGATCCCATGGATCATCCGGGAATTCCACTTTCAGGTGCTTTTTAGTAAGCGCCTTGAATTCTTTCACGAGTTTTTTAAGGTCATCTGCAGAAAGTTCGGTATCCAGTTCAACTCCTCTTTCTTTTTTCAGGTCGCCCAGGCGTTCATCCATGATCTTACGGATGCCTTTTCCTTTAGCGGGCTCCATTCCGCCTGCTTTTTCAATCACTACATCAGCATACATCATCACGAGTCTGCGGTACGCATCGTAAGCGAACCGGTCGTCGCCGGTTACCTTTATCAGCCCTTTTACAGTCTCATCATTAAGCCCTATGTTTAGTACGGTGTCCATCATTCCCGGCATTGATCTTCTTGCGCCGGAACGCACGGACATCAGCAGCGGGTCTTTCACGTCGCCGAATTTTTTACCCATAAGTTTCTCAACTTCACCCAGTGCATCTTTTATCTGCTTTTCCAGATCATTAGGATAGGTTCTTTTGTGGTCGTAGAAATAAGTGCAGACTTCGGTGGTTACTGTAAATCCCGGAGGTACGGGAAGTTTAAGGTCCTTGTGCCCTGCCATTTCAGCCAGGTTGGCTCCTTTTCCCCCCAAAAGGTTTTTCATTGATTCGTTCCCGTCTGCTTTTCCTCCTCCGAAGGAATAGACATACTTCTCTGTCTTCATCTTTTTGACACCGTTTTCTACAAGTGGTTTTTTCATTGATTCCTTCCCGTTTGCTTTTCCTTCATCGAAGGAATGCACCTGCTTTTCTGCTTTGGCTTTAGTAGTCATTTTATGTTGATTTTAATTTTATCGTCCTAAAAACTTGAGTAAATTTACGGGGATTGGATAATTAATTCTGAATTAGACAAGTGATTAATGTCAAGTTTGACAAATGTCATGAAACCAAAAAGAATGCAACCCACGTTGCATTCTCTATAATTCTATGTTTCTGCAGGTCAGTACTGAAAGAGTACACTTCCCCAGGTAAATCCGCTGCCAAATGCTGACAGACAGACCAGGTCACCGCGTTTTATTTTTTCCTGCTGCAGGGCTTCACTTAAAGCGATAGGGATGGATGCCGCCGTGGTATTTCCGTATTTTTGGATGTTGTTGAACACTTTTTCATCCGGCAGACCCATTTTCTGCTGCACGAACTGTGCAATACGCAGGTTGGCCTGATGGGGAATGAACATATCCAGATCCTCAATCGTTTTTCCGGCGGCACTCAGCACTTCCTGAATTGTTTCCGGAAAGCGGGTCACGGCGTGTTTGAAGACAAAATTGCCATTCATGATGGGATAGATTTCCCTATTGGTCACCTGTTCGGGTTCCAGTCTCATGCGGTCGCTCCACCCGAATTTGGTACCGGGAAACTGCACGCAGAGTTCCTCGGCATATTTTCCTTCAGAATGCATGTTGACCGCCAAAATATCCCCTGAATCCCCGTCCTCCGACGCGGACAGGATAACGGCACCTGCCCCGTCTCCAAAGATGACAGATACGCCTCTTCCCTCATCGGAAAAATCGAGTCCGAAAGAATGCACTTCCGCACCCACAACCAGGATGTTCTTATACATATTTGATTTTATAAATGCATTTGCCACGCTCATCGCATAGACAAACCCCGAACACTGGTTGCGTACATCGAGGGCGCCAATCGTGTCACATCCGAGCATTTCCTGCAGCAACACTCCGCAGCCCGGGAAATAATAATCGGGCGACAGGGTGGCAAAAACAATATAATCGATATCTTTGGCGGTAAGGTTGGCGTTTTTCAGCGCATTTTCAGCGGCCCTGAATCCAAGGTAGGCCGTGGTCTCTTCAGCATCGTTGCGGTTTTTCCGGTGATGACGTTCCCTGATTCCCGTACGTTCTGTAATCCACTCATCATTCGTATTCATCACTGCGGACAGATCATCGTTGGTAACCACATTTTCCGGAACATAGTGACCGTATCCTTTTATTGTACTTTTAATCATATGTTTTGTTACTTTTGACAAATTTATCATTTTATTCATTACCGCTTTAATTAATAATCCCATGCCTATAGAAACCGTTTACAAGAACAGCCATTGCGAATGGATCGATGTGGAGACCCCGGAACTGACCGACCTTACGGTACTGCACCAGCGTTTTGGAATTGATATGCTGCTGCTGGAGGATACCATAGACCGGGATCACCTGCCTAAATTTGAGGAAAGCGGAAACGTCAAATTCTTCCTGATGAGGGAGAATACGGATCTGGAACGGCGGAATCTGGGTGGGGTAAGTGATATCTCAACAAAACTGGGGATCTTCATTGTGAATGGTACCATTATCACCGTTCACCGTATGCGCACCAAAAGCATTACCGAAACACTGGAGGAAATATCGGGCAACGCCGATTCCGAAGCATTGAAGGTGGACCATATTGCCCTTATGCTCGCCCTGAAAGTCATGAAATCCTTCAACGACGAATGTGATAACCTGATGGAGGTCCTGGATAAGATTGAAGGTGAGATTTTCCTGAAGAACACCTCAGATACCAACCAAATCCGGAGGCTTTACCGGCTGAAACGCAAATCCGGACTCAATACGCGCCTGCTGAACATCTCCGGAGAGTGGGTGGAAAAGTTCAGAGACCTGAAACTCAAAGCGGTGGAGGTGGCCGACCTGAAGGACAAATACATGGACGTCAATTCAGATTTCGATCATCTGAATTCGCAGGTGAACAGCCTGATCTCTATGTTTCTGGCGCTCAGTGACCAGAAAGCCAATCAGGTAATGAAGGTGCTTACGCAGTTTTCGGTTTATTTTCTTCCCATTACGTTCATTGCCGGGGTTTATGGAATGAACTTCCGGCATATGCCCGAACTGGCGAGCAGGAATGGATATGGACTGACGCTGGGATTAATGGGATTGGTTGTCCTCTTAATCTACATTTATATGCGAAGGAGGAAATGGTAAAAAACAGGAAAAACACCTTTTTTTGGGGTGTTCATATTTTCACTTTCATTTTATCCTTAATTTTGAGTTACTAACAACCAACTTGCTGTAAATGCAAGGATGTAAACTCAAAGTGATGAATACTGACCAACTGAACAGTCTGCTGCAGGACAGTACACTGAATAAGGAATCCAGAGCACTTCTTACGCAACTTCATGAAAGAATATCAGCCAAGGAATTCTCGGACATCCTTGATTCGCAGGGGAACCAATATATAAACTTTGTACAGGAGGGAGGCGGAGTTTGGGGAACTGCACTCGTAGGTTACCTGTATGCGCTTGAAACATTTGGTATCCGCTTCCTCCGGATTGCCGGAACCAGCGCAGGGGCTATCAATACTATCCTGATCGCTGCCCTGGGCGACCGGTCCAGGAATAAAAGTACGGCCATCAAGAATATCCTCTTCAAGTGGAACTTCGTTGAATTCATGGATGGTAAGCCCATTGTAAAAAAAATGATTGGCAAGCTGCTTAAAAACAAAAGTTACGTAAAGAGAACCCTTTTCGCAGTTGCCGTTCTGATATTTTTAATCCTCCTTTTCCCCTTCCTGAATCTGTTTCTGAAGCTCTCATCGTGGTTTTATTTTATCCCTTTTCTAATCTTGGTTACGCTTGCCCTGAATGTAAAATATTACTACCAACTGTTCAGGACGAACAGGATCGGGCTGAATCCCGGGAATTCATTTGAGAGGAAACTGAAGGACACGCTGGATGAATTTGGCATAAAGACGATTGAGGAACTGAACGCAGTCTACAATAAAAAAGGGCCGGATCTTAAACTCAATTACAGAAGGGGTAACGGCGCGGAGTATTACAACAATGCCCTGGCTCATGTTGAAAAAATACACCTGGAAAAAGCAGGTTCGATTGATGAAAACCGGTACCGCACTTTTCTGGAAACCATGAAGAGTACAGAACTTCACAAAATCAATCCTTTTGCCTTGCTGCGTTCTGATTACACGGTCATTACTACGGACATTAATTCGAAAATAAAGGTGGAATTTCCAAAAATGGCCGACCTTTACTGGACCGCGAATGACATCTGTAACATCAGCCCCGCTAAATTTGTTCGTGCTTCCATGTCGGTGCCGTATTTTTTTGAACCCCTGGTCCAAAAGATCAACCGCTCCGAAGCAGAGATCGTGAATGCCTGGAAATTCTGGCTGAATGCCGATCCCAAAACGGTATTTGATGAGGCGGTATTCATTGACGGGGGAAGCATTTCCAATTTCCCGATTGATATTTTTCATGAACCCGATATTTTTTATCCCAGAATCCCTGTTTTTGGCGTGCGGCTTACGGACAGCAGTGAACAGGGTTCGCAGAACGGGCTCGGGAGCATGAGAATACTGAAAACGCCTTTCTCATTTCTGGTAAACATCATTGACACGCTGAAGGGTTATAATGATAAGACCTTCCTTAATAAATACACCTTCTACAGCAAACACAGTATCCAGACAGTGGACTGCAGTCCCAGCAACTGGCTGAATTTCTTTATGGAAGATCCGGAAAAAATCGAACTCTTTAACAAAGGGTTCCGTGCCGGCCTGGAATTCCTGGACCGTTTTGACTGGGAGAAATATAAAACAGAAAGAATGCTTGTAGCACTTAAAGAGCGCAAAATCCTGAAGGACGAAAACGAACACACGGTGGGATAATTGGATAAGCAACAAAACAACTTCTATGGACGATATTTTAAAGATCATCATTACCGCTGTACTGAGTGGGGCTGTAGTGTCAGCCGTTATCGCAATCATTTTCAAGAGAAAGACGGAAACCATAACTGCGGAGATAAAGAATCAGTTTGAAATGAACCTGCTGAGGCAGAAAACAGGCCAGCAATGGAAGGAGAAAGCGATTACTGAACTGTATGGACCTTTGAACTACCATTTCACCAGAACAAAGAAGGCTTTCATGCGGTACAGCGAGAAAAACGTTTATCTGGAAGCTTTTGTCCTGAAGGATTCCAATGAGAAGATCAGGAACCTCCTTCTGGAAAAATCCTACCTGATCTCACCGGACCTTTCCGAAGATGCCGAAAAACTAATTACCCATTACGACGTTTGGCTGGAACAGTTTCATAAACTCCGGGAAAACCCGAAACCCGAAGAGGTGGCTGCTACTTTCGTTTTTGTGGAGAGCCTTGGATTTGGGTTTCCGCGCGAAGCGGAGACAAAATTTAAAGACAAGTACCGTGAACTTTGGGAAGAGATATACCGGTCATAATTTTTTCGGACATTCATGAAAATTAGCGGTGGTATCAAATAAATTTATATATTTGGCGAAGATTTAAACCAATACAAATCAATCTGATATGAAAAAAATGATTACAGTTCTGGCAGTTACCGCTTTTACATTGGGTTTTGCACAGGTAGCTCCCAAGAAATCCTGCTGCGCCGGCAAAGACGCTAAGGAATGCAAAATGGGCGATAAGAAAACGGCTAAAGCATGTACAATGAAAGGTCATAAAGATTGCAAGACGTCTTGTGATGCCAAAGCGAAGAAAATGGTTGTGAAAAACGCAGCTTAAGACTTCTGACAAAGATTTGAACCACCCGCCGGGTGGTTTTTTTTATGGTGTTTTGTGGATGTATCTTGAAAGTTTAATCCCCAAATCGGTCCACACAATTTTGGCATTCGCGTTTCGCTGGAGGTGATAGTCGGCCTCATTTATTTCCTGAATGATACTTTCGATATTGGCACCGTGAATGAATTTTGAAAAACTGTCCCAGTTAAATCCAGCCAGCTCAATTTTCTTATAGACCAGGTCCGGCATGCCGTAGTTTTGCAGCATGGCCAGGCGGAACATTTCTGCACAGTAATCCAAAAAGTTCTTCTGTTTTTCCCGGTTCCAGCTGGCAATGGTCCGTGCCCAGCCAATGATGTTTTTCAGGAATTCAGGTTTCTTTTTAACCTGGAAGGCGTCGCGCACCCACTGTACAAAAAGTTCCTCGAATTCGGTGCTTCCTTCGGTGGTCAGAAGTTTCAGCGCAGTATTAAGGTTTCCCTGTGCCTGGTGGATTACTTCCCTCATCTTTTCTTCAGAAAGCGTATGGTTGGCTTTCAGGAAATTTTCGATGTCCCCGTCGTCAAGTCTCGGAACCTCTACGACCTGTGTCCTGGAAAGGATGGTGGGTAAGAAATCATCTGTATTCTCGGCAGTAAGTATGATGACGGTTTTCTCCGGCGGTTCCTCCAGGAATTTCAGAAGTTTGTTGGAAGCCGGTGCATTCATTTTGTCGGCCCTCCAGATGATCAGGATTTTTGTGCCGCCTTCAAAACTTTTAAGCGCAAATTTCTGATTCTGTTCATCCACTTCGTCAGCAGAGATGAAAAGCTGCTTATTCTCTGACTCCAGGAAGCCGCTCCAATCGTCAAAACTGGCATAAGGGTTCTCCAGAATCATCTCCCGAAACTGATAAAAGAACCTTTTGCTGAGAGAATTATTCTTCTCGCTATACGCAGGAAAACTGATATGAAGGTCCAGATGGTTTAAATGTGCCACTTTATCCGCGGCGGCTTGGTTTTCGCCACTCAGGATTTCCTCCGCATAAGCAAGAGCAAGCGGTAGGGTGCCGTAGCCCTCTTTGCCCAGGAAAAGCTGTGCGTGGCTCACCCTGTTATCACCAATACTTTTTTTGAGTTGTTCTTTCAGCGGTTGCTGTCCAGCGATACGGTCCCAATTCATGCTTCAAAGATAAGAATTTTGGACATCAGAAGGAAGTGTGGAGGAGAGGGTGAAGTTATCGACCTTATAACCTGTGCAACATCCCGCAATCACTTAACAAACTTTAACCAAAGTAAATTTCCTCAATTCAGTAATAATTAAGATATTTGCGCATTATTTTAAAAAATGAGAATGAAACATATTTTCGCCTTATCCTTCATTACTGCGGGTTTTTTCCTAAACGCACAAAACATTGGAAATTCTCCCTACGCCGCATACGGAATTGGGGATGTAAAATATGACAATACAGTGGAAAATTCGGCTATGGCTGGTCTGTCCACCGCTTATATTACCGACTTTAACAGCAGTTTTAATTTCAGGAATCCGGCTGCGAACGAAAATCTGCAACTTACCACCATAAAGGTTGAAGCCACCAATGAGAACAATTTTTTTAAGTCGGATTACAACAATTACAAGGTAACGAAGCATTCCACATATCTTTCAAACCTATCAATCGCTTTTCCAATCACGGAGAAGATGAAGTTTGGATTGGGATATCAGCCGTACAGTTCCAAGAGTTATAACATATTGGTGACCGAAACACTGGGTGACGGTTCCGTACGGGCGAACACTTTTCGTGGCGAAGGAAGTTTGAACACGGTTCAGGGTGCACTTTCCTACCAGGTAACTCCAGAATTCGGTTTGGGTTTACGGACCAACTTCTACTTCGGTAATCTTTATGACATTGATGAACTGGCCTACTCAAACGCTGAACTCATCAACGGTTACGAAACAAGAAACCGCGTGAACAACTTTAATTTCACGGTGGGGACAACGTATCAGAAAAAATACGAAAATGACAGAAAACTGACCCTTGGTGCGACTACAACCTTTGGGAACAGCAGTAAAATGGAGTCTTATTACACCAACAGCACGTATTTCTACAATTCTGCTGGAGTGAAGAATTATATAAGCGTCGTAGAGGAGCGCAACAGTACCGCAAACAACCTTCTTCCGCTCGAAGCTTCGGTTGGAGCAGGTTTTGGACACAACCTCCGTTGGTTTGTCGGTTCCCAGGTGGACTACCGAAAAGGCGAAACCATACAGTTTGTAGGTCAGGATTTTGAATACAAGGATTCCTACAGGATCTCTGCGGGGGGATGGATTTTACCTAACGCCAATAATTTCAGAAATTATTTCGAGCGTATCATCTACCGGTATGGTGCTTTTTATGAGAAGGGAAATCTGAACATCAACAATACAGATATCAACAAATTCGGCATTACTTTCGGCGCCACACTGCCGTTCAAAAATACTTCCCTGAACAGGATGACAGGTCTTGATGTAGGAGTGGAACTCGGTAAAAGAGGGACCCTGCAGAACAACTTGGTAAACCAGAATTTTATCAATTTAAAAGTTGGTTTCAATTTTGCCGACCGCTGGTTCCAAAAGCGTCTTTACAACTAACAATGAACTTTCTTTACGGTATAAAATTAAACAATATAGCCTTCCTTCTGGGTCTGGCTATATTTTTTGTATCCTGTGAAGAGGATTTGGCCGATGTGAACTCCGCAGAAAAAAAGGTGAATTTCCCCTCTCAGATTATCTATGATGCGAAAATCGTGCAGCGGGATTCCGGTATGGTAAAAATGAGGGCAACTGCGCCCCTGATTGAAAAATTTGAACTCATTGACACCCCTTATGTTGTGGCCAGGAAAGGCATCAACATCGAGTATTTTGATAAGAAAAATCCGGGGAAACCTGGGAAGATCACTGCGAAATTTGCCAAGATGACCGAGATGAAGAAGTTTTATGAAGCCCGCGGCAATGTAAAAGTCGTTACGAGCGAGGGTCAGATGTTTGCCATGCAGAGTGTGTTCTGGGATCAGGGAAAGAAGGAAATCTATACGTCCGATACGGTATTCGTAACCGACAAGGATGGTTCCACACTTGTTGCAGCCAATGGAATGCGTGCGAAAGATGATTTCTCGGAATATACCTTCTTCAACAATTCCGGCGACATCAACGCAAAAAAAATACCTGAAAAGAGCAGATAGTCTAATTGTATTTCAGTGTGCAAATGGGTAAATGGATTGCCTGCTAATTCCACCGGATTCCTTATCTTTAAATAAATTAACAAATATGCGTTTTCATGCAATCGGCCTTATGTCCGGCACCAGTCTGGACGGTCTGGATATCTGCTATGCTTCCTTTGAAAAAAACAGCAACGGAATCTGGAACTTTGAAATCCTGACAGCGGAAACACTTCCATATGCACCCAGATGGGAGAAAAGGTTACGAAAGGCTATCGAAATTATGGCCGAGGAACTGTTCGAACTGCATTCGGAATACGGCTTTTATCTGGGCGAAAAAGTACAGCAGTTCATAAAGAAAAACCAGATCCATCAGCTGGAAGTCATTGCTTCCCATGGTCACACCGTGTTTCATCAGCCACAGAAAAGGTTTACCGTTCAAATCGGTGACGGAAGAGCCATAAAAATACTGAACAGCGTACCTGTAGCGTACGATTTTCGAAGTGGAGATGTCCTTTTGGGAGGTAACGGGGCACCTCTGGTTCCGATTGGAGACCGCTTGCTTTTCAGTGAATATGATGCCTGCCTTAATCTGGGAGGATTTTCCAATATCTCAATGGAAGTCGAAGGGCAAAGGATGGCCTTTGATATTTGCCCTGTGAACATCGTCCTTAATTTTTACGCAGGAAAACTCCGGCAGAAATTTGATGAGAATGGGCAGCTTGCGGCATCGGGAATCGTAAATGTAAAGGTCCTTGAAAAACTGGACAGTCTTAAATTTTACAGTCAGCCTCCGCCGAAATCTCTGGGACTGGAGTGGGTGAATAAGGAAGTATTTCCGAAACTGAAAGGCCTGAAACCCGAAGATGCGCTTGCGACCTTTACGGAACATGCTGCCGAGAAAATAGCGTCAGTCTTCATCAGTTATGGACTGAAGAACGTGCTCATCACCGGTGGTGGCGCTTATAACCGCTACCTGATAGAGAAAATAAAGGAAAAGTCGGCGAGCTCGGTAGTTATTCCTGAGAATGAACTTGTTGATTTCAAGGAGGCGCTTATTTTTGCTTTTATGGGTTTGCTGCGGTTACATGATGAAGTGAACGTGCTGCATTCGACTACAGGCAGTTCAACCGATCATTGCAGCGGTCTATTGGTGTAAGACTTGTGCAGATTAAGTGCGGTACCGCCGCCCGATAAAACAAATGCTGACATTTAACTCCAAAAATTTCACCTTTCAGCCATTTAGAAATATCTTTGCACACCTCAAGTAAAATCATCTATGCTTTCAAAAATAATTGTTCACCGGGTAGGAAATAAAATTAATCAGGAGTCTTTAATTCTTTCTCAGGAAGAGCTGCAACCGGATAACGAGATGAAGGAAGTGCTGGAGGATTTTTTCCTGAAATCATTTAAGTCGGAAGAGCAGTTCCAGTTTTACAGCGACACGTATCTGGTGAACAATCCCATCTACAGTTCCGTTTCGGAAATATTTGAGGACCGCGAAAAGTTCATATACGAAGCTGAAAACATCGCCCAGCACCTTTACCACATATCAGAAAATCCACGGGTGCAAAGTGGCGAATTATTCATTGTTTATTTTGAAGGTGAGGAAAATGCAGACGGCAATAAGATTGATACAATCGGCATATTCAAAACAGAAAACAAAAATCCTTTCCTCAAAATTTATCCTAAAAACGAAGCCTTCGAAATAGAAAAGGACTACGGCATCGGGCTGTCAAAACTCGATAAAGGTGCACTAATCTACAACAGCAGTAAGGAAACAGGTTTTGCAGTATCTGTGGTCGACAATAATAAAAACGGGGACCTGTATTATTGGTTTGAGGATTTCCTGAAGGTGAAACAGCGCGACGATGAATACTTCCATACGCAGGAAACCCTGTCCGTTTATAAGGATTTTATCACCAAACAGCTGCCTCATGAATTTGAGACTACCAAAGCCGACCAGGCCGACTTTCTGAATAAGTCCATCACCTTTTTCAAGGAAAAGGAGACCTTTGATTTCGATGAATTCACAAAGGAAGTATTGGAAGACAAAAATGTAATTGAAAGTTTCAGTAATTTTAAATCCGATTATGAACAGGAAATGCAGGTGTCCATTTCGGAGGATTTCGCAATCAGTGAGGCTGCAGTAAAAAAGCAGAGCCGGGGGTTCAAAAGCGTCATCAAACTCGACAAAAATTTTCATATTTACGTTCACGGCGACCGTAAGATGATTGAAACTGGACAGGATGAAAAGGGAAAGTACTATCGCCTTTATTTTGAGGAGGAGAAGTAATTTATTATGTTAAATAATTATTTTATATTTGCCTATTATTTTCATTTCAATTGCCTATGAATTTTGTTGACTGCCACGAGGAAAAGATCCATATTTCCGGTCACATTCAGGATTTCGGATACTTAATTGGGTTGGACCCCAGCTCACAACAAATAAAACTTTTCAGTCAGAATATTACAGAGCTTTTCCCTATGGATAAAGGCTTTTTTGGTAAAAGGCTGGGGGATGAACCCAATGTATTTAATGCACTACTATCGTCTCCGGTATTGATGAATCTGCAAATGGACGGTCTTAAGGATGCGGATGTCTTTCTGGACAAAATCGAGATTGGCGAACAACTTTATCATCTTACCATCTACCGTTTGGGAGAGACCATTTTCCTTGAGATGGAAAAGATCACTGAAAATTTTCACCAGAGAAGTTTCATCTCAAAAAAATACGAAAGCATCCACAATGCTGCAGATTCCAGCGAAATCTGGAATGAACTGTTGTCATCCGTCTCCGATGCCACCGATTACGACCGCATCATGCTTTACCGTTTTGCGGAAGATGGCAGCGGCAAAGTAATTGCCGAAAAAATAAAGGAGGGCGTGGAGAGTTTCATTAACCTGCATTATCCCGAAAGCGATATCCCAAGGCAAGCCAGGGAACTATATCTCAAGAAAAGGAAGAGGATCTTCAGCAATGTTTATTCGGAACCCGTTCCCATCATCAGCAGTACGGAGGAGCCGGTTGACCTCACCTATTCTTCGATCCGGGCGATGTCGCCGGTTCATGGACAGTATCTTAAAAATACCGGCGTGGCCTCAAGTTTCAGCACCTCCATTATCGTCAACAATAAACTTTGGGGTCTCGTGACCTGCCAGAACACTGAGCCCAAACACATTGACCTGGTAAACAGGATACGCGCCGAAGTTTTCACCGTGATCGCTGCAAACGCCTATACCTCCTACAAATCTGCGCAAATGCTTGCAGACAGTCTGGAACTGGACGGTAAAATTGTAGCCCTGAAAAATAAACTGATGGGCGGTAGCAGTCTGGAAGATTCACTTTTCAGTAATGTGGAGGAAATGCAGCATTATCCCCGGGCTGACGGTCTCGCAGTCATAGTTAATGACCAGATAAGAACATCCGGCGCAGTTCCTAATGATGAAAATATCCTGAAAATTGTAAGGTGGGCACGGGAAAACCCGCTGAAAAATTTCTACGCTACTAATGAATTAGGCAGCGTTCATCAGGGAAACCTGGGAAACATTGAAAATGCGGCCGGAGTAATGTTCGGCTTCACGGATGAGAAGAGGGACGAACTGCTGATCTGGTTCCGCAAGGAAGTTGATGTCCAGATTCTTTGGGCTGGAAACCCATCCAAAAAAATGGAGACCGTAATCAGAAATGGTGAGGAGCAGCTCGTAATTTCGCCCAGGAATTCTTTTGAAACCTATATTGAAAATGTAAAAGGCAAAGCTGAGCAGTGGAAGAACAAAGACATCTTCGCAGCAAAGAAAGTCGTGGCTACCATACTGGAAACCACCTACACCCAGTTCATGAAAGTCCAGGAACTGAACAGAGAACTCAAAAACCTCAATGAGGAACTGGACAGTTTTTCGTATACTATTTCACATGATTTGGGGACGCCTCTAACAGTTATGAAGCTCAACGCCCAACTTTTGGAAAAATCACAGCACGATAATCCTGAAGTTCAGAAAAGGATTTCCAGTATACTGCAGGAAATTCTTGGAATGGAAATGATGATGCGGGGGGTTCTGAATTTAAGCCGGGCCAAATCGTCAGAAATTTCTATGGAAGAACTGGCTACGGAAAAGATTATCGAAAAGATCTGTTACGATGTCAAGCTTACGTTACAAAGTGGCATTACAGGAATTGTTATCGGTCAATGTCCAAACGTACTTGCAGACAAAATAATGCTGATCCAGGTCTTTCTGAATGTGATCGGAAATGCCGTAAAATATTCCTCAAAAAATGAAAAACCGAAAGTTCAAATCGACGGGAAGGTCGTTGGGAATAAGGTAGTCTATAGAATTAAGGACAACGGAATCGGAATCGCCGAGGCAGATCAGCACAACATGTTCAAAATCTTCCACCGGATGGATAATGCGAAGGGCTTCAGCGGCAACGGCGTTGGGCTTTCCATTGTTCACCGGATCATGGAGCGCCTGGGCGGAGACATACGCTTTGAAAGTAAGGAAAATGAGGGCACCACGTTTATCCTGACCTTTCAAAAACCCTAATGTAGTCTATGATATCATTAATTTTAAAGGAAAACACCAAACACCTGCACGACCAGACGGAAGCCAGGTTTAACTCCCAAAGGATATTTGAAGGAACATTTACACGGGAGGACTACGAAAACCTTTTACAGTACAATTATCTTTTCCTTTTGAATTTTGAAAAACCGGTATTTGACCTGATTTCTGAAGATAGCTCCCAAAAGATGAATCTTGATAAAAGGGTGAAATTGCCACTTGTGACACAGGACGTTCAATTTATGAACATCGAAAGGTCAAAAGCCATTGCTGTCCCGCAAATTAAAAACGAAGCGGAAGCGCTTGGCATTCTTTACGTTATGGAGGGATCAACTCTAGGCGGAAACATGATTGCGAAACAGCTCTCTAAACACCCTGACTTTAAAGAGGTGTCCTTCGGTTATTTCCGGTGTTATGGAGAAAATACAGGCTCATTCTGGAAAAATTTTAAATCTGTTCTGGATGAGGTCGTTACACCCGAAAAGCACGGGGACTGCATAGCCGGGTCAGTGAAAGCGTACCAGTTCCTGCTCAGTCTGGCAAATTAGAAATTCGTGGTTTCATTTTTGCTGATTTTATTTAAACACGGACCATGAAACCATCCCTCCACTATTCCCCTGCATATGACCGGCTAAGCCCGGAAGAACAAAAACTTTTAGAAGAGGATGTCAAACTGACTGAAGAAGCGGTAAAGGTTTCCCAAAAGGTTAATAAGCAGAAACATTCAACACGGAACGCTCATGCAAAGTCATTTGGATTTGTACGCGGAAACTTTATCCCTGTTGCTAACGAGGCTGCGGATATGTGCAAGCTGATGGGAGGCACCAACCTGGGCGTCATATTAAGGTACTCTCATCCCAATTTCTTTGTAACAAAAGGTGGTTCCGAATATCCGCTATACGGATGTTCGGTGAAGATCTACAATAAAAATGTTCCGGTAAGCGCAAAGTTCCCTCTGGTTAACCTGCCCGTTTTCATCACCAACTCCGTTTCAAAATTTCTGAACATCCACATTAGGGCCAACAAATTCTTTATTGCCACAGCAAAGCCGTTTTCTCTCTCGTTCCTTAAAATTCCAGGTTTGTTTATGGCAGGCTTACGTTTGTTTTTCGACCGGGAATTGCTGTCCATTCTTCGCAATATGCTGAAGGTACTGGATATAGAGAAAAGGTTTATAGCGACCTATGCGTATCACTCAGTAGGATGTTTTCGGCTGGAAAACAGGGTCGTAAAAATACGGCTGAGGCCCACCATCACCAGGAAAACTCCGGAAGATCCCCTGATGGATCAACGCGAAGCCGTGCAGGAGTATTTCCTCCAGCACGAACTGAGTTTGGATTTCCAGGTTCAGTTGGGGATTGACGACAGAAAAACGCCTGTAAACAACCTCCTTAAAAGATGGCGTGAAAAAGATTCAAAATTTATCACCGTCGGAAAAATAATTCTGCCGCAGCAGGATGTCTCCCGTTATGAAACGCTGGTTTACGAAAACCTGTCTTTCAATCCCTTTGAAAACAGCGAAGCGCTTCAGCCGGTGGGAAGGATGCAGAGAATCCGCCAAAAAATATACAATACCTCCGTTACCACCAGGCAGTTCCTCAACAAATTAAAATAATCCTTAAATAAAGTTCAATAATGCCGGAAGGACCCTCTATACTTTTACTGAAAAACAAGCTGCAGCGCTACAAGGGCAAAATGGTCACGGAAGCCTCCGGTTACGGCGAAATGGACAAATCCGCTATCCAAAATGTAAAACTGGAGGAGATTGAAACATTCGGGAAAAATCTGATTTTCACCTTCAAAAATTTTTTTGTCACCGTTCACCTTGGACTCTTCGGCAGCATGCTTGTGAACAAAAGGAAGAAAGTGAATGCGAGTTTTGCACTGCATTTCTCAGATGCTGAAATAAATTTTTATGTGGCCAATACTCACTTTTACAGGGGCAGGCCCAGAGACTTCTTTAATTACAAAACCGATATCCTGAAGGAAGAATATGACGGTGAGTTCGTACTGAGTACCCTTCAGGAAAAGTTTGCCGACAAAATGATTGGCGACGCGCTGATGGAGCAGGAACTATTTACCGGAGTTGGCAACATCATCCGCATAGAATCACTTTACCGTGCTAAAATTCATCCGGACAGTCTGGTTAAAGATATTCCGGAGAAAAAGTTGGTTTATCTTATTGAAGCAGTGGTGAATTACGCGTATGAATTTTTAGATCAGCTGAAAACCGACAGCGTAAAAGAGCAGGCATTGATTTATGGCAAAAAGACCTGTCCGAAGGATAAAAAGGAACTGGCCATCGGGGAGATGGGCCGGATCAAGCGTAAAACGTATGTATGTCCTAAATGTCAGAAAATGTATCAGTAAAAATCGTGCAGAACAGATGTATGATAACAAAATCAGATGCATATCATGCACTAAATAAATGTTAATTCCATTCCTAACATTGCCCAACACTTCAATAATTCCTAAATTTGAAAACGGTTTGGAATTGTACGCTTCGGTATAAATGAGAGCGTTCGACAGTAGAATTTATCATACCGAACAAAGCTATATTACAATTGAAAAACAATAAACAAATTAATATGAAAACGCCGGTTTCTATATTACCATTAAAACAATAAATAAATTAATATGAAAGCGCAAGTTTCCATATTACCGTTAAAAACAATAAACAAATTAATATGAAAGCGCAAGTTTCCATATTACCAATAAAAACAATAAACAAATCAATATGAAAGTAACCGTTGTAGGAGCAGGAGCAGTTGGCGCAAGTTGCGCAGAATACATTGCGATGAAAAATTTCGCATCCGAAGTAGTTTTAGTTGACATCAAGGAAGGTTTTGCTGAGGGCAAGGCCATGGATTTGATGCAGACTGCTTCGCTGAATGGTTTTGATACCAAAATCACCGGAACAACCGGCGATTACAGTAAGACTGCAGGCTCCAAAGTGGCCGTGATCACCTCAGGTATCCCAAGAAAACCTGGAATGACGAGAGAAGAACTGATTGGAATAAACGCCGGAATCGTGAAGGAGGTGACTGCCAACCTGGTAAAACACTCTCCGGAGGTCATCATCATCGTGGTTTCCAATCCTATGGACACCATGGCATATCTGGTTCACAAAACTTCGGGACTTCCAAAAAGTAAGATTATCGGGATGGGTGGAGCTTTAGACTCTGCGCGTTTCAAATACAGGCTGGCAGAAGCTTTGGATTGCCCGATTTCAGACGTGGACGGTATGGTAATCGCTGCCCATAGTGATACCGGAATGCTGCCCCTGATGAGCAAGGCTACAAGAAACGGCGTTCCTGTTTCAGAATTCATCAATGCAGAAAAGCAGGCTTATGTAGAAGAAGAAACCAAAGTCGGTGGTGCTACGCTTACCAAACTGCTGGGAACTTCCGCATGGTATGCACCTGGGGCGGCTGTTTCTGTATTGGTACAGTCCATCATTTGCGACCAGAAGAAGATGATTCCCTGTTCACTGATGCTGGACGGCGAGTATGGCGAAAGCGACATCTGTTTGGGTGTTCCGGCCATCATCGGCAAGAACGGTGTCGAAAAGGTCGTTGACATTTCCCTGACGGACGAGGAAAAGGAAAAATTCGCAACTGCTGCCAAGGCGGTGAGAGAAGTAAACGGAGATTTGAAATTCTAAGAATCTGTGAATATTTAATGGAGCCTTTCAGCATAACGCTGGAAGGTTTTTTTGGCGGTATGCTCTGTAAAAAAGGAACTTCCGCAGACACCAGTAGAGTTCTTCTTGCCTGAGCTCCCACTTTAACATCAGATCTTTAACAATTTGTTATCAATCCAATCCCGCTGCGGAAGCGAAAACCTGCTTATATTTGCACAATAAAAGATATACTCCATTTCATGAAAAAGTTCTGTGTTGTTTTTCTCGTTTTTCTGTCAGTTTTCAGTTTAAATGCACAAAAATCTAAATCCGTACAGGATGAAAAGCCTAAGCTGGTGGTCGGTATTGTGGTGGATCAGATGCGCTGGGATTTCCTCTACCGTTATGAATCAAAGTACGGGAAGGGAGGTTTCAAAAGGCTTATGAATGAAGGCTATAACCTGAACAATGTAATGATCGATTATGTCCCTACCGTCACCGCTCTTGGCCATACCGCGATTTATACGGGATCGGTACCATCCATACACGGAATTGCCGGCAACGACTGGACAGACCGCGAGACCGGAAATAATGTATATTGCACTACCGATGCCTCCGTGAAAGGTGTTGGGGCCAGTTCCGAAAAAATAGGAGCGCACTCGCCACATCAGCTTTGGAGCACCACGATCACCGATCAACTGGGCATTGCAACCAATTTCCGTTCTAAAGTAGTTGGCGTTTCCCTGAAAGACCGCGCTTCCATTTTGCCTGCCGGTCATAATCCGACCGGCGCCTTCTGGTTTGATGAAGGTACAGGACATTTTGTGACGAGTTCTTATTATATGAACGACCTTCCCCAATGGCTTAAGAACTTTAATGCACAGAATTGGGGTGAAAAACTTGTGGCGAACGGATGGAATACTTCGCTCCCGATAAATCAGTATACCGAAAGTACTGCAGACAATGTTCCCTGGGAGCAGCTGCTGGGAAGTGCGAAAACGCCCACCTTTCCTTACAGCAACCTTGCCGCTGATTATGCAGCCAAAAAAGGAGTAATCCGTACGACGCCCTTCGGAAATACCTTAACGCTTAAAGTAGCCGAGGCAGCACTGGATGCCTATCAGATGGGCAGTAATGTCGATACGGATTTCTTGGCCATCAATATTGCCTCCACCGATTATGTGGGACATTCCTTTGGCCCTAATTCTATCGAGGTTCAGGACACCTACCTTAGGTTGGACAAGGATCTCGAGAATTTCTTCGCCATGCTTGATAAAAAGGTAGGAAAGGATAATTACCTGGTTTTTCTTTCTGCCGATCACGGTGGAGCGCATGCTGTGGGATACATGGAAGCGAATAAGATGCTGACGGGCCTTTTTGATGATGGCATGCAGAAAAATCTTGAGGAAGAACTTAAAGCGAAATACAGCCATGAAAAGATGATTTGGGGAATTGACAACTACCAGATTTACCTTAATCAAGACATCATCAGGGATAACAAACTGGATGCCCAGGCCATTAAACAGAATATCATAGACCGGTTGAATAAAGATCCCCGCGTACTCTATGCGGTAGATCTGGCCAAAGTAGGATCATCAGCTATTCCTGAGCCCATTAAATCAAGAATTATAAACGGGTACAACTGGCAGAGGAGCGGTGACATTCAGATTATTTCGCATGACGGTATGCTGCCGAATTATGCAAAGAAGGGTACAACGCACAGCGTGTGGAATTCATACGATGCACACATTCCGCTTATTTTTATGGGGAAGGGCGTGAAAAAAGGGGAGAGTACAAAGCCTTACCACATGACCGACATTGCGCCAACCCTTGCTCAAATACTCAAACTGGAGAATCCCAGCGGGAACATCGGGCAGCCGATTAGGGAAGTACTGGGTGAATAATACTACACAAACAAAAACAGAAAACGCCCCTCAGAGCGCGTTTTTTATATCAGAGCGTAACTCTATTCTTCGTCCTCATACTGTTCAAGATAGTAAGAGAAGGTAAATTCATCGAGTTCGTCATCTGAATCCTCCAGGGTTACCAGAAGGTCCTCAAACGTTTCAAGCTGATCCACGCTCATATTTACAAACTCAATATGGAGCGGGAGTTCAGCAAATCCGGTGATAGAGTCGAAAAGCGCATGCAGATTATCGCCGAAAAATTCCGGCAGCGTCATTTTTTCTTTCAGTTGGCCATAGAAATCTTCAAAATCTCCTATTTCCGTAAAGTCAATATATACCGTTTTCATATCAGTTAAAATTCCAGTTTTTATTTTTTAAGTGTGATTTACATTTTACGCAGAAATCCGTTTCTTCGTCCGTAGGATTACCGCCTTCAGCATCCTTCATAAAACATGTTTTTTGAGGACAGTGTGGTAAGCCCTGAGTGTGACCGAGTTCATGTATAGCAACCTTGAAATGCTGTTCGTTCTTTTTATTTTTATTCAGACGGAATGATGACGCAACGCACGCTTTGCCTGGTCTGAAGGCCAATCCCATAAGGCCGAAATCAGGATTTTTACCTTTGGTTGCGCTGATGTCTTTGCCCGTGAGCGCAAGTATAACGGTATTCCTGCGAGCGGTGCTCTGGAAATGCTTGATTATTGAATCCGCCCGGTAACGGTTCCTTGGTTTATAATAAGCATTTGCCGGAAAACTGACAGGTTCCAGAATTCGGACCTTCGGGCAGAATTTTTTCACCTGCGCGGCAATCGCGGCAACATCGGCTGAACGCATGTCCTGGAGTGGCTGAATCAACACGGTAACTTCTTCGTCCGCTTCTTCAGTTTTGTCAATGTCCACCTTGTCGCAGGAAAGAATCATCAAACTTATCAACAGAAAGAAAAGACTTCTCATTTCACTGCTTTTCAAACGATTTATAATGATTTTTCGTCAGCCAAACATCGCCACTTTTTGTAAAGACGATGCGGTCTGCATTCCGGTTTCCGCAATTGTAGTTCACGTCGGCTTCAAAATACTGATTGCCTTTAGGCAGCTGTTTTTCTCTGTTGCTGAACTTGTCACCGCCAATCGCCCTGCCGGGAAGGACTTCACAAAGGTTTCCGTCAGATGCCACCCAACCCTGCGCGCGGGCTTCGCCTTTGGTCATATAATAATCCGGAAGTTTACTGTTGGCCTTCACATAACTGATCACTTTGGTTTCTGCTGTGAGCTCCTCAATATTTCCTGATAATGAGGTGGATGTTTTGTTATTCCTGTTGTTGAGATCGCCGCTGCCTTCCAGATCATTTATCTGGCTGTTGGCTGAAATGTCGGGCTGCTGTTTCTTTTCAACCCTATAATTATTGAGGAGATACATCACCAGAAATGCCGTCAGCAGGCCGATGACGAAAAAAAGGATCAGTTTGATTTTATCTTTGTTCATTTGAATTGTTTGATATATTTCTGGAAGATGGGTGATTGGGCTTAATGCTTCACATATCTGTTAGAGCTACTCACACCATTTCAATTCCGCCACTCCTCCGGAATATCGCACACCGGGATGGGCTGGATTTTATGCTGGGCGGCCTTATTCATTCTCTGGAATATCCTGAAAACTTCCAGGTCCCTACCGGAGTAATCTGCTTCTGTTTTGCTTCCCCATTCCTTCTGGATATTTTCAAGTTCCGGGTAGGAGGCGCCAATTTGCTGTTCATCGGTTCTTTCGGTGTCCCAAAGACCGTCTGTCGGGATTGCATTCTGGATGGATTCCACCAGATTCAGTGATTTTGCCAGTGCATACACTTCCGTTTTGTAGAGATCCGCAATAGGGGAGACATCCACACCGCCGTCGCCGTATTTGGTGTAGAACCCGATCCCGAAATCCTCTACTTTGTTTCCGGTCCCGCATACCAAAAGTCCGTTCAGCTGTCCGAAATAATATAAAGTCAGCATCCTTAAACGCGCTCTGGTATTTGCGAACGCGAGTTTTTCCGACGGATATTTTTCATCATCTACATTAAACGATTTATAAAGTTCCTGAAATGCAGGCGTAAGGTCCAGCGAGACTGCTTCGATATTTTGAAATTTTGATTTAAGGTCGTTGATGTGTTCCCAGGCACGGTTTACCTGGTCCTCCTTCTGGTGAATCGGCATTTCCAGAAGAAGTGTTTTAAGTCCCGTCATCGCACAGAGTGTTGAAACGACAGCCGAATCCACGCCACCAGAGACACCGACCACATATCCTTTAACACCTGCTGTCTGGGCGTAATCTTTAAGCCATGAAACGATTTTTTCTGTTATTTTTTCAGTCTGCATCTTAAATTGTTTAAAGGGGTCAGGTTCCTGATTTAAACTTGGACTAATCCTTAAAAAATCATTATTTTTGTACCTGAAATTTTTGTAAAAATAGAAAATAAATCTTTCAAAAGCGTGGCGATGCTGCGAAATATTGTAGAAATGACCAAACAAAAAACGAAGCGGACGACCCGCGACACAAAAGTTCAAATGAAAAGACTCCCAATCCTGCTTCTTCTTCTTGTATCCGCTTTCTTTCTTCATAGCTGTAAAAAAGAAAATAAGAATATCTGGGACGTGAAAATTGAAACGCCCGCTGCGAAAATACCGGTTACCGACATTTCCAAGGACTTTTTTGCTCCGGAAGTTACACTGGAACAGTTCAGGGCAAAATATCCCTGGTTTCAGGGATCTGTGAAGGATGAGGATTTCATAAAAAGACGCAACAGCCCCGAGGAGGCTAAACTCTATCGGGAGGCGGCTACCAAAGTCGATCTTAACCTTTTGGGCACCGACCTCGCAGCCCTTTTCGCCAGGGTAAAACATCACTTTCCAAATTTTAAAAATCCAAAAGTCTACACTTTTTCCTCTAGCACGCAGATGTACGAGGAACCGGTAATCTATGATCCGCAGCAGGGCTTTCTGTTTATCGATATTTCTGGGTTTATGGGGGAGAAGAACCACTATTATAAAGGCATTGAGGAGTATTTTAAAGTTTCAATGAATCCGGTGAATATCATTCCAAAGACATCGGAGGCCATTGCTTTTACCATTGTTCCCTACAGTAAGGATTCGCAGAAATTCCTGGACCAGATGGTCTATAACGGCAAGATCATGACCCTGCAGGATGCTTTTTTGCCTCACCTGCCGGACCATCTGAAGATGAATGCAACCGCAAAACAGTACGAATGGAGCAAAGCGAGTGAAGTGAGTATCTGGGATTATTTTATTGAAAATGACTATTTATTCAGTCCGGACCCACGGCTCACCGAACGTTTTATAAATCCGGGTCCTTTTTCGAAATTCTACACCGATGTGGACAAGCAGTCTTCGCCGCAGGTAGGAGTTTTTACCGGATGGCAGATCTGCAGGAAGTTTTATGAGAAAAATCCGGAAACCCCACTGCTGGATTTCCTGGCAATGAGCGCCACCGATATCTTCAATAAGTCTGAATATAAACCAAAAAAATGAATCCGGGAGTCGCGATCTCAGTTAAAATGCTGTATCCGGCGTCCCGTAAGCTTTTAAAATGAAAAAGACCCAAATTACCATAGACGTGGAACTGGATGAAAACCATGTTCCGGAAAAAATGACCTGGAATGCACAGGATGGCGGCATAGAAGCCCAGGAAACAAAGGCGACCATGATTTCTGTATGGGACGATAAAACGATGGAAGCCCTGAGGATTGACCTTTGGACTAAAGAAATGCCCGTGGATCAGATGAAGATGTTCCTGCACCAGGTTTTAATCTCGATGGCAAACACATACCAGCGCGCAACCGGCGAAGATGATGTAGCCGCCTGGATGGAAGAGGTGGCAGAAGAATTTGCCATAAAATCAGCGATAAAAATGTAGTAATCAATTTGCTTTCGGCCGTTTTTTAATGGCCTTAGTTAATACGTAACGTAATAATTTGCAATTTGGAAAAGCCCAAAGGCTAAAAACCATTTGCAATAAGCAATAACAATATGAATTTCAATACCAAAGTAATCCACGGTGGACAACACCACGAATCGGCCACGGGTTCCGTAAATGTTCCTGTGTTCTTAACGTCAACTTTTGCACAGAAATCTCCGGGAATCCATTCCGGTTACGAATATTCCCGTGCGGCAAATCCAACAAGACAGGCTTTGGAAGACAGTTTGGCAAGCATAGAAAACGGCGCGAGAGGTTTGGCTTTCGGTTCCGGTCTGGCGGCCATAGACTGTGTGCTTAAACTTCTGAATCCGGGAGATGAGGTCATTGCAGTGGATGACCTTTATGGTGGTACCTACCGGATGTTCACGCGCCTGTTCGAAAAATATCAGTTGAAATTCATCTTCGTGAACTTTGATGATGTTTCAAAGATTTCAGGGTTAATTACCGACAACACCAAACTGATTTGGCTTGAAACGCCTACCAATCCTCTGATGAAACTGGTAGACATTAAAGCCGTTACAGAGTTGGTGAAAGGAAAAGATATTCTGGTAGCAGTTGACAATACTTTTGCGACTCCATACATCCAGCTTCCGCTGGATTTGGGAGCGGATATTGTTATGCACTCTGCTACAAAATATTTAGGGGGTCACTCCGACGTGATTGCCGGAGCATTGATCGCCAAAACAGCCGAACTCGGAGAAAAACTTCACTTCATCCAGTTTGCGAGCGGCGGAATTTTGGGACCTCACGATTCTTATTTGGTTTTAAGAGGGATTAAAACCTTGGCTTTAAGGATGCAGCGCCATTCCTATAACGGTCTGGAAGTCGCAAAATACCTGGAAAACCATCCTGCTGTTGAAAAAGTAATCTATCCGGGTCTTCAGTCTCATCCACAATACGCTTTGGCTCAGCGACAGATGAAAGAACCTGGCGGAATGGTGTCCTTCACCTTTAAATCAGGTAAAAAAGAAGATGCCATTAAGTTTTTAGAGAAATTAAAAGTATTCACCCTTGCAGAATCTTTGGGTGGTGTGGAATCATTGGCTAATCATCCGGCTTTAATGACGCACGCTTCGATTCCTGAAGATAAACGTGCAGAACTTGGGATTACCGATGATTTGGTAAGACTTAGCGTTGGAATCGAGGACAAAGAAGATTTACTCGCCGATTTAGAAAAAGCTTTCAATTAATACAAACCTTCAAGGATTCCAAATCCTTGAAGGTTTTTTTTATATTTGAAACGATGACTGAATTTCAAAAATATATCCAACGCTATCTCGATTTGATTCCTTCGGAAAACTGGATAGAAGAAATGAAGCTGACCGGTACTTACACTCTGGAAATTTATGGCAGTTTAACTCCCGATCTGGAAGAATACGCCTATGCAGAAGGAAAATGGACATTGAAGGAACTTTTGCAGCACCTTATTGATGCCGAAAGGATTTTCGTTTACCGCGCGCTGCGGTTTGCGAGGAAAGATAAGACCGAACTTGCGGGATGGGACGAAGAACTTTACGCCAAACATTATTTTTCCACGGAAAGAAATTTGAAAAGTTTAACCGACGAATTCGAAACGGTGCGGAAATCTTCCGTTATTTTTTTTGAAAATTTAAACAGGACACAACTTACTGAAACCGGTATCGCGAATGGAAACGAAATTTCAGTAGAAACATTGGGTAAATTAATTGTCGGGCACAACATTCATCATCTGAATATCATCAACGAACGGTATTTACAGTCTTAAAACTTGAATGGAAGCAAGTTTTAGCTTATTTAATTATTTCAGATACAAATTGGCTTTCGCCAAAACTAGTTTTAAAGCATTTACCTAAGAATAAATAGTAAAATGAACTGTCCTTGCTGCTCGGGAAAAAATTACGGAGACTGCTGCAAACCTTATCACAGCGGAGAAAAGAATGCGCCCACCGCAGAAGCGCTCATGCGCTCGCGCTTTTCTTCATTTGCAATTCCGAACGGCGAATATTTAATGGAAACCACTCTTCCGGCAAAAAGAAAATTTCATAACAAAAAAGACCTGCAGGAATGGGGAGAAATCAATGAGTGGACAAAGCTGGAAATTGTTAAGACACCAACCCTTGATCAGATAGAATTTAAAGCATGGTATAAAGATGAAGACAGAAGACTGCAACTCCACCATGAACACTCATTTTTTAAGAAGCTGAATGAAAGGTGGTATTATGTCTCGGGGAAGTTTTTAGATTAAACTAAGCATTAATCATTTTTTCTCTCATTTTTCTTTTTCTGTCTTAAAACATACAGATACAAACTTTCAACTTTCGTCCTCGCCCAGTCTGTTTTGCGAAGAAATTTCAGCGAAGAATTGATGCTGGGATTATCGGTAAAACACTTAATGTTAATCTGCTTTCCCAAATCTTCAAATCCGCCATAATATTCCACCAGTTCCTCAAGAATTGCATCGAGGCGTTTCCCATGTAATGGGTCTTTCTGTTTCTGTTCCATAAGATGGGGTAAAATTAATCATTACAATTTATTTATTCGGGAATCAGTAAAAATTCTGTATATTTTGCTCTTACATTTTGAGGGTGAACCGATACAGATTCCATTTTATCATTAATTTTTTCTGAATATGAAAATTCTGCATACTGCCGACTGGCATTTGGGTAAACGACTGGACCGTTTTTCAAGACTTGAAGAGCAGGTTTTGGTCATGAATGAAATCGAAGAGATTGCCGATGATCAAAAGGTAGATTTGGTTCTGATTGCCGGAGATCTTTTCGATAATTTCAACCCGGGTGTTGAGGCCACAGAGCTTTTTTATAAAACGTTGAAACGTCTGTCCCGGAGTGGAAAACGCCCTGTAATAGCGATTTCGGGCAACCATGATTCTCCTAATCTGATCGATGCACCCGATCCTTTGGCACGTGAATGCGGAATTATTTTAATCGGGCATCCAAAAGCTGAAATAAATCCTTTTGAATTGGGAGGTTTTAAGATTACGCGTTCAGTTTCGGGATTTATTGAAATTCAACTCAAAAATCAGGATTTTCCCGTCAGGATTCTCCATATGCCTTACGCCAATGAGGTCCGTTTGAAAGAATATTTCGGCGAAAATAAAGAAGAAGGGCTCAACCATGTTTTGGCAGAACACTGGAAAAAAATTGCAGACAATTTCTGCGACGACAAAGGTGTTAATCTCCTTATGGCTCATCTGTACATGAACAAGAAAGGAATGCCCCTTCTGGACGAGCCTGAAGGTGAAAAACCCATTAAAATAGGAAATGCTGATCTGATTTTTTCGGATACCATTCCGCGTCAGGTTCAGTATACCGCGTTGGGGCATCTGCACGGTTTCAGAAACATAGGGACCGCTGAAAAACCCGTTGTTTACCCGTCTTCTCCGCTTTGTTACAGTTTCAGTGAAGCCGGGCAGACCAAATTTGTTTCGATCATTCAAGCGCAGCCGAACCAAAATGTGTCATTTGAGATAATCGCTTTACAAAACGGAAAACATTTAGTCAGGAAAACTTTTAACGATGTAGATAAAGCAATTGAATGGCTCACCGAAAATCAAAACACTTTGGTTGAGCTGACCCTGGAAAGCGAAACTTTTTTAAAGGCCGAAGAAAGAAAGCGGATTTATCAGGCCCATCATGGCATCGTGCATTTGATCCCAAAAGTTAAGAATCAGGAGTTTAGTGAAAATCAATTGCAGGAAATCAATTTAAATCAGGATATCCAGTCGCTTTTTAAAGATTATTTTAAATCTAAAAACCACGGTCAGGAAGCCAATGAAGACCTCATCGACCTGTTCGATGAAATTAAAAACCTGTAAACTATGATTCCACTCCAACTCACCCTCGAAGGTTTATATTCTTATCAGGAAAGACAGACGATTGATTTCAGAAGCCTCACCGAGGCCGGACTTTTCGGGATTTTCGGAGCGGTCGGTTCGGGGAAATCCTCCATTTTAGAAGCGATCTCTTTCGCATTATATGGCGAAACCGAAAGGCTGAACTGGCGTGATAAAAGAGCCTACAATATGATGAATCTGAAAGCGGACAGTTCCTTCATACAGTTCGATTTCATTAATCATGAAAACAAAATCTTTCGCGCTGCGAGGGAATTCCGGCGCAATTCTAAAAAATTCGAGGACGTAAAACCTTCTTCAGTTACCTTCTACGAAAAGCAGAACGATAAATGGATTCCATTAGAGCATTCTGACTGTGAGAAAATCATTGGACTGAGTTATGCGAATTTCAAGCGGACGATCATTATTCCACAGGGTCAGTTTAAGGAGTTCCTCGAACTGGGCGCCGCTGAACGCACCAATATGATGAAGGAAATTTTTAATCTCCAGCAATTTGACCTTCAGAACAATGCTGCAGTTCTGAATAGTAAAAACAAATCAGAACTCGATCAGCTGGAAGGTCAACTAAAAGGTTTTGAGGAAATTAATCAGGAAAACATTGCAGCACAGAAAAATTTCCAGGAAACCGCTCAGCAAAAATTTGATGAAGTTAGCATTGAATTTAAAAAAGCGGATGATCAATACCGGAATCTAAAAAATCTGAAAACTGACTTTGAGTTGCTGAATTCAAAGAAGGAAAACTATACAAAACTGCTTCCGGAAAAAGAAAACATTGACAAATTAGAACTAGAAACAGAACTGTACGACAGGCTTTTCCGGATTTTCAATCCATTAATTGCAGAGAAATACAAACTTCAGGCAGAACTGAAAAATCAGCAGAATGAACTTGCTTCTATTGCGGATGTCTTAAAGGAAACTTTAGCAAAATCTGACCAGAATAAAAAGGATATGGAATCGCTTTTGCCGCGGTTTGAAGCTTTGGAACAGTCGAAAATTCAGGAAAATGATTTAAAGATAATCCTGCAGATGCTCACTTTTTCTACTGAGATAAAAACATTGAAAGAACGCACCGGAAATGGTTCTGCAAAAGTAAAAGAAGTTGAATGCGTCCAAAAATCAATTAGGGAAAAAGTTAAGGAATTAACTGCGCAAGTCGAAGATTTAAAGCCCAAAAAACTTGACGCCAATTTATTACTGAAGGTGGGAAACTGGTTTTCCACCCACAAAAACTTATCAGAATCGCTGCAAAAACAGGTAAGCAAAACGGACACATTAAGAGAGGAGATTCAGAAAACCGCGGACGAATTAAAGCCTTTTGATATCGAAATTGAGCGTTTTGAGCATGATTTCAAATTGAAATCTGATGCGTTGGAGAACCGGAAAAAAGAAGTTTCCGGGAAGAAAAGTGAGCTTGAAGTTCAGCAGAAATTGGCCCATTTTGCCGATGCACTTCATGATGGTGAATCTTGTCCGCTCTGTGGGGCGCTGGAACATCCGCAAATTGTAGCGTTTGATGATGTGAATGCTGAACTTAAAGATATCCAGGCACAGCTTGATCAAATTGAATTTCAACAAAGGGAGAGTCAGAGTAAAAAGTCTGCAATTGAAAAAATCCTGGAAAGGAAAAATCTTCTTCAGTTACACCTGCAGGCGGAAGAAGGGCATTTAAATGAAGTTAAAATTCAGTTCGGAAACCATCAGAATCTGTTTGTGTGGAAAGAATTTAATTCTCATAACGAAACCGTTTTCAACAACAAACGAACGGAATCATTTGAGATTGAAAAGCAGCTTGAAGAACTCACCAAAAAAATCGCTTCAGAGCAAAAAAACCTCGAAAGTGCGCATGAAAATCTGAATAAATTCACTAAAGCGCTTGAAGAATTCAAACTTAAAGAAAAAGAAGTTGAAACCAAAATTACCACCAATGAATCAAATTTAAAGATTTTAGGGTGGACAGATTATAAAGAAAAAACTTTTGAGGAAGTCAGGAAATTATATGCGGATTTATCCAAAAGCAATCTTGAAACGGAGCAGAACTATCAGAAATTAATCACCCGGGAAAAACAAATTTCTTTAAAACTTGCCTCACAAAAAGCAACAGTCACCCAACTGGAAACACGGATTCTCGAAATTAGTGAAGAAGTTTCAGCAAATGAAATTCAGATAAAGCATGCATTAACTACCAACAAATTCAGCGATTTAGACGAAATTGAATCCATTTTGGCGCAAAAAACCAATGTTGCAGACGGGCGAAATCAGATCCAGAAATTTAGGATCGAATTTGAAATCCTCCGTAATGGAATCGCCGAACTGGAAACCAAACTTGAAGGGTTTCATTTTGATGAATTGCAGTTTTTGGAAGTTGAAAATCTGTTGAAAATCCTTGAGACTGAAAAAACCATTGCCAACGATTCGCTTGTAAAACTCACTGCAGAAATTGAAAGGCTTTTTATTGAATTCCAAAAGAAAGAGGGTTTGCTGAAAGATTTATCGAAACTTCAGAAGCGCGCGGAAAACCTGAAGATCATGACCAATCTTTTTAAAGGAGCAGGTTTTGTGCAATATGTTTCTTCCATTTATCTGCGTCAGTTGTGCGACCACGCGAATGTCCGTTTTCACCGCATGACGCGCAACCAGCTGAGTCTGCAGCTCAACGAGAACAATGATTTTGAAATTATTGATTATCTGAACGAAGGACGATGCAGAAGTGTAAAAACTTTATCCGGCGGTCAGTCTTTTCAGGTGTCGCTTAGTCTTTCCTTGGCTCTGGCAGAGAGTGTTCAGACGAATGCCAGGGCTGAAAAGAATTTCTTTTTTATTGACGAGGGCTTCGGAACCCAGGATCTGGAATCGGTGAATGTGGTTTTTGAAACGCTGATGAGCCTGCAAAAAGAAAACAGGATCGTGGGCATCATTTCGCATGTGGAGGAGCTGAAAGAAAAAATCCCCGTTTCGCTCAATATCACAAAAGACGAGGAAAGAGGAAGTTTGATTGAGGTGATGTAAGAAGTTAAGGTTCGGTGAAAAGATTTATGAGTAGGAAAGGGCTTTAGCCCGTTTATTTGGTTCTCAAGATCAATTGGCTAGATCCGAAGCTAAAATATGTTATTATTGAATGTGAAATGCCCTTGAGAATTGATTTAACATGAATAGGAACGGGCTTTAGCCCGTTTAACAGGATGTAGCGATCAATAGGCTTTAGCCGAAACCTAAACATCCTATTTTTGAATTAAAATGCCAATATAAGAATTGATTCACCATAAAGAGGAACGGGCTTTAGCCCGTCTACCAGGAATTAAAGATCAATTGGCTTTAGCCGAAACCTAAAATATGCTATTTTTGATATCAAATGCCATTCATAAAAATCCATATTCACCTGGTATTTTCAACCCTAAACCGAAAACCGCTCCTCCATTCTAAAGAGTTGAGGATTAAGGTATGGAAACACATCAAAGAAAATGCTGCAGCGAAAGGAATTTTTGTAGAAATGGTCAACGGATATGCCGATCATTGCCATTGTTTAATATCTTTAAGCTCCAATCAAACGATAGAAAAAGTAGTGCAGTTGATTAAAGGAGAATCTTCTTTCTGGATTAACAAAAATAATTTAACCGCAGAAAAATTTCACTGGCAGGATGAATATTTTGCAGTTTCAGTTTCAGAATCGGTGGTTGACCGCGTGAGAGATTATATTAAAAACCAGGAGGAACATCATTTAAAAAAATCGTTCTCCGAAGAATATTTGGAATTCTTAAAAAAATATCATTTTGTATCTGAAGGATAATAAGTTTTGGCTAAAGCCCAGCCGATCGATAACTTTGAAAACGGGCTAAAGCCCGTTCCTACTGAAACCATTATTCAATTAAAATAACTGCTCATGCAAAACCTCATTGATACCCTGAAATCCGGCGGAACCATCCTTTATCCCACAGATACCATCTGGGGAATCGGCTGCGATGCCACAAATGTTGACGCGATTCAGAAAATATTTGAAATAAAGAAACGCGAAAAATCCAAATCAATGATCATTTTGGTGGAATCTGTAAAACGGCTGCAGGATTTGGTTGAGGTTCCCGAAATTGCCTGGGACCTCATGGATTTGTCCGAAAAACCGGTGACTTTAATCTACGATAACCCAAAAGGTTTACCTGAGGAACTGCTTGCAGAAGACGGCAGCATCGGAATCCGTTTAATTAAGGACGATTATCTTAAAAAACTGATCGGAAAGCTGAATAAACCTTTGGTATCAACTTCCGCCAACTTCAGCGGGGATAAATCGCCCATGAAATTTTCGGATATCGCTCCGGAAATCGTCAGAGCGGTGCATGCTGTTGCAGAGGAAAACCACCACAAGGTTTCGGAATATTCCGGTTCATCGGTCATCCGGATTTGGGGTGATAACCGAATCAAAGTAATACGGGAATAAATTTGCTTTGCGATGATCTTTTTAAGACTTTTGCACAGGCCAAAAAAAGTATAAACTACTATATTTTGCGCTTAAATAATTGCAGACAAATCATGCAGATTAACCTGGACCAAAATAAAAACCTTAAACTTTTCAACCTCATTTCTGAAGTGGCAACTGCGAATGACCAGTCTGTTTATATCGTGGGCGGCTATGTCCGCGACTTATGGATGAACAGAGAAGCACCAACCGATATTGATTTCGTGACGGAAGGTGACGGCATGGATCTGGCAAAAGCGGTGGCCAGGGAAATTAACCCCAAATTAAAGGTTTCAGTTTTTAAAACCTACGGTACAGCCATGTTCAGGCACAGTGGTTTGGACCTGGAGTTTGTAGGGGCCAGAAAGGAAAGTTACGCGGAGCATTCCCGCAAACCGGAAGTTGAAACCGGGACGCTGGAAGATGACCAGAAACGGCGGGATTTCACCATTAATGCGCTGGCAATATCCCTGAACCGTGATAATTTCGGGGAACTGATCGATCCTTTTGACGGCATATCAGACATCCAAAACCGCATTATCCGGACACCTTTAGAACCAAGCCAAACCTATTCCGACGACCCTCTCAGAATGATGCGGGCCATCCGTTTTTCATCGACTTTAAACTTTGAGATTGAAGAGCATTCACTGAACGCCATAAAAATTGGAGCGGAAAGGATTAAGATTGTATCTATGGAGCGGATTATGGTCGAATTCAACAAGATCATGCTTTCTGAAAAGCCTTCCTTGGGTTTAAAACTGCTGGAGGAGACCGGACTTTTACATTTGATTATTCCGGAACTTACTGCCCTGAAAGGCATTGAAGAAGTGGAAGGACAAACCCACAAAGATAACTTTTGGCATACGCTTGAAGTTGTGGACAATATTTCCCGGCATACGGATAATTTATGGCTCCGTTGGGCAGCATTGCTCCACGACATCGGGAAAGCACCCACAAAGAAATTTATGGAAGGGGCCGGCTGGACCTTCCACGGGCATGAATTTCTGGGTTCCAAGATGGTGAAAATCCTTTTTCACCGCTTGAAACTGCCACTTGGCACCGATATGAAATATGTGCAGAAACTGGTAAAACTTTCCTCACGGCCCATTGCGCTTATAGACGATGGTACTTCTGATTCCGCATTGCGAAGGCTGCTTTTTGATTCTGGAGAAGACCTGGAAGACCTCTTCACCCTTTGCAAAGCCGACATCACGACAAAGAATGCTTCGAAACAGGAAAAATTCAGGAAAAATTTCGAATCGGTAGCTGAAAAGATTAAGGAGGTGGAGGAGAAGGACCAGGTCCGTAATTTCCAACCGCCAATTTCAGGTGAGGAAATCATGGCTTTGTTCAATCTGAAACCTGGACGGGAAATAGGAATCCTGAAGGAAAAGGTCAAGGAAGCCATCCTGGAAGGCGAAATAGGAAATGATAAGGATGAAGCCCGGAAGTTCGTAATGCGTGAGGGACAGGTGTTGGGGCTGAAGAGCAGTTCCCAGCATTAGCCCAAAGGCCTCCGCTTCTGATCCTTTAATCTACGTATCGATTTACAGTAATCCTACGAGTGCTGTTAAGCAACCTACTTTAAGATTATTTTAACCTTTGTCACTGCGACCCCCTGCAGAAATTTGCTTAATTTTGAGAAAATCAAATTAAATAATCTAAATTATGGCCGATATTAAATTAAAAGGAAACGAGATACAGTCCGTTGGACATTTACCCCAGATTGGATTTACCGTAAAGGAATTTGCGTTGGTCGATGAAGATCTGAATGTGAAAACCCAGGAAGATTACGCTGGAAAAAAGAAGATTTTCAATATTTTTCCGAGTATCGATACCGGTATTTGTGCGGCTTCTGCCAGAAAATTCAATGAAAAAGCTGCGCAACTGGAAAACACCGTGGTGATTAACGTTTCCAAAGATTTACCCTTTGCCCTGAAGCGCTTCTGTGCCGCCGAAGGCCTGGATAATGTGGAAACGCTGTCCGATTTCCGCGGGACATTTGGTGATGACTTCGGTGTTACCCTCATCGACTCTCCCATGAAGGGTCTTTTGAGCCGGGCGGTAATCGTTACCGATGAGCACGACAAAGTGATTTACACCGAGCAGGTACCTGAAATCGTGCAGGAACCTGACTATGATAAGGCTTTAAATGCTTTGAAATAAAGTACGGGAATAAATTAAAGATATAAAACGCAAAGCAATTTGCGTTTTTTTGTCATCAAACGTGATATGAAACGTTCAGGCACTGCAGATTTACCCCTTCACTACGGTCAGGTTCCACCATGGCTGTATGAACGCATGTCCAAACTGGGCCTGGCGGTCATTGAAGTTCTGCTGAGTGATTACGGAAAGGAAGAAGTGATCCGCAGGCTGAGTGATCCTTTTTGGTTTCAGTGCTTCGGTGCCGTGATGGGAATGGACTGGCACTCTTCCGGGATTACGACTTCGGTGATGGGTGCGCTGAAAAAGGCTGTAAACCCAAACGCGAAGTCCCTGGGCATTTATATTGCCGGCGGGAAAGGCAAATTTTCCCGCGAAACGCCAAATGAACTTCTCAGGATTTGTGAAAGTACCGGCCTAAACGGAATGGAACTTGTACGGGCGAGTAAACTTTCCGCAAAAGTGGACAACACGGCCATCCAGGATGGATACCAGCTTTACACCCATAATTTCATCCTTAGTGACGGTGGTCAGTGGGCCGTAATACAGCAGGGAATGAATGCCCAGGACAAAACGGCCCGTCGCTATCACTGGCATTCCGAAAACCTGAAATCTTTTGTTGATGAGCCTCATACTGGAATTTCGGGCATGAACCGTGGACGGATCCTGAACCTGACTTCAAGTGAAGCTACTGAAAACCGGCGGGGAATCCTTGAGATTTCGCACACCGATTCCGAAAAGATGCTGCAGGATTTTGCCCGCCTCATTTTACCCGCGCACCACGACGTACGTGCCTCTGATGTTGACCTGAAACGTCTTGGAACCCTTCTGTATATGACCCGGGAGATGCCGCCCGAGAACTTTGAAGAATTGCTCCTGCTGAAAGGAGTAGGCCCGCGGACCTTGCAAAGCCTGGCCCTGGTGAGTGAGGTGATTCACGGTGCTCCCTCCCGCTTTCAGGATCCGGCCAGATTTTCCTTTGCCCATGGCGGTAAGGATGGGCATCCCTTTCCGGTTCCGCTCAAAATCTATGATGAAACCATCAGCATCCTCCAGAAAGGAATTGAAAGATCCAAACTTGGGAACTCCGACAAACTGAAATCAGTTGAAAAACTTCACCGCTCAATTGCACGGGCTGAAGAGAATTTCACACCCTGTTTTGACATCAACGAAGTTATAGAGGAAGAACGACAGAACTCCTGGCGTTATGGAGGAAAGACGGTATTCGGAGAGGCCGTAAAACCTGGTAAAAATAATGGTATTCAACTGTCGCTGTTTTAGATCCAATCATAGCCGGTGTACGCATCCTTAAAACATATCTACTCCCATTTCCTGCTGACCGAGGACAACGTCCGCGAAATTATCGCTGCTCACGAAGAAATCAGCATTGCAAAAGAGGACTTCCTGCTGAAAGAAGGGCAGATTGCCCATGAATACTATATCGTGGAAAACGGTTTAGTCCGGGCTTTTGTTGATGGGTTGGACGGTAATGAGATAACGACCGAATTCTTCACCGAAAATGAAATTGTTATCATTCCTTCATCCCTTTTCCAGAAAATCCCATCCAAAGAAAATGTTCAGGCGGTTACAGACTCGGTTTTGTGGAAAATTGACTATGAAAAATTTCAGGAGCTTTTTCATGAACTCGAAGGTTTGCGCGAATGGGGACGCGCATGGTTTTCTTACCAGGTTTTTACCATGAAACAGCGCTCTCTGGATATGGTTACGGAATCTGCTTCGTCCAGATACTTGAAACTGATGAAGGAAAAGCCGCAGATCATCCGGCAGGCACCGCTTAAACATATTGCCACTTACCTTGGCATTACGGATACTTCCCTGAGCCGGATCCGGAAGGATATAGCCGAGAAATGATTTCTTGTCTTATGGCAAGTGAATATTCCTGTTTTTGCTTCTAACTTTGAATAAGGTTTTAAACTAACGTTATGGATACACCAAAATCTCAAAGACTCGACATCATCATTCCAGCTTACCGGATGCATACCCAAAGTTTTAAGAATGCACTGAACGGCATATCGGAAGAAAGCGCACTCAGAAGGATAGATAACCTGACCAACCATGTGGTCTGGATGACCGGAAATCTCGTGAGCTGCCGGTATTGGCTCGCCGAACTGCTCGGAATGGAAGAAAAAGATCCGAATGGGGAATACTTTAAGGAAGGTAGGGCGCTTGACGAAAACCTACCATATCCATCCCTTGGGGAACTAAAGAAAAACTTTGCAGAGATATCGCCGAAAGTATATCAGAAACTCCTTGAAATTACCGATGAGCAGTTGGAAAAGCCTTATACTTTCGGAATGAACATACCATTTATGAAGGAAAATGTGCTGAACATGATTGGAATGTGCGTTGGCCGGGAAGATTATCTTTTGGGTCAGATCGGACTCATGCGTAAAATGCTGGGTTTAATGGGAATGAGTTATGACCTGGATGAGACGTTGACCTATTGAGCAGGTTAATTTTTTCACAATTAAAATCTTCTTAACAGCGATTTAGGCTAATCATTGCTAATATCAAAACAAACCACTAAACCAAATAGTATGGACAACAAACAAATCGCAAAACAGTTTATCGATAATCTGTTTGTAAACAACGACAAGGCTTACGAAGTTTTGGCAGATGACGTGAAAGTGAACTGGCCGGGTTTCGGCATGGATGATATTGTAGGGAAAGAGAATCTGCGTAAATTTTTAGATGAGGGCGGACCGGACAGGGTATTAAATCAGAATATTCACAATATGATTGCAGAGGGCGATACCGTAATTGCAGATGGAAACATCCTCACCGAAAAAGAAGGGAAGCAGGAAACCTCACATTTTGCGGATGTGTACAAGATACACGACGGAAAAATAGTTTCCCTTTGCAGTTATATGGTGTTTGATAAAAGAAATGAAAAATAATTTAAGACATTAATAATCAGGAATCATGGCAAAATTAAATCCTTACCTCAATTTTGACGGTAAAGCAGAAGAAGCCTTTAACTTTTACAGATCCATCTTCGGCGGTGAATTTGTTGGCGGCATTAATAGAATGGGAGATGCTCCCGGCACCGAAAATCTTCCTGAAGAAGAGAAAAACAGGGTGATGCATATCGCACTCCCGATTGGTGGAGACTTACTGATGGCTTCAGACATCTGTCCAAGCTTCGGACAGCATTTAACAGTTGGGAACAACAATTATGTTTCAATATTTCCGGAATCCCGCGAAGAAGCGGATCGGCTGTTTAAGGGCCTTTCGGAAGGCGGGACCGTAGAGATGCCCATGGAAGACCAGTTTTGGGGCGCCTATTACGGAAGTTTCCAGGATAAATTTGGAACGTACTGGATGGTAAATTACACAGAACAGTTGGCACCACAAAAATCTTGACAAAATGGAAAATATGAAATTTAATCCGGTAGGTTGGTTTGAAATCTATGTTCAGGACATAGAAAAGGCCACCAGGTTTTACGAGCAGGTATTTCAGCTGAAGCTGGAAAATTTGGCAGATCCAAGCGAAGACGCCGATGGAAACATGAAAATGTCCACCTTCCCCATGACGATGGATGAGATTCCCGGCGCGAGCGGCGCTTTGGTGCAGATGGAAGGGGTAGCCAGTGGCGGCAACAGCACCATTGTGTACTTTTCTTCGCATGATTGTTCTGTGGAAGAGGCCAGGGTTTCTCAGGCCGGCGGAAAAATCCACAAATCAAAGATGTCAATCGGCGCCTACGGATTTATGTCGCTCTGCACCGATGTAGACGGCAATATGTTCGGTATTCATTCCATGACGTAATCAGGAACGTACCAAATGGGCAACAGAGTAAGACTGTTTGCTCATTTTTTTTGTACTTTTAAAAGAAAAATTATGGAGCCCATTAAGATTGATATTACCATTTTGGAACCCGTTCACAAGGTCTGGGCCTACATGAATGATCCCAAACACATTACCAAATGGAATTTTGCACACGAATCCTGGCACTGTCCCAAAGCAGAAAATGACCTTAGGGTGGGCGGTCAGTTGAAAACGCGTATGGAAGCCAAAGACGGGAGTTTTGGGTTTGATTTCGTTGGGATCTATGATGAGGTTGTCCCTTTTGAAAAAATTGGGTATCATCTGGATGACGGCCGGAACGTTGAGGTGCATTTTAACAGCATTGATGAGAACACCACCAAAGTAGTGCAGATCTTTGATCCTGAAGAGCAGAATTCCCGCGAAATGCAGCGTGACGGTTGGTATGGAATTCTCAATAATTTCCATAAATATGTTGAAAACAATTAAAGGAATCTCTACTGTGTCTGCAGTTGTTCTTATGACACACTGTACAAAAACGGAAAAACAGAATATGGAAACGGCCCAGCAGGATACTGTGCAGGTAAAAGAGGTGAATGCTCGTGCTGAAACACCTAAGGACTCACTGAAAAAGGTTTACCTCAGGTTCAGCGGTGCATGGTTCCAAATTGAATACCCCGGCAACTTTACAGTACAGCCATCCCTTAGATCTACTACAAGCAAAGAAGGATTCGACAGCGCTACATTCACTTCGCCGGATGGCAAAGTCCAGTTTTACATTTTTTCACCTCAATGGAGTGGTGAAGCAACAGATATCGCACTGAAAGCCAGTGAAAAGCAGACGGACGACACATCAGCAACAGAAAATGGGCTGCTCGTGAAAAGGTGGACCATTCAGGCAAAGGACGGGTCCTACTTCCGCTCTTATGAGTCCTCCAAAGAAACCGGAGGTGTCAATAAGGTCTTTGGAATAAGGTATGCTTCTGCCGATGATCTGAAAAGATACCGCCCTGAATATCTTCATTTCAAAAATTCTCTGGAACAGTATGCAGATTAAAGGAATGAATGAAATCGATAATTATATTCAGCAGTTTCCTCAGGATGTGAAGGAAAGCCTGTTAAAAATCAGAGGGATTATTTTAGAGCAGGTGCCTAAGGCGGAGGAGCGGATCGCTTATGGAATGCCCGGATATTACCTGAACAAAAAACCCCTCGTCTACTATGCCGGTTATAAAAATCACATCGGTTTTTATGCCACACCAAACGGACATGAACGGTTTGCCGATGAATTGTCGGTATATAAACAGGGAAAAGGTTCTGTTCAGTTTCCGCTGGACCATGAAATTCCCTTTGACCTGATTTTGAAAATAGTCCAATTCCGTAGGGATCAGGTACTCAATTCAAGTCTTTAACCTAATTTTAAATCAAATATGACCAATCAAATATTTCCCTGTCTGTGGTTTAATGGCAATGGCCGCGAAGCTGCACAGTTTTACACCGAAACATTCTGCGGCAGCATAACGGCAGACACTCCCGTTGTAGTTAATATAGAGCTATTCGGCCAAAAAATGATGATTTTGGACGCCGGTCCGCAGTTTGAAAAGAACGCCTCCGTATCCTTCATGGTCTTGTGTGAAACGGAAGAAGCGGTCATCCGTTACTGGGAACCGCTTGCGGAATGCGGAATTGTTCTGATGGAACTTGGCGAATACCCCTGGAGTAAAAAGTACGGCTGGGTGCGCGACCGTTACGGCGTAACGTGGCAGGTTTATCTGGGGGAAAAGCAGGGCGACCAGAAAATTGTTCCAACCCTGATGTTCATTCATCAGAACAATGGGAAGGCCATGGGAGCCATGGAATATTATACCGGAATTTTCCCGGATTCCCGTATAGGCGGTGTATTGAAGTATGGTGACGGTATTGGAAATGAAACGCACGAAGTTCCCGATCATGTCCAGCATGCGCATTTTGAACTGGATGGGTACTCCTTTTTCTGTATGGACAGTTCTTACGATCATAAATTTAACTTCAGCGAAGGCATTTCTTTGGTGGTAATGACCGATGACCAGCAGGAAACGGATCACCTGTGGAGTAATCTTACCGCTGACGGCGGACGGGAGTCCATGTGTGGCTGGCTTAAGGATAAGTTCGGACTGAGTTGGCAAATTGTTCCAAAGCGACTGCTGGAACTGATGAACGGTTCGGACCGGGAAAAAGGACAGAAAGTGGCGGAGGCCATGATGCAGATGCAGAAAATTGTGATCGCAGACCTGGAAGCAGCCTATAATTCATAAAAAAATAAAAATGAAACAGTTAAAATATACGGTGCAGATCGATGCAACACCAGCTAAGGTCTGGGAAACGCTCTGGAACGTCGCAACCTACAGAAAATGGACTGCTGCGTTTCAGGAGGGTTCGTGGTATGAAGGAACACTTGAAGAGGGCAGCATCGTCAAGATGTTTGATCCCGAGAACAACGGCATGTATAACCGCGTCCTTAAAAATGTGCCCGAACGGGAGATGGCATTCAAGCATCTGGGCTGGATTTATGATGGGGTGGAATCACCTCAGGATTGGGAGGATTCTACAGAAACCTACCAGTTGGAAGATATCGGTGGTGGAACGCTGTTAACAGCCAAAGTAAATGCACTGGACGAATTCGTCGGCTTTTACGAAAGCAAATTTCCACAAGCCCTGCAGAACATTAAAGATATTTCAGAAGTTTAATATTAAATACAAAAATCATGGTTACTTTATCATACACGATCGACATCAAAGCTCCGGCTGAAAAGATTTGGAACGTCCTCTGGGACGAAAATACCTACAGGGAATGGACAAAATTCTTCAGCGAAGGATCCCAATACCGTTCCGACTGGAAAATACACGGCAGAACTTACTTTCTAGACGCTTCAGGCGAGAATGGGATGGTTTCTACCATTGAAAGTCTGCGTGAACCTTACGAAGTCGTATTCAAGCATCTTGGTATGATGGAAAATGGCGTGGAGGACACCAACTCCAAAGAGGTGATGGAGTGGAGTGGTTCCCAGGAGAAGTATTTTCTGACGGAATTTGAAGGTCACACCAAACTTGTCGGTGAGGTCCAGACCCTTGAGACCTACGAGGAGCACATGAAGACAGGGTTTGAAAAAGGGTTTGAGGTGGTGAAGAGGCTTGCGGAACAGGAGTAGTTTTTTACTTCAAACAATCATCTTTAATACTTGTTAAGAATACCTGCACGGGACATTTCCTCTGCAGTTTTCGTCGGTTCAAAGATTATTTCCATTTCTGAAAATTTATTCTGAAAATTCCCGATATTTGCAGTCTTAAAAAATCAATTCCGCACTCCCGCATATGTGATGGTCGGGAAAGGACAGGATTCAATAGAACCCGCACGTAATTCAAACAGAACAGCATGAAAATTTCAAATAACTGGCTTAAAGAGTACATAAAAACAGACCTGAAACCCGAAAAAACAGCGGAGTATCTTACCGATATCGGACTGGAGGTGGAAGGGACTGAAAAATTTGAAAATATAAAAGGCGGACTGGAAGGTATAGTGGTGGGAAAAGTGCTGACGTGCGGTAAGCACCCGAATGCCGATAAACTGAGCATCACTACGGTGGATGTAGGAGGCGTAACGCCATTGGAAATCGTTTGCGGTGCACCAAATGTAACGGCAGGACAAACCGTACCCGTGGCCGTTGTGGGAACAAAGATTCATACAAAGGACGGTGGTTCCTTCGAGATTAAGGAAGCGAAAATCCGTGGTGAAAAATCCCAGGGAATGATTTGTGCGGAAGATGAACTTGGTCTTAGCAATGACCATGGCGGAATTATGGTGCTGGATGGAGAAAAATTTAAGGTCGGGGAGCCTTTTGCAAATTATTTTGATATTGAAAATGATGAGGTTTATGAAATTGGGCTTACGCCGAACCGGACCGATGCGATGTCACATTATGGCGTTGCCAGGGACCTGAACGCTTTTTTAGTGAGCAATAATCTGAAATCGGATTTCGATAAGGTCGTTTCACAACAAATTACCGCTACAGGAACTTCCGGTTTTCAGCTGGAGGTGGAAGACAGTGAAATCTGTCCGCGCTACATTGCAGCGGTTATGAACAATATCACGGTTAAGGAATCGCCCGAATGGCTCAAAAACAGGCTGAAAGCAATTGGTTTAAGTCCAATCAACAATATTGTAGACATTACGAACTACGTACTCCACAGTTTCGGGCAGCCGCTCCATGCCTTTGATGCAGATAAAATAGCAGGAAAGAAGGTAAAGGTCGGTGTGAATGCGGAAGGAACAAAGTTTACCACGCTGGATGGAGCAGAGCGGACACTGAACGGCTCCGAAATAATGATAAAGGACGGCGATAACCAACCTATGTGTATTGCCGGCGTCTTTGGCGGTAATCATTCCGGAGTATCATCTTCTACAATATCTGTTTTTCTGGAGAGTGCCTATTTCAACCCGGTAGCGGTAAGAAAGGCTGCGAAATACCACGGACTCAATACCGATGCGTCCTTCCGCTTCGAAAGGGGGGTGGACCCTAACATGACGCAAACCGCACTTACTTTTGCCATAAAAATGATGGAGGAACTGGCCGGCGGAACAATGGTCGGAGAACTTCTGGAACATTATCCGAAGAAGATGGAAGACCACTACGTAATCTTACGGTTTTCCAAAATTGAACAGCTGCTTGGGACAAAAATCCACCGCGAAAAAGTGAAAGAAATCCTGAAAGCCCTTGAAATAAACGTCCTGAACGACATACCGAATGGATTGGAAGTATCAGTTCCGGCATACCGTGTGGATGTGACGAGGGAAATCGATGTAATTGAGGAAATTCTGAGGATATATGGTTACAACAAGATAGATTCTCCCGATAAACTCTCGTACACGGCGGTGAAGATGAGTTTTGAGGATCAGGCCCAGCTTGAAAATTCCTGGGCAGCAACCCTCCAGGGAAATGGCTTTAACGAGGTCATGAACAATTCCCTGACTGCCGTTAAGGATGAAAACGAAGCCGTAAAACTCCTGAATCCGCTGAGTAACGACCTAGCCTTTATGAGGAAATCCCTGTTGGAGGGCATGCTGGAGAACGCGGCATATAACATTAACCGTAAATCTGCTGACCTTAAGTTCTTTGAACTGGGGAAAATCTATCATAAGAGAGCAACCTACGAAGAGAGGAAGCAGCTGGCTTTGCTCGTTACCGGAAGGGAAAAGCCCGAAAACTGGCTGGAGCAAAAGTCTGCGACAGATTTTTATTATCTGAAGGGATATGTTACGCTTCTTCTGGACCTTCTTAATATAGAGACTGAAGAAAGACCTGCAGAGGATGCAAGGTTCTCCGAGTGTCTCGAGGTGGTTTCAGGCGGAAAAACCATTGCAAGGCTTGGGAAAGTGGCTCCAAAGCTGCTTAAGGATTTTGATGTGGATCAGGACTGTTTCTATGCCGAAATTGAACTGGAAAATGCACAGGAACTGAGGCAGAAGGGAACTTTCAAATTCGCAGACCTTCCTAAATTCAACAAAATCAGAAGGGATCTTGCGCTGCTGCTCGATAAGTCGGTCCCTTACAGCGAATTATACGCTGCTGCATCCAGGAACAATTCGCCTTACCTCAAAAAGATCAATCTGTTCGATGTTTATGAAGGTAAAAACCTGCCTGAAGGAAAAAAATCCTATGCAATGAGTTTTGAACTGCTGAATGAGCAGAAGACACTGGAGGAAAAGGAAATTGCTGAGGTGATGAATTCCCTGATTAAAGATTTCCAGAAGGAATTTGGCGCGGAGCTGCGGGGCTAGATCACGCGGTATACTAATACAGAGCGTTTCCCAGGAAGCGCTTTTTTTGGCTCTGCCGGAAATATTTAGCTCTAAACTGCGTTAAAAAATATATAATCATTAAATTTGAAAATAAAAGAAATTTATGAAAAGATATGTAATGGCCGTTTGTGCATCAGCATTTCTGGTTTCCTGCGGATCCATAGGCACCGCTGTTAATACAAGTAACCAGCCGTCGCTTGTGGATACGAAATGGCAGTTGGCGGAAAATGTGAAAGGTAAGGTTCCGACCTTGAATGTACAGACCGGAAAAATTGCCGGAAACGGCGGTTGCAATAACTACTTCGGGGAGTTGATTACAGATGCGGCCACCGGAAGTTTTTCTGCAAGTAATATCGGTTCGACGAAGATGGCCTGCGCAAGTATGACGGCAGAGTCCGCCTTTTTCAGTATGCTGCCCAAAGCCAATAAATACAGGGTGAGTGGGAATACGCTGGAGCTTTATCAGAACAGTTTGCTTTTGCTTAAGTTCAACAGGATACAATAAAAAAAGGAACTCATTTTCGAGTTCCTTTTTTTTATTCTTCGTCTTCTTCGTCGTCGTATTTTGCGAGTTCTTCATCGCACCACGTAAAGGCCTGTTCCACTACTTTGGTAGCTTCTTCCGCCATTGTTTCCTCATCGTCGCCCTCCAGATCATCCAGCCATTCCACTTCTTCTTCCTCAACATTCAGGATAAATCTTGGATATTCTGTATGTACTACGAATAGATCTTCCGGCATATCGGAATTGTCTGCTAATAAAAACTTAGGTAATTTCATTTTTTAATGTTTTAAAACTTCTCAAAGATAATAAATTTATTGAAATTCGTTCTCGTCAATCTTAATTTTTGACAAAACACGGTGCGGAGTCAGTGTTGCGTCCTGTAGGGTGTCTTCCGGTTTTGTGGTCAGGTAAATCCTTGGATTAACAGTACTTATGATTTCGGCAACCTGTGTTTCCTCAATGCTCATCTCTTCATCGATATAGAAGTTAACCACCGCATTTTCAAGCCTTTCTGATTTTAAATAATTGCTGATTATTCTTCTGTTTTCCAGATAATTCCCGTGCGACATACAAATGAATACAAATCCGGTCATAAGGCTGAGCGCCGGGACCATATAGGTACTCCTGCCGAACACCTGATAGAGTTTCCTGAAGTAAACGAGCCACAGCGGAAAAGCAAAGGGGTTTAGAAGCCGGTAGTCCAAAGGTGTAAGTCCGTAAAAGTACTGTATGAAATAGGAACACAGTATTCCACAAATGCCACTGAACACGAGAAAAGTTTCCGTTTCCGACAGTCCGTTTCTGATGAAAACATACACCATCAGTGCGATATTTAAGACCCCGATCGCATATATTCCGTAATTCAGGCTTCCACCGGCCGGATTTGCAATGTGGACAAACGGATTGAAGGTGGTCGCCAGTCCCTGGAACAGTTCCACCAACAACTTTGAAGTTGGGTGCAGGCCTATTTCCAGAAAAGTATCGATGTAATCTTCGTTAAAATAATCGATGAAAAGGAATTTGTACAACAGGACGAAACCAAATCCCGCTAACGCTGCAAAAATAAAGGTTTTCCCGTAAATTTTCCGTATGTTCACCATGCCAAAGAGCAATACGGCGCCTATGAAAAAAAGTGCCGGATACCTAACGTTGTACATGGCGATAAGCAACAGACTTAAAAAAAGCAAACCTCTCATTCCCTTTAGCTGGCCAATGATGATCTGCCTGCCCACATACAGGAATACGAAGACAAAAGGCAGGAGGAGCGGCTCACTCATCGTATATGAAAAGATCGAAACAAAACTGAACAGCGCGCCGGTCATCACCGTTTCCTTCAGATAGAATTTCTTCTTCCAGGCGAACCAGATAATAAAGACATATGCAAGGATGCCTACCAGTTTACTTGCCCAGAACTCATCCAGACCAAATACAGTAAAGAATTTGAGACTCAGGGGGTATCCGAGTGGAGTGGTGGTATTGTCAATAGTAGGAAAGACGCTGGAGGTTCGCATGAACCGTATGGAATCCGGATTCACCCTCCCTTTTTCGTTCAGTAAAAAACGAAGAATGGTCATCACTACAGTAGCAATGACCAATATTATTTTAGTTCTGTTTTCAAAAACCCTTCTTCTCATTTTTTAGCCGGATGCAAATAATCTGCTTATTTCAGGAAGCTGGCGGCTACTTTTTCGGCTTTTTTAGATGCTGAATAATCATAGAAGCCTTCTCCCGACTTCACCCCCATTTTTCCTGCAGTTACCATATTTACAAGCAGCGGACAGGGCGCGTACTTCGGATTCTTGAATCCATCGTACATCACATTCAGGATGGCGAGACAGACATCAAGGCCAATGAAGTCTGCAAGCTGCAGTGGTCCCATAGGGTGCGCCATTCCAAGTTTCATCACCGTATCAATCTCGTCCACACCCGCTACGCCGTTGTAAAGCGTTTCAATAGCTTCGTTAATCATGGGCATCAGGATTCTGTTGGCCACAAATCCGGGGTAGTCGTTTACTTCAACCGGAACTTTTCCGAGGTTCCTGCTCAGTTCGAAAATTTCATCAAATGTTTCTTTGGATGTGGAGTACCCCTTGATGATCTCGACAAGTTTCATAATAGGCACAGGATTCATAAAGTGCATTCCGATTACCTTCTCAGGACGCTTTGTTACGGAGGCGATTTTCGTGATAGAAATAGAGGAGGTGTTGGTGGCAAGGATACAGTCTTTCGGAGCAAGCTCGTCCATCTGTTTAAAAATCTTCAGTTTCAGGTCAATATTTTCTGTAGCCGCTTCCACAATCAGGCCGGCATCCTTTGCTGCTGCCTCCAGTTGGGTATGGGTGGTAATGTTGTCCAGGGTTGCTGATTTCTGTTCTTCGGTGAGGTTTCCTTTCGCAATGATGCGGTCCAGGTTGGCGGTGATGGTTTTCAGGCCCCTGTCGAGTGCTTCCTGTGAAACATCAACCAGACTAACCTTAAAACCGGTCTGTGCAAAAGTGTGTGCGATACCGTTGCCCATGGTCCCGGCGCCTATAATTACGATTTGTTTCTTCATAGAGATTGTTTTTATATCTTGGAAATTAATAATTCTTTGTGTAGCTCTTTTTTTCTTCCAGAAAAGTAGCCTCCCGCTCGGAAGTACGGAATTTTGTTTTAATGTACGTTCTTTCACCATTGATCCGGTTGATGAAAACTGAAAAATGGAGATGCGGGCCATTGGAAAATCCGGTGTTTCCGCTGTAACCGATAAGTTGACCTTTTTCCACCCTATCGCCCTCATTCACTACGCTTCCGTTGAATTTCAGGTGCGCGTAATCTGCAAAGGTACCGTCGCTGTGCAGGATAAGAATCTTATTGTTGAATTTTGCGCAGCTCAGGTCCACACAGTTACGGTTGTTATTACTTACCACTTCAACTACAGTACCTTCCCGGGCGGCCATGACTTTGTCACCTGTCTTAAGGTCGAAATCCAAAGCTGATGCATTTTGGTGAGAAAATTTACCGTTATACCCCTGAAAGATAAGTTGAGTTTTTCCTTTTTCAAAAGGTAAGGAGTAAATATAATCGGCATCAGGATTATTCTGCAGCGCATCACCGAAATTGTAGGTGCTTGTGTATGAAAAGCCATTTACGGCATTATCCCTTACCAATGATAATTTGGCGATGGGGAATTTTTTGGTTTGCGGAGGCACGACCACGATCTCCTTGTCCGAGAGGGTAGAAGTCATGTTCTGCAGTTCAAAATCAAATTCGGCGGACATCGGCATCACTTCATTGTTATCGGCAAAGATTTCAACGTCGCGTCCGTTGATTTCGTTGTAAAACCGGATGTCCCACTTCTGCTGAGCAAAAGAGAGGATTCCGCAAAGGAAAAAGATCAGATATATGGTTTTCGTCATATTATAGAGGTCTGCAATTGACAGTCTGTAAACCAGGCTGTATTAAACGGTTTTTTAATCATTCAATGGTTAGTTGGATTAAAATAATGCCAAACTTCTGTTGAGATATCCGAAATCATTTTACAGTTTACTGCATCACTTTCCATGGAGTCGGAGACAAAGACACTGAGTGCATATTGTTTTCCGTTCGGCAGGGAGACGATGGCCGCATCATTTTCAGCTCCGGTAAGCCCTGCACTGTTTTTACCCGAAGATCCGGTTTTATGGGCCACCGGCGTGCCCGGCGGAAGCTGCTCCACAATCTTATTGGTGCCTGTGGTGGTTGCCAACATTACGTTCAGCAGAAAGTCGCTTGAATTTTTCGAGACCATTTCGCCATCCTGAAATTTCTTAAGTAAAGCATTCAGGGAATTTGTAGTGGTGAAGTTGGTGTACTGTGCCTTCCAGTCCTTATGCATTTCCTCTTCATTTGCTGTTATAGCAAAATCCTTAATACCTTTTCGGTCCATAAACTGCTGCACCGTCTGGGTTCCGCCAACCAGTCTCAGCAGGAAGTCACAGCCGGTGTTGTCGCTTTCGGCTACCGTATAACGGATTATTTCGCTTAAAGGAAGTTCTGCGCCTTCAGGATATTTTTTACGGATTGGGCTCCAGGTATTTTCCAGGAGGTCTGCTTTTTTAATGAATATTTTATGGTTCAGCTGTAGTTTTCCCTGGTCTACGAAGTCTAGCACCGCCAGCGCAATATGAAACTTGAAGACGCTCTGCATTGGCAGCTTTTTATCCCCATTGACGTTAAGGCTGAAGGGCTCGTCAAAACTCAGTACCGAAACGGACACCGTGGCGTTTTTTCCTTTTACAATTTTATTTATATCCTCCTTAAGGTTCTGTGAAAAACAAAAGACCGACATTAACATCCCGAATAACAACGAATTTTTTTTCATATGGAAAGTTATACTTTAAAAACTACGCGAATAGGTGCTTCCTTCCGACAGATAAACCGGAGCTTTATTTCCGTCAGTCTTAAATCTGGTTTTAATATACTGTCTTTCGCCGTTTATCCTGTTTATAAACACCGAGAAATGGAGGTGCGGGCCTTTAGACCACCCTGTATTTCCGCTGAATCCTATTTGTTGGCCAACCGCAACTTCGTCGCCAGGTTTTACAGTAGCCCCGTTTTGTTTTAGATGTACATATTCAGCCAGCGTACCGTCCGTATGCAGGATAATGATTTTATTGTTGTAGACGGCACAGTCTTTTGTAAGACAGTTTTTATTGTGCAAAGCAACAACAGTAACCACCTTTCCGCTCCGTGCCGCATAAATCTTATCGCCGGCCTGCAGACTGAAATCAACGGAGTACGCGTTCTGATGAGAAAATTTTCCGTTATATCCTTGGTATACCCTGTAGGCACGGTTTTTCTCAAATGGAAGTTGATAAAGGAATTCATTTTCTCCAGTTGCAAAAACATCCCCTAAAACATACTCCGCACTGTAACTGAACTTTGATTTTAGTTCAGGGTTAGCAGATTTAAGTTCCGATAGCAGGAACTTTCGTGTTAACCCGGGAACAACCACTACACTTTTGTCGGGAAGTGTGGACGTCATATTATCTGCGCTGTAACTGTATTCAACAGACACCGGTGCATGTTCCAGATTATCGGCATACAGATAGTAGGTTTTTCCTACGTTTTCGCGGTAAACTTTCAACTTTATGGAGTCTTGCGCAAATACTGTGAATGAAAAAACAACGGAAATGAATAAGAATAATTTTGTCATTTGCTAATCAATTTCACAATTTCCAGGGCCACTTTCAGTGCATCGGTTCCGTCTTCAAGCGAAACTTCCACCTGTTTATTTTCGGTAATGGCATCCGCAAAACTTTCCAGTTCATCCAAAATGGCGTTGTTGCTCTGTATATTAGGATATTCAAAGATAATCTGGTTTTTTTCGCCTTCCGCATTCTCAATAATCATGTCGAAATCGCTGGGTTGTTCCGGTGCCGGTTTCATACGGATGACCTCTGCTTTTTTCTCCAGGAAATCGACAGAAATATAGGCATCCTGCTGAAAGAAGCGGGATTTCCGCATGGATTTCATCGAAATGCGGGAGGTCGTAAGGTTCGCAACACAACCGTTCTCAAATTCAATCCTTGCATTCGCAATATCCGGCGATTTGGAAACAACACCTACCCCTGAAGCATGAATGTTCTTCACTTTTGATTTCACCAGACTCAGCAGGATATCCAGATCATGGATCATGAGATCCAGGACAACCGAAACATCGGTACCACGCGGATTGAATTCGGCCAGACGGTGGATTTCAATGAACATCGGGTTTTGGATATAGTCTTTTGCACCTATAAAGGCCGGATTATAGCGCTCCACATGGCCTACCTGTGCCTTGATCCCATGTTCCCTGCATTTGTAAAGGATTTCCTCGGCCTGCTGCAGCGTTTGTGTCACTGGCTTTTCAATGAAGAAATGAAGACCCTTTTCTATCGCTTTTTTAGCGTAATCATAATGATAAAGGGTTGGGGTTACAATATCTAGCATCTGGATCTGACCCAGAAGTTCATCAAGACGGTCGAAATACCGGTAACCAAATTCCGCTTCCAGCTTTTTTCCGTTTTCAGGATCGCTGTCGTGGAATCCGACCAGTTCATATTTTTCAGATTGATTCAATAACTTCAGGTGGATTTTCCCCAGATGTCCGGCTCCCACTAAACCTGCTTTAAGCATAGAAATTAATTTGCGTAAAGATAAGGAAAGTGGTGGGACTGCGGAAATATGATTCCCGAAAAGCATCCTGTTTTTGGCCCCGGAGTACCCGTATCATGATTATAAATCCTTATTTTTGTGACATGCAGGATTCATTTGTACACAAGGGAAAGCGAAAAATATTGATCAGCTATCTTCAGGAAAAGATGGGAATAACAGACGCAAATGTCCTGAAAGCGATGAACACGGTTCCGCGGCACCTTTTTCTGGAAAGCATATTCGAGGATTATGCATACGAAGACCGCGCATTTCCCATTCTGGCCCGCCAGACCATTTCCCATCCCTCCACCGTAGCTGAACAGACCCAACTTCTGGAACTTTCTGAAAAGGAGAAAGTCCTGGAAATTGGCACCGGAAGTGGATACCAGACGGCGGTTCTTGTAGCGATGAACGCCTTTGTCTATACGGTGGAACGGCAGAAAGAACTCCACGATTTTGCACACAAAAAACTCCGGGAAATTCATTTACGTCCCAGGTTCCAGAGTTTTGGTGACGGTTTTGCCGGGCTGCCGACTTTTGCTCCTTTTGATAAGATTCTGGTGACTTGCGGTGCAGAAGTTTTACCTACCGAACTTCTTCGTCAGCTTAAAGTCGGAGGTCACTTGGTCATTCCCCTAGGCAGGACTGAAGAACAGATTCTGACCCGCTTTACAAAAAAATCAGAAAAGGAGTTTGAAAAGGAAGAATTCGGTGCCTATAAGTTTGTTCCGATGCTGAACAGTACAAACAAATGATATTCTGAATTCTGTAAATTTTACTGGGTAATCTGTAAGCATTTAAAGTTCTCTGAGTTATAAATTTGGGTTATAAATCCGGATACTCCCGGCTCGGAACGGGATGCTATCAGCGACTGATTGGCTCCGAGGATGAAGAGAACAACTGCTGGAGTATCGGTGGTGAAAATCATAACAATTTGGAGCAGACCGACGAATAAATCAAATCACAAAATATTTTATTATGGACGCTAACAATTTTAAGAAATCCCAGGATTTCAGTAATGTAGAAAGAAACAAAGAACATAATCCCGCACTTAAGTCCGGAGATCACGATGAGTATCTGAAAGCGTATAAACGCGAAATGAGAGATACCAAACAGAACGCAACACAGGAAGGGTTCATGGCCCGGGCAAAAAACGAGTGTCCGCCGGATGACTGGGATAACAAACAGAAGGAGTATGATGATGCCTGGGAAAATAACAAGAATTCCCCGCAGGACGAAGATGATTTGTAAAATTCCTGAAAAAAGTAAAACCCCGGCTGATGAGTTGGGGTTTTTCTTTCTTTTTTCTTATTTTTAAACCATAAACAAAGACTTGAAAAAGATCATCTTCAAAAACAAAAAATTCGATTCGGTTTTTATTAGGCTATATGCAGGTCTTTTCGTGTTTCTGATGGGGATTGGCGCTTATGATTACTGGGCGGAAAGGGATGCCATGGTATTATTGGTCATGGGAATAATCTGTGTGCTTCTGTCACTGTGGATTCTGGCTTCTTACCATCAACTTAAAATTATAATTGACGGCTCTTTTTTGAAAGTCCGCTAATACTTTCAAGTGTATGAAACGGATATCAGTAAAATTACCAAAATCAGGAAAGGCGAAACGATGTGGAGTGGTTTTCACAAATACGGTACTGCAACCAAAGGGCTGATTGTTTTTGCACGGTATAAAGACGACCTGTATATAAGTCCCGAAAACGAGGAACTTTTTTATCAGAAGATTCTCGAAATTAATCCGGAGGTGGTGATAGAGAACGTTTGAGTGTAACCACATGCTCCTCCTCCGAGTCGGAATTCGCTGTTAAAGTCCTTTTTATTTTTCGCGATTTATCCCAATCCGCTTTTAATGGATTTTTTTTATTTGTATTTTTGAGGAAACCAAAAATTCATGACTTTTAAGCAAGAGATCAGCCTGGGAATTCCCTCCGAACTTCCACAACCCAACCCATACGATACCAATATTAACCACGCTCCGAAACGGAAGGAAATTCTTTCCGCAGAAGAGAAAAAACTCGCACTGAAAAACGCTTTGCGTTATTTTGAGCCGAAATTCCATGCTGAACTCATCCCCGAATTCCGCAACGAACTGGAAACCTATGGCCGGATTTACATGTACCGTTTCCGGCCGGATTATGAAATGAAAGCGCGGCCCATCTCGGAATATCCGGGTCAGTCGGAACAGGCCAAAGTCATCATGCTGATGATTCAGAACAATCTGGATTACGCAGTTGCACAGCATCCTCATGAGCTTATTACCTATGGTGGCAATGGCGCGGTGTTCCAGAACTGGGCGCAGTACCTGCTTACGATGAAATATCTCTCGGAAATGAGTGATGAGCAGACGTTGGTCATGTATTCCGGACATCCCATGGGAATTTTTCCGTCACACAAAGAGGCACCACGGGTGGTGGTAACCAACGGAATGATGATCCCGAACTATTCCAAACCCGACGACTGGGAAAAGTTCAATGCGCTGGGTGTTTCACAGTACGGGCAGATGACGGCTGGCAGTTATATGTACATTGGACCGCAGGGAATCGTGCACGGCACAACGATTACCGTTCTCAATGCCTTCAGAAAAATCAGTAAACCAACTAAGGGCGGATTGTTTGTTACCTCCGGTCTCGGCGGAATGAGCGGCGCACAGCCAAAGGCCGGAAATATTGCGGGCTGTATTACCGTATGTGCGGAAGTGAACCCGAAAATCACCAGAATCCGCCATGAACAGAACTGGATCGATGAGATTCATGAAGACCTTGATGCACTTGTGGCAAGGGTGAAAAAAGCAAAGTTAGATAACGAAACCGTATCCTTGGCGTATCTGGGTAATGTGGTAGAAGTATGGGAAAAGTTTGATAGTGAAAATCTGACAATCGATATCGGTTCGGACCAGACCTCTCTCCACAACCCCTGGGCAGGAGGATATTATCCCGCAGGAATTTCTTTTGAAGAATCGAACATCATGATGGCTGAAAATCCTGAACTTTTTAAAGAAAAAGTGCAGGAAAGCTTACGGAGGCATGCGGCAGCCATCAACAGCCACACCGCAAAAGGAACCTATTTTTTTGATTACGGCAATGCATTTTTACTTGAAGCCAGTCGTGCCGGCGCCGATATCATGGCCGAAAATGGCATTGATTTCCGCTATCCGAGCTACGTTCAGGATATCATGGGCCCTATGTGTTTCGATTATGGATTTGGGCCGTTCCGCTGGGTTTGTGCAAGCGGCAAACCGGAAGACCTCCAGAAAACGGATGATATTGCGGGTCGTGTTCTCGATGAACTGATGAAAGATTCGCCTGCGGAGATCCAGCAGCAAATGGCCGACAACATTAAGTGGATCAAAGGTGCGCAGGAAAATAAACTAGTCGTGGGATCACAGGCCAGAATCCTGTACGCCGATGCTGAAGGGAGGATGAGAATCGCTGAAGCCTTTAACAAAGCCATTAGGAAGGGTGAGATTGGCCCGGTGGTTTTGGGCCGCGACCATCACGATGTTTCCGGAACGGATTCGCCTTACCGCGAGACTTCCAATATTTACGACGGATCCAAATTTACCGCCGACATGGCCATACAGAACGTCATTGGCGACAGTTTCCGCGGTGCGACCTGGGTGTCCATACACAACGGCGGCGGCGTCGGTTGGGGCGAAGTGATCAACGGCGGATTCGGTATGTTGCTGGACGGCAGTGAAGACGCAGACCGCAGATTAAAGTCCATGCTCTTCTGGGATGTGAACAACGGAATTTCCCGTCGGAGCTGGGCCAGAAATGAAGGTGCGGTTTTCGCCATTAAAAGGGCCATGGAAATGGAACCTAACCTAAAGGTTACGCTACCGAATATGGTGGATGATTCATTGTTATAAACAATATTATATATTTATTGAATGTCGTTGGAAGAAATCATTAACCACCGCCGCAGCGTGCGCTTTTATGATCCGCATAAGGAAATAGATCAAGAAATTGTAAAAGGTTGCATTAGGTTGGCTACGCTCGCACCCAATTCCTCCAATATGCAGTTATGGGAATTCTATCACATCACACATCAGGGAACTATGAAGAAGATTTCAAGAGCCTGTCTGGATCAGGAATCCGCCACTACAGCGAAACAGATGGTCGTTTTTGTCACCCGGCAGGATTTGTACCGGGATCATGCAAAGAGAATGACTGATTTAGAAACCGCCAATGTAGAAAAGAACAGTCCGCCGGAAAAGCACGAAAAGCGAATCAAACGCTGGAAACTATATTATACTTTCGTGATGCCCTTCCTGTACTCCAGGTTTTTTGGAATTATTGGATTTATCAGGAAATTACTGATGATCCCTGTCGGGATTTTCCGGCCGACCGTCTATCAGGTTTCTGAAGGGGATATGCGGGTAGTCGTCCATAAAACCTGTGCCCTGGCTGCACAAACCTTCATGCTTGCGATGGCTGAGAATGGTTATGACACCTGTCCGATGGAAGGTTTTGACAGCTTTCGCGTTAAAAATATTTTAAAGCTTCCATTCGGAGCAGAAATCAACATGGTCATTTCCTGCGGAATCCGCATGGACAAAGGAGTTTGGGGCGAGAGGATGCGGCTTCCTTTTGAGGACGTTTACCGACGCATTTAATTGCATCTATTTAACGCCCACATTCTATGACACCCGATGGGGTGTTTTTTTTGTGATACCATGTCGTCAATAATTTAAATAGTATGAATCTATACTAAATAATTTATTTTAGTATGAGAATTGTCTACTTTTACGTCAACAAAAAAATATATTATTATGAAAAATTTATTTAAAACCTTTGCATTTGCCCTCTTGATGGGATTTTTATTCATTGCCTGTGAGGACAGCAGTGAGCAGATGGAGACCCCAAAAAGCATCTATGAATTGGCATCCATGGATTCTGATCTTTCCAGTTTAAAAGCAGCTATTGACAAGGCCGGACTTGCGGGAACGCTGAATGCTTCCGGGTCATTTACGGTTTTTGCGCCATCAAATGCAGCATTTGCACAGTTCCTGACTGATAATGGTTTTGCAAGTCTGAATGCGGTGCCCGATTCCGCCCTGAAAGAAATCCTGCTTAACCATGTCCTTTCTTCCAAAGTGATGGCTGCACAGGTAACTACAGGTTATGTTTCTACCATGGCAAAAGGGGGTGCTTCGGCCAGCAGAAATCTGAGCATGTATATCAATACTGCCGGCGGAGTAAAGATCAACGGAATTTCTACCGTAACAAACACTGATATTGGGGCCAGCAACGGGGTAATCCATAAAGTGGATAAAGTAATCGGACTGCCAACCGTAGTTACGCATGCACTTGCAAACCCGAACTTCAGCACGCTGGTTTCTGCCCTTACAAGAAGTGATATGCCTAACTTTGCAGGAATCCTGAGCGGGACCACCAGTTCTCCATTCACAGTTTTTGCGCCTACCAATGCTGCATTTGCCTCGTTACTGACGGAGTTAAGTCTTCCTAACCCTGCTGCCATTCCTACCGCAACCTTGGAAAATGCACTGAAGTACCATGTCGTGACGGGAGCGAATGTAGCATCTACCGATATTATGCACAATATGAATGTTACCACATTTCAGGGGGGAACTTTTACCATCACAACAACCGGTGGTGTAAAGATTACCGATGCCAACAGCCGCATTGCTAATGTGGTTGCTACCGACGTTCAGTGCAGCAACGGAATCATTCATGTTCTTGATAAAGTGATTTTACCATAGTCTCATAGTAGTTTTAAATGTTAATGTTTGATAAGCGTCCCTTTCACAGGGGCGTTTATTTGTAAATTGCGAAAATTTTAAAATCCATGAAATTTAAACTCATCCTTCTTTTTCTTATCACTTCTGTCCTGCTTAAAGCGCAAGTGGGTAGCATCAATATCAATGTGTTTGATGATTTTTCAAAGAAACCTCTTAACTCTTCAGTGAAAACAGTCGGAACGGCAGGCGAGACCTATACGGGAGAGGGCAACGTCCTTATTTCCGGAATTCCTTCCGGAACCTATACTTTCGAAATTTCTTCAGATGGTTTTGTACCGATATTCCTCACCGATATCAACGTAGTCCCGAACCAGAACCTTACTTTTTCTGTTGGTTTAACAAAATCGGCTACAGAGATACAGGAAGTGACCATTACGAAGAAAACCTATAAAACCACTGCAGAAAGTCCGCTGTCCCTGAGAAATATCACGAGTGAGGAAGTCCAGAAAAATGCCGGTTCCAACCGGGATGTTTCCAAAGCCATCCTCAGCTTTCCGGGGGTAGGCAGCACGGCAACATTTCGAAATGACCTTTTTATACGGGGCGGAAGTTCCTCGGAAAATAAATTCTACATCGACGGAATCGAAGTACCGGTGATTAACCATTTCCAGACCCAGGGAGCCAGTGGCGGTCCGCGCGGCATCATCACGGTGGATTTCATCAGGGATGTGGATTTCTACAGCGGCGCATTTCCGGCAAAACGCAACGGGGTCCTTTCTTCTCTCTTTGAATTTAACCTGAAGGCTGCCCGAAAAGATAAAATCGGATATAAAGCCGTTTTGGGCCTCGATGATATGCAGCTTATGGCTGATGGACCACTGTCCAAAGACCAGTCGTGGAGTGGGTTGTTCAGTGTGAGAAAATCGAACCTCCAGTTGCTTTTCAAGGCCATTGGACTTCCTTTTTTGCCGAGTTATTATGACGGGACATTTAAGGTTTCCAAGAAATTTAAATCCGGGAATGAACTTTATTTCCTCGGGATGGGCGCAATAGACAGTTTTAAGTTTAACCTGGACGCGGAGCCCACCCTGTCAAACCTTACGCTCATTGACAGGCTTCCGGTTTCACCGCAGTGGAATTATACTGTGGGCGCGGGCTACAGGCACCTGGTAGAGAATGGCAACTGGCTCTTCACCTGGAGCCGGAACATGCTGGATAACCAGGCTATTAAATACTACCGTAACATTGAAACGACCGGAAATTTACTCTACGACTACAAATCCCAGGAGAGCGAAAACAAGGTACGTGCAGACCGGAGTTTCAGCCTGGCTGATTATCAGTTCAGCGCCGGTGCAAACGTAAACTTTGGCAGATATTCCAACAATTCCACCAGCAAAAACGTAACCCAGAATGCAGTGAATTATGATGAAGTGGATTCTGAACTCAACGTACTTCAATATGGCCTCTACCTTCAGACCGCAAAAAAATTCGTGGATAACCGCCTGCAACTTTCCGCAGGAATGCGTCTGGATGCCAGCGACTATTCCGAACACACGAATAATCCGCTGGAGCAGTTTTCGCCGCGGTTTTCTTTAAGCTATAAGCTCACCGACCAGTTTGCGTTTAATTTCAACAGTGGGATTTATTATCAGCTACCTGTTTACACGGCACTTGGATATACGGAAAACGGTAACCTCACCAATAATAATTCCCTTAAATACATCAGGAACTCCCATCTCGTGGGCGGTGTTGAATTTAACGGGAATAACAACCTGAGACTGACGCTGGAGGGGTACTACAAAAAATATAAGAACTATCCGTTCTCGCTCCGTAACCAAATTTCCCTGGCCAATGTGGGCGGTGATTTTGGGGTGGTAGGAAGTGAACCGCTTGATTCCAGAGGCTCGGGTGAGACCTACGGTGTGGAGTTGCTGGCTCAGAAGCGTACCGTGAACGATTTCTACGGAATAGCGGCCTATACATTCGGTTTTTCCAAATTCTCCAATTCGCTCGGCGACCTGTTGCCTTCCAGCTGGGATTCAAGACACATCCTGACCCTAACGGCCGGTAAATATTTCAAAAGAAACTGGAACATCGGTGCACGGTTCCGTATGCAGTCCGGACTGCCGGAAACTCCCTATGACCTGCAGCGCAGCGCCCTGGTGAACATCTGGAATATTGCCAACGGCCCGGTACAGAATTACAGCCTGTTGAACAGCACACGCGGAAACCTGGCACACCAGCTGGACCTAAGGGCCGAAAAGAAATGGATTTTCAAAAAATGGCAGCTCACGGCATATATTGATGTGGTGAATGCTTACGGTTCGAAAAGCCCGAGCGCTTTACCGGTGGTGAATCTGCAGCGCGATGCGCAGGATAATGGCATTATCGCCAATCCGGGAGCTCCGCAGAATGAGCAGTACTATGTTCTGGAAACTGGTGAAGCCGACCGTTCCACGCCGCTGCCATATTTCGGGTTTATTTTTGAGTTTTAAACGTTCAGCGATGTAAAATTACATCCGGCCGGCGTGTTTTATTGGGGGGATTTACTTTTAATATCTTCCATAATCCACTCCAGCTGGATGTCTTTCTTTTGTAAAACCTGCTGCGTAGTAGGCACGATTTCCTTGTTCGGCATTACGCCTTTTTTGGTGTGGGTTAATTCAATATCGGGCTGAATAAGCATTAGCCCTATGGGCAGGAACAGTTTGGAGTTTGGAAGTTTCTTGGTGGAATACCGTCCCGCCACGGTGCCGTCGTTGGCGCCGCCGGTTTCTTCGCCAACCAGGAAGGCCCGCTGTTCATGCTTTAGTTTTGAAGGTAAAATGGAGGCCGCCGAAAAACTGCTGCCGTTGATGAGGACATAAACCCTGCCGCTGAAACTGTTTTTTTTCGGATTCCTGATCGAAAAAATCCCGTTGTTCCGCAAGTAAAACCGGTCGCCCGCCTTTTTTATGGACAGTGCGGTTCCCATCAGGTAGAAGGGGTAGCCAATCACTGCTACCGGTTTCGTGATCAGTGGGAATTCCGCGAAATAATTGGCCTGATACATCGCAGCGGGGGAGGTGATTTCAATATCTTTAATGAATCGGAATTTTTCCGCGACCAGATACGAATAGAGGTTGTTGATTTCCGATAGGGAGCCTCCCAGATTGTCCCGCATATCGATGATAAGGACTTTACCTGGCGATCTTTTCAAAGTTGAGAAACTCTCCCTGTAAAATTTCCTTGAAAATGTTCCGGAGAACGTCTTGATTTTCATGTAGGCCACCGTGCTGTCTTTTAACGGAAACTGAAGATCGCGGTTGAAGCTCCGCGTGATGATATTGTAGTCTTTGGTCTTTCCGTGTTCGCTTTTGGTAAGTTTCCTGTTTTTCTCCTCCTCTTTCTTACGCTGTTCCTTTGTTATTTTTTCGCGCTGCAGCCAGAAAGTCTTCGTTTCGCCTTTGTATTGTGTTTCAAGTTTCACGCTGTCCAGGATTCCGTTCTCTGCGGTAAAGAATACCGGCCAGCGGCGTGCCATGGAATACTTAAGGTACGTTTTGTTGAAACCGTCACTGTTTACGAAAGGTTCATATCTTTCCAGCAGGTCACTCACCGGAATCCCGCGTATGGTCAGTATTTCAGTGCCCACTTCCATATTGGGTATTTTGTCGGCATTGTCTTTTACGAATATACGCTTCCCGTCTACCACATAATTATAACGGCTGAAGAGGCCTTTCTGGTTTTCCAGGTCTTTGATTTCTTTCTTAGTCAGCCTTCGGTCCAGCGGAGACAAACGCAGATGTCCCTGTCTCACTTCCGCAACCACCGGCGCCAATTTCCGGTAGAATTCGTTGGGTTTCATGGGCTGGATGATGGTCGTTTTCAGGCTGTCAAATTTGTAATCCAGTTGTGCCCTGGGAATATACCAGTAAAGGTTCGGATGGAGTTTCTGAAGGTTTTTGTAGGCAAAATCCACATCGGACCTCAGTTTTTCCGGTGCTAAAGGCGTTTCAAGTTTTTTGTTGAAGCTTTTTACCGAAACGCAGGAAGTAAGCAGTACAAGCAGGATGAGCGTAAGAAGTTGTTTCACTGTTCAGGGGTGTTGTAGGATTGAGGTTTTGAAGATCAACTAATTACGGTGAATCTTATCATAAAATAGCGGATTGCCCTTCTCATCAAAACCGATAGCCACGATGCGGAAGGCTGAGGTACTGTCGTTGTTCAGGAATTCAACAGGGCCATTGGTCTGCACGGGATTCCAGTACAGGACCTCCCGCGAATCCTGCTGGATTTTGTTTTGAATGGTTTTTGTCAGGTTTACGATGTCGGGTTCCATAGGCCGGTCATAGCCCGTCAATACAATCTGGTTATTTTTGGAAGGAGTTGTCGTGTTATTGGAACCCATGTTTCCGCGCCGGGTATAAATCAATACCGCATCGCCCACAACACTTGCGCCTCTGACCACCTTCACCATTGCAATACTGCTGATTGGAAGACCGGAGATCATGGTCGGATCTGCCGGAAACTCATCAAGAAAAAGTTTCGCTCTTGTACCCCTGATTATGGCAACAGAATTTCCGGAGCCATCCCTTTCCACGGTTAACCCGGCCGCCCTGCTCTGCAGCCAATCCAGAATATTAGTGGCGGTTTCCGCATGCTGATCTTCATTTACAAAATCAAAAACAGTGGAGTTAATGCTTGTAAACATCGCGCTGGAGAGTTCCTTTTCAAGTTTCTTTGTCAGGTCCTTTTTCTTGGCATAAAGCTGCACTTCTTCAATTAAAGCTGCATCGGCGTACAGAATATCCTCATTTTTCCTTTTGGCTATAGCTCTCGCAACGGCAGGACTGGTCTGTTCCCGCGAAGTTTTCTGTACCAGACGATACGGGGTGGCGGGAAGCTGACCTTTGAAGTGGGCCGGTTTCATAGGCTGAAACTTTAAGGTAAGATTATCAGGAACAGGTTCGTCTTTATTTGTTCCCTCTAAAAAGTAAGTGATTTTTAATGGTTCATCCAGAAAGATGTTGTTAAGAAATACGCTGCCATTGGCGTCCGTTGTAAGCGGGGCAAAGGATAATTCCCCACTTTCACTCCTGGACATTACGGTGATATTCCTGTTGGGAAGCGGACGGCTGTTCAGTGCAAGCCTCCCTTCATAAAAAAGATACTTTCCTGGTGGACTTTTAATGATGGGTTTTTTACCCTCCAGAAGTACATTCCAGTTAAAGCGGGTCCACTTTTCCGACATCAGCAACGCATCCAGAGCCTCAGCTTTTGCATTTTCCGAAAAATATTGCGCAGGTGCATGGATGGGGGATTTCAAATCTCCCGTTAACCAAAGAGTGCTAAGCAGGTCATGCTCTTTTTCCTGAGAAGCATCCGTGCTTCCGTCCTTTATAAGTAAGGTGGCCGGGGGATCGCTCGGGCTTTTATTCAACTCCAGACTGCTCAATGATCTCGGGCTTAGATCCGCGGAAAGGTTCGTAATTAAAGTTTTCTGGGGTTTGGATTGATCATGGTTTATAAAAACCAGCCTTTGCGCGGCGAGTGCATCTTTTTCATCAAAAATACTCAGATGTAGGATACCCGCTTTACCTTCATTGATTTTGGAGGGAATCGTAACACTAATTTCTCCGGACGGTTTCTTAATGTTTGCCCTGTAAGCGAGTTTATTGTTAATGGTGCCAATTACTTTGTAATTCTGCAGTCCCTGGGGCAGTTCCACAGCTTTGAGTGTATATTTGGTTCCTTCATGTACGGTGTTCACCTTCAGGCTAACCCCGGACTTTTTAACTGCCGGCAAATTGATTTCCTTTCTTCCGCCAACCGGATCCTCGACGACTACCCTGTACTGGGTGTTGGACTTTGGCGTAAAGCTGAAATGACCTACATTTTGGTCCAGTCCTTTAAAACTCACCAGCTTTTCCAGCGGCTTACTGCTGTCCACCAAATAGCCCTGCCAATCCCTGGGTGGAACTCCGGTGGTAAATATCCGCACCGCAATACGGGTGTCCATGTTTTCGATAAGGTTGTTTCCTTCCGGAACGGCAGAGGCAGTCCAGCTTATATTGTTGGTCTGGTCCAGTTTCTGAGCAGAGGAAGGATTATAGACTGCAAGTGGCTTTATAAAATCAAATTCCTGACTGAAATTACTCATCCACGGCGTGTGTGCCCTCAGGTAATACACGTTTTCACCAATATCGTCCTTTAATTTTATATTACCATGACCTTCGCCCTGGGTAAGTGCAATGGTACGGGACTCCAGTACTTTGTTATCGCGGTCGTAGAGTTCAACAAACAGGGTACCCGAAATCCCGGTTTTCCGGTAACCTTCGAATGCGAATGCTTTAAACCAGATCTGGTCGCCCGCAACATACTGCTCTTTATCGGTAAGCACATAAATCTTTTCCTGTGAATAGCTGTTTTCAAGAAGTTGTAGGGCCTGATCCAGCCGGTCCTGGGCGTTGAGATATAAGCCGGAGAAGAGTAAAAGAAGGGTAAAGATTCTGTTCATATCAAAAGAAATGTGTTTATGTTTTAAAATTAACCAAATTTTTTGGTTACACAAATCAACCGCTCAGATTGCGAACGAAAAAATACCAAACCCGAAGACTCCTGGCCGTTAAACGAAATTAAGGCCTCTTGAGCAGCCGCTGCGCCGAATCCGAGGCAATAACCAAACCGGCACCCAGCATGATGACATCCTTTATTACCAGTCTTCCCGCCGCGGAAAGGTAAGGGAAGCCAGACTCCGGTCCGCCCAGGTCCGGAACCCAGGTTTCCGGGGTTGTTATAAGGAAGGTTAGCGTTACAATGGACATTCCGAAGGTGAGCAAACCACCTGCGAGCCCGGCTTTTGGAATCCAGATTCCCAGCAGCACCAAAATGCCGATAACCAATATTACGGCGCCCAGCCCGTAGGAGAATGTATAGGTTCCGTTTGCTTCGTGCCATTTTGTGTTTTCGGGAACCACTTCCCCTTCCTTGTTTTTGTGAAGCTTATAGTTGTCCGCATCCGAAACCTTACTGTTCAGGAAGAAACTCATGAACGGGGAATTGGCTACAAAAGGGATGATGCCGTCGGCTTCATATTGGAATGCCTTCAAGCCTCCAATCCAGGCCATAACGATGAAGATGCTGATTCTGAGGAGATGAATGTAATTTCTTTGCGCGTTTGCTAAAAATTCTAACATAAGATTTATTTTAAGGGCAAATCTATGTCGAAAACAAAGGTGGGTAAATGGAAGTCTCCGGCAATTACCTGTACAGATCTGCCACCACGGAAATGCCGGTTTCATCCCGGAACTGTGTGGGTGATACGCCCGTATGTTTTTTGAAATACTTGCTGAAATAATATTCATCCTCAAAATTCAGTTCAGCTGCAATTTCTTTCATCGGTTTTCTCGTAAGGTGGATTTGCTTTTTTGCTTCCAGGATTACGCGTTCCTGAATGATCTGCGACGGCGTTTTACAGAATTCAGCTTTAATTTTTTTGCTTAAGGTATTCGGGGAAATGTTCAGGAGGTCCGCATAGAACGCAGGACTTTTTTCCTTAAGATAATGCACTTCCACAAGGTTCTGGAAGTTTTTGAGTTCCGGGAAGTCTTTGCTGATGAGTTCCTTTTCCGGCAGATATTTACTTTTTACCCTGCTGCATATGGCAAGAATGAGCTGAAGATAGGACCGCAGTACCGCTCCGGAAAAATCCTCCGAAGGATTGACCCCGCTGATCTTTAAAAAATAGTCCGCTATTTCGTTGTAGGTCTGTTCATCCAGGGAAAAGTGCGGGAAGAGGTAAATGTTGTTAAAGAGGAGTCCATTGCAGGCCACCTCTTTTTTATGATATTCAATACAGTAGAAATCGCCGTGAAAACTGAGCATTTGTAGTGTAAAATCCTCTCCGCTCAGAATCTGTATGTTCTGGAAAGGAGAGGTGAAGAAAACGGTTTTCCCGGAATAGCTGTATTCTGCAAAATCAACGGTAATCTTTCCGGTACCCTCAAACAGAAAAACATGATAATAGGCGTCACTGAAAATCTTTTCGAAATCACTGCGCCGTTTTTGTACAACCGAAAAATGAAGGTTTTCCATACTGCAAAAATAGCTGTTTTTAAGACATATAAAAAAACTCCCCGGAATAATCCGGGAAGTCTTTCACTAGGAACGGGCTTTAGCCCGTTTCCATTTATGTGCAATGAAATTGGCTTTAGCCCAATTTAAATTGAATCAACTATTTTATTCAGCGTTGCGGAAGGCCTCATCGCAGCATATGCCGCATTGGAATTGGGTTTGTAATAACCCCCAATTTCCTGAGGTTTCCCCTGTGCGCCAATCAGTTCTTCATTGATCTTCGCTTCGTTCTCCAGAAGGGCTGTCGCAACCGGTCTGAACTTTTCTGCAATTTCAGCATCCTGGTCCTGGTTGGCAAGTGCTTCCGCCCAGTACATGGCCAGATAGAAATGCGAGCCGCGGTTGTCAATACCGCCGACTTTTCTTGCCGGTGATTTATCTGTTGCCAGAAACTTCGCATTTGCATTATCCAGAGCATCAGCCAGAATCTGGGATTTACCGTTGTTCTGGGTCTGCGCCAGGTGTTCCAGGGAGGCCTGTAAAGCCAGGAATTCACCCAGGGAATCCCACCGCAGGTAACCTTCTTCAATGAACTGCTCGATATGTTTTGGGGCAGAACCGCCTGCTCCGGTTTCAAACAGCCCGCCGCCGTTCATCAGGGGAACAATGGAGAGCATTTTTGCCGAGGTACCCAATTCAAGGATCGGGAACATGTCCGTTAAGTAATCACGGAGCACATTTCCGGATACTGAAATCGTATCTTTTCCTTCGCGGCCCCTTTTAAGGGTTTCCAGCATGGCATCTTGTACATCCATAATGCGGATGTCCAGACCTGTGGTATCGTACTGCTGAAGGTATTTCTCCACTTTTGCGATGATTTGCGCATCGTGCGCCCTGCCTTTATCCAGCCAGAATATGGCAGGCGTGTTGGAAAGCTTTGCGCGGTTTACTGCCAGTTTCACCCAATCCTGGATGGGAGCATCCTTGGTCTGGCACATGCGGAAGATATCGTTTTTCTGAACCTTCTGTTCCAGCAGGGTATTTCCGTTTTCATCCTCCACTTTCACCGTTCCGTCAGCTTCGGCCTGGAAGGTTTTGTCGTGGGAACCGTATTCCTCTGCTTTCTGGGCCATAAGGCCAACGTTCGGAACAGATCCGAAAGTAGTTGGGTTTATTGCTCCGTTCTGCTTCATATCGTTGATGATCGCTTCGTAGAAACCGGCATAAGTGCGGTCCGGAATAATACAAACGGTATCTTCTTCCTTTCCGTCTTTGTTCCACATCTTTCCACCGCCGCGTACCAGAGCCGCCATGGATGCATCCACAATAACATCGGAAGAGACATGGAAATTGGTGATGCCCTGGTCGGAGTTGACCATGGCAATCCTCGGTCCGCTGTTTATCGCAGCGTCTATATCGGCTTTTATTTCTGCTTCGTGCGCTGTTCCTGCAATTTTTTCGTACAGGGTGGCCAAACCGTAGTTTGCATTGATGTCCAGGGTATCAAAAGTCGCTTTGTGCTTTCCAAATACATCCTTGAAATAGGTTTCCACAATAGCTCCGAAAATGATTGGGTCCGAAATCTTCATCATCGTGGCCTTGAGGTGGGCGGACAGAAGGACATTTTTTTCCGCAGCCTCAGTGATGGCTTTTTCAACAAAAGATTTCAAAGCCTTTATATTGAGTGCTGAACTGTCAATTACTTCACCGGCTTTTAAAGGGGAAAGGTCCTTCAGTACTTTGGAGGTTCCGTCGTTACCATAAAAAACAATCCTGAACTTACTGTCATTTTCCACCGTTACCGAATTCTCCGTAGCATAAAAATCCCCTTCGTTCATATAGGCGACCGTTGTTTTCGAATCTGCATTCCAGACACCCATGCGGTGGGGATTGGCTTTCGCATAGTCCTTCACGGACTTTGGAGCGCGGCGGTCCGAGTTACCTTCTCTTAAAACAGGGTTTACGGCACTTCCCAGCACTTTTGCATATTTTTTATTGATGGCTTCTTCCTCTGCGTGTTTTGGTTCCACCGGGTACTCAGGCAAAGCATACCCCTGTTTCTGAAGTTCGGCAATGGCTTCCTGCAACTGCGGTACCGAAGCTGAAATATTCGGAAGCTTGATGATGTTTGCGTCCGGTTCTGTAGCGAGTTTTCCCAACTGCGCAAGATAATCCGGAATCTTCTGTTCCTCACGCAACACCTCCGGAAAATTAGCCAGGATCCTCCCCGCCAAAGAAATATCCGGCACCAGAATTTCCACATCGGCTGCTTTGGTAAATGCTTTTACAATTGGCAGAAAAGAGTGGGTGGCCAGCATGGGAGCTTCATCCGTAAGGGTGTAATAGATTTTTGCTTTTGACATTATAACAGTATTTTTTTAATGAAAATTTTAGGATTACAAATTTAATGTTTTTTGCCCATCTTTTCCATATAATCCCGCTTTATCAATTGGGAATGACTTTTGCTCTTTTGTGCTCAACTGTTAAAAAAACAAAACTTATGGCTACTCAGAAAAATACCCCACCTAAAGGCGTTGTAATCGCCGTTGGTCTTATCGTGCTGATGATCATCCTCTACTTTATCTTCCTTTCCGTCTTCCCCGATCTTTTTGAGTCAATGCCTAAAGGTGAAGTGAAACCTGTCAACAATTAAACAGGATAAATAAAAGGCCTCCGCTCAGCGTGGCCCACTCAGACTGCGATAATTGCAGGTGAGCGGTCACGTTGAGCGGAGACCCGTAATAGCATTTACTTCACAGTTACAGACTGAGAAAAGAGCAATAAATGCCCGTCCGGGTATTTTGTGGAATGAATTATTACCTGTTGTTGTACAGCTGGTGATCCGAAAGGAACTCAATGAGACTTGCATCCACCATTTCCTTGTTCATCATATAGAATTTTTCGGGATCACTGTAATCTGCACCTGTCCCATTGGGCTCCAGCAAAATTTCCCTTGTAAACTGCTCACCATTAATCTCAAAGGTGGCATCACGCTTTGTTACGCGATTTTCGGTATGGGCGGTTCCCAAACTGACCAAAAGGATTTCGTTTTCCTGAATCTGAATTTTCATAACCGTATATTTTTTTAAGTTTTAAATTTACAACTTTTCGTTTTCCAGCATTTTTACTACTACTTTTTCTTCTGCAGTGAGACCGGCCCTGCCATCATCCACCTCAATGCTGTCGAGTTCGTCCAGGTATTTCCTGATGGAATTGTTCTCATAGAGGTTAATGACCAGGGGATGTACATAATACTTCCGGCACACCGTCGCAGTGTTGCCCAGGTTGGCGGCCACCATTTCCAGTGCTTCCTTCACCTTGGATTTATAAGCGGAGTCGTTCTCTGCCTCCCCGATTTCCCTGAAAGCAATAAGGGCATTTACCGTGCCGGACCAGGTCCGGAAATCCTTTGCGGTAAAATCATCGCCGCTGATTTCTTTAATATATTCATTCACCATACCCGAATCAATGGCGTGCCTTTCCCCTTCGTCATCGTAATACTGGAAGAGTTCTTTTCCGGGAATATCTTTGCAGTTCTGAACGGCCTTTGCCAGTTTGGCATTTTTAAGGTCGATGTCGTGGTAAATCCCCTTTTTTCCTTTGAATGAGAAATTGATTTTCTGACCTTTGATGTTTACATGTTTGTCCTTAAGGGTCGTGAGTCCAAACGAGCCGTAAAGTTTTTCATAGACACTGTTGCCGATCCTTATATTGGTTCTTTCCATAAGGCTTACCACCACAGCGAGCACCTTTCTTTTTTCGAGTTTCCTTAGAGACAGGTCTTCCTCCAGATGCAGACGAATTTGTGGTAATGCATACGCGAACTGAAGCATCCTGTAGAATTTTGTGTGATTCCTCAGCGCGTTCCAGACCGGATGGTAACGGTACTGTTTTCGTTGTTTGGCATCAATGCCCGTGGCCTGAAGATGTCCGTTCTGAATCGCACATATCCATACGTTTTCCCACGCTGGTGGTATGGCTAGTCTGTTGATTCTCAGAATCTCTTCCTCATCCTTTATTTTTTCATCACCATTGAAATAAACAAATTTCTTGCCGGATTTCCTGCGCATAATCCCTTCTGCCTCACGGTCGGTGGTGTAGATTAACTGTACGGCCTTTGCAGATTTCATCGGGTCCTTCATGATTTTTACAATCTTTGAAGGACTTATTTTCGTTACGGCATCAAGGGCGGAAATGTCAGTTTTCATACGGTGTTTTGTTAAATTTTTATCCGTTCACGATTTCGCCGCCGTTCGGGTGGAGTACCTGGCCGGTCATATAAGCAGCGTCCTCTGACGCAAGAAACAGAAAACAGGTGGCGACTTCATTGGGTTCGCCTGCTCTTTTCATCGGGGTATCACTGCCGAATTCAGAGATTTCTTTTTTGGAAAAGGAGGAAGCGATGAGAGGCGTCCAGATTGGCCCCGGTGCCACCGCGTTCACACCTATTCCTTTCGACGCTACATTGGCTGAAAGGCTTCTGGTGAAAGATAATATTGCTCCTTTCGTGGCGGCATAATCCATCAGGTGGTCGCTGCCACGGTATGCAGTTACAGAGGTGGTGTTGATGATGCTGCTTCCTTTCTTCAAATGTTTCATGGCATATTTCGTAAGCCAGAAAACGGAAAAGAAGTTGGAATGAAAGGTTTTCATCAGCTGTTCGGTGCTGATGTCTTCAATCTGGTCCGCTTCCCAGTGATTTCCTGCGTTGTTAACCAGAATATCCAGCTTGCCGAATTCCGAGATGGTTTTTGCAATGACTTTTTTGCAGTGATTTTCTTTACCCAGGTCACCTTTAATCAGCACACATCTTCTGCCAAGGGCTTCTATTTCCTTTTTGGTGTCTTTCGCGTCGGAGGTTTCGCTCAGGTAGGGAATAACAACATCCGCACCCTCCTTCGCAAAGAGCAGCGCTGTTGCTTTACCGATCCCGCTGTCGCCACCGGACACAACCGCTGTTTTACCCATCAGTTTTCCGTCCTGGGAAATAGGCTTACTGTCCGGAAGAGGAGACAGGGACTTTTCAAGACCCGGCTTCTGTTGCTTCTGCAGAGGCCGAATCTTGGTTTTGGATTTCTTCTGCATTGCTTCAGTTATTTTTTACCCTTGGTCAGAAACCACAGAATAAGGCCAACAACCGCTACCACAAGAATGATTCCCCACCACATTCCGGCTTCAAAAATAGTCCCGATGGCATCACAGCCGGTTAAAGTTAAAAGTGCAGAAACCAGGAGGCTGAGTAATGTAAACTTTTTCATAACAGTGATTTTTTAATGGTTTATTTTTTAATGTTTTTATTTAAACGCGCCGGAGGTCCGGACGCCATACTTTTATTGACTTTTTGATTTGATCTGCTGAAATATTGTTGTTCAGCGTCTCGTCCAGCAGGACTTTAAATTCATCATCATAAGCGAACCGGAGCGCGGCCAGTTGTCCAAACTCCAACTGTGCTTCCACCGGATCAGACCGCTTGCCGTAAAGTTCAAAATAACGCTGCTTAAATTCCAGCCGGACCATTCTGTTCTGGAGCACGAGGGCGTAATGTTGCCTGAGCATAAGCGTCAGATAAATGAGTAAGAAGATGACTGTTGAAAATAAAATCCAAAGGGTTTGGTTTGGTTCATCACGGAATATTTTCCATATTCCGAAAATTTCAAGAAACCCCAGCAGCGGTAAATAAATAAAATGATGCGGCGCGAAATACCGTTTATGATTGCTGTAGTTTTGAGTTTCCATGAAATTTCTTCAGCAAAAATGCAACCAATTCGGTGTTGCCTGTTTAATTCAATCCGTCTTTGCAAAATTCCGGAACTCACTCCTTTTCAAAAAGAGCGAGCGCTTTCAGCATGTCAAATCCTTTTCCGAGCACCGGTTTAAATAGATCGCCCTGTTTTTCAATGCGTTGCAGGGCGTTCTCAATGTTGTAATCGGTCGGTTTAAGACCGGTTTTCAGTTCGCTCCACTCAATGGGCATCGAAACGGGCGCCCCGTTTTTAGGTCTCAGGCTGTAGACCGAGGCGAGGGTCTGCCCGCGGCGGTTCTGAAGGTAATCGAGGTAAATTTTACCTTTGTCCCTTTTCTGAAGCGTTCTTTCGAGCGTGGTGATGTCCGGGAGTTCTTTCTGTACCAGCTGCATCATGATATGGGCGAAATTCTTGACCTGTTCAAAGGAGTATTTTGCACCCGCCGGAATGTAGATATGAATGCCTGAACTTCCTGAGGTTTTGCAGTACCCGTCAATCTTACCCTTGTCCATTATTTTCTTTACCGTCTGTGCGGTTAGAACAACATCTTCGAATGTATTGTTTTCAGAGGGGTCCAGATCCAACACCAGATAATCCGGGCTGTCGGTCGTCTCCACGCGGCTGGTCCAGACATTGAGTTCAATACACCCCAGGTTGTTCAGGTAAGCCATCGTCGCCCTGTCATTGCAGAGGATATAGTTGATGTACTTATCGGTGGATTCCGAAAAGACTTTCTGGGTTTCAATCCAGTCCGGAATTTCATCGGAGGCGTCTTTCTGGTAGAAACTCATCCCGTCTATCCCGTTCGGGAAGCGGTTCATGGACTGGGGTCTGTCTTTAAGATGGGGAAGGATGTATTTTGCAACGCTTTGGTAGTACGCGATCACGTCGCCTTTGGTTACCTGGTCTTTTGGAAAGTAGATTTTGTTTTGGTTTGTAAGTTTTACTTCCTGCTTGCCAAATTTATCGGTATGCTCATTCTCTCTTTTCATGACTGATTTTTTTAAGGGTACCGGTTCCGGAACGTATTTGGATTCGTCATTCTCAAAGTTCAGGTCTTTCGGATTCAGGTCTTCCCGAAGCTGAAGAAATACCGGATGCCTGAAAATGTGGTCGCTGGTGAGTTCTGTGAATTTAATCTCCGCGATGAGTTCGGGTTTAAGCCAGGTAGGTTCGTCATTGGTTTTTGGAACCACTTTAAATGGTGGGGTGGAGGTAATGAGAGGCTCCATCCGGCTGTAGAGCTCAACGAGACCTTTGTCGCTGAAACCGGTGCCGGTATGGCCACAGAAGATGAGGTCCGGGCCGTCATACCGCCCCAAAATAAGCGAACCGAATTTCTTCCTGCTGCCTTTGGGTGCGGTAAAGCCACAAATAAGGACTTCCTCGGTCTGCAGGCTCTTGATCTTAAGCCAGTCTCCGCTTCTTGTGCCACGGTGATAGGTGCTGTCAATCTTCTTGGCAATCATGCCCTCAAGCTCCATTTTCTCCACCAGACTGAAGAATTCTTCACCGTTTTCAAGTACATGATCGTGATACCTGATGTATTCGTTTTCAACCAAAGCGTCTTTCAGTAACTCTTTCCTTTGGAGGAGACTGAGGTCTTCGGTGGAGTGACCGTTCAGCCAGAGCAGGTCAAAAACCTGATAAACGACAGTAAGAGTGGGATGGTCACCGATACGCTGCAGCCACTGGAAATTGGGCTGTCCCTTATCATCATAAGCGACAAGTTCTCCGTCCAGTACCATCTCGTGCTCCTGGAATTTCAGGGAGTTGCTTATTTTTTTAAATTTTTCCAGATAGGAAAGGCCGTTGCGGGAATACAGCTGAATCCCTTTCCTCAGATCAGCGACGGCGCGGTAGCCGTCCCATTTTATTTCAAAAGCCCACTCCGGTGAAGTGAAGGGCTTGTCGGTGATGCCCGCCAGCATTGGAGTGATGAACTTGGTCAGTTTTTTTTCTCCACTCAGGGCAGGCGTATAATTCCGGTACGCTTTTACCTGCTCGCTTGCGGTGCTTACTTTTTTACTTTTTTTTTTGGAATCCAGATAGGCGGTAACCTTCGAATCGGGTGCGGTATTCTCTTCGGCATCGTAATAATCAGCCGCAAACTCATCCCTGTGCTTGATGAGCAGCCACGGGTCTCCGTCATCCGAACCCTTTATTTTCACAAGGGCGAATTCACCTTTGAGCTTTTTACCGTGTAGAATGAATTTCAGGGAACCTTTATGAAGTTCATGCTGCATCAGCAGGTCGTCTGTTTTTCCCTTCACTTTTTCCAGCGGTTCGTACGTGCCTTCGTCCCAGATTTCCACTTCTCCTGCACCGTAATTACCTTCGGGAATGGTCCCTTCAAACGTGCGGTAGGCAAAAGGGTGGTCCTCCACCATCATCGCAAGCCGCTTGTCTTCCGGATTCAACGAGGGACCTTTCGGAACAGCCCAACTTTTCAGAAGACCATCCATCTCCAGCCGGAAATCATAGTGGAGCCGGCTCGCTGCATGCCGCTGAATAACAAACTTCAGCTTGCCTTTGCCGCTGGCTGCCTTTCCTTTTGGTTCTGCAGTCTGTTTGAAATCTCGCTTTTTGTTGTATTCTTCTAAAGGCATATCGCAAAAGTTTAATCAATGGAAATATTATCCTGCCTTCACTTTTCCGGCTTCCAGACTGGCTTTCAGCTGGGCCATAAGGTCGGTGGCTTTTGCGGAAACCTCTTCTTTCGTCTCCACCTTCTTCACCTTTCCCTTCGCTTTGGCTTCAATGATCTTCATCAGGTCATCGTTGTAGGTATTCTTGTATTTTTCGGGATCGAACTTCGTTGCCCGCTGTTTGATGAGCGATTCGGCCATTTCGAGTTCATCGGCTTTGGGATTCTTGGCACCGGGAATCTTCAGATCTTCAAAACTGCGGAGTTCTTCGGGATATCGCATTCTGTTTACCATAAGAATCTTATCTTCATAGGGGCGTACCAGGCAGAGGATTTCCTTCTCCCTTAAAATAAAGGTCCCGATTCCTGCCATCTTCGTTTTCAGAAGGCCTTTCAGCAGTAATTTATAGGCTTCTTCCCCGTTCTTTTGGGGTTCCAAAAAGTACGAGGATTCAAAATAGGCACTGTCGATTTCGTGGATGTCCACGAACTGCTTGATGTTCAGGATTTTTGATTTTTCAGGATTTACTTCCTCAAAATCTTCTTTCGTAAGGACCACGTAGGAGTCTTCCAACTTGTACCCCTTCACGATGTTATCCCACTTCACTTCCTTACCGGTTTTCGCATTCACCCTTTTGAAGTTGATATTGGAAAGGTCATCTTTATCCAGCATATCCAAGTCCAGGTTGCTCTCTTCGGTTGCTGAATACAGCTTGATGGGAATATTAACGAGTCCGAAACCGATGGCTCCGTTCCAAATTGCTCTCATAGGTCGTGATTTAGGCAAAGCCACATCAAAAATGCGTCCAAATAAAAGAGAAGTTTTTAACTTTGGTTAAATTTGAATGGATGAAAATCGCAACCTATAACGTAAACGGCGTAAACGGCAGACTGCCTGTCCTGCTGAAATGGCTTAAGGAATCCCGGCCCGATGTCGTGTGTCTGCAGGAACTCAAGGCGCCGCAGGATAAATTCCCGGAAGCGGAAATCCTGGAAGCAGGATACGAGGCGGTATGGCTCGGGCAGAAGAGTTGGAACGGGGTGGCGGTGCTGTCGCGGTTGGGAAAGCCGGTGATATCACGCAAAGAATTGCCCGGTGACGCTGATGATGAGGCGAGCCGCTATCTGGAGGTGAAGATTGAGGACCTGATTATCGCCTGTATTTATCTGCCTAACGGTAACCCGGTACCCGGACCTAAATTCGACTATAAAATGCGGTGGTTTGAGCGGCTGGATGCCCATGCGGAGATGCTGATTACTTCAAATAAAAAAGTCCTGCTCATCGGTGATTTCAATGTGATGCCCACAGAAAAGGATGTCTACAAACCCGAAAAGTTTGCAAAAGATGCCCTGTTTCTTCCCGAGGTCCGCGATGCCTTCCACAACCTTGTGGGCCAGGGCTGGACCGATGCCCTGCGTCATATTTACCCGGATGAAACCATCTATACGTTCTGGGATTATTTCAGGAATGCCTATGAGCGGAATGCAGGCCTCAGAATCGACCATTTCCTGCTTTCACCGGAGGTTTTGCCACAGCTTAAAAAGGCGGGCGTCGACAGGGACGTGCGCGGTTGGGAGAAATCCAGCGACCATGCGCCGGTCTGGATTGAACTGGAATGAGCATAAAGCATCTTTCGGACCGGTGACAAAACTCATCTTAGCGGCACCTTAATTTGCAGTAACTTTAGGTAGTACAAATCCTATGAGATGTCTTTTAATATTCCCGAACATTTAACCGGTCTTACCGATGCGGAGGTGGCCCGGTCACATGAGAAGTTTGGTTACAACCAGATGACGGCACCCTCAAAAAACACGTGGTGGAATCTCCTTCTTGATATCCTGAAAGAGCCGATGCTGATCCTGCTGATCGTTATTGCCGTCATTTATCTGGTGGCAGGAAATTATGGTGAATCCCTTTTTATGCTGGCGGCCATAATCCTCGTTTCAGGAATTTCTTTTTATCAGGACAACAGGAGCAAAAAAGCACTGGAAGCACTGGAAAAACTCAATGAACCCCTTAGCAAAGTCATCAGGAATTCCCGGATCGTGGAACTTCCAACCCACGAAATCGCGGTGGGCGACCTGTGCATTACGGAGGAAGGGAAAATGATCAATGCAGACGGCAGGATCATGCACAGCAACGATTTTTCTGTAAATGAATCGTCGCTTACCGGCGAGAGTTTTGCCGTATTTAAAGACAGTGATTCTGTCGACCCGCAGGTTTATAGCGGCACATTAACGGTTTCGGGGCTGGCGGTCTTTAAGGTGGAGGCAACCGGTAAAACCACAAGACTGGGTAAGATTGGAGAATCTATTATAGGGATTAAGGACGAAAAATCCCCATTACAGCTGCAGATTGAGAAATTTGTGAAGTCCATGGCCATCATCGGAATCATCGTCTTCCTGCTGGTATGCGCCGTTAATTATTACAACACGCGGAATATTGTGGATTCACTTTTGAACGGCCTTACACTCGCCATGTCCATCCTTCCTGAAGAGATTCCCGTGGCCTTCACGACTTTTATGGCGCTCGGTGCCTGGAAGCTGATGCGGGAAGGGATCATCATCAAAAAGAGCAGCATTGTGGAAACGTTGGGCAGCACTACGGTCATCTGTACCGATAAGACCGGCACAATCACCGAAAATTCCATGCATCTGAAAGCGGTGTATGATTTCCGGACCAACCGCGTTTATGAGGATACCGAATTCCGTCATGGTGAACTTTCAGAAGTGATCAGCTATGCGATGTGGAGCAGTGAGCCGGTGCCCTTCGACCCGATGGAAAAAACGCTGCATCGGGTGTATGCGGAAACCCATGACAACGATCTTCGGAAAGACTTCTCCATGTTCCATGAATATCCACTGGATGGTAAGCCGCCCATGATGACCCATTTTTTTGAGAATGGACATGCCGAACGTATCATTGCCGCGAAAGGCGCTCCGGAAGCCATCCTTAAGGTCTCGAACCTTACCGAAAGCGAACGCTCCATGTTGAGGAACCATATTGATGATTTAGGAAATGAAGGCTACCGGATTTTGGGCGTGGCAAAATCTGACTTCGCAGGAAATGGGTATCCAAAGCAACAGCAGGAACTGCCGTTTGAATTCCTGGGGCTTGTTGTTTTTCAGGACCCGCCGAAAAAAGGAATTCAGGAAGTATTCAGGCAGATTGATGAAGCTGGGATCAAAGTCAAGGTGATTACCGGGGATAACGCCCAAACCACCAAAACCATAGCCGGTCAGTCCGGAATAAAGGATGCTGACCAAACTGTTAGCGGTGAGGAAATCGCCTCTGTAAGTGAGGATCAACTCAGGATAACCGCCGCGGAGAAGGTGCTTTTTACAAGAATGTTTCCTGAGGCCAAACTGGCAGTCGTCAATGCATTAAAAAAGAATGGTGAGGTGGTAGCCATGCTCGGCGATGGTGTAAACGACGGTCCGGCATTGAAAGCTGCCCACATAGGCGTTGCTATGGGGGTGAAAGGCACTGAAATTGCCAAAGCGGCAGCTTCTCTGGTCCTTACGAATGACGACCTGGGCAAACTGCTCACCGGCATTGCCGCGGGACGCCGGATTTATACCAACATAAAGAAGGCGGTGCAGTACATCATCTCCATCCACATTCCCATCATTCTGACCGTTTCCCTGCCTCTTTTTCTGGGTTGGGCCTTTCCGCAGATATTCACGCCGGTACATGTCATCTTCCTCGAACTCGTCATGGGACCCACGTGTTCCATTGTTTACGAAAATGAGCCAATGGAAAAAAACACCATGTTCCAGAAACCCAGACCCATGTCCGAAACCTTCCTTACCTGGAGGGAACTGGGATTAAGCATCATTCAGGGGTTCGTGATCAGCGCCGGCGTCCTCTACGTCTATCAGCTGACTTATAGAAGCGGTGGTAATGAAGAAACGACACGCGCAATGGTATTTACGACCCTTATATTTGCGAACATCCTGCTCAGTCTGGCCAACCGGTCCTTCTACTATTCTCTGTTCGAAAGTTTCAGAAACAGGAATGTTCTTATGGTTTATGTAACAGCAGCCACACTTCTTTTGCTGGGCATCATGCTCTATGTTGAACCGGTAGCCCAATTCTTTAAACTCAGTGCCCTGAATGCCCGACAGCTTCTTACGACTCTGGCAGTGGCAGCGGTCTCTATACTGTGGTTTGAAGTGTACAAGTTGCTTAAAAGAATACGGAAACCCTGATAAATCACCCTTAATGAAAGGTGATAACCCTTTAAATAAGATGGTTTCGGACGGGATAAATAATAAAAAAACGTTCACTGCAATGGTGAACGTTGGTCTTTTTGGAAACAGAATTGTTTAGTCCAGGCCGCCTTTTCTAATCGGTTCCCTTACTTCCGGCCATTTCATGGGTTCGCCCGTACTTTCACTTACCGGCAGTTTGATCCTTTCCGCCGGGGATTTCTCCGCGTCTTCACTGGCCATATAAGTCATAATGGCAATCAGGGCTACGTTGCTCTTCACATCATCAAACACGATTTTGTCGTAGGTATCCCGGTTGGTGTGCCACGTGTACGTTCCGTAACTCCAGTTCAGTGAGCCGAGCATAAAGGCCGGAACACCTGCAGCCACAAAGGACGCATGGTCAGATCCGCCGCCGCCCGGTGTCCCGGGAAAGGTGGTTTTAATGTCTTTCGTCAGGTCTTTCGGCACGGCACTCAGCCAGCGGTTCAGATAGTCGTAGGAATGCAGGAAGCCCTGTCCGCTGATGTTGGCTACCCGGCCAGTCCCGTTGTCCTGGTTGAAGACCGCCTGTATCTTCGGCATCTGCTCCTTATGTGCAGAAACATACGCGCGGGATCCGTTCAGACCCTGTTCTTCACTACCCCAAAGCCCGACCACAATGGTCCTTTTCGGATTTGGATACACTTTTTTAAGGATTCTCGCCACTTCCATCATCGTAATGGTTCCGGTCCCATTATCCGTAGCTCCGGTCCCCCCGTCCCATGAATCCAGGTGTGCCGAGAGGATGATGTATTCTTCCGGTTTTTCTGTGCCCTTTATTTCGGCTACGGTATTGAAGGTTGGCGCCATACCCTTGTCTTTTGAGTTCGCGGTTATTTTTACTTTAGGGGTCGTCCCGTTCTGCAGCATCCGGTAAAGCTGACCGTAATCTTCAAGAGAAAGATCCACGACAGGAATTTTTTTTGTGCCTGCGGAAAAGATCTTGTTCACCCCGAAGCCGCGCGACCAGTTCGAAGAGAGGATTCCTGCCGCTCCGGCTTCTTCCAGTCTTTTATTCAGTGTTCTGGACGTTTCGCCGGTGGCCCTTATGGAAGCCTGCCACTGCGCTGAAGCCTCCGCCGTTTCTTTTTTCATCTTTTCATAAGATTCCGGTGTGGCAAATTCCTTCCAGTTGTAGTCCGGCCGGCCGGTAGACTGATATTGCGAAACCATGACCATTCTGCCCTTAACTTTCGGAAGCCAGGCACTGAATTCTTCTTTATTTCTGAAGTTTGGCAGCATCACGATATCTGCCGTAATACCTTTGCCGGGCGTAGCCGGACTGAAGGCAAGCTGCATTCCCTCCAGGGATTTGGCATAAGGATGAACCATTTCAATGGAAGAGATGCCTCTTTCCCAGGATTTCCATTCGCCCCACTGCTCATTCCTGGCTTCAATTCCCCATTTTTTGAACTGGCTTACTGCCCAGTCATGCGACTGCTGCATCTTGGGGCTTCCCACGAGGCGTGGCCCAATGCCATCCATGAGTTCATAGGCCAGTCTTTCCAGCTGCGAATTTTGGTAGGTTTCATCCATAATGGATTTGGTGACCTGCTCTTTGGTCTGAGCACTCAGGCCCGCCGCAAACATGGTGGAGAACATCAGTGCTTTAACAAAAATCTTCATACTTTATCTTTTGGTGATGAAGATAATAAAATTTATGCGGCCCCCAAATATACAGTGGCACTGGGTGTGAAACTTGAAATCATCCCGAATTTGGTGTCAGGGGTTTTCCATTATTTCGTAACTTTCGCTTTCTAAAATATCAACAATGAAATCTTCAGACAAAATATCGGCACTCCGCCAAAAAATGGAGCAGAACAAAATTGACGCCTTCATCGTGTATTCCGCAGATCCCCATATGAGTGAGTATTTGCCCGAAGAATGGCAGGAAAGAAGCTGGCTTTCCGGCTTCACGGGTTCGGCAGGTTTTGTGGTAGTGACCAGGGATAAAGCCGGTCTCTGGACGGACGGCCGGTATTTTGTGCAGGCACCCGGTGAGCTGGAAGGTTCCGGAATCGGCCTTATGAAGGATGGGGTAGAAGGTACCCCGAACTATATTGACTGGATTATCTCTGAAGTTCCGCAGAACGGAATTGTAGCAGTAAATGCTTTGGCCACCTCCAATACGAACTGGGAAGCCCTGGAACAGCAGCTGGCCGCCAAAAATATCACGGTAAAAGACCAGCCCCTGCTGAAGGAAATCTGGACGGAAAGACAGGCTCAGGGTAAGAAAAATCCAATATTTGTCCATCCGGTGGAGCGGGCAGGAAAATCCGTGTCTCAGAAACTCCTGGACATCCGCCAGAAAATGGAGGATCTGGGCGCATCGGTTCATATTATATCCAGCCTCGACGATGTGGCCTGGACGCTTAACCTTAGAGGAAGCGATGTGGAATCAAACCCCGTTTTTCTGGGGTATATCGTGCTCACCAAAAACGATGCGGTCCTTTTTGTAGACCTTGAAAAACTTGAAGTGGAGGCAAGGAAGCAGATGGACGAATCGCTCGTAAAAATGAGACCTTATGAAGACTTCTTCGGCTATCTGAAAGAAATTAAGAACGAAAAGATACTTATTTCACCCAACAGCAACCAGTCCATATTCGATACCTTAAAGTCCGGAAACACCTTCATCAAGGCGCCTGTTCCGGGTAACCTTATGAAAGCGCAGAAAAACGAGACCGAACTCGCCGGATTCCGGACCGTGATGCAGCGCGACGGGGTTTCCATGGTTAAATTCATCTATTGGCTCACGCAGAATGCTGGAAAAGAACCGATGACGGAATATTCCATCGGGCAGAAACTTCTCGAATTCCGGAAAGCAGGAAAAAACTTCGTTGGCGAAAGTTTCGGCAGTATTGTTGGCTATAAAAACAATGGTGCCGTGGTGCATTATTCTGCCAAGAGTGAAGACAGCAATAAGGTGACAAACGAGGGCAGCATCCTCGTGGATTCCGGCGGACAGTACCTTGAAGGAACCACCGATATCACCCGTGTCCTGGCATTGGGTTCGGTAAGCGACGATTTCAGGAGAAACTGTACCCTCGTCCTGAAGGGCATGATACAGCTTTCTATGGTGAAGTTTCCGAGGGGTACGAGAGGCGTACAGCTGGATGCTTTTGCCAGGATGGCCCTCTGGAAGGAAGGAAAGGACTATGCGCACGGAACCGGACACGGCGTCGGAAGTTTTATGAATGTACACGAAGGTCCGCAGAACATCCGTAAGGATATGAATTTTCAGGAACTGTTGCCAGGAATGGTGGTCTCCAACGAACCGGGTTTTTATCTGGAAAACGAGTACGGCATCCGTCATGAGAACCTTGTCGCTGTGAAGCCCTGGAAGGAAACCGAATACGGAACTTTCTATGAATTCGAAACCCTTACGATATGCCCGTTCGATGTGAAGGTGCTGGATCTGGAATTACTCACCCAGCCGGAAAAGGACTGGCTCAATACCTATCATGAGTGGTGCCGGGAGAAACTCGAAAGCGACCTGGAAGGTGAGGTGAAGGAGTGGTTTTTGGAGCAAGTCAAGGCGGTATAAGTACGAAATACGAATTGAGAATGACGAAAAAATAAAGGAATTACGAAGTACGAACTTCGAAATACGAATGTAACATGTGTTAATTAAACTTACTCGTACTTCTCCAAGCACTTTCCACTTCGTAATCCACTTCGTATTTCAATCAGGAAAATTGTTCACCAACACTGCAATCATGGAAAAGCCATTGGATTTGAAGTTAAGGACCAAGCTTTTCAGTCTGGAAGTCCTTAATTTAATAGAAAGCCTTCCTCAGTCACGAACATTCAGCGTTATACACAACCAGTTGGGCAGGGCTGCGCTTTCTGTGGGAGCGAATTACAGAGTGGTTTCAAGGGCAAAGTCCAACAATGATTTCATCAATAAACTTAAGATCGTAGAGGAAGAACTGGATGAATGCCTCTTCTTCCTTGAAATCCTGAAGGTGAAATCGGATTTGGCGCAAGATAAAATTCAGGAGGTTTGGAACGAAGGCAATGAGCTGCTCTCCATTGTGGTGGCCAGTATCGTAAAAGCAAGAAATAAGTGAATTGGGAATTACTGCGTGCAACTTTTTGTGTTTTTAATCACGGCACTATTTTAACATAGCGATTTCGTAATTCCCAGTTCGTACTTCTACCTTCGTAATTCGCAGTTCGTACTTCACTTCGTTTTTGCCGCAAACGATTCCACCACCATGCCTTCATGGGTAATGATGAGCGTTTCGGTGGCCACGCTGCTGCTGTTGCCCACGAGTACGGGACCGATGTAACGCACGGGGAAGCAGTTTTTAAGACGCCAGGAAATCAGGGGTTCGTGCCTTTCGTTCAGCAGGGTAATGTTCACATCGCGCCGTTCCACAGCACCGAAAGCTTTGGTGTTGATCCAATTAAAGAAGTCGTTGTCACCTTTCTGAATCGCCCTCGTGAGGGTAACATCTGAAAATTTAAGCAGACCGGGAATCTTGTTTTCAAATTCAACCTTCGAGCTTCCTTCGCGCACTGCAATCACTTCAATTCCCATTTCAAGACCGGAAACTTCCAGGAATTCGATTCTGCTGCCGCCCCATTCCACGAGGAAATGATAGCGGTTAATAAATTTTGTTGCCATGGTTTTTTGTTTTAGTAACGTAAAGTTAGATAATTTTCCGCATGTGTATATGTTTAAAATTTGCCGAATAAAGGGCAGCTTTTGTAGAATAATCTGTAATATGTTCTTGAGACCTCATTACTACGGGAGGTTTCTTTTCGTACTTCGTAATTCTCACTTCGTACTTCTAAGTTCCTATTTCGTATTTTTGCACCCATGAACCACGACACCATTTGTGCACTGGCCACGGCCAACGGAACCGGCGCCCTCGGAATCATCAGGATTTCGGGTCCCGAAGCATTTATTGTTGCAGACCGCTGTTTTCAGGGTAAAAAACTTGCAAAGGCCGCTTCGCATACGGTGCATTACGGTTTTATAAAAGACGGTGATGAGGTCATTGATGAGGTCATGGTCACCGTCTTCCGAGCGCCAAAAACATTTACCACCGAAGATTCCGTGGAAATTTCATTTCACGGCTCCCCGCATATCGCAAAGAAAATCCTTGAAGTGCTGACTGCAAATGGCGCCCGAATGGCAAAAGCCGGGGAATTTACAATGCGCGCCTTTATGAACGGACGTATTGACCTGTCGCAGGCCGAAGCGATTGCCGATATGATTGCGAGCGAAAACGAAGCCTCCCGAAAAGTCGCCATGAACCAGCTGAAGGGCGGCATCACCCATGAAATCTCGAACCTCAGGGGTGACCTCCTTAATTTCACCTCCCTCGTGGAACTTGAACTGGATTTTGCGGAAGAGGATGTGGAATTCGCCGACCGGACGGCATTGCGGATGCTGGTGGACCGCATTGAAGAGAAGCTCACTTCGCTTATCGACAGTTTCCAGTACGGGAATGCGATCAAGAACGGGGTTGATGTGGCCATTATCGGCAAACCGAACGCCGGAAAGTCAACATTACTTAATGCTTTGCTTAAGGAGGAGCGCGCCATTGTAAGCGAGATTGCCGGAACGACCCGGGATACCATTGAGGAGATCCTCCACATCCGCGGAACCGCTTTTCGCTTCATCGATACCGCCGGAATCCGTGAAACAACTGATGCCATTGAAGCCATTGGTGTACAGAAGGCGAAGGAAAAGATTGCCTCCGCCAGAATCCTGCTGTATCTTTATGACGAATTCGACAACCGGCCGGAAGAGGTTATCAGCTTTGTAAAGGAATTCTACCGCGACGACCTCAAGATCGTCCTTCTGCACAACAAAATTGACTTGTCCGGAAGCCCCGAAAGCGCGTTTGACCAGCAGCTGAGACGTGAACTCTTCCCGCAGTTTGCAAGTACCCTGCTAGCCATTTCGGCCCGCGATAAGACCGGTATTGAAGAACTGAAGAGCGAACTGATCTCTTATGTGGAAGGTCTGAAACAGGAGGAAAACAACGTCATCATCACGAACCAGCGCCACTACGAGGCCCTGAACAAATCTCTGGCTTCCGTACGGCGCGTCAGGGAAGCGATTTCCCAGAGTTTCCATACCGAACTGCTGGCCTATGAACTGCGCTATGCGTTGGAATACCTGGGGGAGATCTCGGGTGAGTTCACGAATGATGAGGTGCTGGGGAATATCTTTTCGAAGTTTTGTATCGGGAAATAGTACAGAGGCTGGTCACGGTTCGGAAAGAGATATTGAGTTTGCTAAAATTACAATATTATAAAAAGATATGATCTATCCCAACACATTTGGATTTCTAAATTATTTGCGATGAAAATAAAAACAATATTAATATTTGTACTATTTATCTTAATAATTGGATCAGGTTTAAAATATCTTGGTTTATGTGTTTCTGATAAATATGAAACTCAACTAGAGGGTTTGAATCCGACTGAAAAGCAGATTAAGAAAGCAGAAGATTTGAAAGCGAAAATAGATCGCGATAAAAAAATAACTCTTTCAATAATTGTAATTTCATTGATATCTTTTTATCCGGTATCATTAGTAAAAAAATAATAATAAAATCTCTAATTGGTGGATAAAAAGTAGCAAACCCGAGTTATATTAAAATTCCCTTGGATGTTGCAATTATTTAAGACTTTGACAATGAAAAAATGATTACTAATCGTGATACTACTTTCCTTTAAAGCTGCATCAATACATGAGAATCTACATTCTGTATCGGGAAGTAACCGCCAAAGTGACCAACTGTCCGTTTATAACCTCCATAGAACCCTTATTTAAGGGCTTTTAAATTTTGTGGCAACAGGCGTTTATTTATAAAGTTCTAGAAAAATTCTCGAACGGTATAAAGGGTAGTATGAAGTTGGCTCAAAGTCATGGGTACATTCCGCAGCGGGGCGGTCAGACTCCTTTTATGGCTGCAACCAGTTTGTTGAGCTGGCCTTCATACTGAATCGGAAGCACGGTATAGTAGGGCGAACGGTGGTCTTTTATTCCCACCATGATAGCAATACCGGTCGAAATAATGTCCACATTTACCACGATGGAGTGAATAGGGCAGAGGGTAATATTGAGGCAATAACTGCCGTCGGGGATACAGATAAATTTAGCTGCGCGCAGAA
>JAIBEX010000019.1 GCA_019459455.1 Weeksellaceae bacterium
AAAAAAAAAAAAAAAAACCCCCCCCCCCCCCCCCCCCCCCCCCCCCCCAAAAATAAATAAAAAAAAAAAAAACCCCCGCCCCCCCCCCCCCCCCCCCCCCCCCCCAAATCAATAATAACTAAATCTCCTCCAAAGGATTCCAGAAAATGTCTTTAAAATTCACGATTCGGTGTCCTTTCACCTCTACCCCTTCCGCTGCCAGCTTTCTGGTGAACTGATCGAGACAGCTCGCCGTAATCTGTCCGCACGAATTGCAGACCCGGTGTGCCGGAAAATCTTCTTCATAATTTCTTAATGCATTTCCCACATGTCGTGAATGGTTGGGATAACCAACGGCTTTGGCGATTGCACCATAACTGGTGACCCTGCCTGCCGGTATCATCCGGATAATCTCAAAAACCTGATTCCTGAAAATTTCATCCATCCTGCAAAATTAAAATTTTATAAATTCCTATCTTTGCCCAAAGTAAAAAATATGAACAAACCGATCACCGAATTTATAGAAAAATACTACCTCCATTTTAATTCAGCCGCATTGGTTGACGCTTCCAAAGGCTATGTGGCCCATTTGAAAGATGGTGGAAAAATGATGATCACGCTGGCCGGAGCAATGTCTACGGCAGAAATCGGGAAGATCTTAGCCGAAATGATCCGTCAGGATAAAGTGGATATTATTTCCTGCACAGGTGCTAACCTAGAGGAGGATCTCATGAATTTGGTAGCACACTCGCATTACGAAAGAGTGCCGCATTACCGGGACCTTACGGCACAGGATGAATGGGCATTGCTGGAACGCGGACTAAACCGTGTTACCGATACCTGTATTCCTGAAGAGGAAGCATTCCGTCGTCTCCAAAAACATATTGTAGAGATCTGGAAAGATGCCGAAGCCAAAGGCGAAAGGTATTTCCCGCATGAATATATGTATAAGATGCTTTTATCAGGCGTTTTGGAGCAGTATTATGAGATACCGAAAGAAAATTCGTGGATGCTGGCAGCCGCGGAAAAGAATCTGCCTATTGTTGTTCCGGGTTGGGAAGATTCTACCATGGGGAATATCTTCAGCAGCTACTGTATTAAAGGTGAATTGCAGGCTTCAACAATGAAATCCGGTATTGAATACATGATGTTCCTGGCCGACTGGTACCCAAAAAATTCAGGCGGAAAAGGAGTTGGTTTCTTCCAGATTGGCGGTGGAATCGCGGGAGATTTCCCTATCTGCGTGGTGCCGATGCTGTATCAGGATATGGAAATGACCGATATTCCGTTCTGGTCTTATTTCTGTCAGATTTCAGATTCTACAACATCTTACGGTTCCTATTCCGGAGCAGTTCCAAATGAAAAAATCACATGGGGCAAGCTGGATATTACGACGCCGAAGTTTATAGTTGAAAGTGACGCTACCATCTGTGCACCACTGATGTTCTCCTATATCCTGGAGAATTCATAAATTTAAATTCCCTCTAGAGAAATAAAAAAGTACAACCCGTTCAAGGTTGTACTTTTTATTTAAACGATGATCAAAGGATTTTAAACATCAGTTCGCCCAGCTTTCGACCTTAATGATCTCAATTTTTCTCTCGCCGTCCCGGAATGGCCATTCAATTACGTCGCCTTCTTTATACCCCACAGTAGCCAGGGCAATATCGGATAAAATTGAATATTTTTTCTTTCTCGGCCTCGCTTCTGCCACAGGGACGAAGATGAGTTCCTCTTCCTTATCCTGGGTGTGGTCTTTAATAATCACCTTGCGGTTCACCGTTACTACTTCCGCGGGCAAATCCTTTCTCCTAACCTGCCGGGCTCCTTTCAATTCAGCCAAAAGCCTGTTTTCTTCTTCTATGGTTACTTTTTTACGTCTTAAATGATCTTTTATAATGTCATAAATTCCTGTGGTCAATATTATATTTTCGGACATGGGATGTTCTTTTTTATGTTGATGATAGTAAAGTGCTTCGCAAACGGTCCATGCAGGCAGGGAAACATCAGCCGACGTCCTGCCTTTTAAAAAGCAACAAAAATTGGTAAAGTGAAATATGGGGTTTTCCCGCCGTGGACCTGACGGGATTAATTAATGAACTCCTTGGAACTTTTAAGGAATGAATCGGTATGCAGATAGCCTAATGATGACAGGAGTCCTCTTGAACGGGTGGAGTCGTATAAAAAGATTAATGTAACCATCATTATTTTGAATATCAGCAAAGTTAACAAATAAGCCCCTATAAAACAAGTATTTAACTTCCCTTTAGTTTCTCAGGGTCTGAATCTTCGGTTCTCTTTTTTTTCTGAAATCTGTTTCTTGGCCTTTATCCTCTTTTCGACCTGCCTTTTTGACGGTTTGGTTGCCTTTCGTGGTTTTGGCCGGAACAGGGATTTATTCACAATTCCAATAATCCTCTCTGTGGCAATCTTTTTGTTCTGAAGTTGGGTTCTGCTTTCCGAAACGGTGAGCTGTAAGATACCCTCCAGATTAATCCGGTTCTTCAGTTTTGACGAAATCATTTCCTTTTCCTCCCCGGTGAACAGCGAACTTTCAGCCACGTTCCACATCACAGTTACCGATGTTTCCACCTTGTTTACGTTCTGTCCGCCGGCACCGCTGCTGCGGGAAGTTTTGTACGTCAGTTCTTTTGCGAAATCTCTCATAACTTTGGGCGATCCAATAAATTAAGCAATTCCAGGCGGTTGATTTTGCCGTTTGGAGTCCGCGGAAAAGGGTTGATAAACAATGTTTCCTTTGGGACCTGATTTTTCGAAAAAAATGACTGAATTTCTAAGAGAGCAACGGTGAGTCTGGACATCAAGGATTCTGTTTCCTCTCCTTCAATAAGCAAAATCAGTTTTTGCCCTAACATTTCATCATCTACACCGGCGAAAACCACCTCATTATCAAGATGCCTTTTTAATATATTTTCCAAATGTTCGGGATGGATCTTGAGACCACCGGAATTGATGACATGGTCCAACCTTCCGATAAATTTGAATTGCCGGCTGCTTTTCAGTTCAACTAAATCGTTCGTTTGAAGCAATACTGAGTGCAGTGCAGGCGCGGAAATCTGTAGGCATCCCTTACTGTCCTGCGAAATCTCTATTCCTTCGAAAACACTAAAGTACTCCTCAGCCTTTGGGAAAATTTCTTTTAAAGCAATATGCGAAAGCGTTTCGGACATTCCATAGGTTTCGTAAATCCGGCAATCGGTTGCCAGGGATGTATTTCCCTGAATTTTCCGCTTCAGACTTTCAGAAACCTGCGCACCGCCAATGATGAGCTTTTTTATAAGATGAATCCTGTGCAGCGAGTGTTCCACCTGCAGGGGTGACATTGCACAGAAATCGATAGCTGCAGTGAGATTGTCAAGCGGTCTTGTAGAGGGACTTTCTACATGAAGTTTCAGCTTTCTCACCAATGCGCGGACAACCATCATTTTTCCGGAAATATATTCTACAGGCAGGCACAGCAATGCCGAATCACCTTCCCGCAGACCGAGGAAATCACAAGTCATCTGCGCCGAACTCCGCATGCGGCTTTTCTCCACTTCCAGGATTTTTGGCACTCCGGTGGACCCGGAAGTCTGCACGTGGACCGTGGTTGAATCAGAGAACCATTCCGATGTGAAAGTGACCACTTTTTCTTCAAAAGCCGTTTGTGGCGCTAATTGGCTCATATTTAAGTCATTAAAATCAACAACCATATTTCCTGTAAAGTTTTGGGTATTTTTTATAATTTAATTTGAAAAACTGTTTGGAAATTATAAAATTTATTTTAAATTTGCACCACAATAATTGAGACCTATGGTGTAACGGTAGCACTTCGGTTTTTGGTACCGCCAGTCGGGGTTCGAATCCCTGTGGGTCTACAATTTTTAAGATAACGCTCTGATTTTCAGGGCGTTTTTCTTTTGGTTATGAAACATCTTTATAATTCTCATTAGTTTAAGGTTCAAATTTAGTGTTTTTTGAGGTGTCCGGATTCAGGGGAAAGTTCGTAAAATAAAAAAAACGGGAACGGCTCCCGATCTTAATTTGTAAGGCTCTTTTTCCAACCTATTCAATTGAAAGCAAGTTTCCCTCGTAATCAAAAACACCTTTGGAAGTAGAAATTACTTTTGCTCCAAAACTATTTGCTCCTCTATACTGCATTTCTCCAATTACTTTATCTTTTTTGTAATAGAATGTAGTTTCTATATGCTCAAAACTACCCGGGTCTTTCATTGTCTTTTTTACCTCCTTTACTAATAAAGGGTTAGACCTATCCCAAGAGGAAATATTTTTATCCGCAAATCTCAATGTCCGGATTCCCTTAATTTCAATTCCTATCTCCTCCCTTTCAACTTTTGTGAGTTCCGCATTTTCTAATTCTTTTTGAAGATTCTGTAAATGTAAATCGGGATTATCCTTTTCCCGTTGCCTTAAAAGTTTTGCAGAATCTATTTTCTGTTGTGTAGTTTTAGGCTCTTTAGATTGAAGAAACTCTGTATGTTTAGTTTTCGCCTTATTTACCTCCACTTTATTATCTGAGGTTTTTTGACAACTGTTAAGACTGAACAGGGAAATAATGCATATTAATTTTCTCATTGCGTTAGTTTTCGTAAATGTAAAACATAAATCTAAATATAATCTAATAAAAAGGCCGGGAACGCCTCCCAGTTATTTATTAAAACTCTTAAACAGTTTCAGATATTCGTCAACTTGTACATTATCCATTTCCTGCAGTTTTCGACTGCTTCGGGCAAACCGTTTTACAATTAGATTAAGCCGGATCCTCTACGATGTATTGACAAAAAAAACAGCCTTGAGAAAGACTGTTATTATAATTTAGAGGTGAGTCCCTTCTACATCCTGTTCACAATCCCGATTCCCAGGAGTTCCAGAGATTTTTTGATTGTTTTACCGGTCAGGGCCGACAGTTCCAGACGGAACTGTTTCATGTTCTCATTATCCTGTTTCAATATCGGATTGTTCTGATAAAAGGAATTATAGGACTTCACGAGATCATACACATAGTTCGCCACCTGTGCCGGGCTCAGGGTGGCTGCCGCCCTGGCCACCGCTTCCCTGTAACTGGCCAGTTGGGTAATCAGGTCTTTCTCAGATTCGTTGATTTCATAATTCACATCTACCGCTTGTTGTTTAAAATCTGCCTTGTTGAGCAGGGACTGGATGCGTGCATAGGTATACTGGATGAAGGGCCCCGTGTTGCCGTTGAAATCAATACTTTCAGCGGGATTGAAGAGCATCTTTTTCTTCGGATCCACTTTCAGCATGAAATATTTAAGGGCTCCCAAGCCGATGCTTTCATAGGAGCTTTCCCTTTCCTCTTCCGAAAGCTGCTCCATCTTCCCCAATTCCTGCGCTTTTTCCTTTGCAGTAATGTACATTTCCTCCATCAGGTCATCAGCATCCACTACGGTTCCCTCGCGTGACTTCATCTTTCCTTCCGGAAGCTCCACCATACCGTACGACAGGTGTTCCAAATGATCGGCCCACTGATAGCCTAATTTTTTCAGGATTTTAAAGAGTACATCAAAATGATAATCCTGTTCGTTTCCTACGGTATAAATAAGTTTCTGCAGATCGCTGTGTTTAAACCGCTCCACGGCTGTACCCAAATCCTGGGTCATATAGACTGAAGTGCCGTCTGAACGCAAGAGAAGTTTCTGATCGAGGCCTTCGTGGGTCAGGTCACACCATACGGAACCATCATCTTTCCGGTACAGCACGCCTTTCAGCAATCCTTCCTGAATGAGGTCCTTCCCAAGCAAATAGGTATTACTTTCGTACTGCACCTGGTCAAAATCAACACCCAGGCGGCTATAGGTCTGGTTAAAACCTTCATAGACCCATGAATTCATTTCGTTCCAGAGGTTTCTGACTTTCTCGTCCCCTTTTTCCCAGTCAAGCAGCATTTTCTGGGCTTCCAGAATGATGGGCGCCTGCTTCTTTGCCGTTTCCTCGTCAAGGCCCTGAGCCACGAGTTCTGCAATTTCCTTTTTATACTGCTTATCGAATGCTACGTAATAGTTTCCGACAAATTTGTCACCCTTCGTCCCCACGGAGGCCGGGGTTTCACTGTTCCCGAATTTTTCCCACGCAAGCATGGATTTGCAGATGTGGATTCCGCGGTCATTGATGATTTGGGTTTTGATTACGTTGTACCCATCTTCTTTCAGGATCTGCGCAACGGAAAAACCAAGAAGGTTATTCCTGATGTGCCCAAGATGCAGCGGCTTATTGGTGTTTGGGGAGGAATACTCCACCATAACGGTTTCATCTCTCTTTTCAATAACGTCAAAACCTTCCACAAGGCTTCTGAAATTATTGATAAAATGGGCATCATGTACCTTCAGGTTCAGGAAGCCTTTAACGACATTGAAATTTTCAACAAAGTTTTTCTCAGCCGTCAGGGCACCTCCCAGTTCCATACCGATCTGTTCAGGATTTTTCTTCACCAGTTTTACGAGCGGGAAAGTAACCACGGTGAAGTCGCCTTCGAAATCGGTTTTATTTTCCTGAATTTCAAGTTTAAAATCGCTGATTTGGTAGAGGTTGTAGATGATATCAGTAATGTTCTGCTGCAGGGTATCTTTAATGTTCATTTTTTGGAAAATTGAGTGACAAATATACGGAAATAAAAAAACCACTCCGGAGAGTGGTTTTCTGAATGAATGTTAATTAGGAATGTTAATTTAATGTTCGTCCTCAGCAAATCCTGTCCGTTTATATCCTCCTACTGTGTATATTGTGCCCGGATCGTCAGCAAACTCAACTTTAAACACAATGCTGTCGGATTTGTTGCCACCTGAAGTCGTAGCCGCACCCTTAAGTATCTTTCCTTCCGTTATATTCATAGTTACATCATAACTCTGATTTTGAAGGTTGGACCCTCCGAACGTTTTGGCCCCGTAATTTATTGGTGTTTTTACTTTATATTCCCAGGTATTAGCATGATCATCAATCCACATTTCCTGCCCATTGTTGGCGGCTGTGTTGTAAGTTGATAATAATGTGTAACCCAGATTATAAACATCCTGCCCATCTATTGTGAATTTCACGTACCAATCACCCGCCATATCCTGTGTAGTAGTACCTCCCTGGTCATCAGAAACATCGCCATCACCCACCCTGTCACAGGAGATTACAAATCCAATAAGTGAAAACAGCAGTAATAAGTTAAAGATTTTTATTTTCATAATTATTAATTTACTTGAGTTAATGTTGCCGTAAAATTATAGCCGGAATCCCATGCAGAAGGGACAACAATTGTTTTGGTTAAGGGATCAACAGTTACACCACTTACTACAATGCTTCCGCCAAAGGCCCCAACACCGTTGGGCTGCGCTGCGACAGTGGCTACGCCCGCAGTATAATTCAATTTCAAGCCTCTACTGGCATAAGTTGGACCGTAACTTCGACCCAGATCATAGTACCCACCAATTGCATCAGTAAGTTCATAAGTTCCATCGGCATTTTTCCATATGATTACATATTTTAATGAAGTGGTTGGGGAAACTACGCCTTGGGATGGGGTCCTTACAACTTTTGATTCATATAACCCCTCGATACTAGTGATGAAATCACCTGTCCTATATACAAAAATCTTCCTGTTCGCCGTAGCTGAAAAACCATCCTTGTTAATTGCGGAGTACACAGCTGTATATCTGTCAGCAACATTTAAATTGAGGGTGTTTGCACCACGATAATCACCTTGATATGAGGTTGTAAAAGGAATTGACACGCCATTTTCAGATGCAGTAGCTCCAGGATCAGTATATGAACCTCCTAATTGCACAAAAGCGGGGGAATCTCCTAACACTTCAAGAACGGGATAGTTCGTTTCGTTGGAAACACCGAAAGTATCGTAATCTGATGAGCATGAAACAACTACACCTAATACAGCAGCTAATCCTGTTAATCTTAATATATTCTTAATTTTCATAATTTATTATTTTTAATTGGCATCATACCATAAGGGTTCGGTAATAGGCTTGAGCCCAGGGAAATTTGCATTTGTTTGACTTTCCGTAACCGGATAAACAATCCTTCTTGGAAACTGTCCATTGGTCGTTCCTTCGATTGAATAGGCAAATTGACCCGGAATATAAGATAAACTGGACTGCGGTACAGGACTAATGGCCGGGATCTTGGTTCTCTTGTGCTCAAAAAATGCTTCATAGCCTTTACCTGGAAAGAATGAAATCCATTTTTGTGTTAAAATCGCTTCCAACTTAGCCGCATCGGTTGTATTTGGGAATGAATATGTGGTTGTAAGTAACGTACCTGGTGCAATACCCCATTGTGCAAATGCTTCAGTTACGCCCATGTCATACAGTGCTTTTGCGTTAACACCTCCATTGTATCGCACAGCGGCCTCAGCCTGGAGGAAATAGCTTTCAGCAGCTGAAATGAAATAAACTGGATCTGTTGCCTGCAGTTTAATTACTGCCGCATTAACATTAGCAGTGTTGTCAAAATCACCTTGATCCTGAGAGGGACCTGCGTTGTAGAAGTATGAAAAACGTGGATCAGTATTTTCCAACAGATATGAATACAAAGTTGTACTCGCCCTTAAATTAGTTCCCACATTGAGCTGTCTTCTATCGGTTTCATATAATGGGTTGCTTTTATTTGCCATATCTTCATACTGTGTTATAGCCGCATTGCTTGTGAGAAACTGAGCGCCTGAAGAATACAACTCCTGAATACCTGCCTGTGCTATTGCCGGGCGGGAATTAGTTTGCCGGATATAGAGTTTTAAAAGCATCGTATTCGCAAACTGTCTCCACCGCTGCATATCTCCACCAAAAATCAAATCGTCATTTCCAGGGATTACTGCTGTAGAAGATGTGCTCAAATCTTTGGCCAGTGCCAATTTAAGATTTGAAACCAATCCATCATATATAACGGTTGGCTCGTCAAACTTCGGGGCCAATATTTCTGAATTTGAAGCTTCTGTAAAAGGAACCGCTCCGTAGGAGTCGGTCAACACCTGAAATGCGTATGCCTCCATTACGGTTGACATTAAATAATAATTCCAGTTACCGGAACTCTCGGCATTCTTTTTCACGTTTCTTATATCAAGAATCGCGTCATACATAGAGGACCACGCACCATTATAATCTCCAGTGTTAATGGAATAATTATCAATTTCTTTGTATTGGTTTGCTGCTGCACTTTGTGTAAAATACTGACTCCAAAAGCCGCCAATTAATGCATAGTAAGAACCTGCCGAAGTTGCAATACCTGTTGAACCTCCTGTAAATTCACTATTTAAAGGGATTTGCTCTGGTGATAAATTATCCGGATCCTTATTAATATCCAGCTGATCATCACACGCAATTATCGAAAATGCTGCCAGGAAGCCGAATAATATTAATCTTATTTTTTTCATTTTTTTTTATTTAAAAATTAAACTTAAACATAGCGCCATATGTTCTTTGGGTTGGGTTGGCACTGAATTCTCCCATTTCGCTTGTCAAATCATTTCCGTATGTGGTTGCCTCAGGATCGACATAAGGATTGTCAGAAGGAGTCCACAGAAATAGATTTTTCCCATACAGTGAAAATGTTGCATTCCGAATACCAACTCCTCCCAACCATTCCTTAGGAAATCTAAAAGCAAGTGACACATCTCTTAATCTTACAAAAGTCTTATCAATCACATGTGTTCTTTCTAACCCCGGATTCTGGGTAGTGTTGTAAAAGTTGGCTATATTCTCAAATGACACAGGTGTAGTATTTTCAGAGTATGTTCCATCTCCATTATCAATAACCGAGTTTGGAATAATAAACGGATTTCGATCATTATAAATTGTTTCTATTCCATTACCAACAAAATGGCTTAACCTCTTAGTATAGGAATACATTTCACCGCCCTGCTTCCAATCAACTCCAAAAGACAAACTTACATTTTTATATGTAAAGGTATTTTTAAGACCCATAATAAAATCTCTTTCTGAAGCACCTATCTTCTGTTCTTCCTCAGTAGTTTCATAATAACCAGTAGCAGAATTTACTATGTATTGTCCTGCAGCATTCGTTTTTGGAATAAACCCATAGAATGTTCCCACAGTTTCCCCTTCAACAAATTTATAGGTAATCCCATAGTTAGATACCAGTGAAATCTCAGTATCATCTCCAGCAATATCCTCAACTTTACTTATATTCTTCGTAAAAGTATAGTTCATGTCCCATTCAAAATCACTTGCTTTAATTGGTTTTAGATTTAAAAGCAATTCAACACCTTTATTCCTTACGGAGGCAAAATTACCTAAGATAGCACTATATCCCGTTGATCGAGGCAAAATTTTAGTGAGTAGTATATCATCTGTAAGCCTGTTATACAGTGACACATCAATACCAATTCTATTCTTTAAAAACCTAGCCTCCGCACCTACTTCAACCTCACTGGTAAGCTCGTTTACCAAATTCTCATTTGTTACTCTACCATCAATTTCAAAGGAATTAACGCCTCCAAAGGGATAAAGTAAGGAACCAAAAAAGCCATCATTATTAGTTTGCAAAGCACTCGAATAAACTTGATACGGCGAAGTGTCCTTACCAGCCTGTGCCCAACTTCCTCTTAACTTAAGAAAGTTAGCATCATTAAGTATGATAGCACTCACCCCGACAGAAGGATAAAAGTAGGAGTTTGATTTTAGTGGCAAGGTAGAAGTCCAGTCATTTCTGCCCGTTAATGTTAAGAAAAATCTTTCCATATAACCCAATTCAGCGGAACCAAACACGTAATAGTACCTTTGGAGATAATCGTCCTGATCCAATATGGGTGTAGAAGCAGAGTTGGAAAGTTCGTAAAAATTAGGTAAATCCAGGTCCGTTACCTGAGCTGAAAGGATATTGCCGTTTTTTTCTGTAAAACCGGCACCTGCTGCAGTTCGCAAACCCCAACTTTCACCAAATTCAGCATTATGATTTAATGTTAAATAGGCATCATATAATCGATCCGTCCTTTTGGACTCTCTTACAGCCCCTACCACTCCATTGGCACTGGCTAAATCTTGAGGTGAATCAGGCACATACTCGACAATAGCACCCCATCTTTTTACGGTTTCATTTTGGATGTCAGCACCCAACTGCAGAGTAGCCGAAAAGTTATCGGTAAAATCGTAATTAAAATTAGTATTTCCGTAGAACCGGTCAGATTTCGCCCGGACAATATTGTTGTTTATAACAGAATATGGATTAGTGGCATACGGCGTAAAGAAATAAGATGGCGTATTATATATACTCCCCATATCCTGCATATCTACAAGACTTATATCATTGGGCATCTGAAGTAATTCCTGAAATACAGATTTACCAAAGGAAGCATCATCGCCTTGTCCCGTAGGTATTGCATTAGTCTTTCTATGAGAGTAATTTGATGAGATTCTAATCTTTAACTTGTTAAAACTTAAGCCGCCATTAAACCCTAACGCACGCCGCATAAATTTATCATTCTCAGTGGGGAAAACACCATCAGAACTGATATCGCTAATTGTTAACGCAGCATCCGCGTTTTCACCACCGCCCGACAAAGTTACTGTATTGCTGAAAGTAGTACCTATATCAAAAAATTCTCGAACTGCGTCTTCAAGACCCACATAGGGTTTAATTAATTGACTATTGTTCACAATTCTACCCCAAGGTCTTATACTCCCATTAAACAATGGTCCCCACGAACCGTTTTCGTTCGAGGCTGCGGTGCCACCTTCTCCAACCACAGTTGAATACGAAAGTCCGTTCCATCCTTGACCAAAACGGTATTGTATGTGTGGTACTCTTGCAACTTCTGAAAAGTCTATGCTGGAGATATAGTCAACACTGAGCTTCCTTTTCCCTCTTTTGGTAGTAATTAGAATAACACCATTGGCACCATCTTTCCCATATAAGGCAGTAGCTGCCGCACCTTTTAAAAAGTTCATGGATTCAATAATATTTGGATCCAAATCATTTATTGAAGAACCCGTGTCATATGTGCTATCAAAACCAGTCTTGCTTGATGACACATTTAACATTGGGGTACCATCAATAACATATAAAGGCTGATTGTTACTCAAAGACTTGAAACCTCGGGTTATTATTTTAGCTGTTGCTCCGGGTTGTAATGGGGCAGATATGTCTACACCGGCTACCTTGCCAGAAAGGCTTTCAAAAGCGTTAGCATTTGTAACTTCCCTCAATTGATCACCATCCACCATAGTTTTCCCATATGAACTGGCCTTTTCTTGTCTTTTAACCCCTAGTGCGGTTATTACCACCTCCTCAATGTTTTCAATTTTGGTTGTGTCCTGCTGCGCTTTCACCATTGTAAATGAAGCAGTTAACACAACAGCCAAAACACTTGCTGTTAGTTTTTTCATATCAAATCAAATTTTTCGATAAACAAAAAAAGTTATTTAAATTAACATAACCAAATAATTTGTTAACAAATCCTTAATATTTTTACGTGCATTACATAAAATATTATCTTTGTGTGATTATTTAATATATGAGCAATTTGCTGAAAAAATGGAGTACTGCGGGCGTTGAGGCGGGGTGTGATGAAGTTGGAAGGGGATGTTTGTGCGGACCTGTTGTGGCTGCCGCGGTAATCCTTGATGAACATTTTGGGGAAAGTTTTGTTAATGACTCAAAAAAATTAACGTTTAAGATGAGGGCGAATCTTGATTCCTATATTAAAGATCATGCAATAGAATATGCTATCGCTGAACTTCCGCCCGCTTTTATTGATGAACACAACATCCTGAATGCAAGCATCCACGCCATGCATCTTGCCCTGGACCAACTGAAAAACAAACCGGACCTCATCCTTGTGGATGGTAACAGGTTCCACCCCTACAACTATATCCCGCACCAGTGTATTGTAAAGGGAGATTCCAAGTTGTTGTCTATTGCAGCGGCCTCAATAATCGCAAAAAATTACCGTGACAGGAAGATGATGGAACTTCATGAGGAGTTTCCGGAATATGGATGGAACAGCAACATGGGATATGCTACAAAACAGCACCGGGATGCCTTGGTAAAGTTTGGTCCTACCGTACACCACCGACAGTCATTCCGGCTCAACTATGAGGTGGTGGATGAACAACCTGTTACTGAAACGGTGTCCTACAGTCTGGAATTTGAGTAAAAAAAAACGGAAGAGTTTACCTTCCGTTTTTTTATGACCTGTTCGAATTTGTCTGGGGCAGATTACTTTTTCTTGCCCGTATGTTTCTGCTGCTCTTTTTGCTGCTCCTGGGCCTGTTCCATCATTTCGCGCATGCGCTTCTGGAATTTTCCTTCGGGTTTAGGTGCCTTGGTCTTATTCTCCTGAATTTGTGCATGAATTTTCTTCTCATCCAGAATCAGATATTTAATGGCCAAAATGATGAATATATTAAGCGCATTGGACACGAAATAATACCACGAAAGACCGGACGATGAAGTATTCAGGAAGAAGAAGAACGTTATCGGGAAGATGTACATGAGGACCTTCATATTAGGCATTCCCTCCTGCTGCGGCTGCTGTATGTTTCCGGAGGTCATAACCGTGTAAATCAGGATTACTACCGTACAGGCAAGAGCAAAGATACTGATATGATCCCAACCGAAAACCGGCAGGCTAAACGGAAGTTTAATAACATCGTCATAAGCCGTAAGGTCCTTGGCAAACCAGAAACTCTGCCCTCTTAAATCAATGAAATTCGGGAAAAAGCGGAACAGGGCATAGAAAATTGGGATCTGAACCAGGGCCGGGAGACATCCCGCCATCTGATTTACGCCCGCTTTCCTGTAAACTGCCATGGTTTCCTGCTGCTTCTTCATTGGGTCCGCCCCTTTATATTTGGCATTTACCTCATCAATTTCCGGACGGATTACGCGCATCATTGCACTCAGCTTATGCTGCTTGAACATAATAGGCGAAAGGATGAGTTTCACAATGATGGTCATCAAAAAGATCACCCAACCTGCGGTAAGACCCCATCCGGCAATGATATTGTACATCGGCATAAAGAACCAACGGTTCATTGTGCCAATGAAGGACCAGCCAAGTGGCAACAGTTCGTCAAAATTCTTACCATAGGTTTTAAGCAGGGTAAGATCAAGCGGCATAAAATACCATTTGAAGTTCTGGTTAAGCTCCCCTCCGGACAAAGCGGTTTGCCCGCTGAAGTTGAATTTTTTAAGAAACTCACCCTCTTCTATTGTTTCCTGGACACCTTTGGAATTGGTAAACCCGTTCTGCGGCTCAAGTACAGCGGTAAAAAACTGCTGCTTGATGGCTATCCAGTTCAGCGTTTCCTCCTCCTCTTCCATGGTGGTACGGCCGTCATAGTCGAAGCTGCCGTAATTATCAAAAGCATAATTGAATTCAGTATGGGTCTGTTCCTGGGAACGCCCTTTTTCCATCTGCCTTGCACTATGGTCCCAAATAAACTCCGCCGTTTGGTCAGAAACCAATTGGGAAAGGCCGCGGGTTTTCACATTGAAATCTACTGTATATTTGTCCTGCAGCGTATAAATAAATTCAATTACAGCACCGTTGGCATTGGCCTGCATCGTCACTGAATTACCGTTTTGGACAGGGGTAAAGACCAGATCACGGGTATTGAATACTTTTCCTGTTTTATCCTTAAACTGAAATCCGTAGGTGGAATTATTCTTGTCGAAAAAAAGCAGTTTTTTATCGTTTACGTCGGTGGCCTTATTATATGCTTTGTACTCGTTCAATTCTACCGTGGAAATCTGACCGCCCAAGGTAGAAACCACAAGGGTGAGTTCCTTATTTTTAAGCTGAACCTGTTTTATGGAGTTTGTGTTCAGGCTGTCATTCAGATTGGAAACAGCAGCGGGGCTGGCTATCTGGTTCTGCACCTGTGCTGTTTGAGGCTTGTTAGTCGACTGTTCATCCGTTGGGGACGGCTGGAAATAGAACATCGCACCCATCATTATGAGGGAGAATAGCATGAAAAGGATGATCTGATTTCTGTCTAAACCGTTATTTTGCTGCATTTTTATCTTTATTAATTATTCTTTCAATCCCGGCGGATAACATTCTAATCACCAGCCAAAATTAAAGGTCACAAAATTACTTATTTTTTTTCGAAAACACCTGGCAATTAGTGCATAAAAAATACCCACTGAAAAGTGGGCATTAATACGGTTATTTTTTTGAACTAACTCGGATCAGTTCCTTGAACAGCGGGTGCGGTGTTGCGACTGTACTCCTGTACTCAGGATGATACTGCACCCCCACATAAAAGGGGTGGTCATTGAGTTCCAGCGTTTCCACCAGCCCGGTTTCAGGATTGAAACCTGTGGGCACGAGTCCGTTATTTTCAAATTCTTCCTTGTATTCGGAATTGAACTCGTACCGGTGACGGTGCCTTTCCGAAATATTCTTCGTACCGTAAATTTCATTTAACCTTGAATTTGGTTTCAGTGCACATTTCCAGGCGCCAAGACGCATAGTTCCACCTTTATCCACAACATTTTTCTGTTCTTCCATCAAAGAAATTACAGGTTCCGGAGTAGATGTGTCGAACTCCATGGAGTTGGCTTTTTTGTAACCTAAAACATTTCTGGCAAATTCGATGGTCATGATCTGCATTCCAAGACAGATACCCAGTAGCGGAATCTCATTCTCCCGAGCATATTTCGCCGCCAGGATTTTTCCTTCTATTCCTCTGTCGCCGAAACCGGGAGCAATCAGCATTCCGTCGATTCCCTTCAGCATATCTTTTATATTTTCCTCGGTAATATCGCCGCTGTACACCCAACGTACACGGACTTCAGTTTCCAGGTCCGCACCTGCATGGATAAAGGCCTCTGCAATGGATTTATAGGAATCCTGCAGCGAAACATATTTACCCACCAGCGCGATTTCCACCGATCTTTTTGGGTTTTGGTATTTTTTCAGGAAATGCTTCCAGTCCTTCAGGTCTGCTTCTTTGTCAGTTTTCAGATCAAGTGCTTTTAGAACGACATCGTCAAAATTCTGCTTCTGAAGATAGAGCGGTACTTCATAAATCGTATCCAAATCCTTGCATTCGATTACATTCTCTAAAGACACGTTACAGAACTGCGCGAGTTTGGCCCGCTGTTCCTTTGGAATCTTATGCTCGGTCCTGCAAACCAGGACATCTGCCTGAACTCCGCTTTCCATGAGCTGACGGACGGAATGTTGTGAAGGTTTGGTTTTCAGCTCACCGCTGGAGGCAAGATAAGGAAGCAAAGTAAGGTGTATGACCATGGAGTTATGTTCGCCCAGTTCCCACTTAAGCTGACGGACACTCTCAATATACGGCAGCGACTCAATATCACCTACGGTCCCGCCGATCTCGGTAATGATGATGTCGTAGTTCTGCTTGGCCAGGATTTTTATCCGGCGCTTGATCTCGTTTGTGATATGGGGGATTACCTGAACCGTTTTTCCAAGGAAATCGCCTTTCCTCTCTTTTTCAATGACAGTCTGGTAAATCTTTCCTGTGGTAACATTGTTGTTTTGGGAGGTCTGTGAGTCCAGAAACCTTTCGTAGTGACCCAAATCCAGATCCGTTTCTGCACCGTCTTCAGTCACATAGCATTCGCCGTGCTCATAGGGATTTAAAGTTCCGGGATCAATATTGATGTACGGGTCAAGTTTTTGAATGGTAACATGGAAACCCCTTGATTTTAGCAGTAAACCAAGCGATGCCGAAACAATTCCTTTACCCAAAGATGAAGTCACACCTCCTGTAACAAAGATATACTTCGTGTTCTTTTTACTCATTAGATTAGGTTTGCGCAAAGTTAGGGTAAAAAGTTTAACGGGGCAATCCGGATAATTCAAATTTTTAATTAAACATGGGCATTCGTACGGCATTGCAACCGTTTAAAATATACATGAGATATGTCAGTTCATCTACCGTACAAACAGGTTTAACTTTACAGAGGAATTAACCTCCAACAAACAGTTACAACTAAGTGACTGTATAATATTAAAAAAATGAAAAACACTTTCAAATCTCTTCTTGTTTTAGTTGCCGTAACCGTTTTCGGTTTTGTAAATGCACAGAACATTACAGGAAAATCCACAACAGTTAATATCGCTGGCACTTCGCCAATGCACGACTGGGTTATGAACGGATCCTCCGCAACCTTCACAGGAAAAGCAAACGGAAATACCATTACCAATGTAAAATTCACAATGCCGGCCAAAAGCCTGAAAAGTACAAAGGGAAAAATGATGGATAACAAAGCGTATGGAGCATTGAAATCAGACAAATACCCTAACATCACTTTCACCGCTCCCACACTGACCGTTGGAAAAGGAAACTTAGCAGGTAAAATGACCATTGCAGGTGTAACGAAAGATGTAAACTTCCCTGTTACAGTAACTAAAAACGGTAAATCCTATCATATTACCGGTACTGAGAACATGAAATTATCAACTTACGGAATGGAAAGACCAGGTTTCATGGGCGTAAAAACAGGTGATGCCATAAAAATAACGGTAAACATTGTCGCCAACTAAGACCTCACTTATAACAGATAGAATAGCCGCTTTTCAGCGGTTATTTTTTTGTTCTGTTTTAATTTAATTCAAAAAAAAGAAGGAAATTCGCAGCATGGCAAAACTCAAAACAGCATATTTCTGTCAGAACTGCGGAACTCAGACTCCGCAATGGCTCGGACAGTGCAAGAACTGCGGGGAATGGAATACTCTGGTAGAGGAAATTGTAGAAAAATCACCCACCAAAAGTTATGCGGACAAGTCGAAACAGCACATCATCAACATCATTGAAGTTGAAACCAACGAGGAACAGCGCATTACGACCCCTTCCGAGGAACTGAACCGTGTTTTGGGTGGGGGAATCGTTTTGGGTTCTGTTACGCTGATTGGCGGCGAACCGGGAATCGGAAAATCCACCCTGCTGCTTCAGCTCGCACTTAAGATGAAGAAGAAAATCCTTTATGTTTCAGGAGAAGAAAGTGCTTCACAGATTAAGATGAGGGCCGACCGTTTAACGGAACTCCAAAACCCGAACTGCTACCTCTTTACCGAGACCTCCGTGGAAAAAATCCTGCACGAAGCGAAGAAACTCAAACCAGACTTTGTCATCATTGATTCAATACAGACCTTACAGAGCCAGCTGATTGAAAGTTCCCCCGGAACCGTTTCGCAGATCCGGGAATGCTCCAACGAAATCATCAAATACGCGAAAGACAGCAATACACCGGTATTTCTGGTAGGTCATATAACGAAAGACGGCCAGATCGCAGGACCTAAAGTACTGGAACATATGGTAGATGTGGTGCTGAATTTCGACGGCGACCGGAATCACCTCTTCCGTTTGCTGCGTGCCAACAAAAACCGTTTTGGTTCCACCGCGGAGATCGGCATCTATGAAATGGTGGCGCAAGGTCTGAAGGAAATTAAAAACCCCTCAGAAATCCTCATCACGAAAAAATTTGAAGAACTCTCAGGAAATTCCGTAGCCGTGACTTTGGAGGGAAACCGGCCCATGCTTATTGAAATACAGGCACTGGTAAGTTCGGCGGTGTACGGCACCCCGCAAAGAAGCTGCACCGGTTACGATTCCAAGCGCCTGAATATGCTCCTGGCCGTTCTGGAGAAGCGTGCAGGGTTTCAGTTAGGTGCGAAAGACGTCTTCCTGAACATCACAGGAGGTATTAAAACCGACGATCCGGCCCTGGATCTTGCGGTGGTGGCCTCCATTTTATCGTCCAACAACGATGTTGCGATTTCCGAACATTACTGTTTTGCAGGTGAGATTGGTCTGAGTGGCGAGATCCGTCCGGTTTCGCAGATTGAACAGCGGATTTCCGAAGCCGAAAAACTGGGCTACGAGAAGATATTTGTTTCCACTTTAAATAAAATACCGAAACGGAAAGTGGGAATTATCATTGTAGAGGTCAGCAAAATTGAGGATTTCCATGAATATTTGTTCTAAATTCACCTCATGAATTTTCTGGCTCATTCCTACCTTGCATTTTCCGACGAGCAGATCGTCGGGCAGTTTCTGGAGGATTTCATCCGGAACAAAGACCGTTTTTCATTTCCGGATAAGATTGTGGAAGGCATCCTGCTGCACCGCGAAATCGACACCTTTACCGATGCACATCCGGAGATTCATGAGGCGAAGAAGATTTTCAGACCGCTCGTCCGGTTGTATTCAGGCGCTTTTGTAGATGTTGCCTTTGATTATTTCCTTGCCAATTCACTAGCCGACAAAGTCCTGAAGGAGCATTCGCTGAAGGTGTACAGGGTGTTAAGAAATTATGAGGATATCTTCCCGGAAAATTTCAAAAGGATGCTGGACGGCATGGAGCGGGACAACTGGCTTTACCACTACCGGAAGGATCAGGGGATTCAGTTTTCGTTTCGTAATGTTCTGAACAAGGCCAAATATCTGGATAAAAACCTGGCTGTTTTTGAAGTTTTTATCAGCAATAAACCTCAGTTGCAGTCGCATTTTGACCTGTTTTTTCCTGACCTGCTGAATCACGCGGAGCAGATCAACAGCCAATTCCGCAATTAGAAATTCTGATAAAGATACCGGTCGGGATAGTTGAGTTTGCGGCTTTGCCGCTTGCCCCCGACAATGATGTGGATAATGTTGATCTGATCATCAAACAGGTTGTAAAGAAGACTTACGGCCGTTTCCACTTTTTTTGGAGGGTCTGTCTTTTCCGATTCCAGATAAACGTTTACCGCCTCGCTGTCTTCTTCGTAACCCAGGTAATTGATTTTCAAAAACTTGTTGTCCGCTTTAAGTTTTAGATATTCTGCAAAATATTGAATGAGAAAAGCATTGATTTGAGCCTTGTATTTTGGCTCGTTGAAATGAACCGCCTTGCCGTATTTGTCTTTTAGCGCATTTTCCAGATCATCCAGAAAGAATTTACCGCTGATCTCAAAGGTCTTTGATGATGAATTGTATTTAAATTCAACCGCACCCACATGATAAGGGTGAATTTCTTTTGCCGAAAAGAAAGAAACCAAAAAGAGCAACAGGACAGCGATAAATTTTTGCATCAGCCAAAAATAGAAATAAATTTTGTATTATCGTCCGTCAAAAAATTAAGGAAGGATGCGGGATTTTATGTTCTATTTAAACCTAGGCTGGGAACATATTGTTTCACTGGATGCGCTGGATCACCAGCTTTTTGTATTGGTGTTGGTGGCGGCTTTCATGCCGAAGGACTGGAAGAAAATCCTGTGGCTCGTAACCGCTTTCACCATCGGGCATTCGGTAACGCTGGTGCTTAGTGTGGTGGATGTTGTACGGATTCCGGGAAATTGGGTCGAGTTCCTGATCCCGCTCACCATTCTGATCACCGCGGCAGATAATGTTTTAATGAGGAGCAGGCAGCGCAATCTCATGACGATGAATTATTACCTCGCCCTTTCCTTCGGCCTCATCCATGGGATGGGTTTTGCGAACACCGCACGGATGACGATGTCCAGCGAACAAGACCTCTTACTCCCCCTTCTGGGATTCAATGTAGGTTTGGAAGTAGGCCAGATTGCTGTAGTGGCCGCTATTCTGGTTGTCCAGCTGCTCATCAACAGTCTTTTTAGAGTAAACCGCAAGGATTGGATACTCGCTGTTTCTTCGGCGGTGTTTGCTCTTTCTTTAAAGCTGGCTTTGGAAAGAATTCCGTTTTAAGCCATTAAATTCAACATTTATAAGCGCAATACGTAACGAATTGTTAATTTTGGCTACTATTTGATTAAATTCCCTTCTTATATGAAAATTAAATTCTTTCTTTTGTCTGTTTTACTTCCTTTGGGTTTGTTCGCACAGCATATTCAGAACAATCCGGGCAGCAACCACGGAAATAAATTTGAACAGCTGGGAACCATCCTGCCAACGCCAAATGTGTACAGAAGTGCTTCCGGAGCACCGGGTCAGCAGTATTGGCAAAACCGCGCCGACTATGAAATTTCGGCCTATCTGGATGAAGACCGCAGAAACCTGAAGGGTGCAGAAACAGTGACCTACCACAACAATTCTCCTGACGACCTGGATTATCTTTGGCTTCAGCTGGATGAAAACCAACAGTCTTCAGTAAAGAACGCCGGCTATGACATGGAATCCACACTGCCTGAACAGGTCACTTCAGACCGTTTAAAAAATTCAGATTTACCCGCAAAAGATAATGGCTATGGCGTCAATTTAGAAAAGGTGACCGATGCTTCCGGAAATCCACTGAAATATATGGTTAACAAAACCATGATGCGGATCGACTTACCCAAAGTACTGAAGAAAGGCGAAAAATTTGTTTTTAAAATTGACTGGAATTACAATATCCCTAACCGGATGACGATGGGCGGCCGCGGCGGGTTTGAAAACTTCCCGGAAGACGGCAACGATCTTTACACCATTACCCAGTGGTTTCCGCGGATGTGTGTTTACAGCGATTTCAAAGGCTGGCAGCATAACCAGTTTACCGGCAGAGGTGAATTTGCGCTGGTTTTCGGGAATTATAAGGTTACCATGAACGTTCCGGCAGATCATATTGTAGCGTCCACGGGCGTTGGTAAGAATTTTGAGAGCGTACTCACCCCTGCCCAACTCGCGCGCTGGAAAAAGGCCCAAACAGCCAGTGAGCCAGTGGAAATTGTTACGCTTGAGGAAGCGAAAAAAGCCGAAAAAACAAAGTCAAAACAGAGAAAAACCTGGATTTTTGAAGCGGAAAATGTAAGGGATTTCGCCTGGACCTCCTCCCGGAAATTCATATGGGACGGAATGAAGGTCACAATTCCTGAAAACAACAATCAGGTGATGGCCATGAGTCTTTATCCCAAAGAGGCCTACCATCTCTACCGGAAATTCTCCACCAAGGCGGTTGCTCACACGATTAAGACTTACAGCGAATATACAATACCCTATCCTTATCCGGTTGCACAGTCCATTGAAGCATCAAGCGGAATGGAATATCCGATGATCTGCTTCAATTACGGAAGGACGGAGAAGGACGGAACCTATTCCGAAGGAATTAAGAATGGGATGATCGGTGTCATCATTCACGAAGTCGGTCATAATTTCTTTCCCATGATTATCAATTCCGATGAAAGACAGTGGTCCTGGATGGATGAAGGTCTGAATACCTTTGTGGAATATCTGACTGAAGAAAGGTGGGACAATAAATTTCCTTCCAGACGGGGGCCAGCACACACCATCGTGGACTATATGAAACTTCCGAAAGACCAGCTGGAGCCTATCATGGTAAATTCCGAAAACATCATTCATTTCGGTCCGAATGCCTATGCAAAACCTGCGACAGGGCTCAATATCCTCCGGGAAACCATTATGGGCCGTGACCTTTTTGATAAAGCGTTTAAAACGTACTCTAAAAGATGGGCCTTCAAACATCCTGAACCGGCAGATTTCTTCCGTACGATGAACGACGCAAGCGCTGAAAACCTGGACTGGTTCTGGAGAGGATGGTTTTACGGAACAGATCCAGTTGATATCTCCATTGATAAAGTGACGGTGGCAGCTCCCGACCTCAACGCAGTTCCAAGACCCGAAGAAATTACCTATACGGTGGATCCGCCTTTGCAGAATGACTTCGAGGACCTTTCGAAGATACGCAACCGCGAAGACAGGAACATCGTTTTCTACACTGATCAGGACAAAGAGACCCGTGACTTCTACTGGAAATACAACCGCGGCCAGGAAAAAGTGGATACGTCCAAAAAATATTCCATGAAAGTGGACCATCTGGAAAAGGTGCCGGCACAGGAAAGGGCAAAACTTCAGGACATCCATGCCTACCAGATCGATTTTAGCAACAAAGGCGGAATGGTGATGCCTATCATTCTGGAATTCACCTTTGTGGATGGAAGTAAGCTGCGGGACAAATCTTCCGCGCAGATCTGGAGGAAAAATGAAAATAAAGTATCGAAGACCTATTATTTTGACAAAAAATTAAAATCGGTGCAGTTGGATCCCATGCGGGAAACTGCGGACATCGACACTTCAAATAATTTCTGGGGTGAAATCCCTGCACCTGCCAACAATTTCCAGGTTTTCAAACAGAAGACCGGGAACGCTGCGAGAGGCGCCGCTCAGGAACGGGTGAATCCGATGCAGGCTGCCGGAAAATAAAAAAGGAGCTGAAATCTCAGCTCCTTCCCTTGAAATTAAGACTAACCTTAATCTTTCAGACAGAACGCCTGGTTTGTATAAGTAGGACTTGCCATATATGCACTGTCCACCACGTTTTTCTGTTCTATTACGAGAATAATGTTCCCGCAGTTTTTGTCAGTGGCAGTAGTCACCTTAAACTCTCCGTTCACCACATTCACTGTTCTGGTAAAGTTGTTCACTTCGCCAGGAGCAATGATTTGATTTACCCCTTCAAAGTCCATATCGGTAAATTTACCTCCGGATACAGAAAGTGTAAACTTATGAATGAAATTATCCACCGCACTGAACTTGCCTAAAATCACATCTCCTTTTTTGAAATGAACACATTCTCCTTCATCGTTAATTTTCATCATCGGTGCCGGATGGGTATTATCCATCTGGATCATGTGTGCATCGCTGCTTCCGTCTTCATGTTCAATCACAATATTCAGTTTCGCATTCGTTCCCGGCGTGAATAAGGCCAGTTGACTGGTAATGTTCAGATTATAGGCCTGATAGGTGTAATAATTGGAAGCATCCGGATTGATGGTGGTATGAATCACGTTGCCGGAAGAATCATAACCTACCAAATGCAGCGGACCATTTACATAGTTCATAGCTCCGGTTTCGGTATTGATGACTTTCACCCTGTATTTCTGACCTGTAAATGGCGAAGAAACACCATGGATACTGATTTTGCCCATAAAGCGGCTTCCGTTCGTAACCCGGTTCTGGTTAATTTCAAATTTCGCCGTTGGCAGGGTCAATCCGCTGGTATCGTCAATATTATCGACGGAAATTCCGCCTAAGAGGATCATTTTAGGTGATTTTCCGTTCCAGCCTTTTGGCATTGGCGGAATCTGAACGTAGGCTTCCTTGAAGTTCCCCCAGTATGGAGTATCCAGACCGGTAGGTGCGACATTCCATGAAAGTACTGCGCGCACTTTGATTACACGCGGTGCGTCACATCTCGTCCTGAACTTCGTTAAATCATACGGGAGTATTGCAGAGTAAGACAGGCCGGTGTGTCCCGGTATATCGTGCAGCACGACAACCTGCGTACCTACCCTCACCCACTCACATTTTGTTGATTCATCTTTAACCCAAAAAGTAACGTATTCTTTGGAACCGGCGGTACAGAGTCCCCCTCCGTAACCGTAGTTCTTTTTCGCTCTGAAGGTTGCTACGAAAGCTTCCTTGTGGTAGTCAAGACCCACACACCCTATTTCCTCATAAGTCGTGTTACCTATGGATTTGATAAGGTCCTGCAAACTTTTTGTAAAATCCAGCTGATTGGCCTTGAAGAGGGAAACAATATTGCTTTTTATAACGGAATCGTTGCTCGTCATCGCTTCCACCAGCAGTTTTGCTCCCGCCCGGTGAGGTTCCACGTTCAGTTTTGCCTTTTTGTAATCATTGACGAGTTGCGAAAAATCAACTTTGTCGGCAGCGAAAATCTTCTGGGCATCTGCGAGGTTCTTCTCAGCCGCAGGATTGTTTACCGTTAAGTTTTTAAGTGAAATTGAAGGATTCAGAATCACCTTCTCCATCATCATACCAATGTTGATAAATGGGATGTTGAGCTTAACCGGTTTGATCTGGATTTGCTCTTCCTTTACATTTCCCCACACATACCCCGGCTGAACGAGATTGGGATCATTGGCAGGCGGAATGGTGTTCCACAGAAGCACGGCTTTCGCTTTCGGAAGGACCGGCTTTGAGCACACATTCTGTTTCGGGTCAATTTTAAGCCTTAATGCGTATTCAATCGGCTTTTCCAGGAGTTTATCACAGTCTTTGGTATCCGGGATATCGTGAACGTTGGCGCCTACATATCCTTCATCCACCCAGCCACCGCCGTAATTCACATAAAATCTTACGTAAATGTGGGAGCCGGCGCTGCATAAATTTCCTGAATATCCGTACGCTCTTTTGATTTTTACAATGGCGGTAAGTTCTTCGCTGTCCGGGTTATACCCTACACATCCAAGTTCTTCAAAGGAGGTGTTGAAATTCTTTTCAAAAAATGCAAGCGGGATGCTTAATTTAAGTGCAGTCTTTGAACTGATGTTGGCAAGATAAAGGTTCGACTCACTTCTTGCGAGCAACAGTTGCTTTTCGTTTAATTCATTAGGCATGGTTATTAGTTTTTAAATGGCCCCTACTTTTTAGCGTTTCGGGTTTCGCTTTTTTCTCATATATAAGTTCGTTTTAAGTTGTTGTGACTATTTTGATAATGTAAAATTAAAAACACAATTTATTTCTGCTTTCAGGAAAAACACCCTTTTTTTTAAAATAGTTCTCAACGCCTCTTTTAATCCTGAAATTGTTTCAAAGTAAAAATTTGTTTGAAACATTAATCTTTACAATTTTGTCATTATTCTTAATACAGCAAGAGCACCAACAAGTAGGGATTATTTCTTAAAAAAATTTAAAGAGGTAAAATGAAGTAATCTATTTTGATTTTTCTGCCAAAATTTCAGTCGAACATTTTAAAGTCTGCCAAAAAAATACCTTGAGGCTCCATGTTACTGCCTCCGGTCTCATTGGCAAAGTTTTGGAGAAAGAGAAGGCAAGTCAAAAATTAACTAAATTAAAATAATATGTCAGTAAATTTCAAACCATTAGCAGACCGCGTTCTTATTGAACCAAACGCTGCGGAAACGACCACTGCATCCGGAATCATCATTCCCGACACTGCAAAAGAAAAACCACAGGAAGGAACAGTAATCGCTGTTGGAAACGGCAAAATCGACGAACCAATGACTGTAAAAGCCGGAGACAAAGTGCTTTACGGAAAATACTCAGGTTCCGAACTTAAACTGGATGGTAAGGATTACCTTATTGTAAAGGAGTCTGATTTACTTGGAATTCTGGGATAGACCGGAGACTAAAAGAATGGAGAGTAGAGACTTTCCGATTTTACAACTTTAAAAAACAAGTGAGGTTCTCGGGTCTCACATCTAAAAATCTAAAATCTAAACAATGGCTAAAGAAATAAAATTCGATATCGAATCAAGAGACGCCCTGAAAAGAGGGGTGGATGCATTGGCAAATGCAGTAAAAGTGACCTTAGGTCCTAAAGGACGTAACGTGGTAATCGAAAAATCTTTCGGTGCTCCGCACGTAACCAAAGACGGGGTAACCGTTGCTAAAGAAATTGAACTGGAAGACCGTGTGGAGAACATGGGTGCCCAGATGGTGAAAGAAGTAGCTTCCAGAACCAATGATATCGCCGGTGATGGTACAACTACCGCCACCGTTCTTGCTCAGGCCATCGTTCGCGAAGGTCTTAAGAACGTAGCGGCAGGTGCAAACCCGATGGACCTGAAAAGAGGGATCGACAAAGCAGTTACTGCTGTCGTTAAAAACCTCGTTGCGCAGTCTCAGGAAGTGGGTGATTCATCAGAAAAAATCAAGCAGATTGCTTCCATCTCCGCAAACAACGACGATACCATCGGTACCCTGATTGCTGAAGCGTTCGGAAAAGTGGGTAAAGAAGGGGTGATCACCGTTGAAGAAGCCAAAGGAACAGACACTACCGTTGATGTAGTGGAAGGAATGCAGTTCGACAGAGGATACCAGTCCCCATACTTCGTGACCAATCCGGAAAAGATGATTACGGAACTTGAAAACCCGTACATCCTTTTGGTGGAGAAAAAAATCTCATCCATGAAGGAATTGCTTCCTGTTCTTGAGCCGGTTGCTCAGGCAGGAAAATCACTCCTGATCATCTCTGAAGAGGTAGACGGTGAAGCTCTTGCAACATTAGTAGTTAACAAACTGAGAGGTTCCCTTAAGATTGCTGCAGTTAAGGCTCCGGGATTCGGCGACAGAAGAAAAGCAATGCTTGAAGATATCGCCATCCTTACCGGCGGACAGGTAATTTCTGAAGAAAGAGGCTTCACCATGGAGAACGCAACTTTGGAAATGCTTGGAACTGCTGAAAAAGTGACCATCGACAAGGACAATACCATCATCGTAAACGGTGCCGGTGAAGAAAGCCTGATCAAAGGCCGTGTGAACCAGATCAAAGCGCAGATGGAATCTACGACTTCCGATTACGACAGAGAAAAACTTCAGGAAAGACTGGCCAAACTGGCAGGCGGGGTAGCCGTACTTTACGTAGGTGCTGCTTCTGAAGTGGAAATGAAAGAGAAAAAAGACCGTGTAGATGATGCATTACACGCAACAAGAGCAGCCGTGGAAGAAGGAATTGTTCCCGGAGGTGGTGTTGCTTTGGTAAGAGCAATCTCTGCATTGGATTTCGACGGGGCCAACCTGGACGAATCTACCGGTATCAAGATCGTGAAAAGAGCGATTGAAGAGCCGTTAAGACAGATCGTGACAAACGCCGGAGGTGAAGGTTCCGTAATCGTAGCTAAAGTGGCTGAAGGAAGCGGAGATTTCGGTTTCAATGCGAAAACTGACGAGTATGTAAACATGTACGAAGCAGGAATCATTGACCCTACGAAAGTGGTTCGTGTAGCATTGGAAAATGCAGCTTCCGTATCCGGAATGTTGCTGACCACCGAATGTGTGATCACCGAAGTGAAAAGCGCAGAACCTGCCATGCCAATGGGCGGCGGTGGAATGCCGGGAATGATGTAATTGGCTTTTGGCAGCTGGCTTTTAGTCATTGGCCATCAGCAAACAGCGATATGCAAAACAATCCGTTCAGATTTTTTCTGGGCGGATTTTTTTTGTGGAAAACTTAACTACGGAAAGTTGGTTATATCTCAGATACTTAAGTTGCATGCATATTGTAAAGAGGTACACAATTTGAATCTTTGTATTCAATTATATAATTTTATATATCTTTACCTTATAAATGTAAGTTATGAGTTTAATCAAAGCATATAGAATTTGGACCTCTAAGCAAGAGAATTCTGACTTTAAACGTATTAAGATCAATTCATCTGGATCGTTTCAGATGAAGAGTAAGGACTTATTTAATGATAAAGTAGAGGTAAAAGAATATGTTTCTGTTATAAGGAGATCACTTAAAAATAGAGAAAAGGTAATTAGCAATAAAGCTAATAATACAGAATCTCTAAAACCTTCTACCGCAAGATAGTATGCCAAGATTAGATATTATTTTACTTCCTCTTTTGGGAGGTTATCTATTCTTAATAACATTTAACTATACTCGTTTTTACCATAAGAGAATTGAAAAAAATAGACTGATTTACAATTCTTTATTAACTGCGTTCGGTTTAACAGGTATTGTTTATCTCCTCGATTTTTTTGTTTTTAGAAATAATAACTATTATCTAAATGTTTGTACTCTTAAATCACCTTCCATTAAAGAATTTAGGGACTACTTTAGTCTTAAGGTAGATGAAGTAATGCACTTTACCAAACCTGGCTTCAAACAATCTTTAATTGCGTTTCTTATATCTTACCCTTTAGCATTACTTTTAAATAAATTGCGTATTTTCAAAAAAGACTTTTCGTTTGATTATACCTTAATGAAATGGGGAAATGAATATGAAAAACTAATTTGGAATACCTTAGGAGAAGGAAGTGATCTTGACAAATTGCTGATGGTCACAACAAAAAGCAATAAAGTTTATATTGGTCAAATAACACAACTATCTGAGCCAATGGAAAACACTCACATCATAATTATTCCATCTTTAAGTGGGTATAGAGAAAAAGAAACTCAAAAATTAATTATAACGACAGATTATACAACTGTCATCGAAAAAGCTTCTGAGGATAATGAAACAGAATTATTAGACAATAAATTGGGGGTGATAATACCGTTTTCTGAAATTGTACTAATATCTAGATTTGATTATAATATATTTGGGCAATTTAACGAGTCTGATGAAACTTTATTAGAACAACAACTTTAAATACTGTGTACAACAGTGGATTTGCTAAAATCCCCTGCTGCCGCACGAATCCTTCTGGTATGGCGCACGCTTCCGATTAATTCATCAACTGCTCTCCTCCACTTCATGCTTCAGCTGCGATTTGTAAAGCGTGGCATAATAGCCGTTTTGGTTCAGCAGTTCCATATGTTTCCCCCCCCCGCTGCCGCACGAATCCCTTCGTGTGGTAAATATTTACCTGATCTCGCGGATTGCAATCCGTGATCGCACTATCTCTTTCCACGAATCTGCTGTGTAAATTAATTAATGGAATAGTTTAAGAGTATATTTGGCAGTATCTTCCCTTGGTGCAGCGTTAGCAATTCTTTAACTGTAATTTCATAAAATGAGGTACAATTACATTCTTCTGTTTTTCATTACAAGTTGTTTTTGTCGGGCACAGACCAATACTAAAATTTCGCCCCGGGATTCTTTGATAATGATTGAATTCAATCATAAATATAAGAAGGAAAGGTATCATAAGTACCCTGAAAAAATAACTTTTGATAAAAACTGTTATAGTTTTGAAACACAAGTAATTTGCGGAGATGAGTCAGCAGAAGTCAAAGAAATATTACAAAACGGGATTTTAAATCCTCACATCTATAAGATCTACCACACCAAAAAGTTTTTTTCCGACAACAAACATTTAAACAAAAAACAGTACAGGAATGATTTGAATTTTTTAGAAAAAGATACAATCGGAATCTCAAATTTGGTTGAATTGACCTACTTAAATATCAATCATAAAAGAAAAAGGTTTAGGTTCTGGTCCTATGAAAAACCGTTTGCCAGTCCGTTATTATATTTCCTCGAACTTACAAATAAAAACGCACGGAAAGACACTAAATTAACTGACTTTATTAAGGGTGCAAAATTAACCTATATTCAACAAGCTTGGTTCGAATAAAAAATTTGCTGGTGCTACAGAAAGGCTCGTCTTATGCCGTAAAGACGAAATCTTAATGTTTGAACTATCTAACTCTCCTCTACCTCATGCTTCAGCTGCGATTTATAAAGCGTGGCATAATAGCCGTTTTGGTTCAGCAGTTCCATATGTTTCCCCTCCTCCACAATCCTGCCGCCTTCCATCACGATGATCTTATCAGCCTTTTCAATCGTGGAAAGACGGTGCGCGATAATGATGGAGGTCCGGTTTTTCGTGATCTTTTCCGTAGCGCGCTGGATGAGCTTTTCACTTTCGTGGTCTATGGACGAGGTGGCTTCGTCCAGAATCAGGATTTTCGGATCGGACAGGTAGGCCCTTACAAAGGAGAGGAGCTGCCGCTGACCGAGGGACATGGAAGAACCTCTTTCGCTTACCACATAATCATAACCGCCGGGCAGACTTTCAATAAATCCGTCGACCTCGATATCCTGCGCCACCCTTTTAATCTGTTCCAGCGTCACCGTATCATCCCCAAAGGCCAGGTTCTCGAAAATGGTTCCGTGAAAAAGGAAAACATCCTGCAGCACGACCCCAATATGGCTGCGTAAATTATAGAGTTCATAATCCTTAACATCTACATCATCCAGTAAAATCTTTCCGGAATTGATGTCGTAAAGACGGGTAATCAGACTGATAATGGTTGATTTTCCGGCTCCTGTCGCCCCCACAATCGCCACCGTTTCTCCGGGATTCACCTTAAAACTGATACCCTTCAGAACTTCCTGGTTGTCATCATAGGAAAAGTGCACATTCTGAAACTCGATCTTGCCGTCAAAATGGTCTTTGGACACCGTGCCGTGGTTCGGCATGGCATAATCCTCATCCATTATGCCAAGGACCCTTTCGGCGCCCACGATTCCGCGCTGTATATTGTTGAAGCGGTCAGCAATCTGGCGCAGCGGGCGGATGAGCATGGAGATGAACTGGATAAAGGCAATGACCTTACCGGCCGTGATTGTAACATACCCGCCATAGAAAAGGATAAAGCCGATGAAGAGTGAAGAAATGAGTTCCACTACCGGAAAAAAGAGGGAAAAGATAAAGACCGTCCTCAGCAGGGCCGCTTTCAGGGTGATGTTGATCTCGTCGAATTTCCTGAATTCCGCCTCCTGACGGTTAAAGACCTGGATGAGGGACATTCCCGAGAGCCTTTCCTGAACGAAAGAGTTCTGGTTGGCCGTCCACGTCCTTTCATCACCAAAGGCTTTCCTTAATCTTTTCTGAAAAAACCTCGTGATTACGACCATTAAAGGAAGGATGGCAAGGGAGATGTAACTCAGGTTTACATCTACCTGGAACATCATGAACAGCACAAAAACAATGCGCAGGATATCCCCGAAAACCATCAGGAAACCGTCGGTATACACGGTGGCTATCGTTTCCACATCGCCTACGGCACGGGTAACCAGTTGCCCGATGGCGGTCTTGTCGAAGAAGGCGGTGCGGAAATAGATAAGCTTCCTGTAGAGCCGTTCCCGGATGTCGCGGATGACATTCTGCGAGATGAAATTGGAGAAATAAACCAGAAAGAAGTTTAAAACAGATTCCCCGAACACCAGGGCAATCAGGATGTAGATGTGCTTCATCATCTGTTCCCGGTCTCCAAGTGCAATGATGTCGGTATCCACAATCTTCATCGTGAGATACGGCCGGTACGTGGAAATCACCGAAAGGACAATGGAAATGAGGAGGGTCACGATAAACCACGACCGGAACTTCATTCCAATCCGGAAAAGCCGCTGTATGATTTGCCAGGTGGTTTGTTTCTTCATCTTTTACGCTCGTCAAAAATAGTCATTAAAAACCCAGGTTTTCCGAGTCCGGCATTCCGGGATAGCCGACCTTCACAAGAAAAAGTCCCTGTGGCGGTGCCGAAGTGCCGGCCAGGTTCCGGTTTTTAGCCTCAATGATGTTCCGGAAGTCATCCAATGCCGTCTTTCCCGCACCGATTTCGACCATAGTTCCTACAATGGCGCGCACCATATTCCTTAAGAAACGGTCTGCCGAAATGGTGAATTTAAGTTCTGAGTCCTTCAGCTCCCATTGCGCCTTATAAATTTTGCAGTTATTGGTCTTGTTATCTGTATGTAGTTTTGCGAAGCTTGTGAAATCCTCATACTCAAAGAGTATTTTGCACGCCTCATTCATTTTTTCAACGTTGAGTTTCCTTCGCCAGAGCTGCCAGGCAGAATCCTGACTGAAGGGATCTTTGTTCAGCGCAATATCGTATTCATAAGTCCGGAAGGTTGCATCGAAACGGGCGTGAAAATCATCCTTCACCCCAAAGATTCTTTTTACCGATATATCCGGAGGGAGAAAACTGTTCAGCCGGTACGTAAGATCTTCCGGTAAAGTCACTTCGGTGTCGAAATGCGCAAACATCTGCTTTGCATGAACGCCGGTGTCAGTACGCCCCGCTCCTGTGGTTTTAATGCGTTCCCGAAGAAGGGTGCTCAGGGCTTTTTCAAGCTCTTCCTGGACGGAAATCTCGTTCGGCTGGATCTGGTAGCCGAAATAATTTTTGCCCTGGTAAGAAAACTCAATGAAATACCTCAAACTGTAAAAATTTTCACTGCAAAAATATAGAAATCATTCCAAATGAAAATGTTGAAAAGTCATGTTTGTAATTCGTTAAAGAACTCTTAAAATTTCTTAATTTTACATGCGTATGAAAAGATGGTATCTCTACCCTTTTTCCTTGGGTTATCACCTCGCAACGGGCATCCGTAATGCACTGTATAATCTGGGAATAAAAAAATCCACAAAATTCCGCACCCCGATTATTAATGTCGGGAACTTATCCGTAGGCGGCAGCGGCAAATCTCCGATGGTGATGTATCTGGCCGATCTGCTTTCCAAAAATTTCCGCACAGGCGTACTTTCCAGAGGGTACGGCAGGGTTACTAAAGGATACGGCATCGTGAATTATGAGAGCAACTACAAGATGGTGGGCGACGAGGCCATGCAGCTTTTCGAGCGTTTCAAGAACCGCTTTGTAATCGGAGTTTCGGAGGAGCGTGTTCCCGGCGCAAAAAAGCTGATTGAAGATATGGACCTGGAAGTCCTGGTCCTGGACGATGCCTACCAGCACCGCGCCATAAAAGCGGGCTTCAATATCCTGATGACGGATTATAATGACCCCTATTTCAGGGATTTCATCCTCCCGGCCGGCGATTTGCGCGAAAGCAGGAAAGGCGCCTCACGTGCGAACCTCATTATGGTCTCCAAATGTCCGCCCGACCTCACCGACGAAAAAAAACAGTACTATATTTCCCGTATAAGGCCACAGCACTATCAGAAGGTGTTCTTCTCTTCCATTTCCTATGACGAGCAGGTTTTTTCCGTGGACAAAGTGATTCCCGACAACAACCTGGCTTATTACGACATCCTGCTGGTTACCGGCATCGCCAATCCGAAACCTTTGGTGGAGCACCTTGCAAAATTTTCCCAGCGGGTAAAACATCTGAAATTCAGGGATCACCATGATTTTTCGGATGACGATATCAAGAACATCCTTTCGGAATATAAAAAACTTGGTGAGTACCGCCTGATCCTGACTACGGAGAAGGACTATGTGCGCCTGAAAAGTTTTGATTATCTTCGGGAACTCGTCTATTATTGGCCCATAAATGTTAACATTGACCGTAGGGAGGAATTCAACAAAATCATCATGAATTATGTTAGAAAAAATTAAGGAAACCGCTGCTTTCATAAGGAATATCATTCAGGACACCCCCGACTTTGCTGTTGTACTGGGTTCCGGACTTGGCGCGCTTAAAAATGAAGTGGAGCCTATTCATGTCCTCGACTATTTGGACATTCCGAACTTTCCGCAGACCACCGTGGCCGGTCATGGCGGAAAACTCATCTTCGGCACACTTGAAGGTAAAAAAGTCCTGATGATGAGCGGTAGATTTCATTATTATGAAGGCCATGACATCCAGACGGTCGTCTTCCCTTTCCGTGTCTTTCATTTACTGGGAATCAAAAACCTCATCGTTTCGAACGCAGCAGGAGGAGTAAATCCAAATTTTAAAGTTGCGGATGTCATGCTCATCACCGACCACATCAATATGATGCCTGAACATCCCCTCCGCGGTAAAAACCTGGACGAAATGGGTCCAAGATTCGTGGACATGAGCGAGGCTTACAGCAAAAACATGCTTAGCGTAGCCGAAAATTTTGCGACGGAAAACTGCATTAATTTTCACAAAGGCGTGTACGTGGCACTGCAGGGTCCGACCTTTGAAACACCGGCAGAATACGGGATGATCCGGGCTATTGGCGGCGATGCCGTGGGTATGAGCACTGTTCCGGAAGTCATCGTAGCCAAACATCAGGGCATGGACTGCTTTGGAATCTCCATCATCACCGATGTTGGTGGGCCGGATATTGCCTTTACCGTTTCCCATGAGGAAGTTTTACAGGCTGCTGATAAGGCCATGCCGAATGTAATCCGCATCGTAAAAGGGCTGGTTAAAAATTATTCCTAGACCATAAAATGAATCCAAATTTTCTTCAGCTGAGTTGTCGCAAACGATTTCCCGTTAACACAAGTTTATGACTTAATTGTTTGTGGAATAAGGAATTAAATTCGTATATTTGCACTCCTTTTGAAGTTATCCGTTGTTCCAAAAGTTTTAAAAATAAAAGTTAACGTCTCTTTTGCCCCTGGTGAAGGAGGATTTTTCTGTTTTTATCCTTTTTTAGCTCCGTATTTCCGACAAGGGAAAGTAAAGAATATTTTGCACTACTCCGTGAAAAGATATACCGGTGTTGCAGTTAGACAGAGCCAGGGATTACCCGGGAGCCAGTAATTGTAACGGATAACTCAACTCCCCATCTTCCCCAATTCTTTCTAAATATTTTTTTGAAAATCAAAATATTTTTTAACCCAACACTTTTTTTTATTACTTTATGAGTAAATCTAAAGCTACAAAAAGCTCTGCGGAACTTACCGCTAAGGAAAGGATCAACTTTTCTACGGCAAAAGGCCGGGTGCTGGCTCCTGATTTCCTGGATGTGCAGATTGCATCTTTCAGGGATTTCTTCCAGCTTGACACCCTTCCTGAAGCCAGAGTAAGTGAAGGTCTGTACAAGACTTTTCAGGAAAATTTCCCGATTACCGACTCCAGAAACCAGTTCGTACTGGAATTTTTGGATTATCTGGTGGACTCGCCGCGGTATTCCATAAACGAATGCGTGGAAAGAGGGCTAACCTACTCGGTGCCTTTGAAAGCAAGGCTGAAACTTTACTGTACCGATCCTGAACACGAAGATTTCCAAACGGTTATCCAGGATGTATATTTAGGTCCGGTTCCATACATGACGCCTTCGGGTTCATTCATCATTAACGGAGCTGAACGTGTAATTGTAACGCAGCTGCACCGTTCGCCGGGGGTATTCTTCGGACAGACCTACCACGCCAACGGTACCAAACTGTATTATTCCAGAATTATCCCTTTCAAAGGATCATGGATGGAATTTACAACGGATATCAACAACGTGATGTACGCGTATATTGACCGTAAGAAAAAGTTACCTTTAACAACCTTATTGAGAGCGATCGGTTTCGAATCCGATAAAGATATCCTTCAGATCTTTGACCTTGCAGAAGAAGTGAAAGTTTCTAAAGCTGCACTGAAAAAAGTGGAAGGAAGAACGCTGGCCGCGAGAGTTCTTAACACATGGTTTGAAGATTTCGTAGATGAGGATACCGGAGAAGTGGTTTCCATTGAAAGAAACGAAATCATCCTGGACAGAGAAACGGTTCTTGAAAAAGAACACATCGATATGATCCTGGATGCAGGGGTGAAATCCATCCTGATCCACAAGGAAAATTCAAACGAGTTCTCCATTATCCAGAACACATTACAGAAAGACCCTACAAACTCCGAGAAAGAGGCTGTAGAATATATTTACCGTCAGTTGCGTAACGCAGATCCTCCAGATGAGGAAACTGCAAGAGGAATCATTGAAAAACTGTTTTTCTCCGAACAGAGATACTCCTTAGGCGAAGTAGGACGTTACAGACTGAACAAGAAATTAGGACTTAACATTCCTGAAAGCACTGAAGTCCTTACAAAAGAGGACATCATTGCGATCGTAAGACATTTGATCGAACTTGTAAATTCCAAGGCGGAGGTTGATGATATTGACCACCTTTCCAACAGAAGGATCAAGACCGTCGGCGAACAGCTTGCAGGTCAGTTTGGCGTAGGTCTTTCCAGAATCGCAAGAACGATCCGTGAAAGGATGAACGTTAGAGATAACGAGATCTTTACCCCTATTGACCTTGTCAACGCGAAAACATTAACATCCGTAATCAACTCCTTCTTTGGTACCAACCAGCTTTCCCAGTTCATGGACCAGACCAACCCACTCTCAGAAATCACGCACAAGCGTAGACTTTCTGCCCTGGGACCTGGTGGTTTATCGAGGGAAAGAGCAGGTTTCGAGGTTCGTGACGTTCACCATACCCACTACGGTAGAATTTGTCCGATTGAAACTCCGGAGGGACCAAACATTGGTTTGATTTCGTCTTTGGGAATTTATGCAAAAATCAACAACTTAGGTTTCATTGAAACTCCATACAGAAAGGTTGAGAACGGCAGAGTAAATTTAAAATCCGAACCGATTTATCTGAATGCTGAGGATGAAGAGTATAAAGTGATTGCACAGGCAAACGTTGAGCTTAATGATGAAGGGGTTTTTGTAACCGACAGAATCATTGCCCGTTTGGATGGCGATTATCCGGTAGTGGAACCTGGTCAGGTAGATTTAATTGACGTGGCACCGAACCAGATTTCCGGTATCTCCGCGTCACTGATTCCGTTCCTGGAGCATGATGATGCTAACCGGGCCCTGATGGGATCCAACATGATGCGTCAGGCCGTTCCTTTATTGAAGCCGGAAGCTCCGGTGGTTGGAACAGGTCTTGAAAAGCAGGTGGCCAAGGACTCAAGAATCCTGATTAATGCTGAAGGAAACGGTGTTGTAGAATATGTAGATGCGGACAAAATTGTCATCAACTACGAAAGAAGCGAAGATGAAGACATCGTAAGCTTCGAATCTGCAACCAAGACCTATAAACTGACAAAATTCAGAAAGACCAACCAAAGTACCACCATTACCCTGAGACCAAACGTAAGAGTTGGTGATAAGGTAGAGAAAGGACAGGTACTCTGCGACGGTTATGCAACTGAAAACGGTGAACTTGCACTGGGTAGAAACCTTACGGTGGCATTTATGCCATGGAAGGGGTACAACTTTGAGGATGCAATCGTGATCAACGAAAAAATCGTCCGCGAAGACTGGTTTACCTCTATCCACGTGGATGAGTATTCTCTTGAAGTAAGGGATACAAAACTGGGGATGGAAGAACTTACCGCAGATATCCCGAATGTTTCAGAAGAGGCTACAAAGGACCTTGATGAGAACGGGATGATCCGTATTGGTGCCGAGGTGAAGCCTGGAGACATCATGATCGGTAAAATTACACCAAAAGGTGAATCCGACCCGACTCCGGAAGAGAAACTTCTTCGTGCCATCTTTGGTGATAAAGCCGGTGATGTGAAAGATGCTTCGTTAAAAGCCGACTCTTCTTTAAGAGGAGTGGTAATCAACAAAAAACTTTTTTCAAGAAACATCAAGGACAAAAAGAAAAGAGCCGAAGAAAAACTGAAGCTTGAAGAGATCGAAAACAGCTACAAGGCAAAATTCGATGAACTGAGAAATACCCTGATTGAAAAATTGGGCTCACTTGTAAATGGCAAAACTTCACAGGGTGTCAATAACGACCTGGAAGAAGAGGTAATTGGTAAAGGCGTGAAATTCACCCAGAAACTGCTTACTTCCGTTGAGGAATATGTGAACATCAGTGGTGCAAACTGGACCGTGGATGAGGAGAAAAACGATTTGGTGAAGCAGTTGATTCACAACTACAAAATCAAATACAACGACATCGCGGGTATCAAGAACCGTGAGAAGTTTGCAGTCTCCATCGGGGATGAACTTCCTGCAGGTATCATGAAGCTGGCTAAAGTCTATATCGCCAAGAAACGTAAACTGAACGTTGGTGATAAGATGGCGGGACGTCACGGTAACAAGGGTATTGTTTCCAGAATCGTAAGAGAGGAGGATATGCCGTTCCTGGAAGACGGAACGCCGGTAGACATCGTACTGAACCCACTTGGGGTACCTTCCCGTATGAACATCGGTCAGATCTACGAAACTGTTCTTGGTTGGGCAGGTCAGAAATTGGGTCTGAAATTCGCGACGCCAATCTTCGACGGTGCTACATTGGATCAGATCTCCGAATACACGGATCAGGCAGGCCTTCCTAAATACGGTAGTACCTACCTTTATGATGGCGGAACCGGCGAAAGGTTCTCTCAACCTGCAACCGTTGGTATTATTTATATGCTGAAACTGGGTCACATGGTTGATGACAAGATGCACGCACGTTCCATCGGACCTTATTCACTTATTACGCAGCAGCCATTAGGTGGTAAAGCGCAGTTTGGTGGACAGAGGTTTGGAGAAATGGAAGTTTGGGCACTTGAAGCATTCGGTGCATCCAATATCCTGAGGGAAATCCTGACTGTGAAGTCGGATGACGTGATCGGTAGAGCGAAAACCTATGAAGCAATCGCGAAAGGTGAAGCCATGCCGGAACCTGGAATACCTGAATCGTTCAATGTACTGTTACATGAACTGCAGGGTCTTGGTCTGGATGTAAGACTAGAAGAGTAGACAAGAGACTTACAGACAAGAGACATATTTTATCATTAAAAGTCTCTACTCTCAAAACTCTTAATCTTTAAATCTAAACAAAAAACAATGTCAAATAAAAATAAATCAAGTAGGTTTACTAAAATCACCATCGGTCTGGCTTCACCGGAATCTATCCTTCAGGAATCAAGGGGAGAGATTCTGAAGCCTGAAACCATCAACTACAGAACGCACAAGCCTGAGAGGGACGGACTGTTCTGCGAGAAAATATTCGGTCCTGTAAAGGATTACGAATGTGCTTGTGGAAAATACAAAAGAATCCGCTACAAGGGAATCGTGTGCGACCGTTGTGGGGTTGAAGTGACCGAGAAAAAAGTACGTAGGGAGAGAATCGGACATATCAATCTGGTAGTTCCAATCGCTCACATCTGGTACTTCCGTTCCTTACCCAACAAAATAGGTTATCTGTTGGGAATGCCTTCCAAAAAACTGGATATGATCATCTACTACGAAAGGTATGTGGTAATCCAGCAGGGGATAGCAAAGAAAGCTGACGGTTCAGATTTCGACCATATGGAATTCCTCACAGAAGAGGAATACCTGGATGTCTTGGAAACACTTCCTGCAGAAAACCAGTATCTGGACGACGCAGACCCTAATAAATTCCTTGCGAAAATGGGTGCCGAAGCAGTTGAGGAACTTCTTAGAAGAATCAAACTCGATGAACTTTCTTTCGACTTAAGGCACAAAGCCCACAACGAAGGGTCAAAGCAGAGAAGAACCGAAGCTTTGAAACGTCTTAATGTTGTGGAGGCACTTAGAGGTGCAAACACAAGGATGATTAACCGTCCGGAATGGATGGTCATGAGGGTCCTTCCCGTTATACCGCCGGAACTGAGACCATTGGTCCCTTTGGATGGGGGTAGATTTGCAACTTCCGATTTAAATGACCTTTACAGAAGGGTAATTATCCGTAACAACCGTCTGAAGAGACTTTTGGAAATCAAAGCTCCGGAAGTAATCCTAAGAAATGAAAAGAGAATGCTGCAGGAATCTGTAGATTCATTATTCGATAACACCAGAAAATCATCTGCCGTTAAATCGGAATCCAACAGACCGCTGAAGTCACTATCTGATTCACTGAAAGGTAAGCAGGGACGTTTCCGTCAGAACTTATTGGGTAAAAGGGTGGATTATTCTGCGCGTTCCGTAATTGTCGTAGGACCTAACCTGAAACTTCATGAGTGCGGAATCCCTAAAGATATGGCTGCTGAGCTTTACAAACCGTTTATTATCAGGAAACTGATTGAAAGAGGAATTGTAAAGACTGTGAAGTCTGCAAAAAGAATCATCGACAGAAAAGAACCTGTAGTTTATGATATCCTGGAAAATGTGATGAAAGGTCACCCGGTTCTTCTGAACAGGGCCCCTACCCTTCACCGTTTGGGAATCCAGGCATTCCAGCCTAAGATGATCGAAGGAAAGGCAATACAACTTCACCCATTGGTGACCACTGCATTTAATGCGGATTTTGATGGTGACCAGATGGCAGTTCACTTACCGTTAGGTCCGGAAGCAATTCTGGAAGCTCAGCTTTTGATGTTGGGATCCCAGAATATTCTGAACCCGGCAAACGGTTCTCCTATTACTGTTCCTTCGCAGGATATGGTTCTGGGTCTGTATTTCATGACCAAAGAAGCACACTCCACCGATGAAGTTAAGGTACAGGGCGAAGGTTTGGCCTTTTATTCTCCGGAAGAAGTGGAAATCGCTTATTCCGAAGGACAGGTTTCACTGAATGCAAAAGTGAGATGCCGCCTTCCGGTTAAACAAGACGGGGAGATGGTAACCAAGCTAATGGATACCACGGTTGGTAGAATTTTGTTCAACCAAATCGTTCCGAAGGAATCAGGATTCATCAATGAACTTCTGACCAAGAAATCACTGAGAAACGTCATCGGCCGTATTTTAGCCGATACCGATTTCCCAACTACGGTACGCTTCCTGGATGACATGAAGGATCTGGGTTACGAAAATGCCTTCAAAGGGGGTCTTTCCTTCAGCCTTGGAGACATCGTGATTCCGGAAGAAAAGAAAACCATGGTTGCACAGGCCGTTGAGAATGTAGATGAGATTAAGGCCAACTATAACATGGGTCTTATTACGGATACAGAACGTTATAACCAGGTGATTGACGTTTGGACCAACACCAACGCAGGACTTACAGAAATGATCATGAGCAGGATGAAAACCGACCAGGGTGGGTTCAATTCCGTATATATGATGCTTGATTCCGGTGCAAGGGGTTCCAAAGAACAGATCCGTCAGCTCTCCGGAATGAGAGGTTTGATGGCAAAACCACAGAAAGCAGGTTCCACCGGCGCTGAGATTATTGAAAACCCGATTGTAGCGAACTTTAAAGAAGGCCTCTCCATTCTGGAATACTTTATCTCTACCCACGGTGCACGTAAAGGTCTTGCAGATACCGCCCTTAAGACGGCAGATGCAGGTTACCTGACCAGAAGACTTGTGGATGTTGCGCAGGATGTAATCATCACGCAGGACGACTGTGGTACTTTAAGAGGAACAGAAGTTTCTCCGCTGAAGAAAAACGACGAAATTGTAGAAAGACTTTCCGAAAGAATTCTGGGAAGGGTTTCTCTGCACGACGTATATCATCCGGAAACAGACGAACTGCTGATCAAGGCCGATGTAATCATCAATGAAGCATACGCCAAGAAAGTAGAGGAAGCCGGTATTGAAACTGTAGAAGTACGTTCTCCGCTCACGTGTGAAACCAAGAAAGGAATCTGTGCGAAATGTTACGGACGTAACCTTGCCACAGGTAAACCAATCCACATGGGTGAAGCCGTGGGGGTTATTGGAGCACAGTCCATCGGTGAACCGGGAACCCAGCTTACCCTAAGAACCTTCCACCAGGGGGGTACAGCAGGTAACGTTTCCGAAAATCCTTCCATCGTAGCCAGAAGAGACGGTATCGTTGAAATGGATGAGGTGAGAACAGTAACTTCAGAAAATGAAGAAGGCAAAAAAGCGGAAATCCTTGTATCACGTTCAACTGAATTCCGTTTGGTTGCAGACAATGAAGCAAGAACACCGTTAATGGTAGCCAACGTTCCTTATGGTTCTGAATTACTGGTTAAACCTGGAGATAAGGTGAAGAAAGGAGATACCATTGCGAAATGGGATCCATATAATGCCGTAATCATTGCAGAATCTGCCGGTAAGGTCGAATACGAAGACATCATCCAGGGTATATCCTTCCAACTGGAAATTGATGAGCAGACTGGTTTCGAGGAGAAAGTAATCTCCGAATCCAGAAACAAGAAAGCGGTTCCGACCCTCAAGGTTGTTGATCCAAAAGGCGTGGAACAGCGAGCATATAACCTGCCTGTGGGTGCCCACTTAATGGTGAACGACGGTGAAAAGATTAAGGCCGGTAAGGTTATGATCAAGATCCCGAGAAAATCTGCAAAAGCAGGGGATATTACCGGAGGTCTTCCAAGGGTAACGGAACTGTTTGAAGCGAGAAATCCTTCAAACCCGGCTGTCGTTACGGAAATCGACGGTGTTGTATCTTACGGAAAAATCAAGAGAGGTAACCGTGAATTGATCGTGGAAGCCAAAACCGGAGAAAGAAAAATCTATTTGGTTAAACTTTCCAACCAGATCCTTGTACAGGAAAATGACTTTGTAACTGCAGGGTCACCATTGTCCGACGGTTCTGTAACACCGGATGACATCCTTAAGATCAAAGGACCGACAGCGGTTCAGGAGTATCTTGTGAATGAAATCCAGGAGGTTTACCGTCTTCAGGGGGTAAAAATTGACGATAAGCATTTCGAAATTATTGTTCGTCAGATGATGACAAAAGTAGAAATCGTGGACGGAGGTGATACCCAGTTCCTTGAAGGAGCGCTGGAGCATAAGTTCGATTTCCTGGAAGAAAACAACAGGGTATTTGGACTTAAAGTAGTAATGGAGGCCGGAGAATCGAAAGAATTCAAGCCGGGACAAATGATTACTGCCAGGGAGCTCAGAGATGAGAACTCCAAACTGAAGCGTGAAGATCAGGCGTTAGTCGAAGTCCGCGAAGCACTTCCTGCAACCGCAACACCGGTTCTTCAGGGAATCACAAGAGCGGCACTTCAAACCAAGTCCTTCATGTCGGCAGCATCGTTCCAGGAAACTACAAAAGTTCTGAACGAAGCAGCGGTATCCGGTAAAGTGGATTACCTGACCGGTCTGAAAGAAAACGTAATTGTAGGACACAGAATCCCTGCAGGTACCGGACTGAAAGACTATCAGAACGTAATCGTAGGTTCCAAAAAGGAATTCGAAGACATCAACTAAATGATTATAGATTTTAGATTATGAATTTTAAATTGAATTCATAGTCTAAAATCATTTAAAATCTAAAATTTATAATTTAAAATATTCAAAAAAAATGGACAACAATCAGAACCAAAACCAAAATCAGGATCCAAACAACATTAACATTCAACTGAACGAAATGGTAGCACAAGGTGTTTACTGTAACCTTGCGCTTGTAAACCACTCCCCTTCAGAATTCGTTTTGGATTTCATCCAGCTTATGCCGGGTGTACAGCAGGCGAACGTAAGATCACGAGTGATTCTTGCTCCGCTTCATGCAAAAAGAGTACTTACAGCACTTCAGCAGAACATCGCCAACTACGAGCAGCAGTACGGCGAAATCAAGGAAATTGAGCCTTTCGTAATCGGACAGAACAACGTTCAGGCGTAATTCCGAATCCTTTACAATACATTAGATCCCGGTTCATTCGTTTGAGCCGGGATTTTTTATGAATTTTACCGGACGGTTCAATTTGCCATTTTAACCAAATCTTAATATCAACACCCAATAAAAGGCCTTATTTTTACGCCTTACGTATAACCGATGAGAAAAACTGTTTCCGCACTGCTGGTCTTCCTCCATATTTTCATTTCCTCACAGACAGATACTACTCAAGTCGTATCCCGTGAGCGGGAGAACTCCCCGGAAGCCATTAAAAAACCTTATGTCATCCTGATCTCTGCTGATGGATTCCGACACGATTACGCCAAAAAATACCATGCAAAAAACATCCTGGCTCTGGCTGAAAAAGGGGTTTCTGCAAAAGCCATGATTCCGAGTTATCCTTCGGTTACGGGTCCGAACCACTTTGCCATGATTACCGGAATGTATCCGTCTCACAATGGTTTTGTGGATAATTATTTCTATGATAAAAAACGCGATACGTATTTAGGAATGAGCACGCTGAATCAGATTTCCGCCGGAACCCTGCTCGGCGGCATCCCGCTCTGGAGTCTGGCTGAACAGCAGGGAACCCTTGCGGCGTCTTTGTTCTGGGTTGCCTCCGACAGTGATGCAGGCGGGACGCGGCCAACCTATTACTATAATTACCACGAGAAATTTACGGCCAATGAAAAAATAAACATCGTTCTGGATTGGCTGAGGCTCCCTGAAGAAAAAAGGCCGCATTTTATCTCTTTCTATTTTCCTGAAGTAGATAAGAACGGTCATTTATTCGGAACCGAATCACCTCAAACCCGAGAGGCGGTAAAGTTTGTTGATGAGGCGGTTGGCCAGCTGATTTCGGAAGTAAACAGACTTAAACTTCCCAACGTAAATTTCATCTTCGTTTCGGATCATGGGATGAAGGATGTCGACCTGGAAAATCCCCTCGCCATTCCGGAAATGCTGAAGGATAAGAACCGGTTTATCTATGTAAACGCGCAGACGCTGCTCCGCGTTACCGTAAAAAATGAGCAGGAAGTACAGCAGGTGTACCGTGAATTGAAACGCGGCAAAACTGAAGGTTATAAAGTTTACCTGACTGAAAATTTCCCGAAAAAACTCCATTACCGGACTTCTGATGACCGGTTTGCCAGGATTGGACAAATCCTCCTTGTTCCCGATGCACCCAGGGTTTTTCTGGAGCCAACCTCTAAAAAGACGCCGGGTAAGCACGGTTACAATCCTTACAAAGTTCCAGAGATGAAGGCAACTTTCGTGGCCTCAGGTCCCGCCTTCAAACAGAAAAAAAAGATTGGCGAATTTAGGAATGTGGATATATACCCATTGGTAGCTGAAATCCTCGGATTGGAAATAACGGAATCCATTGACGGCACAAAAGCTACCGCAAAAAAAGTCCTGAAATAAAAAATCCGGTTGAAATTCTTCAGCCGGATTCTTTTAGATTGATGATGTTTATCTTTTAAGACTTGCCATATCGATCACGAAACGGTAGCGCACCTCACTTTTCAGCATCCTTTCGTAGGCGGTGTTAATGTCCTGCATCTTTATCATTTCAATTTCCGGGAGGATGTTTTTCTCTCCGCAGAAATCAAGCATCTCCTGGGTTTCCTTAATTCCGCCGATTACCGATCCGGCAACCGATCTCCGGCCCAGAATCATCGGAACAGTATGGAGCATGTCCTCCATTTTGCCCAGATAACCCACCAAAACAAGGGTTCCGCTGATGTTGAGTGTGGCAATATAAGGATTGAGGTCATGATCGTAAGGAACAGTATCGATAATCAGATCGAACTTTCCGGCTGCCTCTTTCATCTCGTGTTCATACGTTGAAATCACCACCGCATCGGCGCCCAAGTCCAGCGCATCCTGAATCTTATCCGGGGTACGGGAAAACAGGGTTACATCGGCACCCATGCCTTTTGCAAGTTTGATTGCCATGTGGCCAAGGCCGCCCAAGCCTACAACTGCCACTTTACTGCCTTCCTTCACATTCCAGTGTTTCAGCGGAGACCATGTGGTCACACCGGCGCAGAGAAGTGGAGCAACCGCCTTCATATCCAGATTTTCAGGGATATGCAGAACAAAAGCCTCATCAACGATGACCTTTTCTGAATACCCGCCATACGTGCGCTGAGTTTGGATAAAAGGGTCGCGGCTGTTGTAAGTTCCGGTGGAACCGTTTAAACAGTATTGTTCCAGGTCCTGCTTACAGCTTTCACATTCGCGGCAGGAATCTACCAAACAGCCGACACCTGCAAGATCGCCGACATTAAATTTAGTGACCTCCGATCCGATTTTGGTAATTCTTCCCACAATTTCGTGGCCCGGAACTGCCGGATATACCGTTCCACCCCAGTCATTTCGTGCCGTGTGCAGGTCACTGTGGCACACCCCACAGTACAGGATGTCAATTTCGATATCGGTTGGAGTGACCTCGCGGCGAAGTATGGTCATTTGCTCCAGATCCTTATCTTTTGCTTCGGTCCCAAAGGCTTTAACTTCTGTAGTATTCATTATTCTGATTTGATTTTAAAATTTTCCTGTTCAAATTTAGCGAAAGGAAAATCAGGGTTCTATTAATTATTTCTTAAAGTTTGAGAAAACATTCTGCTGAACATAGATTACCATTTTTCAGTCAGGTATTTCCAGTAGCGTTTCGGGACATGCTGCACATGGAGTTTCATATTCTTCCTTTCGGTAATGTTGGTTTTAGTGAAGTAGCGCTGCCAGAGTTTCTGGTATTTCTTTTCTTCTTCATGATGAAGATCCTGAGGACTCCTCAGTGCATCAAACTGCTCCTGCTCGGGGTAAAAGAAGGTGGTGGACTTCAGGTCATACATGACCCCATATTCTCTTTTCAGATCATAAATCATCCATTTCTGGTCCGCATAACGGTCCTTAAAAAATTTAAAACTGACCGGAAGCACATTGAAATCAGGTTCCACTTTAGCAAAGAACAAGCCGTCTTCTAGCTTCTCAAACCGTACAAAAGCATGCAGCCTGTGAATTTCCCGGGCCATGCTTTTGCAGATTTTTGCGATTTCCATGATGTCCGGATCAGCAAAATTCTGAAGGATATTTACCCTTGGTTTATTAATGGACTGTCGAACGGTCGACAGAATTAAATTTCCAGAGTCGGCCCTTTCAGAGAGATAAACAAGAAGTAACTGCTTCACACCGCCTTTTCCCAAATTTATTTCCAGTTTTCTGATGACGCGGTCTGCTTTTGTTTCATCGGTGATGACCTGGTGAACCTCAGCAAAGAAATTTTCGCTGTGGTGATTCTGTAGGCTGACGATTTCGGAAGGGTCAAAACGGTATTCGAAAACCTCAAACACCGCTGTCATCAGGCCTTCAAAAGACCCGTCGTAAACCAAAGTTGTCATCAGTTAAAAGAGGGAAAGCTGGTGTGAAAAAGGATTCTGATATTTCGACTTCATTCCGGCGATAATGATGTTCCGGAAATTCTTTTCGTCAATTAATTTATTGAAAATATTGTTGTTTTCAAATTCAACGAAATATTTCGCCCGGTTAATGGCGACCCCCATCTTTTTCAGATGTTCCAGGGTGAGTTTCTGGAACCTGCGGGCCATCAGGATTTTACCGGTAGATTTTGTGCCGATACCTGGAATGCGGAGGATCATCTCTTTGGAGGCAGAATTGATATTTACCGGAAACTGTTCGCGGTGTCGCAATGCCCAGGCCAGTTTAGGGTCGATTTCAAGGTCCAGGAAAGGATTGGTGGGTTCCAGGATCTCATGTGCTTCAAAACCGTAGAAGCGCATAAGCCAGTCGGCCTGATAAAGCCGGTTTTCCCTTTGCATCGGAACCTGCGAATGTATGGAGGGTAACCTAACGTCATCCATAACCGGAACATAGCCGGAATAATAGACGCGCTTCAGGTTAAAATTCTGATAGAAATGATCCGCGACCTTAATGATTTTTAAATCAGTTTCATTGGTCGCACCGACAATCATCTGCGTGGATTGCCCCGCCGGAGCAAACTTCGGTACTTTCCTGAAAATTTTCTTTTCCTCTTTGTAAAGGATGAGTTCATTCTTCACGAAACTCATGGGTTTGATCATTTCGGAATGCGATTTATCCGGAGCTAAAAGCTTCAGTCCTTTTTCCGTTGGAATTTCAATATTGATGGAAAGGCGGTCAGCATAAAGTCCTGCCTCTTTCATAAGTTCGTCGCTCGCGCCTGGAATTGATTTCAAATGGATGTACCCGTTGAAATTATTTTCCAGCCGGAGTTTCTTGGCCACCCTTACCAGCCGTTCCATTGTCGTATCCGAATCCTTAAATATCCCTGAGCTTAAAAAGAGACCTTCAATATAGTTTCGGCGGTAGAAATTGATGGTCAAATCCACGACCTCTTCCACCGTAAAACCGGCACGTTTTACATCGTTGGTTTTTCGGGAAACACAGTAGGCGCAATCGTAAATGCAGTGGTTGGTCAGCAGGATTTTAAGCAGCGATACGCACCGTCCGTCCTCCGTATAGGTGTGGCAGATTCCGGAGGCATGACTGTTGCCCAGCCCCCCTTTATTCTTTCTGTTACCACCGCTGGAAGAGCAGGAAACATCGTACTTCGCAGCATCTGCAAGTATTTCCAGCTTTTCCTGAATGCGGTCAAAATTCATATTATTATGTTAAATTGAAAGAACAAAAATAGTAAATTTATCAACGTTATGTAAATATTTAGTAAAAAATTATACCAAAAGGCATGCGTGAATTTTTTTTAGTGAAATAAGGTAGATTCTGCCAAAAAAATTAACTTTTGAACTACACCGGCACCCACACGCTTACATTTCCGGCAGGAACGGGAAATTTACCCCAGCCGTTTTCGTCAATCGTCACAGGATCGGGAAACCAACCCATGCAGTCGGTGAAGTGTTGACCTGCGTACGGAAGACCCATTTCCATTGGTTTTTCGTAGGAATCCTTATTGCTGAGGACTACCGCGCAACCTTTATGCTCCGCATCTCCTTCCCGCACCCAACCCAGGCAGTTGGCGTCTTCAAAATAATCCCGCTGAATTCCGTAGGCATAAAGTTGGCGGGCTTTAAGCAATTCCTCAATTTTCTCTACCTTATCCAGGAAAATTTCCTGGTCATTCCCTTCTTTATCTTTATCGGTATAATGCGCACCGTAAAGGTCGGGATAGAATACGCATGGATAACCGTCTACACGCAACAGGATCATCGCGTACGCCAGTGGTTTAAACCATTTTTGCACGGGGGCTTCCAATTCCTGTAGCGGCTGTGTGTCGTGATTATCCACAACAGTCACGGAAAGTGTAGGATTTGCAAGGGTCAGGGTGTCATCAAAGATTGTACGCAAATCATAATGTTCCCCTTCTTTCGAGGCCATATGGAAATTGTGGTGCAGCGACGAATCGAACAGGCTCATGCTGCCCGCAGTGGCATTAATATACTGCTGTTTCAGGTCCAAAGCACCCGGCGCCCAGTATTCCCCTACCGCAAAAATATCTTTACCCGTATTTGCCCGCAGCGTGTGAAGCCATTCCTTATAAAAATCAGGCGACTGATGTTTCACCGCATCCAGCCGCACTCCATCAAAATGAATTTGGTCATGATACCATTTTCCCCAGTAATTAAGTTCTTCGCGTACGAAAGGGTTCCGGTGTTCGATGTCGTTGTACATCAGATAGTCGTAATTGCCAAGTTCGTCTGCAACCATCTCTTCCCAGCCGTCGCCGTGATCGTGGATGACCTGAAAGATTCCCTCACCCTGGCCTTCTGCATAATCAACCCCGGAAAAACACTGAAAGTTCCATTCAAAATCCGAATAGGTGGTGCCTCTTCCCGGAAAGGTGAATTTGGTATAACTTTCAATCTCAATAGGTTCTGATACATTTTGCTGGCGGTTGTCGGGATCCACCTTCACTGCATGAAACTTTTCCTTCTCGTCGCCCCCGGCCTTGTGATTCAGCACAATATCTGCAATCACCGATATTCCTTTGGATTGCAGTGTTTTGCACGCCTCCACGTATTGTTCTTTTGTTCCGTATTTTGTAGGAATGGTTCCCTTTTGGTCGAATTCGCCAAGGTCAAAAAGGTCGTACGGGTCATAACCCACGGAATAGCCGCCCCCGGCTCCTTTGTAAGCGGGCGGAAACCACACTGCTGAAATCCCTAACTCCTTTAAATAATCTGCCGAATTTTTAGCATGTTCAAACAATTGTGCATTCCCCTCCGAGTACCAGTGGAAAAACTGAAGCATGGTTGCGTTCATTGATAATTTTTTTGATGCAGGAAGTTAGCAAAAATTAACCCATTTTTCATGCAATTCCTTCTTTTTGAATGAGGGTTTCGCTGACAGCCCCGGGATCTTTTAAAGTCACTGACATTATCCGTTTCCGGCCATAGAGACTCAAGACCGGCACTTTAAAAAAATTCAGTCATTTAACTTTAAAGGAACCGCCTTAACTACCCTCAAAATGTCCCGAACATCATTGATTTCGCTATCCTGTAAATGCTTTTTAGGAATGATGATTGCTGACAAATTGTTTTGGTAGATGAGAAACCAATTCCTTTTTTCTACAATCTTGAATATTTTCGCCCATAGAATCTCCATGTAGAAGGACTCACCCCTAATCATAATTTCCGTATCGGTGAGTTTTATATCAAGTGTTTCCCTCAGGTGGTTGCTGGAATTATAATTTCTGATAATTGTGGTGTAAATTACGATGGGCTGTACGATAGCAATAAGCCCCATGGTTATATACTGATAGATCAGGGGTTTTGGCAGGTCAAAAATGTGGAGGTGGTAAAGAACGATCCAGAGCAGGAGTATTGCCGCTACGCCTATAAGAGCCCGCATCATGGGTTTCTCGTAGGTAAGGCCGTAGAGGAGCTTTATATATTGTCGGGAGGTCACCTTCGCTTTCAGTTCAATCATCATTTATTGGGGATTTGCCTCCGGTAATGGGGTGCACTGGTAAATATCCAACTATAATCCCATCCCACCAAACTTTAAAAGGGGTCAGCCAAAAACATCCTTCACATAAAGGAGGGAATAACTACCGCACTGCCCAGTTTCTAACTTAAAACGACAGATAAGAAAGTGGTGCCTTATTCTGAACAGCAGACGACCAAATTTTCCGAAAGCGTTAATTGGGGAGACCGAATTTTTTCACTTCCACTTTCTTTTCCTTTACTTTCAGCAAAAAGTTTTCGAGGGTGTTGGTGGTACCTTCCACTGCAGAAGCAGTCTGCAGATTGTCATCGATGTAGACATTTTTCTGCAACACCGTGGTTTCCACCGAAACAGTATAAGTACCAAGAGGAAGGTAAGCATTGTATTCTCCTGTGGCATTGGTATAAAAGGTGAAGGTTTTACCAAATGTATTTTTGAAAATCACAGGAATACCAGCCATAATTTCCTGGACTTCATACTGGGTTTTAGAGGTTAGCTGGTATTCTATGAAGCCCCGAACCACACTGGTTTTTTCCAGAGGGATGGTAAGAAAAACTTCTTTCTGAGCCAGCTGGACTATCTGGTCGTCAGCATACCATTTTGTATCCAGGGATTTTATGGTGTACTCACCGAAAGGCACCTTACGGTATCTAATATTTCCTTCGTCATCTGCCACAAAAATGGTCTTATTTATTTTAACCTTTACATGGGGAGCTGGTTTATCGACGGACGGATTATAGGCATTGTCATTATCCAAATCAAAGAATGCGAATATCCTGATTACCCCGTTTTTGTATTTCACTGTCTCATCACCTATGGTGGGCAATTCCTGGCTCACCCCCAACTGGTAATAGGTGTTTGCGGTTGAAAAGTCATCTCTGCTGAATGTGTTATAATTGACGTTACCAAAGACCCGTGTTGCCCGGAACATTTTGTAATCAAAACTACTGCTGAAGGAAAGGGTGTTGCCTGTACGCCGGTCATAATTACCCAAGGCGCTGAAATTCATATTCAGTTTTTTATTCAGCAGGGCGAGCCTGTAGGTTGCAAAGCCGGAAATCTTTTGAGTATCGGCATTCAGCGAACCATTCACATTACCTTCGTACAGCATAAATGCGCCCTCCTGATAGCTGGCACTCAACATAAAATCCCCACGGTACCAGTTGGCCTGCACCTGCTGAATGTAACGGGGTTTCGTTAAACCCCCATAATACGAAACGCCCTGGGAATATAGCAAGCTAATCCTGTCCCTATTGTCAGGGGTGTTGTAGTTGATTGCGGTTCTCAACGTAGCCAACCGAAAGTCGACCATCGTTTGCTGGAAAGAACTGCCCAGGAAAATTTCAGAGTTCTCGCCGGAAATCTGGGAAGAAAGGCTCATAGACAAGCCCTTCACCACAGGAAAACTGCTGCCCGCCTCTATCCTGGACCGCATAGAGGAAGTGTTGTACGGGTATAAAGGGTCAATGTTTTTAGGCTCAAAGATGTTCAGGCTATAGCCGGCATACACCGATAGTTTCTCGAAATTCCGCGACAATCGCTGTTCAAATACGGTACTGCCTCTCTTTATACCAGGATAATAGCCACTGCTGTAATAGTTATTGGAATTGAATACGTACTTCTTCCAGTTTTTACGGTAATTGAACCCGACGGCCATAGAGGACTCCGCAGCTTCTGCATCAACCGCACCCCTTGCGAAACCGTAACCCAGATCTACGCTGTAATAGGTATCCTTGTTGTTGAATTCATAGCTGTTTTTGAAGATAAAACCTTTCTGAATGGGATCGGTATCGAGAACGACCTCACTGCTAAGTGTCTTCTTTTCATCAAAAGTAAAGTGGCTCCTGGCAAAGGCAGAGTATCCCTGGGAGGGCTTGGTAAGTGGGTCCAACAGATTATAACTCTTATCCACAGCGCCTGCGCTGAAGCGGAATCCTGCGTCATTCACTGGGTTATAAGAGAATTCCGCCCCCCTGCCCATTAAGCTGATTTCCAAATCGGTACTGTTGATATTGCCTATTTGGAGACCAAAGGGACCGTTTTCAAGATTTACCCGGGTATTTTGCAGCATGATTTCATCTTCCCGTTGGGGCCAGTATGTCCCGTTCACATTGATGCCGGCCTTGGTGTTCCCTATATTTACTTCGGTATGGAGGTCCAGATTATGAGACGCCGAAAATTGGGAAAAAGGATTGCTTGTACTCAAGGCGATGCGGTTTGGGCTGCTGCGCTGTAAATACTGGCTCAGATTCAGAGGATCAATATACCTTCTGTTTCCGAGGGCATTCTGCACCATTACCGTCACATTGCCAAAATAATCCCTGTTTTCGTTTCTCGCTGCTATGCTTACTGTGAAAATTTCCAGCTTAAGGAGATCCTTGTCGATAATTCTTGCAAATACCACTTCGCGGTCGCTAAAGGGCTCCAAGACGATTGTTTTCTTCTGCGTAAGGTCACTATTGTAACCCTGAGGGAATGTGGTAATGATTTCGACTTCCTCCGCTCTGTTACCGGCATTATAGACTTGAGTGGATATACGCAGCGAATCCCCAATCCTCTCGATGAGCTGTTGGGGTTCATTGGCAATTATCCTGAGTGACCTTTTGGTAGCGATGGTAAGTTCCGTTAACGAACGGGCGACTGAATTATTGTTCCCGTCAAGCAATGCAAAGACAACTTCCGAAGAGCCGGCTGGCTGACTTTTTTCAATAAAAATCTTTACAGGAACAAAAATTTTCTCCCGTGCTTGGAGGTTTATATTTACACTTCTATTTAAAACCCGTATGCCATTATCACCTTTGGATATGAGCTGTAGATGATATACTTGGCTGGTGGTATTCTCAACCTTAACCATCACCGTGATCAGATCTTCATTGGTAGTGGCGATGGTTTTTTCAACGTCGAGCGTAACAGGGGCACCCTGGGCGTATAAAAAGACTCCCAGCAAAATACAGAGAAGCTTGACTATTCTGTTAAAAACTTTCACGGCATGTTATTGAGGTGCCATTTCAAATACCAGAGTTCCAGAATACTGGCCGTATGGTTTGTTGTAAAAACCTACGTCTCCTGGCAGTGTGGAATAGGTTGTGTCAAAAAATAAAGTCGTATGAGCAGCGCTTGTAATAACCGTTTGTTTCGTGCTCGACAGATTAACTGTTCCTTTTATAGCCTGTGTAATATTGTCTCTTACAGTCAGTTTAATAGCACCAACGGGCAGGAGGTTGTTGTTTCCACTGGTGAGGTTATTGCTAAGCGTGCTGACCTTCACCGTATAACCGGTAGTGGATACGGTAGAAAAAGCCTGAGTAAAGGTTTTGGAAACACCATTTACATATGCGCTCGTATTGTTAAATTCCAGCAATATGTTTTGCGCAGCCGGATCGAAAATCATACCGTAATTATTGTAAATAGGAATAATCATCATGCTGAAGTTCGCAACTTCACTGTCCCGTACAACTCCATTTTTATCTCTGATTTCTACCGTTACATTAATCGTATATGCCGTGCCTGAAGAATATTGTGCCAGGTAAGCCCCACTGTCCACCACTGCATCATAACTGATGGTCAGTCCCATGTAATATTTGGTAAGCAGAGTAAGATTGTAGGTGGAATTATAGGCAAAAAATGAGTTCGTATAGGTGAGGGGTAACATTCCTGTGTTCAGCATCAAACTGGAAGCGGTAGGAATAATATTCGCATCATTAGTCCCATTGTGGGTCACATCATTAAACCTTAATTTTATTTTATCCGGTGGGAAGGTTTTACTTCCGTTAGAAATGGTACCGTTTACCTTGTAAGTTAAAGACCATTGGTCCATGGTGGTATTGGGAGGTTTCGGATCTGAAATTTGCATCTGCACAGTCAAAATCTTGCTCTTGGTACCGCCGTTATAACCGTTCACAGCAATTTGTCCACCCCCATATGCATTTACCCTGACCTGTTGCGGCTGCGCAACAGCTAAGGTGCACACCAGTGAAAACAGAACCAGTATGAATTTAGTCATAGATAAAAGTTAACTCCGCCATTTTTATTGTATCGTCATCGCCGTAGGAAAAGGTAGAAGTTGCGATATATTTCCCTTGCTTCAGGACTGCGGGAAGCGGTATACCGACCACGCGCTCATCACCCGGAAGGGTGTAGATGATTTGATCCTGGAGTTTAACCTGAGTCCCATCATTCTGGTCTACGAGCTCCGTAACTACCGTTCCGTCTGTCCATGTATTCCCCACGTTTCCAATGGACAGTTCAAGTTTTCTTGATTTCTTATTGAACTTATAATCCGTAAACTCCACGCCGGGGCTATTCTTCTCATCAAACCTGTGATAGATCTTCACGCCGGACCGCAAACTTATTTTGATCAGTGCACCTTTCTCGTTGTAGGAATCTACCGGGTTGGTTTGGGTAACAAAAACCAGTGCCGTATGGACGTTAAGGGAATCAAACCTTTTAACAGGCGGTGTCACCGTAATTTCAACTTGCTGGGATTCGCCTGGAGCCAGTGTAAAATAGGACTGCGGTTTAATTGAAATCCATTTCGCAGCAGAATTTTTCAGTGTGCCGGGTTCAGCAATAACATTATTACCACTGGAATCATATTCCCAGTCGTTCACCGATACGGTAAGCGTGAGGGAATTACTTTTGCTTGGATTGGAGACATTGATTTTATTCACAGTACTCTCCCCTGGTGCCGAGGTATAATAATTGCGCGGCGGAGTAACATCAAGACCGGTCTGCGAATGTAAAAATCCACCCAAACAGAACTGAATGAGAACAATAAAAATATTAGATAGAGTTTTCATAATAAAAAAGGCAATTTAAGAAGAACTTAAATTGCCTGAATTCTGGATTTAAGACCTCTTTTAGTTGGCAACAATAGAATATTGAACCTGCGTGGTATAGGTAGTCGTACCAGTACCAATACGCTTTGCTAAATAAGCATTACCACCAGCACCTTGGTACTTAACGGTATAAAGCTTTGTTGCACCCCCTGTATCGCTGGATAGCAACACAGCTCCAGTACTTGCGGTTCCCACAGTTAACGCCGCTTGGGGGGTAAATGTACCACCGGTATTACCTGTACCGTTAGACGCTACAACTTTTATTCCTGACGCAGCGATTGTTTCTGTGATCGCTCCTGCTGAATTTGAACCAGATAAGTTAGCATCTTGTGCTGAAACACTCACAACAAACCCACCGGAACTAACCACCTTCAAGTGATCAGTCGCTGTTACTTCTACACCAGTACCACTATAGTCAGTTGAGGTTGCATAATTTATTGCCACTGTTGGTATTGCGTTTATTGTTATTGACTGAACCGGTTGCAAATTTACATTTAATGTTGCGGATGCAGTCTGCGCATTCGCTACAAACAAACCTGCTACTAAACTGAATAAGAAAACTGCTTTTTTCATGATATTTTTATTTTTTTGGTTTAATAAATTGGGTACTACTACCGGTGGCTTTTTGACATGACAAAGGTAATATGCTCTGGCGCAGTTCAACTTATTAAAAAAAACAAAAAAGTTATGCAAATGAATGCATAACTATATATAAGCGTTTTTGATTTTTTCAATCGATTTTTTCAGATTATATTAAATTTATAGGAATATATTATTGGTTTCGTTGCTAAAAAATTAATCCACGGTTATACGCAGGTTAGGGATATTGCCCGCAGAATGCTCCCGGTACTCCCGTGGTGAATGCCCCGTATGCTTCTTGAAAAAGTTACTGAAATTACTTTCTTCCGAAAATCCCACCTCCTGACTTATATTTTTTATCGGGATTTCGGTACCCCGTAGCAGTTTCTTTGTTTTCTCCAGCGCTTTAGCTATAATGAACCGTTTGGTGGAACAGCCATACATGGTCTGGATCGCATTATCCAGAGTGCGCTTTGTGATATTGAGTTGATCCGCATAATGATCAATTCTGAAACTAACCGTAGGTTCATGATGAATGAGAAATACAAACCGATTGGCAATTTCTTTTTCATAAGTATTCTGCTTGTACTCATGAAGCTTCGGATCATGCTCCAGGAGGGTCCGCAGTAGGATAAATTCAATGAAATTAATCAGGAGGTTCTTCGCAAATAACTTATTTATTATTCCATTTTGCGAGGGGAGATAATAGTGCTTTACGATTAAATGGTAAGGCATGAAGGTGTTTTCCACTTCAAAACCGCTTGAATTTTTAAAAAAAATCCCCCTTTTTATATGGCTTAGGAATTCCAGCCTGTCCACAAACAAGTCAATCTTAAACCAAATAAGGATGGCGTTTGAAGACTCCCCTAAGAGGTTGACTGCGCAGTTGGGCGGAATAAAAAAAAAGGTCTCAGGCTGTAGGTGGAGTTCCTCGCCACAAATCCACAGATGGATCTGGTCAGTGGTCGTATATAGGATGCAGTATCCGGAATACAAAATCTGGTTCTGTTCAGTCTGAACGTCCCGGAGCTGACTTATACCCCAATCTCTTAATGTGTTCATCAGTGTTTTTCTGAAATAAAGATAATAAACTTTACAATTGGATGATAAATTTATTTTGAAAATCAATGCTTTACGAAAAAACCCACTTATTTCGGTACGCTTAATTCCGGAAAAACCACTGGAAAAACCGTGCCACGCACTTCTACCACTACATATTCAGTTGTTCAATTCCAAAAGTGCTAAAGCCCTTTGTCTGCACCTGATAAAAACTCCTGAAGAATTAATTGGCTATTATTGGGGTTCTATACTGTAAATTACCTGTGTGGTATACACGGTGGGACTTTGTCCGATGAAAAACTTGTTGATGTATGCATCCTGATCCCCTTTGGAACTGTACGTGATGGTAAAGGTCATATTGTTTCCACCGAAATTGCTGGAAATGATAGCGGTATCAGTTGTAGACAGCGGAACGGGGTTCACTACAAACCCCTGCATACTGTTGGTGGTTCCGGGACTTGCGGTTACGGAGATATCGCCCACTGCTATGCTGACGCCGTTATTAAGGGTGCTCGTAAGCGTTGGTGTCAGTGATTTCACGGTGATCACGAAGCCACCGGTACTGTACACTTTTAGGTGATTTTCTTTGGTCACACTAACTCCGTTTTTATAATCTTCCTTGGTTTGGTAAGCAAGTTCCACGGCACTACCGCCCTCACCATTAACTTCAATGGTCTGTACGGGAAAGAGGTTCACATTAAGTGTCGCTGTGCCGTTTTCCTGACCCTTCATGCTGAGTGCAAAAAATCCACTCATCAGACTTACCAAAATCAATATTTTTCCGGTCATAATTCCTATCCATTAATTCACAATTCTCCTGCTTACACTAACACCCGTAACGTTGGAATCATTCCCTCGGCGTGATCCCTAAACTGTTTTGGCGACTGACCTGTGTGTTTTTTAAAAAAGTTACTGAAGTTACTCTCTTCGGAGAAACCCAATTCATTGCTGATATTTTTCACGGTGATTTCTGTACCTCTGAGGAGCTTCTTCGCTTTTTCCAGCGCTTTCGCAATCAGAAACTGTTTCGTCGAGCACCCAAAGACAGTCTGAAGCGCATTGTCCAGCGTCCTTTTTGAAATGCAGAGGTGCTCTGCGTAGAAACTTACTTTATTATTTAACTGAGAATCCTGATGAATCAGAAAAATGAAGCGGTTCGTTATCTCCCACTCGTAACTGTCCTTTTTGTAATTTATAAGCAGAGGATCCTGCTCAGCTAACGTGCGCAGCAAAAGGAACTCAATGAAATTAATCAGGAGATTTCTGGCAAAAAGTTTATTAATTCTTCCCTGTTGCGTTGGCAGGTAGTAGGTTTCCAAAATACCTGCATAGGGCATGAAGGTGTTCCTTACCATCAGGCCCATCGGGTCACGAAAAAACACCCCTTTTTTAATCTGACTTAAAAATTCCAGGCGGTCTACAAAAAGATCTACATTAAACCAGATAAGAACAGCATTTACAGAGTGACCATACACTTGTACTGTACTGTTGGGTGGTATGAAATAAAAGGTTTCGGGCTGAAGATGAACCTCATTATCAAAGATCATCAAATGAATAAAATCAGTTGCTGAATATAAAATCGAATATCCCGAAAAATTTATACTGTTATTTATGTCCTTTACATCATGGAGCTGACCAATGCCCCACCCTCTTAATAGCTTCATTCAGAAATATTATATAATATAAAGATAGAAAATTATTACTAATAAAAATACATGTAAAACTGATTTATGACATAAATTCCTCAAAAGATATTTTCAACTGTACAGAAACCTGTTTCCTTTCCTGCGTATTTAGATTCGAAAGGGAAAGACCAAGGAGGCGTATTGGCTTATCGTAGGGTCTGAGATTCCATAGTTTACAGGCGGTAGCATAGAAATCATGTGAACTGTTGTAATAAAATTCCTGGGTTTTACTCCGGGTATAAACGGTGAAATCTTTGTATTTTATTTTCAGTGTCAGAGACTTTCCCCTGATTTCTTTCTTTGAAAGCCGTGCTTCCAGCTCCTGGCTAATAATTTTTAACTGCGCAAAAACGGAATCCTCATCCAACAGGTTATGCCAGAAGGTTTCCTCCACACCAACACTTTTCTGGATACGGTGCGGCCTGACCTCGCTTTCATGTATGCCCCGGACAACATTGTAGTAGTAATTACCGGATTTGCCAAACAGAAGTGTCAACTCCTGCAATGTTTTTTGCCTAAGGTCCGAACCTTTGAAAATATGCATTTCGTGCATCCTGTTAGCGGTAACCTTTCCTATCCCGTAGAACTTTTCAATCGGAAGGTCCTCCATAAATTGTAAGATCTTGGTCGGGTGAATGGTTTTTTGACCGTTCGGTTTGTTATAATCCGATGCCACTTTGGCCAGAAATTTATTAACCGAAATCCCTGCAGAAGCCGTAAGTCCTGTCTGCTCAAAGATCTTCCTCCGGATGTCGCGCGCGATTTCGTTCGCGGACTCTGTTCCTTTCTTGTTTTCCGTTACATCCAGATACGCTTCGTCCAGAGAAAGCGGCTCTACCAAATCGGTATACTCATAAAAGATGGCGCGGATCTGCTGAGAAATTTCTTTATACCGTTGAAATCTCGGCTTTACCACTATAAGGTGCGGACATTTTTCCAAAGCCATTCTTCCGGGCATGGCAGACCGGATTCCGTAGGACCTGGCTTCGTAACTTGCCGCTGCCACTACGCCATATTTTCCGCCACCTACACAGACAGGCTTTCCGCGAAGTTCGGGATGGTCATGCTGTTCCACAGAAGCATAAAAAGCGTCCATATCCACATGAATGATTTTTCCTGACTCCAGTATCCATACAACAAAAATAACCATTATATATTTTTAAAAACTAATCGGAAACCATGTTTCATCAGGAAGATACCACTAAGAATAAGGGGCTGTTATTTGAGAAAATAGTAATAAATTTATAGAAAAAACATGAGCGACTATGCAACCGTCGAACAGCAGTTTAATAACCTGGGCGCTGATTTTCTAAAAGATTTCAGGAATCATACCTTTCTGCGGACGTATGAAGCGAAGGCGGAAATCCTTGCGGAAGGCCAATTGGTAAAATTTGTGCCTATTGTGGTAAGAGGCCTGGTGAAAGTATATTCCGCCAATCAGGACAGGGAGTTGCTGCATTACTTTATAAAACCTGAGCAAAGCTGCATCCTGACTTTTTCCGCCATTTTTAAAGACGGGCGCAGTATCATTTTTTCCTGTACGGAGGAGGAAACAGAAATGCTGATGCTGCCGGTGGATCAGGTTTCGAGGTGGATTGTGAAATACCCCGCGATTAATCATTTTTTCTATCGTGCCTACGACCTACGCTACTCCGAGATGATGGAAAGCGTGAACAAGGTCATATTTTACCGCCTGGATCAAAGGGTGATGGATTATCTGGAAAACAAAATTAAACTAACGGGTAAAAATCCGGTCAAGATGTCCCACAAAGAAATTGCGGCCAGCTTGGGAACAGCACGCGAAGTGGTGAGCAGAATCCTAAAAAAATTTGAGCACGAGGGCAATATCCGACAAAACAGTTCCGGTATAGAAGTGATCTCAAGGGTGTGACTTTAGTCACATTTTTTCTTTTTTTAAAATTTTAAATTTGTTAAGGATTGAAGCCTTCCGTCCAATTCATTATATCAGTTTGGTGTTTTTACGGTAGCAATGAAGGTGTTTTATTGGAATAATAATATGGTCTATGATTGCAAAAATTACTTTTTTTATTTTCTTCATTATCGGATTTTTTGGATTTTCTCAGGAGGATTTACTGAAGGAAATCGATACCGCGTCCGCCTCCGGCGATTACCAGCCCAGTTTTAAAGCCCTGCAAATTGTCACAGGACAGTCCACAAAAATGGCGGCCAAAAAAGAGTTTTACGTGGATATCTCCCACCGTTTTGGTGATGTAAGCGAGGGTTTCAAAACGTTTTTCGGTCTCGACCATGCCACCACCAAACTGGGCGTCATTTATGGGCTTACCGATGGACTATCCTTACACGCCTCGCGGCACACCTATCAAAAGACCTACGAATTCGGGGCAAAATACCGACTTTTAAAACAGATTAATCATACACCTTTTGACATTGTGGGGTATCATGTGGTGGACATCAATTCCGAACTGGATAAGGATAATTATCCCTATTTAAAATTCAATGACAGGCTGGCTTACGTATCCCAACTGCTTATTTCAAGAAGATTTTCGGAAGCATTCAGTCTTCAGCTGTCGCCAAGTTTTGTCCATAAAAACCTCATTAACCCAATGATTGAAGATGAAAATCTGTTTTCCACCGGTCTGGGCGGACGGTACAAAATTTCCAGAAGAGTTTCACTGAATGCGGAATACTTCCTCAACTTCGAAAATAAAAACCATTACAAAAACCCTCTGTCCGTTGGGATGGATATAGATACCGGCGGACATATTTTTCAGCTGGTCTTCACCAACTCTCAGCCCAATACAGAAACAGGCTACCTTACAAACGCAACGGGAGACTGGGCCAAAGGGCATTTCTTTTTTGGATTTAACCTCTACCGGGTTTTTTAAATACAGAATAATGAAGGATTTATTTAAAATAGCATGCGCTTTTGTTTTCGTCCTTAGTGTAGTAGGCTGCGAGACCAGAACGTATGAAGATATTTCAGCCGAGGTGGTATTACCCCAAACCGTCACTTTTTCGAAAGACGTAAAGCCTATCGTTGACAATAACTGTATAATGTGTCATTCGCCGGGGGGATTATCGGGATTTTATCCCTTAACGGACTATACTTTGGTAAAAAACGCCATCGATAATATGTTAGACAGAGTGCAGAGGCCGGCGGGAGATCCACAGAAAATGCCCCAAGGTGGCAGTCTTTCACAGGCAAACATTGACATTCTGAAAAAATGGAAAACCGACGGTTTACAGCCGTAAAAAATTATAAAATGAAAAAAACAGTCTTTTTTTTAAGTTTCTTTCTGGCAACAGCATTCTGTTTTGCTCAGAAGTATATGACGAAGACAGGGAAGATTCACTTTGAGGCTTCGGTCCCCCTGTTTGAGGATGTAGATGCAACAAATGCTGCGTCCGTAGCGGTGCTTAATGCCGCTACAGGTGATATCGCAAGTGTGGCGATGACGAAGAGTTTTAAGTTTAAGGTGGCCCTTATGGAAGAGCATTTTAATGAAAACTACGCGGAGTCATCAAAATATCCGAAAGCTACTTTTTCGGGTAAGATCTTAAATTTTAATTTGAATGAGCTCAGTGCATCTTCATCAAATTACACCATTTCAGGAACCCTGAACTTTCATGGAGCCAACAATAAAGTGACTTCAATAGCCGCTATCTACACAAGAGAAGGAAAGATCTATATAACCGGCAAGTTTGTAGCCAGACCTGCCGATTACAAGGTGACCATCCCAAAAATGGTGACAAAGAAAATCGCGGAAAATGTAAAGGTGGACTATCATTTTGAACTGGTAAAACAATGAAAAGAAAAATCATCATCCTCTTTTTTTTAATGGGTTTCATGTTTATCGATGCTCAGGCAAACGATGTGTTTGAGGTAGCCCGGACCGGAACCGCAGCTGAGATGCGTGAATTGGCGAAGATAAAACCGGATATCATCAACACGCCCAACGAACTAGGCTTCACTCCACTTATTCTAGCCTGCTATCGCGGAAATGTGGAAGTTGCTAAATTTTTAATAGAGCATGTGAAGGATGTGAATTATGTAAGTTCCGAAGGGACTGCCCTCGCCGGCCTCAGCATTAACTATAACAGGGAACTTGTGGAGGCGCTACTCCGCAAAAAGGCAGACCCCAACATTGCCGACGTGAACGGAACCACACCCCTTATCTGGGCTGTGAAAAGGGGAAATGAAGAACTGGTGAAACTGCTGCTGGAACACCATGCTAATAAGGATCAGCCCGACCACATGGGCATTAAACCGTTTGAGTATGCGGTACAAACCAAAAAACAAAATATTATTAACCTTTTAAAAATAAACTGATATGAAAAGAAAATTATTCCTTGTCTTCACAGTTGCATTCGCGAATATGTGGGCGCTGGCACAATACAGCAACGGAGCTCCATTCCCAGTGGGTTCTACGGGGGTTTCTGTGAAATTGGAAACCACGCCTACAATAGTGAGAATAACACTGGTAGGACCCAGCAACTCCTACCTTGCATTAGGCGCAGGAGATCAGGGGATGGCTGCTGGTGCTGATGGTTTCATCTATAACTCCACGGCATCAACCGATTATACCTTCGCCGGCGTGGGTGTCATGCCTTCTCCGGATGCGGTACAGGACTGGACCATTAACTCCAACACCGTAACCGGCACCACAAGAACCATAGTTGCAACCCGAAGCCTTGCGGGAAGTGCAGGTGACACCCCTATTCCAAATGCCACCGGAGCTTTAGAGGTGTTTGTTGCAAGAGGGCCCAATTCGTTGGTTCTTCAATATCATGGCGCGAACAGAGATTATGCAACCCTGGGAATGAATTTTGACCCAACTCTGGCAACTGGCGAGGTTGTAGTGGAAGAAAAAGCGATGATTTATCCTAATCCTGTTGGCGATGTGTTGCACATCAACAATTTAGTAAAAATTGACAAGCTGAAAATCTATGATGCCGCAGGAAGAGTCGTGATTTCGCCGGCACTAGTTACCGAAAAACTGGATGTCACAGCATTGCAAAGCGGAACCTACTATGTGGAGGTCCGTACTTCGGACGGTAAAACGGCTTATGAAAAGATCATTAAAAAATGATGATGGAAAATCCCCAGAGTAATCTGGGGACTTTTTTTTAAAGACATAAAAAAACTGATGACTCTGCTTTGGATTCCGAAGAATCTTTTAGCTGAATCATCAGTTAAGTCATTTGCTTTAATTCTAACCTTGTCTAGTGCTTTGGGTCCTATGTTTTAACTTCTTCCTTTCGGTTTCCAGTTAAGCGACGAACCATCAGTTTTAGAGTTCAGCCATCAATTATTTTGAGTTTCTGAATCTCTACCTTTCGGTTTCAATTGATAATCCTCTGCGGTTTGACTTTTTTGTTGATGTAAAGATCGCAAATACAGCATCTTTAATCCAAATAAAAAAGCCTTTTCTTATCAACCTTTTGTCCTCTCGTTCTGCACCTCATCTTCCGTTCGAAAAATACCTATTATATTAAAGGTACAGGAGTTATCAACTGAATTATCCGCATTTTCACAATTTAAGCCAAAGTAAAATCTAAAACAAAACTGCAAAGCAGAACATAATTTTTAATGGTTTATATGGTTGTAAGCCTTAAAGTATTGGTACGGCCGCCATCACCTGATGGCGTAGCGTTCAGGTTGATTACAAAATCTCCTTCTTCCACATAGCCAAGGTCGCTGACCATCTGATTAACCTGAATAATGGTTTCATCCGTGGATTTTTCAGCGTCGTAGTAATAGGCCCGGACACCCCACAGCAAGTTGAGCATTGTGGTCACCCTTTTGTTGGAGCTGAATACGATGATATGAGAATTGGGACGGTGTGCAGAAATCTGGAAAGCGGTGTAACCGGAATGGGTCAGGGTAATAATCGCCTCAACGTCGGTACTCTTTGCAATCCTTACGGCAGCCAGGCAGATCCTGTTCGTAATGAACCGCGTGTCAATACAGTTGAACTCCTTTTCTATGGGGGAATTCTTCTGGATATAGAAATTCGTATTTTCAATGTTTTTTACAATCTTAGTCATGTTCTTAACGACCTCAACCGGGTATCTTCCAACAGAGGTTTCTCCCGAAAGCATCACCGCATCTGCACCGTCCAGTACGGAATTTGCCACGTCATTTACCTCAGCCCGGGTAGGGGTAAGGCTCGTGATCATGGTTTCCATCATTTGAGTCGCAATAATAACCGGCTTGGAATAGCTACGTGCTTTCTCCACCAGCATTTTCTGGATTGCTGGTACCTCTTCCATAGGAACCTCAACACCCAGGTCACCACGTGCAACCATCAAACCGTCACACTCCAGCAGAATCTGGTCGATATTTTTAACCCCTTCCGGCTTTTCAATCTTGGCTATGATGGGTGTTTTAGTCTGGTTGGGATGCTTCTTGAAAAGTTCCTTCAGATCAATGATGTCCTGTGCATGACGAACAAACGAAAGCGCAATCCAGTCCAGTTCCAGATCCAGCATGAAATTGGCATCTTCAATATCTTTTTCAGTTAATGCAGGAAGTGAGACGTTGGTATTCGGTAAATTAACGCCTTTTTTAGAACTAAGCGGACCTCCCTGCACCGTCACCGCCTTCACCATATCCACTTCGTTTGTTTCAATAACCTGCAGTACAAGCTTACCGTCATCAATTAGGATCCTCTCCCCCGCTTTTACATCTTTGGGGAAATCCTTATAGGTCATATAAACCGTTTTGGAATCTCCTTCTATCTTTTCATTTGTAAATGTTAAGATGTCACCGGGATTCAGGTACGAACCTTCCTTTACAACCCCCACACGAAGTTTAGGACCCTGTAAATCTCCCAGGATGCCCACCGACGAACCCAGTTCCTGATTGATCTCCCGGATCATGCGTACATTGTTGGTCACAATTTCATAATCGGCGTGGGAAAAATTTATTCTGAAAATATCAACACCTGCCTTTATGAGGTCGGTCATAATTTCCTTCGTTGAGGAAGCCGGGCCTAATGTCGCTATTATTTTTGTCTTTTTTAGATATTTATTCATAGTACTGAATTATATGGAAGAGTTCCTCATCAGAACTCAAAGGAATTTCCTGCAACTGAAAGCACAGGTTTTCAGGCAGTAAAATTAAGGAAAAATCGGCACACTTATCTGCTGTGCTCAGGATATAATCGGTTTCTCTGTAATTATCGAGTAAATACCTTACCTCTTCCTCCTCCGTAAAAAGTTCCGTCGCCTGTTTCTTTTGGATACTGAAAGCGGATTTGTTGCTGATGAAACGGAAGCATGCTTTGCTTTCCCGGGTGTAGCCGCTGAAAACGGGGAAGTGATAGGTATAGAATGTTCCTTCTAAAATAAGGTCATCTATCCTTTCAAAACAAAAACTATTCACTGTGTTGACGTGAAAGAAAATCTCGTAATCCGGAAGTTTCTTTACAAGCCTTACCAGGGCGATCCGTAAATCGTCCTCCTCGGTGTCGTCAAGTGTTAGTTTTAGGAGCTCCAATGATGTTTTCTTTTTTATTTAAAACATAAAATGCGCGTTGTGCTGATTTTTCCTCCGCCTTCTTTTTTGAGGAATCAACCGCATTGGCAATCTTCTCATTATCCCGCCAAACGGTACAGCGGAAAACGGTGTTCTTATTTACCTGGATTTCCTCACAGGTTTCGTATCGGATGTTCAGTTTCCTTTTCTGACTCCATTCCAGCAACAACCCTTTATAACTTACAATCTTATTTTCAAGTTTGTTAATTTCGGAAGGAGTTAGAAGCCGGTCCAGGACAATCCTTTTACAGACCGCATAATCCAGATCCAGATAGATGGCACCAACCAGCGCCTCAAAAAGATTCCCGGAAATATTTTCACTCCAGGTGCATGAATTTCCGTTCAGGATGAATTTGGTCAGCTTTAGGTCGTCGCCCAGTTTGTTCAGGTTCTTCCTGTTTACAATCTTGGATTTCATCTGGGTCAGGTACCCTTCGTTAGCCTCAGGATACGTTGTGAAAAGGTGACAGGAGATAATGGAACCCAAAATAGAATCACCCAAAAATTCCAGGCGTTCATAATTTTTGAACTCCGGATTTTTTGAAGAACTTTTCAAAGAAAATGCCTCACGGTAAAGACTTATATTCTGAATTTCACAGCCGATAATCCTGCTGATTTCCGAACTTAGATAGTAGTCTTTCTCCGATAATACTTTTTTTCTTTTTTTAAGGAACTTAGAGAAGTATTTCTGTAACTCCATGAAGCAGTTTTACAGTTTCTTAAACAGGACGCAGGCGTTGTGTCCGCCGAAACCAAAAGTGTTACTCATGGCAACATTCACCTCTTTTTTCACGGCTGTATGGAACGTGAAATTAAGACGGCTGTCAATATTCTCGTCGTCTGTAAAATGATTGATGGTGGGAGGAACGATGCCGTGAATGATGGTCCCTAAAGCCGCAATGGCCTCTATGACTCCGGCTGCACCAAGCAGGTGGCCGGTCATTGATTTAGTTGAATTGATTTGAATGTCATACGCATGGTCACCCAGTAATCTCGAAATGGCATTGGATTCGGCAATGTCACCAAGCGGAGTAGAAGTACCGTGCATATTGATATGATCCACTTCGTTTGCTGATATTCCTGCATCCTCGAGACAGTTTTTCATTACCATGTGGGCGCCAAGGCCTTCTGGATGGGGTGCTGTCATATGATACGCATCTGCGCTCATTCCGCCGCCTTTTAGCTCTGCGTAAATGGTTGCACCACGTTTTTTTGCATGTTCATATTCTTCCAGAACAATACATCCTGCCCCTTCACCCAGAACAAAACCGTCACGGTCTTTATCAAAAGGTCTGGAAGCGGTCTTTGGATCATCGTTTCTGGTTGATAGCGCCATCATGGCATTAAAGCCACCTACTCCACTTGCTGTAACTGCCGCTTCGGAACCACCACATACAATGACATCTGCTTTCCCGAGTTGGATAAGCATTTTGGAGTCTATTAAAGCGTTTGCGGAAGAAGCACAGGCCGATACTGTGGTGTAGTTGGGTCCGTGAAAGCCATATTCAATTGAAATATGACCCGGAGTGATGTCGGCAATCATTTTGGGAATGAAAAAAGGGTTGAATCTTGGAATGTCCGTATTGGCCCAGCCTAAAACCTCATGTTCAAAAGTTTCGAGACCGCCAATTCCTGAACCCCAGATTACCCCAACCCGGTTTTTGTCCACGTTATCTTCCATTATTCTGGAATGTGCTACTGCTTCTCTTGCAGCAACCATCCCATACTGGGTATTGCGGTCCATCTTTTTCGCTTCTTTTTTCTCGAAGTGGTTAAGGGGATCCCAATTTTTGATTTCGCAGGCAAATTTTGTTTTGAAATTTGTGGCATCGAAAAGAGTAATAGGAGCGGCTCCGCTCTCACCTTTTACAAGGCTTTCCCAGTAATCTTGCGCATTGTTGCCAATAGGCGTAAGTGCTCCAAAACCGGTTACCACTACTCTTTTCAATTCCATAAATTATTAATTTTCCGTTAAAGAAGTTTATTTGTTTACCACTTCTTCGATATACGCAATTGCGTGACCTACCGTAGTGATTTTTTCAGCCTGATCATCAGGAATCTGAATGTTAAATTCTTTTTCGAATTCCATAATAAGCTCTACAGTATCTAAAGAATCAGCTCCCAAATCGTTTGTGAAGCTAGCTTCTGGAGTAACTTCTGTTTCTTCAACGTCAAGCTTATCGGCGATGATAGCTTTTACTCTTGATGCAATGTCTGACATAGTAATTTAAATTTTTAATTGTTGTTAATTGCTGCAAATATATAAAATTCTTTAGGATATATTGTTTTTTTGTGGTTTTTTGAGAAAAAATCGGGAAGCGACTTTGAACCAATAATATTTAGTTAAATTGGTGAGGCCTCAGTTTATTAAACAAAAACAATCCACTGAAAATCAGCGGATTGTTTTAAAGTGATGTGGAGTTGGAGGGATTCGAACCCTCGTCCAAACAAGCAACACATAAGATTTCTACATGCTTATTCTGCTATTGGTTTTCGACCGGGAACAGAGAGCAGACACCCAATTTCCGGCTTATCTTCTGAAGTTTTCGTGTTTTGGCCGAAGTTTCCAAAACCTTATTTCCGCATTGCTATACCCCGGAATCAGACGTAGCGAAACAGAACTTCTGTGGGATATCTTGCCTCCTTACTATCTTCGGGAGAACGCTAAATCCTACTGTAATTCGGATTAAGCAGCAAGAGCAAACTCTTGGTCGCCAGTTAAAAATGTGTAGCAAGGGATTAAAGAGATCGCGCTACGGTTCTCTGCATGCTTACTTACCCATTGATCTTGCTGTCGAAACCAGTCAACCCCAGGTTGTAAGTCTGCAAAGATATGAAAATATTATTCCAAAAATGATTTAAGGAAATCTCCCAACAAAAAAGCCGCATTGTGCGGCCTTAACATAAATAATTATTAATCTCTGTTCTTAACAAGGATCCATCCATTCCGGAGGACCGCTTTCTGGGTTATCGGATCCACCCAGGTAATCTGATACCAATAAGTATCGGTACTTACCTTAAAGTTGGTGTAGTTCCCGCTCCAAACAGTCTTCGTAGGAGAAGCCCGGAACACTTCTTTACCATAACGGTCATAAATGGCCGCACTGAAGCTCTTATACTTACTGACGCCGGTGAAGTCAATGTGGTCATTGATTCCGTCTCCGTTTGGTGTGATGGCATTCCCAATAAAGAATGTCAGGTATTCCACCGTTCCGTAACAGGTCTGGTCTTTATACCGTACGGAGATATAATAGGTCGTGTTCCGCAAAATGTTTCCGAAAATATTTGAAGACTGCCAGGTGAGTCCGTTATCTATTGAAAATTCAAGACTCGGGCTTGGATCATCAACAATAATCGTTAGCTGATTGTTTTCGTACACAACTTCTTTCACAACCGGAATCGGAGTGTAAGATGCTGTTGCTGTGAAAATCTTTGAACACACCCCGTTATTGATGGTCACCGTATAGGTGCCCGGCGTATTTACCGTTATGGTTTGAGTAGTGGCTCCTGTATTCCACAGATACGTATAATTTGCACCTGCACCGGCGTCAAGCACTCCACTGAGGCCCTCACAGTACTGTACATCTTCAAGGGTAGAAGTTATTGCCGGAACTACCGTAATGGTAATATTTGCAGTACTACCCTGGCAACCATTGGCACCGACACCGGTTACGGTATAGGTAGTGGTGACAGTGGGCGAAACAACCTGGGTATTTCCGCTTCCTGTTAGGCCCGTCCAGGTATAGACCTGCGCTCCGGACGCCGTTAAGGTTACCGATTCACCCGCACAGATAGTCAAGTCATTTGCGGTGAGCCCAATTACCGGGGGAAGGTTATTTTCAACAACGGTAACCGTCTGCTGCTGGCTGCAGTTGTTCCCAAAGTTATTGGTTACAGTCAGCGTGTAATTTCCTCCTTCGTTCACGACCGGGGTCAGCGTATTCGCGCCGGAAACTATATTACCACCCGCACCCGCAGTCCAAAGTATGGTTGCCCCCGCCTGGAATGTTGATGCGGAAGCATTAAGGGTTACTGTGGGGTTGGTACAGGTAATCTGTGCAGGTTGTACAATACTGAGTGTTATTGGAGCGTCCATTGTAACAGTGGCGCTCGCGCTGTACTGGCATCCTCCGGATGTTGTGACTGTAACAGTGTATATTCCGGCCGCATTTACAGTGGTAGACTGCGAGGTGGAGCCGTTGGACCACAGGAAGGTATGTCCCGTTCCGGTCACATTAGCTGTTAAAGTAGTTGTAGACCCCTGGCAGAAAGAAAGAGTGCCCGAAATTGTTAAATTCGGATCATTGTTCTGGACAATGGTCACCGAAACCGGCGGGCTGCTGCAGGTACCGTTTGTAACGGTTAGGGTATAGGTGCCCGGTGTCGTTACAATAATCGTCTGCGAAGTTGCTCCGGTAGACCACACATTTCCTGTGGCATAGTTGGACGTAAGGGTGACAGGTGTGGTTCCGCAAATCGCCGGGGCGGACTGCGTAATCGCAGGAGACGGTGTTACGGTGACCGTAAGTTGCAGCTCTACAACTACAAAACAGTTTCCGTTGCTTACCCGGACATAGATTACTGCCGTACCTGAATTGTAGGCATTTGGCGTGGTGATATTATTCGTATTTCCTGCATTGGCGTCGGCCAGATTAGTATAATACGTGAAGGTTATACCCGGACTCGTACTTATATTAGGTTGGGCGCTTGTTAAATCAAACGTGAAAGATGCAGTGGGTGAACAGGTACTTAAGGCCGCGTTCTGCGCTGTAGGTACCGGATTCTGTGTTACAGCAACCGACTGCGTAAACTGGCAGTTCCCCGGTGTGGTTACGGTCACGGTATAGGTTCCCGCGCTTGAAACTGTGGTACTCGCAGTAGTTGCACCGTTGGACCATAGATAGGTATTTCCGGTTCCGGTAGCAGTGGCCGTTAAAGTGGTGGAACCTCCCGCGCAAAAGAAATTATTCCCGGTAATCTGCACATTTGGATCTGCATTAGCGGTAATTGTAATCGTCGCCGGTGCACCCGTACAGGTTCCGGACGTATTTGTAAGCGTGTAGGTTCCCGCAGTAGAAACAGTGATCGTTTGGGTGGTCGCACCTGTAGACCAGGTATTTCCTGTGGCAAAATTGGAGGTCAGGGTTACACTTCCCGTTCCGCATATGACGGTAGAGGAAGCAGTGATTGTTGGAGTCACGGTCTGGCTTACCGTCAGTTGCAGCGGTACCACTACCGAACAGGTTCCGCTTACCACCCGGACGTAAATCGTGGCGGTACCGGAAACATAAGCGGTAGGATTGGCAATGATGTTGGCGTTTCCAGCATTCGCATCCGCCTGATTCACGTAATAGCTGAAAATAACGCCTGGTGTTGAACTGATACTTGCTTGTGCAGATGTCAGGTCAAAGGTGCCTGTGGATGCCGAAGAACAGATACTTAAAGCAGACGCCTGCGCCACAGGAGGCGTGTCGGCCTGAACGGTTGCAGACTGTGTGAACTGGCAATTCTGTGAAGTGGTTACCGTAACGGTGTAGGTTCCGGCGGTGGTGACTGTAGTACTCGCGGTGGTGGCTCCGTTGGACCATAAAAAAGTAGTCCCTGTTCCCGCAGCCGTTGCTGTAAGGGTGGTGGAACCTCCCTGACAAAATACAAGATTTCCGGATATCTGCACATTCGGGTTTGTAGCAGCGGAAATAATTACAGAACCGGCCAGACTAGGACAGTTTCCTGAGGTATGGGTTACCGTATAGGTTCCGGGAGTCGTCACCGTGATCGCCTGTGTTGTAGCTCCTGTGGACCAGGTATTTCCTGTGGCATAATTTGAGGTTAATGTGACACCCGTCGTTCCACAGATGAAGTTTGAGGACGCGGTGATCACCGGAGTGGCAGGAGTGGGATTCACGGTAAGCGTCAATGCGGCGATGTCGCTGCACTGTCCGGCAGTAACCCTTACATACACCACACCACTTCCTGACACATATGCTCCCGGTGTGGCAATCGTATTGGTGTTTCCCGCGGTTGCATCGGCCAGTGATGCGTAGTAGCTGAAAGTCGTACCCGGAGTGGTACTGATGGTCGGCTGTGCGGTGGTGAGGTTAAAAGTGGCAGTTGCCGCGGCAGAACACTGGCTTAGACTGGCATCCAACGCCTGCGGTAGCGGAAGCAGGTTGATCGTTATCTGAGCGGAACCCGGACAGGTCGTTCCCGGCACCGTGACCTGCACCGAATAAATACCCGCCTGAGTCGCGGTGTATGAACTCGCCGTTGCACCTGTAATAGGACCGCTATTGAAAAACCATTGGTAGGTCGCACCAGGAATAGGAACTGCGGCGTTCAGAACCTGGGAAGAACCGCTGCAAATATTGATGCTGGAAGGTAAAGGATTGCCCGATGGGTCGGTAAGCTGCACCCCGATATTAAAAGAACCGGCCTGGAAAAACACGCCTGTATCAAATTCAGTATCGTTATAATCTGCGATTACCATCTTAAAACGGTACGTTTCACCCGGAACTACGGGTGCGGTAGCAGTAAGCGGAATGGTTCGCCCCTCAAAATTGGTTTCTATATTGGCGGTATTATTTCCGGCATAATACTGTTGATTGATTGCCGGGCAGGTTGCAGAAATATAGGGGTGGATATTCGTAACACTCACCGGTCCACCACCTGCGGGCAGCACGGCCATATTGGTATAGGTAGGATCGGTAACTTTCTTAAGCAGCAAAGCAAAACCGTCGGTATAATTACAGGCAAAGCCACCTGAATATTCTTCTGAAGCGAAAATATAGTTGAAAGTTACCTCATTTGTAACAGGTACAAAATCAAACTGGATATAAGTGGCATCCCTAAGATTAGTATTGGAAACTCCAATAGCTGCAGCCAAATCGGCATCTCCCCCCGTATTCAAAATACCGTTTAGATTACCCGAAATAAAATTATTTCCTGCCTGGCTCGCCTGTCCGGTCATTAGAACCACTCCTTCAGTAAAAGGAAAAGCAGTGGTCCCTTTATTAAAATAGCCCCATGACCTTGAAGGACTCGTAGCAGAAAGGTTAGGCGATACAATGACGTTTGTAACATTTGCGGTACAGTTTGCCCCGCCACTGATCAGCACATTCTGTATAAGTTGCTGTACAGTAAAACTGCTTTGTGTATATCCCGGCGTATTAACATCAATGAAAGCACCGGCCATCATACTTTTCGCACTCGGTGTTCCCGGCGCACTTTCAGGTCTTGCATTTTGACCAAATACTGACGTAATGGAAAACACAATATATATGAGAATAAAATATTTCTTCATGTCTTTTTAATTTTCTGAATGCCATTTGGGACATCCGGCAGAAACAATTGATGATACAATGTGATATCATTCAGCCATTTACACATATAAGGCTGCAAATTTACCGTTGAGCAGTAAGAACAATATCGCGAGGTTAAAAGTAGTAATAAATTTTTAATTCATCTTTTAACAATTATTAAAATTTGGTCAGTTGAAAAAATAATTTTACTTTTGCAATCCAAAATGAGATGTAATATATGTTAATAATTCCAGTAAAAGACGGAGAGTCTATCGACAGAGCACTTAAGAAATACAAAAGAAAATTTGACAAGACCGGTGTGGTGCGAGCTTTAAGAAGCAGACAGCAGTTCATTAAGCCGTCTATCACTTTGAGACAGTCTAAACTTAAGGCTGCCTACAAGCAAAGAGAAGCCAGCAAAGACGAGCAGGCTTAAAAATTTTTCTTTCAGAATACTAAAATCACTTTCCAAAGAGTTATATTTGGAGAGTGATTTTTGCTTTATATACGTTTGATGCTCAAAAAATTCCTGGAACATATTGAACTCGAAAAGCGGTATTCCCCGCACACCATAACGAGCTACAGGAAAGATCTGGAGGACTTCCACCTGTTCTATACATTGACCGAAGGTTCAGAAAAACTTTGGAATGCAGATAAAAAAGTCATCAGAAATTTCATTGTCTACCTAAGTGAAAGGAAGATTGCAAAAAGAAGCATCAACCGAAAACTCTCCTCACTTCGCTCCTACTTTCTCTTTCTCCTGAAGATTGGTGAAATATCCGTCTCTCCCATGGAAAGCATTAAGTCCCTGAAATTTTATGCAGAGAAGCAGATCCCCTTTTCTCAGGACGAAATGAACGATTTCCAGAAATTAACACCTATAAAAGAATCAGATTTCCTCTCTCAACTTATCATCGAAACGCTTTACCAAACAGGAATGCGTAAGGCAGAGCTTTGCGGGCTCCGTTATGATCACGTGGACCTTAGCGGACAGGAAATGAAAATCATCGGCAAAGGAAATAAGGAACGGGTAATACCCATTTCGGATGATCTGGCCGGAAGACTGCAGTCTTACCAGGAAAACAGGAAACCCCTGAAAGGGAGCGAAATATGGTTTTTCATAAATTCAAAGGGCAAAAAACTGGGAGAAAAGTTTGTATATTCTACAGTTAATAATTATCTTGGTATGGTAAGTGCTAAAAAGAAAAAGGGCCCTCATATCCTACGACACAGTTTTGCGACGCACGTGTTGGATAATGGCGCCGAAATATCCAAGGTGAAAAAGCTGCTGGGTCATTCGTCCCTTGCCTCCACACAGGTATATACGACTGCGAACATTGAGCAGCTTAAAAAAGTATTTAACAATGCTCATCCAAGAGCAAAAGATAAAGAGTGAACGGGAACGTTTGAAGAATGTATAACTAAAAATAATCTATTATGAAAATTTCAGTACAGTCTATGGGACTGACACCACACGCACCGCTTGAAGATCATATTGAGAACAAACTGAATAAACTTGATAATTATTATGATAAAATTGTAGATGTTAAAGTATTCCTGAAAGTAGAAAATAAATCAGATAAAGAAAATAAGACTGTAGAGCTGGTTTTGGCCGTTCCAGGTGAAGATATCGTGGTAAAAAAGACCACCTCCAGTTTTGAGCAGAGCCTTGACCTTTGCACCGAAGTTGCTAAAAAGCTGTTAATCAAGAAAAAAGAATTAGCATAATAATTTAAATAATATTTTTAAGGAAATAATTTGTAGATTTTAAAAAAACAATCATATATTTGCACTCGCAAAAAGAGATAAGAAGTTCTTTTGAAATCTATTTGCCTCCTTAGCTCAGCTGGCCAGAGCACGTGATTTGTAATCTCGGGGTCGTGGGTTCGAATCCCTCAGGAGGCTCATTTTTGTAAAATTGGGGAGATTCCAGAGCGGCCAAATGGGACTGACTGTAACTCAGTTGTTTCGACTTCGCAGGTTCGAATCCTGCTCTCCCCACATTTTATTAAAAACAGCTTGCATTTTTGAAAATTAGTTTTAAATTTGCAGACCGTTTACCAACAATTTGTAAACACAAATGCGGAAGTAGCTCAGTTGGTAGAGCGTCAGCCTTCCAAGCTGAATGTCGCGAGTTCGACCCTCGTCTTCCGCTCTAAGAATCACAACCAACAACGGCTTGTGATTTTTTTTTAAGTTTTCGCCGACGTAGCTCAGGGGTAGAGCGTTTCCTTGGTAAGGAAGAGGTCGTGAGTTCAAATCTCATCGTTGGCTCTTTATTAATCTCCTATCTGTTAGGAGATTTTTTTTTGCACATCCTGCAAAAGATCTTCTTGATATTGCCTACCCTCCTGCATAAGCCGTTAAATAAAATCAAACGGCAAAGTATATAAGTGGTGTTACATTTTTTAATCAGCTAATTTTCAGAAACGAATAATTTTATTTAAATTTGCAGTCCTGTATTTTAATGTCCGCACGTGGCAAATGCCTGAATTTGAATGTTGAAACTTTTTTTTACTGCAAAAAGGTTTTGATTTTCAAAAAATCACTATATTTGCGCACTGAAATTTTAAAAAGTTAATAAATAAATATTTAAATCATGGCAAAGGAAACGTTTAATCGTAACAAACCGCACTTAAACATTGGTACCATCGGTCACGTTGACCATGGTAAGACTACTTTAACTGCAGCAATTTCTAAAGTATTATCAGACAAAGGACTCGGAACTGCAAGAGATTTCTCTTCAATTGACTCCGCTCCTGAAGAAAAAGAAAGAGGGATCACCATTAACACCGCTCACATTGAGTACGAAACTGAAAGCAGACACTACGCTCACGTAGACTGTCCGGGTCACGCCGACTATGTTAAGAACATGGTAACTGGTGCTGCCCAAATGGACGGAGCTATCCTTGTATGCGCTGCAACAGACGGACCAATGCCACAAACAAGAGAACACATCCTGCTTTGCCGTCAGGTAAATGTACCTAGAGTTGTTGTTTTCATGAACAAAGTGGATATGGTAGATGATGCTGAACTTCTTGAACTTGTTGAACTTGAACTAAGAGACCTTCTTTCTTCTTATGATTATGACGGAGACAACTCTCCTGTAATCCAGGGTTCTGCTCTTGGTGCACTGAACGGTGAGCCAAAATGGGTTGCAACAGTAGAAGAACTTATGGAAGCTGTAGATACATGGATTCTACTTCCTATCAGAGATCAGGATAAGCCATTCCTTATGCCTATTGAAGATGTATTCTCTATTACAGGTAGAGGTACTGTAGCAACAGGTAGAATTGAAGCTGGGATCATTAACACTGGTGATGGTGTAGATATCGTGGGTATGGGTGATGAGAAATTGACCTCAACCGTAACAGGGGTGGAAATGTTCAGAAAAATCCTTGACAGAGGAGAAGCTGGAGATAACGTAGGTATCCTGCTTAGAGGTATCGAGAAAACCGACATCAGAAGAGGTATGGTAATCGCGAAAGCCGGATCTGTGAAACCACACAAAAAATTCAAGGCTGAGGTTTATATCCTTTCAAAAGAAGAAGGTGGACGTCACACTCCATTCCACAACAAATACCGTCCGCAGTTCTACGTAAGAACCACTGACGTTACAGGTGAAATCTTCTTGCCGGAAGGTGTAGAAATGGTAATGCCTGGTGATAACATCACCATCACTGTAGAATTGTTGCAGCCAATCGCTCTGAACATCGGTCTTAGATTCGCGATCAGAGAAGGAGGTAGAACAGTTGGTGCTGGTCAGGTAACTGAAATCTTAGATTAATACCATCTAAATAATTACAGTTCCGTAGGGAAACTTGCGGAACTTTTTAATCTACGGGCATCGTCCAATGGTAGGATACCGGTCTCCAAAACCGTTGATCAGGGTTCGAATCCTTGTGCCCGTGCAAAATTTTAGAAATGAGCGTAGCAAATTTTATAAAAGGTTCTTATCACGAATTTAAAGATAAAGTGGAATGGCCTAAATGGTCTGAACTTCAGTCTTCAACAATAGTTATTACTGTTGCTACTGTAATTCTTGCGCTGTTTGTATTCGGAGTGGATGAGCTTTTTTCCAAAGCCATCAAAAATATTATTGACTTGCTTTCAAGTCTTTTCATTTAAAAAATAATTTCCCCCGGAAATGAGTGATTTGAAATGGTACGTGCTGAAATCAATCAGCGGTCAGGAAAATAAGGTAAAAACCTACATTGAGAACGAGATGAAACATTTTGGCTTTGAGGAGCACGTTACTCAGGTAGTTATTCCTATGGAAAAAGTTATCGTGATGAGAAACGGTAAAAAAGTACCGAAGGAAAGGCCATACTATCCAGGCTATCTGATGGTTGAAGCCAATCTGATCGGTGAAATCCCGCACATCATTAAGAACATCCCCGGAGTAATCTCATTTTTAAGTCTGACGAAAGGCGGAGATCCTGTACCGATGCGTAAATCGGAAGTGAACAGAATGCTGGGCAGGATGGACGAACTTTCAGAATTCGCGACCGAACTGGAAATTCCGTTTGTTGTGGGTGAGAATGTAAAAGTTATCGAAGGACCCTTCAACGGGTTTAACGGTACTGTGGAGAAAATTCTTGAAGATAAAAAGAAACTGGAGGTTTCCGTTCTTATTTTCGGAAGAAAAACGCCTATGGAACTTAGTTTTCTTCAGGTAGAGAAGGTTTAGTACAGGGTTACAATAAGATATTATAAAGACTGCTCCACATGAGCGGTCTTTTTTTATAGAAGACCAAAGGGGTATTTTTGGAATTCTTTCTAAAAATCAAACATTTACACTTGCAGAATAAAAATAATTTCTTAATTTTGCAGTCCGAAATGCGAAGTAGTTTTGTGAGACAACTGCTTTGCAGATTTATAAATGCTTCCACATTCATAAATTTCTTAATTTTTAAAAACAAAAAATGGCTAAAAAAGTCTTTAAAATGGTAAAGCTTCAGGTGAAGGGTGGCGCAGCTAACCCGTCTCCACCAGTAGGTCCGGCATTAGGTTCTGCAGGTGTGAACATCATGGAGTTTTGTAAACAATTTAACGGTAGAACTCAAGACAAGCCTGGACAGGTATTGCCGGTAGTGATTACGGTTTACGAAGACAAATCTTTTGAATTCGTCATCAAAACCCCTCCTGCTGCAGTCCAGTTAATGGAAGCTGCTAAAGTGAAAGGCGGTTCCGGTGAACCTAACCGTAACAAAGTAGGTGCGGTATCATGGGATCAGGTTAAAAAAATCGCAGAAGATAAAATGACCGATTTAAACTGCTTTACCATTGACTCAGCACTGAGCATGGTAGCAGGAACGGCGAGATCTATGGGATTAAGAGTAACAGGACAGAAACCAACAAACGCTTAAAACTTACTGAAGATGGCAAAATTGACTAAAAAACAAAAGGAAGCGTTAAGCAAAGTTGAAAAGAACAAGATTTACAACCTGGACGAAGCTTCGGCTTTGGTGAAGGAAGTGAATACTGCAAAATTCGATGCATCTGTAGATATCGCGGTTCGTTTGGGCGTAGACCCAAGAAAAGCCAACCAAATGGTTAGAGGTGTAGTATCTCTGCCACACGGTACCGGTAAAGATGTGAAGGTTCTTGCCCTGGTAACTCCGGACAAGGAAGCAGAAGCAAAAGAAGCAGGAGCAGACTATGTAGGTCTTGATGAATATCTTGAAAAAATCAAAAACGGCTGGACCGATGTTGACGTAATTGTTACCATGCCTGCAGTTATGGGTAAACTGGGACCTTTGGGTAGAGTTTTAGGACCAAGAGGTCTTATGCCAAATCCAAAATCCGGAACCGTAACCATGGATGTAGCTAAAGCAGTTGCTGAAGTTAAAGCCGGTAAAATCGATTTCAAGGTAGATAAATACGGTATCATACACGCAGCAATCGGGAAAGTATCATTTGATGCGGCCAAGATTAAAGAAAATGCTCAGGAACTTATCCACACGCTGATCAAACTGAAGCCAACAGCGGCTAAGGGGATCTATGTGAAAAGCATCTATATGTCTTCTACCATGAGCCCGGGTATTGCAATTGATACTAAATCTGTAAACTAAAATCTGAAATACAATGACTAAAGAAGATAAAGTATTGGTAATACAAGAAATAAAAGAGCTTCTACTGGACGCGAAAGTGGTTTATGTAGCAGATCTTGAAGGCTTGAATGCTGCAAAGTCGTCAGATTTCAGAAGACAGGCATTTAAGAACAACATACAGGTAAAAGTGGTGAAAAACACCCTTTTGCAAAAGGCAATGGAATCAATGGACGTGGATTTCTCTGAAATGTTTGAATCATTCAAAGGGAACTCTGCACTTATGGTTTCGGAAACGGCCAACGGACCGGCTAAACTGATTAGGGATTTCAGAAAAAAAGAGGAGAAACCTGCTCTTAAGTCTGCTTACGTACAGGAAACTGTTTATGTGGGTGATGAAAACCTTGAAACGCTTGCAAACATCAAGTCCAGAGAGGAAATGATTGGGGAAATCATCGGATTGCTTCAGTCACCTATCCAAAGACTTGTTTCTGCATTACAGAACAAAGCTGAGAATGCTGATGCTCCAGCTGAAGCTGCTCCGGCAGAAGAAACAAAAGTGGAAGAAGCTCCGGCTGCTGAAACTACGGAAGCTCCAGAAGCTGCCGCAGAAGGAACTGAAACTCCTGCTGCTGAATAATACACACTCAATACAACATAATCGTTCAACATTAAAAACATTATCACAATGTCAGATTTAAAAAACTTAGCGGAAACGCTTGTAAACTTAACAGTAAAAGACGTAAATGAATTAGCTGCTATCCTTAAGGATGAGTACGGAATTGAGCCAGCTGCTGCTGCTGTAGTAGTATCAGGTGCAGGTGCCGGAGAAGCTGCTGAAGAAAAAACTGAATTCGACGTAATTCTTAAAGCTGCCGGTGCATCTAAACTTGCAGTAGTTAAATTGGTTAAAGACCTGACAGGTGCTGGTCTTAAAGAAGCTAAGGACATGGTAGACAGTGCTCCTGCTCCAATCAAACAGGGAATTTCTAAAGACGAAGCTGAAGCGCTTAAGAAGCAACTTGAAGAAGCTGGTGCTGAAGTAGAACTGAAGTAAGCTCTTTTACATCATATAAGGAAAGCGTCTTTTATAAGACGCTTTCTTTGTTTTATGTTATGTCCGTTCCAATTCCTGCTAATTTCCTACAACCGTTTTGGCAGTAACAAACTCTTTTAACGCAAGCAGCGAGAGTTCCACTCCATAGCCTGAAGATTTTACACCTCCAAAAGGCAATCTTGGGTCCGAGCTGGTCTCTTTGTTGATGCTTACCGTCCCTGAATCCAGATTGTCAATAAAGAACTGCTGTCTTTTCCTGTCCTTTGTCCACACGGCGTTGGCGAGACCAAAAGGTATATAATTTGCGAATTCCAGCGCTTCAGCATCATTTTTAGCAATCATCACCATACCGAGCGGCCCGAAAAGTTCTTCCTGCAAAATTGGATTGCCGGCCTTTACCTGTATAAGGCCCGGCATAAAAGCCGTTTCAGAAATCCGCTCCAGCGGAAGTATAATCTCAGCGCCGTTATTAAGGGCTTTTCTGTATTGCTTTTCCAAACCGTCGGCTAAATCCGGCCGGGCCATTCCGGCAATCTTTGTGTTGGGGTCAAGTGCATCACCAGGTATATATTTACGGTACTCCTGTATGAATAATGGCATGAATTCTCTTTCGACATTTTTTTGGATAATGAAGCGCTTCCCGGCATTACAGGCCTGTCCACAGTTCGCAAGCCTCGCCTTCGCACCGCTTTCGGCTGCCTGAGCCAGGTCGGCATCATCAAGCACGATGAAGGCGTCACTACCACCAAGCTCCAGTAAAGATTTTTTTATGTTCTTTCCTGCGGTTGCAGCCACTTCACCGCCTGCCTTTTCGCTGCCGGTCAGGCTGACCGCTTTAATTATCTCATGTTCCAAAAGTTCCTTTACTTCGGCATGACCGACTTCAAGGTTTTGAAAGATACCCTTAGGAAAGCCGGCTTCCATAAATATCTTTTCAATGGCATTTCCGCTGCCGAAGCAAATGGATGCATGTTTCAGCACCACCGTATTTCCGGCTAAAATCGCGGGTACGGCAAACCGAAGCACCTGCCAGAAGGGGAAATTCCAGGGCATAACACCGAATACAACACCTTTGGGCACATAGTGGACTTCCGAAATACGGAATTCAGTCTCCACCTTCTCGGGTTTCAGAACATTTTTGGCAGATGCGTAATAATCGGTCATCAAAGCGCACTTCTCAATTTCCGCAATGGACTGGGAAATGGGCTTGTTCATTTCTGTGGTGATGATCTTACCAAATTTCTCTGTATTGGCCTTCAGTATTTTCGCAAGTTTTTTTAAAAGTTTCTGCCGTTCCGCAAAGGGAACGTTCTTCCACCCGTGAAAGGCTTTGTCGGCTGTGCTTAATTTATTCTGAATCTTTTTTTGCATCATCTCATCTATTATAGGACTACATCATCCCCTGTTATTACTTCTTAACCCTTCCATCAAATCATAAACCACTCGTTTACTAAACCAGCAGCCAGCCTTGCTGTTCTGTCCTGTTGGTCATAAGCAGGATTCACTTCGGCCACATCCAGCGCAATAAGTTTATCATTTTCCAAAATATGCCTGTACAAATGCATAAAAGCAGCATCCGCAAAAATCCCGTTATAGGCCAAAGCCGATACCCCTGGTGCAATGGAAACATTGAAGACATCCATGCAGATGGTGAGATACACCACCTCTACACCGTCCACAAATTCATTAACCTTCTGATAAACACGGGGCAGGTTTTCAAAGAAGAGTTCATCGGCCAGAATGTACTTCATACCATACTGATGTGCGGTATCAAAGAGTTTAAGGGTGTTTGAATTCCTCTGGATACCGATGTGCAGTGAATGAATTTCACCCTCCTGCGCAATCTGCCAAAACCCTGTGCCCGAGCTGGCACCTGTGCCTTCCTCCGGCTCCCTGTTGTCGAAATGGGCATCGATATTGATGATTCCAATCTTCTTGTCAGGAAAAGCCATTCTCAAACCAGAATAATGTGCAAAAGTGACTTCATGCCCCCCGCCAAGAACAACCGACCGGGCTCCTCTTTCCAATACCCTACAGGCTTTTTCCGCAAGTTCTGCCTGAGATTTTTCCAGATCTGTACCGTTACAGGTGATATCCCCAAAATCCTTAAGTCTGAAGTCAGGACTGACGACGGGAAAATTGGACATACTCCTGCGGATGATGCTGGGAGCTCCGGCTGCACCTACCCTTCCCTTGTTTCTCCGCACACCCTCATCAACGGCGAAACCGTGCAAAACGAAATCCTTCGGTGAAATAGTTCCATACTCCTGCTCCAAAGAAACCCGTTGGAAAATGCGGTGCTGCAAAGGGTCTGTGCCATCGAGACGACCCGTCCATATATTATGACCTGTTTCAGACATGAGCTTGCACTTTTTCGCCCTGAATATAAACATGTGCCGCCTTCAGGCTTCCCTGATGATAGAGCACATTTTGAAAGTTATCTGTTTTGAAAGTCACAAAATCCGCTTTTTTGCCCTTTTCCAGTTTACCACGATCTTCCAGGCCCAATGCATATGCGGACCGGAACGTGATTCCGGCAAGTACTTCGGCGGTGGAGAGTTTTTCAAAAGTAGCTAAAACAGAAGCCTGCGTAATCAGATTTCCCATCGGTGCCGAGCCGGGATTCCAGTCGCTTGCTATGGCCAGGATACCGTTACTGTCCAGGATTTTCCGTGCCGGCGTAAATTTTTCTCCCAGACCTAAACTCGCTCCGGGTAAGGCAGTGGCAACGGTATCCGAATAGGCCAGGTATTCAATATCCTCTTCGATGGTTGCTTCCAGGTGATCGGCCGACTTCGCCCCCACTTCCACAGCGATTCTTGAACTGCCTGGGGTAAACTGGTCTGCATGTACCGTAATATCAAATCCCAATGCTTTTGCTTTCAGTAAAAACTCCCGGCTTTCTTCCGGCTGGAAGGCAGATTTTTCGATGAAGATGTCAACACGCTTGGCGAGATCTTCGGCTTTAACTTTAGGTAAGATTTCATCAACAATATAATGCAGGTACTCCTGAGTTGTGCCGCCGTAATCCCGCGGTTTCAGATGCGCTGAAAGACAGGTCGGGACCAGGGTGGCTTTTGTTAAAGCCTGCGTCTTCTTAATTACACGGAGCATTTTCAGCTCATTTTCCACATCCAGCCCATAACCTGATTTTATTTCAATTGTTGTAATTCCAAGGAAGATCAGCGAATTAATTCTTTCTAAGGTGCTTTCAAGTAACTCCTCTTCAGAAGCAATTCTTGTTTGGAGGACTGAACTCCAGATTCCACCGCCACTTTCCGCAATTTCAAGATATGTTTTGCCTGCATTCCGCATCGCAAAATCATTGGCGCGGTTTCCACCGAAACAGATATGGGTATGTGAATCGGTGAAAGCCGGCATACAAATCTGTACCCCTTCAGTATATTCCAAGTGTAAGCTCACATTGCCGTGCGGAATAACCGTTTTCAGCTTTTCATAGTTGCCGGTTTGGACTATTTTCCCATCTTCCATTAAAATTCCACCGTCTTCAATGATTTCAAGTTGGTCATCCGAAAGTTTTCCTCTAAGCGGAAGATTTGCAAGTGTAATAATCTGTTTGAAAGGACCGATAAGTTTCATACCGGTAAATTTAATATTTAAACACAAAGCACACAAAGTATTTCAACAAGATCATGCTTTTGACAGACTTTAAGAATTCTATGGCCTTGCGTTCTTCTTGAAATTCAAATAAAAAATTTTACCTTTGAAGGTATACAAACCCAAATACGAATGCCCGATTTTTTACATCCGGATAAGGATAATTTTTCTGATGATGAACTTTTGCAGGAGGAAAAAATCCGGCCCCAGAGTTTTCAGGATTTTGCCGGTCAGCGAAAAACCCTGGATAATCTGGAAGTTTTCGTGGCGGCAGCAAAAAACCGAGGCGGCGCTCTGGATCATGTGCTGCTGCACGGACCTCCGGGTCTGGGCAAGACAACCCTAGCTCATATTATAGCGAATGAGTTGCGCGTAGGCTGTAAAATCACTTCCGGTCCTGTTTTGGACAAGCCGGGTAGTCTGGCCGGCTTACTCACCAATTTAGAAGAAAACGATGTGCTTTTTATTGATGAAATTCACAGGCTTTCGCCGATTGTGGAAGAATATCTTTACTCGGCCATGGAAGATTATAAAATTGACATTATGCTCGAGTCTGGTCCAAATGCGAGAAGTGTTCAGATTGGATTGAATCCTTTCACTCTTGTAGGTGCCACCACCCGAAGCGGAATGCTTACAAAACCGATGCTCGCCAGGTTTGGGATACAGTCCAGGCTGGAATATTATACGATCGAACTTTTGGGGATGATCATTGAGAGAAGTGCCCGCGTTCTGGGTGTTAAAATATATGATGATGCGGCACTTGAAATTGCAAGGAGAAGCCGCGGTACCCCAAGGATCGCGAACGCGCTGCTAAGAAGGGTACGAGATTTTGCAGAAATCAAAGGTAACGGTGAAATTGAAATCGGTATCACTAAATTCGCATTGAATTCCTTAAATGTAGATGAATTCGGTCTTGATGACATGGACAATAAGATCATGCGGGTCATGATTGAAAACTTCCGCGGTAAACCTGTGGGGATCTCTGCCTTGGCCACTTCCATCGGCGAAAATCCCGAAACTCTGGAAGAAGTGTACGAGCCGTTTCTCATTCAGGAAGGCTTCATTATCAGAACCCCACGCGGACGGGAAGTCACGGAAAAAGCATATAGACATTTGAATTTATCGATACCGAAACGACCGGACACGCTGTTTTAATTTTTGATTACCAGTATTTTTTTGAGCAAGAGACTGTCATTCCTAATTTCGTTGTTACTCTTTAAAGCTTAGCGCAAGTTGCCTGAAAAAAAGTGAAAAGTATTAAAATCAGTAAACTCAGAATTTAAAATATATGAAACTATATCCTATACAATGCGGGAAATTTAAACTGGATGGTGGTGCTATGTTTGGCGTCGTTCCAAAGACCCTATGGGAAAGAACTAACCCAGCAGACGAACGAAACTTAATCGAACTCGGAACCCGCTCCCTTTTGGTAGAGGACGGTAAAAAACTCATCCTCATCGACTGTGGCCTTGGTAATAAGCAGGATGAAAAATTTTTTGGACATTATTCCCTTTGGGGCGATGATTCCCTGGATAAAAACCTGAAGAAATACGGCTTCGTCCGGGAAGACATCACTGACGTCTTCCTTACCCATCTTCACTTCGATCACTGTGGTGGAGCTATTGAATGGAACGACGACCGTACGGGTTACAGGCCGGCTTTTAAAAACGCTCAGTTCTGGACCAACGAAGAACACTGGAAGTGGGCAACTGAGCCCAATCCACGCGAAAAGGCCAGCTTTTTAAAGGAAAACATCATCCCTATGCAGGAAAGCGGCCAGCTCAATTTCCTCCCCACTCCCCAAAACGGAAACTACGGTTTCGCACCGGACCTGAAAATAGATGTCATCTTTGTGGATGGGCATACTGAAAAGCAGATGCTGCCAGTGATTCAGTATCAGGAAAAAACAGTGGTGTTCACAGCAGATCTCATTCCGACCGTCGGGCATATTCCCCAGGTCTACGTGATGAGTTATGACACGCGGCCCCTGTTAACCATGGAAGAAAAAGCAAAGTTCCTGAAACAGTGTATCGATAATGAGTACCTGCTCTTCTTCGAACATGATGCACACAACGAATTGGCAAGCCTTAAAATGACGGAGAAGGGAGTCCGTCTGGATGAAACCTTTACAATGAATGATGTTTTCGGCTATTAAAAGCCCGTCGGAAATGAAGCGGGGAATGTTCATTACAAAAAATTAGAATTGATTATCTTTGACCATTAATTAAATAGAGATTATGGACACTACCGAAGGCGGGACTTCCTCGCCCGAACCCGAACCCAAGATTATAGGCCTGACCGGCGGAATTGGTTCCGGGAAAACAACTGTCGCAAAATTCATCGAAGAGATGGGTTTTCCGGTTTATTATTCCGATGTTCGCGCAAAAGAGATTGTAAATGACGACGCCGCGCTTAAAGAAAGAATCAAAGAACTTCTGGGTTCCGCCTCATATGATAAGGATGACCGCTACAACAGAAAGTACATTGCCGATCAGGTCTTCGAAAATGAAACCCTGCTGCAAAGCCTTAACGGTTTAATTCATCCTGCGGTGCGTTTGGATTTTGAGAGTTGGGTTAAGAGACAGCATGGGGAATTTCTCTTTAAGGAAACTGCGCTGCTTTTTGAACTGGGTCTGCACAAGGAATGTTTTAAATCCGTACTCGTGACCGCTGAAGACAATGTGCGGATGAAAAGGGTAATGGACCGCGATAGTAAAACCTATCGGGAGATTGAGGCGATAATGGACAACCAGATGCCGGAAAAGGATAAAATAAAACAGGCTGATTTCGTCATTTACAATAATGACGGTCTAGCCGAACTTCAGAAACAAACTTCCTTTCTCATACACGAACTTAAAGGATAGGAAGTACATCATCAAAAAAAAAAGAGAAGACTGATTATGCAGTCTTCTCTTTTTTTGTACATACCCACAAAAAAAGTCCTCATTGCTGAGGACTTTACTATATCAATGACTTAGAAATTATTCTTTAATGAATTTTTTCTGAGCCGTTTCGCCATTGGTATCTGTGATATCAATTACGAATACACCGTTAATCAGTCTGCTTACATCTATCTTATTACTCAGAATTGTACCTGTTTGAACAAGCTGTCCAATCGCGCTGTACACTTTATATTTCGCGCCATCTTTAACCTTGGTGATGAACAGGGTGTTCTTCGTAGGATTCGGATAAACAATGATCTGGTTATTATCCATGATGTTGTTCGGCATTGCCTTCGTGATTCTAACCCTGTAATCCTCAACTTCGCCGTTGGCAAATGTAGAACACATTTCAGGTGAACCGTTTCTGCTCATCGCCACCCTCATCACCACATAGCGGTCGTTCGTCAGACTCACATAAGCATCAGCTGGAACTGAGAAGGTAGTGGTAACTGGGGTCTGTTGGTTTGCAGGTGCAATCAGTATCCTTTCATTATTAGAGAATACTCCGTTTCTGTTGAAATCAATCCAAACAGTCACCGCCTCGTTATACTGGGTGTTGGCCCATTCTTTCGAAATCGAAATCTGGTTACCGGTTGAGCCCTGCAGAAGTACGATGTGTTTCGTAGGATCAGCCAGGTAGCTCGTATAACCTGAAGCTCCGGAATCATTGTTCATCTCTGTTCCACCAGCCGGTTTCACATTTACATTTGAAATGTGTTCCGCTGATGAACTTGTTGCAGACATATCGCAGTATACCAAACTTGGTGTCGTAAACACATAAGGATGCGTGAACTGCTGAGTCGCGCCGTTACAAACATTGGCAACCTGAACCTCATACTGAGTTTCTTCGGTCAGACCAGTAATTATATACGTGTTGGTGGTCAGGTTCAGGGTTGTCCATCCGCTGGTTCCAACTTTTCTCCATCTGAATACATAAGTAGCACCCGGATATGCATTCCAGTCTACCTGTGCCTGGGTCATGGTGATGTTGGTAACTGTAAGGCCAACAGGAGCCATTTCGCAGGTTGGTAAGGTGGTAAACACAATCGGCGTTGAATATGGATTTATCGCTCCTGAACATTCTGATGCTACCTGAACCTCATACGTAGTATAAGGATTTAAACCTGTGATGGTATAAGTAGTACCTGTTACATTCACGGTTGTCCATGTTGCTGCACCTACCGGTCTGTATTGTAACACATAGACTGCTGTTGCTACAGGATTCCAGGATACGACTGCACTGGTTGTAGTGATGGCGGATACCGTAAAATTGGTTGGTGGTTCAGGGTCACACTTGGTTTCAAACGGAACTTCCGTAGGTGGACCGGGAACATTGTCACAAAGCGCGATCACCTGCACAATATATTGCGTTGCCGGAGTAAGATTAGGTATTGTATATGTACCTGTCAGATAAGTCAATGGAATCTGTCCTGTCCAGGTGGCCGCCCCTACCGGTTTGTACTGTACGATATAGGTCGCCCCACCCGGGTCCGGAGTCCATGTTACAGTTGCTGAGTTGTGCGTAATGCCTGATACCACTACATTAAGAGGTGCCGCACTGCTACAAGGAATGGGTTCCTCCAAATGAACGGGATAATCTTCAACTTCTCCAAAATTAAAGGAGCCACAGGCTGTTGGAATCGTCGTAAGTCTTGCGATTACCCTCATTTTGGTGTGGTAAGGACTGGTATATCCCACAGCCGGAACATCAAACGTATCAGTAACAGGAGTTAACTGATTAGCTGCAGTATTGAGTATCTGTTCCGTTGTCTCGAAAGTTCCGTTTCTGTTGAAATCAATCCATGCCGCTACCGCCACATTGGAAGGTGCATTCACCCAGCCTTTCTCTACAGAAATTGTATTTCCGGTAGAACCAAGAACCAACGTTACCAGTTTGGTTGGATCAAAATAGTAGTCGGTATAATTACTCGGTCCGGAATTATTCACCATTGGTGGACTAATTGGGAAACCGGTAGGGTTAACGGTCACATTGGTGATGTGCTCATCCAGAGGTGCACTTGTAGAGCCGGCAGTACACCAGTTCAAAGGTGGTGTAGTGAACTGGAATGGTCCACCCCATGCTCCCTGAACGCCGCTACAAACATAGGCTACCTGGAACTCGTAAGTGGTCTGTTCCTGTAAACCGGTAAGGATATGGAAACTGTTAACCGGTGCAGGAGTTACAGTAATCCATGGGGAAGCCGGTGTAGTCACCTCTCTCCATTGCAGTACATAGGTAGCTCCGGTCGCAGGCATCCACGACAGCGTAGCGGTAGTCGGTCCCATATTACTTGCAGCAAGACCCTGAGGGGCTGCAGAAGTACATGGAATAGGCTCTACCAGTTTTACATCGTAATCCTCCACTTCACCATAGGTAAATGTTCCACAGGCGGTAGGGTTACCGGCTTCACGGACAATTACCCTCATTCTTGTTTTCAGCGGTCCGTTATATACATTCGGAGGCAGCTGGACAGAGAATGTAGCTGTAACCGGATTCGTGGTATTGGACGCAGAGGTAAGCACGCGTTCTGCATTTTCAAAGGTTCCGTTTCTGTTAAAGTCGATCCAGACGCCTGTTCCAGCCGCATAAGTAGTTCCGGTCCATGCTTTGGTCACGGTTACGGTATTTCCTGCGGTTCCCATAATCAAGGTTACCAAACGGGATGGGTCACCGGTGTAATCAATATATTGTTGCCCACCGGTGGAAGCACTTACCATTGTAGGCGCACCAACAGCGTTAACCGTCACATTGGAGATATACGTCCGTTCCAGCGTACTGGTTGGATTTGCTGCGCAATACGGCAAGGCGGTGGTTGTAAACTGAACCGGAGTGGCAAAGTTACCCTGTACTGTGCCGCAAACATAAGCCACCCGGAATTCATACTGCGTCTGTTCAGTCAGTCCTGTCAAAGAATAAAAACTGGCCGTCGGAGCTGGAGTTACGGTAGTCCACGTTGGTGAGCCTACTGCTCTCCACTGTACCACATAGGCCGCTCCCTGCGCCGGCATCCATGAAAGGTTAGCACTTATGTTGGTAATACCGGATACATTCAAGTTTGTTGGTGCAGCAGATGTACACGGAGGTAATGGTTCACCTACGAGCTGCAGCTGTGGAATAATTGCATATCGGGAGCTCGCGGTTGGCGGCACAACAGGATCCGGATTTGTACCGTCGCTATAATAGAGCATTCCCCTGTTTGTTCCCGCTGTGTAACCGCCCCACTGGGCCGTAGAGGTCCAGTCCGGTGAATTTTCATCCACCGCAATCACGATATTGTTCACCCCATCCCAAATAAATGGTTGGTTTAAAGTTAACTCGACCCAAGTACCGGCAGTCATATTCGCTAAAGTCCCGGTGTAGACCTGCTGTAACTGGTTGTAAGGCACCCAGGAGGTGGTTGTGGCAAAATTATTCTGCGTGGTATTACCCATGTAAACCGTCCAGTTGTTATACTTGGTCTGGTCGGTGCCGGTAGTAACAACCTTAAACCTAATTTTGGTAATTACCTGATTGGCTCCAACTGCTGATGTTACCTCTGCACCGGTATAGATCTGCTGTGAGTAATTGTATCCAAAGAAAGAATAAACCGGAAGATTCCCAGTCGTTGCGGTACCCGAACCGATCTGACCCGGAGTAAATGAAGGTCCGGCAACCCAGAAACTGCTGTCGGTTGCGGAACAGATTGCGCGAACCCACCAGTAATAAGTAGTACCCGGTACCAATCCCGGTAAATTTACAGATGTTCCCGGAACTGCAGTACCTACGGTAGCTGATGTTGGAGGGGTATTCGTTGTATTGAAAAAATACTGGTATCCATTTGCCGGCACTGTAGATGGTGCAGTCCAGCCAATTGTAGCTGAAGTAGGCATCACATTGGTGACCGCCATATTTCCCGGAGTCAGACAGGTTGGAATTGCAAAATTAATGTTATCAACCGCTGCAGGTGGGTTTGTACCCACGCTGGTATCATTTCTCCATTCAAAAACCAAACGCATTGTTGTTCCGGCGAAGGGCGCAATATTCACTACAGGATCAAAATAATTCTGCCACGTCGTTACATTCTGAAAATTCCCTCCAATCTGGATCCTGTTAGCTGCGCCTGTAATCTGTGCTCCCGCAGTTGGCGTAAAGGAAGCAGGAACAAGCCAAACCCTCATATAATCCCAGGTTGTACCGTCATTTCCAAATGATTTCCAGTCGAAGGACAAAGTAGCAACAGTAGAACCCGCAGGAATAATCAATTCCTTATATGCATGTGCTACAGATGCCGAGTTGTTTGTATAGGCATTTGTTACTCCACTATCATTGGATACATAGATCGCGTTTGGTGGATTACCGGCAGCTGCACCATAAGCCCACTTGTTGGCCTGTGTACCAATAAAAGTAAAATCGTTGTTTGTAAAAGGCTGTACGTATGGCAGTGTTGATGGTCCTACCGTAGTAAAGTTCACCGAAGCAGAAAATGCCCCCGGTGTTCCGGTACAAACTGCCGCCACCTGAACTTCATACGTTGTTGAAGGTGCAAGCGGGGTAAGGAGCTGGGATGTGGTCAGGATATTATTAATTGCTATCCATGTGGGCGATCCTACCGCCCTGTACTGTAGGTTATAGGTAGCACCGGTAATGGCAGTCCAGGATACGGTTGCCTGCGTCCCGGTAATTCCTGTAGCGGTAATTCCCACCGGAGGAGCTCCCGTACAAAGTGCCGATGCGGTGACATTCACTGGGCCAACAGCATAAAATACGTTGCCGATGGCACTCACCCTAACCTTCACTGTGGCACCCGTAGTAACTCCTGTAAACGTAAGATCTTCTGTACCATCATTTGGCGTAGAGGCCAATAGTGTTACCCAGGTAGCACCATTGTCGGCCGTATAGTCTATCTTAACATTCGGACTGTTAAACGGAGCAGCGTTGGTACCCACCACATCCCACGTAAATGGAGAAGCTGCGTTGTTAAAAGCTGTTGTGGAGTTTACTTTAAATGGTCCATTATTGGAAACCGTAATGGTTTGCTGAGCAAACTGTGTTTGCTGCTGGTTAGCGGTTGCATGGTTATCTCGTACTGTAACTCTGAAGTTTGTCGGTCTTGCAACGGTGGATACCGCTTCCCAAAGGTTATTGCTGTTGTTTAGAACGCCGTTCAAAACTGAACTAAGTCTCGGGAAATATCTTGTAGGACTCGTGCCCGGCAGTAAAGACCTGAAAGAAGGTCCTGTCGCCAGCGTACCAAGGTTTGCTGATGTTGTAGCCAAAGTTCCGTTATCAAACTGTTCCCACGTGTAAGTCATTGGATCATTCTCCGGGTCTGTGGCACTGGCGGTAAGCACGAATGCCGTTCCCTTAGGAATGGTGTAAGGCGTAAGCGCTGCAATAACAGGCGGATTGTTTGCAATGTTTGTTTCAGTATCGCAGGTTTTCGAAACTAAATTCCCTTGGATCTGCTCAATTGATCTTGCATGGAAGTACGGATCGGAATTATTCTGTACATTCTGATTCGTAATACCTGCATATCCCATGATGGTGGATCCTGAACCAGGTTCCATGCTGCTTCCTCCTCCCTGAATCTGATGGGTAAAGGTGTGGGTGCCCGCAAGCTGATGACCCATTTCATGAGCCACATAATCGATGTCGAATGAATCGCCTGAAGGTGGACCACCACCGGGAGATGTATAGGCCGAACCTTTTCCATTAGGAACTGCAGTGGTAGGATTCACACAGATGCAGCCAATACAGCCAGCATTACCTCCTCCTCCGGCACTACCGAAGAGGTGTCCTATATCATAACTGCCATTACCGACAACTGTAGTCAGTGTTTGCTGAAGCTGTCCGTTCCACGCATCCATTCCGCCGGGTGCAGGTGCATTCCAGGCGTCATAAGGATCTGTTGCCGCGTTCGTATAGATTAACGTGGGATAATTTTGTAGTATAAGTCGCAGGGCAAGGTCCTTTTCAAAAACAAAATTCACCCTGGTTAAGGTGGCATTCATTTGAGTCAAAGCTCCTGCTGTCCCCCCAAAGAAAGCAGTATATTCCGCAGTCACGGAGAGGGCGAGTCTTAGTGTTCTGTATTTTTTATCAGAACTTTTCGCAAAATCTGCCGGATTGTTGCTGAAGGATTTCCCTGATTTATAAAGCTGTTCGATCTGCTTCTGCACTGATGGACTTTCTTCCGTGGTGCATAAAAAAGCTTTATTACCCGTATTAACGGTTTTAGGGTGTATCCTGAAAATGGTTTTCGATTTGTTGGCAGGATCAATGAACTGGTATTGGCCTCCCTTAGCTATGGTAGACTGAAAATCATCACCAGAGACGCTGAATCGGATCAGTTTCGAAGGATCATCAATACCGACTCCGGCATAGGATCCCAGCTGATATTGTGCAGCAAGTTCTTTCACCACAACGGGTGCGCTGTACACATTAAATCTTTCGACTTTACCACCTAAAACCGGAATGGAAATCACCACCGGTTTAGCATAGTTGCCAGATTCCTGTGCATTAGCTAGCTGAGACTTTAACTGCTTTATGTCCAGTGTGAAAAATTCTTCCTTATCGGAAGCACTTCCCAACCTTTCCCCCTGCATGGATGTAGGCTTCCACTGAGCGAAAGACCCTACAAACAGACTAAAGAGAAACAAAAAAGTAAAGAGTTTCTTCATAACTATCTTAATGTATTAATTTGTACAAAACTAAATAATTTTTGGGATTAATCTTACTAAAAACTTATAAATTTTGCAATTAGTCCAAAGATCACCGAATACAGATACCTAATAATTAATAAAGAATATTCGGAACCGCAGGCTGTGATTGTTATGCATGGCGTTGTTCTGATGTCTCATATGACAAATCAGAACAGTATACTCATAACCCGCCATCCAAAAACAGGACAAATCTCCTGTGCCTTCAGAACCTATCATCATAAAAGTTTTGTCTGAAAGCCAAAAGAAGCAACATCAGTAGTAGCCAATTAGCGGACAAAAAAAATCCCCAAACGAAGTTGAGGATTTCATGGTGAGAAAAAATCAGGTTATTTTTTGATGAACTTCACCGTACCGGTAAATTCTTTGTCTTTAACCGTTATTATGTAGGTTCCAGTGACAAGTGCGGAAACATTCACTTTGTTGTCCTTCACCAAACCGGAAGCAACAAGCTGGCCTGCAGCACTGAAGATGTTATACTGAGCCCTGTTGGATACCTTTGTTATATTAAGGATATCGGTAACCGGAATCGGGAAGACCTCAAAGTTATTTGTGCCGGTTTCAGCAGTAGCCATCTGGCTAACCAGCTTAAATGACACCTTTTCCTGAGAGGCGAATGTTCCGCCACTGTAAATGATAACCGTTCCATCCGCAGATTTTAAATCGAAGTAACCGTTACCCGACCCGCTGTTCAGTCCGTCACCATAGGAATCGTTGATGGTAAAGGTGTAACAGTCATTCACAGCTAAAGCCCATGTTTCTGAAATGAGTGCTGGTAAAGTTGGAAAGTTAGCCGAGGTATCCTGGTAAGGTCCGCCGGAATACAAAATAGTTCCTGCACTGTTTTTTAGATCCCAGGAAATTTCGTCCCCGTACACGTCCTGCTGTAGCCTGAACGCTACGGTATTTAATGCATAACTTGGCGCACCAAAACTTTTAGTTGCCGCATTGTTGCTGGCTCTCTGATCTGTAGTTCCGTTAGCAGATGACACATTCGCTGTCAAATTTTCAAGCACCGTGTTTGCCGGAAGGTTGATGGTAATGGTACTGAATTTATCCTGTGCAAGCGAACCGCTCCAGTTATAAGTCTGTATTGTACCGTTGTTAAACGTGTAATTTATTACTGCAGAAGTTAAATTGGAAGTCCCACGGTTGTACAGTGTCACCTTAAAAGAACTTACAACAATGCTACAGTCTCCGCCACATATGTTTTCAATTTTCACTTCCGCATCATTGGGGAAGAGGGGAATTGCGACATCAGCTGTCGAAGTTTTAAGCGTTGCTCTTCTCGGCGAATTGATCAATACTGCAGCCATCCTGGCTTTTTGATCGTTGGTGAAAATGTTCATGCATGCATCACCTGTATAATTCATATAATTCCGAACCATATCAAGACCCGGACTTGTCGGACATGAATCCTGCGCGTCATTACAAACGTACTGCGCATTTCCAGCGTTGGACGAAACCGGAGTATCTGTGCAGAAATCATCAACCGTACAGCCACCGTCGCCCCAAAGATGTCTTAAACCTAAGAAGTGTCCCACCTCATGCGTCATCGTTCTGCCGTAATCAGAACCTGTCAGCAAATTGAATGTTCCGTCATTATAATCTGCACTTCCAAAAGCCCTGTAGGTAGAGACCACCCCATCGCTGTTTGCACCACCACCATTCCCCGGCATTCCAGGTAACCCGGACGCACTTGGAAACTGGGCATATCCCAATAAACCTGAACCGGAAAAGTTAACAGTCCACATATTTAGGTATTGGGTTGGGTCCCATATCGTTTGTGGCTTCACTTTAGCGTCCACATCATCCGTAGTCCAGGAAGTTGCGCACAGGTTCACCCGGTCGATTCCGTTTGTTGGATTGCCATTAGGATCTACCTTGGCCAGCGCAAACTGAATCATGACATCTGCACCCACGGGATCCGTGTTGTCGCCCCGTGACAATGGGATTTTCCGGTAATCATTATTCATGGCGGTAATCTGCGATATCACCTGGTTATCACCAATATTAGCCTGGAATCCTACTGGCTGACCACTGTGAATAACATGCACAACAACGGGTATGGTAATGATCCCATTGTTTTGAGACTTGTCCGCTTTGGCTTTCGCAACAAGCGGAGCCAGCCAGGCCTCAAACTGAGCGTCGGTAAGCCTGTTTGGGTCTTTCGCCTGCAGCCTAGCCTCGTATTCTGTAGTGGCACACTTTATGACACCTCCAGTTTCAAGAAGCTGATCTTTAGTATAGGTCTTTCCAAAAATTACAACATCTGAATCCGCTTTTCCTTTCTTTTGGGCGTTCAGTGAAGAAGTACCCAATAAAAATACCGAAAGTAAAAATGATTTCAGTAAGGATGATTTAATCATAATTAAAATTAATTTTATAGAGATTTATATTATTTTTTAAGATTTGCGAAAGTAAAGATTTTTTTTTACTTTATTGTACTATTCACTATTAAGTAAGTTTTTTACTTTATTTTAGTCATCTAAAAATCCAAGATCTTATGATTTACATAAAAACGATTCTGCTGGCTGCGACGGCACTTGTAGCCATTCAGTGCGATGCACAGAAAAAGGCCAATGAAAAAAACAGCACTGTACAAACTGCAACCGCCAGTAAAATGAATATCCAAAAAATAGAACTGGAGGAAATGACGAGGGGCTCCAGAAGGATGGTGACCATTACTCCCACCGTAAAAATGGTTGAGATAAACGGTACAAAGACGGAAATGAAAACCGGTACGACAGAATGGAATACCTTAATGAAATTGATTCCTTCCCAGGATCTTAACAAACTGGCGTCCTATCCATCTCCTACCACAAAGCGCTATCACGATGGAGCACTCTCAGCAGACCTTAAGATTACCGTAGGTGGTAAAACGTTCAGCTCACAGAGTTTTGATTCCGGAGTGCCTCCTAAACCGATTTCAGATCTTTACTTTGAGGTAACCAAGAATTTTAAAGCCAGATAGGCTAGAATGAGTAGGCAATATTCCACATATAACCCATATTGAATTTCCCGGAACTTTTGCCAAAACCTGGTACGATCATAGGCTGAATATCCTCCTGTTTGGTAGTGTATATCAGGTATTTAGGTTGAATATTTACATCAATATAGAAATTGCTGTCAAAAAGCTGGACCCGGCCCCCCGCCGCACCTTCAATCCAGTAAGAAGACTGTCCGGATGATGGGAACTCTTCAAAAGAAGAACTGCCTCCAAAACCGCGCACGGGTACCGCCCTGTATTCCTGTTTGTAGAATGATGCCGCCAGTTTTCCGCCTACATAAAATCCATTCAGTCTGTTCTCCGGATCTTTCATCAGCCTGTATAAGGTTCCCAATTTAACAAAAGGTCCCTTAACCTCCCCATCATAACCGTTTTTCACATATATATTCCTTTCAAAACCGGCGTCTGCAACCACATGTAATTCCCTGTTAAGCCGTGATGACACGAAACCCTGATACACCTTCCGCTCGGAAAAAAATGAAAGTCCCGCATTAAGTATGTCAAAGCCCACCATGAAATTGGGTTCATATTTCCACTTCGGTTTGTCTGCAATCTCCGTTTCCTGAGCCATGCTCAGTACAACCAGCAGACTAAAAAAGAAGGAAAAGGTGCGTTTTGCTTTCATTTACAATTTCATTTTGGGCAGTTTCTGTTCCCAGAACCGGATTCGGGTTCTGGAGTTCATAGCTTACATTTTCATACATTTTCCTTATGCCGCACGCCGGGGAAACATATTCCGACTTTGTGCTGTAACTGACCCGAACTCTGGATTTGTTTCCCGCTTTTGAGGTGCTGATATAGAGGTCGGTAAAAGGGACATCTTCAACCCGTAAGGGAATTAGGAGTGAGTCAGTTTTCATAAAATTTTCAACTACTGCCACAGGTCCGCTACCGTAATCCACGTTTACAAAAATTGAATCCATGGTCCTCGGTTTGCCCGTCGCTTCGGTCTTGAATTTTATTTTCATCCTGGGCGTACCCTCACCTCCAACACAGATATCATCATCTGCCTGGCAGGAAACAAACAGCATTACTACCGAGAGTATGGTCAGAATGGATCTCATTATCACCTAAGGGGATTGAGTGCTTTTTCCAGACGGAATACCAGATCTTCATAATGGTATCTTGTAGTGGCATCTGTCGCAGATTTTGTCTTCAGTTCATTTTTCAGTTCATTCAGTGTACCGCGTACGATGGACTTCACGTCGGAATTATCTGAAACCGTGACAGACCTTCCAAACCGTATTGTATTCGCAGCAGGTTTACTGTTTAGCAACGTCAGCATGGATTCCACGTAATTACGCTGGAGGTTTCTGCGGTAAAGGTCACTCTCACTGGTAAATACGGCGGTCTTAAGCTCACTCATATAGTCCGTAAGCTGATAAGCAGTCTTGTCCACGGCCTGGGACTGATACATCATCTGAAGGACATTATCACTTAAAATCCTGTTCAGTACTGAGTTCTGGAGTTTTTCGACCACTTCCACGGGTGATGCTCCTGTTTTTTCATAAATGTCATTATTCAGAAGCCATTTGGGTGTCTCAAAAATATTCTGTTTCAGGAAGTTCAATGCCGCTCTCTGATCTTCCTTCGCAACCACTTCGTATACGGCACCTGTCTGCTCAATTGTTTTTGGGGTCTCCATCTGGCCGCCGATGTATTTGGAAACGTGTCCCAGGTATCTCCCAAACTGTGCCGTAACCTGGTCGTACATGGTACTGAGGTCGTCGTAATTTTCATTCGGTTTTGCCGTCCATTTGTCCAAATCATTGACAATCCGTTCCAGATTTTTTATTCCGTACGTTCCGGCAAGCATCGGATTATTGCCGATCTGCTCACTCTGCAGTCGAGGGTCAAACTGGTTACTCTCCGTACCAAACCAAAGTCTTTGATCTTTCAGTTTACCGATTACCCATTTGTTCAGATGTTCTTTTTCGTTTTCCGGAGACGGGAACTGGTAAAAACGGCGGTATCCCCACTCAATTGCCCAATCGTCATAATCGCCAATACGGGGCATGATCCCGCTGTCCGGAATCCGGTCTTCGGGCTGTGCCACATAATTAAAGCGGGCATAATCCATTATGGAAGGTGTGTGGCCGTTTTTCTCCAGCCATTTTTTATCTCTCAGTTTTTCTACCGGAACTGCGTTGCTTGCTATGAAATTATGTCTCAGTCCAATCGTATGTCCCACTTCGTGGGCGGAAACGAAACGGATCAGTTCCCCCATCAGTTTATCATCAAAATCCAGGGTGCGGGCACGCGGATCATTTGGAGATGCCTGTATAAAATACCAGTTACGGAGCAGGTTCATTACATTATGATACCAGTTAATGTGGCTTTCCAGGATTTCACCGGTCCTCGGGTCGGAGATTGAAGGTCCGGAAGCGTTCGGAACATCGGAAGGTTTATAAACGATTGCGGAAAAACGCGCATCTTCCAGACTCCATTCCGGATCGTCCTTAGCATTTGGAATCTTTGCATAGATCGCATTCTTAAAGCCCGCTTTCTCAAAAGCCTGCTGCCAATCGTTTACGCCCTGCATCAGATAAGGAATCCATTTCTTTGGTGTAGCGGGGTCTATATAAAATACAATCGGTTTGGCAGGTTCAACCAGCTCCCCTCTTTTATACTTCTCCAAATCCTGAGGCTTTGGTTCCAGTCGCCACCTTTTAATAAGTGAAATTCTTTTCACACCCTGCGGATCCAGATCAAAATCGGTATAACCCACCGTAAAATAGCCTACGCGCGGATCATAGTATCGTGCCTGCATTTTATTTTCAGGCAGCAGGACCAGAGATGAATTGATTTCAACCGTGTAGTTACCGCTTATTTCGGGCTTTTCAACTCCGGGTGGAAAGGTAATATTTCCTAAAGTCCTGGCAAAGGTCTTGGTTGTGTTGATTTCAATGTTATTTGGAAAGGACTTCACAAAGTTTACAAAAGATTTATCTTTCTGGAAAGCACCTACTTTGTACCCTTTCTTTACAGAAGGATCAAAGGAAACCAGCGTATTATCGGCATTAATTAAATCGGTAATATCCACTACCGAAGATTTTTTGTCTTTTCCGAAAGCTTTGATTTCGAACGCATGGATAATGGACTGCATGTTGTTCCGCATGACCGAGTTATACATCTGCGAAGTGGAATCGGCAGCATAATCGGCATAAGAAATGGAGCGTACGAAAATCTTGTCCTGCGGGCCTTTCTCGAAAGAGATCAGGTTCTGGGCAATCTGGTCTCCCGCGTAGCCTGTTGTCCCCGAACGCATTCCGGCAGCAGCCTTGGTGAGACGGCTTACCAAAAGAAATTCTTTCTTCAGCGCACTGTCCGGGATTTCGAAAAAGTATTTGTCCTCCACCTTATGAACGGTAATGGCACCGGCATCGGTAACCGCCTTTGCAGTAATGACGTCTTTATATGGTTTTATCTTTTCCGGCTTTTTAACGCTGGCTGCTGAAGCAGGCAATTTCACATTGGCCGTGTCGGTCTTTCCTTTAACCGTGTCCTTTTCCTGAGCCGGAACAAGTGAAAAAGATGAAGTGAGGATTAAAACTAAAAGTATTCTTTTAAGGTTCATAAGGGTTTTTAATTTGGCTAAAGATATATAAAATTCATAAATACGCTGAGCGGATGATAAGCAGTAGCGGCCAGAAAACAAATTCGGTGCATAGCTTATTCTACAGCGTCTTCTTTTTCTCAGTTAAATCTTTTCAAGTAGCGCGATGTTCTCCACGTGGTGGGTCTGCGGAAACATATCTACCGGCAGGATTTTTACCAGTCTGTAATGATCCTTCATGAGCGCCAGGTCACGTGCCTGAGTAGCAGAATTACAGCTCACATACACAATACGCTGTGGAGCCAATTTAAGGATCTGCTCCACCACCTTTTGGTGCATACCGTCGCGCGGCGGATCCGTAATAAGCACATCTGCCGGCGGATGGTTGGCCAGGAAATCGTCATTGAAAATTTCCTTCATATCACCACAATAGAAAGTGCAGTTGGAAAGCCCGTTCAATTCGGCATGTTCCTTTGCTGCGGCAATGGCTTCGGGAACCGATTCAATACCGATCACCTGCTTTGCGTTACGTGCAACATATTGGGCAATGGTGCCTGTACCGGTGTAAAGGTCATAAACTACCTCGTGTCCCTGCAGGTCTGCAAACTCCAGAGTCTTGCGGTACAGCTCGAGTGCCTGCCGGTAATTGGTCTGGAAAAAGGATTTTGGTCCTATCTTGAACTTCAGGCCGTCCATTTCTTCCATTATAAAGCCATCGCCGGAATAGGTTACCACTTCCTGGTCATAGATGGAGTCATTCTGTTTGCTGTTTATGGTATAGACCAACGTTTTAATCTGTGGAAATTCCTTAAGCATATATTCAAACAATTTCTCACGGTTTTCCTTTTCCTCCCGGAAGAGCTGGAAAAGAACCATCCAGTCGCCCATGGAATTCTGGCGCAGCATTAAAGTCCGAAGAAAGCCCTGCTGACTTTTTACATCAAAAAACTCAAGCCCGTTGGCCACCGCATAGTTGCGAACTGCGAGTCGGATGTCGTTGGAAGGTGCTTCCTGCAGCCAACATTCCTTAAGGTCCAGGATTTTGCTCCACATGCCAGGAATATGGAAGCCGAGGGCATCGCGGCTTCCGAAATTCTCTTCAGAACTTATTTCATATTGGGTAAGCCAGCGCGCATTGGAAAAAGAGAACTCCATTTTGTTGCGGTAAAAGTATTGCTCCGCACTTCCCAGGATGGGCAGGGTTTCAAAATCCTCGAGCCCACCAATCCTTTTTATATGGTTGAAGACCTCGTCCTGCTTAATGTCCAGCTGTTTTTCGTAGGACAGGTTTTGCCACTTGCAGCCACCACATACGCCGAAATGGATACACTTGGGCTCCACGCGGAAAGGTGAGCGTTCCAGTATTTCCACGGTTTCGGCTTCAAAATAGTTGGATTTCGCTTTCTTCACGCGGGCATTTACACGGTCGCCGGGGACTGCTCCCGACACGAGCACGGTTTTGCCTTCGGCGGTACGGCCCACGGCTACACCTTTGGCACCTGCGGAAACAAGCTGAATATTTTCGAGGATCTGATTTTTTCTTCTGTTTTTAGACATGCTGCAAAAGTACGCTTTTGCAATAAAAAAACCGCCGGGTGGCGGTTTTGAATTTATTGTTTGGTTGAGAATGGACTTATCGTAAAATTAAATAAAATCACGGAGTACAAATCCACGACATCGGACTCAGGCTGGGTCACAAATCCGCGACATAGGGGTTTTAGTTTACTTCTGAATGTTCTGCATTAAATTTTTTAAGCCTTTCCAATGCTTCATCAAAACCATCTGGCATAATCAACTTACCTACATCAGTGTACGTCTTTTTTGATCCGTCAAAATACTCAATTGATAAGGATACGATACGACCGGTGTGAAAAGAATCATCGCTCCAAATGGTCTCAAACAACCAGGAAGCCCCACTCTGTGGTTCCACTGGACCTACGCCCCGAATTACTTTTGTTAATCCGCCTGAAAGCGTATAAACCCGGTCTTTAACTGCATTAAGACCTGCCACGGTAAAACTTGCATATTTGATCCTTTTATTTGAATTATTATACAGTTCTACCGAGAAACCAACAAAATATTCACCAGGGAAAGAAAAATTAGTAATGACTACAGAATTTTTTAAAACCGCGCCACCATCGTCCAAAACTGCTTTGTCCTCCTGAATTATTTCATAATCAGTCTCCAGTTTTACTTTTTGTTTACTGCTTTCCACTGCTTTCTCTACTTGGAGTATGTGCTCTTTTTTTTCAGTAGGAGTTAACTTGCTGAAATACACCTTGGCCATATCATCATTTTTTTTCTCCGAAATAACGGTAGCATTAGAAACGGTGGTATAGAGCGTCTGATGCCCATCATATAATTTGTAATAAAAACGAGGAGAAACACCGTCGTGGCAGAGAATATAATCTTCTAGAACAAAAACATCTGGATCAAAAAAATCAGGTCTCAACAACACTTCTCCCTCAAGCCGGCACTTGTCGGTAATGTATTTACCATATTTAGCCTCAGTAGCTTTTACTAAATATACTTCTGCAGTAAACTTTTGTTCTTGTGCTTGCAGAAACGACCAAACAAGGAATGGCACAGTCAATAAAATTTTTTTCATCGTTATATTTTCCTCAAATATAACAAAAGGAGCGTTATAGATTTTAGGCATATAAAAGTGGCAAATATTTACCAGATGTAGCGCATTTGTAATCCATGAACCCCATGTCGCGGACTTGCATCCAGAAATGAATCCGCACCTTACAGAAATCATTCCGCAACCTTAGGAAATGGCTCCGCAACCTTTAGAAATCATTCCGCAACTGTTAGAAATGGTCCCGCAACTGCAGGAAATGACAAAACAACATTGCGCGTCCATTTAATTGAGTGATAATTTGTTTCTTTCTCCATTTATTTATAATTTTTTACAATAAAATACAAATAAAGATGGCAAACCCAGAAACTCCCGATGTCGCGCATTTGGAATCCGTGGCCATTTCGCCAGCAGTCCAGGACTATATTTAATTATGTCCTACCAACTGATCGCGCTGAACTAAATAAATAATACTCACTAAACTTCCAAAACAAAATATCCCTATAACCCATAATAACGAATTTCTGAAGGAATGTTTAATGATATCGTAAAGTACAGCTAACCACACCAGTAAACCCGGAATTATACCTATTGTCAGAAGAAAATTTGCAGTGAAAGGTCCGAAGCTGATGTGGGTGATTTTGAGCCAGGCACCCATTAAAACGGTAAGAAAACTTAGAACCGCAACAACAAGCAGTATTTTACGGTCAATAATCATGGGTGAAGGTCTCATAGGTAAAAGTTTGGTCAACGATTTATTAAAACAGCAGTTCAGTAGAAATTTAACCGAGGCATCTATATATTATCTCGATGACCTCATTTTGTATAAAATTAAAAAAACCTTGCCAACTGACAAGGTTTTAAATGTATGTTCTGTTTATTACTTCGCTGCTGCGGTATCGGCAGGTGCAGGCTGCGGAGCCAAAAGGTCATTCTGCAATGAGGCCTCCGGTGCTACCTGCGGTGCCTTCAAGCCGGATAACTGATCCAACAGTTCTACAAGTTCCGGATCGCCCAAATTAAAGAAGTTCCGTCCCGCAATCTTGCCGTCTTTATCAAGAACAAGGAAACTTGGAGTCAGTTTGAAACCGTAGATGCCGTACTTCTTGGCAAAATCAGAATTCAGGCCGCCTTCCGCATACACATTGGTTCCGGGGATGCCTTTCAGCATCGCACTGCTGGTCTTGTTAAACTGCTCTTTGGTATCATCAAAATTCACGAAGGTGAAATTCATTTTCTGTTTGTAGAAATCCACCACCTGACGAAGGATTGGAACGGTAGATTCCGTAATATAAGGCGTCCATGAAGAGTAGAACATCATTACCGTTGGTTTCCCTTTACTCTCGGTAAGTTTGTAGGCCTTACCGTCCTGCTTTATAAGCGCAGCTTCCGGAGCTGCTTCACCTTTTTTCAGACCGGTAAGCACAAACTGTACTTTTTTCAGGTCTTTTTTGATGGTTTCATCCTTGATGTCCTTATCGATGATCACTGCCAACTTATCGTTCGTCTCTTTTGTTGCAGACGGATTGATGTCCGACTGTGCCATTACGAAGGCGAGAAGATAGTCTTTCGCAATTAGGGAAAGGTCCTTTCTCTGCTTCAGGTAGCTGCTGAACACTTCGGAAGTGATTAAACCCGTTTTACCCTGGGTCTGCGCAGTGGCATACTTCTGGAAATCCTCGCTCATTTTACCCAAAAGGTAGTTGCGGTATAGTGGATGCTCCTTCACCATTTTATCCTTGTCCTCCTGAAGTTTGAGTTCATAATCCTTCAGGGCTTTTGAATTTGCGAAAGCCGGGTTTGCCGTCATCTGCTTGCGGTACATTTCGTACTGTGGGATGATGGACATGATACCAGTCCTGACATCATTTTTCTTCCACGACACCACTTCTTTATCGGCGCCGGTTTTCTTCGCCACGTCGTCTATATTTTTTTCCAGGTCGGACTGTATTTTCTGTAATGCTTTCAGAAAAGTAGGCTCATCTTTTCCCATATTATCCTGCATGTTCACCTTCTGGGTGTATTCCGTCATGTGTTTCTGAGTCTGCTGCAGGAAGTCGTTGTTTCCTTTTGCATCACCTGTAATGGTGTACTCGCCTGGGAAAGTCGCTGCGTTACCCGAGATATTGAGGCTTTGGCCGCTTTTCAGATAAATCAGGTTCTGCTTTCCCGCATAGGAAATCACGTACATGCCACTTCTCGGCGCGTCAAAATTACCTTTGAAATTACCGTCTTTGTCCAAACCAATGTTAATGATCGGCAAGGTGGCCACTCCCGAGGCTTCGGTGAATTCTATTCTTTCCAAAGGCGATCCGCCGGTCACTTTACCGGTTACTTCTACCTTCTTGGAACAGGACACGGCAAGCATGGCTACTAAAATCAAAACCAGGTACTTGCTAACGGACCTCAGCATGTTTTGCTGCAATGCGTGAATCTTCAATTTCTTCATTATATATTAAATTTGGGCAAAAATAAACTTTTGAAGCTTTTAAATAAAATTAAATTTCAGAAATTGTGATTGTTTAACAAGAGAAAACCGCCTTCTGATATGAAAACGGTCTTAATATAATGTTTTAAAACTTTTATCCTCTGTCCAGATTCGCCGACATATACTCGCGGTTCATCCTGGCAATCACTTCAAGTGAAATTCCTTTCGGGCATTCCACCTCGCAGGCACCGGTGTTGGAACAGTTTCCGAATCCTTCCTCATCCATGGCCTTCACCATGTTCAGAACCCTTCTCTGTGCCTCTACCCTTCCCTGAGGAAGCAAGGCGTACTGGGAAACCTTCGCGCCAACAAAAAGCATTGCGGAGCCGTTCTTACAGGTGGCCACACAGGCACCACATCCGATACATGCGGCAGCGTCCATCGCTTTGTCCGCATCTTCCTTGCGAACCGGAATCGCGTTCGCATCCAGGGTATTTCCTGAAGTATTTACTGAGATAAAACCACCGGCAGCCATCACCCGGTCAAAAGAGCTTCTGTCCACGACCAAATCCTTGATTACCGGAAAAGCGGCACTTCTCCAGGGCTCAATGTGGATGGTCTCGCCGTCCTTGAACATCCTCATGTGAAGCTGGCAAGTTGTGATCCCGGTATCCGGTCCATGTGCTCTTCCGTTAATGTACAGGGAACACATTCCGCAGATCCCTTCCCGGCAGTCGTGGTCGAAAGCGATGGGTTCCTGTCCGGCATTGATCATATTTTCGTTGAGCATATCCAACATCTCCAGAAAGGAAGATTCGGTGGAAACGTCTGAAATCTTATAGGTTTCAAACTGCCCTTTTGATTTATTGTTTTTCTGTCTCCAAATTTTCAGAGTCAGGTTTAATCCTTTTTTTGCACTCATTTTTATAAATTTTACTTGGAGATTACTTATAACTTCTTTGTTTTACCTCGATGTTTTCGTAAATCAAATATTCTTTGTGCACGACTTCCTGCCTGATGTCGGATCCCTGATATTCCCAACAGGCGGCATATTTGTAATTTACATCGTCACGTTCGGCCTCTCCGTCCGGCGTTGAGTGGTCCTCCCGGAAATGTCCTCCGCAGGATTCGTTTCTCTCCAAAGCGTCTTTTGCCATCAGCTGGCCCAATTCAAGAAAATCCGCAACCCTCAGTGCTTTTTCAAGTTCAGGATTCATTTCTTCGTTGGTTCCGGGAACCTTTACATTCTTCCAGAAATCCGCCTTTACTTCTTCAATCTCGGCGATTGCTTCCTTCAGACCTTCAGGGGTCCTGCCCATTCCCACCTTGTTCCACATGATATTTCCTAATTTCTTGTGGAAATGGTCTACCGTGTGCGTACCGTTGTTGTTCAGGAAGAAACTGATCTTATCTTTAATTTCCTTTTCAGCTGCATCAAAATCTGCCGAGTCGGTAGGAATAGCACCGGTCCGGATGTCAGCCGAAAGGTAATCGGCAATGGTATATGGCAGTACGAAATATCCGTCGGCCAGACCCTGCATCAAAGCGGAGGCTCCAAGCCTGTTCGCACCGTGGTCAGAGAAGTTAGCCTCCCCAATCACGAAGCATCCCGGAATGGTAGACTGTAAATTGTAATCCACCCAAACACCGCCCATGGTGTAGTGTACAGCCGGATAAATCTTCATTGGCGTCACATAAGGATTGTCTGCTGTAATCTTTTCGTACATCACAAAAAGGTTTCCGTATTTTTCCTCTATCCAGGCCTTTCCCAAATCATAGATTTGCTGTGGTGTTGGGTTGTGTATGTTCTTTTCGATGGCGGTCTCTTTTCCTTTTTTAAGGATCTCTGTGGAGAAATCCAGGAATACGCCTTCTTTTGTGTCGTTGTTCTCGATTCCGTAACCGGCATCGCATCTTTCCTTTGCCGCTCTGGAAGCCACGTCGCGCGGAACCAGGTTACCAAAAGCAGGATACCTTCTTTCCAGATAATAATCACGGTTCTCTTCAGCGATGTTTTCCGGTCTTAGGCTGCCTTCGCGAATGGCTGCAGCATCCTCTATGTTTTTCGGAACCCATATTCTGCCGGAATTCCTTAAGGATTCAGACATTAAGGTCAGTTTGGACTGCTGGGTTCCGTGAACCGGAATGCACGTCGGGTGAATCTGTACATAGCAGGGGTTTGCGAAATAAGCTCCTCTTTTATGGATTTTCCAGGCCGCTGAGACATTGGAACCCATGGCGTTTGTGGAAAGGAAGTAGACATTTCCGTATCCGCCCGAAGCAATAACTACTGCGTGTGCAGAATGTCTTTCAATTTCTCCGGTTACCAAATTCCTTGCGATAATCCCTCTTGCCTTGCCATCTACGATGACCAAATCGAGCATTTCGTGACGGTTGTACATCTTGATCCTACCTTTTCCGATCTGGCGGCTCATGGCAGAATATGCGCCAAGCAATAGCTGCTGTCCCGTCTGACCTTTTGCGTAGAAGGTCCTTTTCACCTGAACTCCACCGAAAGAACGGTTGTCCAGCTGTCCGCCGTAATCGCGGCCGAAAGGAACACCCTGCGAAACACACTGGTCAATGATATTTGCTGAAACTTCGGCCAAACGGTAAACATTGGCTTCCCGTGCGCGGTAATCACCGCCTTTTATGGTATCGTAAAAAAGACGGTAAGTGGAATCTCCGTCTCCCTGATAATTTTTTGCTGCATTGATACCACCCTGCGCTGCAATGGAGTGTGCTCTGCGGGGAGAATCCTGATAGCAGAACGCCTTTACATTATAGCCCTGCTCGGCTAAAGTTGCGGCTGCTGAACCTCCCGCTAAGCCGGTGCCAACGACGATGATATCAATCTTATCGCGGTTGTTGGGCGCCACGAGGTTCATATGGTTTTTATGATTGGCCCACTTTTCGGCCAATGGCCCCTGTGGAATTTTTGAATCTAATTTGCTCATTGTTTGAAATTTTAAATTTTGAATTTTAGATTTTGAATTAAACTAAAACTTAAAATTTTATTGAGTTAAATAGTGATAAAGTGCAATCAAGATGAATCCTGCAGGAATCAGGATGGAGTACCAGGTTCCAAGCGCCTTGATTAACGGGGTATATTTCGGATGTCTCGCACCTACAGACTGGAACGACGACTGAAAGCCGTGCGCCAAATGCAGTCCCAGCAAGACAAAAGCAACCAAATAGATCAGTACCCGCCAAAGGTCAGCAAATTTTGCGTGCAGTTCCGGCCAGAATCTTTCGTTATCCGGTGTGTTTGCCTCAACATATTTAAAGTTGATCTCATGCCACCAGAAATCGTACATGTGCAGCCCCAAAAACGCCAGTACGACCAATCCGGAGATAATCATATTTCTGGACATCCAGGTTGAATTTGCTGAGCCGTTGTTTACTGCATATCTCACCGGTCGTGCGCTCCTGTTCTTAAGTTCAAGAACAAAGCCCATCACAAAGTGAAAGATTACGGCAAATCCCAGAACAGGCTGCATGAAAAACTGGATCAGTGGATTGTACCCCATAAATTCTGACGCTGAGTTGAAAGCGGCCGGACTGAAAACTGAGATTAGATTCACCGAGAGGTGCATGATAAGGAATATGAGCAAAAACATTGCAGACAATGCCATTGCGTACTTTCTACCAATAGTAGAACTTGTTAATCCTGCCATAATGAATGTTTAAATTTTGAAATTTGACAAAGTTAAAAAAATGTTAAGGTATAGGGAATGAGAAAAGTCAGATATATTTAGTTTGTAATACTTCTAAATAATCCTAAAAGTGCCACATCCAGCTATGCTTTAATGGTATGAATATCATTCGCGGCCTATTCACGCACCTCCAGACTCAGTTCGTTAAGCTGCTCCTGAGCAATATGGCTGGGCGCGTCTATCATGACATCCCTTCCTGAATTGTTCTTCGGAAATGCGATATAATCCCGGATCACTTCATTGCCATCCAGAATAGCGACCAGACGGTCAAAGCCGAAAGCCAAACCGGCATGCGGCGGTGCCCCGTATTTAAAGGCGTTCATCAGGAAACCGAACTGCGCTTCCGCCTCTTCTTTTGTAAAGCCCAACAGGTCGAACATACGGGACTGAAGTTCCCGGTCAAAAATCCTGACGGAACCACCACCGATTTCGTTACCGTTCAGAACCAAATCGTAAGCATTTGCTCTGGCTTTTCCAGGATCGGTTTCCAACAGAGGAGTATCTTCCGGTTTCGGCGAGGTAAAGGGATGGTGCATCGCATGGTAGCGCCCGGACTCTTCGTCCCACTCCAGCAGTGGGAAATCCACGACCCAAAGGGGTGCAAATTCTTTCGGATTTCTTAAACCCAAACGGTTGCCCAGTTCCATCCTAAGCGCGGAGAGCTGGGTTCTCACTTTATTTTCAGTTCCGGACATCAGGAAAATAAGATCTCCTGCCTTTGCTCCGAATTTTTCTGTAATATTTTTTAAATCCTCCTCATTGTAGAATTTATTTACGGAAGAAGTTACGGTTCCGTCTGCCTGGAATTTAATCCAAACCATTCCGGAGGCCCCGATCTGCGGACGTTTTACCCAGTCGATGAGTTCGTCTATCTGCTTACGGGTATAGTCTGCACAGCCTTCCACATTGATTCCAACAACAAGTTCGGCCTCATCGAAAATCTTAAAATCTTTCCCTTTCACCAGGTCGCTTACCTCTACGAATTCCATTCCGAAACGGATGTCCGGTTTGTCATTTCCGTAGGTTTTCATGGCTTCAACGTAGGTCATCCTCGGAAATTTACCTACATCTGTGCCTGTAATCTCTTTCAGCAGGGCAGCGGTCATTCCTTCAAAGATTTCCAGCACATCTTCCTGCTCCACAAAAGCCATCTCGCAGTCGATCTGGGTGAACTCCGGCTGGCGGTCGGCACGCAGATCCTCGTCGCGGAAACACTTTACGATCTGGAAATAACGGTCCATGCCACCAATCATCAGCAGCTGTTTGAAGGTTTGCGGAGATTGTGGAAGGGCATAAAACTGCCCCGGATTCATGCGGCTCGGAACTACGAAATCCCTGGCCCCTTCCGGCGTTGACTTTATAAGAACGGGCGTTTCCACCTCAATGAAATCCTTTTCCGAAAGATAATTCCGTACTTTTTGGGCCATTTTGTGGCGGAAAATCAATTTGTCCCGCACCGGATTCCTGCGGATGTCGAGATAGCGGTATTTCATCCGGAGTTCTTCGCCTCCGTCGGTTTCATCTTCAATGGTGAATGGTGGAAGCTGCGATTCGTTCAGAACCGTGAGTTTTTCAACAAGAATTTCAATGTCTCCAGTGGGGATTTTTGGGTTTTTGCTTGTCCGTTCAATCACCTTTCCTTCAACCTGAATGACGAATTCTCGTCCAAGTTTTTTGGCGCTTTCCAATAATGCCGCAGAAGACCTGTCCTCATCAAACACCAATTGGGTGATCCCGTAACGGTCGCGCAGGTCAATCCAGATCATAAATCCTTTGTCTCGGATGGTCTGTACCCATCCGGAAAGGGTTACTTTTTCATTGATGTTTTGGAGAGAAAGTTCTCCGTTGGTGTGCGTTCTGAACATTTCTAACTGAAATTTGAGGTGATATATTGTGAGTTTTGGCAAAGATAGAACATTCAGAGAAAATCATTCGGGCCTGTACTCAATTAAATCGCCGGGCTGGCAGTCCAGGACTTTGCATATAGCTTCCAGTGTTGACAGTTTCACGGCCTTCGCTTTTCCGGTCTTCAGGATGGAGAGGTTGGCCTGGGTAATCCCAATCTTTTCGGCGAGCTCCTGCGACTGCATTTTGCGTTTGGCAAGCATAACGTCAATATTTATTATTATCGGCATTACTTAAATGGTTAAGTCGGTTTGTGACTGCAGTTCAACGGCTTTTTTATAGAATTCCACTGCAAATAGAACGATGAGCCCTACCAATCCTATAACAACCACCTGAAGAAGAGCGAAAGGAGTTACCTGAAAAAAGATCAGCACAGAAATGAGCAAAATTGAAGCGAAGAGAAAATTAACGATTCCGAACCGGAACAACCACTTGCCCGCATCGGGTGAAAAAACGCGGTCGCTGCTTATTTCCCGGAAAAACCGGAACGCGCACAGGAAAAATAGAGTAAAGTAGGTAAATGCTAACAGATTAGAGAAAATCTGTACAGGCTCATAGAAACCGGTAACTAACTGTTGGCTAGTGAAGGGATAATTAATTCGGAATTTAAGACCATTACCCAATGTGTTGGTCCATCGATTATTTTCCCACCCAACCTCATTTCCCAAAATAAAAGTTTCAGAAAAAAGCTGACTTCCGGTGTGGAACTTATAGAAAAGAAATGTATGCGCAACTATCTCGTACACCAAATGAATTGCCGATAGTACAAAAAATGCCTGCAGGATATAAGCCAGGATTTGTGAGATTGAATTTTTGCCAATGATTTTCATGATGTTTTTTTTAAATGGTTAGGTCACTTTGAGACTGCAGGTCTACTCCTCTTCTGAAGATGGAGGCTACCCAATAAAAAATCGCAGCTACGATGAAAAAATTAAATGCGCCAAATTCCACCTCCATTTCAAGCATGCTGTGATAAATTAGGGTAAACACAACGTCCACCACTATATTCAGAATACCCAGATGGAGCGCCAGGGCGGCCGCACGGGAAATCAACACAGAAACATCCTGAGTGAAGGGGTTCTGAAGGTCTACTATTTTAATGGTCCGGATCGCGGTCCAAAATAATCTTGCGAGCACCCACAGATAGTACAGGCCAAATGCTGCCATCAATAAAAACCTGTAGGTACCTTTTGCCTGGAGATCAGCAAGGGAAAATTTTTCGTCGCCAAGGTTTATCTTTACCGCTGACAGGAAACTCAGGTCAACATTAAATACAGAATTAACTGTTGCAATTCCCAAAAGGATTGCAAGAACTATAACGGAGGCCAATGAAAGCCAAAGGAACGGTATTAAAAAATACTGAAGTATTACAGAATTAGTTTTCATACAATTTTAGTTTTTTTATTGCAAATATATAAATATTTATCGTTTTACAATAACTATTTCGAAATTTATTTAAATTGTTTGTTTAGTTGGCTACTATAAAACCATTACCTTGTGCTATATCTAACAGAACTGATATTGGCTATGATGAGAATGTATTGCAATAGAAAACGCCCGGAGAAAGTGATTATCGGGCGAGGGGCACGCGCAAATTTTATGAGTTTTTAGAAGGACGATTGAATTATTTCGTTAACTTTGTGTAAATCATTAACAAAAATTATAGCATTATGGGAAAAGGAGACCGCAAATCCAAAAGAGGAAAAATAATAGCTGGCAGCTACGGTAAGAAAAGACTTCGCAAATCACCGTCGGTAAAAAATATTCCTGTAACGGTACTGGATGAAGATGATAAAAAAGCACCCAAAACCAAGGTAAGAAAAGAAGTTGGATATCCCACTGAAAAATCTGAAAACGCAGAGGTCGCCACGGAAACCAAACCAAAAGCCACCAGAAAGAAAAAAACCGAAGAATAATCTTCGATTTTTTTTATCGTGTATGATCAGGGAATTATTTTCCTCCTCCTAAAATACTGCCTAAAAGACCTCCCAATCCACCCTGCTGCTGCTGGTTGTTATTATTACCTCCCAAAACACTTCCGAGGATATCGTTGAGTGGATTACCTGAAGACTGCTGAGAACCGCCGCCTAAAACGCTTCCTAAAATATCGTTCAGCGGGTTTGAAGGTTCTGCCTGAGCCTGGTTCTGGGCACCGCCTAAAATTCCCCCCAACAAATCGCCCAATCCACCGCCGGAGTTCACTCCGCTGGTCTGCTTTTCTTTCCCAATGTACCCCATAATAAGTGGAGCGAGCATTGCCAAAATAGGGCCGATTTTATCCATTGAAATGCCGGTGTTCTGCGAGAGCTGGTTTTCCACCTGCGATTTCTGTCCGCCGAAGATATGGTCCAAAATGGAACCGCCCTCCTGCTGCCTTGCTTCGACCTGCGAAGGATCATCGAGGATGCTTCCGTCATGGTCTTTATCCAGTGCGCTGTTTATCGCTTCTGCTTCATTGGGGTCGTCCTGGGATTTTTTTCTCAGATAGGAGATGACCAACGGAGCCGCCACCGCCATAAGGGCGATAATCTGATTCTTGCTGATACCGAATTTGTTTTCTGCCTGCGATGCTACCTGCGAACCGGCATTTCCTGTGATAAGATCAATTAAATTCATAGTTTCTTATTTTAATGTTGGTGAAAAATGAATATCAAAGTTACCAAAAACTATTCCGCCAGCCTTTTGTGAACTGATAAAAGACTGTTAAAGTTTCCGTATTTCCTCCAGGGAATAACCCTGGGCTTTTTTTAGCCGGATAAATTCTTCAGCACTCTTTGTCATCCATTCCATACGGTCGGGTGCGGTTCTTCCGTCAATGGTGAACTCCAGGATTCCAACATTATTTTTCATCCATGGCAACATATAATAAGAAAGCCCGCCTTTATATGACTTGCGTTCTCCGAATGCCTTTCCGTGTTCAGTGGTGGAAGCCACCGCCAAGGAAATCCAATAAAAAGCAGGAACCAACAGCGAAGAAAAGGCAATGATTCTCACTGCTTTTCTCTCCTTCATCCTACAAATTCCGACTCCGCAAAGAATGGCAAGGATGAAATTGAAGGGTAAAAAAAACACATAATTATCGGAGACACTGAAAATAACGGAGAACAGAAAGACCGGAACTGCCGCCGAAATAAAGAAGAGAAAAATCCTGTAGTGGTTTTTATACATATGAATTAAACCCAAAACCGAAAACAGTACAAAGTACCAGAAATTATAGAAGATGTAGCCAACCGCACCTGCAAAACTTTTGATGACTGCAGCATACTGAAAAGTGTCCAGCACGGTTCCGGTAGAAAACACACCCGCCACCGGCTCACCCTTCAGCAGAGGAACTGAAATTAAAGCCAACACCGAAAAAGCAAAGATGAGCAGGCTGCTGAGGGAGGTTCTTTGATCCCTGCTCCAAATCAACAGGAGCAGCAGTGCAGGAACCATCAGGATATTCTGGATATGACTGAAAAGGCTTATGCCCAGAAAGAGTGAAGCCAGCAGCAGAGGTGTTCCCTTTTGTGTTAACAGGAACTTCACGGAAAAAAGGAGAAACAGCGCAATCCATACCAGATTGAAAGTGTAGATCTCGATAATTTCTGAATTCCTCCAGAATGTAAAACTGAGACCGAAAATCACTGCGCTAAAAAATGAAGAAAAATAATCACGGGTGAGTGTAAGAACGGTCTTATAAAGAAGCACCAAAGAGGCACAGGAAGAGGTGATGACCAGAAAACGACCGATCTCAGAACTCTCGACGAAGGAAAATATTTTCTTCAGGACAATCAAAGTATTGGTGAATAGGAAATGTGCGTAGGTAGAAGTGGACATTACAAAGTCACCTTTTTCCGTATCGGCAACGAATCCAATGCAGTCGCCAAAAGGAATTCTGGAAAAACTTCCAAAGAAATAAATCAGATAAAAGCCCAGAAATAAAACCCCGGGAAGGATGAACCCTTTATTGTGCATACATCCTAATTCTTAAAGATGGGCACATTGGAGCAGGCCTCTCCAAACATCAGCGATTTTACGATGGGTTTAAGCTGCTCCACCAGCTCAATATAGGCATTTTCGGGAATGCTTTCGTCGGAACAGCCCTTCACGAGTACCCGTTTATGCATGAGTTCTGTAAAATCATAGGTCTGAATGGCGTTATGCATCAGCAGGACTTCCAAATCCTCACGGTTTCCGTACACGATTTTCCTTGCCAGATCCGTGATTTTGGCGGTGATTAAAAAATAAGCCCAGAGCGGGACGATGGCTTCAGCAGAATTGTAAATATAAACATACGAATCCCGGTATTCCTCCGGGTTCACAGTTGCCACCTTATCACGGAAGTCCTTTTCCTTTAGAATCATGCCTTCAAAAAGAAAATCCTTAAGGTCAATGCCCAGGCGACGCCCTTTCGGAACCAGCGCGGAGAGGTCAAAATTCACCAGGCCACTGTCTGCAATTTTATTTTTTATTTCAAAATCTTCTGACATTATTATTTTTATCTTTGAACAAATTTACAATTTTAAAACCAAGTGAAGTACTATATCATCGCAGGAGAAGCCTCGGGAGACCTGCACGCCTCCAACCTTATGAAATCAATTCTGGAAAGGGATGCGCAAGCCGAATTCCGGTTCTGGGGCGGTGATTTAATGACGATGGTCGCCGGTTTTAAACCGGTGAAACATTATATGGAACTGGCCTTCATGGGATTTCTGGAAGTAGCAAAGAACCTGAAGACCATTCTGAGGAACATCAGATTTTGCAAGAAAGATATTGCGGACTATCAACCCGATGTTCTTATCCTGGTGGACTATCCCGGATTCAATTTAAGGATTGCAGAATTTGGCAAAAATTCAGGGATTAAAGTCGTTTATTATATCTCGCCCCAACTTTGGGCGTGGAAGGAAGGCCGGGTTGAAAAGATCCGGAAGTTCGTAGATGAGATGCTCGTCATCCTTCCCTTCGAAAGGGAATTCTATAAAAAACACGGGGTTGAAGCCCATTTTGTCGGTCATCCGCTCCTGGATGCCATTGTGGACCTGCCATCAATCGATTTGCGTAAGTTCAAATCAGAGCATGGCCTTGACGAAAGGGAAATCATTGCCCTGCTGCCCGGTTCCCGCGAACAGGAGGTGGAAAAAATGCTGGAAATCATGCTGTCAGTTAGGCCAAACTTCAGACATTATCAGTTTGTTATTGCAGGTGCACCAAGTCTTCCAAAGACTTTTTACGAAAGATATGTGGACAGCGACGTTCATTTTGTGTCCAATAAAACCTACGATCTGCTGCGGTGCTCCAAAGCGGCACTGGTGACTTCCGGAACGGCAACGCTTGAAACCGCACTGCTCAATATTCCGGAAGTGGTATGCTACAGGAGTTCGCAGATTTCCTATGAAATCGGGAAAAGGGTGGTGAAGAACATCCAATATATTTCTCTGGTTAACCTGATTATGGACCGGGAAGTCGTAAAAGAACTGATTCAGCGGGATCTTAACACTTCAAATCTTGTGAAAGAACTCCAGGAGATTCTGGAGGGAGACAAGCGGAAAAAAATGCTTGAGGATTATAAAGACCTCCGCAAAAAACTGGGCGGGAAAGGTGCCAGCGACAATGCAGCCGCAATCATCATAAAATAGCCGTGTAAAAGATTTACAGTCAAAAGATTAAGAAAAAATATCTTAATTTTATTTGTAAATAACTTTCGGTGCGAAAACAGCCGTTACTCATTCTCTGCATTTGTTTTATCCTGGGAATAATTGTCCGGGACTATTGGGCCGTTGACCTTAAAACAGCTTACATCATTTTCGTAAGCAGCAGTTTAACGCTGATTTCATTTTTTTCCACTTCGATACCCATCCTTAAGCTGAGAACGTACTTCATCTGTCTGTTTTTCTTTACCCTGGGCCTACTTCTGCACTCCATTTATTCAAAAAATACGATTCTTCCCCAGCTGAACCAGAAGGAAGAATTGATTTTTAAAGTGGATAAAAAACTCAACTCCAACGAAAGAAACCGCCGGTACGAAATATTGATTTACAATGAAAATTCAGAATTAAAAAGCGTACTCTCCGTTCCCCGGTCTTTACCGGAATTCGACTTCAGACATTATTATCAGGCAGAACTTTTCATAAACCGTGTGCAGCATCCCAAAAATGACTATCAGTTCGATTACGCTAAATACCTGAACAGAAAAGGGATCTATTTTCAAAGTTATCTGCCGGGTTCATACCGAATTGCCGAGCGGAAGTATGTTGGTTGGAACGACTACATCAGGCAAAAGCGGATGGATGTGCTTCAGCGCATTGACCGGACTGCAATTTCTGCGAAAAGCCGGGAATTCCTGAAAGGCATCATCCTGGCCGACCGGACCGAGATGGACCGGGAGACGGTGTCCGACTTCACAAAAACCGGACTGGTACATATTCTGGCAATTTCGGGTTCTCATATTGTGATCATCTTCGGCATCTTTTTCTGGCTGCTGGTAAAGATATTTCCCGTTGGTTTCAGAAAATATGCCATCATCTGCAGTTTGATCCTTATCTGGATTTTCGCAGTTTTCATTGGCTACGGGAATTCCGTGGTAAGGTCCTGCATCATGATATCGGTGTACTTCATCTATGTACTTTTGCAGAGGAAGCCTGATCTCCTTCATTCCATGGCGTTGGCAGCATTCATTATTTTACTTGCCGATACCCATCAGATTTTTGATGTCGGTTTTCAGCTCAGTTTCCTCGCTGTATTTGGGATTTACTGGCTTAATCAGCCCATACTGAAGTATTTTCCCAAGCAGGATAATTTCTTTAAGAGAATCCTTTTCAACACCTTTTCAATTTCTCTGGCAGCACAGATTTCTACGCTTCCCGCCGTTCTCTACTATTTTCATCAGTTTTCCATGATTTCCATACTGGCCAATCTGATCATTATCCCGCTCTCCGAATTCATCATTGTCTTCAGTCTCTTCATGACGCTGGTAATAGGTTTTGGCTTTAATTCTTCCCTGCTCAGTGTGGTGTATGATTCTTTCATTAAGCTGGTTTTACAACTGATTCACTGGTTTTCCACTTTTGACCGTTTCCTACTCCAAAATGTGCCGATGAGCCTGGCAGAAGTTGCCATAATGTGTGCAGGAATTTACTTCTTAAGGTTTCTGATTAAAGAATTTGATCTCCGGAATATGCTGCGGGTGGCCTTTATAATTCTTATTTACTTTGGGCTGCACATCGGTCTGACCCTTTATGAACAGCGACAAAATGAAGTCATGATTCATCACCATTTCAGGGAAAAATATTTCTCTGTAAAAGAAACTGAGCACATTACCTTTTGGATCAGAAAAGATGCGGACATCGTAAAGGTTAAAAAATACATCATCGATCCCTACCTCACCTCAAAACGCGCGAAGGAATTTGATTTAAAAATCCTGCCCGCCGGTACTACGACAATTAACTACGGTGGAAAACAGTACTTCATCGTAGAATAGTTAGCCTAAATCGCAGGTTTTCTGATATTTTTCACGCTGCCCGCGAGCGGAAATGCCTGTTTAAAGGCTTAACTTTGTTTGCAATAAATTCCAAACCATGTTCGACTGGCTCCGTACGCTTCTTCTTCCTTTTGAAAATCCAAGTGTTATACAATCGTTAATTGTGATTATGTTAGCCATTGGAAGCGGAATTTTTTTTGGAAGGCTTAAGATTGCGAAAGTTTCCCTGGGGGTTTCTGCGGTTATGTTTACCGGACTTATCCTCGGACATCTGGGATACCGGATACAGTATGAAATCCTGGACTTCATAAGGGATTTTGGGCTTATCCTGTTTGTATACGCTATCGGCATCCAGGTAGGGCCCTCCTTTTTTTCCTCTTTCAGGAGCGAAGGGCTTAAATTTAACATCCTCGCGGTTTCCTGTGTGCTGTTGGGAGCTCTGATTACCTTCATCATCTTTAAAATTAGCGGCGTAAGCATTGAGAATCTGGTTGGCATTATGTCAGGCGCGGTAACGAACACCCCTGGTCTCGGCGCTGCAAAAAGCACCCTTCAGGAAATCCAGACCCGTTTTCCGGACCGGGTTTACGACGATCCGGCAATAGGATACGCCATTACCTACCCCATTGGTGTGCTGGGCATCATTTTTACGATCATTATCTCGAAGATAATACTGAAGATTCATCCCGAAAAAGAAATGCGTCTTTTCCGTATGGCAAAAATCAAAACTGAACTTCCCGTCATCAGCCAAAAGATAAGGATTACAAATGCTGCAGCAGTTGGCAAAACCCTGCAGCAGCTTATTGAGGAGAACGGCAAAAACATTGTAATTTCAAGGATAAAACACAGCGGCAGTGAGGCCGTTTTTTCGCCTACTCTTGATACCGCCGTACGAATGCGGGATGTTCTTATGATTGTGGGGCTGCAAAAAGATCTGGAGGAATTTACAAAAACGGTTGGCCGTCCGTCAACCGATCAGTTCATTGAAACGGGCAGCGAAATCACCCTGAAGAATTTCTTTGTTACCAAGCCCTCTGCCATGCATAAAACGCTTGCGGACCTTGACCTGTACAGCAAATATGATTTGAAAGTAACCAGGGTGTTCCGCGCAGGCAAGGAAATGCTCGCCCGCCCCTCATTTGAACTCTTTTATGGGGATAAAGTAAGGATAGTGGGCACCGAAGAAAGTCTGAAAGAGGCGGAACGGATCATCGGGAATTCGGAGAAGAAACTCATGGAGCCGGATTTCCTTTCGCTGTTTGGTGGACTCTTAATCGGTATCATCATAGGGTCCATTCCAATTATGATTCCCTCACTGCCAGTTCCTATAAAACTCGGGTTTGCAGCCGGGCCGCTCATCACTGCACTTTTTATCAGTAGGTACGGGGGAATTTCGTTTATCCATTCCTACATTAATAACGGTGCAATCTATTTCATGAAAGATCTTGGAATCTGTCTGTTCTTCGCGGCAGTCGGAATCCACGCTGGCGAGGGTTTTTATGAGAATTTCATCAAAAACAACGGGTGGACCTGGCTGCTTTATGGTTCGGCGGTCACCTTCATCCCGCTGATTCTTATGGTCATCATCGGAAGGGCATTTATGAAAATCAATTTCCTTCAGCTTGCAGGAATCATGAGCGGGAGTTATACCGATCCTGCGGCACTGTCTTTCAGTACCACGTATCTTGATAGTGATGTGCCGCTGCAAAGCTATGCTCAGGTGTATCCCTTGGTTACAATTTTCAGGATATTTGTGGCTCAGATCCTAATCCTGCTCCTGGTATAAAAAAGAAGCACCCAGAACTGGGTGCTTATAATCGTTTTTGCTTTTTAAACTTCGTCGTCCGAATCAATGGTAAATGATTTTGACTTGAAATCTTTATCATGCTTTTCAGAAATTACATCCTCACCTTTCTCATTGATGATAAAATCTGTACTTTCATTAAACATTTCGTGAAACGCACTGAAATCTTCCTTGTAAAGATAAATTTTATGCTTTTCGAATGTTGCCTCTCCGTTTTCCCCGAAGTTCTTTTTGCTTTCGGTAATCGTAAGATAATAATCTCCCGCTTTCGTCTCGCGCACATCAAAGAAATAGGTTCTTCTGCCTGCTTTTAACACCTTCGTGAAAATTTCGTTTTCGTGGCGTTCCTTGTAATCACTCATTGTACGATAATTTAGAAATCTTAGTTAAACAAATATAAAAGATTTCCCGGAACTGCAAAATATTTTCCTTAAATATTTGCTAAGTAAAACGGATTATCAATAAAAAAAAGACAAAAACTATGCAGACTTGTTGTTTTCTATTTCTGTGAGGTTCAATATTTTATCCGCCCGTTTTGCACTGGATTCACGGTGGGTGATGATTACAGAGGTGCAGTGGTGGAGGTATTTTTCAATGTTCTGAAGGATATTTTCCTCAGTTTCAGTGTCCAGCGCCGAGAGTGAATCGTCAAAAATCAGGATTGAGGGTTCCTTGATCAGGGCGCGCGCAATGCAGATGCGCTGTTTCTGACCTCCGGAAAGCATCACCCCCCGTTCTCCAACCATGGTCTTGTACTGATCCTTGAACTCTACTATGTTTTTATGGACGTCAGCTTTCTTTGCGAATTCCACCACCTTTGCCAGCGTTGGATTATCGACGGCAAAGCCGATATTGTTTTCAACGGTATCTGAAAACAGGTAGCTTTCCTGTGGGATATATCCAATATGTCTGCGGTAATTTTGCAGACTGTGGTCCTTCAGGTTTTTACCATCCACCCAAATTTCTCCTTCCGTGGGATCTATTAACCTGGCAAGGAGTAAGGCAATGGTTGACTTTCCGCTTCCGGTTTTTCCCATTATCGCCAGTGATTTTCCCGCTTCTATTTTGAAACTTAAATTGTGAAGCGCCTTAATGCCCGTGTTCGGATACGTGTAGGACACATTCCGGAACTCGATATCCCCCGAAACCGGAAATATCCCGGACTCACCTTCGGTGACTTCAGACTTCATGTCCAGAAATTCATTGATTCTCGCCATGGATGCTTCTGCCCGCTGGTTGATGGATGTAACCCACCCCACCAGAGAGAAAGGCCAAATCAGAATATTGATGTACATAAAAAAATCGGCGATCTTCCCGACTGAAAGTTCATTGTTAAGATACTTCTGACCGCCGATGAAAAGGACGGCAACATTCAGAAGACCAATAACGAAAAGGATGATCGTGAAAAAGTATGCTTCTGTCTTTGCAAGGTCCAGCGCTTTATCCTGATAATCTTTGACCTTGAGACCATAATTTTTTTCGATGTATTTTTCTTTTGCAAAGAACTTCACAACACGGATCCCGGAAAAACTGTCCTGCACAAATGTTGAAATCGCCGACTGGCTCTTCTGCATCACCTTTGATTTACGGTTGATCACGGAACTCACCCAGTAAATCAGAAAAGACAGAATCGGGAGTGGAATAAGCGTCCAGAGCGTCATGGAAACATCAGTCCGGATCATATAAACACTCGTGATGAGCAATAGAATGAGCAGGTTTACCACATACATCACCCCCGGCCCCAGGTACATCCTTACCGCGACCACATCCTCACTTAAACGGTTCATCAGGTCTCCGGTGGTCGTTTTTTTGAAGTCCGTTAGAGACAGTTCCTGGTAATGCTGGTATATTTTATTCTTCAGTTCATATTCTATCCGGCGGGAAGCCACGATAATGGTCTGACGCATCATGAACGTGAAAAGGCCCGTTAATATTGAAGAAGCTACAATGATCCCAACATAAATGAGAACCTGCCGGTTAAAACCCAAATGTGAGGTCTGGGCAATTTCATCCACCGATTTTCCAACAAACTGAACTTTGTAGATATTGAAGAAATTACTCGCAATAATGAACAGGAATCCCCAAAACAACAGCATTCTGTGTTTCCAGAAATAGGGATTAAGGGTTTTTAACGCGTTCATAGTCTGTATAAATCTGCTCGCAGCCGTAGAGTATTGGCGTGCAAAAATACAAAAATGAAAATGGTTTTTCAAAAGGCCAATGCCCCGGCGATAAGTAAAAAATTGCTATCTTTGCCGGCACAAAATGCTCTTTGAAATGTTAGGAAGACGACAGATCCGTGAAAAAGTGGTGGAAACCCTCTATTCGTATTATCAAAATCCGATTAAGTTTGATGTATTGGAAAAGAATATGCTGAATGAAATCGATAAGATTTATCACCTCTATATCTACCAGCTCAATTTCATGGTGGCCCTGAAAGAACTTGCAGAGAAGCAAATTGAAATCGGTAAAAAGAAGTATCTGAGAACCGATGCGGAGTTACACCCCAACCAACGATTCATCAACAATCAGGTTCTGAAAAAGATTGAAGAGAATGCTGAACGCAGGTCTTTCACCGCAAAGCACCGGGAACTTACCTGGGAAATGCATGACGACCTTTTGGTTAAAACCTTCCAAAGGATCACAGCAGGAAAAAGATACCAGGATTTCATGAAGGAAGAGGATCAATCTTTTGAACAGGACCAAAAATTCATCGGCAAACTGTTTTTACGGTACATCGCTGAAAATGAGGACTTTCATGAGCATCTGGAAGAAAAAGAAATGAGTTGGGCCGATGATTTCCACATTTCAAACTCCATGATTCAGAAAACCATTGGTTTTTTCAAGGAAGACCAGCCATCCAACACCCTGATTAAAATGATCAAGGACCAGGAGGATGAGGAATTTGCAAAGAAACTGCTGAAAGAAAGCCTGAACAACTGGGAGGAAAGTGAGAAGAAACTTGAAGATAAACTTGAGAACTGGGATCTGGAAAGAGTGGCACTTATGGACAAGATTATTCTTGTGACGGCCATCACCGAACTGGACCGTTTTCCTCTAACCCCTTCCCGTGTCATTATTAATGAATATATAGAAATTTCCAAAGTATATGCCACGGACAGGTCGAATATCTTTGTGAACGGAATACTAGATAAATATACGAAAGAATTAAACCGAATATAATTACAGAAAAATGAAAAAGTCAATAGTTGTTTTGTCACTTTTCGTCGCTGCCTTAGGAGTGACTTCATGTGAAAAAAAAGAAAAGGCAGATGTCCTGACGCAGGAACCTGTAGAACTGCAAGGCAATCCAAAAGGTCTTGATGTAAATGCAGAAGCCCCTGTGGTAGACTCTCAGGAAGAGCTGATTAAAAAGGCACAGTCCCACCCGTTAACCAGTCTTGCGCTGTCTGAAAATCATTTTGATTTTAAAAGTGTAAAGAAAGGTGAAAAAGTAACGCACGTGTACGAGGTCACCAATACCGGGAGCAACCCGCTGATTATCTCGCAGGTAAAACCCGCTTGTGGATGTACCGCTCCCGACTATACAAAAACACCCATCCTTCCGGGTCAAAAAGGAAATATTACCCTACAGTTTGATTCCTCAAGTTTTGACGGACTGCAGAACAAACAGGCAGAAATTTTTGCCAATGTGGAGAAAGCTCCAATTACGATCACCTTTTCTGCCAACGTAATCAACTAAATTAAATACAAATGATAAGTATATTTTTACAGGCTCCGGCCGCCGGTGGCAGCAGTATGACGATGATGCTCATGATGGGCTTGATGTTCGTTGGATTTTATTTTCTGATGATCCGCCCGCAAATGAGAAAGGCAAAACAGGAAAAAGGCTTCCAGGAGTCTCTTAAAGTAGGGCAAAGAGTAGTAACTACCGCAGGTCTGCACGGACGGATTGCTCAGATTATGGAAGACGGGATCGTGATTGAAACACTTTCAGGAAAACTGAAGTTTGAAAAATCATCTATTTCGCGCGATTATACACAGGTAAGATTTCCTGATAGCGCTGTAGAAGAAAAGAAATAAGCCTTCAGCTATAAAAAACAAAAACGTACTGAGATTCAGTACGTTTTTTGTTTGGGTGAATGAGGGGTCTCGAACCCCCGACCTCCGGAACCACAATCCGGCGCTCTAACCAACTGAGCTACAATCACCGTTTGAGGTTGCAAATATAAAGCTTTTCGAGAAATTACAAAATTATTCCGTCAAAATTTTTGAAGGCCAGTAATCTTTCTGTCGTGAAGCCCTCCGCGTAACGAACGCCCGAGAGGCGGCCGAGATCCTGCGCTCTATAAGTGAGGCTTTCTAAGAAGTCTTTCGTCGCTATCGGCGTCATGGGTTCCTGGGAATCCGGATCGTAAAACTGGGTTTTATAGGCTAAACAGGCTTCAATTTTCCGATCCATGAAATCTGATATATCCACAACGAAATCCGGGGTGATGTGTTTCCACTGAATGTAGTGAAAAACGTGCTTTGGCCGCCACGGCCCTTGTACATCTCCATCAAGGTCAGTCTTAATTTTTACAAGACCTGCCAGAAAACATGAATCTGAAACCAATTTTGCTGCTTTCGCATGGTCGGGGTGGCGGTCTTCTATTGCGTTGGCAAATATAATGTCCGGCTGATATTTGCGGATCACTTTAACAATTTCCAACTGTTGCGCTTCCGTGTTCAAAAGAAACCCGTCTTTCATCTTTAAATTTTCGCGAGCAGAGATGTTCAGGATTTTAGAGGCTTCCGCCGCTTCCTGCGCTCTTGTAATGTTGGTGCCGCGCGTGCCCAGTTCACCCTCAGTCAGATCCACAATGGCTGCTGTTTTGCCTTCAGAAATTAATTTTGCAATCGTTCCGCCACAACCGAGTTCTACGTCGTCAGGATGCGCTCCTATGGCTAAAATATCCACTTTCATCTTTCAAATATACAGTTAAAAAAAATTCCCGGCCTTTACAGCCGGGAAGTATGGTTCATTTTATATGTTTACTTATTCAGGTTCGCGTTTAAACTTACTGCATCCTGGTAAGTTGGATTAAGTTGCACTGCCTTTGCCGCGTAATCCTTTGCTTTAGCCATATCCTTAGTCTGGTTGAAGTAAGCAATCAGATAGTAGGCGTAAGAAAGAGTTTCTCTCTGGCCTGCCTGCTCTTCAGGTTTCTGCGTTAGCACAGTGTCAATAAACTTCTGGTAAGAGGCTTCAGCCATTGCCTCGTTTCCTAACTGTTGATATGAAGCGCCCTTTGCGTAATAGGAGTATGCCCAAGTTGGAGAAAGCGTAATCATTTTATCCCATGTAAGGATAGCACCATTCCAGTTTTTAGCTTCCTGATATGCGCTACCAAGTTTTACCAGTGCGTCCAAATCGTTGGGATTAGAAGCAATCTGTTTTTTCAGTGCTTCGATTGCAGGACTTGTAGGACCTGCGTTTGCAGCAATGTTACTTGCCCCACCGCCTTGGATTTTCAAAAGTTCCATATTCCAGTCGAGCGTCTCATCTTTTGCATTCTTCGCGATTGCAATCTTTTGCTGAGACTCCATCATCATTGCTGATTTCCTGGCCGCATCTTTTTCGTCCTTGGCCAAACCGGCGATAATCAATCCTTCAAGACCACGGTCCGCAGGATAAATTCTGGACTTATCGGTTACAGCATTGATAAAGGTATTCAAGTCCGTTTTTGCCTGCGCATAATTTCCTTCTGCGTAATCCAGATACGCTCTGAGCTTGAATTTAATGGGATCTTCAACAACATTAAAGACCTTATCAAGCACTGCCTTTGAATTCGTATAATCCTGATTGGTGAAATAAAGCTTGGAAATCTCAAGCTGAGTTCCCGGATCTTCATCTGCATATTTCGCATAGTTAATAAGGGCCTGTGTGGCGTTTTGAGGCTGCTGAAACTTCATTTCATAGGCTGCCAATGCCCGGTAAGCAGGGGCATACGTCGCATCGGTGGCAATCGCCTGGGAAATTTTTTCCTTGGCCATCTTCCACTGGTTTGCCTGCATCCATAAGGTGCCCATCCTGGTATAAACAGAAGCCTTGTTCTTTGCAAGCGGAAGTGCTTTTTCATAAGCCGTCATTGCATTCCCGGCCACCTGTGGGCTGTTAGACAGCTTCAGACGGTATGCATCTCCCAACGTATAGTAATAGGGTGCAGGAACGCCTGACTTCATCGCTTTTTCAACAGCTTTATCCAGATACTGAATCGCCAGGTCGGGATTACTGGTTTTCTCGAAGAGTGTCAGTGCCTGTCCCGCTCTGAACAGCACTTCCGCATCCTTCTCCTTCGAATCTTTTACGATGGTCTGGATTTCAGCAATTGCAGATTTATCGCCTTTACCAAGTTTAATGGTGGCAAGTCCCAATCTGTTCAAATAGCTTTTGCTTTCGGAGGCAAGACCCTTCCTGAAATTCTGCTCGGCTTTTGTCCAATCCGGTTCATTTTGTGTTAAGTATGTATTTCCTAAGTAAAAATAGTTTTCTGCTGACGGAGATTTAGCCACCATTTCTTCAAAATTCTTTTTGGCCTGTGCATATTTATGGCTGTCCATGCTGGTAACTCCATCCTGCAAGGTTTGACCAAAAGTGAAGTTCGCAAAAAAAGCTGCTGCCACTGCGAAAACGACTTTTTGGGATAATTTCATTTTATTTTTCATTTTAAAGTTGATAATTATATTTAATTCTGCAATAATTACACAATATCCATTCCAAAAACTCAGAAAGAATAAGGAAACTATGTAAACTGCTTAAAATCAGTACATCTGAACTTCTCTTTTGTAAAGATAGTACCTCTGTAAACCCTCTTTTTCCACAATCATCTGTCCTAAATGGGTACAGGAGAAACGGATAAATCCGTGCGCAATATTGAACGTCTGTTCATTGATGAGGAAATAAAGCACGCGCGTAAAAGGATAGGACATACCCCCCAAGTTCTCCAGACCAGGAGTATAGGTTATGCCTTTATCCACCACCGGCAGAATCCGCACCCTGGACCTTAATTCCGCAGCTTGCTTAGCATAGGGCCGGCTTAGCGTGTTGAGGCCGATTACCCCAATCTTATCCGTATACTTCGTAAGATCCTTAATGATATTTTGATTTCCGTTAATGATGGAATATTTAAGCTCAGAAGGTTTCTTATTCAGTTTCTGGGCGACAAAATTGAGGTTGCTGGAATTGGTGCCGTCAAAGATCATTCGTTTCTCATCGGACTGCAAAGCCGCAGCAATCTCCTCCATGGAAATGCTTTTGATTCCTGACTCTTTTGGAACGACGAAAACTACTGCATCAGCTGCAAACTTCGCAGGTTCAAATTTGTTTTCGGTAATCCGTATGTACTCTTTTTTTTCGTTCTCCGTCAGTTCTCTGGACATCACGACTACTTTGGCCTTCCCCTGCAAAAGATCCATGAAAGCAAGGTCTTCCTTTCTGGTAACTACCTTAAGCTTCGTTTCGGGATAGTTTATCATATAACCATCAGCAAGGGCTTCTGTAACACTTTGAAACGAATCGTCGGTGAGGACCGTAAGATTGCCTTGATGATAGTTTACGGTTTCATTGCTTTTCTTCTTACCACAACTTACAAGTATGGTACATAGAAATATTATTAAAATATTATTCCTCATTTCGATCCTGTTTTAGCCTGTAAATAGCCCTGATAATTCGAAAGAGTCCATATAGCATCATTAATCCACCTAAAGCATAAGCGATATTCGGTTCCAATGGGATGAAGAACCAGAGTTTCAGTATAATGAAGATACCAAGAATTATATAGAAGACGCCAGCAACGATTGAAAGCCAGTTAAACATCATAACAGCAAAAATATGAAAAATTAAAAAAAGAGAAACCAAAGCTTCTCTTTTTGACAATTATATTTAAATAATTCCTATTCGAAATTCATTTTAAGAGGCATTCTGAAACGGTAACGTACCGACTGTCCGTTCACTTTGGCGGGTGTCCATTTGTTCTTGATCGATTTAATCGTCCGTACTGCTTCTCCATTGAAGGTTGAATTACCGCCGTTTGCTTTAACATCAGTGATAGATCCGTCTCTTTCCACAACGAAAGTAATCTCAGTACTTACCGTACCCTCGCCTTCCATTGCGTCTACATCAAAGTTACTCTGAACTTTGTTTCTGAAGGAATTGATTCCTCCCGGAAACTCTGCCAACTGCTCTACATCGTCATATACCTTCTTTTCATCAACTTTTGGTGCTTCAATAGTTGCCGCTTTAGTACCTGTTGAAGGTGGCGGTGGTGGTGGAGTATATGTCGGCGTTTTTACCCCTTCCTGGTTTTGAAGTCCGGTTGTCGTTTCCAACTGTTTGGAAATCGGAGGTGGGGGTGTTTCTACTTTAGGAGCTTTTTTCGGTTCCGGAACTACGTTTTGAATAATCTCCTGTTTCGGCTCTTCCTTTGGTGGAGGAGGAGGCGGTGGCGGTTCCTTTTCCTTAGGTTGCTCAATGATCCTATCCTCTTCCAGAATTTCAATCAGGTTCGCATCTACCTCCTGCTTGGCTTCCTGGTTCATTTCCTTAATTTTCAGGATTACAAAGGGGGTAAGAGCCATAACCAAAAACAAAATAGTTCCCAGTATAAAAGATCTCGTTAATACTTTCGGATAACGGTGTCTAAGGTCATAAGCACCGTATTCTTTATTTCTGTTTTCAAATACAATCTCATCTAAAGTCAGATTGGGACTGTAATTGTTATCATCTGCCATTGTATATCTTTTTTATGGTTAGATTAATTTGTCGCTGCAGGAGCCGCAGGGCCACCTACCTTTCTTTCATAAACGGACTGTTCCCACGGTTTCACATCGGTGACCCCGTACCTTTCACTTTTGGTAATGGCCATTTCATCCAGAATATCAACAAAATTCTTATATACCGCATCGTCAGTAGGTTTTATGATCACCGTAAACATGTTCTGATCGGCAGCTTTTGCTTTGGCCTGCTGAATTATCTTTCTAATTCCTTCCCTGTCAAAAGACGTTTCATTCAATGTGGCATCCGTTAAACTGGTATTATCCTGCTGGTGCCAAAAAATCCTGTTGTCCTTCCCAATCAAAAGGGAGATTGAATTCGAAAGTTTAATTTCGGTGTCAGGTGCTTTTTGCTCATCCTTTGGTTTTGCCGGAAGGCCGAGGTCCATTACATTCGGTTTGTTGAAGGTTGTAACCAACATGAAAAACGTAATCAAAAGGAACGCCAAATCCACCATTGGGGTTAAATCTACGTGGGGCACCTGCTTTTTGGAGCGTACCTTGCCACCTTTCCCGCTGTTATCTTTTACTTGTACTTCTGCCATTTCTCAATTATTGTGTTGCAACTTCCTGACTTGTTATTAACCAGAATTTCAGGAAATCAATATCTCTTAAACCTTCAAATAAAGCTTTCACTTTCGGGTACTTCGTTTGTGTATCGCCCTTGATTGCCAACTTATAGTCAGGATTCACCGCCAAGCTCTGCTCAACCCAATCGATCAGCTGCTTGTTGGTGCTGTCCATTGGAATTCCCGTTTTACTTTTGTAAGCCTTTCGGTCTTCATCCGGCAGGTTCAGGAAGCCTTTCAGCTGGTTCATCGGAACTCCGATCGCCTGCACGTTTGAAAATGCAGTCTTCTCGGAATTCGTAAACTTCATACCATACTTCTCGCCCATTTTATCCAACAGTTCCATTCTTTCGGTTCCGTTTTCAACTGGTGTAAAATAGAATCTTCCGTCTGTGGTGCTCATAATTGTCATTAAGCTGGCATCCGGAAGAAGCTTTTCAGATATAGAAGATGGCGTGGTTATCGTCTCAACATCAGGTTTTGCAAACTGAGCCGTGAGGATAAAGAACGTAAGGAGTAGAAATGATACATCGGTCATGGCCGTCATATCCACCCTTATATTATGTCTTTTTGGTTTGACTCTCGCCATTATATTTTATTTTTTTATTAAACTTCTCGTTTTTTAGACCACCTTTCAACACTCAGGTTAAAAGGGGCCTTCAAATCACTGCAGAATTTCTTAGTGAAATTCAGCGAATGACTGCTGGATTGACATTGCGATCTCGTCAATTTTAAACGTTAATCCGTCAATCTTAGAAGTAAAATAGTTATAAAGGATAATTGCAACAGCAGATGTACCAATACCCAAAGCGGTATTAACAAGTGCCTCGGAGATACCGATAGATAGTGCTGCTGAATCCGGAGTTCCACCACCAGAACCCAATGCGCTAAATGCCTTGATCATCCCGATTACCGTTCCCAATAGTGCAACAAGGGTTGCTACAGTACCGAGTGTGGAAAGTATCATCATGTTTTTCTCCAACATTGGCATTTCAAGTGTAGTAGCCTCTTCGATAGACTTATTAAGAGCGACCATTTTCTGCTCCTTGTTCATTGTCGTGTCATGAGAAAGTGCTTTGTAGGTTGTAAGACCTTCTCTTACTACATTTCCTACAGATCCTTCCTGTCTGTCGCACTCTTCGATTGCTTCGTCAACTTTGTTTTGGTTAAGGAGTCTTCTAACGTTAAGAACGAAGCTGTCAACATTCCCTTTTCCGGAAGCCCTTCTTAAAACTAGTGCCCGCTCAATTGCGAATACGATTACGATAATCATGAAAGCAATAAGGATAGGTACAATTGGCCCACCCATATAGATAATACCCATGAATCCGTCGCCAGGATGAAGTTCCTTGGTCTCTAACCCTGAAAAGGCAACTGAAGACAGTCCCTCAAGTCTTGGATCCGCCTTGAAATTACTAGGGTTACCCAAAACAAATAAATAAATAGCAATACCTATTACAATAAGAATAGGGATTATTAATGCAGGATTTAATCCACCTACCTTTTTAGCAACTACTTGCTCCTCGCTGTTTGAAACATTCATTTCCATATTAAACTAAATTATAATTGTTATTTTTTTTAAAGTTTTTCGAGCCGTAAATTAAAAGCAAAAAAAATTATGGTGCAAATGTTTAAAGGCATTAAGCCTAAAAAAAATCAATGTTAACACTAAATTAATATTGATGATTTACTAATAATTTTCAGTTATACTGACTTATATTTTTGTTTGCGGACCCCAAGTTGAATATTCAAGAAAAAAGACGGAAAATTTTATCAATTTGTCAATTTACTCCATGGGTTCGTACGAAATCAGAGAACAATATTAATAATTTTATTCCGAACAATAATTACTTTTTTCGGCGAATTTCCCTCCAGCTGCCTTATGGTCCGTTCATCGTTCATCACGGCTTCCTCTATTTTTTCTGCATCCAAATCAGTACCAAGTTCCAGTTTGAATCTCATCTTTCCATTAAAACTTACCGGATACTCAAATGTATCCTCAACAAGATACTCCGTTTTAAGTTCGGGAAAGGGCTCGAGCTCAATGGAACCTGCATGACCGGCTATACTCCACAGTTCCTCGCAGATATGAGGAGCATAAGGAGAAATGAGAACTGCGAGTGGCTCCAGGATCTGGCGCTTGTTGCATTTCAGTTTCTGCAGTTCATTCACCGCAATCATAAAGGATGAAACGGAAGTATTGAATGAAAAATTGTCCAAATCATAAATTACTTTCTTTATTAAAGTATGCAATACCTTGTACTCCTGCTTAGTCGGTTCAGCTTCAGACAATAAGGGCTGATCGTCCGTAAAATAAAGATTATAAAATTTCTTCAGAAACCCATAAACGCCGCTTAAGCCCTGCGTATTCCACGGTTTACTTTGCTCCAGCGGGCCAAGGAACATTTCGTACAGCCGAAGGCAGTCGGCACCGTATTCATCACAGATTTCGTCAGGGTTCACCACATTATACTTGGATTTGGACATTTTCTCTACCTCTCTTTCAGTGATGTACTTGCCGTCTTCCAGAATAAATTCGGCCTCCGCAAATTCAGGACGCCAGTTTCGGAAGGCATCAGTGTCCAGTTCGTCAGTGGCGCCTTTTAACAGGGAAACATCGACGTGGATTTTTTGTGTATCCTGATTTTCTATTTTATTTTTTGAGACAAACTGATTGGTGTCCGCAATTCGATACACAAATGCACTCATCCCAAGAATCATTCCCTGGTTAATTAGTTTTTTGAAAGGTTCATCGTGCTTCACAAAACCTCTGTCCTTAAGGAACATGTTCCAGAAACGGGAGTAAAGCAAATGTCCGGTGGCATGTTCGCTTCCTCCAATATATAAATCAACCTGACCCCAATAATCTGAAATATTCTTATCGGCAAAAACCGTCTCATTATTCGGGTCCATGTACCTCAGGAAATACCAGGAACTTCCGGCCCAGCCCGGCATGGTAGACAGTTCCAGAGGGAAGACCGTCAGATCATCAATCAAATCAGTGGCAACAACCTGATGGTGCACCTCATCCCATGCAAAATTCTTAGCGTTGCCGAGTGGCGGATCTCCATCTTCGGTGGGTAAGTATTTTTCTACCTCGGGCAATTCCAGTGGAAGTGAGGATACAGGGAGCGTGTACGGCATTCCGTTCTTAAAATACACCGGTACCGGTTCTCCCCAATACCGCTGTCTGGAGAAAATGGCGTCGCGTTGCCGGTAATTCGTCATTCCATGGCCGATTGCCCGGTTCTCAATTTCATCAATGATCTTTATTTTGGCATCATCATAATTCAAACCGTCCAAAAATTCGGAGTTAACGCATATACTGTCTTTAGAGTCGTAGCTTTCAATCTGAACATCCTGCCCATTTTCTATAACATTGATGATTTCCAGGCCGAATTTCAGCGCAAAACGGTGGTCACGCTCGTCATGGGCAGGGACTGCCATCACCGCTCCTGTACCGTAGCCCATCAGAACATAATCCGAGATATAGACCGGCATCTTTTTGTCGGTAAACGGATGCCGGACATAACTCCCGGTAAATGCCCCGCTGACGTTTTTTACATCGGTCATCCGGTCCCGTTCGGTTTTTTTGGAAGTCTCTTCAATATAGTTTTCAATTTCCGATTGGTGATCATCGGTGGTCAGTTTTTCCACGAGCGGGTTTTCCGGAGCAAGAACCATAAAGGTGGCGCCGAAGATGGTATCGGGACGTGTGGTGAAGACTTCTATGGCGGTATCCGCAAAATCGGTTTCAAACTTTACCGAGGCTCCCTTGGATTTTCCTATCCAGTATTCCTGGGAATCCTTCAGCGGCTGTGGCCAGTCAATATGCTGCAGACCCTGCAGTAACCTTTCGGAATAAGCGGTAATCCGCATGCTCCACTGCATCATTTTTTTCTGGAAAACAGGATAACCCCCGCGTTCAGATTTACCGTCTTTCACCTCATCATTTGCCAGCACCGTCCCAAGACCCGGACACCAGTTCACGGTGGTTTCAGCACGGTATGCCAACCTGTAATTCAACAGGATATCCTGCTGATCCTCTTCCGAAGCTTTATTCCACTCTTCGGCAGTAAAATTCAGGTTTTCAGTCTGTACTGCAAAAAGTTTTTCAGTACCATGACTGCTGAAATGGTTAATAAGTTCTGAGATAGGCTCGGCTCGATCGGTAGTCCTGTTGTACCACGAGTGAAACAACTCAATGAAAATCCATTGCGTCCATTTATAGTAGGAAGGCTCTGAGGTCCGTACTTCGCGGCTCCAGTCGAATGAGAACCCAATCCTGCGAAGCTGTACCTCGTATCTGCTAATGTTCTGCTGGGTTGTAACTGCAGGGTGCTGGCCGGTCTGAATTGCGTACTGTTCCGCAGGAAGACCGAAACTGTCGTAACCAATAGGATGAAGCACGTTGAAACCCTGGTGCCGTTTGTATCTCGCATAAATGTCCGATGCAATATACCCGAGTGGATGCCCTACATGGAGTCCTGCACCTGACGGATAGGGAAACATATCCAGAACATAAAATTTAGGTTTGGAATGGTCGTCAGAGGTCTTGTAGGTTTGATTTTCTTGCCAGAACTTCTGCCATTTTTTATCAATCTGCTGGTGGTTGTAGAACATTTTTACTTATTAATGATGAATCTGCAAATTTAAGTTTTTGAATCCAAACAGGACCCAAAAAAGTGTCCGCAAAGTTTGCCCGCCATTCGCCCTTCAATTTAAAGGCAGATTTTAGGAAACAGGTTGAAGATTCCCTGCAAAGACACTCCAGGGGTGATGATAAATCTCGTTAAAAATAACGGATACAGAGATAAAAAAAGCCCTTTCAACATAAGAAAGGGCGGTAAGCAGTTGATGAATCAAAATTATTCCACTCTAACGAGGGTGTAAACCTGTGATTCATACGTGTCTGTATCCAGGTCAATCTCCTCAATCTTAAGGTTCATCGTGGTATCCGTAATGTCAGACACCTTTCCTTTGTCCTGTCCTGTGAGGTAATTTATGACAATTTCTCCGGTTTTATAATTGTACTGGTAATTGATGGTGCTTTGGAAAACAGTATGACAAACCGTAAAGGTATCATCCTGAGACAGTACACTTCCGGTATTGTTTTCGTTGAATACCCATCTGGACAGTTGCTGGCAGTCTGAATAATAATAAGTCTCGGAGCTAGAGCCGGAATTGTCCACTACAGTTTCCACCATCTTCACAGGCTTCCACACCCCCACAATCTTAGACTTTACTACCGCATCATCTTCACAGCTTACTATGAAACTTATACAGAACAGCGCTGCGAAAAACAAAAGTAATTTTTTCATGAATTTATTTTATGGGTTAAAATTAGTAAATATTTTAAAAATTCAAAGTCTTTTATCCATTTTGGATTTTGTAAAGGTATTATTTTTTCAAAGGTTTAAATATTATCTTTGCCTAAACGCCTAACCAATCGATGGATCATATTGTAATATGCGCAGCGGAAACTGTTATGAAATATTCCAAAATTTTTAACTGATGGAATATTCAAAGGAATTCAAGCAAGCACTGAGCGCGTTTTCTCCAGCCGAAAAGGACCGGTTGATCTTCCGGCTGCTGAAGAAAGACAAAATTCTATCTCAAAAACTTTATTTTGAACTCATAGATCCCGAAAATGAAGATGAAAAGCGGGCAAAGATGGAAATCTTTATTGAGGCGGAGGTAGCCGCGGCCGCGAAACACCTACGCAATCCAAAATATTTTTTAGTGCTCATCAGGAAAATCAGTGCCAGGATTACCGAACATGTAAAGATCACCAGCGACAAGTTTGGCGAAGTGTCATTAAACATCCTGCTTGTAAATGAGGTGTTGAACCATTCAAAAAATTTAAGCGATACGTATAAACTTTATATGTATCTGCTCAACAAAATCTTCCGTATTGTAGTTTTAACAGAAAAGCTGCATCCGGATTACTTCCTCGAACTGAAAAGCGGTTTTGAAAGGCTTGCGGATCTGATAAACAGTAACCATCAACTGAAAAAGCTCTTTGTTGAACATGGTTTCAATTTGGCCTGGCTCGATCCGGACCATATACCCGCTGAAATCAGCAGCATCCAAAAAGAACTGAAAAATAAGGGATTTTTAAGATAAACTACAGGGAATGGCTTTTTGGGAAGTGCTTCGCCTCCGCACGCTCTAAAAGCTTCCGTTTTAAGTTTACTTTTGGGAGGCTCTCCGCAAAATGTTTTTTAACAGCTACTTTCGCTCGGAAGGAGGCATCTGAGATAATATTTTTTTCATGATTATTCCGGTCGCATTGGGTTGTAAATCCACAAATTGACCAGCTTGCCCGCCCATTTTCGACATTAAAATCTCATCTTTTAAAATTTTCAATAGATAGTCTGATGCATACAGTTGCTCACTAAAGGATTTACCGCCGTTTTGTGCAATCAATTGGTCGGCTTCAGGATTTTTACTGTAATGGTTCCCAAAAAACACGGGAATGCCAAAAGTTGCCGCCTCCAAAATGTTATGAAGTCCTTTGGAATGAAAACCGCCCCCCACTACCGCGAGATCGGCGTAGGAATAAAGTTTTGAGAGCAGTCCGATACAGTCGATGATGAGAACAGAAGCAGCGATTACATCTACTGAGCCGTCACATTCAGAATACAATAAAGCCTGAGGAAAGGTCTGTTTCAGCTGTTCGGTACGTTTAAGATCGTGAGGGGCTATGATGATTTTAGTGCCGGGAGAATTTCTGGAAACGGTGAGCGCGATCTGCTCTTCCGGCTGCCAGGAACTTCCAAATACAATCAATTTTTTGTTCTGTTTAAATTCGGCAATATACGGTACATGGTTATCGCTGGTCTTTCTTTGTCTTACGCGGTCGAACCGGGTGTCCCCTGCAATGGAGGAATGGTCAATCCTAATGGTTTTAGCGAGTCCGTATGAGTTTCTGGTCTGATGAAAAAACCAGGATACGGTTTCCCTGAGCTGCTGTACAAACCACCCCCCATAAGGTTTAAAGAAAACCTGCTTTTCGTAAAAAAGTGCTGAAATCACATATATCTGTGCACCCTGATCTTTAAGATGGAGGAGCAGGTTATACCAGTAATCGTACTTTACAGTGAAAAAAATATCGGTCCTGAAACTTGATGTAAACACATTCACCCATCTTTCGGTATCAAAGGGCAAATAGCATATGGCATCGGCCATATGGTGTTTATGGATCACGTTATCGTAGCCGGAGGGAGAAAAAAAAGTAATGAGGATTTTTCGGTCAGGAAACTGATCCTTCAGTTTTTCCAGAACGGGAAGTCCCTGTTCATACTCACCCAGGCTTGCTGCATGCATCCAGATCACCCGGTCCTCTGGCGAAAATTTAGCTTTAACGATATCACAGCTCTGTCTTCTGCCCGCCAGGCCTTTTTTCAGCTTATAATTGAAAACTGCACCAATTTTCATGGCGGAAATGAGAAGATGGACAAACAGGTTGTAAAGTGCTTTCACGATGCGGAGGACTTTTTTAAATTACTTCTCAGGACCATTCCTATAATAAATAAAAACATCAGCCCTAAAATAATAAATGTACGGTTAGACATTTCATCACCACCACTCAAAGTTACCCGGAACACCTCATGAATAAGACTGCCAAACAGCACCACCATAAAAAACTGAATAACAAGCACGAAAAATTCGGTTTCCATTGGGTCTTTCCTCATGGAATCCGGCACATTGAGTAAGGGTGAATAAGGATTTTTTGCAACGTACGCCAATAAAAGGAAAAGTGCGGTAGTAACCACCGGAAGTATGAGAAGTGAGTTTCGGGAGCCGTAAGCGTCGGCTTTATTGTCTAATCCAAAATGAGTCGGAATGGTTTCGGGCAAACTGTTAAAATTAAAAACCATAAAAACCCAGACGAAAGCAAGGATCAGATAATTGATTACTTTTATTAGTTTCAGAAGTGCTTTCATTTACAGGATGCTTTTAACAAACCTCAGTTTATGGGTATGCCGTTTCAGGTCCGCATTAAAAATCCCCGAAGAATCCAAAGTATCTATACGCACTTTGCCATAGGCATGAATGATTCTCTGGTCGTCCAGCATGATTCCCACATGAGTGATCCTTCCCTCTTCATCATCAAAAAACGCAAGGTCTCCCGGTTGGCTTTCTTCCACAAAATCCAATACCCTTCCCTTTTCCGCCTGCTGATAAGCATCCCGGGGCAGTGTGATGCCGTGGACCTTAAATACAAGTTGGACCAGACCGCTGCAGTCTATCCCAAAAAAACTCCTCCCACTCCAGAGATACGGTACATTCAGGAATAACTTTGCGGCATTTGCGATGTTTATACCGGTAGCGGTTTCGAAAACCGGATTTATATCAGACTTCAATTCGCTTCCCAATGAAAGCAGCAATTTTCCGTCCTTCAAATCATCGAACCCAAAAGTTTTGGTGAGCACTTGTGTACGTCTTTCAGAAAAAACTTCATCAGATATTTCAGCAAGCTGTCTCGAATCCGCCCATCCTTCGTAACCGTCAAAATCCATTCGTATCCTTGTAAAATTTCCATTGCTTTCCAATATTTCAGCGCTTTCTCCGTACAGCAGCTGCGAAACCATCTCTGACTGATGGGATTGTTCTGCCCTGATTGGCGCCACCGAAACATTACAAACTGCTTTTACCATGAACTGGAAATTATCTTTTTCTGATTAAATTTACCCCGTCCCGCAAAGGTAAAATAAGATTTTCAAAATCATCATCCCGAGCCACCAATTCATTAAGTTCTTTAATTTTCTGCGTGGATTTCTGCTTCGGATGCTCTTCCAAAACTTTTCCGTACCAAAGGACATTATCAAACAAAAGTACAGAGCCTGACTTCAGTTTGGGTTTAAGCAGGTTGAAATACTCCACATAATTTTCTTTATCGGCATCAACAAAAACAAGGTCAAAAATTTCGTCGGTCTTTTTTAAGAAATCTTTCGCATCCTGGATCTTAAAATCAATCCTGTCCGAATACTCACTTTCCGCAAAATAACTTTGAGGAAGATAGGCCAAATCTTCGTTCACATCCAGTGTGGTAATTTTTCCTTCCTTTTGTAAGCCTTCAGCCAGACAAAGGGTTGCGTAACCAGTAAACGTCCCGATTTCGAGGATTTTTCGCGGCTGCATGAGTTTAGAGATAATGGTGAGCAGCCTGCCCTGCTGGTAACCGGAGATCATGTGGGGCTGCGTTGTTTTTTGGAAAGTTTCTTTGCGGAGCCTTTTCAGGATATCCGGTTCGGCTGAAGCGCTGTTTTCTAAATACCGGTCCATTTCCGGGCACTGTTCTTCGAAAAAACTCATAATTGAAAGTATACCCCAAATTTAAGGATTTGAATTTTAATATCTTTGTCCAATGCTGAACCAGGCCAACTTTCATAAAAATCTGACCGCGATCTGTCCCAATTCTGAGGGCGGTTTTCTGGTGGCGGTAAGTGGCGGTGCAGATTCTATGGTACTTCTTCATCTTTTCCGGGAAGTGGGGCTTCAGTTCCAGGTTGCACATATAAACTATAAACTTCGGGGAGAAGATTCGGACCTGGACCAAAAAACGGTTGAGGAGTACTGCCTTTCAAACCATATTAAATTCCATCTTTACGAAGTGTCACCAACGGATCAGCCTCCCGGTTCCGTGCAACTTTGGGCAAGGGATATCCGATATGATTTTTTCAGACAGGTTCAGAAGGATGAAGATCTGAAGTTTCTTGTCACTGCACACCACCTGAACGATCAGTTGGAAACTTTCCTCATCAATCTTTCCCGGGGAAGCGGAATCAGAGGCTTAAGCGGTATTCCCGCTGACGAAAATAATATTTTAAGACCTCTCCTTCCCTTTACAAAAGAGGAGATTTATTCTTTCGCAGCAGCGAACAATATCGTGTTTCGGGAAGATTTTTCAAATCAGAAAAACGACTATCTACGAAACATGATCAGGAATGAAATCACACCTAAACTTCTGGAAACCAACCCTCATTTTCTGAAGAATTTTGCAAAAAGCCTGAAATTTCTCAACCAGGTGAAAGACTTTGCCCAGAATAGTATAACACAGATTGAGAAGGAACTCCTCATGCAAAACACGGGGGAAATTTACATTGACAAAAAAGGTTTCGTGAAACAGGGAACATTCGTTCAAAGGGAGATGCTGAGAAAATTCGGTTTTGAAGAAGAAGAGGAAATCGATAAGGTGCTGAGAGCGCAAAATGGCAAGGTCTTCAACTCATCAAACTTTCAACTTCTTGTGGATAAAAAATACCTCATCATTCGGGAGAATTCAGAAATTGGAAACACTGTAGCGGAGAGTGAATTATTACTGACCGTAACCCCCGAAAATAAAATCCTCATTCCAAACAAGGTCATTTCGATGAATGGCAACGGTAAAGAGTTGTTATGGAATTTGGACGGAGAAAAAATCAAACTGCCACTTAAAATAAGGAAGAAAAAAGATGATGATCTCTTTTTTCCAATTGGGATGATAGGCAAAAAGAAAATTGCGAAGTTTCTTAAGGATGAAAAATTGCCTATTTTAGCGCGGCAGGAAATCTGGCTCTTGTGCGATGGAAATGATGACATTCTGGGAGTCATTCCCCTGCGTCAGGACCGCCGGTTTGCTGCAAATGAAAAGACAAGGCAGGTCTTAACGCTGGAGTTCTGATCAATACAAAAGAACAGCCTTAGATTTGTTGGTTAATTGATATAAAATATAATTCGGTAATGAAATTGGTAAAGTTTCTGTTTTTCACTTTGCTGTTCCTTTTCGGGACAGTTTCCGCTCAAATAAAAGATCCCGTTAAACTTAAATACGAAGTTGTTTCGGTTAGCGAAAATCTGTATGAGGCCATTATTACCGCAAAAATGGAAAGCGGATGGCATATTTACTCGAAAGACCTGCCACCCGACAGCGGAATTCCCACCGAACTTAAAATCACCTCAGCCGAAGGCATAGAACTGGTGGGCGGAACAGTGGAAATAGGAAAGAAACACGATGAATTCTCGGAGGCTTTCGGTGCGCAGCTCGTCTATTACTCCAATTCTGCGCAGTTCAAACAGGAGTTTCGGCTTAAGAATCCTGCAAAGCCCGCCACTATTTCTGCGGAATTTACGTATCAGACCTGTGACGATCGGGTCTGCCTTGCGCCAAACACCCTGGAATTCGCCAAAACCGTCACTCCTGACGGCAAAACGGTGGCAGCCGCGGTTCCTGTAACCCCAGCCCCAACTGAAAAAGACAGCGTAACACTGCCCGCAGTCTCATCAGCAGAATCAATAAAGACAGCAACTGGAACTACGGCCTTTACTCCGCTGGACCCAAAAGAACTGAAAGTAAACAGCCTGGATTTCAATAATCCGCTAACCGACTGTGGTGAAAAAAAAGAGAAAAAAACCGAAAACTACCTTACCTATCTCTTTCTGGGATTTCTGGGCGGTATGATTGCGCTGCTTACCCCCTGCGTATTCCCCATGATCCCGCTTACGGTTTCCTTTTTCACGAAAGGAAATAAGGACAGGGCGAAAGGGGTACGTGATGCGCTGCTTTACGGCTTCTTCATCTTCGCCATCTTTACGGCGCTCAGCATTCCATTCCATCTGATTGACGGGATTGCCGGGAATGTTTTCAACCAGATATCCACCTCCATTTGGCTGAACCTTTTCTTTTTTGCCATATTTATGTTCTTTGCCTTCAGTTTCTTTGGGTATTTTGACATTACCCTGCCTAGTTCCATAGCAAACAAGTCCTCCAAGGCAGAAGAAGCCGGCGGAATGATTGGAATATTCTTCATGGCTTTGACCCTGGTCATTGTTTCCTTTTCGTGCACCGGTCCAATTCTGGGGACACTTCTGGGAAGCGCGGTCACAGGAAGCGCCAATGTACCCATGCTCCTTACCTTTGCGCTGGCCGGTTTTGGTCTTGCATGGGCGATTGTATTCGGAATTTTAGCGCTGTTTCCTCAGGCTTTACAGAGTTTGCCGAAATCCGGTGGATGGATGAACACAGTAAAAGTGGTTTTAGGTTTTGTAGAAGTTGCACTGGCGCTCAAGTTTCTCTCCAAAGCAGATTTGGTTTCCAAGACTTTTCTGCTGAAAAGGGAACTCTTTATCGTCTTGTGGATTCTGATCACCATTGGGCTGGTACTGTATCTGTTTGGAATCATCCGCTTTCCGCATGATGATAAGAAGGTAAAGATTTCAACAGGAAGGAAAGCCATGGGTTTACTGGGGCTTGGATTTTTGGCCTATCTGATTCAGGGCCTCGTACCTGCCGAGCGGCCTAAGCTGCAAATGCTTTCAGGAATTCTGCCGCCCCTTAATGTCAGTTACTTTAATAAGGTTGAAGACGGCATACTGGGCATGAAACCTGAACACGATTATTTCAAGGCTATTGAAACTGCCCGCAGGGAAAACAAGCCAATACTCATCGATTTTACCGGCTATGGGTGTGAAAACTGCCGGAAGATGGAAGAATTTGTCTGGAGTGAACCGGACATCCTTCCCATCCTCCAGAACGATGTAATCCTCACTTCACTCTATGTTGATGATAAGGAAGAACTGCCGGAAGACCAGCAGACCAAAATAGACATGGGAAATGGTCAGATGAAGAAGATAAAAACCATCGGTGACCGCTGGAGCATGTTCCAGCAGATCAATTTCAATGACAACACACAGCCTGTGTACGTGCTGGTGACACCGGACGGAAAAGTGATCAATGAACCCTTCAAAGGGTACAACAGCGACAAGGAAGTTTTCAGGAAATTCCTGGAGTGTGGAATTAATTATTATAAGAATTCTAAATAGCAGTCATAAGATAAGCGTCCCCGGTTAGACCAGGGACGCCTTTGTTTTGGAGCCAATCAGAACGCTTACTGCAGTTCCTTTTCCATGGTGGACACGTTAATGCCGTTCGTTACGTTTTTAATGCCGTTTTTTTCCAGAATCTGTTTGGCCTGCCCGCTTCGGTTGCCGGTTTTGCAGAATACTACGACATAAGGTTTATCGCGGAACTCGCCTACTCTGTTTTGCACTTCATCCAAAGGGATGTTCACAGCACCGCTTACACTGCCGTCAGCAAATTCCTGGGGAGTGCGCACATCCACGAGCATTGCCCCTTTCTGAACCTGCTCTTTTATGGTGATTTGTTGAGTTGAAGAGTCTGCAGTCTGAGGTGCAGTACACTGAAAGGTAAAGAAGAGGACAAAAAGTAAAATAGAACCAAGTGTTTTCATAATGTATTTTTATTTCGCAAAAGTAGATTATTAGAAAACGAAGTTATGTAATCTGAATTACATATAAACAAGTCACTTTTAAATAACTTTGCAGCTGTTTATTTTAATATGATTATGGGTAAAGACATCAGTTTTGGTAAAATAGTTTTTTTTCTTCTTGCTGTTTTATCTCTTTTCCCATTCATTTCCGCTCCTGTCGCATTGGTGCTGGGCATCGTGTTTATTAACCTATTCAAAACCAGAATTGAGAAACTGCCCGATTTTACCAAAAAAGTACTTCAGTACAGCATTGTCGGTCTGGGATTCAGCATTAACCTGCGCACAGCAGTAGCTGCGGGAATTAATGGATTTGTCTTTTCGGTTTTTACCATTGTACTTGTTTTTACGGCAGGCATTTTACTGGGAAAACTCCTGAAAGTTGACAAAAAAATCACCCAACTCATATCCGCCGGCACCGCGATTTGTGGCGGAAGTGCCATTGCAGCAGTTTCACCCGTCATTAATTCCAGGAACAACCAGAATTCGGTAGCGTTGGGCATTGTTTTTCTGCTGAATGCAGTCGCCCTGATCATCTTTCCATATCTGGGGAGCTATTTTGAACTCACACAGCATCAGTTCGGCATCTGGGCAGCTGTAGCCATCCATGACACCAGTTCGGTGGTGGGCGCGGCCAGCAATTACGGGGATGAGGCTCTGCATGTGGCTACTACTGTGAAACTTGCGAGGGCACTGTTCATCATCCCTATCGTAGTGATTTTTTCATTGGTTTATAAAAAGGAAACTAAAGTTAAATATCCGGTCTTTATTGCCTTCTTCATTCTTGCGATTGTGCTAAACACCTATCTTCCCTTTTTAAGAAACATCTCCCCTTATGTAAGCGAAGTAAGCAAGGCAGGTCTCAAACTCGCCCTGTTTCTTATTGGCACCGGACTATCGTTTGCAAATTTCAAGACCATTGGTGTCCGGCCTTTTCTCCTGGGCATCATTTTATGGGTACTGATCAGTCTGGTATCCCTTTATGCTGTGATGGAATTTATTTGACAGAAAAACAACACAATATTTTTTCCCCTGCTTCATTTTTTTAATTTTGTTGAAAACAACATTTATGAAGAGACTTCTCCTGCCATTTCTTGCACTTGCGCTCCTTTCATGCAATAAGAATGTGGAAAGATATGAGCAGAAAAAACTAGCCGACACCTTGCGTATCATCGATTCCATAAACGCAGCACGGACGGTTTACAATGACAGCATACGTGCACTGAACGGAAAGAACATCTACCGGGATTTAAGCGGCAGCCACAAGTTAACCCACAGTGAAATAAGCGCCCCAGGTAAGGTGCTTTTCACAAAAACCGCCCGTGACGAGTACAAAATTTCCGGAAAGGCCGCATCGGGCAGTGATTTTGTGGAAGTAAACGGCAAAGTGGAACTCGTAACCGAAAAATACCTCAATTTTGAAGGCGTCATCTTTCAGAAAATTCAGGGGAAGCCTTATAAACGGTCTTCAAAAACCTCCTTTAAGGATGAAAAGAAAGGAAGTTTCTGGCGCATGCAGAATAAAGTGAACAGCGACGGGTTTGTAGATTATATCGACATTCATTTTTAACAAAAACACCTCCATCAGATGATACGGATTCGTGCACGGCGCTCTTGATTAATTTAAGTAAATTTGGTTATGCTTAACTACGAAATATCCGGAACCGGTAAGGAGGACCTCGTTCTCCTGCACGGTTTTATGGAAAACCTTCTGATATGGGAAGAAATGGAAGCTTTCTTATCCAAGAAATTCCGCCTTATAAAAATCGATCTGCCTGGCCATGGCCTTTCAAAGATGTACAGTGAAGTCCATTCCATGGATCTGATGGCGCAGGAATTGAAAAAAGTAACCGACAAGCTGCAAATCGACCGGTTTCATTTGCTCGGACATTCTATGGGAGGATATGCTTCGCTGGCATTTGCAGAGAAATTTCCGGAGACCCTGAAGACGCTTACCCTGTTTTTTTCTTCCTATTTTGAAGATGACAAGGAGAAAAAAGAACAGCGCAGGAAAAGTTTCAGAATCATTACGGATTCTTATCCCAATTATGTGAAAGCCGGCATACCAAACCTTTTCAACGAAAATGAAAAAGACATCCTGGAGGGAAAAATAGAACTCGCCAAAGAAATTGCATTGTCCACACGGAGTGAAGGCGCCCTGGCGGCAGTTAAGGGGATGCTGGAAAGGACGGACAAAACGGGCGTTATGGAAAACTTTGAAGGAAAAATCCTGGTCATCGCCGGGAAATACGACAATGCGGTTAAAACGGAGGTCATGCTTAAAAACCTACCGGACCGAACCAATATCAAATCCTACCTCCTGGACTGCGGACATAACGGCCACTGGGAAAAACCGGAAATCTGCGCGGCTATTCTTAATACGGAGCTTTTGCACGATTTACCAAAGAATTTTATCTTTTAGCGGACCGTCTTCTAAAAAACAAATGGTGCCCTCAATTTAAAACAGAACTATGGAATTGCTCTCAAAAATACTGATCGCGTTAGTTGCACTGGAACATATCTACATCCTCTATATGGAAATGTTCGCCTGGGAAACTTTAGGAAGAAAATCCTTCAAAGGTGCGCTGAAAGATGAACTTTTCACCCCAACAAAAGGACTGGCCGCCAATCAGGGTCTCTACAACGGTTTCCTGGCGGCAGGGCTCATTTGGTCTATATTCATTTCTAATGAACTCTGGTCAACGAATATAGCCCTATTCTTTTTGGGATGTGTGGCTGTTGCAGGAATTTACGGCGCATTTTCAGCTTCAAGGAAAATATTCTTTATTCAGGCGCTGCCGGCGATCATAGCAATGGTGGTATTGCTAATTACATTATAAATGTCCTTTTTTTTTAAAAATTCTCTGCCTCAATTTTCCCCTTGAAATCTTCAATCGTCTCTTCAATGGTTTTCATATATTTTCCCCCTGCTGCGTTGATGTGTCCGCCACCGTTGAAATGATTTCTTGAAAACTGGTTCACATCCACATCTTCCTTGGACCGGAACGATATTTTGATGAAATCCTCGTACATATCTTCCATAAAAAAGGCAGCTACCTGCGTCCCCATAATGCTGAGGCCGTAATTCACGAAGCCTTCCGTATCCCCTTTCTGGAAGCCATACTGCTTCAGTTCGTCCCGTTTCAGCCACAGAATGGCCACCTTCCCGTCCTTCACGACTTCAATGCGTCCCAAAATCAAGGCCAGCAGATGTAGCCGCGAAACGGTGTTCGTATCCAAGGTGTTGGAGGTAATCATTGCCGGGTCGGCCCCTTTTTCAATCAGGTTCGCGATAATACGGTGCGTGGTAGCACTGGTGGACCGGAAACGGAACCCTCCGGTATCGGTCATGATTCCTGTATAAAGACATTCCGCGATTTCGAGGTTGACCTTATCCTCTTCCTCAAGCGCCTGTATAAAATGATAGACCATTTGGGACGTAGCGGGAATGGTGACGTCCGAGTATATATAGTCGAAATCATCTGGCTGCTGGTGATGATCTATGAGTATCTTTTTTGCCCTTGCCTTCTCTATCCATGGGCCGACTAAATTTCCACTTCGGTGGAAGGCGTTGAAATCCAGGATAAAGATGACATCCGCATTGTAAATCGCTTCCCCCGCAATCTTACGTTTATAATCTGCAATAATAATTTTCTTGGACTCCGGCATCCATTTCAGAAATTTCGGGAAATCGTTCGGTACGATAACGTCAGCCTCCAGACCTTTTTGCTTCAGGAAATGTTTGAGGCCCAGACTGGAACCAATGGCGTCACCATCGGGATTGTAGTGGGTAATGATAACAATTTTATTTTCCGGATTCAGGAGTCCCCGGATCTCTGCGATTTCTAAAGGAGTGAACATTTTTTTGCTTATTTTTAGGGGACAAATATAGGTGTTTTGCCACTAATTCAGGCGTTTTTACCCGACAGAAGATAGTCAAAATTCGATGCGGACCGGTACTATGGTGCAGATAATCGCTACTTGAAAAAAATATAAATTAATTTGCAGACAATAAAAACTTTCATATCTTTGCAATCTGAAAAATAAGAGATAGGACTTACTAAAAATATTTAGCAATGAGCAAAAGAACATTCCAACCATCAGAAAGAAAGAAAAGAAACAAGCACGGTTTCAGAGAAAGAATGTCTACACCAAACGGCAGAAGAGTGTTGGCTGCAAGAAGAGCGAAAGGCAGAAAGAGTTTGACTGTTAGTGCGGCACGCGCTAAGAGATAATTCTTAAATTATCATATACAGGACATGCTTGAAAAAGAAATTTTTCAGGCATTTTTTGTTGTTAAATTTTCCTAATTTTTAGGATACATGTGCAAGTTTTTATACTTTTGGAAACTTATCACCTACAACAATCAATAAGAAGATAATGCCGCACAGACACGAGACCGGAGAAAACATCATCAATCTAAGTAACGCAACCATTGCCCAGAAAAACTTCACCGTTCTGAAAATGGTAGACCTTCATATTAAGAAGGGTAAATTCTGCTATCTGATCGGCAAAACAGGCTCCGGCAAAAGTTCACTTCTAAAGACACTTTACGGACACATACCACTGGCTGGGGGTGAGGGCAGTGTGGCAGGTTTCGACCTTGCAAAACTCAGAATTTCCCAAGTTCCTGACCTGCGCCGGAGATTGGGGATTGTTTTCCAGGATTTCCAGCTCCTGCCGGACCGGACTGTGGAGAAGAACCTTAAGTTTGTTCTGGAAGCTACAGGTTGGAAGGACAAAACTAAGATGGACGACCGGATTAATGAAGTCCTTTCCAGTGTAGGGATGAAAACAAAAAAACACAAGATGCCGCACGAACTCTCCGGAGGGGAGCAGCAGCGTATCGCCATTGCACGGGCGCTGTTGAATCACCCGGAACTTATCCTGGCCGATGAACCTACCGGAAACCTGGATCCGGAAACCTCCAACGAAATTATGACCCTGCTGAAGCAGGTGGCTTTTGAAAACCATGCGGCGGTCGTAATGGCCACACATGATTATCATATGATTCAGAATTTTCCGGGAGAAGCCATACGGTGTGAGGACGGTAAAGTTTCGGTTCTGGACACGGCTGAACTCTTTGAATAAATAGAAGAGCAACTAATCGTGTTTCTACGATAGACTGTCGCTGAAAACGTGAAAGCCTTCAGTAAGTTTAAGATATTGGTCCGAGTATTTCCTCGGGCTTTTTTCTATAATAAACTCTTCTGTGGTAATTTCCCCTTGCCTTCTTGAAAACTCAAGGATATTTCTTTTCAAAGGACCTCCGGCAATACCATAAATATTGACTTTCCGTACAGGAAACAACTGATGAGCTCCAGCGTGAGCTTCAAGATCCGAAGCATGTTCTGCCGGAATGATCAGTGAAACAAATCCGTCCGCAGAAAGCATGGAAGCGGATTTTGAGATGATTAGTTTGCCATCTAGTTCCAATGTCTGACGCGCGATGCGGTCTTTATCAGAAGTGTTTTCATCGAAATACGGCGGATTCGAAACAATTAAATTAAATCTTTCATCCTGCGGAACATAATCTTTAAAATCACCATGCACCGAGATAAGCCGGTCGGCAAAGGGGGAGTTCTGAAAATTTTGCCCGGCCAGTTCAGATGCTTCCGCATTGATATCCAGAGCAGTAATTTTTACTTGCGGGTTGCGCTGCGCGAGCATCAGTGAAACAAGACCTGTTCCGCCGCCCACCTCCAGCGCATTTGTGGCATTAGAGACATCGCATATGGCTCCGAGCAGAAGACCATCCGTCCCAACACGAAAAACCTGCGTATGCTGGTTAATCTGGAACTGCTGAAAACGGAAGGGTTTCATTACACGTTTGTAGGCAGGGAAATAATGAATTTTGATCCTTTTCCAACTTCCGATTTGAGGCTGATCTCGCCCCCGTAATCTTCCACCATCTTACGAACCATTGTGAGACCCAGTCCCATTCCTGAAGTTTTAGAAGTAAAACTCGGTTCAAAAATGCGTTCGTGCATGCTTTCAGGAATGCCCACACCATTGTCCTCCACCGAAAGCACGAACCTTTTGTTAATCTGCTCCAGATCAACATTGATGATGGATTCGCTGTTCTCCTCCACTGCCTGTTTGGCATTGGTAATGAGATTGGTAAGGATGCGGTTCAGGTAAATGCGGTCCATGTTCACCATGATGTCCTCTTTGTTGCTGTGAACAAAAATTCTGTCGTTATTGAAAATCCTGAGAATGGAATCCACTTCCTGATTGAGGTTGAAGGTTTCATTGTTCTTTTCCGGAAGCTGTGCGAACTGGGAAAATGCAGTTGCAACGGTGGCCACCAAATCGATCTGGTCAATGACTGAATCACCCATTTTCTTCAGCTTTTCTTTTACTTCGGGATCGGAAGGATCAAATTTCCGCATGAAATTCTGAATGGTAAGCTTCATGGGGGTCAGCGGATTTTTTACTTCGTGTGCCACCTGTTTCGCCATCTCGCGCCAGGCTTTTTCCTTTTCGCTGAAGGCGAGTCGGTCCTTATGATCCTGGATCTGCAGAATCATCTTGTTGTAGGCCTTAACCAAAGCCCCCAGTTCATCATTCTGATAGTACTTTATGGGTTGCATCTCTTTTTCGAACAGGGTAATCCGCGTAATCATCTCTGAGAATTTGGATATGGCATTCGTTAAGTTGTTGGAGATGATCCAACTGAGCCAGATGCTGAAAATAATGATCATAAGGTTGACGACCAGCATGTACTTTAAATACCTATTTAGAATGTCCAGATGAGCCTCTTCGTTATGGTAATAGGGGAAATAAACGATCCCTATGGGTTCCAGCGAATTGTTTTGAAATATGGTATAAGATGAGGTCTTGGTGGCGCCAATCTTAGCATCAAACTCCTGAACATCAATGCGGCGGTTCTTGGTAATGATATCGCGTAGTATGTTCTGAGGGATTTTCTTTTGAGGAACCAGGGTGGCCTCCTTATTTGACAGGAGGAAACTTCCTTTTAAATCGTAAATAATAATATCCTGCTTTGTAATATCGGCAATCTCGAGTATCCTGTTTCCGAGAACCCGGGGAATTTCATTTGTTGTGATGGGCGCCTGGCTCACGGCATAATCCAGCGCAGACATAAGCGAATTGGTCTTGTTCTGCATATCGGTTCTGCTTTGTTCCTCTGCGTTGTTTTTCAAAAGGAAATAGGACAGGATCGAAGATCCGGCCATGCTAAGTAAGCAGACGATAATAAAACCCCAAAATACTCTGTTTCGGAGGCTGTAACCTTTATATTTACTGAGCGGCATTTTTGGACATAAGTTTAGCTACATACTTCCCGATAATGTCGAATTCCAGGTTTACTTCGTCGCCGATTTCTAAAAACATCATATTGGTAAATTTCCAGGTGTAGGGGATTATGGCAACCGAGAATTGTCGGTCTTCACTATTAGCGACCGTAAGGCTAATCCCATTTACGGTTATTGAGCCTTGCGGTACCGTTATAAAATCACTTTTACTATCATATTCAAAAGTGACCAGATAACTTCCGTCTCTATTCTCAACTGCAATTACCCGGCCAGTCTGGTCCACATGTCCCTGAACAATATGACCATCGAGGCGCCCATTCATCTGGACACAGCGTTCCAAATTCACCACAGTTCCGACTTTCCACCGACCAAGGTTTGTTTTCGCAAGGGTTTCGTCAATGGCAGTCACCACATAACCAGTTTCCGAAACTTCCACCACGGTAAGGCAGCATCCGTTATGTGCAACGCTTTGATCGATCTTGAGTTCGTCCGTAAATGGACAGCTTATGGTGAAATGAATATTGCCTCCTCGTTTTTCTATCTTCTCCACAATGCCGGTGGATTCAATAATTCCTGTAAACATAAAAATATAGAATTTTGGGGGTATGTAAGATTACAGTTTATTTAATATCAAAAAGTTATTCTTAAATTTATAAATTTGTAGTCTTTTAAATAATTTCAAAGATAGTAAATATGAGTTCAAAACAACATAAGGTGCGGGTGGGAATTTCAGTAGGTGATTTCAATGGGATAGGCCCCGAGATCATCATGAAAGCACTGGATGATAAAAGCATCACCGACTTCTTCACGCCCATCATCTTCGCCTCCGGCAAACTATTTACCTATCAGAAAAACATCTTTAAACTTCAGCATAACTTCAACTACATCACCGAGGTTTCACAGGCCCAGGCGGGCAAAATAAATATGGTGAATCTTTGGAAGGACAATGTGAATGTTGATCTGGGAAAACCCACGGACGAATCAACAAAAATGGCTATTGACTCTCTGGAGGCCGCAACCAATGCCCTGATCAGTAAAGACATTGATGTATTGGTAACCGCACCCATCAACAAGGATGAAATGATGAAGCACGGGTTTGCGCATGCAGGCCATACCGGATATCTGGAAGAGAAATTCAACAAAAAAGGCATTATGTTCCTGGTGACCGATGACCTGAAAGTGGCGGTTTCCACCCACCACATCCCCCTGGCGCAGGTGGCCGAAAATATTTCAAAGGAAAAGCTCAAAAAGCAGATTAAATTACTGAACCAGTGCCTCATTGAGGATTTCCAGGTACAGAAACCGAAAATTGCGGTCCTTGGCCTTAATCCGCACTCGGGCGACGGCGGACAGATCGGAAAAGAGGAAATCGAGGTAATTCAGCCGGCCATACAGGAAATCTTTGACAACGGCATTATGGCTTTCGGACCCTTCCCGGCCGACAGTTTCTTCCAGCCGGAAAAATACAGGAATTACGACGCGGTTTTAGCCATGTATCACGATCAGGGTCTTGCGCCTTTCAAGACGCTGGCCTATGCCGAAGGTGTAAATTACACCGCCGGCTTGCCGTTTATACGCACCTCACCTGACCACGGGGTGGCCTACGATATTGCGGGGCAGAACATTGCTGATGAGCAGAGTTTCCGGGAGGCTATTTTCACGGCCGTTAAAATCTTTAAAAACCGGTCGGAATACAATGCTCTGATGGAAGGCCGTCTGCGTCCGAAAAGAGCGGTTTCAGATACGGGCGTTGATGAAGATTTGCCGCAGGACTCCGGAAGATAACTTACGAACCTCCTACATCAGGATACCGGGAGCGGAAAGAGGGCCTTCTACACCGGAATGGTAACATGGGAAATATTAGGGATTTACAATGACCGACTAATAATTAAACATTAGTTGAAATTTATTTGCTAATTAAAAAAAAATGCATATTTTTGCACACTCATTTTATGGATAAGTTTAGAAACTATGAAGTGGTATTTTCAGGTCTCAAAAACGGAAAACACGAGTTCCGCTTTGAGATAGACAAGGAGTTCTTTCAACACTTTGATACGGAACAGGAATTTACAGACCCTAAGATCGTTGCTGATGTTTTAATGGAAAAACACACCACTTTTTTAGAGTTCTGGATTACAACCTCAGGGACCGTCAATTTGGTTTGTGACATCACAAATGAACCATTTGACCAGCCCATCGCAAATACCATACGTGTTATGGTAAACTTCGGTGAAGAATTTGATGACAGTGAGGAGGATGTGATTACAATCCCAAGCAGCGACCATGCGTTCAATGTAGCGCAGCTGATTTATGAAGATGTAATGCTTTCCATTCCGATGAAGAAAATTTCGCCAAACATTTCCGAAGAGGATCTGAAGAATTTGGAGAAATACAGTCCGAAAGAAGAAATAGAAGAAGAACCGGAGGGCGATCCCCGATGGGACGCCTTGAAAAAATTTAGAGATAAAAATTAACATAGAATAATTAATAATTATTAGCAATGGCACATCCAAAGAGAAGACAGTCGTCTACAAGAAGAGATAAAAGAAGAACGCACTACAAGGCAGAAGTTCCTCAGCTTGCTAAAGATGCTGCATCAGGTGAACTGCACCTGTATCACAGAGCTCACTGGCATGAAGGTAAACTTTACTACAGAGGAAAAGTAGTAATGGAGAAAACAACAGAGACTACAGAAGAGAACTAAGCGAAATCTTAGAAAAACCTCAATTTTATACAAAACCACTCGATATTTAATACTTTCGGGTGGTTTTTTGTTGTGTTTTCTTAAATTTTGGTATCTTTGAAACCTTAATCAAACATCAATTATGGACATTAGAGAAATACAAAACCTCATCAAATTTGTTTCCAAAGCAGAGGTTTCAGAAGTGAAGTATAAGACAAAGGATTTTGAAATCACCATCAAAACACCGTTGGCAGGAAATGAAAGCGTAAATTACATCGCCCAGCCGGCAATGTACTCCGCACCGGCCGCTGCTCCACAGGCTGCGCCTCAAGCAAACGCCGTTTCTGAAAAACCTGCAGAAGTTGTTGCCGATGACAGCAAGTTTTTAACAATTAAATCCCCGATGATAGGAACTTTCTACAGAAAACCAAGTCCTGATAAAGATGTTTTTGTAAATGTAGGCGATGAGGTAGCAACTGGTAAAGTGGTTTGTGTTATAGAAGCCATGAAACTATTCAACCAGATTGAATCCGAAATCTCCGGAAAGATCGTGAAAATCCTGGTGGATGATGCAACCCCGGTTGAGTACGACCAGCCTCTGTTCCTTGTAGACCCTTCATAAATTTAGTTAGAAGTTAGAATTAGAAATTAGAAGTTAGAACCCTAACTTTTAAGTTCCATGCTCAATATCTAATCACCTAATCATCTAATTACCTGATTAAATTATGTTCAAAAAAATATTGATTGCCAACCGTGGCGAAATTGCAATGCGCATTCTGCGCACCTGTAAAGAAATGGGAATAAAAACCGTTGCGGTATACTCAACTGCCGATAAGGACAGCCTGCATGTGCGGTTTGCAGATGAAGCGGTTTGCATTGGACCCGCAATGAGTAAAGACTCCTATCTGAAAATTCCAAACATCATAGCCGCAGCTGAAATCACCAACGCCGACGCCATACATCCTGGTTATGGGTTTCTGTCGGAAAATTCAAATTTCTCAAGAATCTGTCAGAAAAACGGTATAAAGTTCATTGGCGCAACGCCGGAGCAGATTGACCGAATGGGCGATAAGGCGAATGCCAAAGCAACCATGAAAGAAGCAGGCGTTCCCTGCGTTCCAGGTTCCGAGGGTCTGATTGACTCTTACGAACATGCAGTTCAGCTGGCAAAGGAGGTGGGATATCCGGTTATGATCAAAGCTACCGCAGGGGGTGGCGGAAAAGGAATGAGAGCCGTCTGGAAAGAAGAAGATCTTCAGGAACACTGGGAATCTGCCATACAGGAAGCAGTTGCTGCATTTGGCAATGGCGGCATGTACATGGAAAAGTTGATTGAAGAGCCCCGACATATTGAAATACAGATTGCAGGCGACCAATACGGTAAGGCTTGCCACCTGTCGGAGAGAGACTGCTCTGTTCAAAGAAGGAACCAGAAACTGACAGAAGAAACCCCTTCTCCTTTTATGACGGATGAACTTCGGGAGAAAATGGGTGAGGCCGCAGTAAAGGCTGCCGAATATATTGGCTATGAAGGTGTAGGAACGATAGAATTTTTGGTGGACAAGCACAGAAACTTCTATTTCATGGAAATGAACACCCGGATTCAGGTGGAACACCCGATTACGGAACAGGTGGTGGACTATGACCTTATCCGCGAGCAGATTCTGCTGGCTTCCGGTGCACCGATTTCAGGGATCAATTACTTCCCGAAACTTCATTCCATTGAGTGCAGGATCAATGCAGAGGATCCTTACAATGATTTCAGGCCATCACCGGGTAAGATTACCGGACTCAATATCCCGGGCGGACACGGAATCCGAGTGGATACGCATGTATATGCCGGCTATACAATCCCTTCCAATTATGATTCCATGATTGCAAAACTGATCACTACAGCACAGTCGAGGGATGAAGCCATCGCTAAAATGAAACGGGCGCTGGAAGAATTTTATATTGAAGGGGTGAAAACTACGATTCCTTTCCACCGTCAACTTATGGAAAATGAAGATTATCTGGCCGGAGACTACACCACAAAATTCATGGAAGATTTTGTGATGGACAAAAATTTTGACAACTGATCCTCATCATTATAATCACAAAAGACCTGTAGAAATACAGGTCTTTTTGTTTTTAAAAATTTACGCGGTATAATAATAAATGCAACCTCATTCTTTTTATATACTTTTAAGGAAACAAAAAACATGAGCAAACTGATAATACTGCTATTTAGCCTTGCCTTTTGGACCGCAGGATATGCCCAGGAAAATACCCTGCTTAAAATCCTGAACCGCGAACTTAAAAAAGAAATTAAAAACCAGTTGAAATCGCCGCATTTCAATGGCGATACCATCCGCATCATTCAGCCTTTTACGATTAACAGCGAAAAAATCCTGTCACTCGAAATCGAAAAGAGGAGTCCATACCTCAGCAGCGTTTGGGTTATAAAGCAGGAAGTACCCTTAAATGCGGTGAAAAAAGTAGGTAAGGACATCAATATCATCCTGGAGACCGGTGAAAATTTGGTAACTACCACCTCTTACCGGCTTGAGGAAGGTAAAGAAAAAGAGGAACAATCGATGGGCAATCTTTTTTTCCTTTATTTGTCCAACGAAAAGCAAAACGAGGACCTGGGCATTGCCATTCAGAATGCGTTTATAAAAGCGGGAGTGCCTGTTATAAAAGAATATTGGTACGACTGACCTCTTTCCAAGCCAAATGTTGACATGGAACGTATCCTGGAGATTTTGAGGTGCTGTTAGGGATTGTAAAATATATGTAGATTTCGAACTTTACTGATGACGGTCAGGCCATGGTCAGGTCACACTTGGAAATAATTCAGTATTTTTGTTCCTTATAATTTAAAGACAATGCAAACGATTAACACGACCTCTTCCACTTATATAACACTTGAAGAAAAATACGGTGCCCACAACTATCATCCCCTTCCGGTTGTCCTGGACCGCGGCGAAGGCGTGCATGTATGGGATGTGGAAGGTAAAAGATATTATGACTTTCTTTCGGCCTATTCTGCTGTGAATCAAGGGCATTCCCACCCGAAAATTGTAAAAGCCCTGACGGAGCAGGCTTCAAAACTGGCCCTTACCTCGCGCGCTTTCTACAATTCAAAACTCGGCGAGTACGAAAAGAAAATAACCGGACTTTTTGGTTTTGACAAGGTACTACCGATGAATTCCGGCGCCGAAGCAGTGGAAACCGCTGTAAAGTTGGCCAGGAAGTGGGGCTACGAAGTGAAGGGAATCCATGGCAATGAAGCGAAGATTATCGTTTGCGAAAATAACTTCCACGGAAGAACCACCACGATCGTATCGTTCTCCAACGATCCGGATGCCCACAACAATTACGGTCCTTTCACTCCAGGATTCCTTAAGATTCCTTACAACGATTTACCCGCCCTAGAGCAGATCCTTAAAGATGATGCAAAGAACATCGCCGCATTCCTGGTGGAACCCATTCAGGGGGAGGCGGGGGTGTATGTTCCGGATGAAGGTTTTCTGAAAGGAGCATCCGAACTGTGTAAAAAGCACAATGTTCTTTTCGTTGCAGATGAAGTGCAGACCGGTATCGCAAGAACGGGCAAACTGATTGCCTGTTATCATGAAGAGGTGCAACCCGATATTCTGATTTTAGGGAAAGCGCTTTCCGGCGGAATGTATCCGGTGTCCGCGGTCCTGGCTAATGATCATATTATGAATGTGATTCACCCGGGACAGCACGGTTCCACCTTTGGAGGAAATCCATTGGCATGTGCAGTGGCTATGGCCGCCCTGGATGTGGTAGAGGAGGAAGGACTTTCTGAACGTGCTGAAAGACTTGGAAAGATGTTCCGGCATGAAATCCGGAAAATCATTGCAAAAACGGACCTTATCGTTAGCGTACGCGGGAAAGGACTTCTCAACGCGATCATCATCAATGATTCACAACACTCTCCTACCGCCTGGAACCTTTGCGTGAACCTTATGAACAACGGACTTTTAGCAAAGCCAACCCACGGAAACATCATCCGTTTGGCGCCACCTTTGGTCATAACTGCAGAGCAGATGGAGGAATGTATTTCTATCATTGAAAAAACCGTACTTGAATTTAAAAAATGATGAAGCTTTCCGCGGTCGTCATTACTTTCAATGAAGAGAAAAATATTGAAAGATTTTTGAATTCTGTTAATGACATTGCAGATGAAATTATTGTGGTAGACAGTTTTTCCACGGACAGGACGCAGGAAATTGCCGAACGTTTTGACAAGGTTAGATTTGTGCGCCACCCTTTTGAAGGCTACGGAATGCAGAAAAATTTTGCACTTTCTCGGTGTAAAGGGAAGTGGATCCTTTTTCCCGATGCCGACGAAATAGTTGATGAAACGGCTAAAAATTCCATCAGGAGCATTATTTCGGGAACTGCCGGTGCCGAGGTTTACGAAATAGAATTCAACAATATTCTTCTGGGCAAACACCTGAAATACGGAGGCTGGGGTTCCACTTTCCGCGAACGTTTCTTCAGGAATGGCCATGGGAAATATTCAGATGACCGGGTTCATGAAAAATTTTTAGGAACGGGAACAAAAGCGATTTTGGAAGGCAGAATATCCCATTACACTTACAGCAGCATCACACAGCATGTCGATAAGATCAACCGCTACTCAGACCTTATGGCGGATAAATATGCGGCGGGCGGCAAGAAGGTCAGCGTCCTGAAAATCGTATTCAGTCCATATTTTACTTTCTTAAAGAACTATCTCTTCAAACTCGGCTTTCTGGATGGGCTTACCGGATTCTATGCGGCCGTTACGACGAGCTATTATTCTCTGCTGAAATATCTGAAACTTCACGAAAAATTAAAATCGAAATCATCTTCTTAACTATAGCGGTCAGGTTATTGCTTAACGGGAAACTAAATTTGACATTGTCGTCAATAACAATCATTTATAGGCTGTAAAATTCCCATATTTCAAAATTTCTTTAAATTGCAGCATGAATATTTGCGTGATCAGTTTCGATTTTTGGCAGTATGACGGTCACATTGTGGAGGTGCTTAGAAAAAAGGGGATCAATGCGCACCACATTAATCTGGGAGCCTATCAACATAAAAATATTGGGGCAAGGGCAAAGAACGCACTTTCAAAAATTTTTCTGAAAAAAAATTTGAAAAAGCAACAGCGGCAGGAATTTATTTTAGAGCAGCTACGCAAATACGGCCAGCAGAACCAAATTCTGGTGATTAACCCGGAACAGATCGACAGGTCATTTCATATCGAAATTAAGAAATATACCGACCGGTACATTGCCTATCTTTATGACAGCCTTGCCCGAAATCCGGCAGAACATGTACTGGACCTTTTTGATACGGTTTTTTCTTTTGACAGCAACGACTGTGAAACTCATGGTTTCCAACTTATCACCAACTACAATTATCTTGAAGAACAGACCTATCAGGGGAATACAACCTTTGATCTTGTGTACCTGGCTTCTTTCGATGACCGGCTAAAGCTGCTATACAAAATCACTGAAAAACTTACCGGCCTGGGACGCTCCTACTACTATGTGATTGTGGGTAAGAAAACCTGGAAAAAGGTATTTTTGGGAAAGGGGATGTCGAACCGTGTTTACACCAGAAAAAGGATTAAACATGAAGACATCGCTGCATATTACAATAAAGGCAAGGTGCTGCTGGATCTGGTACGCAATCATCAGGACGGGCTGAGTTTCAGGATTTTCGAAGCCATGGCTCTGAAGAAAAAAGTAATTACCGACAACCGCGCTATTGTGGATTATGACTTATATAATCCGACGAACATCCTTGTCCTGCAGGAAGATCTTTCGAATCTGACGAGTGCTTTTTTTGAAACGGATTATGAGGAACTTCCGGCAGAAGTCTACAACAAATACACACTGGAGTCCTGGGTTAATACGGTCTTTGAATTGAAATGAAACCGCTTAAACACATCCTGATTTTCACGAAGGAATACCACCACCCCAGGATTTCTGTTACCGGTGGCACTGGTGTTTTCTACAGGAATTTAGCGGAAAAACTGGTAGAAAGGGGGTATCAGGTTTCTGTTTTCGGCAGTCACAAAGAGCCCGTCAGTTTTGTGGAAAACGGCATTAGGTTCCGGTTTGTGAAGGATTACTTCAAAAAACATCCTTTTACCGAACTTCTCCGTTCCATTTCGGGTAAGCATTCGGCGTTCACCGGGTTTCACAACAAATGCTATAAAGATGAAAAGAAGTATCTGGCACATCAACTGAAGAATTTCTTACATGAAGATAACCTTGCACCCGATATTATTGAAACCCATGATTGGGATGGCATTTCACTCTTTTTGGCCGATTTAAATATTCCATATGTGGTCAGGTTCCATGGCTCGTGGACTGTACTTCAGAAGTTTTTCGGATACCGGGTCGGACATGGAAGGACCTGGTGCGAGCAGGCGGCCTTACCAAAATCCAAAAACAACATCGTGATCTCTGCATTTTCACGGAAAATAAATGAGGAGCTTTTTCAAATATCGGATGCAAGACTTATCTACAACGGAATCAACACCGTTTTTTGGGCTCCGCAACTAAACGAAAACATCCTTTCGGGGTCTGTTTTTTATTTGGGTGAGGTAAAAGAAGAGAAAGGAGCACTGACTGCATTACAAGCATATGTTAAACTGAAAAACACATTTCCGGATGCTACACTTCATTTTATTGGGCATGCGGGAAATCTCGAAAATACACTCATGGAAACCGCCGGGCCAGCTTTTGCAAAGGATCTGATTTTTTACGGAAGACGGCACGCTACGGATATAAAACAGCTCATTTCCCGTGCCGAAATCCTGTTTTTCCCTTCCAAAGGTGAAAACTTTAGTTTATCTTTGTTGGAAGCTATGGCAATGGGCAAGGCCGTTATCTGTTCGGAAATCCCTGCTTTTGAGGAGGTGATTGTTGAAGGTAATAATGGAATGCTGGCCACCACAGCCGATGACTTTGCAGAGAAGGCGGCGCTGCTTTTATCCCGCCCAGACCTAAGGACGGAAATGGCCAACAATGCAAGAAAAACGGTAACACTCCGTTTTAATATTGACCATATGGTTGATGAAACCCTACACTATTATCAAGAGATTTATGAAAGACCTCAATAAACCCTTTTTGATGGAATTTCCGAAGATTGGAAACCCATCCTTAGGTTACATTTCAATTGCGGAAAAGGAAAATCTTCCATTTATCCCAAAACGGATATACTGGACTTATTTTACACCCGAGGAAGTGGAACGCGGAGGGCACTCCCACTTCGATCTTCACCAGATTTTGGTAGCGGTTGCAGGAAGCATTATTGTGACCACCGAGATGCTGGATGGTGAAAAGCAGGAGTTTTTGCTGGACAGACCCAATACTGGAGTCTTTATACCTAAAATGTGCTGGAGGACCATGCAGTACTCCCATAATGCGGTGCAAATGTGCATTGCGAGCAACGAGTACGATGAAAAAGATTATATCCGGAACTACGAAGAATTTTTAATTAAAGGAGGAAAATGACGGTTAAGGAGATTGACAGACATCTTTCCTTCCTGCGGAAAAAATATCTCATAAAATCTTTTTTCAGAAAAGCGAAGAGAATTGTTGCAGATTTCATTCCCCTGTCTGAGATACCATCCGGACATGTTGCCTTTCGAAAACCGTCAAGGGAAGGAAGTCCCTCACTTACGTTTACTCCAAAAACATTTTTACATCCGTCTTCCTCCGTAACGGTTCAGTTAAGTCCCGTGGAAATATATGGGCTGCAAAATGTGTACTTTACCCCGGATTCCACCTACTTTCTGAGTACCGACCTTAAAAAGCTTTATTATGAAAAGGTGGAAGAATTTTCTTCGGATTACACGCTGTTATATAACTCCAGAAACCTGCTTTTCCATGGTCATCGGCTGGTAAAAATAAATAACCTGCGCAAAGCGAGGAGAAAGGGTGAAGCCATTTTTCTGGGGGGAACCTTCAGTTTCAATTACTTTCATTTCCTTATAGAAATCTTACCAAAGTTTCAGTTTCTGCCTCAGGTACCCCATCAAAATGCAGTACTGATCACGAACCAGGCTGTAGAAAAAAACAGTAACCTCAAGGCGCTGCTCTCTTTTTTTGCCGGAGACCAAGGGGTTCAGTATCTGAATCCCGACACGTATTATCAGTTTGAAAAGGTTTGGCATCTTACCTATCCATGCATAACGGTGCCCAATATCGGTGAAGGGGAACAGTACCAGGCCCGATTTACAAAATTTTCGAAAGAATCCATCGGTTATGTACGGAATGTTTGTCTGGACAGTTTCAGGATTTCGGAGGTAAGAATCACACAGGTCTCGAGGATTTTCCTTGCGCGCCGTTCTGAGTTCAGAAAATACAACGAGGCCGAACTGCTGGAAATAGCCGTAAAATATGGTTTTGAAGCAGTATATTTGGAAGACCTGAACATTCATGAACAGATGTTCCTGATGCAGAATGCAGAATACATCATTGGACCCAGCGGGGCAGCTTGGACCAACATCATCTTTGCACAGGAAGGCAGGACCAAAGGATTGGTCTGGCTTGGAAACGTTTGGAAAGACTTCTCCGCCTTTTCTACACTGGCGGCATATGTGGGATTTGACCTTTATCACTTTCGCTTTGATCATGAGGAGGCGACCTTCCATTCTGATTATGTGCTGAACCCCACCGATTTCATACACCAGTTAACACAACTTCTGAAAACATGAAAATTCATCCTACATCCGATGTACAGACCACCACTATAGGCGACGGCACCACGGTCTGGCAGTTCTGTGTCATCCTGAAAGATGCCAAAATTGGTAAAAACTGTAACATTAATTTTAATGTCTTTATTGAAAACGATGTAACCATCGGAGATGAAGTTACCATAAAACCCGGTACCCAGATCTGGGACGGCGTCACCCTCGAAGATGGGGTGATGGTGGGACCCAATGTGACGTTCACGAACGACCGCCATCCAAAATCCAAAAACGCCAACTTCGTCCTGGAAAGGACCGTCATAAAAAAGGGAGCGTCCATTGGTGGTAATGCCACCATCCTCCCCGGAGTTACGATTGGTGAAAACGCTTTGATCGGAGCGGGAAGCGTGGTGACCAAAAATGTCCCCGCCAATGAAACCTGGTTCGGGAACCCAGCAAAAAAACAGGGAGCTTAGTATTAAAACTGCTCCTATTCCCATTAATTCCAGCGACAAAATTTTATATTTGTTCCCATATAAATCAATTGGTACATGATTAAATTCCTCGACATTCAGAAAATCAACCTGCAACATCAGGACGAAACAGAAAAAAGGATACTTGAGGTTTTCAGAAGCGGATGGTACCTGTTGGGCGAACAGGTGCAGAATTTTGAGAAAAATCTGGCGAAATATACCGGCGCCAGACACGCCATAGGTGTCGCAAACGGTCTGGATGCCTTACGGCTTATTCTTAAGGCCTATATAGAGTTGGGAGTGATGAAGGAGGGCGACGAAATCCTTGTTCCTGCAAACACCTACATCGCCTCAGTTCTCGCTATTACAGACAACCGGCTGGTTCCTGTTTTTGTAGAGCCAGACTTGCTGACCTTTAATATCAGTACACACGAAATTGAAAAGCATATCACCTCGCGAACCAAAGGAATCATGACGGTCCACCTATACGGAAGAGTGTCCTTCAGTGAGGAACTGAAAGTAATCCTAAAAAAACACGGTCTGAAACTGATAGAAGATAATGCCCAGGCCATAGGTGCATCTTTCCGGGGAATCAAAACAGGTAACTTAGGTGATGCATCAGGCTTCAGTTTTTATCCGGGTAAAAATCTGGGCGCTTTGGGTGACGCAGGAGCAGTGACCACCAATGATGACGAGCTGGCAGCGTGCATTCGTGCAATCGCCAATTACGGTTCGTCCAAAAAATATGTAAATACCTACAAAGGCTTGAATTCAAGACTTGATGAAATCCAGGCAGCCGTACTGGACATCAAACTCAAATATATTGACCAGGAGAACCAGAAAAGGCGTGACATTGCAGAAAAATATTGCAGCGACCTGTCAAACCCGCTCTTGACACTTCCGGAAATCCCAGTAAACGCTGAGGAACATGTGTGGCACCTTTTTGTCGTACGAACCGGTGACCGTGAACGTTTTCAGAATTACCTGACTGAAAACGGAATCCAGACCCTGATCCATTATCCTATCCCTCCACATCATCAGGAATGTTACCCCGAATATTCAGGGCTCTCACTTCCGGTAACCGAGAAGATTCACCGCGAAGTATTAAGTCTGCCGATCAGTCCTGTATTGGACATGGCAGACGTGGAACACATCATTAAGATCGTGAATAATTTCCGGTGATGACTCAAGCCACACCCCTCGTTAGCATCCTGCTTATTACGATGAATCACGCAGACTTTATAGCGCAAGCCTGCAATTCAGCCATTGGTCAAACCTGGCCGAATATTGAAATCATTTTTCTGGACAATAACTCATCAGACGGCACCTATGAAAAAGGCAGCACAATACTCCAGAGTTCAGACGTGAAATTTACACTCATGAGAAATAGGGAGTCATTTGGCGTTGCTTCCAACCTGAACCGCATGGTTGCGAAAGCCTCCGGCGATTATGTGGCCATACTCTCCGGCGATGACTGGTGGGCCGACAACCTGATTGAAGAAAAGATGAAGTTCATACTGGAAAACAACTGTGACTTCGTAATGTCCGACGGTTACAAATTCATTCAGGAAAATGGGTTGACTGTTCCCGCCTATGATGAAAAAGAAAAACAAAAGATCATTACCTCAATGACGGCTTTCTTCCACGAAAACGTAACCGGAAACAAAACTGTGAATGTGGGAACGTTCATCAGCAGGAAACTTCTCACTGATTATCCTTTTGATGAAAATATCAACACGGAAGACTGGGATATGAACCTCAGAATGACCAACCTGGGTTACAAACCCGGCTTTCTGGACAAGAAACTGTTTTATTACCGCGTACTGGCAACCAGCCTTTCGCGTAAATGGAAAGTGATGCAGGATTCGTACGAAAAGGTCACAGCGAAATATTTGGTTTATATCCTTAATGATCCAAAGCTTCAAAAAGAATATATGCTGAATAAGCTTCATTTCAAATATGAAATTCTACTGCACCAATCGCAGACTGAAACGGAAAGGAAATCCCTTCAACGGGAATGGAAAAGGGAAAAGTACAGACTGAAGTACAGGCAGCCCATACTTTTTTTTAAACTTTTGACAGTTTAAGCCTTCGGTGAAGTAAAACTAAAGTATTTTTCCAGAACCCGTAAACTGCACAGATCCTCCACATTTCTGTTAAAGAACTGCTCACAGTGTTGGTGGGCATTTTCGATGATCATCAGGCAGTCTTCGGGATGGCTAATGTAATGGTTGAGCTGATCATCCAGGTCAGAGTAATCCGCTTTTAATTCAATAAAGTGCTTGCCACCCTCCAGCTTTCCTTCCATAAAACACGTTTCTACGGTCGGTTTTGGCATTACAGCAATGGAATTGGAAGACATGACCCACTTCAGATTCGTTGCGACATCATTGCCCTGAAGACAAAGGATGAACTTATATTCCAGATGGTCTTCAATTGAAATTTTCTTTTTAGTCCACTCCGGATTTCCACCGTTCGTGTTAATCTGGCCGAGATCGCACAAAGGGTGATCAAAATATTTCCGGTAGAACTCATGACGGTGCTGCTGGAAAACCGCTCCCCGACCAATCAGCATATCTTTCTTGCCGGGGAAAGGTCTGTCATTTCGGATCCAGACAAAATGTCTGGCTTTATCCAGTTTCAGCAGGACACTGTTTTCATTTTCGCCGGACACAGGGCGGCTTTTCACAATACTCGGAATTGGCGGTACTTCCGTTACATCCCCGAACACGAAACTTATAGGAAACGACTGCGGGAAAAACCGCCCATACTCGTAGGTGTCGTGATAATAGGTCTTGGGTGTAACCGGATTCTTTAAATCCCGGATGGTGTATTTGGGGGAGAAAACCTGAGGTTTTTCCGAAAGTTTGCAGTAATAGCTAACCCTTTCGCTTACATTTTGCAGTTGGGCTTCTGTAAGGTTTTGTTCCAGTTTTTCAATCCTTCTCTTATATGATGATGCCGGCAAAAAACGCATCATGTAGGATTTGATGTAGTAAAAGAATTTAATCTGTTTATTGATATTTGCCATTATGATTTAAATATTCCGGAGTGGATCAGGTCTTATCCTCGTCCCTGGAATAGTCGTCCTGTAGCCGGACAATGTCATCCTCGCCAAAATAAGTACCGGTCTGAACTTCAATAAATTCCAGCAGTGTCGCTGAATTGTTTTCAATACGGTGTTTGGCACCCTGCGGAATGAAAATACTCTGGCCGTAAGTCAGCTGATGGTTTTCATCATCAAGGACCACGGTGGCTTCGCCCCTGATAACAGTCCAGAATTCCTGACGGTGGTGATGGTACTGATAGGAAAGTCGGTGTCCCGGCAAAACTTCAATTCTTTTAAGCTTATAAGCCGGTTCGTCGGCCAGTACAAAATACTTTCCCCAAGGTCTGTCCCCAATTTCCAGCATAATTTGGTATTTATTGCAAAACTAAATAAAATATTACATTTCCGCAGCAAAAGTCATTTTTTCCCTAAATTTGCCAAAATTTAAGAAATGAGTAAAGTAAGAGTGCGTTTTGCACCCAGTCCCACGGGACCGTTACATTTGGGTGGCGCCAGAACCGCTTTATATGATTACCTTTTTGCAAAAAAAAATGACGGGGATTTCGTGCTCCGGATTGAGGATACTGATACCGCAAGGTATGTGGAAGGTGCCGAAGAGTACATTATGGATGCCCTGGAATGGGCGGGAATTACACCGGATGAAAGCCCAAGACACGGTGGGAACTTTGGACCTTACCGCCAGAGCGAAAGACGCCACATCTATGACCGGTACACCGAAGAGATCCTGAAAACTGACCATGCCTATTTGGCTTTTGACACCACCGAGGAACTGGATGAAGTGCGAAGACAGTATGAAGAGAAAGGGGAAGTTTTCTCCTATAATTATATCTCCAGAAACAAGCTTAAGAACAGCCTTTCACTTTCCGCCGGAGAGGTTCAGAAATACCTGGACGAAAATATTCCCTATGTCGTGCGTTTCAGGATGCCCGTGGACAGAATCCTTAACCTGGAAGACACCATCCGTGGTAAGTTTTCGGTAAATACAAATACGCTGGACGATAAGGTTCTGGTAAAGAACGATGGTATGCCGACCTACCATCTTGCCAATATTATAGATGACCACGAAATGGAAATCACCCATGTGATCCGTGGAGAAGAATGGCTTCCCTCACTGGGTCTCCACGTCTTATTGTATGAGGCCATGGGCTGGAAGTCCCCTGAATTCGCCCATCTGCCGCTAATCCTGAAACCTGAAGGCAAAGGAAAACTGAGTAAAAGAGACGGTGCAAAATTTGGATTCCCCGTTTTTCCTATGAACTTTACAGATCCCGAAACGAAAGAGGTCTATCCCGGATATAAGGAGCACGGCTATCTTCCGGAAGCATTCGTGAATTTTCTGGCGCTATTAGGCTGGTCGCCTGCGCATGATAGGGAAATCCTGAGTCTTGAGGAAATGGCGGAAGAATTCGATCTTCATAAAGTCCATAAAGCCGGTGCAAGGTTCAGTAAGGAAAAAGCAGACTGGTTTAACCACCAGTACCTTCAGAAAAAAAATGACGATGAGGTTCTTGAAATGCTGAATGAAATGGAACCTGTCCGTATGTCCGGAATCGCAGAGGATAAGCTGCTTAAAATTGTTTCCCTGATGAAAGAACGCGCCACTTTTGTGAAGGATGTTTACGACAATGGTAAATTCTTCTTTGAAGCACCGGAGTCATTTGATGAAAAAGCGCTGAAAAAAGCCTGGAATGAAGACACTGCAGAAATCCTTAAAGAATTTGCGGAAAAACTGGATGCCTCCGCTTTCGAATCCCTACTATTGAAGCAAGCCATTCATGATTTTGCTGACGGAAAAAGTTTGGGCATGGGCAAGGTGATGATGCCACTCCGACTCGCTTTGGTGGGTGAGCTTAAAGGCCCCGATGTCCCGGATATTCTGGAGATTCTTGGTTATGAGGAAAGTAAAAGCAGAATTTTAAATGCAGTAAACAATATCAGATAGTTTCTGCAATTTTCACTAAATTTGAAGGATAATTTTTCAATATATGCAATATTTAGAATTTGAAAAGCCGATTGAAGAACTGATGGAGCAATATCAGACCTGCTCTATCGTGGGAGAAGATGCCGGTGTTGATGTAAAACTGGCGTGTGCCCAGATCGAAGATAAAATCATTGAAAAAAAGAAAGAAATATACCTCAACCTTACCCCCTGGCAAAGGGTTCAGTTGTCCAGACATCCGGACCGTCCTTATACACTTGATTTCATAAACGGGATTGTGGATAAGGACAGTTTTCTGGAACTTCACGGGGACCGTAATTTTGCTGATGACCCGGCAATGATCGGTGGACTCGCAACCATAGACGGTCAAAAGGTCATGCTGATAGGAACACAAAAGGGGCGTACGACGAAAGAAAGACAGCACAGAAGGTTCGGAATGAGCAATCCTGAAGGTTACCGGAAGGCGCTTCGGCTTATGAAACTCGCTGAAAAGTTCAGGATTCCTGTCATTACTTTAATTGACACACCGGGTGCATATCCGGGGCTTGAAGCTGAAGAAAGAGGTCAGGGTGAAGCCATTGCCAGAAATATATTTGAGATGACGATGCTTAAAACGCCTATATTCTGCTATATCATTGGCGAGGGAGCCAGTGGCGGAGCTTTGGGGATCGGAGTGGGGAATAAAGTATATATGCTGGAAAACACCTGGTACACGGTAATTGCACCGGAAAGTTGCTCTTCCATTCTTTGGAGAAACTGGAACCATAAAGAAGATGCGGCAAATGCACTCAAACTAACACCAGATGATGCCTTTGAACATAAGTTTATTGACGGAATAATTGAGGAACCACTCGGAGGGGCCCATTACGAACCTCAGGTGGCATACGACCACCTGAAGCATTCCATCCTGCAAAACATCAAGGCGTTCTCGACCTTTTCAGGGAAGGAACTGGAAAAGCAGAGACAGGACAAGTTTATTGCGATGGGCAGATTTAAAGGATAGTTCAAACGTTCATAAAAAAAACGCTTTCGGATGAAGGCGTTTTTTTTTGTTATCTGGATTTCAGTGTTATCGCTATATCCCGGTTAATGTTCTTTGCAGAGGAATATTTGGCGTCACAAATACTGGTAGTGAGAACATAATTCCCTTTATCGATTAATATATAATTCTGATTGTGCGCCGGAACATCCAGGTTATAATAATTACTTTTCCCACTGAACTTCACAAGCAGGTTGCACGACGAACGGTTCACGATCTGTACATAAGCTTCCCTTTTATTCGGATTATTGTCGAAGAGATGCGTGAGAACCTTCGCAGCCATTTTACTTTTGTCGTTTACCCCATCTTTTAAGTCTGCCTTCACCTCCCTTACCAGTTTGCCCTTTGTTAAAGGTTCAACTTTCGGTTTTGCAGCGATATCGTTTGCGGGAGTGATGAGTTTTACCAACTTTATCTTGAGTGCCGGGGTATTGGGATCATCCGGATTCGCTTTAATGAAAGAGGCAATGACTTTAGGGTCATTACTCATTTGGGCCTGCTCAGCGGTCAGCTTTTCTGCCGGTACTTTCGGAGCCGTTTTTTTCTTTTGTGCACAGGCAATACTGAAGAGCATCAAAAGAATTAATATATACCATTTTTTCATATCATTTGGTGTAATTATATTGATTTAATAAATAAACATGAATAACATAACGAAAAAAAACCATGTTTTAGTTTACATTATAATTTCTTATCTTTGCATCGCTCAAAAAAGAAGCCAAACATAACACTTTCTCTAAATAAAATAACAACGATATGTACACACCAGTTGCTGCAGAAGTAGCGAAACTAAGAAACACAACAGGAGCAGGTATGATGGACTGCAAAAAAGCCTTAGCTGAAGCCGAAGGAGATTTCGAAAAAGCGATTGAGGTCCTTAGAAAAAAAGGACAGAAGGTTGCAGCAAACAGAGCAGACAGAGAATCTACTGAAGGTGCGGTGATCGCAAAAGTTAATGATGATAAAACAAGAGGGGTTATTATTGCCCTGAACTGTGAAACTGACTTTGTTGCTAAAAACGAAGAATTTGTGAAACTGGCTCACGCACTTGCTGAACTGGCTTTAGGTAAGACCAAAGAGGAATTTCTTGCTTCGGATTACAAAGGAATTACAGTTGCCGACAAATTGACCGAGCAAACCGGAGTTATTGGCGAAAAAATCGAGATCGGTTCTTTCGAGACCATTGAAGGACCTTACCTGGGCGCATACATCCACGCAGGTAATAAAATCGCTGCCATCACTTCACTGTCCGATAATGTGTCAGGAGCTGAAGAAGCTGCTAAATCTGTTTCAATGCAGGTTGCGGCAATGAATCCAATCGCACTGGACGAAACTAAAGTTTCCCAGGACACCATCGACAAAGAACTTGATATTGAAAGGGATCTTCTGATTAAAGAAGGAAAACCTGAAAATATCATTGATAATATCCTTAAGGGAAAGATGCAGAAGTTCTATAAAGAGAACACTTTGGTACACCAAGCCTTCATCAAAGACGGAAGCACTTCTGTTGCAGATTATGTAAAGTCTGTGAACGGTGACCTGAAGGTGGTAGGTTTTGTAAGGGTAAGTCTTACTTAATCTGCATAAACGCATTAATTAAAAAAACTCTATCTTTAAAGTAGGGTTTTTTTATTTTCCGACATGATGAAAAATTTTTATAAAACTTTATTGCCTTCAACACTTTTTATCACGGCAATAATCATCAGTTATTTTATGGATTCGGAAATAAACTGGATTCCATTAACAATCGCACTTGTGATTATTATCTTGTATTTTTATGTGTTTAAAATACATCAGAAAAAAGTTTAAAATCACCTCACAGAGAACGCGGGTAAATCTCCACAATGGAATAAAATCTATTGTGGTTTTTTTTGTTAAAATATTGATAATTAATGATTAATTTTGTCACCCTTTTTACATCGATATGAAAAAACTTCTACTGGTTTTCTTAATTTTTGCTTCTTTTCTTGGTTCTGCTCAGCTGGACACGGACCACTGGTTTGCCCCTATGGCTGCTAAAGGTGGCAATAACGCCGCTGAAAGCTACTTGTACCTGTCAACCAACGAAACAACACCGTTTACAGTAAATATTTACAATAACAATACGGTTTACACAACAGCTACCATAAGCAAGGGATTTCCGGCGCAGGTTTTTATCCCTGAAACGTTCATGATGGGCCTTAACCAATCTGAACTTTTCACCCCGGTTACGAAGGGAATTTATGCGAAAGGGTCTAAGAAATTTTTTGCAAATTACCGCTTTTCCATTACCAACCACGCCGAAATCATCACATCAAAAGGGCTTGCCGGACTTGGAACCACCTTTTATGCCGCGATGGCACCAAATACGGGCACTGCACCGTATGTAAATTCAACTATAGGCGTAATTGCAACGGAAGACAATACCACCGTTACCATTTCCGGGTATGATCCCGCTGTTGTATTCTCCGATGGAACTTCCAGTCCTACCAAAACATTTACACTGAACAAAGGCCAATCCTATATGTTGGATGCTGTGAGTGTTACCTCTCCAAGTAACCTGGCAGGTTTAATAGGCGCAAAGATTGTTGCCAACCATCCCATTTCAGTTACTAACGGGAATTTTAACGGAATCTATACCAATTTTAATTTTACCAACAATGACATTCTGATGGACCAGTCGGTACCGGTGGACCGTTTGGGAAATAACTTTGTTGTAGTAAAGGGAAATGCTTCTGCCGGCTCGGGTATGGAAACGCCGCTCGTGGTTGCAACGGAAGACAATACTCAGATTTCAGTGAACGGAAACCCTGTGGTAAACATCCTCAATGAAGGGGATTATATGATGATTGACGGGGTGAATTACGTGAATCAGGGGAACAACCACTTTAATATGGGAATCACCTCCAACAAGAACGTTTATGTGTATCAGCTGTTGGGTGGCACCGCTTCCGGGTCTGTATATGCAACCGGTGGATTCAATTACATACCGCCATTAAGCTGTTTCCTTCCGAACAAGGTTGATGAAATAGGAGACATAAACAGCATTGGATTAACCACTTACAGCACAAAACTTAATATCATTACCCAGACGGGAGCGGTTGTCACCCTGAACGGAGCAGCAATCGCGGCGGTCAACGGCCCTTATCCTGTTACCGGCAATGCAAACTGGGTAACCTACTCGGTTCCCAATGTATCAGGAAATGTGACGGTAAACTCTACCAAATCCGTGACCGCGGGAATCGCGGCCGGTAGCGGAGCCGTAGGTTACGGGGGCTATTTTGCAGGATTTTCCTCCGTGCCGGTTATCGTGAAAACCGGCGACTGCTATTCTGGTGTCCTCCTTCAGGTGGATAATACTTATGATGCCTACCAGTGGTTTCTCAACGGCGTAGCAATTCCCGGGGCTACAACTTTTTCCATTAACCCTGAACTGTACGGTGCAGGGAACTATACCGTACTCATCACCAAAAATCTCTGTGAATCCAAACTCACGGACCCCTATGCATTTGCCCTTTGTCCTCCTATTACGACCAGCACTCAGAATATCGGCTCATGCAATATAGTTGCCATTACACCTGCCTTCACCAACTCATCCCAGGCCATCAATCCAGCACTGACGCAGATCATTGCACCTCCTGCTTCGGGAACCGCATCCGTCAATGCAACTACAGGAGTCGTAACCTATACACCTGCACCGGGACTTACTGCAGACACGCAGGTTCAGTTTGTTTATTATATTGAAGGAACAGGAACCCCACAGGTATTTGAATACTTTAGGGTGTTTGTAAACATAGATGTCCTGCAGACGACGAACGCATCCATTGTTTCCTGTGCAGATGCAAATGGAAACGGAACTTTTGACCTTACCTCCGTAAGCCTTACCCCGGATTCGGGAACAACGGTAAATTTTTTCACCAACGCCAGCTTAACCGGTCCCATTGCTACGCCTACAGTTTATAATGGGGCGGCAGGAACCGTATACGCGGCTGTAACCTCATCTTATGGCTGTGTTAAGCCTGCCCAAATCCAACTAACCGTAAATCCAACACCAAATATCAATACTGCCAACTTTAACGGAGCGATCTGTGATGATAATCTGGACGGTGTGGTGCAGGTAAACTTCGCGACTGTGACCCCGCAAATCGTTACAAATGCAGCACAGTTTAATGTTCGGTATTACCTGGTCCAGGCCGATGCCACTGCTGGGAACGCGAACACCTTGCCTGCAAACTGGAGTTTTTCATCGCTTACCAACGTATATGTAAGGGTTGACCCCCTCACCGGAAACTGTCCTGCTGTTTTCGGGCAACTTAATTTCAGCATCGCAGATAAAGTCCCTTTGCTTACGCTTGATTACACAACGACGCTCTGTGACCCGGACGGTAACGGATCCGAACAGGCAAACCTCAATAACTACAAAAATTCATTTACTATAGATCCGGCGGTTACGCTCACGTTTCATAATACTTTGGCTGATGCACAGAACGCCACCAATCCGGTAAATGCGACCCAGACTGTTACCGGAACCGGAGTCTTCTACATACGGTTTCAGGGTCCAAATGCCTGCGCCAATGTGGCAAAACTTACCCTTAACCTGCAGACACTAAATGTCTTTCCCGCTGCTTTGAGTGCCTGCGGAAATGCTGCCGGTAGCGGAACCTTTAATCTGACAACGGCTAATGTAACGACAAATACAGGTGTAACGCTTGCTTACTTTTCGGATGCGGCGCTTACGGTTCCCATTGCGAACCCTGCCAGTTACACGGCTCCCGCTTCCACTGTTTACGTCCAGGTTTCAACAGCGAACAACTGTTCGGCAGTTGCTGCTATAACGCTCAGCGTCATCCCCCTGCCCAATATAAATTTGAGTGGCTTCAACGGGGCACTGTGTGACGATAACTTTGACGGAACGGTACAGGTGAATTTTTCCACCATCACTCCTCAGATCGTTACCAATTCAGGGTCCTTCAATGTCCGTTATTACCTGGTGCAGGCCAACGCGATTGCCGGGAACAACAATAACCTTCCGAACAACTGGAGCTATACGGCCACCACAACGGTTTATGTACGGGTGGACAGCAATACAGGAAACTGCCCGCCCGCTTTCGGACAACTGGTCTTCAGCATTGGCAACAAGATTGTTCTGACCGCGAGCAGTTTAACTACCGAAGTCTGCGACAATGACCTAAACGGCTCAGAACAGGTGAATTTAGCGGGATTCATTACCCTGTTCACTGCAAATCCCGCCGTAACAGCTTCCTACCACAACTCACTTGTCGATGCACAGAATGACGTGAATGCAGTAAGTGCAACACAGCTCATTACGGGAACCCATACGTTCTTTATCCGTTTTGAAAGCAACAGCGGCTGCCCGAATACTGCCCAACTCACTGTAAACCTCAAAGCTCCCAAAAAATCAGATGTTTTAAAGGATGTTACCATCTGTCCCGGGTCTACGACCGTTCTGGATGCAGGCTCCGGATTTACAAGTTACCTTTGGAGTAATGGAGCTGCCACACAGACTGTCTCAGTGGGAGTAGGGAGTTATTATGTGGATCTGGGCTTCAACGGTTGTACATACCGCCAGTTTGTAAATGTCGTCCCGGCACAGCAGCCCGTTATAACCAGTATTGATGTAAAAGGGGACGTGGTGACCATTAACGTTACCGGCGGCACCCCGCCTTACCAATATTCACTGGACGGCCTTACATGGCAGAACTCCAATGTGTTCATGGGAGTAAGCAAGGGAGTACATACCGCTTACGTGCTCTCTGCTGAAAAATGCCGGCCGGTTACAAAAGATTTCCTGGTTCTGGACCTGATCAATGCCATTACACCAAACGGTGACGGGGTTAATGACGTACTGGACTATACCGACCTGAGTTCAAAAGAAAATGTTTCCATACAGATTTTTGACCGTTATGGAGCCACGATGCACCAGTCCAAAGGTAAAAACTACATTTGGGACGGAAAAGTAAACGGCAGGGTCATCAGCAGTGGGACCTATTGGTACATCATTAAATGGATAGATCCTGAAACCAAGGAGAACAGCGAATATAGCGGCTGGATATTGCTGAAAAACAGGGATTAGATATAATTGATTGACATCTCTATCCGTCTGTTCAAGATTTTTTATAAATTTGTGAAAGTCAACAAACTCTAAAAATATGAAAAAACAACTATTCATTTTGTTGCTCATGATACTTTCGGTAAGCAATTTATGGGCGCAGAGGGATACGGAGCACTGGTTTGCACCGATGCGGGATCGGGCCAGTTCCACCACATCCCAACAGACCCTCTTCCTTTCCACCGATTCTGTAACGCCTTTTGCGGTGAATATTTACAATAATAACGCTGTAATTGGAACCGTAACAATCAGCAAGGGCAGCCCCGGCACTTTTGTAGTTACGCGGAACCTGATTATCGCCACTACTGATGCGGAGTGCAACGTAGCAAGTAGCAAGGGAATATATCTCCTGGGCGAAAAACCTTTCTATGCAAGTTTGCGGATTTACTATTCCGCACATGGAGAATTCATCGCGTCCAAGGGTAAAGCCGGTATTGGTATGGCATTTCATGCAGTTGTTACTCCCAACAATTACGTAACTACAATTACAAATTTCGTAACCAGTATTATGGCGACAGTGGATAATACCACCGTCACCGTCAACGGGTACCAGCCAGCTGTGCAGTTCTCGAACGGGACAACAGGAGCCACTAACCCCTCCATTACTTTTACGCTCAATAAAGGCCAATCCTACATTATTGAAGGGCCTGGAAACGTAGCAGGTAACGCCAGCGCATTTTCAGGAGCTAAAATCGTTTCCGACAAAGCAATCGCGGTAACCAACGGTAATATGAACGGTAATTATGCGCTTGGATCTTTTGGTGGTTCAGACATCATTATGGATCAATCCGTTCCTATCGAAAGGCTTGGAAAAACGTTTGTAATTATTAAAGGAAATGCCAATATCGGCACCAATATGGAAGGCGCCCTTGTTACAGCTACGGAAGACCAAACCGACATCTTTGTAAACGGCAGCCCAACTGCTATCGCGACTATCAATACCGGGCAGACCTACCGGATTATGGATACCAACTATATCAATCAGGGTACCAACCATTATAACATGTACATTTCCACTACCAAGAATGTGTATGTTTATCAGCTTGTAGGAGGAGATGACACTGATAATGCCACCGAAGGCTTCAACTATATCCCGCCATTAAGCTGCTATCTTCCAAGAAAGATTGATGAAATTGGGATGATTGAGAAAATGACACCTACGCTAACTCCTGCCGGTCTCAACTTAAAGTTGAATATTCTGACTGAAGCCGGAGCGACAGTGACAATCAACGGAAATCCTGTTCCTGCCGGATCAGGGCCTTACAATGTTACAGGAACTACGAACTGGGTAACCTATTCGGTTCCGAATCCCGTTGGCAACATAGCCGTGGTATCAAATAAAGCATTAACCGCCGGTGTTACTGGTGGGTATTCCACCGCCGGTTACGGCGGTTATTTTGCCGGGTTCTCCTCGGTGCCTGCCATTGTAAAACAAAGTGGCGAATGTATCCCGGGACTTGTTCTTGCTGTGGATGATATTTATGAAACCTATCAGTGGTTCTTTAACGGCGCCCCTATTTCGGGTGCAAATACCCACCAGTATACACCAACACTTCCAGGGGTTTACACCATCACGGTTAGTATTACCGGCTGTAATCCGGTAACCACACCACCTTACTCCGTGTATCCGTGTCCTACAAATACGACGCAGAATGTGAATGTGTGTGGCGGAAAGACCTTTACGGTCGCTTTTTAAAATAAAAAGCACCCCCAGAACCAAGGTTGAATTATATTAACAAAAAAAACCACCCGCCGGTGTTTTGTTATTTGTTCCTTTATTTTTATTACCGGTTGCTTTACATTTTGCGGGTGTAGAGTTTATTATAATTCAACCGTGTTTATGTGGCTGCGTTTATTTGTAAAACGCGACCGTAAAGGTCTTTCC
>JAIBEX010000002.1 GCA_019459455.1 Weeksellaceae bacterium
ATTTCTGCTAATGACCGCCCGGCTTTGTCGTCGTTTCGGGGAGGAGCTTTTTGGCTCCGCACCGGAATGCGTCAAAGGCGGCAGTTGGGAGAACGTCGTGCGAATGCAACGATGGTTTCCCGACTGTCGGCGGAGCCGGGCGGTCATTGGGAAAAATCGTCCCAAAGGGCGATTTTTCCCAACGTTTCGGGGCTTTGCGATGGTGGGGCAATCGAAACACAAATCTTCAATTTTGCACAGAAGTTGAACCGAAGAACTGCCGTTGAAATTTACAGTTTCGCCCCACTATTGCAAAACCCTTGTTAGCAGAAGTTTTTTTATTTGTAATCAGTAACAATTTGAAAGATATATTTAATCAGTTTTTCTGATTCTGAACTTTTGTAATAAGCATTTTCTTCCGATAGATTCAAATAATAAATTTGACTTGAAATTACTTTTTCAGAAGTATATTGATTTTCCAAAATTTTTGCAAAATCAGGTTTGTTATTTTCATCAAAAAATATTGAAATTTTTTGAATTTCAGAATTTAAATATCTCTTGAGATTTTGATCTGAGTATAAATGTTTAGTCTGATAATATTCAATTTTTAGCAGTTTTTTTGTTTCCTTATTTACAAATTTGTAAACACTCATTCCGCCATTTCCAAAAATTTGCTTTTCGACATTTCGTACTGTCATTTCACCTTCATTTCTATATACTTCAAAATCTAAAGTCCTGTTTTCTAGAGTTGCTTTAACGGGAGAATAATAATCTAGTGCATCTATTTTGTGATATTTTTCAATCTTTTCATTGATAATTTTCTCTCCGTTTTGATAATGAATGTTTTGTTGTCCAAATATCAATGAACAAAATAAAAGAAAATTTGAAGTTAAAATTTGTTTGAAATTCAATATTCGAAGTTTGTTTGGATAAAATTTCTGCTAATGACCGCCCGGCTTTGTCGTCGTTTCGGGGAGGAGCTTTTTGGCTCCGCACCGGAATGCGTCAAAGGCGGCAGTTGGGAGAACGTCGTGCGAATGCAACGATGGTTTCCCGACTGTCGGCGGAGCCGGGC
>JAIBEX010000005.1 GCA_019459455.1 Weeksellaceae bacterium
TTGACCTTCTCCCACAAAACCGTAACACCTAAAAGTAGAGATTTTTCGATAAAGTAATTAACTTTAATACAAGAAAAATCAAATGAAAAAAAGCAGATTTACAGAAAGTCAGATTGTCTTCGCCTTGAAGCAATCCGAGACGGGAGTAAAAGTGGAAGAAGTATGTCGCAAAATGGGTATCAGCGAGGCAACTTTTTACAATTGGAAAAAAAAATTCGGAGGCTTAGGCATCACGGAACTTCGCCGCTTGCGCCAGCTGGAAGAAGAGAACAGCCAACTCAAAAAGCTGGTAGCGGACCTAAGTTTAGATAAGCAGATTCTTCAGGATGTTCTGAAAAAAAAGTTCTAAAGCCGGTTCAGAGACGTGAACTGGCGAAAGGGATACAGCAGGATTACCGGGTTTCTCAGCGAAGAAGCTGTCGTTTGGTGTTTTTACAGCCTAGTGTTTATTATTACCATCCACATCGGAGAGATGATAAGGCTCTGAGGATGCGACTCATAGAACTTTCCAACATTCGTGTTCGGTATGGCGTGCAGCGTTTACATATTCTTCTGAGACGGGAAGGATGGAAGGACAATCATAAAAGGATCTACAGAATCTATTGTGAGGAAGGTTTGAACCTAAGGAGAAAACGGAACAAAAGAATAAAATCTGCACGCTCCCGGGTTCCTACTAATGGCATTGCTTCTAGTTTACATGAGTGCTGGAGCATGGATTTTATGAGCGATGCCCTGTTTGACGGCAAGAAATTCAGGGTCTTAACTTTAGTGGATAATTATAGCCGTAAATCCTTGGTGCTTCATTCCGGAATTTCCATTAAAGGAGAAGATGTTGCTGAAATATTAAAAAATGTTACCTTTGAGCAGCAAGCCTATCCCAAGCGGATTAAGATTGATAACGGACCGGAGTTTATCAGTAAAGCATTGGACAGATGGGCTTATGAAAGGAAAATAGAACTGGAATTCTCCAGGCCGGGAAAGCCTACAGATAATGCATTTATAGAGAGTTTTAACGGATCATTAAGAGATGAATGCCTCAATGTGAATTGGTTCTTATCGCTGGAAGATGCACAGCAAAAGCTAGATGTCTGGAAAGAGGATTATAACAGTTACAGACCCCATAGCTCATTGGGGAATTTAACGCCAAACGAGTTCATTGAAAACAGTCAAAACATGCAAATTTCTCTATTTTAGATTGTTCCATATATCGGGGGGAGGTCA
>JAIBEX010000007.1 GCA_019459455.1 Weeksellaceae bacterium
TTACCTCTATCTTACCCATAAGCTGGAACGGATGACCGGCGAGGAGGAAAAAGAGCAATTACTCAATATTATTTCCAGCCATTCTATTATGACATGGGCGCATATCAACATGCTTGGTGAATACGATTTCTCTGAAGAAAAACGTAAAGATTCTGTGGGAATTTTACCCCCGAAAATGGCCGCATGAATCTATCCGAAAAACGAGGGGTATAAAATCACAGCAAAGCAAAGCCTCTTAATGATTATAAAGAATTCCTGTGGTACTTTACGTTCCTTGTATCTTTCAAGTATCCAGTATATGGAGCTAATATGCTGGTATAAAAGGCAGAGAGCAGCCGGTTACGTTCCTTGTATCTTTCAAGTATCCAGTATATGGAGCTAATATGCTGGTATAAAAGGCAGAGAGCAGCCGGTTACGTTCCTGTGCCATGTGAGCACGTCATAAAGAGTCAACTCTCTCTGCCCCTACCTGGTTTTAAACCGAACGGTATCTTATGACCTCAAGATTGAGTGATCATGCATTTTACAAGGTTGGTTAAAAACTATGCTCATTATACTGTGTGAGGTAAATATGCAAAATGTTTATGTTATTGGAATTGATATATCTAAAAAAACCTTTGACGCTTGCGCTATGCTTAACGGAAAAAACAAGAAAAATTCTTTTGATAATAATAGCATGGGGTGTGAAGAGTTAATTTCATGGATTAAGGAATTTGGGCTTACTGATCCTCATATTTGTATGGAATCCACTGGTTCTTATTCAGAGGCAGTAGCAGATTTTTTATACAACTCTGGTTATAAGGTAAGCGTAATTAATCCCTTACAAGTTAAGTCTTTCAGGCTCAGTAAGATGATACGTCAGAAGACAGATAAATCTGATTGTGAAGTAATTGCGATGTTTTGCTTGCAAAATTGTCCTGTTTTATGGAGCCCAAAGCCTCGGGAAAATAAAGAATTATACGAAGTTAATGCTCGAATAGATATTCTTAAAATGGAATTAAACAGATTGACCAACTCCCTTGAGAAAGAAATTATAAATAAAATTGTAGCAAACTCCATAAATGAAGAAATGCAATTTATCAAAAACATGATAAAAAAATTAGAACAAGAAGCATTGAATATTATCACTAACTCACAAAAACTGAAAAGGCAATATGATATCCTTACAGAAATCAAGGGGATTGGAACTAAAACGGCAATGACCATTTTAGCTGATATGCCTGATGTCAATCGTTTTAAAAATGCCAAGCAATATGCTGCTTTTGTGGGTGTTACTCCCTCCCATTTCCAGTCTGGAACGTCTGTTAAGGGTAAATCGCATATCTCCAGATTAGGATCTAGAAAGGTTAGAAAAGCGCTCTATATGTCGGCGATTGTTGTAAAAAATCATAACAACGCTTTTCAAGCCTTTGTAAACCGCCTGATAAATAAAGGTAAGGCTTCAAAAGTTATAATTGTTGCTATCATGAGAAAGCTACTTCATATATTTTTTGGAATCTTGAAAAGTAATAAATCTTTCAATCAAAATCTTGCTTTTCATAGTTGACAATAAAGACGGTATCTTTATGTAGATGGACCCA
>JAIBEX010000004.1 GCA_019459455.1 Weeksellaceae bacterium
CTAGATGTCTGGAAAGAGGATTATAACAGTTACAGACCCCATAGCTCATTGGGGAATTTAACGCCAAACGAGTTCATTGAAAACAGTCAAAACATGCAAATTTCTCTATTTTAGATTGTTCCATATATCGGGGGGAGGTCAACATGCAAATTTCTCTATTTTAGATTGTTCCATATATCGGGGGGAGGTCAGGTGAACTTAGCTAGTGGCTTATTATGATCATCTACTTTCATATAATAAATATAAATATGATACATAACCAATCTAAGAAATTTAATAATATTCATGTCGTGAATGAACTACGTGCCCCGGTCGGTCGAAGGCAGTGGTTTTTGATGTTAGTTTTTTGCGGAATAAAAAAATGTATTTCCTGCCACTTAATCACATAAGGGAAAATCCCTAGTTTTGGATAAACCAAAATACTTTAAAGCTAAAACAGTACAATAAACGTAATTTTTTTGTTCGCTTTTATTCCACAGTAATAATCACAATAAACACTGACCACAGAGATATTATAAATAGAAGAATATTATTTATCGCTAAGAACACATTTTGTTTTTTACTCAAATCTTCCTTTATAAAATAAAAATTAATTAGTGATAAACTAAATATGAGAGGAAAGATTATTATAGCATTTCCCGGTAATGTAAAGAACGATATCACATAAAGGATTTGAATAAGAAAAACAAGAATTGGCGCATATCTCAGTATTGGCATAACTCCTATCTGATCCGGAACTCCAGTTTTGCGTTAAAGAACCGTCCAGTAAGATTCACAGGAACCGGGTATATATAGTTATTGCTTACATCCGTAACCCATTGGTTTGCCACCGTGTTATAAATGTTGAAGGCATTGAATACCTGAACCCCGAGGGTCAGTTCCTCAAATTTCTCCCAAAAACCCCAGGCTTTGTTCTTCTCTTTCGGATCGATGAAGACATATGACAGTCCGATATCCACCCTTTTGTAGGACGGCAAGGTTTTCTGATATTCATAACGGGTTTCCAGGCTCGGTTGGCCGTTGCTGTCGAACATGATCGGAGCTCCTGTAGGCAGACCCATTGCAAATATTCCGGTCAGGTTCACGCGCATTTTGGGAAACTTCGGCATATAATCCTGGTAAAAAATGGCGAAACGGAAACGTTGGTCGGTGGCTCTGGCAATGTCTCCCCTGCCGTCAATATTCTCGAAAGTTCTGGCATAACTGGCCGAAAGCCACGAATCGATTCCCGGTACAAATTCGCCGAAAAGGCGCGTATCGATACCGTAGGCATACCCTTCTGCGTTGTTTTTCCCCGAATACCGGATCCGTACATTGTCCATAAAATAAGGAATCAAATGGTCCATTTTCTTATAATACAGTTCGGTTGTAAGCTTGAAGGGCCGGTCGTACATCGAAAATTCATAGTCATTCCCCACAATCAGCTGCATGGAACGCTGGGACTTGATATCAGAATTGAAACTGCCGTCCAGGTCCTTTATTTCCTTATAAAATGGTTGCTGATAGTAGATTCCACCCGCTATACGGAATAACATATCCGTATCCCAGTCCGGTTTGATCGCAAACTGTGCCCGTGGCGAAAATATTGTTTCTTTGTTAAAGCTCCAGTTCGCTACACGTGCTCCCGCGTTCACGAAGGCACGGCTGCGGCCCCAGTAAAATTTGTTGGAATACTGTGCATAAGCCGACATCCTGGTGGGTTCAATGGCATTGTTACCGGCGATGTGGTAGTAGAGTTCCATTGAGCTCGGATCAAGTACACCGGGCAGCGTTTGGTCTGTTGGGACGCTGTATCCCAGGGAATCTACGAGTCTCCATTCGTTGGTGAAATCCCTCAGGTTTTCCTTCTCAAACTTAAATCCGACTTCAATATTGGAGTTTACATTAGGCGAAAACCGGGTTCGTAACTGGGTACCGTAGGTTTTCACCAATAAGTCGTTCCGCGCATGGTCTATCTGGCCACCAACATCGTAGGACGTTACAGGATCGCCGGTCACCGGATCGAAAGTCTGCAGAACATATCCCGAAGCGATGCTGTAATATTCCCGTTCGCGGTTCTGATAGGCAAAAGTGTCCATCAGAAAACGCCATTTCTCATTCGGTCTGTAATTCAGGGAAAAAGTTCCCATCATGTTTTTGTACCGGTCATCTTCGCGGCCGTCATAGAAAACGGATACTTTGATGGGCTGGTTCACACTGCCAAACTCAACTTCCTTGGCTTTGGGAATCATTTCATAATCGTTTTTGGAATAATATCCTATAAACGACATTGAAAATTTCGGACTTATGTGATAGTTGATATAGGACTGAAAATCCATATATTTTGGATTGAAATCCGTCTCTTCATTAAGCGTATTCAGGATCAGATTGGTATTCCGGTATCTCCCCGAAATCAGTGCGGTGAGTTTTTTATTCTCCGTGGCATATCCCGTGGAGAGCCTCCCTCCTATCAGGCTTGCTTCCCCTGAAACCTCAAATTTTGTCGGCTCCCGATAGTAGATATTAAGAGCTGAGGACATTTTATCGCCATATTTAGCCTCAAAACCACCAGCGGAGAAGTTCACCGTGGAAACCATATCGGGGTTGATGATGCTCATTCCTTCCTGCATGGAGTTCCGAATCAGGAAAGGCCGGTAAATTTCAATATCGTTTATATAAATAAGGTTTTCATCGTAATTCCCACCACGTACCATGTACTGTGAGGAGAGTTCCGTATTGGAGTTTACTGATGGGAGCGTCTTCAGAAGTCCTTCAATTCCACCGGAAACTGAAGCAATTTGGGCTGCTTCCCGTGCGCTTATGCTCACATTGGTGAGGTCCTGGGAAGTCGTGCCTTTTTTCTGAAAAATTACTTCCTGGATGGTTTGTGTCCGTAATGTATCTTTTTGGGAAAAAAACATGAGCGGCAAAAGGGCGGCGGCTAAAAAGGTCTGTTTTTTCAAATCGGGAATTTTAGGAACTAAATGTATAAAAATTAACTGAATTACAGGATGGCTTGTCGTACTCTTGTCAGTTTTTGCAGTAGATTTTCCAGCCGATCCAGTTTCAGCATATTGGCCCCGTCTGAAAGTGCACAGCTGGGGTCCGGATGGGTCTCAATGAAAAGGCCGTCCGCCCCAACCGCGATACCTGCCTTAGCGATGGTTTCAATCAGTTCCGGTCTGCCTCCGGTAACCCCCGAACTTTGGTTGGGCTGCTGCAGGGAATGGGTTACATCCAGGATGACCGGCGCATACTGCTGCATCGTTGGGATTCCGCGGAAATCCACCACCAAATCGGTGTATCCGAAGGAGTTACCGCGTTCAATGATGGCCGTTTTACTGTTCCCGGAGTCCGTCACCTTCTCCACCGCAAATTTCATGGCTTCGGGTGAGAGGAACTGCCCTTTTTTCAGGGTAACACATTTGCCGGTTTTGGCCGCGGCAACGAGCAGGTCGGTCTGGCGCACCAGAAAAGCCGGAATCTGAAGTACATCCACATACTGGGCGGCCAGCGCCGCATGGTCGTTTTCATGCATGTCGGTCGTTGTAGGAATGTTGAAGGTCTCCCCTACTTTTTTCAGGATTTCCAGTGATTTTTCCTCACCTATGGTCGTGAAACTGTCTACCCGGCTGCGGTTGGCTTTTTTAAAACTGCCTTTGAAGATGTATGGGATTTCGTACTTATTCGTGATCTCCATTACTTTTTCGGCTATCCGTAAGGCCATATCCTCGCCTTCTATAATGCAGGGACCAGCGATAAGGAAAAAATTCCGTGAGTTTTTATGGTGGATGTTGTCTAAGTATTGGATCATTCGTTTAAAGTTTAGGATGGGATCTCAGAGGAACAAAAATAGGGATTTTTTTGCTGAGTTGCTTACTTAGACTGCGCTAAAAACCCATTGGCATCGCATAAAATAAACCGATAATCCAAACAGCCGTCGGCAAACTCATTCCTGGTATGTCTCTGTTTCACTACTGGATCTTTTTCAGAACTTTCTCGAAGGTGTTCAGGTTGCGGCTGGTCATTTTATCCTTCATGGATTTTTTACCCAAAATCTTCCCGAATGAAGAACCGAGGGTATCGCCCTTCGGAATCTGCCAATAAAAAGTCCGGCAAACAATCCGGCCCTCCTCTCCTTCAGTGCTGTCGGAATTCTCAAAGGCTTCCAATAGCAATTTTTCGACATCATCAACACCGGTGAAAAGGTAAATGTGTTTTTCAGTTGATTTTTCAAAGGGATTGCTTTCCACCATTTCCTTTATTTCTTTATCATCACGTAGGAAGAGAAAAGCGTCGTAGTTAAAATAATCCGCCATCGCCTTTTCAAGGATAACCTTAAGTTCACCACGGCTTTTATCTGACGAAAAAAGGATGTTTCCACTCGCAAGAACCGAAGACACCTGCTCCATACCTGCTTCGGCAAACACCTGACCGACTTCGGCCATCTTCATGGAGGTCCCGTTTACATTCACTCCCCGCAGGAACGCGCAATATTTCATAAGCTGGAAATAGGATTATCTGAAACAAATATAATGAAATAAAAAAGCGGACAAATGCCCGCTTTATCTGATTTATTCCTGTACTTTACTGTGCTACGCGCATAATTGCTTTCGTAATCTGATCTTCTTTCTCCTTTGCGTAAGTGGAGTCGTAAGGTTTCATTACATCAAACAAATAGCTGTAGAAGGGCGTGATGCGCTGAACTTTCTGTGACTCGCGGTAAGCTTTTTCTTTGCCCATCTGTTCCAGATTTTTAATGAATGCGTTGAAACGTTTGTCAACAGGCTCCAGTGAGGTCACCAGATAACTGTATCCTTTGTCTTTCTGGCCGATTTTATTATAGGCATCGCTTACCGCTGCGACTACCATCGAATATTCCATGGTATTGGTTCTCATCTGCCTGCCTACAAACTGTTGCTGGTCGGCAGTGAGACTGTTATAATAGTCGTATTCTTCAAAGATTCCTTTTTTCAGTTGTTCGGCCAGTTTCAGTCCCTTCTGTTCCTGCCCCGCAACGATATAGGCATAGGCAATAGAACTCAGCGAACGTGGCTCATTGTATTTTGATACCGGAATTTCCCTGGATACAAGGTCCAGTATTTCCAGGGCTTTCTGTTTCTGACCCGCCAGCGCCAGTGCTTCCGCTGCCCTGCCGGCTGAATTTCTGTAACTGATGATGTTGGAGGTGGCAGTCTGCTCAAAATGAACGTTGGTATCTTTAAAATTACCCCATTTGAAATTCTTGACCACCTTGTATAATGCGTCAGCATCTACCCTGCCGAGTTCCCCGTCTTCCCTTGCAGGAGTTTTAATCGGAACAAGGCGGTAACTGAAGCCGTCGTACTGAAGATAGTCATCCAGATAAAAGATGTTCTCACTATCATAAATACCGCCGTTAGAGAAGTTGATGGACCGTTTCCAGTCGAAATTGGCAAGGATATCCAACAGTAAAAGGTTGTTTTTAAACATCGTCCCCCGCTCATAGGAAACCGTAATATGATCCACTACATTGGGCAGATCCGCTGCTTTTATAGTCCCGGATTTTATGGCATTGGCTTTATTGACCGGAATAACAAATTTTGATACGGGGATGAAATTAAATTTTTCATATTTATCCTGGCCGAAAAGCATTTTAAGCATCTCGTCCTTCTGCGGACTTTTTATTTTTACAAAATTAATGGCCTCCTTCACCGTCATTGAATCCTTGGTGATATACTTAGTGAACGGTTCAAAAATGCTTGCCGGTGCACCCTGCTGTACCTGATTCTTTATAAAACCATCCAGGCTCTCCGCATCAAATATCACAATCTGGTCATTGGTACCATCGCGGTATTCGTCGTGCGTAAGTGCACTTGGAACCGGCATGGCATTGTAAGTCCTTCGTTTCACCTGATCGATGTTCCACGGTGTGGAAAGAAGCGTGAAATTAACCACCTTCACATCATCCCGGAAACCCTCTGTTTCCTGAAGCCCCCAAACGGGATAGGTGTCATTGTCTCCGTACACGAAAAGGATGTTGTCCTTTGGTAATGACTTTAAGACAGAAACTGAATAGTCATAAGCTGCATAACGCTCGCTCCGGTCATGGGATCTGTAATTCTGGAACCCCATCATTAAAGGAATTCCCAGGATTACCAGACCCGCAATAACATTAACTGCATTTGATTTTATTTTTGACTGCAAAAACCACAAAATGGCCGCAGCACCAAATCCAATCCAGATGGCAAGAGCATAAAAGGAGCCGACCATCGCATAATCCCGTTCCCTGGGTTCAAAAGGTTTGACCCCCGTGTAGAAAATGATACCGACGCTGGTTAGGACAAAGAGGGAAAGCAGCGCATAAAATCTGCCGAAGTCACGGTTCAACTGGAAGAAAAACCCAATGATAGCCAGAATCAGTGGTAAAAAGAAGAATTTTACCGTACTTGCATTCTTGAATTTGGCCGGTAACTTTGACTGGTCTCCCAGCCTCGCATCGTCTAAAAACGAGATGCCGGAAATCCAGTTGCCGTTTGTGTTTTCCATATTCCCTTCCAGGTCATTCTGCCGTCCGACAAAATTCCACATCAGGTAGCGCAGGAAGTAATATCCGTTCTGAAAAGTGAAGAAATAGTCCAGATTTTGCGCAAGTGAGGGCTTCTGCACATTGATAAGGTTGTAAGGGCGGACCTCCAGATAGTCGGCCGCACGGATGGAACCGTCTTCATATTTCGCCCGGAGATCATCAAATATTTTTCTTGCTTCCGGGTTATCGGAGATTTCAGGATTGTCATAATTGAAGGTGAAGTCCGGTGCTCCGTACATGCTGATGTAATTGGCCATTACATTCTTATCCTCGTTGAACATCCTTGGCATAAAGCCGACATGTGCTTTGGAATAAATATAGTTAAACCTTTCGCCTACTTTTCTATAGGTTCCGGTTTTTTCATCCTTTTCATAGATGTCACCAGTCTTCTTGCTTTTGAAACTTCCATCCTCATTTTTCTCAATACCGTTTGCATCCAGATACGCGGTGTAATTTTGTCCGTAAAAGGTAGGCCAGTCGCCATACTGTTCGCGGTTATAATAATCCAGCATCCCAATAGCAGTATCGGGATTGTTTAGGTTCATGGGCGGGTTGGCATTCGCACGGATGGGAATTACCATCCAGCATGAGAATCCGATAATCATATACACTACCGACAGCGCCGCTGTCTGAAATATCTTGTTTCCGGAGTTACGGGAATATTTAAGCAGAAAATAACAGAGTGCGGCCATCAGGATAAATGCTGCTACAGTTCCTGAATGGAAAGGCAGGCCTATGCCATTCACGAAGAAAATCTCCATCTTCCCGAAAATCGTCATTATCACAGGAAATATCAACTTGAAAACGAGTACAAGAATAACCAGGGTAATCAGGTTTGCCCAGGCGAAACTTTTCCAGCTAAATTCATAATTCCTTGCATAATAAATAAGGCATACAGCGGGTAGTGCCAGCATGGCCATCATATGCACCCCAACTGAAAGCCCAACTACAAAAAACACCAGGATGATCCAACGCTCATTGTCGTTCTGGTTATATTCATTCTCCCATTTGGTAATCAGCCAGACGATGAGTGCGATAAACATGGAAGCCATGGAGTACACCTCGCCCTCCACTGCCGAGAACCAAAAAGTGTCGGAAAAAGTGAAAGACAGGGCTCCGATTGCCCCTGCAAAGAGTATGGAAATCTCCTGATGTATGCTGATGTCTTCGAACTCCTTATTTAACAGCCTTCGTACAAGATGAGTGATGGTCCAGAACAGAAAAAGAATGGTTAGTGCACTGAAAAGTGCGGACATGGAATTGATGATTAGCGAATAGTTTCCGCCATCACCAAAAGCGAAGATACCTGCAACGGCACCTACGAGCTGAAAAAGGGCGGCCCCCGGAGCGTGGGTTACTTCCAGTTTTACCGCGGAGGATATATACTCACCTGCGTCCCAAAAGCTTAAACCCGGTTCAATTGTAGATAGATAGGTGATGAATGCGACAGCGAAAACTGCCCACCCAGTCACAGTGTTCCATTGTTTAAAAGTCCAGTTTCTCATAATAATTTACAATCTTGCGAAAATAAGATTTTTCCTCCATTTTCGCCTTCTTTTAGGAAAATTTAAAACCTGTGGCTTGGTTTTTGTGAAACGTGCGGGGGCCACGGCACGAAATAGGACGACTGCAACCTAAAACAAATACATAAATTATTACGTAATACTTTTTTTTCGTAATTTTGTCGATGGTTTTTTTAAGAGAAATAGAAATTAAATGAGTAACGTTTACGATAATATTCTTGGCTTGATTGGTAACACCCCTATGGTTAGACTCAATACCGTTACCAAAGACATTCCGGCGAAGGTATACGCCAAACTGGAATCCTGTAATCCCGGTCACTCTACAAAAGACAGGATTGCACTTCATATTATAGAAAAAGCCGAAGAAAAGGGAATCCTAACACCCGGATCGGTAATTGTGGAAACGACCTCGGGAAATACCGGTTTTTCCGTAGCCATGGTCTCCATTGTTAAAGGTTACAAATGTATTCTGGCAGTCAGCGACAAGACGAAGGCTGAAAAGATTGCTTACCTTAAGGCTCTTGGTGCTCAGGTATATGTTTGTCCGGCAAATGTAGCGGCAGAGGATCCCCGCTCCTACTACGAAGTGGCCAGGAGAATTGCTGAAGAAACCCCTAATTCGGTCTACATCAACCAGTACTTCAACGAACTTAATATAGACGCCCATTACCAGACTACCGGTCCGGAATTATGGGAACAGACGGAGGGAAAGATCACACATCTTTTTGCCTGTACCGGAACCGGAGGCACCCTTTCTGGTTCAGCAAAATTTTTAAAGGAGAAAAACCCGGATATAAAGATCATAGGGGTAGATGCAGAGGGGTCTATTCTGAAGGGGTATCATGAGACCGGCAAAATCAATCATCTGGATATCAAACCCTACCAGATCGAAGGTATGGGAAAGAACTTACTGCCGTCCGCACTCCTCTTCGATAAAATTGACGAATTCGTGAAGGTGAATGATGAAATGTCGGCCTACCGCACGCGCGAAATCGCACTGAAAGAGGCTATCATGGGAGGTTATACCTGCGGGGCGGTTACCCAGGCCCTTATCCAGTATGCCAATTCTCACCCCTTCAAGGAAAGTGACCTGGTGGTCCTCATCTTTCCAGATCATGGTTCCAGATACATTACGAAAGTATACAGCGACCAGTGGATGGCGCAGCAGGGATTTGTAAACAACTGCGTTCACAATTACGACGAAGTGTTTAAAACCGAATACATCAAATAATAATATACAAGACTTATAGTCAGGGCCTTTTGTAACAGTCAAAAGGCTTTCTTGTTACTCCATTTTTCATTAACTTTGCGCCTAATTACTTTTTACTAAAAACATTACATATAAATGGTAGATATTTTTGAAAGAATCAAGCAAAATCCAGGTCCTTTAGGACAGTTTGCAGATTATGCTGAAGGATATTTTGTTTTTCCAAAGCTGGAAGGACCCATAGGACCCCGCATGAGATTCCAGGGAAGAGAAGTTATTTTCTGGAGTGCGAATGATTATCTGGGACTTTGCAATCACCCGGAAGTCCTGGAAGCGGATGCAAAAGCTGCGGCTGAATTCGGGATGTTTTATCCAATGGGTGCCCGGGCGATGTCCGGCGAAACCGACCAGCACCAGCAGCTTGAAAGAGAGCTTGCAGAATTTGTGGAGAAAGAAGCGGCATATCTGCTAAATTTCGGCTACCAGGGAATGGTCTCAACCATTGATGCCCTGGTTTCCAGACATGATGTGATTGTTTATGATGCCGATTCGCATGCCTGCATCGTTGATGGTGTTCGTCTTCACATGGGCAAAAGTTTTACCTACAAACACAACGATATGGCAAGCCTGGAGAAAAACCTGGCCCGTGCTACCAAAGTGGCCGAAGAAAACGGTGGCGGAATTTTGGTGGTCACTGAAGGTGTTTTCGGGATGCGCGGAATGCAGGGGAAAATTAAGGAAATCTGCGACCTCAAATCGAAATTTGACTTCCGTCTTTTGGTTGATGATGCACATGGTTTCGGTACTTTAGGTAAAACAGGTGCCGGTGCCGGCGAAGAGCAGGGCTGCCAGGACCAGATCGATATCTATTTTTCAACCTTCGCAAAATCGATGGCAGGTTTCGGGGCCTTCATTGCCGGAGACAAGGAAATCATCAGAATTCTAAAATATAACCTGCGTTCTCAGGTATTTGCAAAGTCGCTCACGATGCCTATGGTCATCGGCGGTCTGAAGAGACTGGATCTGCTTCGGTCCAGACCCGAAATAAAAGCCAAACTTTGGGAGAATGCCAATAAACTGCAAAACGGACTGCTGGAAAGAGGTTTCAATCTTGGAAACACGAATACCTGTGTAACTCCCGTTATGATGCAGGGATCCACGGTAGAAGCCACGATGCTGGTTAAAGACCTGCGCGAAAACTATGGAATATTTACTTCGGTTGTTATTTACCCCGTTATTCCAAAAGGAATGATTTTATTGAGGCTAATTCCAACTGCATCACATACGGACTCAGAAATTAATGAAACGCTGGAGGCTTTTGATGCCATTCACGATAAACTGCTGTCAGGATATTATAAAGAACAGGAGCAAAAATTTCTGGAGAAGGAAGGGTTATCCTTTAAAGCGGAATAAATCCATTTCAATATCATAGCCCATATAGCCGTCTGATTTTTCTGACGGCTTTTTCTTTGAAAACTCACGCCGAAAATCATCCCAACGAAGTATTGCTGATCAATGTTTTTTGATTTAATTTAGATAAAAATTTTAACCATGGCAGTCTTCATAATCAGTAACCGGGAAATTTCGCAGGTTAAATCAGAAAACAGCCCGCGTGTTATGTCTAAGTTTTGCTTTGAGAGTCAGACAGGGACCTCCAATTTCAGGATTGCAAAATTCCTGGGGTACAAGCCGCCTGAAAAAGACGGCCGGAGTAAGAAAGACTACAAAAAGGCGCTGAAAGAAAAATCCGACAGTGCCCACGAAATCCTTTCTGACTATTTTGAATGTGATTATACCCCGGTTAAGGAACTGCTGCTGGAATTAAAAAGAACAACAAAGGTTAGTCAGGATAAACTGAACCGTCTGAGGGGCAGCCAAAAGATGTTCTTTGATTTTTACCGGTCGATGCTTGAAACAGAGCGTGGAAAGCGTGGAGACTTGCTGGTCTTCATTCACGGGTATTCCTACACCTTCTCCGATGAGCTGGAGGCAATGGAAACGCTGAAAAAACAGTATGTGGATAATCCTGACTCGCCGGTAAGCAATCTGCTACTGCTAAGCTGGCCCGGATCAAAATCGGTTTTTCCCTACACGTATATTGATGACAAACGAAATTCAATTGACGCAGGAATGGTGTTCTATAAAATGATGCTGAAGTATAACGAATTCCTGAAACAGGTCCTGGCCGATCCCGAACTTAGTTTCTGCGGACAAAGAATCCATCTGATGGCACATTCCATGGGAAACCGCCTGCTGAGAAGCGCGCTGATCTGTATGAAGAGCAGTAACATTATGAAAGTCATTGACCAGGTGCTGCTCCTGAATTCGGATATTTCCGTAGATTCCTTTGAGAAGGAGGATGAGTCTATGTATAAACTGACGAAATTAGCAAACAGGATTACCGTTTACATCAACAAAAGCGACGATATACTTTCAATTTCTACCCTATCAAAGAATATCCTTTCGCCAAGGTTGGGGAAATATGGGCCGATGAACATTAATTCACTACCGGAAAATGTAAATGTAATTGACTGCACAAAAGCGGAAAACGATCTGGGAACAGGGCTCCAGAAATTTGGAGATCACTGGGGGTATCTGTCCAGTACACAGGTACAGCGCGATATCATAGAAACCCTGAAAGGGGAGCACGAGGAGCTTATTGCACACCGGTTTGCCCACAGGAAATATGATCACTACTATGAACTCCGCAGCAGGACGGTTTAGAATAAAAAAAGCCCCTTATTTAGGGGCTTTCATAAAATCTTCTTCTTCAGGGCTCAGTCACTCCGCCAGGATAATTCCCTGGTTGTTGTTGAACTCGATAACCCCGCTCTTCACTTTGAATGAGTAGACATTTTCCTTTTCATTCTCACGAATAAATTTATCTGCATATTTTTCCGAAATGGTATCGGTGAAAATCTTGATCTTTCCGTTAATCAGGGAGGCTACAATGGCAGCGTGGTCTCTCATGATATGAAAATCACCATTCTTTCCGGGAAGCAAAACGGATTTTACATCGCCTTCAAAAACTACAAATTCGGGAGTTAAAATTTTTATATTCATTATAAATTGCTTTTGGCTTTTGGCTAATCGCTATTGGCAATAAACCATAAGCAGTTTATGCGTTTTCAGCTAGCATTTTCTGTCCGGCTTCAATAGCTTCTTCAATGGTTCCTTTCAGGTTAAAGGCAGCCTCCGGATACTGATCCAGTTCACCGTCAATGATCATGTTGAAACCTTTGATGGTGTCCTTAATATCCACCAATGCACCTTTAAGACCGGTAAACTGCTCTGCCACGTGGAAAGGCTGAGAAAGGAATCTCTGCACTTTTCTTGCGCGGTAAACCACCAGTTTATCCTCTTCGGAAAGTTCTTCCATACCCAGGATTGCAATAATATCCTGCAATGCCTTGTATCTCTGAAGGATTTCTTTAACTCTCTGTGCGGTATCATAGTGCTCATCACCAAGGATCTCAGGCGTCAGGATTCTTGAAGTTGAAGCCAATGGATCAACCGCAGGATAGATACCTAATGAAGCAATCTTTCTGTCCAGAACCGTTGTGGCATCCAGGTGGGCAAATGTTGTTGCCGGAGCCGGGTCGGTAAGGTCATCCGCAGGTACGTAAACCGCCTGTACAGAAGTAATGGAGCCGTTCTTGGTAGAAGTAATTCTTTCCTGCATCGCACCCATTTCAGATGCAAGCGTTGGCTGGTAACCTACTGCAGATGGCATCCTTCCCAAAAGTGCGGACACTTCGGAACCTGCCTGTGTGAAACGGAAGATATTGTCCACGAAGAAAAGTACATCCCTTCCCTGTCCCTGTCCGTCACCATCACGGAAATATTCTGCAATCGTAAGACCGGAAAGTGCTACACGCGCCCTTGCTCCCGGTGGTTCGTTCATTTGTCCGAATACGAAAGTACATTTGGAGTCTTTCATCTCTTCCAGATCGATCTTGCTAAGATCCCATCCTCCATTTTCCATGGAGTGCATGAACTCGTCACCATATTTAATAATGCCTGATTCAAGCATCTCTCTCAAAAGGTCGTTTCCTTCTCTCGTTCTTTCACCAACACCGGCGAAAACGGATAATCCACCGTGACCTTTTGCGATATTGTTAATCAACTCCTGGATCAATACGGTTTTACCTACACCGGCACCACCGAACAAACCAATCTTACCTCCCTTTGCATAAGGTTCAATAAGGTCGATCACTTTGATACCCGTATAAAGAACTTCAGCTGATGTAGAAAGCTGGTCGAATTTTGGTGCATCCCTGTGGATTGGCAAACCACCTTCTTTCGAAACGTTCGGAATACCGTCGATGGCATCACCTACAACATTAAAAAGTCTTCCATAAACTCCTTCACCGGTTGGCATGGTAATCTGCTTACCCATACCCACAACTTCCTGACCTCTTTGAAGTCCGTCCGTTGCATCCATTGCGATACATCTTACCGTATCTTCACCTATATGCTGTTCTACTTCCAGAACTACTTTACTGCCGTCTTTTTTAGTTATTTCCAGTGCGTCGTAAATGTTCGGAAGTTCTTCCGCATCCTTGAAAACGACGTCGAGTACCGGACCGATAATTTGAGAAATTTTTCCTTTAATTTGGTTTGCCATTGCTAAATTTTTTCGTTGTGCAAATATAATGAAAGTTCCCAAATCTGCAATTGCTTAAAAAGAAGATTTTTATCATATTTGCACCACCAAAATTTCTTCTTTTGAAAACCGTCCGGAACTTAGCTGAATATCACGAAAAAACTCCCCTTGCGCTGTCCATTGGAATGTTCGACGGGGTGCACAAAGGCCACCAAACCATTGTGAATCAGCTGAATGAAATTTCCGAAAAGAAGAATTTACAGTCGGCCATCCTTACGTTCTGGCCACACCCACGCACCGTTTTTAATCCCGGCGATGACCTCAAACTGCTCAATACCATTGACGAAAAAATCTATCTAATCGCTAAAAACGGGATTCAGCATCTTTTTCTGAAGGAATTCGATGCGCAATTCCGGAACCTGACCGGCGCAGAATTCGTAAGGCAGATCCTGGTTGAAAAACTAAATGTAAAATACCTGATTATAGGTCACGACCACACCTTTGGAAAGAATAAGAGCGGGGACTTCAACCTTTTAAAAGAAATGTCGGCCGAATGTGGTTTTGAAGTGCAGCAGGTGGAAGCCGTGAACTACCACGACAGAAACATCAGCTCCACCCAGATCAGAAATGCGCTGGCCGCAGGAAATGTGAAAGAGGCCAATGAAATGCTTGGCTATGTATTTTCGGTTTCGGGAACCGTTGTTGGCGGGAAAAAGATAGGCCGGACCATTGGCTACCCAACCGCAAACATACAGACGGATCCCTTAAAACTGTTGCCAAAGAAAGGCGCCTATATCGTAGAGGCCTTCGTAAAAGGTCAAAAATACAAAGGAATGCTGAGCATTGGCACCAACCCTACTGTAAACGGTACTTCCCTATCCACGGAAGTCTATATCCTGGATTTTGATGCCGATATCTATGGTGAAGAAATTTCGGTGAACTTTCGCGAATTTCTGCATGATGAAATTAAGTTTGAGTCGCTGGAAAAGCTTATTGAAAGACTCGAGGAGGATAAAAGGATTACTGAAATGTTCAGATTCTAAGACCCTAAAACTTCCGTCTGCTTTTTCTTTGTCAATGATTTAAAGATAAGTTCATACGACTGATCGATCAGCTTTAGGATCAATTCCTTTTTCAGGCCTTCGCAGCGTACCGAATTCCAGTGGGTTTTGTTCATGTGGTACGCGCCGGTAATCTGTGGATGCTGCGCACGCAGGTCGGCGCTCCATTCCGGGTCGGTCTTTACGGCAATGGTTAAAGGCTGCTGCTCCAGCGGGATAAGCAGGAACATTTTGCCGCCCACTTTAAGCACGAGGGTTTCCTGATCGAAGGGAAAGGTCTCTTCCACTCCTTTTTTTGCATTACAATAGACTAAAATTTCATTGATTTCCATGGTGATGATTCTCTCATTCAATATTAATAAAAATCCGTAAATTTAAGTCATGGTAAATATACTTTTCTCAACTAAAGAACATTCAGTAAGCATATGAAAGCGCTCGTCATAGGCGCCACAGGCGCCACCGGAAAAGACTTGGTAAACCAGTTGCTGCAGGACAAAGACTTTGAAAAAGTGGAAGTTTTTGTAAGAAAACCATTGACTGTGGAGCATCCCAAACTGCAGGCTCATATCGTAGACTTTGAAAAACCAGAGGAATGGAAAGACCTCGTGAAAGGCGATGTGGCCTTTTCCTGCCTTGGTACAACGCTGAAGGCGGCGGGCAGCAAAGAAGCACAGCGCAAAGTGGATTTTGATTATCAGTATCAGTTTGCGAAAACAGCAAAGGAAAATGAGGTTGATGATTTCGTGCTCGTTTCGTCGTACGGTGCCAGCCCAACATCAAAGGTCTTCTATTCCCGGATGAAGGGCGAACTTGAACAGGAGGTAAAGAACCTCCATTTCAATAAACTCACCATCTTCAGTCCGGGAATGCTGGAACGGAAAGATTCCGACCGGACCGGTGAAGTCCTGGGTGGGAAAATCATAAAGTTTGTAAATAAACTGGGCGTATGTGAGCAGCAGAAACCTTTACCCACGGAAGTGCTTGCCAAAGCCATGGTGAATTCATCTAAGATAAAATCCAACGGTTACTCCAAAATCAAGCTCGGGAATATCTTCAGTTTTGCCGGTAAAAGCAACAGCTAGGAAGTTTGCGGGCGTTAATTACCCTTTTTTTAAGCTAAAACAGAATCCCTTACTACTTAAGATGCTTTGTTATGGCTTCGTCGGTCGGTTTGGTGGTGCTTATAAATGAATCGACGAGCTTTCCGTTTTCATCAACCAGAAACTTGGTGAAATTCCACAGTATGGTGGTATTCTTCACGCCATTCAGTTCCTTTTTGGAAAGATACTCGAAAACCGGTGCTGCATCTTCACCCTTTACTGATACCTTTGCGGCCATGGGAAACGTAACTCCATAATTTTTCTGGCAGAACGCTCCGATGTCCTCATTGCTTCCCGGTTCCTGACCGCCAAAATTATTGGCCGGAAAACCGATGACCACCAGTTTATCCTTATACGTCTGCGAAAGTTCTTCCAGATCTGCGTACTGCGGCGTAAAACCACATTCCGAAGCTGTGTTCACAATAAGGATTTTCTTTCCTTTAAAATCAGCAAAATTGATTTCTTTGCCTTCAAGGCTTTCCACCTTATAATCGTATATACTTTTCATAGCATTTGATGTTTCCTGTGACTGTTCCTTTTTCATATTGGTGCAGCTCTGCAAAAATGCACCTGCGGCAAGAAGGAAGATGAATATTTTTTTCATGGTTTAAATGATTGATTAAGGTCGTTAAAATTTGAATGTGTTTGCCGGCAGCACTTTGTTGGTTTCAATTTTATTGATCAGCATTACAAAATCGCTGTCTTTTTTCGCAGATGAAGATTCAATCCGGAAAGGCATCATGAGGCTTCCGATCTTCTTATAATCAGTGTAAAGCAAGGTTTCGTCTTTCTTGATTTCCTTCAAAAGCATGTAGTTCTTTGTATCAAAATAGTACAGCGACTTGTTTACATTCTTGGTAAGCTCCACCTTGTGGCAGTAGGTCTCCCCCACTTTTTCCTTTCCGAGATATTTGGCTTCAAACCCCTTGCTCTCCCAGTCAATAAAATCATTATCAAAACTTTCCGCGGGATAATCTGCGTATGCCTGTAACTTATTGTCGGCGTAATTCATCGCATATCCCTTTTTGCCGTCGTAGCCTTCTGTGGCGACTTCTTTCTTACCGATGGTGATGGTGGTTTTGGTCAGATTCGGTCTTTGCTGATAGATTTTTATCGGATATTCATCATTGATGCCAAGAATGACCCTTCCCTGGAGCATTACCGTGTTCAGCAGTTTCCAGTTGGTCAGTCCGCCACTGTTTTCTATGTTCCTGTCAATGATCTCCTTTGCGGTCTGAGCCGTTACCATTCCATAAACTGCCAACATCAGCACTAAAAATATCTTTCTCATTCAGTCTTTTAATAATTATTCAAATATATACTATTATTCCTTCAGGAAATACCGTCTGTGGAATTTTACCGCTGATTCAGTTTCAGGAACCCCTGTTCAGGATTTCCCTTGCCTTCACCAGATCAGACGGGACATCAATTCCCACGCCTACGAAATCCGTCTCAATCATTTTGATCTTCATGCCGTACTCCAGATACCGGATGCACTCAATCTTTTCCGCAATTTCGAGAGGTCTCATGTCCAAACGTGCAAAATCAAGTAATGCACTTTTCCTGAATGCATAAACGCCGATATGTTTAAAATATTCTGTGTATACCGCTGTTTCCCGCGGATACGGGATCACCGAGCGGCTGAAGTAGAGGGCAAAACCTTCTTTGTCGGTAATGACCTTTACATTGTTCGGGTTTTCAATCTCTATTTTTTCTGTTAATGGGATCTTCAGGGAAGCGAGTGATATGTTCCCGTTGGGATCATCATTGAAGACGGAAATCAGTTGCTGCAGCGGTTCCTTTTTCAGAAAAGGCTCATCGCCCTGCACATTAACCACGATATCACATTCAATTTTTCCGACAGCCTCGGCGATGCGGTCGCTGCCGGTCTCATGTGCCCCGGTCATGACGGCGTTTCCTCCTCTGGCTGCAATCTCTTTATAAATGACTTCCGAATCTGTTGCTACGAATACAGCGTCAAAGAGTCCTGTTTCCACAACATTATCGTAGGTGGTGGCAATGACGGTTTTATCGCCCAGAATCTGCATGAGCTTCCCCGGAAAACGGCTTGCTTCATAACGTGCGGGAATGACGGCGATGATTTTCATAACTTTATTTTAACCCGGACAGTGCCTTTTCAAGCCTTGGCACCATGTTTTTTATTTCTTCTGCCGACAAACCGCCGGCCGATGCACGGAACCAGGGCATATTCCGGGAATTTCCAAAGGCGGAAAAAGGAACCAGTGCCACGCCGGCTTCGTTAATGAGGTAAAAGACCAAATCGGAGGAATCTATAATCTGACTGCCGTCCGGCTTGATTTTTCCCAAATAGTCGAGTTCAATGGTCAGGTAAAGCGCACCCATAGGTTTGATACTGTCGACCAGGAAACCACGGGATTTCATGTCCTGAATTCCGCTGTGCAGGACGTTCAGACTTGCCGCGATCTTACCTTTATAATCCTTTACGAAAGTATTGACCTTTTTGGATTCATTTAAAAATACGGACACCGCCTGCTGTTCCGGTTTGGGCGCCCAGGCACCGATATGTCCAAGCAGCGCTTTCATCTTATCCATTATTTCCACAGGTCCGAAGCTCCAGCCAACCCTGATTCCAGTCGCTGCGAAACATTTTGATGACCCATCGATAAACACGGTATACTCCTTCATTTCCGGAAAGAGGGAGACGGGGTTGAAATGCTCTTCATCAAAGGTCAGCATCGCGTAGATCTGGTCGTACATCAGGTACAGCGGCTTCTCGTTTTCGCCGCGTCTGAAGTTTTCCTCTAAAACCAGTTCGCAGATTTCCGTCAGTTGCTCTCTGGTAAACATGGTTCCCGTAGGATTCAGAGGTGAACAGAGGGCGAGCAGCACCGCGCCTTCCAGATGCGGCTTTAACTCCTCAGCAGTGGGCAGGAAATTATTGGACTGCGCCGTTTCCACCTCAATTTTCTCTGCGTGGGTCAGGTAAGAATAGTGGTTGTTGTTCCAGGAAGGTATCGGATACACCACGCGGTCGCCTTCATCTACAATCGTCCGGAAAGTCGCGTAGATCAGGGGTCTGGAACCGCCTGCGACAAGGATCTCATCGGCAGAATAGTCCAGGTTCCAGCGCTCCTTAAGGTCTTTGGAAACGGCCGTTCGCAAAGAAAGCAGGCCGTTTGCCGGCGGATAATTGGTGAGGTTGTTCTGATATGCTTTCTGGATTTCTTCTTTTAAAAGATCAGGAATTGGGTACAGGTTGGAATCCAGGTCACCTATGGTCAGGTTGGCGATTTCAGCTCCCTGCGATTTCATGTCATTGACCTGATTTCCTATTTTTATTATTTCTGAACCAATGAGGTTGTGGGCAAGTTTGGATACTTTCACGGGGTGGTATTTAAATTAGCATTACGAGGTTTTAAATTTAAAGAATCCATATCTCTTAAATTTTTGATTTTAAGTGGTATGTTTCAGTCTAACTTAAGATCAGCTTTAACCTGATTGATTTTCTTATCCAGGATCACAAGTTTTTCTTTGAAGTCTTCTTCTGAAGCAACTGAATCCTTTACCGAAACATAAAATTTTATCTTCGGCTCTGTTCCGGAAGGCCTTACGCAAACCTTGGTACCGTCTTCCGTATAATAAATCAAAACATTTGATTTTGGGATGTCATCCATGACCGATTTTTTATTTTCGGATAGATTTAAAGAAGTCTGCTCCTGGAAATCCTTTACTTCGGCCACTTTTGAACCTGCGATCTGCTGTGGCGGATTTTCGCGGAAGTCTTTCATCATCTGCTGAATCTCCGCTGCGCCTTCCCTGCCTTTTTTGGTCACGTTGATGAGGCCTTCATAATACATCCCGATTTCTTTATAAATATCAATCAGGTACTGGTACATGGTTCTGTTATTGGCTTTGCACCAGGCCGCTATTTCGCAGGCCAGGAGTATGGATCCGCAGGAATCCTTGTCCCGAACGAAATCTCCGGTCATAAAGCCAAAACTCTCTTCGCCGCCACAAATGAATTTTTCACGGCCTTCGAAGTCACGGATCATCTTACCAATCCATTTGAAACCCGTGAGGCCGACTTTACAGTCTACGTCAAATTTATCGGCAATATCAAAGAAGACATCAGACGTCACAATCGTGGAGCCGATGAATTCTTTTCCGGTAATCCGTCCGGCTTTTTGCCACTGGCCCAGGATATAATAGGTTAATATGGTGTTGCACTGATTACCGTTCAGCAGCTGCATTTCGCCTTCCAGATTGCGGACGGCAATACCAAGCCGGTCGCCATCAGGATCTGTTCCGATAACGATGTCGCCATTTGTAATTCTCGCCAGGTCAATCGCCATTTCGAGGGCTGCCGGTTCCTCGGGATTTGGTGAAACGACCGTTGGGAAATTCCCACTGGGGATCATCTGCTCGCGCACCAAATCTATTTTTGTAAAGCCAGCTTTTTTTAAGGCCTGAGGGACGGTGGTATAAGTCGTTCCGTGGATGGAGGTAAAGACGATGTTCAGGTTGTCGTATCCGGTCTTATCTTTCTGATATAGTGAATTTTCCATACACGCATCAATATAGACTTCGTCCTGCTCATCGCCAATCCATTCAATGAGGGCATCATTTCCTTCAAATTTGATTTCCTCAAACTTCACAGAATACACCTCTTTGATAATGGCCTCGTCATGCGGCGGGACAATCTGTGCACCGTCGTCCCAATATACTTTATAACCGTTGTATTCCGGTGGATTGTGGGAGGCGGTGAGCACGATCCCGGCGTTGCATTTTTTGTCGCGCACGGTGAAGGAAAGTTCCGGCGTCGGGCGGTGCTCTTTGAAAAGCAGGACCCCGATCCCGTTTGCGGTAAGCACGTCGGCACACATTTTCCCAAACTCTTTGGAATTATTCCGCACATCATAGGCGATGGCAACCTTAATATTTCCCTCCGGAAACTGGGTATGTAAATAATTGGCCAGACCCTGGGTAGCCTGCCCGAGTGTATATTTGTTCAGGCGGTTGGTCCCCACGCCCATGATTCCGCGCATTCCGCCGGTTCCGAACTCCAATTCGCGGTAAAAGGAGTCTTCCAATTCATCAGAACCGGTATCAATCCAGGTTTGGATGGTGTTTTTCGTTTCTTCGTCGAAGGTATCGGTAAGCCAGAGTTTTGCTTTTTCTAAAGTGGTCATTATTTCTGTGTATTAGTTAGGTTGGAAGACGGAAGCTGGAAGTTTGGTGAGGGTTTCATTAATTCCGCTCTGTCTATTAATATTGTTTTTATTCCCCCGTTTTCCTCTATTCAAGCATCTTGTTCTGCACATTGGCAGTCTTGTCAATCCGGAAAGCGCGGATCGGGTCGTTGTAATAAAGGAATTTGGCCGTGTTCTTAATGCTTCCTTTCAGGGTGTCCTTCACATTCACCTCTGCATAATTTCCATTTCGGGAATCAATGTCCAGGTTCGTAATCATCCAGTAAGGTGCGATTAAATTGGCGGTATCCGCTATTTTAATTGTTGCCACCCCGGTTTTTCCCAAAAAGTTTGCGCGGCTCGTATTCAGGAGTTCCACTTCTGCCCTCCGGGAATTCACCGAGCCAATAAATTTAGCATTATCCTTTAGATTAAGACGGAAATTGTCGGTCTTTATTTCGCTGGATACATTCATTTCCACAGAGTCGGCAATGGAAATCTTCTCCATATTGTATTTGGAATAGATGGTGATGTTATAGAAATCGACCCCCGTTGTTTCGCGTTTTTCCTCAATCGTAAGCGTTTTATCTTTTACCGCTATCCTCAGATTGTCCATGATATTGGGATAGGTTTCCACATTCACAAAGTTGCCCGGAGCGCGGAGGTAAAATATCCGGAACTTACCTTTGAGGTCCAGACTGGTGAACTCTTCCAATTTAATGTCTTTGCTTTCTATAGCTCCTTTGGGAGCTATTTTGCCACAGGAAACTGCACTACAAACAAGGAAAAGATAAAATACATTCTTCATTTCATAATTTTAAGCTAAAGCCGCTGGCAAAGTCCTGTTATCACGTATCTTCAGCGCAGGCTCACCTGGGCTGTTCTAACCCGTTAGATCACTTCATCAATATTATAATTCTTGTGTTCCCGGTTCGTCCGTATAAGCATTTCGCCCAGGAAACCGGCGATGAAAAGCAGGGTTCCTAAAATCATCATGGTAAGCGCGATGAAAAACCAGGCGTTGTTGGTGAGTAAATGTCCATAAATCCCACGGGAAACATCAATCAGTTTTGAGATTCCCAGCCAGAGGGCAGAGAGAAAGCCGATGATGAACATTACGGTCCCGACGGCTCCAAAAAAGTGCATGGGTCTTCCGCCGAAACGGCTCACAAACCAGAGCGTGACCAAATCCAAAAATCCGCGTACAAAACGCTCGGTCCCGAATTTCGAGGTTCCGTAAGGCCGCGCCTGGTGCTGGACCTCTTTCTCAGTAATTCTTCTGAAACCAGCATTGGCAGCCAGAACCGGAATATACCGGTGCATATCTCCATATACATCTATGGACTTTACGACCTGTTTCTTATAGGCTTTGAGCCCGCAGTTGAAATCGTGCAGTTCCACCCCGGAAACTTTCCGTGCTGCGGAATTGAAGAGTTTTGAAGGCAGGTTTTTCGTCATCACATTGTCATAGCGCTTCTTTTTCCAACCGGAAACAATGTCATAATTCTCTTCCTTCACCATCTGGTACAGCTCCGGAATCTCTTCAGGAAAATCCTGTAGATCCGCATCCATAGTGATTATCACCTCGCCGTTTGCACGTTCGAAGGCCGCATGAAGTGCCTGCGATTTTCCGTAATTGCGGGAGAAGCGGATCGCATGGATCTGGGGGTGCTGTACTTTCATGTTTTCTATGATGCTCCACGAAAGATCGGTGCTGCCGTCGTCCACAAACCATATTTCGTAAGACAGGTTTGCGCTGTTGCACACGGTGTTTATTCTGGAGAAAAGTTCTTCAAGTGATTCCTCTTCGTTCAGTAAAGGAATGATGATTGATAAGTTCATTTATGTGGATAAAAGGGTAAAAATTATTTTGTGGTACGCCCCCGGAAAAATGCTCCGAAAAACACCGATAAAATTAAGTAAAAAATCAGGATTGCAGCAAAGTAGGCCGAAAAAAGTCGGGGCGTAAGCATGTCCTTGTCTTTCACCCGTTCAGGTTCGAAACTCTGAATCCTCTCCTTGTATTTTCTTTCGAGTTCCTGTATATCTTCTTTATTGGCAAGAATTTTTTTTGATGATTCGTACTCCTTGTTCAACTCTGACTTCTGCCTTTCCACGTACTGATAATTGAGCAGGTCTTTGGCATCGGGATCAATGAAGTTCAGGAACACAAACATGCTGAGAACCGAGAGCAAACCGCCGATGAACATGGGGGTGAACGCTTTGCTGAAGGCCTCTTTAAATGAAATAATTCCTTTTTCCTTCCAGTAACTCCGGACCGAAATATAGGCGAAAACACAGTACAGAACCGGCAGTGCAAATGCATTTACAAGAAGGGACGTATTAAAATAATCAACACCGCTGATGTAATACACGGTGAAAAAAATTAACATCGTGATAATGAATAAGATGATACCCAATGTGATCGGATTTTTAGCCATAAATTAAATTATTGTTTTAAATTTTATAAAATTTTGTATATTTGCACCGGCAAGTCCTACACAACCAGCTCCTGTGACTCCTCCAGGGTGGGAACGCAGCAAAGGTAAACGGTTGTAGCGGTGTGATGTAGATCGCTTGCCATTTTTTTATTTCTATATTTCAAAGATTTCGCCCAGTTGCGGCAATACCAGTTCAACTCCTTTTTTGTCAAAAATGCTTTTGGCCACTTCGTGGTCTATTTTTATTGGTTCAAAGGTGTCAAAATGACATCCAATCACTTTCCCTGTTTTCAGCAGTTCCGAAGCCGCAAAACCTGCTTTAGTTGCGCACATGGTATAATGTGAACCAACAGGCAGTATCGCCAGGTCTATAGGTCCATACAAATGTGGGAAGAGTTCCATATCCGCCATAACGCCGGTATCGCCTGCGAAATACACATTCCTGCCGGGCAGTCTGAACATATAACCGCAGGGCTGGCCGCCGTAGGTGCCGTCCGGAAAAGAACTTGTATGACTTGCCGGGACCATTGAAATCTTCAGGTCATCCACCTTTGCCGACCCTCCAAAATTAAGGTCAATGGAGTTTGGATGCGCATAGTATCCGCAAATCTCAGGCTGTGCAATGATCTTTGCGTTGGGATGGTGCTGTAAGACTTCTTTCACATCAGCCGTGTGGTCGCCGTGTGCATGCGTGATGAGCACGTAATCAATTTGCTGTGCTGTGATATCAAACCCAGACTGCTCCTTCCCGAAATTATAAAAAGGGTCCGATAAAATATTTTTTCCTTTGTAGGTGAACAAAAAACAGTTTTGTCCGAGGTACCGTATCTTCATTTTTAAAACTATATTAAATTTACAACTATCAGCGTTCAAGCTCCTTCATCAGATAAGGTTACTACGGAACGTATCTGAAGATTACTTCTTTTATCTCCACAGCTCCTGTTCCTAAAGAACAAAAACTTCTTCCGTTCACTTTCCGAACTTCCATCTTCCAACTTCCATCTCCCCCTCTTAAAAGTAATTCAGCCCAAAAGCCACCATCAGACTCATGACCAAAGTCAGAACACCGATCTGCTTCAGGAAGGGGTCCAGTTCCTTCGGGTCCTTCACCTGCATGATCCTCCTGCGTACCGCCATCAAGGGGAACATCAGAATAAAGAAGATAAAGGCATAGTAATTACCCTTCGTATGTAGTCCGTTCATCATCATAAAAACCAGGATCAACAGTAAAGGAAGCTGGAGCAGGATGATTTCGTAGACCATGGCTTTTTTGAATCCCAGACGGAGGGCCAGTGTTTTCTTTCCGCTGAGTGCATCGCTCTCGATATCGCGCATGTTGTTAAGATTCAGCACGGAGGCACTCAACATCCCGATGGCGGTTGCCGGCAGCAGCATGTCCCAGTGAAAGGTTTTGGTAAATAGGAAATAACTCCCGCAAACCGACACGAGACCGAAAAAGATGAAAACGAAGACATCACCCAAACCAAGATACCCGTAAGGTTTCTTTCCCACAGTATACCCTACTGCGGCAAGGATACAGGCGATTCCGAGACCTACAAAGATGTAGAATTCGTTCATGAGGTTTTCCCGGAAAAAGGCAAGGTACAGGAGTGCGACAGTCGCGATAAGTGACAGCACCACAAAAAGGATCACTGCATTCCGCATCTGCAAAGCCGTAATCCTGCCGGAAGCCACGGCCCGCTGTTCCGCTTCGTTTGCCCTGAGCTTATCCGTGCCTTTGATTCCGTCGCCGTAATCATTCGCAAAATTGGACAGGATCTGGTAAAGCAGCGTTACCAGAAGGGCAACTAAAAAGATCCTCCAGTCCCAGGTTCCACCCTCTTCCAGAATCCGCCATCTTGCAATGAAGGAACCTACAATAATTCCGCTCATTGAGAGTGGTAAAGTGCGCAGCCTTGCGGCCTTAATCCAATCGTTCATCAATACTTTTTTTTAATTTTTACTTCAATCCCGGCTACTGCCACTGCGGCGAGCCGGTTTGCATATCCTACATCCAGCCTTTTTGTGAACTTTCCACCCTGTAAAGACTGTAGTTTACCAGCGCCTTCAGTTTTTCATAACCCGTGCTTTTGAAGGAAATCCTTCCGCCGGCGGTATAAAAATGTACCGCTCCCAGGTCGCTCCTTTTCTGCCAGAAATACTGCGAAAGTCTCACGGCCTGTATTTTTTCGGTCTCTATGGTCTTCTTCCCGATATCCCAGATTCCCGACTGCACCGCAAGGAAATCTTCATTATAAAACAAACGGCTGTTCCGGAAGGAAAAGATCAGCATCACTTCTGCAGAAACAAAATACAGGAGTATCAGCCAGAAATAATTTCCCATAAACGGCCTGGCAAAAATACTGATGATCACCGGAATAATGATGAAGATCATATGACCGATCACCAGTTTCCGCAGGTTGGGTTTCAGCGAATGTTCGAAACGGGGTATGCATTTCCAGATAAACATGACCAGCTCATTTTTCTCCTCTGTGCTGCATCCGGGTATGGTATTGTAGCTGTCTTTATGATGTTCGTCGCCCGAAATCTGGCTGATCCGGAGCTGCATGACATTCACTTTTTTCTGAAGGAAATTCTGTATTTCCGTAATCATCTGAACCTTACGTCTGCCGATGATGGCATTTTTTGAATTCAGTAAGCCATATTCCAGGGAAAGCCGGTCTTCCCGCTTCAGAATTTTCATTCCGAAATAAATGAAGAGGTTCAATATCAGGTTCACGATTATCGCGAGGACAAATAAAGCGCAAACCATGACGAAAATGGGGATCAACGGCAGGGCCTGCATAAGACCCGTATCAATGACTTCTTCCCTGTCGAAGATGAAGTCCTCCAGGGTCTGCCCACGGAGAAATTCTATGGCATTGTGCCCTATATAGAAAGCAAATCCGACCAGTGCGGCAAAACTTTTCAGGTAATTTGCCGTAAGACCATATTTTACGAGGGAAGCCACTGAAATTCTGATCTCTTCTCCCCTTTCCTGAGGCACACCGGAGGGTAAACCGTTCAAATCAACATCGGCTGTGGTTCTGTTTTCAAGCAGATAATTCTTTAAATCCACCGCATTCCCGTAAGAGATTGCATTTACGGTCACTTCCTTCTTATCGCTTCCCGGGGTGTCAATTTCCAGTTTGTAGATCTTAAGCAATTTGTGAATGAAGGGTTGGTTGATGTTAACCTCCTGAATTTTGTTTTTTTCAATGCTGACCTTCTTTCTGTTGATGATCCCGCTGCTGATGATGAGCTCACCGGTCTGCGCATTAATGAAATAGGAGAAGTTGCGGTACTGCAACCAGGAAATGACGGCCATGAAAACGAAAACAACCGCCGTACCCAGAATAAAAAGGAGATAGCCCTGGGTATCCCTTCCTTTGATGAAGAAAAGAACATACATGGGCCAGGCCGCTTTCAGGAACTTTCCGAAATTGATCAGCGTAAGCAGCAGTATCCCGATTTCAGACTGGCGTTGTGGTGTTGTAAAGGGACTACTCTTCATCAGCAGCAGATGGTTTAGCGGGTTCCACTTCCGCAGCAGCAGGACTGGCAGGTTGGGCAGTTCTTTCGGGTGGCAGCGTGTTGTCATCTTCCAACTTTTCCTCATCAATTTTGGTGAGGATGAGTTGGTTGAAGTTCTCGGCAACCTCCTTTGGCAGGCCATTGATCGTAAGGTCCGAACCTCCGGCCCCGGCTGTGAATACACTTACGGACTTCAGGCCCAGGGAGCGGGACAGCCAGCCTTCCTCCAGCGCAGTGTGCTGGATTCTGTTGAACGGAATGATGATGATGTTTCTCCGCATCAGACCGAATTGGTAAATGATGTCCTTTTCCCGAATGGCATATTTGCGCTGGAAAAAGGCCGCATACTGATAAGCAGCATTGAATACCATTAAAAGGACCACCACTCCAGGCAGCGCCCATGCACTTTCACCTAAGAACCCGCGAAGGAAGTAATACCCAACTCCGGCAGCCGTAAAAAGAATGACGGCGAATACCGCGATGTTCAGGAAAACAACCTGCAGATATTTTCGGGAAACGGAACGCAGTTCGATCTCCTCAAATCTTGGGAGATCATGCTCCAGTATCGGGTCATTTTGAAAATCCGGCATTCCTTATCTGTTTTTTTGTTATGAAATCCACTGGTTTTCACCAAAATCAGGTTTTCTTTTTTCCAGAAAGGCGTTCCTGCCCTCTTTGGCTTCATCGGTCATATAGGCAAGACGGGTGGCTTCGCCCGCAAAAACCTGCTGGCCTACCATTCCGTCGTCGGTAAGGTTCATTGCAAATTTGAGCATGCGGATGGACATCGGGGATTTCCCCAATATTTCCTGCGCCCACTCATAGGATGTTGCTTCAAGTTCAGCATGGGGGATTACCGCATTTACCATTCCCATGGCTTCTGCTTCCTTAGCAGAGTAATTCCTTCCGAGGAAGAATATTTCACGTGCTTTTTTCTGTCCGACCATCTTTGCGAGGTAAGCGGAACCATAGCCTCCGTCAAAACTCGTCACGTCGGCATCGGTCTGTTTGAAGATGGCATGCTCCCCGCTGGCCAGAGTCAGGTCGCAAACCACGTGCAGGGAATGGCCGCCGCCTACGGCCCAACCGTTTACCACGGCGATCACTACTTTGGGCATAAAGCGGATCAGCCGCTGGACTTCCAGGATGTTCAGCCGGTGCCTGCCATCGTCGCCAACGTATCCTTTTTCGCCACGGGCTTTCTGGTCACCGCCGCTGCAGAAGGCATGACCTCCGTCCTTCGGGCTCGGACCTTCGCCGGTGAGCAAAACAACCCCTACTGAAGCATCTTCGGAAACGTGATAAAAGGCATCATACAATTCAGAAGTGGTTTTGGGTCTGAACGCATTCCGCACTTCAGGTCTGTTGAAGGCAATTCGTGCTACCCCACCGGATTTTTGGTAGGTGATATCTTCGTATTCTTTTACAGTTTTCCAGTCTGGCTTCATTGATAAAAATTTTGCGGTAAAGATAACGATTTTACCGCCCTAAGCAAACCGTTCTACGGCGAATTCAGTAGCAGCCACCTTACTTCCGCCAATAATAGTATGAATATCGGTGGGAGCGTTTTTAGGGGCCAAAGAAAGGCCACTACCGTTCACTATATAATTAAAAAGCCTTATAACTTGGTATTATAAGGCATATAACTGATAAAAGCCTGGCATCCGGTAGGTTTACCGCAATAGGGTTGGTCCTTTACCGCCACCGGAATTCGGTTGTGCATTTGCACACCTGAGGCATTAATAGAGATAGAATTCGGTTTTGAACATTCGACGGCAACGTGCGAACTATGCATCCTCAATCACGCGGATTTCGTCTTTGATTGTTTTCCGGCTGACTTTGAACCTGTCGGCAAGCTCTTTATTGCAAAGCAGATTTACCTGATCAACGGTGGAAATATTCGCCTGCAGGAATTTTCTTAAGGTGTTTGGAGACATAATTAAAAATTTACTATTAGAAGGATAATATAATGAAAATAAAACTATTATGCAAATTACCTGAAGTAAAGTCGAGATACTGGCTGATATTTTCGAGCTCATTTGATGAGCAACACCATAACTGTTCAGGTGTTAAAAACGCTGTCTTTCTTCTTTACAAACCCTGTGTGTTTCTACCGTTTATCTGGACAAACTAAATAAAAGGCCATACGCTGATGCAGACCATCGCACGTGCCAACCGGGGTGTATGATGATGAAAAGGAAACCAGCCTAATCGTGGATTATGGTAACGTATACCAGCAGCTGGAGAAAGCCTATTCGGTCTACGGGAAGGCGACAACGGACAAAAAGACAGAGGTAAGCCAAACGACAAACCTTTTGAACAGCTCGAGGCCATGTCCGGAGAAATTAAAACCGCCATTGCTGAGGTCACTGCAATGCCACAGGAACTTCAGTTTGAAAATGATAAGAACGGTTTTCATCTACTATTAACCTTGTGCTGATAAGTTCGCAGTAACTCGCGTTGTATGCCTTAAACAAAAAAACACCTACAGTTTCCTGTAAGTGCTTGTTTTCCAGTGGAGGATATCGGGATCGAACCGACCACCTTTAGACTGCCAGTCTAACGCTCTAGCCAGATGAGCTAATCCCCCGTTTTGGTTTTGCAATGATAATAATTTTTTTTGAAATTTCTACACCAAATCCACAGAAATACTTTGATGCGACGCATCTTTTATGGCTTTCCCGTTTTCCAGAACAATGAGCTGCGGACTTTGATGCTCTATATCAAACTGTTCCGCAATTCTGTTGGACAGCCCGCGGTGCGCCAATAGATCAAGGAAGTAAAAATCTGCCTTGCGGTCCGAATTCCTGACCTCTTTCTCAAAATTCCGCAGGACGGTCTTACTGATGAAACAGCGGGTGGAATGCTTGAAAATGACCACCCGGTTCTTATGCGAATTCGTAACGGCCTCATTCAGCTGGTCTTCACTGTGCAGTGGTTTCCAAAAGGAGTTGTCTCCACCGCTATCCTCTGTTTCCTTATCTCCGAATATTTTATTAAAGAAGCTCATATTCCAAATTGTATTAAGTGATGGTTTAAATGTTTGTACTCCAGGAAGCCCCAGTCTTTGGGTTCCATTTTGCCGAAAAGGGCATGTTCCGCCGGTAGCTTTCCGCTGTCCGCCAACTCACAATATCTGTCTATGGTGTGCAGAAGTTCCTGCTTGGCCACAAGAAAATCACAGGGCGGCCCGGGTTTTAGGGCTGTAAAAGTAGGCATATTGGGCGGAATGCCGTTATTGAAGAGTTCCATTTCTTTTTTCGTGATGATCCCTATGAACCTTATCAAACGGGGAGTTTTGGGTAAAACGGTAGTGCCTAGCGGAACCTCCAGCACTAAACGGCAGTGAGTGAGCATTTGGGACGCATCCATGCACCCCCATTTAGGCCTGAAATCTTCTTGCAGGTTTAAAATACGGAGCTTCAACTCCTCCAAATCCTTTTCCCGGTGAAGACTCCTCAGCATTACCAGTTCTTCTCCTTTTTAAGATTTTCAATATGTGCCAGATGATGGTTGCAGTGCCAGGAATAAAAGGCAAGACTTTCCCTGAGCGGAATGCTCCTGTTCTGTTCGGGATGAAAAAAGGTACTTTCAAATTCCTTGTTGGTAAGGGATTTCAGTTCGTATACCCAACGCTTATGAAGCCCTTTCAGGATTTGCAGGGCGGGTTTTATTTCGATCGTGAAGCTGTCCTGCAGTTCGGCCCATTTGGCTTCATCGTACGGTTTTATGACGGGGTTTTCCTCAGTTAATGCCAGTTTAAACCTGATAAAACTATTCATATGACTGTCTGCCAGATGATTCACCAATTGCCGGACCGTCCAACCGCCCTGCCTGTACGGGGTATCCAACTGGACGTCGGACCAGTTTTCCACCAGGCTTTTGAGGCGCGCCGGAAACTCCTTCAGGATCCTGATGTGCTCATCAAGGTCGGCATCGGTGACTTTCTCCGGTGTCTCAAATTTCCCAAGGGGATAGCGTTCCTGTTCCGAATGTTCCATAAATTAAGACGTTTTGGCATTGATAAATGCTTTGGCTGACATTTTGAGTTTTGTCCTGTAAATTTACAGTTTCCTGCTGTACATTTGGTTTACAGAATAAACAAAATTATTTATACTTTAAAGAATGAAAAAAGCCCTTATTATCGTAGATATACAGAATGATTTTTGTGAAGGCGGTGCGCTGGCGGTGCCGGGAGCGAACGAGGTGATTCCCTACATCAATTTACTGATGAAGGAGAATGACTACGAGCAAATTGTACTTACCCAGGACTGGCATCCTGCAGACCATAAGAGTTTTGCATCCACCAACGGTAAAAAGGTTGGGGAAACCATTAACCTGAACGGGATCCCGCAGTTTATGTGGCCGGACCACTGTGTACAGGGAACTCCAGGGGCAGAATTTCACCCCGATCTGGACCGGACTAAGGTAACCCACATCATTCAAAAAGGAAAGAATGCCGAATTTGACAGCTACAGCGCTTTCCAGGACAACAACCATTTTATGAAAACCGGTCTGGACGATTTCCTTAAATACCACGACATTCAGCTGGTCGAAATCGTAGGTCTTGCGCTGGACTACTGCGTAAAGGCGACCTGCCTGGATGCGGTGCAGAACGGTTATATTACCTGCCTGCATTTTAACGGAACCAAAGCTGTAAACGTAAAACCCGAAAATGGCCGTGACGCGGTTTACGAAATGCTGCAGCATTCGGTAACCATTTTGGGATAACTATCTTACATGTTTGCCGACAAAATTCGGAGCCGGTTAAATTTAAACACACACGCAGCCGGGAAAAACATGTTCTCTTTAGTATTGCGTTTCCGTTGAATGACCAACTTCTCCTTAAAAACAAAAAAGCAACCCGTCCGGATTGCTTTTTTTTATCATAAGGTATAGATTACAACATTTTCAGGTTGTTCACCTCGAGTTCCGTAAGAATCCGCCAGTGTCCGCGCTTGATGTTTTTCTTCGTCAGACCTGCAAACATCACCCGGTCCAGGGCTTCCACTTCATAGCCTAATTTGTGGAAGAGTCTGCGCACTACCCTGTTCCAGCCAATGTGGAGCTCGATTCCGATTTCGTTTTTCGGCTTCCCTTCTATATAGGAAATGCTGTCCACCTCGGCAACACCTTCTTCCAGTCGCACTCCGTCAGCAATCGCGTTCAGGTCGGCCCGGTCCAGTTTCCTGTCAAGCGTAACGTGGTAGATCTTCTTTGTGTTGAATGAAGGATGCGTTAGCTTCTTCGTCATGTGTCCGTCATTGGTGAGCAGGATTACGCCCGTAGTGGACCGGTCCAGTCTGCCCACAGGGTGCACCCGGTACGGAGAAGCGTTGGCCACGAGGTCCATGACAGTTTTCCTCGCTTTTTCGTCTTTCGTGGTGGAAATATAGCCTTTTGGCTTGTTCAATAGGACATACACGGGCTTTTCCGGAGTGATACCCTGTCCGTCGAAAATCACCTTGTCCGTTTTCTGAACCTTGTACCCCATTTCCGTAACCACTTTACCGTTCACTTCCACCAGTCCCTGCTCAATAAGCTCGTCGGCTTCCCTCCTGCTGCAGATTCCTGAATTGGCGATGAATTTATTGAGACGCATTGTCTCCTTCGGTACTTCCTTGGTTATTTTCTCCAGCCTTCTTTTCTGTACAAAGGTGCGGGTACGTTCCGCATCATCATTCCTGTTGATGATTTTCCTGCCCAACTCTTTGCCGGCAGTGTTTCCACCCCGCTTGGCAGCAGGCTGTCTCTCAAAGTTCCGTACTTCACCCTGGGTATAAAGCCTTGCTTCTCTGGGCTCTTCAAGTTTGGAGGTGCTGGACTTTCCTGCCCGTGGCTGGGATTTGGCTCCAAGCCGGTCGGTTTTCGGGGTGCGGGGTTTCCCGGCACCGGATGAAGGTTTTGATGTTCTTGGTTTATCTGACTGGGGCGCGCGAGATTTTCCTGCACCAGGTGATGTTTTGGAAACCCTTGGTCTTTGCGGTTTTCCTGAATTGCTGTTATCGCGGCTCATATTACTAAAAAATTTATGCAAAGATAAGGTTTTTTGGGCTGAATGGCGAAAGGTGTGGTAAGGTTGAGGATAAGGATAAGGATAAGGTTGAGGATGGAAGTGGGAAGATTGAAGACAAAGTGCCGATTACGATTTGCGAATTACAAAGTACGAAGTGCGAATTACGAAGTGCGACTACGAAATAGTAAAGAGTATAATGGTTTAACCGACTGCCGTTGCCTTCACCCAGTTGTCTCACGTTTCTTAACTACCGCATGAAGCCGAACGCCATAAGCCAAAGCGATAAGCCTGATGTCGTTTTCATCCCGTCGCAAATACTCCTGGTAAAAATCAGGTTTAAAGTTTTAAATTTGTAAAAAAATAAATATGGTTTCGTTTCCCGATGAGGACTTTTTTCAACTCAACACCTACCTGGATGAACTGAAACCCAGCAAACTCTTCATCCTGGTGGATGAGAACACCCACGGGCACTGTTTGCCGACCCTCCTGGGGAATCTGGAAACCAGCCTACCCTTTGAAATCCTGGAAATTGAATCGGGAGAGGAAATGAAAACCCTGACTACGGCTGCGCACCTGTGGGAAATACTCGCCGAATTTGAAGCTGACCGTAAAGCGTTGCTTATTAACCTGGGCGGCGGCGTAATAACCGACCTGGGTGGATTTGTAGCGTCCACCTATAAAAGGGGCATTAAATTCATCAATATACCAACTACCCTGCTGGCGATGTGCGATGCGTCCATTGGCGGCAAGACGGGCATTGACCACCAGTTTATCAAGAACATCATCGGGACCTTTGCAGCGGCTGATCACGTATTCGTGTATCCTGACTTTCTAAAATCGCTGCCCTTTGCGGAATTAAGAAGCGGCTTTGCGGAAATGCTGAAACACGGCCTGATTGCCGATGAAAAGCACTGGGAAGACCTTATTGCGCTCCCGGATTTAGAAGCGGAACAGGTCTTTCCCCATATAAAACGGTCTATGGACATTAAACTGGAGATCGTGGAACAGGATTTCCGTGAACAGAATATCAGGAAAACCCTCAACTTCGGACATACCGTAGGCCACGCCATTGAAAGTATTCATCTGGAAAGCGGCAAACCGATCCTTCACGGTGAGGCGGTGGCAGCCGGCATGATTTGCGAAGCGTGGCTATCAGCAAATGAAAAGATAATTGCACCCGAAGAGGCTAACCGTATCATTGAAAACATCAGGCGGTTCTTTCCGCCAATCGACCTGTCGGCATTCCCCGGGGAAGATCTTGTAGACCTTATGAGAAAGGATAAAAAAAATTCCCGCAACCGGATTAATTTCTCGCTTCCTGAAAAAATAGGAAGAGCGCGGTATGATGTCCATATTCCAGAGGAAAACATTTACCATGCATTACATTATTATCAAAATTTGACCTGATTTTCTTTTATTTGACCGATTTACTGCCACCATAATCCCATTTCATAAAAAAAATTGTTTTATTTATATATAATTGATTTACAATTATATACATTGCTTCTTTTTTAAACTGTTGTTTAGTTTTGTGTTGCAATTCCTTCCTTTGGCACAGCATTTGTGTACTACTCTCACGTAAACGAAATTTGAAAGTCCTATTGTGACGCGGGTTTATGGAAATTGTGTAAGTTAAAAAGGTAATTATATAACTAAATACATATTAAGTAAACATCGGTTATTAAATAGACAAAATTTTAAGAAAAATTAAGAAAGTAGAATTTAAAATTAAAACATTATGAAAAAGTTATTTTTAGGTGCAGCAGTTGCAATGAGTTCATTGGCGTTCGCACAACAGTTTGGTGTTAAAGGTGGATTGAATGTATCTTCTTTATCAAAAGATGCTAACCTAAGTGAGCAGGGTTCTAAAATCGGCTTCAACGCCGGTGTATTCATGAACGCTCCGATCGCGGAAAGTTTCTCTATTCAACCGGAATTACTTTATTCCCAGTATGGAGAAAAGTATGACTACATTATGCCAATCACTGGAGACAGGATTTCAGGGTCAAGTCATTTGGATTATGTGACCGTGCCGGTAATGTTACAATATAATGTAACTCCATCATTTTACATGGAAGCGGGACCAGAATTGGGACTGTTGGTATCTGCGAAAGACAAAGCTAAAAACGAGACTACAGGACAAACTATCGCTGAGTCCGGTAACTATAAAGATGACCTTAACGGATTCAACGTTGGTGTAGGTCTTGGAGCTGGTTATTATTTCACTCCTAACATCGGAATTACTGCAAGATATGTAGCCGGATTTACTGACATCTACAAAGATGGTATGAATTCAGGAGACGCTGTTAAAAACAACGTATTCCAGGCTGGTTTAGCTTACAAATTCTAAGCACTCAATTAATAAACAAAAAAAGAGTCAGTTTAATTACTGGCTCTTTTTTTATGTTTAAAATTTTAATATTCTTACTGAAACAGCACGGCTTCCTCTCCCTTTGGTACCGGATACTGTTCGGTAAAACAGCCAAAGCAGTGGTTGGAGCTTCCAAGGATGATCTTCAGGTTATCCATGCTCAGGAACTCCAGGGAATCCACACCCAAATAATCCCTCAGTTCGTCCTTGGTCATGTTGGCTGAAATAAGGTCATCTTTCGTGGGAGTGTCTATCCCCAGATAGCAGGGCGCGATGATGGGCGGCGACACACTTCTGAAGTGGATCTCCTTCACACCGGCATCTTTCATGATTTTCACCAACCTTTTAGATGTGGTTCCCCGTACGATGGAATCGTCAATGATGACGACTCTTTTTCCTTTGATCTCAGAAATGATGGGATTCAGTTTCAGATTGACAATCCGCTCGCGCATTTCCTGCGTAGGAACGATAAAACTACGGCCGATGTACCGGTTCTTAATAAGCACCGGGCGGAACGGAATACCGGACGCCTTGGAAAAACCAATCGCGGCAGGGACGCCTGAATCCGGAACTCCAATGACGATATCTGCGTCCACAGGTGCCTGTTCCCAAATCTTTTCCCCGGACTTTTCCCGGATTTCATGAACATTAATGTTCTCCAGAACCGAATCGGGTCTTGCAAAATAAATATATTCGAACGCACAAATCCTCCGCTCACAGTTTTCCCTTACAAGAAAGGACTTAAGCCCTGTTTCGTTTTCGCTGGTGTACACAATTTCACCTGGCAGGATGTCCCGCACGTATTGCGCACCTACCGCGTCCAAAGCTACTGATTCAGAGGCGGCGACGAAGGTTTTTTCATCAATCGCACCCAAGACCAACGGACGGATGCCGTGAAAATCGCGGAAGGCAAAGAATTTATTCCTTGTCATACCGACAACAGAATAGGCGCCTTCAATCTTCTCCATGGTTGCCTTAATAGCGCCGCGCAGGCCTAAATCCAGGTTTTTCTGGATCAGTCTCAGGATGACTTCCGAATCGGAAGTTGCACGGAACACCACCCCCTCTGCCTCCAGTTCCCTTTTGAGTTCATGCGCGTTCGTGAGGTTACCGTTATGTGCGATGGAAAGTACGATCTGGTCATATTCATTCTTTGCAAAGAAGGGCTGGAAATTATACTTTTTCTTGTCCCCTGCCGTGGTATAACGGGTATGTCCGATAGCGGAATTCCCCATGAAGGTTTCCGGCTCTCGGATGTCCTTGTACACATCCAGCACGAGTCCCTCGTCCTTGATGTTCACAATTTTTCCCTTCTTCATCACCGAAATCCCGCAGGCTTCCTGCCCCCTGTGCTGCAGGGCGAAAAGGCCGAACTGCGAAAGGGAAAAGGTGTCCAGGTCGGTATCGGAATAGATTCCGAAAATTCCGCATTCTTCGGAAGGTGCGTCAAAGGGATCCCCGGATTTCAAAAGATTTCTGCCGTAAGCGCGGTCTTTAAACTGGTTTAAATAATCTTGTGTATGTTGTTGTAATTCAGTCATTATATTTTCCTGAACACTTATTTGTTCAGCACTTTTTTCAGTCTTTCATAAATTTCTACATAAGCTTCGGTCACTTCTCCCAGGTCACGGCGAAAACGGTCTTTGTCCAGCTTCTTCATAGTGTCCTTGTCCCATAGTCTGCAGGTGTCTGGTGAGATCTCATCAGCCAGGACAATCTGTCCATCTGCGGTTTTACCCAATTCAATCTTGAAATCTACTAGAATAATGTTCATTCTGTCGAAAAGTTCAATCAGAATATCATTGATATCAGAAGTCAGGTCGTACATCTCGTCCAGTTCCCCATAGGTCGCTGCACCAAGAAATACAGCGTGGTGATCGTTGATTAAAGGATCTCCAAGGTCATCTCTTTTGTAACAGATATCGAAAATGGTTACCGGAGACTTGATGCCCTCGTCCACACCCAGGCGCTGAGCCATGCTTCCTGCTGAGTAATTGCGGACCACCATTTCCAAAGGAATGATACTGACTTTTTTAACAAGCTGCTCCCTTTCGTCCAGTTTTTTGATAAAATGGGTAGGGATTCCTTTGTCGTTCAGATATTCAAAGATCAGGGTGGTGATGGCATTGTTCATCTCTCCCTTCAAATCTACGTTTCCGCGTTTCTGCGCATTGAAAGCGGTAGCATCGTCCTTGAACCGCACGATCACTTCACCCGGACGGTCAGTTTCAAAAACCTGTTTTGCTTTTCCTTCATAAAGCATTGCTCCTTTTGTCATTTCTCTTTTACTTTTTACTGTTTTATTTCTATTTTCACTTTAAATCCTGACTAATATTCCGGTCAAAACTGCAATTCCAAAACTTAACAAAGTCCCTATCAGTACATACTCGGTAAGTTTTCTCTGCTTAGCCTCGGCCAGATCGCTGAACCGGAACACCGATTTTGCCGCAATCATAAATCCTACTCCTTCCCAGTGATTCACCACGATGAAGGTAAAGACTAATAAACGTTCCAGTATGCCAATATATTTTCCTGCATTTGTAAGGCTGTCCGTCTGCATCTTGCCGTGCTCCATTGTAACAGGAGTCCACGAAGAAAGCAGGATCTTAATCAGCACAGAAACCGGCATGGTAAGGAACAGTGCTCCCGTTATGTAGATGAGCACTTCCGGCCGTGACAGGAGTTGCATATCAATCTGATCAGTATAGCATGCGATCATGAGTATTACCGACACATGAAGAGCCTGGTCCGCAAAGAACCATATTCTTTTCGTTTTGGGTTTCTGAAGATGAAGTTTCAGCGCGTCGATGATGAAATGGGAGATTCCGACGAGGGTAGCTATCCACCATAAGTCCAGATCCCACAGAAACAGGAAGCATAATGCGGTATGCACAAGGGTGTGCAGGTAAAGGTAGGGGCTCGCGGTTTTCTTCTCTTCCTTGTGCGCAACCCATTTGTTCGGCTGTAAGATGAAATCTCCGATTAAGTGCGCCAGTATGAGTTTTGTGAGGATCATCTTTACAGTTGAGAGATTCGTTTCCGGAAAAATTTGTCTGTTTCGGCAATCAGGTCATAGTTGGCCCTCTTCAGGCGCTGGCTTACGGATGACTGCGAGATGTTGAGCTGCTGTGCCACCTGTTCCTGGTTCTGCGCGGAATCCCTGATAAAAATATTGACTATTTCCGCCGATACGACAGACCAGCTGTCCAGGCTCACACTCATCCATTTAAAGGTAAGGTTCATCATTTCATCAAAATCCTGATGGTCTGAGCTTATACTCAGGTTCAGTTTTTCTGCTTTTATCCGCTCGAAATTCCTGCCGGAGTTCACAAAGGCGCTTCCGTTGGACTGCGTTACTTTTGCGGCCTGAAAATCCTGCGCGCCCAGTCCTATGGAAAGACGTACATCCAGTCCCTGAATATTCCTGATTCTTGATTTGATTTCGATTGCCTTGCTGAAGGAGTCTTCTGCACGCTGAATCAGTAACTGGAATTCATCGCCGCGGTATATTTCCCAGACCTGCTCGTTTTCTTCGCCAAACACCTCACGCAATGCGTGATGCCAAATTTCCGGCTGGATGCTTTGAGAGTTGATGATGTCTCCGGTGATGACCGCTTTCATAGGTGCAAATATAATAAATTTAGCTCAGGGGCGAAAATATAAATTAAATCGCTTATAAAATTGAATATTAGTAAAAAAGCTTATAAATGCTACAAACTCAAAAAAAAATGCACCTTCATTTATCAGGTGCGTTTACGTTTTTTTGTTTACCAGGAGCTTTCCCTTCTCCGGGCAATCATATTGTCTATTGAATATTTGCCGGGACCAAATGCAAAAAGCATAAGATATACCGAAAGGTACAGAAGGCTGGCCTCCCGCTTCGGGAACGGGTCTCCGCTGTGCACAAATAACCCTGCCACGGCCATGGTAATAATCAGAAAGAAAACCGCCGGACGGGTAAAAAGTCCCAGTATAATGAAAATAGAACAGACAAATTCAGCAAAAACAGCCAGAAACAATGAAAATCTGGGACCTAAACCAAGGAAATTGAAGAACTGAATTTCTTCACCCGATGTCAGTTCCATCAGCTTGGGAAAACCGTGTGAAATCATCGCAAATCCTACAAAAATCCGGACTACTAAAAGAACAATATCCACAATCATCGGGTTGACCCTGGTTGAAGTAAAGTAATTCATAGACATAATTTTCAGTCAAATTTAACGAAAAAACCTTTACATCACAGCATAAAAATGATACACCCCCTAACGGTAACCGAAATTCTTCAAATCGCGGTCGTTTTTACGCCAGTCTTTTTTCACTTTTACGAAGAGATTCAGATGTATTTTTTTTGAGAAGAATTTCTCCAGATCAATTCTTGCCTCCGTACCTACTTTCTTAATTGCGTCTCCCTTATGACCGATGATGATGCCCTTCTGCGTATCCCGTTCCACATAAATAATGGAATCGATGAAAATGATGCCCTCTTTTTCCTTGAACATTTCGGTAACGACTTCAACGGAATAAGGAATTTCCTTTTCATAGTTCATGAGGATCTTTTCCCGGATGGCTTCATTAACAAAGAAACGTTCGGGTTTGTCTGTATACTGGTCCTTGTCGTAGTAGGGCGGGTTTTCCGGAAGCAAAGACTTCAGTTTCGGCAGAATGATATCGGTGTTAAAGCCTTTAAGCGCAGATATTGGAAGGATTTCCGCTTTTGGGATGCGTTCGTGCCACAGTTCCATCACTTTTTCCAGGTCTTCCTGATTGGACTCATCGATCTTGTTCACCAGAATCAGGACGGGAACAGGAATCTTATTCAGTTTTTCAACAAGGTATTCAAATGGTTCGGTTCTGTCGAGAATGTCCACGATAAAAAGGAATACATCAGCATCCTGCAGCGAATCCTTTACAAAATCCATCATCCTTTCCTGCAAACCATACTTTGGGTCCAGAACACCGGGAGTGTCTGAAAAAACGATCTGTAAATCCTCCTCATTATAAATTCCAAAGATCCGGTGACGCGTGGTCTGGGCCTTTTGGGTAACAATAGCCAGCTTCTCCCCCATCAGTTGGTTAAGAAGAGTTGATTTACCCGCATTGGGCTTCCCTACTATATTTACAAATCCTGCCTTATGCATTCAAAAAAAATTAAAAATTAAACTGGAAACGGTAATTCCAGCTGCAAAGATAACAATAAAAGAATTGCCTATTTTTTAAAGACGAGCGGTAAAATCTCATTCTCCATAAGGCCGAACCGCTGTCTTTCGTGCACCGGGAATTTCCTTGAATAGAAATTAGCATCGGTTTGGAAGCCAACACTTTGAAGCCTGTCAAAATAATCCATTCCATACCAGCGTACGTGATCGTACTGACCGAAGTGCTTCTGTCTTTCCTTAGGATCTTTAATGGAAAAATCCTCGTAGGTTTTTTCCAGGGAATTCTTCATCGGAACCTGAAAAATGCCCCAACCCCCTTTTTTCATCACGCGGTAGAGTTCGCTCATTGCTTTCCGGTCATCAACAATATGTTCCAGCACATGGTTGCAGAAAATGACATCGTAACTTTCATCTTCAAACGGCAAATCAAGGATATCCGCCTTTACATCGACAATCGGGGAAAAGAGATCGGCAGACGTGTAATCCAGATTCTTCATCTTCCTGAATTTTCTTAAAAATTCCTGCTCGGGTGCAATGTGAAGCACCTTATAATTTTTCGTAAAGAAATCGGTTTCGTTCTGAAGATAAAGCCACATCTGACGGTGCCGCTCCAGGCTCAGGGTTCCAGGCGAAAGTGCATTATCGCGCTGTTTGCCGTACCCGTAAGGGAGAAATTTCCGGTAGGACCTCCCGTCAATTGGGTCGGTAAAGTTATTGCCTTTGAAAAACTGGTAAATGAGGGGCCTCAGGACAATGCTTAAATTGATAAGCATGGGCCTCGGAATGCTGTTCAGCAAAAATTTAAGGAGCTTTTTCATTTAAAAATCCATGGTGAACGGGTCTTCCTCATCGCTTACAATCCCCAGCGATTCATAGATAAATTTATAGGTGGAAAGCAGCACCGGTTTGCCGCCGATTACGCAAACGTCGTGTTCAAAATGGGCAGAGGGCTTCATATCCAGCGTGGTAACCGTCCAGCCGTCACTGTGAAACTTCACTTTTTCGGTTCCCATATTAATCATGGGTTCAATCGCCAGTACAATGCCGTCCTTAATCACTTTACCACTTCCTTTCCTTCCATAGTTAGGTACCTGCGGATCTTCATGCATCTTGCGGCCAAGACCGTGTCCCACCAGCTCGCGAACGACGCCATATCCGTGCTTTTCACAGTACTCCTGAATGGCATAGGAAATATCTCCTATCCTTTTGCCACGGACACACTGTTCTATGCCCTTGTAAAGGGATTCTTTGGTTATTTTAAGCAGTTTCTTTGTTTCCGGAGCTACTTCGCCCACTTCAAATGAATAGGCATGGTCGCCATAGAAGCCGTTCATATAGACGCCACAGTCAACGGAAAGGACATCCCCTTCAACCAGTGGTGTATCGTTTGGAATCCCATGAACGACCTCGGCATTTGGAGAGATACAGAGGTTTTTTGGAAACCCATACATGCCCAGGAATGCCGGTTCTCCACCGTTATCGCGGATAAATTCTCCACCCAACCGGTCCAGATGGTTGGTGGTAACACCCGGTTTTATTTCCTTTGCGAGCAGACCCAGGGTTCTGGAGACCAGCTGTGCGCTTTCGCGCATGAGTTTCAGCTCCGGAAGTGTTTTTAAATGAATCATATGCTTACCAAAACAGGCCCTTTTTCTTGTCTTTCTTTATCCTGGAATACGCCAGGACTTCACCACCGTCCACACGGAACTCAATGCGCTCGTTGATGATGTTGTAGATTTCACCCCAGCCCGGGAAACCACCAAGATTACGGTCATCGATAAACAGATCGGCATCAATTTTACGCGAAGCACCTTCCTGGTCGAAGACCTCCCCTTCAAAACTTGAATTAACAGCATAAAATTCCACGCCATTTTTCCGGCAGAATTCCACTGCTTCGTCCAACGTCTTTCCGTGTCTGTAAGTCCATAAAATCAACCGGTAGCCTTCGGACTGCAGTTTCTTCAGCGTCTCGAAAGCAAAGGTTTTTGGCTTTCCAATACCGGGAAAGGCATCATCGACAACAGTGCCGTCGAAATCAATTGCCAGTTTTTTATTACTTTTCATCGTAATCGTATTATTATTTTTTCAATTTGCAAAGATACAAAAAGAGCCGGAAAAATTCCGGCCCCGCTAATATATGTTACCATTCTAACTTTTCACCCACTTGAACTGGTATTCCTGATCAGGAGTAGCCAGGCGGTCTGTAATCCGCTGCAGTCTGCCCGGAAGTTTCATCAGGTATTCCTGTGCTTTTTCGGCCTGTTCATTCAGTCCTGTAATGTGCTCGATTTTCCAGTCTTGCAGAAGTTCACTTAAAATATTGATATAATCCTGACCGGTATAGACCATTGCCCGTTGTGCGGCATCGGAGAAATGCCCCCAAAGTTCACCGGCCTTCTGACCGGATTCCCGCATCAGGTGTGCGGGCATTACAATTTTCTTGCGCATCATATCTTCAAAAGCCAGCATCATTTCGGATGCGTCGAGTTCAAAAATCCTCGTCACGAAATGTTTGTATGCTTTTGCGTGGCGGGCTTCATCGGCCGCAATTACGCCGCACATCCGGGACAATTTGGTGTTGCCTGACTGTTTCGCCAGAGAACCCACCCTTCTGTGAGAAACATTGGTTGCTGTTTCCTGAAAACTGGTATACACAAAATTCCTGTACGGGTCTAAAGTAGTTCCTAAGTCAAATCCGTCCTGAATTAAATACTGTGTCGTGATTTCAACTTCACGCATGTTAACCCGGCCACACAGATAAAGGTATTTGTTAAGCAAATCGCCATGACGGTTCTCTTCAGCGGTCCAGCTTCTTACCCACTGAGACCAGCCCGTTTTATCTTCCTGATCAACCCCGTCGATTCCCATAATCCAGGATTCGTAACTTGGCAGGGCTTCCTCCGTAATACAGTCTCCAATAAGGGTTACAAATAAATCATAGCCCATTTCCCTTGCATAGGTCTGGAGTTCTTCCACATCATATTTAAAACTGTCGGCAGACGGATCCGGAAGGAAATCAGTAGGCTGCCATATTTTTTCAACCGGGGTCAAATAAGAAGCAATGAAGTCGTCAACTTCCTTACCCAAATTCTTCATGACCTCAATTCTTACTAATTTATTGTACATTTTTACTATTTTATAGGGTGCAAATATATGTTAAAATATTATTATTTAATGCATAAGTAATTAAATCTAAGCGCCATGAATCCGAATTAAATGCCGCTGAATGATGAATCAACTTCGATAAAAAACTTAATTTATATCTGGGTAATGGTTGTGATTGGAAAGATTAGGGCTGTTGCCGCAAAAATTATTCCACTAAAATCTCGCCGGTCATTTTCTCAGGGATTTCAACCCCCATGACCTTCAGTATGGATGGCGCAATATCCCCAAGTTTACCTGGTTTCAGATCCCAGGTTTTCTCGCGGTCCATCACAATAAGCGGAACGGGATTCGTGGAATGCTGGGTATTGGGAGAACCATCCGGATTAATCATGAAATCGGAGTTTCCGTGATCTGCAAGAATGAATACCGCATAATTGTGCTCATAAGCCAATGTAGCGACTTTTTCAATACACTGGTCCACGGTTTCCGCTGCTTTTACAGCTGCTGAAAATACGCCGGTATGCCCAACCATATCGGTGTTGGCAAAATTAAGGCAAATGAAATCTGCGGTTTCGTTTTCTATCTCAGGAAGAATGTTTGCGGTAATGTCAAAAGCAGACATTTCCGGTTTGAAGTCGTAGGTTGGAACATCTTTAGGACTGGGACAAAGGATGCGTCTTTCATTCTCAAACATTTCTTCGCGGCCCCCGGAAAAGAAAAACGTGACATGGGGGTATTTCTCCGTCTCTGCGACGCGGATCTGGGATTTTCCGTTTCTCTCCAGAACTTCACCCATGGTGTCAGTCAGCACCTCTTCATTAAAAACCACCTTTACATTGCGGAAATCCTTGTCGTAGTTGGTGAGGGTTACGTAATAAAGATCCAGTTTATGCATCCCAAAATCGGGGTAATCGTGCTGAGAAAGGACTTCCGTGATCTCCCTGCCCCTGTCCGTACGGAAATTGAAGCAGAAGACGACATCTCCGGTCTCAATCTTGGTCATCGCCAGGTTGCTTTCCTTAAGACACACAATCGGCTTTAAGAATTCATCGGTGATTCCTGCGGCATAGGATGCATTTATGGAATGCAGGACGTCACGTGTCGGCTCACCAACTCCCTTAACCATCGCATCATAGGCCAGCTTAACCCTTTCCCAACGCTTGTCACGGTCCATTGCATAGTACCTTCCTGTAACCGTGGCCAAATGTCCGCCGGTAATTTTCATGTGATTCAGAAGTTCCTCAATGAAGCCAATTCCGGAATGCGGGTCACAGTCGCGACCGTCGGTAAAAGCATGTACAAAGGTTTTATCTGCTACTCCGTTTTCATAAGCGGCGGTTAGCAGCCCTTTCAGGTGATTGATATGCGAGTGGACTCCTCCGTCTGAACAAAGTCCGATAAAGTGCACTCTTTTGTTGTTTTGATTTGCATAATCAAAAGCTTCCGTTATTACATTTTCCTTTCCCAGACTGGCATTTTCAACAGCCATGTTAAGCTTAACCAGGTTCTGATACACCACCCTTCCCGCGCCCAGATTCATATGCCCCACTTCGGAATTTCCCATCTGCCCGAAGGGTAAACCAACAGCGATTCCACTTGCCTCCAAAGTCGTATTGGGGAATTTCTGAAAACAACTGTCGATAAAGGGGGTATTTGCCTGAGCGATGGCAGAAACTGCCGGGTCTGTACCCAAACCCCAACCGTCAAGTATGGCTAACAATGCTTTTTTAGACATTTTTAAGATTTTAATATCTTACAAATTTACTTATTTTATGTAGATTTGACATTCAAAAAGCAGCTATTTATCGCTTTGAATAATAAACGAAGTATCAAAATGGATATACGAGATCAACTAAAAAATCTTTTTCCCGGGCATGATGAGCAGGAATTTGAAATGCCACAGGAAAAATTTGTCCAGAAGGAGCCCTTAATCTGCAAGTTTGAAAAGAAAGGCAGAAATGGGAAACCCGTCACCTTAATTGAGGGTTTTGAGGGCAGTGATGAAGATCTGAAAACAATTTCAAAGAAAATAAAGACCACCCTTGGAATAGGAGGCTCGGCCAAAGACGGCATTATCGTAATACAGGGAGATAACCGCGACAAGATTATGAAGATGCTGCAGGAAATGGGCTACAAAACAAGGCGTGTAGGTGGATAATGAAGTGAACCATTTAACAGACCCAGAAAATTTCCGTATCTTTAAGTTCCTTTTTCAAAGGATTCTTTAATCTAAAATTTTACAGTTATGCTCAATAAATTAGCGGCTTCCGAACTCGTACTGAATTCAGACGGAAGTGTGTATCACCTGAACCTGTTGCCCGGAGATCTTGCACCTAAGGTGATTCTGGTGGGTGACCCCGACCGGGTTCCGAAGGTTTCAAAATATTTTGACAGAATCGAAATCAAAAAGAACAAACGGGAATTCTATACGCATACCGGCACACTGCGCGGCGAACGGATTACGGTGATGTCCACGGGGATCGGCACAGAAAACATCGACATTGTAATGAACGAACTCGATGCGCTCGTTAATATCGACCTGAAAGAGAAGGAATTTAAAACGAATCATGAGTCACTGGAACTTTTCCGGCTTGGTACCTGCGGAAGTGTAAATCCTGATGTGCAGGTAGATCAAATGCTGGTTACGCAAAATGTGGTCGGTCTGGACGGGCTGCTGCATTTTTACCCGGATTATGAGTTTGAGAACGATTTCTCACGGAACTTTATGACCAAGTTCCCCTATGACAAAATAAAGCCTATGCTTTATTTTTCTGATTGGGCAGCAGATATCTCTCATTACTATAAGGATGCGAAATACCACGGGAACACCGCAACATTCCCGGGCTTTTACGCTCCTCAAGGGCGTCAGCTGCGTTTGAAAGCGCTGGACGACCAGTTTCTGGAAACGCTGAACGGGTTGGGGGTTACCAATTTTGAGATGGAAACGTCGGCTATTTATGGACTGGCTAAACTCCTCGGGCATAAGGCTCTTACCGTAAACAGCGTCATAGCAAACAGAAGGCGTGGCGAATTCTCTGCCGACCACCAAAAATCGGAGGCCAACATGATTGAGTGGGTTCTGGAGCGGATTATCAAATAAGCAAAAGAGGATTTCACGACATGAAATCCTCTTTTGCTTTACGGACTGGCTTTATTTATGGACAGGCTTTCTCGTACTCGCCGATGATTCCTACAAAAACCTCCATCTGGTGGGACTGTATCCGTCCCGCCACTTCATCAAACAGCCTTCGGCTGGCTTTTTTTGCAGCCAGTTCACGCATGGTCTCCTTAAATATTTCCTGGTAGTCCTTCTGCAGTTTCTTATCGAGTTGCTGCTCTTTTATCATGGTCTTATCGAAAAAATTCAGATAGTCATTGAAGGCCGGACATTTACCGCCAACCGCCCGAAACGCATCCACCGTATTTTCGATGGATGACCCCAGCTTAAAACTCATCTGTCCTTTCGGTTTTACAGCCAGCACCGCATACGGGTCCGCATCTTTCTTTATATAGAAGTTGGTGTGCGTGTAATAGCATCCCATGTTTTCGCAGAAAAAAACATTGGAACCGTAGAGTTTGATCTTGCCGTCATAAAGCAGATACTCAAATTCCTCATCGGTGTCACTGCTAAGCTTTCCGTTTTTAATTACCGTTTTCACCTGAATCTTTTCCTGAATCTTTGCGACATCATCCCCATTATAGTAAACAATTTTCTTTACATCGCGCGCGCTTAGTTTCTTTCTCTTGTCTTCGCCCAATGGCGTATACTGAAACGAGGCAATTCTGTTGCTGACAACGAATGCTCCTACGGAACTGCTATGGGTAATTTCGCCGAAATAATGCCCCTTAAGCGTGCTTCCGTCCTCCATAGAGAACTCTGCGATATAATCTGTTTTATCGCTATATTGTGATAGAAGGCTGCAGGAAAAAAGAAGCAGTGAACTTAAAAGTAAAATTTTCTTCATATTTTTTTAGTTAATTGAACAAATCTAATCAATATTTTTAATGCGGAATAATATTTCTTACCGGCACACCTACCGATGCTCGAACTACCAGACTCACCATTGAAAATCTGAGGCAAGCATGATTGTTTTGGGGGTGAGAGGATTATTCCATAATCAGAAAAAATTGCCGGTTGGCGATTTTTTATTAATGTTTGCAGTTTTTTTCGTATTCTAAAACAATGCCTGTGTACAATTTCATGTAGAACTCCATCATATATGTACCGATCAATTTCTGGGTGCCGGCAAAGCCAAGTCTTTGTTCGCGACCGTCCTTCATGGCTTTTTTACGCACGGCCATCCAATCCTGACTAAACTGTTTACGAAACACTTTATCCTGCATTTTGCTGTATAAAGAATCAAGGTAAACATTGAAGTCGGAGCAGCCACTACCTACCATTCGGAAGGCTTCCACCATTTTTTCATCTATCCTGCCTATGTTTAGGAGGTTAAGGCGGTCGTAGTCAATGGGCATTATAGCAAATTCATCTTTTGCATTTCTTAAATAGATTTTAGTGTTGCCATAAGAACATACATTATTAGTACAGGAATACATGGTGGAGCCGTAGATTTTAATTTTACCATCATATAACAATGGCTGCCAGGAATCATAAGCTTTATCCGTCACTTCACCCTTAGCGTTAATTGCTTTCAGTTTCAGGCGCTCCAATCCCAGTTTTTCGTCTTCATACTCATCCAGGAATTTCACTTTTTTCACCTCTTTAGCATCCACTTTCAACAATTTGCTTTCTGGATCCAGTTTATATTCAAAATGGTAGATATCAGAACCTTTCATAAAAGCGTAAAAACTTTCCGTTGGATAAGTATATCCATAAAACAAGATAGGTTTTTCAGACCCATCGTTCATCGTGAAAACTGCGCGGGAGTAATTATCTTTTGCTTTCTTCTTTTGGGCAGATATTCCCGAAAGGGTTCCGACAAGCAGGAAACACAGTAAAATTCTCTTCATATGGTTTTTGTTATTATCAAATCTAATAATAAATATTGATGTAGAAGCTTATTTCTTACAGTGACAGTCCACGATATGATCATCCACCATTCCTGTTGCCTGCATATGGGCATAAACCACGGTAGAACCTAAGAATTTAAAGCCGCGTTTCTTTAAATCTTTCGAGAGGGCGTCAGAAATCTCACTGGTCGCAGGGATGTCCTTCAGCACAATGGGTCTGTTAACTATGGGTTTATGGCCTACAAAGTTCCATATGTATTCAGAAAAACTGCCGAACTCCTCCTGAACCTCCATAAACCGGCGGGCATTATTCACGGTAGCGAGGATTTTCAGCCTGTTCCGTATAATGCCGGCATCCTGCATCAGGTCATCTATTTTGGAAGCGTCATAAGCGGCTATTTTTGTGTAATCAAAACGGTCGAAGGCTTTCCTGAAATTTTCTCTTTTCCTTAGGATGGTGTACCACGAAAGCCCCGCCTGAAAACTTTCCAGCACGAGGAATTCAAATATGGTCTCATCATCATACACCGGTGTTCCCCATTCTTCATCGTGATACGATCTGTACAGGTCGTCCTTCTCGCACCAGCCACATCTGATTTTATCCATGAGTTTTCTTTTAATGTAAAGATAAATAAACTTGCTCAGCGCCTATTTTACTTTATTTGTCTAATTACGATAATATAGAAACGATTTTGTTAACATTTGTTTATTTTTTTTCTTAATTAATCATAAAACCGATAAGTTAAATGAGTTTAACATAACCTTAACTAAATTCGGAATGTTAATTGTTGTACTTGAATCCACAACACAAAATCACAAAATATTAATTTTTAAAATTCGAAAAAATGGACAATCAAGATTACAACAAAGCAGAAAACGCGTTAGACAAAGCCAAATGGACAGCTAATGACTATGCTGACCGAGCCAAAGATTACATCCGCGAGCAAAGAAACAATAACGAAGAACCTACAGCAGAAGGATGGATGGAGAGAGCAAAACATAACATTTCTGATGCGTGGGAAGACACAAAGGATGCTGTTTCCGATGCATGGGAAAAAACAAAAGACTGGACCGACGACGCTTGGGACGACACAAAAGACGCAGCAGATGATGTTGCTGATAAAACAAAAGATACCTGGAAGGACTCCACCAACTAATAATAATTTATTCATACGAGGAGAACCGAAGCAATTCGGTTCTCTTTTTTTATGGGCTAAAACAAGAATTTTCATACATTTGTTTTCAAATTAAATATTATGTCATACGGATTACTAAAAGGAAAAAAAGGAATTATTTTTGGCGCATTGAACAGCCAATCCATTGCCTGGAAAGTGGCAGAAAAATGTCATGAGGAAGGTGCGGAATTCATTCTGTCCAACGCTCCGATTGCATTGAGGATGGGTGAACTGAACGGTCTGGCCGAGAAAACCGGATCCGAGGTGATAGGTGCTGATGCAACTTCGGTAGAGGATTTGGAAAAGCTTTTTGATACCGCCATCGCCAACTTCGGTAAAATCGATTTTATCCTTCATTCCATAGGCATGTCCGTTAACGTAAGAAAAGGAAAACACTATACCGAAATGAACTACGACTGGCTGGAAAAGGGTTGGGACATTTCGGCGGTATCCTTCCATAAAGTAATGCGTGTTGCATGGGAAAAAGACTGTATGAATGACTGGGGTTCTATTTTGGCCTTAACCTATATCGCTGCCCAAAGGACTTTCCCTGATTATAATGACATGTCCGACAACAAGGCTTATCTGGAAAGTATTGCGAGAACTTTTGGATACTACTGGGGCGAGAAAGCAAAGGTTAGGGTAAACACCATCTCACAATCCCCTACCATGACTACTGCCGGAAGCGGTGTAAAAGGGTTTGGTGGATTTTTCGGTTATGCAGATGATATGTCGCCGCTTGGAAATGCTTCTGCGGAAGACTGCGCAAATTACTGTGTAACCATGTTCAGTGACCTCACGAAAATGGTAACCATGCAGAACCTTTTCCATGACGGAGGTTTCAGCAATACCGGTGTATCCCAGAAGGTGGTTAATAAGTATGACACCAACGCGCCTGAATAATTTTAACTAAAAATGATAAAAGAATCCGTTCCTGACCGAACGGATTTTTTTTTATCTGGAAACTTTCGGAATTACCGGCAAACTTACATTTCCGGATTCTGAAATGCTCTGGACCGCGAACAGGAAATTATCCTTAGACATTGGGATGGTTGCAGAGGTCTCTTTTATGAATATCTTTTGAGTCCAGACAGAACTGTCGGTTTCCCGAACCAACACATAATATCCTTTGACCTTTCCTGAAACTGGCTGTTCCCAACTGAGTCTGGTGGAATTGGAAAGTTCCTTTACATCCATCCTCACGTTTTGAGGCCGTGCCGGAGCTTTTGCCAGATTTGCGAGAACTGCTATGTTCACTGCTGTATTTGTTTTAAGGTAGTCGAAATCCATGAACTCAATCAAATCGCCATAGTTTTTTCCTTTTTCAGACCGTACATCCTGGTGCTGATGATCATAATTTTCATAATAATCGGTTAACCGGACCGCAGTAAATCCCTGGCCGACAAACGGGGTGTGATCGCCACCGCGTAAAAAACGGTCGTTGCGGTAGATGAGTTTAATATCTATATTGGTAACGTACTTTTCTCCAATTTCTTTTACATATCTGGCGAGCTGCCTCGCATTGCCATCGTTTTCCAATCCAAGGTTTCTAATACCGGCGGCAGATTTGTCAGTTTCAAAAGCCGCCAAGCCTTCGCTGAACACCCTGAGTTTGGGAATGCCTGAGTTTTTGGGAGCATCAAAACTGTTGTTTCCAATCATGTCATTATTCAGCACCGCTTCTATTTCCCAGTTTTCGGCTTTTGCTTTATCGGCCATCATTTTGGCTCCCAGCAGTCCCTGTTCTTCGCCGCTGAATGCGACAAACAGAATAGAGGCGGGAAATTTTGAAACACTCAGTATCCTTGCACTTTCAATCACTGCAGCCACTCCACTCCCATCGTCGTTTGCTCCCGGTGCAGAAATTTTTGCATCCATCACCTCTGACGACCTGGAATCCAGATGCGCTGATATTATAAAAAGTCTTTTGTCCTTTGGATCTGTTCCTTTTAAATGTGCTACCGGATTTCCGAGACTGGTAACCCGACTTATCCGTTTACCGTCAGGCTGTAATTCCCCGCTCTGCAGATAAACCTCCATTCGTCCACCGGATTTTCTAGCATACGTATTGAATTTGGAAAGCACCCAGTTTCTGGCGGCACCGATCCCTGCCGCTTTATCTGTGGTAGAACTCATCGTGTGTCGGGTTCCGAAACTAACCAGTTTTTCAACATGGGCTTTAAGAGAGTCTTTGCTGACCTTTTTCACCAGCGTTGAAATTTCCTGGTCTCTGTCTGCTTCCTGAGCACTTAAATTGACTGCCAACAGTAAAAACATGATAAAAAGGGTGCGTTTCATAAAGATGATAATTTTGTTGATGGATAAAGAGCCTCTGAATTAACATCATAAAAGTATGAAAAATAAAAGTGAAATTAACTGTTCTCTGAAAACCCGAAGCGCAGCGTTGAAAGCCTGGAAAAGCATCAACATCAGCAGCTGCAATTCGGGGGGTCCAAGAGCATTTATTGTTCATATTTAGCCAGAAAAAATTTCGTCACCTTTCCGAAAAATCTTAATTTTAACCAAAACAAAAAATTATGTCATATTACCCGCTCACCACTATTCCGGACTACTTTTTAATGGATGATCTTTTAACCGATGAACACAAATTAATAAGGCAGTCGGTACGGGATTGGGTGGAGAGTTTCGTTATGCCGAAGATCGATGACGCGGCACAGAACCATACCGATATTCCTGACCTAATGAAAGAGCTGGGAGCCATTGGAGCCCTGGGACCTTACATACCGGAAGAATACGGGGGATCAGGCCTGGACCAGATTTCCTACGGAATAATCATGCAGGAACTTGAAAGGGGCGATTCGGCAGTTCGGTCTGCTGCTTCTGTGCAAAGTTCCCTAGTCATGTTTCCCATAAACGAATACGGTTCAGAAGAGCAGAAAAAGAAATTTTTACCAAAACTCGCAACAGGCGAAATGATTGGTGCTTTCGGACTTACGGAACCCAATCACGGTTCTGATCCGGGATCAATGGAGACTTATTTTAAGGACAACGGCGACCATTATCTTTTGACCGGTGCTAAAATGTGGATTACAAACGCACCGCTTTGCGATATTGCCGTTGTTTGGGCAAAGAATGAAGAGGGAAAAGTTCAGGGACTTATCGTAGAACGCGGATTTGAAGGCTTCACTACGCCGGAAACCCATAACAAATGGAGTCTGCGCGCTTCCAAGACCGGGGAACTGGTCTTTAATAACGTTAAGGTTCCGAAAGAGAATCTTCTGCCAAACGTTTCCGGGCTGAAAGGACCACTCTCCTGCCTTAATTCTGCCCGTTACGGGATTTCCTGGGGGGTGATCGGTGCGGCAATAGACTGTTACTGCACGGCCTTACAATATGCGAAGGAAAGAAAACAGTTTGGAAAACCGATTGCAGGGTTTCAGCTTCAGCAGAAAAAACTGGCTGAGTTCCTGACCGAAATCACGAAGGCACAGTTGCTATGCATGCAGTTGGGAACGCTTAAAAATAACCATAAGGCCACGCCGGCGCAGATTTCAATGGCCAAAAGGAATAATGTAAAGATGGCGATCGATATCGCCAGGGAAAGCCGACAGATCCTCGGTGGAATGGGTATTATGGGGGAATTCCCGATGATGCGTCACGCCGCCAACCTGGAATCGGTAATCACCTACGAAGGAACGCACGATGTGCACCTGCTCATTACCGGAATGGATGTTACGGGGATTAACGCGTTTTCTTAATGGGGCGTTATTCCAACTGTTGACTTTGACGTATTCAGGAACTGAGCCAAAAGCTCTTTTCGGAACTAGGAAGATGCCGGGCGATTACTGTACATAAGCTGAAAAACGAACTAAAAGTGATAAAAAAGTTACTAATTGGAATTTTATTACTCGGAATAATATCCATAATCGGATATTTCGTTTTTATGGCAAACTTTGATATTTTTGACGAACCAACTGAAACGGAATTAAAAGCGGAATACGATTACGAAGGTTTGCGGAAGTAATAATGACCGAAACGACTGGAAATGCTACTGCGAATAAGTCCATTCATACTTACGCAACTGAATGTAATAACGAAGGAATAATTGAGCATGAACCAATCTTTTTAGCAAGTGCTGGCTTTATTAAATCAAAAGATGTGAGTTTTGAGTGGAAAAATTTTAATACTTTGACAATTAGGTACAATAAAAAGTTAGTGGTTTTCAAAGAAAAATCAGAATCAGAATGTGTAAACCCGAAAATAATATTTGAATATATAAAAGAATAAATGACAACGTTTTTGAAAACATTTCGATTCCTATTAATTGTAATGCTATCAATAATAATACTGCTATCAACTTATTTTATAATTGATAGATATGTATTTACCCCAAATATGAAAGGAATTAGTCCTGTTGATATTAAAAACATTTTGATTTATTTAGTAACGCCTTTAACCATTGTAATATTAGTTGTTTGGTTTGTTGAGAAATGGACAAAAACAATAAAAAAGTAAAAGCCAGTGTACAAAGCTAAATTGACTCACTTTAATTTCCAGCCGGTTGAGAAGACAAGTTTTGAGATTTACAATTGGAGCACCGATCCGATGAATGCACAAAAAAAAGGATCCGAAACCGAACCCTTTTTAAAAGCGTACTATATTATTTTTTTCTTATTGTAAAAACTTTTGAACTTTATATAGGAAACTACGGAGAGCAGAAGCATCCCGCCTGCACCGATATACACCCACATCGGCACCGGAATCGGATCACCCGCTGCATAAGAGTGAAGTCCACTCAGGTAGTAATTCACACCGAAATAGGTCATCACAATGCTGGAAATAGCGACCATTGCAGCTACGTGGAAGGCCCAGCGGCTCCTAAGTCCAGGAACCAGACGCATGTGCAGAACAAAAGCGTACACCAGGACCGACACGAAAGCCCAGGTCTCTTTTGGGTCCCAGCTCCAGTAGCGTCCCCAGCTTTCATTTGCCCAGATCCCGCCCATAAAGGTTCCGATGGTCAGTGCGTACAGGCCAATGGTCATAGACATCTCCGAAACAATGGTAAGTTCTTTCAAACTCCGGTCGTTGTGTGCTCTGAAATCTTTTTTTCTTGCAATGATATAGAAGATCAGACAGATAATCCCGATTACAAACGAGAGTCCGAAGAAACCATAACTGGAGGTAATGATGGCCACGTGAATGATGAGCCAGTAGGATTTAAGTACAGGCACCAGAGGCGTGATCTGCGGATCTAAAGCAGATCCCCCGTGTGCAAACCCCATCATAATTACGGCAACGGTAAACCCTGCCGCAGGGATCAAAGCATTTGAGTTACGGTAAAGTAAAAGGCCCGCAGTTATTCCAACCCATGAAATGAAGACAATCGCTTCATAACCATTACTCCAGGGCGCATGACCGGAAATATACCACCGTCCGATAAGTCCCAGTAACTGGGTAAACCAGCCTATAAGTCCTATGATGAGTACCGTTTTTATGACCTTATCCAGTAACCTTCCCGGGCGGAAAAGATGTACAAACCCTAAAACCACCAGAAGCATCCCGATAAGGGTATAAAAAATCAGCAACCTGAAATTAACGTCCACCTTAGTCATCAGGACTTCAAGGTCCACTTTGGATTTTGCCGGAACAACGTTCTTACCCCAATTCTGCTGATAGTCTGAAAGTTTTTTAAGTTGCGCATCGGCTTCAGACCAGTTTCCGCTTTGCTGTGCTGATACGACCGCTGAAAAGTATGGTCCCATTACCTTCTGGCTTTCCATGTCCGGTTCAAAATTCTGGTCCAGCCAGGAATGCCAGGTAGAATTCGGGTCATTCTTTACCGGTACAATCCGCATGAACTGCCCGCTGAAAAATTCATTGAAAATCTGCACCCGTTCATTTACTGCAATCACCTCTTTGTCATAGTTGCTCTGTTCAGCCGGTTTTTTACGGAAGGCGGTGCTATAATCATCTTCCAGAACGTATTTCAGGTTTCCCGTTGCGTCAGATGGGAACAGGTTCATAAGACTGGCATATCCCTCGTCATTGGCCTTGGTTTTTCTTTTCAGTTCGTCCCCACCTTTGGTTCCCACTTTAATGAGCGGAACCATGGTCCAGCTTGGTGTATCCGTGTTTATAGAAAGAAACCACTGTTCGGCAGTAAGATAGTTATCGCCCGTTCCTTTAAATTTATCCCTCTTATAAAGTTTTCTTAAGACATCTGTTGCCTGCGTACTCATCGGCACAATCCGTCCTTCATAGTTCTGCACCAAAAGGTAAGCGAACTTCTCTGCATGCTCTCTGGAGATTCGTGTCTTCGAAATGGCTTCGTCTGCACTCACGGTCTTCATGGTGCTGAAAGACCTTGCGACTGAGTTTTGGGAAGTCTGTGGTGCTTTATCAGGAACCTGCACTTGGGCCGTGCCATCAGCTGCCCCATGGTTATGTCCGTCATCAGCACTGTGAGTCTCCACCTTAACTTTATCCCGGCTGCCGTCGGATGTTCCGTGTGTCTCAATTTTCTGTGCGTTGAGCCCCAAACCAACAAGGATTGCAATAACCGTTGCGGCTCTGGTTTTATTGATATTTTTCAGCATTTTATTCATCTTCCAGAAATGAGTACCCTTCCAGAAGAAAATGATGAACATTGCGGTGAAAAGGAAAAAATATCCGATATAGGTAATCAGTGTTCCCCAGAAATCGTGATTAACGGAGAGTACAGTTCCCTGCCTGTCCTCATCAAAACTGGCCTGGAAAAAGCGGTAACCTCCGTGGTTCAGCACGTGATTCATATAAATTTTATAGGGTGTCTGCTTGCCTTGGTCAATAATCTGTACATGGCTTTCATAGGCACTCGGCGAAGAGCTACCCGGATAGGTTTCCATTACAAAATCCTTCAGTTTCAGTGCGAACGGAGTAGTATATACTTTAGGTCCAAACCCCAGCATAATGTTAAGCCCGTCGATGGATACCTGTTTGAACAGATTAGGGTTCCCCTTTTCCACAACCAGTTCTACGGTTTTTTTTGTCTTAGGCCCCTGCACTTCCATGGTCAGCGCGTCAGGTAGCCTTTGGTCTTTCTTCCGGTCGCCTTCAAATGCACGAAGGTTGCCCTTCTTCAGTCCTTCCGGCACCACAATCCGGGTTTCGTTTATGGTATATAAACTTCTTAGTGCGAGCGGTTCATAAACGTTTTGTTTCACACTGCCGCTGTCCTGGGTAGCCATTACCATAAAACTGGCATCCACCGGGGTTTTTATGAACAGTTTTCCGTTCTCACTTTTGAACTCAATGGCACCGTCGATAGGCCTGTTATAGCTCACCAAAGTTCCACCCAGGGATTTACTTTCTCCCGGTTTCAGGTAGTAATTGACCCGGCCGCTCTCTCCTGCCGTTACAAAATGAAGGTATTCGGTTCCGTTTTGATCTGCAACAAGGCTGTCCTTCTTTCTCTGAACGAAATCAAGCGCCTTTACAGAAATTTTCCTGTCATGATAATTATATGATGCGCGCAGATTCTTATGAAGGGGCGACATTAAATACGGGATGTCTTTGTAACGGAGTACGTCACCTTTTTCCTCAATCTGGATTTTAAGGAAATTCTTGTCGGTCACGATTTCATTTGAAGTTTCGCCCTCGCGAATGTGCATAATCCCCTCGTAACTAACGTAACGGGTAATGGCTCCGCCTATAAAAAGCAAAATAAAAGAGAGGTGAAAAACAAGCACCGGCCATTTTTCCCTGCGCCAAAGCCTGTAGCGCGCAATGTTTCCGATAAAGTTCAAAATCAAAAGGAACATCACCAGTTCGAACCATTTTGCCTCGTAAATCAGTGCTTTTGCAGTTGGGGTTCCGTAATCGTTTTCAAGGAAGGTGGCATAACCCATTGAGCCTGCATAAACCACCATAAGGACCGCCATGGTTCGGGTTGATATCAGAATGTTCTGGAGTTTTTTCATGTCAATTCTGTTGAAATCCAGCTTTAAGATGACTGAATTTATTTGTTATTCGGTTGATCTGCAAAAATACATTCTATAAATTAAAAAAGCGAATGTGATAGGTGATTTTTATCAAGAGAAAAACGCAAAAGTAAAATATCTCACTTGAAATTTTGCAGACAAGACCTCGGCATGTTGCAAAATAAAAGTTGCTACATTTTAGGGCGCTCCTACCGCATACAGGCAACCCATTTGAAATCAGTAAAAGTCTGAAATCGGTCCATACAAAAGTAAAATTTATCACATTTTTTACTAAATTTGCCAGCACTCAACCTATGGAAAAGAACACAAAGACCAACCCGCCACAGACTTCGGAAACCAGCAAAACACTTTCCAAGCCACGCATATTTTTCGGAATTCTTTTCATTGTTATCGCTCTCGTGATGGCATTCTCCTTTGCATCGTATCTGATGAACTGGAAAGCAGATCAAAGTCAGGCAGGAACGATGCTGGACCAAACCGTTAAATCTTCCAACATTTTCGGAAAAGTAGGCGATTGGTTCGGTAAAATCTTTATTTTCGACAGCATTGGAGTAGCTGCTTTCATTGTGGCATTCCTCTTTCTTGTAGTTGGGATGCTGATCCTGAAGAAAAAATATTTCAAAACCTGGAAAACCATCGGTCATTCCCTGTTCTTTATTTGCTGGTTGCCCATCTTCTTCGGTGCCGTCACCAGGGGCGAGGGAACCCTGAGCGGAGTTTACGGATTTCAGGTTGTTGACTTTTTGTCTTCGGTAATCGGACCCCTGGGACTTTGGGCCGTTATTGTCGTAAGTATTGCAATGTATTTTATCCTGGAATTTAATATGCGTCCGAGTGCCATTAAATCCCGCTTCACTGAACTCAACGAGCAGACTGTTGGCCGCGTAAAAAGCATGATGCCGAAATCTGCAGCTGATTTTGAGGCGGATGCGGAGCTGGAGGAACTGACTGCCGATGGCAATGAGATTCCAAAAGTAAAGGTGACCGAGCAGCCTAAGAGCAGGACACAAACCTTAAGCAAAACACCGAAAGGTTTTCCTGAAGTGGAAGTTTCCAATGACCTTGAAACCATAGCAACTCCTAATCAAACCTCTTTTGAAGAAGACAGACAGGAAGAGGAGTCAAAAACCATCAGTCTTTCACCCGCGGGTGCCGCACCATCTTCTGTGCAGAATCTTAAATCAGAAGCCGACAGTTTCGAATTTAAAGTTGAAGTCGCCCGCGAGATAGATGAGCTGGATGATGTGGATAAAAAGTCGGCTGACCTGGTTAAAGAGCACGGACTGTATGACCATACCCTTGATCTGGCAAAATTTCAGATGCCCACCATTAACCTGCTGAAGGATTACGGACCGGAAGAGATTTCAATCAATAAAGAGGAACTGGAGGAAAACAAGAACAAGATTGTGGGCCTTCTGAAGAACTTCAATGTAGGTATAGCAGAGATCAAGGCGACCATTGGACCCACGGTGACCCTTTACGAGATCGTACCCGAAGCAGGAATACGTGTTGCCGCCATCAAGAAACTTCAGGATGATATCGCACTTAACCTTTCTGCACTGGGAATCAGAATCATCGCACCCATGCCTGGCAAAGGAACGATTGGAATTGAAGTCCCCCGGAAAAACCCTACCATGGTCTCCATGCGAAGCGTTTTGGCGTCCCATAAATTCCAGAATACGGATATGGATCTTCCGGTGGTCTTCGGAAAGACGATATCCAATGAGATCTTCATGGCCGATTTGGCCAAAATGCCCCATCTGTTAATGGCAGGTGCCACCGGTCAGGGAAAATCGGTCGGCATCAATGCCATACTCACTTCACTGCTATACAAAAAACACCCCAGCGAACTGAAATTTGTGATGGTGGATCCTAAAAAGGTCGAACTCACCCTCTATTCAAAGATTGAAAGACACTATCTGGCCAAATTACCGGATTCCGATGATGCCATCATCACGGATACACATAAAGTGATTAATACTTTGAACTCACTTTGTGTGGAGATGGATATGCGGTATGAACTGTTGAAAAACGCCTTCTGCCGAACCATCAAGGAGTACAATAAAAAATTCAGCGAAAGAAAGCTGAACCCTGAAAACGGGCACCGGTACTTACCATACATTGTTTTGGTGGTGGATGAGTTTGCTGATCTTATCATGACCGCAGGCAAGGAGGTGGAACATCCTATCGCCCGGCTTGCGCAGCTCTCCAGAGCAGTTGGAATTCACCTGATTGTAGCAACTCAGAGACCTTCCGTAAATGTAATCACGGGGATGATAAAGGCCAATTTTCCTGCAAGGGCGGCTTTTCGGGTAATCTCCAGCATTGACTCGCGCACGATTCTGGATGCCACAGGAGCGGACCAGCTTATTGGGAAAGGAGATATGCTTTACTTCAACGGAAATGAAATCCTGAGGCTGCAGTGCGCATTTGTAGACACCCCTGAAGTGGAGAGGATTGTGGAATATATTGGTGCACAAAAAGGATATCCATCTGCATTCATACTCCCGGAAGTACCTTCCGACGAACCTCAGAACGGTGCCGCGGGATTTGATCCGAATGAAAAAGATGCCCTGTTTGAAGACGCAGCACGCATTGTGGTATCAACTCAACAGGGTTCGACTTCCATGCTGCAGCGACAGCTTAAGCTGGGCTACAACCGGGCCGGACGTATAATGGATCAGCTGGAAGCTTCCGGCATCGTGGGTGGTTTTAACGGTGCGAAAGCAAGGGAAGTCCAGATTTCGGACCTTCATTCACTTGAGCAGTTTCTTCAGGAACTGAAAAACAACTGATTTGCAGTTACTTAGTTCCTATACATAAATATTGGAATGCTTTTTGAGTTTAAACCTATAAATCAAACAAAAGTTTAATTTTAAACAAGATTAATTCATCAAGCAAATAAAAAAGAAAAATGAAAAAGTTACTTTCTAAAATAGCACTAAGCGTCTTTGTTTTGGGTGCAGCAGGTTTCTCCCAGGCACAGAAAGCAGATGCAAAATCCAAAAAGATCCTGGATGCCATTACTGAAAATTATAAGGCCAAGAAAAATTCCTATTTCAAATTTACCTTTGGTTCGGGCGTAAACGGGCAGGTTACCAAAACGGAAACCGGCATTTATTATGCAGAAGGTCCAAAGTACAAACTGAACATTATGGGTACCCAACAGATTTTTGATGGGAATAAGATTTACAACATCAATGCGGAAGACATGGAGGTTACCATTGCAAAACCAAACGGAAGTGATGTCATGTTCTCCCCCATCAACTACCTGACTTCCTACAAAAAGGACTTCAACGTATCCTACGGAGGAAAAAGGATGGTAAATGGCGTTAATGCTGACTTTATTAAACTTACTCCTGTGAAAAACAACGGGCTCAAGCATGTTTATCTTTTTGTGGATTCCGCAAAAAAACAGATGGTGAAACTGGAACAGCACGGGACCAATAAAGATGTTTCTGTGATCGCCATTAAGGAGTATAAGGACAACCAGGTACTTGCACCGGACATGTTCAGTTTCAGCAAGTCAAAATATCAGAACTACATAGTTACTGAACTTTAATTGACAAAAAGCAATAAATATGAAAGTCACAAAGCAGAACTTTGTGGCTTTTTCTTAATTTTGGAGCATGTTTAAATTATTAGACCGGTATATTGTAAAAACTTTTTTCGGTCCCTTTCTTTTTATCTTCAGTGTACTCTTCTTCATATTCATCGTAAATATTGTATGGATACAGCTGGGACAGTTCATGGGCAAAGGTCTCAGTTACTGGGAAATATTAAAACTGCTGTTTTATTTTGGGGTAGGTGTCATTAACCTGGTGTTACCGCTTACCATTTTACTTTCTTCCATTATGACCTTCGGTGAATTGGGTGAAAGATATGAACTTGCGGCCATGAAAGCCGCCGGTATATCACTCACAAGAGTTATGTTGCCGCTTTTCTTCGTTTCCGTTCTCCTTTCTTTTATCCTTTTCCTTTTTCAAAACAACATCACCCCGGATTTCCAGAGGAAAGCCAAGAACATGCTTTATAATATCGCACAGTCGAGGCCGGCGCTTAATTTCACGCCTGGCCAGTTCATTGACCAAATACCAGGCTACCTGGTGAAATTTGACAGGATTGAAGGTGAGAAAGGGGAAAACCTGGAGGGAATTTACATCCACCGTAAAGCGAACGCTTACGAAAATCAGCAATCCATCCGCGCCCAGAAGGGGAAATTGGTCCCTTCTACAGAAAATAAAAACTACCTGAAACTCATTTTATTTGACGGTTACGTATTTGAGGACAATATTGCGAATAAAGATTTCGCGTCGCGAAACAGACAGCCGGACCAGGCCATAAGATTTGATACCCTCACCTCGCATTTTGACATCAGCGAAATCATTAACAAGGCCATAGAAGAGGAAAAAATAACCGAAGACTACCGGTTCAAGACCTACACCGAACTTACCGGCACCATTCAGAATGTCAAAAAGGAAAACACCAAGACCTTCAACAGTATGAATATCGATCTTATAAGTCAGGTGAATCCTTATGTAAGTTATATTGATAAGGCTCCCGCCTATAAAAAGCCGGTGGTTCCCCAGATAAAACTGGATACCGTGAAAAAAGACAGGCAGCTGCGCTTACTGTCGGGAGCATATCATAAAATCGAAGCTTTAAAAATATCCGTAAAAAACCGCGAAGCGCAGATTAATCCCGCCATCAAAGGCTTCAGCCGGATCGTGCTGTATCAGCAACGAATCATCGCCTATTCTGTGACCTGCATCATTTTCTTCCTGATTGGAGCCAGTTTGGGATCCATTATACGGAAAGGAGGGATGGGACTTCCCGTGGTCATTGCCATCGTCATCTTCATTATTTTCTATGTGATGAACCTGTCGGTGGAAAACCTGGCCTGGAACGGCACCCTGAATCCCTATCTTGCGGCCTGGCTACCAAACCTTATCCTTTTTCCGTTCGGTGTTTGGCTTACGTATAAGGCATTGACGGATTCGCAGCTTTTTGATGTGGAGAAGTACAGAACCCTTATAAAGCCCATTACCCGCAGGTTTGCAAAGCAGAAAGAACATCAACGCTATCAATAAAAAAACTTCGGAGTTTAGCTCCGAAGTTTTTTTTAATCTTTTTTTGATAGCTCCCTTAAACCTTCATAATGTCGGCTTCCTTGAATTTCAAATGCTCATCGCAAAGTTTCACATATTTATCGGTCATGTCCTGAACCTGAGCTTCCATATCCTTGATCAGGTCTTCGGAAACACCTTCCAGTTTTCTCAGCTCCTTCATCCCGTCCTGACGTGCATTTCTTACGGTCACCTTCGTTTGATCGGTTTCAGATTTTGCCTGCTTTGCAAGATCACGGCGTCTTTCCTCTGTTAAGGGGGGTACGTTCAGGATTACCGTGTCACCATTGTTTGATGGAGCAAAACCAAGGTTGGAGTTTACGATTGCTTTTTCTATGGCATTTACCGCGCTCCTGTCCCAGGGCTGAATTGAAATCGTCATTGCATCCGGAACGGAAACATTTGCCACTTGGTTCAGTGGGGTCATGGCTCCGTAATAATCAACCATCACGTCTTGTACCATCGACGTGGAAGCCCTGCCGGCACGGATTTTCTGGAAGGCATGATCAAGATGCTTCATAGCCGCATCCATTTCCTGCTTTACCATATCCTTAATCATATCTAATTCTTCCATAATTAAAATATATTAGTTTATAACTGATGTTTTACAAATCTACCAAAGTTCCCACTCTTTCTCCCTCTACAATTTTCAGCAGGTTTCCTGCCCTGTTCATATCGAAAACAATGATGGGTAATTTATTCTCATGACTGAGCGTGAAGGCGGTCATGTCCATTACCTTCAGGTTTTTATCAAATACTTCATCAAAAGTAAGTGAGTTGAATTTCTTTGCATCGGCATTCTTTTCCGGATCGCTGTCATAAATTCCATCCACTCTGGTTCCTTTAAGTATGACATCTGCTCCTATTTCTATAGCCCGTAGTGTAGCGGCGGTATCGGTGGTAAAATACGGATTACCCGTGCCTGCACCAAAAATGACGACTCTGCCCTTTTCCAGGTGGCGTACTGCCCTTCTTTTTATAAATGGTTCTGCAACCTTATCCATTTCAATGGCACTCTGCAGTCTGGTTTTCACGCCGGCATCCTCCAGAGCGCCCTGAAGTGCCATACCGTTAATCACGGTAGCCAGCATCCCCATATAGTCTCCCTGCACACGGTCCATTCCTTTTGCAGCACCGGCGACACCGCGGAAAATATTCCCGCCGCCGATAACAACAGCCACTTCACAGCCGCTGTCAATCGCCTGTTTTATTTCCTGGGCATATTCTTTTAGTTTTTCATTGTCGATTCCGTAAGGCAAATCACCCATAAGGGCTTCACCGCTTAGTTTCAGCAAAATTCTCTTATATTTCATTATAATTTGCTATCAGTTAATTTATTACAGTTTTTTTGTGTTGCAAATATAAGGAAATGGCTATAATATCATTTACAGAATCACATTTTAGTGAAATAATTTGTTAAATATTTTGATAAGTTTAGAAAAGGATTATTTTTGCAATACATTAATCGTATTTTGAAGAAGATTTTTATTTCTGCGTTGGTTCTTGGTGTCTTTACCGTTAAAGCGCAAACCGGTGAGAACGTTTATCCGTTCCTGAACATTCCGGTTTCCGCCAGGCAGGCTGCCCTTGGCGGTGATGCGGTTTCCGTAAGGGACTACGACGTTAACTTTGCGGCAGTAAATCCTGCTTTGCTGAATGCGGAAATGCACAAAAAAATATCGGTAAACGCAGCCACCTACCTTGCCGGATCAAAATATGGCACCATCAATTACGGTCATGCTTTCGAAAAAGGACATCTGGTTACGGCCAATGTCCGTTACATGGATTACGGTAGGATGCCCAGAACAGACGAAGCCGGATTTGAAAACGGCGAATTCGGTGCTTTTGATGCTGCGATAGGTGGAGGATATGCTTATCAGTTTGAAGATGAATGGACGATTGGAGCGCAGGTTAATCTGATTAATGCGAAGATTGACAATTACACGTCCATGGCAGTGGCAGGAAATTTTGGCGTTTCTTATCATTTTAAGAAAACCAATGAAACCATCGGTCTTGTTGCCAGGAATTTCGGCTATCAGTTTAAATCCTTCAATGGCGAGCGCGAAAACCTTCCCTTCCGTGTGGATTTAGGTTATACCAAAATACTGAAGAAGTTCCCTGCTGCGGTTACAGTTACTGCACATGACCTTCAGCAGTTCGATATTTCATCGGAATATGACAGCAACGGACAGGAGGTAAAGTTGACGAGGAAAGTTCTGGACCATTTCTCTTTGGGCGCAGAAATTTTTCCCGAAAGTGTTTTTAACATAAGACTCGGTTATAATGTGAAGCGCGGAAATGAACTGGCTGTTGTAGATCAGCGTAGTTTTGCCGGTTTATCTGCCGGTTTCGGAGTCAAATTTAACGCAATCCGCATCGATTATTCCCATGTCCGTTATCATAACGCAGGGAATATGAATATGTTGGGGATTTCTTTAGACATGACCGGTAACAGATATTAATCAACTTCATTTTACAGTTCTTTAATTTTCAGCACTCCTTTCATTTTCAAAATATTTTGCAGAAATTTGTAAAATGAGAAAACCTGTAATCGCCATTGACGGATATTCCTCCACCGGGAAAAGTTCCATCTCCAAGGCCATCGCATCTAAACTTGGCCTCATTCATATGGATACAGGCGCACTGTACAGGGGAATTACTTACTTCGCACTCCGACACTGCCTCAACAACCGAAAAGAGATTGACATGCCCTGTCTGCTGAACAATCTGGAAAAAATACAGCTTGAGTTCAGGAATGAGGACAACGATTTGATTCTCTATCTGAATGATAAAAATATTTCAGCAGAAATCCGGGAGCCGCAAATCTCGGAATATGTGAGCATCATCGCAAGACAACCAGAGGTCAGGGATTTCCTGCTCGAAAAGCAACGCAGCGCAGCCGATGAAGGGGGAATAATTATGGATGGCCGGGACATAGGAACTGTAGTTCTTCCGGCCGCTGATTATAAATTTTTTCTCACCGCAAGTGTGGACGAACGTACCAAAAGGCGGTACCTTGAACTTAAACAACTTGGCATTCAGACCGACAAACTGGCAGTAAAGCAAAATCTGGTCGTACGCGACAAGATTGACAGTGAGCGTGAGACTTCCCCACTAATGAAAGCAGCCGATGCTGTTGTAATAGACAACACCGAGCTCAATAAGGAGGAGACGATAGCGCTAATACTGTCCTATATAAAGCACTTTTAACTTTTTTTTAAGACTGCCACTATCTCCTTTGGTATATTAATTGTTCCATTCAAACTGTTCAATCAATTAACAATTTTAAAAATCAATAAGATGTCGAAAAAAGGTAACAATGCGGCTGCTGTTCTAGCAGGATTATTAGCAGGTGCTGCAGCGGGAGTGGTATTAGGTATGCTATATGCTCCGGAAGAAGGTAAAGAAACAAGAAAAAAAATTAAAGAGAAAGCAAATGATCTAAAAGATCAGGCGGTTGATCAGTATGGTAAAGTATCAGAGAAAGCGAAGGAGAAGTATTCTGAAGTTTCCGGGATGGTTAAGGATCAGTATGGAAATATTTCGTCCACTTTCAAAGACACCGTAGGAAATGTAGCTCATACCGTGAAAGAAGGTTACGATAAGTATAAGGATCAGGCAGTTTCAAAAGCTACAGACGTAGTGAAAGATGTAGAAACTGAACTTGACGGTTTAAAGTAAAAACAAACCAAACTAAGTAAAAAGGGAACAATTATGTTCCCTTTTTTATAACTGAAAAACAATTAACTATGTTAGACCTACTAAAAGATTATGCTCTGAAGCGTGCAGATCTCCTGAAAATGGAAGCTGCTGAAAAGGGTGTTGTTACAGCAAGTACACTGACCCTCATTATTTTATTAGCAATTTTCGGAATATTCTTCCTTATTCTTTTCAACATTGGAATTGCTGTTTTGGTGGGTTCATACATAAATAATTACAGTTATGGCTTTCTAATCGTCGCCGCATTTTATCTGCTCGTGTTGATTATCCTTTTAATTGCCGGCAAATCAATTAAAAATCTGATTGCAAACAAACTGCTACAAACATTTAACAATCCGCAAGAATGAGCACGAAATACAACACCCTAGAGGAACTGAGAAGAAAAAAGGCCCTTCTTAAAAAAGAAGTTGCTGAAATGGAAGATTTGCTGACTTTTGATAATACGAAAGAAAGTCTTAGCGCGTTCACACATGGTTTCACAGATCAGTTTCTGAAAGAAGAGGTAGATGAAAATGGTGAGACCAGAATTGCACTGAAAAAGGATGAGATTGTTCGCCAGATCTCCACGGAGGTAAAAGAGCAGATCTTTAGCAGAAGTGCGGTGTTGGGGTTTGCGGATACCGCCATAAAAGGTGGCGCTTTGGAAGACGCTCTGAAATTGGGTGCTGTAGCGTTGGTGGGGAATTTTGCCAGAAAAAGTATGAGAAGTACCAGCTGGAAAAATAAGCTGATTGGGGCGGCCCTCATTTATCTGGCACCTTTTTTATTGCGGTTTATCCGCAAAAAACTGGAAGAATATCAAAAGAACAGAAGCGTTACCAGTATGGAACAGCTGATATAAAGAAAACCGACTTGAAGTCGGTTTTTTTATGCTTTAGGCTTCCACCCGTTTAAAAAATCTAAAACCTTCTCTACGCTGTACCCTTTTCCATCCTCCAGAACTGCGCTGTCCTGTGTATGGATTAACTTGCCGTTTTTATCAAGAATAATAAAGACCGGATATCCAAACTTTTCCCCGGGATTGCCATACTGTCCAAATATTTTTTCGTTTTTATTCTCAGGAGAATAATTTAAATGATAATACAGGTAGTTATCATCTACTGTCTTCTTAAGTTCAGGCGTGGTTTGTATAAAATTATTGAACCTCAAGCACCAGATACACCAGTTACCACCGGCCTGCAAAATTATGTTTTTGTTCTCCGCCTGCGCTTTTTTCACAAGCCCGGATATTTTTTCTTCGGCATTTTCCTTAGGGTCGTAAGGTTTTGGAAGTTTCCCTTTTTCCAGTTCAGATGCCCTTTTCTTCTCGGCCACTACTTTCGCACTGTCCGTTAATACAACCGCAGAACTTTCACCCGAAACACCAGGAACCACATTTTCAGTCTTCTGTGAGCATCCTGTGGAAAAGAACAATGCGGTCACTGCCGCCGTTAGATAAATCTTCATTTTTTATTTATTTATTTCTAAAAGTATAACATTATCGCTAAGCAAAAAACTGTCCATTATGTTAATATTCACTAAATTTGCAGTCGCTTTATGAATTTAATTTTCCAATTGGTTTTGCTGGTTTCCCGACTGCCCATGAAGATACTTTACGTATTTTCAGACCTAATTTTTTTTCTCATCTACTACGTCATTGGATACCGGAAAACTGTTGTTTTGGAAAACCTTAAAAATTCCTTTCCGGAAAAGAGCGCAGAGGAGCTGAAAATTATCCGGAAAAAGTTCTACATAAATTTCTCAGACTATCTTGTGGAAACGCTCAAGGCATTCTCCGTCTCAACAAAGGAACTGAAGGTGCGTGTTCAGCACATCAACCGGGATGTATTCCGCAATGCACATGCTGAGGGAAAGAATATCATCCTGCTCACCGGTCATGTGTTCAACTGGGAGTGGTTCACAGCCCTTGCAACTATGGTTCCGCAGGAAAGCTGCCGTCCGGTTTACCGTAAAATGCAGAACAGCTTCTGGGACGGGAAAATAAAAACAATAAGGAATGCTCACGGAAACAATGCACTGGAAGCCGGCGATGTCATCAGGGATGTATTAAAAACCCCCAACGACGGAAATACTATCTACATGTTCGTGGCAGACCAGACTCCGAACCACCACCAGGTAGATTTAGGTATTGAATTTTTACATCAGCTGACACCCGTTTTCCGCGGTTACGATAAACTTGCGACGAGACTGGATATGGCGTTTGTATACTGCGAGATGAAGAAGGTGAAAAGAGGCTACTACCAGGTCAATTATTACAATATCGTGCCTGACGGGGAAAAATTTGTTGCAAATGAAGTCGTCCTCAAATTCCATAAAATGCTTGAAAACACCATCAACAGGAATCCGGACAACTATCTGTGGTCGCACCGGAAATGGAAATATACTGATAAAATTAAAACAACACTATAAAGCTTCCTAACTGGAGAACCCCCTTACATTGAAAACTACTGCGATTGTCATACTGAACTGGAACGGAAAACACTGGCTTGAAAAGTTTCTGCCCACTGTCATTTCTAATTCTCAGCATGCAGATATTTATGTCATTGATAATTCATCTACCGATGACTCTGTAGCATTCCTTACTTCCCGGTTTCCACAGGTTACCATTATTAAAAACAGTAAAAATTCCGGTTTTGCGGGTGGTTATAATGAGGGCTTGAAGCACATCAATGCTGATATTTACTGCCTGCTCAATTCCGATGTTGAAGTGACCGTTAACTGGCTCGCACCCGTCCTGCAGGTCTTTAATGGGGATCAAAACATCGCTGCAGTACAGCCGAAGATCCTGGATCACAAACGCAAAAATTACTTTGAGTTTGCCGGCGCGGCAGGAGGGTTAATCGATAATCTTGGTTATCCCTACTGCAGGGGCCGAGTATTTGAATCTATTGAGGAAGACATGGGCCAATATAATGATGAAACCGAAATTTTATGGGCTTCAGGCTGCTGTCTGTTCATCCGTTCATCTGATTTTTGGGAACAGAATGGTTTTGATGAAAGATTCTTCGCGCACCAGGAAGAAATAGATTTGTGCTGGCGTTTAAGAAATTCCGGGAAGAAAATTTTTTATACCGGCCACTCCACGGTTTATCATGTAGGCGGCGGAACCTTAAACAAACAAAGTCCACAGAAAACTTATCTGAACATGCGGAATAATCTATCCATGCTCGTTAAGAACCTTCCGTATGCTGACCTGCTGTGGGTTCTTCCGGCACGTTTGGTTCTGGATGCTTTCGCAGGTTTGTATTTCGCTGTTAAGAACGGACCTGACCACCTTTTGGCGGTACTGAGAGCACACCTCTCTTTTTACGGTCAAATTCCTGGCAGCCTTCAACTTCGCGGTAGGGATCAGATGAAAAAATATTATCAGGAGCGGTGGCTTATTTTTAAACACTTCCTGAAATAATACTGCTATTCAGCGCTGCCCAAGTCAATATTTCCTTACTTCAACAATAACTTCCGTGAAAATTCTCTACATTTATATTGTTTATGAATATGGATGTTTATTTTATTCTCGCAGTCATTGCCGTAGTCATACTGGTTATCGGGCTGTTTATCTATTTCTTCCAACACAGGTTCTTCTTCCAGCCGGAAAAGCTCCCGCCCGACTTCAAATTTGCATATGAACATTTGAAGGCAGAAGAAAGGACTGTGGAACCAGAACCTGGCGCAAAAATCAATTATCTGCATTTCCAGGTAGACCACCCCAAAGGCGTGGTGCTTTACCTGAAGGGTAATACGAAGAGCATAAAGGGCTGGGGAAAATTTGCAATTGACTTCACAAGGCTGGATTATGAGGTGATTATGATGGATTACCGTGGGTTTGGAAAGAGCACCGGTAAAAGGACAGTTGAAGCGATGAAAAGAGATTCGCAATTTATCTATGACATCGCGAAAAAAGAATTCACTGAAGAAAAAATTGTTGTCTATGGACGTTCCCTGGGTTCCGGATTTGCAGCCCGACTGGCCTCTAAGAACAATCCCCGGCTTTTGATCTTAACCTCGCCACTTTATTCGTTGCTTCGCACGATTCACCGTTATCTTCCCTTCATGCCTGCAAAACCTTTTTTACGTTACAATCTGCCTACGTATCATTATCTGAAGAATGTGCGTTGCCCCATTAAAATCATCCACGGGAGCGATGACAGGCTGATTCCTATCAAAACCGTCGTAGATTTGTCTGAAATCAATCCAAAACTCACAAGACTTTATGTAATTCTGGGTGCAGGACATATTAATGTTCATCATTTTGAAGAATATCACCGGGTGATGGAAGAAATTTTCGAGGATAGAAAAATAGTTGTAAATACTGAAAAAACAAGCTTAAATGTAAGACACAGATCTTGATAAATTATTACTTTAACTACATACAATTCAATTATATTTGCGCTAACTTTTATTTTTTTAATGGAACTCATCATCATTATATTTCTCGTGTTACTCAATGGCATTTTTTCGATGTCTGAAATGTCGCTTGTTTCTTCAAGAAAATTCAAACTCGAAAGCGCCGGTAAAAAAGGCAGCGCCGGGGCAAAAAAAGCACTGGAACTTTCGGAGCATCCCACCAGATTCCTCTCTACAGTACAGATCGGCATAACGCTGATTGGGATTTTACTTGGGGTTTATTCCGGGGAGAATCTCACAACTGATTTCCAGAATTTCCTTAGCGGTTTTCCGGTACTCGAGCCTTACTCCAAAATGCTGGCAACAGCCGGAATCGTTATTTTCATCACGTACCTTTCCATCCTGTTAGGGGAACTTTTACCCAAGCGCATTGCCATGACCTATCCTGAGACTATCATTACACTGGTGGCGAAACCGATGGATGTCCTTTCCAAAATTACCTCACCTTTCGTCTGGCTGCTCAGTACTTCCAATAATCTGCTTCTTAAACTGTTGGGCATTAAAAGTAATTCCGACAGCATCATCACCGAAGAGGAAATTAAATCCATCGTAAAAGAAAGCGCCCAGGAAGGCGAAATTGAGTTAATAGAGCACAACATTGTGGAAAGGGTGTTTGAGCTGGGCGACCGAAAAATAAATACACTGCTCACCCACCGAACCGCGATGTCCTTCTTCAGCATCGATGACTCCCTTGAAGTGATCATGAATAAGATCCGCGAGGATAAACATACCGCCTATCCGGTAACAGAGGGCAATAACCTGGATGATATTATCGGAATTGTGCTGATGAAAGACCTTTTTCCGATAGAGGATGCAGATGATTTTGACCTCCGGACGTATCTGAAGCAGCCGGTTTTTCTCAACGAAAACTATTACGCCTATAAAGTGCTTGAACTCTTCAAGAAGCAGAAAAACCATTACGGTATCGTGATCGACGAATACGGTAACACCGTTGGTATGGTGACTCTGGACGATGTACTGGATGCGTTGGTAGGCGATACCGCTACGGAGGATAACTTTGATTACCGCATCACCGAGCGCAATGAAAATTCATGGCTGGCCGACGGTCAGGTTCCCATTGTCGAATTTATGAAGTATTTTGACCTCGACTTTGAATTTGACAACAGGGACAACTATACCACCCTGGTAGGTTTTTTCCTGAATGAACATCACGGAGTTACTCAGGTGGGCGATAAAATTAAAATTGAAAACCTGGAACTCGAAATCATTGACAAAGACGGACAGCGGGTGGACAAAATTATGATTACAAGGACCGAGGATTAATAAGCATGGCAAAACTTCTTCAATATTTTCAGGAGAAGGTGGTATTCCTGCCGGTGTCCCTGCCACAGGAGCATGAATTTAATTTTGAAGTCCATTTCGAAGAATATTTATGGGACACGCCGTTTGAAGGAAAGATCAATGGGCTTCACTTTAAGATTGACCAGCCGAAGGGCGTCATCCTTTATTTTCATGGCAATGCCGACAACCTGCACCGGTGGGGTAAAATTGCAAGCGAATTCACGCGTTTTGAGTACGATGTACTCGTAATGGATTACCGGGGCTACGGAAAGAGTTCCGGTGCGAGAAACGAAGACTTTCTATATTCGGATGCACAGTTTTTCTATGATTTCGCCAGGGAGCATTACGGGGAAGAAAACACGGTGGTATATGGCAGAAGCCTGGGAGGAGCATTTGCAGTTAGAATGGCTGCTGAAAACCATCCGAAGTCCGTCATTCTGGAAGCGGCCTTCTATAACCTACAGGATATTGTGAATCGCTGGCTGCCGGGAAAAGTTACCGACAGGGTTTCGCCCAGCATGACCTACCACTTTCTTTCCAACGAAAACATTATAAAGGTTAATGTCCCACTCTATCATTTTCACGGGACAAAGGATAAGGTTGTCCCGCTCACCTCAGGAAAGAAACTTTTTGAGGTTTTTGAAACTGCGCATCCGGAGCTGCCAAAAAAATTCATTGAAATCAAAGGCGGGAGCCATGATGATCTGGCGAAGTTTGAAGAATTTTCGGAGGTCATGAAGAAAATCCTTGAATAATTCTGAATGGGAAATATGAATAATGAAGGACATTTTATTTCTATGAAAAAAATTAAACCTGTTCCAACCAAATCCAGCCACTAAAATAAAACACGCTACCCTGCCCCATGATCGACTTTTGCGCCATTGATTTTGAAACCGCCACCCACGAACGCAATTCTGCCTGCGAAATGGGCATCTGTGTGGTGGAAAACGGCGAAATCGTAAATACCCAGACGTGGCTCCTAAAACCGCCCAGTTTTCCCTATTTTCATCCCCGGAATATTGATGTTCACGGAATTACGCCTGAAGATGTTCAGGACGCCCCAACGTTTGAAGAAATCTGGCATGAAGCCGAAAATATGATGTACGGGAATCTTATGATTGCTCACAATGCCTCTTTTGATGCGGGAGTTCTGCGAAGTTGCCTGGATTATTATGGCTTCTTCAAGCCAAAGATCAATTACCTCTGCAGCATCTCAATTGCGAAGAAATCCTGGAAAAACTTACCAAAATATGGTTTAAAAAGTTTGGCAGAACATCACGCCATTAAATTCACACATCACAGAGCCGGTGCAGATGCAGAAGTCTGTGCTAAGATTTCCCTTCTGGCCTTTAATACACTTATGGTCACGAGAAACGACGAAGTGCAGGAGGTGATGAAGAAAAACATGAAGATTTTATAAAAAACTTCTAATATCACCAGAGTGATTTCGGTTAGTTATTTAAACGAAAATGGTATCAACCCGAATGTGTGCCCTCTGCTAAATTTAAAACAGTCCTTAATTGCTGAGAACTTCGGCAACCAGATTGAATTTGGGAATTTGAATTTCCATTTTCTCCTTTGTCGAAAGATTGGTGCAGTAGTAAACACCGCTCATGCTTCCAACTCCCGAGCGGATCATCACGTTTGAAAAATATTTGAACTGCTCTCCCGGCTGAATCTCAGGTGTAAGGCCAATGACGCCGTCACCGTTAACTTCTGTAAAGCCAAAACCAACGTCATAAATAAGCCATTGCCTTTTTAAAAGCTGCACGGGTTCTTCACCCAAATTTTCAATGGTTATGTTATACCGGAAAACAAAGCGGTTATCCGATGGAAAACTGTTTTTCGCATCGTACTCGGGAATCACCGTAACTTTGATTTGAGAGGTCGTTTTGGAGAACATCGTTTTTACTTTTATTTGTCATTACAAAAATCCCGCCTTTTTTAGACGGGATTTCATTTTATGGAATTTTATTTGCCAATTAAAGTTCAAGGGCTTTTCTTTCGTCTCCACCCATCAGGAATTCTACAGGGTTGTCTATCCCTTCTTTCACTGCAACAAGGAATCCTACTGATTCTCTTCCGTCAATGATTCTGTGGTCATAGGACATTGCCAGGTACATCATCGGGCGAATCACCACCTGTCCGTCAACCGCTACCGGTCTCTGGATGATGTTGTGCATTCCCAGGATGGCAGACTGTGGCGGGTTAATGATTGGCGTAGAAAGCATGGAGCCGAAAACCCCACCGTTGGTGATTGTAAATGTTCCGCCCGTCATCTCGTCAACGCTGATGTTTCCTTCCCTCACTTTGTCTGCCAAGGTCTTGATGTTGGCTTCAACTCCTCTGAAAGTCATGTTTTCCGCATTTCTCAACACGGGAACCATCAAACCTTTTGGTCCTGAAACAGCGATGGAGATGTCGCAGAATTCGTAATTATTTTTGAAGTCACCGTCAATTGACGCATTTACATCCGGATACATCTGAAGTGCTCTGGTCACCGCTTTGGTAAAGAATGACATGAACCCCAAACCGATGCCGTGTTTCTGCGTAAATTCCTCTTTATACTGTTTTCTGATCCTGAAAATTTCGGACATGTCCACTTCATTGAAAGTCGTAAGCATGGCAGTTTCGTTTTTCACGGAAACCAGTCTTACAGCAAGCTTTCTTCTCAACATCGAAAGTTTGGTTGTGGAAGTCGCTCTGGAACCGCTTGTAGAAGAGGCAGCGCCCATGGCAGGAACCGAGGCTGTTGCAGCATCCCGTTTGGTGATTCTTCCATCTTTTCCCGAACCTGAAACCTGTGAAGCGTCCACCCCTTTTTCGTCCAGAATTTTTTTGGCGGCAGGAGAAGGAGTTCCCGTCGCATAAGAAGCTGCTGCAGGTTTTTCTTCTTTCTTAGCTTCCTGTACTATTGCCGGCTTCTCCACTACCTTTTCTTCTGCTTCTGGCGCTTCGGCGTTTTCAGCTTTAGGCGTTTCCGCAGCAGGTGCAGCAGCACCTTCGGGCTTAGCAGCATCCACATCAATAAGGCAAACGACCTGTCCAACCTGAACTACTTCTCCTTCTTCTGCTTTTAAAGTAATAATACCGCTTTGTTCTGCAGGAAGCTCCAGGGTTGCTTTGTCGGAATCAACTTCAGCAATCGGCTGGTCTTTTTCTACATAGTCACCGTCCTGTACCAACCAGGATGCAATTTCAACTTCTGTGATGGATTCTCCCGGAGAAGGGACTTTCATTTCTAATATTGACATCGTTAATATTTTTGTTTTTATTGTTTAATTGAATTAAGCGGTTACCGGTCTTTTAGCCGGAGCATCTTCTCTGTCGTAAACCCTGTTAATTACACTGTTTTGGTTTCTTTCGAACATCTTATGGCTGCCCGGTGCAGGTGAACCGCTCGGAACGGGTGCGATGAGTTCTATTCCCATCTCCCTGAAGTTCCTCAGCATGTAGGTCCATGCGCCCATATTCTCAGGCTCTTCCTGAACCCAAACTAATTGTTTTCTGCTACTGTATTTCGCGAAAATTTCCTCAATTTTATTCTGCTGGATCGGATAGAGCTGCTCAAATCTTACCAAAGCAATATTTTCGCAGTTCAGTTCCTCTTTCTTGGCTAAAAGTTCATAGTAAATCTTACCGGAACAGAGGACCAGTTTTTCAATTTTTGCTGCATCAGCCATCTTATCGTCCACAATAGGCTGGAAGGTCCCTTCAGCAAAATCCTCCAAAGGAGAAACCACTTTCGGGTGTCTGAGCAGGGACTTCGGCGACATTACGATGAGGGGTTTCCTGAACCGGAACTTCAACTGTCTTCTAAGCAGGTGGAAGAAGTTTGCCGGCGTGGTACAGTTGGCGACAATCATGTTTTCGTTGGCACAAAGGGTAAGGAATCTTTCAAGCCTTGCGGAAGAGTGCTCTGCACCCTGACCTTCTGAACCGTGTGGCAGAAGCATCACGAGACCGTTCTGGATTTTCCATTTTTCTTCTGCGGCGGCCAGATACTGGTCTACGATGATTTGAGCGCCATTCACAAAATCCCCAAACTGGGCTTCCCAGATGGTCAGGGTGTTTGGCGATGCCATTGCGTAACCATAGTCGTACCCTAATACCGCGTATTCTGAAAGGTGCGAATTGTAGACATCAAAACGGCTATCGGAAATATGACGTAAAGGAATAAATTCCTCTTCTGTATCTTCTGTTTTTACAACCGCATGACGGTGGGAGAACGTTCCGCGTTCCACATCTTCACCGGAGATCCTGATGTTGTTCCCTTCAGTGAGTAAAGTAGCGTACGCCAGCCATTCGCCGAGTGCCCAGTCCAGTGAATTGGACTCTATCATTTTCCGTCTTGTGTCGAACAAACGGGTTATTTTGTTGATGAATTTCTTATCTGGAGGTAAGGTGGACATTTGCAGAGCAAGTGCCTTAAGTTTGGTAAGGTCAAAGGAAGTATCCACAGCATTCTGTACTGCGCCTCTCGGACAAAGCGGATATTCTTTCCAATCATCACCCATAAAGATGTCCATCGTGTTTCTTTCGATTTCTTTTGACGCATCAAAATCCTTGTCCAGAAGTTGTTTGAACTCCGATTCCATGCGTTTCAGAACCTCATCCGAAACTACATTTTCCTTCTTCAGTTCTTCCTTATAAATTTCCCGCGGATTTGGGTGCTTGGAAATGGATTTGTATAGATTAGGCTGGGTAAATCTGGGCTCATCACCTTCGTTATGTCCGTATTTTCTGTAACCCAAAAGATCAATGTAGACATCCTTTCCGAACTGCGCACGGAAGTCGGCAGCAAAACGGATGGCGTGAACTACTGCTTCAACATCATCAGCATTGATATGCATGACCGGTGATTCGGTCACTTTGGCAATATCGGTACAGTAGGTGGATGAACGGGCATCGAGGTAATTGGTCGTAAACGATACCTGGTTGTTCACCACAATATGAACCGTTCCGCCTGTTTTATAACCCTCCAGGGTCATCATCTGGGCAATCTCATACACGATTCCCTGACCGGCAATCGCACCGTCGCCATGAATAACAATGGGAAGGACTTTTTTGTAATCTTTGTATTTATCGTCCACTTTTGCACGGCAAATCCCTTCAACCAAAGCAGCTACCGTCTCAAGATGAGAAGGGTTTGGCGTTAAATTGATGGAAACCTCCTCGCCGGAAGCGGTCTTTATTTTCCGCGAAGATCCCAGGTGATATTTCACGTCGCCAGAGAATACATCCTCTTCAAATTCCTTTCCTTCGAATTCAGAGAATATCTGTTTATAGGACTTTCCGAAAATATTGGTCAGCACATTTAATCTGCCACGGTGGGCCATTCCCAACACCACCTCATCAACGCCTAACTGTGAGGACCGGGTTATCAGCTGATCCAGGGCAGGGATGAGTGATTCACCACCTTCGAGCGAGAACCGTTTCTGGCCTACAAATTTGGTATGCAGGTAATTCTCAAAAGCAACGGCCTGATTCAGCTTATGCAAAATCTCCGTCTTTTCCTCAGCAGAAAGCACCGCATGGTTATCATTAACCTGAAGCCATTCCCTGATAAACTTTCTTTCTTCCACATTGTTGATGTGCATATACTCCACGCCAATCGATTCGCAATAAATCTTCTCCAGGTGGTTTATGATTTCCTGCAAGGTTGCTGCGCCCGGCAATCCGGTCTCACCGGCTGAATTGAATTTCCTTGTAAGGTCTTCCTGCGACAGTCCGAAATTTTCAATTGCCAGCGTAGGCTCGTAATGTCTTCTTGCGCGAACAGGGTTGGTATTGGTGAAGAGGTGACCTCTGTGTCTGTACGCCTCGATCAGGTTAAGGACCTTGAATTCCTTCTGGATATCCTCCGGAATCGGTGTGTTGGCAGGCGCCTGATTGGCTACCGTAACCGTTTGCGCCGGCGCAACGGGATTTGTATAATTATCATCTTCCGAATAATTCTCCAAAGCAAAATCAAATCCCTGGAAAAAGGCTTTCCAGGAAGGTTCTAAAGAGTCGGGATATTTTAAATATTGTTGATACAGGTCTTCTATTAACTGCGAATGAGCAGCGTTTAGAAATGAAAATTTATCCATTATTACAGTAAATTCTGTGTTAGTTTTTCTACTAAAATATAAACGTCAAATTTAATAAAAAAAAGCGACTTAGAGGCCGCTTTCCATCAAAATTATCTATCGTTGGGTTCTTCTCCAGAAACTACCGGTAAACCGGAAGCGAAAGTTTCATAAGCACGTCTTTGCCTTCTTCGGGAGTTTGCATAAAGTACTGCTGAAGTTCTCCATTCCTCATCGTGTCACTTTTAGCCTTTTGAAGGAGTTTCTGTATTGCTCCGCTCCTGTTTATATAGGGTCCGCTGTAGTAAATGACGTACGACTGCGACGCGTTGACCGTGCGGAAACTGAAATTATTGTCGGAAACCCCAACCCTTTTGGACAGTGGAATACCGATGAAGTAAGAAACCTCTTTGTCCTTAAAATTATCCGGATCCGTCAGTAAAACCGGATAGCCAAATTCGTCTTCCCTTTTTCCCAAATCATTCGTTACATAATTGAAAACTTTGTTGTGATTCAGGATGATGTTTTTGTACAGTGCATCTTGTTTATTGGAGGTGGAAACATTAATTCCCAGAATGAGTTGCCCCTCCTGCTGCTGAACCACCAGGCTGTCATATTTAATATCCGTGAGCAAATGATCCTTTTCTACTTTATTTCCAAGAATATGGCGAAGGTTTTTAATGCTGTCGTCCAGATGTTCTGCAAAATCATCCTCTGTCCACAAATTCGAAATCCTGTTCAGAAGTTTTTGCCTTGGGGTATGAATGGTCCAGATCAACCTGGTACTGCCCGCTCCCAGTTTTACAAATTTAATATCGATAAGGGTCGGATTGCTTTTTTTTCCTTCGAATGCCTGCATGCGTAAGGAGCGGTTTGGATTGTGATAGCGTATATAGAGTTCACCTGTTTTGCCGGACTTGGAATCCACATAACTAATGGCAGCCCCTTTTCCCTCATAGGGTGAATAATACTTCACACGCATGGTCTTGGATGAAGAGAAATAGTGGTTCCAACGGGTAAAATTCTGCAGTCTGTTAAACTGTGGAAACACTTTTTCCACCGGATAATTAATCTCTTTTTCCACGGTGAAAGTCTTGCTTTCGTCAACAAGATAATACATGACTAAAGCATAGATTCCCAACAAAACCACGGTGAATAACAAACCGAATTTAAACAAGCGCATCCGCAAAAATAAGAATTTTTGGAGGAAACCCGTAAGAATATGGAAGACGTATGTAACAAAAAAAACTCCCTCGAAGGAAGGAGTTTTTTTCACTGATGTGAAGATTAATGTTCGTGGTTGTGATCTTCTTTTGCGTTGCAAAGTCCAACCAAAGTGTGGAATGTATCATGAAGTGCGATAAGATCTGTTTTCAGTACCTCATCAGAAACTCCATTCTTTATTTTCCTGTCCAGTTTTCCGGCATCTTTGGAAAGTTTTTTAAGGGTTTTCTTCACCTCCTTCTTGTTCTGGATGCTTTCCGGCATCGCTGAATTTTTCCAGGCGGCAGCTTTGGCGGCAAGTTCAGCACTTCTGGTCTTGATTGGCTGATAGTTGCCCTCTTCCGCGGGATGGAAAGTCTTACTCATTACTGCATGGAAGTCTTTCTGTTGTTTCCAGTCGCTCATTTGTGCGTAGGATAGGTTAGCGGTAATCAGCAGAAGACCCAGGGCAAGAATTAATTTTATCTGTTTCATAAATTAAAGTGTAATTGTTTTTCGTTTTGCAAATGTATCATTTTTTTTGAAATCCAAAATTACGGAATCTGTGTGCCTGGACTTATGACAGCACCTTTTTTAAGCACTACAATGCCCTCTTTTATGGAGTGGGTGTCAAAGTCGCCGTCAGGAATATGATGACCACCAATAATCCTCACATTATCCCCGATATAACAGTTCTTATCAACGATGGCTTTGTCTATATAACAGTATTTCCCTATTCCCAAATTAGGTTTGCCGGCATCATCATTTTCAATGATCTCCTGGGTATCCTGATAATAATCTGAACCCATGATATAAGAGTTGACCACTGTACTGCCCCGGTCAATACGGGTTCTGTTACCTACGATGGAGTTCTCAATCTTGTCGGCCATAATGATGCATCCGTCTCCGAAAATTGCCTTACTCACATAAGAACCTAAAATTTTTGAGGGTGGAAGCATTCTGGCTCTCGTAAAAATAGGTGAACTGCTGAAAAGGTTGAACTTTGGAAAATCCTGACAGAGGTCAATGTTAGCTTCGTAAAAACTCTCTATGGTCCCAATGTCCGTCCAGTACCCTTCATACTGGAAACTGAGTGTTTTCAGCTTACCAATTGATGCCGGTATAAGGTCTTTGCCGAAATCATCTCCCGAATTCTCTTCAAAGAGTGTACGAAGGACATTTTTACTGAAAACATAAATACCCATGGATGCCAGATAATCCTTTCCTTCCCTGTGGCTTTTCTCCGAAACTTCCGATTTCCATTCACCCAGAATGTCGCTGGATGGTTTTTCTATAAATGAGGTAATGTTCCCATCCTCATCAGATTTCAGAATACCGAAACCCGTAGCATCCTTTGCATTTACCGGAATTGTCGCAATGGTGATATCAGCACCATTTTGAGTGTGAAAATCAATCATTTCCCTAAAATCCATCTGGTAGAGTTGGTCGCCGGATAGAACAAGGATATAGTCATAGTCATACTTGTTCATATGTTTCATGGACTGACGTACCGCATCTGCAGTTCCCTGATACCAGTTTTCATTGCCCACATTCTGTTCGGCGGCCAGGATATCCACAAAACCCTTGCTGAAAATATCAAAATGATACGAGTTCTTGATGTGTGAGTTCAACGAAGCAGAATTGAACTGCGTCAGGACCAAAATCTTGTTATATCCTGAATTAAGACAGTTGGATATCGGAATATCCACCAACCGGTATTTTCCTGCAATTGGAACAGCAGGCTTTGATCGGGAATCGGTTAAAGGAAACAGCCTTGTTCCGCGACCACCTCCCAAAACGATTGAGATCACATTTGCTTTCATATTTTTTTTCATTTATTTATAGTTGAAGGCTTTCGCAGTGAATATAACTAAACCCGGTGAATGCTCTTATTTGCTGTATAAATTTACATAATTTCCGGCAGATTTATCCCACGAAAAGTCAAATTCCATATTGGTTTTTACAAGACGCTCCATGAGATCTTTTTCATGATAGATGTGCAGTGCACGTTTTACCGCATGAACTGCATCTGCGGCGGTCGCTTCTCCAAAATTTATTCCGGCGCCGCCACTCGATATATCCTGCACGGTATCGCGTAAACCACCCGTATATCTGACAATAGGAACTGTTCCATAGCGCATGGCGTACATTTGGTTAAGGCCACAGGGTTCTACACGGGAGGGCATGATGAGGAAATCTGCAGACGCATATATTTTATGTGAAAGGTATTCTTTGTAACCCAAATCCAATGCGAAATTGGAGTAGTGCCAGGATAACTCACTGAGTTTTTCCTCGGTATGCCGTTCGCCAGATCCCAGAATGATAATGTTTAAAGCGCCGTAGGTTTGCTGTATGCTCTGCCATACAATGTCCGGAAGCAAATCCGCACCCTTTTCACCTGCAAACCTGCCGATAAATCCAAACAGAGGCAAATCCGGATTCAGGCCGTACTCTTCGCAAAGTTCTTTTTTATTTATCCATTTGCCATGCTGTGCATTTTCTGCTCCGAAATTGTAATCCAGATAATCATCTGTTTTCGGATCCCAAACTTCAGTATCAATACCGTTTATGATGCCGGATGCTTTTTGATGTTCCTGCCGGACAAGCTGCTCAAGTCCTTTGAAACTGTGATAGAGTTCCTCCATATAACCCCCGGATACTGCATTAAATGCGTCACAACATTTAATCATGGTTGCCAGTGGATTGATATAACCGGACCAGTCCAAAACCCGCAAATCGGTATTGCCGTTAATCCAGGGAAAAAACTCGAGCATTTCCCATTTCATCTGTCCCTGATATTCTCCATTGTGAATGGTCCCGATGGTTTTCACTCCTTTCAAAACACCAAATTCCGGACAGTTTTCAATCATAAAAGGAATCAGGCCGGTATGATAGTCGTGACAGTGTAGAACATCAGGCCTTATTTTCATTGCAGTAAGCCAGTGCAGGACAGCGTGCTGGAATGCCAGGAACTGGTAGCTTTCATCATGATATCCGTAAGGATTGTCGCGGTCCAAAAGACCGGGAATCTGGACCAGAAAAAGATCAAATCCCAAAACACTGCCCCGCTCCTTCATAACGTGGACCCGCAGCATGTTTGGACCCTGATGAATGTAGCCGTGAAACACCGTCTCAAAATCATGATCATGAACAAAAGGTTTGTTGTACCAGGGCATAACCACCTTGGCGTCCATTCCTTCAATTTTATTCTGATATTTGGGTAATGCGCCCACGACATCCGCCAGACCACCAACTTTGGCAACAGGAAAACACTCCATGGAAAGGTGATATACATTCATATTTGTGTATTGGATTTTTTCTTTATAATGATGCCTGATTAATAGCGCCCGGTAAAATAGCCCGTCACCAGACCTATATCGGGGCTCTACTTTTTCCGTTCTTTATCCTGGGAATCGACGGAAGGTTTGGCTTTGGAATTTGGAGTTGACGGATTTGGTTTTTCTTTGGTTTTTCTTTGGTTATCCAACGTCTTTGCATCAACTTTGTGTTCAGTACTCCCTTCCAGTACCGAGCCTATCGATATAATGCTGGGATCGGTGTCCAGAACGACCCGTTTTTCCACAGGATTGCTTTGGGACGCTGTCTTTTTTACCGGTTTAGCGGTATCCGTTGGGGAAGAATCTTTTGCATTTTCGATATCTATCGTTTGGGCATCGATTTTCTTTTCGGATTTTCTTTCGGTTGCATTACTTGCAAAAAGGCCGGTTGTTTTGGTGGTCCGTTTTTTTGGAACTGGTGCCTTCGCAGGAATAACTTTGGTGTCTTTTTTCATAGAAGGACGCTTCTTAATATTTTCTTTTTTTGCGGTGTCTTTTCCAACTGACGTTTTTTTCTGCCTTAAAACGATGCCCGCAAGTGGCGGCAGGCTGAGCACAATGGCATTTGGACGGTACATCCATTCATCATCCTCTTCGTCCATAACTGTTGCCTCTACTCCGCTACCTCCATATAGTTCATCATCGGAATTAAGAATCACTTCCCAGGTCGTACCCTCATTTACCCCTATTTTATAGTCAAAGACCCTCGGGGTCAGGTTCAGCACCACCATCAATACCTCGTTACCGGTACTGTTTTTACGTAGGTAGACATAAATGGAATTTTCATCATCGTTTGCCTCCACCCATTCAAAACCCGATTGATCGAACTGGTTTTCATAAAGCGCTGTTTCAGTGCGGTAAAGGTGATTTAGGTCTTTAACAAACCTCTTCATGCCCTGGTGTACCGTGTGTTCAAGCAAATGCCAGTCCAGTGACTCAGCAAAGCGCCATTCCCCGGTTTGTGCGAACTCATTTCCCATAAAGAGAAGTTTCGCGGCAGGATGTGTGAACATATAGGTGTAGAGTGCGCGGAGGTTGGCAAATTTCTGCCATTCGTCTCCGGGCATTTTATAAATCATACTCGCTTTCCCGTGAACCACCTCGTCATGCGAAAGCGGCATCATGTAATTTTCATTAAAGACATATGCGGAGGCAAATGTGATTTTATTGTGTTCGTATTTTCTGTTTATAGGATCTTCCTTAAAGTATTTCAGGGTGTCATGCATCCAGCCCATCATCCATTTCATACCGAAACCCATTCCGCCCTCATGTACAGGTGTGGTGAGCATTGGGAAGTCCGAACTTTCCTCAGCAATGGTAATGATGTCGGGAAAATCACGGTAAACTACAATATTGAATTCCTGCAGAAATTCCTTCGCTTCCAGGTTAACGTTCCCACCAAACATATTCGGAATCCACTGCCCTTCCTCGCGTGCATAATCGAGATAAAGCATGGAGGTTACCGCATCCACCCGCAGGCCATCTGCATGATAACGTTCCAGCCAGAACATCGCGTTCGATATCAGGAAAGACTTTACTTCCGGTCTTCCGTAGTTGAAGAGGTGGGAATTCCATTGTGGGTGAAAGCCCTGCCGGGGATCTTCGTGTTCATAGAGATAGGTGCCGTCAAAAAAATGCAGTCCGTTTGCATCACCTGGAAAATGCGATGGAACCCAGTCCAGTATAACGCCAATATCATTTCTGTGAAGTTCGTCAATAAGATGCATCAGATCCTGCGGTGATCCAAACCTGGAATTTGCAGCATAAAATCCGGTAATCTGATAGCCCCAACTCGGTTCGTAGGGATGCTCCATCACCGGCATGAATTCCACGTGGGTGAATCCCATTTCCTTAATGTAAGGAACCAATCTTTCAGCAATTTCGAGGTAAGAAAAAAAACGTTCCGGGTTGTCGGTACCGCGCATCCAGGAACCCAAATGCATTTCGTATACAGAAAGCGGAGCTTTCAGACTGTTCTTTTCATGCCGGTTTTTCATCCATTCTTCATCGCGCCACTCATACCACGTGGTGGAAACAAGGGACGCAGCCTGCACATTCTGCTCGAAGCTTAATGCGTAGGGATCACTTTTCTCCAGCAAAACCCCCTTGTTTGTCCTGATTCCGTATTTATAGAGGGTTCCCCAGGTTAAACCTGCAATGAACCCTTCCCAAATTCCGGAACCGTCCCACCTCGGAAAAAGCTTATGCTGCTCCGAATTCCAGCCGTTAAAGTTCCCGATTACCGAAACTTCCCTGGCGTGTGGTGCCCACACCGCAAAATAAGATCCCGCAAGACCATCCACCTCAGCGGAATGAGAGCCAAACTTATCATATAGCCTGTAATGCTTTCCTTCTCTGAAAAGATAGATATCATGCTCACTAAAAAGGGAAAAGGGATTTACATTCTGCATATTCATGTGGATAAAGATTACTGATACACTTAAAATAGAATTAAAAGTATATTTTATCAAAAATACACATTAATATATTATGAACCCTACAAAACCACTATAATTTTATGGACAATACAGGTAGGCTGCACCGCCCGAAACTAAAAAATATTATCTACATTTGGCACTGCAAAACCTACCAATGAATTTCCATCTGAACTCGTCCGAAATAGATGCCCGGCCTATTTACATCACAGGAAACTTTAATGACTGGGATCCCCGGGATGAAGATTTCGTACTGCAGCAGATTGATGAAGAAAATTATTTCATAGAGATTCCTGACCATCGGTTAACAGAAAAAATAGAGTATAAATACACCAAGGGCGGCTGGGAAAATGGAGAAATAGACCGTTACGGCAACATCAACCCTAACCGCAGAACCACCAAAAGTGATAAGGAGACTTATGACATGGTAGAACGGTGGAGAATCAACTGGGGCCCGTTCAAAAAAGAGTTCTTTCCGGAAATTGAACTGATATCAGAGAAGTTCTATATTCCCCAGCTGAACAAGACCCGCAAAATATGGGCACTGCTTCCCTATAATTACCATAAATCAAACAAAACTTACCCTGTACTCTATCTGCAGGACGCACAAAATCTTTTCAATGAGGGGTCACCCTTCGGCAACTGGGAAATCGATCAGAAGATGTCCATTCTTGCCGAATACGGACGCGGCGACCTCATCATCATCGCCATTGAGAACGGCCACGAAAACCGCATCAACGAGTACATTCTGGACTCAGATTCCATTGCAAAAAATGCAGAGGGAAAAAAATACGTCCGCTTTATGGCGGACACGCTGAAACCTTATGTAGACAGTGTGTACCGCACGAAGCCCGAAAGGGAGTTTACCGGAATCGGCGGCAGTTCCCTGGGTGGCCTTATCAGTATTTACGGAGGATTCCTTTATCCTGAAGTTTATTCTAAACTGATGATTTTTTCCCCTTCCCTCTGGGTCAATCCTGAGTACGATTTTCCGATGATGAATTTCAAAACACCGTACGAAACTAAAATATACATGTACGGCGGAAGCATAGAAGGTTCGGAAATGACGGAGCGCATGAAGGAATTTGAAAACCGTATGGACGGTGCTGAGAACCAATATTCGGTGCAGTTTCATTTTAAAATAAGCCACAATCCCGAAGGCAGACATCAGGAGTTCTACTGGTCGCAGGAGTTTCCGCGTGCAGTGGAATGGCTTTTCTTCGACTCACAGGAGGACCCGAAAGATCTGGCCATAAAAGCTGCCAGTGAGAAAAATGAAACCAGTGAAATCTAAACTTCCACGGGGGTCAAAACCACCTTGGGGAGATCTAATCCGCTCGACAAAAAAATAATTATGCAGATAAAAATAAAAAATACAGCTTCCCAAACCATTAGACAGCATTTCTTCTTCTTCAGTGAGCAGCAGTGGATAAATGATGGAGCATCCTATAAGAAATCAACAGGAGACCTTTTTTCAGGAAAAAAAAATGAAACATTCATCACCGTTGAGGCAGATGATGTGAAATTTTTTGTAGGCTTGGGGGAAAATCCTAAAAATTTTGACATCCAGTCCATCACTTCCAAATTTTCTTATGACTTCCGGAAAAAAATAAAGGAGTCTCCCACCACGATAAATATAACAGATACGGACGGAAGTTGGACCGAAGCGATACTTACAGGGTTGTTCTTAGGAACGTACGAATATCCGTTTAAGGCAAAACATCCTCTATTCGGCAAAAATTTTGAATTCGTACTTAATGGCAGCGTTCAGGCGGCAAACGAAATTTCAGCAAAAGTTAAAGCGCTTTGCGAAGGCGAATTTGCCTGCAGGGAATGGCTGAATAAGCCCCAGAATTTCAAAAAGGTCACTCACCTCTCCGATTATCTGAAGGAGATTTCCGAAAAATATAACTTTAAACTGACCGTATACGACCGTCAGAAATCTCAGGATTTAGGGTTGGGTGCATTTTTGGCCGTGAGCCAGGGAAGTGCGCAGGATTGCGCCTTCACAATTATCGAATACCGTTGTGGGCTTGAAACCGCAAAGACCGTCGGACTGGTAGGCAAGTGCGTCCTTTTTGATACAGGTGGGATTTCGGTGAAGCCTTCCGAAAATATGCACTACATGAAATCGGACATGGGCGGTGCCACGGCGGTCATTGGGACATTGATCACCGCTGCAGAAAGGAAACTGCCTGTGAACATTGTAGCGGTCTTGCCCATTACGGACAATGCCGTGTCCAACAACGCCTACTGTCCAAGCGACGTGATAACTGCCTACAACGGGAGGACCATAGAAATCCTCAATACGGATGCCGAGGGCCGTATGACCCTGGCAGACGGGCTCTCCTACCTGTCTAAAAATTACGAAACCGATATCATGATCGACCTGGCGACCCTAACCGGAAGTTCTGTCCGAATGTTCGGGCACACCTGCGGAGCTCTGTTCAGTAACGACCGGAACCTCCAGACCGCACTTGAGACCGCCGGTGACTTTACCAACCAACGTCTTTGGAATATGCCGCTGTGGGATGTCTGGAAAGATGATTTCACCTCTGATGTTGCGGACTTCAAGAACATCTCGCTGAAACCCGTGGGAGACTGCATTGTTGCCGCCAAGTTTCTGGAACAGTTCATTGAAGGACATCCCCGCTGGGCGCACCTTGATATTGCCGGCGTGGCCTTCGGAAATGTGCCTTACGCAAAAGAAAAAGCAGCTACAGGATATGGGGTTCAGCTCCTGACCAATTTTCTCGAAAATATTGAGTAAAAAATTCTTCAGTTCAAAAAAAACGCAGTATTATTGAAGTGTATTTTCAAATTTATACCGTTTCGCGAAAATCAGTACTGATAATTTATCGGAAACACGGATATATTTTAGAAAATTCAGCATTTTCAATAATTCAATGTTTATGGAGAAAAAAACGATTGTCTGCATATCCTGTTACTATAAGGGATATGATTTTATGGATGAGATGCATAAGCTGGGCAATAAAATCATCCTCATTACCTCCGAAAACCTTAGAGAGAAAAAATGGCCATGGCATGCAATCGACGAGGTATTTTATATGGCTGAGGAAGAACCTTCCGTGTGGAATTTAAAGCATCTTGTACAGGGATTTTCCCATCTTATGCAGAGCAGGAAGGTGGATGCTGTGGTGGCACTGGATGACTACGATGTGGAAAAAGCCGCCCTAATCCGGGAAAATTTCAGGATTCCGGGAATGGGCCAGACCACCCACCGCTATTTTCGCGATAAACTTGCAATGCGCCAACGGGCGAAGGACAGCAATATTGAGGTTCCCGAATTCACCGCGATTTTCAATGATGAGACGGTTGAAGAATTCGCACAAAAAGTACCGGCGCCGTGGGTATTGAAACCCCGCTCTGAGGCTTCTGCAACCGGTATAAAAAAGATTAACTCCCGGGAAGAACTCTGGGAAACCGTGGAAAAATTAGGTCAAGAACGTCACCTCTTTCTTCTTGAAAGCTTCAAACCAGGCGACGTCTATCATGTAGACAGCCTTACCTACCAGGGAAAAGTCATCTTTACATCTTCCTCCAAATATCTTTCCCCTCCCATGCAGGTTTCTCATGAGGGTGGTGTATTCCGGTCACAAACGCTCGGCAGGTATTCGGGGGAGTTCGTGGAACTTGAAAAGCTGAATAAAAAACTCCTGATGGCTTTCGGGCTTATGAACGGTGCAACGCATACCGAATTCATCCGTGGTAAAGCCGACGGAAGATGGTATTTCCTGGAAACATCATCCAGGGTGGGCGGTGCGCACATTCCGGACCTTGTGGAAGCCTCTACCGGAATTAACATCTGGCGGGAATGGGCGAAAATAGAAGACCACCTGCTGAAGAACAAAGTCTATAAACTCGCAAAGCCTACGGGATTTTCCGCCGGACTTCTCATTGCGCTTGCCAACTGTAAAAATCCGGAGCACAGTGAATTCATGTGCGACCAGGTGGTGAAATTTCTTCCAATTGAAAACCACATTGGCATCGTATACCGTTCCAATGATGAGCAGAAGGTCTTGAAATGCCTTGATGAGGCGGCAAAAAAGGTGACAGAGGACTTTCTTACCATTATCCCTCCAAAGGATAAGCCTACTGCATGAGATTGGAACGAATAAAACCGCTGGAGCTTAGTATAATGCCGAAATAAAAAACTTTCAGCTATCTAAGAGCTCCGTAGGTTGCCAAGGCCTACGCTCAACAAAAACAAACTTAAAATAACAGCATGCCCAAGATTGAACACACCGATTTTTATTCCCATATCTTAGGGATGAGCCTTAACGTAGAAGTTACCGGACACTACGGACACCCCATCATCATGTTCCCGACTTCGCGCGGCTCCTATACGCAAAACCATGACTTCAAACTTAATGACAGCATTAACTGGTTTGTGGACCAGGGAAAAGTAAAACTTTATAATGTCCAGACCGTTGACGGTTTAAGCCTATATGACAAAGGGATACATCCCGAAGACCGTATTAAGAATTACGAACTGTGGGTGCAGTTCATGCGCCAGGAATTCATTCCGTATATTCAGAAAACCCATGAAGTACACCGTGTAGGATTAGCAGGAGCCAGCTTCGGCGGTTATCATGCAGCGAATCTTGCGTTCCGTTTTCCGGATCTGGTTTCCCATCTGTTCTGTTTGAGCGGTGCCTTTACCATCCGGGATTTCATGGACGGCTACAGCGGGGAGCTTGTATATTTTAACTGTCCAAGAGAGTTCGTCATCAACGACGATGCATGGAAGTACCGGCATATGCATATTGTCCTGAGCACTTCAGACCAGGATATCTGCCTGGAGCAGACCAAAGAAATGGCGGGAATCCTTACCGGCAAAGGGATCAATCACTGGTACGACGAAAGAAAATGGATTTCCCACGACTGGCCGCTGTGGCGTATGGTTTTCCCGATGTTTATCGGGAGGTTCTTCGGGTAAGGAAGGTTTGGGAATCCGTTGTCAATTTGGATAAAATACCAATCAAATTAATTAAACAAACATTATATATCAAACTAAGTCAAACATTAAAACTAAGATAATGGCAAAGAAAGTAGGAATATTATTCGGAATGGAAGATACCTTCCCATGGGAATTCATCAACAAGGTAAATGAACTCGGAAAAGGCGATGTGATCGCGGAACCGGTACAGATCGACAAACTGGAACAGGGTGCAGATTACGGCTACGCCGTCATCATAGACCGTATATCGCAGGATGTCCCTTTTTACCGGGCCTACCTGAAAAACGCTGCAGTTTGCGGCACCTATGTCATCAACAACCCATTCTGGTGGAGTGCCGATGAGAAATTCTTTAACAACGCGCTGATGTCGAAAATCGGCGTACCCCTGCCCAATACAGTCCTGCTGCCCTCCAGCTCAAGACCCGCAAATACGCAGGAATCCTCCTTCCGGAATATGAAATTTCCGCTGGACTGGGAATACATCCTGGAGTATGTAGGTTTTCCATGCTATATGAAACCGCATGACGGCGGCGGCTGGAAAAATGTATACCGCTGCACAAGCAAGGAAGACCTTTGGCAAAAACTGGGCGAAACCGGCGAACTGGTGATGATGGTTCAGGAAGAAATCGTTTTCGAAGATTATTACCGCGTATACTGTCTGGGTAAGAAATATGTGCACATCATGCCGTATGAGCCGCGAAATGCGCCACATCTCCGCTATGCGACAGAACACAAAACAGAAGGTGCCGAACGCGAGAAACTATTGAAAACCATTACCGAGCTTACGTTGAAAATGAACGAAGCCCTGGGTTATGATTTCAACACCGTGGAATTTGCGGTGCGCGACGGAATTCCTTACGCCATCGACTTCTGCAATCCGGCTCCCGATGCTGACCGCAATTCTGTAGGCGAAGAAAACTTCCAGTGGATCATAGAACATGCAGCAAAAATGGCCATTGAAAAAGCAGCAGATTATGTTCCTGGCAAAACCAACATCGCCTGGGGGAATTTTGTGACAGACGGGCTTAAAAAATAAAGATTTAAGAACGGATGGCGCCCAATTTTTTTAGCGCTGTTCCGACTTCGGTGGCTGTCTTTAAAAAACGTAAAACAAATAACACAAATTATGCACAAATTCACGATCGGTGTCGAGGAGGAATACCAAATCATCGACGCCGAAAGCCGCGACCTGGTTTCCCATGTCTCCAAAATTATAGAAGGCGGCAAAGCAACACTGGAAGAACATCTGAAACATGAAATGCATGAATCCGTAGTAGAGATGGAAACCGGCATCTGCAATAACATTCAGGAAGTAAAAGCTGAGCTCACCGACCTGCGGAAAAGACTCATCAAAGTGGCACACGAAAACAACCTGCGCGTTGCCGGCGGCGGTACGCATCCTTTTTCCAGATGGGAGGACAATCCCATTACGAAGGCCGAACGCTACGACAAAATTGTAAGTGATCTGGGCGATGTAGCACGCTCCAATTTAATTTTTGGCCTGCATGTACATATCGGAATTCCTAACCGTGAAGAAGGAATCCGGATTCAGAATGTAATGCGGTATTTTTTACCACACGTGTATGCACTTTCTACAAACTCTCCATTTTGGGTGGGCAGCAATACAGGTTTTAAGTCATACCGACAGCAGGTTTTCGTAAAATTTCCGCGCACCGGGATTCCGAGTTATTTCAGTTGTGTTGCGGAGTTTGATGCGTATATCGATCTGATGATCAAGACCGGCACCATCGATAATGCGAAGAAAATCTGGTGGGATCTGCGGGTACATCCCTTCTACCCTACAATTGAGTTCAGGATTTGCGATATGCCCATGCGTGTGGAAGAAACGGTTTGTCTGGCTGCGATCATGCAGTGCCTGGTCGCAAAAATCTATAAACTGCACGAGCAGAATATGAGTTTCCGAAGTTACCGCCGCCTCTTACTTACTGAAAACAAATGGCGCGCCTCAAAAGACGGAATTCACGCACACCTGATCGATTTCGGCAAGGAAACCAGTGTTCCATACGTCGATCTGCTTAAAGAACTTTTGGATTTTATCGATGATGTGGTGGATGAACTGGGCTGTCGCGAAGAGGTTGAATACGCCTGGGAGATCATGAAAAACGGTACGGGCGCAGACCGTCAACTGGCGGTTTTTGAAAAAACAGGTGATCTGAAGGCCGTAGTGGATTACATGATTTCCGAAACGGAATACGGCATTAGTTATGACTAAATTAATAATTGCTTAATTTTGCACCGTAAAAAATGTTAAATGAAAGCGATAAAAATTGCCCTGTTGGATATGAACAACAACCATACGAACCAGGGAATGCGAAATATAAAGGAAATTACCCAGGCTTTTAAAGAAAGTGCTGATGCAGTAGTGGAAGCCGAGGTTTTTGATGTCCGATTTAAGAATGAAATGCCAGATGTGGATGATTTTGATATATTCATCTCATCCGGCGGGCCCGGTAATCCGCATCGCGAGGGTTTCGATTGGGAACAGCCGTATGCAGATTTCCTGGACCGTATTTGGGAACACAATAAAAACTCAGAAACTAAAAAATTCCTTTTTCTCATCTGTCATTCCTTTCAGCTGGCGAGCATCCACTGGAAGCTGGGCAACATCTGCAAGCGTAAGTCCTACTCTTTTGGGGTCATGCCTATCCATAAGACCTATCAGGGTGAAGATGATTTCCTGCTCACCAATTTACCGGAACCTTTTTACGGAGTGGATAGCCGTGCATACCAGTTCATAGAGCCCAACCACGAAATAATGGAAAAAATGGGAATGAAAATTATGGCGTTGGAAAAAGTGCGTCCGCATATCCACTTGGAAAGGGCGATTATGGCCGTACGTTTTTCCGACGAGATATTTGGCACCCAGTTCCATCCGGAAGCCGATCCGGAAGGGATGACCGAAAACCTGAAAATTGAAGAGAACCGCGAAGCGATGATTGAGAGCTATGGGATGGAAAAATACCTGGAAACCGTAGACCGGATGAGCGATCCCGACAAGATCCTGCTTACGCAGGCCCAGATTTTACCAGGGTTCCTGCAGTACGCGGCACAGGAAGTCACCAAAGACCTTACGCCAGCCTGAAGGTCGTCCAAAGATAAAGACTAACCGGGTTTATGCCCGGTTTTTTTATTTTTCAGGGTGAAAATCATTATATTTAAACGATAAAACCTATAACCGATGATTCCAAAATACAGAGAACAGTTCAACAGTGAATTCAGTCCTGAGAAATACCGAGAGGTGATCAAAAGTCTGACCGAAAAGGGTGGCACCGAACCTCAGTTCCGTGTTTCGGAAAGTCCCGTGTTTCTTACCAGGGATTTTCAGACCAAACTTTACAGCGCCTGCGACAGCATCATTTCGCAGATTAAAGCCATGCCTGATTCAGAACTCGCCGAAGCCGTTCCAACGGAGTATAAGGTACCCAATGACACCCGGCAGCCCCATTTCTTCACCATCGATTTCGGCATCTGCCAAAATGAGCAGGGAGAAGTGGAACCTCAGCTCATCGAACTCCAGGCCTTCCCCACCCTTTACGGGTTCCAAAAGGAACTGCAGAACACCCTTTGCGAGGTTTACCCATTCCTGAGTGGATTAAAACCATCAGTTTCGGATGAGCAGTATTACAGCGAACTCCGCCAACTGCTGATTGGCGATGAAGACGCGGAAAATGTAATCCTGCTGGAGCTTTATCCACACAAACAGAAAACGAATATCGACTTTTACATTACCGAAAAGAAACTTGGCATCCGGCCCGTATGCCTTACGGAAGTGCGGAAAAGAGGCAAAGAACTCTTCTACGAAAAAGACGGCCGCCTGGTACGTATTAAACGCATCTATAACCGCGTCATCTTCGATGAACTGGACCGGATAGAAGGACTTGAAACCGAATTTGATTTCCGTGAGGAGGTGGACGTGAAATGGATTACGCACCCGAACTGGTTCTTCAAGATCTCAAAGTTTCTTTTGCCCAAACTTAATCACGCCTACGCGCCGAAAAGCTATTTCCTGAATGAATTCCCGGAGTCCGAAAAGCTGGAGAACTTCGTGCTAAAACCCCTTTTTTCCTTTGCGGGAGCGGGTGTAAATCTGAACCCAACGCAGGAAATCACGGAAGCCATAGCCGATAAGGAAAATTACATCCTGCAGCGCAAGGTCAGCTATGCTCCCCTTTTCAAAGATATGAACGGCGAATTTTCCAAAGCGGAGATCCGGCTGCTCTACATCTGGCACGAAGACGAGGACCGCCCGACACTTATGGAACACCTGGTACGCATGACCAAAGCTGCCATGGTAAATGTGGATTTCAACAAGAAGGATGCGATCTGGATTGGCGGTTCTACAGCGTTTTTTGCAGAACCATAACCATACTGAATCCTGCACGCAGGTGAAACCTGATAACTCTAAACCGGATGGAAGCATTAGAACGTTTTAACTTTAAACCTGGAACTCACTGCAGGCAGAAAGTCATCTTCATACAGTGTGAAAAGGATCAGGAATTAATAAAGCGGATTAAAGCTGTAGAAGGCACCCGGTGGAGCACCCGGAAAAAAGTCTGGTATATTCCTGATACACCGGTAAACAGGAAATTATTTAACCTGGAACAGATCAAACACGTGAGTAAAGAGGCAGAAGCAGAACTTCTGAAATTCAGAGCACATCTTCTTTCCAGACGTTATAGTGGCAATACCGTGAAAACCTACACGGATGCTTTGCGCTCATTTTTACTGTTTATGAATGAAAAAGAAATCTCCACCATTACCAATGAAGATTTGATTTACTACAATACCCACTATATTCTGAAAAACAACCTGTCTTCTTCTTATCAGAATCAAATCGTAAATGCTATAAAACTATACTTTAAGACCATACAGCAAAAGAGTTTGGACCTGGATAAAGTTTACCGGCCACGGCGGGAAAAGAACCTGCCCAATGTGCTGAGCAAAGAAGAAGTGAAAGCCATTCTGGAAGCACATCACAATATTAAACACAAAGCCATGCTGTCTTTAATATACAGCTGCGGACTTAGGCGAAGCGAGCTGCTGAACTTAAGACCGGCAGATATTGATTCGAAACGGAATATTGTCATCATAAAGCAGTCGAAAGGAAAGAAAGACAGAATAACGCCACTGTCACCCAAAATTCTGGAATTACTGAGGAACTATTACAAAGTTTACCGCCCTGTAAATTTTCTGTTTGAAGGGCAGGAACCCGGGTCACAGTATTCCGAACAAAGCCTGCAAAAAGTACTTAAAACCGCACTGGAAAAAACTAAGATAAACAAACCCGTAACATTACATTGGTTACGGCACAGCTATGCCACACATCTCCTGGAAAGCGGAACTGATCTAAGATATATTCAGGAATTATTGGGGCACAACAGCAGCAGAACAACCGAACTGTATACTCATGTGAGCACAAAAAGTTTGCAACAAATTAGAAGCCCTTTTGATGATTTATGAACTGAAATTTGTTATATTTGGTCAAGACAATAAATACACCAAAAGTATATCAATACAACATTAATTGGTTGGATTTGTAAACTTTAGGTATACATATAAGTAAGTTGGGAAAAATCGCCCTTTGGGACGATTTTTCCCAATGACCGCCCGGCTCCGCCGACAGTCGGGAAACCATCGTTGCATTCGCACGACGTTCTCCCAACTGCCGCCTTTGACGCATTGCGGACTGAGCCAAAAAGCTCCT
>JAIBEX010000016.1 GCA_019459455.1 Weeksellaceae bacterium
CGGCGTATAGGTAATTGTTCCGGTAAGGTTATTAACCGTTGCGGTACCATTTGCCGGTGGAGAGGTGATTATAATTGAACCGAGGTTCAGTGGCTGCGTTGAATTGGAGAAAGCAACCGTAAAGGTCTTTCCGCCACACACATTCACATTCTGTGTCGTATTTGTAGGACACGGGTACACGGAGTAAGGTGGTGTGGTTACCGGATTACACCCGGTAATACTTACCGTGATGGTGTAAACACCGGGCAGTGTAGGTGTGTACTGGTGGGTATTTGCTCCCGAAATAGGGGCGCCGTTAAAGAACCACTGATAGGTTTCATAAATATCATCCACAGCAAGAACAAGTCCCGGGATACATTCGCCATTCTGTTTTACAATGGCGGGTACCGAGGAGAATCCGGCAAAATAACCACCGTAGCCATAGACACTACTACCTGCCGCGATTCCGGCAGTTACTGCCTTGTTCGAATTAACAGTAACGTTTCCGGTAATATTTGGAATGGAATAAGATACCCAGGTGGTTGTGCCAGTAACTGGATATGGTCCTTGCGCCGCCGTTGGGGCAACTCCGTTAACAGTAACTGTTGCACCGGCTTCTGTAAGGATATTGAGTTTAACGTTTGGAGTGATGCCGGGCATTTGGTTTATAAAACCAATTTCATCAATTTTTCTGGGCAGGTAACAACTTACGGGCGGTATATAGTTAAAACCTAAAGTCGCATTGCTGTCATTAACACCGGCCAACAGTTGGTAAACATAAACATTTTTTGTCGTACTGATACGCATATTATAATGCCCGCTACCACCCTGATTAATGTATTTGGTTCCGGGGATTCTAAAAAATTCACCCTCATTTATAGTTGCCAGTGCGGTTGGCTCTCCATTCACAAAAATTTGCGTCGCGTCTTCAACAGCTACGATAAGCCCTTCCTCCATTTTCCTTTCTGCCCCTGCAGGAGTAAGGATGTCTCCATTTCCCTTAATCAAAACGAACTCCTTTCCTAGCCTTTCAACAGGTACGGACTGATCCATAATGATATCTGACCCCGAAAAAGGTGAAGCTGCAAACTGACCGTTAAAATTACCGTTGGTAACTGAAATGGCTTTGTCAGATGTAATCTTAGCTCCTATAAAACTGGTTGCATTCGCTGTTAAATGAGCAGCTGTATCTGCCCTGCCATCGATAATATACGACTGCCCTTTGTTTAGTGTAAAAGTCATTGATGGAGTGGTAGCGCCTGTAGTTCCATTAGAGAACTCTACATTTGAACCATAACTGGATACAGTTATCGTAGTATTATCAACGGTAGCCATGATTCCCGTCATGAAATTGTATAAACTGCTACTGGTGGTAATAGGTGCCGTAACAGCATAAAAAGAAGTTCCTATACCCGCCTTTCCTTTTGATGTTAATATTTCAGCGTGGCTGGTAATGGAAAACCGTAAGGTCACATAGTAAGGGAATGTACCCTGCATATATAAACCTTTGGAAACCGGTGTAAACAAATCAGCCTGACTGTTTGTAATGATGTTTGTTCTGGGTACTGCAAAAGTGGCAGGAGCACCCTTGCTGATTGTAACTGTGCCAATAACCACATTATTACTGTAGATATTCACTGGAAATGGAGTTACCTTATCCGTTGAAAAATATAGCACCTGCTGTCCTGTGGAACCATTTCGGTCCATCATTGGTGCAAACCAGTGCTCAGTATCGAACTGCGCATGTAGGTTGCCAAATGAAAGCACGAGCATTAAAAAAATGAGTAGTTGTTTTTTCATATTCTCTGGAAATTTTATTCAATTTCACAAATTTATAAATTTTTATTGAAGAAGGAGTTGTTTTTCTGTCATTTAAACAAAAAACACGGCGTGAGCCGTGTTTTATTAAATATTTTGAATAAAATTTTATTCTCTGTTTTTCACCAGGATCCAGCCTTTGTACATGACCGGTGCCTTGGTTCCGTCCGGTTCTGTCCAGGTAATGTGGTACCAGTAAG
>JAIBEX010000012.1 GCA_019459455.1 Weeksellaceae bacterium
AACAAACACAAACACACACAAACACATAAACACACACAAACACACAAACACATAAACACACAAACACATAAACATAAACACATAAACACACACAAACACAAAAAACACAAAACAAACAAGCCCCCAAGCACACAAACACACAAAACACATAAACACACACAAGACAAACACAAACACACACACAAACACAAAACAAACAAGCCCCCAAGCACACCACAAGCACAAAAAACAAACACAAACACACAAACACACACAAACACAAAACAAACACAAAACAAACACAAAACAAACAAGCCCCCAAGCACAAACACATACATATAATAGTTTCGAGTAGGCCAGTGGCGGTGACTGCCGCCGTATTATTATTCGACCGAAGGAACAAGCCCCCAAGCGCAAACACATAGTTTCGAGTAGGGCGTTTTGTCGTACTCGGCACTATGGGCCCATAGTTTCTTGTAGGGGGTTTTTGTCGTACTCGGCAGCAGCAGCACTTTGGTCCCACCATAGTCTCGAGTAGGGCGGCGGCGGCACGCCGCCGTATCATTCAACGCGGCAGAAGGAACAAGCCCCCAAGCGCAAACACATAGTTTCGAGTAGGGCGTTTTGCCGTACTCGGCACTATGGCCCATAGTCTCGAGTAGGGCGTTTTGTCGTACTCGGCACTATGTGGCCATAGTTTCGAGTAGGGCGTTTTTGTCGTACTCGGCAGCAGCAGCACTATGGTCCCACCATAGTCTCGAGTAGGGCGGCGGCGGCACGCCGCCGTATCATTCAACGCGGCAGAAGGAACAAGCCCCCAAGCGCAAACACATAGTTTCGAGTAGGGCGTTTTGCCTTACTCGACACTATGGCCCATAGTCTCGAGTAGGGCGTTTTGCCGTACTCGGCACTATGGCCCATAGTCTCGAGTACGGCAACAAGCCCCCAAGCAGGGCCGAAAAAATGCGCCCCCGCGCACGCACGTGCGTGCGCACAAGGTCCACACGACAAGCAAAAACACACACAAGACACACACACACAAACACAAACACACACACACACAAACACATAAACAAACACAAACACACAAACACATAAAC
>JAIBEX010000013.1 GCA_019459455.1 Weeksellaceae bacterium
CCCCGTGTCCACCAACCCCCCCACCATAACACGACCAAACGTGCCGCCAGGGGAGATCGATGCACACAGGGGTGTGCACGACGACGACTGCATGCTGACCACACGCGCGCGTGACACGCAGATAGTAGTAGGTGTACTACCACCTACTACTACCACACGACCACGACGATATGTATAAATAACCGGGGGATCATATCTGCCGCTGCTGCTGCTGCTGCAACAGCAGCAACAGCAACAGCAACAGAGACGATCCCCACCACATTACGCCCCCAGCGGAGCCTGACCCCACAACAACAACAACACACACACACGCACACAAACACACGCCAGAGACAGCACAGCACACACCATTTTGTGCGCTGTGCTGTCTCTGCCTGTGTGTATGGTATGTGTATGGTATGTGTATGTATAGGAGAGAGAGCCACACGCTTTTTTTGGCGTATGCACAGCCAACCAACCGATACTCGCACGCGTGCGGTGCGCACCCAATAGAGAGGGCACACACACACACGACGGACGATGAAACAGACCACCAACCAACGGACGAGACGGGACTGGATTAACACTAGGCTGCACTGCTGCCCCTTGTCTGGTATGTGTGTGTGTGTGTGTGTGTGTGCGTGTGCGTCACCCCGCCGCCCCTTGTGTTTATTGTCATCATCATGCGTTGTTATTATTATTATTGTTGTTGTTGTCGTTGATAACAACAACAACAACAACAACAACAACAACAGCAACAACGACGACGACAACAGCAACAAGGGGGGCAGGGGACAACACAACACAACAACAACAACAACAACAACCTCAAAGGGGGAGTTGCCCTTGGTGGGAGAGGGGGCCGAACCGAGGTCAAAAAATAGTGGTCCCAAACGGCAGTGGACTGCCGTTTTGGGCGTACTCTTTTTTTTTTCCCGGCCCGGACCCGTCCCTTTATATATACTTTCGGACGGGCCGGCCAGTTTAGGTGCCAGAAAAGTGCTCCGGCCAGTTTACGTCTTTGCCGGGCAGCTGCCGCACGCTCGCGTTTTGACCGCCACTGTACTACTGCTTACTGCTTACTACTTACTACTTACTACTTACTACTTACTTACTTACTACTACTACTACTCAGCACCATGGGCGCCCACAGTCAAGCCCCCAAGCACAAAACAAAAACCCCACCACAAACAACCAAACATATGAACACAAGCAGCAAACATGAACACACCCACACACCCACCCATGAAAAAACACAAAACAAACAAGCCCCCAAGCACACAAACACAAGACAAACACATAAACACATAAACACACAAACAACACACAAAACAAACAAGCCCCCAAGCACACACACAACAAACACATAAACACAAACACACAAACACAAACACACAAACACATAAACACAAACATAAAAAAAAAAACACAAAACAAACAAGCCCCCAAGCACAAACACACAACAAACACACAAACACACAAACACATAAACACACATAAACACATAAACACAAAAAACAAACACAAACACACACAAACACATAAACACACACACAAACACAAACACAAACACATAAACACAAAACATAAACACACATAAACACACATAAACACATAAAACACAAAACAAACAAGCCCCCAAGCACACAACAAACACACAAACACACAAACACATAAACACAAAAAACAAACACAAACACACACAAACACATAAACACACACAAACACACAAACACATAAACACACAAACACATAAACATAAACACATAAACACACACAAACACAAAAAACACAAAACAAACAAGCCCCCAAGCACACAAACACAACACAAACACATAAACACAAAAACACACAAACAAAAAACAAAACAAACAAAACACAAAAAAAACAATCCCCAAATAACACAAAAAAAAAACACATAAAAAAAAACACAAAAACAAAAAAACAAAAACACATAAACACAAACAAAAAAAAAAAAACACAAAACAAACAAGCCCCCAAGCACAAACACACAACAAACACACAAACACACAAACACATAAACACACATAAACACATAAACACAA
>JAIBEX010000006.1 GCA_019459455.1 Weeksellaceae bacterium
GGTGGTCTTTTATTCCCACCATGATAGCAATACCGGTCGAAATAATGTCCACATTTACCACGATGGAGTGAATAGGGCAGAGGGTAATATTGAGGCAATAACTGCCGTCGGGGATACAGATAAATTTAGCTGCGCGCAGAAATTCCGCGGTAATGAACTTTTTGGTAAACATAATTGGGTTCGTGTTTTGATTAAACCACCTGTTTACGGAAAAATACCGGCTTGCGGGAGTACAGAAAGAGATAATAATATATCCGTGTGGTCTTTGTTGTAGTAAAGATAGGTTATTTTGTACCAATTCCCGCCTTAATTCCCGTATATTTTTGACCTGCAGTCCCGACACTGCTGTTTTCAGGTCCAACTTACAACGCCGTCTTTGCGAGGAGGCGATAGCCGACGAAGCAATCCCAAAATAGATTCCTTTTGTTACTTTTTGTCTTGACACAAAAAGTAACCAAAAAAGTCAAGACTTGGACATTTTTGCTATAAAACCCTAACTTTCTTTTTATAAAATTTACAAACTTGCGCGAGTTAACACTTAGGTGAATGGTTCATGGTTTGTGTCGCGCTTCGAACAGTGTAAATTTTTCTTGAATCATGTGTATAACTATTGTTAAGAAAGAAAATTAAGGTTTTTCTTAACGCAAAAATTTCCTATGTCATTTGGTGGAGCGGTCATAAATGAGCGGCAGTGACTTGCAAGAGATCCCCCTTCGTTGGGATGACACGGTAACATTAGCGTACAGCTTCCTGCGTAGGGCATACCGCATACTCGAGACATCCCTCCTGCGTCGGGATGACAGACACCATTCTCCTCCTGTTCTTTGTGCCCGTTTCCGGGCGCTTTGTGGATAATAAACCCTTCAGCAAATGCCAATGGCCAATAGCCAAAAGCTATAAGCAAAATCCTTGGTGCCCTTTGCGGTTAAAAGCAGCAAGCCTTAAGCAATAAGCCATACGCCATCTGTCATACGCCATAGGCAAATCCTCCTCTGTGGTTAAAAGCCAAAGGCCAAAAGCCATAAGCTCCCTGCAGCCTTAACCTTTCCCGCCACCGCTTTCCTTCTCCACATTCTTCTTCGTACTTTCCTTTACTTTCTGGTTTCCAAAACGTTTTACGAAGGAGAGGTTCACCCCATACCAGTCCCATTTGTTTACATTGCGGAAGGTCCCGATGGGCGAATAGGTAATAAAATCGTTTCCGGGCCTTTGAAAGATATTGTTGAAACGGATTCCTGCTTCCATCTGCGTGGTCGGGAAGAGCTTGGTTGCACCGAAACTGTGGAAGAAATTCATCTTGTTTCCCATGGAATTGCCCCAGTTTTGCGAGTGTACTCCAACCCAACCGTTCAGGTTGATGTTTTTATTGAAGAGGTTCGTATAGGAAAAGTTTGATGAACCGTTGAAATTGGTGATGTGATCCTTCATTCCCACAAAATTATTGCGCTGTTTAAAGTCACTGTTGTCTATATAACTGACGCCCAGATTAAAATTCACATTCAGTTTGTTTTTAAGGAAATTCTGGTTTGTATTGGCATTAACCGAATAGTTGTTTACCCTGCCATAATACGTGGCGGGCATTGTAATGGTTTTATCACCTTCTACGGTATAGGAAGTCCAGTAATCCTGATCGGTGGTATTGAAGTTTGCCGAAATAAAATATTTCTTATAAAGACCCAGCTTCAGGCCGAAGCGGTCATTTGGATTCGGCTCCAGATCCATATTTCCGCGCCGGAAAGTTCCGTTCTCTGTCGGCATCAGGAAAGGGTTAAACTCTGTGAACCAGGGACGCCATAAACTGTGTTTATACGTAGCGGTTAAGTTATAGTTGTCGCTAAAGGAGTATTTTACCAGCAAATCCGGCAGGAGCGTTCCGTAGGAATCGCTTCTTTCGGCAGCTCCCACTTCCTGTTTTACGGTGAAGTTGATGTACTCGTACCTTAATCCGATCCTCGTTTCCAGCTTTTTAAAGAAGGTTTTGCTGAAATTGGCATACAGCGAGTTCAGGTTTTCAAGATAATGGAAGGTATTGGTCCTGGAACCGTCGGTGACCCAGGTGTTATTTTCAAAATTAAAGTAATAAAAAGGCAGTGTATTGTTACGGAAGTTCATTTTACCACCGAACTCCAGCTGGTTGCCGTCTTTACCTACCGGTTGCGAGTAGTCTAGTTTTACATAATATTCACGGTTGTCATCATCAGACACGGTCCGTATCCCTTCAAAGGGTGCTGCACTCCATAGGGTGGAGTGAAAGCTGTTGTTATCGTGGCCATAATAATTAATTCCGGCATTCAGATCCAGAATTCTGTTCTTCTCCTTATCGTAGTATTTATAAAAAATATTGCTGCCTACAAAGTTGTTCTTACCGTCGGATTCAACGGTTTTGGTATAGTATTTTTGCAGTCCGTTATTAACGAAATAATCTCCTCTTGCGTCCGAAACCGAGTTGTGGTTTGAACCGTAATATTCCACCACAAGCCCTACATTATTCTTGTCATCCAACTCAAATTCGGAAGAAGAGGAGGCGGAAGGGGATGTGGAGTTGCTGTTGGTTTCAGAGGTTATTTTGGTCAGGGAGTTGTCCGCATAGATCAGATTTTCGTTGTAGCTTTTCTGTACATTGCTGTTGTTACTGAAACTCCCGCTCAGGGACTGCGTAAATCTTTTTTTATGGTAGTTCAGGTTAAGGTTGGAGGACTGTGAATTTTTATAACTCTGCGAATTGCCCAGTGAAACGCTGCCTTTCAGACCCTCATTTTCATTTTTTTTCAGCACGATATTCACCACGGCGCCGGCCGTTTCATACTTTGCAGAAGGGGTGGTGATCACCTCAATCTTCATCAGGTTGTCCGCAGGGATGGTTTTCAGATATTCTTTCAGTTCTTTGCCGGTGAAGACGGATTTTCTGTCGTTGATGTATACGGTTACGCTGCTGCCTTCCGCCTGAACATTGTCATTGTTATCTATGTTAACCAAAGGCGTCATGCGCAGGACGTCCCAGGTGGTGTTTCCGGTCAGGATGGCACTGTTGGCCACGTTGAAGACAGTTCGGTCTGCCTTACTTTCTATGGTGGGTTTACGGGCGGTTAAAACGACCTCTTTAATGGCTTCGGTTTTTACCGTGTCCGTCTTTGCCTCCTGTGCGGAAGTAAAGATGCCGAAAAGCAGGACCGCTGCAATTGGTATTTTTTTCATGGGTTATCAGTTATCCCCCAATTAGACAACAAAACACAGCGTGTCGTTACATTGGGTGACGGTTATTTTTAGCATGCTTGCAGTAATATATATGCATATCGAGGAAAGGGTAAGGTTAGGATAGTAGCAGTTGTTTATATCAACTTACAACGCTGTCTTTGCGAGGAGTGACCGCAGGGAGTGACGTGGCAATCCCAAACCAGATTCCTCTGTCACTTTTTTCCTTGATGAAAAAAGTAACCAAAAAAATCAAGACTTGGATCTTTTTGCTAAAAAATGAAAATTCAATTCTAAAATATTTCGAAACTCGCTTCGCTCAAGCAAGAAAAACTTTAGTAATTCGCTTTACTCTTACTACGAATCGAATTTTCATTTTTCTTAACGCAAAAATCTCCTATGTCATTTAGGGAGTAGTTAGATGTAGAACGTCTGGCTTCGTGACGATGGTTAGTGCGAGAGATGCCTCCTGCGGCGGGAGTTCTAAACTAACAAACTTACAACGCTGTCATTGCGGGGAGCGACCGCAGGGAGGGACGTGGCAATCCCAAACTGGATTCCTGTTTGGTAAAAGATTCCTCCTTCGTGGGGATGACAACAGCTCGTCAACCAAACGTACAACGTTGTCGTTGCGAGAAGCATGTTACTTTTTATCTTGACACAAAAAGTAACCAAAAAAGTCAAGACTTGGACATTTGCCAATCTATTTTTTATTTTTTTTAATGGAATTGGCGAAACTCCTTTGTCGTTTTTTGCTAAAAAAATAAATGTGTGCCTAAAAAATCCAAACTTGCGCGACAGTCTGTTTAGTTGAGTAATTTAATTTACGTCGCGCTTCGGACACTGGATTTTTTTGACGGCACTCCTTTATTTTTTTTACACGCAAAAATCTCCTATGTCACTTAGTGCAGCGGTCATAAATGTGAGGCAGTGGCTTTGTAAGAGATCCCTCCTTCGTCGGGCTGACAGACAAAATTCTACTCCTGTTCTTTATTTCCGTTTCCGGGCACTTTGCGTTTAATAAACCCTTCAACAAAAGCCAAAGACCAATAGCCAAACGCCAGCCGCTAAAAGCCATCTGCCATAAGCCATCCGCCATCTGCCATAAGCCATCCGCACTGCCGGTAAAAATGCTGTAGACTTAAATTGATGTTAAAATACCATAGGTCAAGACCCCCGTCGTTATGTTGATGTAACTTTACCATAGTTCGTTTAATATAAAGAAAAATAATATGAAACAGTTAGAAAACAAAGTAGCGGTTATTACAGGCGCAGGTTCGGGAATTGGAAAAGCAACGGCACTGCTGTTTGCGAAAGAAGGAGCAAAAGTGGTCGTGAGCGACATTAACGTAGAAAACGGCCAAAAGGTGGTGGATGAAATCAAGAACAGCGGCGGAGAAGCTATTTTTGTGAAAGCAGATTCATCGAGCCCGGAAGACAATGAGCGGCTGGTGGCAGAAACCGTAAAAGCGTTCGGGAAACTCGATGTGGCTGTGAACAACGCCGGCATTGGCGGCGAGATAAACAAAGCGGGTGATATGTCCATTGAAGGCTGGAAGAAAGTAATCGATATCAATCTATCGGGTGTTTTTTACGGCGTGAAATACCAGGCACCGGAAATGGTGAAGAACGGCGGCGGCAGCATCATCAATATCGCTTCTATTCTCGGCCAGGCAGGATTTGCAACCTCGTCCGGTTATGTAGCTGCAAAACACGGCGTGGTTGGGCTTACCAAGTCGGCGGCGTGGGAATATGCCAAAGACAAGGTGCGGATCAACGCCGTAGGTCCCGGTTTTGTGTACAGTGGAATGGTGAACGAAGAAGCGATGGGAAGGGAGGCGCTGGATTTCCTGGAAACCAAACATGCTTTCGGCCGACTGGGCACGCCGGAAGAAATTGCCGCAATGTTACTGTTCCTGGCCTCCGATGGCGCGTCCTTCGTCACAGGGTCTTACTATCCTGTGGACGGTGGTTATCTGGCGGTTTAACGGCCTTTTACTATATCAGCCGGTGCAAGGGTTCGCGAACCTTGTACCGTCTACTTAATAAACACAGCCGGATTCTGAGTCCGGCTTTTTTTTGTTTTCCCTTATTTATCCTGGACAAACGTGCAACACCGTCTTTGCGAGGAGGCGGTAGCCGACGAAGCAATCCCAAAGTAAAACCCTGTGCCTCCAACCTTACAACGCTGTCATTGCGAGGAGCGACCGTAGGGTGGGACGTGGCAATCCCAAAATAGATTCCTCTGTCACTTTTTTCCTTGATGAAAAAAGTAACCAAAAAAATCAAGACTTGGATCTTTTTGCTAAAAAACATCATTTTATTTTATTAAAATTTACAAACTTGCGCGAGTCTATGTTTGGGTGAATTATCCACGCTTAATCTCGCGCTTCGAACAATGTAAATTTTGCCGCAGTCTTAGGAATATAGTGTGGTTAAGAAAGAAAATGACGTTTTTCTTCACGCAAAAATCTCCTAGGTCGTTTATTGGGGCGGTTATAGGTGAGAGTTAATGGCTCCGTGAGAGATCCCTCCTTCGTCGGGATGACAGGCTGACGCGTGGTTAGAAAATCCGAATCCCTCCCTTTTTTATGCTGAGCCCGCCGAAGTAAGGGCTCGGGGTCATGGATTCGGATTTTCTGTGGGACCGACCCGCCCTACAGCCAGTCGCCAAAAGCCAGCCGCCAAAAGCCACCTTACAACGCTGTCATTGCGGGGAGCGACCGCAGGGAGTGACGTGGCAATCCCAAAGTAGATTCTTTTACTTTAAATTTTCTTTTTTTCTTGATAAAAAAAGAAACAAAAAAATCAAGACTTGGATCTTTTTGCTAAAAACAACATTTTTTTATAACAAAATTTCCAAACTTGCGCGATAAGGCGGTATAGTGAATATAGATGGTAAGTGTCGCGCTTCGAACAGTAGATGTTTTTCTACAGTGATTACATTACTAGTAGTTAAGGAAGAAATTTAGCTCTTTTTTTAACGCAAAAATTTCCTAGGTCGTTTATTGGGGCGGTTATAGGTGAGAGTCAATGGCTCCGTGAGAGATCCCTCCTTCGTCGGGATGACAGGCTGACGCATCGTGAGAAAATCCGAATCCCTCCCTTTTTTATGCTGAGCCCGCCGAAGTAAGGGCTCGGGGTCATGGATTCGGATTTTCTGTGGGACCGACCCGCCCTACAGCCAGTCGCCAAAAGCCAGCCGCCAAAAGCCACCATACAACGCTGTCCTTGCGAGGAGCGACCGCAGGGAGTGACGTGGCAATCCCAAACCAGATTCCTCTGTCACTTTTTTCCTTGATGAAAAAAGTAACCAAAAAAATCAAGACTTGGATCTTTTTGCTAAAAAACCCTAACTTTCTTTTTATAAAATTTACAAACTTGCGCGAGTTGACACTTAGGTGAATAGTTCATGGTTTGTGTCGCGCTTCGAACAGTGTAAATTTTTCTTGAGTCAAGTG
>JAIBEX010000008.1 GCA_019459455.1 Weeksellaceae bacterium
CCCCCCCCCCCCCCCCCCCCCCCCCCCCCCCCCCCCCCCCCAAACAAAAAACAAAAAAAAAAAACCACCCCCCCCCCCCCCCCCCCCCCCCCCCCCCCCCCCCCCCCGAATCTATAAAATATAATGTATTTTCCAGAAAAATTACTTTGCCAGTTTCTGGTAGCTTCTTTGAATAAAATCAGTCAGTTCCTTTCCTTTTAAAAGGTTTTGAGACAGTTTTGCCAGGTCAAATGCCTGCTTGATATGTGAAGTCTTTTCTTCAGAACTTTCGGTCTTCAGGATTTTTCCGGCAAGTTCACTGTTTGTATTCACTACCAGATTGTACATTTCCGGAAAGCCTCCCATTCCGAACATTCCACCGCCTCCTGTAGCCTGCATGTCCTTCATGCGGCGCATAAATTCGGGCTGGGTAATGATGAACGGCGCATCGGTACTGTCCAGATCCTCCAGCTGAACGGTGAATTTGGTATCAGAGACACCCTCTTCCACATCTTTCTTGAGGGTTTCCTTTTCAGTATCATTAAGTTTGGAGATGATGGGCTCATCTTTTTTGATAAGGTTATTGATATGGTCGGCGTCAACCCTTACGAACTGCACTTTCTCCTTAGTACTTTCCAGTTTCTGGATCAGGTGCGGAACAATCGGAGAGTCCAGTAGCAGGACTTCATACCCTTTGTCCTGAGCTGCCTGAACATAACTGTGCTGATCATGTTCGTTCGTAGCATAAAGAATCACCAAATTTCCGTCTTTGTCGGTTTGGTTTGCCTTTATTTTCTCTGTCAGTTCATTCCACAGGAAATATTTCCCCTCAACGTTTGGATACAGCGCAAATTTATCAGATTTTTCAAAGAATTTATCTTCCGAAATCATTCCGTATTCAATGACGATCTTGATGTCATTCCATTTGTTCTCGTAATCCTCCCGGTTTTCATTGATGAGCGAAGCCATTTTGTCGCCCACTTTTTTTGTAATGTAAGAGGAAATCTTCTTTACTGCCCCATCGGCCTGAAGGTAAGAACGGGAAACATTCAGCGGAATATCCGGAGAATCAATAACCCCTCTGAGGAGCATCAGAAAATCAGGAACGATTCCTTTCACTTCATCAGTAACATACACCTGGTTTTGGTAGAGCTGGATTTTGTCCTTTTCAATATTAAGGTTATTAGCAAGTTTTGGGAAGAAAAGGATTCCGGTAAGGTTGAAGGGGTAATCCACATTCAGGTGAATATGGAATAATGGGTCTTCAAACTGCATTGGGTAGAGTTCCCGGTAAAAGGTTTTATAATCTTCGTCCTTCAGGTCAGCAGGAGCCTTGGTCCACGCCGGCGTTGGATTGTTGATGATATTGTCAACTTCGTTAGTTTGAGGTTTTGCATCTTCAGCAGCATCTTCCGGCAACGGAAGGGTTTCCGTTCTGGTTCCGAACTTAATCGGGACAGGCATGAATTTGTTGTATTTCAACAGCAGTTCCCGGATTCGTGATTCCTCAAGGAACTCCGTGGAATCCTCGGCGATGTGAAGGATAATTTCAGTACCGCGGTCGGTTTTGTCGCTGGTTTCTTCAAGCGTGAACTCCGGACTGCCGTCGCAGATCCAGCGTACCGCCGTTTCATCATCTTTGTAGGACTTCGTCAGGATCTCCACTTTTTCCGCTACCATAAATGCAGAATAGAATCCAAGTCCGAAGTGACCGATGATACCGGCATCTTTCGCGCTGTCTTTATATTTTTCCAAGAACTCCTCCGCACCCGAAAAGGCGACCTGATTGATGTATTTTTCAACCTCTTCAGATGTCATGCCGATTCCCTGATCGATGATGTGGAGTTTCTTATTTTCCTTATCAATTTTAACTTCAATGACCGGATTTCCGTAGGCCACCTTTGCCTCGCCAACATTGGTCAGATGTTTTAATTTCAAAGTTGCGTCTGTCGCGTTGGAAATCAGTTCACGCAGGAAGATTTCGTGATCGCTGTACAGAAACTTTTTGATCAGCGGGAATATGTTTTCCACTGAAACATTGATATTTCCTTTAGTCATAATTTTTTAGGTTTTATTTGGGGTACGTTTTTCAAATTAAGTACCACGGTGAAGAAAATGACATTTTGGCATTTTCAGATAAGGTTAATGAAAAAAAGACAGCGTGATGGCTGTCTTCAGGTATCATAAAAATTGAGTTTATTTGTTTTTCAAACCTTCTTTAATTTTAGCTTCCAGTTCATCGGCAAGTTCTGGATTGTCTTTCAGCATATCTCTTACCGCATCACGGCCCTGCCCGAGTTTCGTTTCGTCGTAGCTGAACCATGAACCGCTTTTTTTCACGATTCCGGTTTCAACGGCCATATCCAGGATTTCTCCTACTTTGGATACCCCTTCACCATACATAATGTCGAATTCGGCCATTTTGAAGGGAGGCGCAACTTTATTTTTCACGATTTTCACCTTAACCCGGCTTCCTACCGCTTCGTCGCCCGTTTTAATGGGTGCGCTGGCCTTTCTGATGTCAATTCTCACGGAAGCGTAGAACTTAAGGGCATTTCCACCGGTCGTGGTTTCAGGATTTCCGAACATTACGCCGATCTTCTCCCTCAACTGGTTGATGAATATTACGGTACATTTTGTCTTTGAAATAGTTGCCGTCAATTTTCTTAATGCCTGCGACATTAGCCTGGCGTGAAGTCCCATCTTGGAATCTCCCATTTCACCTTCAATCTCCGCTTTCGGAGTGAGTGCGGCTACGGAGTCAATCACTACGATATCGATTGCTCCGGAACGGATCAGATTATCGGCGATTTCCAGTGCCTGTTCCCCGTTGTCCGGTTGTGAAATAATCAGGTCATCAAGGTTGATTCCCAGTTTTGAGGCGTAATGTCTGTCGAATGCGTGTTCTGCGTCAATGAAGGCCGCAATTCCGCCTGCCTTTTGTGCTTCCGCAATCGCATGTAAGGTTAAAGTGGTTTTACCGGATGATTCAGGTCCGTAAATTTCTATGACCCTTCCTCTCGGGTATCCACCTACGCCCAGGGCCAGATCCAAACCCAGTGAGCCGGAGGGAATAACCTCAATGGAAGTATCTACGGATGCATCTCCAAGGGTCATTACGGTTCCTTTACCGTAGGTTTTATCCAGCTTGTCCAGCACCAGTGCAAGTGCCTTTTTCTTATCGTCAATACTGCTCATTTGTATAAATATATTTTTCCAAAAATACGGAAATTCCAGCTTAATTTATGCTAAAATTTCTGCAAAACTCATCAGTAATGAAAATCTTTTGGGGTATGCTTCAGGTAATCGCTCAGCACCTTCATTTGCTGCCGGTCGCCCAGGTTTACCAGTTTCTGATATCTCTTTTTGGATGTTAGCGGGAATAATTTCTGGGTAATGACATTGGCGCTTTTTATGACCCTGGGAAAAAGAGAGGGGAAAGGAACTTCAGGTATCTTCAGTCTCCGGTTAATTTCTTCATCCAGCAAAAACCAGTTGCAGCAGATATGCAGATAGCGCAGATTCTTTCTCTGAAACTCATGTTTTAAAATGGTGGACTCCATATTCTCATCCAGCAGGGCTTTTGCAAGCAGGGCGGAATCCCCGTCACCTTTATCCTGTGTGGCAGTCCAAAGGTAAAACTGCTTCGCGGCTTGCTGTCTGTTTTCCGGCAAAAAGGCCGGAGGTATCCCCAGGAGGTAACCGATATACTTCCACAAATGAAAAACTCCTTTTTCTTCCTCCTCAGAAATGATGATGCCCAGTTTTTTTAATCCCTGCATGAAAACGAGGCTGAAACCCATATACGTGGCAATCATGTCCCATGAATTGATGGGTTCGCCCCATTTTTCGTAGTCCCAATTTTCACGTTTCTCTTTTATCTTCAGCCTGGCATAAGAGTGCATCAAACGGGTCCGGACGATTAGCTGATAGGCCTCTGAATTGGTTTTTAGAGCATTCTCCCGTGTCACATTTACCCAGAATTCCAGTGTGTCTTTCAGTCTTTTTACAGCGCCTTTCTTCAAAGCCCCGGTAAAAACTAAAGGTTTGTTGAGGTAGGCAAAATCATAACCGCCCATCAAAGTAAAATCCCGGAGAATAATTAAGGCATTTGTTCCGGTCCGCATGCAGAATCGTGCGCCGATGTTCGCCAAATCCTCATCATACCACTCCGGAATCTGCTGCATTTGCAGGAAAAGTTTTTTAAGGGACGCAGGTGCGGTATCAATCTCATAAACGGGGCTTTTTGAAAATTGTTCCACCAAAGATGACGCTTCGTGATAGGGAAGCGTAAGGTAAGTGTCTCTCACAGCATCATCTCCCAAGACATCCACTTCGTGATAGAGTGGTGCGTATTTATCGAAATCCTGCATATACACAGGTACATTTGCCCATTTCAGGAGCTCTTTCCCGTTCCCTTTTTCCCAGAAAGTTTTGAAATGTGATGCGTTGTAAAATTGAGGTTGTGCCTTCATTATAAGATATGATAAGTGAGATTACTTTGAAAAGTAGCATCAGAACTGCAATCTTTGCGCCAGTAAAGTTACATACAGCCTGGATATTTACATTACAATTATGCTTAAAACGGCAGTCAAGGTGAAGTGAAATTTGAGCCTCAATAGATTATCTTTGCGGAAATAAATATTCTATGTCTTTCGAATCTTTGGGCTTATCGCATAACATTATAAAATCAGTCAGAAAATTGGGTTTTCTGAAGCCTTTCCCCATCCAGGAGCAAACCGTTCCTGTAATTTTATCGGGAAAAGATCTGATGGGAATCGCACAGACCGGTTCCGGGAAAACAGCTTGTTTTGTAATGCCCATTTTAGAGAAACTTCAGAATGAAGAGGTGAAGAAAGACCGGAATATTCAGGTTTTGGTATTGGCTCCGACCCGGGAACTGGTCATCCAGATCGATGAGGTCTTCAGAGCTTTTACCGCGAATTTAAAGAGGGAGATCAGAACAATGGCGGTTTATGGTGGTGTTTCCATAAATCCGCAGATGAAAGGGATGTTTGGTGTGGAAGTTTTGGTGGCAACACCAGGAAGATTGCTTGATCTGATCGATAATAAAGCTTTAAGTATTTCACAAATCACCCATTTGGTTATTGATGAAGCCGACAAGATGTTCCAATTTGGTTTCGAAGAAGAGATGAATAAGCTCTTTGCGATGATGCCCTCGAAAAAGCAGACGGTTTTGTTTTCAGCCACTTTGAACGATAAGGTTGAAGAAATCAAAAACCGTTTAACAATTGATCCGGTGCTTGTTGAAATTAAACAGGACGAAATTGATATTGATAAAATTACACAGACTGCCTATCATGTAACAGATGAAACTAAAGGTCCATTTTTACGGTATCTCATTAAGAAACAGAATATTAAACAGGCGTTAGTCTTTGCTTCCTCCACAAGATCTGCCGATCATCTGGCAGAAAAACTTAATAAGAATAAAATTCCGGCTACGGCGGTTCACGGGAAAAAATCCCAGGGTTCGAGGTCAGGAAACCTGCAGGATTTTAAGGAAGGTGAAACCCAGATTTTGGTGGCAACAGATCTTATTGGACGTGGAATTCACATTGAATCTTTGGCCGTTGTTATCAATTACGAGTTGCCCCGGTCCCCGCTTGATTATATTCACAGGATTGGCAGGACCGGTCGTGCTCTCGAATCCGGAACAGCCATAACGCTTCTGACCGATGACGATTTGCAGCATTTTAGGGTGATCCAGAAAAAGATGGGCAAACGGGTTGAGATTAAAAGGACGGATGACATCAACCTGCACGGTTATTAATTGGTTATCTTCTTCTTAGCTCATTTTTATTTTACGAAGAGGCAAAAAAAAACCGCTCAAATTTGAGCGGTTTTGCTATTTGCTGTTGATCAGACGGTGCTTACAAAGAAGCGGAGTGAATCAACATATCGGTCAGTTTATTGGAATAGCCTGTTTCGTTGTCGTACCAGGAAACCAGTTTTACGAAATTTGGAGAAAGCATGATTCCTGCATCCTTATCGAAGATGGAAGTTCTTTTATCTCCAACAAAATCCTGAGAAACAACCAGGTCCTCAGTATAACCCAGGATTCCTTTCAGTTCACCTTCTGAAGCTTTTTTCATAGCAGCGCAGATTTCATCATAAGAAGCCGCTTTTTCAATTCTTACCGTTAAGTCAACAACAGAAACGTTGGCAGTTGGTACCCTGAAGGACATACCGGTTAATTTTCCGTTCAGCGCTGGAATAACTTTTCCTACGGCTTTGGCAGCACCTGTGGATGATGGAATGATGTTCAGTAAAGCACTTCTGCCGCCTCTCCAGTCTTTCATGGAAGGTCCGTCTACGGTTCTTTGGGTCGCGGTTGTCGCGTGCACGGTAGTCATTAAACCCTCAACGATTCCGAAATTGTCATGAACCACTTTGGCAAGAGGAGCCAGACAGTTCGTCGTACAGGATGCATTGGAGAATATCTTGATGTCATCAGTAAGTTCTTTGTGGTTTACCCCCATCACGAACATTGGAGTATCGTCTTTCGATGGTGCAGAAAGGATTACTTTTTTCGCACCTGCGTTAAGGTGTGCAGTTGCCGTGGCATTGTCCAGAAAAAGACCGGTGGATTCCACGATATAATCTGCCCCCACTTCACTCCACTTCAGGTTGTTTGGATCTCTTTCTGAAGTGACCCTGATTTTTTTCCCGTTTACAATAAGGTCGTTGCCTTCCACTCTTATTTCGCCGTCGAATTTTCCGTGTACAGAATCGTATTTCATCATGTACGCCATATATTCAGCGTTTATCAGGTCATTAATACCGACGATTTCAATGTTGTCCCTCTCCAGCATTGCATTGAAAACTAAACCGCCGATCCTACCGAATCCGTTGATACCTACTTTAATTGTTGACATAATTTATAGATTTATTTAATTAATATTTTTGATTTTTACCCTGAATGCAGATCATGTTTCAATGAAAACTGATTCTGAGTATTTATAGCGCCAGGATTTCTGAAATCTGGAGCAAGTCCTTATTGATGGTATTGTGTTTCTTGATGGCCTCTTCAATTGGAGTGAAAACCAGTTCATTAGATCTCATTCCGGCCATGACGTTCGTTTTTCCCTCCATCAATCCCAGTACAGCGCCATATCCTAATCTGCTGGCCAGAACACGGTCGGCACAGCTGGGTGATCCACCTCTCTGAATGTGCCCAAGGATAGCTATCCGAATATCATAATTCGGATATCTCTCCTTCGTCTGTTTTGCAAGGTCGTACACATTGGCCAGCTTTTCACCTTCAGCCACAACTACAATACTTGAATTCTTTCCCCTTTTACCTGCTTTGTCGAATGTTTCGAAAAGTTCCTCCATGCTGTCGTTCTGCTCAGGAATCAAAATATCAAGTGCCCCGGTTGCGATACCGGAGTTCAGAGCGATAAAACCGGCATCTCGGCCCATCACTTCCACAAAAAATATACGGTTGTGTGAGGTCGCAGTGTCGCGTATTTTATCAATCGCTTCCATCGCGGTGTTCAAAGCGGTATCATAACCTATGGTGGTATCGGTTCCGAAAATGTCGTTGTCTATGGTTCCGGGAATACCCATGGTCTGTACCCCATATTCTTCGTTGAAAATTTTGGCCCCGGTAAATGTACCGTCACCACCGATGCAGACCAATGCTTCTATTTCGTTAATCTTGCACTGTTCATAGGCCTTTTTCCTGCCTTCGGGAGTTCTGAATTCCTCAGACCGGGCAGATTTTAAAATGGTCCCTCCAAGGTTAATGATGTTGCTCACAGAACGCGGGCCCATTTTGGTGACATTTCCCGTAATAAGTCCGTTGTAGCCTTCCCTGATGCCGTAGCATTCTATGCCGAAGTAATTTGCGGTTCTAACCACCGCCCTCAAAGCGGCATTCATTCCCGGGGCGTCTCCACCCGATGTGAATACCCCTATTTTCTTAATTTTATGCTCTGCCATAAACCAACTTAATTACGAGATGCAAATTTACAAAATATATGTCAAAGATAGGGGATGAACGTTCCAATTAAGCAGAGGTTTATCTGTGCATTTTAAAGCAAACGGGAGCTTTATGTATTACGCTCACGCCAAATGAAAAGCAGCCCCTGGGAAGAGGCTGCCTTGATTAGATTTGTTATTTTGTTACAATTATTTTCTCAGTGTGTCTTTTACCACTGCTCAGTTCTACATTTAGAACGTAATTGCCGCTAACCAGCGCATCCAGCCTAATCTTAGCTTCGCCTCTCAGTTTACCTTCCTTAACCAATTTTCCGGAGGCATCATACATCATATATGATCCGGATTCAGATGGGCTGCTAAGTATTATATTCAATTCATCCTTTGCCGGATTCGGATAAATCACGAATGACTTAACATCATTTTCAGATGTAGAAAGAAATGACTGAATCGAAAAATAGGAAGGATTCACCGCGAAGTATATATTACCGTCGGCCTTCACCATTATTCTGGCAGAGGCAATGTTTTCGTTCGGAAGCGCAACCAAGGCCAAACCGTTATTGGGAACACCGGATGCGAGCACCTGCCAGTTTATTCCGCCGTCCTTTGTTAGCAGAATGCTTACAGTTTGGGTATTTATCGCACCCGTATTGGTGCCGGCAACATTCCAGGTAACTGCTGTCGGTACTGCAGCATTATACGGGATATTTGTAGTATGGGATGTAACCGTAAAAGGACCATCACTGGTAACTGTTACGACCTTTGCATCACGGGCTGCCTGATTTCCAGTGGCTTTATTATCGTTAACCAACAGGGAGAAATTCAACGTCCTGGCAACACTTGGTGTCACTTCCCATGTGGGCGTTAAATTGTTTGCTAAAATTGAAGACATCCGCGGGAAGTATCTTGTTGGAGATACAGAAGGGGTAAACGAACGGTACACCGGTCCGTTGGTTGCGGTTGACAATGGCGGCTGTGTATTGTTTTGATTGTCATACTGCTCCCACAAATAGGTGATTGGGTCGCTGTTCGGATCCGAGCCGGTTCCGGTTAGCGCAAAAGCAGTACTTCTTGGAATGATATAGTCTGCTCCTGCATTTGCTACAGGAACCAAATTATTATTCGGAGTTGCGACCGCGCAACTGGCTGATGGGGAGGAAACAAAATTGTACATTTCGACAACGCTCGCTGCGTGAAAATATGCATCACTGTTGGACTGCACATTATTGGATGACCCACATATTCCTGCATAACCCATGATCGTACTGCCACTACCCGGTTCGTATGCGGTAGCATTGTTGGCATTGCCTGCGCAGTCGCCGGTATTTGCACGGAAAGTATGGTTGGCCCCGAACTGATGTCCCATCTCATGAGCTACATAATCGATATCGAAAGGGTCGCCTACCGGAGCCGGTGAGCCGGTGACACCCCTTGCCTTTGCAGATGGCGCACAAACGGAACCTAAAGCTGCAACACCGCCTCCGCCGGTGGAGAACACGTGTCCTATATCATAATTAAAAGACCCTATGATGCCATCCATCGTGGTTTGATTTTGGTTCAGCATTGCAAATCCATCGCTGTTCGTGTAAGGATCCGGTTCTGCGGTATATACGACAAGGTTGTTGTTTGCCACCATTACCATTCGTGTTGAAATCGTTTTTTCAAAAACCCCGTTTACCCTGGTCATTGTAGTGGCCATGGCTGCCATTGCACCCGCCACGGTACCGCCATGATAAGCAGTATATTCCCGGGTGGCAGCAAGTGCAAGACGGTAAGTCCTAAGCTGTCCGTCGGACACCAACGGAGCTTTCATCGTGGATGGATTGTCCGAATGTTTCAGCAGGTCTTCAACCTGACACTCAAACAGCCGGTTGTTCTTTGCAAGATCGCTTCTTTTATACAGAATGAAGGAAGAATTGTCCTTTGTGTAGCTGTCCAGATAACTGATGTCCCAACCGTCAAAGTACATTACACTGATTCCGTTTTCGGGAGTGACGCAGATTTGTATTGTGTTGGCTGCGTTGTCCTTCTGCCAGCCTGTGTAAGAGCGGATTTGAGGAAATTTTGCCTGCAGTTCCGGCTCCATCACCGAGGATTCCTGAATTACGTAATTTCTGAAATGACCGTCAGCATCAGGAAATTTTACGACGGTACTTTCGCTGGCCGAGTAGCGCTGCGGAGCCATTGCCAAATCCTGTTTAATTCTAGGAAGGTCAACACGGTACAAAGAAAAAACCGCAGGTTGGGCACGCCTCTCCCGGATATCAGTAAAGGATATTCTGTCGGTTTTGGTCCAGTAGTTTTGCTGCCCGAACCCAAGTAAGGCAATAAGCAGGAAGAAAAGTGTAAAAAATTTTGTTTTCATAATCTGGGATTTTTTCGGTTAATAGTTTATGACTACCTTATTTATCGGATACCTTTTTGAAAGTTTAACCAGGATATTGGGCTGGATTCTGCTCTTTGGGGGAAAATCCGGATTATTAAATTCTCGAACTGAGACGTAGAGTACATTTTTTTCATAGCTCATTTTTTCAATGAGCACATCATTTGAATTTTTGAGTACCGGTTTAAATACGAGATAAGTTTCGTGGCCCAAAACCGTTGGTATTGGTGCCATACTTTTGCTTTTATTCTTACTGTAAATGATGCCGAAAATCCGGTCCATCTTTGCCTGGTCATTTACTACCAAAAACTTCTCATTGGTAAGCGTGAACGGGTAGTGGTAGCGGTCCTCAAATTTTACCGTTGCCCTCTGCGAATTTTCCGGCTGAAAGGACATCTGGGAATTACAGTTCATAAACAAAACGAGAAAAAAATATAAAATAATCTTCATTTTACAGGTATATCTTATGTAAAAATAATAAATTTTCAAGAATGTTAAACATTATTTGCATTTCTATAAAGATCAAAAAAAACAGCTTTTGTTAAAAAGCTGTCTGTTTCTGAATGTTTTTAGGAATTTTAGTGACCTAGAACTTCTTTCACTTTATTCGCTGCCTCTTCCAGGGTAATGGCGGAATGAACCGGCAACCCTGAATTGTCAATCAATTGTTTTGCTTCAACTGCATTCGTCCCTTGCAGACGGACGATCAAAGGAACAGGAAGGCTGCCCATCGCTTTGTATGCGTCAACAACACCCTGCGCAACTCTGTCGCAGCGGACGATTCCACCGAAGATATTGATTAGGATTGCTTTTACGTTTGGATCTTTCAGGATGATTCCGAAAGCTTTCTGAACCCTTTCAGCATCTGCAGTTCCTCCAACATCCAGGAAGTTGGCAGGATTTCCGCCGGAAAGTTTAATGATGTCCATGGTCGCCATCGCCAGACCGGCCCCGTTTACCATACAGGCAACATCTCCGTCCAGTTTAACAAAATTAAGACCTGCTTCACCAGCTTCCACATCGGTAGGATCCTCTTCTCTGGTGTCTCTCAAAGCTTCAAGATCTTTATGACGGAACAGTCCGTTGCCATCCAAAGTAACCTTAGCATCAACCGCGATGATTTTGTCATCTGAAGTCTTCAGGACCGGGTTGATCTCAAAAAGAGAAGCATCAATCCCTACATATGCATTATACAGATTCGTAATGAATTTCGTAAATTCCTTGAATGCATTCCCGCTCAGACCAAGATTGAAGGCAATCTTGCGCGCCTGGAAACCCTGAAGTCCCAATGCAGGATCAATCACTTCTTTGTGGATCAGATGAGGGGTCACTTCCGCCACATGCTCAATATCCATTCCACCTTCGGTAGAATAAACCACGGTGTTTTTACCAAGAGCCCTGTCCAGAAGGATAGAAACATAAAATTCCTTTGTTTCGGTTTCGCCAGGGTAATAAACATCTTCTGCCACCAGTACGAAGTTTACCTTCTTGCCTTCCGCAGAAGTCTGAGGAGTAACGAGCTGCATCCCGATGATGTTCTGTGCATTTTCCTTCAGTTTGTCCAGATTTGGTGAGAACTTCACGCCGCCGCCTTTTCCGCGGCCGCCTGCATGTACCTGGGCTTTAACCACCCAACCTTCTGCACCGCCGGTCATTTCTTTCAATTTATTGGCTGCATCTACTGCTTCATCCACATTATTGGCAATAAAACCGCGCTGGATATTAACGCCGTATTTCGCTAAAATCTCTTTTGACTGATACTCGTGAAGATTCATATTATTTTAATTAGAATTTATTTTTTAAGATTTACAAATTTAAGAAAAGTTTGGAAGATGGAAGCCGGATGATGGAAGTTTTTAATAGTTCCTGCCGACTTCTCTGCAGATCTCCATATATTCGTCCGGCATTTTGCTGAACACCCCCTCTTCATAATATTCATCGGTATGCGGGATATAGATGCTGTACTTCTTTCCCAGCGGAATAAGCGGGATGAAGAAAAGTTCAAAATAATTTTTATAGACCGTGATCACGGCGTTGACCTCAAAACCGTTTTTCATGATCTTGCGCTGCTCTTTGCCTACGGGCTTTCTATTGAGTCCAAAAATGAAAAAAAACATAATCGGGTTTTAAAGGGTCAACCAATTTTATCTTATGGCCTGTTTTTAATGAAATAAAAAATAAGCATCGCCCAAGAAATAATCATCAGCAGTCCTCCAACAGGTGTAACAGGTCCGAGAAATTTGAAATTCACACCTGAAACGTCGCTGAAGCTTAAAAGATAGATGCTGAATGAAAAAATAAACGTTCCGGCAATCATCAGGATTGAAATCCATTTCTCCGATGGGCTTTCAAATTTCAGGATGTATCCCACAATAAGCAGGAAGAGGGCAGAGTACATCTGATACCTGACGCCGGTTTCGAAACTTTGCAGTTTATCCACAGATAAAACTTTTTTCAGTGCATGCGCGCCAAAAGCGCCTAATATCACCGAAAGCAGTCCGTAAACGCCACCGATGACCAATGTAAATGTCTTCATATTATAATTCTCCTTTTTGATACATAATGATGAGTTTCCCGAGTAGGGTTAAAACTCCGACGGCAATTAAAAGCCACGAAAACTTTTTCGCTGAGGCAAAGCCCGGATCATTTGTGACCCGCAGAAAGATGCCGAAAATAAGCAGCAGCGCTGCCAGAACAATTCCAACCATCCTATTTGTTTCTTAAACTGTTAAACTGACTGATGACTTCGTGGTGGGTTACCGTTTTGTCCTTGAAATAGGTTACAAAATGATTCTTTTCCTCATCAGTTGCGCCCAATTGGTTCAGGATGTTCAGAAGGTGCATTTTCATGTGGCCTTTCTGGATTCCCGTGGTGACCAGAGAGCGGAGTGCAGCAAAATTCTGTGCAAGACCCGACACCGCAAGTATGCTCATCAGTTCCTGAGCCGAAGGTTTCCCGAGCAAAGCCAGAGAAAATTTTACCAGCGGATGCAGGTTGGTCAGACCGCCGACAACCCCCACGGAAATCGGCAAATCGATCCAGAACCTGAAAATACCGTCGTCAATGGTGCAGTGGGTCAAACTCGTATATTTCCCGTCTTTTGCGGCGTAGGCATGAGCGCAGGCTTCTGTTGCACGGAAATCATTTCCGGTCGCGATCACCACAGCATCCACACCATTCATTACACCTTTGTTATGAGTAGTCGCACGGAACGGTTCAATTTCGGCAATAGTGACCGCTCTTTTGAATTTTGCTGCAAATTCCTCGTTCGAGATTCCGCTGTCATCCTTTAAATCCTCAATTCTACATGATACCTCCGCCCTTACGATACAGTCGGGGGTGAAATTTGATAAAATATTCATGACAATCTGAATTGAATCCTTTTCCTCAGACGTGAAGGCTTCCTCGTTCGCCACCTCCTCCCGCAGGGTTCTTCCAAACTGCTCCAGACAGGAATTGATGAAATTGGCGCCCATGGAATCCACCGTGTCAAAACTGGCTTTAAGCTGGAAATAGTTTTCAAGATCTGCGGTTTTATCAATGAGACGGATATTCAGAATACCTCCGCCGCGGTTGCGCATGTTCTTTGTAATGTCTTCAGTGGCTTCAAACAGTCTTTTCTTCAGTTTGAAATTGAAGAAATGCTGTAGTTTATGCGGTTCAACATTGATGATGAAATGCGTGTGCCCCAATTTTTTAGTGTTGATGATGGTGGTTTTGAACCCACCTTTGTCAATCCAGAACTTTGCTGATTTGGACGCGGCTGCCACCACCGAACTTTCCTCTACAGCCATTGGAAGCGCCAGGAGTTTCCCGTCAATTAAGAAATTGGGTGCAATTCCGTAGGGCATATAAAAATTGGAAATCGTGTTTTCCGAGAATTCTTCGTGCAGTTTTTGCAGGGTGGGGTCAGCGTTCCAGTATTGCTGCAGTATTTGCTCATAACTGTGGTCATCGCTCAGGTATTCTTTTATAAGCCAGTCAATTTTTCGCTGTTTTGAAAGTTTGGAGAAACCCTCCACCGGTTGCTGATTCATGGAAAATGATTTGAGTTTCAAAGATAGGGAATTTGTGCGGACGACCGTAGAAATCCCTTGATGAAATGGAAGCACTAGGGTTAACGTGATGGTTCGGGGTTTAGCTCTCTCCGGGTTCAGCTGTAGGGGTAATCTGCGTCTGTGTGGCCATAATAATTCCCTCCGCATCCAGTCTGCGCTTTATTTTCATCAGGGCTTCACTTCTCACTGAAGGGATCCGCTCGCCGGTTTTCATCTGGAAACGCACTTCAAGGAAGAAAATTCCCAGGCTTTGTTTAAGGAAAATAACCTCAGCATTATCTACATTCTCTGCAAAATCAAACGTCTTAATCTCATCCATTATGACTTGCTTCACCCGGTCCAGATCCTCATTGTTCGGAATCTCAAAATCAATGAACACTTTTCTCTGTGAAGACGCGGAATAGTTGATGAATGGTGCGCTGAAGATGAGCTGGTTTGGGACGTAGACTTTCTTTCCCTCGTCGGTAATTATTTTGGTTGTCAGGAAGCCTACATCTTCCACCACACCTGTAATGCCTTTTATTGAAACATAATCCCCGACCGAAAAGGCCTTATCGAAGTTGATCATCATTCCCGAAAACATGGAAGAAACCAAATCCTTCAGGGCAACACCCGCAATGACCCCTGCAACGCCCAGACTCCCGATGAACTTCAGTACGAAACCACCCAAACCCATGATTTCAAAGGCGATGAAGGCTCCTATAAGGATAATGAGGAATTTGAAGGCCCCGATGAGGGTGACCACTGAATTGTTCCTGCTTTTCGGAAAAAATCGCTGAAATACCGCGACCGCCGCCTTGCTGAGGTAAGAACTCATAAGAATAATGAGGAGGAAAACGATGATTCCTACCACGATGCTGGGCGTAGTTTCTGCAAATTTCGTATACCACCGTTCAAAGACCTGGTAAACGATGTCTGCGTATTTTCTATTGATTACGAGTGAAGTCATTTTCAAATGTACCGAAAATTATAAAGAATGGTTAAGAACCTCAAAAATACAATTGTTACATTGTTCACCATGTATTTTTATACAGGTAGAGGGGTGTGACGGTAAATATTACTGAAAAAACACCATGATGACGGCCAGTATAAAGCCTATACCCGCATAAATCATCCCCCGGCGGAACGCTTTCGACTTAAAATTAAACATCCAGAAGGATGAGATAACAAAGAAGAAAAGCACGAGACCGAAAATGGTATTCAGTGATGCATAACGGTGAGTTGAGGTGGACTTATGCAGTTCGTTGAATTTCTCCAGCACAAATGGCAACTGCATTTTGGAGTATTTTGCCTCGCCTGTCTTTACGTTGTAGGTCCCGTCCTTGAATTGCTGGATGTCACCTTCACTTCCTTTAAATTCCAGATTACGCATCTTGATTTCTTTGGCCAGTTCTTTTTCCGTCAGGTTTGGTTTCAGGACTATTTCATACTTGTTTTCCTTTTTCAGCAGGTTGGTATCCCGGTAAATAAGCAAAACGCCGCTGATCGCATAAACGGCCATGATTCCCGCCGTAAAATAACCCAGGTAGCGGTGCAGGATTCTCATGGTGGCTTTTACGTTGGTTTTTTTCTTTCGTTCCATAATTTATTGTTTTTTATAGTAGTTTAGTTGTTGAATGATAAAAGTGGAAACCGAAATTCCCACTATTTACCGTCTTTGATTTGATATGAAATTAGAGTTTATATGTCAGTGTGAAGTAGTAATTCCTTGGTGTGATTGGGTTTACGGAGTAGTTTTCATGATAATTGTATTCCACAACATCAAACAGGTTTCCCACTTTTCCCATGATCGAGAATCTTTCCCATTCGTAACCCAGCGTTAATGAGGCGCTAACGTAATCCCCGACTTCGAGCAATCTTGAAACCCCGTTTCTTCCGTCCAGGGTCTCCTTAGTATCATTCCATCCCGCAATCCGGTCTCCCACGAAATAAACGCCTGCACCGAGTTTAAGTCCCTTAACATAATTGGCAAAGGTGTAGAATACTGAAGCGTTAGCGGTAGTGGCAGGAGTCCTGACCAGTCTCTGGTTTTCTACATATCCAAAGGTTTCAGGCGTATCCAGGTAAACGGAATGATTATACGATGCTCCGGCGATAATGGAAAGGTTTGGTAATGGATTTCCGGTAACATCCAGTTCAACCCCACGGCTCCGCATCTTGCCGGCGAAATCCTTAATGGTGGAGTCTACATTGGCAGTGCCATCAGCCTTGAACTCCGCAGTCTGATAAAAATTTCTGTTGTCTATCTGATAGAGTGAAAGGTTCAGAGCGACTGCATTATTCCAGAAATTCTTTTTCATGCCCACTTCAAATTGATCGATAATCGACGGGGTTAGCGAATTTCCGTAGATGTCCTGCCCGGTGTTTGCGGAGAATGAGTTTGTATAGGTCGCGAAAACAGAAAGGTGGTCATTGGGCATATACACGAGCCCTCCTTTTGGGGAGAATGCACGGTCTACCGTACCCGCACCTCTGGTTTCCGTATTCCCCACGAAATCTTTTTTCACTGATGTTTTATTTTCAATATAAGACCACCGTAAACCAGCCAATACTTTCAGATGTTTAGTGATTCCTATAAAATCCTGGGCATAGATACCGAAACGCTGTGTTGGAATGCGGTTCCTGTCCTTTCTTTCTGCAAGTGGCATCGCTCCCGCAGCCCAGCTAGATGCGTCATCCAAATAAAGAAGACCCGCTCCGCCGTTGTTTCCGTAGAAGTAGGAGGTTCCGTAGGATTTGCCGCTGGTTGGGTTGAAGTAGGTGTATGAATCGGCAGTTCCGTAATCTCCGTCGGTCCCCACCAAAATTTTATGGTTTATTTTACCCGTATTCACTTCACCGTTCAGGTTAATCTGAAGTCCTGTATAATTCTGTTCGTTATAGGTTCTGTTCAGCGGCCTGTTCCATTTCAGACGGTCTGCACTGTCATACGACCAGGTTACCCTTTCGGTGGAAAAATAGTCTTTTGTGTAATTTTGGAATGAAGCCACCGTATTGAGCGTCCAGAAATCGTTGAACTGGTGGTTAAAGGTAATTCCTGCGGTAGCTTGCTGCACATTCTGAAACTGCCAGTCGGCACCAACAAAAGCGTTCCTTGGCAGGAAACTATTTAATGCGTAGGACTTATCCTTGTTTTCAATTGCGCCGATGCCGAAATCGGGGGTCAGGTCATGCTTCAGATAATCAGCCTCAATGATTAGTTGTGATTTTTCACCTATGTTGAAGAGGAGGGAAGGATTGAAATAATATTTCTGAGATTCCACCACATCCCTGAAGCTTTCTGCAGTTTCATACGCACCATTTACCCGGAATGCTACTTTTTCACTTAGAGGTCCGTAAAAATCAACCGTAGGCTTGTAGGTATTCCAGCTCCCGGCATTTAAAGCCACACTGCCTCCAAAATTGAAACGGGGTTTTTTAGTAATCAGGTTAACCACGCCGCCGGGCGCCACATTTCCATAAAGCATCGCATTTCCTCCTTTCAGCACTTCCACCCGCTCCAAACCGGACACTTCGGGGAATACGCCGCTGTTCATCCTTGCGCCGTTCTTGAAAATGTTGTCGTTTCCAAAGTTGAAACCCCTGCCCCCGAAACTGTCCTGTGAATTTCCCCTGGAGGAAGTAACGTACAGGCCGTTGACATTCTGTAAAACTTCGCTGAGCTGTTTTGCCTGCTGCTGCTCGATGATTTCATGAGTAACGATTGCAATAGGTTGTGGATTTTCCATCACCGTGAGGTTCGACTTGGCAGATAATGGTCTTGCCTTGTTTGGATTTCCCGTTTTATGAAGGTTGATGTCCTCAATCTGCTGGACTCTAAGGGTATCATTCTCAGGCACGAATTTCAGCTGAGCATTTGCAGAAACTGCCATAACCAATAATCCGAGCGAAACAATTTGCTTTTTCATTTACAAGTTTTTATTTAGAATGAATTAAAATAACGATGCAAATGTAAAAAACACGTTAATTCCAGCCAAATTTATTTTGAACTATTCTAAATAATATTTAAAACGATTGTTTAAATAATTGAAAATGAGAATTTTTAATGATAACTGATATTTGTCAGTTTTTCTTTTTGAGAGCGAATCCGGCTGCGATGAAAAGGATATTGACTAGGAAATAGGTGATTCCGTTAGGTGCAGTAGCAGTTCCGAAGAGTACTGTGGCAGCACCCAGGATGGAAATGACAGCCATCAGCAGTTTAAATGATTTGTTACCGGAAAAGACATTGGATTTAAAAAGGCTGAACAAGCCGATGAACAATGCGGTATTCACAAGGTAGATGAAGATAATGGGTATTGCAGAAAAATCAAAATTTACGGAAGTAAATATAGGATGGGTGTTTGAAATGTAATAGATCACCAGATAGAATATGATGAGGACTAATCCCAAAATCGCGCTGTTTAAGGGCATTTTGGTTCTCGGTTCTATCTGATTAAGGTTCCAGAATTTCTTAGACTTTTCCAGGTTTGAAAACTGGTAAGGCACACGGATGGTCGCCAGCAGAAGCCCGTTTGAGGTTCCCAGAACCGAAATGATAATGAAAATCTGCATGAGCAGCGCTCCGGTGTCCGAGGCCATTTTTCTCGCAAATTCAGTGATATAAGTGTCTTTTAACGTCATAATTTCCCCTCCGCTCATACGGGATACTATTCCTGTATAGTAGGAGATGTAAATCACCATTACCGTAACTGTGCCTATGATGAGGGCTTTCGGCAAGTTTTTCGCTGAATTTTTTATCTCTCCGGAAATCTGCGTCGCGATATACCACCCGTCAAAAGCGAATGAAATCGGGATAAAACTTGCTGCAATCAGCAGAATCATGGACTGGTCTGCCGTCATGTTTCCGGCAGCACTTGCGAACGTATTGGCTTCACTAACATCTCCTTTTACCATGCTTAGAATACCGACAGAGGCAATAAAAATCAACGGCATCACCTTCAGGACTGTGGTAAACTGCTGGAAAATCCCACTGCTTTTCGGGCGTAAAATGTTGAAGACAAAAAAGATCAGCAGATTTGCGAAACCAATTAAGGCGAAATGCAGAGGGGTGGGTTTTAAGTTGGTAAATTCTGCAGTCAGATGTGCAATGTAGATTCCTGAAACGGTAAAAAGTACAGCCGTAAGTAACGGATAGAACAGACTCATATACATCCAGCCTACAAAGTAACTGGCGTTGGTGCCAAATCTGTAGTTCACATAATTCAGGATTCCGCCGTCCTTTGGAAGGAGCTGGGCATAATTTGCCATGGATATTGCACCAAACACCACGCTGAAGCCCACAATGATGAACCCGAAAAGTCCCGCCAAAATATTTCCCTGGGTTGCCAGGAGGACATCATCCACCTTGAAGAAGATTCCCGACCCGATCACCTGGCCTATAACCATGGAAACCGCGGTGAATAATCCGTATTTTGCTTCGAGTTTTTGGTCGTTCATTATGTATTGTTGTTGGATATAGTGGAATACACAGGAATCAGGCCTCCTGAAGTTCCAGCCAACGCAGTTCCATTTCCTCCAGTTTTCCGCCAATACGTTCCAGTTCGGCCGAGAGCTGGGCAATCTTTTCGTAATCGGTTTCGTTGTTCAGTTGCTCCAGGATTTCGCTCCTCCTTTTTTCGATTACCGGTATTTCTTTATCGATCATTTCGAGTTCCCGCTGTTCCTTGAAGGACAGTTTCCGCTGTGGTACAGCAGTTTTTGCAGGTATTGGTGCTGTGTCTTTTTTTTCTGTTTTAGGCAGTTCGGTGCGAATCTCTTCCTGGCCTTTTTTACTTTGCTCCTTGCTTTTCATCTCCCGGTATTCCGAGAACGTTCCCACAAAATCCCTTATTTCTCCGTCGCCTTCGAACGCGAGTACATGATCCACGACACGGTCTATAAAATAACGGTCATGCGAAACGATGATAAGGCTTCCCTGAAACTGCTGCAGAAAATTCTCAAGTACAGTCAGGGTAGGTAGGTCGAGGTCATTTGTTGGCTCATCAAAAATAAGAAAATTGGGATTCTGATAGAGTACATACATTAAATGCAGCCTCCGTTTCTCCCCGCCGGAAAGTTTGGAGATTGGAGAGTACTGGGTCTGGTCATCAAAAAGGAAGAGTCTGAGGAACTGTGAGGCAGAGATGGTCCGGCCGTTTGCCAACGGAAAGTTTTCAGAAATTTCCTTAATAAAATCAATGACCCTTTCGTCCTCCTTGTAGGTAAGCCCTTTCTGCGAAAAATATCCGAATTTTATGGTTTCACCTGTCTCAATCCGGCCCTTATCGTAGGGTTCCAGGCCCTGGATGATATTCAGTAAGGTGGATTTTCCTGCTCCGTTCTTGCCTACAATTCCTACCTTTTCGCCACGCTGGAACTGGTAGGAGAAATCTTTCAGTAAAACCTTATCGCCATAACTTTTATCAATATGCTGAAGTTCAAGGATCTTGTTCCCAAGACGCTTCATATCAAATTCAAGCTCAAGTTTTTCTTTACGGGTGTCGGTTTTGGCTACTTTCTCAGTTTCGTAGAAATCATCTATGCGCGATTTAGATTTGGTGGTTCTTGCCTTCGGCTGCCTCCGCATCCATTCCAGTTCCTTACGGTACAGGTTGTTGGCCTTGTCGATGGTGGAATTCAGGTTGTCTTCGCGGATCATTTTGTTTTCCAGGTAAGTCGCGTAGCTGCCATTGTGAACATAAAGGTTCTGATCCTCCATTTCCCAGATAATATCGCATACCGAGTCCAGGAAGTACCGGTCGTGCGTTACAAGAAGCAGGGTTATTTTTGCTTTGGACAGGTAATTTTCCAGCCATTCAACCATCTCCACGTCCAGATGGTTGGTGGGTTCATCCATGATGAGAAGAATGTGCCGGTGCTCTGCGCGGGTCTCGGTGAGCAATTTAGCAAGCGCCACGCGTTTAATCTGTCCGCCGGAAAGGGTTCCCATTTTGGCTTCCAAATCCGTTATTTTTAGCTGCGACAGGATTTGTTTCATCTCGTTCTCCAGATCCCAGGCTTTGTGGATTTCCATTTCTGCCAGCGCTTTTTCCATATCATCCGGGTTTTCGGTATGCAGCGCGTGGTGGTACTTCTTTACGGCCATGATGGGTGGGGAGTCCAGGGTCATCATGAATTCTTCTACCGTAAGACTGGAATTGAATTCAATTTCCTGATCGAACAGGACCACCTGGATGTCTTTGTTAATCACGACACTTCCGGAATCTGCAATCTCTTTTCCCATCAGTATCTTGAGCAGGGTGGATTTGCCGCTGCCGTTTTTGGCTACAATGGCAATTTTATCTCCCTCATTAACGTTGAAGGTGATGTTTTTAAAAAGAACTTTTAAGCCGTATGATTTGGTGAGATTTTCTGCAGTAACGTAGTTCATTATTCCTATGTTGAAGGTTGGTAAGAGGATTTTTCTTTGAGAGTGCGAAAATACGACAAATGAACTTAATCCAGTGTAAGTCTTTTCAGTGACCAAAGACTGCCGTTATAAACATCCACATCCACTTTTGTGTTGATACCGTATACAATTCCGTTCTCCGTGAACTGCCAGAAATTCCAGTCGTCTGACGGGGAAGGCTGGGGAACGTCATTGTAATTTGCAAGCCAAAGGGGATAGCCTTCGAACTCGCCTTTCAGGAAATCATTGTAATAATGATAATAGGTATAGATGATGGGTTTTTCGCCATAGGCCTCCTCCACAATCCGGCACCAGATCTTAAGGTCTTCCAGTAGCTTTTCATTGGTTTTCCGCTTTGGTATCCGCTCAATATCCAGTATGGGCGGCAAATCTCCTTGCTCCAGTTTAACGTTTTCAAGGAAATTGTTGGCCTGTCGCACCGGATCCTCATCTGCACGGTAAAAATGATAGGCCCCGCGGATGAGTTCATGCTTTTTAGCAAGTTCCCAGAATTCATCAAAATGTTTATCGCTACTGCGGTTTCCCATTGTCGCACGAAGCACTACAAATTTTATTGGGATGGACCGGTTTCCGATGCTTAAGCTGTCCCATTTGATGTCTTCCCTTCTCTGATAATGCGAAAGGTCGATCCCGAAAGTTTTGTCGGCATAATCACCAATGATCCTGGTGATGCGCTGTTCTTCAAATGCGCTGTTGGAGAGTTTCTTATGTTCGAACTTATCGAAGTACATCGCATAATAGAATGAAATTTTCTCCTTTAAATAAAATCCCGTTCCCAATAATGCAATGGCGAGGATGACGAGCAGGATTTCACGGCGCAGAATAAAACTTTTCCTGCGTTTTCGGTGTATTTTTCGTGTCGACTTCCTTTTTACGGGTTTTTTGGGCATAAGACTGCAAAAATAGTTTTTTTCTTGGCCACAAAAAATCCTGGGAAGGAGTTTTCTCATGATGCCAGTTCAACGGGAAGTATCCTTTTCAGAAAGTGATGAGGTAGAGACCCCGAAGCCCAAATCAAAGCCGGTTCTACTGCGACCCATCGGCCGACTCTCCAAAAAAATGAATAACTTTGCCGGTATGGAAGCACGGGAAAAAATTGTAATCGTAGGCGGTGGATTTGCGGGACTTCAACTCGCAAAAACGCTGAACAACAGGAGCAAAAAGGTGATCATCATTGATAAAGTGAATCACCACATGTTCCAGCCACTCTTTTATCAGGTGGCCTGCGGCAGGATCGAGCCGAGCAATATTTCCTTTCCTTTCCGCAAGATTTTTCAACGTTCGCGAAACGTGCAGTACCGGATGACGGAGGTACAGAGAATCCTGCCGGAACAGAACAAAATCATTACCGAAGACGCGGAGTTCACCTACGACAAACTTGTGATTGCAACCGGGTGCAAAACGAACTTTTTCGGCAACGATAAGATGGAGCGGCTCGCTTTCGGGATGAAGAATACACAGGAAGCCATTGCGATACGGAACCACGTCCTGCTTACCTTTGAAAAACTGATTATTGAAAGGAAACGGAGTGACGACGGTAACTGGAATATCGTGATCGTAGGCAGTGGACCTACCGGGGTCGAACTTGCAGGAGCTTTCTCCGAAATGAAAAGGGAAATCCTGCCACGCGACTATCCGCATATGAATTTTGACCACCTCAACATCATTCTGGTCAGTTCCACCGAGGCTCCACTTTCCAACATGAGTACAGAATCCCAAAGAATGTCGGAAAAATACCTGCAGGAACTGGGGGTAGACTTTATGAGCGGCGAAAGGGTAACCGATTATGACGGAGACCGGGTGTTCCTGGCGAGTGGAAAAGAAATTCCCGCGAACAACGTAATCTGGGCTGCCGGAGTTACAGGAAATGTAATTGAGGGGTTGAAGGAAGAACAGGTCCTGAGGAACAGGTATGTGGTAGACCGCTTCAACAGGGTGAAAGGAACCGGCAATATATTTGCGGTGGGCGATATCGCCTACATGGAAACTCCCAGATACCCTCAGGGACACCCTCAGGTAGCCAATGTGGCGATCAATCAGGGAAGGAATCTCGCTAAAAATATGATCCGAAATTCCGAAACAGAATGGAAACCTTATGAATATGAGGACCGCGGAAGTATGGCAACCATAGGAAAACACCGGGCAGTAGTGGACTTGCCTAAGTTTAAATTCCAGGGATTTTTTGCTTGGTATTTCTGGATGTTCCTGCACTTGATGCTTATTCTTTCGGTAAGGAACAAACTGGCTGTTTTCTTCAACTGGATGTGGAGTTATGTGAATAAAGATTCATCTTTGCGCCTTATAATCCTTCCCAACAAAAAAAATACAACTGAACAATGAGAATTGACATCATAAGTGTACTGCCGGAACTGATGGAAAGCCCGTTCCAGACTTCAATTCTGAAACGCGCGGTGCAGAAGGGGCTGGCGGAAGTTCATTTTCACCAGCTCCGGGACTGGAGTGTGGGAAAGCACCGCAAGGTGGATGATGAGCCTTACGGCGGAGGAGCAGGGATGGTAATGTTGGCTGAACCATTGGACCGCTGCATCTCCGAACTTAAATCCCAGCGGAATTACGATGAAATCATTTATCTGACCCCCGACGGCGTGACCCTGAATCAGAAAATAGCCAATACCCTGTCCATAAAGGATAACCTGATTTTTCTTTGCGGGCATTATAAAGGCATAGACCAACGCGTGCGGGACCTTCATATTACGAAGGAAATTTCTATTGGAGATTATGTGCTTACCGGCGGCGAACTGGCGGCCTGTGTGCTGGCAGATTCGGTAATACGCCTCTTGCCCGGAGTCCTGAATGATGAGCAGAGCGCGCTTACCGATACTTTTCAGGATAACCTGCTTTCTCCGCCGATCTATACCCGGCCTGAAGAATATAAAGGGTTGAAAGTCCCCGAAGTGCTCCTGAGCGGCAACTTCCGTAAGATTGAAGAGTGGCGCCATGATGAGGCGGTACGCATTACGCAGGAAAGACGGCCCGACCTTCTGGATTAAGCAGGCTCACCGAAAGTGAGCAGATTGTTGTCCGGGTCCAACAGGGAAAATTCTTTCTGACCCCAGGGTTTGATTTGCAGTTTACCGTTGGGATGTATGGCTACACCCTGTTCCAAAAGGGTGTTGTAAAGTTCCTCAATATCATCCACCCGAATGTAGACCATTCCGTAATTTTTAGCAGGGTCAATTTCTTTGAATTCAAAGAAATGGAGTTCGATCTCATCCTTGCCCAAAATGATATAATCATCATAGTCACTGATTTCCTGAAATGAAAGTTGACCGATGTAGTAGGACTTTGTGACCTGCCTGTCGCGCATCGGTAATTTTGGATGGATTCGTTTCAGCATTTCATAAACTTATGGTTACTGCGGATGCTCTATCTGTTATTTAAAGGGGGCACTCAGGAAATCATTCAGTGGTTTTATGGCCCGCAGAATGGTTCCGAAATTTTTTACTGCGTTCGGGTCTGTCACTTCTTCGTCCTTCAGGGTGTAAACAGCGATGATGTTTTTGAGTTTCAGGAACTCGGCCATTTTATCGTCTTTCTCAAAACCCTGCGGTACCCTCATCAGCTTATCATCCTGGGACAGTTCTGTGAAATATTTCCTGAAATTCTTGTCATTGAGCACGGAATTGAATTCCTCATGGTTCATTGAAATTTCTTTACGGATCTTCTTCAGGACTGTGGTGTCCGGTTGATAGACTCCACCTGCCAGAAAAGATTTCCCGGGTTCAATGTGAAGGTAATATCCGGCAATCTCACCTCCTTTTCCCATGCCCAATCCGGCACCAAAATTCGTTTTGTAGGGTGTTTTGTCCTTTGAAAACCGGGTGTCCCGGTAAATCCGGAATAGGGATTTTTTAGCATCAAGTTTTAAGACTTCCTCATCAAACCGGCCAATCTCTTCTATCAGGCTTTCCACAAATGCTGCCATATTTTCATTGGCTGTATTGTATTGCGCTTTGTTTTCAGTGAACCACTCGCGGTTATTGTTTTTGTTAAGGTCTTTAAGGAATTGTAGGGTAGTTTTTTGTATTGCAGAAGCCATTGGTTTGTAATTTTCATAAAATTAGCAAAAATTAAGTTTATACCGCAAAACTTAAAGGCATAAAATATTGAAATTGTATCCTTTAACATAAGTTTAATAAAACCTTATATTTCTTATCAAAAATAAAATCAGTATCTTTGCCGCCGAATTATAGACGATCTTTTACATGAATTTATTTACGGAGACCAATTTAAGTCCTGAAATCTTGAAGGCAATTGGCGAACTGGGCTTTGTGAGCCCAACAGAAATCCAAAAACAGACTATTCCTTTTATCTCTACAGATATCCGCGATCTAATCGCACTTGCGCAGACAGGAACAGGCAAAACAGCAGCGTTTTCGCTTCCGATTTTGGATATGATTGACGACGGGAGTCGCAAAATCCAATTTTTGGTGCTTTGCCCGACCAGAGAACTTTGTTTGCAGATTACCAAAGACATTACCAACTATTCTAAATACATGAAGAACATCAAAACCACAGCGGTTTATGGTGGATCAAGTATTACAGACCAAATCCGCTCCCTGCGGGATAAACCACAGATTATTGTGGGAACTCCGGGGCGTGTGATCGATTTGATTAACAGGAAAGCCCTTGATTTTTCAGAAATTCAGTGGCTTGTTCTGGATGAGGCAGATGAAATGCTCTCCATGGGCTTCAAAGATGACCTGGAAACCATTTTAAAGGAAACGCCGGAAACCAAGCAGACTTATTTATTCTCGGCAACGATGAATAAAGAGGTGGAACGTATTTCCAAAAATTATTTAACGACGCCGCACCGTATTGCTGTGGGTTCGATAAATGAGGTTAAGAAAAACATCAAGCATGAATACTATGTGGTGGGTTACCGGCATAAGAAGGAAGCTTTGAAAAGACTCATCGACGCAAACCCTAATCAGTACTCCATCCTTTTTTGCCGTACCCGTATGGAAACGCAGGAGGTTGCAGACTTTCTGATGCAGAACGGTTATGCTGCCGATGCCCTGCACGGTGACTTAAGCCAGGCGCAAAGGGATACGGTGATGAAGAAATTCCGCCTCAAGAACATTGATATTTTGGTTGCGACCGATGTGGCTGCCAGAGGACTGGATGTAGATTCCCTTACCCACGTAATCCATTACTCATTGCCTGATGATCCGGAGGTTTTCGTACACCGGAGCGGTAGGACGGGAAGAGCAGGGAAGGACGGTATTTCAATGTCCCTTATCAAACCGGAAGAGGCAAGAAAATTAAAGCAGATAAAAATGTCGACCAAAATTGACATTGTTGAAAAGAAGATACCAACCGGCGATGAGGTGATTAAAGCACAGGTCGCAGGCGTATTCGAGAAATTACTGACCGAACACGAAGATCTTTTCACCTTTGATGACTCTTTAATTCCGGATCTGTCAGCATTTTCGAAGGAGGAACTGGTTCACCAGTTGCTTCAGCTGCAGTTAAGGGACATGGCCCTTTATTATAAGGACAAGAACGACCTTGCAGACCAGAAATTCAGCAATGACGACCGTGGTGGCGACAGCCGCAGAGACCGTGGCAGCAGAGACCGCGACGGAAGAGGTGAAGGAAGAAGAGGCGACCGCGACAGAGGAAACGACCGAAGAGACAGCTTCCGTGATGGAGGCAGAGACGGTGGCCGGGAATTCGTAAGCCGGGATAGGAAACCGAAAAGAACGAATGCAGATATGGTGAGGTTTTTCTTCAACTTGGGAAAAAGAGACCAACTGAAGAAAATGGATATGCTGGAAATCCTGAACAAGGCTACCGCAAAATCAAAGAAACGTCCGGATATCGGTGAAATTGAAATCATGGAAAAATTCTCCTTCTTTGAGGTTGAAAAATCATTTAAGGATGAAGTCCTTAAAGGTTTGCAGACGCAGAAATTCAAAGGTAAAGATATGAGAGCCGAAGAGGCCAACTAAGTTAAGCATACTTAAAAATCAAAGAAAAGCACGGAATTTCCGTGCTTTTTGTTTTTATGAATAAGCACCGGAACCGAGAGGAGGATTCCGCTTCTGTTAATTTATAGTTAACTTAATATTAAATTAACATTGTTAACATTGGAAGTTTAGTACCTTTGCCCCGTTATAAAGGTTATGAAAAAAGTACTGATTCTTTCAAGTTTGTTCCTTATTAAACTGTTATTTTCCCAAAGCAATCCCAGGGAGCATATTTCTTCTTTCAATATGACCTCCTTCACCTATAAGCACGATAAGAACTGGCAATTGTATGTGGAACTTCAAACCAGAGGAATAGAAGATTTCACCAAAATTGATTATTATGAAGCAAAAGGTGGGATAGGTTACAACATTGGGAGTCACCAGCCCTTCATTGGGATCGGCACGTACGGAACCTATAGAAACAGCAGGTTTTATCAGCGGGAAACAAGGCTTTGGTTGCAGTATGTCTATTCACACAATATTGACCGGCTGAAGCTCGACCATCGTCTCCGTGCAGAAAAAAGATTCTACGATTTTCCACAAACCGATACCAAAGACAATACGGAGCGTTACCGTTACCGGTTATCAGCCTCCCTGCCGCTTAACAACGAGAAACTTGGACCTGATACTTTTTTCGTAAATGCTTTTAACGAGATCTTTGTCGGACCCGACCTTCCTACATTTAAAAGGAACAGACTTTTTAGTGGGATCGGATATGTTTTCAGCGGGAACGTAAGCTCTAATGTAGGCTATATGTGGCAATGCGAGTTTTCTTCCAATAGTACCCGCAACCTGCACTTCCTTTATTTTGCACTTAACTTCACCTTCGACAGGCTGAAAGAAACCCAACAGTCCGTACCCGTGGCAGATTAAGCTATATTAACAAAACTTAATACAAAACATAAAAATCGTTAATCTGTTTATTCAGATATTTGCAAACTTAAAAAAACGCTAAAAAATGGGAATTGGTAATATTTTCAAGGCATTTCAGCCCAAGGACAAAGTCTTCTTTGTATTATTTGAAAAAGTGGCAGATAATCTGGTGAAGATGTCGCACGAATTTCACGAAGGAATGCTGGATTTTGATCTTAACGACGACACCCTTCTGAAAAAGATGAGTGACTACGAGCATAAACTGGACGACCTTACCCATGAAATTTTCGTACAACTTGGTGAAAACTTTATCACCCCATTCGACAGGGAAGATATCAACATGCTGGCCTCCGGTCTGGATGATATTGCAGACTATATTTATGCCTCTTCCAAATACATTTTCCTTTATAAAACACCTGCAGTTAAGGAATTCTCTGAATTTTCCCTGCTCATCTACAAGTCTTGTGTGGAAATCCAGAATGCGGTTAAGAACCTGAACGGCTTCACCAATACTGCGGAAGTGAAGGAATCATGTATTAAGATCAATTCGTATGAAAATATTGCTGATGATGTCCTGAGTCAGGGCATCGTAAGGATATTTGAAAGCAGCGATGCCATTACGATTATCAAGACCAAACACGTTCTGGAATATCTGGAAATTGTGACCGACAAGGCTGAAGATGTGGCCAATACCATCGAAAATATCATCATCAAGTACGCGTAAGCCCGTCATCTAACATATTTACGACCAGAATGGAATTACCAGTTCTCTTAATTATAATCATCGTCCTCGCATTGATTTTTGACTATATCAATGGTTTTCACGATGCTGCAAACTCTATCGCAACCATCGTTTCCACCAAGGTGTTAAGTCCTTTTCAGGCCGTACTTTGGGCTGCAGTCTGGAATTTTGCCGCTTTCTTTCTGGCAATGTATGTAATTGGAGAATTCAAAATTGGTAATACGATTGCCAAAACCGTAAATGAGGACTTCATTAACCTGGAAGTTATTTTCTCTGGGCTTATCGCAGCGATAGCCTGGAATTTACTTACCTGGTGGTTCGGCATCCCTTCCTCTTCTTCCCACACCCTTATCGGAGGATTTCTGGGTGCGGCTATGATGCATGCATTGGTGATGGACTATCAACACGTCATTCAGGCAAATCCAGGTCTGGGTATTTGGGAAACGCTGAATCAGGCTTTTCAGCAACTCTTTACCCAAAATGTAGTGAAATATGAAAAGGTAATACCAATTTTCCTCTTCATCTTTATGGCGCCGTTTATCGGGATGGTGATGTCCATTATCATCACTCTGATTATCGTGAACTTTGCTAAAAACAGTAACCCACGTAAAGCCGACAGGCAGTTTAAAAGATGGCAGCTGGTATCGTCCGCACTTTTCAGTGTGGGGCATGGCTTGAATGATGCGCAGAAGGTTATGGGGATCATAGGAGCGGCGGTAATCTACTATCACGTTACCTTAATTGGGGGAAATGACGAGTATGCACTCATGGATTCTGCAGACCGGTTTAAGCATTTCACCACAGATTATATATGGGTTCCTTTCGTATCCTTCCTGGCAATTGCCTTAGGGACCATGAGCGGCGGTTGGAAGATCGTGAAAACCATGGGAACCAGAATTACGAAAGTAACGCCACTAGAAGGCGTAAGTGCGGAATCTGCTGGTGCGATTACCTTATTTCTTACCGACCACCTGGGGATTCCGGTTTCTACCACCCACACCATTACCGGTGCCATCATCGGGGTAGGTTTGACGAAAAGGGTTTCCGCGGTACGTTGGGGAATTACCGTTAGTTTACTCTGGGCATGGATTCTGACAATTCCTATTTCAGCATTGGTTGCAGGAGTCACCTATCTTCTCGTCACCCTCGTGCGATAAGAATCCTAATCCTCATTGATATTAAAACCATTTCTTTCGAAGTGGTTTTTCATTTTTAAATATCTCAAAAACTTTTATTAATCGTATTTTTGCACCAAAAGAAGCATTTTATGGAATTTTTAGATCAGTATCAGGAAATTATCTCAGAAGCGATAGAAAAATATACCTTCAAAGATAAACCTGCGGAACTCTATGAACCGATGAATTACATCATTTCCAACGCGGGCAAACGTCTGCGCCCCATTATGGTATTAATGGCTTGCGACCTTTTCGGTGGGGAAATCAGCAAGGCTGTGAAACCGGCTTTGGCTATAGAATACTTCCATAATTTCACGCTGATCCACGACGATATCATGGATGAAGCGCCCCTCCGCAGGAACTTTCCTACGATTCATACCGTTTATGGGTTGAATACCGGAATCCTGTCCGGGGACGGACTGCTTCTTAAGGCGTATAAATTTTTTGAAGACCTGGAGCCACAGCTTTATAAGGCGTGCGTCCGCGTGTTCACCCATACCGGATTACTGCTTTGTGAAGGCCAGCAGTATGATATTAATTTTGAAACCCAGGATAATGTTAATTATGAGGAATACATCCGCATGATTACCTACAAGACAGGGGTTTTAAGCGCATCGTCGTTTGAGATTGGTGCTCTGATTGCCGGAGCCAATTTCAGGGATGCAAAGAACATCTTCAATTTCGGGAAACACATCGGGATCGCGTTCCAGATCATGGATGATTACCTGGATGTCTTCGGAAATCAGAAGGATTTTGGTAAAAAGCATGCCGGCGATATTTACGAGAACAAAAAGACGGTCCTCTATCTTCTCGCCAAGGAGCATGCAACTCCTGATGAGCTCAAGGAACTCGAATTCTGGTATTCCAAGAAGACCGATAACGTGGACAAGGTGTATGGGGTTGAAAAGATATTCCGCAGAACAAAAGTAGATGAAAAAACCCTGCGTCTTGTGGAGAAGCACAACCAGATTGCGCACGATTACTTAATGAAGATCAACATTGCCGACGACAGGAAGAAGCCGTTCATTGAACTGGCAAATTATCTTTTGAGACGGGAGAGTTAAAACCATATAATTTTGATTAGGGTGAAGGGCCACCTTTGCTTTTTGACCCTATTATTTATGAAATTCAGGACCGAAGTTGCAATTGAGGATTCAGATAAGAAGATAGAAACGGAGGACAGGATCTTTTCCATTGGCTCCTGCTTTTCCACCGAAATATCGGCGTTGTTGGCTACAGGTCAACTGCAGAATCTGAACAATCCTTTCGGAACCGTCTTTAACCCATATTAAATAAATAAAGCCATCCGGAAATTACACGATTCGGAATTTTATAAGGAAGAAGACCTTATCCGGTTTAATGAGGAGGTGATTTCACTGGACCATCATACCCATTTCAGTTCCAGATACACTCATCAGACACTGGAAATCATCAACAGTAATATTGAGGAAGGAAACCTCTTTCTCCAGAGTACGGATTGGGTCGTCATTACCTACGGAACTTCCTTCATCTACGAATTTTTACCCAAGAAAAAACTGGTAGCAAACTGCCATAAGATCCCCGGGAAGTATTTTGAGAAACGGCTGCTCACCAATCTGGAACTTACGGATTCCATTTATGAAACGGTTACCAACCTGAAAGACATCTGCAATGAAGACGTTCAAATCCTGTTTACTGTTTCCCCTGTACGCCATACAAAGGACGGTATGGTGGAGAATAACTTGAGCAAGGCCAAACTGATTTCGGCGATCCATGAAATCCTTCCTCAGTTTGACAACTGCCTCTATCTTCCGGTTTACGAGATTTTAATGGACGATTTGCGCGACTACCGGTTTTATAAGGAGGACCTCATCCACCCGAACAGTCAGGCAGTGCAGTACATCTGGGAAAAGTTCGGCAATGCTTTCTTTTCTGATGAAACAATGGATTTTATAGAAGAAAACCACAGGATATCTAAATCGCTTAGCCACAAACCCTCCGATGATACCCATCCTAAATATCAGGAATTCCTTGAAAATTTAAAAGGAAGGATCGCACTGCAGCAAACAAAAGTGAAACACAAGATTTTTTCTTCCGGCCTCCAGCCAAACAGCAATAAATAATGATCGATACCCATACCCACCTTTATTCCGAAGAATTTGAAAATGACCGAAAGGAAATGATAGAAAGAGCCCTAAGCAAAGGTGTTTCCAAATTCTATATGCCGGCGATTGATTCACAGACCCATGGAGCGATGCTCCACCTGGAAAAGGAGTATCCGAAGCATGTTTTTTCAATGATGGGACTGCATCCGTGCTACGTGAAGCCTGAAACGTGGGAAAGTGAACTGAAAATTGTTAAGGAGTATCTGGACCAACGGAGTTTTTGTGCCATTGGTGAGATTGGGATTGACCTGCATTGGGAAAAAGATACGCTCGATATCCAGGTCAAAGCCTTTGAACAGCAGGTGGACTGGGCTATTGAAAAGGATGTGCCCATCGTCATTCATACCCGCGAGAGTTTTGATGAAGTCTTTGATGTTCTTGAAAGAAAAAAACACCCCAAACTAAGGGGCATCTTCCATTGCTTTTCCGGTACACTGCAACAGGCAAAGCATGTTGTGGACCTTGGCCTGATGCTGGGTATTGGTGGAGTCGTTACCTTTAAGAACGGGAAAATTGACCAGTTTTTGCATGAAATCGCGGTGGATAAAATCGTGCTGGAAACTGACTCACCGTATCTCGCGCCGGTGCCCTACCGTGGAAAAAGAAACGAAAGTTCCTATCTTGATTTGGTCGTGGGGAAACTGGTTAATATTTACAAAATGGATTTTGCTGAGATTGACAGGATTACGACCGAAAATGCAGAGCGGATTTTCCGGTAAGTCGGAACATGATCATCTGTTCATCAAAAATATTAACCGCGGGATTGGGTTTAGCCATTTAAATAATTTTCAAAGGGATGACTGGTCAAACCTATTTCGACGACGGGGAATCTTAATTTATTAAACAAAAAAAACGGACCCGAGCCCGTTTCATTCTAAGAAAGTAATTACTTGTTTCTAGAGAAATTACTCTTATTATGAGGTTTCTTGTAGTCGATGTTTTCTTTAGCCTGCGGCTTCGGTCTCGCCGTAAATGGTTTGTTGTTGGAATCTCTTTTCTGCGCCACCAGATTATCGGTATGATAAGGATGGTCCTTTTCCACAGGAATCTTTTTCCCGATAAGTTTTTCCGTATTCTTAAGGTTCAGTAAGTCCAGACTGTCCACAAAGGAAATCGATTGCCCCTCTGCGCCTGCACGGCCGGTTCTACCGATCCTGTGCACATAGGTTTCGGAGACATCGGAAAGCTCAAAATTCACTACGTACTTCAGTTCATCAATATCAATTCCCCTTGCTGCGATATCGGTTGCAACCAAAACTCTGGTTTTGCCCGCTTTGAAATTGCTCAGCGCATTCTGCCGGGCGTTTTGGGATTTATTTCCGTGAATCGCCTCTGCAGAAATCTTGTGGGACTGTAGTTTTCGGGCAATTTTATCGGCTCCGTGTTTGGTTCGCGAGAAAACAAGCACCGAATCGTTGATGTCATTTTTAAGGATATGTGTGAGTAGTTCCAGCTTATCTTCCTTATCCACGAAATATACTTTCTGCTGAATGGTGTCTGCAGTAGCAGAAACGGGGGCGACAGCCACTTTTACAGGATTGTTGAGGATTGAGTTCGCCAGGTTCTTAATTTCGTCAGGAAATGTTGCAGAGAAAAACAGGGTCTGCCTTTTCTCCGGCAGCATTTTTACAATTCTCTTTACATCATGTACAAAACCCATATCAAGCATCCGGTCGGCTTCATCAAGAACAAAGATTTCCAGATGTTTAAGAGAGATAATACCCTGTGAGATAAAATCTAAAAGTCTTCCGGGAGTTGCTACCAGGATATCAACCCCTCTTCTGAGTGAGTTTTCCTGAGCGCCCTGTTTCACACCGCCGAATACCACGAGATTTCTCATTTTCAGATGACGTCCGTAGGCATTGAAGCTCTCTTCAATTTGGATCGCCAGTTCGCGGGTAGGGGTCAGGATAAGGGCCTTGATTTGATTGTTACGAACGTTTTTTGCCGTAAGGTTCTGTAGAATTGGGATGGCAAATGCAGCCGTTTTACCGGTTCCCGTCTGCGCGGTTCCGAGTAAATCCCTGCCTTCTAAAATTTGGGGTATTGCCTGTTGTTGGATTGGAGTTGGTGTTTCATAACCTTCCTCCTTAAGCGCATCAAGGATGGGCTTAATTAAATTTAAGTCTGTAAATAACAAAATTGGTTCTGTATTAAAATTAGTGCGGATGAAGCGTTTTGCTTCTTCATTCATCCTGTCAAAAAATTTTAGAACAGAATCTTTAGTAAAACGAATTACGAAATGGCTTAGAATGCCGCGAAATATGGCGCAAAGATAGTTTTTATTTTTTTATTTGGAACAGATCGTTAAAAATTAACCCTATTTCACCTTTTCCCATTTTTGGTTATGCCTCAATTCCTCAAAAAAACGGTAAACTTGCTCCAGTTTCGGAGTGCCGTGTTTTCCGTAATCTTCAATGGTTTTGGCTTTTCCGTCATTGAAATGGAGCCTTAAATAGGAGGTGGGAAGGTCGGTAACATCTCTGCGGCCGTACTGATCCTTCATGCTGCCGGGGTTCAGGGAGTTGAGCAGCGCTACCAATTTAGTATAATCTTCCTGTTTTATGGTCCCTTTAAAAGTTCCTTCCCGGGGTTTTGAAAACTCATCTTTCGAACGGCCCTCCGTGAAATTAAAATGTTCCGCTTCCAGAACTGCTGTCCGGTCCGGGTTAATGGTCATTTTGAAAATAGGGCAAAATCCGAAACAGGTGCCGGCTTCATATTCAATCTTTGAATAATTGGATTTATTTGCAGTTGCGCAGGACAGAAGAAAAAAGAGGGTAATGGCTGACAGTAGAATTTTCATAAGTTAAATATAGAAAATATGGACTTCAAGTATCAAGCCAGTTACTTAATCCTGTCAATCAAAATTTCATCGTTTCTTAAAGCATTTTTGCCGTCTAAAACGATTCGGGATTTTCTCCTGTAGTTTATTCTGTTTGGAATACCGATCTTGTAGTTGACGGTAAAATCCGTCTGGTCGGATATTTCGTAAGTGGATTTTTTGAGGAATTCTGCAAAATCATGATTGTTTAAATTCATTTTTTTGGAAAAGGTAGCCATGAATTTACTCACGTCGTTCCTGTTGAGGGTTTTCTGCTGAGATATAATGATTTCAGAACTTTCCGGCTTTATGGCCTTGACTTTTATTTTAGCTTCAGAACGCAACGGATCCCCGCCCAGCGGGTTGGCCGTCTCTTCTTCAAACATGATTTCCTGCTGATTCTTAAGTTCAGTGCCCATAAGGTAATGTATCAGTTGCAGTTCAGAGAAGATGTTCTGTTCTACAAAATTTCGGGACTTCATGAAAGTCAGGATCTTTTCGAAACTTACAAGATTTTCTGCGCTTGATGTCCCGCTCTTTTTAAAATTCTGAAGCAGTACATTGAAGGATAGCGTGAGTTCGTTCTGTACGGCGGCCCAGTTCTCAATTTGTTGGAATTGGCCGGCGCCGTCGGTCGTATAAATAACTTCTATCTCTTTAGCAAGGTCAGCATTCTTAAAATAGTCGTTTCCCAATCCGAAATGTGAAATTAAACTGTGGTTTGTTTTGTACGAATTCCGAATTTTATCATCCAGTAATTCCAAAACAGTAATCGTTCCCACAAACACTGCGGAATCTGACTGCTTAAGACCGTTATCTTCTTTTTCCTTAATTTTTTTGATGTTGAAACTGAAAGCATCACCTTGTTCCCAATGCGGCATAATGGAGGCCGAAAGACTGTCCTGGGCCTTACCCGCTGAAAAAAATATGAAAACGATTATTAAAGCAAATAAAATTTTTTTCATGAAACAATTGTTAGCCTTTTAGTTCCGAAATTCCTTCCAACTTTAATTTTGCACGAGTTTCTGACTTTCTTTTTAGTTTCTGCTTTGGATGCTAGAACTTAGCTCTTCTTTATAGCTGCAAGTGCGGGTTAAGGAATTGAGGTTTATTTTAATAAATAAACTTTCTGACGTGACCTGTTTTCATCTTCCTTGTTCAGAAAATGGGTTACTTTGCGCCTTCCCTTTTTATAATGATATCCGTGAGAGTACAGAAATAAACCGTTTTTTTGCTGCTTATAGTAAACCTGTGTTGAATCCTGAATAGATTTTGAAGGTGCATTGTCTTTATGATAATAATGGCAAGCCGCTGTTTTCTTTTTAATATCCAACGTCATTTTGCCCTCGTAGTACCTCGAAGACACCACACAGGTCACGGCCTCTTTATTATTTGAGAGGTTCTTCAGTATTTCCACTGTTAAGGTCTCATTTAGAAAGCTGTCCGTTATTCTTTCTGATGTTTTTTCATACTCTGTATTTCCTATACGGATATTTTGCTGCGCCGGAAGCAACGAAGAAAAAAGGACAATTAAAACCAACGCTTTCATAAACTCCGTTTCTACCTTAGCTTAGCCGTGCAGTTTCTTCCAAATCACATCCTTCAGTTCGGTAAGCCCTTCCTGCGTGACACTGGAAAAGAAAACAGGCTTGCGGTTTTCCGGGAATTCCCTGGAGATCTCAACCTTAAGTTCATCGTCCAGCAAATCGGCCTTGGAGATGGAAATGATATAGTCCTTATCCAGAAGTTCCGGGTTGTACTTCTTCAGTTCGTTTTCCAGAATCTCAAATTCTTTATAGTGACTTTCAGAATCGGCTGGTATCAAAAACAGCAGAATGGAATTCCTTTCAATATGTCTCAGGAAGCGGTGACCCAAACCTTTTCCTTCCGCCGCACCCTCTATGATTCCGGGAATATCGGCCATAACAAAGGATTTATAGTTCCGGTAATCCACGATTCCCAGATTCGGTGTGAGCGTGGTGAACGCGTAATCAGCAATCTTTGGTTTCGCAGCCGAAACTGCGGCTAAAAGTGTCGATTTCCCTGCATTTGGGAAACCTACCAGGCCAACATCGGCAAGGATTTTAAGTTCGAAGGTAATGAAACCTTCTTCACCCGGAAGTCCGGGCTGTGCGTAACGGGGGGTCTGGTTCGTGGATGATTTGAAATGCTCGTTTCCAAGTCCGCCTTTTCCGCCGTGCATCAGGATGATTTCCTGACCGTCTTCCATGATTTCTGCAATCACTTCACCTCCCTCATTTTTTGCAATGGTCCCCAACGGAACTTTGATGTAAACGTCCTCTCCATATCCACCGGTTAACTGGTTTTTTCCACCGTTATGTCCGCGTTCGGCCTTTACGTGCCTTGTAAAACGGAGTGGAAGCAAGGTCCACTCGTGCGAATCGCCTTTCATGATGACGTGTCCGCCACGGCCGCCATCGCCACCGTCCGGTCCTCCCTTCGGGATGTATTTTTCGCGGCGGAGGTGTGCGGAGCCGGCACCGCCGTGTCCGGATTTACAGTGAATTTTTACGTAATCTACAAAGTTTGACATAATTTTCTTGGGGTTTAGGTTCAGGGATTAGTTTTCGGATTTAGATATTATTTGAATGCTTTTTCTTCATCCTGAAATACCACCTGGATCCTATTTTATTTTTTCTACTTCGGCAAAAAGTTTTTGGGAAATCTCTTCAATTTCACCTACGCCGTTTATTTCAACATATTTACCCTGCTGCTTATACAGCTCAGCAACTTCTGCTGTTTTAGAATAGTACTCTTCTATGCGGTGGCGGATTATTTCCTCGTTGGAATCGTCTGTCCGACCGCTGGTGACGCCTCTTTTCAGTAAGCGGCCCACCAATATTTCATCATCTACAATCAGCGACAGACAAACGGAAATATCAGCATTCAGGACTTCTTTAACAATGTTTTCCAGGGCTTCGGTCTGATTGGCTGTTCTCGGATAACCGTCGAAGATGAATCCATTGGTTTCGGTCGGCTTTTTCACTTCGTCCACCAGCATGTCCGTGGTTACCTGATCCGGTACGAGTTCGCCTTTGTCAATATAAGATTTTGCCAGTTTTCCCAGTTCCGTGTCATTTTTCATGTTATAACGGAACAGGTCACCGGTTGAAATCTGTTTTAAGTTGAATTTTTCAATTAAATTTTGTGCCTGTGTACCTTTACCGCTTCCGGGAGGGCCGAAGAGAACAATGTTTATCATTATAATAGGTTTGATATTGAAATTTTACTGCTTTTAGCAGGTTTCTTTAATCGTTTATTTTTCCCTCTTCCAACTGGTACAGGTCTTTCAGGTTGCGTCCCAGCTCATCGTAATCCAGTCCGTAACCCACAACGAATTTGTTTGGGATTTCTTTTCCGATATAATCCAGCTTGAAATCTTTTTTGTAAACATCCGGCTTCAGCAGAAATGAGGCAAGTTTTACCGATTTTGGGCGCTGGGTTTCATTAAAATACTGAAACAGGCTTTCCACGGTGTTTCCTGTGTCCACAATGTCTTCCACCAGAATAATATGGCGGTCTTTGATCTCCTTCGTGAGTTCCATTTTCTGATATACAATTCCTGTAGACTGCGTGCCCACATATGAACTCATCTGGATGAAGGCGATCTCACAATTACCCGGATAATGCTTGAGCAGGTCGGAGAAAAACATCACAACACCGTTCAGTACCCCAATGAAAACCGGGATTTCGTCTTTGTAGTCTTTGTAGATTTTAAGGGCTGTTTCTTTTACAATTTCCTGTATTTCAGCATCTTCCAGATAAGGAACAAAAGTTTTGTCGTAAATTTGAATGGATTCCATATAATGTTTCGCAAAGGGCAAATTTAAGGAAATTAATCGGAAATTTTTTATGCAGAAATGGCCTGTCTCAAATTGAAGTTTAACAATATTTTTTCAACAAACTTTGCCTAAAACTTATATTAAAAGTAACTTTGCGGGAATCTTAAAACAGTAAAATATGTCAACTTATGTGGTTGTTGGTCTTCAGTACGGCGACGAAGGCAAAGGAAAAATTACGGATGTTCTATCAGCGAAATCAGATTATGTAGTACGGTTTCAGGGTGGCGATAATGCAGGGCATACCGTATATGTAGGCGATGAAAAATTTGTCCTGCACCTTCTGCCTTCCGGTGTCCTGCAGTGCAAGGGGAAATGCATCATTGCAAATGGAGTAGTGGTGAATCCCAAGGCCTTTATGAAAGAAATTGCGCAGCTCGAAGAGAAAGGGATGAAAACGGACCACGTTTTCATCAGCCGGAGAGCTCATGTCATCATGCCTTATCATATTTTGCTGGATACTTACCGTGAGGAGGATGAAGACGGCACGCAAATCGGCACTACCAAAAAAGGGATTGGACCGTGTTATGAAGATAAGATTTCCCGTGTGGGGATTCGGATGGTTGATTTGCTCAATCCTGAAGTCCTTCGCGAAAAAATCGAAAAGAACCTTAAGACAAAGAACAGTCTTTTTGAGAAATATTTTGGCAAGCCGACGCTTGATATTGACGAAATTTATAACGAATTCATAGAAATTGGTGAAAAACTGAAGGACCGCATCGTAGATACAGAGGTGGAACTGAACCAGGCGATTCACGACGGCAAAAATATCCTGTTCGAAGGTGCACAGGCCCTTATGCTGGATATTGACTTCGGAACCTATCCTTTCGTGACCTCCTCCTCGCCTTCAACCGGCGGCGTCTGTACCGGAGCCGGAGTCCCTCCAACAAGCCTTCAGAATCTCATCGGAGTAGCGAAAGCCTACACCACCAGAGTAGGACACGGACCGTTTCCCACAGAACTTCATGATGAACTTGGCGAAAACATCCGTAAAATCGGTCACGAATTCGGTGCAACCACCGGCAGACCAAGAAGAACAGGCTGGCTTGATCTTGTTTCCCTGAAACACGCTACAATGATTAACGGAATCAACAATCTGGTGATTACTAAACTTGATGTTCTTTCAGGAATTCCATTGCTGAAGATTGCTACGCATTATAGAACGGAGGATGGGAAGATTATTGATTACTTTACCTCATCCACAACAAAACTTTATAATTACGAACCTATTTACCAGGAACTGGAAGGCTGGACCGAAGATATTTCGCATGCCCGCACCTATGACGAGCTTCCTGCAAACGCCAAAAAATACATTGAATTTATTGAGCAGTATCTGGGAATAAGCGTTTACCTGGTCTCGGTCGGACCCGAACGAAGCCAGAACATCATTCGGAAGGAACTGTTCTAAAAACCTCCTCTTAAAAGCATAAGTCCCGCAGTTTTGCGGGATTTTTTTATTTGCTGCATAACGATTTTTGCATGTTTTAAGCAAATGCCTCCAAAACATATCAATGTCACAATAAATTGGCAGGATAGTTGAATGATGCCTAAAGTAATCAGAAAATAAGTTGTAATTTAATGATTTATAGGTCATAATTGAACCACGTAATATATAAAGCGATGAAAAATTTACTTAAATTAGATGAAAACCGGAAGTTGGATGAGATCGTATTCGAGCACCGTAACAAGCTTTATGGTGCTTATGCATTGCGTAAGGAAGAGGGCAGTGTTTTAAATAAAGCAATGTTTCTCGGAATTTCGATATTTCTGGCCCTGGCCATAACTCCGGTTGTGATTTCCAGCTTTAATAATTCTGTTTCTGATGGACCCGACCTCGTGGCTCCACCGGAATGGGTACTCCCTCCTGATGTTGAGAAAGATCCACCTGCACCTACGGTCGTGACCCCTCCTGTACAGAAACCGGTCGCAACTTATAATTCAGTCCTTCCAACGCCTACAAAAGCAGCGAAAGAACTACCGGTAACGGTAGTGAATAATGATGAAGCCGTACCAGGTTTTCAGGATACTCCCGGTGCAAAACCAATGGATACCTACACACCGCCTGTTGTTAATCCCGGCACAACCCAGCAGGTTCCCACTACACCGGTAAAGGTTAAGGATCCTAATGCTGTAGTTAAAGAGGTTGATGTACAGGCCGAATTCGCCGGAGGAATTCAGGCGTTCAGAAAAAAGGTTGCACAGAATTTCAATACATCCGATTATGAAGGCTCGGGAGAAAAGATTTCTGCTATGGTAACCTTCATCGTTGAAAAAGACGGCAGTATTTCCGCAGTGAAAGCTTCAGGTTCAGATTCAGATTTCAACAGAGAGGCCGAGAAGACCGTTAAATCAATAAAAGGAACCTGGAAACCCGCCATGCTTGACGGCGAAAAGGTAAGGTCTTACTTTCGGATTCCGATAAGCATGCAGTTCGATTAGTTTTATCATATCATCACTAATTTATCCACAATTTCAAAGATTTTGTGGATAATTTTTTTGTAAGTAAATAACTTACTTGCAGTCACTTATGTTTACTCAGTGTATTCATGTCCGCGCTACAGCAAAAAAAATGTATTTTTGTGGTTTAAACGAAAATATGGCGAAAATCATTGGTATAGCAAATCAGAAGGGGGGTGTGGGGAAAACCACTACCGCCGTTAATCTTGCGGCTGCCCTTGGGGTTCTGGAAAAGAAAATTCTTCTCATTGATGCCGATCCTCAGGCCAATGCTACCTCCGGTTTGGGTGTGGATGAAGTTAAATATTCAACCTACAACCTTCTGGAGCACAGTGCAAACGCCAAAAAATGTATACAGAGAACCTCGTCGCCCAATTTGGATATCATCCCTTCTCATATTGACCTCGTGGCCGCCGAAATTGAACTTGTTGACCGCGAAAACAGGGAGTATATGCTCAAAGGTGCCCTTAAACAGATCCGCGACGATTATGACTATATTGTCATTGACTGCGCGCCGAGCTTAGGGTTAATCACCATCAATGCCCTTACCGCAGCCGATTCTGTTATCATACCTATACAGTGTGAATATTTCGCATTGGAGGGTCTGGGAAAACTCCTGAATACGATCAAGAATGTTCAGAAAATTCACAATAAAGACCTGGATATAGAAGGGTTGCTCCTTACCATGTACGATTCGCGTTTGCGTCTTTCAAATCAGGTGGTGGAAGAAGTGAACAGTCATTTTCCTGAAATGGTCTTTGACACCATCATCAGCAGAAATGTACGTTTAAGTGAGGCACCAAGTTTTGGAGAGAGTATCCTGAATTACGATGCAGAAAGCAAAGGTGCTATACAGTACCTGCAGTTGGCTGAAGAAGTCTTGCTTAAAAATGAAAATTTAGTTAAAAATTAACAGACTTTTGCGAAGGTTAAAAGTTTCACGTGATAATGAAAGATAAAAAACGAGCAATGGGACGTGGCCTTGGAGCGATCCTGAGCGCAGAGTCCAAAGCAAGCATAAATTCCGCTTCCGATGAGGGTGCTGATAAATTTGTTGGCAATATTGTAGAAGTCCAGCTGGACGATATCTATCCCAATGCATCGCAGCCCCGGACCTATTTTGATGAAAAGGCGCTAAGTGATTTGGCGCAGTCCATCAGGAATCTGGGCGTTATTCAGCCAATTACCGTACGGAAGGAGGGCGGAAAGTTTGAGATTATTTCCGGTGAAAGACGGTACCGCGCATCAAAGATCGCAGGTTTGACTTCCGTTCCGGCCTATATCCGCCTCGTGAACGACCAGGAGATGCTGGAAATGGCCCTGGTGGAGAATATCCAGCGCGAGGATCTTGATGCCATTGAAGTGGCACTTACCTACCAAAGACTGCTGGACGAAATTGGCCTCACACAGGAAAATCTGAGTCAGCGGGTCGGCAAGGAAAGGAGTACGATTACCAACTCTATACGTCTGCTCCGTCTGAACCCGGAGGTGCAGAACGCCATCAGGAGCGGGGAAATTTCTGCCGGTCACGGACGTGCCATCATCAGCCTTGAAGATTCCGAGTCACAAAACCTGCTCTTCAGAAAAATAATAAAAGAAGGACTGAATGTACGTCAGTCAGAGTTGGCATCTAACCAGCTGAAAAACCCTGAAAAGACACAGCCACGCACAAAACCTTTATTACCCAACAACCTTAAGAAAGTACAGAAATCCCTGTCGGATGTTCTGGAAGTGAATGTGGAGATTAAATCCTCCGGTAAGGGAAATAAGGGAAAAATAGTCCTCGATTTTAAAAACCAGGAGGAACTGGATAACATTCTTTCCCACTTCCGGTTATGAAAAAACTGATTGCGTTTTTGCTGTTCTGTCTGATCTTCACCGCTCACTCCCAGGTGAACAGGAATGATACCATCAGGACGGAAAATCATCCCCGCGATTCCCTGTCAGCCTCTAAACCCAAATCGGAACTTGAGGTCGTCACGACGATAGAGGAGAATAATGCACCTTATGCGAAACCAAAGTACAGTCCTACAAAAGCCGGATTATATTCCGCGGTTTTACCCGGATTGGGTCAGTATTATAACAAAAAATACTGGAAGATCCCAATTGCATGGGGTGGAATTGGCGTGGGAGTAGGGGTTACCATTTGGAACGATAAAAGATACAAACGGTACCGCAACGCCTTTGTTGCGGAAATAAATGGAGTTCCGCATGAATTCTCCAATTATAATATTTCCAACCTCAAGGAGTCGTTGGGTCGCGAACAGGACCGCTGGAAAAGAAACCGCGATTATGCAATCGCAGCTACAGGACTGGTTTACATACTGAATATTGTGGATGCCGTTGTTGATGCTCATCTGTACGAGGGCAAGAACGACCCGGACCTGGCCATAAGACCTACGGTAATTTACGATGAGTATGGAGGACAGGCTTCCACAATGGGAGTTCTGTTAAATTATAAATTCTAAGTATCATTTTTATGAAGATAGCGCTGGTCGGATACGGCAAAATGGGCAAAATTATCGAGGAAGTCGCCATCAAAAAAGGCCATGAGATTGTTGCCCGCCTCAATGAGACACCAACTGTTGAAAACCTGAACAGCCCGGATGTGGTGATTGAGTTTTCGCAGCCCGAAGCGGCCTTCACCAACATCAAAAGTTGTCTGGACCTCCAGATTCCGGTGGTCTGCGGAACCACAGGTTGGCTTAGCCAAAAACCTGATATTGAATCAATTGCCGGAAAAAACAGCACCGCATTTTTATATGGTTCCAATTTCAGCTTGGGAGTAAATTTATTTTTCGCCCTCAACGAGAAACTCGCCTCGCTTATGAACAAGTTTGATGAATACGGTGTTCAGTTGGAAGAAATCCATCATACCCATAAAAAAGACGCGCCGAGCGGGACCGCGATTACATTGGCTGAAGGGATTATTGCCAATGATGAAAGGTTTGATGCCTGGAAACTCGAGGAAACGAAGGATAGGGAGCTCGGTATATTCGCCATTCGTGAAGATGAGGTCCCGGGAACCCATAAGGTGTTTTACCGCTCTGATGTGGATGAGATTGAGATCCGGCATACCGCCTTCAGCAGAAATGGATTTGCACAGGGCGCCGTGATTGCGGCTGAGTGGATCATTGGAAAAAAAGGAAATTTCTCCATGAAGGACGTTCTTTTTTCCTAAGAAGGAATAATTTCGCAGTAGTCCATAGAAAACATAAACTTTCGGTAACAAAACCGATATCCGATAAACTAATTAGCGTTAAGCATTTTAATATGAGTTATTTCCTGACCTACACCGTATATGTTCTTATTGTTTCCGTACTTATGGGACTTTCCACCTGGAAACTATTTAAGAAGATGGGCTACAACCCTCTCTTTGCTTTTGTTCCCTTTTACAATTATTACATCATTCAGAAAGAGACAGAGCAGCCTAAATGGTGGGTCGCGCTGGCATATCTTCCGATCGTGGGACCAATCATGATGACGGTATTCCATATGGCGCTCATGAGAAAATTTGGAAAGACCTCCTTTATGGAAAAGCTGCTCACGGTAATCCTTCCATTTATCTACATGGCTTTTGTCAATTATTCAAAAGATGCGGAAGTTGAAAACGCTGATGATCTGTATCTGACAGAAGAAGAAAAGAATGCAAAGAAGAAAGATTCATTTTTGGGTTCCATCACCTTTGCGGTGGTCTTTGCCACGATCATCCACGTATTTTTTACACAGCCGTTCGGAATTCCCACAGGGTCTATGGAGCGCACCTTATTGGTTGGTGATTTCCTCTTCGTAAACAAAATGAATTATGGTTTCAGGATGCCCATGAGGCCGGTAGCAATCCCTTTTTTACAGGGAACTATTTTGGATACTGGAGAAAAAGGAAATCCAAAGGATGATCCTAAATCTTATGCAGAAGGGATTAAGCTCCCGTATTTACGGCTTCCTGGTTGGGAGAAACCAAAGCGGAATGACATCGTGGTCTTCAATTATCCTGATGATTCCGTACACGTGGCCATTGACAGAAAAGATCCATATGTGAAACGCCTCGTTGCGCAGCCGGGCGATGTGCTGGAATTCAAAGCCGGAAAGCTCTTCATCAACGGCAAACCGGAGGTTCGCATGGGAGATGCGCAGGTCCAGCATGCCTATGAAGTAGTGACAAGTTCCCAGCTTGACGTTCCCGCTCTCTATGATATTTATGGTTTTCTGCCGGTGCAGGAACACCAGAGAGGCTCGGGATTCTACTACCGTTTCCAAGGTCTGACGGATCAGACCGCTAAGGAAATCGGTGCCCTGCCACAGGTAGTTACGATGACGGAAGCCATAGAGCCACAGGGAAAGAAAGATATTTCCTACTATCCTGACATGCAGAAATCAATAGAAGCCCAGGAAATGGTCTGGAGTAAGAAAGTGAATACCTCCTCCACCATATTCCCAAATAATAAAAACTGGAATGTAGACTGGTACGGGCCTTTGCGCATTCCTCAGAAAGGGGATGTACTGCAGCTTACCGCTCAAAACCTGCCTGATTATGAAAAACTGATTGTAAAGCACGAAGCCAATACCCTTGCTTCAAAAAACGGAAAAATAATGATCAATGGCCGGGAAACATCCACTTACACCGTAAAATATGATTATTATATGATGGTGGGCGATAACCGCGATGCCTCTTTGGATGCGCGCTTTTTCGGGTATGTTCCGGAAACCCATATCGTTGGTAAACCGATGTTTACGTGGTTAAGCGTGGAAGGCCTTTTCTCTGACGCCGGTTCAACGTATCAGGCGGACGGAAAGAAAATACGTTGGGACCGGATGTTTAAAGCGGCCAATACCGGAGATTTACATAAAACATCTTACTGGTGGTTGGCTGCACTCCTTCTCATCCTTTTCTTTGGGTGGGATTATTTCGCTAAACTCTTCAGAAAAAAAGACAAAGAAATCTAAAACATCAAAACGCGGTCTTTATCGCGTTTTTTTAATTTAAAAATCGACTCAAATGAAAGTTTTATTACCCGTATTCTACCTCCCTCCTGTTTCCTGGTTCTCCGTATTCGCAAAGGAAGAAAGCGAAGTCGTATTCGAACAGCATGAAAGTTTCCCCAAACAGACCTATCGGAACAGAACCAGTATTTACGGAGCCAACGGCAAGCTGTCGCTGATTATTCCAATCCATCATAATGGCAACAGGCTTTTTAAAGATATTGAGATTTCTTACGACGAAAACTGGATGAAACAGCACTGGAAATCCATTAAGAACGCCTACCAGAGTTCGCCATACTTTGAGTTTTATGAAGACAGTCTGGAACAGATTTATAGGGATAAGATTAAATTCCTGCTGGATTTCAATCTGAAGGGCCTGGATATAGTTCAAAAAATAATCAAAACGGAAAAGGCATATGTTTTGAATGACGAGTACATCAAAAAGCCTGAACTGGTAAGTTACAGGGAAAGTTTTTCTGCAAAGGTGGAATCTGGCGCCGAAATGGAGATGTACTATCAAACGTTTTCAGATCAGCATGGGTTCATAAAAGACCTCTCGGTTTTGGACCTTATTTGTAACAAAGGACCGGAAGCGGCTACCTATTTAAAAAATTTAACAATTTAATACTCATAATTTTATGAAAAAACTTTTTGTTGCAACTTCTTTTCTGTTGGGAATCGGATTTGCATCTGCCCAGACTTCCGTGGCGGTAGAGCCTATGAAGGATAAGGATTTAATGACTTGGTATCATAAGGACTTTGCGGCTACCAATGTGTATGGAATCAATACACAGAACGCTTATAAGTATTTGGAATCCAAAGGTTTGAAGCCGAAGAACGTCGTGGTTGGTGTTTTGGACAGCGGGGTTGAGGTAAATCACCCTGGCCTCGTTAAAAATATGTGGAAGAATCCGAATGAAGTACCGAACAATGGCAAGGATGATGATGGGAATGGATATGTTGATGATATACACGGCTGGAATTTCATCGGAGGGAAAAACGGAGATATTGAAGCGGACAACCTGGAAGTTACAAGGGTGGTGAAAAAATACCAGCCCATTTTTGAAGGTCCGAATTCAGCGCAAAACAAAACCAACCAGTCCAACATGCGCGAGGAATTCGACATGTATATGAAGTCTAAGGAAATCTTTAATAAGAAGGGGATTGAAGCAAAACAGAGTTATCAGACGTACAGCAAAATTGACAGCCTGATTCCAACCATGGTGTCCATGCTGAATGGTAAAAACCTCACGCCGGAAAATGTGTCTGCGATTAAACCAACCACGCAGGATCAGGCGATGTCCATGCAGATTCTCTCCAGCATCGCTTCCGATCCGGAATTTGCTGGTAAGACCCCTGCGCAGGTACAGGTTCTTTTGAAGGAGCAGATGAAGGAGGCTATCAATCATTTTGAAGCGCAGGCAACCAAGCATTACAATTTGGATTTTGATCCGAGAGCTTCAGTAGTTGGTGATAATTACGATGACTATAACCAAAAATCATACGGCAACAACAATTACGAAGGTCCCGATGCAGGTCACGGAACACACGTCGCCGGCATCATTGCCGGGTTGCCTCATGGCACTGAAGTACAATATGGTGTTGCATCAAAAGTTGCAAAAATTATGGCCGTGCGGACAGTTCCTAATGGGGACGAAAGAGATAAAGATGTAGCAAACTCCATCAGATACGCGGTAGATAACGGAGCAAAGATACTGAACATGAGTTTCGGAAAGCCGGTTTCACCAGGCAAAAAAGTGGTTTGGGACGCTTTCAAATATGCGCAGGATAAAGGAGTTCTTTTGGTGAAAGCAGCAGGTAACGACAACGAAGATCTTGCGGAACACACCTATTTTCCAAGTAACTTTAAAAGTTCTGCAGATGCTGAACCCTTCATTAATAACATGATTGTAGTAGGTGCTAGTACCAAGGATGCGGAATTTTTAAGAGCCAGTTTTTCAAATTTTAATGGGAAGATGGTGGATGTTTTTGCCCCCGGCCAGGAAATTTATTCGCCGGTTCCGGACGCAAAATATAAGTATGAGCAGGGTACCTCCATGGCATCTCCTGTGGTAGCAGGTGCTGCAGCGGTACTTCTGGCTTATATGCCCAACCTAAAACCGCAACAGATTATTGAAGCATTGGTCAAAACTGCTAATAAGTCGAGTGTCAATGCGATGTTGCCCACCAACACGGATAACAGGTTTGATTTGATATCGAAATCAGGCGGGGTTATCGATTTGCGTAAGGCTGCCGAATATGCCTTCACCAACTTCTATAAAGCAGCGCCGTCCACCGTCGGGAAAGTCCCCGCTAAAAAGTCGGTCGCAAAGAAAGCAACTAAAAAGGTTGTAAAGAAGAAATAGGAATCTCAATTATGTAAAATGTAAAAAAAAGTTCAATTTATTGGACTTTTTTTATTTTACCCTCCGGCGCGTGGCACGGTTTTAGCAATTTGACAAACAGTAAATAAATAAACAATGAAAAATTTATTAATAACAGGATTGGTTGCGGCTTCACTCGCCGTATCGTGTACTACTGCTAAAACTGCACAGGCGGACAGGGCTGAATTTTTGAAAATGAAAGGAAACTGGCAGATCACCAGCGTAAACTATGATAAGAATTACATGATAAAGCCATTTGATGAAGGCGCTGATGCACAATGTTTCGTAGGTAGTCTCTGGACATTAGTACCGAACAACTATACGGGTTCTTACACCCTGAACGGTGGAGGTGCATGTCCTGTAAAAACACAGCCCATTAAGTTTGAGGTTTTGACGGGGAATACGTTTCAGTTTAAGAAGATCCCGGATGGCACCAAAGCAAAGGAAAATGAAACTGGATATACATTAACATTGCTAAACCAGACTGCTGATCAGTTTTCGTTGCAGCAATCTGTTCCCTTTGAAGGCCAGAATGTAAATGTTGTTTACAACTTCCAGAGAACCGCTACAAAATAATAAATCTTTAAAAAATAAATCAAAATGAGACTTAGGAATACATACATTGCAGGAATAACAGCAGCGTTAATGCTTACCAGTTGTGAAACCATTCAGAATTCAAATCACCAGCAAAGAGGAACAGTTGTCGGCGCCACTACCGGGGCAGTCCTGGGAGGAGTATTGGGTAACAATGTAGGAAAAGGGGGTAATGCACCGGCTGGAGCAGTACTTGGTGGCATCATTGGAGGTGTTGCAGGTAATGTAATCGGAAGAAAAATGGACCAACAGGCTAAGGAAATCAAGGAAACACTTCCTGGAGCTGAGGTGGTTAGAGTTAACGAAGGGATCAAGGTTACCTTACCAGAGAGAATGGTGAACTTCGCTTTTGACTCATCTGACCTTTCTATAGCTTCAAGGGCGAATCTGGATAAATTATCGGAAATTTTGATCAATAATCCTGATACAAACATCAATGTATATGGTCACACCGACAGCAAAGGTACAGAAGAGTACAATAAAGCACTTTCGGACAGAAGAGCTGCCGCCGTGAAAAACTATCTTGTAGCCAAAGGTGTTGCGTCGAGCAGACTTTATACGATGGGTATGGGAGAAAGCGATCCTAAGTCAACCAATGCAACAGACGCAGGCAGAGCAGATAACAGAAGGGTAGAATTTGCGATCACTGCAAATGAAGACATGATAAAAGATGCACAACAGGGACAATAATTAGTCCCATCATCATAAATATTTTCAACAGAACCACCTTTAGGGTGGTTTTTTTTGAGAAGGCCGTACCGCTGTTTTTTGAAAAAAACGTACTTTTACAGTTGATTTACAACATAAATGACGAAATATTTAAAGCTGCTTCGTGTAGAGCAATGGGTGAAAAACCTTTTCGTTTTCCTTCCGCTGTTTTTCTCAGGTAATATCACCAATACCGGTCTGTTCATCCAAAGTGCGCTGGCTTTTGTGATTTTTTCCCTTTGCGCAAGCTTTATTTATATCCTGAACGATTATTCCGATATAGAATCGGACAGAAGGCATCCGGAAAAAAGTAAACGCCCGCTTGCAAGCGGCGCCATATCAAAGCCTACTGCCCTGATTTTTTTGGTACTAGTTTTTTTAGGTTGGGTGGCCCTTTTATTTATTTCACATTCGTTTCTCGGAATCAACATTTGGAAATTCAGCAGCGTCATTATGTTGTATGTACTCATGAACGTGGCGTATACCTACCATTTGAAGCATGTGGCAATCATAGATGTATTCATTATTGCCACGGGCTTTGTTCTGCGGGTTTTAGCTGGTGGTTTCATAACCGGAATACCGATTTCACAGTGGGCCATACTCCTCACATTCGTGCTTGCACTGGTCCTTGCCTTTGGTAAGCGCAGGGGAGAACTCATTAACGCACAGATTTCGGGTAGGACCAGAAAAGCGTTGGACGGCTATAATGTTCAGTTTGCTGATATTGCACTCTCCATTTCAGTTACACTCGCCGTTATTTCGTATCTTATGTTTACCGTGCAGCCTGAGGTTCAGGAACGTTTCGGAACCAGGATTTTCTACACCTTCATCTTTGTGGTATTTGCTTTTTTCAGGTATCTTCAGCAAACTTTAGTTCACAATAAAACAGAGTCACCCACTAAGATCATCTACAGGGACAGGTATATACAGGTCACCTTGGCTGTATGGTTGATTACCTTTCTCTTATTGATTTACGACAAACAATTTTTGAATTAACGATGAAGCAGAATTTTGTAAAGAAAGTGACCAATTGGGGCAACTTTCCTGTTGTGACTAAAAAGATAAAGGCGGAAGACAGCCTGACTAAGATCAAAGAATTCCTGAGCGAAAACAATGAGGTCATTGCGCGTGGAAACGGACGCTGCTATGGTGATGCTTCGCTGGCTGAAAACATTTTTTCGACAAAGAGACTTAATAAATTTATAGCATTCGACCGCATCAACGGCATCATAGAGTGCGAATCCGGCGTCCTGCTTTCTGAAATTCTGGAAGTAACGGTTAAACAGGGATATTTTCTTTCCGTAACCCCCGGAACCAAGTATATTACCGTAGGTGGTGCAATCGCTTCAGATGTGCATGGAAAGAACCATCATTCGGAAGGCTGTTTTTCGGAACATGTCCTTTCCTTCCAACTGATGGTTGAAAATGGGGATGTCCTGCACTGTTCAAAAGAGGAAAATACGGACCGCTTTTGGGCAACAATCGGGGGAATGGGACTCACCGGCATCATCCTTTCCGCAAAATTCAAACTGAAGAATATTGAAACTGCTTATATCCGTCAGGAAAGAATTAAGGCAGAGAATCTTGATGAAATTTTTAAGCTTTTTGATGAAAGCGAAGGATGGACTTACAATGTGGCGTGGATTGACTGTCTTCAGAGAGGGAAAAGCATCGGCCGGTCCATCTTGATGCGCGGTGAGCATGCATTCAGGCAGCAATTGCCCGCGAGCCTCGCCGAAAATCCGCTGCACATAAAAAGGTCAGCACAACCAACCGTTCCCTTTTTCTTACCTGGTTTTGTACTGAACAACCTTACCGTAAAGCTTTTCAATCTGCTGTATTTCACAAAACAGAATAAAAAAAAGGTTGAAAATTATGTGGACTACGAATCTTTTTTTTATCCGCTGGATATTGTGAACGAGTGGAACAGGATTTATGGTAAGAGTGGCTTTATACAGTACCAAATGGTGATCCCGAAAGAAAACGGCAGGGAAGGAATGCAGAAAATCCTGAAAACCATTGCGAACAGTGGGAACGGGTCTTTTCTTGCTGTACTTAAACTCTTTGGTAAGAATAATCCTGAGGCCTATAATTCATTTCCGTTGGAAGGGTATACGCTGGCCCTGGATTTTAAGGTGAACGCAAAACTCAGCAGTTTGGTTAAAGAACTGGACGATATTGTAGAAGAATACGGAGGTAGAATTTATTTAAGTAAGGACAGCATGAGCAAACCGTCCCTTACCAATTACCTGAAAAATGTGAATAGTCCTAAATTTGTCTCACTACAGCATAAAAGAATCATCAACAACAGTTAAATAGTGCTGTTCTGCTTAACAATAGATTTCCCGTAATCTTCAAAAATAAATTTATGATCATTCTTGGCAGCAATTCCGAACTAGCACAGGCTTTTGTAGAAAAAACACTGCAGGAAAGGGGAAATGTTGAAAAAATCTATCTCTTTACATCGAATACGGAAACTACGGCAAAATTTGCAAAACATCTGGAGGTAAAATATCTGCAGCACTCCGAAATCATTGAGCTGGACCTGATGAGAAATCTCGACACTGCTCTATTCGATAAGGTTGATTCCAATCTTTTATTCTGTGCAGTTGGATATTTAGGAGAGGGGACGGAGGAAGGTCTGTACGATAATAAGAATACAGCGCGCATCATTGACGTAAATTACGCCAAACTGGTTCCTGTCATCAATCATTTTGCAGAGAAAATGGAACGCAGACGAAGCGGTACCATCATCGTTCTGTCCTCTGTAGCTGGTGACAGGGGCAGACAGAGCAATTTTATCTACGGAAGTGCGAAAGCCGGTCTTACGGCTTATCTGAGCGGCCTCAGGAATTATCTGTTTGATAAGAGGGTTCATGTGCTTACCGTAAAACCGGGTTTTATGGATACCAAAATGACGGAAGGATTGCCCCTGAATCCCAAGCTTACTGCCACACCTGCACAGGCGGCGCAACATATCTTTAATGCCTACAAAAAACGGCGTAACATAGCCTACGTACTGCCCGTCTGGTGGCTGATCATGCTCATCATCAAAAATATTCCGGAATTTATCTTCAAGAAACTCAAACTTTAAAAAAACTTATATTCCTGTTAATGAAAAAACTGTATTGCTTTGATTTCGACGGAACCATCACCTACAGCGACACCATGTTTTTGTTTCTGAAACATTATAATGCGTCAAAATTCTATTTCCAGTTTGCAAAACATGTCCCACTCTTTATTTTGTTGAGATTGGGGTTGATGGACGCTGAAAGGGTAAAGAAAAGCTTCATTTCTTCCATACTGAAAGGAGAAACAAAGTCCAGGATCGGGGAACAGGCTCAAAAGTTTTTTGATGAGAATTATCCAAAGATAATCAGGCAGAACGCCCTTGACTTCATCCAGAACAGGGACTTGGAAAAGACAGAAAGCCTTTTGATAACCGCATCCCTCGATATCTGGACCAAACCCTTTGCTGAAAAATTTGGAATGAAACTTTTAGCAACAAGAGCGGAATTTAAGAATGAAGTTTTTACAGGAAACTTTATAGGGCCAAACTGCAACGGTGAGGAGAAACTGACCCGCATTAAAGAAGAGGTTCAGGGTAGAAAATACGATAAAATAATTGCTTTTGGAGATACTGACGGGGACCGGCCGATGCTGAATTGGGCCAACGAATGTCATTTCCGTTTTTTTCATTAAATTTGACCCCTAATATTGCAAACTGAAATGAAGAAAGTCTATCTGGATAATGCTGCTACAACCCCACTCGCGGATGAGGTAATCTCTGAAATGATTTCCGCGATGAAGAATTTTGGGAACCCCTCGTCAACACACAGTTACGGGCAGGAAGCAAAAATCCTGATAGAAAATGTAAGAAGGAAAGTGGCCGACTATCTTCATGTTACTCCTGCGGAAATCATTTTTACTTCCTGTGGTACCGAGAGCAACAACATGATCATCAAATCATGTGTGCGGAATCTGGGAGTACAGCGTATTATTACTTCACCCATAGAGCATAAATGCGTAGCGGAAACCATTACAGAGATGAAAACCCGCAAGAATATCGAAGTTGTTTATTTGCGTCCGGATAAAAAAGGTGATGTAAACATCGCTCAGCTGGAAGAACTATTGAAAAGTTCAGAAGCAAAAACCCTGGTTTCCTTAATGCATGCAAACAACGAAATCGGGAACCTTATCGATATTAAGAAGGTAGCTGAGATTTGCAAAGAGAACGGTGCGCTTTTCCACTCGGATACCGTGCAGAGCATGGCTCATTTACCACTTGATTTTTCAGAAATTCCGCTGGATTTTGCCTCTTGCAGCGCACATAAATTCCATGGACCAAAGGGGAGCGGCTTCGCTTTCATCAGAAAATCATCTGGCCTGAAATCGCTTATTACTGGCGGTCCGCAGGAGAGAAGTCTGCGGGCCGGCACAGAGAATGTAGCCGGAATCGTCGGACTTGGGAAAGCCATGGAACTATCCATGGATCATCTTACGGAATATGCAACGCAGATTCAGGGAATCAAGGATTATGCAATTGAAATGATTACCAACGCGGTTCCGGGAGTGAAATTTAACGGAAGGAGTGCCGAAGGGGAAGGCAGCCTTTACACCGTCCTCAGTGTTCTGCTCCCTTTTAAAGATTCAATGATTGGGATGAAGTTGGACATGAAGGGAATTGCGGTGTCCCAGGGAAGTGCCTGCTCATCCGGAGCGTCCAAACCTTCCATGGTCATGCTCATGCTTCTGAATGATGATGAACTGAACAGCACAACGCCTCTTCGCGTATCCTTCAGCCATCTGACCACGCGGGACGAGATCGATTATTTTACGGAAGTACTGAAAGGCATTGCTGAAGCACACAAAATAGAAAACGTAAATAGTTAGGATAGTCTGCGGGTTTTCAGCCTTTGGACTTAAAATTGTACATTTGCTGCAGTTAAAACAGATTATTAATAATTAAAAATATTTAAAATGGCATTAGAGATTACAGACAGTTCATTTCAGGAAATGGTGCTGAATTCAGACAAACCCGTATTGGTTGATTTTTGGGCAGTATGGTGTGGACCTTGCAGAATGCTGGGACCGATTATTGAGGAAGTTGCGGCGGATTTCGAAGGGAAAGCAGTGGTAGGAAAAGTGGACGTGGACAATAACCAACAGGTTTCTGTAGATTATGGAATCAGAAATATCCCGACTGTTTTGATTTTCAAAAACGGTGAAGTTGTTGATAAGATTGTTGGTGTTGCCTCAAAAGAAGTAATAGCAGAGAAACTTTCGGCTCATTTATAAAAAAACGGTATTGATACTGAATGCTTTCCAATTTGGAAAGCATTTTTATTTAAAATAATTGGTAAGATAGGTGAAAAGTTGTATTTTTGCACTCACCAAAAAGAAAGAAGTTCTTTTTTATTTTCAGATCCGGTAGTTCAGCTGGTTAGAATGCCGCCCTGTCACGGCGGAGGTCGCGGGTTCGAGTCCCGTCCGGATCGCATAAAGTTTATCAGTTACTTTTCAAAAAATTGATCCGGTAGTTCAGCTGGTTAGAATGCCGCCCTGTCACGGCGGAGGTCGCGGGTTCGAGTCCCGTCCGGATCGCAAAAGCCTCATAATTGGGGCTTTTTTTGTTTATATAAATGTTTATGGCGATACTGATCGTCTTTTTTTGTGGAAAAAGGTCTCGAATTAAGCTTTGCCGTTTAAACCCTGTATGTCGTAGGTTTTTCTTCCTTAAGTTTTCACAGATTGCTACTTCTGTCCATCAGCAATTCCCGCAATTTCCTATCTTTGCTTCATGTCACACAACAACGATAAAAGGCTTTTCCTTATTGATGCCTATGCCATGATTTTTCGCGGCTATTATGCACTCATCCGCAGTCCGCGGATGACCAGCGACGGTAAGGACACCTCTGCAATATTCGGTTTTACCAATTCCCTTATCGAGCTGATCCGCCGGGAAAAACCTTCGCATTTGGCTGTTGTTTTTGATGTGGGCGTGGCCAGTGTAAGGACCGTAGATTTTGCGGCATACAAAGCCAACCGCAGCGAGACTCCTGAAGCCATAAAAATCGCCATTCCTTACATTCACCGGATTCTGGAAGCCATGCATGTCCCTATTTTGGGGGTGGAAGGGTATGAAGCCGATGATGTTATCGGAACCATTGCCTGTAAGGCCGAGAAGGAAGGATACACAACTTTCATGGTGACTCCCGACAAGGATTTTGCACAGCTGGTGACAGATAAGATAAAAATATACAAACCCGGTTTGAAAGGAGCGGAATTCGAGATCTTGGGCGTGGATGAGGTGAAAACCAAATACGAAATCGAGGACCCGAAACAGGTGATTGATTTCCTCGCCATGATGGGCGATTCTGTAGATAATATTCCCGGCCTGGATGGGGTTGGCGAAAAGACCGCCAAGAAATTCCTGAAGGAATACGGAAGCATCGAGAATTTACTTGCAAACACCGATAAAATCACAGGAAAGCTTCGCGAAAAAGTGGAGGCCAGTGCAGAACGCGGAATATTATCCAAAAAACTGGCGACTATCATTTGCGATGTGCCAATTGAATTCCATCAGGAACAGTATGATCTTGAGAGACCCGATTTTGAAAAAGTAAAGACGGTTTTTGATGAGATTGAATTCCGCCGGCTCTACGAGAACCTGTACCGTGCCTTCGCGCCCACAACCATTGAACCGGCAGATCCCAATAAAGTTTCCCGCTACGACCAGATTAATATTAAAGCTGATAACGGAAAAGCCGCAGGATCATCCATGCAGCTTGATCTTTTTGCAACGTATGAAGAGCTGGACCAGGCAACGAATACAAAATCGACGATTGCGGATAATGACCATCTTTATCAGTTTGTAGAAACACCTGCGGCCCAGAAAATACTGGTTCAGAATTTACTGGAGCAGAACGCGGTGAGTTTCGATACGGAAACCACGTCTTTGAATGAAATGGAAGCCGAACTGATCGGAATGAGCTTTTCTTATCGAAATGGTCTTGCATACTACGTCCCACTGTCTGAAAACCGCACAGAAGTCCAGGAAACCCTGGAAATTTTCCGGCCGTTTTTTGAGAAAGAACAAATCCTGAAGATTGCCCATAACTTGAAATTTGACTATAAAGTCCTCAAGCAATACGGCATTGAGGTGGAAGGTGCGATTTTCGACACGATGATTGCCCACTATCTGCTGAATCCCGACGGACGCCACGGTATGGACTACCTCTCCGAAATGTACCTGCATTACAAACCGGTTGCGATTGAAACGCTGATAGGAAAAAAAGGGAAGAACCAGGGAACCCTGCGCGACCTTTCCGTGGAGGAACAAACCAATTATGCGGCTGAAGATGCCGATATCACGTGGCAGCTCTATGCTCTTTTCGCTCCGCAGCTAAAAAAGGAAAACCTGGAGGATTTATTTTACAAAGTGGAAATGCCGCTGATGAAAGTCCTTGCGAAAATGGAACTTGAAGGTGTTTCCCTCGACAAAAAGTGGCTCGAGCAGGAGAGTAAGGACCTGGAAAACGACCTACGGGAACTGGAGAAAAACATCTTTGAACTGTCCGGAGAAGAATTTAACATGAATTCCCCGAGGCAGCTGGGCGAAATCCTTTTTGAAAAGCTGGAACTGGATCCCAAGGCGAAGAAAACCAAAACCGGTCAGTATGCGACCTCAGAAGACATCCTTCAGAAGCTCGCCTCCAAGCACGAGATCATTAAACACATCCTGGAGTACCGGACGTATCAGAAACTGAAGTCAACGTATGTGGATGCTTTGCCTTTGCAGATCGATAAGGATGATCACCGCGTTCATACCAATTTCTCCCAAACCACCGCCGCAACCGGCCGTTTGGCTTCGGTGAATCCTAACCTTCAGAATATTCCAATCCGTACCTTACGCGGACAGCAGATCCGTGGCGCATTTGTAGCAGGCGAGGGAAAGAAAATCATTTCCGCGGATTATTCACAGATCGAACTCCGCCTTATTGCGGAGATTTCCAATGAGGAGAATATGATCCTTGCGTTTCAGAATGGGGAAGATATCCATGCTTCAACGGCCTCCAAGCTGTTTAAAGTTCCTTTGGAAGAAGTGAGCAAAACGCAGCGGAGCCAGGCCAAAACAGTGAATTTCGGAATCATTTACGGGCAGGGTGCCTTTGCACTGGCCGAACAGACCGGTCTCTCCAGAACGGAAGCCAAACAGATGATTGAAGCATATTTTGAAACCTATCCGCGGCTCAAAAAATATATGGGAGAGCAGGTTCAGAAAGCACAGGAACTGGGCTATGTGGAGACCATCCTGAACAGGAAACGGCATCTCAAGGATATCAACTCCGCGAATTTCGTAGTCAAGGCCCATGCCGAAAGGAATGCGGTAAATGCTCCTATACAGGGAAGTGCAGCGGACGTCATTAAACTGGCCATGATTAAAATAGACCAAAAGCTTACGGAGCAGAATCTTAAGACCAAAATGCTGCTGCAGGTGCATGATGAACTCCTGTTTGAAGCTCCTGTGGAAGAGGTAGATACCGTCACCAAACTCATCAAGACCGAGATGGAATCGGCCTTTGAAACGAAAGTGCCGCTTCTGGTGGAAGTAGGGGTAGGAGATAACTGGCTGGAAGCCCATTAGGTAATAACATAAAATAACAGATAAAATGAAAGCAGTACTTTTTTACGAAACCGCAGAGCATGTGACGATGGAACGCATCATGGAAGTGTATCCAAGACATGCAGCCGTGGTGGAAGAGTTTAGCAGACAGGGAAAAATACTGGGCATTGGACCTTATGGAAATCCCGGGGAGGGTTCGATGGGGATTTTCACCGATAAGGAATCGGCAGAGGAATTCACCAAGAAAGACCCCTTTGTCCTGGAAGGAATTGTGTCCACTGTTACGCTACGCGAATGGAACGATTCCCTGTTGGAATAAGGCGTTTTTTTTTATCAAATATGTACATAAAAGCATTCCAAACAGGAATGCTTTTTGTCTCTTTATCCGTGTTTTTTATTTGTATATTCGCCGGAAAAAATGGGTGCTGGATCTGACTTTTTTCCATAGGAGTGATTTGAATCTCTTTGTTTTTATTTTAAACCACAGCGCAGAATTTCGGTGATGAAAAAGTTAAACAGCCTTCAGTTTTTGTGACGGTTCAAAATCATATCTCAAAATAGATGAAGTCGCCGAAAAAAGCAAAAAAAGCAGATGTACCGCTAATAGGCACGTAAACAGGGGAATTTCTTATTTGTAATGACTTCATTGTATTTTTAGATTTTATTCGTAAATTACTTTAAATGAAATGTTAAAAGATGATGTAGTTAAAGTAATACTTTAGGTGTAAGAATATTTTTAAGTTCAGAGTCGTCTTTTAGTATTTGAGACCAGTTTATAATGCGTGTGAAGAAAATCCTTGTCGATATTATATAAAAAAATTAAACAGAGCATGATGTTGGAACAGAAATACAGGACAGTAAACCATACCGATGCGAACGGATACCGGTACTCCACCGTCTTGAATGATGAGAGTAAGGTACGCACCTACACGCTGGAAAACGGACTTAAAGTCTATCTGGCTCAGAACTTTGATGCGCCCAGAATCCAGACCTATATCCCGGTCCGCACCGGCAGTAATAATGACCCGGAAGACAACACCGGTTTGGCTCATTATCTGGAGCATATGATGTTCAAGGGAACCTCTAAAATCGGTACGCAGGATTGGGAAAATGAGAGCGGTTTTCTGGCGGAGATTGCAGGGTTGTATGAAGAGCATAAAACCGAAGAGAATGCAGAACGTAAAAGAGAGATTTATAAAAAAATCGATGAGGTCTCTCAGGAGGCCAGTCGGTTTGCAATTGCGAATGAATATGACAAATGTATTTCCGCTTTGGGGGCAACAGGTACCAATGCACACACGTGGCTGGACGAAACCGTTTACAAAAATAATATTCCGAAGAATGAACTGGAGAAATGGCTCAGGATTGAAAAAGAACGTTTTTCAGAACTGGTACTGCGGCTTTTCCATACAGAACTGGAATCCGTGTACGAGGAATTCAACCGTGCGCAGGATAACGATGGCCGTCTGGTGAACAACACCCTCATGGAACTCCTGTTTCCGATGCACCAAAACGGACAGCAGACCACACTTGGTAGGCCGGAACATCTGAAGAACCCTTCCATGCAGGCCATCCATAAGTATTTTGAGGAATACTACGTTCCGAACAATTATGCGATGGTTCTCGTAGGCGACCTGGATTTTAATGAGACCATCGGGCTGGTTGACAGGCATTTTGGCCCGTTCAGGTTTAAGGAACTCCCGAAAAAGACTAAGATTGTAGAGCAGCCCCTGACCGAAATCATAACGAAAACGGTGAAGAGTCCTACCATACCCCGGCTTCAGTTGGCATGGCGGACCGACAGTTATGGCACCCGGGAAGCACTGACTGCTGATCTTGTGGCTCATATATTAAGCAACAGAGGTGAAGCCGGTTTGCTGGACCTGAACATCAACAATGCGCAGAAAGCCCTGTACGCTTCGGCCTTCGCCATGGGATTCAATGATTATGGATACATTTCAGCAGTGATCGTACCTAAGGAGGATCAGACGCTGGAGGAAGCTAAGGAACTCATATTGGCAGAAATCAATAATGTGAAGGACGGTAATTTTCCCGACTGGCTGCTGCCCGCGATCATAAACGATTTTAAGGTTCAGCGCCTGAAGGGTCTTGAGACGGCCGACGGTTTAGCTACCAACCTGTATCAAACCTATATCCGCAAACAGACCTGGCAGGAAGAGCTGGAGGAAATGGAGCGCTACGAAGCGATCACAAAGGAAGATGTTGTGAACTTTGCCCGGGAATTTTTCAGGGAGAATTACGTGGCGGTGTACAAAGAAAAGGGTGTTAATGAAAACCTGGTGAGGGTGGATAATCCGGGCATCACGCCTGTGAAAATAAACCGTGATACCGAATCCGACTTCCTGAAGTCTATCCTGGCAGAAAAATCTGCAGAAATAGAGCCCGAATTCATTGACTATGACAAAGAAATCACGGTGTCTGACGTTGCAGGGAAGAAAGCGAGTTTCGTGCCCAACCGGTACAACAGTTTGGCCCAGGTGCACTATATTTTTCCTTTTGGGAACGACCATGACCGGGAATTGTCGTTAGCCACCCAGGTTCTGCAGTATCTCGGTACAGACCGATTCTCTCCCGATGAACTGAAGCAGGAATTCTACAAGATCGGTATCAGTCATGACTTTAAGACCGCTCCGGATCAGCTCACCATCTCGCTGAACGGCCTGGAAGAGAATATGGGCAGGGGAATTGAAATGCTCCATCACTGGATGCAGGACGTCATGCCGAACCAGGAAGTCTACCAAGAGTATGTTAAAACCATTCTGGAGAGCCGTAATGCCGCCAAAAAGGATAAAGGAAGAATCATGAGTGCGCTGCAGACTTACGCCAAATTTGGCCCCGAATCGCGCTCCAGGGATGTAATCTCTATGGAACGCCTGCTGGAAATTAAATGTGAAGAGCTGACCCAGAAAATAAAAGAAGTTTTCCTTTTTCCGTACGAAATCTTCATCTATGGAAATGATTTCGGGAAGCTAAAGGAATTTTCTGCGCAGTTTATACAGTCAGAGCAGTTCGGAATTCCGGAACGCAGGATCTATCCCGAGCCAGAGACAGGCGGAAAGGTGTTTTTTGTGAATTATGATATGGTACAGACGGAAATGAGCAGGATGGGAAGGGCCGGTGAAGTGAATACCAACAATTTCGGTAAGATTAACGTCTTCAACGAATATTTCGGCAGCGGGCTCTCCTCCATCGTGTTCCAGGAATTGCGGGAAAGCAAGAGTCTGGCCTATTCCGCCTATGCGGTGTATCAGGCCGGTCTGGAACTTCAGCATGCAGATTATATCACGACCTACATCGGAACGCAGCCGGACAAACTGCAGGTTGCAGTGGAATCGCTCGACGGGCTCATGGAGGAACTTCCCCTGTATGAGGCACAGTTCAGCAATGCGAAATACGCCACTTTAAAACAGCTTGCGTCCGGCCGGATCACACGCACCAACATTTTCTTTAACCACCTGAGGCTTAAAAAACTAGGGATCGGTTATGATCTGCGGAAGGACATGTACCGTGAGGTAGCTGAACTTTCAATGGAAGGGCTTTCAGAGTTCTACGACAAAAAAATAAAACCGGTGCGATACAATGTGGCGGTGATCGGTAAAAGGGAGAATGTCAATCAGCGGGTGCTGGAGGAAATGGGGCAGTACACGGAACTCACGCTGGAAGAAGTATTCGGATTTTAAATTTCGAACACAACGGAGCATCTTTGAAACCGCACTATTTTCTGATGATGATGTTTTTGTTGAATGCTTTTTTGACTTGCCAGTAAACCAATTCTCTTTTAAGGGTAGACGCTGCATCAGCATGTTCCATGGGAATCCTCTGAAAATTTCTGCTGAAGCTGTCTTTTTTAAGGCCTGCGGTTCCAAAGCTGCAGGTCATTTTGTTGTCTGAAAAAAGCCTGTCGAAAAACTCGTTCTTCACGCCGAAATCGGTAAACGGAAATGCAAAACCATCTGATAGAAATCCGTGCAGCTTCATGTATTCCAGGCTTTTCACCGTAGAATCGATCTGTTCGTTCGGGGTGAGTTCGCTGTAATAGGGATGGTCCCAACTGTGCGCTGCGATTCCGAATCCTCTGGCTTTTAACTGATGAAGATCTTCAAGGTTGAGATAAGGTTTATGGGTTTTGATATAGTCGCTGAAGTACAGGCCGAGTATATCTGCAATCGCGTCCAGTTCTGCCCTTTTTTTGTATCCGCTAGCTAAAACATAGCGGATCAGCTGGTCCCTTCCACTCAATTGGAAGCCTGGGATTTCCTTTAACTTACCTAAATCTGGGTCTGTCGCCAGTAGCTCTTCCGCCAAAAGGCTGGCTTTGCAGCGGAACATAAGGTCCTTCTGATCCACAAAAGCGGGGTTGACGAAATTGATTGCATAGATTCCCTTCCTTTCCAGGATGGGCACCACTACATCCAGAAATTCCGTAAAGCCGTCATCAAAGGTAAGGAGTGCTATTTTCTTTTCCGGCCGTTTAACAGTATCCGAATATCGGGTGAATTCCTCCCAGTCCACAAAACGGAACTGCCGCCCGAGGAAATCCAGGTCTTTTTCAAACGCTTTTACGGATTTATATCGGTACAGGTTTTTAAGATGGGGCAAAGGGCCATCCGACACGGTATGATACAGCGGAATACAGTAATCCAACGGGTAGTTTTGAAGCGCGCTGCTGCCCAAAACCCCCGAAAAAAGCTTCAAGATCCCTTCTTTTATAACCATCAGTCAAATATAAAGTAAAAAACAGAGATTAGGAGTCTGTGATTGATACCGGCGTTTTCAAAATCATCACTCTGCGGTTTCACTGCTGCGGTCTTCTATCCCTATTATTCCTAGTCGGTCACGGTACATCATGATGATTTCTGCGATTTCCTCCGGCGAAAACTGCAGGTACTGGTGGTTGAAGTCATAGTTTTTTTCATTGATCCTGATGAGGTCCTTCTTTATGATCTGTGTTCCTCTGCGCTGCGTAGTGGTTCTGATCTGTTTATTGATGATCCTGAAATCGTAAATTTCCTCCCACCAATAAAAATCCTTGCCCTGCAAAGTGATGCCTTCTTCCTGTAATTTAACTACGATCCTGTAATGGTTAATAAACAGTTCCACGATAAATAGAATGGTGAGCGGTACATAATAAGCCAAAGCCAGGAACACGAGCAGTTCCGTCTTATTATCTGCAAAAATAGCCATGAGAATAAGAGGGGAAAACAGCAGGTAAGCTTTAAGATACTGTTTCAGTACAATTTTTAGGGAGGGCTTAATGTAAACGGGCTGCATTTGGTTAAAAGTAAGAAAAATGGGGAAGGTTTACAAGTTGGGACATCACCGATTCCTCGGTGTACATTCCTCTGCAGTAATTGGGGCATCCTTATTTCAGTTCGGCAAGCAGTTTTGTGTAAATACTGTAGTTTTCATCATCAAAGCATACGAATGTCACCTTTTCAATGTGATGTCTTTCAGCCAGTTCTTCAACAGTTGATACCACGATTTGAGCTGCCGGCTTTTTCGGGAATCCGTAAATTCCGGTGCTGATGTTCGGAAAAGCGATGGTCTTGCACCCGTTTTCATCCGCCAGCCTTATTGAATTTGCATAGCAGCTTTTGAGTTTTGCCTCTTCACCGTTCCTACCCCCGTTCCAGACCGGCCCGACGGTGTGGATGACAAATTTTGCAGGCAGGTTGCTCGCAGCGGTAACTACCGCTTCTCCGGTTTTGCACCCGCCCTGCCGTGCCACAATTTTTCTGCAGTCTTCCAGAATGGCCGGGCCGCCAGCGCGGTGAATGGCGCCGTCCACACCGCCGCCGCCGAGTAGCGAGGCGTTTGCCGCATTTACAATTGCATCACATTCAGTTTTGGTGATATCGCCTTTTATCAGTTCAATCATGCTCAAATGTAAAAAAAAATCCCGTGAACATTCACGGGACTAAATTTTTCAGGATCACGGAACTTTCTATTTCACAATTTTCATTTCATTGATGAGCCATTTTGCATCGGCATATTTATCAATGATGAAGAGGATATATTTGGTGTCAACCATGATATTCCGACTGAACCGGGGGTCGAAGTTGATGTCACTCATCGTTCCTTCCCATTGGCGGTCGAAATTCAGACCGATAAGGTTGCCGTGGGCATCAAGCGCCGGACTTCCGGAGTTACCGCCCGTGGTGTGGTTGGTCGCTGTGAAGTTCACCGGAACGTCCCCTGTTTTGTCTTTATAGATTCCATAATCCTTCGCATTGTAAAGGTTGATCAGTTTTTTCGGAACATCAAATTCATAATCGCCCGGAATATATTTCTCCATGATTCCCGCCACGTGCGTCTGATACCCGTAAGTCACCGCATCCCTTGGGCTGGAGCCTTTCACCTGTCCGTAAGTCACCCGCATCGTGGAATTCGCATCCGGGAAAAATGTACGGTCTTTGTCAGTTTCCATTTGCTGTGCCATGTATTTCTTCTGCAGCACATCGATCTGTCCCTGTAGTCCTGAGAATTTCCCGTCAGTGGTACTGAGATAGGTTTCGCGCAGGGTGGAGGCCAGCTGGATGATCGGATCATTTTTCAAGGCCTTTACAAGTTCGGCTGGGTTGGCGAACACTTTGTTAATGTCGCTGTCCACGGTAGCGCCATTAAACGCTTTTCTTCCCGTAATAACGGAGTTTTTGGACCAGTTCTCAACCGTCACCCAATTTTTGTTTTCGTCTTTGTACTGGCTGAAATTTGCCGGCTGAAACTGTTGGGGAGTTCTGTTGGCATAGAGCGCGAGCAGTTTTGCAGTGACTTTGGCATCCAGTTCGCCGCTATAGTCTTTGTAGAATCCTGCCAGACGGTCTTTAAGAGAAGCTACTGCTTTTTCATCCATTTTTCCGGCCTCAAAATTCTGCATAAACATCAGATATTGGTTGGCCAGTGTCAGCGTTTCTGCGTTTCTAACGACTTCCGAATAATAGGAACGGTTCAGCGCATATGGCGCCTGTTCTGTATATAGACGGTTCAACTCATCAATTGTGGGTTTTATCTGCGCATTTTTGGAAATCAGGGACTGCTCGTACTTTTTCTTTTTACCTACAGCGTCGGATTTTTTTAAACCTTCCACTTCGCCGATCCATTTTTTCCAGTAATTGGCCACGGAGGCATATTTTGAGGCGTACTTGATCCGTGTAGCTGCATCGGTACGCATTTTTTCGTCCAAAGTTTTAAGTGCCACTTCACGAACCGCAATCATCGCCGGATCTGTTTCGTTCATCACTTTTTCAACCGCGATAGCAGGCAGATATTCCGTTGTCCTTCCCGGGAATCCGAAAACAAAGGTGAAATCGTTCTCCTGTTTGTCTTTAATGGAAATAGGGAGGAAGTATTTAGGCTTGTACGGGATATTATCTTTCGAATATTCCGCAGGTTTGTTGTTTTTATCGGCATAGATCCGGAACATGGAGAAGTCTCCGGTATGGCGTGGCCAAACCCAGTTGTCGGTATCCGAACCGAATTTCCCGATGCTCTGCGGCGGTGCACCAACCAAACGGATGTCCTTGTAGGTTTCAATGACATAAGCGTAGTATTTATTCCCGTAATACATCGGCCGGACAACCACTTTTTGCCACGGCTCCAGTTTGAATCCGGCTTTCACCGTTTCCATATTTTTGCTGATGATTTCCTGAGCCGCCTTTGCATCTAAGTTTTGGGTTCCTGCCAAAACAGGTCCAGTCACTTCCTTGATATCGGCAATGAAATCAACAGTAACCCCCGGATTGGGAAGTTCGCCATTCATGTCCTTAGCCCAGAACCCGTTGGTCAGAAGGTCGTTTTCAACGGTGGAGTGGCTCTGGATGTTGTCGTAACCACAGTGGTGATTGGTAAGCAGCAGGCCCTGTGGCGAGATGATTTCGGCCGTACAACCGCCATCGAACTGTACTACTGCGTCTTTGATGCTTGGTTTTGAAGTGTCAAAAATCTGTTTTGCAGAAATCTTCATTCCCAAACTTTTCATTTCCTTTTCATTGAGCTCTGTGGGAATCCACATCCCGCCGTACTGCTGCCCGAAAGCAAACGCTGCCGGCAAAAGCACGGCTGCGAGCAGTATATTTCTTCTGTTGGTCATATATCTTGTATTATTTTATTTGCTGGAGGTGGAGCCATTTGGTCCACTACAAAATTTGCCTAAAAGTAAGGAATTTTAAGGAATAGAAAAAACGCACGGCTGTTAAGGTCCGGAAGTCCAGCTCCTTTTTATTTCTTTGCTTTCTTTTCAAGTGTTTCCGCCGCGGCGCACGAGATTTGCATCAGGTTTCTCCATTCTTCTTTATGTTCAAAAGGGATCACATACCATCCGCCCATCGGTCTTCCTTCTGCCGGTGTAAAGACGCTGACACCGGAAAGCTTTTGCGCATCCTCAAGGGTTTCACCGAAAATTTTAACAACAAGGAAATCGCGCCAGAACATGGCACCCGCTTTTCCATTGGGCATCTTGATGCATAAGGCACCAAACATCTTCCCCGGTTTGGCGTTCGGAATCTGTGCTGTAAGTTCTGAAAAATACTTTTCTGCTGGAGACATGATAGTTGTTTTGATTTATTTTTTTGAAAAATCCATATGCTGAATCCGTACGGCATTCAGGATTGCCAAAAGTGCTACTCCTACATCGGCAAAAACCGCTTCCCACATTGTGGCCAGGCCACCTGCACCCAGAATGAGGACCACGGCTTTTACACCGAAAGCCAAAATGATGTTCTGCCAGACGATTTTCCGGGTTTCCCTTCCGATTTTTATTGCAATGGGAATCTTTGAAGGTCTGTCGTCCTGAATGACCACATCTGCTGTCTCAATGGTAGCGTCGCTGCCCAGTCCGCCCATCGCCATACCCACATCACTTAATGCCACAACCGGTGCATCGTTCACGCCGTCGCCAATAAAGACCACGCTTTCGTTCCGTGATTTGAGCTCTTTTACTTTATTCACTTTATCTTCCGGTAAAAGGTCACCGTACGCATTTGTAATACCGATTTCCTTCGCTACCTCCTGAACGACTGCCGATTTATCACCGCTCAGCATCGTGATGCTGATGCCGAGGTTTTTAAGTTCCGAAACTGCTGCGGCTGCGTCTTCTTTTATCTGGTCCGAAATGGTAAGATAGCCCGCAAATTTTCTATCCACTGCAATCGCAATCAAAGTGTCTGAAACTGCGGTATGATTGATGTTATGGTTGATGCCAAATTTCTCCATAAGTTTGAAATTCCCTGCCAGCATTTCTTTGCCACCCAGATTTCCCTTCAGTCCGTGACCGGCTATTTCCTCAAAACTTTCCAGGACAGTAGAGTGATTGACTTCACCGACGAATTCATGAATTGCTGTAGCGATGGGGTGGGTGGATTTGCTTTCAAGAACATTAAGGTGCTGCAGCATCTCCGCTTTGTTAAAGGCTTCTTCAACAAAAACTTCCTGAACCTTAAAGACGCCCTCTGTCATTGTTCCGGTTTTATCCATTACCACATTTTTTACACTGGCCAGAATATCCAGGAAATTACTTCCTTTAAACAGGATGCCGTTCCTGCTTCCAGCCCCAATTCCTCCGAAATACCCAAGCGGAATGGAGATGACCAAAGCACACGGACAGGAAATCACGAGGAATACGAGTGCGCGGTAGAGCCAGTCCCGGAATATATAATCTGCAACAAAAAAGTAGGGCAGGAGACAGATTGCGATGGCCATGAAAACCACGATTGGGGTATATATTTTTGCGAATTTGCGTATGAAAAGTTCGGTTTTCGCTTTCTGGGAGCTGGCGTTCTGAACCATTTCCAGGATCCTGGACAGTTTGGAGTCTTCATAAGGGGTATTGATCTTCACCAGGGCCAGGGTGTTCAGATTAATCATTCCCGCGAGGACCGTATCGCCGGTTCTCTTTGTATTCGGTTTACTTTCCCCGGTCAGCGCTGAGGTATTGAAGGAGGCCGTTTCCGAAAGCAGTTCGCCGTCCAGGGCCAGTTTTTCGCCAGGTTTAAGCTGGATAATCTGTCCGACAGCAGCATTCTGGGCTTTTATGGTTCTCGGAATTTGATTTTCCAGTACTGTAACCTCATCCGGCCGCTGATCGAGCAGGCTTTTGATGTTGAGTTTAGCCTTTTGTACGGCCATGGTCTGGAAGACTTCCCCTACCGAGTAAAAAAGCATCACCGCCACCCCTTCCGGATACTCTCCGATCGCAAAAGCACCAACTGTAGCGATGGTCATGAGCAGGAATTCGGAAAAGAAATCCCCATTTTTAATGCTTGCAAGAGCTTCCTTAATCACCGGAAATCCTACGGGAAGGTAAGCTACAAGATAGAGTGCTACCCGCAACCAACCCTTAAACCAATCCGGCTTCAGCCAGTGGTCTAAAACAAGGCCAATAACAAGAAGTATAAAGGAAAGAGCTGCAGGCAGAAACAGCTGGAAGGGCGTCCTGTTTTCATTTTCATGGGAATGTCCGTGACCATCGTCTTCATGGTCGTGACTTTCGTGACCCGTAGAAACTTTCTTTGGCTTTTCTTCTGTGCTGCAGCATTCTTGCGACATGACTAAGTGGGATTTTCCACCCAAATATACAAATTCAGCACCATAAATTCCTGTGGCACTACTTTTGAACTTCCGAGAAAAACTGCAATCATGGAGCTTCTTTCAGTACAACTCTTTTGGCTTTTCGTTCTTGCTGTACCTGTAGCATGTATCGCCTGGACCATAACGCATGAAGAAATCTTTAAGGAACCCCGGGAATATTGCATCAGAAAATCACAGGAGTGTAAGGAACTTTATAAGAGGAAATTCTTTTATCTGTTTACCTGTGAGTACTGTTTCAGCCATTATGTTACTGCATTTTTCATCATCATAACCAAATACAGACTGCTGTTTGATGACTGGCGGGGTTACCTGATCTCCTTTTTTGCTGTGGTGTTTGTTGCCAATGTCTATATGAGTCTTTTCGCTTATTTACGGCAGAGCCTGAAAGTGGAAAAAATAGAGGCCAAACTGAAAGACAACGAGTGGCATGAAGTGAAGGAGGAGATTGAGGGCACAAAAAATGAAAATAAATGAGCGTGTTGTACTTAATCGCTATAACTTTGAATTATTAAAAAAATATATTAATTATGGAAGGAAATGAAAAACTCCAAAAATATGAGTATGACGAGTATACTGTTGTAACCAATTTCGAAACCTATGAAGACGCGGTGAATTACGCTGCGGAAAACCAGGGTGAATTGATTGAGGTTGGTTTTACCGACGGGTCAGACAACCCGATGCCCAATACAGAAGGCAACCTGATGGCTGAAAAAAGAACATTCCGTGTTGGTCTTGATCCGGATTATAAGGTATATTATTCTTCTGATGAAGGTTTCCAGGAAATGGCGGAGAACATTTTGGAAGAAATGAAGAAAAAAGAAAACGACGTGGCGCCCGAGGACTGGATTGCTGACCAGAACATTGCCACAGGCGACCGCATAATTGTGGTGAAGGATGGTGAAGTGAATACCGTAACCACACGCGAACGGATAAAATTCCTCATGCGCGGCAACCTGTATGAGCTGGCGGTGAAAGTGCCGAATTCATAAACACTCCAAGAAAAAGATTTTGCTGTTTTTCGGGGGGGGGGGGGGGGCGGCGGCCCCACCGAAAAATTTTTTTAAAATAAAAAAAAAAACAGAAAATTTTTTTTTGGGTGTTTTTTTTTATAGTTT
>JAIBEX010000015.1 GCA_019459455.1 Weeksellaceae bacterium
AGTGCTTTTCACCTTTCCTTCACAGTACTTGTTCACTATCGGTCTTTCAGGAGTATTTAGCCTTGGAGGATGGTCCCCCCATATTCAGACAGGATTTCACGTGTCCCGCCCTACTCATTTATCATCTATGTATGCCTTTCATATACCGGGCTATCACCGTCTATGGCTGCTCTTTCCAAAGCATTCTATTAAACATATAAAGACTTTTGGGCTAATCCGCTTTCGCTCGCCGCTACTTACGGAATCTCTTCGATTTCTTTTCCTCCGGGTACTTAGATGTTTCAGTTCTCCGGGTTTGCTCTCTATATAAATATAAAGTGACTGGTCTTCAACCAGCCGGGTTGCCCCATTCGGACATCTCGGGATCAATTCGTGTGTGCCAATCCCCCGAGCTTTTCGCAGCTTACCACGTCCTTCTTCGCCTCTGAAAGCCTAGGCATCCGCCATACGCCCTTAACGATTTCTTTCCTAATATTATAATTAGTTCAGTATTTTTAATACAACACAACCGTGTTGTTTATTATTTTGTAAACTTTGCACTCGAAAGTGCTCGGTTTTCTCTTTGTGATGTTCTTACCGTTAATGTCAATGATCTTTTTTCTTCTTTTCAGACTGATGAACAGATGTTGTTTTTGGCTCCATCCGTAACTTTTAAATCAGTCTTCCAAAACTGTGGAGAATAAGGGAGTCGAACCCTTGACCTCCTGCGTGCAAGGCAGGCGCTCTAGCCAGCTGAGCTAATTCCCCTCTAGTTGAGTGTATGAGTGGAAAAGTGGTATAGTGAATGAGCAAAAACTCAATTACTAAACTACTAAACAACTCCTTTACTCTTAATTAGTAGTCTCGGGCAGGCTCGAACTGCCGACCTCTACATTATCAGTGTAGCGCTCTAACCAGCTGAGCTACGAGACTGTCTTTGCAGACTATTAGATTCAAGATGCTAGATACAAGACGTAATTCGTGTCTTGACTCTTGCCTCCTGGCTCTTGTATCTCTTTCCCTGTACTAATTTCTAGTGGGTTTATTTTTAAATACCAACCAAAGTAAAAAAACTAAAGCGAACTTTAAGTAAGTTCATATGTACTTGCGTACTTTATTGTTTAACGTCAAAAGACGCTCTAAAATGAGATGTTCCAGCCGCACCTTCCGGTACGGCTACCTTGTTACGACTTAGCCCTAGTTACTTGTTTTACCCTAGGCAGCTCCTTTTACGGTCACCGACTTCAGGTACCCCAAACTTCCATGGCTTGACGGGCGGTGTGTACAAGGCCCGGGAACGTATTCACCGCGCCATGGCTGATGCGCGATTACTAGCGATTCCAGCTTCATAGAGTCGAGTTGCAGACTCCAATCCGAACTGAGACCGGCTTTCGAGAT
>JAIBEX010000021.1 GCA_019459455.1 Weeksellaceae bacterium
AGGTCGCCGGTTTATCCCGTTAGCCAGACGAGACCAGTCTTTTTCCATCCGCGACTGCAGGACACGGTCATCAATCAGTTATTTGGATGGGATTCTTGTTTTTGGGAATGACGAAAAGCAGAAAACTGGAATCAGGCAGCAGCAAGAGGCTAGGAGCGTGGAGCATTTAGCCACTTGCCAAAAACAGGAGGCCGGAAGCAGGATTTTTGCTCCCTATTCACCACCAAAAAAAGAAAAGAGAGACAGCAATAATCACAATAATTAAGTAACTCAAATTTCGCACGCGCTTTTTATGGAAGACCAAATACTCATTAAACTTCAGCTTCTCTTTATTGAAAAAAGAGGTAGAGGAAAACTCCGCTTATGAAGTCAATTGTATATCCTGCAAAAATATCTAACAATAGCAAGGTTTAGGTAGGTTACAACTGAGGATTTCACATATAAAGTTTAAAAACTAATGAGCGTGGCTAAAAAAACTTCCAGTAACTGGCGTCATATGTTTTGGTGTATTCACGCACACATTTTTGACTTACAATTTTCAGCCTCACTTTAGTGATACTTTTTTCTTTTGTGTAGGGAAATTGTGGTACCTTCTCTGTTGACTGCATTGTTTCCCCTGTGGCATAGCTGGTATTCCATTCGTATTTATAATCATTTTTGGTGATATCGGGGAAGAATGATACAGTCCCTTCTGCGTATTTCACTTCCTTGTATCCTTTTACTTCGATGTCGCACTTTACCGCAATGTTTGCCGCAGGTGCCATTTCCGAAGTCTCAGGTGCGGCCGCAGAAGTTTGTGCGCTATCCAGTATATCAATATTTTTGCTGCACTGTACCAAACCCTGAGGCGAAAGTACTGCCAGCGAAATTACTTCGCGTCCCCCTGAAGTTGCCTTAATTTTTACAGTGTTCTGCCTGTTATCCCCAACTGTGTATGCATTGCCGCCAATATTAACCCAAAGGTGACAGTCCTTACACTGGGCCAAATCTCCAGCGATGGAATATACCTCCTCGTCCAGTACGCGGATGGATGATTTACCATTGATGCTGCACTGTGAAAATGCAAATACGGAAAGGAACAGGCTTCCAAAAATGAGTGTGTTTTTCATGCTATTGTGTTTTTTATTAGTTATAGCGTTAAACCTGAATGACTCCCAAATTGAATTTTTCTGTAATGGGAGCGTTGTTGGCTGCTTCAATCCCCATGGAGATCCATTTCCGCGTTTCTATAGGGTCAATGATCGCATCAGTCCAAAGCCGGGCTGCCGCATAGGTTGGCTCGGTCTGTTTCTTATATCTTTTAGAGATGGTATCCAGTATTTCCTGGTGTTCCTCCTCTGTAATCACTTTCCCTTGTTTCTTCAAGGTTGATTCCTGAATCTGTGCCAGTACTTTTGCAGCCTGCGAACCTCCCATTACAGCCAGGTCAGCCCAAGGCCAGGCTACGATAAGGCGTGGATCATAAGCTTTACCGCACATGGCATAATTTCCGGCTCCGTAGGAATTTCCGGTAATCACCGTGAATTTGGGTACTACTGAATTTGCCACTGCATTTACCATTTTTGCGCCGTCTTTTATGATGCCGCCATGTTCAGATTTTGAGCCAACCATAAATCCTGTGACATCCTGAAGGAAGACCAAAGGTATTTTACGCTGATTACAGTTTGCGATGAACCTCGTCGCTTTGTCGGCCGAATCAGAATAAATCACACCGCCGAACTGCATCTCACCTTTTCCGCTTTTCACCAGTTTCCTTTGGTTTGCGACAATCCCTACGCTCCATCCGTTAATCCTGGCGGTGGCGCAAATGATCGTTTTGCCATAATCCGGTTTATATTCTTCGTATTCAGAATGATCTACAAGACATTTTATAATTTCAAGAGAATCATACTGATCGGTCCGGGAAACGGGCATGATACCGAATATATTCTCGATCTTCTCCTTTGGGGGAGCACTTTCTATTCTGTCGAAACCTGCTTTGTCAAAGGAACCGACGGACTTCATGATATTTTTGATACGGTCCAGAGCATCGGCATCATCCTTTGCCTTGAAATCGGTCACTCCTGAAATCTCACAGTGGGTAGTCGCACCACCTAAAGTCTCGTTGTCAATATTTTCGCCTATGGCCGCTTTCACAAGGTAACTGCCGGCCAGAAATATGGAACCTGTCTTATCTACAATCATCGCCTCATCACTCATAATGGGCAAATAGGCGCCGCCGGCTACACAGCTTCCCATCACGGCCGATATCTGGATAATGCCCATTGCACTCATTTTAGCATTGTTCCTGAAAATACGACCAAAGTGTTCCTTATCCGGAAATATCTCGTCCTGCATAGGCAGGTAAACGCCCGCGGAATCCACAAGGTAGATGATTGGAAGCCTGTTCTCCATGGAGATTTCCTGTGCACGGAGGTTCTTTTTTGCAGTGATGGGAAACCAGGCTCCTGCTTTTACGGTAGCATCGTTGGCTACGACAAGACACTGTTTACCCGAAACATAACCCATTACCACGACCACTCCGCCGCCCGGGCATCCGCCATGTTCCTCATACATTTCATATCCGGCAAATCCTCCTATCTCGATGGAGTCTGAACCTTTATCAAGTAAGTAATCAATACGCTCTCTTGCAGTCATTTTACCTTCCTGGCGCATTTTTTCCTGACGATTCTCTCCTCCGCCCTTTTTTATTTCAGAGAAAAGCCGGTTAATTTCTGAAAGTTTGAGTTTATTTTGATCTTCCCGTTTATTAAATTCTAAATCCATAATATTTTTTGATGCTTAAAGATAAGGTTTTTTGCGATAATTGGCATTAACAGAGGGCTTGGAAATAACAGGCTGGGCCATAGAAGAATATGTTAAAATTGTTTAACATAATATCGGGCAATTCCCAGCAATTTTAGCACAGTTTTTGCGTTATAAAAATGTCTGCAAACCTGAAGAGGAGCAGATCATAAAAATCCCTAGTTTATTTTTTTTAATAGTTTATTAATTGAGGACCCCGGAAGTTGTATAAATTTCCGGGGTTTTCAATTGATGGTGCTACGTTACATTTCACCATCACCTTTCGTACTATAAAATTTAGGCATTTGCCACTGGTACTTTACAGCCATTGTCCTGATTGCTACAATGAGTAATATTGTCGAGATTTGGATTAAGGTATAAGAGAATCTATTGAATGACAGCATCATCAAGAAAAGGATTCCGCCTACGATGCATGCTGTTGCGTATATTTCCTTCCTGAAGATGAGCGGAATCCTGTTGAGTAAGGTGTCTCGGATAATACCGCCGAAACAACCTGTAATTGTTCCTAAAGTAATGCAGATAACCGGATGCAGGTCAGCATTCAGACCCTTTTGGATTCCTATGATGGTGAAAAGGCCAAGGCCAAAACTGTCAAACAGAAAGAGCGTGACCCTGAATTTTTTGTCGAAGTATTTTACAAGAAATGCCAGCACTGTGGCCAGGAAAATGACTCCGCAAATAAAAACGTCGTGCATCCAGAAAACCGGAACTCCCAGAAGCAGATCCCGAACGGTACCACCTCCTACCGAAGTTGCGAAAGCAATAATAAGGACACCAAAAGGATCGAAACGTTTTTGCATGGCTGCAAAGGCACCAGACATTGCGAAGGCAATGGTTCCGAGAATTTCGATAGCGAAATTAAAATTCTGATGTATGTCCAAAATTTAACAGAATATTTATACGCGAACCGCATCGGGGACAAGGAGTTCGTAATCTCCATTGAAACTGATGATTTCCCTTACTATACTGCTGCTGATGAATGATTTCCCGGCGGAAGTCAGCAGGAAGATGGTTTCAATTTTATTGTCCTTGGTGAGTTCCCTGTTCGTTTGGGCAATGGCCTTTTCGAACTCAAAATCGGCAGGATTCCTTAATCCGCGTAAAATAAAATGTACGTTTTTGCTGTGGCAATAATCAATGGTTAATCCTTCAAAGTGATCCACCTCCACGTTCGGGAAATTTTCAAAGGTTTTTTTTATAAATTCCATTCTCTGTTCCAGGGAGAACATATATTTTTTTTGGGAATTCTGTCCTATGGCAATTACTATTTTATCAAAAAGTGGGGCGGCCCGCTCTACGATGTCATAATGTCCTAAAGTAATCGGGTCAAAGGAACCCGGAAACACAGCTGTTCTCATATTTTCTTTTTTTCTTTTTTCAGGGCCTTCTCCACTTCATTGCCACACAGGTCCTGTATGGATATGCCATATATTTTTGCCTGTTTCGGCAGGATGGACGCAGGTGAAAAGCCCGGATTGGTATTCATTTCCAGCATATAGGGGGTTCCGTTCATGATGATGAATTCACTTCTTGAAAATCCGCTCATTCCCAGGGAATCATAGGCTTTTATAGCGATCTCCTCCACTTTTGTACGGGTTTCGTCATCAATCCTCGCCGGTGTTATTTCTTCGGAAGCACCTTCATATTTCGCTTCATAATCAAAAAACTCTTTAGCAGGAACTATTTCAGTGATACCAAGAACAATGGTTTTCCCTTCAAAATCTACAACGCCCACCGAAACCTCCATTCCATCAAGGGCACTTTCAATCAGAACTTCCTCATCCTGTTCAAACGCAAGTTTAAAGGCATTCTCAAATTCTGCAATCGTCTTTACTTTGGAAATTCCCAGCGAGGAACCGCTTTGGTTTGGTTTTACGAAACAGGGAAGTCCCAGCCTCTCAACGATTTCTTCTGTACTGATTTCTTCCCCTTTCCTTATATAAATGCTTTTTGCAGAAGGAATCCCATATTTGGAGAGTACGGCCAAGGTATCCTTTTTATTAAAGGTAAGGGCACTCTGGTAAAAATTACAGCCGGTATACTTTTGACCGATGATATCCCAGTACGCCTGGAGTTCGCCGTTTTCGCCCGGTTTACCGTGAATGATGTTGAAGCAGACATCAAAAGTCACCTTATAGCCGCTGTCCAGGTCAACAGAAAAATCAGCTTTGTTCATGCCTGCTTTCTGTCCATGGTCATCAAGGAAATACCATTCCTCTTTCATTATTACCACTTTATAGACATTGTACTTTTCGCGATCCAGAGAATCATAAATGAGCTGTCCGCTTTTCAGGGAAACCACGTACTCATCAGAATAACCGCCCATAACTACGGCCACATTTTTCTTATCCATAATATTTCAGACTCAGTAAAGGCAAATTTAAATGATTTTGTTGAATCTTTGGAAGACCTGCCTGTAATTTATGCAATAAACTAAACAGAGCTTTTGATTTTGAATCAATTAATGAATATAGATTCTAAAATTATTAATTATATTTGCCGCTATATTTAAAGTTAAAGACCCCATGCTGAAATCACTTTTCCACTGGAAAGTCCTGGTGAATCTTCTATTAGCAGCAGCCATTTTTATCGGTTTGGTATGGCTTACCTTCCGGTGGTTGGAATTACATACGAACCATGGTAAGGAAATCCAGGTCCCGAATGTAATGAATAAGTCGGTGCATGATGCAATAAAAATCCTCGATGATCAGGGACTGGAGTATAAAGTGGACAGTTTCAAATACGACCCTAAATATCGTCCTTTTCAGGTGCTGAATATGTTTCCGAAACCGGGCGCAAGGGTAAAGAATGGAAGAATCATTGAAATCCGTGTAAATCCAAGAACCTGGGCTAAGGTTACCATACCCGATATCCTGGACCGTTATAAAGGCCTTGCATTCCGAAGGCTGGAGCAGGTTGGTCTAAAGGTCGGCGACACCATATTTGAGCCCAGCATCCAAAGGGATGCGGTGATACGGATGCTTTATAACGGAAATGTTTTGAAACCCGGAAGCCAGCTGACCCGCTTTTCGACCATCGATCTGGTGATTGGAACAGGGCCGAAGAGAAATATCGCCATACCGAATCTGGTTGGACTTACCGTTGCAGAAGCAAAGGCCATAGTGGCAAACAATCTGTTTGAAATTGGACTCGTTGAGCATGAAGACGGTAAAAATGACGAAACCGATATTGTATATTATCAGGATCCGGCAGGTGGCGACCTTAGGGACCAAGGAATGCAGATTGACCTTTGGGCAAGCAAAAAAACTCCTGCACAGATGGGAGGTAAGATTTCCCAACTGAACTCCATTTACCGTATAAAAATTGACACGACGCTACCACCGGTACGTTATGAGGAAGTTCCGGTGTATGAAGAGCCGGTCTATGAAACACCTAAAACAGAGCCGGTGGAGCCAAAACCTGTAGTGCCCGCAGCCCCAACAACACAGCCCAAAACTACTGTTTCAAAAACACCGGCCACGTCGCAAACAACTCCGTCAACCACCAAACCCGCAGCAACTCCGTCAAAACCGGCAACAAAACCGGTTACGAAACCTGGAGAGAAGCCTAAGGCCAATAAAGTGGTGGTAGAGTAAACAAAGGTCTCTTAAATTGGGCTTCGGCATAAAGCTGAAGCCTTTTCAAAAATACAATGACAGCCGAAAACGAAGATTATACGGAAGATGAATTGCTGGAGGTGGAGTCCGGTGACGGTGAGAACAGTGGTCTTTTTGAACATCTGAGTATTACTGTTGACAAAAAACAGGACCCGCTCCGTATTGACAAATATCTTCAGGTCTTCCGGCAAAATTCCTCCAGGAACAAAATTTCGCAGACCTGCAGGGCAGGAAATGTAATCGTAAACGGAGTTCCGGTGAAACAGAACTACCGTGTAAAACCCGGCGACGAAATCTCCGTACTTCTTGCACACCCGCCCAGAGAAAACTTTATAATTCCGCAGGACATTCCCATCAAAATCATTTATGAGGATGATGACCTGGTGGTGGTGGATAAGGAACCCGGAATGGTGGTGCATCCCGGACATGGTAACTGGGACCGCACCTTGGTCAATGCTTTGGCCTACCATTTTGAAAAAATTGGTACCAAATCCGACCTGGACAGGGTGGGCCTGGTGCACCGAATTGACAAGGATACCTCCGGGCTTTTGGTTATAGCCAAGAATGAATATGCATTGAGTTACCTGGCGAAGCAGTTTTTTGACCGCAAGACCAAACGGCTCTATTGGGCCTTTGTATGGGGGAATGTAGAGCAGGACGAGGGAACGATTACCGGGCACATCGGAAGGCACGTAAAAAACCGGATGCAGATGGCGGTTTATGAAGACGGAAGCCATGGTAAGCATGCCGTTACGCATTATAAAGTGATTGAGCGCTTCCGGTACATGACCTGGGTGGAATGCAAGCTGGAAACAGGAAGGACTCACCAGATTCGTGCCCATTTCAAGCATATTGGGCATACCCTATTCAATGATGAACGTTATGAAGGACATATTCCGCTTAGGGGTCAGAACCTGCCAAAATACAAACAGTTTATACACAATGTCTTTGAAATTTTACCCCGACATGCGCTTCATGCCCATACTTTAGGTTTCATTCATCCGGTGACTAAAAAAGAAATGTATTTTGAAAGTCCAATGCCTCCCGATATGGATGCAGCGATAAAAAAATGGAGAAATTATCTCGAAAAATAAAAATATACCAATAAATTTTTTATATTTGTTCAACTGAAATCTTGATTTGTTATGAGAAAACTATATGCTGTTGTTTGCTTCGCCTTATTGTCCGGCGCATACCAGGCACAGGAAACATTACCTTATTATCAACAATATCTGTTAGATGGTGATTTTCTTTTTAATCCGGCCCAATACGGGAAAACGGATTATGTGCACGTAAACGCCAATTATCAAAAACAGTATTCATCTTTCAGTGAGTCTCCGAATGTTCAGTCTGTTGGTTTACACGCGAATATTTTCGACAGGGTAGGTGCAGGTCTTTCCGTATTCAGGGATCAGAACGGTCCTATTAATGCCGGCGGGATTACCTTAGGAGCTTCTTATTTTATTCCCATCAGTGACGAAGGCGACAGAAAAGACCAGTTTTCTTTCGGTACGAGCGTTACTGCCTATAACATGAATTTCGATTACACCAAACTGAATACAGACAGTCCAAGTGATCCTCTTCTTTCAGGCGAAAACAGCATATTTATGATGTATGCCAACTTCGGTTTGGCTGCGACCTACAGAAATATCTTTGCGGGAGCTTCTGTCAATGACATTGCGCTCAGTAATGATGAAGCGATTGTTAACAACTACGAACCGTCTCCAATCAAGATTTTCTTAAACCTTGGATACGACTGGGAAATAACGGAAGGGATGTATATAACACCTTCTGCGTTAATGAAACTTGATACCAACTCTTCTCTGATGTTGGACGGAAACCTGATGGGTACGGTAGCAACGGATTTCAACAAATTCTCAGCCGGAGCAAGTTTCAGATATGTTCAGAACAGATTCGACAACCAGAGCCTGAGTATTGCACCGGTAGTGAAAGTTCAGCTGAACAAAATCATGATCGGAGCCACCTATAACATCGGTCTTTCCGATATCGCAGATTACGGAGGGAACAGTTTCATGATCGGCTTAGGTTATAATTTTGATAACTTCATCAACGCAAGAGGTTACAGATACTAAAAAAAATATTTCGATACATTTGAGCTCCGGTTTTCGGAGCTTTTTTTATGATTTACCTTCATATCCCTTTCTGTAAGCAAAAATGCAGCTATTGCAATTTCCATTTTTCCACTTCTTTCAAAGGGAAAGCGGACATGGTGGCGGCGTTGAAAAAGGAGATCTTCCTGAGAAAGAATGAACTCGAAGACAAAACACTGAAATCCCTGTATTTCGGAGGTGGAACGCCGTCAGTTTTATCCGGTGATGAAATCAGAAGTTTAATCGATGAAGTCTTAAGGTACTACACTTTTGATCCGAATATGGAAATCACGCTGGAAGCCAATCCTGATGATCTCACAGAGATTTTCCTCAGGGATTTGGCAGGTACGGCTGTGAACAGACTGTCTATAGGAACCCAGAGTTTTTTTGATGAGGATCTTAGGCTTATGAACCGGGCCCACAACGCATCCGAAGCCGAAGGGTCCATTAAGCGGGCACAGGATCACGGTTTTGAGAATATCAGCATTGATCTCATTTACGGATCTCCAACTTCGAACCTTGAAATTTGGAAAGAAAACCTGAAACAGACTATTAAACTTCAGGTTCCGCATATCTCCTCATACGCACTCACCGTGGAGCCAAAAACAGCGTTGGAAAACTGGGTGAAGAATAAGAAAGTAAGCGCACCGGCAGAAGAGGAGCAAAACGAGGAATTCTACTATATGTGTGGGTTTCTGCAAGAGAATGGTTTTGAGCACTATGAAATATCGAATTTTGCAAAACCCGGTTTTCATTCCAGGCATAACGCAGCATATTGGCAGTATGAGCCCTATCTCGGAATAGGCCCCTCTGCCCACTCCTACGACGGCCGCAGCATCCGGAGCTGGAATATCGCGAACAACCCACTGTATGTAAAAAGCATTGAAGCAGGCCGGCTTGCCCTTGAATCTGAAGTGCTATCAGAAAAAGACCGTTTCAACGAAATGCTGATGATTGGTTTGCGTACGGTTTGGGGGGTAAACTTGAATAAACTTACGGAAGATTTCAGTGAATCGCTGGTCTCGCACTTCCAAAAGGAAACCGCTAAGAAACTGAATACCGGCGTCCTAATCATTGACGATAACCGACTGAAAATACCGGAATCCCACTGGTTTATGGCCGACGGAATTGCCTCGGACCTTTTTATGATTTAGGTGATGCTTAAAAACCAGCACGCTCAACCGTTCACATTCAAAAAATACCTATTTTTGCAGGAAATACTGCATCAACCTTGAAAAAGAAAAAAGAGGACTACACCCACCTACAGGCCGACCAGCCTATCGGTATTTTTGATTCCGGAGTGGGAGGTTTAACGGTAGCCAGGGAAATCAAGCGTATGCTTCCGCAGGAAGACCTGATTTATTTCGGGGACACCAAGCATCTTCCTTATGGCGATAAATCCCGCGAAGCCATTGTAGGATATTCTACAAAAATCACGGATTTTCTGCTTGAAAATAACTGTAAAGCCATTGTGGTAGCCTGTAATTCGGCCACAGCGAATGCGCTGAACGAGGTTTTGGAAACCGTGGACGCAAAGGTTCCCGTTATTGACGTCATCAATCCCGTTGCGGAAAAGGTAGCCTTCGAAATTCATAATAATGTGGGGGTAATCGCCACCAAGGCCACGGTAAATTCTGGGCTTTATAAAAAAAGCATCCGCAAGCACAACAAATTCATCAAGGTCGACGAACTGGCCACCCCGCTTCTGGTGCCGGCCATTGAGGAGGGCTTCAAGAACCATCCTATTACGAACGCCATCATTTACAATTATTTAAGCAACAGCAAATTAAAGAATATTGAAACCCTTATTTTGGGCTGTACCCATTATCCGCTTTTGATGGATGAGATCAGACAGTTTTACGGAAACCGCGTACGCGTCATCGATTCTCCTAGCATCGTCGCTACCCAGCTAAAACATATTCTGGAAAAGCATCATCTTCTGCACGTAAACAATCCCCATCCGGAGTATGATTTCTATGTCTCGGACCTTACAAAGAATTTTGAGAAAATCTCCAAAAAGATTTTTGGAAAGTCCATAAGGCTCGAACTGAAAGTTCTTTAACAAAAAAAAGAGGAAATGAATGATCACTTCCTCTTTTTTAATGATGGCCGCTTAACAGGCTTATTTTTTTTTCAGGTCCAGGTCCTCGAAATCAAAACTGAAATCGGTGATGTCGGAGATGGGTTTCATTTTTGCAGACTGTGCTTTTCCGTTTTCATCCAGACTGAAATTTACGAATGCATCAGCGTCATAACTGCGGTCGTCCCATTTTGCAATCATCACATTTGGAGTGTAAGGCAGCAATTCGCCCTTCAGGCGCGGGGAGTTCTTACATACAATCCGGTAGGTTTTTCCGTCATGCGAAATGGTGACGTCGCCAAACCACAGGTCGTGATATGTGCCTACAATCTGCTCTGGTTTAATCTGCTGATTTTTGTTTTTGGCAAAGGCTGTTGACTTTTCAAAGATCTCTTTCTTGCCTTTGTCCACGTCAGTATTATATTTCGTCATGCGGTCACCATAGGTTTTCAGCCAGTTGCGGTCGGTAACTCCAAGATAGGAATCCTTCACCGTATTCGTAATGGTGTTGAAGGCAGCACCGCTCTGTTGGTTGGTGAGTACAATAATCCCGAGTTTCATATCCGGTATCAGCGTGAATTGGGTAACTGTTCCGATTAGCCCTCCGGTGTGGTAAACCTGCTTGTGCCCTTTCACATCGGTAACAAACCAGCCCAGACCATAACCTCCAAAATTAGAATCGTAGGTATTTTTCAGTGCCACAGGAGTTGAAACCTGGAGGTTCCAGAGTTGCTGTATCTGTTTGTCTGAAACCAGTTTCTTCCCGTCTTTTGTGGTGAATCCGTTCATAAGGAATTCTGCCCAGGTCATCATGTCTTTTATATTGCTCATGATGCCGCCTGCAGCATTTGCGGTTTCATTCCAGTCGTGGGGAACCATCACCGCTTTGCCGTCTACCGGCGCGTGGGCATCAATGATATTGGTCACGCCGGCCCTTTTGGCGCGGCTGTAGGATCCAAAACTGGCATTCATGCCAACAGGTTTCATGATTTTCTTTTCGATGAATTCTGCCCAACTCAGTCCGGATACGCGGTGGATGACCTCGCCGGCCACAATAAACATGATGTTGTTGTAGTCCAGCGTAGTACGGAAAGGGTTTTCTGGCTTTAAGTACCTAACGTTGTGTACAATGTCGTTCACCGTAAGGTTTCCGCCTTCAGGAAAGAACATGAGGTCGCCCTGGCCCAGCCCAAGTCCTGCCCGGTGGGTGACAAGGTCTTTAATAGTCACCTCTTGAGTCACATACGGATCGTACATCTGGAATTCGGGGATGTATTTGGTGACCTTATCGTCCCAGTTCAGTTTACCCTCATCGGCCAGTATGGCGAGTGCAGTGCCTGTAAAACCTTTGGAATTGGATGCAATCCCCACGAGGGTATTTTCGTCCATGTTATTCCTGGCAGCCAGTGAATTCACGCCGAAACCTTTAGCATAGACAATTTTGCCGTCTTTTACGATTCCAACGGACATTCCCGGCACGTCAAATGTCTTGAGGGTATTTTGGATGAGTTCATCCAGTTTTTTTTCTTCAACCTGCCCAAAGGAGAGCAGTGAGAGGAAAATCAGAACGAGTGATATATTTTTATTCATTTATAAAAAATTTTCTCAAAGATAACGAATTCATTAACTTTGAAAAAAGCACAAATAATTAAAATGGTTTTAAAAGGTAATAAAATACCAATAGGAAGCAGCCGGCAATGTATAATCACGAAACTGTGGTTTCTTCTGTTAATTACGACATTATCATTTCTTTACGCGCAGCCTATAGGTCATGAGGTGCCACTTTGGCAAAAAGATAATACCGGCGTGAAGGAAATAAAAGTCTTTAGAGATAGTGAACTTGTAGGTTTAAGGCAATTCCGAACTGAGGGAGAAACTGCGTTTCAAATGGTAAGAAACGTAAATTCCAAAACAGAGCACACTGTACACTTTTATACTACTGACGGAGACATAAAAAGAAGTATCCTGGCTACGTCCAGGTCGGGCTTTTTTGTGTTCAGGGAACAAAAATTGGGAAAGATCAGGAAACATTTTATTAATCATACTTTCGGTTACAATATGACTGATCTGGATAAGAATACGTTTCTTTCTCAGGTTCGCAACATTCGGGACAGTATGTCGTTAATGGCTCACAAAAAGGTACGCCTGATGCTGGACGAAAGCCCTCATTTAACCCAGATAGATCACTTTGATGACGATGGCAAAAAGCTCAAGTCTTATCAGTATCATAAGGGTAAACTGATCGGTATAGCAAAGAAGATAGTTCGGGCAGATGATACGGAGCAATTAGTTAAACCGGACGGTACACCGGCAGGACTAAGTATAGAGCGCGAAGATAACTTGGTAGTGAGCACTAAGACGATAAATACGGAGGATTTCTTTGGTTACAATAAGGATAAAAAGTTGGTTTCGCATACCACCTACAGACAAGGTAAGCTTCAGTACGCTACTACTAACCGGTATGATGGTGACAAGCTTGTACACCGGAAGTTTGAAAACCTGGATGCTAAGAATAAGAAAGAGAATGAATATTTCTTCCACTACGACGAAAAAGGAAAATTAAGTTCTATTGTAAAGCACGATGGTAAAGAAACGGCGACCTTTAATTATGAGTATAGCTATTGGTAAGGGTAGCAGAGCGGGGGATGCAGTTATTAAAGTTAAAAGTCCGGAATTGAAGATTCGTCAAAGTCAGATTTTGCGGAACAGGAAGACAATATTAAAGGTGGAGCACAGTTTGCGGATACGCAGCATCGCGAGTTCATCATTATCAGTGAAGAACCCTTTTTACCACATTACAATGAGATACTTATTATTCCCACTGCTTTTACTGCTATCATGCAGCAAGCCAAAGATCAAAGAGATGCACGTGTACTCAGCGGGTGTGCATTACGACCTTACCTCTGGCACGGGCAGCTACTATAAAAATGTCGGGGAATCCGGGATGTACAGGGAACTTTTCAATTTTACTGTCCCACGGGGCGATATCGAAAAAATCAGGACAGAATATTACAGTAGCGAGTCGGACAGAGCGGAAAAAAAAGTGGACTTGGAATCTCTGGAAAAATATTCTAATGCTTACGGAAGAAGATCAATGCTAATCAAGCTCTCCCTAAGCAACGGCTGGAACCAACAAATAGGCTATTCCGGTCATGTGTCGAGGGCCCCTGCGAAGGTAAAAGGTTATTTGACACATACCTATGAAACGTGCAAACGAATCAGGGACAGCCTGCAGCTTAAGCCCGTAACCTGGTAAGGCATTCCAATCATTTCAAAGGCTGCCACCTGTGGCCCCGCGACCCCGAAGATTTGACCACCTCAAACATTTCTCTAAATGCCACATCCCAACAGTCCATAGCCACTATTAGCATTTTTTAACCTTTCTGCATTCCGTGATATTTCCCGCTACGCCAAGCCTCCCGACTTTGGAGCAACCCTATTTATCAACATTCTACTGGAATATCCTATCTTTAAATACTGAAACATTATAGCTATTCACCGGCTTCCCTTGCGTTTTGGGCGAGGAATTAGTGAGGTATATATTGTGAGAATCCCGTAACTGATACTTCTACAACTTCACAATTTCCTAAATTTGGGGTTATGAAAAATGACTAATTGTTAAACGCACAGACCGGAGGCTTTGCAAAGCGGGGTGTTCATTTTTAACCAAAAACATAGAAAGTAGTAAAGCCCGTAACTCCGTAACTCCCCAAATAGATAATTATGCTTTCAACAGATAGAAAATTCCACTTTATTGCAGAATTACACATTAAAAAAAGTGGAGTTTTAAAGGCTACTGAAAAGCCTTGCGAAGATGAAGTAAACTGGATGTTTATCAAATTTGAAAATTCCAGACGTTCCAGTTTTGTTTATGAAATTTTAGAACCGCAAATAGCTACATATGATGATCCGTTCAGTGTGAAAATCGCGTTTACTTTTTTTGATTCGGTCCGGAATGCATTGCAAATAAATAAATCTTACCCTGTAATGAGAGGAGAAGAAATAATTGGTACCATAAGGTTAGTTCAATATAGAGTCTGAGTCATACGATGCGACGGGGTCTGCGCCACGCACCGCAAGGCCCCCCGCTGCAAAAACCTGCCGACTTTTTAACTCTTCCCCCTCACTATTGGCATTATTTAACCTTTCTGCATTCTGTGAGATTTCCCCGAAAACCTTAACTTTGTAGGAAAGTAAATGATCAATGGAAAGTAAGAAAGAATTTTTTCTGGAATGTTATAAGCTCGGCATCATTAAATTTGGCCGTTTCACCCTTAAAAGCGGGATAGAAAGCCCATTCTATGTTGACTTAAGGCCGCTGGCGTCCGATCCGAAGATTTTAAAACACCTGGCGAACTACCTTCTGGAAATGCTTCCGCTTGACAATTTCGACCTCATCTGCGGCGTACCATATGCCGCACTTCCGATGGCCACAGCAATGTCGCTGGAAAGTTATATTCCCCTCATCATTAAACGTAAGGAAGCCAAGGATTACGGTACGAAGAAAATGATTGAAGGGATTTTCGCGAAAGGGCAGAACTGCCTTTTGGTTGAAGATGTCATCACCAGCGGAAAATCTTTACTTGAAACGATTCCTGAGATTGAAAACGAGGGCATTTCGGTGTCAGACATCGTGGTGGTACTGGACCGTCAGCAGGGCGGTAAGGAACTGCTGGAAAGCAAAGGCTACCGGGTACATACGCTGTTCACAATCTCTGAAGTCTGTACCCTGCTGAAGGACGAAGGACATCTGACGGATGACGAAGTACTCAGGATAAATGATTTCCTGAAGGGTAACGAAGTGAAGTTTGAAGAGAAAAAGCGCCTTTCCTACGAACAGAAACTGGAAAACGCTGAACATTCCGTCGCAAAAAGACTGTTGGAAATCGCCGTAGAAAAAAAATCAAATCTCATCGCATCTGCCGATGTGATCACGACCGCCGAGCTGCTGGACCTTGCCGACAAAGTAGGTCCGCACATTGTAGCCCTGAAAACCCATATCGACATCCTTACCGATTTTGATCCGGATTCCACCATACTTCCTCTTAAAGACCTGGCGGCAAAACACAATTTCCTTTTGATGGAAGACCGCAAATTTGCTGATATTGGCAGTACACAGGAACTGCAGTTTTCCTACGGGATCTACAAGATTTCCAACTGGGCAGATTTTGTAACCTCTCAGGTCATCGGTGGCTACGATTCCCTGGACTGTTTCAGGAATGTGGGCGTAGTTGCTATTTTGGGGATGTCATCCAAAGGAACACTTACCGATGCCCATTATCAGGAAGAAGCTTTAAAAGTCGCACAGTCCCACCCGAATGTGATTGGTGGTGTTTCCCAAAAGCCGGTTCCCGACGAACTTTTACATTTCACACCCGGAGTAAACCTTGCGGATAAAGGCGATGGAAAAGGACAGCAGTATCATACGCCTCAGCATGTATTCCAAAACCTTCAGACGGATTTTATGATCGTAGGGCGCGGCATTTACAGGGCAGACAATCCTGAACTGGCCTCCCTTACCTATAAAATTGAGGGTTGGAATGCGTATCTCGCCAGTCTGTAACCTGCGCCATCGTCAATGACCAGTTTAATTCTCCTTTTCCTTTGCCTGATTCTGGGGATTATACTGACGAGGAACAAACTCTTCCCCGAACACGGCCATCTGGCGCTCAATGCATTTGTCATCAACATTTCGCTTTCCGCGCTTTCGCTGTATTACATTCCGAAGATTACACTGAATCTGCAGGTTGTTTTTCCTGTCGCAGTTGCCTGGCTTAATATCCTGCTGGCCATTGCTTTTTTTGGTTTTTTAGGGAAGAAATTCAGATGGTCCAAATCCGTCATTGGGGCGCTGATTATGTGTGCGGGTTTTGGGAATACCTCTTTCGTAGGAATTCCGGTGATTCAGGCGCTGTTCGGCGATAGCGGTCTGAAAACGGTGATGCTGGTTGATCAGCCCGGTTCTTTCGTAGCCCTTTCCACGGTGGGAATTGCGGTGGCCAACCTCTATTCGGGAACCAGGACTTCTGTAGCTGATCTACTGAAAAAAATAATCCGGTTTCCTCCTTTCATCGCATTCACCGTTGCAGTGTTGCTCAATCTTATGAATGTTGAAGTTTCACAAAGTCTCAATGAGGTTTTTAAAATATTGGGAGCGACTACGGTTCCCCTCGCGCTGGTTTCTGTAGGAAGTCAGCTGAGGTGGCAGAAACCGGATCATGATTCCAAACCTTTATTTTGGGGGCTTTTCTTCAAACTGATTATTTTTCCGGCCGGTATTTTCGTATTGTATTTTATGATATTGGAACAACGGAGTGAGCTGGTCCGGATTTCATTTATGGAATCCGCCATGGCGCCTATGATTACTGCGGCAATAATTGCGTCGGCGCATCGGCTGGAGCCCAGACTCTGTAATCTGATGATTGGAGTGGGAATCCCGCTGTCATTTCTGACCCTGTTCTTCTGGTACGTGGTTATGCAGCTGTATCTGCAGACCTGAAAAGGAATTAAGCTTACCGTTGAGTAAAGATGAGTTTCTGTGTGCCTGACATCAATTGATCGGTGTAGATGACCAAAGGAATATCCCGCACCATAACCCGGTTCCAGTATGCACTTCCCGCAAATCTGCTTTCAAGGACTTCGGCCGGTTCGCCCTCTTCGCCAACCTTGATCTCGTGTGGATACCACAAAGTTTTACTCAAATTCAGCCGGTCTTTCTGTTCGTCCGAGAGTACGTTCACTTCCCCAAAAAGTTTCGCTACGTACGCATTGTAAGGAAAATGATAGGTTTCCTGCGGGCTGTCGTTTTGGATGAGCCTGCCGTCCTGCAGCACGATAATTTGGTCCAGCCATGGCATCACTTCCTGTATTTCGTGCGTCGATATTAGGAGGGAGATGTTTTTTTCTTTAACAAAATTGAAAAGCTTCTCGCGGAGTTCAATTTTTCGGGAGAAATCCAGGTTACTGAACGGTTCATCCAGTAAAAGCAGCCTGGGAAGCACCGAAAGTGCCCTGGCAATGGCGACCCGCTGCTGCTGTCCTCCGCTCAGGAATTGGGGTTTGACCCCGGCGTATTCTTCCATTCCAACCACGGTAAGCAGCTCCTGGACTTTTGCCCGTTTTTCGTTGAGGTCAATATTGGAAATGAACTTGCCCACATTATCATATACTGTGGAGTACGGCATGAGGTCGTAAGTCTGGATTACGAATTTCATATCGTTCTCGCCCGGTACTATGTTGCCTTTAGGACCCAGAAGGGGGTTTCCGTTAAAAACAATTTCACCCTCCGACCAGTCCAGCAGGCCATAGATGAGGTTCAGAAGGGTGGATTTCCCGCAGCCGCTTTCACCGGCAAGCGCAATTATTTTTCCTTCGTCAATACGGATATTGAGGTTGGTGAAAAGTTTTTTATCGGGAGTGTAGGAAAAGTGTAAATTTTTTACTTCCAGAACCATAGCTGCAAAATTAACTTTTTTCGTTTAAAATTTATTTTCTTAGTTTAGCGTAAATGTAAACATTAAAAAAAGATATCATGACCACAAAGTTTTTAACCCCGTTTTTTGCGGCTCTTATTTTAGGAGGCGCGGCAGTTTCCTGCGGAAAGGATAAGCCACTGACCAGCGAAACCACGGAAGTGACCACTACCAAGGAAGGACAGGTTTACGTGATTGACACGATGAACAGTAAAGTTGAATGGAAAGGTTTTAAAGTTGTAAAAACGGATAATACCAGTCATTTCGGAAACATTTTGTTTGAAGGGGGAGATGTGACCGTGAAGGACGGAAAGCTGGAGAGCGGAACATTTGTCACCGATATGTCCTCGTTGGAAAATGTTGATTTAAAGGATGATGCAGAGCAAAAAGCAAAACTTGAAGGTCACCTGAAGTCCGGCGATTTCTTCGAGGTGGAGAAATTTCCCACCGCCTCCTATGAAATTACGAAGGTTACTGAAGCTCAGAACGGAGACTACAATACGGTATTGGATGGTAACCTGACCATAAAAGGCATTACAAAACCGGTGCAGTTCAACGCGAATGTCAGCGTAAATAATGGAGAAGTAAGCATCGCTACGGAGCCGAAAGACATCATGAGGGAAGATTACGGGGTGAAATTCCAGCTCCCGTTGGAAAACGGCCTTATTAAAAATGAGGTGAATGTCCAGATCCTGATTAAGGCGCTGGAGCAGAAATAATTTTAAGTTTTCTAAAGATGCAGAAAGGCAGGGCTCGATTATCGGTTCCCTGCTTTTTTAGTTTGTTGTGAATGTTGTAAATTTGCATCACTAAGAAAATAACAGGATGTTTGATAACATTGACCAGCTGCTCACGGAAGTAAGCAGTTTCACCTCCAAGGGAAAAGAGGATACTGAGCAGTTCCGGCTGCGTTTCAACGGAAAAAAAGGAATTTTAAACGATCTTTTTGAGAAGTTTAAGGAAGTGCCGAACGAGCAGAAGAAAGAATATGGACAGCGTATCAATACCCTGAAGCAGGCTGTAGCCGCTAAACTGGAGGAGCTTAAAAGTGCCACTGAAATAACAGGTGCACAGGAGAAAGAAGACCTTACCCGTCCCGGATTTCCCCTGGAGACAGGAACAAGACATCCCATCAATATTGTAAGGAACAGGATCAATGAAATATTCAGGTCCATTGGTTTTGCAGTGGCAGAAGGTCCCGAAATAGAGGACGACTGGCATAACTTTTCGGCACTTAACATGCCGGAATACCACCCGGCCCGGGACATGCAGGATACTTTTTTCATCGAGCAGAATCCGGATGTTCTGTTGCGAACTCATACGTCGTCTGTGCAGATCCGTTACATGGAAAACAACGAACCGCCAATCAGGATACTGGCTCCCGGCAGGGTTTTCCGTAACGAGGCCGTATCGGCAAGATCCCACTGTATCTTCCATCAGGTAGAGGGACTCTATATCGACGAAAATGTAAGTTTTGCAGATTTGAAACAGACCATACAGTACTTTACTACCGAGCTTTTCGGGAAATCCAAAATCCGGATGAGACCTTCATACTTTCCTTTTACCGAACCAAGTGCAGAGGTGGATGTGTACTGGGGGCTGAATTCCGAGACGGATTACCGGATTACGAAAGGCACCGGTTGGCTGGAAATCATGGGTTGTGGGATGGTTGATCCGTCCGTATTGCAGAATGTGAACATAGACCCCGAAAAATATTCAGGATATGCATTCGGCATGGGAATAGAGCGGATCGTAATGCTCCTTTATCAGATTGGGGACATCCGGATGTTTTTTGAAAATGATAAGCGGATGCTGGAACAGTTCAAATCGATTTAGAAATATAAAGTGGCCGCAAAGCCACTTTTTTTATTTTATAAAGTTTAAGGGATACTTTACATTTCTGAAATGATCCAGGTCTGCTTTCAGTGATCCCACCGCAAGTTCTGCCTTTATGGAAACCGGTATGTGGTTAGCGTCATTGCTTACCCACAGTGTTACCCCTTCCTTGGCTTTAAAAACCCTTCCACTTTTCACAAGTGGTACGATCTTAAGGCAGTTAATCCTTCCAAATTTTGTATTCACATATTCCGTTCCGGTAACCCTAAGTTGAAAAGGGAACATTTCATCGTCAATCCAGATGTTCATGTTCTTTACCGTACCCACCTTAAGTTCGGATGGGTCCAGTGTCCTTAAATAATAAAATGCTGAAAGCATGTCCTGAACCCCTTTTACGGACTTGATGATCTTCGAACCATTGGCTGGTGTCTTTTTATCTGTCAGGATCAGGGTTTGGTTGCTGTGGTTAAAAACGGTCTGCAGGTGTTGGCTGTAGCCACCTTCTTTTACATTCCGGACGTAATAACTTGGCAGTCCGGTATTGTAGTTGATGTAGCTCTCATACAGGTCTTCTACCTTAAAAAATGCACGCACGGCTCCGGTGGTCCTTCCCACTCCTTTCACATAATAATGTGGCTGCCCTTTGTAATTTGTTTTCAGTGTGGTAAGATTCGCAGTCCCCGCAGTCAGCATGCCATAATGGATCCGGTAGGAGAGTGACTCTCCGGAACTTATTTTGTCTAACTTTTGGGGAATTGCAAGTATATATAGAAAGAAAGCAATTATGCTGAATAATTTTTTCATGGCTTAGTTTTTACAAAATCTCTGCCACAAAGATAATACCTTTGTTAAAGACTTATATCAGGCTTTTCCCCAATCTTTTCCTCCCGAAACTGCCAAAGGGTTCATATTATTTTTAGTATTTTTGCACAGTTTTATTTTCAAAATTAAAAAACAAGAAATCAATGATTATAACTGATTTACTGATAATCGGAGCTGGCCCTACGGGACTTTTTGCAGTTTTTGAGGCCGGTTTGCTTAAAATAAAATGCCATCTTATTGATGCGCTTCCTCAGGCAGGCGGGCAACTTCAGGAGCTGTATCCAAAAAAACCAATTTTCGATATTCCAGGCTACCCAACTATTAATGCAGGTGAGCTTGTAGATAACCTTATGGATCAGATCAAGCAGTTTCAACCAGGGTTTACCCTTGGTGAGACGGCAACCACATTAAATAAAATTGATGACGACTGGTTTGAAGTGATTACCAATAAAGGAACTGTGCACCGCGCTAGAGCGGTGGCGATTGCAGGAGGACTGGGGACTTTTTCTCCCCGGAAGCCCGAACACCTACCGAATTTGGCTCAGTTTGAAGAGAACGGAGTTGAATATTTCGTGAAGGAGCCTGAGCATTTCAGGAATAAAAAAGTGGTCATTGCCGGAGGCGGAGATTCTGCCCTGGACTGGAGTATTTTCCTTTCTAATGTAGCCAGCGAAGTAACCCTTATTCACAGGAGAAATGAATTCCGAGGTGCTTTGGATTCTGTAGAAAAAGTTCAGGAACTTAAGAATTCAGGGAAATTAAAGCTCATTACCCCGGCTGAGGTAACTGCACTGACCGGAAACGGACACCTGCAGGGAATTACAGTGGATCTGGGTGGTGAGACCAAAGATATAGAGACCGATTTCTTTATCCCACTTTTTGGGTTGACTCCTAAGTTGGGAGACCTGGCAAACTGGGGGCTCGACATTGAAAAGAATGCAATTAAAGTGAATAATGCACTGGATTATCAAACCAATATTGAAGGGATATATGCCGTAGGTGACATCAATACCTATCCGGGGAAACTGAAACTGATCCTGTGTGGCTTCCACGAAGCGACCCTCATGTGCCAGAGCGTTTACAGCCGCATGAATCCAGGAAAGAAATATGTCCTGAAATACACCACCGTAAGTGGAGTTGACGGTTTCGACGGCAGCCGGAAGGAGGCGGAAAAAGCGGTAGTGAAAAAGATAGATTAAAACTTCACGTGTTCCGGAAGGAATATTAAAATAAGGAACAATACATGTCCGATATCAACATTAAAATAACCGACCGCGAAGGGGTGACGCACGATATCGCTGCGCCCACCGATATGTCCATGAACCTCATGGAAGTGATCCGGGCTTACGAGTTGGCGGAAGAAGGCACCATTGGCGTCTGTGGTGGTATGGCGATGTGCGCCTCCTGCCAGGTTTATGTAATGAACAATGCAGACAAACTTCAGGAAATGGGTGAAGAAGAGGATGCGATGCTGGGTGAAGCGTTCCACGTGCAGGAAAATTCGCGCCTGGGCTGTCAGATTCACATTACAGGAGAGATTGAAGGCCTGGAAGTGGCCATCGCCCCCTATCCATGATTGAATCTCAAAATAATTAACATAAAAAACGCCCGAAATTTTCGGGCGTTTTTGCTTTATAAAGAACCGCCTATTTAACGGTCATTTTGGTGACTGCACTTCCCTGCGGTGCGCGAAGCTGTACCAGGTAAGTTCCCGCCGCCAGTCCGGGGATGGCCATTTCAATTTCACCTTCACTGCCTGTTACTTTCGCCGTTTTCACCACTTTACCTGAGAAGTCGAATATGGTAACCGTACCGCCTTTGGCATTTGCATATCTGAATTTAGCTTCCCCCGAAATTACCGGATTCTGCATCAGTTCTAAAGAAATGCCTGGGTCATTCGCCGCTGTTTCGTACGTTCCCAAAACCGCTGCGGCTTTGTTTCCGAAAATTCTGAATTCACCCGGCAGCAGGGTAACAGGGGTAGTGGTATTGCTTACCGTCAGAGGCGTATCGTCCATTAGATTGTACCAGCTGCCGGTATATGGGAAATTGGGTACAATGTTCTGCGGTACGAGCGTAAAGTTCGCAAGGATTACCACATTTTTTAGACCGGTCGTAGGCAGGGCATCATTCCAGATATAAATCCTTGGCATAAGGTTTCCGGATTCTACAGTGAACGTAGTAGTGTCAAACACCGGGTTCGCACGTTTAAGGTTCATCATTTTTGACCAGCTGTCCTTAACTCCTGTTCTAACAGGATCAAAATCATAAAATAATTCGAACGCAGATGGTTTTGAATCCAGTTTGCAGTCTCCCGGACCGTCAGCAGCATTGTCAGGGAAATTATTGGTTCCGTTTACACATCTGAAAATACTCTGGTCGTATCCCAGTTCAGCAAACTGCCATAACATCTTGGGACCGGGAACCGGAAGAAATACCGCTGCCAATGCTTTCTGTCTCTGCAGTGCGTTTCCGAGGTCCTTTGCGTCATAGATACCGTTCGTAGCTCCATAGGTGATGTTCTTGAACATAATCCTCTCCTCATCGTGGCTTTCCGGGTATGACACATTCCTTCTCTCCGCAAAACCGTGATTTTCGAAATCAACTCTGCTGAAGTTGCTGTCGGTCACGTACCCCATTGTATTTTGGTTGTATGGAGTGGTCAGTTTGTCCCAGGTCATGATGCCTTTACCTTCCGAAAGTCGGTAGTTCGCCCACTGCTGTTCCTCGGCATCCGTTCCCAGATGTTCAAAGATAATTAAGGATGTGGGGTCGTACGACCACTGATAGTCTGCATAGGATTTAAGTGTGGCGATTCTGTCGGCCTGTGATGCATTGGTGCAGGTTTCATCCCCTGAAGTACAGTTCTGGGTGAATCCTTTTGTTAGGTCCCAGCGGAACCCGTCAATCTTATATTCGGAAATCCACCGTTCCAGAACGCGGTTTACGTAATATTTTGTTTCCGGTTTGGAGTGGTTGAAATCATAGAACACACTGTAAGCATGAGTCGCGTTTTGGTTGAAGTATGGGTTGTTCGCGGCGACTCCTCCGTAACTGCCATCCGTACTTGTGGACCACAGCCTTTGCAGCGGATTCCGACCGGTTGCATGATTCAGTGCGATATCAAGTATCACCGCGATTCCGTTCTGGTGACATTTGTCGATAAATTCCTTGAATTTATTCGGCGTTCCATATGCCTTGTCCAGTGCATTATGGAAACTGGTGTTGTAGCCCCATGAGTTGTTTCCGTCAAATTCCATGACCGGCATCAGTTCTACTGCGTTGATATTTAGACTCTTCAGGTAAGGAATCTTATCAATCAGGGATTGCCAGTTCTGCTCGACTGTAAAATCTCTTACCAGTAATTCGTACACCAGCAGGTTTTGTTTTGCGGGTTTCTGAAAATTTGTGACTGCCCAGGAGTAGGCCGGCATTCCGGTCTGCACCACCGACACATCAAACTGCTGACCTGCCGGATATACTGGGAGATTCGGGAAGTCCGCTGCCGGAATATAAGGGTCGTCATCGGGTGACAGTACCATCGTGGAATAAGGATCGGCCACTTTCACCCCATCATTGGTTCTGTATTGGAAGGTATAGACCTGTTGGGGTGTCAAACCTGTAATTTCAATCCAATAGAGATTCGGGTCGGTAGTATCCCTTTTCATTACGTAAGGTGAACTCAAGGCCCAGCCGTTAAAACTGCCTATTACATGTACATAAGCTTTGTTTGGTGCATACAGTGCAAGGCCAATTTTAGTCTGGTCTGTCGGATGATAGCTGATTCCCTGTCTCATGTAGGACGGGATAGCAGCCGTCTGCACCGTAGGGTTTATAATGAAGTTGAAAGTTGAGTTTATGGAGGTTGCATCTGCAACGCTGGTAGCGGTAAGCAGCATGGCTGCATCTCCCGTCACGGTATACGCGTAATTGAATGCGGTGGAGTTGGAAACGGTGGTAACCGGTACTCCGTTTGCCGTCAGCACCCAGTTAGAAGGCAATGAGGCCGTATAATTAATGGTGTAAGGTGTTCCCGAGTTTACAGCGGTAACTGAATTCTTAGCGGGTGTCTGCGTGTTGAACTGCAGGGTTCCGATATTCACATAGATGTCCTGCGATTTCTTGTCTCCGGTTCCATCCAGTGCTTTTACCAGAAACCCCATTTTGCTCAGTCCGGTTCTGTTGAAAAAGGTGGTTGGCACAAAGGTGAGCGAATAGGTATCAGTCCCTGCACTGTAAACGAATTTGTTGGCAGCTCCTGATGCAGTCCACGATCCGTTCGTTGGACAGTCCATACTCGTGTTGGTTGCATGGTCGTATGACCACGCCCACATATAAAGTGCATTATTGCTGATTCCCCAGGCGGTCTCGTTTACACTGCTTCCGTTTATGGTGATGGTAACGGCTTGTGTCTCATTGAACGAGGTCGGGGAAACCGAATACGTTACCGTCTGCTGCTGGGCAGTGGCTGCAAAGTGCAGGATCAGCGCAAATACAAAACTGTAAATATATTTTATCATAGCTTAAAGTTTATTGTTCAAAAAATTAGAAATGTAAATGTACAATATTTATTTACCGGTATCACAAAAATATCAGCCGGAATTTATCATATTCAATACATATCTCGCTTTATTTAATGAATCAATTTGATAAAATAGATTTTATGATGCAATTAATTAAAAGCAATTTCTGATATGCTGTTTTGACGAATGATAAATAGGATTAGGAGGCAAACGCAAGAATCGGGAAATAAAGGACTCTATTTTCCTTTGGTGGGGTGAATTTTTCCTAATCTGCCAAGCATAATAAAATATTATCTTTAAATTTACATTCTGAATATGAGTACGGAATACGAAGAAAGCAATGTTTATGAGCTGGCAGTGTTTTATAACACGGAGAATTTTTACAGCACTGATCCCAGACCGCTGCACAAACTTAATCCCACAGCTTCGGGATTAAGGAACTGGGACGACCGCCGCTTTCTAAACAAACTTGGCAAGATTGCACAGGTTTTTGACCTCATAAAAGAGGATCATGGAATGTTGCCCATGCTTATTGGACTTTCTGAAGTGCAGGGCGAAAAGGTTCTGCGGAAGCTTGTTTCAGAACCCGTTTTCGGTGAAACGTATGACTTTGTCCATTTTGAATCCATGGACGAACGCGGTGTCGACGTTGCACTTCTTTACGACAAATCCAAAATCGAGATCATTTCTGCGGAGCCCATCAGTTTCTTTTTTGAGATTGACGGAACAGATCCAGAAAAGTATGATACCACAAGGGACGTTCTTCTGGTAAGGCTGCGCTACAGCCAGATGCTTATTAATGTGTTTGTATTTCATCTGCCTTCAAAACGGGAGAAAGACGTGAATAAGCCTAAAAGGAATACAATCATCAGCGATATTAAAGAAAGGATATTAAAAATAGGCATCCACACAGATGAGGCGGTACTGCTCATGGGGGATTTTAACGAAAATCCGGATGAAGATAATTTAAAGAATCTCGTATATGATGATTCACTGAATAAAATCTTACACAACCCTTTCGCAGAACTCTTCATTAGCAAAAAATTTTCAACTTTCCATCATGAATTTGGCTTGCTTTTTGACCAAATCCTATTTTCAGATGATTTTTTTAAAGAAGATGCGCTTTTGAAATTTGAGAATGCTGCGGTTTTTGATCATCAAAAATTAAAAAGTTGGGACAGGAAATTTGAAGGGCGTCCGTTCCGTACCTATGCCGGAACGCGTTATTTAGGCGGATACAGCGACCATTTCCCTGTACTTGTGAGGTTATTAAAAAATTTAGATTAAAATTGAAAAAATTATCATGAAAAATGCAACGAATATAGGGTACCTTTTGGACTCGATTGATAAGCAGATCATCCACATGCTGATGGACAACGCCAAAACATCCCTGGCTCATATCGCAAAGAATGTAGGTATTTCCACTACGGCAGTGCATCAGCGGATCAAGAAGCTGGAACAGGCGGGGGTGATTGAAAATTCCATCTCTTTTTTGAACGTCAGGAAAATAGGATATAAGGTGGTTGCCTATATTGGAGTCTTTCTGGAACAGCCCAGCCATTATCCGGATGCGGTGAAGGCGTTAAAGGAAGTAAAGGAGGTTGTCGAAGCCCATTACACTACCGGAAACTATACGATATTTCTTAAAGTACTCTGCAGGGATAATGATCATCTGATGGAGATACTGAACAAACTTCAGAAACTGAAGGGTGTCACCAGGACCGAAACCTTCATCTCTCTTGAACAAAGTATCAGCAGACAGCTTAAGGTGTAATACTCACCATTTGGTTGGGTACAGTAGGAAATACATTTCATTCGGGGTGTATTTTTTTTTGATTGGCAGTTTTGCAATTTCGGAGAACTTATATCTGCAGTTGCAGATTATTGGTTAATTTTACAATTCTTAAGCATTAATTAATTTTCTTACTTATGACTAAAGTACTGGAAAAAAATCATATCAAATCCGCTCTTCAGCATGGCGATGGGCGCAACGGGGGTCTGCCTTTCAACACGAAATATTTTGACGGAATCAACCTGAACAGAAGCGCCATCGAGCGACGCGTGAATACTTTGGCGGGCAGGCGCAGCGTGAAAAAGGAATTTCAGGCCGCCTGGCTGCTGAAAGCGATTTCCATGATCGACCTCACCACTCTTGCGGGTGACGATACCCGCGGAAACGTGATGCGTCTCTGTGAAAAAGCAAAGCAGCCTGTACGTCATGATATTTTGGAAAAACTGGGAATGAAGGATTCAGGAATCACAACCGGCGCGGTGTGCGTGTACCACAGTTTAATTCCTTATGCAAAGGAAGCTTTGGAAGGATCAGGCATTCCAATCGCAGCAGTTTCCACAGGATTTCCGGCAGGAAAAAATTCCATTGAAGAAAAAATTGCCGAAATCAAGAGGTCTGTTGCCGCGGGAGCTTCAGAAATCGATATCGTGATTTCACGTGATTTGGTCTTGGAATCCAAATGGAAAGAACTGTATGAAGAGATAAAGCTTTGCCGTGAAGCCTGCGGTGATGCACATATGAAAACCATTCTTGCCACAGGCGAGATCCCGACCTATACCAAAGTGGCGAAAGCTTCGTGGGTAGCCATGATGGCGGGTTCGGATTTTATCAAGACCTCCACCGGCAAGGAATCGGTGAACGCCACCCTGGCCGTAAGCCTGGTCATGATCCGCTGCATCAGGGATTATTATGAACTGACGGGCGTTAAGGTGGGTTATAAGCCTGCTGGCGGAATCCAGAAAGCAAAACAGGCACTTGATTACTTAATTTTAATTAAAGAAGAACTCGGTAACGACTGGCTCACTCCGGAACTTTTCCGCTTTGGGGCCAGTTCACTTCTGGGCGATATTGAAAGACAGCTGGAACACTATGTAACCGGAAGCTACAGCGCAGGCTTCCGCCATCCGATGGCTTAATTTCTTTAACTGAAGGATACCATCACTTTACCAAATCAACTCATCATCAATCAACAATGGAAATCAAAGAAATATACGACACCATGGTTTACGGTCCTGCTCCCGAAACTACAGCTCCTGCTGTAGAATTCCTCGAAAATCATCAGAGAAGTTTCGACCTTTTTATAGGTGGAGAATGGGTAAAACCGAATTCTAAAAAATACGCGGAAACGCACAATCCTTCCAACAAAGAATTTTTGGCAAAAATTGCAGAAGCTGATGAAAAGGATGTTGATAAAGCTGTAAAGGCCGCCAATAAAGCATTAACTGAGTGGGCTACACTCAGTGGTTTTGAAAGAGCGAAATACCTTTATGCAATTGCCCGGCAAATCCAGAAGAACTCCAGGCTTTTTGCGGTACTGGAAACCCTGGACAACGGGAAACCCATCCGCGAAACAAGGGATATCGATATTCCCATCGTGGCAAGGCATTTCTATCACCACGCAGGCTGGGCAAAACTTATGGATACTGAATTCAGGGATTATAAGGAAGTCGGCGTCGTCGCTCAGATTGTTCCGTGGAATTTCCCTTTGATGATGCTCGCCTGGAAAGTAGCCCCGGCTTTGGCTATGGGGAACACAGTAGTCCTGAAACCCGCGGAACTGACCTCTTTAACCGCACTGCTTTTTGCTGAAATCTGCGAAAAAGTTGGGCTCCCGAAAGGAGTTGTCAATATCATTACAGGAAGAGGTTCCGTAGCAGGATCTGCTCTTGTCGGACACCCCGATGTCCAAAAAGTGGCTTTCACCGGTTCCACTGAGGTGGGCAAGATCTTACGGAAGCAGATTGCCGGTTCTGGCAAGAAAATATCTCTTGAACTGGGCGGAAAATCACCATTCATCGTTTTCGAGGACGCTGATCTGGATTCGGCGGTGGAAGGAATTGTGGATGCGATCTGGTTCAACCAAGGACAGGTGTGCTGCGCCGGTTCGCGCCTTCTGGTTCAGGAAAGCGTTGCTGAGAAATTCTACAAAAAATTAAGAGCAAGAATGGAAACCCTTCGCCTTGGTGATCCGATGGATAAGACCGTTGATATGGGAGCGATTGTTTCAAAAGAGCAGTTCAAAACCATCGACAATTTGGTTAAGCAGGGCGTTAAAGAAGGTTGCACCATCTATCAGACTAAAAATGCCGTGCCGAAAGAAGGCTGGTTTTATCCGCCAACCCTGTTCACCGATGTTTCCACGAGCTCCACGATTGCGCAGGAAGAGATTTTTGGGCCTGTTTTGGTCGCGATGACGTTCCGTTCGCATAGCGAGGCTGTAGCGTTGGCGAATAATTCACGTTATGGCCTGGCTTCAAGCATCTGGACGGAAAATATCAACTTGGCTTTGGATATTGCCCCGAAAATTAAAGCCGGAAGCGTCTGGATCAACTGTACGAATCAGTTTGATGCAGCATCAGGTTTCGGCGGCTACCGCGAATCGGGTTTTGGCCGGGAAGGGGGAAAAGAAGGGTTGTATGAATATATGAAACTTAAGGTTGAAGACGAATTCGCTTCGGAACCTTTCCTTCCAAAAACAGATAAATCTGATTCCAAAAACGGTCAGAACAAAAAGGAAAAGAATAGTTTGGCGGATATCGACAGAACCACCAAGATGTATATCGGCGGGAAACAGGCAAGACCGGACGGCGGGTACAGCACCGAAATCATGAACACATTTGGCCGATACATCGGTGAAGTCTCCGAAGGAAACCGCAAAGACATAAGAAATGCCGTGGAAGCTGCCCATGCTGAAAAATCGTGGGGCGGCATGACAGGACATGCAAGGGCTCAGGTGCTCTACTATATCGCTGAAAATCTAGCGATCCGCGCTGAAGAATTTGCACAAAGAATTATAGAGATGACCAATCAGAGTCTGGAATCGGCACAGGATGAGGTTGAAAAATCAATTGAAAGAATTTATACGTATGCCGCGTATGCCGATAAATACGACGGCGCAGCGCATTCCACCGTTCAAAGGATGGTAACTTTGGCGATGCCGGAAGCGGTAGGCGTTATGGGAATTATCTGTCCGGATGAAAACCCGCTGTTAGGATTTATTTCCACCGTAATCCCTGCAATAGCGATGGGTAATAGGGTGGTAGTTATCCCATCAGAAAAGCATCCGTTTTCTGCAACCGATTTTTACCAGATTTTAGAAACTTCGGATGTTCCGGGCGGAACCGTAAATATCGTAACCGGCCCGAAAGAAGATTTGGCGAAGGAGCTCGCGAAACATTATAACGTAGATGGCATCTGGTATTTTGGCACGAAAGAAGGAAGTAAAGAAATTGAAATCCTTTCCACTGATTCCATGAAACGCTCGTGGGTGAATTTCGGGAAGTACAGGAACTGGCTGGATGTTGCGCAGGGTGAAGGCGAAGTGTTCCTTAGACACGCTACTGAAATCAAGAACATCTGGATTCCTTACGGAGCATAAACCAAACCAAACCTTATATAAAAAAACCACGTTGCGAAACGTGGTTTTGATTTTTATGAGAACTGATGTTCTCTGTAAAAATTGCTGGCTTCCGCAATCACGCCATCCATTTCTTCCAGCGTAAAAACTTCTAAAAATTTCCTTCTGAAATCCTTAAAATGTGGAATTCCGCGGAAGTAGTTGCTGTAATGCTGGCGCATTTCAATCAGGCCCACGCGTTCACCTTTCCATTCCGTACTCCATTCGGCATGCTGACGAACGGCATGCAACCGGTCTTCAATGGTAGGTTCCGGCAAATGTTCGCCCGTTGCAAAGAAATGCTTGATCTCATTGAAAATCCACGGATATCCAATGGCGCCGCGCCCGATCATAAGACCGTCGCAGTCGTATTTTGTTCGGTATTCAAGCGCCTTTTCAGCAGAATCCACATCACCGTTCCCGAAAATTGGTATTTCAATATTTGGGTTGTTCTTCACTTTAGAGATGTATTCCCAGTCCGCCTGGCCTTTGTACATCTGTGCACGGGTTCTGGCATGGATGGTTAACGCCTTGATTCCCGTTTCCTGAAGTCTTTCTGCGACTTCCATTATGTTGATGGTTTCGGTATCCCAGCCCAAACGGGTTTTCACGGTAACGGGAAGATGGGTAGAGTTTACCACCGCTTTTGTCAGGCGAATCATAAGGTCAATGTCCTTCAATACTCCGGCTCCGGCTCCCTTGCAGACTACTTTCTTGACGGGACAGCCAAAATTGATGTCCACCAGATCGGGATTTACGGTTTCAACAATCTTTGCAGAAAGTGCCATTGCCTCTTCATCACCACCGAAAATCTGGATGCCCACAGGCCTTTCGTAGTCGAAAATATCCAGCTTTTTGCGGCTTTTCATGGCATCGCGGATCAAACCTTCGGAAGAAATGAATTCGGAATACATCATATCCGCGCCGTGCATTTTGCAGAGACGGCGGAAAGGCGGATCCGAGACATCTTCCATAGGAGCCAAAAGCAGCGGGAAATCCGGGAGTTCTATGTTGCCAATTTTTACCATCGTGCAAAGATAGGGATTTTTGAAAATCAGGACAGGAATTCAATATTGATGGACCCCTTTCAAATATTTTTTGGATATTTGAGTACAAAACAAAATTATGAGACGATTATTTCAGCTATTTCTACTGGTGCTCGGATTGCAGCTCACATTCGGTCAAACCAAAACTAAACTTTATTACGAGGTGAGCAAAACAAGAGATACAATAACTTATTTTGCGGACAACCCGGAGATTTTTCCTGTGTCCATTTCTTTTTCTGAAAAGCCGATTTTAGAGAATATGAGATTCGAACGCCCATTTCAAAACAGATACGTACTGAACTCCGAAACGGTGAAAAACAAAATTATCTCTTTTGTCCTGATGAATAAATCAAAAAAATGGGGTGTGAAGCTGATGCCGTCATATAGAACGTTTGTCGGTGATTTAACTGTTTCGGCATATGATAAAGACTATGTTTACGACTTACCCTTTAAAAAGGGACAAACCTTTGAATTGTATCAGGGCTACAACGGAACTTTTTCTCACCAAAATGAAAATGCTTTGGATTTTATAATGCCTGAAGGGACAGAAATTTTAGCTGCAAGAGAAGGTAAAGTGATTGGAATGGTACAGCATAACAAATCAGGATGCGCGACCGTAAAATGCGCTGATCTGGGAAATTATATAAAAATTTTGCATTCAGACGGTACCATTGCAGATTATTTTCATTTACAGCATAACGGAGCAAAAGTTAAACTGGGACAGGAGATTCAAAAAGGGGAATTAATCGGTCTAAGCGGCAATACAGGTTGGAGCAATGGACCTCATTTACATTTTGTTTCTTACCTCCCTTCTGATTCTGCCGAGGAAAGAGGGCGAAAAACCATCAAAACCTTATTCAAAACAGATCAAATGCCCAAGGGAGAGTACCTGCAGGCGAAAGCTAAATATTACAAAAATTATTAATAAGCGCCGAAACTCATATTTTGTACGCGTACAACTTGCCTGAATTAAAAGGACTTCGTAAAACAGCGTATTAGAAACTTGCCTTAAGCTGCATGCTGCCGATGTGGATCGTCCGTTCGCCGGAGTTACGGCCTTCATAATTGACATTCAGCGTTATGAACGAATTGATGGTCTGCTGCAGAAAGAGGCTCCAGAGTTGGTTTTTACCGGGTTTAAGACCGTCCAGCATCTGGTTTCCGACAATGGAAAAGTTATTGCCCGTGAAGTTGTTATTGATAAAGGAAAAATTTCCGCGCACTGAGGTTTTCTTCCTTTCCCACTGCAGGGCTCCGGTCAAATCAAAGGTTTTCAGGAATTCCCCGCCATCCATTCTTTTTTTCTGACGCAGGGCAGTTGAAAGTTCGGCCTGCATGCTGTCGGAAAACTTATACGTAGCCTTCGGTTTGGTTTCAAAATTATTCAGGATGAAGTTTCGGGTATCAAAAATTTGGGAAGCGTTTTCAATCCGGTGAAGCGAGTTTTCCCAGTCAAAACGGAAATTCTTCGTTATCCAGTAACCTACATTCAGGAAATGCGAAGTCTGCTCGCGTTCTTCGCTGCTGAAATTAGCATTAACGAGGTTGTCGTTCGCGATGAAACGGTAATTCCCGTTCCAGCCGGATTTGTCGGTGGGGTTAAACTGTGCGGAGGCCAGGAAGTTCTGGTTTTTCAGGATCTGGCTTTCATTTTTCTCGAAAGGGTTCAGCACTAAAACACGGTCTTCCTTGTAAAATGAATTTTGGGAATTAAGCGAGATGTTGAAATTCCACCTTTTCAGAAAAGCGTTTTCGGAATTGAAGACAACGGCCGGATTCACGAAAAGCGCCAGCTGGAGCTTATTTTTATTTGAAGGGATATAGTTGACCGAGTTGGTGTAGATCCTGATGTACTGAGCCAGGTCGGCATATTCTGCGATTTCGAATTCATCCAGTTGTTGCACACCGTCACCGTTATAATCGGTCCATTTGTAAACGCCCTGTCCGTCCGTCACCTTTATGTACTGAAATTCGCGCTGCGCTTCCTGTCCGTTGCCCAGTTCAAAGAAGGCCTGCAGCCGCATGCCATTGTTGAAGAGCTGCTGGTTGTACAGGATATTTCCAACCACAAAATCATTGTTCAGTTGCGCCAGAAGGTCCTCATTCTGATAATAGAATTTGCGGTAGTGCACGAGGGCGTTCAGCGTGGTTCGGTCGGTTTTAATGATCTGACTTTCCACCATCAGGCCCAGGATGTGGTTCATATCCTGCAGCTGGTTGTTGCGGATGGAATCGTTATCCCGGAAATAGACCTTAGCCAAAAGTTTCGTGCGCGCTGAATCCCCGATGCGTTTCTGCGCAAAAACCTCCTTCCAGCTGAAACTGGTCACATCAAAAAGCCCGGTTTCATTGAACTTCTTTACATTATGCTCCAGACTGCCACCGGTTGCCCAGCTGCCTTTCTCTCCTTTCACTTCAGAAATAAGGGCGCTGCGGATAAATTTAGTATCCTGAAAGGTCGCTTTCGTGTCGAGATAGGAAAAATTTCCTTTTGTGTTGAACTTTCCTCTAATCCAGCCGAAATCCAGATCATTTTTGAAACCTTTGTAAAAATCCTTCTCGTCCAGGAAGTTCATGCGGTAGTTAAGGAAAGAGAGGTTTTTCCACTGGTTCAGGAAACTGAAGATAAACCTGTTCTGCGTACGGTTGTTGAATTCATTGACAAGGTTGAAATCCCGGGAAAACTCAACATCATTAATCCGGTCCAGGATGTGGAACTGTGAATTAATGTGCTGATATTCAAAGGCGGGCGTTCCTTTCCAGTTCTGGTAAGTGAAAGTTTTGTTCCCGAAAATACGTGCAGCATACCCGAGGTTTTGCTTAGCATCCTTGGATGAAAACAGGTTGATGTCATAATTGCTGAAGGAAAAATCGGCGCCAATTTTCCCTTCCTTCAGGAGATATTCCGCGTTGTAGGAGAAAACCTGTGCTTTCTGTGGCGACGGCAGTTTCCGCACTGCGCGGTATTCGCCCAGGTTAGGACCCACATATTCAAAGACCCTCCCGTTGTTTGTCGTCTGTTTCAGCGTATAATCACCGAGTTGGGCTCCGAAATAGGTAAAGGCGACCTGGTATAGGGTAACGGTCTGGTCGGAGGAGAATTCATAGTATGCACCGTTGGGGTCCGGAACGAGGCGGTAAAGGATTTTGTTTACATCATATTCCGATACCGTTCCCGAGGATGCAAACATGAGGTCCGGGTTGTTGCCTGCATTTACCAATACCTGCTGGTCTTCCTCGGTAAGGTTCAGGGCGAGCGGTGCATTTTTATTGTCTTGTTCCAGGAACCAGCTGAAGCCGGTCCGGAAACGTTCGCGTTCGTGTCGAACTTCACCGGTGAAAAGATATCTCGAGTAATTTCTGTTCGTATAATTATAGGAAATGGTGATGAAATTCTGGCGGAAAATGGGCCTGAAACTAGTAAAGGTAACCTCCCCGGTGTTGTAGTTTACCACATAATCCTGATTTTCACCTCTTTTCATTAAGATTCCGTCAATGAAAACCTGCTCGGAACCGGAAATGACGGTGATGAAATTTTCCCCGTTTTTGCCGGTCAGCCGGTAGGGACCCTGGTTGCCTTCAATTCCCTGGAAGCGGATCCGGTGAAATTCGCTTCGGGCCACGCCTCCTGCGACATCCAGGAAGGTTTTGTTTTCCTTTCCGAAAACCGTTTGGAACTGCAAACCCATGCTGCGGCGCTGGTATCTTCCGAAATAGGTTTTGTCGTCCACAAGGTCCAGATGTCCTGCACGCAGAATGGATTTCTCCTTTATATTGAGCTGCATGTAGATTTTGTCGAACTCTTCTAAAGTCTGAGTATAACCGTCAGCCTGTATGGGAAGGTTATGGTCGGAAATGGAGGCAAGAACAGAGACATCCGGCGAAAGTTTACCTGAAATCTGAAGATCCATCGAACTCTGCACCGATGAACCCTGGTTGTTGCCGAAAGTGACCCCACGGATAATTGACCCTTTGGAATTAAGGTCCCCGAGGAATTTCTGCCGGTCGTTCTTCACAAGCACGGCCTCATCTACAATAACGCGGTTTTGGGTACGTATGAAGTCGAGGGTATCCTTTGAAAAAACATCCTGTTGGAGTTTGGCGGCAAGAATGGAATCTTTTTTGATGGAGTCCTTGGGAAGATTGGGGTTTTTCCAGGTGAAAATCTGAGCCTTAAAAGGATTAAAGCCCAGCAGGAGAATGCAGAGAAAAATTATTTTTTTACCCAAAATCCTTGAAAAAATGATGTGTAAAAGTAACGAAAATAATGCTCTGAAATTGTGGACATTATTTAACATATAATTAAAATCACAGAATTTTTCCTTTCATTATTAATTTGTAATTTTGCACTATCAATAATCTTAACATTTAAATTTATTAAAATGAAAAAACTTTATTCTCTTATTGCAGTGGTAGTGATTTCTGCTTCTGCTTTCTCACAAGCGACTTTACCGTATAATGAAACATTTACTTATGCAAATGGGAATTTGTTAGGGAATGGCAACTGGGTGCTACAAGGAGCGGCAGGAACAGATGAAATCCAAGTGGTTAGTGGAGCGGCAACCTTTGATGGTGCGGGTTCAGATTTACAGCAAATCATTGCACCTGTCAGTTCAGGTAGTGTTTATTATGGAATGAGCATGAATGTCACTAATATTACAGCGGCCACCCTTGCTGATGGGGGTTACATAGCAGGTTTCAATCAAAATTCTACAACCTTTGGCGGAACATTGTGGACGAAAAGAATTACTGACACAACTTATAAGTTAGGTATCGAGGTAAGAACCGCGCCAGGCACTGCCACTACGTGGACTACTGCTGATTACAATATTAACCAGGTTTACAATATAGTTGTGGGTTACACCTTTGGGGCAGGAGCTGCCGATGATACCGCTTCTCTTTGGGTTAACGGAGCGCTGGTAGCCACCGATACTCATACCGGAGTAGATCTCAATCCCATTAATGGCTTCTTCCTAAGACAGGATAGTGTTACTGAGACTCCATTCATTACTGTAGATAATCTTAAAATAGCACTAACGCCTGCGGAAGTGTTAGCAGTATCAGATATCATTTCAATTAAAAATGGTAGTTTCGTTCAAAACACTTTTGTAACCGACGAAATTAAGTTCGGTGCGAAGTCTGATGTGAAAATCTACAACATGAACGGACAGGTTGTTAAAGCGGCTTCAGTTTCTGAATTCCGTGCACTTGATGCTTCTGACCTTCAGCCGGGAATGTACATCGTTACTGGTACTGTAGAAGGACAGCCGGTTTCCCAGAAAATCCTTAAGAAATAATTTTTTCTAAGATATTTTATAAGGCTGCTCAGAATTGGGCAGCCTTTTGTCGTTTATCAAATCAAGGGTATGTCAGAACTAAATCATTTCATTTTTCTTAATACCATCCGCGTCTCGCTGTATTGACCACCGCACTCAGGTTCAGGACAAGGGTAAAACGGATCCTTTTGGCATAGTCCTTAAAGGAAGGTTCAAAACCCAAGGTGGAGTAAACGGGCAGGTAAACCTCCAGGAAGTCAGGCACGATTCGCACTTTCACTCCGGTATCATAAATAAATTTGGGATTAACAGTTCTGTTTTTGTAAACGCCCGCGTCTGCATACACATTGAACATCTTCCAGACGTGCGAATCCACGTTCAGGGAAGTAATCCATTGATTGGCGGTGGTGTCTATGAAGGATTTAAAACCGCCGTCTGCCATTACAAACTGCTGGGCCAGAACACCGGAGGTCGCACTCTGCCCCAGTAATCCATAGGAGAAAGAATAGTTCGAAACCTTTGAGATTCCAAAATCAAAAATATCATTACGGGTCTTATTGTTCAGGAAATATCCTGCAAAAAGCCTGAAGGCAATCTTTTTGTTGGCTGCATATTCGTAACGGTAAGTCGCTTCGGCCGCGACCTTCTGAAAATCCTGCATTCCCTGCACATAGGCACCAAAGGATTTTTCGTAAATGAGCCGGCTGTCCGAAAATCCATAATTCACGTTCCATAGGTTATACCGGTCATATTCGTTGCTCAGGACCATTTCCGGTGTAAGGTCTTTTTCGTAATGGTTGAAGGAGACGCCGATACTCCTGCTAACAGCACTTCGCGGGTTCTTCGCAAAATTCATCCCTGCACTTGCCGTGAATTTGCGGTAGCTGAGCCCGTAATCATAATGGAAATAGGATCCGGAAACCCCAAGACTGATGTTTTGGAAGAAACTTTCGGGTGGCATGATGTTGTAACTGATGCCTCCTGACCCCGTCATCTTGCCGGTCCCGGTGCTGTAATAGGGCGTCAGGGAGTAAGCAAAACGGTGTTTGAAAAGAGATTCGTTCCGGAAGTTCAGACCCAGTAAAATCTTGTCGTATGCGTTAAAGCTAAGCCGCGGATTGAGGTAGATTTCGTTGTATTCCGGATTGGGGATGTCCTTGATGAGTTTCAGTTTGATCTTCTTCATATTCGAGAAAATCCCTTTCGTATAGATATAATTATCACGGAAGTTTTTCTCAGGAAAGAAATGCCCGCTGTTAATGACAATCTTGTCCGCATCGGCCTCCGGAATGACGTAGGAATCTTCGGAGGGATGTTCCGGCGTGCCGAACCAGTGGGTTTTGGTCCCGCCGGTTTCCGAAATAGTTTCCAGTTTAAAGGGAACTGGATCGTAGGTGTTCTTTTTGACTTTAACCAGCAGGTTCCCGTCCTCCCTTTTGAATTTTTTTAAGTTGAAATTCACCCGGTGTTTTCTTGCGATAAGGTTTTCCAGAAAAACGGAGGAGTAATGGGAACGGATGGCAAGTTGGTCCAGGAAATCTTTCGTATCCACCGGGTCATCTCCATTTTTTTGGAGATATTCTTTAAGGAAGTCATTGAAATCTCTGGTACCCATTTTTTCCGAAACGAAATTGAGCAGGCTGCCGGTCTCGAAATTACTCACCGTCATCTCATTGAAATTGCTCAGGTCTTTGAAATCCGAATCAATTTTCTGGTCCAGGTTCTGCGTCATCATGTATTGATACGCAATACCGTAACGTTCGATAAGTTTCAGCCGCGAAGCATGAAATATCTTAAGCGGTTTTATGCCAATAATGGACGCGTCGGTAAGCTGACCCAGCAGTTTATGTTTTGCATAGTTCTTTTTCAGATACTGAAGCTCAATATAGGTTTTGATGCCGTTCTTAAACCAGTGGTCATCCTCTTTGTTGGTAATGAAGTTCTGCTCAATCACATTTTTGGATATGATACTGAAGTAATCCAGGTCCGTATTTTCTGCGGGTGTAAAGAGTGGAAAACGGAATTTCCAGAACTCAATATCATCATTGCCGAAAAAATCCTCCTTATTCTTAAATTTTTCAGACAGGTATATTTTTTTTGGAAGCAGTCCTGTAGTCTCACGCAGGTACTGCAGATGAAGCGGCAGATAAAATTCAAGATGCTGCCGTTCTTCTTTCTTCAGGTTATACCCGAAATCTACCGCTACATTTTCACCACCCACGTTTGCGTTAAGGGTAGGATAGCTGTTTGTTGAGATGAGGAATTCGGGATCATTTTCCAGGTAACCTTTAAAAGACTGTGGCTGGACCTCCGGCAGGTTACTTTTGGTATAGGAATTGGGAGGAACATCCAGGTTAACGGTCCAGAAAGTGCTGTGATTGGCGGTCTCTTCGGTGTCGAGGAATTTTCTCTCACCCTTATCCGGCAGCTCAAAACTGTCGGGCACCAAAAAGAAATACTTAAGCGCAACATTCTGTTCGGAAGTTCCGTAACCAGTGAATTTTGCCAGGGGTAGCTGTAATTCGTAGCGGAGATGGATTTCAGTCCGTTCACCCGGTTCCAGCGTTTCGGGAAGCTCAAAGTAAAGGTTTTCGGAACTTAAGTTGGCTGCATTTTCACTCGGCAGGCCGGCAATATTTACTGACAGGGTCTTCAGTTTTCCGAGATCATCCGCTTTGGCGAAATGAAGTTCCTTGCTGCGGTCTTCTATCTTTCTAGCGTACAGGGCGGAGCCACGGTTTTTGTATGCCGCAATCCAGTTCAGAAGCTGGATTTCGTTTTGGGGTGTTTGGGTTTTGTTGTGATAGACCATTTCCTGAGTCACTTCCAGGGTTCTGCGGTCGGAAGCCAGTCTGGCTTCTATGTAAATGCTGTCTTTTTGCGCTGAAATCAGCACAAAACCTCCTAAAATCAATAAACCTGCAAGCGTTCTCTTCAAAATTCCAAAAAGCCAAATATAAAGTATTGCCAGTAAATAACAGGATATTCCTATCAAAAAACAGACCCGAAATTTGTCCGGGTCTGCTTTCTTTAAATTTGTGCTTAACTTTTTATTTTTCGGTAAGTTCAAAGTCACCCTTAATCCTTACCTGGTCGCTAATGACCGCTTCAGGAAAGCCGGGACCTACATTGAAATCTGATCTTTTAACAGTTGCCAAAACCTGATAACCGTAGGTTTTTTTCTTATTCATTTGATTCACAGTGGAACCGCGGTACACCAGAACTACAGATACAGGTTTGGTAATTCCGTGCATGCTGAGGTTACCTTTTACGTTGTAGTAGTTTTTCTGCTTTGCTTTTGAAATGGCCGTAGAAGTGAACATCATTTTAGGATATTTTGCCACATCTAAGAAGTCGGCGCTTCTTAAATGGTTGTCACGGGCCTCAATATGGGTATTGATGGAATTTACATCTACCTCAAAAGTGAGTTTTGAATTCAGGAAATTTTTCTCATCGGCGTTGATGGTAAGGTTAGCTGTTTCAAAGTTACCTGAGATATCACTGATGGTAAGGTGAATGACAGAAAACTGAATCCTGGAATGGGCGGGATCGTTTACAAGTACTTTCTGTGCAAAAACGCTCACAGCAAAAAGTGAGAACATAAGCAATGACATTACTTTTTTCATAATCTTTAAAATTTTATATTACTAATGATTTAATTATAGCGCAAAGATAAGGTGGCCCGGCCGCGCCGGAGTTGATGTAAGATAAGAAAGCATCTTTCTCAGTCACAATTTCCTTCCGCGTCGCAACGGTCGCCTTCAATAATCTGCAGGCCTTTATCGCCGGCCGAGAATTCCTGCCAGGATTTCTGAAGTATTTCCAGAAAGAGCTCGGGCTGCTGTGCTCCGGACACCCCGTATTTGTCGTTGAAAACAAAGAAGGGAACCGAATTGATGCCCAGTTTGGATGCCATCTGCATATCCTGTGCAACAGCGTACGCCAGTTCATCGGATTGCAGGGCGGTTTTCACTTCCTCTACTGTGAAACCAACTAATTCGCCTGTTTCAATAAGCGTGGCCTCATCGTCAATATTCTTTGCATCAATAAATTGTACTTTAAACAAGGCTTCTTCCATTTCATTGGCGCGGTTCCTTGTCTTTGCCAACTGAATCAGGAGGTGTCCTTTAAATGAATTCGCCACTTTCTGATTTCTGAAATTGAAATCAATGCCGGCCTCTTTGCCTGCGTTCGCAGCGTGGGTATGCATCATCTCAGCCTGCGCGAGCGGGATGCCTTTCTTCTCGGCGAAGAATTCAAAAGGGTCCCTGTCCGCCTGCGTCTCGATCGACGGATCGAGCTGGAAGCTGTGCCATTCCACCTGCACCCCTGCTGCCTCGGGGAACTGATTAAGGGCTTTCTCGAATTTTCTTTTACCTACATAACAAAACGGACAGCGGATGTCGCTCCAAATATTTACTTTCATCTGTTGAGATTTATTACAGAACAAAGGTAGTTGTATGCCAGTGAAATGGGGTTGATGTAGGGTAAGAAATCTCGAGACTGCCTTCCAGCAGAACTGATTTAGACCCTCAATACGCCGCGGAATCCCCGCGCGGCGTAATAAGAATCGGCGCCGTTGTGGTAAGTGAATACGGTTCCGTAACGGAAATCCCCGAATATGGCTCCGCCAAGGTTGCGGATGTTTTCGGGAGTCTTCAGCCAACTGGAGGTTTTGGTATCAAAGTTCCCGAGGGTTTGCAGATGGCGGTATTCCTCCTCCGTCAGCAGGTCAATTCCCATCGCAGCTGCCACATCGTGGGCACTGTTTTTGGGTTTGTTCTCTTTCCTTTTGTCCAGTGCCTGCCGGTCGTAGCATAGGCTGCGCCGGTCCTTTGGGCTTTCGGCAGCACAGTCATAAAAAAGATATTCGCCGGTTTTCTTGTCTACACCAACCACATCGGGTTCGCCGCCCGTATCTTCCATTTTCTGGAGTATGGCCAGTTTTTTTGGATTTGCCAGCAGTTTTTTCTGGATTTCAGCCCATTTCAGGCCTTTGTGACGGTTGGGATTTTTTTCGAAACGGGTTTGGAGGGTTTGGAGCAGGGTGGGAGATAGTGTCATACTTTTATGTGAATCAGTTAAGTCGTTTTTAAGCGGGATTCTCAAAAGAATTGTGTGTGAGACCGGGAGACCGGAGCAAGTTCATCGGATGCATTGCAACAATTTTTTTCAGAATGTTTTTTCTCAAAGAAAGTTACGGAAATATTCATATTGTTGGCTGGTGCTTTTTACATGCCCTGTTTCCGCCGTTCTTCTATGCGAGCGCAGAAAAGCGGGTCGGCTTCAATTGCTGCAATAAATTTTCCATCGGCACTTGCGACGGACAGGAATTCGAATTCACAACTGTACGTGTTCTTCAAACCGTTTTGCCGCAGTATACTTTCCAGATGTTGTGGGGGAAGATATTGAAGCGCAAGGGTATCGGGCACTGGTTTGTCAAATTGGTAGATGCTTATATGCGGCGTGTTAAGTTCTAAAATTCTCTTCAGACCATCTAAGTCGGTGCGGATATCAAACTCCATATTCCTCACCGACAGATTCTCAAACAGTTCTCCGTCCTTCATTTTCAGGTCGGTTTTCCACCAGGCCACTGCCTCATTGGGCGTGAATTTGTATATGAGGATGTGATTGAACCTTTTATCAATCAACGTCCAGAGCTCGTCGCTTGAGTTTATTTCAAAAGTTAGTTCTGTCATATTGCTTACGGAGGGTTCCAGGAGTTTTTTATCAGTTTTTCGAATTTTAGCAATAGCTAATGGTTGTCTGTTGCCGGGATTCCAAAAAATATCCAAAACACATTCGTACTTTGGATATTCATTTCGTAATTATTTCTTCGGAATCTCAGCCAGGATATTCTTCAGGAAGCCCCAAAATTTCTGGGCCGATGGAATGTTGGCCCTTTCGTCCGGCGAGTGTGCCCCGCGAATCGTAGGGCCGAAACTTACCATTTCCATCTGCGGGTAATTGGCACCGATGATGCCACATTCCAGCCCTGCGTGGCAGGCGACTACCGCAGGCTTTGCACCGAAGTCCTTTTCATAGATTTTCTCCATCAGTTTCACGATTTCAGAACCGGGTTTTGGTTTCCAGCCGGGATAGGAACCGCTGAACTCCACCTTCATACCCGCAAGTTCAAATACCGATTTAAGCTGTTCCGCCACGGCATATTTTGTAGATTCCACAGAAGAACGGGAAAGGTTCAGGATTTTCAGTTCGCCTTCCTTCAGTTCCACGCGTGCGATATTGTTGGAGGATTCCACGAGGTCGGCAACGTCCGGACTCATGCGGTAAACACCATTGTGTGCAGCCTTCAGGGCCATAATGACTTTTTTGGAATCTTCCCGAGAGAGGCCCAGATCAGGGGATGTATAATTTTCAATGGCAATGGAAAGGTCTTTCTCTATGCCGGCAAATTCTTCCAGGATCGCAGCCTTCAGACTTACCGAATTTTCAATGAATTCCAGGGCATTCCTTACCGAAAAGACGGCAGTGGCTTCCCTTGGAATAGCGTTGCGGAGCCCGCCTGCATCTATGGAGATGAGCTGGATGTTCTCAATGTCAACGCCGGAGTAAAGCAAACGGCCCAGGATTACATTTGCATTTCCAAAACCTTTGTGGATGTCCATTCCGGAATGGCCGCCCTGGAGCCCCTTTATGGAGATCATGACGATCTGTCCGGCAGGTTTCACGAGTTCATATTTTTGGGTGGCGGTTACGTCTATTCCGCCTGCACAGCCAATGTCGATCTCATCATCTTCCTCGGTATCCAAATTGAGCAGGATATCGCCATGCAATGTGCCGGGTTTCAGGCCCATGGCACCAGTCATTCCGGTTTCTTCGTCAATGGTGAACAGTGCTTCCAGATTAGGGTGTGGAATATCGGAACTTTCCAGAATGGACATGATGGCGGCAACGCCTATGCCATTGTCGGCACCCAGGGTGGTTCCTTTCGCCTTCAGCCAGTCGCCTTCCACTTCCATTTGGATACCCTGATTGTCAAAATCAAAATTAATGTCGGAGTTTTTCTGGTGCACCATGTCGAGGTGTGACTGGAGTACCACCGTCTTACGGTCTTCCATACCGGGAGTTGCCGGTTTTTTTATGATCACATTACCAACTTCGTCCACCGTGGTATCCAGACCGAGTTTCTCGCCAAAATTCTTCATGAATTCGATTACGCGTTCTTCTTTTTTGGAGGGTCTCGGAACAGCGTTCAGTGCTGCGAAATTTTTCCAGATGGGTTGGGGTTCTAATCGTGTGAGGTCCATAACGTTTTTTATTTTGATCAAATTTAAGAATAATAAAACGCTCCCGGAATTTCCGGAAGCGTGAATCTTTCATTTTAGGAATTTTTTAACAGCCGCATTCCCCGTAAACAGGAGTGGTGATCTTCTCACCGCTTTTTTTGTCTACCACGGTCATTTGACCCCGGAACATCATGGTTTCGTCCAGCTCGCTTAATTTTTTGCCAGTCATACTGACTTTGTACTCAGCATTTTCAATTGTTTTGCTGAAGTTGGAAGGGTCAAAATCGCCTTCATCCATCTGGATTTTAATCATTTTCCCGTTCATTTTGAGGTAGGCACTGTTTCCGTAGTCATCCACATAAAGATAGCGTTCCTTTTCATAGTTCTCCCTGTTTTCGGCAAAGTAGCAGGAGCATCCTTCTACTTCCGGCGGCATGGCGAAGGTTTCAAGAACAGGAGCACCGGCAATGGCGGAATCAGCTACTTCAGCGGTGTCCCGAACAGCTGTTGTGCTGTCTGCAATCTTATTTTCGGAGATGACCACGTTTTCTTTCTTACAGGACTGCAGCACCAGGAGCATCAGGGCAGCGAACAGGGTGGTATATTTTATCATCTTAATTTTTATTTATTTTAGCCGCGTTCCCTTTCGAGGAGGACCATCATCAGAAAACTGAGGACGATCAGTGATTCATCTTCATCTGCAATGTCTACAAGGCGGTCAAGCTGGAATTTACGTCCGAAGAGTGACGGCATTTTTTTGAGTCTGAAATATTCTTTTCCTGCGGTGTCCTTTACAGTGTACGACGGGTTCAGAAAATAGCCGGACAGCATTCCGACCAGCGGGATTTCACCAATGATCCCGTCCAGAACTTTAATCCATCCGTTATCTTCGTTGATTTGATATTTTGAGGTTCCGTTTCCGTCAGCGATATCGTACTGGGATTTCCACAAAGAGCGCATACCTCTTCTGGAGAGGTTTCCGAAGTTTTGTCCGCTCTGCAGGTCGGTCATGGCATAGGAGGCATTAAAATCAATCCACTGGTTTGCTTTAATCCTGAAGAGTTCCTTGGTCCTGCTTTCATCAGTAAACACAACGACATCTTCTTTCAGTTTGAACATTTTCTGACGTACGTAGGCGACATAGTTGCCGTTACGGTCCGTAATATTGAAATCGCCGGACAAGGTGGTGATCTTAAAGGTAAAATCCAGCGGATAATTTAGGTTTTTAAGTACCATAAACGGTTATTTTTCCCAAAGATAATAAAACAGGGTAAACTTGCACCTTGAGGGATTAAATTTTATTTTTGTGGAATGGATTATCCGAGTAAAGTTTTGGCAAAGGCAGTGGAAGAGATTTCGGGCCTACCCGGAATTGGAAAAAAGTCTGCGCTTAGGCTGGCTTTACACCTGCTGAAACAGCCGGAAAGTCAGGCCATCGCCCTGGGTGATTCCCTGAAAAAACTCGTCACCGACATTAAATACTGTCGGGAGTGCCATAATTTTTCGGATGCTGAAATCTGTGAGATATGTTCCAATCCGAAAAGAAGTGAAGAAATTCTTTGTGTGGTAGAGGATGTGCGCGATGTCATGGCCATAGAAAATACCGGAAAGTTCCGTGGCAGGTATCTGGTTTTAGGCGGCAAGATATCACCAATGGAAGGGATCGGACCCAATCAGTTGAATATTTCAGCTATTGAACGAAAGCTGGAAGGCGGTTCGGTTCGCGAGTTGATTTTTGCGCTTAGTGCCACCATGGAAGGCGACACCACGGCTTACTATATTTACAAGAAATTCAAAGGTTTCAGCGTTAATTTTTCCACAATCGCGCGTGGAATTTCCGTTGGCGATGAGCTGGAATATGCGGATGAGATCTCCCTTGGACGTTCCATACAGAACCGTGTGCCATACGACGAAAAGGATTAGCCCGATACCCATTATTTTTAGAAGGATATTCGTACATTAACATGATGATTTCCGTAATAATTCCCATGTACAACGCAGAAGCCAGCATTGAAAAATGTCTGGATTCGGTGAAAGCGCAAACCTACGGCGGGGATTTCGAAATTTTAATTACCAACGACGGCTCTACGGACCAGAGTGCTGAGGTGGTTACGCGTTATATTGCGGAAAATCCCGACCTGAACATCACCATTATTCATCAGCGGAATCAGGGTGTTTCAAAAGCCCGAAATGAGGGTCTTAAAATATCCACCGGAGAATTCATCGCCCTACTTGATGCCGATGATGTGTGGATGCCGGAGAAAACAGAAAGACAAATGGCTTTTTTGCAGAATCCTGATTACGAAATCGATTTCCTTTCCTGCCGAAGTATAAAGCAACGCATATTTTTCCCGTACATTGCTAAGAGTGACAACCTGTCCCTTATCACCTTTAGAAAACTCATGCTCCGTAATGGTGTGCAGTCACCCACGGTGCTGTTCAAACGGAAGGTTTTGGACAATACCGGGTTCTTCGATGCCCGACAACGGTATGCGGAAGACCTGAATTACTGGCTTAAAGTTTCACTGAATAATAAAATGTATATTTTGGGGGAAGAACTGGTGGTGGCAGGAGACGGTAAAAGAAGTTTTGGAGTATGCGGGCTGTCTGCAGATTTGAAACGTATGGAGATAGGCTTTCAGAAAAACCTGCGCGAGATGCTCAGCCTGAAAAGGATCAGTGCGGTGGAGTACGTTTTATATCTTGTCTTTTATAAATCGAAGTATGGGATAAGACTCATGCGTAATGCCTTCTTAAGGATGTTGGGCAGGTAAAAAGCTGCCGGTAGGAATCAAGTACATTATTATGAAATTATCAGTTATCATTGTCAATTATAATGTCACCCATTTACTGCGGAGATGCCTGTTCTCTATAAAGAAGTACGTCCGGGATCTGGATTATGAGGTGATCGTGATTGATAATGCGTCCCCCGATTCATCCTGGAAAGGCTTAAAGACCGAATTCCCGGAGACGAGGTTTATCGCGTCGGAAAGTAATGGAGGATTTTCCAGTGCAAACAACAAAGCGGTTAAGGAAGCACAGGGTGAATATATCCTGCTGCTTAATCCCGATACCGAACTGGAAGGATTCTATATGAAGGAAATCGTGGACTTTGCTGATGCGCAAAAGGATTTTGGTTGTCTGGGTGTCAGTATGCATGATGCGGGCGGCAAGTTTTTGCCAGAAAGTAAAAGGGATGTTCCGAACATGGTCAATTCATTTGAGAAACTGTACACCAACATCCGCAAAAAGAATTCAAGATCCTATTACCGGAATGATGTAGCAGAAGATGAAATTGCCGAAGTTGAAGTTGTTACAGGTGCATTTCTGCTGATGAAAAGGGAAGTTTACCTCGAAATTGGAGGCCTGGATGAAAAGTATTTTATGTATGGCGAGGATATTGACCTCTGTTATACGCTTCTCCGGAAAGGATACCGCAACTGGTATTACGGAAAATATGCCATCCTGCACCACAAGGGGCAGAGCACGGTGAAAGACCTCGAATATCTGCGGATATTTTACAGCGCGATGTACATCTTCATCGATAAATATTACCGGAAACAACATCCTATGCAATATGCTGTACTCCGTGTTGGCTTGAAACTGCGTTACACCCTGGAAACGATAAGGCTTAGAAAATAAAAAGCGGCTCAGGATAACTGAACCGCTTTTTTTATGTTTTGAATTGTTCTTCTTAATTTCCTGCCGGAGCCGGGGTCTGTACTGGTGTTTGTACCGGTGCTGTACCACTGTTTGTGGCTGGAGCATTCTGCGCCGGAGCTTCCGTTTGTACCGGAGCCTGGGCCGGGACAGTACCAGCAGTTTTCGGCTTTGCGGTCAGGATTACACTTAGCATACAAATGACCACGATGGTGATTCCTAGGGTCCAGGTTGCTTTTTCCATGAAGTCGTTGGTTCTCTGTACACCGAACTGTGCGGAAGATGCACCGCCAAATGTAGAGGAAAGGCCGCCACCTTTAGGATTTTGCGCCATGATGATAATCACCAGAAGAACACATGCAATCATGATCAGAACCATGAATAATGTAAATATCGTACCCATTGTATTATAACAGTTTTAGAGTTGGCAAATTTAACTTTTTTTTACTGAACCGCAAAATAACTTCCGGTATTTGTGGGCGCAGTTTAGCGATAATGCAAAAAACGGCAGCTTACGCCACCGTTTTCGCAGTATCAGTTTTGCATCTTATTTAAAATCAGCGGCAGTAGCCTGGTTGATTTGGTAAGAATTTACCGTAAAATCAATATCCATTCCTGCCATGTTCTGGCTGAATTTGTAAGGCATCTTAACTCCGGCTACCTCTTTGTAATCGGAATAGGAGGTTGGGATGCTCTGTCCTCCCTGCACCTTCACTTCGCCTGTTTTCAGGCCTGTTTTTGTACTGTAGTAATAGGTTGCATTTTTCCCTTTCACTACGTAGGAATCCTCGCCATTGTATTTTTCAACACCTCCAACGGTGTAATTTGCAGATTTTGCAAAGGTAAGTTCCGGAAACAGTTCAGTCTCCAGCGCCATTTCAGCTGCGGCTTCTGCAGGCAAAGGCATTTTCTGCCCCTGTGCTTCCATATATCCCGTTTTCCCGTCAAAAACGATTTTCTGAACGGTATTTCCCATCATCTTTACATCCATGAAGGTCTTAGCACCTTTTCCCTGAATGAGTTTAAGGTTCAGGTCCATTCCCTGCACTTTGGCAGCTGCATCCGTGGTAATGAAATTTACCTTCTGCACATTGCTTAAACCGCCAATGGCTGCAATATATTTCTCCGCAACCGAAGCCGCTGTTATGCTGGCGTCCACTTTCTGCGCGGTAGGTTTTGCAACAGGATTGGCCTGACTGTCGTAATATTTTACAGGATACCCCATTTTTTCCAGACTTTCGGAGATTTCCGAAGCCTTACCGGCGATGAAAATGCGCGATTTATTTGGGAATATGGTAGCCTTCACCGCGTTTGAAACATCAGCAGCAGTAACCCTGTCAATCGATTTCAGGTAATTGGTATAAAAATCTGCAGGAAGATTCTGTGTTTTTGTATTTACAGCAAATCTTGCAATGGTTTCCGGTCTTTCCAGTGAACGGATGAAGTCCCCTTTAAGTTTTGCCTTGGCGTTTGCCAATTCTTCAGGAGTGATATTGGAAATGGCGTTCAGTTCATTCATGAATTCCTTTACCGCTTTGTCCGTCACCTCATTCCTCACACTGGATTCTGCCGAGAAACTCGGGGAATACTTGCTGGTGGAAAGTGAAGAATAGGCACCGTAAGTAAATGCATTTTTCTCTCTAAGGTTCATGAAAAGTCTTGCTTCACCTCCGCCTCCAAGGATATAGTTTGCAATCGCTGTAGCAAAATATTTAGGATCGTTGGTTTTTACATCATGCAGGTTACCCACGCTTATAACCGACTGTACCGCGGTCGGAACATCAACGATGTCGATTTCGGTTACCGGAACATTAGCTGCAGGCTCCAATGCCGCATATTTCGTATTGGATTTTTTCCAGTTGCTGAAGTTTTTCTCAACCAGTTTTTTAACATCGTTAAATTTCACATCACCAACAACCACCAGATAGGCATTGTCCGGGGCGTAATGTTTGTTGAAGGTATTCTGTACATCGGCCAGCGTAACTGCTTTAATTGAAGCCTCGGTTTCAAATTCACCTCTGGAGGTGTTCTTTCCGTAGGTCACTGCGTTGGAGACCCTTGCTGCAATTGCATCTGCACTTTTTTCCTCGGCTTTAAGCCCTTCAATCATCCGTTCTTTGGATTTCTCTACTTCGGCTGCTGAAAATTTAGGATTGATGATTGCATCGGACATCATGCCCAGGATTTCCGGGAAATATTTTGAAAGTGAGTTTGCGAACGCTCCACCCGAAGAGAAATTCAGGCTTGCACCCAGATAATCCACCCTCTTGTTGAATGCTTCCTTACTCATTTTCGCAGTTCCCTCTCCAATCTGGTCCGCCATAATCTGGCTTACTCCCGCAACATTTCCTTCATAATAAGGAGGTCTGTCCATGGATAAGGTAGCATTTACACGGGGAAGTTTGTTATTCTCTACCACCATTACAGTAAGTCCGTTCTTCAGTGTGAACGTCTTGGGCTGGCTGATGTTGATGGTAGGGGTTGGTCCCGCAACCGGCATTTTATTGATGTCGATCTTTTGAGCAGACACCATTCCCGAAATCAGGAACGCCACCGCAATATATTTAAAGTTGAATTTCATACGTAAATTTTTAATTTTAAAAGTTTGATTTCCCTGTTTGAACCGCAAAGATTACTTCTTTTCAGGAACATAGTTAATGACCACCCTTTGGTTTGGACTCAGGTATTTCTTGGCTGCATTCATGATATCCTGGCGGGTAATGCCGCGGTAAATGTCAATTTCCTTGTTGATCAGGTTCGTGTCCCCCATCAGCATGTAATTTGTAGCCAAAGAGCCCGCAATTCCCTGGATTGAAGAATTGGAATTCACGAAGTTGTTTTCAAACTGGTTCTGAAGCTTCTGGAAATCTTCTTCAGAAATCAAACCGGTCTGCATTTTTCTGATTTCCGCATCGATGTCATTCTGCAGGACATCTTTGGAAGTAGCTCCCATTGGGATTGCAAAGAAACCGAACATACCGTAATCTTCAAGACCCTGACTGAAGGCCTGAACCTGAAGTGCTTTTTTCTCTTCATCAACAAGTTTCTTGTAGAGTACGGAAGATTTCCCGGCGCTCAGATATGCTGATACCATGTTGAGGATGTAGGCGTCACGCTCTTTTGAACCTGGGGTTCTGTAAGCAAAAACATACGCGGGGAGCTGGATGTTCTTATCCGTAACCGTTACTTCTTTCTGGGTGGTGATAGGGTCTTCCTTTGCAAAATTCTTAGGATATACCGTTCCCTTAGGGATGCTTCCGTAATATTCCTGAATCCACTTCTTGGTCTGCTCAGGCTTTATATCACCCGCAACTACCAGTACCGCATTGTTCGGTACGTAATATTTCTTGTAAAAATTCTGAAATTCTTCCAGTTTTGCAGCGTTTAAATCCTCCATGGATCCAATGGTTGTCCACCGGTAAGGGTGTTTGGAAAAAAGATTGGTCTGCATTGCAGTCCCAATATTACCGTAAGGCTGGTTGTCCATGCGCAAACGCTTTTCTTCCTTAACTACTTCCCTTTGTGTATCTACGCCAATCTGGTTCACGATCCCGCTTCTCATCCTCTCAGCTTCCATCCAAAGTCCCAACTGTTCGTTGTTGGAAGGGAAGGTTTCGTAGTAATAGGTCCGGTCGTTTGTGGTGTTTGCGTTGTTTGCCCCTCCGTTGGAAGAAACTACTTTAAACCATTCTCCACGTTTGATATTTGCAGTTCCTTCAAAAAGAAGGTGTTCAAAAAAGTGTGCAAAGCCGGATCTTCCCGGATCTTCATCCTTGGCGCCAACATGGTACATTACGCCTGTGGTAACTACAGGAGCAGTATTATCCTGGTGCAGAATTACGTGCATTCCATTGGGTAGCTTGTACTCTTCGAATTTGATTTGCTGTGCATTAAGCATCATGCTTACAAAAGCAACTGCAGCAGCAGAAAGTATTCTTTTTTTCATGAAAATAATATATTTATGTAATTAGTAATAAAACTGATTTAAAAGTTACACCGGATTCCGGATGAGTTCTAACAAAAACTTAATTTACTATAAACTTCCGGTCAACAATCAGCGCGGCAACGTTCAGCATGTCATCACCGATAAGGCGGTCATCTTCAAGCTTGGCAACCTTAGACCGAACAATTCCGTAATTTTCCTCCACAATCTTCGAGCATTTGGCAGGTCTGCGGAATTCGAGGCCCTGCGCTGCAAACATCAGTTCCACTGCAAAGATATTCACAAGATTGTCCAAGACCTGATTGAATTTTCTTCCCGAGATGCTGCCCATGGACACGTGGTCCTCCTGTCCCAGACTGGTAGGGATGGAATCCGCTGATGCCGGGAAACAAAGGGTTTTATTTTCGGTAACAAGCGCAGCGGTTGTGTACTGCGGAATCATAAACCCCGAATTCAGACCTGAACTCTCCGTCAGTAAACGCGGCAGTCCAAATTTTCCTTCAAGCAACAGATAACACCTGCGGTCGGAGATGTTTCCCAATTCCGCCGCAGCTAAAGTGGCATAATCCAACGGGAGTGCAAGCAATTGGCCGTGGAAGTTTCCGCCGGAAATGCTTTCCTCGGCGCTTAAAACAATCGGGTTATCGGTTACTGAATTCAGTTCCGTTTCTGCAAGGTCTTTCAAGTGTTCGAAGGCGTTTCTGCTGGCGCCGTGAACCTGTGGTATGCACCGGAACGAGTATGGATCCTGTACCCGGTCGCAAAATTCATGGGACATCAGGTTATCGGAGTTTTTAAGGAACTTCAGCATTCGGGCTGCCACTTTTTTACTTCCGGCAAACGGGCGGATGTCGTGCAGTTCCTTTCTGAATGGGCTGGCAGAACCCCTGTAGGCCTCAAGCGACATCGCCGCTGTAACATCGGCCAGGTCCAGGAGATATTCCATTTTTTCCAGTCCCTTTATTGCATGCGCCAGTATGAACTGGGTGCCGTTTATTAGACCAAGGCCTTCTTTCGGACCTAGCTGTAAGGGTTCCAGTCCGAGTCTGTTCAGAACATCTTCAGTGGGAGTGGGAGTACCGTTTTCCCAGACTTTTCCAAGGCCTAAAAGCGGTAATACCATATGGGCGAGCGGTGCCAGATCCCCGGACGCACCTACCGAACCCTGTTCGGGAATACAGGGAATTATATCCTTTTCAAGCATGAGGATCATCCGTTCTATGACTGCAAGCGTTACCCCGGAAAATCCCCGGGAAAGTGCATGGATTTTAGCGATCATCATGATTTTAGACAGTTCCTTATCAATGGGTTTTCCAACACCTACAGCATGCGAGATAATGAGGTTATGCTGTAGTTTTGCCGTTTCTTCTTCAGATATTTTCACATCGCATAGCGGTCCGAAACCGGTGTTGATTCCGTAAACAGTACGGTTTGACTCCACAATTTCCCGGACGTTGCGCTGGGACTGCAGGATTTGTGCTTTGGATTTGTCGCCGAGTGTGGCTAAAGCCGGATTCTTTGCAATCTCTAAAATATGATGGAAAGTAAAACTATCTACGCCGTAAATCATTGATTAAAATTTGGTTTTAAAAGTACGGAAATTTGGTGATAACCCAAATGCCCGAAAAGTTTTCCTTATTTTTGGCATGTGAATCCCCAGCTTGAACTTCAGTTAAAAACATTGTCTTCCAATCCGGGAGTTTACCGCTATTACGATAAAAACGGACAGTTGCTGTATGTGGGAAAGGCCAAGAATCTAAAGAACAGGGTACTGTCCTACTTTAACAAGAACCTCTCCGGCTACCGTACCCGGATCATGGTCGCTAAGATTCACCGTCTGGAAACCACCATTGTCCCAAGCGAATACGACGCTTTGCTGCTTGAAAATAACCTGATCAAGGAGCATCAGCCGTTTTACAATGTCATGATGAAGGACGATAAAACCTATCCCTGGATCTGCATCAAAAACGAGGATTTTCCGCGGATATTTATGACCAGGACCCTCATCAAAGACGGGTCCGAGTATTATGGTCCCTTTGCAAAAGTAAGACCCGCCCGCGTCCTGCTGGATACGGTGCGAAGCATATACAAACTTCGGAGCTGCAACCTGAACCTGGCGCCAGCAAGAATTGCTGAAGGAAAGTACAGGGTCTGTCTGGAATACCACATCAAGAACTGTAAAGGGCCATGTGAGATGCTGGAAACTAAGGAAGCGTACGATAAAAAAATTGACGCTATCCGTGGAATCATCAAAGGGGATTTCCGGTCGGCCAGAGATTATCTGATAGACGAGATGAAGACTTTTGCCGAAAACCTGGAGTTTGAAAACGCCCAAATGGTGAAGGAGCGCCTGGCTTTGCTGGAGAGTTACCAGTCCAGGCATACGGTAGTGAATCCGAACATCAATGACGTTGATGTCTTTGGAATGACAAGTGACGAAACCGCAGCCTACGTTAACTATTTTAAGATCCAGAACGGGAGCATCATTCAGAGTTATACTTTTGAGATCAAAAAGATGATTGAGGAGACCGATGAGGAAATCCTGGAGCAGGCGCTGATTGAGATCAGGCAAAAGTTCAGTTCCGATTCTGCCGAAATACTGCTTCCTTTTCACCTGAATTTTGAGATTCCGGGGGTTAAACTCCTGGTCCCGAAAATGGGGGATAAGAAACGCATCGTAGAACTTTCTGAGAAAAATGCAAAGGAATACCGCATCGAAAAACTGAAACAGGTACAAATCGTGGATCCGGAACGGCATACCAACCGCATCATGGCCGAAATGCAGAAACTCCTGCGGATGCCTGAAGAGCCAAGACATATTGAAGGATTTGACAATTCCAATATCCAGGGAACGAACCCTGTGTCTTCCTGTGTGGTCTTTAAGGACGGTAAACCCAGTAAAAACGATTACCGGATTTTCCACGTGCGGTCCGTGGAGGGTCCCAACGATTTTGCGAGTATGGAAGAAGTGGTTTACCGCCGGTACAAAAGACTGTTAGAAGAAAATGAACCCCTTCCCCAGCTTATTCTCATTGACGGTGGCAAGGGACAACTATCGTCGGCCGTAAAAAGTTTAACACTTCTGGGTTTATACGGAAAGATAACCGTTATCGGAATTGCAAAGCGCCTGGAAGAGATTTTCTTTCCTGAAGATCCCATTCCGCTTTATCTGGACAAGAAATCCGAGACCCTCAAAATCCTGCAGCGCGTGCGCGACGAGGCCCATCGCTTTGGTTTGAAGCATCACCGGACCAGGCGTAAGAACTCCACCATTAAAACCGAACTGGAAGAGATTCCCGGAATCGGTGAGAAGGCCATAGAGCTGCTGTTTGCGAAACTGAAGTCGGTAAAACGGATAAAGGAAGCACCCCCGGAGGTTCTTGAGGAGATCCTGGGAAAGTCTAAGGGCGGATTCGTATGGCGATATTTCAATCCGGACCATGCCTCATGACGTTATAGTGACTACATGCCAGGATGAACACGCGGTGATTCAGGGGTGCATTTTTTTTAATTCCGCATAAAATCCGATTGTTTTGTAGGAATTTTTTTACAGAAACTTATCATAATGAAGTTCTTATTAAAATAAATTGTATATTTGCACCACAATTAGAACGGGTCACTGCCTTTGCTTCTTCTGTTGCAGTTTAGAATAACCATTTTTTTCTCTCAGTTTTCGCTCTCTCAGCCGCCGTTTTTTAGCCATATTCCCATTGATTGAAATCGTTCAGTCTTCCGTAATCAGTTAAAAAAATCCGTTTTAATTATAGTTGAAAAACGAGATCCGTAAAAAGCGAAACGGAAAAAAACAATTTTAATACAATATTATACGATTATTATTTATGGCAGATTCTTTCTCAAAAAAAGAAAATTTTAAGAAAAAAATTCAGAAAGCAAAAGAAAAAGCGCAGAAGCGCGAAGAGCGTAAAACCAATAACAACAAAGGTAAAGGTTTGGACGACATGTTAGTTTATGTAGATGCAAACGGACAACTGACAGAAACAAGACCTGAAGATCAGGAAAGAGTGGAAATTAATGCAGAGGATATCCAGTTGGGTGCAGCACCGATTGAGGCTGAAGAACTTATAAAAACAGGGATCGTAACCTTCTTAAGTGATAAAGGTTATGGTTTCATAACAGAAAACAACAGTAAGGACAATATTTTCTTTCACGAAAACAACTGTGCTCACCAGGTAAAGAAAGGAAACAAGGTTTCTTTCGAAAAAGAAAGATCACCAAAAGGTTTTTCTGCAGTAAACATACAGATCATAAAATAGAACAATACAACAACAATACAATAATTTTTAATACCCAATACAATGCAAGAAGGCACAGTAAAATTTTTCAATGAAACTAAAGGTTTCGGATTTATCACTCCATCAAACGGCGGAGAAGACATCTTTGTACACACATCAGGACTGGTTGACAGAATCCGTGAGAACGACAAAGTAACTTTTGAAGTAAAACAAGGAAACAAAGGATTAAACGCAGTGAATGTGAAATTAGCGTAAGCTGTTTTATCATAATACTCTAAATAAAGTTCCGCAAGGAGCTTTATTTTTTTTTGCCTGAACTTCCGGTGTTGAAAATTAGTTTCCGGACCAGGGTTTGTGACTTGAGTTCCATATATATTTTCCCTAAATTTGTTTCCCAAAAATTTTTGCGCAGATGGATTACTTGAAAGGATTGAATGAAGCACAGTATGAAGCCGTTACCACGCTGGAAGGGCCCCTGATGGTCCTCGCAGGCGCCGGTTCCGGTAAGACCCGTGTGCTCACCATGCGGATTGCCCATCTGATCACCAATCTGGTGGACCCCTTCCACATTCTCGCCCTCACCTTTACCAATAAGGCTGCGAAGGAAATGAAGGAAAGGATTGCAAAAGTGGTGGGGCAAAGCGAAGCAAGGTCGCTCTGGATGGGAACCTTTCACTCGGTTTTTGCCAGAATACTGCGCAGCGAGGCCCATTATCTGGGTTTCCCGGCCAACTTTACAATCTACGATTCCCAGGATTCCCTGAATGTAATCAAAAAAGTGCTGAAGGAACTCAACATCGATGCTGACCTCTATAAACCGAAAAAAGTCCAGGCCAGGATTTCCAATTACAAAAACAACCTCATTACGGTAAAAGCATATTTTGGCAATCCGGAACTCATAGAGAATGATGAACGTGCCAATATGAAGCATATGGGAATGATTTACCAGAAGTATGTGGATGCCTGCTACCGCAACGGTGCGATGGATTTTGATGATTTACTTCTAAGGACCAATGAACTGCTCACGCGGTTTCCCGAAGTCCTGGCAAAGTATCAGGACCGCTTCCGTTACATCCTGGTCGATGAGTATCAGGATACAAACCACTCCCAGTATCTGATCGTAAAGGCGCTGGCGTCCAAGTTTGAGAACATTTGTGTGGTAGGCGACGATGCCCAGTCCATTTACTCCTTCCGGGGCGCGAACATCCATAACATCCTGAATTTTAAGAAAGACTATCCCGATGCGGTTACCGTTTCGCTTGAGCAGAACTACCGTTCGACCCAGAACATTGTGAATGCGGCCAACGTTGTGATTTCCAAGAACGTCCAGCAGTTCAAGAAAAATGTTTTCAGTGACAATGAAGAAGGGGATAAAATCAAGGTCTACCGCTCTTTGTCCGATGCTGATGAAGCCAACTTTGTAGCGTCCAACATCTGGGAGCTCCACAACTCGCAGCAGCGGAAATTTACGGATTTTGCCATTTTATACCGTACCAATTCGCAGACAAGGGCTTTCGAAGATGCTTTACGACGCAAAAATATCCCGTACCGGGTTTTTGGCGGACTTTCCTTTTATCAGAGAAAAGAAGTAAAGGATCTCATCGCTTATCTGCGTTTGCTAATCAACGAGAACGATTCCGAGGCCTTAACCAGGATCATCAATTTTCCCGCGCGTGGGATCGGGGATACCACGCAGAACAAACTCATTGTTTTTGCAGATGCACAGAATGTCTCCATTACCACGGTTCTGGATAATCTTGGCATGTATGCACCGCAGCTGGGCCTTAACAATGGTATCCTTACAAAACTGTCGGATTTCTGGGCCATGATTAAGGCGTTCCAGGTGATGCTGAAATCCGAAAATGCATACACTGTCGCAATGGAAGTCGCCAAACGCACCGGGCTGATTAAATTCCTGAAAGACGACCAGACGCCGGAAGGTATTTCCCGTGTGGAGAACGTGCAGGAACTCATGAACTCCATGCAGGGATTCATTGAGGAGCAGCAGCAACTGGAGGATGGCGACCCTTCACTTTCCAGTTTCCTGGAGAATATCGCGCTTTCGGCAGATACCCAAAAGGACAAAAAGGACGATGGTGACCAGGTTTCATTAATGACGATTCACCTTTCCAAAGGTCTGGAATTCCCCGTCGTACATTTGGTAGGTTTGGAGGAGAACCTTTTCCCGAGTTTCATGAGTTCATCCACCCGTGAAGAGCTTGAAGAAGAGCGCCGACTGTTTTATGTAGCACTGACACGAGCAGAAAAGCAGGCTTTTTTCAGTTATGCGATCTCCAGGTTCCAGTGGGGGAAAATTACCGATGCCGAACCTTCCAGGTTCTTAAGTGAAATGGATGAAGCGCATCTGGAATTCATCAATCCGGCCATTGAAAGCCGTTTTGTTAACCATTCCGGGTTGAAATCAAATATTTTTGATGATGAAGCGGCAGCGCCGCGGTTCTTTAAAAAGAAGGAAGAGAAAAAAACAATTCAGCGCAATGAAATGTTGCCTGTTCCCCAAAACCTGAAACCGGTGGCCACCGCAAAAATTACGAATCCAAGCGGGGTTTCTTCGGAAAATATTGAGGTGGGCGACCAGGTACGTCACGACCGTTTTGGCGTGGGAGAAGTGCTGTTTTTAGACGGGACTGATCCACAAAACATTAAAGCAAAAGTGAAATTCCAGCATGAAGGTGAAAAGAATCTGATTTTAAAGTTTGCGAAGCTGACGAAGATTTAGTAGCTGGAAGGGGGAAGCTGGAGGATGGAAAAGTGAAGTTGGAGTCAGAAGATGGCTCCCTTAGGAGTTGTCATTGCGAAGATTGGAGCGCAGCGCAATAACGCAGCAATCTTTTGAGCTTATCATGGATCTATTTGGGGATTGCTTCCTCGTCGTACCTCCTCGTCGCAATGACGGTTACTTCACCAACTCCTCAAACAACCTCTCAAACGTCCCATCCAAATCCTTTGTCTTTCCCGGGTGGGGACGTGAGGTCTGAATCACCGAACTCCGTACCGCCGTCAGCCAGCGGAACCGTTCCGGGATATCAAGCGCAGCGATTTCGCCACCTACTTTTTCACCTCTTGCGACATGTTTGAAGTTTTCCAGGTTCTGAAGGATGTCTTCAACATCCATTTCAGAATGCATGAGCTGAAATTTATACGGACAGAGATGAAATTCCACCCGGATGTATTTTTCCCTTTTCGAAAACATGACGAGGCCGATGTTGAAGAATTCTTCCCTCTCCACCTTTGGAACCAGCCTGATGACGGCGTATTCGTATATCTTAACCTCTTGCATTTTTCGCTTCGTTTACAAAGTTATGGGAATTCTCAAGCCGGGTTTGCAGGAAATTGCAATAGACGTCCTTAATCTCTTCCGGCGAATCCTCGGTGTCTTTCCAGTCCAGCCATTCTAACGGGATGAGTTCTGCAATTTCCCGCAGAACGGTATCATTTAAAACGGTTTTGGCAAATACGTCCGCTTCATCAAGCATAGAGGCCTGACGAAGAAGAACGTGGTCTTTTACATAAGCAAAAGGGCTCAGGGCATGCTTCTCGAAATTCATCCAGGAATGATGGAAGTAGAAGGACGCGCCGTTATCGATGACCCAGAGTTCCTTATGCCACATCAGCAGGTTCGTATTTTTATGCGTACGGTCTATGTTTGTGATGAAGGCATCAAGCCAGACAATTTTGGAGGCCAGCAGCGGGTCAATTTTTACGGAAGAATCATAGGCAATGGCCCCGGACAGGAAATGCAGCGCCAGATTCAAACCTTCCGAAAACTTCAGCAGGTCCTGTATCTCTTCGTCGCCTTCGGTACGGCCGAAATCCACATCCAGGTTTGCAAACACCAGTTCCGGGATTTGCAAACCCAATACTTCTGCGATTTTTCCCCCAAGAAGTTCAGAAATAAGCATCTTCACCCCATGGCCGCCGCCCCTGAATTTCAGGACGTATTTAAAATCGTCATCCGCTTCAGCCAGTGCAGGCAGTGAACCTCCTTCCCGCAAAGGCAGGATGTACCGCATGACTGTAACCGTTCTTAAAGATAAATCCCGCATAGATTACAAATTTAACATTAAAAACACACAAATAAAAAAGTTACCCAAAACCGGATAACTTATTTATTGACTTGCGTGGACTGATGTCAGTCTTTATTCTTCCTGAAATGCTCATCCTTGAACATGATGTTATAGACCAGGAATAATCCGAGTCCAATCGCGATCATAAAGAAGACAAAGGGCAGGATTCCATACCCCATGACGGAATAGCTGGACGGAATCCTCATCAGCAGCGCAGCACCGATAATCATGGCGGCTATAATCAGACCTGCAGTAATGCGGTTTGCTACCTTCTGAAATCCGTCGGTAAGCCGTTCCTCATCAATGGCATTTATCTTTAACTCCAGTTCATTGTTCGCGAGTCGCTCTGTGATTTTGTTGAGGCGTCCCGGAAGATTTTCAACCAGTTTCTTGTTTTCCAGCAGAAATCCGTAGGCATTTTCGGGCTTCAGTTCCTTCTTCATCTTTTTGTTCACCATCTCGTCCATAAATTTGCGGATGGCCTTCTGAAGGTCATATTTGGGAGTGAGTACCGCAATGATTTGGTCCAGATTCAGGAGTATTTTGCCTAAGATATTAAGTTCTACAGCCAGCTTGATGCCTTCGTCAGCTGCAATCCGGTTCATTTGGAGCAGGATTCGGCCGGTTTCCATGTCTTCAGCATTTGTACTGGTGCTGTCCATGACGAGGCGGTTGATGTTTTTTCTGAAATTGTCCACGTTGGCTTTCGCGGCATCGTAAACACTCATCTCCAGCAAAGCTTCTGTGATGGCATCGCCGTCTTTTTTACTCATGCCAACGAGCAGCATCATGATTTTTTCCTGAAGTTTGGGGCTGAATTTAGCGACCATGCCCAAATCCATCAGCGCTACCTGGTTATCCGACGTTAAGTGAATGTTTCCCGGGTGCGGGTCGGCATGTGCAAAGCCATCTACAATGATTTGCTTCAGATAACCTTCCACCAGGTCATCGATGATGGGGTTGAAATCAATTTCGGTTTTCTTGATGTTTCCGAGTGAAGTGATTTTTTTGCCTTCAATGAAGTCCATAGTAAGCACTTTGGATGACGAATATTCTGAGACCGGCGATGGGATGACCAAATGTCTGTACGTCTTTAGGTTTTCCTTCAGGATAATCAGGTTTTGAGCCTCTTTGTTGTAATCCAGTTCATTCAGCAGTATGAATCGCAGTTCCTCAATCACATCATCCAGGGCATATTTTTTTGCTGCTTTGGAATGCGTAACGGCCAGATCAGCCATTTGTTTCAGGGTATCCAGGTCCTCCAGGAAATTTTTACGGACGCCCGGCCGCTGTATCTTGACCGCCACCACCCGTCCGGAGTGGAGTAACGCTTTGTGAACCTGGCCGATAGAGGCACTCGCAAGCGGAACCTGATCAAATTCTACAAAAGCTTTCTTTATACGTACTCCAATTTCCTCTTCGAAGATCCTTTCCACCTCCTCGTACGAAATCGTCTCCACATCATCCTGCAGATTAGCCAAGGCATCGAGGTAATGGTCCGGCAAAAGGTCTGGCCTTGTGGACAGCAGCTGACCCAGTTTTACATAGGTCGGTCCCATCTGCTTTAAATCTTCAACAAGTTCTTCCGGTTTCTGGCTGAACTCCAAATCGGTTGTGGCTTCATCATTCAGAGCAGTATTGGCGGTGGATTTTACGACATCGCTGTTGTAATATTTTAAGATAAAGCTGAAAAATTTGGTGTATGTGCTGAGTTGTTCTAGAGCCATAGGTTTATTTTCTAACCTTACAGAAAAAAATGTACCACAAAAGAATTGAGGTGAAAGGCAAATGATTTTTGCAGCGACAAATATGTTCCCTCCTTACCTGAGCGGAAAATTATTCAGATCATCTTCCCATAATTCCACGCCGCAATGAAAATCCCCGCAGTTTCCGTACGAAGCCGTTGGGATCCCAATGAAACGGCATGAACACCGGCCTCGGCCAGCATTTTAATCTCGTTTAGGCTGAAATCTCCTTCGGGACCAATCAAAAAAGTGGTGTTTTCCGATAATGGAATCTCTTTCAGATTTACTCTATCAAATGCCTCTTCACAATGTGCAATAAAAGTGTTGGCCGGATTAATGGTCTTAATGAAATTCGGAAGTTTTACCAGGTCATTGATTTGAGGAAAATGAAACCTTAAAGACTGTTTGGAGGCGGCAACGGCCTGCTTTTGTATTCTTTCAAAATTAAGATTACGTCTTTCCGATTTTTCCGTGAGGAGGAACGTGATTTCGGAGACCCCTAGTTCCGTCGCTTTTTCAACAAAGAACTCTGTACGGTCCATGTTTTTTGTTGGCGCAATCGCAATGTGGAGCCGGGGAGTAAAAGGTGGAATTGCTTTAAGTAACTCAGTGACCCCCAGAGTAATCTTTTTTCCTTCAAAGATCAGGTTGCCGGTAGCAGCATTGCCTTTTCCATCTGTTAGGGTAATCTCCTCATTCGCCCTCATCCGCAGTACCTTTACAATGTGCTGCTGTTCATCCTCATCAATTTTAACGGTGGGGAGTATTTCGCCAAAAAATAATTTCATGTGTTTTGAAAGTTAATTAACCTTTACCCTGCTCCAGTTCCGATACAAGGTCATAGCGGGCAGTAGCTGAAACAGATAAGTCTGCGAATTCGCCGCGCTCAAACTTCAGTTTTGCAACCATGGCAATCATGGCTGCATTGTCGGTGGTATACTCAAACTTGGGAATGTAAATTTGCCAACCCACTTTTTCCTGATTTTCTGTCATTGCAGCTCTGAGCCTTGAATTGGCTGAAACTCCACCGGCGATTGCAACTTCGTGAATTCCGAGGTCCGCAGCTGCTTTCTGCAGTTTCTCCATTAGAATTTCCACGATGCTTTTCTGAACAGACGCGCACAGGTCATTCATGTTTTCTTTAATGAAGTCAGGGTTTTTTTTCAACTCCTTTTGAATGAAATAAAGGACAGAAGTTTTGATACCGCTGAAGGAATAGTCATAATTCTCAAGCCGAGGCTTGTTGAACTTGAAGGCGTTTTCGTTCCCTTCCTTCGCAAGACGGTCAATGATGGGTCCGGCTGGATAATCAAGACCAAGGATTTTGCCTATTTTATCGAAGGCTTCACCAGCGGCATCGTCCATTGTTTTCCCGATGACCTGCATTTCAAAATAATCCTTCACAAGGACAATCATGGTGTGTCCACCGCTTACGGTTAGGCACAAAAATGGAAATTTAGGCGGCACAGGATTTGCATCTTCAATGAAATGCGCTAAAATATGCGCCTGCAGGTGGTTTACCTCAATTAACGGAACGTTCAGACTCATAGCCAGCGACTTTGCAAAGGAGGTGCCGACTAGAAGTGAACCAAGCAGTCCGGGACCTCGTGTAAATCCAATGGCAGCAATATCATTTTGTTGTATATTTGCTTTGCTTATGCACTGCTTTACTACGGGAATAATGTTTTGCTGATGCGCACGGGATGCCAGCTCCGGAACTACTCCACCATACAGGTTGTGTATTTCCTGGTTGGCGGCAATGTTGGAGAGGATTTTGTTTCCCACGATTATCGCAGCCGAAGTATCGTCGCAGGACGATTCTATACCTAAAATTATTGACTCGTTCATTACAATGGCAAATATAGAGAATAATAAAAACAGTAACGAACAGCAACCAAATACAATTCCTGAAAAGATTGAAGAACGGGTTGAGCAGGTAAAGGAGGTTGTTTCCGATGTGGTGCAGCATCCTGTGGAATCGGCTGGAGCTATTGTGGAGCAGGCTGCAAAAGATGTAACCGACTTAAAATGGTGGGCTAAGCTTTTACTCATCATTTTCTGGGCAGGCCTTTCATTGGGTGTACTTGCCCTTATTGCGGTTAATTTACCGGTAACAAAAAGATGGGCGGCAAACCAGGCGCTTCAGATCCTCAACCAGGATTTTAAAGCTGAAATGACCACACGGGACGTTCAGGTGGATTATTTTGGCGATGTCCTTGTTAAAGGCCTGATAATAAAAGATTATAAAGGACTCGAGTTTATTAAAGCCCGTGAATTTCGGGCGAATTCGAATTGGATCGCCCTCGCGAGGAATGCCATTTCCGGCAACAGTAACTCCCTTAGTTTTGATGCTTTAACGCTGACTGAAGCCAATATAAAAGTGGTCACCTACAAAGGAGACAGTATTTCAAATTTCATAAGGTATACAAACAATTTTGATTCCGGCAAGAAAGCAGATCCTACAAAACCACCATTTCAGTTGAACTCCCGGATAGAACTTATTAATTCTAAACTTTCCATCATCAACCAGAACAGTGAAGGTGAGGACGGCCATTGGTTGCTTGCAGAAAACCTGAACCTTCGGGCTCCCAGTGTCCGTGTGAACGGAGGCGATGTTTTTGCGCAAGTCAACAATCTGAATTTCACAACGACCCGCTGGGGTAAAAAGCATACCGTTGATACATTTTCAGCAGATATATCGCTAACCGACCAATTTCTTTCTTTGCGCGACCTTACCCTGTATACCGATCATACCCTCCTGCAGGGCAACGTCAGATTCTTCCTGAACAATGGTTCATGGGCAGATTTTGCAAAGAAGGTTCGCTGGGATATGGACGTGAAGCAAGGCAGCCAGGTAAGCGGTTACGATATCAGCTATTTTGTAACGGACTGGGACAATTACAAACCTGTGAACCTTTCCGGAAATATGAGGGGACCGTTGAATAGCTTCTACCTCAGCAATTTTGTAATGGGAAACCAGGATGTAAGCATCCGTACAGGAACAATGAAACTTGCAAACCTGATGGAAGGTAAGTTTGTGATCGAGACCAACGACCTTTCTACCGATTTCACCTATAAAGGTCTGAAGGCAATGCTTCCGACTTTCATCTCCAAAAAAATGAAGAATTTCGCCGATGATTTTGGCAGGCTCAAGTACCGGGGAGCTGTACGTCTGATGCCCGAACAGATCTTCATACCACGAGGAAATTTAATTACGGGCATTGGGCGCGCAAACATCAGAAACTTCTACCTGACAGACTACAGCACCGACATGCCTAAATACAAAGGATATGCGGAAGTCTTTGACCTGAACACGTCGGCCATCACAAAAAGCAAGCAGGTGGGCCTCATCACCGGAAAATTTAATCTCGACGGCCAAAGTTTCGATGTGAATACCATGAGGCTGCGCACCCGCTCGCAAATCGCAAGTATTGAAATTCTGGATAAGGTGATTAACAATGTTTATCTGGATGGATTACTGGACCGGCGAACCTATAACGGCATCATCAATGTAAATGACGAACAGGCCCGGGCCAACATAAAAGGATTAATCGATTTCAGATCCAGCCGTATTCTGGCTGATGTGAATGCGGATATACAACATTTGAACATCAACTATTTCACCGGAGGAAGTGGAAGCCAGGTCATGAGCGGACAAATAGACGGAAAGATTGCGATGACGAGCCTGAATGACATGACTCTGGACGCAGAACTGAACAATCTGAATTTTGCAACAGCTACTCAGAAATTCAATATTCCGAATGCTAAGGTGAAGGCATTTTTCGAAAACGGAAACAGGGTGGTCTCTGTAGATGCTCCCGGTGCAGTGAGCGGGAAAGTTACAGGCCGTTACAACCTGGGTGATCTTGCGGGAATGGTCCAAAACGGACTTAATAAGATATTGGTTGGTCCGCCACCAAGAAAACTTTATCGCGGCCAGCACTTCAACATGGAATTTGACATCAAGCAGGATTTGGTGAACTATTTCATGCCAGATCTTAGAATCCCGAAAGGTGCATTTGTGAATGGGTCGTATGACGGAAATGCAAACAATCTCGTCCTGAACCTTGATGCAACCGAACTGAGGTATTACATGACCAAAAAAGAAGAGATTACTGATGCGGACCGCGCATTAGCATCTACGAATCCTGAATATAAAATTAACCAGCGGGACCTCATCAGCAGGGACAGTGCGATGGTCAACAACCTGGTGGTCCGGATCAATACGGCGAATCTTGAGGAACAAATCTTTGCAAAGGTGGACCGGGCGGAGTATAACAAGAATGTCTTTAAGGACGTAACCATTACCGGACGGAACGAAAGCAACCAGCTGCTCCGCATAGCCACTAATTTTAAACACGGGACGCCAGAGGAGGAAGTCAACGAGGAACTGAAGTCATATGCAGTCAACATCAATCAAACGACCAACAGTGCCGGTGATTATGTAATCAGGTTTGACCCAACCGCAGTCAGTTTCAACAATGTAGCCTGGAACATAGATACAAGTCCCGAATTAAACCATTCCATAACCTACCGCAGGAAAAGCAAAGATTTCCTCATTGAAAATTTGAGGATATATTCCGAAACCAGCGAAATATTGCTGAAAACAGCCCTATTTAAATCGGCTAAGGATTTTGAAGCGGATGCGGAAGTGAAGAATATGCAGATTGCCAAGCTTTTGGAAATGCAGTCCGGTGGTAACTCCCTGGATATTCAGGGCGTAGCGAACGGCAGCATCAATATTAAAATGAACCAGAATAATCTGGAGCCGCTTATTGACTTGAAAGTGGACAATATCACCATGAATAAAGAGGACCTTGGGAATATCGTAATTAATGCGAAAAACAGTTCAGTTCCCAATGTATTCGATATTGAAGCGCAGGTCATTTCTGCTGGCATAATCGGGGATAACAACCTCCTGGTATCGGGAACGATCAATAACAATACAGCATCACCTACTCTTAATATTAAGGCGAACATGAACGACTTTGACCTTAAGTTTGCGAATCAGTTTGTTAAAGGTGTTTTCAGTAACATGCGCGGAAAAGCAAACGGGGTTCTTACCGTAACAGGAACGCTCAAGGATGTAGACTATAGCGGGGATATTGCACTGAACCAGTTCGGGCTGAAACTCGATTTTACAGGTGTTGATTACTCTTTTCAGGACACCGTGATCCCACTTTCACGCGGGCGCGCCATCCTGAATGATATTGGAGTACGGGACGGAAGGGCCAACTCCAACGGAACCATTTCCGGAGCCATCTATTTTGAAACCATGGCCTCCATGGCAGTCGAACTCATCATGCGGGCAGACAACCTGCTAATGCTGAATACTACGCAAAAGGATTATGACCTCTTCTGGGGAAGAATTTACGGTCAGGGAGACCTTTATGTTTCCGGTCCGGTAAAAGCATTAAGCATCCAGACCCCGAATATGAGGGCACTTAACAACAGTGTTTTCACCTTCAACTCCAACTCGACTTCCAATGTGGAGGAATTCAAGATGTTGAGGTTCCTGAAGGAAGATGATAAAGGCGTAATTACTCTGGAAGACAAAAAAAGGACAGGAGCCAACATGAATGTGGATTTTAACCTGGCAGTGGATAAAGGAACTACGGTAAATGTACTCGTGGGAGACGATATCGGAAATATTTCGGTACGTGGATTATCCAACGACCTCCGGTTCCTTATGGCCAGAACCGGAAATATCGAAATGAACGGCAGTTATATTGTTGATAACGGAACCTTCACTTCAAAGGCCGTTTTGAACAGGACTTTCCAGATTGTGCAGGGCAGCAGCATCCGCTGGGACGGCGACGCGCTTACTCCGGCACTCGACATCACCGCCAATTACATGAGAACAGTTTCCAATGCGGGTGACTACCTTGGCGTCGGTTCACTTCAGCCCGTAAACGTACTCCTGCAAACAAGGATTACCCAGACCCTCAACAATCCCAAGATTGAACTGGGAGTTTCTGCGGTGGATGTTTCCAGCCAGATCAGGGAAACACTTGCAGCGAAGATGAACCAGGAAGATGAAAAGGTAATCCAGTTTGGATCTGTACTGCTGCTCAACCGGTTCAATACCACCTCCTCCGGACTGGATGTGGGCAACATTGCTGAAAGTACGGGCTACAACTTACTGTTCAGACAGCTTGGGTCCGTTCTTAACACCATCAGCAACGAATTTCAGATCGACCTTAATTATGTTAGAGGCGACGAAGCCTCCAATACCGGCGACCGGGCGAATGCCGGAGTTAGCTTTGCCCTTTCGCCCAGGGTGAAGGTAAAAACTGGATTGGGAATTCCATTATCCGGGGGAGCCGAGTCCACAGACCGAGATTTACTGTCGGGTGAAGGCACCGTGGAAATCGATGTATCAAAAAAGAACGACGGCACACTGCTTTTAAGAGGGTATTCAAAACCGATGAATATTGGGATGGGTAGTAGCGGTTCCAACGGGGCTGCCAATCAGACCTATGGAGGTGGTGTTGTTTGGAGTAAAAGTTTCAATACCATCTTCAAAAGAAAGAAAAAAGAGAAAACCGCTGCACCGGAACAGGAGACCAAGACCGTTGAATCAGAAAAAAAAGATTCAATTAAGTCATGATTATTAAGTTAAACATAACATTGCGTTAATTATCGTTAATATATTTCATATTTTGTATAGTTTAATAATTTTTCGTAAATTTGCAAAAAATACAGCGATTTATTAATAATTATACAATCAAAATAAAATGAATTATCAGTTAGATGACATCGACAAGAAAATCCTTGACTTCCTTGTAAAAAATACCAGAATGCCCTTTACAGAAATCGCCAAACAGATGGATGTTTCGGCAGGAACCATCCACGTCAGGGTTAAGAAAATGGAGGATGCAGGAATTATACTGGGATCTTCTTTAAGTATTGACTACGGTAAACTGGATTATCATTTTACCGCATTCATCGGAATTCTGCTTACCAAATCCAACCGTACCCAGGAAGTACTAAAGGAACTCTCTACGATACCGAATGTGGTGGAAGCCAGTGTGATTTCCGGTAAATACAATATCTTCTGTAAAGTACGGGCTAAAAACACAGAGGATGCCAAGAGAATCATCTATATGATTGATGACATCCAGGACGTGATGAGAACGGAGAGTATGATTTCCATGGAAGAATATTTAAGCGATAAAAACAGGCTTATCGACGCCGTGAAAATCTAATAATATTAGAAAATACCTTTTAAGAAACTTATGAAGATATTCGTAAGTTTCTTTATTTTTACACCCATGGAAAGCAAAGAATTCGCAAACGAATCGCCAAAGAAGGATTTGGGATTTATACTCTCGCTCCTCGCACTTCTGGTGTTCAGCATCATGGGAACAGGGGTGGATGTGGACCAGTATCTCCAGCATACAGAACTGAAGATTCCAAAGTGGTATTTCTACATCATCTTTTCTGTAGATGTACTGATATTGCTGTCGCTCGTGCTTATTTTCTTTTACAGAAAGATAGGCGTTGTTCTGTTCCCGCTGTTGGTAGGTGCACATTTTTATTATCACATCTATTATCTTGGTACCTTTCTTTATACGGATGTCACCTCCCTGTTCCTCTTTACAGGAATAGGACTGCTTGCTTTTATTCCAAAATGGCAGTTTTTTAAATAATTCCGTGGACCATGTTTTCTAAAGCCTGCGAATACGCGATAAAAGCGGCGATTTATGTGGCAAAGCAAAGCCTTCAGAAAGAACTGGTGAATGTAAAACAGGTGGCCCAATCGATTGATGCACCTGTGGCCTTTACTGCGAAGATCCTGCAGCAGCTTAACCGCGTTAATATCCTGGAGTCCGTTCGAGGTAAGCATGGCGGTTTTGCGTTCGCTGAGGACCGGCAGAAGGAAACCATGATCATTGATCTCGTAACACTCTTTGACGGTGACGGCCTCTTCACCAACTGCGGGTTGGGCCTTAGCAAATGTTCTTCAGAAAATCCATGTCCCGTGCACGATGATTTTAAGATCGTTCGCGATAATCTGGAGGCCATGACGCGCAAATATTCCTTCTATGACCTTGCTGTAAAAACGGAAAACGGCCTTGCCTGGCTGAAATAAAATTTTTATTATTAAATAGGATAAATTTGTCCGAATTAAAAATATTGCCTATTTTTGTCCTATAATTTTAAAATAAAGTACAATGTTGACCAAAGAAAAAACAATAGGCGATTTCGTTGCCGAAGATTTCAGAACTGCAGAAGTTTTTAAAAAATACCATATCGATTTCTGCTGCAAAGGCGGAAGAACGGTAGAAGAAGCGTGCGAAAAGAAAAATGTAAACCCGGAAGACATCTATAAAGAACTGGACGAGGTCGCGAACAGAAAAGCTGCAGACATCGATTTCAATTCCTGGCCGTTGGATTTACTGGCCGATTATGTGGAGAAGACCCATCACCGGTATGTAGAAGAAAAGTCGGCAATGCTTATTCCGTATTTAAATAAATTGTGCAAAGTTCACGGTGACAGACATCCGGAACTTTTTGAAATCAATGAACTTTTCCTGGGTAGTGCACAGGATTTGGCTGCTCACATGAAAAAAGAGGAACTTATCCTTTTCCCGTTCATTAAGAAAATGGTGGAAGCCAAAAGAACTGGTGAGGGATTGGAATCACCAGGTTTCGGAACAGTAGAAAACCCTGTTGCCATGATGAAAGAGGAACACGAAGCCGAAGGGGACCGCTTTGTAAAGATTTCCGAACTCACCAACAGTTACCAGTTTCCAGAGGATGCCTGCGGAACGTACCAAGTCACCTTTAAAATGCTGGAAGATTTCGAAAACGACCTTCACAAACACATTCACCTGGAAAATAACATCCTCTTCCCGAAAGCGATTGCGATGGAGAAAACATTTTAATTTTCATAGTAGTTTTAGTTTGCTAAACCGCTCCGGAAGATATCTGAAGCGGTTTTTTCGTGAAAGTTTAATCTACTTTCGCTATTAGAACAGCGCAACCTGCAGAACTCCTCCAATATTATTTTCATTATGCTTCAGCGGTCCGTAATATTCCATGTTGGCACCGATACCGAAAGCAAATTCTTTATAGGTAAGTCCGGCATAACTTCGGGTGTGTAAATCAGCCGATATCACGTGTACTTTATCAGCTGTTGGTAAACAATATTCGCTTCACATGTTGGTCTGAATAGCCCAATTCCAGTATTTTGTTTTTATCTGAGATATTTTCAACAGATTTTATTTTCCCTTTCCTTAGGAGTTTTTGAAACTTCTTATAAGTGATCTCAGCCCCATTGAACAGATAAACAGTTTGTTCATCATGTTTATTGATTGTATCATTTATCTTTATGCGGGTGTTGTGATATTCGTACGGTTGATTATAATCAACTATCGGCGCCTTTTTGTCTAATTTATAGTTGCTATGAGTGCCACAGGACACGAAAGTGAACGATAGAATGATGATGAAGTTTTTCATAAGTGTTTGTGTTAGCAATTGTTAAGCGTATGATATGTAAATATAAAAAAACACGCCCGAAAGCGTGTTTAAAAAATATGATTTAGAAAAAAATCTATCTTTCTATAATTCTTTTTACGGCTTCCTTCACCGCAGCAGAATCGATTTTGTATTTTTTCATCAGTTCCGCAGGTGTTGCAGATTCGCCGAAGGTATCATTTACGGCTACAAATTCCTGAATCGTCGGGCTTTTTCTTGAAAGCATTCCCGCAACCGATTCGCCCAATCCACCGAGGTAGTTGTGCTCTTCAGCAGTTACAATCTTGCCTGTTTTTTCCACTGATTTCAGGATGATTTCTTCATCCAGAGGTTTGATGGTGTGAATGTTAATGACTTCACATGAAATTCCTTCCTTTTCAAGTTCATCTGCCGCAACCAGAGATTCCCAAACCAAATGCCCCGTAGCCACGATGGTTACATCGGTCCCTTCCTGCAACAGTATTCCTTTGCCGATTTCAAACGGCATATCTTCCGGTATGAAAACAGGAACCACAGGTCTTCCGAATCTCAAATAAACCGGTCCTTCAAAATCAGCTATCGCCAAAGTTGCGGCTTTGGTCTGGTTATAATCACAGGTGTTGATTACCGTCATGCCCGGAAGCATTTTCATCATCCCGATGTCTTCCAGAACCTGGTGCGTTGCACCGTCTTCACCCAGAGTCAAACCTGCGTGGGATGCACAGATCTTTACATTCTTGTTGGAGTAAGCGATGGACTGACGGATCTGGTCGTAAACCCGCGAAGTAGAAAAGTTCGCGAAAGTTCCCGTGAAAGGAATTTTTCCGTTAATCGTAAGCCCGGCGGCGATTCCCATCATATTCGCTTCTGCGATACCGACCTGGATAAACCGTTCCGGAGCTTTTTCAATGAATTTCTCCATTTTCAAAGATCCGATAAGGTCGGCGCAAAGGGCAACGACGTTAGGGTTGTTATCCGCAAGTTCAGCCAGTCCGGCTCCGAAACCGCTTCTTGTATCTTTTTTATCTAAAACTTGATATTTCATATTATTTTTTGCAATCAGCTTTTTGCATTTGGCTTCTTGCTGTTTTTTTTTGTTAAAATTTAATGTCTTAAATCGGCTAATGGCAAGTTGCTAAAAGCCAAAAGCGGTTTAATAATCGGCCGGACCTTCCAGGTAAAGCTGTTTGAAAGCCGTATCCAGTTGCTCGTCGTTAGGTGCCTTGCCATGCCATGAGTGGGTTCCCATCATATAATCCACTCCAAATCCCATTTCGGTATGAAGGATGATGGCTACCGGTTTTCCGTTTCCGGTTTCTGCTTTTGCCCTTTCAAGGATTGAAATTACCGTTTCAAGGTCGTTTCCGTTTTTCTCGTTCAGGACTTTCCATCCGAAAGCTTCCAGTTTTGCATGGAGGTCGCCCAGACTCAAAACATCATCAGTGTCACCGTCAATCTGCCGGTTGTTATAATCAATGGTTGCAATTACATTATCCACTTTATTATGAGCCGCAAACATCAAAGCTTCCCAAATCTGGCCTTCCTGTAATTCACCGTCGCCGTGAAGCGTGTATACCAAAGAGGAATCACCGTCTAATTTTTTTCCCAAAGCAGCTCCAATCGCTACCGATAAACCTTGTCCTAAAGATCCGGAAGCAATACGAACGCCCGGAAGCCCTTCATGGGTGGTGGGGTGACCCTGAAGTCTGGAATCCAGTTTTCTGAAAGTTTTCAGTTCCTCAACCGGGAAAAATCCGAATCTTGCCAGGGTAGAGTAGAACACGGGTGAAATGTGCCCGTTGGAAAGGAAGAAAAGGTCCTCGTTTTTTCCTTCCATGGTAAAGGGAAGTTTGTAATCCATCACTTTCCCGTAGAGCGCTGTGAAATACTCTGTACAGCCCAGACTTCCGCCGGGATGGCCTGAATTGACGGCGTGAACCATTCTTAAAATGTCTCTTCTAATCTGTGTTGTAAGAGATTTCAGCTCTTCAATACTTTTACTCATTATGTAGATTTATTTGCGTGCAAATTTACAAATTTTTAGCGGTTAAGGGAAATGAAAAATCCGGGTTTGTAGCCCGGATATTTCATTAAAGTAACTCTTCAAAGATTCAAACCCAGACAAGATTAATCTCGCACCACTGTATTCTGTTCCTGCGACCTGATCAGCCACAATCCAATAAAAGTCAGCAGTCCGTTCAGCATGATAAGTTCCACACCAATCCGGTAATCCGTATTTTGGGTCACCAGGTAATTGATGATATAGGTCAAACATGGCGCAAGTAAAGTCACCACGATGATGGCGTATTTCTTTGTAATCTGATGTTTTGTCAATATCCCGAAAGCAAAAAGTCCCAGAAGCGGTCCGTAGGTGTACCCTGCGACTTCCATGATCAGATAGACAATTGATTTATCGTCAATGGCTTTAAAAATCATAATGAGTACAAAGAAAACAACTGTAAAAATAAGGTGAATTTTCATCCTTTGTCTTTTCTTTTGCTTTTCTGATTTGGTGGTGTCCTCATTGATGTTCAGCAAATCAACACAGTAGGAACTGGTAACAGCCGTTAAAGCACCGTCGGCCGACGGAAAGAGCGCCGAAATTAAACCGATAATAAAGATGACGGAGATAAACAGCGGAAAATATCCCTGCAGAGAAAGTGCGGGAAACAGGTCGTCGCCCATAATGTTGTTGATGGCGCCTGTTGTCGCATCTTTAAAGCCAAAAACGTTGGTGATGCTTTCTTTGCCATTCACAATGTCCACAATTCTGCCGTATTCCGCACCGTTCTCCATGGCGAAAAGGTAGAGGAGCCCTCCCAGAAAAAGGAAGGCCAGATTAACGAGCAAAAGCGTAACTGCAAAAGTGAGCATATTTTTTTTGGAATTCTTCAGGTTGTCCACCGAAATATTTTTCTGCATCATTTCCTGGTCCAGTCCGGTCATCGCTATGGTGATGAACATCCCGCCCAGAATGGTTTTCAGAAAAAACGTTTTGGAATTGACATCGGAATTTATGAAATGCGTATAGTTTTTATCTGCAAGAATATTGTATGCCTGGCCTGCCGACAGGTCTAAATTGGACAGGATATAAACGATGCACCCAATGAGACTGAGGATCATAAAAGAGGTTTGCAGCGTATCGGTTATGACGATGGTCTTTACACCACCTTCGAAGGTATAAAGCAAGACCATCAGTAAAATTACGGCTGCGGTGACCCAAAAAGGCACACCAAGTCCCTGCAGAAGAAAAATCTGCAGCACATTTACGACCAGGTAGAGTCTTGCTGTAGCACCGATGGAACGGGAAACAATGAAAAATAAAGAACCTATTTTGTGCGCTTCCACATTGAACCTGCGTCCCAGGTAGGTGTAAATGGAAGTAAGATTCATTTTGTAGTACAGCGGTAAAAGGACGAATGCCACAATGAAATAGCCAATGAAAAAGCCGATAACGAGCATATAATATTCAAATCCCCCGAAAGGATAATCGCCCGCAGTCATTTTTCCCACCGTTCCCGGCACAGAAATAAAAGTGACGCCGCTCAGACTCGTTCCAATCATCCCAAACGCGACAAGCCACCACTTGCTTTTTTTGTTTCCAATAAAGAACGACTGGTTGTCGGCATTCCTGCTGGTTAGATATGCAATGACAAGTAAACCGATAAAGTAGACGAAAACAAATAGGAGCAAAATCGTTGCTGAGTTCATTTTTTTGAAATTTAATGAGCAAATATAGTTTTTTTGCGGTATTCGGACGCCTATTTTAATCGTGGAGGGTAAAATTGCAGTATCTATAGGAGGTCATTCCATAGCTGTCGGCATATTCGATGATTTTTATCAACCTGTCTTCAGCATAGGATTTTAATATAAATTCAGTAACAGCTGTTTATGTCACGTTGGACATGATAAGGATTTAGACTTAGAAAATCTTCTGATTGACACTATTAAAGCCTTTTAATATTTTATTTTTAGAAATTTGAATAATATTTAAGGATTGGAAGGTTCTCCTCGAATTTATTAGTCGTATAGAGCAGTTTCAATATTTCGCTGTATAGAAGTCTTTGATTATAGGTCATATCCCCAGCGATAAAACCATTCCTAAAATGCTTGCCGTTATAGAGAATGCTGAAATTGCATGAAGTTCCATCAATGTATGTTCCTTCGATTCTTCGGAAATCCTTTTCCGAAAGTTTATTTATTATTTCCCTTAATGTCTCCAGTTCCGCGTCTTTCAATACAACCGCATAGGGTTGAATGGCTTTTTCTTTATCGGTGAGTTCGGCTGTGCTTTTGCCGTCTTTTCTTGGAGGTGGGGGAGGTTCCGGATTAAACGGATAAATATTTCTGAATAGCAGATATTTCTTTTCAAAACTAATGATGACCTCCGTATTATGCGACAAAGCGGGTTGGAAAACAAAGGTGAATAATTCCGGCGTCTTGCCTTGGTTTGGAAATTGTTCTATGCCCTGGGTTTCCTCAGGTCCCGGTTTTGCACCGTTTATGTTAAAGCGCGAATAAAAAATTAAGCTAACTAAAATCAGTGCTGTGGTACCCGCGCCGAATAATATCTTTTTCGTAGTAGTCATCAGTTGAAATTATGCTAACACATCCTGCAATTCTACATTTCTTGCGATGGTTACTTTCGCATAAGGACAAAGCGGAATGACTTTTTTGCCATTTTTTCGTGCATATTCAACGCCCGCATGCACCAGCTGTTTTGCAAGTCCCTTACCGTTATAGGCTTCATCCACTTCGGTATGGTCTATGATGAATTTGTCATCTCCCGCCCAGGTGTACGTCATTTCTCCGGCCTTTTTCCCGTCAAAATAAATTTCGAATGCGCCTTTTTTTTCGTTGTTGAGGTGTTTAATTTCTGTCATAGTTCCAATTTTGTTGATTTCCTTTATCTGTTTTTTAAAATGGCCTTCGGAAGTGGAACATACTCATCTTCATCGCCCGGAACCTGAGGGAAGACCTCTTTATTCTGGTCAAACCAGTCCTGTTTTGCCCTTTCAATGACTTCTTTCTCGGAACTGACGAAATTCCAGAATATAAAACGTTCTTCAGCAAATGGTTCACCGCCAAAAAGGTACACCGTGGCATTTTCACTCATCACGAATTCGCACAGGGAGGCGTTTTTTGCAATCAAAAGCTGCTTTCCACCGAAGGTATTGCCTTCGATATTTACCGTTCCATTCAGGACGTACATGGCCACTTCGCCAAAAAGGTCACTGCCGATGTTTATTTTTTGTGCTCTCTCACTTTTGATCTCAAGGAAAAACAGCCTGGAATGAACGGGCACGGGTGATTTCCTGCCGAAAAGTTCCCCCGCGATCAGTTTAAACTGAAGCTCACCTTCTGTCCAGCTGGGAATATCAGCTGCTTCAGTATGGTGAAATGTAGGTTCGCTTTGCTCCAGCTCTTTTGGCAGCCCGACCCAGATCTGAAATCCGTGCAGGTATTTTTCCGTATGTCTTAAATACTCTGGTGTACGTTCGGAATGGACCACACCTCTTCCCGCGGTCATCCAGTTCACAGCGCCGGGTTTTATCTCAATATCGCTACCCAAACTATCTTTATGCTGTATGGAACCTTCCAGAAGATAGGTAAGCGTTGAAAGTCCGATATGCGGATGCGGTGCGACGTCCAGATTCTGATAATCCTTAAGTGCCGCAGGGCCCATGTGATCGATGAAGACAAAAGGTCCGACAGCCCTTTTTTCCCGAAACGGTAGAAGGCGTCCGACCAGGAAGTTTCCGATGTCCGCCGCTTTTTCTTCAATGATGAGTCCGATATTTGACATGATTGTAGATTTTAGGTTACAGGTAAGAAGTAAAAGGTCCACCGAATCTTTTTTGGGAATTGTCTTTCAACCATCTGCACGAATTTACTAATAATTAATAATATCGATGCCTCAGGCTTCTTTATTACTGCTTAGGCGTGCCTGCTTGCGGCTATTTTGCTCCTAAACGCCTCTTCACTTCCGGAATGACCTGTGTGCCGAAGAGTTCAATCGATTTAATGGTAAGTTCGTGCGGAACGAAACCCAGACTTGCCTGGGCAAAGAATCTTGTAAATCCGAAAAGTTCATGCTCGTAGACGATTTTGTCGACCACCTGCGCTACGTCTCCCACCATCAGGGAGCCTTCGGGTGCACGCATGAATTCAAACTGCTGTCTGGACATAGGCTGCCAGCCACGGCTTTTGCCCACACGGTCCATCATCTGGGCGTAATATGGGAAGAAATCATCGGCGGCTTTTTCTCCGTGTTCGCCGATGAACATATGGTTGTTGATTCCAACCTGTAAATCTTCGGGTTTTATGCCATTTTCAAGCGCCGATTTTTTATAAAGACTGATAAAAGGCGTGAACTGACGGGGCATCCCACCAATTATTGCCAGCATCAGCGGAAGATGAAGCTTAGCCGCTCTCAAAGCTGAGGCCGGAGTTCCTCCCGCGGCAAGCCAAACCGGCATTGAACCGTTCAGGGCTCTTGGATAAACGCCTAAATCATGAATGGGAGCCCGGAGATTGCCACTCCAGGTTACTTTTTCGGATTCGTTTATTTTGAGCAAAAGATCTAGTTTTTCTTCAAAAAGTTCATCATAGTCATTCAGATCAAATCCGAACAGGGGGAACGATTCAATGAAGGAGCCGCGGCCAGCCATTATCTCTGCCCGGCCTCCGGAAATAGCATCCACCGTAGCGAACTGCTGATAGACCCGCACCGGATCCTCGGAACTGAGTACGGTAACCGCGGTTGAAAGTTTTATGTTTTTTGTGATGGCAGCAGCTGCACCAAGTACGGTAGTCGGTGATGATACTGCATAGTCCGGACGGTGGTGCTCGCCAATTCCGAATACATCAATTCCAAGTTCGTCGGCAAGTTTTATTTCTTCTAAAAGGTCTTTTATTCTCTGGTGGGCATTGATGCCCTTGCCCGCCACCGTTTCGGGAGCCATGTCAGCAAAAGTCATCAGGCCAAATTCGATTTTTTTCATAGATGTACTTCGTGATTTATCATAGACAAAAATACAGATCTCTGGACCCAAATCTCTTGATGTAAGTTAAGTATTGCGAAGGGCTTTGGAGCGAACTGTCAGTCTTCCGACTTCATATTATCACCATCCCTGGTGTGAAGGCGCCGGAAGACAAAGCCTGAAAGGATGGTGAGCAAGCCTACGACGACGAACGTATAGCGGAAAGCCAGATGCGGATTGCCGTGCATTAAGGGGGTGTTGCTTTCAAATAGTTTCAGAACAATGAGACCGAAAGCGATTCCGAAGCCGATGGCGAGCTGCTGGTTTACAGCAAGCAGCGAATTTCCGCTGCTCGTATGGGAATTGCGTAAATCCGCAATGGAAATCGTATTCATTGAAGTAAACTGTATCGAGTTGAAAAATCCTAATACCGCAATGATGGGAACAAACCACCAGATCGAATTTTTTATTCCCGGGATGCCAAGACAACAGATCAGGATTCCGATTATGAAGGTATTCGTCATCAAAGTCCTTCGGTAACCGAAGGTGTTCAGGATCCTGATTACGGAGGACTTCCCGAACATTGCGGTCAAAGCCATAGGCGCCACAATCCAGCCTGAAACGACGGCAGTTTCACCGTAGGAAATTTGGATCATGAGGGGTAAAAGTAGGGGTATGCTGCTGATGCCCAGCCGTGTAGCAAGGTTGCCCAGGATTCCGACGCGGAAAGTCCGGACCTGGAAGAGATTCAGTGGGAAAATAGGATTGGCAGTCCTGCTGGCATGCCGGTAATAGTAGTAAATCATCAGGAAACCAAGGATGAAGATAAGGAGGACGGGTGTGGTATGCGTAGCCGTTCCGAAAAGTTCCAGGGATACCGACAGCAGCAGTGAAGCCGAGGCAAAAATCAGGAATCCTTTCAAATCAAAAGTCATCTGGTCCGACGTGTAATCCGGCATGTATTTTAAACTCAGGGCAATTCCCACAAGTCCGATAGGGATGTTGATGAGGAAAATCCAATGCCAGGAGAGGTAATCCACCATATATCCTCCGACCACGGGTCCGAGCACAGGTCCTATGAGAGCGGGAACAATCGCATAGTTCATCGCGGGAAGGAGTTCGTTTTTGTCGAAAGTTCTGATCAGTGCCAGTCGTCCGACCGGCGTCATAAGGCTTCCCCCGATGCCCTGTAACACACGGGCGATGACGAGTTGGGTAAGGTTTTGTGAAACTGCACAGAACAGAGATCCCAAACTGAACACCACAATAGAGAAAATGAAAACTTTTTTGGTCCCGAATTTATCAGCCAGAAAACCGCTTACGGGCATGAAAAGTGCCAGGGTCAGCACATAACTGATAATCGCGTTCTGCATGTTCAGCGGCGATTCGTTAAGGTCTTTGGCAATGGAGGGAAGGGAAGTATTCAGGATGGTAGAGTCCAGCATCTGCATGAAGATGGACGTGGCAAGAATGAAAGGAAGTATTTTTTTAGTGGGGGTATCGAATGTATTTGCAGAGTCCGGCATGCTTCGGCTGCATCAAAAAGTGAACCTAAAAGCCTTGGATTTCCCGGCGTTAGAAATTAACATAATTGCCGGAGATGTGAATCCAGTTCAGAACTGAAAATAAACTGCAAAAAAAAACCTGCCGGAAATGGCAGGTTGTGTTTTAGTATTTTCTTTCACGGTGTTCGACGTCCGTCCAGGGTCCGCCGTCTTTCGTATATCTAACAAAAATATAGTCCTCAAAATTTTCGGTTTTGTAGACAATATTGCTGTTGCCTACTGGGAAAGCGGTGATATAATAATAATTCACATCGCTTTTCACTTTTTTATCTCCCATTTGTGCCTTCTCAGGAACATAGTTGGGGAAAGAATAATTGGGAAGGATTGATTTCAATTCAGAATAGAATACCTCATTTTTCTTCTCATTCGGTATAATGTCTACAATTTTGTATTTGTCCTCATCAATCCACAGGTACTGAATCTTCTGTTCCTGTGTTTTTGAATTTTCGGAAGTAAACGAATACAGTTTCTTTGGAATCAGTGTTACAATTCTTTCCGGTTTCACTACTGAAAAATATTTTTCATTCTGCGGATCCACATAGGTGTTAAGATTAAGCGCCATTACAGGATTTGTCCAGTCTTTATTTTTAAAGTACTGATCCAGTGATAATTCGGCCTCGTCTCTAAACGCTTTATTTTCTTTCGTTAAAGTTTTTGTTGGGAGCTGTGGGGTGATCTCTTTGATAAATGAATACAGAACCTTTGGTTTTATGCCATCCAAATGAGGATAGGCCTTCAGCTGCTCCATTCTGGTTAACCAATAGTACTGCTGGTAAAAATCCTCCTTATCCTTTGCTTTTACGCTTTTGTAGGAAACGCCCAGTTTTTTTGAATTCATTACAGACTCAAACTTATTCTGTGCAAACGATAAGTTGAAAGCCAGTAATGCTGTAAAAAGTAGAATTATGTTTCTTTTCATTTTTTATGAATTTTTTATCAATGTTCAAATATAGTTATTTATTGGATAATTTTATAAGCAAAATGTTAAAATTCAAATTAATTAATATCGACTCAATTTCGGAAAAGCAGCAAAATCCGGCGGAAACATGCGCAGGATCAGCTATTTACAAAATTGAATTTTTTTTTAATATTAGGGCGTAGTGTTAATATGACTCCTCGTGGACATTTACGGCTCTGCCGCTTGGATCACTCATTTTCTTAAAGGCTTCGTCCCATTCCAGGGCTATTGGGGTGGAACATGCAACCGAGGGTACGGATGGAACCGTTGCTGCAGCAGCTTCACTTGGGAAATGCTCTTCAAATATTGACCGGTAACGGTATTCTTCCTTATTTTGAGGCGTGTTTAAGGGAAAGCGGAATTTCGCGCTGACCATCATTTCGTCTGAAACTTCCTGTTCCGCCAGATTTTTTAGTGAATCTATCCAGGAGTAGCCAACCCCATCCGAAAACTGTTCCTTTTGTCTCCAGGTAATATCTGCAGGAAGCAGGTCCTCAAAAGCCTTCCTTAAAACCCATTTCTCCATTTTCCCTTCTGCAGCACTAATCATTTTACTTTTAGGATTCACGGTCATTGCGACATCCATGAATTCCTTGTCCAGAAAAGGAACACGGCCTTCAATTCCCCAGCTCATCAGGGCTTTGTTTGCCCGTAAACAGTCGTAAAGATGAAGTTTTCCCAGTTTGCGCACCGTTTCCTCATGGAATTCCCTTGCATTCGGAGCTTTGTGGAAATAGAGATAACCGCCGAACAGTTCGTCGCTACCTTCACCGGAAAGCACCATCTTTATCCCCATTGATTTGATGACTCTCGCAAGCAAATACATTGGAGTGGAAGCCCTGACCGTAGTGACGTCGTACGTTTCCAGATGGTAAATCACATCACGGACTGCATCCAGACCTTCCTGGACGGTAAAATGGACCTCGTGATGGATGGAACCAATGTGGTCCGCCGCTTTTTGTGCGGCTACAAGATCAGGAGAACCTTCCAGGCCTACGGCGAAACTGTGAAGACGGGGGTACCAGGCTTCTTCCGTGTCCCCACTTTCAATACGGTTCCTTGCATATTTCGCAGTTACGGCGGCGATGATGGACGAATCCAGTCCCCCCGACAGCAGGACACCGTATGGCACATCACTCATGAGCTGGCGGTGAACTGCAGCCTCCAGGCTTTTTCGGATTGCATCAATGTCTGTATCTTCCTCTTTAACATTTGCATAATCTTCCCAGTCGCGGTGATACCATTTCCGCATTTCATATCCGTCACCGCTGTACAAATAATGTCCGGGTAAAAAGGTTTCAATGGATTTGCATATCCCTTCCAGTGCTTTGAGTTCTGAAGCCACATAATAATTGCCATTCCGGTCCCACCCCTGATAGAGCGGACAGATTCCCATATGATCGCGTCCCACCAGATAAACCTTGTTTTCACTGTCATACAGGGCAAAAGCATAGATGCCGTTCAGTTTTTCCAAGAAATTTTTCCCGTCCCTTCGATAGAGCGCCAGAATGACTTCACAGTCGGAATGGGTCAGAAATTCGTATTCGGGAAATTCCGCACGAAGTTCCTTATGGTTGTAGATTTCACCGTTTACAGCCAACACGACTTTTCCGTCTTTTGTGAAAAGTGGCTGCTTACCGGAAGCGGGGTCTACAATGGCCAGTCGCTCATGGGAGAATATTACGTTTTCATCCTGAAAGATTCCGCTCCAGTCCGGACCGCGGTGACGGACTTTCCTGGACATTTCCAGTATCTGTGGCCTTAGGGTTTCAATCTTTTGTTTTGCGTCGAGCAGACAAACAATTCCGCACATAATCAATAGGTTTAAGTGGTTATTAATTAAGATTCTAATGCAAACATAGAATTTAACTTTAAAAAAGAAAACAAAAAATTTATTTTAAAGAAAATAATATTTAGATTTCTTTAAAAAGCGTAAAATTTTAAGTTGAGAATGTCTTGAGCTTAAATTTACTTTAAATTTTTCACACAAAAAAAAGCAACCCGAAGGTTGCTTTAACATGAATTTCTGTCAGTTTCTAAGCGTTTCGGCCGATGAGTGCCATATAAAATCCGTCAAAACCATCGCTCGGCATTACTTTTTCTTCTTTCAGCAAAGTAAATTCGGGGTTGTTTTTCAGGAATATTTCAACCTGTTCATTATTTTCACTCGGCAAAATGGAGCAGGTGGCATAGATCATCTTCCCGCCTTTCTTCAGGATTTTTGAATAGTCCTGCAGGATTTGCTGCTGTTCTTTCTTAATGCGGTCTATGAAGTCCTGGTCAATTTTCCATTTGGAATCCGGGTTCCTTTTCAGTACACCCAATCCCGAACATGGAGCATCAATGAGAAGGCGGTCTGCCTTTTCGTGCAGTCTTTTTATGACTTTATTGTCATCAATGAAGCGGGTTTCAATATTGTGTGCTCCTGCTCTTTTGGCCCTCCGCTTCAGCTCGGCAAGTTTCCATTCGTAAATGTCAAGAGCGATTATCTGTCCTTTGTTTTTCATTAAAGCGGCCAGGTGAAGCGTTTTTCCGCCGGCACCGGCACACGCGTCCACCACACGCATCCCTTCCTGTACATCCAGCAGCTGCCCGATTTTTTGGGACGAGGCATCCTGCACTTCGAACAGTCCGTCCTTAAACGCTGATGTAAGGAATACATTCTTTTTTTCCTCCAGCTGTACTGCATCCGGGTAATTGCGGATCTGGAAACTTTCCACGTTTTCGTCCTTCAGGTCGGAAACAAGTTCTTTTGGGGTTGTCTTAAGCGTATTGGCCCGCAGGATGGTTGGTGCCTGCTGGTTCAGAGCGTCCATCTCTTTCTCCCAGTTTCTGCCCAGTTCCTTCTCCATGGTTTCCGCCAGCCATTCCGGAATGGAATGTTCAATCGCCTTGTTCGGTACTGTATTCTTTTTTAGTTTAGTCAGAATGTCGGCACTTTTAATTCCGTCGAATTCTTCAAACTTTTTGTAATGCGTTTTGCTCCACAGGCAGTAGGCAAGGATGAGTTTGTAGATATTGGTGGGTTTTGCGCTTTCGCCCATATAATATTCAAGGCGTTTTTTCCAGCGGATGATGTCGTAGAAAATCTGGGAAACGACCTTGCGGTCTTCGCTACCCCATTTTTTATGGGCTTTTAGAAGTCTTTCTATGACCTTATCGGCGTATTTTCTTTCCTGAAAAAAGGTTTCCTGTAAAGCGTCGTGGATTCCAATCAGTAAGTTGCGGTGTATGAGTTCCATAAGTGGTTGTGCCTCTGAAGTTGATTTTAGGCTCTGCAAAAATAGTGATTAATTTGAACAACGTACCATCGTCCTTGTACGATGGTGAACTGGTTAGATAGGTTATTTAGATAAACAGGATTCACAAGTTTGTTTTCACGATCTTATTTTTAAAAAAGAGCAGTATAACAGTTAAGGCTACAGCGACAGCAATGTAAATTTTCATGTATCGTATTACTGCACATAAGTCCGTTCCAGTAATACCGGAGATACAGCCACCGGGGCTTTCAGTTTCGTATTTTAGGCCTACCATTGTATTTAAAATACCGAAAATATTTATTGGTATCGATATAATGAGCATTAAAATTAAGATGAAAAAATATTTTTTCCCCATCAGATAATATTTACCTCCCTCTCCAGTTCAATACCAAATTTATCTTTCACCGAATCGATGATCATCGCAGAGAAGTCGAAGATTTCTTTCCCGGAAGCGTTACCGGTTTTATTGACGATTACCAGTGCCTGTTGTTCATGAGACGCTACATTTCCGATCTGTTTCCCCTTCCAGCCGCATTGTTCTATAAGCCAGCCAGCCGGTACTTTTACCAGATTGCCACCTGGATAGTTTGGAATTTCGGGAAATCTTTCCTGAACTTCACTGAACTGTTCCGCAGGAATGGTCGGATTCTTAAAGAAGCTGCCAGCATTTCCCAAAACCTTGGGATCGGGAAGTTTGCTCTGGCGAATGTTAATGACGGCTCTGGAAATATCCTGAATGGTTGGATTGCCAATTCCAAGTTTTTCCAGTTCCGATTGAATTGCGCCGTAGTCGGTTTTGATTAAATGATTCTTTCTTGTCAGTTTGAAGGTGACCTCCAGGATTACGTACTTTCCTTTGCCTGCCAGTTTGAAGATGGAATCCCGGTATCCGAAACGGCACTGTTCATGGCTGAATTCCTCGGTTTCCAAAGTTTCGAGGTTCAAAACCAAACAACGCACAAAAGTATCTTTGATCTCAGTCCCGTAAGCGCCGATATTCTGCATGGGTGAGGTGCCCACATTTCCGGGAATCAGGGAAAGGTTTTCCAGTCCTCCGTAATTCTGCCTCAGGGAGAACTGTACAAACGCATGCCAGTTTTCCCCTGCCTTTGCGGTGACCAAAACTTCATTTTCACTTAAAATCTCTTCGGAAATTCCTTTTAAATTAAGCTGTATAACAAGTCCCGCAAAATCTCCTGTGAAAAGGATATTCGAACCGCCTCCGAGGATAAGCGTCGTTTGATGATTGATTTTCGCAAATTCCAAAGCAAATTTCAACCCATAGAGATCTGAAACTTCTGCAAAATACCTGGCAGAAACGTTAACCCGGAACGTGTTGTGTTCCTTTAAGGAAATATTTTCGTGAATGATCATGCTAAATCGTTTCTAAATTTCGGCTGAAGCCAACTCTATGTGACGAAGTCATACAGGAAGGAAATCCTACAGATTAAACGCTATCTTGTATTTCTGAAGGGCATCGTTCAGCAACTCAACACTTCTGCGTAAATCCGCCTCTTTCAGTACGTAAGCGATACGGACCTGTTTTTTACCGAGTGCCGGGTTGCTGTAGAATCCGCCCGCCGGAGCAACCATAATCGTTTCGCCGTTGTGCGAATAATGTTCCAGAAGCCATTGTGCAAACTTGTCGGAATCGTCTACAGGAAGTTCTGCCACACAGTAAAAGGCACCTTTCGGTTTCGGGCAGATGACGCCGGGAATCCCGTTCAGTAGATCCACGAGTACATTCCTTCTGTGGGTATATTCGTCCCGGACTTTCGTAATGTAGTCGGTATCGTTTTTGTGTGCTGCTGCAGCCGCAATCTGACCCAAAAGGACAGGGGAAAGTCTTGCCTGTGCAAACAGCATCGCCGCATCGTGAATGGTTTTGGAGCGGGTAATCATACAACCAATCCGGGCACCACACATGGAATAACGTTTGGATTCTGAATCGATTACGATGCAGTTTTCGGCCAGTTCAGGAAATTCAAACATGGAAACCTGCTGTTTTCCGTCGTATACATATTCACGGTAAACTTCGTCGGAAATAATGACAATGTCGTGCTTCAAAGCAATATCTGCCAGTTTTTTAAGTTCCTCACGGGTATAAAGATAACCTGTTGGATTTCCCGGGTTACAGATGATGATGGCACGGGTTTTCGGGGTGATCTTTTTTTCAAATTCTTCAATTGGAGGCAGTGCAAATCCGGTATCGATTGTGGAAGGAACGGCAACAACATGTAGATTAAATGTACTGGTAAAACCATTGTAATTCGCATAATAGGGTTCCGGAATAATGACTTCATCACCATCATCGCATAAAGTGGAAAGCGCGAAATTCAGCGCCTCGGATCCACCGTTGGTCACAATGAAGTTGTCGGTTGTTAAATCGCTGAAACCTAACGAATGATAGTAGTCTTTCAATGCCGTTCTGTACTCCAGGTTTCCTTCGGAAAGGGCGTATTCCAAAACCTTCAGATCAATATTTTTCAGAGCGTTGATGGCGGTTTCGGGGGTATCTATATCGGGCTGTCCGATGTTGAGGTGATAAACTTTAATCCCTTTCTGCTTGGCTTGTATGGCATAAGGAACCAACTTTCGAACCGGCGAGGCAGGCATATGCGCTGCTCTGTTTGATATTTTCGGCATTATATTTAGAATTTTTACAAATTTAAGAATTTTTTCAGGAGTCACCATAGCCGCAAAGCCTCCATTTGACTTTACGGCCACTCCTTTTTGCGCAAATGTCCCGGTTTTTTTGAAATTATGTTAATTTAGCCACATGAAAAGGATTCTTCTTCTTTCAGACACCCATTCCTATATTGATGGCCGGATCCTCGAATATGCAGCGAAGGCCGATGAAGTGTGGCATTGCGGTGATTTTGGAAGTTATGAAGTGTTGCATGCGCTGGAAGAATTGAAACCACTAAGAGGCGTTTTTGGAAATATTGACAATGAGAAAATCAGAAAGTGTGTGCCTGAAGTCAACCGTTTCAAGTGCGAAGATGTGGAAGTCCTCATGATCCACATTGGCGGTTACCCGGGGAAGTACACCACGGTTGCAAGAAAAGAAATCTTGGAAAAGGCACCAAAACTTTTCATTTCAGGCCATTCCCATATCCTGAAAGCAATGTATGATGACAAAAACAAACTGCTCCACCTGAATCCCGGGGCTTGCGGGAAGGAAGGCTGGCACCGGATGCGTACCATGATGCGCTTTGAAATTGACGGCAGCGAAATCACCAATTTAGAAATCATTGAATTAGGTCCAAAATAATGAAAATAGGCGATAAAGTTTCAGTTTTGGACGAGGACCTGAACGGGTCTGTGACTTCTGTACACGGGAATATGGTCGTCTTCCGCGACCAGCATGGGTTTACGCATCAGTATCCAAAAGAAAAACTGGTTCTTCAGAATCCTTCCATTTATGAAGGCTTGCAGATTGAGATGAAGCAGGAGCACCGGAAAAATTTTTCTAAAAAACACAACAAAAAACCCTTGGTCCTTGACCTTCATTTTGAAAACCTGGTGAAATATCCCGCTCATTACAGCAGCTTTGAACGCCTATTCATGCAGAAAGAAAAACTACTGGAAACCATTGACTTTTGCCGCCGCAATCACCTTAAACATCTTGAAATAATACACGGAATTGGGGAAGGGACGCTGCAGAAAATGGTACATGAGGTGCTGAAAAGCCAAACCCGGCTGGAATTCCATAACAATGAAATCCTGCACCACCAGTCCGGCTCCGTAACCGTTAGATTTGACTGAATCTAATCTTTAGGCAGCAATGTGAAACTGGAAGCCACGAAAGTTTTACCTTTTATTTCACCGGAAACTTTGGCTTTCCTGATGGCATTGCAGAAGCCTTCATCCGCATGTGCATCACCGTGATCATTGAGCCCGGTTCCCACGACGTCATAGATTTGTTTGTCAATTCTGACCGTCAGTGCACATCCTTTATCGGTTTTCTGTTTAAACTGACACATGCCGCAGGAAGCTTCCACGGTTTGATTGCTGATTTTTTTCTGTGCAAAAATGGAGACAGAAATCATCATGAGAAATAGGAGAAATATTCTTTTCATTACAACATATTTTATTGTGTTTAAAGGTATAAAATTTAAAAGTATCAATTGCTGTGCTGATAAATTTCACATTTAAGAAGCGCCCGCTTCCCAGGCCGGGAATTATTTAATAAATTTGTCCTCTTCAAGATGGAAAAATTAAATTTACTCTTTACTAAAGACGGGATCTTTTACCAGATACTGCGTAACAAAAACATTCAGGAAGAAGCTTCTTTTTTTTTAAATGAAGAGAACTCTGACCAGACCGTTGGGGCAAAGCTGGATGAGATTCTTGAAAGGAAATTCTCTGAGATTACTGTCGTATCAGCTCTAAACCATTTTACGCTGATGCCGGAAGGATTTGAACATCACGAGTTGGGTTATGACCTCATTGCCTACAACTCACTGCTGGAAAAGGAAAATGAGGAATTGATGCTTTCCGTAAATAAAAAATTTGGCGTACAGTTTTACTATACCTTTCCAAAGGATTTTTACAGAAGCATTAAGAATACCGCTGTTTCTGCCAAGTTTAATTTTTCCGGCGAGAAATTCCTGAATTCGATTACGTCCAAGGGAGGTAAAGAAATCCATATTAACCTCTATCATAACCAATGCGAATTTTTTGCCCTGGACGGACGGAAAATCATCCTTTATAATAACCTGGATGTAAATTCTGAAGTTGACTTTCTTTATTTCATTATGTTCAGTCTGAGCAAGATAGGTTTTGGATTAAGTGAGACCAAATTCTTTGTGTACGGTGAGACTTCCGAAAACGAGACCTTTATTTCCGAACTGCAGAAATTCGTGAAAAATCTTAAAATTGTTTATGACAACCTGCCGAAGAAAAAATTTCTGGTTAATTCCTAAAACAGGGGGAGCGTCCTTATCTTTAATTTCATATTTTTAAATAAAAAAATGTACAGAATCATTGCCGGAAAATGGAAAGCGAAAAGAATTGCTGCTCCAAAAAACTTTGATGTAAGGCCTACCACCGACTTTGCAAAGGAAGCTTTGTTCAGCATTCTGGAAAACCGCTATGACTTGGCGTACACCTCCGTCTTGGATCTTTTTGCGGGTATTGGCTCCATTTCACTGGAATTTGCTTCGCGGGAGTGCCCGGACCTTACAGCCGTTGAGATGAACCCCAAACACTGCGCCTTTATCAACAGTACTGCTGCGGAATTAGATATGTCGCTGCAGGTCAATGTGCAGAGAGGTGACGTTTTCGAATGGTTAAAGAAAAACCGAAGTAAAAAGCAGTATGACATCGCTTTTGCAGACCCGCCGTTTGATTTGGAAGAGAAGAAATATGAAGAACTGATTTCTTTAATCCTAAACAACGGATATCTGAAGGAAAATGGACTTCTGATCCTGGAACACCAAACGAAGAAGGCTCCGAAGCATCCGAACCTTACCGAGACCCGGAAATATGGGAACGTAAGTTTTTCCTTATTGAGTCCCAATGCGCCGGCAGAAAATCAGATCTTTTTAGGTTCGTAGAAGAAAATAAGTCTTTTATCGGCATTTTCAAATTCCGACCAGGAATTGCAGTTCACTTCAAAACCGGCAACCCCACAGGTAGGGAACAGAAAAACATCTTCAGTCATGGTATTCGCAAAGTTAGAAATCCCGTTGTTGTGTGAAAAAAGCGCAACAGAATTTACACTGTCCCCCAAATCATAAAGCACCGAAAGAATGTTGCTTTCAGACGGCTGATACAGTTTTTCATTGGTCTTTAACTCAATATGATAAGTCTGGTTGAAAATTTCGCACGTACTGAGTGCACGGACCGCCGGACTGGAAACCAAATGGTCAATCTTAATGCCTTGACTCTTCAGGAAATTAGACATTTTTTCGGCATCCTCTAAACCGCGTTCCGCAAGCGGACGGTCAAAATCAGCGGTGTCTTCCGGCCAGTCACTCTTGGCATGGCGTACAAGGATTAGTTTTTTCATTTCCTTTGATTCATTTGGGAAAATAAAATTATAAATAATTTTTCATTTAAATGTACTTCCGCAACACATCAGTAAAATGAAACCGCTAAAAATTCTTAAATTTGCAGACTATGGGGCAAATGATGGCAATTGATTACGGTAAGAAGCGCACGGGAATTGCCGTTACCGATGATTTGAAGATGATTGCCAGCGGCCTGGAGACGGTGGAAACCGTGAAGCTCTTTGATTTTTTTAAATCCTATTTCACACATCATAAGGTGGAAGCAGTTGTTGTAGGATTGCCTACCGATTTGCAGGGTAAGGTATCGGAAGTGGAGAGCGATATTCTGGAGTTCATTTCTGTATTTGAAAAACAGCATCCGGGAATTGACGTACATCGGATGGATGAACGTTTTACTTCCAAAATGGCGTCATTCTATATTTCACAGAGTGGCAAAAGCAAAAAGAAACGGCAGGAAAAAGGTCTGATCGACAAAGTGAGCGCCACCATTATATTACAGAATTTTTTAGAACAGATACAAAAATGATATTACCCATTCGTTCCTTCGGAGATCCGGTTTTAAGGAAAGTAGGTCATGAGATTGGTCAGGATTATCCACACCTCGAGGAGTTGATAGCAAATATGTTTGAAACGATGCACAGTGCGAGCGGCATTGGACTGGCTGCGCCGCAAATCGGACTGGATATCCGCCTTTTTTGTGTTGATGTTTCGCCTTTGGCCGAAGACGAAGATTATGAAGATATTGCGGAAGAACTTAAAAATTTCCGCAAAGTATTCATCAATGCAAAAATCCTTGAGGAAAGCGGGGCGGAGTGGAAGTTTAACGAAGGTTGCCTTTCCATACCCGATGTGCGGGAGGATGTAAAACGCAAAGAAACCATCCTGATTGAGTATTTTGATGAGAATTTTGTGAAGCATACGGAAACTTTTTCCGATATTCGTGCCCGTGTTATTCAGCATGAGTACGATCATATAGAAGGAACACTTTTTACCGACCACCTGTCGTCACTGAAAAAGAAACTGGTGAAAGGGAAGTTGGCAAAGATCATGCAGGGAGATGTGAGCGTAAATTATAAGATGAGGTTTCCAAAGTAATGGTGCATCCTCATTGCTGAACAAAGAACAGTTTGAATTGGCTGCGGCAATTGCCGGGGACTAAAAATAAAAATAAAAGATTATGGAGTTAGAAAAAATCATTTCAATTTCAGGCAAGCCAGGGCTTTACAAGCTGGTTTCCCAACTAAAGAACGGATTCATTATTGAAGATGTTACCACCAAGAAGAAAGTAAGCATAGGAAATTCCAGCCAGGTGAGTTTGTTGGACAATATTGCAATGTTCACCTTTGACAAGGAAGTTGCCTTGTTTGAAGTTTTTGAAAACATTGGAAAAGCGAACGGTTTCACTCCAACGATTTCCCATAAATCCACGGATGCAGAGCTAAGAACGTTCATGGATACGGCACTTCCCAATTACGATACGGACAGGGTGTACCTTTCCGATATTAAAAAATTGGTTCAGTGGTACAACATCCTCCATACTGCAGGCTTCATTACTTCTGAGAGCTTTATAAAGCCTGAAGAAAATGCGGATGAGAGCACGTCGGACGAAAAGATTGACCTAAAGCAGGAAACGAAGAAGGCGGCAGTGGGTAAAACTGAAAAAGCTCCTACCCCTAAGATAAAGGCATCTACATCAGCCGCCAAATCAGCGCCAAAAAGTACCCACAGAAAGCAGGGATAGGCCTAAGAAAATCGAATTTAAAGAACTTTGCCAGGATCATTGGCAAAGTTTTTTTATGAGATGAGGCTAATGTTCTCAAAAGTGCGCAGGCCGTTCAGAAAATCTTTGACGCTCATCCTTTTCTTACCTTCCAGTTGCACCTCTTCCGGTATATAAAAGCCGTCTTCTGTTGAGATTTTGAATGTGTTCTTATCGATATAGAGCACTCCTGAAGGATTTTTACTACCTGTTTTGTCTATTTTTCCGCTGTAAATCTTCAGGAATTTATCCTCATCACCAATTTTCAGTTTCGTGAAAGCACATGGGTAGGGTGACATTCCCCTGATGAAGTTATGCACCGATCCGGAATCCTGCTGCCAGTTGATCTTTGTATCCTCCTTGAAAATCTTGAAGGCGTTCTTCGGATATTCAGTATGCGGTTGCGGGTGCTCAGTCAGCGACTCCAACGCAAGTCCGTCCAGCGTTTTTACCACCAGTTTTGCGCCGGTCTCCATGAGCCGGTCATGAAGCATCCCTGCATTTTCTTCGGGATGGATCTCCACTTCTTCCTGAAGGAGTATGTTGCCCTCATCTATTTTATCGTTAATGAAAAAAGTGGTTACTCCTGTCTTCGTTTCGCCATTTATAATCGCAAAATTGATGGGCGCAGCCCCACGGTAATCCGGAAGGAGGGAAGCGTGTAGATTAAAAGTCCCCAACGGCGGCATCTGAAAGAGCACCTTCGGCATCATTCTGAAAGCTACCACTACAAACACATCAGCATTCAATTTCCTTATCTGTTCCAGAAAGTCGGTATTACGAAGTTTTTCAGGCTGGTAGACGGGCAATCCATTTTCGGACGCATATATTTTTACGGGTGACTCGTGTATTTTCTGTCCACGTCCGCTTGCTTTATCAGCAACCGTTACAACGCCCACAACTTCATGTCGTGATTGGTGGATGGACTGAAGACAGGCTTTTGCAAAGTCTGGGGTACCAAAAAAAACGATTTTTAATGAATTCATATAAGTGACGTTGTATTTACTGTTATGAAGTTGAATTAAGGCAGGGCATACGTTCGGAAATTAAGCATCTTCACTTTGCCGGCATCCAACAGAAGGATGAGATGTTCAAGGATTTTCTCTTTCTGGCAGTGATTCAACTGTATGGAAATCTCATCGGCAGTGCAGGCCTGTTTTCCAAGGATGTTCAGGATTTCCTCCGTAATACTTGTTGGGGAATGACCTTTCTTTGCTTCACATACCGCGCACTTGCCACAATCATTTGAAACCTTCTCTCCAAAATAGGAGAGGATAAGCCGCATTTTACAGTAGTTCTGGTTACGGATGTAGAATTTCATCTCTTCCCACTTCTGGAGTTTGTTTTTCTGTATCTGCTGAAAGAGATTCCAGTATTTACCAGCTGTTGAGCGGTCGTCGCGGTGTTTCAAAAATTTTATGCTGGAAAGTGCACCGTCTATGAACTCCAAATGTCCGCTTTTCTGTAGTTCACGTATCCTTTCTTTAAGAAGCAGTACATCAACGCCTATTTTGGCGCTTAAATTTACTTCACTAAACATGACTTTATGCGTAGAAATCCCCGAGAGGTTCCTTAGCAGCAGTTCCATAAAGTAAGCATCTTTTCGTGGGAGAAGGTCAATTTCATAGGGTTCAATTTTCATCTCAAGCGAAGAGAGGCTCTTACTGCTGTTTACAAAAATGAGTTCCTGATTGTGAAGGAAATTGAGGATGTTTTTTATTTTCCCTGTGGAGCAGCGGCTTACCCTTTTCAGCGTTTCAATGTGAAGTTGGAATATTTTCTCAGGAAGATCGGTTTCTGCAATCTGGAAAAGTGAATAGAGGTATGTTATAACTTCCGTAAACTCTGATTTATTTGGAATCTGGTATTTTAAAAGTTGATCAAAATTATCAAGTTCCTGTTCATTCCATAAAAGAAATGCATAGCTTTCCTGTCCGTCGCGACCTGCTCTTCCTATTTCCTGGTAGTAGTTTTCCAGACTGGCGGGAGAGGAGAAATGAATGACGAACCTTACATTTTCCTTGTCAATCCCCATTCCAAAAGCATTGGTGGAAATAAGAACCTGATCAGGGCTTGTGACCCAGTGATTCTGTTTTTGTTTCTTTTCTTTTAATGTTAAACCGGCATGAAAAAAGTCCACATTATCTATACGGTTATTCTTGAGAAACCGCGTCAGTTCTTCGGCCTCCTTCCGAGTTCTTGTATAGATGATTCCTGCATTCCTGCTGTACCGCAACAGATCGTGGATCCGCTGGTATTTATCGGAAATCTTATCGGTAAAAATCTTGATGTTTTCCCGTCTGAAACTTTTCTGGAATATTTTTGGCTCCCTGAAATCAAGCTTTTGGGTAATCTCCTGAAGTACTTTGGGAGTAGCTGTGGCTGTAAGTGCCAGACAGGCAATGCCGGCATGTTCTGTTCTGAAATTTTTAATGTTCTGATAACTTGGCCTGAAGTCCTGTCCCCATTCGGAAATACAGTGGGCCTCATCCACCGCAATGAATGAAATTTCTATATCCTGTATATTCTGAAGGAATGTAGGGTTATTCAACCGTTCGGGAGAAACGTACAGTAGTTTGGTAATGCCCTCCCTGCATCGGCCAAAAATGACCTCAGTTTCAAAATCATCTAATTCAGAGGATATATATTCTGCTTCAATGCCATTGTTCTTAAGCTGAAAAACCTGGTCCCGCATGAGTGCAAGGAGGGGAGAGACTACAAGGCAAGTGCCCTCTAATATAAGTGCCGGCAATTGGAAACAGAGAGATTTACCTCCGCCCGTTGGCAGAAGCGCAACGGTGTCCTTTCCTGAAATGACCGCATCGATTATTTCCTCCTGACTGTCACGAAAGGCCGTATGTCCCCAGAAATGTTTTAAGGTTTGGATTTTTAAGTCGTTCAAGTCTTGCGGCGAAACCATGCGGTAAAAGTATGAAATCTATTTTTTTTAAAAAGAAAAAGCCACGCTATGCGTGACTTTTATTCCAGATATTTATTTCTGAATTATTTAGCTTCGAAGTATACTCTTCTGTTTGCTCTGTTTTTCCATTCAGGACACTTAGTAGCAGGTTCGCATTCAGGGTATTTAAGGTCTTTCTCACCTCTACCTACCGATTCGATTTTACCGCTGTTAACTCCGTTTTGGACCAGATAATTTTTAACATTGTTCGCTCTTCTTTCTGAGAGTCTCTGGTTGTATGCATCAGAAGCTCTGGTATCAGTACCACCAACCACTCTGTAAGAACCGTCTGTAGAATTAATGTAATTTACAGCGTTATTTAGAATTGGAGTGTTGGAAGGTAAAATTCTGTCTGAATTGAGGTCAAATTCAATTCCTTCAAGAGTTCTTGTGTCATCTGAAATCACACCGCCTGTTGATGGGGCTGAAGTTGGACATCCGTCATTTTCTACAGGTCCCGGTACAGTAACACATTTGTCGTAAAGGTCAATTACCCCGTCAAGGTCCGTGTCAAAAGCAACACCGGCACCGTCAACTCTAGCACCTGCAGGAGTATCAAGCTGTCTGTCCCAATCGTCACAAACACCATCATTATCATTATCACCAGCCTTACAAACTTCGATATCCTGATTTTTATCAGCTAACACATCAAGTTTATAATAAATTTCCTGAAGTGGGTCATGCCAGAATAAATGTGATTGGTGTTTACCGAGTTTAAATGTAAGACCTAAAGTAGTGTTAAAAAATTTGTCGGATACTTGGGGTAAGCCGTCAAACATGGTGTCTCCAGTGTAAACAAACATTGCACGGCCTTCAACATCAACCCTATTATTTACTTTGTACTTTAATCCACTACCTGCTTGTCCGAACCATGAAAACCCAGGATTAAATGGTTTAACCTCTGCTGCTAGCCTTTGTCCTGCCATATCCTCCACATAAGCTCTATAGGACAACGTTCCAATACCCGCGTACCCATGGAGTGCCCATCTATAAGGGGATTTATTATCCACTCTCCTTAAAAGGTTTGAGAAGTTAATGTCACCTAAAAGTGAGATAGCATCGTATTGAGTTCTACCACCAATCGGAGCTGACGCAGTTGCATCGCTGTTTTTAGTGTTAAACCATCCCTGTCTTGTTTCTCCTCGATCGTACTGAAGTTTCAATCCAAAAGCATGGGTGATGGCTTTGTCAATACTTAAATATGCTGAGTAGCCAAAAACATTATCTCCACCGTTGTCTCCATCTTTAATAGATGTAAGGTCAGCAAACTGTACCAACGGCACTCCGACTCCGGCAGAAATGGCCCAGTCGTTAAATCTTTTTGATTCCTGTGTAAAAGGATAAACATTGGCAGAACCTGATGAATACGTGTTGGGATACTCATTACTGGTTACTGCAATAGAATCCTGCGCAAACGAAGCCACTGGTAGTGACAATGCCAATGCAAGAATAGCGGTATTTACTCTCATAATTTATAATTTTAATGTTAATAATTGATTTTTTTAAATGTGCAGGATGCAGACAGTCTTTGTCTTTCTTCAGTGCTGAGATGTCCCTTTCATCTGGTGCAGCTGTTACCGACTTTGTTGATGATAAATTTATTTTCATATGTTATGATTTTGCATGTGTTTTCAAATCATTAAGTAGCTCTTGTGAAAACGCCCTTTCAAACAAATGTTTGTTGTGGGGTACCTTGAGTTTTTTTGAAAAAAAAATCAAACTTTCAAAAGTTACAATATCGATGTCTATGACACGATCTGTGTAGTGACCAACAACGGCTGAATCATTTATCCGTCCCATATCCACTTCAATACGTTTCACGTTATTCAGTAACTTTGTGGGCGAAAAATGTGTATTTATCAACACTGCAATATTACAAAAAATATTTGTACTAGCAAATTCCACTGCCTCAGTTGCAATAAATTTGCTTTTTATTAAAATCCTGCAGTCACTTTGCTGTAGCAACTCTAATGCCATTTTAACATTTTTTTTGGAATCTCCCAAATTACTTCCAAGTAACAAAACAGCCTCATGTTGCGACATATCGTAAAATTCAATTATTTATATGAAAAGTTTTTTCAGAAATGTACTGGCAAATATAGTGGCAATATTGCTTATTGGGGGAGTATTCTTCGTTTTATTTATGGTTATGATGCTGATGACTGCCGCGGCTGGGGATCAAAAAACAGACGTGAAAAAGAATTCGGTTCTGACCCTGGATTTCAAAACCCACATTATCGACAGTCCAAGTGAGGACCAGAAAGGTATTTTTGCCTTTCAGGAGAAATCAAAAAATGTAATGGTTTATGATGCACTGGAGGCCATCAGGAAAGCCAAGACCGACGACAAAATTAAAGGTATCAGTATCGAGACCGACTTTATTAACGCGGGCATGACCCATCTCGACAACCTCCGCGCCGCGTTGGAAGACTTCAAGAAATCTGGCAAGTTTGTTTTAGCTTATGGAAATACAGTGTCTCAACCTGCCTATTATCTGGGGTCCGTTGCAGACCAGTATTATCTTAATCCTTCCGGAGGCATTGAGCTTAAGGGGATGGCCACGGAAGTGATGTATATGAAAAGCTTTGCCGATAAATACGGTATAGGCCTGGAGATTATACGTCACGGAAAGTATAAGGCCGCCGTTGAACCCTATATGCGCGATGATATGTCGCCCGAGAACAGGGAGCAGCTTTCCACCCTCCTGAATGACATCTGGAATGTAACCTCAGCTAAAATAGCCGTTTCCCGGAAAATGAATGCGGGCCAGCTAAAGACTGTAGTGGACAGTCTGTACGGAGTTATTCCTGAGTTAAGTGTACAACATAGGCTTGCAGATAAACTGCTTCAGAAAACAGAATATGATAATCTGATAAAAACGAGGCTGAAGGTGGACGCAGATGATGATTTAAACAAAATATCATTTTCCAAGTATATCAGTTCCTATAAGGAGGATGATGATAAATACAAAGACAGTCAGGTTGCTGTACTTTACGCATCGGGAGCCATTTATAACGGAGAAGGCTATAGTGATGTATATGCAAAGAATTTTGTAAAGGAAATAAAGAAACTTGCCGAAGATAAAAAAGTAAAAGCGGTCGTTTTCCGTATTAATTCCCCGGGAGGAAGTGCAAACGCATCCGACGAGATTCTCTTCGAACTTCAACAGCTTAAAAAGAAAAAGCCGCTCATTGTTTCATTTGGAGATTATGCCGCTTCCGGAGGTTATTATATCGCCATGGCTGCCGACAAGATATATTCTGAAAAAAATACGATCACCGGATCTATAGGTGTTTTTGGAATGATTCCCTACCTGAAGGAAATGGCGAACAAAAACGGGATCCATTCTTACGGGGTGAGTACAAATGCCAATTCCAATAACTTTTCAATGATTAATGGGGTTTCTCCAGGTACGGTGAATATTCTTACGAAAAGCGTGGAGGGTACTTACAAAAGATTTGTTCACTTCGTGACCCAAAACCGGAAGAAATCCTTTGCTCAGATCGATGAGATAGGCGGCGGTCGGGTATGGTCCGGAACCCGGGCAAAGCAGATCGGTCTTGTAGATGAGTTAGGGACGCTTAATGATGCAGTCGCCTTTGCAGTGGGTAAAGCCAAACTCAAAAACTATAAGGTTTCGGAATATCCTAAAAAGCGCTCTCAGTTCGAGCAGTTTTTTGAAGACCTGGAAGAAGATGAGATTTCTGCAAGGTTCATTCGGAATAAGATCGGCAAGGAAAATTACAAGATCTTTGAACAGATCACCAACCCTAAATTTGAGGCGGGTGTCATGATGGGCATGCCTTACACGATAAAAATTCAATAATTGAATCTGGTTTAAACTAAAATTCCCTCTCCGATGCTTCGGAGAGGGAATTTAATTTTGTTTAGTGCGGTTATCCGCGTCTTGTTGCCATACCGTAGATCCAGAGGACAAGTAATGCTCCAACTACAGCAAGAATGATACTTCTGAAATCGAAATCATCTACTGTTCCCCATCCTAGCATACTTCCAATCCAACCTCCAACGAAGGCTCCTACAATACCTAGAATAATAGTCAAAAGCCAACCCATTCCCTGGTTTCCTGGCATAATGAATTTAGCGATTGCACCTGCAATAAGACCAAAAATGATCCAAGTTAAAATACCCATAGTTTTAAAAATTTAATGTTAATAATATTTATTGATTTACTTTTGATAAGCTAAAGTTAGACCTTTTTCAGATACTGGTAGTAAATAGTTGAAATATTGTAAAAAAACTAAAAAATTTTAAAAAACTACTTCCTTCTGAAGAAGGAGTCCACGAACTCCTCTCCATTGAAGAGTTGGAGGTCATGCATTTTTTCGCCGACCCCAATATATTTTACCGGTATCTGAAACTGATCAGAAATTCCGATGACTACGCCTCCTTTTGCAGTTCCGTCCAGCTTCGTCACTGCCAAGGCACTTACTTCCGTTGCTGCTGTGAACTGTTTCGCCTGTTCAAAGGCATTTTGTCCTGTAGACCCGTCTAAAACCAAAAGGATTTCGTGAGGGGCATCCGGAATTACTTTCTGCATCACCCTTTTGATCTTGGTAAGTTCATTCATAAGGTTGACCTTGTTGTGAAGACGTCCTGCGGTATCTATAATTGCAACATCGGCACCTTGTGCCAGCGCACTCTGCACGGTGTCGAAAGCGACCGAAGCAGGATCGGAGCCCATGCTTTGCTTTACGACGGGCACTCCCACACGTTCACTCCAGATTACCAATTGGTCCACTGCGGCGGCACGGAAGGTGTCGGCAGCGCCCAGGACTACTTTCTTTCCTTCGGATTTGAACTGATGCGCAAGTTTTCCGATGGTAGTTGTTTTCCCGACCCCATTAACGCCCACCACCATGATGATATAGGGTTTTTTGGAGCTGTCGATAGTTTGGGTCCCGGCATGTGGATTTTCCAGTAGGAGACCTGTGATTTCTTCGCGAAGGATTTTATCAAGTGCTTCAGTTCCGACATATTTGTCGCGGGCGACACGGGCTTCAATCCTTTCTATGATTTTAATGGTGGTAGCGGCACCTACATCGGAACCGATAAGGATCTCTTCCAGGTCATCCAGTACCTCCTCATCAACCTTGCTTTTTCCGACTACAGCTTTTGAAATTTTTTCAAAGAAACCTTGGTTCGATTTTTCCAGGCCATGGTCAAGTGTTTCCTTTTCCTCCTTGTTGAATATTTTTTTAAACCAACTCATATTTTTAGATATCAGATTACAGACACCGGATGTCTGATTTGTTATTTACATTGCAGCGGCTCCTTCACCAATCGTGTTTTTTCCAGAAGGAATCCCCTTAAAGGCTATAGGTACAAAGATAAATAAAAAACTACCCAAAAAATTTGAGTAGTTCAATATCAATACGTGCTGATGGAATTATTTCTTTAGGAAAGCATCTACATCATCAGCGTTCATTACTTTTTCTTCGAAAATGTATGCTCCTGTTTTAGGAGATCTGCTCATTTTCACCACTTTAGCCATCTTTTTGGAGGTGGCGTCTTTCAGGGTTGCTACAACTTTCTTTGCCATTGTAAAATATCTTTATAGAGATTACTTAATTTCTTTGTGAACAGTATATTTCTTAAGGACAGGATTGTATTTTTTTAGCTCCAGTCTTTCAGTAGTGTTCTTTTTATTCTTGGTAGTGATGTATCTGCTCATTCCGGCTACACCAGTTTCCTTATGCTCCGTGCATTCCAGGATTACCTGAACTCTGTTACCTTTTTTTGCCATGATTGCTAATTATTTAATAAATCCGTTTCTTTTTCCTCTTTGAACTGCTTCTTCGATACCAACCTTGTTGATAACTCTCAATCCGTGAGCAGAAACTTTCAGTGTGATGCTTTCTTCTGTCTCCGGAATGTAAAATTTCTTCTCCAATAAGTTAATTTCAAAACGACGTTTCGTTTTGTTATTAGCGTGGGAAACGTTGTTACCAACCATTGCACGCTTTCCTGTTATTTGGCAAATTCTTGACATATCTCGATGTTCTTTTTACGACTTGATTATTTGAGTGTGCAAAACTATGAAGAAAATATTACTTAGACAAATATTTACAAATTAAATATCTGTATTTTTTACTTTTTAGCTTTTGAAGCGTCTCTTGTTCGCTGTAACTTCTTTAGCAGGGTATAAAATATCAGGAATCCTAATGCAAATATACTGATTCTCGACAGCAGGTCGCCGGTACGCGTATAAAAAGTCTGCCCTTCATAAAGGTTTATTTTGGCAAAAAGAGTAGTCCTGTCACCATAAAAAGTATCGGCTTCAATATCTCCTTTCGCATTGATGTGCGCGGAAATACCGCTGTTGGCAGCACGCGCAATTTCCCTCCTGGTCTCTATGGCCCGCAGTCTTGCATAAGCCAGAAGCTGTTTGTGTCCCTGCGTAACACCCCACCAGCTGTCATTGGTCATAATAGCAAGGAAGTTCGCTCCGGCTTTCACATATTCGGTGGTAAACTCACCATAAATACTTTCATAACAGACAATTGGGGCCAGTTTACCGTTGTTGTACGGGTTGGAGAACACCTTACGTTTTTCATCTGTCCCGAGGGAAGCCACCGTTCCGCCAAGGTTAAGCATAGCATCACCCAGAACAGGCTTAAGTACTCCGATATACGGAAATATTTCAACACCGGGAACCAGTTTGCCTTTGTGATATACCTGTGCCGTTTGATTTGGAGCAACCTGGATAGCGCTGTTGTAGCTCTCCACCCATACACCCTGTCCGCTCTTATAGGCATTGGTTGGAGCGTCATTTTCATTCATAAAAAGGCGGTGCGATGAAATGCCGGTCGCGAAGACGGAGCCGGTTTTTTTGGCAGTAAAATCTTTAATGGTATTCAGAAGGGAGTTTTGCTCAAACCCGGTTTCCGAAATGGAACCATATCCAGGAATTGAGGTTTCAGGACCTATATAATAATCAATTTGTCCTTTCGAATTTTTTTCAGCCAGATCCAGCAATTCATTCAGGATCTGAACACTGTCTTTAGCATATTTTTCGGTGTAAGGATCCAGTTCGGGCTGCAGCAGCAGAACACTTACCTGTCCGGATGGTTTTTCATCGAATGAATGATATTTAATCAGGGAAATACCCATGGGAACAAATATACCAGCTGCTAAGATTGCCGAGTTCCTGATCAGTGTTTTCCGTTTCCTGCCTGCCTCCCAGATTCGAAGTGCATAGAAAGCGTATACGTTCACCAGAAGGATCCAGAAACTGCCGCCAGTTGCACCAAAGGTATCGTACCACTGTATGAGTTGAGGATAATCCGCAAAAGCATTTCCGAGGTTCAGCCAGGGCCATGTTAATTCCCATTCCAGGTGGAATTTTTCAAAGGCCATCCAGACCGCAACAAAGAAAACAAGCCCCCAATAAGTACCCTGTATTCTCTTATACCAATGGTACAGGGTGAAAACTGAAGCATAAAGCAGCGAATTTGTTATAACCGGAATGACTACTGCGGCAATGGAGTGCGTGCCGTCGGGGTTTTTGGAGCCATACAGCCATCCGGTCGTTACTATATTCCAAATGATGAAGGTAAGGTATGACAGGCCAAAGACCGTCCAGCCTTTGCGTTTGATCTCTGAGAATTTAGAGATATTGTGCTCAGCCATCAGCAGCGGAACCAGAGCGAAAAAGAGGAAGAAAGGCAGCCCGTATGTGGGCCAAGAAATGCTTAAGAGGAGCGCCGAAATTAGGGATAAGACAAAATACTTCATAGTTGTAGCAACTTTCATTAACCTGAATTTATTTCAGAAGGGTCAAATTTAACATTTAAAAACGGAATCATAAACTTAGGACAGTTTGCCGCCAAGCCATTCTAATAAAAGCGCTATCTTTGTGCTGCTAAAAATTATGGAAATGAACGACACCATTATCTGTCCAAAATGTAAATCAGAATTTACCTACGCACAGGACAATCTGCAGGTTTGTTCCCAGTGTTTTCATGAATGGGATCCTGCGGACGCGCAGAACGAGAACGTGATCCTGGACAGCAACGGTAACGAACTACACAATGGCGACAGCGTCGTGGTCATTAAGGATTTACCTGTGAAAGGTGCCCCAAAACCGGTTAAGGCAGGCACGAAAGTAAAAAATATAAGGCTTAGGCCGGATTCAGATCACAATATCGACTGTAAGATCGATGGATTTGGCTCGATGACGCTAAAATCGGAGTTTGTAAAGAAAGCATAAGGGAACAAAAAAAGGAAAGATTTGGACAGTGTTCTAAATCTAAGACTTTGATTGCATAAATGCTAATTTCAGTCTAAAGGCAGAAAGAGAATTAACCAAAAATTTCCTTGTCGTGAGAAAACTTATGTGTTTTACATTTCAAATTTCCTGCCAATCTCATCGCGAGTTATCAACAAACTAACATCAACATATTTAACATGTTCAGAACCTTCAGTACGGTAAAACAGCAGAAATTCACTATTGGCAAGGTATTGCTTTTTCTCATGATTGCGGATGTTATCGTGATTGTGGGTCTGCTTGCTCTGGCCATGTTTCCGCAATTCTACCGTAAAAAAGATTTTCTTCTGGAAAGTACTTTTACGCTCAATATGGTTTTGGTTGGGATATTCCTCCTGGCAGCACTCAATTATGTTATTTTCAATGCCAAAAGTAAGTCCAGACCCAACGGTAAAATTGAACTGCTCGAAAATGAAGTCGTGTTTGAAGACCGGACCATTCCTCTCAGCCAAATTGAAAAGATCAGGATTATCGGTAACGACGTTAAAGGAGACTTCCGGGGCTTTATTTCAAAGGGCATCCGAAATCAGCTAATCGTGACCCTGAAAGATGGCACCGCACTACAGGCGCTTTTTGAGCAGACAAAAGAAAACAGCGTACTCGGCAAAAAAGATATTCTGGCCATCTATCATCAGCAGGGTAAGCTTTCCGATTCAAATTTTCAGAACATCCTCCGGAACACCAATTATTACTAAACTGCTATAACGCCATTACCGCATTCCTGCAGATTTCATAGGATTTCTTCCGTGCATCGTGATCATAAATATGAGAGGTGAACATCATTTCATCCACCTGATATCCTTTCTGAAAGTCACTGATCTGTTTCTTAACGGTCGCTTCACTGCCGATAAAGCTGTACCGCAGTTTCTGTAGCACGCCTGCTTTTTCCATAGGATTCCAAAGTTTGTCCATGTCTTCCACAGGCGGCGAATAAGGCTTCCGATCATTTCGGATGATGTTGATGAAGGCCTGATAAAGCGTGGTGGCTAATTTATTCGCCTCGCTGTCAGTCTCCGCTGCTATTCCGTTTACGCACGAAATGATATACGGTTTAGGGAATTCCGAACTCGGTTTATAGTTTTCGCGGTAAATATCAAACGCAAATCCCATCATTTCCGGTGCGAAATGCGCCGCAAAGGCATAAGGCAACCCATATTCCGCCGCCAACCAGGCACTGTCGGTACTTGAACCCAGTATATAAATCGGGATGTCGCATCCTTCACCGGGGATCGCCCTTACCAGGCTTTCGGAATTTTCAACAGAAAAATAGCGCTGCAATTCCCGGATTTGCCTGGGAAACTGTTCATTGATGATCAACGGATTTCTACCGAGGGCTTTGGCCGTTAAGCCGTCCGTGCCGGGCGCCCGTCCAACTCCCAAATCGATGCGTCCGGGGAAAAGGCTTTCCAGGGTTCCGAACTGTTCCGCAATGACCAGCGAACTGTGGTTAGGCAGCATAATTCCTCCCGAACCCACCCGTATCTTCTGAGTTCCGTTGGCAATAAAACCAATGAGGACAGAGGTCGCAGAACTGGCAATACTCGCCATATTGTGATGTTCTGCCAGCCAAAAACGCTTGTAATCGAGTTTCTCTGTAAACCGCGCCAGTCCAGACTGTCGTTGAAGGTGTCGTGTATGGTCTTGTCCTGCTTAACGGGAGCTAAATCGAGAACGGATATATCAAATTTTTTCATTTTTTTCTTTGATGTGTTGGTGGTGGTTGAGCAGAATCCGGATCTCGTTGAATTCAAATTCGTTCGGAAGCGCTTTCTTCCACTCGCTTAAACTCTCGTGGGAATTTTTCCGGAATTCCTTTTCGAATAGCTTAATCTTTTCCTTAGCGAAGATCCTGCTAAGGTCCAGAAGGCCCTGTTCCGCAAATTTTGCTAAGTGTCCGTAAATGGTTTCGGTAACCAGGCCCCGTTCCCGGGAAATTTCGGGTATGGTTTTTCCGTTTTCAAAAAGCTGGAAGGTCAGGATGTGCGAAGGTACTTTTGCAATCTTTGCAGTTACAGGAATGTCATTTGCCTTGTCAAAAAGCGGGACATCCAGCAACTGTACCGACTTCAGGCCGTTCAGATAGTCTTCCAGATCGTCCAGGAAAACGCGGAAATCCTCGTTGTACTGTTTTAAACCTTTGGTGCCTTTATTTTCGGCATAAAAATCCTTTAAGGGTGCAAAAACTTTTGCATTCAGGTTACTGAAAAAGAAATTTACTGCACCTTTGGCCTTGATTTCCACCTCGCTCCATTCTTCACTTCCGCTGATGAATTTCTGTGTTTTCTGACGGATAATCTTCTCAAATTTTTCAAAGATGCCGTCAAAATTTCCCGTTTCTGCTTTTATGGATTCGTAAAGGAATTTTATTTTCTCCTTATCAAGGATTTTACTGCTGCGGGTGGACTGATGCCACGTCTCAAGGGCGGGCCGAACCCATCGGGAGTCGAGTCGGTTAATGATTTTGTGGATGCTGTAATCGTACTTCTCTGATTTCAGGATTTCCTCCACACGGTCGTTGGCATGGGTATCGTCCTGAAACTTCGATACTCGTTTGTCTGAGAAAATCACTTCGGGAGTAATCCTGGATTTAAGAACAATCCCCTCCAGGGTCCGGCATCGTGAAAGGGCCACGTACACCTGGCCGGAGGCAAAAGATTTTCCCGCATCAATAATGAGCCGGTCAAAGGTCAGACCCTGCGATTTATGAATGGTAACGGCCCAGGCCAGGCGGATAGGATATTGGTTGAAACTTCCCAATACTTCCTCCTTAATGGTTTTGTCTTCGGCCAGGGAATATCTTTTCTGCTCCCAAATCTCTTTTTTAAGTTTATAAGGCTCATCCTGCCCGTCAATGATCACCGTAATTTCTTTTTCGTCCAAATCCACCACCTCGGCCAGTTTACCATTGAAATATTTTCTTTCGCCACTTGCATCATTTCGTATGAACATCACCTGTGTACCCACCTTCAGTTCCAGAACTTCATCATTTGGAAACTGGTTCTCGTTGAAGTTTCCGTCGATTTCCGCTCTGAACGAATAGGATTTCCCCGGTAATTCCGCCAGCTTTTTTCGGTTTATCTCATCGGCCATCCGGTTGTGGGAAGTCAAATAAACGTACGGTTCGTCGGTAGGTTCAAAATCGGGAATATATCTTTCATTAAGTATATCAAAATCAATATCACCGATTTCGCCATCGCGTATTTCATTCAGGATTTCCAGGAACTTCTCGTCGGTCTGCCGGTAAACGGTTGTCAGTTCAATTGTGATCAGTGGAAGTTCCTTCAGGGCATGACTTTCAAAAAAAAAGGGAGAGCCGTAGTGTAGCTTTAAGACATGCTCATCCCTGACCACCGGCGGCAGCTGGTACAAGTCACCAATAAAAAGCATTTGGACCCCGCCGAAGCGTTGTTGATTCCGGCGGACATGGCGCAGGGAGAAGTCCATCATATCCAGTACATCTGCCCTAAGCATGGAAACTTCATCAATGATGATGAGTTCAATTTCACGCAGCAGTTTCAGTTTGTCCTTGCGGTACTTGAAATGGTGCATTAGATCAGCAATATTCAGTGCTAAGTTTCCATCAACGCGATCCGTAGTGGGCAAAAAGGTGCGCAGGGGAAGGCCGAACATGGAATGTATGGTCACGCCACCTGCGTTTATTGCTGCAATACCCGTGGGTGCTACCACGATGTGTTTTTTACAAGTATTTTTTACAAACTCCGTAAGGAACGTAGTCTTACCGGTCCCGGCCTTTCCGGTGAGGAAAATGCTGCGGCTGGTATGTTCGGCGAGTTCGAAGAGTTGCTTGTTCATGTCGTAAAATTAGTTAAAATTAACCTCAGGGAAAACCGGGTGGATTTTTTGTTGCTGATATTTTTATCTAAATTTGGGCTTCAATCCAGAATAAACCGTGCTGTAAAAATGAAAAATTACCTCTTCGTCCTGCTGTGCATTGCAAGTTTAGTAGCCTGCAAATCGAAAAAGCCCTTTGTTGATGTGGAAACGCTGCCTAAAGATGTTGCCCTGAAACCGGACCGTGTGAATGGCGCTTCGGAAGAGGAGGTACTTGCTAAGGAAGCTGAAGATTTAAGAATCATGATGGCTTCAATTGATTCTCTGGGCAATTCCAGGATGTGTTCGAACGCAGATGACTGGCGGATTACGCCCCTTGGTTCTAAACCTTGCGGAGGGCCGGCCTCTTATATGGCATATCACAAGGAGGTGGAGGTGGAGATCATCCCTGTAATCCAGGAATACACTAGGCGACAGGCGCTTTTCAACCAGAAAAGAAATCTTTTTTCGGACTGCGCTATTGAACCCCAGCCCTCAGGCCTGCAGTGTGAGGGCGGCAAAGCCGTATTACTGCACAGCAGCCAACCCTCATCGGATTAAATCATGGAATCGCCGGCAGTCTTTGAATTGTCGGGCAAAACCGGACTTGCACCATCAACGACTTCATTTGTTTTTTCAACAGCAACCATTTGTGGACTCCACTTCGCATGCCGGGAGGGCTGGATCCGATACCCTTTCTTCTTGGAATAGACTTTTGTGAATTCAGCTCCCAGGAAAATCAGTTGGCAGGTATAGTTAAACCACAGCATTAGCAGAATTACCGTTCCGGCGGCACCAAAAGTGGAGGTGGGCTTAAAAGTGTCAAAGTAGTAGGTAATCAGGTATTTTCCTATCGTAAAAAGGACGGCGGTGGCGAATGCACCGGTCCAGACGGATTTCCAGGAAATATCCACATCCGGCAGCACTTTGAACATAAATGCAAACAGGGTGATCGTAACAAGGAAGCCTACGCCAATATTAATAAGCTGTATGAGGACGAAAGTTTCAACAGTGAATTTACGGACAATCCAGTCGTTTGCCAGGCCAATAAATGAAGACAGCAGGAGGGTGATAAGGAGCAGGAAGGCAATTACGAGTATCATTCCCAATGAGTTGGCGCGGTCCAGGATGTACTTTTGCCAGGCTTTCTTTGGCGCAGCCTCCACATCCCATAATTTGTTTAAAGATTTCTGAAGCTGAAAAAATACGGACGTGGCACCAAAAACCAATGTGGCAACCCCGAAGGCTTTCATCCAGACATTTTCTTTGTCGATCATGCCGCTTACCACCATTTCTTCCACACTTTTCCCCACGTCATGACCCATCATACTGCCCACAAACCTGGTTATTTCGCCGCGGACGGCCTCTTCTCCGAAGAATATGCCGGCCACCCAAATAACGATGATCAGTAATCCAGGAACCGAAAAAATGGCACTGTAGGCAAGACTGGCAGCATCGGTTCCCACGTCGCGTGCGCTCCAGTCTTTAAAGGTTACGACGATAATTTCCCAAAATTCCTTCAGTTTTTTCATATAGAGCAATATGGAAAACCGAGTCCAATTATAATGCCTTTTGGAAAATAGGTAAATATTTTGCTGGCTATAGCGCGATTACAGCGTGTCGAATTGTGAACTGAGCATAAAGTATCGGTGAACATCCAAAAATTCGCCCTGATGGAAATATTCCTGCTTCAGAAGGCCCTCATATTCCATTCCTGCTTTTTGCATCACCCTGCCGGACGCGGGGTTGTAAAGGAAATGGGTCGCATAAAGTTTGTTGAGCTTCAACTCCCCAAATCCAAATATCAAAACGGCCTTCAGTGCTTCGGTCAGGTAACCTTTTCCCCAATATTCCCTCCCCAGCCAATAGCCAATTTCAGCCTTATGATGCTCCATATTATGATGCAGGCCGATGATACCAATAAGTTTTCCCACAGCTTTCTCGCGGATGGCAAAACGCCAGGATTCCCCGGATTCTATACCAGCATTGCATGCGGCAAACCATTTGTCGGCATCTTCCCTGGTGTATGGAAAAGGAATATTAAAGAGATTCTTCGAGAAGTCCTCGGTTGAATTTATCTGCAGTATAAAATCGTCCAGATCGCTTTCGGTAGGCTGGTTCAAAAGGAGGCTATCGGTTTGTAATTCCGGATACTTTTGCATCTGTTCAACTTGAAACATTACACTATTTATCATCAAGAATAATCTCTTAGGTATGAATAAGAATTTTCCACTAAATAAGACTGCAATAGGTTTATATCCGGGTATCCATCTAGCTGCCCGATTTCCAACCGATTTTATTTATACCAACCGGAATACTTCACGTAATTGTTCGCAATGCGGTTCACTTCACCTTCCAACAGTTCAGATGAGATGTCCTTTATTTTCCTGGCCGGGATTCCTCCCCAAACCTCACCCGATTTTATATGGGTTCCCTGCGTTACTACCGATCCGGCGCCGACAATGGAGTTGCTTTCCACCAGGCAGTCATCCATCACGATCGCGCCCATGCCAATGAGTACATTGTCTTTTATGTTGCAGCCGTGAACGATAGCGTTGTGGCCAATGGAAACATTGTTTCCGATCGTAAGTGGGAATTTTTCGTATGTGCAGTGCAGCATCGCATTGTCCTGCACATTTACCTTGTCACCCATCTTAATGTAGTGTACGTCGCCGCGGATTACTGCATTGTACCAAATGCTGCAGTCCGTACCCATCGTTACATCGCCGATGATGGTGGCGCTTTCCGCTAAAAAACAGTTTTCTCCGATTTGTGGGGTTTTCCCCAACAGTTCTTTTATCAATGCCATTGTTTGTTGATTCTTAATTGATAGTTGAGTTTCTGGGTATTGAGAATATCTAAATTCCAAATTCCGAAAGCCGGTATATAATCCGTATTTTTGCCATTCAAATTTAATGAATAAAATGAGACAAATTATTATAGAACCTACCGAAAACCCGAAAGTGATGAAGTTTGTGGCAGACTACACGCTGATTCCGGGTTCACTGGAACTGGACCGGACTTCAGATATAACAGAAATTCCTTTGGCGCAGGAACTGTTTAACTATCCGTTTGTGGACCGGATCTTCATTACCGCCAATTTTATTGCGGTTGCCAAACAGGACAGTGTGGAATGGGAATTTGTATCAGAGAGTCTGAAGAATGTTATAGAGGACGAACTTCTTGCCAACCCACGCATCTATCTGCAGAAAAAGAGGGAAATGTATCAGATTTACGCAGAGATGACCCCCAACCCTGCAGTGATGAAATTTGTGTCGAGCAAACTCCTGCTGGATGGTTTTGTGGAAGTGAAAGGCATGGAAGCAGCTGCCCAGGTACCTTTGGCGGAAGCCATTTTTAAGGAATTCGAATTTACAAGGGAAGTCTTCATTTCTGATAATTTTGCCGCAGTAACTAAGGATGACTCGGTGCAGTGGCATGAAGTGATGGTAGCGGTAAGGGCTTTCATTGCGGAATACCTGCAGAACGGCGGTGCCATTTCCAATCTTACCGCGCAGAAGCACGAGAGTCCCGTGGAAAACATCATCAACAGGGATTATACAGACAAAGAACAGAAGATTTCGGATATTTTGAATGAATATGTAGCTCCGGCTGTGGAAAATGACGGCGGAAAAATATCGCTTCTGGAATATGACGAAGCTTCAAAAACGGCAAAAATGCTGCTCCAGGGAGCATGTTCCGGCTGTCCAAGTTCTACGGCCACCCTAAAGGGCGGCATTGAAAATCTGCTGAAACAGTTTGTACCTGACTTGGTCGAAAAAGTGGAAGCGGTAAACGGATAACCGCCTTATTCCTGGAATTAAGTTTTTTATTTCAAAATTAAATCAGCTGAAATTGCAAAATATACAGTCCGTTAATGCGGAAACCGGAACCCGAAATTCAAAAAAAGGTATTTTACTGGTCAATCTCGGCTCTCCGAAGTCAACCGACGTCAAAGATGTTAAAAAATACCTGGACGAGTTTTTGATGGACGAAAAAGTGATCGATTACCGTTGGTTTTTCCGTTCGCTTCTGGTGCAGGGTATTATTCTGAATACCAGGCCACCCAAATCCGCAGCTGCATATAAAACGGTTTGGACCGACGAAGGTTCACCACTCATCGTCATCACCAAAAAAATTAAGGAAAAATTACAGAAACTGGTCGACGTTCCCGTTGAAATCGGGATGAGATACGCTGAACCCAGCATTGAATCTGGAATCCGCAAGCTCACTGAGCAGGGGATTACTGAAATTGTCCTTTTTCCACTCTATCCGCAATATGCGATGAGTACAACGGAAACCGTAGTAGATAAAGCGGAGGAAGTCCGCAAAAAGTTTTTCCCCGGGATCAGCATTAATTATGTGCAGCCTTTCTACAACCGTGAAATCTACATTGACTGTCTGGCTGAAAGTATCCGTGAAAAACTGCCGGAAAACTACGATGCGCTGCAGTTTTCCTATCACGGTGTTCCCGAGCGGCATATTTACAAGACCGATCCCACGAAGACCTGTAATCTGAACGACTGCTGTTCGCGTGAAAGCAACCCAAGCCATCAGTTCTGCTACCGGCATCAGTGTTTTAAGACTACCGAAACCGTCATTCAGAAGCTCAATATTCCAAAGGAAAAAACCGTGATTTCGTTTCAGTCTCGCTTAGGAAAAGACAAATGGATCGAACCTTATACTGATGAAACCCTTGAAAATCTGCCTAACAAGGGGGTGAAGAATCTGGCTATCGTGTGTCCGGCCTTCGTTTCCGACTGTCTGGAGACCCTGGAAGAGATTTCGGTAGAAGGAAAGGAGGAATTCCTGCACGCGGGTGGCGAAAACTTTCACTACATTCCCTGTCTGAACGATGAAGACCGCTGGATTGAAGTCGTGAAAACCTTATGTGAAGAAAAGCTGAACGATTTTTACCTTTCCTGAGTTTAGCGCACCGGAGTTCTGAATTCGCCGTAACCCAGTAAACCGTCATAATTGCGTCCGAAAGGGGTGTAATACAGATACGCCTGGTAAAGGTTTTCAGTCTGCCAGAAGTTTCCGTTGATCTCACCGAAGTTCAGCGCCCCTCCACCATGTTTTGTCGCTAACACATAGTTGTAGAAACCCTGTTTCAGATAGATTTTTGCGACATACATCTTTTCTTTTTCATCGTAAAACATCTGGTTTTCTTTGGCCGGGATAAAATCGTTGAAACCGCCCAGAACATAGAGTTCCTTATCCATTTTTTCAGATTCCAGGGCGAAATGTACCCAGGAATAATCGGCTTCATTATCGGCTGCACGTTCGATTCCCAGATCATTCCTGCGGAAATAGAAAGCACCGTTTACATCTGGCTGATACTGGTAGTTCTGCGGAAAGGCCCAGACAGGGTACAGGTAAGTATAGTTGGTCCCTTCGATGTGTTCGACACCTGCAATCATGTCTACCGGCTGGTTGATGATCTTGTTGTCGAGATAATAAAATTCCATATTGCCGGGGAATGCCAGTGTCATCTGCTGGAACAGGATTCTGTTTCCAAGTGTAGAGGTTGGCCTTTGGTTGTAAGCTGCAACATTGTGGTTGTTGTTCTGGATAAGGTTAAGACTCACAGAGTTGATGTTCTGTATAAGCCCAGAACCTTTGCCCACGGCCTGTACCTCCACCCGCTGGTTAATCATAGGATTACGCGCATCGCTGGTGCGGCTTACATTCACCCCTACCTCGGCTCCGTCTTCCACTACGGAGAAGCGCTTGGTGAAAAATGGTTTTGCCGCGCTGTCCTGGTAAACGATCAATTCAAAGTTTCCGGAAATCTTTGGCTGAATTTTGTCGTTCGGAAACGTCAGTGTGTAGTTTGTATATTTTTGAAAGGTATTGAAAGAATACTGAAACTGATCGATGAGTCCGTTCAGGCTGCCGGTGGCATATTCGGTGAAGAAAAGTCCGTCATCCTCCCAGTTGCGGTCCAGGTGTTTTATGGTGTACCGGAAAATAGTGCTGGAGTTGGAGAGGTCATCAAACCTCAAAATCAGCCTATCATTAAAACCGATTACCGGTGTTTCATCATTGGTTTGAGGATTGAAAAGCTGTATACTCCGGATCTCCTGGCCGGAAATGAGCGAACACAGTAAAATAAAAAAAAAGGATAATGATTTCATCTGCACGAAGATAACGAAAATTGAGCCAAATTGTTGCAGTACCAGCGGATGCAATATATGATGAAAAGCTTATTTTTGCGGCTAATACTTTCCTTATGCTTCAGATAAAATCATTCACCTTCAATCCCTTTTCGGAAAATACCTATGTTGTTTTTAACGGCAATGGCAATGCATTCATCATTGATCCGGGTAATTTCAGCGAATCGGAAACAGCGCAACTTCAGAAATTTATAGTGGACCACAGTTTGACTGTTCAGAATATCCTTTTAACCCATGCCCATATTGACCATGTTTTGGGTCTGCAGTGGGCTTTTGATACATTTAATGTACCGGTCCTAATGCATGACCTAGATCAGGAAATCCTGGACAGAAACCCTATGGATGCGAACCGGTTTGGCTTTTTCTTCAAGCCATTCATCGGCGAAATCCAGTATCTAAAAGAAAATGACACGGTTTCACTGAACGCCGATACATTCCAGGTGCTGCATGTTCCCGGACATTCACCCGGAAGCATTGTATATTATTCAGAAGCCTCTAAACTGATGATTTCCGGTGACGTCCTGTTTGAAGGCAGCATAGGAAGAACCGACCTGTACAAAGGAAATCATGAACAACTGATTGAGAACATCACCGCCAAACTTTTTCTTTTGGATGGGGATACGGAAGTTTACAGCGGACACGGAAACCCCACCTCAATAGGGTTTGAGAGGGACCATAATCCTTTTTTCTAACCGGTTGCCATCGTATTGCCTCCAATCAAATGCCCGCAGTTACTTTATGCCTTCCACTTGATATTACAGCCCATGCTCGGTCGCTGCAGTTCCTCCTGAGGCGCGCCGGCCAAAAGGTTTTCAAAAGCGACGATTAAATCCTCACCGGTGATTTCTTTTTGGTTTCCGGGTCTGGAATCATCCATCTGACCACGGTAAATAAGATCCAGTTTTTCATCAAAAAAGAAAAAATCAGGAGTGCAGGCCGCGTCGTATGCTTTTGCAACAGCCTGGCTTTCATCATAGAGATAGGGAAAGTCAAATTTTCTTTCCATCTGGAATTCCACCATTTTTTCGGGTGAATCTGCCGGATATTTTTCAACATCATTCGCGTTGATGGCAATGAATTCTATTCCTTTATCATTGTAATCCTCGTAAAGTTCAGCGATTTTATCAATCACATGCAGCACAAACGGGCAGTGGTTACACATGAAGATGACCAGCGTGCCTTTTTCACCCTTCAGTTCTTCCAGTGACTGGGTCTCATTGCTGTGCGAAGGATTCGGAAGTTCGAAAAAAGGAGCTTTCGTTCCGAGTTCTAACATATTGGAGGGAGTGTTTGCCATTTTTATCTGTTTTGTGGTTTGATGTTCAGTTTATTGAGCAAAGATAAGGATTCCTGAAGGGAGTTTTCGAAATTAACCCAATGGATGTTTTCTTCTTTCCGGTACCACGTCAGCTGGCGTTTTGCAAATCTCCGGGAATTCTTTCTTATTTCATCCAGGGCAAAATCCAGCGGCCACTCACTGTCGAAATAACGGAACAGTTCAGCATAGCCTACGGTTTGCAGTGCGACATTCTCACGGAATGGAAGCAGCGATTTGGCTTCATCAAGTAAGCCGTCCTGCACCATCTGGCCCACCCGGCTGTTGATTCTTTCGTAAATGATTTCCCGTGGCGCTTCAATCCCGATCCGGATCACTTCAAAATCCCGTTTCGGAGTATGTTCCGCTATATTTACGGTATAAGTTTTCCCGGTTTGCCAAATGATGTCGATCGCCCGCAGCAGCCTGCGGTGATTGTCCTTATCGACCAGTCTGTAGTATTCCGGATCGAGTTGCCGCAAAAGGTTCTGCAGGCCTGCAATGCCTTCGTTTCCAAATACATTTTCCAGCTTTTTTTGGTTTTCCAGGTTGGCCTCGGGTAAATCGTTAAGCCCCGCAAGTACCGCTTTCTCGTACATCATGCTTCCGCCCACCATCACTACTACCTCATGTTTCTTAAACAGTTCATCAATTTTTTTAAGCGCATCTTTTTCAAATTGGCCAATGGAATAATAGTCCTTCACCGAAAGATGTCCGATGAAATGATGCGGAACCTCGCACAAGTCTTCAGCGGACGGGGTGGCAGTACCAATCTTCATTTCTTTGAAAAACTGCCGGGAATCGCAGGAAATGATCTCGGTGTCGAAATACTTTGCAATTCCGATGGCCAGCTTTGTTTTGCCGATTCCGGTAGTTCCGATTACGGAGATTAACTTTTTCACGGTGCAAATTTCCCATTTTTTTTTCAGAAAGCCGTTGTTTTGAAATATAAAGGACAAGGCCCGGGTTTCCTTCAATAATTTTTATCTTTGTTACCTAATTAAATTCTATGATTTTATCCATGACCGGCTTCGGAAGAAGCGAAGGGGTCTTTGAAGGCAAAAAAATTACGGTCGATATCAAGTCTCTGAACAGCAAGTCGTTCGACCTGAACATCAAGATGCCGCTGCGGTACAAAGAGAAGGAGTTTGAGATCCGTAAGATGCTGAATGACCGTATCATGCGTGGAAAAGTAGACTGCTACATCACCATGGAAAACATGAACAGCTCTGGTGATACGGCTGTTAATGTGGAGCTTGTTAAATCATATATGGCGGAACTGAAGAACATGGCTTCTGACGGTCCGGATTTCGAATATCTGAAAATGGCCGTGCGGATGCCCGATGCGATTTCTGCAAAAACAGATGAAATCAACGAAAATGAATGGGTCTTGCTGACACAGCTCCTGGAGGAAGCACTCATAAAATTTGCGAGTTTCAGGAAAACGGAAGGTGATATCCTGCATGAAGAGCTTAAAAGGAACATTCACAACATTGAAACTTACCTTTCTATGGTGGTGCCGTATGAGGGAGTCCGTCTGGAGGCGGTAAGGGAACGGTATCAGAACACGCTGAAGGAGTTTGGGAACATAGATGAGACGCGTTTCTATCAGGAACTGGCCTACTACACCGAAAAACTGGATATTTCTGAGGAAAAAGTCCGTTTGGTCCAGCACCTAAAATATTATACCGAGGTCATGAAGAATGAGAACCTGAACGGAAAAAAACTCGGTTTCATTTCTCAGGAAATTGGCCGGGAAATCAACACTTTAGGGTCAAAAGCAAACCACGCAGAAATACAGAAACTAGTCGTGATGATGAAGGATGACCTGGAAAAAATCAAAGAGCAGACGTTAAATGTTCTTTAGGATGAGGTTCAGACAGAACGGCAATTTCACAGTTTGCGCTGTGAGAAATCTTTGCGGTTAAAACATTATTTTTCGACATCATATATATTCATGAATAAAGTTATCATTTTTTCAGCACCTTCCGGCAGCGGTAAGACTACATTGGTGAAACACTGTCTGCAAACATTTCCGCAACTGGCATTCTCAGTTTCATGTACGACCCGGAAGTCCCGCGGTACAGAAGAGGACGGCATCGATTATCATTTTATATCACCTGCTGAATTCAGGGAGAAAATTGCGGAGGATGCTTTTGTCGAATTTGAAGAAGTATATGCGGATAAATATTACGGAACACTGAAGTCGGAAGTGGAACGGATTTGGGCTCAGGGTAAGGCCGTTATTTTTGATGTGGATGTGAAAGGCGGGGTTTCCCTGAAAAGATATTTCGCGGATAAGGCACTTTCCATTTTTATCATGCCCCCCTCCATTGAAGAACTGGAAAAGAGACTGATTTCAAGGGGTACAGATGATGCTGCAACCATTAGAACCAGGATTGATAAAGCCCATGAAGAGTTGGCTTTCAAAGATAGATTTGATATTGCCATAGTCAATGATGATCTTGATAAAGCAAAAGAGCAGATTGTAGAAATCGTAGAAAACTTTCTTCGTTCATGAGGATTGCAATCATCGGTTGCGGTTGGGTAGGCAATAGGTTAGTCAAATTCCTGACAGAGAAAGACCACCAGGTTATTGCTACTACGACTTCGTCTGAAAAAATTCCGGAACTTCAGTCCTTGGGCGCGGAAGTTCATTTGCTCGACTTTGGAAAAAATTATAAACAGGATTTTTTAAAGTCAGCCGACGTAGCCATTTTCAGCATGCCCATCTCGCGCGACAGTTGGTTTGAGGGTTTCAAGAAATTGGAAAGCACATTTCCAAAAACATTGCTTTTCAGTTCTACTGGAATTTACCCACTGAAAAACGGTATTTTTACGGAAGACGATGAATATGATTTACGTAGCGATATCCTTGTTGCAGAGAACGTGGTCCTTGATAAGTTTCCGCAGACAACAGTTCTGCGCTTTGGTGGTTTGATGGGAGATGAAAGGTCCCTGCAAAACTTTTTCAGCCGTAAAAAACCGCCGCATCCGGAAAAAAAGGTCAACTATGTACACTATGCGGATATTTTACCCATTGTGGAACTGTTTTTGACCTCTGAACCGCACCATAAATTCTACAATATTGTGGCTCCCGAACATCCGGCGATAGGGGAGATTTTAAATATAGAAACAGAGGGTAAGTCTGCTCAGCCAGACGACGTTAACGACAGGATTGTTTCTTCCCGGCGCCTTATTCAAGAATTTAATTATACATTTATTCATCCGAATCCTAAATATTTTTAACCCATGAGTATTCAAAATTTAGATAAAGCGAAATCAAATCTGCCGGTAAGGGGATTTCTTAAAATAGACGACCTCATTATACCTCAGGGAGCCGCTTTAGTGCAGGCCATCCTGGACCTTAAAAAAGAAAAGAACGCAGTGATTCTGGCACATTATTATCAACCACCGGCCATCCAGGACATCGCCGATTTTTTGGGAGACTCGCTTCAGTTAGCGAGACAGGCTAAAGATACCGACGCCGATATGATTGCCTTTTGCGGCGTCCATTTCATGGCAGAAGCGGCAAAAATACTGAACCCAACTAAAAAAGTGGTACTTCCGGACACGCAGGCCGGCTGTTCACTTGCGGACGGCTGCAGTGATGAAGGCCTTCGGGCCATGCGCGCGCAGTATCCAAATGCGCTTATCGCCACCTACATCAACTGTAATGCGGAAACCAAAGCAGAATCGGACATCATTGTAACGAGTTCCAACGCGGAGACCATTATAAAATCCTTACCCCAGGACCGCCCAATTATTTTCGCACCCGATAAAAACCTTGGCGCCTGGCTGACAAAAAAAACCGGCCGCGACATGATTCTCTGGGACGGAAGCTGTATTGTCCATGAAGCCTTTTCCATGGAAAGGATTGCAACACAACTTGCGGACAATCCTGACGCAAAACTCATTGCGCACCCCGAAAGTGAATCGGCAGTGCTGGATTTGGCTCATTTTATCGGATCAACGTCCGCATTGCTGAATTATGTGGAAAAAGACGACAGTCAGAAATTCATTGTCGCTACGGAAGAAGGAATCCTGCACGAAATGAAGAAGCGCGCCCCTCATAAAGAACTTATACCGGCACTTGTTTTTGATGAAAGCTGCAACTGCTCCGAATGTTTTTATATGAAGCGAAACACGATGGAAAAACTTTACCTGTGCATGAAATACGAACTGCCGGAAATTTTAATTGAAGAAGACCTGCGCTTAAGGGCTTTGAAGCCTATTGAAACCATGCTGGAAATGAGTAAAACGATTAAATGATGTGAGAATTGTGATGTGATGATTTGCTTCAAAACGTTATAACTTTATCATAATTGTAGAATATACAGCATATTAAGTCTTCATCATCTGCAAAAAAAATGAAAGAAATGACCTCCAAAATCCTTCTTGAAAACCTGAAAATATTCGCGTATCACGGAGTTCTGCCCGAAGAAACGATCCTCGGAACGTACTACATTATCAATGTGGAAGTTCATGCTGATCTTTGGAAGGCTTCTGAAAGTGATGATTTGAAGGATACGATTAACTATGCTGTAATCAACAGCATCATTCATGAGGAAATGAAGGTTCCATCAAAACTCTTGGAACATGTCATTGGCCGCATTTTTAATAGATTGGAATATGCTTTTCCACGAATTTCCTTTATCAGGGTCAGGCTTACCAAGACCAATCCGCCCATGCAGGGAGAAATGCACGGCGTAAGCGTGGAAATGGAAAAACAATGCAATAAGTAAGGGTTATTTGCAGTTTGTATAAAAATTCACCATTGAAAATCCTCAATTTTCTTTTCTTACTTTTCTTTTTCTGCATCGGAGCGCAGGAGCAGCCTCCTGCTCATGATTTTCCGCGCATCCGTTCATCGGTTGCAGTTCCAGTGCGGATTCCGCTATCGGAAATTTCTTCCCTCGTCAATGCCTCTGTAAAGGATTTAATCTTTGAAGATCAGTCGTATACCGATAACAACAACGACCAGTTTAAGGTAAAAGTCTGGAAAACCCGGCCAATACGACTTGTTGGCGGCACGAAACAGAACCTCCTGATCGAGGTCCCGCTCAGAATCTGGGCGGAAAAAGGCATTGGAACCCTGGGTGTCTATTCCTACCAAAACACCAACTTCGAGACCGTGATGTATTTCAATACAGAGATTGCTTTACTGAATAATTGGACCATGGTGACTAAAACGTCGCCCATGGGTTTCAAATGGGTCAGTAAACCCATGCTGGACTTTGGTAAGATTAAGATTCCCGTAACTAATATGGTGGAAGCAAGCCTTAGAAAACAGCAGTTGGAATTCAGTAAGAAAATTGATGAGCTTATGCTCCGGCAGCTCGACCTCCAACCTTATGCCGTACTGGCGTGGAACCAGTTTGCACAGCCTTTCCATGTATCGGAAGAGTACAGCACCTGGCTTAAGATTACACCGGTGGGTGTGAAGGTAACGCCCCTGGTTTTTTACGGAAATGCTATTGATGTGAATATCGGAATCGATACCTATTCCGAAACCTTCACCGGAAATAAGCCACAGGCGGCTACCCTAGTAAAGAAAGTTCAGGATTTCGCTTCGGTTCCGTCTCTTCCCGACCGTTTTTTGCTGCAGACTACGGCAAATATTCCGTTTAGCGAGGCAACGCGTATTGGCCAACAGCTGTTCCTCGATAGGGAATTCGATTTCCTCGAAGGAAAGTCGAAGATAAAAATTAACGGCGTTAAAGTTTACGGAGAGCTGGATCGGGTCATCATTGAGGCCACGACAGCAGGGACGGTGGATGGAACGTCGGTTATTTCGGGAATTCCTGTTTACGATGAGGTGAAGAGAATGATCGTACTGTCGGATACCACCTTTAAACTTAAAACTAAAAACATTCTGCAGAAAGGTGCAGCGCTTCTTTTTCGGAACCGGATTGTTAATATGATTGAAGAGGAATACGGCATTCCGACAGCAGAAATAGAGGATATGGCCAGGAAAGGTATTCACGAAAGTTTCAACAGGGAATATTATAAAGGTTTGAAAATGAGCGGTAAAGTTCTGAATCTGAAGCCTTCAAAAATAATCATGAACCCTAATGGTCTGACCGCTGTTATTGATACCGAAGCACAGCTACACCTTATGGTGCAAGGGCTGTAAGCATTTTTTCAGTAAATTATTTTTTAAAAATAAATAAAAGGTTATATTTGCACACCCAAATGGTTCTTTGGCCGAGTGGTTAGGCAGTGGTCTGCAACACCACGTACAGCGGTTCGAATCCGCTAGGAACCTCATAGGCGAGTAATTGTTAATCAATTACTTGCCTTTTTATTTTAAGAGTTTTTATTGTTTTTAACACTCCGTTAACACTTGTTTGGTTCCAAATTTGGCATTACCCTGTCAACTGTGAAATGCAGTAAACATTTTTAATTAGAATTAAAAATTAGAATTATGAAGAATATATTATTAGCAGGAGCGGTGTCAGTTTTAATGTTGACTGCCTGTAAAAAAGACAATCAAGTAGCGGAAAAATCACTGGAGCAGCAGAAAATTGAATTTCAACAGCGTCAGTTAGAGATAGAGAAACAGAAATTGGCCATTGAAAAAGAGAGAATGGCATATGAAACACAGAAAAAAGCAGACAGTGTTGCCGAAGTACAACAGGCACGACAGGCCAGGGCTTCTTCAGCAAGAACCAACGTTGTTCGCGAAACCAAAACTGTTTATGTGGATAATACACCAAGATACAGTTCATCGGGATCAAATTCAAGTTCAGGTAACAATACCGGAACCGTGCAGCAGGCTCCACAAAAACAAGGCATGAGCCATACCGCTAAGGGTACCATTGTTGGTGCAGTGACCGGTGCAGCAGCGGGTGCACTTTTGAATAAGAAAAGCAGAGCCGGGGGTGCTGTAGTTGGAGGTATCATTGGTGGTGCAACAGGATATACCATCGGTAGATCAGTTGACAAAAAGCAAGGAAGAATACCCAGCAATTAACAGAAACAACAATCATACAATAGAAAAGACTGCTTATTTTTAAGCAGTTTTTTTTGGTTTCTATCCGAATGCCCGCTTCAGAAGACTCTCCACCTTCGGTTCACTACCTCTGAAGTTTTTGTAAAGTTCCATGGGGTCTTTTGTTCCGCCAGCTGCGAGCAGGACTTTATATTTTGCAGCGATTTCCGGATTGAAGATTCCGTTTTCCTTGAAATACTGGAAGGCGTCCGCATCCAGGACCTCTGCCCACTTGTACGAATAATAACCCGCGGAATATCCACCCTGGAAGATGTGTGAAAAACTGGTGCTCATCGCCGTTTCCGGATTGGAAGGGTAAAGGTTGGTGGCTTTCGTTTCTTCCACTTCAAAGGTTTTGATGTCGCCTACTTTATCGGCATTGCTGTGGTAAGCCATATCCAACAGTCCGAAACCAAGTTGGCGTAAGGTTTGGTAGCCTTCCAGGAAATTTTTTGAAGCCGATATTTTCTGGATTTTATCGTCGGGCAGTATTTCTCCCGTTTTATAATGTTTTGCGAAGGTTTTCAGGAATTCCGGTTCGTAACAGAAATTTTCCAGAAATTGCGATGGAAGTTCAACGAAATCCCATTTTACAGAGGTTCCCGAAAGGTTGGGATAGGTTGTATCGGCCAGGACTCCGTGAAGCGCATGACCAAACTCGTGGAAAAGGGTGGTCACTTCCTGAAAGGTCAGCAGGCTTGGCGTGTCGGCTCCGGGTTTGGAAAAATTACACACTACGGAGATATGAGGCCTGAAATTGAGACCGTTTTTTTTATATTGGCTCTTAAAACTCGTCATCCACGCGCCGGCTCTCTTACCCTTTCTGGGGAAATAGTCCACATAAAGAAGCGCCTTGAATGTTCCGTTTTCGAAGATTTCGTAGGTTTTGACCTCCTCGTGGTACTTCTGGATTTCGTGCGTTTCCAAAAAATGAAGATCGAAAAGTTGCTTCGCCAGGCCGAACACAGCTTCCTGAACTTTCTCCAGCTGGAAATAGGGTTTCAGTTCTTCATCATCAATATCAAATTTCTGTTTCCGGAGTTTTTCTGCGTAAAAGTTGTGGTCGTAGCTTTCCATCGTCTCAATGCCGTCGGCTTTCGCAAGTACTTTCAATTCGGCTATTTCTTTCTCCGCATACGGTTTAGCCTTTTCAAGCAGTTCATGCAGGAAGGCGGTCACCTGATCGGGGGTTTTAGCCATGCGCTCTTCCAGAACATAATCGGCGAAGTTTTTATAACCTAAAAGTTGTGCTTTCTCCTGCTTCAGGCTCACGATTTCCCGAATGAGGTTCTGATTGTCGAATTCATTGTTGCTGAAGGATTTTTTTCCGTTTGCGAGAGCCAATTCCTTCCGCAGATCGCGGTTTTCCGCATAGGTCATGAACGGAAGGTAACTTGGGTACTGAAGCGTGACTACAAAACCCTCCAGATTCCGTGTCTTTGCTTCCTCGCGGTATTGATCCATTATGGGCTCCGGAATTCCTGCGAGTTCCCCTGCGTCGGTGATGTGCCTGAAATAACTGTTGGTTTCTGCTAAAACGTTCTGTCCGTACTGCAGTGTTTTTTTTGAAAGCTGGATACTGATGTCCTTGAATTTCTCTTTATCAGCATTGTTCAGCAGTGCGCCGCTCCTTACAAAACCCTTGTACGTTTCGGTGAGTAGCATTTCCTGTTCTTCATTCAGTTTGTACATCTCTTTTTCGTCATACACTTTCTTTATTCTTTCGAACAGTTTGGAATTCTGGGAGATTTTCGCTGAATATTCTGCTAAAAGGGGGGAGACTTCCTGCGCGATTTTTTGTATTTCGTCATTCGTTTCCGCTGAATTCAGGTTGAAGAATATCCCTGATACGACATCCAGTTTTTCACCGGAGAAAGCCAGTGCTTCTATAACGTTTTCAAAAGTAGGTTCATTGCGATTTTCTGCTATGTTATTAATTTCCTGTTCCGAAATTTTAATAAGTTCCCGGAAAGCAGGGAGGAAATGTTCCTCTTTGATATCGTTGAACGGTGCAGACTGATGTTTGGTTTGAAAAGTTTCTAATAGAGGGTTTTGCATTTCTGTTCTGATTTTATGTCCTTAGATGTGGTGCTGTGGAGCTGTTTTAAGGTGTAAATTTACTCAAAATTATATTTTATATTTGTTCCTAAAATTAAACCATTATGAAAACTTTCCTTAAAATCCTTCTTGCAGCAGTCGTGGTTCTTCTCATCGCCATGTTTGCAATTGGTAAAGCTTACCATTTCGAAAAGTCAATCGTGATCAATGCTCCGGCTGAGAAGATCTATCAGAACATGAATTCAATGAAGGCATTCAACCGGTGGAATCCCTGGATGGAGCTGGATCCGAATATGAAAGTGGAATATTCGGGTAACTCCGGACAGATTGGTGACCAATACTGCTGGGATGGGAACGGGGATGCTGGAAAAGGCTGCCATACCATTACAGCACTGGTCCCGAATCAGCAACAGTCAACAAAAATGCTGTTTATGAAACCGTTTGAAAGTGATGCTACTTCCAATATTATCCTTACACCAAACGGAAATTCCACTAAAGTGACCTGGGATATGGATTGCGAGCTGGATTATCCGATGAACCTGATGTCTATTTTTATGGATGGGCAAATGGATAAATCATACGGCAGCGGCTTGGCAAAACTTAAGGAAATCTCGGAGAAATAAACACACACAATCTTAATCGGCCGGGCTGTAGTCCGGTTTTTTTTGAAAGGTACAAGTCAGGTCATAGTTGTTTTCGCTGCGGTGGCATCAGATCCTAAAATAAATCTGCACATTTTTTGTTTTAAATGGGTTAACTTTTATATTTGAGTTAAATTAATAAATCGGTTGGTCCAGGATACGGAAACTTAAGAACGCATATGCAGAAGGCTGTTTACAATAAGAATGATTTGCGGAATTACGTAAAGGAAATGATTTCAGGCAAGGTTAAAACCCTGGAGTTTTATCTGAATTTTACATTGGAAGCCAGCCGCGAAATAAAAAAGACCACAAAGTACGACTCCATTCGGGAGGAAATCCAGAGTGAAATCTACCACCTGGACAAACAGATGTTTACTCTTAAAAACATGCAGCGCGAGATGCAGAGGGTACTCAACACAACCTCGGAAACGATTAATCTGGGTTCTGTGGTCATCACCAATAAAGCAAGGTTTTATATCTCGGTTTCCCTGGGCGAATTTTTTTATGAAGGCGACCGCTTTTATGCAATTTCCGAAGAAAGTCCCATGGCCAAAATGATGAAAGGCAAGAAGGTGGGTACAGAATTCACGCTTAACAACATCCACCAGCGGATAGAAGAAATTCTGTGAATCTTTCAGCTGGTTTTAGCTACATTGCAGCGCACCGCCGGTTGGTCTTTTGATAAAATCTGTTCCTAATCCAAATCTTCTTACTTTTGCATAATGGATGAAGCCCAAATTCTAAAACACATCATCGAAAGCAGGAAAAGCAGCTTCCCGAGAGATTATACTGATCAGGAAATTCCACATGAAATTCTTGAAGAAATCCTGAATTCTGCCCGCTTTGCCCCAAATCATAAGAAAACAAAACCATGGCGGTTCCAGCTTTTTCGCAAAAATGAGAAAGCAGGACTGGGACAGAAATTAGCCGAAATTTATAAGGAAACAACCCCATCCCAAATCTTTCTTGAGAAAAAATACATAGATATTTCCTCTAAAATTTCAAGGGCTGATGCGGTAATCACCGTGTCGGTGAATTTCAGCGGTCTCGTTCCGGAATGGGAGGAGATTGCGGCCGTGGCAATGGCGGTTCAGAATATGTATTTAACATGTACTGCGCATAAAGTGGGTTGTTACTGGAGTACTCCTGGCATGATTAAACATATTGATGAATATCTGCAGCTGGAGCCCAACCAGAAATGTTACGGCCTCTTTTATCTGGGTAAAATTTAATCCTCTCCCAAATTCCACTTTTTTTTAGGCTTGCATTTTTTAGATTGCAAAATTTGACTATCTTTGCACACTTAATATTTAACGGGACGAGATCCCACAAAATCAAACATTTATGTCAGTAAAAATTAGATTACAAAGACACGGTAAAAAAGGGAAACCTTTCTTCCACATCGTAGTTGCAGATGCCAGAGCTAAAAGAGATGGTAAATTCATCGAAAAGTTAGGGATCTACAACCCAATTACAAACCCTGCAACAATTGAACTTAACGTTGATGCCGCCGTGAAGTGGTTAAACAACGGTGCTCAGCCAAGTGATACGGCAAGAGCGATTCTTTCTTACAAAGGTGCCCTTTACAAAAAACACCTGATGGGTGGAGTTGCAAAAGGTGCTTTTGACGAGGCTGAAGCTGAAAAGAGATTCGGTGCATGGCTTGAAGAAAAAGAGAAGCAGGTATCCGGCAAATCAGAAGGTTTGGCACAATCTAAAGCAGATGCTAAAAAAGCAGCTTTGGATGCTGAAACTAAAGTGAATCAGGCGAGACTTGATGCAGCTGCAAAAATTGAAGCTGATGCAAAAGCGGAAGCCGATGCCAAATTAGCAGAAGAGAAAGCAGCAGCTGATGCAAAATTAGCAGAGGAAAAGGCAGCTGAAGAGGCTAAAAATGCAGAAGAGGAAGCAGCAAACGCTCCGGTTGCAGAAGCAACAGAAGAAACCCCTGAAGCTGAAAAGACTGTAGTGGAAAATGTAGCTGAAAAAATTGGTGGTGCCGCGGCTGCAGTAGCAGGTGCAGTTGGTGCAATAGCAGAAACAGTAGCAGACGTATCGGGGAAGATTGCTGAAGCAGTTGCTCCTAAAACGGATGCTGAAGGTGAAGAATCAGAAGAGACTAAGGCTTAACAGTCTTCACTTCATATCATATTTAAGACGCCTGTTTGGCGTCTTTTTTATTTTAAAGAAATTATATTTGCACTTCGAATCATCCGCGGGATTTAAACAATCTGAACCTGCGGGCATTTCAGTACTAAAAAATAAATAAAGACAGATGAAAAAGGAAGACTGCTATTTTCTGGGTAAAATTACACGAACCCATGGACTCGCCGGCAATGTAATTATGAAACTGGACACAGATCAGGGGGAACTTTATAATAAGCTGGACGGAGTTTTTGTGGAAGTTAACGGACTGTTGGTTCCCTTTTTTGTGGAGAAACAGCAGTGGAGCAGGGATAATACCAAAATCGTCTTCTTTAAGAATGCTACGCTCGCCATGGCGGAACAGCTCGTAGGTAAGAATGTCTTTCTGCCGCTAACCGCCCTTCCCGAACTGTCAGGCAACCAGTTTTATTACCATGAGGTACTCGGTTACGAAATCCGGGATGAGAATGACAATTCGTGCGGACTGATAAAAGAAATAAACGACCAGATAGCACAGCATTATTTTATCCTGAATCTGGAAGGTAAGGAAGTCATCATACCCATCATTAAGGACTGGATTCTCGAAGTTAACCGTGCAGAGCGGTTTATCAGGATGCAGCTTCCGGACGGTTTGCTGGAGGTGTTCACCAAACCTGCGGTGAAGGATGAGTGAGTCACTCGTCTTATTAAAGTAAATTAGGGTGTTTTTCCCCGTTGATAACGTTTTTTTTTCTTTTTCTTTGTGTATGTTTAATTAAAAACTCAAATTATTATGAAAAAAGTAATTACTACAATGGCGTGTTTAACTATTTTACGTAGCAATAAGGATAATGGTATGAAAAGTTTTTTAGTTATTGTAATGATTAGTTTTCATTTTGTCTTATATCCAGCACAGAATGAAAGGTTTAATGGCTTCATACTGCAGCCAGAAATGGGAATGCTGACTTATGAGCAAGAGAATACTTTTAAAACAACTGCATATAGTATGTCAGGAGGAGTTGGTAAAGAGTTCCATATACCCAAAAATTTATCTTTAGTAACAGGGATACATGTTCATAATATTTATGCTGATTATCATAATGGAATGAATATGGTCTTTTTACGGAGTAATTTCGTTAGTGTACCGGTCAATCTTAGGCTTTATTCTACTAAGAATAGTAATTCTGCATTTTATTCCGGATTAGGTTTAGATAATAAATTTAAATTTAATGAATCTGCCGAGGAAATTCCTACGAATCAAAAATACAAAAGAAATAATGCATACCATTTAGGAAGTATAATCGAATTTGGTTTTCGAACAAAAATTCATGATCAAGTCGATTTATTAACGGGTATTAATTATAGAAGTGATATATTACAGGTGGGCTATAAAGAGAATAAAAGTAAAATTACAAATGCTGTAAATCTATCCATTGGTTTTGAATTTTTTAAAAAAACAAGCAATTAATTTTTGTCTAATAGTTTTACCGACCTTTTTTGTGCAATGCAACAGAAAAGGTCAATTTTCATTATAAAGGCATTGATCTAAAAGAAAATCAAATTTATTTGTTTTTTAGGGAAACCAGTTCCAAAGCAGGAATGGTTTCAAAATCTTACAATGTAAATGGCACAAATTATTCACATGTTGGTATAGGCGGGATTATTATGACAAAGAAAATGAGAAACAATTTCACAATTCTGAATTGAGAATTGAAAAAGTAGAAGATTTTTATAATTCTAAAACTGATAAAGTAATTTCAGGTTGCATTATGAAAGTGAAGAATAAAGATGAATTAAATTTTTCAAAATTTAAAACAAATCATATCAAAACTCCAAACGAGAAAATTAAAGTTCGATAAAAAATCTGAGAGTAAAGAAGATGACCATTTCTATTGTTCAGAATTAGTTTATTATATTATTAAAAATTCCAACAGAGAAATAAAAATCGACATTGTAAAAAAGAAATTAACCGGAATAGACGCTGTTTTATTGAAGCGGGATACAATTACTTATTACCCAACCGATATTTTCTTAAGCGATAAAAATTTTGAAGTATTAAAAAGATGGTAATGTTCGAGGCTATTTATTAAAATCCCTTTCTTTGTTTTCATTGCGGCTCTCATAATCAAAAATTACGCCGAAATACTTACCTTTGCAACTCCTGATTCGGTTAATATGAAAACCAAAAAATTTCCAATAACCATTAAAAATAGGAATGCAAGCAAATGAGAACCACGATTAGCGAATTACTGACCGATTATAAAAAAATACTGCATCACGACATCACCGTACAGGGTTGGGTCCGCGCCTTCCGCTCCAACCGTTTTATTGCACTGAACGACGGCTCCACAATGGCCAATCTTCAGGTTGTAGTGGATTTCGAGAACTTTGATAAGGACATCATCAGCAGGATCAGCGTAGCTTCTTCACTTAAAATCACCGGAGAGGTGGTGGAAAGCCAGGGCAGCGGTCAGAGCATAGAAATCATTGCCAAAAAAATCATCATCCTGGGTGATAACTTTACCGAAGAAAGGGACAAAACCATCCTTCAGCCAAAAAAACACTCTCTGGAAGTGCTGCGTGAGCAGGCACACCTCCGTTTCAGGACCAATCTTTTTTCCGCGGTGTTCCGCGTGCGGAGTGCGGTGAGTTTTGCAATACACGAATTTTACAACAAGAACCATTTCTTCTACATCAATACGCCGATTATTACCGGAGCTGATGCCGAGGGAGCAGGAGAGATGTTTGCGGTCACCAATTTCGATCTGAACAGCATCCCGAAAGATGAAAGCGGGGAAATCGATTATTCCGAAGATTTTTTCGGAAAGAAAACCAACCTTACCGTTTCCGGTCAGCTTGAAGCTGAAACTGCGGCCATGGGTCTTGGCAGGGTATATACTTTCGGACCTACGTTCCGTGCGGAAAATTCAAACACCACGCGTCACCTCGCAGAATTTTGGATGGTGGAGCCGGAAGTGGCTTTCAACAACCTGGAGGACAACATTGACCTGGCGGAGGATTTTCTGAAGTATGTCATCAGCTATGTGCTGAAGAACTGTGCTGAGGACCTTGAATTCCTGAACAACCGCTTCGCCGAAGAGCAGAAACAGAAGCCGGAGAAGGACCGCGCGAAGGAGGGGCTTATAGAAAAACTGGAGAATGTCATCAAAAAACGCTTCATGCGGGTTTCCTACACCGAAGCCATTGAAATCCTGATGAATTCCAAAGAGAATAAAAAAGGTAAATTCCAGTATCCGGTGGACCGTTGGGGCATCGATCTGCAGAGCGAGCATGAACGTTTTCTTGTAGAGAAACATTTTGAAAGTCCTGTTGTTTTATTCGACTACCCAAAAGAAATAAAAGCCTTCTACATGCGTCTGAATGATGATAACAAAACCGTTGCCGCTATGGACGTCCTGTTTCCGGGTATCGGAGAAATTATAGGCGGATCACAAAGGGAAGAAAGGCTGGAAGTGCTGAAGCAGAAGATGAACGACATGAGCGTGGACGAACATGAACTGTGGTGGTATATGGATACGCGTAAATTCGGTTCTGTTCCGCATGCCGGATTCGGCCTTGGACTGGAGCGACTGGTGCTGTTCGTAACCGGCATGACCAACATCCGCGACGTGATTCCTTTCCCGCGAACACCCAAGAATGCGGAGTTCTAATCGAATTTTGTAATAAAACAGAAGTAAATTGTAAATTTTAAATTTAAATTCAAAGTAAATTTGCTACGCAGAAATAATTTGTAGAAAAGAATATGCTGAAACAAAACCTTCAACTCAGACTCGGACAGAAACTCGCTCCACAGCAAATTCAGCTCATGAAGTTGATACAGCTTCATACGCTTGAGTTTGAAGAGGAACTGGAACGTGAACTTGAGGAAAATCCGGCGCTGGAGCGAACAGATGATGATAAGGATGCCAAGGAAGAATTAGCTTCTGATTTTGAGGACGAGGGGAACAGCAGCATCGATACTGATTTTGATGTCAATGAATATCTTTTTGATGACGAACCGAGCTACAAGACTTCTTCCAGCAACTATTCTGCGGACGATGAAGAGTTTGATAACGAAAGCCTCCTCACGGAAGGCCAGTCCCTCTATGACTATCTTCTGGAGCAGATAAGGCTTATCAATATCGATAACGACGATTTGAAGACAGCGGAATACATCATTGGAAACCTTGATACAGACGGTTATTTAAGGAGGGAGGTCAAGGCAATTGTTGATGATCTTGCATTTTCCCAGGGAATTTATACCACAAGGGAAAAAGTGGATGATATTTTGGAAAATTATATCCAGAAACTGGATCCACCAGGAGTTGGTGCCCGGAGCTTGCAGGAATGTCTCCTTCTTCAGATTGAGAAGAAGGTGAGTGCAGATAAATCACTGTCCCTGGCTGCAAACATTTTGCGGAATCAGTTTGATGCCCTTACCAACAAACACTACAACAAGATCATGCAGAAGTATGATGTGGATGAGGAGGACCTTAAAGATGCTCTGGAAGAGATATCCAGGCTTTCTCCGCGGGTAGGAGGTAATTTCGATACCCAGACCATCACCATCAACCAGGAAATCATCCCCGATTTCGTAATTCAGATAACGGAGAGCAAAAAAGGAGGTCAACCCGATGTAATTCCATTGCTGAACAGTAAGAATGCCCCTTCCTTAAGGGTTTCGGATGAATATAAAGATATACTTTCCACCTATTCACACGACAAGAATTCGCCGGATCATAAGCAGGCGGCCTTATTTATAAAGCAGAAGCTGGATGCAGCCAAATGGTATATCGATGCGATTAACCAGCGGCAGAATACGCTTTTGCAGACTATTACCGCCATCGTAAAACTTCAGAAGGAATATTTCATCACCGGCGACGACAAATCGCTGAAACCGATGATTCTGAAGGATGTCGCAGACATTACCGGCTTTGATATCTCCACCATTTCCAGGGTTGTTAAAAGTAAATATGCTGATACGCCCAACGGGATCATTTATCTTAAAAGCCTTTTTTCCGACAGTCTTACCAACGATGACGGAGAGGAAGTGTCCACCAAAGAAATTAAAATGCATTTGATGGAAGCCATTGAGAAGGAGAATAAGCGTAAACCTTATACAGACGACGCCCTGGTTGGCATTCTGAAAGAAAAAGGGTACAATATCGCCCGACGGACCATTGCAAAATACCGGGAGCAGCTCGGCATTCCCGTAGCAAGACTGAGGAAAGAACTCTAAACGTAAGAAAATATAAAGGCCTGCAATTAGAATGCAGGCCTTTTTTTACACCTTTAAATAGCTGTTTATTCTGTATCTATTTCTTTCAGTTGTTCTAAGTTTTTGCCCAGCCTCCGCATAATGATGCCATAAACAAGACGGTAATAAAGCCAGATCAGGCCGATGCTCAGTACCGTTGTAATTAAAATTCCAAGGCCCATTCCTATTAGTACAGACTCCTCCGGATAAACCTTCTGCTGGGTAAGCACCTGAAATACAAAGATTGTTAGGGTTGCGGTGAAGAGAATAAGAAGCACGATATTGGTCAGGATAAAGATATTGACCGTTTTCCTGAAAGTCATAATCTGTTCGATGAACTTCTTCAGATTGGCCTCTACATTTATTTTACGGAAATTAAGATAAAACTTTACCACGAAGAATGCAGTCACCACCAGACTTACAATTTTCAGTATATAATACAACCTGGAAAAGTCCTTCTCCAGTTCGGGGGTTTTTGTAACGCCGATACTTTCCATGATCCGAAGGAAACTGTTGGTTTCTTCGCTTCTCAGAAGGTAGAATAGCGAAAGCCCACAGAAGAATAAAAATTCGACAACGCTGATCCAAAAAATGTATTTTACGTAATTACGCGATTTGCGGTTCAGCATTTCCAGAATTTCTGAATTGCCGTATTTGGACTGAACTTCCTGTTCCTGCCACGTTTTCTTAAAATCGTCTATATTAAATTCAGACATGTTTTTCCATTAATTCTTTAAGTCTTTTTTTCAGACGGTTCATTTTCACCCGCGCGTTGACCTCGGAAATCCCAAGGTTTTCTGCGATATCCCGGTAGGGGAGATCGTCCAGGTACATCATAACGATGGCCCGTTCGACCTTTGGGAGCATCTTGATTACCTTATAGAGCAGGGCAATTTGCTGTTGCTTTTCCTCATCATCTTCCACATAGTCTTTGTGGTGAAAATCCATCAGCTCATCGGTTTGCGGCGATTTTGTTTTTTTCCGGAAAAGTGTAATGGCAGTATTCAGCGCGACACGGTACATCCAGGTCGAAATCTTGCTTCCTCCTTTGAATGTGTCGTAACTGCGCCACAGTTGTAACACAATTTCCTGAAAAAGATCCTCTTCATCTTCCAGCGCATTGGTATAAAGCCGGGAAATCTTGATAATCAGTCCCTGATTATCTTTTATAAGTTTCGCAAACTCTTTTTCCTTTGTGCTCACCTTTTCTTTATTTTGTGCAGACGAAGATAATTATTTGGGCCCACACCACAAGCGCTTCCGGTGCTTTTTAATGCCGTCTCCCGGACATCTCACTGCGCGCCTCCGCGTCATGTTCCCTGGTTTTCTGTTCTGATGTCTCAAATCCGCCCTAATCCTCAACCTTCATCTCAACCTTCATCTCAACCTCAACCTTCGCCTCACCCTCCCGGTAATTTTCATATCTTTGCCCTCCACAAGAAAGACGGCCTGTTGATCTCCGCTCCGGCGGAGGTAGGAAAGTCCGGACACCACAGGGCAGCAAAGCGGGTAACGCCCGCCGGTCGCGAGATCAGGACCAGTGCAACAGAAAGTATGTATATTAATTTATAGTGAAACCAGGTAAACTCTTTGCGGTGCAATGTTAAGTATATCATCAGTTAAGGGCGGCCCGTCCGTTGATGAGGGGTAAACAGCTAAAGCTTTGCAGCAATGTAAAGCGCAGATAAATAACAGGCATTTTCGCTTCGGCGAATCTACAGAATCCGGCTTACAGTTTTTCTTGTGGTTTTTATGATACAGAAAAAGCAGAAATTTACGTTTCTGCTTTTCTTCTTATTAACATGGCGATTACTCGCTTTCCAGCTGTTTTCTCGCTCCATCCAGCTCTTTCAAATCTTCTTCCGAAAGTTTCGGGAACTCCAGTTTCATGCCTTCCAAAGCATCAATAATAATCTGTATTGCCGCAACCCTCGCAAACCATTTATCGTCTCCGGGAATGACAAACCAGGGGGCGTGGCTTTTTGAGGTTTCCTTGATGGCCTCTTCATACACCTGCATGTACTTATCCCAAAGTGTCCGCTCCGCAAGGTCGCCCACAGAGAATTTCCAATTTTTATCATGTTCTTCTATGCGGTCCAGCAGGCGTTTCTTCTGTTCCTTTTTCGAAATGTTCAGGAAGATCTTCACGATGGTGGTGCCGTTTTCTGCCAGATGACTTTCAAAGTTTCGTATGCTCTCGTATCGTTTCTTCCAGAAGGCCTCATCAAAATCATCCACGGTCTTCCATACCTTTTCGTTCAGGTTATATTCCGGGTGAACCTTACATACCAGAACACTTTCATAGTGACTCCTGTTGAAGATCCCAATTTTACCCTTTGCCGGTAGTGCAATATAATGCCGCCAGAGAAAATCATGTGTATATTCTTTTTCGCTTGGCGTCTTGAAACTCGTCACATCACATCCCTGCGGATTTATCCCACCGAAAACATGCTCGATCAGGGAGTCCTTTCCTGCGGCGTCCATCGCCTGCAGTACGATTAGGAGAGACTTGCTGCCGTCTGCGTACAGTTTTTCCTGAAGTTGATGCAGCTTTAGCTTTTCTGAGGCCAATAGTTCCCGGCCTTCTTCTTTCGTAAGTTTGCCTTTGTACTCGGTTTCGGTCTCCTTTAACAGGAATTTTCCCCTGACGATATAATTGTCGCTGAAATCCAGATCCATAATTAATTGTTTAACGTTAAATATATGAAAAAACCGTTTCACCAGGTGAAACGGTCCGTATATATTATAAAAAGGGTGACTTAATTAAGCAGTCGCTTTTTTTGTTTTTTTAGCAATTTTTTTCGCTTTTTTCGCAGCAGCGGCTTTTTCCATCTCAATTTTCTTTACTTCTTCCGCAGTCAGTACCTTAGGCTCAGGTGCATTAGGGTCTACATTTCCTTTGATATGGATTACCGATCTTTGGTTTTCCGGATCATTGGAAAAAACTTCGATAATCTTCTGGAATGATCCAACGGTAGCGGTATTGTAATGAACTTTAATCTCGCCCGTTTTCCCTGGCATGATTGGATCTTTACTGTATTCAGGGGTAGTACAGCCGCAGGCAGGCTTCACACTTGAAAGGATCAGGGGCTTATCACCTGTATTCTTTATCCTGAACACCCGGTTACCATCCGCAGAAGGTTTTATAGTACCGTAATCCATCACGGTGTTGTCGAAGGTAATGGTTTGTGCAGAAGCAAATGCTACACTTCCTAAAATTGCAAGACCTGCAAATAATTTTTTCATATTGTTAATGTTTGATATGACTTTTGATTTAATTTAGAGAGCAAAGTTAAAAATAAATTTAAATAATCATTAAAAATTTTTGTTTTCCCTATTTTTGCACCTGTAAAGCCTAAAAAAGCCAGCATAATGCAGATTTCAGAAAAATACAGTCCACAGGAAACGGAAAATAAATGGTACAGCTACTGGCTGGAAAACAACTACTTTCACTCCGAACCCAACGAAAAACCACCATACACGGTTGTAATTCCTCCGCCAAATGTCACCGGAATCCTTCATATGGGCCACATGCTGAACAACACGATTCAGGATGTGTTGGTTCGCCGCGCCAGAATGCAGGGTTTCAACGCGTGCTGGGTGCCGGGTACGGATCACGCTTCCATCGCAACCGAAGCCAAGGTGGTGGCAAAACTTAAATCTGAGGGGATCAGTAAATCCGATATCACAAGGGATGAATTTCTGAAACATGCCTGGGACTGGACCGATAAATATGGAGGAACCATCCTTGAGCAGCTGAAAAAACTGGGCTGTTCCTGCGACTGGGAACGGACGCGCTTTACAATGGAACCCAAGCTCTCAGAGCAGGTCATCAAATCATTCGTTGATTTGTATAATAAAGGCTTGATTTACAGAGGATACCGGATGGTCAACTGGGACCCGGAAGCAAAGACCAACATTTCTGACGAAGAAGTGATCTTCAAAGAGCAGAACGGGCAGCTCTACTATCTGAAATATAAGATTGAAGGTACCCGGGACTTCCTTTCCGTGGCAACCACCCGCCCTGAAACAATTTTCGGCGACACTGCGGTCTGCATCAACCCCAATGATGAAAGATATGCACATTTACGGGGTAAAAGGGTAATCGTACCAATCGTAAACCGGGCCGTTCCTGTTATTGAAGATGACTATGTGGATATTGGATTCGGAACAGGAGCCTTAAAGATTACGCCGGCCCACGACACGAATGATTATGAAATCGGGAAACGCCACGGATTGCCGGTAATCGATTCTATTGACAATGACGCCAACCTTAACGAACACGGACAGCACTATGCGGGTAAAAACAGATTTGAAGTCAGGAAACTGATCGCCAGGGAACTGGAAGAAAAAGGTCTGTTGCTGAAATCCGAGGATTATGTGAATAAAGTGGGCACCTCCGAAAGAACCGGCGCTGTAATAGAACCCAAAGTTTCTGTGCAGTGGTTCCTGAAGATGTCCGAAATCGCAAAACCCGCCCTGGATGTGGTGATGAATGATGAGGTTAAGTTTCATCCGGAAAAATTCAGGAATACCTACAGACACTGGATGGAGAACATCCGCGACTGGAACATTTCCCGGCAGTTGTGGTGGGGACAGCAAATTCCGGCTTATTATTTCGGAGAAGGTGAAGGTGACTTCGTTGTCGCTGAAACCGCCGAAGAAGCTTTGGAGCTCGCAAAGCTTAAATCGCAAAACCCTCATCTGATTATTTCGGATCTGCGTCAGGATCAGGATGCGCTCGATACCTGGTTTTCTTCCTGGCTCTGGCCGATTTCGGTGTTCGACGGGGTCCTGGATCCCGATAATAAAGAGATCAACTATTATTACCCCACTTCCGATTTGGTTACTGCTCCGGATATCATCTTCTTCTGGGTGGCCCGGATGATTATGGCCGGTCTTGAATACCGCCAGGAAGTACCCTTTAAGAATGTCTATTTCACAGGAATCGTTCGCGACAAGCAGCGCAGGAAAATGTCAAAATCGCTGGGTAATTCGCCGGATCCTATTGAGCTGATTGAAAAATACGGAGCGGACGGTGTTCGGGTGGGCATTTTAATGAGTTCGGCAGCCGGCAACGATTTGCTGTTCGATGAGGAACTCATGCTTCAGGGACGTAATTTTGCGACCAAGATCTGGAACGCCTACCGCCTGATCCAGGGGTGGACAAAAGACGACAGCATTAACGCCAACAGTTCAGATTTGCAGGCCATAACGTGGTTTGGCAACCAAATGGATAAAACCATTGCCGAAATTGCCGATCAGTTTGAGAAATTCAGGATTTCGGATGCGCTGCATCTGGTATATAAACTGATTTGGGACGATTTCTGCTCGTGGTATCTCGAAGCGGTGAAGCCCGGTTTTGGCGATCCCATATCCACGGAAGTATATCAAAAGACCATCGTCTATTTTGAGGAGCTGATGAAACTCCTTCATCCATTCATGCCGTTTCTGTCGGAAGAACTGTGGCAGAATGTCGCTGATCGCACACCGGAGCAGGCTCTGGTCATCGCACAGCAGAGAAAACCTATGGCATACAGCGTTGATTTAATCAGGGATTTTGAAACCTCCAGGGAGTTGATATCAGGAGTCCGGAATTACCGCCAGAGCAAAGGGATTTCACCAAGGGAAATGGTGGAGGTCTTCACCAACGCACAAACCTTTACCAATGAAAATCTGGTGCGGAAACTTGCCAACATCGCAGAGGTTCATTTCGGGCAAAAGACAGATAAACCGAGTTTCACCTTCATGGTGGGTGGTACAGAGGTTTCCATTCCTTTAAGTGAGAGCCTGGATCTGGAAGAGGAAAAAGCCAGGACCGAAGAGGAAATTAAATACCTCCAGGGATTCCTTATTTCTGTGGAGAGAAAACTGACCAACCAGAAATTTATGGCAGGTGCACCGCAACAGGTTGTGGACAATGAGCTGAAGAAGCAGAAAGACGCACAGGATAAAATTGCGCTGCTTTCGGAAAAACTCAAATCACTTTAAAAATTTACAAGGAATGACGGTAAAATTGAGCTCATGTATTTGGGCTTTTTTCCTTTATCTTTACTCCCTATTCCATTCCCATGAAGCATCTGGAAAATATAAGCAAACTTTTCAGTAAGGATTTCGTTGAAAATCCCTTAATAGAGACCTTTGAGGTTGGCCGCATCGCGCTTCCAACGGGTAAACTGGTGGCTTGTGATCCTGTGATCACCAGCGATATGAAGGAGTTCAAGGTCCATTTTCCAACAGGTGAATTTCCTGTACTGCTGCATAAGGAACGCGATACCAACTGTGTGGCCTATGCTGAAATACGTTTCGCTGCTGAAGACATCACCGAATGGAAAATTGCAACCACAGAGGGGCAGGATACAGCCGACCTGAAGGGGGAAGAAATCTTCGGCTATCCCGTGGAAAGCGGTATGGCAAGCTTCATGGACCTGGAAACCCAGGACTGCCTCAATCACCTGGAAAAGACCCTTTTCCACAGGAAAGGTGCTGATTTCATGGGCATCTATGAGGAATTTTTCCATGAGCATTTTTTTGATGAAAACGGTGCCATTGACCAGTATGCATTCCTGAAACCGGATGAAGAGATGCCGGGAACGGTACTTGCGTTCGAGGCCGGTTATGGCGAGGGTTTTTACGCCAGTTACATCGGTTTTGGCAAGGACAGTCAGCCTGTAAAGATCGTCACGGAATTCATTGAGATTTTAAGTTAACAAGCGTTAAATGTCTTCAGAAATCTGGTTCAAAATAATATATTTGTTCATAAAGCTACGCACATGAAATTAAGTTCAGAACAGCCAAAAATCATCGTGGTGGGAAGTTCGTCCATCGATTTGGTACTGCTTACGGCAAGGCACCCCCAACCCAATGAAACGGTGATGGCCTCTAAAGCCGACCGTTTTTTTGGTGGCAAGGGAGCGAACCAGGCAGTCGGAACTGCACGGCTGGGCGCCATTGTTTATTTTGTAGGCTGCGTGGGCATGGATCCGCTTGGTAAGCAGGTGATTGGGAATCTGGTAAATGAGGGAGTGAATGTAGGATTTATCCATGAAACTGAGCGCGCGGACACGGGAACCGCTTACGTAACTTCCGCCGGGGGTAAGAATGCAATCGTGGTGGTTCCTGCTGCCAATTACTGTCTGAAACCTGAACATATTAACAGGGCGGAAAAATATTTTGAAAGCGCGGACCTCATTCTCCTTCAGCTTGAAATTCCAATGGACACGGTGGAACATACCGTCCAGCTTGCGAAAAGGTATGGTAAGAAAGTGCTCATTTATGCCGCCCCGGCCATGAAACTGTCGGAAGAGGTGCTGGAGTATGCCTCCTTCATCGTGGCAAAAAGCAGCGAACTCTCTTTGATTTTTGGGGAGGCCAACAGGGAGCACGTTTTAAGGAATTTTCCGAATAAGGTCTTTGTACGCGACGACACCAATTCCACCACCTACTTTAACGGTTCCGAAATGAAATATTACCGTAACGATCACGACGATATGCTGTATAAAATAGGGATGGGCGATGCCTTCACGTCCGGTTTTGCGGTGGCCTACTGTCATGGAAACCCCATTGAGGTGTGCGTGAAATTCGGGACCGATGTATCGCTTAAAGTAGCCAAAAACAAAGGTTCACAGGGAGGTTTGCCCTACCTTGCAGATCTTGTGCTGTAAGTTGTACTGTTCTTTCGTAACGAATTCAATATAAAGTTATCCGCTTTTAGATAAATTTGCTGAACTGACCCTTCATGAAATCTTACAGTCTCAAAACAGACGATGATTACACCCTGTCCGTCACTCTTTTTGAGCCGGAAATTTCCCACCGGAAACTTTTGATTATCAATTCTGCAACAGGCGTAAGACAGCAGGTTTATTTCTCTTTTGCAAAATATCTTACTGAAAACGGATTCACCGTCCTTACCTACGATTACCGTGGGATTGGACAGTCCAAACCCGGTAAGATGCGGGGTTTTGTGGCTTCCATGCGTATTTGGGGGACTCTGGATTATAAAGCGGTGACTGATTTCGTTCAGCAGCAGTTTCAGGACTTTGAAAAGTATGCACTTGGTCATTCGGTAGGCGCACTGATCCTCGGAATGAATCCCTATTCCCATATTTTTAAGAAATTTGTTTTTGTAAGCACGCAGAAGGCCTTCCTCGGGAACCTTGATTTCAGGACGCGTATTCTTGGATATCTCGGATTTGGAGTGGTACAGCCGTTGACCACTGCACTTTTCGGCTATTTTCCGGCACACCGGTTCGGGCTGGGCGAAAGTTTGCCCGCCGGGTCTGCCTACGACTGGCGCACGCTGGTACTCAACAGGAAATCCACGAATAAGCTGCTGGAGCATGTGGAATACGACTGTTCAGCAGGGTTAAAGCAGGAGGTCCTTGTGATACGTGCGCAAGACGACGGCTGGTTAACGGATAAGGCGGTGAGGAAACTGCTGGAGGAAACATTCCCCAACATGAGACCGACCTACCGTCTGGTGCATACGGCAGAGAGTGAACGCGGCAAAATAGGGCACATTAATTTTTTCAGAACGTATAACAGGAAACTCTGGAAGATGGTGCCGGACTTTTTGGACTGAACCACTACAGCTGTTTGTAGGTATGGTTGGGCATTTAATTTAAAATATAGTCAAAAAAATGAATCATCGGATTGAAAAAACGGTTCTTTTCGTTAAAGAAAAACTGAAGGATGCCGAGGCCGGCCACGACTGGTTTCATATTGAACGGGTATGGAATCTTGCAAAGAAGATTGCTGAGATTGAAAGCTGTAACCGGGAAGTGGTGGAGCTGGCCGCCCTGCTGCACGACATTGCCGATCCTAAATTTCATGACGGCAATGAAGAGCTTGCGCTTACTATTTCAGGGGAACACCTAGTAAGCATTGGAGCCGAAGCGGATATTATTCAGCAGGTTCTGTTCATTATTAAGCACATGTCCTTCAAGAACAGTCTGGAGACCGGCCCGGCCAGTGCATTAATGACCACAGGATCCCGGACCCCCTTAACCGAACTGCATATCGTTCAGGATGCCGACCGCCTGGATGCAATAGGAGCCATAGGCATTGCGCGTACATTCAATTTCGGCGGGTACAAAAATAACCTCATGTACGATCCTGAGATTAAACCTAAACTTAACATGACCAAAGCCGAATACAAAAAGAACGACGGCACAACCATTAACCATTTTTACGAAAAACTGCTGCTGCTGAAAGACCGCATGAACACAGTAACCGCAAAAAAAATTGCATCCCGGAGACACGATTTTATGCTTAAATTTTTGGAAGAGTTTTATAATGAATGGAATTCCAATGATACATCATGCTGATTTATCTTGTTTTTTAGATCTTTAATCACCATACGCGATATGAGTTTCAGGCCAGTTGCGGAGCAACGGTCAATTTACAGGATTGGAATTCATTCATTCCATTTTTTGGAAACTTCATCCGGGAGAAACCGCTTTTATGTTCAGAATTTTTTTGGAGTTCTGTCCGGAATGGAAGGGCGTTTATTGCCGTGCTTTACCCGCACAAAATAATTATCTTTGCTGACCGATGGAAAACTACATCTTTATCATATTTCTTCTGTTGTGCCTTGCGCTGCTGCTGTCTGTCCTTAAAAGAGGCAAATATGCGCTCTATGCAAAGGTGCTCAGGCTGGTCATTATCGTGGGAGCGGTGGTCTATTTCACGATGTGGTTTGTGAAAAGGAGCAAGTATCCGTTTGTAATGAATGCCATGGCAGTACAGATCATCAACAAACTGCCGCAGCCGCTGGATTTTTACGTAGTCAAGGTCACGGATTCTAAAAATGAAACGGACAGGTATGAGCTGAAACACGCAGGGAAGATCCGTCCCGAACATTATCAGCTGGAATATCTTAAAATGGACCAATCCACCGAGTTTTGGGTGGCCGGGTACCTGGGTAGAAAGAACATGGTCTATTTTTCCCAGCATGCCGTCCCGAACAAGAACAGCGACCAGATCATTGAGGTCAACAATTACATCAACCAGAGCATGAAACTGTCCGAAACAGCCGGTTCGCTCATCGATGTAAAGAAAATGGAAAACACGGGCAGCAGCGTATGGGTGACCCTGAGCCTGCTTCTGCTCTTTTTGAATACCGTACTCATCGTAAGAAGGAAATAAAAAATCCTGAAATAATTTCAGGATCCAATGGGTTTTGTTTCGCGGGCGGAACCTCTTATGATTTTTTCTCTTCCAGTGCTTCTTTATCCTTGTCGCTCGGATTCCAGACTTTCACTTCTGCATTTTTGTCAATACCGGAGAGGATCTGAACATTGATACCGTCGCTCGCACCCAGGGTTACAAACACTTTTTTGAAGGAGCCGTCCTTCTGTTTTACCTCTACAAAAGGCACATCTTTGCCGTTTTTCTTCTCATACTGGATCAGCGCTTCATCCAGCAGCAGGGCATTTTTCTGTGAACTTAAGACGATTTCTCCGTTAGCAGAAAATCCTGCCCTGATGTATTCGTTGTTGGGATTAAACACGTCACCTTCCACGGGGAACTTTATCGTTCCGCTCTGGTCCTTACCCTTGGGGGCAATCATCGTAAGGCGTCCCGGGAATTTCTTGTTCTGCAGGGCGCCAATCACAACATTCATGTTCATCCCTTCCTTCAGTTTCCCGGCCTGGGCCTCGTCGATCTCCCCCTGGAAGATCAGTGAGTTCAGGTCCGCAATGGAGGCAATGGTGGTTCCGGAGTTGAAGGAGTTGGCTTCAATGACCTGGCTTCCCACCTTCACCGGAACTTCCAAAACGGTTCCATTGGCCTTCGACCGTATTTGGGTCGTAGCAAGACTCTGCAACTCGGGGGTGACACCGGTTCTGGCAATCTGCAGGTTCTTTTGTGCGGTATTCAGCTGTTGGTTGGCGTTCCGTACCTGTATCTGTGCGGACTGTACCTGCTGCTGTGCTACCAAAAATTCCTGTCTTGAAATCACTCCCTGATTAAAGAGCCGCTGCTGCATGGAAAACTGTTTCTGCTGGTTGTCCAGATTGAGCCGTGCATTGCTGATCTGTAGATTCGCATTGTTGATTTCCTGCTGTGCACCATTTACATTCTGGATACTGGGAACAATCCGGATGGTGGCCAGAAGCTGGCCGATGGTCACCTTGTCACCTTCGTCTACCAGGACCCTGTCCACGATTCCTGACATGTTGGGCTTTATCTCGATTTCTTCGCGCGGTACAATTTTCCCTGTCGCCATTACCTTGTCTTCCATATTCTGGACCATAGGCTTTTTTGTGAGGAAGGTTTCGCTTTCTTTTGAATTGGATTTAATCAGATATCCGACTCCCGCAAAAAGTCCGGCGGCTACCAGCAGGCCGAGGAAGATATAGAGTACTTTTTTTCCGGTGATTTTCTTGTTCATATGATTGGTTTATTTTTTAAATCTTTTTAATTGTGACATTTATTACTCGCTCCGCAGCGCTTCTATCGGCCGTATTTTCACTGCACGCTGTGCGGGAATCATTCCTACAATCAGGCCGAGGGTCACCATAACCGCCATGGCTGAAAAAACATTCCCATAATCTACTGTGGGGTTGTAAAACGGAAACTCTTCCTGGTCTCTGGTAAAAACATCAAGCACCATTAAGAGTAAAATCCCGAAGATGAATCCCAGTATCCCCGAGGTGAGCGTAATAACCACACTCTCCAGCAGGATTTGGTTTCTGACCTCCGCCGGTTTCGCTCCGATTGCACGGCGGATGCCGATTTCCTTTGTCCTTTCCTTTACGGTGATGAGTAATATATTCGAAATGGCAATTACCCCCGCCAGGATCGTAAGTGTTCCCACGATGATGGTAAGCAGCTGCATGCCGCTTAAGAATCCCGTAAGTTTCTTAAATTCCTTGCCCAGGTTAAAGCTGCCGAACGCATTGGTGTCCTCCGGGGAAACATTGTATTTTGCCTTCAGCGCGTCCTTCACTTTTTCTTCCACAATGCTTACATCGGCATTCGGCATGCTTACGATTGAAAAAACGTCCACCTGATCACCCGCATTGAACATTTTCATATAGGTGGTAAGCGGGATATAGGCGGTGGTGGCATTCTCCATTGGACTGGCTCGCTTAACCGTAAACACCCCGATGATGTTGAAAAAGGTGCCTTTCACGTTGATGCTTTGCCCTATTGGGTTTTCCTTTTTCTTGTGGTCGAAGAAGTTTTTGTAAATATCTTCTCCTATTACAATCACATTTTTATTCAGGGAAAGATCCGCGTCATTCAGATACCGGCCGAAGAGGAGTTTCTTTTCGGAAATCCTGTTGCCCACGGGTGAATCACCGTTCAGGGAATAGGTACCCGTCTTTCCGGTACGCGACATCAGTTCGCCGGCACTGCCGAAACTTCCTTTGGAGCTTTGGGGTGATATATAATCGATTTCCGGAATCTTTGCTTCCAGCATTGCGATGTCATTCCTGTCCAGCATCATCTTCCGGCCTTTTGCAAAACCGGCGTAGGGAATGTTGGTATTTTGGGCCCACATAAAGATACTGTTGGTGGCAAATCCGGAGAAGAGTTTATCGAACCCGTTTTCCATGCCTTTGGCCGCGCCCAGGAGCGAGACATACAGAAACATGCCCCATGCCACACCAATCATGGTAAGAAAGGTGCGGAGCTTGTTCTGACGCAGGGAATGATAGATCTCCTGCCAGGTGTCGGTCTTGAAAACGATGTTCATGATCAGTTCAGTTTACTTTCTCAGTTTTTTATTAATCTATTCCGCCCTCAGGGCTTCAATCGGCTTGATTTTACTTGCACGGTACGACGGTACAAAACCGGCGATAAGGCCCGAGAGGACCAGACAGATAAAGGCCGCTATGATAAGTCCCCAGCCCACACTTGGGTCTTTGATAAAATATTCCTCCAGGCCGTCCCCAATCAGGTTTAAAGTCAGGACGCCCAGTCCGACGCCTATGAAACCGGATATCACCGTAATCACGATACTTTCCTGTATGATGAGGGCAATGATGCTGTTCGGTTTCGCGCCAATGGCCTTCCTGACCCCAATTTCCTGGGTCCTTTCTTTCACGATATACACCATGATGTTGCTGATGCCGATGATTCCGGCAAGCAGGGTTCCCATGCCAATGAACCCGACCACCAAAGTCAGGATAAAAAGAAACTGGAAGCTGTCTTTGGTGTTTTCCGCATTGTTCCGTACGCGGATTGCATTTTCATCATCCGGTGAAACCTTATGTCTTGCTTTTACCTGCTTTTCGATTTCCTCGCCGTATTTTATGGCTTCGTCCGGCGTCATGTTCTGGTTATAGGTGAGCTGTATGGAATTAACAGTATCTGACCCCTTCTTCATTTGCTGCAGGGTGGAGATCGGGATGGAAATCATCCGTTCCTCAAAGTCACCTCCGCCTTCATCCGAGAATACCCCAACTACCTTAAATATCGTACCGTTGATTTCCAGGTCCTTACCGACCGGACTTCCGTCCTTTATAAGGTCCCGCTGAACCATCCTTCCGATAATGGCCACATTCTGCCTCCGTTGTAGATCTCCGGGGCTGATATACCTGCCCTCCACCAGTTTTCTGTTCTCGATGAATTTTTCATCACCCGTAGTTCCGCTGATCTGGTAGTTCCCGCTTTCCCGGCCGTATTTTACCATCATCCCGGTGCTGTATTTGGGCGCGGAGTATTCCACCTTTGCGGGATCCAAACCAATCACCTCGTCGTAATCCTCATTCTTTAAAACGATTTGCCGGTCCGACTGCAGACCGCCGTAAGCCACCGTTGTTTTTCCCGAAAAGATGGCGATGAGGTTCTGGGCATCCCGCGCAAAACCTTCGGTAAAGGCGTTCTTCAGCCCCGAACCGATGCCGAAAAGTACAATAAAGATGTACAGGCCCAGTGCAACGGTAAATCCGGACAGGATGGTTCTCAGAACATTACTTCGGATGGAGGCGAAAATTTCCTGCCAGCGGTCCAGGTCAAACATGGTGGGGATTAGGGGTTAAGTTGTTGATTTGTTCAATTGTTCAGTTGTAAAACTGTAAAGTCGTTCAGTTGTTATCGGCTTAAATTCTGTTAGACAAGCACGCGCTGGGTGATGAATTCATCACTTTCAATGATGCCGTCCTTCAGGATCACGTTCCTTTTGGTTTCTGCCGCTACATCGGGCTCATGGGTAACCACAATGATGGTTTTACCTTCCCGGTTGATGTCCTGCAGGAGTTTCATGATGTCATAGGTGGTCTTGGAATCCAATGCTCCGGTCGGTTCATCGGCCAGGATAATTTTGGGATTGGTAATGAGGGCGCGGGCAATGGCGACCCTTTGTTTCTGTCCGCCCGACAGTTCGTTCGGCAGATGATTCGCCCAAGGTGCCAGACTTACTTTTTCAAGATATTCCATGGCTCTTTGGTTACGTTCCTTTCTTCCGATGTTCTGATAGTAGAGTGGGAGGGCGACATTTTCCAGGGCAGTCTTGTACGCAATCAGGTTAAAGGACTGGAATACAAACCCTAGAAATTTACTTCGGTATTCTGCCGCTTTTATTTCGGACAGGTCTTCAATCGGGATTCCGTCCAGGGTATAGGTCCCCGAGTCTTTTTCGTCCAGGATGCCGATGATGTTCAGAAGTGTGGATTTTCCGGAGCCTGAACTTCCCATGATGGATACGAATTCACCTTCGCCTATCTCAAGGTTTATTCCTTTCAAAACGTGGAGTTTGCTCTTCCCTGTGTCGTATGATTTGTGGAGATTCCGGATGCTTAACATGAATGGCTGTTACTTCTTTAATAAGTAGGTCTATCTTTTTAATTGTTACAAAGGATTTCCCTAAATAATAAAATGGCGTCGTTTGACTGTAAGTAATTGTAAAACAGGGTCATTCCGTATGGTGTTTAGCGTTTTTCAGCCGGAAACCTCCAACACGGGAACATACCGCATCTAAAGTTGCTGATACAGCGGTATGTGTGCCTTTGTGGAAAACTTTTAGGCTTAGAAGTCAGTAATTTAACCATTGCGCCTTTCACAGGAGCAGGGGATTATCTATTTTTGTTTTCACCTCAAAAAAGGACTTATAACCAGGAGTTGCGTAGTATACGGTTTTATAATATAAACGTTTTCAGGTCGTTATAAAATATCCGGACCGCTCCGCAACTGCCAATTTAAACAACATAATTAAAATACACGATGGGAATTTTTGACAAAAGAGTAAGCTACAAACCGTTTGAATATCCGGAAATTTTGCAGTTTGTTGAGGCGATTAACAAATCGTTTTGGGTGCATTCCGAAGTAGACTTTACCGCTGATGTCCAGGATTTCCAGTCCCAGCTGGAACCGCACGAGAAAAACGCGATTAAAAATGCGCTGCTGGCCATTGCACAGATCGAGGTTTCCGTTAAGACGTTTTGGGGCAATCTGTATAACCACATGCCGAAACCGGAGCTTAACGGTCTGGGTTCCACTTTTGCCGAGTGTGAATTCCGCCATTCGGAGGCATACTCCCGTTTGCTGGAAGTGCTGGGGTATAACGATGCATTCACGCATGTGGTGGAGATTCCGGCCATTAAAAAGAGGATCGATTTCCTTTCAAATGTGCTGAAACACTCCAATTCCACGACTCCCAAGGAGTATGTGTCGTCTCTGCTGCTTTTCAGCATTCTCATCGAGAACGTTTCCCTATTCTCGCAGTTCGCGATTATCCTGTCGTTTACAAGATTCAAGGGCTATATGAAGAACGTCTCCAACATCATCGCCTGGACGTCTGTGGACGAGCAAATCCATGCGAATGCCGGAATCTACCTCATCAATAAGATCCGCGAAGAACAGCCTGACCTGCTCACGGATTCCGATATAGAAGATATTTACACCCTTGTAGACCATTCCATTACAGTGGAGGAGGAGATCCTGGACTGGATCTTTGAACTGGGAGAGATCGACAACTTTACCAAAGAGGATTTGCTGAACTTCATGAAGTACCGGGTGGACGACAGTCTGAAGAAGATCAGCATGAAAACCCGCTACAACATCACGCCGGAACAGTACCGGCCGATGGTCTGGTTCGAGGAGGAGGTTTTTGCAAATTCCATGGACGATTTCTTTGCAAAGCGTCCTGTGGATTATACCAAGCACGACAAGAGCATTACCGAGAACGATTTGTTTTAGGGTTGGGTTAAACCTTCAAGGTTTTTAAAACCTTGAAGGTTTCGAAGAGTCAAAGAGTCAAAGAGCCAAGGCAAAAGTAAAAAGTAAAAAGGCAGAAAGGCAAAAAGAAAATGAATTTAGAGCCAGAAGGAAGAGCTAAAGATTAACGCTGTGTTCTCTGTGGTTAGATTTCTGAGGAAGGAGGAAAGAACAAAGAGGAAAGAACAAAGACTTCGGGTGCCATGGCTTTAAAGTGCTATTTTCCAACATCTCAGGTTTTTATTAATAGTAAGTATATTGCCTAAAGCCTAAAGCCTAAAGCCTAAAGCTTACAGCATTAAAAAAACAACCAATGATCAATATAAACGTAAAATATACCGTATTGCCCGGATTTTCGGATACGAACAGGGAGAATATTGAACGCTTTCTGGCATCCTTTCGTGAGCTCGACCATACGAAATTCCGCTATCAGGTTTTTGTGGAAGAAGACGGACTCACGTTCTATCACCATTCTGCCTATGCGAATGAGGAGATTCAGAAACAGCTTCTGGCCATGCCGCAGTTTCTGGAGTTCCAGCGGCAGCGGGACGCCAACCTTAAGGGAGAGACCGAAATGAAGGTCCTGAAGTTTCAGGGGAGCGCCGGAAGTTTTGATAACATTTTCGGGAATTTTGATGCCCCTGAGATTTAAGGATACAAATTCAGCTATAAGAAGCGAAGAACAATATTCTAGCCCTGATGGAAGCGGCATCCCCGCCGCGGCGGGATACAGCGGACAGCGGGACCGGACGTGAAAGAAAGCAGTAACGGGTTGCTTCAGAAAAATATAAATAATATATGTACATCGTACTTTGTACTTTATACATTTTACAACATAAACAATGGAAGATCAAAAAAACGACATCTGGTGGCTTAATGAAGAGTCCGAGCAAATGCTGAACCGCGGATACCTCCTGAAGGGAGAAACCGTGAAAGGTGCCATAGAACGCATCACGACTGCTGCCGCCAAAAGGCTCTATAAACCGGAACTGCAGCCTGCTTTTGAGGAAATGATCACGAAAGGGTGGATCAGCTTCTCATCACCCGTGTGGGCCAATATGGGAACTCAGCGCGGGCTGCCGATTTCCTGTTTCAACGTGCACGTACCGGACAATATCGAGGGAATCACCCACAAACTGGGCGAGGTCATCATGCAGACCAAGATCGGTGGCGGTACTTCCGGTTATTTCGGGGAACTCAGAAACCGCGGAACGGCGGTGACCGACAACGGAAAATCTTCCGGTGCGGTCTCCTTTATGAAACTCTATGATACGGCCATGGATGTGGTGTCCCAGGGCGGCGTACGCCGCGGTGCTTTCGCGGCCTATCTGGATGTGGACCACGGCGATATCGAGGAATTTTTGTCCATCAAAGATATCGGAAGCCCAATCCAGAACCTTTTTACCGGGATCTGCGTGCCGGATTACTGGATGCAGGACATGATTGACGGCGATATGGACAAACGCAAGATCTGGGCGCGTGTGCTGGAAAGCCGCCAGCAGAAAGGTTTGCCGTATATCCTGTTCTCCGATAATGTAAACCGCAACAAACCGCAGGTCTACAAGGACCTCGGAATGACGATCAATGCGAGTAACCTCTGTTCGGAGATCATGCTGCCTTCCAGTGAGGAGGAGTCCTTCATCTGTTGCCTTTCTTCCATGAACCTCGAGCTTTATGATGAATGGAAGGACACCAACGCCGTGAAACTGGCGATTTACTTCCTGGATGCCGTATTGTCTGAGTTCATTGAGAAAACCGAAGGGAATTATTACCTTACCGGTGCCAGAACCTTCGCAATGCGCCACCGGGCACTTGGTTTGGGCGTTTTAGGATATCATTCCTATCTTCAGAAAAACATGATTCCGTTTGAAAGTTTTGAGGCAACGCAGTTCAATGCGAGGGCTTTCAGACAGATTAAGGAACAGTCCATCCAGGCGTCGCAGGAACTGGCCAATATTTATGGGGAACCGGAAATACTGAAAGGCTACGGAATGCGTAACACCACTACGATGGCGATCGCTCCCACGACGTCAAGTTCTGCCATCCTGGGCCAGACTTCACCGGGAATCGAGCCTTTTGCGTCCAATTATTATAAGGCAGGACTTGCGAAAGGTAACTTCATGCGCAAGAACAAATACCTGGCGAAACTTCTGCAGGAAAAAGGCCTCGACAATGAGGAAACATGGAGAACAATCATGCTGAACCACGGATCCGTACAGCATCTGGCTGAACTTACGGAAGATGAGAAAGCGGTGTTCAAGACCTTCAGGGAAATTTCGCCGATGGAAATCATTTCGCAGGCAGCCCAGCGTCAGCAGTACATCGACCAAGCACAGTCGCTGAACCTTCAGATCCCGTCTACGATGCCGGTTAAGGATGTGAACTACCTCTACATCGAAGCCTGGAAGAAAGGTGTGAAGACGTTGTATTACCAGAGAAGTTCTTCGGTTTCGAAGGAAATGATGGTGAATTTTGTGAGTTGTTCGAGTTGTGAGGCGTAATCACAGACAAGAGATTAAGAGACTGGAGATAAGAGACAAAACCGTAGATTTTCTGCGGTTTTTTTCATTGCGCTCCTTGTGTAAACCTTTGTGTTCTTTGTGGTTAAAAAGCTGGAAGCTGGGAGTCAGGAAGCAGGAAGCTGGGAGTCAGGAAGCCGGGAGCTGGGAGTCAGGAAGCCGGGAGCGTGAAGCGTGAAGCCGGGAAGACAGGAAGCAGGGAGCAGGAGGAGGGAAGCCAGGGTAAAGTTTACCAGCCGGCAGGACAGGTCTGGCGACGCTTACTTGTTGCGGCGTTTCTCGCGCACTTATCCTTATCCTCAACCTAGACCATATTTTTCCATTTTAATGTAAAGTAATTTTGTCATTATGTAAGAAATATATTACATTTGTATAAAATAAATGAAATGAAAACACCTCATCTTTTACCACACCGTTTTAAAATGATCGGTTGGATTATTTTTATACCCGCACTTATTCTCGGACTGATTACTCTTTGTGGGTTGGAGTTTGATTCGGTTCTGATTCCGGTGGTATACAATTCCGGCTTTCCCTTAAGCAACGAAGCAACCGGCTTCTTCCGTGTGGCGGAGGTAGATTTGATGGGGAACGTTGCGGGAATCCTTATCATTGTCGGCGGACTTCTGGTAGGATTTTCCCGGGAAGATCAGGAGGATGAATACATTTCCTCATTGCGTCTGCAATCTGTATTTTGGAGCCTGATAATCAGTTATGCGGTTATTTTGATTTTGTTTGTCAGCATATTCGGGGGTCTGTTTTTTACCGTCATGCTTATTGCCGTGTACCTGCCCTTGATTCTGTATATTTTGCGGTTTAATTATTTGCTCCTTAAAAAATGAAAAACACGTTAAAAATTGAACGTGCAGTGAGAAGTATTACTCAGGAAGATCTCGCAAAGATTATTGGCGTCTCCCGGCAGACCATTAACGCCATGGAAGCCGGGAAATATGTACCTTCTACGGTATTGGCATTGAAAATTGCCCGGTATTTTGGAAAACCTTTGGAGGATATTTTTGAATTGGAACCCACGGATTGACCGATGGTCGCTGGGTTCTTTATAAAAAACACCAGCAGCAAGTGGGACAGTGAAATCAGATATATACTTTGATCTTGTGTACTTCGTGTAAACCTTTGTGCTCTTTGTGGTTAAAAGATGAGCCGGCATGCACCACCCGTTCTCTTCTCCTTCAAAAAATATTATCTTTGCTATGAAGACTACCGTCTGTCGCGGGGCCTTCCTTAACCTTAACCTTAACCTTAAGCTCAACCTTAACACATGAAATTCGGACAAGTAGAAGACCCCTCGCAGATTGATTTTACCCTACCACCGGACCATCCCAAAACGGCGGAGATTCTGAAGAAATCCAAAGCAAAAGAGCTGGAAATCCGTATCGGATGTGCAAAATGGAACAAGACCGACCTCAAAGGATTTTACCCCAAAGGCACGAAGGACGAACTGACCTACTATGCAACGCAATTCAACTCCATTGAGCTTAATGCCACCTTCTACGGCATGCCCTCCGCCGAGCAGGTCCTGACGTGGAACGAAAAGACGCTGGGAGATTTCCGCTTTTATCCGAAGATCACGAATACGGTTTCCCATTTCCGCAGGCTGCAGAACATCACTGATGTCGTCACCCAGTTCGCGACCAATGTCCTGAACTTTGATGAGAAACTTGGAATGGTTTTCCTGCAACTTCACGATAACTTCAAGCCTAAGGATTATGACCGGCTGGAGCAGTTTATCAAAGACTGGCCGCGGGAAATCCCGCTCGCGGTAGAACTCCGGAACAATGAATGGTTTGCGGATGAGGAAGTGTTCACAAAAACGATGGACCTTTTTGAAAAACACAGCATCACGAACATCATTGTAGATACTGCGGGAAGACGAGACCTGCTTCACATGCGTCTTACTACGCCCGTGGCCTTCATCCGGTATGTCGGAGCGAATGCGGAAAGTGATTACACCCGCCTGGACGACTGGCTGGAGCGGATTAAGGAATGGAAGGCTGCCGGTCTGGAAAAACTGTACTTCTTCGTTCACCAGAATATTGAGAAAGCATCACCGCTGCTTTCGGCGTATTTTATTGAGAAAGTGAATAACGAGTTCGGGACTGATATCCATGTACCGCAAATGGCGGATCCGAAAACGAGATTTTAAGAGGCTGGATGCTGGAAGCGGGAAGCGGGAAGCAGAAAGCTGGGAGTCTGGATGCCATCAGCACCTACTCGCGCTAACCATTTTCTTGAATCTATAATTTAAAATCTAAAATTCAAAACTAAGGTCAGTTTGTTTTAGGCTAACAGCCAACAGCCATCTACGCCAGGAACTCAATCTCCTTATCAGTGAAATTGTTTTTCTCCACAAGTTTACCCATGGTTTTCACCATTTTGCGGCGCAGCTTTGCCATTTTGCGGATGTTTTTGTCCGGACTGTAGTCGAATATATTGTCCTCAAAGGAGAAGGTGTCCCCTTTTTCAAAGGTGATGTCATTGTTCTTCAGTTCCTTCAGCAGCATCAGGTTGGTCATGCTTTCAAGCAGCTCATGTTCAATAAAGGCCAGACCTTTCAGGGATTTAAGGACTTCCTTTTTATATTTCTTTTTGTTTTTCATCGTCTATTTAAATGGGCCGTAAAGATATTCAATTTTTTTGGATTGGGAAGGGGTGGTTGCGGCCGGGATGGACGAAATACGAAATACGAATTACGAAGTACGAATTACGAATTACGAAATGCGAATTACGAATAACGAAGTGCTCAACCTCAACCTCAGCCTTAACTAACCTTATCCTCACCCTCAACCTCAATTCTTCCATCTTCCATCTTCCGGCTTCCAATCTCAACCTCAACCTCAACCTTACCCTTTACCGTAATACCGAAATTTTCCTTAAATTTGAAACATAAATCTTACCGCGCAGCGCGTAACCGGGATATTTGAAATTTATAATCCAAAATCCAAAACCTAAAACCCAAAATCTCCAATCTCTCAGTCTCTAATCTAAAATTTAAAATCTAAAATCTAAAATAATGCAAGACCCCATTTTTGACCTCATTGAACAGGAAAGACAAAGACAGACCCACGGAATTGAACTCATCGCTTCGGAAAACTTTGTCTCCGATAATGTAATGAAAGCCATGGGCAGTGTCCTTACCAATAAATATGCAGAAGGCTATCCCGGAAGGAGGTATTATGGCGGCTGTGAGGTCGTGGACGAAGTGGAGAACTTGGCCATTGCCAGAGCCAAAGAATTATTTGGGGTGGATTATGTGAATGTGCAGCCGCATTCCGGTTCCCAGGCCAATGCGGCGGTGTACCTTGCCGTCCTTAAACCGGGAGACACGATTTTAGGTCTTGATTTGTCCATGGGTGGACACCTTACCCACGGAAGTTTCGTCAATTTTTCCGGCATCCAGTACAACGCCAATTTCTATGGGGTTAACCGTGAGGACGGACTCATCGACTACGATGCCATGCGTCAGAAAGCCCTTGAAGTTAAACCGAAAATGATCATCGCGGGATTCTCTGCCTATTCCCGTGACCTCGATTATAAGAAATACCGTGAGGTGGCCGATGAGGTAGGCGCAACCCTTTGGGCTGACATTGCACATCCGGCAGGTCTTATTGCGAAAGGGCTGCTCAGCAATCCTTTTGAACACTGTCACGTCGTTACCACCACCACCCACAAGACCCTTCGCGGACCGCGTGGCGGACTCATCATGATGGGTAAGGATTTTGAGAACAACTACGGCCACAAAACCCCGAAAGGAGAAACCAAGATGATGAGCGCCGTTCTGGACAGCGCCGTCTTCCCGGGAATCCAGGGCGGCCCGCTGGAGCATGTCATTGCCGGTAAGGCTGTGGCTTTTGCCGAGGCCATCGATCCGAAATTTGAAACGTATGCAAAACAGGTCATCGCCAATGCCCAGGCACTTTCCAAAGCAATGGTCGCCAACGGGTTCGATATCGTAAGCGGAGGCACCGACAACCACCTCATGCTGGTAGACCTCAGGAACAAGAACGTAAACGGCAAGGAAACCGAGAAAGCCCTTGTAAAGGCCGATATCACCTGCAACAAGAACATGGTTCCATTCGACGACAAATCCGCGTTCACCACCTCCGGAATCCGTCTCGGAACCGCTGCCATCACGACCCGTGGCCTGAAGGAAAACGACATGGAGACAATCGCCGGCCTCATCAACGAAGTCGTGACCAACCTCAAGGACGAAACCGTCATCACCTCCGTCCGCAAGAAAGTCAATGAGCTGATGGATGCGCGGCCGCTGTTTGAGTATTAGGCATGACGCTGGATGCGGGAAGCAGGAAGCTGGAAGTGTTGACAGCAATCTGGACAAGCAGGAACCTACCGCAAATAACCAAACATTCACCGCAGATAAATCTGCGGTTTTTTCTGCAATCTCCTGTGCGCGCTGTATACTCTGGGTTCATAAAATCAGGAGTAGGGAATCAAGAACCGAGAAGCCCGATGCCTGATGGTTTCAAAAAGTTCAGAGTTCAATGATATTCCGGCCGTGCGTTAACTGCATTTTTTTTAATATGATGGCCATGTCAGCTATTACTGTTAATTTTACTTCTAACTTCTAACTTCTAACTTCTAGGCTCCGTGGAACACAAATCCTACACTTTCCTTGAGATCAAACAGAAAATGGTAAACTACTGCGTGTACCAGGACCGCTGCCATCAGGAAGTGGAGCAGAAGATGCGGGATTTTCTGCTCATCCCCGAAGCGAAAGAGGAAATCCTGCTCTACCTGATGAAGGAAAACTACCTGAACGAGGAGCGTTTCACCCGCAGTTACATCCGCGGCAAGTTCTATATGAAGTCCTGGGGCCGGAACAAGATCCTGAACCACCTGAAGTTCAAGGGCATTTCGGAAAAACTCGTGCGCAGCTGCTTTGAAGAGATCGATGATCAGGATTACGAAAAAACACTGAAGAAAATTTATGAAGATTATTTTTCCCGCCAGAAAGGAAAGGAATACCAGAAACGGTCGAAGACCATTAAATACCTCCTCAGCCGCGGCTTTGAGTATGAGGAAATTTTGAGGGTGGAGGAAGGGCTACTGTAAGGGGAAGTGGAAGAGTGGAAGAGTGGCATCGTTTCGACAGGGAGTTGACGGATCTCCCTCCTGCGTCGGAATCACACCGGTTTAGTAATAGCGACGGCTGTGGCTTCGTAAGAATGCAAACTTACAACGCTGTCATTGCGAGGAGTGACTGCAGGGAGCGACGCGGCAATCCCAAAGTAGATTCCTTTGTTACTTTTTGCCTTGACACAAAAAGTAACCAAAAAGGTCAAGACTTGGAAATTCTTGCTAAAAAAGTTTTCATTCCGCTAAAAGATTTGAACTGACTCCCTGTGGTTGTCGAACCGCGTTGCTAGGTTTCGGCGCGGAAAGTTATTGGATTCGCTATAGTAAATTCTGCCCGCGCTCAAGCAGAAAATCTTTGCCTCATATATCTTATTGTTTAATGCAGAATCGGCGAACCTCCCCGTAGGCGGGTTTTTTAAAGCTGCATTACAACTTTTTCTTCACGCAAAAATCTCCTATGTCGTGGAGGGATTGTTAAGGAATCGACTTTTCAGGCTTTATAGGAGATTCCTCCTTTGTCAGGATGATATCCGCCGCGCCTGTGTCCTTTGTGAATACCTTTGTGTCGTTTGTGGTTTAAAGCAATAAGTAATAAGCCATAAGCAGGAAGCGCGACCGGCTTGAGCATATAGCGTATCGCATATAGCCTTTAAGATTTATCATCCGGAATTCAAAATTCATAATCCAAAATCCGAAGCGGATGCCTTCAAAACAGATACCTCCTCAGTCGGGATGACAAGCGGGGAAGAGCCAAGGAAAAAGGAAAAAGGTAAAAGGGTTCCGATGTAAAAGATCCCTCCTTCGTCGGGATGACAGTTCAAAACCAGCCGAAATTTGGTTAAACCGCAACTTCCATCTCCCATCTTCCGGCTCCCATCTTCACCCCCTCGATTCTCATTCACTCACCACCCAATCACTCCATCACTCCTTCATCTCCCTACTTAAACACCTCCACAATCTCTTCCACCGTCACCTTTCCGAAGAATTCCGTCAGGTCCAGCGCGGAAAAGATCGCCTCAAGTTCTCGGCTGTCGTGCTTTACGCCGATGAGTTGCGCTTCAAGTTCCTCTATGGGTCTGGAGGCAAAAAAATCCCCGAAGATCTTCGCCTTTTCTATGATGCCCTGCACGACATCCAGATGCACTTCTATGAAACCTGCCGGAACCTTCACTGCCTTCTGGAAATTGTATTTTGGGGAGAAACCGAAATTCCACTCCCAGGTTTCGTATTTCTCTGCGACCAGTATTTCAATGCCGGCATGGTCTTCGGGCGTCAGCTCATATCGTGCAGCATCCGGGGTATCCCGCATCAGTTCTTCGGTGAGCCATTCTTTGAGCTGCTCCGTAGTGGTGCCCTCCGGCAGGTAATGGATGAGGTTCGTTACCCTGGCACGGTTGGATTTTGTGGCCTTGTCGGTGAATTTTAAGGGATTTGCCTTAAGCGCCTCTCCCAGCACCTCCATTTCCGAATTCAGCAGCAGGGTACCGTGCTGTATCATCTTCCCCTGACGCGCAAGTTTGGCGTTGCCGCTGAATTTCCTGCCCTCCACCAGCAGGTCATTGCGGCCTTCCAGCACCGCGGGAACTCCGTGCCGGTTGAGAAGGGTCAGGACGGGCTGCGTAAACTGTGCAAAATCCCCGAAATCATGATCCGCCAGCAGCGTGTGAAAGGAGAAGTTCAGGTTGCCGTGGTCGTGGTACACCGCGCCGCCTCCCGACATCCGCCTTACAACCTTTATCCCTTTTTCCTGCACATAGTCCAGGTTGATCTCCGCAAGGGTATTCTGGAATTTCCCCACGATAATCGAGGGCGCGTTCACATAGAGCAGGAAGAGGTCTTCGGTCGGAAACCGCGTAAGCAGGTATTCCTCAGTGGCGATATTAAAATAAGCATTGGTTGATGGAGAGTCGATGATGAGCATGTGAATGGTTTTTTACAAAAGTAAGGATTTAGGGGTAAAGGGAAGGATGAGGTTAAGGTTAAGGGCGAGGTTACGAGGCTAGAAGTTTAAGAGATTAAGCGGATCCTTAATATCAATATGTGTTGCTTAGGGTTAGTGAGGGTCCACTGACCAGAACCGGACCGGCATCTGTTAAGATAAATGTTGTGCTGTTTGTATTTCCAATTAACGGTTTGCAGACAGCGCTCCCAATTATAAATCTTCTGTAGTACCTATGGAATCTAAATTGTTGGATGCCGTTATTTTATTCATGCTAATTTAACATAAAATGTTTTAGTTTTTTTATAAAAATGTATAAATTCGCCACATCACATAATACAATATTAATGAAAACACATTTATTTTTCAGGTACATTCTCTTTCTTGCGGTATTTTCTTTCTGCAACAGTTTGTGTGGACAAGTGACTTTACCTCACACTAGAAGCACTTGGGACTCAACCCCTAGTGGGTGGATCGATTCTCCCTTGGATTCTTATCTTACAACTTTTGCGTGTTCGGGTACCAATGGTGCTAAGTTCGATACAACAAATGATGGTAAAATAGTCCAACTGGATTCTTCTCCGGACAAATTAAGTTTTGTAGTAAAATCAAATTCTACTAGCAATACTTCTGTTCTACTCGTTCAGGAGTCTGATGATAATATTACATATACCGCTGTAATAAGTTTGACGGGAAGTATTGGCCTCCCAACAACATGTTCAACAAAGGGAGACTACCAACTTAAGAGTACTACGCGTTATATTAAGTGGACTTTTACCAAAGGTTCCAGCAATATGACTATGGATGATGTTACTATTTCTAAACTAACATTAACTACAAACCCCAATTTATCCATTACTCCCAATACCTTAAATCACGGAAGCTCCTGCGTGAATACTGGGGCGACGCCAGTACTGTATACCATTACCAACACTGGTACGGTTGCTGCAGACGGAATAACAGTTCTGTCTTCAAATGCTTCTGAGTTTACCGTTTCAGCGCTTTCGCCTACTACAGTTGCAGCCAACGGCGGTACAGCTACGTTTAACGTGACGTTTACCCCCTCTGCTTCTGGAGCCAGAAGCGCCACCATTACCGTGGCTACCGCAACGGCTGGAGGGAACAGCCCGACACTGGCTCTTACCGGAACCGGGGATGCAACGCTGGCCGGAGCGATTACGACGTCTGCTGAAAGCAATGTGGCCAGTACCGCGGTACGGTTAAACGGAAATGTTACGACCTTGGGAACCTGCCCCAGCACTACTGAAAAAGGTTTTGTTTGGGGAGCCAACGCAGACCCAACGATTTTAGACCTCAATACTTCCGTAGCAGGTCTTACCACCGGCGCCTATTTTTATGACCTAACCGGCCTTACGCCCAATACAACTTACCACTACCGAGCCTACATTAAAGATGCTAATGGCTATGTATATGGGTCAGATGAAGCATTTACGACTTTGGATGTGGCGGATCATATCGCTTTTGTAAATGTTCCTTCTGCAGGAACCGTCAACAGCAATCTTACTGCTTTTACAGTAGAGGCACGAACAGCAGGGAATGTAGTGGATGCAGCATATGCGGGGAACGTTACTATATCAAAAGCAACCGGCTCAGGAGCCATTTCCGGAACGCTTACGAAAGCGTTTGTAAACGGGGTAGCTACCTTCAACGATATTGAATTCGATGCTGTGGATACCTATACCCTGCATGCAGACAGCGGTGCCTTTTCCCAAATTACTTCCGGAAATATTGCTGTTGCTGCAGCAGTCATTTATACCAAGATTAATTCTTTGGCTGAACTCACAGACGGGGACTATGTAATTGCAAACCAAAACGATCTTGTTGCAATAGGTGCGCTGGGTTCCAGTCAGTACAATGCAGTGACTATTTATCCGCAAAGCGGACAACTGTCAAATCCTGATTCAGGAATCATTTATCATGTAGAATCGCTAGGATCCGGTGTATTCACCTTCCAGAGGGTGGCTACTGGAAATTATATAGGCTGGTCGTCCAGTACGAGTTTAGCGGCACCAACAACCGCTAACACTAACAGTCAGAAATGGACCGTTACTTATGACAATAACAACTACTTTGTTGCAGCTAATTTGGCTGATGCTACAAAATTGATACGATATAATTCCGGACTTACCACCCCTGGCTTTAAAGCATATGCTGCCAGTTCAAGTTTTGGAAGTGAGGGATATTTGCAGTTTTATAAAAGGTTACCATCCACATGGAACGGATCAGGTTGGTCTAATGGTCCACCAAATGCCAATACCCATTTAATCATCTCTGCCAATTACGATACAACGACTCAGCCCGACCTTGTTGGTAACACCATAACTATTAACAATGGCGGGACATTGGAAATTATCAATGGCAAAAGTGTTACGGCAACTAGCATAATTGTAAATGACGGTGGTAACTTCATCGTTAGAGATGGAGCCACAACTTCAGTGACCAATTTCACCGTAAACCGCAACAGCGCAAGTGTTGCGAATAAATATGCCTTCTGGTCCTCTCCGGTGTCAGCGGCCAATATTTATTCGGTATTTCCGGGGTTTACCCCTCAGTATGTGATGACCTACAACACCGCTACCGATTTCTACACGGTAGTGCCTAACCCCACTGCCACTACAGCAGGGACAGGGTATTCGGTGAAGATTCCGGCAACAGCTCCGAACCTCAGTTTTATCGGAACGCCGAACAACGGCATCATCAACACTGCACTTTCTACAGTGGGCAACACCTACAACCTGGTGGGCAACCCATACCCATCGAATATGGATCTGCCGTCATTCTATAGCGCCAACAGTGCGAACATCGGTTCCACCTTATGGTTCTGGGACAATACGAGCAACAGTGTAACTACCCAGACGGGCAACACGACGGTTAACGTCGGCTATGCGACCTATAATGCAGCAGGATCCACGTGGGTGGCAGCACCCACTTCCGCTGCCCCTACAGGTAACGCGGCAAAAATCGGCCAGGGTTTCATTGTAGAGGCGCTTAGTACTACGCTCTTATTTACCAACAGCATGAGGGTTGCTGATTCAGGGGTAAGCCTGAATAAAAGTTCAGCGAATGCGGGCGAAGGCAAGTACTGGTTGAAACTTTCCACCCCGTACAATACTTATATTTCTCAGGCGGTCACCTACGGTCAGGGAGCATCTGATACCTACGATGCGTATGATTCGAAAGCGATCGCGACCGGCTCCGATGCCTTCTACAGCACCGTTGGAACAGAGAAGCTGGTTATCCAGGGGAAAGCTGACTTTGATATTCACGATGTGGTTCCTCTGGGCAACAAGCATTTTGAGAACGGTCAGTTCACCATTGCGCTTACCCAAAAAGAAGGACTCTTCCTTACCGGACAGGCCATTTACTTAAGGGACAAACTTCTCGGAACTGAGACCAACCTGCAGAATGGGGCCTATACCTTTACATCGGACGCCGGCGAATTCGCCAATCGTTTTGAGATCGTGTACAAGCAGAGTGTACTCGGTACCGCCGACACCCCGGTGAAAAACGACCTGAAAGTGTACCGCAGCGGAGAGGATTTCGTGATTGATGCACCATCAAGGATACAGAACGTATTGGTGTACGATGCTTCGGGCCGACTGATACAGACTGTTTCTTCCAAATCCACTACCGCAACGGTAAGAAATCTGGACAGAGGCGTGTATATCCTTCAGATCACCACCGATGCCGGCAGCGTATCCAGGAAAATCGTTAAATAACCTTAGATTACAATAATGAAAAAAACAGCAATACTACTGGGAATCGTAATTTCTGCCACTACCTTTTCGCAGCAGAAGGAATATAAATTTTTTGAAGAACCGCAGCAGTCGCCAAATATGGAGGTGGAAAAGGCACCCGGAGATCCCGGCGACCCCGTACCCATTGACGGTTATGTGCCCTTTCTGGTGCTGGCCGGCGTGGGACTTATTGCCTGGTATGGCAGCCGCAAAGCGGTAAAAGTAAGTGAATAAATGAGCTATTTTTTATTGAGAGAGAGACCGGATTTGTTCCGGTCTTTTTTGTGGAAGAGCTTCCTCCTGCGGCGGGATGACAGGCTGGGAAGAACAAAGGAAAAATTCAAAAGGGAAAAGTGGGGAGGCGGCAGCCGAGGAAGCAATCCCGAAGTAGATTCCTTACGTTGGGAGCGGGAAGTTCCGACGGTTATCGAGACCCGGCCTACAGTCCATAAGCCAAAAGCCAACCGCCAGCCGCCACCTTACAGCGCTGTCTTTGCGGGGAGGCGGCAGCCAACGAAGCAATCCCAAGTTAACCTTGTCCAGGTTTGAAACCCCTGACAAGGTTAGGCAGGATCTTCCAGGACCGGAAGAGGGTAAGAAAATCAGCGGTTGTAAAGAAGGCAGTTAGCAAGACGCTGCAGGCGGTAAAAGAATACGAAAATTCCAGCCGTTTTACCCCTACCCTAAAGGGAGCCGGCTGGAATTTTCACAAGGAAAGGAGTAAAAATATCTGCATTTTAACCCGGTCCTGAAGGAAGCCCGCCGATTTTTGCAGGCGCGTGGTGAAAAAATCCGAATCACTCCCTTTAGGGCCGGGGTAAAGGATTCGGATTTTCTGTTGGCCTGACCCCGGCTGCAGCCAGCTGCCAAAAGCCAGCCGCCAGCCGCCACCTTACAGCGCTGTCTTTGCGAGGAGCGACCGCATGGAGGGACGCGGCAATCCCAAAGTAGATTTCTTTAGCGGGGAGTTGGGAGCGGGGAGTTGGGAGCGGGAAAGCCCGGCGGGTTATCGGGATCCGGCCAAAAGCCACCTTCCTTTAGACACTCTTACGGCACATTAGCGTACAGCCTACTGCGTATGGCATACCGCATGCTCAAGAGATCCCTCCTGCGTCGGGATGACACGCAGACGCGTCGTGGGGAAATCCGAATCACTCCCTTTTTTATGCTGAGCCTGCCGAAGTAAGGGCCGGGGTAAAGGATTCGGATTTTCTGTTGGCCTGACCCCGGCTGCAGCCAGCTGCCAAAAGCCAACCGCCAGCCGCCACCTTACAGCGCTGTCTTTGCGAGGAGCGGACGCAGGGAGGGACGTGGCAATCCCAAAGTAGATTCTAACGTTACTTTTTGCCTCTATTAATATTATATTTTTAATGGAATCGGCGATCCGCCCTTAGCGGATTGTCTTGACACAAAAAGTAATCAAAAAGGTCAAGACTTGGACATTTGCCAATCCATTTTTTATTTTTATTAATGGAATTGGCGAAACTCCTTCGTCGTTTTTTGCTAAAAAGACCAAAATTTCTTCAAAGAAAACATCCAAAATTGCCTCATCTTTTATATTTTTTTTATGGAATCGGCGATCCGCTTTCGCGGATTGCGCGAGACGAAGATGAGGTGAATTATATGCGATTTGTGTCGCGCGTCGGACAGTGGAAGTTTTTCTGTTGCCATAACGACACGAATATTAATAAGAAAAATCCTGTTTTTGCCAATCTGTTTTATATATCTTTAGTGGAATTGGCGATCTCGCCTTTGGCGGATTCTTCACGCAAAAATCTCCTATGTCGTTTGGGATTGGTTAATTAAAGAGCCATGTCATTGACCAAGTCGAATCTTCGATTTCAGAACGGAGCGAAGCAGAGTGAAGAATCTCTTTTAATGGCATTATGTATTTATAAAAAGCGAGATTAGGCACAGAAAAAGATCCCTCCTTCGTCGGGATGACACGCAGACACGTCGTGAGGAAATACGAATCCCTCCCTTTTTTATGCTGAGCCTGCCGAAGTAAGGGCCGGGGTCATGGATTCGGCTTTTCTGTGGGACTGTCCCGGCCTGCAGCCAACCGCCAAAAGCCAAAAGCCAAAAGCCAAAATTGTGACGCGCTGGTTTTCCATCTTCCATCCCCTCACCCTCACCCTCACCCTTAACCTTAACCTCAACCTATGACCCGCATATTATCTTTTCGTCACAAAATATATATTTTTACAGTTTTTTTCACAAACATCACAAAAAATCTTTACTTTTGCTGCAAACTCAAATGATGATGCTTAAATTATTCCGAACCCGGGAACGGGAATTCCTGTTTGGTGAACAGGACTGGCTCCTGGATGAACTGAAGAAGAATTACAGCCTGTCTCTGGATCTGGGTCAACTGAAGGTTCGCAGCACTACCCGCTTCATTCTTTGTGTCTTACAGTCCAACCGCTACATTTTCCATTCTGAGGGCTCCGAAACGGTCGTCGGGTCCACCCTCCGTTATTTTTCACATTTCCCGTTTGCCGGCAAGGTACGCGCGAAAGGGTAGCGGGGGAGCGTGCCGGCGTGGGTTAGTAGGTTAGTGGGAGCGTGGGAGCGTGGGAGAGTGGTTTGGCGGTAAAGTTGTGAAATTGTGAAATCGTAAAGTCGTAAAGTTGTTGGTTTACCTTTACCCCGCAACCGGGACCTTTACCTTAACTTATAGCTCAATCTTTACCTCAACCTTACCCTTATCCTTAACCTTCGTAATTCGCACTTCGTAATTCGCCGTTCCATCCGCCATGCAATCAATAAAACAAATTCCCGGCTTCCCATACACCTTTCCCATCTTTTCCCTATATTTGCAGCAATTATATTTTATATGAAAAACAGCATATACTTCCTTCTGATCTTCCTGGCCCTTGGTTCCTGCAAGCCGAAGGAGAACATGGTCTATATGGAAACCGACCGCACGCTGGCCGAACAGCAGGTACAGCAGGCCGTTTTTGAAGGCTCCCGTCTTCAGTCCGGTGATCTTCTGGACATTAAAGTAACGGCCTTTGACGAGTACGCCGTCCGTCCCTTTAACCTGCACTCCATGAATCAGGTTACCGCCACAGGCGAAGGCGGCAATACCTCCTCAACTCAGACCGCACCACCGGGCTACCTCGTCGATAATGAAGGCTATATTTTCTTCCCCGTCCTCGGCAAAATTTTTGTAAAAGGCATGACGATGGCGCAGCTCCGCGCGGATCTTGAGCAGCGGCTGTTGCAGTATCTCTCCGATCCCCTCGTTTCTATACGGCAGCTTAATTTCAATGTTACGGTACTGGGTGAAGTGAAAAACCCCGGGCAGTATACCAGTGCTTCCGATAAAGTAACCGTGCTGCAGGCCCTCGGCATGGCCGGAGACATGACCGACTATGGCGACCGCACGAAGGTCAAACTGATCCGCCATGCCGACGGCGTGGATCAGACCCATATCATCGATTTTACCGACAAAAACATCACGGCTTCGCCTTACTACTATATGCAGCAGAACGATGTGCTGTATATTGAGCCGGATGTCATCAAAAGGAAATCCGCCAATGTGGACCCGAACCGCAACCTGGCCTTCCAGATCGGGGGCATTGTGCTGGCACTTGCTTCCGTTATCATTACTTTAGCACGATAATTTTTTTTATGGATTTAACGGAAAAACTGACGGAAAAGAAGGACAGTGGGGAAGTCAAAAGACAAATACAGCGTTACCTCCGCTGGTGGCCCCTGTTTGTGGGCTGCGTTTTAGTGGGTCTTACCCTTGCGTGGATCTTCCTTCGGTATGCCACGCCTCAGTATATGAGCAAGGCTTCGGTGTATGTGAAGATCAGTTCCGGTAAATCCGGTGGCATGACCGGCCTTCAGGATTTCCAGGATATGGCTTTACCGTCAGGACTTACCACAAATGAGGTGGACAATGAACTGTCGGTAATCGTTTCCAAGCCGCTGCTTTATAATGTGGTAAAGGCGCTGAAGCTTGAGATCAAAGCCATCAATGAAGGCAAAGTTAAAGAGGCCGAGCTTTATGAAAACAGCCCTGTGCAGGGCGAAATCAACGCCCTTAAAAATGCGCGTGCCTTCCGCAGCCAGACCTATACCATTACAAGTAGTGGCGGCTCAGTCTTCACCCTGAAGGATGATACGCAAGAGATCAAAGGCTCCTATGGAAAACCGGTGTTGACGGATTTCGGTAGCTTTACGTTGACCCGCAATGCGGCTGCGAAGTTTGAAAAACCTTTAAAACTTATCGTTACCAATCCACGGGTGGTGGCAGATCAGATTGAAGCATCCATTTCGGTTATTATCCCGCAGAAAAAATCCTCGATAATGGAGTTGAGCCGAACCGGTGTGAATCCCGTACGGTCTGAAGACATCCTCAACGAACTGATCCGCCAGTACAACGGTGACGCCATCAGGGACAAGAATGCGGAGGCAGTGGCCACAGCCGAATTCATTGATGAACGGCTGGACCTTATCACAAAGGAACTCGGCGGCATTGAAAGCCGCAAGGAGAATTTTAAATCAGCCAATAAAATCGCGGATCTCCAGGTGCAGGCCGAGTTAAGTTTGCAAAATGCAAGTGATAATACCAAAAAACTGATGGACATAGGCACGCAGCTCGAGATGGTGGATTCGGTCCTGCGGATTGCCAACTCCTCGGCCAACGACCAGCTCCTGCCTACGAATGTCGGTATGCCCTCTGGCCTCGATGCCGTTATCAATGAATACAACCAGCTCGTTCTGACGCGCAACCGTACGCTCAGACAGGCCACGCCATCGAATCCTGCCGTGCAGCAGTTTAATCGGGATATTTCCTCCATGCGCAGCCTCATCCGCGAAAACCTGAGGAAATCAAGAACAAGCCTGCAGGTCAGCATGGGCCAGGTCCAGGACCGGATATCCGAGTCCGGGGTTGCGATAAGCAAGTTCCCTCAGCAGGAGCGTGTTTTCCGCGATATCGAAAGACAGCAGAACCTGAAGGAGGCGCTTTTTCTTTATCTTCTGCAGAAAAGGGAGGAAACCTCCATTGCCCTATCAGTCAATACCCCCAAGGCTAAGGTCGTTAATCCAGCCTACACCCTGGCCGAACCCGTTACGCCGAAAAAGGATATCGTATATCTGGCCGCGGCCCTGTTGGGGCTTTTGCTTCCGGGCGCATTCCTTTACACCCGTTTTGCTCTTGATACTTATGTACACAGCCGACGGGAAATTCGCCAGCTCCTGCCGGACATCCCGGTTGTGGGCGAGATCCCGAATGCCGGCGAAGGCGGGGACGACGTGGTGAAGAAAAACGACTTTTCCTCGTTTGCAGAGTCCTTCCGGATTATGCTGACGAATATGAAATTTATATTGAAGAAACCAGCTGTAGGCAAAGCGTCCGTTATTATGGTATCCTCCTCCGTAAAAGGTGAAGGCAAGACGACAATTTCGGTAAATACGGCGCTGACCCTCGCCCAGAACAGGAAGGTCCTGCTTATTGGAGCCGATATCAGGAACCCACAGTTCAAAAGGTTTATGAACCTTTCCACGGTTGGACTTTCCGATTTTCTGGCTTCCGATGACCTGACGGCTGAAACCTATATTGAGCCTTCCGGTCTCAGTGAAAACCTCGACGTGATCGCGAGTGGCAGCATTGCGCCGAACCCGACCGAACTCCTGGCCAACCCGAAATTCGGGACCGTCGTGGAGGACCTGAAATCGCGTTACGACTATATCGTCATAGATACGGCACCGATGCTGATGGTGAGTGATACGTTCAACCTGCTCGAATATATGGACCTGCTGCTCTATGTAATGCGGGCGGAGCATACCGAAAGGGATATGCTTGAGTTCGCCTACCAGATCTACCGTGAAAACGCACGAGACCGCTTCGCCATTGTACTTAACGATGTTAAGAATATGCACCTAAGCTATGGTAATAAATACGGCTACGGCTACTATACGGAAGAACCAAAGAAAAAAAAATGGTTCCAGTTTTAAGATATTGTTAAATACCTTATTACCTATTTAAAACCTAGATATATTGAAACAAAATCAATTGATCACACATGTTATTCTTACTGGAGGTGTTGGAAGCAGACTCTGGCCTTTATCTAGGAAAAGCTATCCCAAACAATATATTGAAATTTTCAATGGTGTATCCTTATTTGAAATGACAATTGAACGCAACCGCGGCATAGCTGGTAAAATCATTGTGGTGGGAAACGTGGACAACTCTCGTTTAAGCAGAATTATCTTAGAGAAATCTGGAATTGAATATATTGAGATTATTGAATCAACTCCGAGAAATACTGCTGCCGCTATAGCCTTTGCTGCTTTTGCCACGCAACCTGATGATATCCTACTGGTAACACCCTCAGACCACCTTATTGAGAATAAAGCCAGTTATCTGGAGGCCGTAAAAGACGCGATTTCAATAGCAGTGGAGGGTAGTATTGTAGCCTTTGGTATCAAACCATGCAAACCCGAAACCGGGTATGGTTATATCGAATTTGATAGTGATAAAGTACTGGCATTTCACGAAAAACCAGCCCTGGACAAAGCAATTGAATATCTGCAAAAAAATAGTTTTTACTGGAACAGCGGAATGTTTTGTTTCAAGGCAGCCGTATTCTTACAAGAATTGGAAAATTACGCACCGGAGATATACAAAAATTCCAAATTAGCTTGGGAGGCTAATAAAAAAGGGCATTTAAATTTGGAGATGTCATTAAGAATCCCATCCATAAGTGCGGATTATGCGGTGATGGAGTACAGTAAAAAGATTAAAGTTATACCTTCCCAATTTGGCTGGTCTGATTTGGGTTCTTTCGAATCGGTTTATGATTATTTGATAAAATTAGGGCATCCTTCAGATGAAAATGGCAATATTACAATAGGCACTGAAATCCACACTTCTTTCATAGGACTTGAGAGTTGCATTTTTGTACATACTACCGGCTTTTTTGATATTGAAAAAAGAGAAATCGCAGGACGTTAAAAAAATACACGAGCATTTAGAGGCAATACATTCAGATTTAATTTAAAAGATATGGAGCACGATAAAAGACCATGGGGAGAATATTGGGTATTGGAAGATGCGCCTACCCATAAGGTGAAAAGAATTTTGGTGTACCCCCGCGGACGCCTGTCCTACCAGTATCATCACCACCGTGCAGAAGTATGGACCGTGGTTTCCGGGGTTGGAAGAATCACAGTGGACGGAGTAATAAAAGATTATTCCGCAGGAGAAACTGCCATCATTCCCTTGGGAGCCAAGCACCGAATTGAAAATCCTTTCGCATCACCCTTAGTTTTTATTGAGGTGCAGCACGGAACCTACTTTGGAGAAGATGATATAGTTAGGATTGAAGATGACTATCAAAGAACTTAATTAAAAAATGATATATAGAAATTCAAAAATATATATTGCGGGCCATAATGGTATGGTCGGACGTGCCATCTGGAGGACTTTAATTGATAAAGGATATACTAATTTACTGGGCGTTTCCAGCAAGGAACTTGATTTGCGAAATCAACAAACAGTTGCCGCTTTTATAACAAAGGAGAAGCCTGAAGCAATTATTGACGCTGCTGCGAAGGTGGGCGGTATATTGGCTAATAATAATTTTCCATACCAGTTCCTTATGGAAAACATGCAGATCCAAAATAATCTTATTGACAGCGCATTACAGGGTGGTGTGGAAAAGTTTATTTTTCTGGGGAGTTCCTGCATTTATCCAAAATTGGCCCCGCAACCTTTGAAGGAAGAATATCTGCTTACCGGTCCTTTGGAAGCTACCAACGAATGGTATGCCCTTGCGAAGATTTCGGGAGTTAAAGCATGTGAGGCTATTAGAGAACAATTTGAAAAAGATTATATAAGTCTTATGCCCACTAATTTGTATGGTACGTATGATAATTTTGATTTGAATTCCTCCCATGTTTTGCCTGCGATGCTGCGCAAATTTCATGAGGCGAAAGAGAATCACAATGCTCCTGTAACCCTCTGGGGAAGCGGAACACCAATGCGTGAATTTCTGTTTGTGGATGATATGGCTGAGGCTGTTGTCTTTGCTTTGGAAAATAAACTGCCGGAATCCCTTTACAATGTAGGAACTGAACAGGATTTGACCATTAAGAATTTGGCTGAAGTGATACAGACTATAACCGGACATCAGGGAGAAATTGTATGGGATGCGCGGAGGCCGGATGGTACGCCTCGTAAACTAATGGATATATCCAAATTGCATGCATTAGGCTGGAAACATAAGATCCAACTAGAAGAGGGAATACAAAAGACCTATGAATGGTTTTTGAACAATATAGATTCGTTTAAGCAAGTGGAAATGTAGACATTTAACTAATCTTCACGTTTATTTTTATAAGAAATTTCATATAATTATCCATATAAAAATGATACAATCAGTACCTATAAAAATTAGAGATAACGATACAACTACCTAGCAAAAATAAATTTGATTAAGCTTTTAAACAGAACAAAATCATGAGTAATACATTGCCAAAAATAGCATTTATCACTGGCGTCACGGGACAGGATGGGGCGTACTTAAGTGAATTTTTATTAAAGAAAGGGTACATCGTTCATGGATTAAAAAGACGTTCGTCTTTGTTTAATACAGACAGAATTGACCACTTGTACCAAGATCCTCACATGGAAAATCAAAACTTCATATTGCATTACGGGGATATGACAGACAGCACCAACTTAATCCGCCTGATAAAAGACATCCAGCCTGATGAAATCTATAATCTCGCTGCGATGAGCCATGTAGCGGTTTCTTTTGAAACGCCGGAATATACCGGAAATGCAGATGGTCTGGGTACTTTAAGGATCTTGGATGCTGTCCGTTTGCTGGGACTGGAAAAGAAAACGCGTATTTATCAGGCTTCCACCTCCGAATTATACGGAAAAGTACAGGAGGTCCCTCAATCTGAAACTACACCATTCTTCCCACGCTCTCCTTATGCGGTAGCCAAGATGTATGCCTACTGGATCACGGTAAACTACAGGGAAGCATACGGGATGTATGCCTGCAACGGCATTCTTTTCAATCATGAATCTCCGATCAGAGGCGAGACCTTTGTAACCCGTAAAATAACAAGAGCCACAGCCAGAATCGCCTTAGGACTGCAGGACAAACTTTACCTGGGTAATTTGGATGCCCAGAGAGACTGGGGACATGCCAAGGATTATGTAAGGATGATGTGGATGATTCTGCAGGCAGATGAAGCCGAAGACTGGGTAATTGCCACAGGGAAGACAACTCCGGTTCGGGATTTTGTGCGGATGAGTTTTGCCGAAGTCGGTATTGAACTGGAATTTAGGGGGGAAGGTATTGGAGAGAAAGCGTATGTCAAAGCCTGTAATGATGCCCGATTCCGAATCCAAATTGGAAAGGAAGTTTTGGCAGTTGATCCTAAATACTTCCGGCCGACAGAAGTGGATCTGCTTATTGGTGATGCATCAAAAGCAAAAAACAAACTCGGCTGGGAATGTCAATACAACTTACAGGATCTGGTAAAAGACATGATGCAGTCGGACCTGAAATTAATGCAGAAAGATCAGTATTTAAAAGACGGGGGATACAACACCCTTAATTATTTCGAATAACATTGATGTTTACGATACAATTAACAAATAATAAAAGTTTTTCCTGTACAGTAGATGATACCATATTGTTCAGTGCGCATAAGGAAGATATTGCGTTAAACTACAGCTGCAATAGCGGCCGCTGCCAGTCCTGTAAAGCAAAGGTCATCTCCGGCGATTCGGTACCGGTGGCCGAAGAATTGGGATTAACTGAAGAAGACAAGGCGGCAGGCTACATTCTCTGCTGCGTGCGGAAACCTATTTCTAATTTACAGCTGGCTATAGAGGACCTCAGTGATTATCACCTGGAAAAAGTCCGGACAGTCCCGGCCAAGATCAACTATCTCGCTAAAAAGTCAGACCATGTGATGGAACTCCATTTAAGAACGCCCCCCAATATGTCTTTTCGGTACCGCTCCGGACAATACCTGAATATGATTAAGGGTGACTTTAGGAGAAGTTATTCCATAGCCAACAGCAACTCATCACCCGATCTTGTATTTTATATTAAGAATTATCCCGAAGGCCGTTTCAGCAGTTACTTGTTTAATGAAGCGAAAATAAATGATTTGCTGCGGGTTGAAGGCCCTTTGGGTACTTTTTTCCTTAGAAACACTCAGCAACAGAATATAGTCCTTCTCGCAACTGGAACCGGCATAGCGCCATTGATCGCCATATTGCAGGATATGGATGAAGATGCCCCTTCGTTTGGCAAAAAGAACATCTTCCTGTTCTACGGTGGGCGTTTTGTGGAAGATCTTTTTTGGAAGCCACAGTTCAACAATATCGAAGTACATTTCTATCCGATTCTCAGCAGAAACACTCAGGAATGGAATGGCGAAAGAGGATATATACAGGATGTTGTTATTACAAAGGGAATCGATTTGGCAGATGCCGTGGTTTATGCCTGTGGGTCCGAAAATATGATTCTCGATGCAAAAAAAGTATTAACGGCGAATGGCCTGGTAGAAGACTGTTTCCACTCCGATGCCTTTGTAAGCACCAACTAATAAAAAAATAATATGAAAGCAGTTATTCTTGCCGGAGGTCTCGGTACACGATTAAGCGAGGAAACAGTATCCAAACCAAAACCTATGGTAGAAATTGGGGGAAAGCCCATTTTATGGCATATTATGAAAACCTACTCCCACTATGGGATCAATGATTTTATCATTTGCTGTGGTTACAAAGGCTATGTAATTAAAGAGTATTTTGCCAATTATTTTTTACACCAGTCCGACGTCACCTTTCATATGAAAGACAACAAAATGGTGGTACATGAAGAAAGAGCAGAGCCCTGGACCGTGACTTTAGTCGATACCGGGGACGATTCCATGACCGGTGGGAGGCTCAAAAGAGTGGCAAAGTATTTAAAGGAAGAAGAAAGTTTTTGTTTTACCTATGGAGATGGTGTCGCTGATGTTAACATCAAAGCTCTTGTGGAATTTCACAAAGCCCATGGAAAAGATGCCACCCTTACAGCAACTTATCCACCGGGAAGATTCGGGGCTTTGGAAATTGTAGAAAGTGAGGTTCGACAGTTTCAGGAAAAACCCAGAGGTGATGGAGCTTTGATAAACGGAGGTTTTTTTGTGTTGTCCCCAAGGGTAATAGACCGAATATCGGATGATGGAACGGTTTGGGAACAGGAACCCCTTAAAGGTCTTGCATCAGATAATCAGTTGATGGCTTTTAAGCACGAAGGTTTCTGGCAGCCAATGGACACGCTCAGGGATAAAATGCATCTGGAGGAATTATGGGATTCAAATAAAGCGCCGTGGAAATTATGGAAAGAGTAAAAGGAAAAGTAGATCCTTCTTTTTGGAAAGGTAAAAAAGTGTTTGTAACAGGGCATACCGGTTTTAAAGGCAGCTGGCTGGCTTTATGGCTGCAGTCGATGGGCGCGACAGTGAAGGGCTACGCGCTTGAACCACCTACGGATCCAGCTCTTTTTGTAGTGGCAAATGTGGGAGACCAAATGGATTCCCAAATAGGTGACATTCGGGATTTAGAGATTTTGCAAAAAAGCATGATTTCTTTTAATCCGGATATATTAATCCATATGGCAGCACAGCCATTGGTACGGCTGTCTTATCTGGAACCTGTTGAAACGTATACCACAAATGTTATGGGTACCGTAAATGTCCTGGAAGCCGCAAGGTCTTGCCCCTATTTAAAGGCAATAGTATCTGTCACCACGGATAAATGTTATGAAAATAAGGAATGGGCCTGGGGTTACCGCGAGAATGAACCGATGGGCGGGCACGACCCGTACAGCAACAGCAAAGGTTGTGCGGAATTGGTAACCTCCGCGTACCGGCGTTCATTTTTTCATACTCCTGATACTGCTTCAATAGCTACTGCAAGGGCGGGGAATGTAATTGGCGGTGGAGACTGGGCAGAAGACCGGTTAATCCCCGACATTTTAAGGGCATTTGAAAAATCGCAACCGGTGGTTGTCCGCAACCCGTTATCAACACGCCCCTGGCAACATGTTCTGGAACCCCTTTCCGGCTATTTGGTTTTGGCCCAGCATTTATTTGAAGATGGAAGTGAATTTGCCGAAGCCTGGAATTTTGGACCTAAAGATGAAGATTGCAAACCTGTTAATTGGATTCTTGATAAAATGATGAAGGAATGGGGTAAGGATGCCCGTTGGGAATTGGATAGAAACAGTCATCCCCACGAAGCTGGATATTTAAAACTGGATTGTTCCAAGGCAGCCGCTCGTCTGAACTGGCATCCTAACTGGAATTTGGACCATACGTTAGCTTTAATTGTCAACTGGCACCAGGATTGGCGCGCGGGGAAAAATATGAATGAAAAGTGCTTGCAGGAAATAGCAAGCTATAACAAATAAGATACAAAATGGAGAGTAAAGAAATCTTAGAAAATCTTAGGAAGGAAATTGCAGTGCTTGTTGGACAATATACGACAGAAGCATACAGACCCAAAGCTTTCGTGCCGGGAGAATCCGTAATCCCGCCAGCGGGTAAGGTGATAGGCAATGAAGAAATTCAGAATATGGTAGACGCCTCCTTGGATGGTTGGTTAACCACAGGGCGTTTTAATGCGGAATTTGAAAAAAAACTCGCTTCATTCCTGCAGGTCAAGCATTGTATTTCAGTGAATTCGGGCTCGTCTGCCAATTTGGTGGCATTCAGTACCCTGACTTCTTCGAAACTCGGTGAACGTGCAATAAAAAAGGGAGATGAAGTAATTGGTGTTGCAGCCGGCTTTCCTACAACCGTAAACCCCATAGTTCAATTTGGTGCGATACCGGTGTTTGTGGATGTTGACATACATACCCATAACATCAATGCTGATTTAATTGAAGCAGCGATTTCTCCTAAAACCAAAGCCATTATGCTGGCTCATACTTTGGGAAATCCTTTCAATCTTGACAAAGTAAAGGCACTTTGTGAGAAGTATAATTTATGGTTGATTGAAGACTGTTGTGATGCATTGGGTGCCACCTATAACAATCAGTTGGTGGGCACTTTCGGGGATATTGCCACCTTGAGTTTCTACCCGGCGCATCACATTACCATGGGTGAAGGCGGCGCAGTTTTCACCAACAATGCCGAATTAAAATTAATCGCTGAATCATTCAGGGACTGGGGCAGGGACTGTTATTGTGCACCAGGATGTGACAATACCTGCGGATGTAGGTTTGAACAGAAGCATGGTGACCTGCCGTATGGGTATGATCACAAGTATGTGTATTCCCATCTAGGATACAATTTAAAAATTACAGATATGCAGGCTGCATGCGGGGTTGCACAGTTGGACAGAGCAGCGGGTTTCATTACCAAGCGAAGGGAAAATTTCACGATTTTGTATGATAGACTGAGCAGTCTCACTGATTTTATCGACCTGCCACAAGCTACGCCAAACAGTAACCCATCATGGTTTGGATTTCCCATTACTTTAAAAAAGGAATCCGGCGTGAACAGGGTTGATTTGCTACGTTTTTTAGACCAGAACAAAATTGGATCCCGATTGCTTTTTGCAGGAAATCTTACCAAACAGCCTTACTTTAAAGAAATTGAGCACAGAGTCGCGGGGGAGCTTACAAATACCGACATTACCATGAATGATACTTTCTGGATAGGAGTTTATCCGGCTTTAGGCCAAGAGCATTTTGACTTTGTTGGTGAAAAACTGGAAGAATTTTTTGGATTGAATTTCTAATGAGTACTATACTGATAACAGGAGTTACAGGGTTTTTGGGAAGTCATTTATTGGAGTCTTTTGTTCAACAGGAATTAGATGTAGTAATATTAAAACGAACGACGTCCGACACCTGGAGAATTAATCATTTGTTAGATAAAGTAAGAAGTTACAATATTGACACCGTTGATTTTAAAACAGTTTTTGAGCAGGAGAAAGTTGATGTAATTATCAATACGGTATGCAGCTATGGCAGGAGCAATGAAGGTCTTGTGGATGTTGTGAATGCCAATTTAATTTTCGGTTTGAATTTATTGGATGAAGCAATAAAAAATAAAGTGAGGACATTCATTAATACGGACTCACTATTGCCCAGAAATCTTAATGACTACAGTTTATCTAAAGCACAGTTTGCTGATTGGCTGTATCAACGGTCGGAAATGATACAGGTTATTAATTTTAAAATTGAACATATGTATGGTGTTAAAGATGATGTGAAGAAGTTTCTACCCTGGGTGACGAAGGAAATGACTGATAAAACAGACGATATCAATTTAACTTCCGGAATTCAAAAGAGAGATTTTATTTATATAACCGATGTAGTTGCCGCTTATGATTTAGTTTTACGAAAAAGAAGTATTTTGCCAGACTGGAGTCAATTTGATTTAGGAACAAGTATATTTACCGAGGTAAAAGAATTTGTATTAATTCTTGCTACAGAATTAGAAAAATTAAATAAAAGCAAAATAGTTTCAAGATTAAAATTTGGAGCTATCCCCTACAGAAAAGGCGATGTCATGATCCCGGAATTAGATAATACAGAATTAATTGAGCTGGGATGGAAGCCGAAAGTGAGCATCAATGACGGAATTCAAAAAATACTAAAAGAAAAATAAATTGAAACGTGCATATTAATATTCATTTTAAGATATAATTAATAGCGAGTTCTATGTGACCACAAAAAAAATAATAGCACATGAAGTATTTAATAACAGGAGGTTGTGGATTTTTAGGTTCAAATTTAGCTGCTGAAGTTTTGCAAAGAGGTGATGAACTTTTTGTTTTTGATAATTTGTATCGTGTAGGTGCGGAACAAAATTTAAAATGGTTAAAATCATTGGGAAAATTTAAATTCTATCATTCTGATATACGATCCTACAATGATGTTGAATATGCAATAAAAGACTGTAAGCCCGATGTGATTTTTCATTTGGCTGGCCAAGTTGCAATGACTACTTCACTCGAAAATCCTAGATTTGACTTTGAAGTGAACGTTATGGGAGGGAATAATGTACTGGAAGTGGTTAGAAAGTATAGTCCGGATACCATCATAACCTACTCTTCCACAAACAAGGTATATGGGGATTTAGAGTGGGTTGAATATGAGGAAACGGAAACGCGGTTCAAAGCTAAAGGTTTTGAAAATGGTTTTGATGAGAAAGTGTCTCTTGATTTTCAATCACCTTATGGCTGTTCTAAAGGTGCGACTGATCAATATATGCTTGATTATGCAAAAATGTTTGATTTAAAAACTGTTGTTTTTAGGCATTCGTCAATTTTTGGAGGGCGTCAATACGCTACTGCTGACCAAGGATGGATTGGTTGGTTCATAAAACAGGCAATTGATATTAAAAGTGGAGCACTAAAAGAACCGTTTACCATTTCAGGATCAGGAAAGCAGGTTAGAGATGTGTTATTTGGAGATGATCTAATCAAATGTTATTTTTCTGCAATCAATTCTATTGATCATACAAAAGGAAAGGCTTTTAATGTCGGTGGGGGAATGAATAATAGTCTTTCATTGTTGGAACTTTTTGAAGTATTAGAAAATGAGCTGGAAATAGAGATGAAATATACAAAACTACCGTGGAGAAAAAGTGACCAAAAAGTTTACGTTGCCAATGTAGATAAAGCTAAGAATGCATTTGGATGGGCACCTACAATAGATAGCAATGCTGGTGTTAAAAAAATGGTCAATTGGGTAAAATCAATTTAATTATGGATAATTTACAAGTTGCTATTCCAACATATAATAGAAACGAATTATTAGAAAAACTACTCTCATCAATTCCACAAAGAATTAAAGTTACGGTAAGTGATAATGGCTCCTTTACAGAGCTAAATTTAAAAAATAAATTCACAAACGCTACTTTTATTTCTAGTTCTATTGTTTTAGATGTTTTTGCCAATTGGAATGTAGCGGCAAAAAATGTATCCACTGAATGGGTGATGATACCATCAGATGATGATCTATTTTATGAGTTTACTTTTGAAATAATTCAAAAAAATATCGAGAAATACCCCAATGCTGATATGATTGTGTTCGGTTATGATGTAATTGATGAATTTGATGTCAAGAGAAAAGGCTGGGTGGTAAAAAATGAAATTTCATATGAATCTCCACTTGGATTTGATATTTTTAAGTATGGAGTTGATGCTCGGATGCCAGCTATAGTATTTAAAACAAGTATGTTAAAAAAGTTAAATTATTTTGATGAAAACTATAAGTTGACTGCTGGAGATAGTGATTTGATTCAGAGAGTTTTATTGACTGGTAGTGTTACTTTTATTCCAGAAATAGTAGCTGCTTATAGGGTTTGGAATGGCGCATTAACGCACCAGAAGATTGCCACGAAGTTATGGCTTTCTGAAATAGACTTTTGGCAGAACAAACTAAAAAATTATGGAATAGAGGTGTATAGAAAAAAGGGATTACTACCTTTACAATTTGATTCTATTAGAGATGAGGTTTACGCTAGAAATCTTTTACCTGGAATATCCCAAATCAGAAAAACAAATGGTTTTGTAGCTGCGTTGAGGTTTATACAACAAAATAGATACCCATTCCGAGCAGATATTAAAACACAATTAATTTTGGTAAAAGTAATCTTATTAGGATGAGTTTGAATTTGTCGGTTTTAAAATCTATCATTGGTTCAACCATATTTAAAATTGCTAGTTCGATTGTTTCGTTAATCGCTGTACCATTGCTGTTAAAGGCACTTGGGACTTATAATTATGGGGTCTGGGTGACTTTAACAGCATTGGTTGGATGGCTAAATATTTTTGATTTTGGTTCAGGTTATAGTCTTAAAAACAAGGTGACAGAATCACTTGTTAACAAGGATAAATCCTATTTGCAAATTTTAATTGCAGGTACAATTCAGTTTTATGTTTTGGCAACGTTTGTTATATTATTAGTTTTCGGATGTAGTTTTTTTGTTATAGCTGCACTACGTGAAAATGCAATACTTTCTGTCATATTGTATTTGCCGGTGATATTAGCGTTTCCGTTTACGTTAGGTCACTTTATAGTGCAAGGTTTGAAAAAATTCAATCTTCTTAATTTTTTACTATTGTTTCAATCTCTACTTTGGTTGATAACAATTGTGTTGTATAGTTATGGAATTATTCAATTAAATATTTATAAAGTAGCATTTATTTACGGTTTACTATATGTGCTAATTAATTTTAGCATTTTTTATATTTCACTTAGTTATCTGAAGTTTAAATGGGAAGAACTTTTAAATTTTTCACATTTTACGTCTTCAAAAGATTCTCTGCTGGTTGGAGGGCGTTTTTTCCTTTTACAACTTTCAACATTAATGTTGTTTTCTTTAGGCAATTTGATGACTTACGATAATTTACAGGTTAAAGATGTTGCTCAATTTGATACTATTAATAAAATTTTCTTAATAGGAATGACTTTTTTTAGCGTGATTATTGGAGTTTTTTGGGCTGAAATTTCACATGCAAAAGCTTTAAAACAGAAGGTCTTGTTGTTTAAGGCTAAAAATCAACTTCTCTGGATATCTTTGTTCTTTAGCATTGGAACATGTATTGTCGCTTATTTTATGCCATTTATAGTACCTTTTTGGACAAATGGGATTATAAATATTGAATTTACTCAATTATTGCCTTTTGTTTTTCTTGTCGTTATTCAGTATTTCGCATATTCAGGGGCGGTGTTTCTAAATGCTTTTGAGGATTTAAATGGCCAAGTTGTTTTATCAGTAGCGGCATCAGTTTTCATCATTCCTTTGGCCAAGTATTTTTTTTATATTGGGATAGGTATTGGTTCTGTACCCCTGGCATCTGCTATTTTGATTTTGCCAACTCTTATTTATGTTTTATATAAATCCAATAAATGCATTAATAATTTAATTGTATGATAAAATATTTTTTAGAATTATTCCGCAAAGAACGAACCAAGAGGAAACATCAGCGATTGGCTACCTATATTAAAAGAGGTAATTCATATTTGTTACCTGGTTTTTCAATTAATGTAAATAATCCCCAAAAAAATAAAATTTATGTTGAAGTTGGCGATGATACTATGCTCAATTGCCAGATAACTTTCGAATCACCAGAAGGTATAGTCCTTGTTGGAGATAATTCATTTATTGGAGGGAGTCATTTAATTTGTAAAAATAAGATTGTTATTGAACATAATGTTTTTATTGCGTGGGGGACTTATGTTTATGATCACAATTCTCATTCTTTGGATTTCAGAGACCGAGAAAATGATATTTTACAGCAGTTGAGAGATTATAGAGAAGGGCGAGATTTTATTGCTGATAAAAATTGGGATGTGGTCAATTCAAGTCCAATTTTAATAAAATCAAATGCCTGGATTGGGATGAATTGCATAATATTAAAAGGTGTAACTATAGGTGAGGGCTCAATTGTTGGGGCAGGTAGTGTTGTGACAAAAGATGTGCCTGATTGGACAGTCGTAGGGGGCAACCCTGCACGAGTGCTTAAAGTATTGCCCGAAAATTTACGAAGAAAATGAAAATACTAATTATAGGTTCTGAAGGGTTTATTGGGGGACACTTGAAACGATTTTTTTCAAGTAAGCATGAAGTTTTTAGTGCTGATATAATACAATTAGATAGGTCTCAAAATTATTTTAAATTGGCAGCTATAAATTCTGATTATGAAGTGGTATTTAATAAGATGAAATTTGATGTTTGTATTAATGCCAGTGGTAATGGGAGTGTACCAATATCTTTGACTAAGCCAGTTTTTGATTTTGAATTGAATGTCACAAATACTATTAAGATTCTTGATGCGATTAGAGTTCACAATCCTGAATGTAAGTATATTAATTTGTCATCAGCAGCGGTATACGGGAATCCAGTTAAATTGCCAATAAAGGAAACGGCTGATTTGAAACCTTTATCGCCTTATGGTTGGCACAAACTTTATGCAGAACAAATTTGCAAGGAGTATTTTTATCTTTATAACATTCAAACCATAAATTTGAGATTGTTTTCGGTTTATGGAGAACGGCTCAAAAAACAAATCTTTTGGGACTTGTATCAAAAATGCTTGCATTCTAATGAGATAGAATTGTTTGGTTCTGGAACGGAAACTAGAGATTTTATATACATTAGTGACGTAATTAATGCCATTGACTGTATAATAAAAGATGGTCTTTTTAATGGTGAGGCTGTAAATATTGCATCAGGTCTAGAAATCGAAATAAAAAAGGCGGCTTTGGTTTTTATAAACGAACATAATTCTGATGTAAAGTTAAAGTTCAATATGATAGTAAAACCTGGTGATCCAATCCATTGGAGAGCTGATATCAGTTTATTGGAAAGTTTTGGATTTAAGTTTCAAGTTTCTATACAAGAAGGACTAAAAAATGTGGTACAATGGCTGAAAGAAAGCAATTAACTTTACTTTTCCAATATTCTGATAATTGGATTGGAGGGACATATTACATTCTTAATATTATTAAGGCATTGAACGGTCTAAATAGTGCTGAAAAACCCTTCTTGCGAATTCTATATAATTCTGAAGAATCTATAAATTTAATTGCGGAACTTAATTACCCTTTTTTAGAGTTCAGTTATTTTAGTCCAAAACTAAATTTTGGTCAAAGAATCTTGAATAGAATAAGCAGAGAGCTTTTTAGTAGAGATTTGGTGAGAAAGAAAATAAAGATTGATGGAATTTTGAATTTATATCCAATTAATTTAACTATTGATACCTCAAATATTAGAGGTTTTTATTTCTGGATACCAGATTTTCAGGATCGATATCTACCTGAATTTTTCGAGAAAAAAGAGATAAAAAATAGAAGAATTGCACAAAATTATGTTGTCAAAAACAAATATCCCATTGTTTTTAGTAGCAATTGTGCTTTAGCTGATTTTAATAAGTTTTATCCAAATAATACAAATCGTAAAGAGGTTTTAAGATTTGTAAGTGTGGTTGATGATAGTTATGAAAGCCTTGATCTGATGGCTTTAAAAAAGAAATTCAATATTGACGGAAGCTATTTTATTGTTCCAAATCAGTTTTGGAAACATAAGAATCATAAGGTCATAATTGAAGCGGTTAAAGTTCTAAAGGAGAAAGACTATAATATTAGTATTGTTTTTACCGGAAAAGAATTTGATTATAGAAATCCGGAATATACTTCTGATTTAAAAAGAACCATTGCAGAATATGGATTACAGGAGAATTTTCGATTTTTGGGCTTTATTGATAGACATGAACAATTACAGTTGATGAAGAACTCTATCGCGATTGTGCAACCCTCATTGTTCGAAGGTTGGAGTACCGTCGTAGAGGACACTAAAGCGTTGAACCATGTAATTCTTCTATCTGATATTCCTTTACACAGAGAACAGATGAAAGATAACTGTCTATTTTTTAAGCCTTTGGATCATAATGATTTAGCAAGCAAATTATTATATGCGATGGATTGTAATTTGGTGACCGCCAAATTTGACGTACAAATGGAACAATTGCATTTTGCACAAAAAATTGTTTCTATCTTGTAAATTATTTATAAAAGGCCTAAGTTTTTACTAATATTTAATTTGTAAGTATAGTTGATTTTTGTTCAAAATTGACAAAATTATTTACGTAGTAATATGGTTTTTAATTTATTTTAAAGCATATAATAAATTCTTAAGATTGACAAAATTATGTTATTGTGAAGCGATTTAATTAGTTATTCTTTTGGCAGAAATTTATTCTTTGTTTGTCAAAGGCGTAGATGTATATTGTTTTTATATTAGAGTACTAATTAGTAAAGATGAAATTGTAGAAATCAAGTAAGTTGTTGCATAAATTTTTGGTCTCTCAGGAAACATTTGATGAAAATCTTGCAATACCTTGCACCCCTATAATAGTTAAGTCCCAAATACACCAGTTGGTAAATTAATAAAGATGAGAAATAATTTAAAAAAAAGAATTTTAAAAAAGCAATTCAACCATTTTGAAAATAATCAGTTTTCTGAATTTTTTTCCAAAAGTACATTTAAGGATGCGTTTCTTTTTGAGAAGGATCAATCTTTACCCAAAATTTCCATTATTATGCCTTCTTTTAATCAAGTTGAGTTTATTGAAAGATCTATATTATCAGTTTTGAATCAAAATTATCGAAATTTTGAATTAATTATCATAGACGGTGGATCGACCGATGGCACAGTAGATTTAATTAGAAAATATGAAAAATATATTTTTCACTGGGTTTCAGAAAAAGATAAAGGGCAGAGTGATGCATTAAATAAGGGTATAAGGAAGGCAAGCGGTGATTTGGTAGGATGGATGAACAGTGATGATGTATATTTAGAAAATGCATTTCAAGAGGTTGCCAATGAATATCTGAAGAACACTACATGTAAAGTTTTTTTTGGAAATACAATTTCAATCGATGAGAATGATAAATTAATAGACCTAAATTTATCTTTTCCATTTTCGTCCAATCATCTAAAACATGAAGGATTTGTTGCTGTAACTCAATCTTTGTTTTGGTCATCAAAATTGAATAATGCGATCCACTTTGATATAAGTTTATTTACAAATATGGATTTGGATATATATTTTCAGATAAACGAGGCGTATAGCATTAGAGATTGGAAGTATGTTAATTGTTTTTTTGGAGGGTTTCGAAAACAGATGAACCAAAAAACATCTGAAAAGTATAGTGCTGTTATAATGCAAGATTTATTATACATTGAGAACAAGCACGATATTAAAATAAGAAGATCTTTAATAAAAAAAATTATATATAAAAGTAAAAGATTTTGGTATAATTTATACTTATCACGATGAAGAATTATCTCCATATAGGTTTAAAATTGTTCTTGCAGGAACCGTACAGTGATGAATGTGTGTAAAAATATTACTTGGTTAATTTATTATTAGCAAGTAGATTTATTATGCTCTAATTTACATCAATTTTTAAATAATCAGGTTTTTAATAACAGATAATAATGTATAAATCAATTTTGAAAGTTTTATTAAATTTCATAATAAGACTATTACCTGAAACTAGTTTATTTGAGTTTAAAAGATTTTTATACTTGCTGCAAGGATATAAAGTCGGGCCTAAGACTAGAATATGCTCGTCTGCTAGAATATTTGGTGCAGGATGTATAGAGATTGGATCAAACGTTTGGATAGGTCCAGAGGTAATGATTATTTCCTCGTCTTCAATTAAAATTGAGGATAATGTTGATATTTCTCCTCGTGTATACATAGGTACAGGAACTCATAACATCGGTGACATAGAGGGGAGGATGGCAGGTAAGGGAATAAGTAAGGATATTATTATAAAAAAAGGATCTTGGTTAGGGGCTAATTCATTAATAATGCCTGGCGTTATTGTTGAAGAGATGAATATTGTAAATTCAGGGGCTGTTGTAGCAAAAAATTTTCAACGACATAGTTTATTAGCAGGTGTTCCTGCGAAAGTCATAAAAGATTTAAATAAGGAAAGAGCCGAATAAAGTAAATCATTATAAAAGAGATATTAAAAATGAATTTTAGATGAAAGTGGTATTTCTAGTCATCGACTATGTACCCCATCAGGTACTGAGTATTAAAAATACAATGGATAATTTAGGGGCAAAAGTTATGGCTTTTCACGTAGCCCGTTTTTCTACTGAAATTCCGGATTTAGGGTTAGATTTTATAACCGCTAATTATAAAGATTTTAGCAGGGAGCAAGTACTTCAAAAGATTAATGAGTTTAAGCCGGATCTTGTAATAGCCGCAGGCTGGATGATACCGGAATTTACCTGGGTGTGTAAGCGGCTCAAATTGGAAACAGATCTACCCATCGTTGCGCTTTCGGATACACCATGGTATGGAACTATACGTCAGAAAATAAATGCACTGCTTAGTCCTTATCACTTACATAAGGCTTTTACGCATCTCTGGGTCGCAGGTATACGTCAGTATGATTATGCAAGAAAATTGCAGTTTGCTAATCACCAAATTATTTTCCATTCCCTGTGCGCAAACGTAGACTTTTTTCAGAAGGTAAATATAGAATTGAAGTCGGTGAAGTGGCCAAAAAATTTTCTATATGTAGGAACTTTAAATGTAAATAAAGGACTTCGTAATGTGATGGAAGCATGGAGTGCGATTGAAGATAAAAAAGGTTGGTCCTTCACGCTTGTTGGAGAAGGAGAGATGCGAGAAGATTTAATACAGAATGGCGGTTTTATTGTGAAGGGATATCAACCTCAAACAAATCTGCTTAAGGAGATGCAAAATGGGGGGTGCTTTCTTATGGCATCCCTAAGTGATCAATGGGGTGTGGCGCTTCATGAAGCCGCTGCAGCAGGTTTACCTATTCTATGCACCGAAACGTGTGGCGCCGCGCCACACTTTGTAATTAGTAATTATAATGGGTACACCGTTAAAAATAATTCCGTAACGGATCTTAAAGATAAAATAGAAAAGATAATAAGCTTGTCCGATAATGAGTTATTGGTTTACGGACATAGAAGCAGAGATCTTTCCAATACCATCAATCCAGCGGTGCAGTTAGCAAATCTGAAGCAAATTTTGAAATGTTGATACGCGGTAACAGTAAACTGAGTATGGCGGTCCTGCTGCTTTTTATTATAACTCCGTTTGTGATGAGTTTTCATGATATGGATGTCAAAGAATTACTGGGGGCCAGAGTGTTGCCAGCTGCCGTAGGGTCGGGAGCTTCAATGGTGAGGTGGGGGCTGTTCGGGATTTTATTATTATACTCCTTATACATGCTGCAGCAAAAGAAACTGTCCATTTCGCAACCCGTCTCTTTGCTTGTTATATTCTACTTTCTGCAATTTCTGTATGCATTGGTGGATGGTGTAGACTATTTAAGGTTTCTCGCATTAACTGGATTTTGTTTACTATTACCGCCTATCATTGGGAAGGTTTTCCAGCAGAACAACAATATATTAAAGTACTTTGTTAATGCTATACTTCTATTTCTAATAATCTCTGTAGTGCTTAATGGCCACTTAATTCTTGCAGGTCAACGTTTTTTTGGATTTATGAGCAATTCCAATGCCTATGGGATAGCTACAATTTTCTGGTTGGTAATTATTATGCTGGCGAATAGGAATAAACTGATTCACCGCTATTATTTTAACGTGCTATTGCTTCTTATTTTAGCAACAGCTTTTTTTAGTGGCTCACGCAATGCCGTGGTTGGATGTGTATTGATCTTAGGATTTAACTATATCGCAGAAATAGGAAAATTTGCTAAACTTGCTGTATTTAGTATTATTTCTGCAATTATATTATCATACTTTATAGATCTTTCCTTTTTACTCAGTAGATTTTCCGATATAGCAGATGCTGCCTCCTCTTCCGGAAGACAGGATATTTGGGACAGTGCAGCATTTATGATTGATAAAAATCTGTGGTGGGGAAATGGAATGGATGCTCACTTACTCATTACCGGATATGGCAATATGCATAATTGCTATATCAGGTTTGTTTTAAATATGGGTTTGTTTTTTACCATACTTGTTGTTTTAACTTACTTTTTATCGATTCTTTCGGTGTTTCTTTCAAAGCGAGCAGTACCGCTGATTCTACCGGGATACTTACTGGTCTATGCCGTAATGAACGTTGGAGAGGATTTTTTTGTTGGTTTGGGTTCCGTAGCATTTATTTATATGCTTTTTATCTTAGGCTTTATAAATTACTATATAACAAGACCCCCTTCTGTAAATCAGTCCTAACATACGCAACAGGGGCTCCCCAATACTCTGTGAATATGAATCCTTATGCAAAGAATGTAATGTAAGAAAAACCCACAGGTACAGAGGTTTTATAACAAAGTAATTATTACAAACTATGAAAATATTTTTTCCCATAGGCGCATTCTTTCCCTGCCAGATCGGCGGACAGGCCAGCGCTGTGCATTGGCATGTATCCGCATTGGCTAGGGAAAATATAGAATGTGACGTTTTCACAACAATGTATGGGATAGCCCCGGGACATATAACATCAGACAAAATAACCCCCTCCGATTATGGAAATGTATATTATGCAGTAAATGCCCTAAGTTTTAAAAGCCTACTTTCTTTATATGGGCAAATAAAAAAAGCAGACCTCATCCATCTGAGCGGCATCTTTAACATCCCATCCACATTAAGTTTGATTATGTGGGCCCTTTTGCTTTCAAGAAAACCTTTGGTAGCAAGCGTACATGGGGAGCTGAGCGCAGACGCTTTACGGTTCAGCCGCTGGAAAAAACAGCCTACCTTATTCTTATACCGCATTCTTTACAAAAAGATGCTCTTTCATACCACCTCGGATAAAGAGACCGAAGATGTAACCGATTTTTTTAATGGCTGCAGAACCCTTCAGGTTCCTAATTTAATGTATCCGGCTGACCCGGTGTCTGCCGTAAAAAAGAAACAGTTTTTATTTATGGGCCGTATACATGAAATAAAAGCACTCCATAAATTTATCGACGCATTGGCTCTAAGTAAATTATTTAAGAATTCGGAGTTCGTTTTCGATATTGCGGGTTCACACGAAGAAAGGCATGAGGACTATTTTCAGGAATTGAAAAAACTTATCATAGACCTTGACCTAGATCACAAGGTGAAGTTTTCAGGACACATTACCGGTGACGAAAAAGAAACCAAATATGCAGAATCTTGGTTCTTAGTGCTGCCAAGCGAAAGTGAAAATTTTGGAAATGTCGTCGTGGAAGCACTGAATCAGGGAACACCTGTTTTAGCTTCTTTGGGAACCCCCTGGTCCGTTTTGGAAAAGTACCGCTGTGGCATCCATACGTCTAATGCTCCTGAGAATTTGGCTGAGTATATAGATAAAATAATTACGATGGACAGTCGTGTATATGATGAATACTGCCACAATGCAGGCACCTTAGTAAATGAAAAATTCAATATAAAAACCCAGATATCTGTTTGGACCGAAACCTATAAACAGCTATCTTCCGCAAAACAACAAATATGAAAATCCAAAATAAAATACTCCTCATCACCGGTGGCACCGGCTCGTTCGGCTCCGCGGTCCTTAACCGTTTCCTCCATACCGATCATTTCAGAGAGATTCGCATTTTTTCGAGGGACGAGAAGAAGCAGGATGATATGCGGATCCTCTACAAAAACGACAAGATCAAATACTACATCGGCGATGTACGGGATTATTCAAGTGTGGAACCTGCCACACGCAGCGTTGATTATGTCTTCCATGCGGCGGCGCTGAAACAGGTCCCTTCCTGTGAATTTTTCCCAATGCAGGCCGTAAAGACGAATGTTGAAGGTACACAGAATGTAATCCGTGCTGCCGCCTTCAACAAAGTACAGAAGGTTATTTGTTTGAGTACAGACAAAGCAGCTTATCCGATAAACGCGATGGGAATCTCCAAAGCCATGATGGAAAAGGTGGCAGTGGCCGAGTCGCGCAGCCTTACCGAAACGGTCGTGTGTCTTACGAGATACGGAAATGTAATGGCCTCCAGAGGCTCTGTTATCCCATTATTTCTGAACCAGATTAGAAAAGGAGAAAAAATCACGATTACCGATCCCAATATGTCTAGGTTCTTTATGTCATTGGATGATGCGGTTGACCTTGTGCTTTTCGCCTTCGAGAATGCCAACCCGGGAGATCTGTTTGTAAATAAAGCTCCGGCCGGAACGATTGGAGACCTTGCGAAAGCGCTTATGGATCTTGCAGGTAAGGAAGTGCCGGTGAAGATTATCGGCACCCGCCATGGCGAAAAGCTCTATGAAACCCTTTGTACAAGGGAAGAAATGCTGCATGCGGAAGACATGGGTGACTTTTACAGGATCCCTGCCGATAACCGGGACCTGAACTATGCCAAGTATTTCTCTGAAGGGGAGCGTGACATCTCTAAAATTGAGGATTATCACTCTCACAACACGGAACAGCAGGGGGTGGAAGGGTTGAAAAGACTAATTTCAACACTGCCTCTCATCCGTAAAGAGATTTATAACGAAGACGTCCTGCAATATCCATATTAACTATGATGCAGCCTCACCTGATCGAAGATATCAAGGTTCGGCGCGGTACCAGAACTTTAAGACACAGTAGAAAAAATGAAAATATTATTAACGGGAGCCAACGGCTTCGTTGGCAAGAACCTTACCGCACAGTTATACAACATCAAATCCGGAAAGGCCAAACATCCGGTTTTGGGTACCGACTTAGAAATTATTGAATACACACGCGAAACTGATGAGGGGGTGCTGGATGACGCCTGTAAAACTGCGGATTTCGTTTTTCATCTGGCCGGTGTAAACCGTCCCAAAGAAACGGAGGAGTTTATGGCGGGGAACTATGGCTTTACCTCCACCTTACTGGAAAAGCTGAAGCTGCATGATAACCGCTGTCCCATTGTACTTGCTTCTTCCACCCAGGCAGCCCTCGACAATCCTTATGGCAGGAGTAAAAAAGCCGGCGAGGAGGCAGTTCGGAATCATTTCAATCCCCAGGACCGGGAAAAAGCACTTATTTACCGCTTTCCCAATGTTTTTGGTAAATGGGCTAAACCAAATTACAACAGTGCCGTGGCTACATTCTGTAACAATATCGCGAATGATTTGCCTATTGCGGTAAATGATCCAACGGTTGAAATGACTTTGGTATACATAGATGATGTGGTAGAAGAATTAATAGGCGCATTAGCAAATGAAGCTACAAGACATGGTGATTTTTGCATAGTTCCTACGGTACATAAAATTAAATTAGGCGAAATTGTTGATCTGTTAAATGGCTTTAAAACACAACGGGAAAATCTTACGGTGCCCAATGTGACCCACAATGGATTCGGGAAGAAATTATACTCCACGTATTTGAGTTATCTGTCGGCTGATCAATTTTCCTATCCTCTAAAAATGAACATTGACCAGAGGGGGAGTTTTACAGAAATTATCCGAACACCGGAAAGAGGTCAGTTTTCGGTAAATATTTCAAAGCCCGGCATCACCAAAGGTCAGCATTGGCACCATACAAAAAATGAAAAATTTGTAGTAGTGAGTGGGAAAGGACTGATACAACTGAGAAAAGTTGGAAAAGATGCGGAGGGTAATGATTTCGCCGTGAACGATTTTTATGTGAGTGGCGATAAAATTGAGGTTGTGGAGATGATTCCGGGTTATACCCACAACATCATCAACCTTTCAGAAACAGAAGATATGGTTACTTTTATGTGGGCCAATGAAAGTTTCGATCCAGACCGTCCCGATACTTTTTTTGAAGAAGTATAAATTACCTTTGCAGAACGAGAATATAAATAGCGTATGAAAAAATTAAAAGTAATGACCGTCGTTGGAACGCGGCCTGAGATTATCCGATTATCAAGAGTTTTAATTGGTTTAGATCAATCTGAGGCGATAGAACATATCCTGGTTCACACTGGTCAAAACTATGATTATGAACTCAATGAAGTCTTTTTTAAGGATTTGGGCCTGCGAAAACCAAATCATTTCCTAAATGCAGCGGGCTCCAGTGCAACAACAACCGCAGGGCAGATCTTAATTAACATCGACCCGGTTCTGGAATCGGTGAAACCGGATGCTTTTTTGGTGCTTGGAGACACCAATTCATGTTTGTGTGCCATTGCAGCGAAAAAACGACAGATCCCCATCTTCCATATGGAAGCGGGCAACCGCTGTTTCGACCAGCGCGTACCGGAGGAAACCAACCGCAAGATTGTGGACCATACGGCAGATGTCAATTTGACTTACAGCGATATCGCGCGGGAATATTTATTGAGAGAAGGACTCTCCGCCGACCGGATCATCAAGACCGGTTCACCCATGTTTGAGGTGCTTAACCATTATCTGCCTCAGATTGAAGCCTCAGATGTCCTCAATAAATTGAACCTGAATGAAGGTGAATTTTTTGTAGTCTCCGCGCACCGCGAAGAAAACATCAGTTCAGAGAAAAACTTTAAAGGACTCATGGACTCGCTCAATGCAATCGCTGAAAAATATCAGTATCCAATCATTGTTTCTACACATCCCCGTACCAAAAATATGATCGATAAAATGCAGATGGTGATGCGTCCTGAAATTCAATTCTTGAAACCTCTTGGTTTCCATGATTATAATGCGCTGCAGATGCATTCCTATGCGGTGTTGTCGGATTCCGGGACCATTTCAGAAGAATCCTCAATCCTGAACTTTAGGGCACTTAACATCCGCGATGCCCATGAAAGACCTGAGGCAATGGAGGAAACCAGTGTGATGATGGTGGGGATGAATGTAGAGCGGATAATGCAGGGACTTGCACAACTTCAACAGCAGAAAACCGGCGAAGAGAGAAACTTCAGAAGGGTTTCCGATTATTCAATGCCCAATGTTTCTGAAAAAATGGTGAGAATTATTATTTCTTATACCGATTATATTAACCGTGTAGTCTGGAGCAAATATTAAACAATGAATGTTCTTTTTTTAACAATGGCCAGAATTGGTTCGCTAAGTGACCGCGGAGTGTATACTGATCTTCTGCGGAAATTTTCTGATGATGGACATAAGGTATATGTGGTGACCCCTGTAGAAAGACGGGAAAATAAAAAAACAGGGATCATTGAAGAAAAAAGCGGCACCATTCTAAACGTCAGAACCTTCAATATTCAAAAAACAAATATCCTTGAAAAGGGGTTGGGGACACTTGCAATCGAGTCCCAGTTTCTCAATGCCATAAAGAAATATTTGCCCCATATCAAATTTGATCTCGTCCTGTATTCCACCCCTCCAATAACCTTGGTAAAAGTCATCAGTTATATCAAAAAGAGGGACAATGCCTATGCGTACCTCATGCTGAAGGATATTTTTCCCCAGAATGCCGTGGATATGAATATGCTGAAAAAAGGGAGTGTCCTGCACCGATTTTTTCAGAAAAAAGAAAAAAAACTATACGAGATATCCGATTTTATAGGGTGTATGTCTGCTGCTAACGAATCATTTCTGTTACACCATAACCCACAGATCAGCTCGCAGAAGGTGGAGATCAACCCTAATACAATTGAACCGCTGGAACTCCGGCAGACTCCGGAAGAAAAGAATGCCATTAAGACTAAATATGCGCTCCCGAATGATAAAAAAATATTTGTTTATGGGGGTAACCTGGGCAAACCCCAGGGCGTAGAGTTTCTGTTACAAACCATTGAAAAAACAGACAGGAAAGATGTTTTTTTCCTCGTCATAGGTTCAGGCACCGAGTATAGCAGAATTCAGAAATGGTTTCAGGATCGCAAGCCGGATAATGCCCTTTTGATGAAAGGCCTGCCGAAAGATGATTACGAATTCCTGCTGAGGGCTTGTGATGTGGGGATGATCTTTCTCCATAAAGACTTCACAATACCGAACTTCCCTTCCAGGCTGCTGTCCTATCTGGATTTAAAGCTGCCGGTTCTCGCAGCAACAGATACCAGTACAGATGTAGGCACGATATTAGAAAAGGCAAACTGCGGATTTAGCGTGTTATGGGGAGACCAGACGGCAATGCAGGACGCCATACCCAAATTTTGTACAGATGATGCACGATATAATCAAATGAAGGAAAATGCGTGGAAATTGCTGGTTACTGAATTTCATGTTGACCGCTCCTATGGGCTTATAAAAGAAAAAATTCAGCATGTATAAAAATTTCGGCAAGCGTGTCCTCGATTTTCTTATGGCTTTTATGGCATTGATCATTCTCAGCCCGTTTTTTATTGTAATTATGATAGGTCTGTTTATCGCCAACAGCGGAAAACCGTTCTTTTTTCAGTTACGGCCTGGTAAAGGGGAAAGAATCTTTAAAATAATCAAGTTCAGGACAATGAACGACAAAACTGATAAAAACGGTGACTTGCTTCCTGATGCAAAACGGTTGACGCCCATTGGGACCATGGTGCGGAAAACTTCTATGGACGAAATCCCCCAGCTCATCAATGTACTGATGGGAGATATGAGTTTAATTGGTCCACGGCCCTTATTGTTGAGGTATCTTCCGTATTATACCGACAAAGAGAGGCTGCGTCATACCGTAAGACCTGGAATTACAGGTCTGGCCCAGGTGAATGGCAGAAATACCGTCCGGTGGGATGCGCGCCTTGCACTGGATGTGGAGTATGTGGAGAATTTAAATTTTAAACAGGATATGCTCATATTTTACAAAACCTTCTTAAAGGTGGTTGGAGCAAAGAATATTGTTGTCGATCCTGAATCCATAATGAAAAATTTAGACGATGAAAGAAAGTTACAGGATTGAGGCCCTTAAGCCTCATGAGGTAAGCACGGTGGTTTCGATTGTTAAAAATTCCTTTGAACCCACCTACCTAATTCCCTCCGTCTACAGAGGCGATGGCATCGCAGAGTTTATAACCGCAGAACTCCAGAACCCGTATTCGGTATACCGCTATTTTGTGCTGTACGAAGATGAGGTACTGGCGGGATATGCAGAATTTAAGATTTTTCAGAACATATCTACTGCTTTTCTGAATATTATAGCGGTCAGCAGCGACCATAAGAATAAGGGTATCGGCAATAAACTCTACCAGTACACTAAAAATCTTTTTGAAAGCCTGGGGTTCGAATCAATTGCCCTGGACGTGTATGAAAGCAATACCATAGCCCTCAATTGGTATAACGGTTTTGGTTTTAAGAAAATAGATACAACTCCTTTTCATGAGGTAAACCCTAAAAATTTAACAGATTCAAAGAGCTCAATTGGCATTCAAAACTATCCTCAATATCGGGTGGTGCAGCAACAGTACGGTTTTTATTTTTTGGATATTAATATTGATGGCGAACCTTTTCGCCTGGGAACCATTGGCAATGATGCAATAGTACGAGGGGAATACTCGGACCATTTAAGCAGAAGTCTCCTCCAAATCAGGACCCGCCTGCACCTGGATAAAATATACTATATAGGGAAGGGAATTCATCCTGATTATGTACTGATCGACAGCATAAACCGAATGGAATTAAAATTAAATTATGATAACAAAAAAAGCGGAGAATAAGGGAATTTATAGGAGATCGTGGCAATATACCGATTCGGCACGCGAGGCCTGGAGTAAGATTATTACTGAGTACAGGAAAGACCATCCTGCCGGTAAAATCTTATTGCCCTCCTACATCGGTTGGTCGTCAAACGAAGGCAGTGGTATTTTCGATTCTGTAAAGGATTCCGGACTCGAGTTTGCTTTTTACGGTTTGGATGCCCATCTCGAAATTGATTTCGAGGATTTAAAGGATAAGGTTTCCAAAGCTACAGATCAACTCGTTTTATTGGTACACTATTTCGGTTTTACAGATCCGAAATACATTGAAATATGTGAGTGGCTGGATGATAAAAAAGTGCTATTCGTCGAAGACTGTGCTCATGCATGGTTAACGGATTTAGTAGGCGGAGGCTGCGGACGAAAGGGGGCATATGCCTTCTATTCCCTCCATAAATTGCTTCCCGTTGAAGGTGGAGGGGTTATGGTAAATAATTTTCCGCATTCAGAGCCCGATCCATCTGCCAATCCTTTTTTTGGTTTAAGCTATGACCTGCACGAAATCTACTCCATAAGAAGGTCAAATTATATTTTCCTGTCTAGTCTCTTGAAGAATATCAAGGGAATTGAGGTCATATATACGGAATTGCAGGATGGGATATGCCCGCAGACATTGCCGGTAATTGTTGAGAATTATGACCGTTCACAACTCTACCATGAGATGAATGAAAAAGGGTACGGGCTCGTGAGTCTTTATCATACGATGATTACGCAGCTGGCCGATTCTCCCTTTGGTGCTGCAACGGACCTGTCTAAACGAATTATTAACTTTCCGGTACATCAGGATGTCTCTGAAGGACAAATGACCGACATGGTTCAGGAATTAAATGGAATATTAAATGCTTAAAGTACATCAGTTCAACCACACGGAGGGAAAAAAGGTTTATGAAGAAATGTTCAATGAACTTAACTGTGCTGAACCTCATTACTTAGCCGATTATATAAATACCTTTGCTGATGGTTTGAAAGATCTGATTTGTTTTTGCTTTACAACCCACGCCGGAAGTAAGATCATAATGCCCGGTTATCTAAAACCCGTGCTTATAAATGGAGAGGAGACATTGTATTTTGATTTTTCTACACCGTATGGTTATACAGGTCCTTTCATTACAGATGACCTCTCTGATGCAGACATCGAAGAATTCTGGGCAGCAGTTGACAGCTGGTACAGAGCTAATAACGTCATTACAGAATTCATACGTTTCAATCTTTCAGGAAATGAGAAATTATACTCGGGCACGGCTTTTTCAACAATGCTGAATATTAAAGGTAAAATTGTTGATGAAGAACTTCAGTGGACGGCGTTTGATCATAAAGTACGAAAAAATGTGAAAAAAGCAATCCGTGAAGGGTTAAGCAGCCGGGTCTTTTATCGCGGGATCTCAGATGAAAGGGTTGAAGAATTTTACAAGATCTATATTGATACAATGCAGAGAACCAATGCCGCAAAGCACTTTTTCTATACAGAAGAACAGTTTAAACTTTTTATAAGAAACAATGCTGATTTTGCAGCGGTATGTACTGTTTATTTTGAAGACATTCCGGTCTCTTCAGAGTTGCTTTTGGTTTCAGGGAATTCTATTTATTCTTTTTTGGGCGGTACAGTGGATACTTATTTTGATAAGCGACCTAATGATTTTCTAAAGGTTGAAGCGCTTAATTGGGCTAGACTTCAAGGTAAAAAATATTACGTTCTTGGAGGCGGCTACGGTTTTGAAGACGGTATCTTTAAATATAAAAAAGCTTTTTTCCCGGATGATGTGGTTTCCTATTACACTGGCAGAAAAGTGCTGGATCATGAAGCATATGCGTCTTTGGTAGAAAAGGCTTCTATACTTAGACAGAGTTTAGGATTTGATAAATTGGATATAAATGACACCTCTTTTTTCCCCCTATATAATAAAAAGAACGAAATAGTAACACAAGGTGTTTAGTCACAAGCTATGTCTTCCCCAAACCACGGCTTTATGCTGAAAGTATTCGTCCCTATAGAAGAGAATTTATTGGGCGGAATACTCGCCAATCGTTTTCGACGCCTTGTTGAGAAAATGATCTTTTGATTGCCACCGAGTCCCGCATATACGCAACTTATTATCATGCGTCTAGCTGTACGCCTGCACTAAACTAATTTCCAGCTATCCAATATTTTCACAAATAAATCACTACTTTTGAAAAAAACATAAAGATGTCCTATATGAAAAAATTCTACTGTCTGTTAGTTATATTTTTTTCACTTAATGTATATTCCCAAGATCCAATGATAATGAAAGTAAATGCATTAGGGGGAATAAATAATGTACACATTAAATTATGTGCTACTGGGGTGTCAGGCGGAGGCTCGTGGAGTTTTCCTTATACTTTTGTCAAAACTAATAATGCAACTGTAACGGGTAGCGGAGTTGCCACTTTGAGTCCGACGGAAAAAATTTTTTTTCCTGAGCCTGGGGAGTATATTTTTACACTATACCCCAGCGCAAATCCACACCATTTGGCATTTAATTTTGGAAACTCGCAACTGACAGCAGGTGACCGGGCAAAAATTCTGGAAATCCAGCAATGGGGCGATATGAGTTGGAGCCAAAATATTAGCCGCATGTTCGAGTTGTGTAATAATTTGACGGTTACGGCAACTGATATTCCTAACTTCTCCGCAGTTACCGATATGTCTTACCTGTTTAATGGGTGTTCGAGCATTAGCACCGTCCCGAATATTACCTTATGGCAAACAGCCAACGTAACAAATATTACTGGAATGTTTTCCGGGTGCTCCCAATTTAATCAAAATATCAGTGCAATGAATATTGGCATGGTTACTTCCTTCGCGGGTTTGTTTTATGGCTGTTCGTCTTTCAACCAACCTCTAACCTGGAGTACTGCAGGAATTACTAATATGAACAGCATGTTTGCAAATGCAACATCGTTTAATCAGAATATTTCTTCATGGAACACTTCCAACCTTACTGACATGAGCAATATGTTCAGTGGGGCATCATCTTTTCAGCAAAACATCAGTAATTGGGATACCTCAAATGTATTTAATTTCTCGGCCACGTTTGCCAATGCTACCTCATTTAATCAGAACCTGACAAATTGGAACCTAATAAGTAGTGTGAATATGACCGGAATGTTTTACAATGCAGGATTAAGCTGCGAAAATTACACACTAACCCTTAAGGGATGGTCCGAAGCTGCTTTTACGCCATCTTCAATAACATTAGGTGCTACTGGCCAGACATATGGCAGTCAAGGACAGGTTTACAGAAATTTTTTAACTACTACAAAGAACTGGACAATAACTGGTGATATTTATAATTCTTCTTGTTTACTTTCCACTCATGAGTTCGTTAATAAGGCTACTAACTTTATTGTTTACCCCAATCCAAGCAGAACATCTTTCAACCTAAAAACTTCGCTCAAAGGGAAAGCTTACCTAACCGATCAGGTCGGAAATCATGTTACAACGGTTGACATAAAGGAGACACAGACTACAGTTGATGTTTCGGGTTTAGCTGCAGGAGTTTATTATATTACCTTGGGTCAAGCCACTGCTAAAGTAATTATCTATTAGTGCGTATGGTGCGTCTAATTTCGGCCCCGGCTTCGTAGTCGTGATTATACGCGATGTAACCGGACCATACTACGGTTGTGGGAAATCCCGCGAAGCCGATTAAGCATCGTGACCTGTAACGGAGGTTTCATGAAAGCCTCATGGCGACTATAGCCAAGGCAGTTTTCACATTTCCTGACCCAGTGCGCCTAAACACTTTTACGAAAAGCTTAATCGTGGTCTGGATGGTTGTAGGAACTGCTTCCTGAATGGATAGCATCCCTAACCCCAGCCAAATTCACAACAGTTAGTACCGTAGTTAAATCACTTAAAATTGTTTAATTTTGTAAGGATTGTTGTCAGCCGCTGCAGGTAAGGCTAACAAGTAACGGTCACTATTTTTACAGAATGAATACACAACATAAAATCGCAGTGATCGGGCAGGGGTATGTGGGACTACCCCTTGCCTTGGAATTCGCTAAATTTTTCCCGGTCTTTGGATTTGATGTCAGTGAAGACCGCGTGTCGGAACTGAACCGTGGGGAGGACCACACCCTGGAAGCAGATCTACAGGCGCTGCAGGAACAGCTTCGCACGGCCGGGGATTCCGGCTTTTCAACGGGTTACAAAGCAACTTCCTCCCTGGCGGATCTCAGTACTGCCAATACCTATATTGTAACCGTTCCTACCCCCATTGACCGTTTTAATGCGCCGGATCTTACCAAACTGTTACAGGCAAGCAATATGGTGGGCAGCATCCTGAAAGAAGGGGATCTCGTCATCTATGAATCCACCGTCTATCCCGGCTGTACCGAGGAGGACTGTGTTCCTGTTCTGGAAGCAGAATCGGGCTTACTGTACAACACTGATTTCTTTGTAGGCTATTCGCCGGAAAGAATTGTTCCCGGAGACAAAATCAATACCCTGACCTCCATCATTAAAATCACATCGGGCTCTACGCCTGAAACGGCAGCAGCTGTTGATGCGCTGTACCGGCTGATCATCACGGCCGGAACGCACCGGGCACCCAGTATCAAGGTGGCGGAAGCGGCAAAAGCCATTGAAAATGCCCAGCGGGACCTGAATATTTCCTTTGTGAATGAACTCGCGCTTATCTTTGACAGGGTTGGAATCGATACCCACGATGTGCTGGAAGCGGCCGGAACCAAGTTTAACTTCATGAAGTACAAGCCCGGTCTGGTTGGAGGTCACTGCATCGCGGTAGATCCCTATTATCTGGCTCACAAGGCCGAAGCGCTGGGGTATATTCCGCAGGTCATCCTGAGCGGAAGGCGTGTGAACGATATGATGGCCGGTTTCATTGCCGGCAAGGTGGTGAAGCTGATGGCCGCCAAAGGGATGGCCATTAAGGATGCCAGTGCACTCCTCCTGGGCGTGACCTTCAAAGAGAACTGTCCGGATATACGCAATACGAAAGTGGTGGACATCTACTCCGAACTCAAGCAGTTTGGACTTCAGGTGGAGGTATGCGATCCCTGGGCCGATGCGTACCTTGTAAAAGCGCAGTTTGGAATTGAGACCGTTGCGGTACCTGATGATAATAAAAGGTACGACGTGATTATCCTGGCGGTCGCGCATCAACAATTTATCACCCTGGATTATGCTGCCCTCAGGAAAGAGGTTTCGGTGATCTATGACGCCAAGGCGGTGCTTGACCGGGGCATTGTGGATGGCAGGCTGTAGATATTGACTTTGCAGTATTTTTCAGGTCTTCCCGGTTCTGAAGCTATAGTGTTGGTGTATACGGTAGTAAGCAGCTGGATCATGGAAAAAAATTTTCAAGCCGACATAGTGCCTCGCTGGATCTCACGGTGCCAAAAGGCCTGTACTTCATTACCGTTCAGGTTGGGGATTTAAGTTTATCAGAGCGGGGTCGGTGCCGGCGGCTCTTAATGGGCTGGTGCCTTAGCCTACTGACCTTTTATGACTCCTTATAATCCACTAATCCCAACTTTCGTCAGGATTTATCTAATTCATTAAAATATTCGTCAAAATCAAAAAGAATATCGAACAGTTCCTTTGGACTTTTACGTAAGCCTGTAGCAATTTCTATGAACGTACTTAATTGACAATCAATTCTATTATTTGCTACATCACTGATTCTTGCCGCAGTAGTATTACATTTTTCCGCAATTTTAGTATACGGTGTATCGCCTTTGAAATCTTTTATTTTTGCAGCAACCAACTTTTTGATTTCATCAGTCTTATATTCGTTCATAATTGCACAGTTTATGGCAATTTGAGAGTTAAAAGTAAAATATTCGTTACCGAATTCGGTAATATCAAAAATTATTATTATATTTGTCACAAGGTTACATCCAAAATGTAATTTTGCGATACTTCAACGAATATTAGAAGCTATTGCTTAGAATCTCAAATTCGAAAACTGGTAATTTTTATCATGCGAGAGGATAAGTATAGTAGCTCACGACCTAGGCGTGGGCTCACTTATCTGCATGTAAGGTATACCAGTACCCCGAATTGGATATGTTGAGTCCCACGCTGTTTTGTATCCGGCATTCTCAATTCCCTAAGCCCCGCTTTTCTATCATAAGTATTGATTGACACTTACAGTGGGGGTGCACAGCCACTGCGGCCTTAGGGCTTACATTATAGAACATTCATATCATCTTTTTAGTAGCAGGCCGGGAAATGCATGACGTATTTCCCCCTGTACTGAAAAAGAATGAGAAACAGATCGGCCCCAGAGACACCGCCATAGCGGTAGTCCCCAGCCCGTTCCATGTCTAACCCCACGCAAAATCCGGCTTCCAGCTCCCAGCTTCCAGCCTCCCGGATCTTGGCTCTAAAAAAAACATCCATGAACAAAAATTTCCCCCGCCTGTACGGCGCCACCGCCTTCCTTATGCTGAGCGTGTTCTGCTCCAATGCGCAGGCACAAACCCGAACGGTCTCGGGTACCGTAACCCACGACGGTAAACCCCTGTCCGGCGTCACCGTCTCTCAGGAAGGCAGGAGCGAAGCCACCGTAACCGGTGCCTCCGGCCGCTATCAGCTCACCGTAAGCGGTGAAAACCCTGTCCTGATCTTCCGCCATCCCGATCACCCGCTCTGGCGTGAAGAAACAGGGGACCGCACAGAAATCGACATTTCCCTGGGCGAGAAAGTGCAGGAAATACAGGAAGTCACCCTCAATGCCGGTTACTATACGGTAAAGGATAAGGAACGCACCGGCAGCATCGCCAAAGTCACCGCAAAGGACATCGAAAACCAGCCCGTCACAAACGTCCTCTCCGCCCTCCAGGGCCGCATGGCCGGAGTCAGCATCACCCAGGGCGGCGGAACCCCCGGCGGGGGCTATGACCTCCAGATCCGCGGGAAGAACAGCCTGCGAAGGGAAGGGAATGAGCCCCTCTACATCATCGACGGCGTGCCCGTATTATCCGAGAGTCCCGCAAAACTGGGGCTGAGCGTCTTCCCCTATTCCGGCGTCAATCCCCTGAACGCCATCAGCCCGAACGATATTGAGAGCGTGGAGATCCTGAAGGATGCCGATGGCACAGCAATCTACGGCTCCCGCGGCGCCAACGGGGTAGTCCTGGTAACAACCAAAAGAGGAAAGAAGGGCCGCAATCTGCTGCAGGTAAACGCCTCGTATGCCCTGAGTGAAGTTGCAGGCAAAATGGACCTGATGGACACCGGCCAGTATCTGAAGATGAGGAAGGAAGCCTACGCCAACGACGGGATCACCACCTTTCCCGCCAACGCCCACGATGTGAACGGCAACTGGTCTCAGGACCGGTACACGGACTGGCAGGAGGAACTCATTGGCAAAAGGGCAGAGGCCCTCGCGGTGCAGGCCTCCCTTACCGGTGGCAGCGACACCACCACCTACCTGCTGAGCTTCGGCCATCAGGAACTGGGCACCGTCTTCCCTGCGCCCTACACCTATAAAACCAATACCGTGGCCGGAAACTTCACCTACCGCTCGCCGGACGCCAGGTGGGCTTTGGGCCTTACCAATCAGCTTTCCTTTCAGAAGAACAGCGTCATCAGCGAGGACCTTACGAATAAGACCCTGACGCTGAGTCCCAACGCACCGGCCCTTTATACCGCGGACGGCAGCCTGAACTGGGAGAACAGTACGTTTACAAATCCCATCGCGGCTTTTCTGGGCACCTACCGCAATGATACAAAGACGCTGAACACGGGCATGAACGCGGAGTACCGCCTGACGCCGCACATGAAACTCCGGCTGAGCGGAGGGATCTCCTGGCAGTCCTTTGAGGAATGGTCCCTGAAACCGCATACCGTGAACAACCCCGCTTTCGGCCTTACCAGTGCAAACTCCACGGCGTTTAAAAACAACCTGGAAAGTTTCTCCTATATCCTGGAACCCCAGTGGCAGGCCACCCGGGAGTGGGGGAGCCACAAAGTGGAGGTGCTGGTGGGCGGTACCCTTCAGCAGGCCGTAACCGGTCAGGAGGCCGTCCAGGGCTACGGCTTTGAGAGCAATGCCCTGATGAACAACATAGGAGCAGCCAAAACAAAGGTGGTGGGTGACCAGGTGCGGGGCCAGTACCACTATGCTGCCGGATTCGGCCGCCTCAATTACCGCTGGAGGGACCGATACCTGCTGAACGTAACGGGAAGGCGGGACGGTTCCAGCCGTTTCGGGCCCAACAACCGCTTTGCAAACTTCGGTGCGGTGGGCGCCGCCTGGATTTTTTCTGAAGAAGACTTCCTGAAGGACAGCCGGTGGCTCTCCCTCGGCAAGCTGCGGGGCAGCGCGGGAACCGCCGGTAATGACCGCATCGGGGACTATATGTACCTGAACACCTATACCGTGGGCAGCTATATCTACGACGGCATCACGGGCCTTAACCCTTCGCGGCTTTATAATCCCAACTTTAGCTGGGAGAAGACGGTAAAGACCGAAGCGGCCCTGGAGCTCGGCTTCCTTCAGAACAGGCTGCGCACCACCGCGGCCTGGTACCGCAACCGCTCCTCCAACCAGTTGGTGGGTGTGCCGCTGCCGTATACCACCGGCTTTACTTCCATACAGGCCAACCTTCCGGCCACGATGGAAAACACCGGGTGGGAGTTTGAACTGCAGGCCCGGCCGCTGCGGGGCACCCGCGCGGTGCAGTGGGACACGGGCTTCAACATCAGCCTGCCCAAAAGCAGACTCGTGGAGTTCCCGGGACTGGAAGGCTCCACCTATGCCAATCAGTATGTGGTGGGCTACCCGGTAACCATTGTAAAGGTCTATCAGCTGGAGGGCATTGACGCGGCCACGGGCCTGTACCGCTTTACGGACTTCAACGGCGATGGTAAGATCTCATCGCCCGATGACAATAAGGTTATTGAGAAGATCGGTGTGGAATATTTCGGCGGCTGGAACAACCGCCTGCGCTACCGCAATGTGGAACTGTCCGTGCTCTTCCAGTTCGTGAAGCAGCGCAACTGGAACTACAACAGGATCATGCCCCCACCGGGTACCATGAACAACCAGCCGGTGGAAGTGCTCAATGCGTGGTCGGCGGAAAATCCCACGGGAACCTATATGGCCTATACCTCCGGCACCAGCCCGCAGAAAAACGCCCTTCATTCCGGTTTTCAGAACAGTACGGCTGCGGTCGGCGACGCCTCATTTATCCGGCTGAAGAACGTGCAGCTGAACTGGCGCATCCCCACCGGCCTCCGCGGACTGAAAGACGCCACCGTGTATGTGCAGGGTCAGAATGTCCTTACGCTGACGGATTACTTCGGCCTGGATCCCGAGTTCATCCTTACCGGTTATCTGCCACCTTTGAAAACCTGGTCCGCCGGCGTGCAGCTCACCTTTTAAGCCAAAAGCCAAAAGCCAAAAGCAAACTCAACGACTTCACAACTAAACAACTTTAACCCAAACTTTAACACAATGAACCTCAAAAATACCCTCACAGCCCTTACCGCAGCACTGCTGCTCGGGCTTTTCTCCTGCGAGAAACTCATCGAAACCGACTGGCCCAACAACCAGATCAGCACCGTTCAGGTCTTTGAAGATGTGCAGACCGCCAATGCCGCCCTGGCGGGCCTGTATGGCGGCCTCTGGAACAGCTCGCCGCTCTCGGGCGGCAGCGACGGCATGGGTGCGGTACTGGGAACCTATACCGACGACCTGAAATGTTACTACCCGACAAGTTCCAACGGCATCCTGGACATTTACCTGAACCAGCAGCTGCCCACCAACCTCATGGTGGAAAAGGTATGGGGCACCGGATACCAGTACATCTACGCCGCCAATGCCATTATGGAGGGTGCGGAAAAATCCCTGAGCCTGGGTTCCGCGGACAAAAAGCGGATAAAAGGGGAGGCCCTCTTCGTGCGTTCGGTGCTGTATTACAGCCTTCAGCGCATCTATGGGGATATTCCCTACACCGAAACCACCGACTATGAAATCAACCGTCAGCTGAAGAAACAGCCCGGTACCGAAGTCCTTACGAAACTGGAAACCGACCTCTCGCTGTCCACTCAGCTGCTCGAGGATGCCTACCGAAGCCCCGAACGGATCTACCCCAACAGGAAAGCCGCGGCATTGGTTCTGGCAAAGGTAAAGGCAGAACTCGGGAAATGGACCGAAGCGGAACTCCTGCTGAAGGATATCGGGCAGAGTTCCCTTTACACCTTTGAGCAGGATCTCACCAAAGTGTTCACCAAATCGAGGCTGCATATCCTTTGGCAACTGAAGCCCAAAAACAGCGGCGACGCCACGAAGGAGGCCACGCTGTACTACTTCACCAACGCCGTGCCCACTGCTTTTGCCCTGACTCCCCAACTGGTGGGAGCCTTTGCCCCGGGTGACCTGCGCAGGCAGGAATGGATGGTTCCGGTAACCGCATCTGCCCAAACCTTTTACCGTGCGGCGAAATACAAAGTCCGCTCCGCTAATACCACCGAATACTCCGTGGTGTACCGCCTGGAGGAAGTGTACCTGCTGCTGGCCGAAGCGCTGATCCGTCAGGGTAAAGTCGGGGAGGCACTTCCGTGGCTCAATGCCACCCGTCAGCGCGCAGGGCTTCCTGCTCTTGCCCTGCCACTTACGCAAAATGAGGCCCTTACAGAACTGGAAAATGAATACCGCCGGGAATTCTTTGCCGAAGGCGGTCAGCGCTTCCTGACGCTGAAGCGCCTCGGAAAGCTTGGGAACCTCACGGCCGTGAAACCCAACTGGCAGGTCCACCATTCCCTCTGGCCCCTTCCGCAGAAGGAACTCCTCCTCAACACCAACCTGAACCCCCAAAACCCCGGTTATTGAGACACCCCACTCAACCTCAACCTCAACCTTAACCTTATCCTCAACCTCAGATGAAACAACCCACGATAAAACTCCTCCTCCTGCACCTGCTCCTGCTGTCGGCAATCCTTGATGCTCAGGACCGCCATGAAAATGAACTGGCCGGTATTATTGCCCGCACGGAGATACCCGGGCACCTCAAGGGCGCTCCCGGTGGCCGGTGGGTGGCATGGCGGAAGACCTATGATACGAGGAACGATACGCTGCGGATTCAGAATACGCTGAAGCCCGCGCGTTTTTTCCACCGTCTGCACATCCGCGACTACGGCTTTATGCGCGGGGATGAGCTGTGGCTCCTCGGGAAGGACGGACAGGCGGAATGGCTGAATATGGATACAGGAAAGGCGGTGCGGTACAGCGGGGTGGCGGCAGTGCAGTACCTGTCCGCACGGGACCTCCTCCTCCTGCACCACACACCGGATGCCGGAAACCGGATGGTCATACTGGACCGGAAGGGAAGGCCGGTGTGTACCGTGGAGGACGTGGTGCGGTTTACCGTAACTCCGGAAGACACCGTGCTTGCCGTAACCGGCCCTAAGGGTGGTCCGTACAGGGTGGTGAAAACCGCGGGCACCGGTCCGGTACAGGAGGTGTTCCGTACAGATAAGGAGGTCACAACCACGCTCAGCCCGGCGGGTGCGCAGGGTGTGCTGGCAATCGTGGCCGATGCCGGTACGCGTGATGCCGTATTTGTGGAATCCGCCACCGGCAAGGTGCACCGCCTCTCCGCACTGGTGCCAGGGCCGTTTAAAAGTGTCGTGCCGGAACTGCCGGCCGGAGGCGAAGGCTTTCTGCTGAAACTGATCTCCTCGGCACCGCCAAAGCAGACAGAGCTGCCCGATATATGGTACGGGAGCGACCGGAACCTGCAGCAGAAATTCTATCCGGACCGCACGCAGACCGTTATTTGGCATCCCGCCCGCAACACCGTGGACGATTTCGGGGGCTACCGCTTCAGCCGCTCCTTCGGAGTGAACAGCGGACGGTATTTCCTGAGTTTCGACGAAACGGCACTGCAGGATTATACCGAGCTTTACCCGCCGCTGAAAATGTACAGGTACGACGCGGTCACGGGATCACATGCGGTAATGGATACCATCAGCCGGGAACTGTTCGCAGATCCCAACGGAAAGTGGCTGCTGGCCCCTGTGGCCGGACGAATACCTGTTGCCGATTACAGAGATCCTAAAGTAGCCCGATGGCATCTTTATGAAACTGCCGGCGGAAGAAAGACCGTCCTGAACAGTGCGGGGCTGGGGGCTCCGTATTTCACCGGTTCGGGCACCATTTTATTCGACGGCGATGGGGGTATCCGCAGCTACCTGCCCGCACAGAATAAACTGCAGATGATGGCCCCGTTTGAAGGATGCCGCGTAAAGATCCTGAACGGAACCGCAACGGCCCTGCTGCAGCCCTTCCGGTTTTTTACCCCGGCAGTGAATGAAGACCAGCCCCTTTTGCTGGAAGTGACCGAAAAAGAGACCGGCAGGGTGATGTTCGCCCTCCGCCACCGGGGCATCACCACCGTTATTGTTCCGTTCACCGCGGACCGGATCACGCATTTTACTCCTGATGCCGGGCTGGAACGTTTTACCTGGATCCGCGAAAACCACAACAAACCTCCTGCCGTGGAAACCGCCACCCGCAGCGGGAAGGTGCGTCTGCTCTATGCCAGCAATGCAAACCGCAGGCAGGAAGCGGCCCTGCATCTGGAACTTACGACTTATAAAGGGATATCGGGCGGCAACCTGAAGGGCCTGCTGTATCGACCAGCACACTATGAAGCCGGAAAGAAATATCCCGTGGTCGTCCATATTTATGAAAACCAGAGCCGCTATGCGAACCGGTTTATTGCACCGACGCTGAAGGAATTCGTGGGCTTTAACATCCGGACCCTTACCGAAAAAGGATATTTCGTTTATCTGCCGGACATTGACTACGGGGAGGCAGGCCCCGGCCTTTCGGCACTGCACTGCGTGAACCGCGCGGTGGATGCCCTTCTGGAAAACCCGGCGGTTGATGCGGGCAGGATCGCCCTCATCGGCCAGTCCTTCGGAGGCTATGAAACCAACTTCATTGCCACCCGGTCAGGTCGCTTCGCCACGTATATCTCCGGTAATGCGCCGGCTGATCTCGTACATAATTATCACGCTTTCAGCTACAATTATTTCAAGCCCGGCTTCTGGCGTTATGAGACCCAGCAGTTCCGCATGGGGGTCTCTTTTGCTGCCGGTAAGCAGAAATATATTGCCAACAGTCCGCTCCACCATGCGGAAAAGGTACAGTCCCCCATGCTGCTCTGGACCGGTCTGGAGGACCGCAATGTAGACTGGGAAGAAACCCGCACCTTTTACAATGCGCTGAAGCGGAATGACAAAAAAGTGATTGCCCTGTTTTATAAGAACAACGGCCACGGCATGCAGCATGAGGATGCCATGATGGACCTGAGCAAACGCATCCTGGACTGGCTGGATTATTTCCTGAAGGGAATCCCCGCCGAATGGATAGGGAAGGAGATGGAGTCGCGGCCGGTCGCGCACCTGACCCCAGATGCAGCGCCAGAAAGTCCTGCATGGATCCGGGAAAACCATAATCTGCCTCCTGCAGTGGAAACCGTCACCCGCAGCGGGAGGGTGCGTGTACCTCAGGCTGGCAATGCCCACCTCCGGCAGGAAGTAGCCTTACATCTCGAACTTACGGCTTATAAAGGGGTGTCGGGCGGGAACCTGAAGGGGCTGCTGTACCGTCCCGCCCATTATGAAACCGGAAAGAAATATCCTGCGGTCGTCCATATTTACGAAGACCAGAGCCGCTTTGCAAACCGGTTCATTGCACCTACCCTGAAGGAACCGCTCGGTTTTAACATCCGGACCCTTACTGAAAAAGGATATTTCGTTTATCTGCCGGACATTGATTATGGAGACGAAGGTCCGGGCCTTTCGGCACTGCACTGCGTGAACCGCGCAATGGATGCGCTCCTGGAGCATCCCGGAGTGGATGCGCGAAGGATGGCGCTCATCGGCCAGTCTTTCGGAGGCTATGAAACCAACTTCATTGCCACCCGGTCAAATCGTTTTGTTGCTTATATCTCCGGCACCGCGCACGCTGATCTCGTACATACTTATCATTCGTTCAATTACAATTACCTTAAGCCCACCTTTTGGCGTCATGAAACTCAGCAGGTCCGCATGGGGGTCCCCTTTGCTGCCAATAAGCAGAAATACATTGCCAACAGTCCGCTCTACCATGCCGAAAAGATACAGGCTCCCATGTTGCTTTGGACCGGTTTGGAAGACCGAAATGTGGATTGGGAAGATACCCGAAGCTTTTATAACGCCCTGCGCAGAAACGACAAAAAAGTGATTGCCCTGTTCTATAAGAACAATGGCCACGGCATGGAGCACGAGGATGCCATGATGGACCTAAGTAAACGCATCCTGGACTGGCTGGATTATTTCCTGAAGGGAATCCCCTCCGAATGGATAGGGAAGGAGATGGAGCAAGATAGTGGTCCGGAAGTGTTAACCGGCGGACCACGAATCAAAATGCAGATCTTGGATTCCACCACTTTATAAAAAATCAGCGGACTCCCTTGTGGCATAAAATGCCAGCCGGCTCCCTTTAGGGTAGGGGTAAAACGGCTGGAATTTTATTCCTTCCTCTTTGTACTGTCTGCTACTTAAATATCGGTGTAAGGGAGTTAGGGCAATTTGGGTGCACAATTCTCCAAAAGAAAACACGAACCTTTGCCCCGACCCTAAAGGGTGGTTTCGTGTTTTCTTACCACATTTCTCAAAAAAAATCAGCGGACTCCCTTCAGGGTTAGGGGTAAAACCGCTGATTTTTTTCTTTAAGCGTCTGAGATAAAGTCTGCCCAAAACTGCTTAATAACCCCAATCCTTATGAAAAATTCCAACCGACTCCCTTTTTATGCTGAGCCTGTCGAAGTAAGGTCTTGGGGTAAAACGGCTCGAATTTTTGACTTTACATTTCCAGTTCCTCTATTTTAAGGCTTATCAGTTCAAGTACACAAGCTATATTTTCCTCTACTTCCTTATTGGTGAATCTGATAACTGCACAGCCTTGTTCCTCAAGGGTTTTTGTCCGATCTGTATCGTGCAGTATCTGGTTATCATTGTCGTGATACTCCCCGTCAATTTCAATGATGAGGCTGTACTTATGACAATAAAAATCTGCAATATAAAGGTGGATGGGATGCTGCCTTCTGAACTTTAATCCTTTGAACTGCCTGTTTCTCAATTTTTCCCAAAGCATTTTTTCACACTTCGTAAGCGGATGCCGTAGCTTTACTGCTTTTATAAATCCCTCATTTGGTGCCCCCTTCCACATGCCATTATCATGATTAGGTTTTATGGTATCCACTGTGTATTTTTTTAAATTAAGGATAAATTAAGTTCACGTTCATTCAGTGGTACTTAGAAAATCCGAATCCATGACCCCGACCCTAAAGGGGGAGATCCGGATTTTCTTACCGCGTTTCAAAAAAATCAGTGGACTCCCTTTAGGACTCGGGGTAAAACCGCTGATTTTTTTTTAAGCGTCTGAGATAACGTCTGCCCAAAACTTCTTACAAACATCAATCCTTATGAAAAATTCCAGCCGGCTCCCTTTTTATGCTGAGCCTGTCGAAGTAAGGGGCAGGGGTAAAACGGTTGGAATTTTCGCCCCTGGGCTCGGGCTAAAAACCGCTGATTTTTTCTTTATCCTCCCAGCCAACCACCATTAAAAAAGGGCTGCTTCCGTAAAGAAGCAGCCCCTTTCTCTAGTTTATCCTGCTGAGCTGCAGACCGCACATCGTCTCATTCACAAACTGGTACAGGTTGTGCGTCGTAACACCGTCGTCCCACGTACATGCCGGGCCTTCAGTCGTTGAGCAGTCCACCGGTGTTTCTATACACTTCACTCCGGGAGCTGCCGGGTCATAACGGAAGCCCTGTACAATAGTGGCATTTTTTTCTTTCGCCACGCCTGTTGCAAATGCACTTCCTGCGCCGATTAGAATAACGGCTGCAGGTAAAATGAATCTTTTCATCTTTTTAAAAATTTAAAATGGTGCCTACTCTCTTGAAGGTTTTCGGCTTCCCCTGCTTTTAAAATACCGGGTAAGGTTCTGCGCAAAACGGTACCGGATAAGTTCACTGCCGGCCAGAACGAACAGATGTTCGTCCGTCGCCAGAAATTGTATTCGTTTAATATTTTCGGGTCGGCTGAGGTAAAAACTGCCGGTGTAACGTTGCTCTTCGGTGCTGTACACATCAATTACTGCGGCGCGTTTCCGGAGGGTTTTGTCTTCATGCAGCCCTGGCCGGTCGGATTCGATAAAGATCAGGCCCCCGTATGCCGATGCTTTTTTGTTCACGGTAACCGGAGGTGCGTTCATTTGTTCAGCCCCGGACGGAAGGCGTACCGACTTCACACGCTTCACACTGGCCGTATCAATGGTGTGATAGTTCGCGTACTTCCGCATCCCGTAATCGGTTCCCAGAAATTCATTCCGGTAGTAGTACAGGTAGAACAGCTTTTCCGTGGCGGGGTCCTGAAGCAACTGCCCGTCTGCACCGAATATACCGTCCTTACCATGCTTCAGAAGCTGCTCATTTAATTCAAGCGGCGGCTCTGCCTGCGGCTTCAGAAGTCCAAGTACATGGCTCCTCGTTTTGCTGCTTTGGGCACGGATACCGAAACTTAGTGAATCAATAACTTCAAGCTGGTCGAAATACGCCTGCTTATGACTCAGCGTCTTGGCTTCGGCCTGTCCCAGTTCGCCGGAATAGATAACCGGCACACTGCCGTCGTAAGCATAAAACCGGTTCCCGCTTACTGCAAGCCGTACCGACCGGAACAGGTAGGGGCTGTGGTCAGGCTTGATCTTCATCTCCTGCAGCACAGTCAGTGCAAAGTCAGCGGAAGTCAGAAGGAATGGCGTTCCGGTGTTTCCCAGCCAAACCTGATCCTGTGCTGTTCCGGCAAAATAGTAGGCATCACCCGGCAGGGTCAGACGCTTTTCTTCTGTCACAGGGTGGGGAATATACCGCCTGGTAAAGTTGTTCTCCTTTTTAATAATATGTTCTGAGGAAAGGAACAGACCAACCATGATTCCCGCGGCGGTCACAAACAGGACGCCCAGATGAAGCCGTTTTCTGCGGCCCGTAATATGGTTTCCCGTTGCAATCCATATCCCTGTCGCCCCAAGTATCACACAGACAAGGTTGAATATAAGATGCTCCGTCCATCCGAGATCTTCCAGAATGCCTCCGCAGGAGCACGGCACAAAATCACTGAAATGAAGAATAAGGTAAATATAGACGGTGAACGCTACCATAAGGCCGGTCGCCAGATAAAGGGATAGGGTTTTAGTCCGCTCGAAGCAAAACAGCAGTACGGTAATAAGCTCGGCACCGATAACTCCGTACGATACAGCTTCTGCGTATGCACTTAGTAACGGCGACTGTGCCAGTTGTACCTGAAACTCTTCAAATTCCAGCACTTTGCTTAAAGCGGCGTAAGTAAACAGCAGCATAAAGAAGAAGCAGATCGCCCGTACAGTATTTGATTTTATATTTTTCATCAGTTTGATTTTATACAGTGTATCACATCTGGTTCACTCAGGGGCAGGTTTTCGCAGATCACCGCCCCCGATACCTCTCTGTAATGGCGGCCCCGCTATCCGGGCCTGATAAGTCTCCACCGGACTTTTTTACCGCAGTAGTCCGGCATGATCTGGTTTTTAGCCAGTACGGCACTCGTCGTAAGTGCTCCCGTTATTTCCCATTCTCCGGATTCCGGACAGAGGGTACCGCTTGCTGCGGTTTTGGTTATCGGTAGTTCTGGTGTCTTTTTCATGGGATTGGAGTTTCTTTCTGGTTTTCATTATGGTACAGTTCGCCACTGCTGCCTGTCTTTTGTTGGCTCGTCATCTTCGTCACCGGTGTCGCCCGGTTCGGAATAAGCGGACCCTTGTGTGGAATCGCTTACTTTTTTATATTCCTGCCCTGCATTTTTCGGCAGGGCTTTCATCTCAGCTGCCACGGCTGGTTCTGGCAGTGGATGGTCAGTCTCCGGTCGGCAAGAGACGGCAAATAAGAGGATCATTAAGGTCGGAATGGTGAGATACTTTTTCATTTTGTTTAATTTTTAAAAGTGATCCCGCGCGGTTTTTTGTGATAGAATTCTGACCCGAAATTAGCCGCTCTGCTGCCGCAAAAAAAGCCTCTTACGGGCCGGTGTATGCACAGGCCCGTCCCAATGTATCCATTGGATCATATATAATGATTTGTCAGTCAGATAGTTAAATGGATTTGTCCTCAACGGCATGCATTGTAGAAAACAGAGGGTGATTTTAAATCTTTTTAGGTAAATTTGAATGCTGCACCACTCTTTTTCGACCGTAGAAATGTTTAAAATTGGATGGATTGTCTGTTTTGCTCTTGCCTGCGTTTCTGCTCGTGGTCAGAAACGCACCGATATTCCTTATAAACAGTTTCAGGAAATCTATGACCGCTATCCGGAAAACGATGTACGCGGGCTGCCTTTTGTTCAGATGCACATCGGGCAGGCCATAAAAGACAGCCGCCCCAAGCAGCTGCTCATTGCGTATGAAAATGCGGTTTTCTTTTCTACCGGCAGGCAGGACAAACTCAGGTATGCAGACAGTGCTGTTGCGGTAGCCCATAACCTGAAGGACAGCAGCCGGATAAGCAGGGCCTATTTGGGAAAGGGCATTGTCTATTATTTCAGTTTTCGCAGGTATAAGTCCGCACTCAATGAATATCTGAAGGCATACGATTATTCCGGTTCTGACCGCGGGTCCTACCTGCACCACAAGATCCGGTATCATTTGGGTGAGGTAAAAAGCTACCTTGGCCATTGTGAAGAGGCTTTGGAGCATTTTGAAAACTGCCTCCCGTACTTTCAGAAGAACATCGCAGCCGGCAACCATCCGAACGAAATCTACAACAGCACGCGCGGCTATCTGAACACCCTCCATCAGATGATTGTCTGCAACCAGAGACTGCGTTTGTGGGCCAGGGCCGATTCCCTGACCGCCACAGCGGCGGCAGCAGTAAACCGGCTGCACGGATTTGAGCAGGAAAAGGGATACGTCTATAAGTGCCTGGGACGTTCTGCGTTCCGGAAAGGGAACTACCGCTCCGCCATTGCATTGCTCCGAACATCCAACAGGCTGCTGGCGCGGGCGGATGATTTTACGTGGACTGCGCTGAATGATTTCTACATCGGTAAATCCCATCTGCACATGAAGCAGACGGCGAAAGCAGTGGCCTGCTTTCAAAAAGTGGATTCCTCCTTCATTAAACACAGGTTCCTGCTTCCCGAATTGCGGGAAAACTACGAACTGCTCATTACACATTACAGGAAAGCAGGGCGGCAGGACCGCGAACTTTATTACACACAGCAGTTACTGAAGGTGGACGCCTTCCTGGCAGAAGATTTTGATTACGTCATGACGCGCATGCACAAAGAATATGATACCCGGACGCTTCGGGCAGATAAAGTGAGGCTCGAAAAAGCGTCTCAAACCCAGTCACGGATGATCACCCTGCTTGCAGTTACCGCCGCGCTCCTGTTATTGTTCCTGGTGTACCGGTACCACAGGGCGAGGCGGGTACATCACAAGTACCTGCAGCTCCTTGCAAAGCTGGAGGCTCTTCAGAATAAAGGGGGAACGCCTGGCACCCCTGCGGGAACCGTGGGACGGAAGTATGAATACCGTGATGAAATTACGCAGGAACTTTTGGAAAAACTCCGCATATTTGAAGAAAAGAAAGGTTTTACAGCAAAAGGCCTGACCCTCCGCAAACTTGCCAGCAAATTGGATACGAATGGTACCCACTTATCCTACGTGATTAACGGGTATAAAGGGATGAACTTCAATACCTACCTTAAACACCTGCGGATCAATTATATTACCCAGTTGCTGTACAGTGACAGGAAGTACCTGAACTACACCATGGATGGCCTGGCCGCAGAATGTGGTATTGCCTCCCGCCAGAACTTTTCGGATCATTTTTATGAGATCAACGGTTTGCGGCCACGGGAATTCATTGAGAAGTACAGAAAGGAGAACCGGCCCGGTGTGTAGGAACGCAGTATTATTAAGAATAAGCGCTAAAATTATGAATTCAAAACTGCTTTTCAGTAAATGCGACGCTCTATGGAAACAGCTGAATGAGAACACGGACCGGCTGCGGCGGGAGCACAGTGACTTTTTTGATTTTGCGGAAGGGGTATTGGCGGAAACGGACGAAGCGGTGCGGCAGCTTAAAGCGTGGATCACTACACATGAATTCGGCTGTTGGCAGGAGGAGGTGACCTTCTTCAGGGAGATAAAGCCCAGATTTGTTTCCCGCTTTATCTATTTTTCCCGCATCCTTTCGGTGGAGGCTTCTGTACCCTCCACAGGCGCGAAGGAACTGAGAAAATACTATGAAAAAGAACTGAATGCACTCGACTATTTTTCCTCGGAAAACCGGGATTTCATTAATTATTACCGTAGGAAAGCCACCTACCTGGACCTGAAGTATTTTGTCCGCTTCCGTTACGATCTGAAAGTAAAACTTGCCCCCGATCTTCACAGCTATGATGAGAAATTCTCGACATCACATGATCTGACTGTTGCACACATTCTGGCTAATGATGAACTGGAAATCTATCTGCGCGGAAAAATAAGAAACACGGAAAAAACTTCGGTGGAAGAAGCCGCTCCCTCAAGACCGCTTCACTGGTCCGCCTCCAAAACGGCGCTTGTGGAACTTTTGGTTGCGCTGCACCACGCCAGGTGCTTCAATGGCGGCAATACCGAATTCTCCGAAATCGTCCGGTGGGCGGAGCGCTCCCTGGACATTGACCTGGGGCACTACCATAAAACCATTGGCGAAATCCGGAACAGAAAGATCGAACGCACGAAATTTCTCAAAATGTTGAATGAAGGTCTGACGCAAATGTTTGAGGAACTCGATGAATAGGGGCAGTGCATTACCGGAGTTCAAGATTAGAAGCTGCTTTTGTTTAAAGGTGGAGAATCTTTCTTCGTCGTGCCTGCAGCACGCAGGATTTCCGGCTTCACCCCTTACTGTTGGGCCTCTCTACCCATTGTTCTTTTTAAAACCCGCCTTGCCCTCCGGGAGTGGATGCGTACCGCTGTGGTAATTGGAGTTCGCTTTTGAATTCGATATTTTTTATAAAATAGTGTCGGCCGTTTCTATTTGGCTTTGGCTGTACACACGGTGAATAAAGGAACCAGGTGCCTCTGATCATAAAAAAACACGGTACTACCGAAAGGCTTACGGGATTTATCCGTCCGGTTTGCAAAACTTTGTAAGCACACAAAAACAGAACCAATGAAACCAAAGAAAATCCGGGTCTGCGTGTACGTAAAGGATCTCCAATATGTAACCGGCCGCAGCGAAAGACACTGCCGCCGGATGATGCGCGATCTCCGAAGGAAGTTGGGGAAACCCAAACCTACGGCCATCACGGTAGAAGAAGTTGCCACCTATCTTAGCTTACCACCAGAAACCGTCCGGGATTTTATGGATTAGGTAGGTTTGACTTCCGGAAGATGCCGCCCACAGTGATGTCCCGGAACCGCTACCGTACCGGCAGTGTACATGATAAGGCCCGGTTGTGGCGCTGTGATTAATGATCGCTTTGAGCGCTACCCCTCTGTTAAGGTGTGCGCAGCATCACGCCGTTGATGAAGCCTGGTCCGGCGATGAAAGCAAAGGGGTAGTAAACTCCCTTCTTCAGCAGTTGCCACTTTATGATGAAGGGATGGGGAGCTTCGGGATGCGGAAGTATGCGGGTAAATTTGTAGTACACCCCTGTGCTGAGGTCGATCTGGAGCAAGATGAGGCGGTGGCCGTCCAGTACCGGAGGCAAGGGATAAAAGGTAATGCCCATTTTCCTCATGGTCACTGCATGGAGCTCCGGGACCCCATCCAGGGGCTCACAGAACTGAAAATTTTCAAATTCATCAGAGGCACGAGGCGACAACAGCCCTGTGGTCAGCAGTTGATCCCTGCCACCATACCTGTTTTTTATTTTTTCGAAAAGGCCGGACAACCGTTCGTGAAGATGGTCCGTTGCAAGGTCTTTTATTTCATCTCTGAGGGCCTCTATGACCGATGAAGCCAACACGTGCGGATCGACACTCCTTTGCGGCATCCCGATATAGTCCGCTATGTCCCTATTTTTCGCATTCGGTGTGTTACGCGGGCTTTTAAACAGCTGTTTACCGCCCTCCATGTAATACATGATTCCATCGAGGGGTCCGGTCCAGTTGAGGTTTGGTTCTATTTTTCCCATTTTGGTTAAGGTTAAGGTTAAGGTTGACACTTCGGCTTCGCTCAGTGCAGGGGTTGAGGTTAAGGTTGAGGAGGTTTAGAAAAAAGGCCTCCTTTTGGAGGAGGCCCCTCCGTTATTGTTTATTCTTTTTCTTTCTGATACGGATCAGAAGAAATTTTACTACGAGGGTGAAAAGGTAACTGGAGATGCCCCCAATTCCCGCCAAAATCACCGTCTTCAGTATTTCGCCGCTTTCCAGCTGGACCAGCAGTACGAGTGCCATTCCGCCCACTGCGCCCATGCGCTGAGAAGAGTCGAAGAACATCATTTCTGCCGGCCGGTTTTCACTGCGGTCTGGCTCACCGCACTGGCGATGGCACCTGCGAGTGCGAGGTAGCCTGCGGCTGCGATGACGGCGGCCGGCAATGCGACCGGGGCCGTGGCAATGGCGCCTGCTACCCCTGTCAGGATAAGTCCTGCGTTCCTGACCTTTCGGAAGAAGCGTGGTGTAGGCGCTTTCAACCGCTGAACGATCTCTTTCATAAACCTGCTTTTTTAATTGTTAACGTTAAACCGATGCCATGATCCAGCACAGGATACAGGCGTTCTTTCATTCGCTGCAGGGCCATCTGTGAATGAGCGCCCTTTCCTTCCCCGGTATGCTGCAGCACCGGAGCAATACATCCGCGCAATTCTTTCACCGCGTCGTTTGCCCCGTGGAAGAGAATGTACTTCCTGCCGGGTACGCCCAGAATTTCGAAGTGGTTTTTGAATCTGGGGCTGAACCGTCTGCGGACGTCGTACTTTCCTTCCGGAATGCATGAAATGCCAGGCTGATTGTCCTTCCACGGCAGTTCGACCGTCCTGCAGATTTCCTCACCGTAGAAGAGTAACACTCCATTTACTCCCCGGGGGTGGTAGGTTCTGAGTAGGAGGATTTCCATCTTACGGTGTACCTGAAACCTTCACGATGCGCAAGGCATTGAAGGCTCCGTTTAACAGCGGATAGTGGAACCCATTCACCGACTGGTAAAAGCTGATCCCGAAAAGCAGGAAGAGCGGATTCACCGAAGCAGCAGGCAGGGCATTCTCCAGGTTAATCAGCGCGGTGGGCTGCGATTCGATTTTCATAATGGCGGTTTCGCTGAAGGCGGAAGCCGTAACCTTAGACTCGAAGTTAATGTCCAAAGCAGCAGATACCAGTTTGAAGTGGGTAGCCGCCGGATCAGAAATGATTACTTCCGTTCCATCAAAGGGGTTTATTGTGACGTTGGCCTCTCCTGCTACGCGGTCCAGGGTGAGGGACAGCGGCGCCTTGAAACTTGTTTCGAGCGGCGAGGTGGAGTTAAAGTCGAAGCCTTCCAGCAGTTCCGCTTCACCGTCGATTACATTCCTCAGTCCGCGCGGGTTTACCATATCCAGGTGAATCACTTTCATCATTTCCTGGGTTAGGCGGTTCTGAAGGGATTTGCCGCCGAAGGAAGTAAGTAGGGTACCCATGGCGTTTTTAAGCACCTTGGCGGCATTACACGCGCGGCCGAATTCGGCCATGTTTTCGCGGGTTCTTGCGAACCTCGGATCCGTCAGCATTCTACCCGGTGCGACCCTGAGTCTCTCTTTGGCCATATAGCCATGTTTGGTCCGGTAAAAGGTGATGTCGGCCATGGTACCGTCCAGCTTGATAATTCCTCTTTGTTTTGCCATTTTTTTAAATTTTTATGCATTAACATTCAGATGTTGAGGTACATCCGTTAAAACCTTTTGTGATCACGGAGTAAAATTTGAATGAAAAACTGAAGAATACAAGCGGGATGTCCGTTCGCGGCCGAAATATCCTTTATCAGGTGAAATATCCTTTTTCAGGTGAAATGTCCGGTTATGGCTGAAATGTCTGTTTCTGGCCGGAATGTCCTTTTTTGGCTGTCCGTAACTAAGGGTATACTAAGGGTATACTGTGCTTATCCTAAGCCATTACCAGGCTGCAGGTGGCCTTTTCCTATTAATGAACTAATGGGTAATAGGCCTGACACCCCTGGTAGAGGGCGATTACGGATAGGGGTTAAAAAGGCCTCAAAACGGTCTGCCTGCGAGGCGTCAAATTTTGAATAAAAAAAAAGAATTAGTTTTGCAGATTTTTGAAAAAGAGATCCTTTTGGGCGGATTTCGCCTCCATGGGGGAAGCGACCTTTGTGTCAGTATGCGTGCAATTTCTACAAAAAGGGGAGTAAGGAGGTTAAGGTTAAGGTTGAGGATGAGGTTGACACTTCGGCTTCGCTCAGTGCAGGGGTTGAGGTTAGAAGCCGGGAGATGGAAGAGGGAAGAAAGGAGCGCGTTGTCCTCCCGACGCAGGAGGGATATCTCACGGAGCCACTGCCTCTCACTTATAACCGCTCCAATAACCGACATAGGAAATTTTTGCGTGAAGAAAAAACCTAATTTTCTTTCTTAATTATAGTGATACTTATGACTTAGGAAAAATTTACACTGTTCGAAGCGCGACACCATACGTTGCTAATTCACCAAAATATAGACTCGCGCAAGTTTGTAAATTTTCTAAAAAGAAAATTAGGGTTTTTTAGCAAAAAGATCCAAGTCTTGATCTTTTGCTCAACTTTTGCATCAAGGCAAAAGTTGAAGAATAGAATCTACTTTGGGATTACCTCGTCGGCTGCCACCTTCCCACTTTTTCCTTTTTACTTCTTCCTTGGTTCTTCCCCGCCAGTCACCCCGACGAGGAGGGGTCAACCTACCGGCAAATCATCATTAAGCCGCTTCAGGAAATAAGTCGGCGAGATATGATACCGTTCCTGGAAGTTCTTGGAAAAACTCTGTGCCGTGCTGTACCCCAGTTTCTGTGCAGTTTCCTGAATGCTCAGTTTCCTGGTTTTGGGTTTGGTCTTCCAGAGGTGTATGGCTTCGTTCAGTCTCAGGGTGTTGAGGTACCCGTTGAAATTCTGTCCTTTGTGCTGGTTAATCACCTTCGAGAGGTAGGAACTGTTGGTGCCGCAGTACAACGCCAGGGTGCTCAGCGTGAGGTTTTTCTTCAGATAGGCTTTTTCACTTTCAAAGGCATCAAGTTTCGCCAGGATATCGTCCACCAGTAAAGGATTGAGTTCTGTACCCGGCATCTGCACAGCAGCCGGTTCCGGAGTTTCCTGTGGCGGAGGATGAAACTGCTCATCGGGCAGTGCTTCATCCGGTACTGCAGCTTTTTCTTCATCCGGTACCTGCGTTACCTCCTGTTGGACAACAGGGTTTAGCGGCGGCACCTTTGAAATTTCAGGTACTGCCTCTTCATCCGGCACCGCCATAAATTCTTCGTACAGCTTTTTGTAATAGTTGCGCCGGCGGTAGTACCGCAGGGCGAGGAGCAGGGAGGTAACCGTAATTATCAACGAAGCCCCGGTAATGATCCACAACCTTATTCTGTCTTTTTTCAGCTGCTCCTGCAGGTATACTTTTTCTTCCTTCAGTACGGTATTGTCATAGTGGCTGCTCAGGCTCCTGAAGAGGTCTTTGTAATTCTTTTCGTAAAGGGTATTGATCTGAAGCAACTTGTTTACATATTCCAGCTGCTTCTGCACATTGCCTGTTTTCTTATGGTGTTCATAAAGGGTTTCGAAGGCCGGGCGGAATTGCGGGTCAATCTTTCGGGTCTTTTCAAACTCCTTATCGAGCAGATTCAGATATTTCAGTGCTTCGGTTTCGTTTCCACTATGGTAATAGCTCATGCCGAGATAGAATTTCTCGGTGAGGTGTTTCCAGTTGTCGTTGTAAAGGGCCAGCGTCTGTTTCAGTTTGCTGATGGCAAGGGGATAATTTTTCTGATAGTAGGCGTCAATGCCCTGCGACCCGATGAAGTAGGGCCGGAACTGCGGCAGTTTTTCCTTTGTGATAAACGCGATTCCCTCTGTCACGAGTTTTTCATTCCTGGAGAATTCGCCCAGCTTCGAATGGGTGTCCAGCAGGGCGATAAGGGAATGCATATAATAGGGGCGGTAATCGGTATCTTCCACTGTCCCATGGTTTTCCCTGAAGAATGAAACGGCTTCCAGTAGCTGGGCGTTGGCTTCCTTATTCTGCCCGAGATAATTCCTGATCCGCGCAATACTGAGGTTCAAAACATTGACAAGGTACGGGTTGTTTTTTACCAACAGGTGTCTTTGGGCCTGTACATAACTGTGCAGAGCGACGTTATAATCCTCAGTCAGTTCATGGAGCATGCCGTTCGTCATCAGCGCATCACCCATAATGTCCGGGCGGTTAATCCGTGATGCGGTTTGGAGCATACTGTCCGCATAGGCCATCTTTTTCCTGTTTTCTGCGTAAATGGTCCCCAGTGCATAGGCACGGTACAGCTTTTCGGGGTTTTTTTCCAGTTTTGCTTTCAGCGAATACAGGTCAATAATCTCCTGCGCCTGTTGAGGGTTATTCTGAACTTCTATAACCTTTTTTTCAAGAGCAGAGAACGGCGTTTCATCTGCCAGTCCCTTACCCTGCGCCTGTAAACAGGACGTAAAAGTGATCACCATGAAGAGGGCTATACCTAAAAGGCATCTGTTACGGATTTTAAAAGTTCTCAAGCTAAAGGGCAGTTTTGCGGCCAGGTAAATATATAAAAAAATTTGTACTAAAAGCATAGGAGACCTATAAACACCGGACATCACCATCTTGCTGATGTCCTTTATTTAGTGCAATTTTTTATGAAAATACCACTATTTTTTATGATAATACCGAAGATTTTACCGCATGATTTGAACCGGACGTAAAACTGAAGTAGATTTGACAAAAAATAAATCAAATGAAAAAATTAGCAGCACTTTCCGCATTCGTATTGGTATTATCTCTAAACTCCTGCCGCAGCGAGCCTGCGGATGAAATGTTCTTAGAAGAAACGGAAGCTTCCGGTAATGTCTTTTTAAGAAATACCGATTCTCTGCAAATGACAGCGCGGGATTCAACAGGTACCAATCCGGTCACAGGTATAGAGACCGAACCCCCAATTCCTCCAAGAAAATAAAGAGATTTTTCAGGTTTTATAAACCTCCAGCCGGTTTCTTCGGGAACCGGAGTATTGTAAAGAATGGAACCACAAGTAATGCCCATCATGATTAAAAAAAAAGCCGGCAGTAAGAAAGTGCATACGCAGCAGGCCACAGACGGTATGTCTGAAAACGGAGTGCAGCGGAAATTGAGCGTACTTCATCTCCCGTCACCGGAGGACGGCCGCCATCTGTATTTCCGGACGGTGGTGCAGGAACTGGAGGAAGCAGGCCTTTGGATCTGCCTGGTACTTTCGCAGCTCCGGGGTCCTGTTTCGGTTCCGGAGCTTAAAGGCATGCTGTCTGTGGAACACCGGGAGGACTGCCATGCCGCTCTAGCCGGCGTCCGTCACCTCATTCAGGGACAGGAAAGGATTGAAATCGCCGACCGGCACTTCGCGGAGTTTTTGGCACTGCAGTATCCGGAATACCTAAAGGAATGCCGGGAGCACACCGTTCGGTTTTGCAGCGCGCATCCGGAAAGTCCGTATGCAGCAGTACACCTCGTGTACCATGATGCTTTATCGGGGAACGGGGCGGAAGCATTTGCAAACTGTTCACAGGAATGGGCAGACCGGCTGGCGCACCGGCATACGCCACCTGATCTGATCCTATCGGATATCAAACGAACGGCAGCGCTGGCGGCTGAACTGGGAAAGCCTGCAGAACTGATCCGGCTTCTTTTGCTCCTTCAGCGTATGGAGTTCCGCTACAATACCGTCCTGAGCGAATTCTCGGCGGAAACGGCACAGGCCCTCATTGCGCAAAATAAATATGCAGAGGCTGTTTCCCTGCTGGTACAGCAGAACACCCTGCTCACAGACCCCGCCGAAGCCCTTCACTTTTTACCCTTTTTCTATGCACACGGAGCGAGGGCTGAAGCAGAAATGCTGCATCATGCCCTGCAAAAGCAGTCTGCGCCGGATCCGGAGTGGGCCGGAAAAAATGTTTTTAACAGAAACCCGGAAGCCGCATCTTCCTGTGCGGATACGGTGCTGCATGAAACAAACAGGGGCGCACTCCCCGTGCAGAAGATATGGGACTGGGGAGTCGCGGGCCACGATCCGCAGATGCTGAGCTATGGCCGGATGCATACGGATATTTCCGACCTGGAAAATGAGCCCGGTTCTGCTGTTGACCGTACCTGGGCCGGCAGGTATGCCCGGTCACTGATGGCATTTAGCACCCTCTTCGAATCCTACAACCTTCCGGCCATCAATACCGGGCACACCGAAGCAAAACTCAGGGACAGCATTGAATACCTGCTGCAGCATTATGGTTGCACCAACAGTAAAAATGACCTGAAGGTCATTATACAGGCCCTTTCCGGAGCTCCGGGCGATATCGAACTTCTGACCGGACTCATGACTGCCTACCTTCAGTTAGGTAATGGTACTGCCCTGCGGAATAAAAATGGAGTGGACCTGGATGGCGAGCACTATGAAGACCTTTGCCTTCAGTCGTTCTGTAGGGGGTTTCTGGACGATGCAGAGGTAATGGAAGTGACGGTCAAACATTGGTACCGGCATACCTGGGAACAGGATTTCATACAGCTTACAGAAGAAATTCATTTTTTTGAGGGGAAAGCATCCATGTACCGCTTTTCCGGTCAGTTACCCGCGAAATCCGCTTTTATCCGCAGCGCACTGGACCGTATAATGACCGGTTTAAGGTTCAGCTTCCGCGCCCGCAGCCACTGGGAGCGGAGCTATCTTATACCCGAAGAACTGTGCCCCCTGCTGTGCAGCAAACTCGTACAGCTCCTGGGAAACTACAGTCCCGCACACCTGATTCCGTTCCTGGACTTCATTCGGGCGGGAAGTGCTGACCAGCTGGGACTTTACAGTGAGGGATTCAGAAAAACACTCAGGGCAGCCGTTCGTGGCCTGGTAGCACTAAAGTACGGCAAAGAAAACATACTGCCGCTGGTCGGCATCTGGAAGTCCCACGTGCTTTCGGGGGTGCAGAACCGGTGGGAAAGGACCGAAGATCTGCTGTTGATTAATGAAATATACGGCCTCCTCCGGGAAGAAGAAAAAGCGACTGCTGTTTTTCAGGACATGCTGAACACGTCCATGGGTCCCGTTTGGAACCAGGAATCTCCTCTTAAACTGGTTAACCGTTCCCTCCTCCTTCTGAAGGACACTGCCGGCGCACCCTTTGCCGATTTTGCAGCGCTGATGGACGCCGCCGCCGGGGAAATGACCCTCCCGGCCGTGATCAGGCCACTCAAAGAGGAATTTATCGGTGCGATGATCAGGAACGGTGAAACGGCACGGGCCTTCGCCTATTATAAATTTGAAATCTCACCGGATCCGGACGTCGTGATGCGCAATGCAGAACAGTCTTCTTTTGATGCCCCGGCCCGGGGAGCCGGTTACGGCTTCGGAGCCCGGAGCATAAGCGAACCGGGAGCGGTCCTTCAGATCCTGAACACGCTGGACTGCAGCCCGTATCTTAAATGGGGACTCTGCCAGCTTATGATGGTACATGATGAAATGGAGATGACCCTGGCAGCATACTGCGAACACCTTGCCGCCGCATTAAACAGCATTGAAGCACTGAACGGCGGATCAGTTGAGGCCATGTGCGCGATGAGCGCCGAACTTCTAACCGGGGGGCGGATAGCGCCTGAACACCGGCGTATGCTCCCAAGAAAGGTGGGTGCACATCTTACCGCCGCCAACCGGAAAAGACTGGCGCATTATTTAGAAACCCCCGGTACCGCATCATCAATACCGGTTAAAAACCTGTATCCCGCGCCAACAGCGTTATCAGGGAAAGTCAGCGCTGCGGTGTTTACCGGCCTGAAAGCCAAAACAGCATCCAAGCAGCCAAAGATAAAACAGTCCCTGTTTGAGGTGAGAAATGAAAAAACTGAAGGAGGGTACCTGAAGAACATGGTGGCGGACTTTGATGGTGAATCCGGCGATGTTTCTGTTGTATTGGAGGCCACTCTGAAAGACGGGGTAAAAAACCCGGCAGTGCCGGGACTGTATGCGGCAATCACCGCTCACTTGGATCATCTGGTTAGACCGGACGGTAAAGTGAAGCAGAAATATGCCTGGATGAAGCAGGCACCGGCCGCAAAGCCAAACGACGAACTTACGGCGGAATTCATCATTTGGCATCTGAACCATCCGGATATCTGCGTGAGCACCAAAGCGGAAGAAATATTGGCCCGGCTTGCTGCATTTGTACCAGGCGTCATTGGAGCCCTCTTTACAGAATGTATTGCCAACCGGCCGCACCTGGCGTCAGAACTTTGCAGCGCCGTTTTGTACGAAGTGAGCAGAAAAGCTCCGGACGCATTGGGCAGCTACCTGACGGCACATCCCCGGCTGATGGTGAAAGCCACCCGGATTCCACACGTGACGGTGAAGAAAAATTTACTGGATGCAGCCGCCATCCTTCAAAACGCAGGATATGGTGAACTGTACGCTGCGCTGAAACAAAGCCTTCCGGATGCGGTGGTAAGCGCAGGAAAAGCCCATATCGAAGATCCATCGCTGGCAGCCATTCAGGAGGTGTTGGATGAACTCGGCAGCGAACAGATACTGGATCCGGATTTCAGTTCACAGATGCACGGTCTTCTCGAGGATTACTGCTTCCCGCTGGACCTGAATGCCATCATCCGGTCGGACTGGTATTTAAGAAGAAGTTTCAACAAAGACCAGTGGGGGTCCGGGACCTATGATTGCCTCGTGAGACATGCCCTGAACAACGCAGTGTCCCACAGGATCTCTAACCAAAATATTTCAGTTGTTTATGAAATCATCAATGAATAAAAATATGACACACACAGGAAAACAAAACAGAGCAACCAGAGCTGGTCTGGAACGGGAAGTTAACCTTCTCCGGGAACGTTTGGCACATAACGGAATGGTGCAACTGCAGAAGGAACTGCAGAAAATACGGATGGCTCCGAACGGCCGTCTGGATCTGAATACCGTAAGTGACGCCGTTATTGCCGGTGCCAAACCAGTCCGGCTGCGAAACAGTGCATAAGAAAAATTTATACTCGTAAATTTAAATTCACCCCTGACGAAGCCTTCCGGACCGGAAGTGCTTCGTCTTTTGGTACAGAGGGGTTGAGGCTGGAAGATGGAAGATGGAAGATGGGAGAAATTTGCCGGGGGATGACATTTCGGCGGGCTCAGTGTAGGGGGTTGAGCTTGAGGCTGAGGCTGAGGTTGAGCATGCGATATGCCATACGCAGTAAGCTGTACGCCAATGTGCCGTAATCGTGTCATCCCGACGAAGGGGGATGTCTTCCAGCCGTAATGACGCAGGTTTGCTGTTTCCGTGTTAAGCTTGCAGCCCCAAAGAAAATCCGAATCCATTACCCCGGCCCTTACTTCGGCAGGCTCAGCATAAAAAAGGGAGGGATTCGGATTTCCTCACGACGCGGCTTCAAAAATCAGTGGGCTCACAATTCAATGAACAGCCGAAGTAAGGCCGGGTACATAATCGTTTATTTCCTGGCTCCTTCTCCTTACGAAAAATTACGACCGGCTCCCTTCAGGGTCCGGGGTAAAACGGTTGGTATTTTTATGTGTATTGGGGACCCTGTGGAATTGCCTTGGCTCTTTGTTCTTCCCCTGTCATCTTGACGAAGGAGGGATCTCTAGAATATGCTGTATGCCATATGCAGTAAGCTGTACGCTAATGTGTCGTAAGCGTGTCATCCCGACGTTGGGGGGATCTCTTACGAAGCCATAGTCCCGCTTATAACCGCTCCAATAAACGACAAAGGAGTTTCGCCAATTCCATTAAAAAAGTAACAAGAGATTAGCAAAGATCCAAGTCTTGTCCGCCGCGGCGGATTGGTTACTTTTTTTGTCAAGAAAAAAAGTAACAAAGCACGGAAGGAATCTACAATGGGATTGCTTCGTCGGCTGCCGCCTCCTCGCAAAGACGGAGTTGTAAGGTGGCGGTTGGCTTTTGGCGGCGGGCTTTTAGTCGCTGGCTGTAGGCCCGGTCGCGATAACCGCCGGGACTTCCCGCTCCCAGTTTCCTGCGAAAGGAATCTACTTTGGGATTGCTTCGTCGTCGTCCCGACTCCTCGCAATGACAGCGTTGTAAGGTGGTTTTTAGCGGCTGGCTTATGGCGGTTGGCTATAGGCCGGGTCGCGATAACCGCCGGGCCTTCCCGCTCCCAACTCCCCGCGTAAGCGATCTATATTGGGATTGCTTCGTCGGCTGCTGCCTTACCCTTTTTCCTTTTGACTTTTAGTTAACCCGGCGTCGCCAACCTTGGGCGACTTTACTTTATACATTGTATATTTTACTTTGTACATTTTACATTGTACACTGTATAATGCTGCTCAGACTCACCCTTTTTAAAGGAATTCTTGCAGGAATACCATATTTTCTTAACTTTGTAATGCCGAAGTACGCTTCGGGTTGCTGCTGCACAAAGATCTATGCAGTCCATATGTTTTACAGTGCAGATAGCACCGGTTTTTAATTAACTTTGTAAAAAACACCTCAGCGGAGTAGTAAAACGCTCGCAAGTGGTAGAACAGATACACGTGATGATACTATTTGGCGGTGGAGGACACTGCAAATCGGTGCTGGAAATTCTCCAACTTAACGGGGAAAGAGTGGACCGGATTTATGACGGAAACCCACAGAATACGGATATTTTCGGGGTTCCAGTTTTTACAGATCAAGGACACCCGGAAGGCGGTACGGCCATTATCTCCATCGGCGATAATGCAAGCCGCAGGGTGATTGCCTTAAGATATTCCCTGCACTATACCACGGCGGTGCACCCGGATGCATCGCTCTCGGTCCATGCGGAACTTGGGGCAGGGTCGGTGGTTCTCGCCGGTGCCCGGATCAGTCCGGCAGTCCGGATTGGCCGGCACTGCATTATCAATTCCGGTGCGGTGATAGAACATGACTGTACCGTGGGCGATTTCGTACATGTCTCTCCGAACGCCACCCTGTCCGGCGCAGTGACCATAGGGGAAGGTACGAAAATCGGCATCGGCGCCTGCGTACTGGCAGGTATTACCGTCGGTAAGTGGGTTAAGGTAGCTGCAGGATCCGTGGTAAAGCAGGATGTGCCCGATTATGCAGTACTTGAAGATAAACACACAGAAAAAAAATAAACATACACGCACAAATGAATTCAAAAATATGGCTTTCTTCGCCTCACATGGGCGGCAATGAACTCAAATACATCCACGAAGCCTTTGATGAGAACTGGGTGGCACCGCTGGGGCCAAATGTAAACGGTTTTGAGGATGACCTGGAACAGTTTCTGGGGCAAAATATCTATGTCGCGGCCCTCAGTTCGGGTACAGCGGCGCTGCACCTTGCGCTGATGATGTTAAATGTGAAGCGCGGGGATGAGGTGTTCTGCCAGACCATGACCTTTGCCGCTTCAGCTAACCCTATCGCCTATGTTGGCGCCAGACCGGTCTTCATTGACAGTGAACCGGAGACGTGGAACATGTGCCCGCTGGCTCTGCGGGAGGCCCTTGTAAAAAATGCGGCGCTCGGAAAACTTCCGAAAGCGGTGATTGTGGTGCATTTGTACGGCATGCCGGCCAAAATGGATGAAATTCTTGCGGTGTGTGCGGAATTTGAAGTACCGCTCCTGGAAGACGCTGCCGAAGCCCTGGGTTCCACCTACCGGGGCGTACCCTGCGGAACCTTTGGTGAAATGTCGGTTCTAAGTTTTAATGGCAATAAGATTATTACGACCTCCGGTGGCGGAGCATTGGTTTCCAGCCAGAAGAAATACAAGAAAAAAGCCATTTTTCTCTCTACCCAGGCCCGCGACGCGGCTCCTCACTATGAACATTCGCATATAGGGTACAACTACCGGCTGAGCAATATATCCGCCGGTATCGGCCGCGGCCAGATGGAAGTGCTGGCTGAGCGCGTGAATGCCCGGCGGAAAAACCATGATTTCTATGTAAAGCTTTTTGAGAAGGTGGATGGGGTTACCGTTTTTACGGAACCCGACGAAAACTTCTTTTCGAACCACTGGCTCAGTGCCATTACTGTAGATCCGGATAAGGCCGGTTTTACACGGGAGGATCTGAGGGCTAAATTTCTGGAACAGAATATCGAATCCCGGCCGCTGTGGAAACCCATGCATATGCAGCCCGTTTTTAAAAATGCCGGATACTACGGAAATCAGGTGGCGGAGCACCTCTTCCGCGATGGGCTTTGCCTGCCTTCCGGCTCTAACCTCCAGCCCGCCGAACTGGACCGTATTGCCGAACTCGTAACCCGCGAACTGATTGCGGGGTAAAGCCGGGAATCAGACTTTATAATAAAGTACAGGACTGTATGAAGAAAATTTACGTTAAAATTAACAGTTTAAACACCATACCGCAATGAAATTCCGAAGTTTTAAAAACCGGATTTACAGCGGGGACAACCTGATGAACCTCACAGATATCCGCTACCTGCCCCGTTGGGTGGTCCTCGCCATTGACGTGTTCTTTGTTTTGGTGGCCATCTTTTTCTCCTGCTATGTGGTAGAGAAATTGACCTTCAGCACCCAGCAGGTGTTTTACGGGGAAAATGCCATGTATCTTCTTATTTTGGGCATCAGCCTGCTTTCCATGTTCGTATTCCGGACCTATGCAGGCATCATCCGCCACTCCACCTTCATCGACCTCTTCAAGCTTTTTATGGCTACGTTCTGCACGACTGTGGCCGTAGCCGCCATCAGTTTTAGTTATTACCTGATCACGGGCCAGCGCCTGATCTATATGCTGATCCCTTTTTCAGCGATTTTCTTTACCACCTCCTTCATTCTCCTTTTTATCTTCCGTCTGACGGTAAAGGAATTTTTCCACTATGCCCGGGAATTCCGCCGCAGCGCCCAACGGCAGCGCATTTGGGTACTTGGCATCGATGAACAGGCCGTGGCCGTTGCACGGGCGGTGCTTGACAATCCCAATCTGCCTTACCATATTGCGGGATTCCTGACCGAGCGCCACGACAGCAGCCGCGCGAGTTTACTGGGGAAACCGATTTACAGTAAGGAGCGGCTGGAAAAAAGTTCAAAGGAAGAACTCATGGTCGAAGGCATCCTGATTGTGAAGGAAATGATGACGAAGGAAGAACTGAACCGCTGGGTTGCCTTCTTCCTGGAAAAAGACCTGAAAGTATATAAGGCACCCAGCCTGCAGCAGCTCAGAAATAACGATCCTGACGCTTCCATTCAGTCGTTGCAGATTGAAGATTTACTGAACAGGAAACCGATTAAAATTGAAAATAAGGAGATTAAAAGCCGCCACAGCGGTAAAATTATTCTGGTCACCGGTGGTGCAGGTTCCATTGGAAGCGAGATTGTACGTCAGGTGGTGCAGTTCCAACCCTCCCTCATTATCGTTCTGGATCAGGCCGAAACCCCGCTGCACGAAATGGAACTGGAGATGCGGGATTCACACCCGAATGTGAATTTTAAGTTTGTACTGGCCGATATCTCCAACCGACACCGCCTGGAGCCGCTGTTCCAGAAATACCAGTTCTCCATGGTCTATCATGCCGCTGCTTACAAACATGTACCGCTCATTGAGGAGAATCCCCATGAATCCATACTGGTAAACGTCTTGGGATCCAAAAATCTTGCACTGCTCTCCAGCAAGTATGGGGTGAACCGCTTTGTAATGATTTCCACCGACAAGGCGGTTAACCCTACCAACGTGATGGGAGCCTCCAAACGCACGGCAGAACTCTTCGTGCAGGCCCTCCAGAACCGGGAGGGCAACTCCACGAAGTTCATCACCACCCGCTTCGGCAATGTCCTTGGATCTAATGGTTCCGTAATCCCACATTTCAAGAAACAGATTGAAAAGGGTGGACCGATTACAATTACCCATCCGGATATCGTCCGCTATTTCATGACCATACCCGAAGCGTGCGAACTGGTCCTGCAGGCCGGGACCATGGGGCAGGGGGGCGAGATTTTCGTCTTCGACATGGGAGAACCGGTAAAAATTCTGGACCTGGCGCAGCGCATGATCAAACTGTCTGGATTTGAACCGGATACCGATATTAAAATTATATATACCGGCCTCAGGCCCGGCGAAAAGCTGTATGAAGAACTCCTCACAGACGGCGCAAGAACGATGCCTACCCATCATGAGAAAATCATGATTTCCCGGGATGCCGACCTGCCCTATCATGAGATTGACAGCCTGACGAATACAATAGTAAAAGCAGCTCTCCGAAGGGATAAAGTGGATGTCGTACGAAACCTCAAAGCCATTGTCCCGGAATTCATCTCCAATAACTCCGTGTACGAGGCCCTCGACCGGTAGGGGTGGTGAAGTGATGTGATGAATTGATGATGTGGCGGCGCTATTCCGTAGGAACAGTATGGGTTTAGGCATAGCCTAATGATGAGGACGGGCGTTCCGTAGGAACGCTACACTTAGGACTTCCAGCGGAAACCTCGGGAGCCTCAGGTACCGCAGTAATGCAGTATCTCAACTTCAACCTTTACTCCAAAAATTTTTGTGACTTGTGGTTTTTTATTTATATTTAGACCCCCGCTGTAACTGGGGTGTTAATATGTAAGAATGTCAGAGAAGATAAAATTTGCCGTCGTGGGTTGCGGGCATATCGGGAAAAGGCATGCCGAGATGATTGTTCGCAATGATGCATGTGAACTGGTCGCACTGGCCGATGTAAAAGAAAAAAGTCAGCTCGGGATTGAAAGGTACAGCGTTCCTTTTTTTTCTTCGCTGGATGAACTCCTTAACTCGGGTCTAAAGGTGGATGTGGTGACCATTGCGACGCCCAACGGTCTGCACTATGCCCAGGCCCTGGAAGTGCTGGAATGGGGAAAACATGTAGTAGTGGAAAAGCCGGTGACCCTGGACCCCGAAGAGGCGCAGCACCTGCTTCAGGAAGCGCGGGTACGGCACAAACACCTCTTCCTCGTTATGCAGAACCGCTATTCGCCGCCGGCAGTATGGCTTAAAGAAATGGTGGAAAGCGGTAAACTGGGTGACCTGTATATGGTGCAGATGAACTGTTACTGGAACCGCGATGAGCGGTACTATACTCCAGGTTCCTGGCACGGAACTGCAGACCTGGACGGCGGAACACTCTATACGCAGTTTTCGCATTTTATTGACATCATGTACTGGCTCTTCGGCGACATTAAGAACATTGATGCAAAATTTGCCGACTTTAATCACAGGGACCTTACCGATTTTGAGGACAGCGGTTTTGTCCGTTTTGATTTCGCAAACGGCGGAATGGGCACCCTAAACTTCTCCACTGCGGTCTGGAACCGCAACCTGGAAAGTTCAATAACGGTGATCGCACAAAGCGGCTCGGTGAAGATTGGCGGGCAGTACATGGACAAAGTGGAGGTTTGTCATATCAAGGATTATGAAATGCCTGCGCTGGAGCCTACCAACCCGGAAAACGATTACGGAGCGTACAAAGGCTCGGCTGTAAACCACCATTATATTATTGAAAACATTGTGGACGTGCTGCACGGCAGGGCCGATCCTGCAGTCGAGGCCGCAGACGGCCTCCTGGTAGTGGACATGATCCAACGAATCTATGCCCGGAAGCCGGAAAAACAAATCGCCGTCCCTAATAATCCACTGCAGCACCCGTTTTCCTTACCGGAAGCAGACGGTAAGACGGGATTTCCTGCGCGGGGAGGAGCCGATAAATAAATCAATGTCGTATATTTGTGAATTATTAAGAATATGAAAAAAATTTTAGGGATAGTGTTGCTTGTGTTTTTCCTTGCATCCTGTAAAACGAGGACTGCAGAGAAAGAGAGCGAATTGAATTACATGCAGAATGTGGAGCAGGTGGCCACTGAAGCTGCCGTGCGCTCTTCGTCCAGCACTATTCAGGCTGGCGACCAGCTTGCAGTCTTTGTTACGGCAAAGGACATGGAAGTGGTGCGACCCTTTAATCAGAGCTACTATTCGCAGCCGGCAGGTACACCCACCACAAGCGCTCCTGCAGCAGAAAGGGTTTACCTGGTGAATTCTGAAGGCGTAATTGATTTTCCAGTAATTGGTACTGTAAATACCTCCGGTAAAACGCTGGAAGAAGTGAAGCTTAAACTTACTGAACACATCTCGCAATATGTAAAGAGTCCCACGGTGTCGGTAAGGCTGGTAAATTTCAGGGTTACTGTACTGGGCGAAGTTACCCGCCCCGGCCAGTACACCCTGCCGGAGGGCGAGACTACTCTGCTAAACGTCCTTGGACTGGCAGGTGATCTTACGATGTATGGCAAACGCGAAGATATCCTCCTTGTACGGAATCAGAATGGGGTTATAACTAAAGAGCGTATTAATCTGATGGACGCGAACTTCATTAACTCTCCTTATTTTCATCTTAAGCAGGGAGATGTCATTTATGTCTCCGCAAATCCAACAAAAGACAAAATAGCACGTCTTGATCCGAATACCGGTACCTATATCGCTGTTGCCGGCACTATCATTGGCCTTGCCGGTATCTTTATTACCATTTTTAAAAACTAACAGTATTACTTAGATGAGTGAAAATCCCAATGCAGGCGTCCCGTCTTCGGAAGAAGTGAATCTTAATGAACTAGTGAAGCCTTACCTCAGAAAATGGTATTGGTTCTTTTTGTCGGTCCTTCTTTTTGCGGTACTCGCCGTCATTTACATTAAAACGGCGACGCCGGTTTACCGGATTACATCAACAATTTTAATTAAGGACACCAAGAAGACTCCTTCAGCAGATATGGCCATGCTCTCCGACCTGGGGGGGCTGAGTACCATGGGAACCAACAGCATTGAAAATGAAATTGAAGTGCTTAAATCCAAAAAACTAATGCAGGATGTAGCGGAAACGTTGGCACTGCAGACGTGGCTTACCGGTAAACGGGATTTGAAGACTTACGAACTTTATGGTCCCACCGCTCCGGTGGTGGTTCGGGTGATTAATGAAAAACCGGACGGTGATCCGGTGGAAGAACCTTTAAAACTTACCGTTAAAGGTGATAAACTGGAAATCTCCTCTGAACAGTTTTCGAAACCCATAGTAACTACTTACAACAAAACCGTCAGCTTGCCGTTTGCCAATCTCATGATCATCAGGAACCCACTGTACGATGGCCGTAACGCGACCAGATATGATGAGATTTTTATTCATTACGAACCACAGGTAAAGTCAGTAAACAGGTTTCAACGGATGACGAATGTTGAACTTGTGAATGAGGATGCAACAGTGGTAGAACTTTCAATAAGCTATCCGCACGTAGATAAAGGCAGGCACATCATCAATAAACTGGTAGAGGCCTACAATGGTGACGCTATAAACGATAAGAATGCGGAGTCTAAGAAAACAAAGGATTTCATAGACGACCGTGTAAAAATTATCGCCAGCGAACTTGGTGATGTTGAAAATCAGAAAGAGCAGTTTAAAGTGGCGAACCGGATCACGGACATTCCTGTAGAAGCATCGCTTAACCTGGGAAGCTCCGCAGAGGCGCGGTCTCGGTTGCTGGAGACAGACACCCAGCTTGAACTTACCGGGGATCTGATTAGTTATATGTCACGTCTTGGAAGCAATCAAACTTTACCATCAAGCGTGGGACTGAGCAACCCCACTGCTTCAGCCAACATCACGGCCTATAACCAGTTGATCCTGGAGCGCAACAGCCTGCTGGAAAACGCTACCCCACAGAATCCACTTGTTATTGAGATGAACAAGCAGATCGCTGCACTGCGTACTTCTGTAATGGATAATCTGGTAAAAACAAGGGTTGCGCTGCAGACGTCCAGGAACCAGATTGCAAGGGAGCAAAATGTCCTGACCTCAAAGATTACACGGATTCCGGCGCAGGAAAAGCTCTTTCGCAGCATAGAAAGACAGCAGCAAATCAAAGAGAATCTATATCTTCTTCTCCTTGAAAAACGTGAGGAGGCAGCCATTTCCCTGGCCATTACTGCACCTAAAGCGAGGATCATTGATAAAGCATATCCTTCAGAGAAACCGGTGGCACCGAAAAAGATAATTTTGATGGGTGGGGCAGTACTCTTAGGCCTTCTGCTGCCCTTCGCTTTAATCTATATACGGGAACTTTTCAACAATAAAATAAGGTCGAAGCATGACCTGGAGAAGCTTTCCCATGCCCCTATACTGGGTGAACTGCCGCAGGTTGAAAAAGGGCAAGGCGAACTGGTGGCACTTAATGACCTCTCGCCAATGGCTGAGGCTTTCCGGATCATCATTACCAATATGAACTTTATGCTTCCGAAAAAGGACAAAGGAAAGGTAATCTTCGTTTCGTCCTCTGTAAAAGGGGAAGGAAAGACCTTTGTTTCCGTTAATTTGGCACTTACGCTGGGTTCTCCAAAACACAAAGTTTTGATTATCGGATCAGATATCAGGAATCCACAGTTGCAACGCTACAACCCTGCACGTAAAGGGCTGGCAGGACTTACTGAATTTTTACATGATGAGGATACTTTGCTTCAGGACATTATCCATGTAAGCAGCTTCAATCCGAACTGTGATGTGATTTACTCAGGCAGCATTCCGCCGAATCCTACCGAACTGCTTTCCAGTGGAAGATACGAGCAGCTTATTGAGCAACTAAAACCCTCTTATGAGTACATCATCCTTGATACGGCACCTCTGATGCTTGTAACGGATACCTTCCTCTTCGCAGAAATGGCAGATGCGACCCTGTATGTGACGAGATCGGGATACACCGAAAAAAATCTTATTGATTTTGCCAATAAGCAGATTGATGCCAAGAAGATTAGAAACGTGGCATTTGTGCTTAATGATGTTAGACCGGAATATTTCGGATATGGTAATAAATATGGATACGGATACAGCGCAGAGCAGAAGAAATGGTGGCAGAAGCTATTAGGAAGCAAATAAGCTAAAATGTTCAGGAACTGAAGTAGGCAATCCCGTTGATGTACATGTTCCGGAAATCCGTATGGCCAGTCATGCAAGATTAATATGAAACAAAGAGTCTCCAGCCTGATCGGTAGCAGAAGCATTAAAGTAAATTACGTCTTGAATCTTCTGCGCGTCATATCGGCAGCGATGGTGGTGATATTCACGATGCCTTATCTTAACAGGATTCTGGGTGCCGAAAGTATCGGAAAAGTAGAGTATGTGAATGCGATCATTACCTACTTCGTTCTGTTCTCCGCCCTTGGGATTCCAATGTATGGCATCAGGGAGGTTTCCCGAAGCAGAAATAATATCCGGGAACTTTACACCCTCGTGGCAGAACTTTACCTGATCCTGTTGGTCACCACGATCCTATCTTATTCCCTGCTTTTTGGTCTCCTGATTCACCTCAATGTATTTTCGGATTACCGGAGCCTCCTGGTGCTCATGAGTGCCATGATCCTGCTGAGTAATATGGGAGCCGAATGGTATTTCCAGGGCACTGAAAACCAGCTGTTCATTACGATACGTTATGTAACGGTACGGTTAACTATATTTGCTCTTTATTTTCTGCTGATAAAAGCTCCGGAGGATGATGTGGTGTATGCGGTGCTGCTTGTAATTTTGAATTTTGGTGCCAACATCCTCAATTTTGGCATTCTCTTTTCGAAAATTTATAAAAACAGGATCAGGTTCAGTGATATGAATATCAGGCGACACCTGAAACCCATAGCCACAATTTTTCTGGCCACGGTTGCAGTGAACATCTATCTTCAACTCGATATCTTTCTAATCGGTTTCCTGTCCGGCGATAAGAACGTGGGCTACTATACGGTTGCAAGCAAACTGATCAGGTATGTCATCTCTTTCATTACCATCATAGGAGCAGTACTTTTACCCCGCCTTTCCTATCTCTACCTGCATGATAAAGAACTCTACCACCGGTACCTGGTAAAAAGTTTTGATCTCATCATGCTATTCGCCATTCCGTTTTCAATTTATTTCTTTGTTTTTGCCGATGCGGTCATCATGCTCATGGCGGGAACCGGTTTCAGCGAGTCTGTACTGACCATGCGTCTGCTCTCGCCACTCTGCATTGTGGTCTGTCTGGCATATTATATGGGTTTTCTTATCTTGTACCCTCAAAGTAAAGAGAGGATTTATACAAGGGCCGTGGTGGTTGCTGCGTTGGTGAGCATTCTGGTTAATTACTTTGCAATTTCACATTACCGGCAAAACGGCGCTGCTGTGGTATCAGTGATTGCGGAGATTTTAGCCGTAATCATTATGTATCTTGCGTGCAGGAAGGACTCCCTTTTCCCAAGGATTATGGACCGCAATTTTTTAAAGATCATCATGATAAGTGCCGTCATATTTGTGCTGTCCTATCTCATGATGTTCAGAGAAATCTATGGGCTTACAGAGTTCGTGGCATTTTCCGCTCTGTTCTTCGTCCTTTTCTTTGGTTTATTGACGGTGGTAAAGGAAAAAAACTGTTTTTCAGTTTATGTATATATAAAATCAAAATTAAGGTACAGGGATGCTGGTGTATAGTAGGTTGTTTGTGGTGCTGAGCTGTTATCATCACTTTAGCGGTAAGCTAGAGGACGTTCCCTTATCTGGATTTATCTGCGCTCCGGGTCCAATAGGGGATCCGTACGCGTCCGAATCCAGCAAGAAGAATCAGCTGGTCAAACCAAGGCATCCGGTTTATTCTGATCTCTGTGGTGTCCGCATAATAAATCCAAAAATATCAGGTCTGACGCGCATTAAGCAGTCGGATAATTTCTATCTCGGAAGTATATGATCGTCATAACAACATTATTGATCTTGCATCTTTTCTTTGGGATGCTTAATGAGAACTTAAAAAGCAGAGTACCCAGTATATTGACTGGAATTGTGCTGGCGATGGCTGCCCTTTTGTTTACCGTCGGGATTCGCGATAACAGTGATTGGAAAATGTACTACTATTTTTTCAAACTTGGAAATGAGGAGACCGACCTGATGTTTGTGTTGTTGGCGAAACTGTTTAAATCCGCCGGATTTGAATTTGCAGACCTCTACATGTTTCACATGGTGTCTATTGTAGTGCTTTTCTTCTTATTTATTTCACGGTATACCAGAAACGCGTTCTATGTAGTCCTCCTATACTTCCTGTTGGACTTTGTACATCTTACCAATCAGATCCGGTACTATTTTGGGTTCCCGATACTGATGCTAGGACTGTATTACTTGTTTTCCGCCAAGCGATATACCGTTTCGGTTCTATTGATTATCCTTTCATTGCTTTTTCATAAAGGGCTGTTCATGCTTCTTTTATTTATTCCAGCCTATTACCTAATACCTGCAAAGCGGTTTATTACCATGATGTTATGGTTTTCGGCTGCTTTGGTACTGCTGATTGTACTGGTTGTACGTTTCGGAGTGGGGCTCTCCCTGGAGCATTTCGACAGTTATCTGGGCAGGGAATATGAATCTTCCCTGGTCGGTGGTCTCTTTAATGCCCTGCCGTACCTGACCTATCTTGGTTTTATTTTAGTGGAGCATTACCGGCTGAACCGGCACAACCCCGATCTGCTGAGCGATCCGCAGAACAGACTTCTGATGAAGCTGTCATTTTTTCCTTTGGTCTTTCTCCCGGCCTCTTTTCTTTTGCAGATCCTCGGGCACCGCTATATCCTGCCCTTTTCCATTTTTTGGATCATTTATTATCTGATGCTCATCCGGGATCTGTCCGAAAAGACACGCTTTTTGAAAATGCTTTTGTTCGGCACAGTTCATTTTGTCGCCTTGTGCAGTATCTACATTTTTCCTGATTATTTTCTTCCGGAAAACCATTATTTGAAGGAACTGGAATCCACCATAAAATCAATACCATACCTGAAGGCGTTGATTTTTAAATGGTTGTAGAAGATGATGGCATCAAGCTGGGAATCTTAAAATTACCCGCGGTTGTGAACTGGTATGGAATTCTTAAGGGTCAACCAGGGTTTTGTTAAAGTTCGAAAAGGAACAAGATTTTTAGCCCTATATTTGCAGATATAATATAAGTTTCGTAAAATTAAGCAGGAAATTTTGAATATCATTAACCCATTTCGTATTAACCTGAAATATGAAGAATAGACTCGCAGTTTTTCTGATTCGGACGCTTATCCTCCTGCTTCCTTTCACCCATGCAAATGCGGGGGAAATTCCCGTGATGGCTTTTCATGGGGTACAGAAAGAATTTATCAGCGAACAGCACTTTCGCCGTCTAAAGGGGGCGGGGATAAACATCAGTTTCAGTATATATATCACAAACGAAGAAGTAGCTCAGGCGTTGGACTGTGCACAACTTAGCGGCGTAAAGCTGCTGATTTACAGCTACGATCTTATAAACAACACAGCCGCGACTGTTCAGCGGTTTAAAAATCACCCCGCATTGTTCGGTTACTTTATAATTGATGAACCGGACACCTCAGTTTTTAGCGAACTGAAAAGAAGGATAGAGGAAATAAGGAAATATGATCCCAAACATCCTGTTTATGTGAATTTATACCCCAATTACGCGCAGAATACGCAAATGAAATCCAGTTCGTACGTGGATTACCTTTCCAAATATGTAAATACAGTTCCGGTTGATTTTATTTCTTTTGACAATTATCCGCTTATGAATGGTACAGTTCACCCGGGGTGGTACGGTAACCTGGAACTCATCAGGAACGTATCGATTCTATCTAATAAAAATTTTTGGGCGTTTGCAAATTCAACGATTTTTGGTCCATACAAGCAACCCACAATGAGTGGGTTAAAACTACAGATGTATAGCAATCTTCTGTATGGCGCACAGGGTCTCCAGTACTTTACCTACTGGACATTAGATGATGAAAACTGGAAAAAGAATAGGTTCAGTTACGCGATTGTGGATGCAAAGGGAAGGCCTACGGTGACCTACGAAATCGTAAAGAAAACCAATGCTGATATCCAAAAATATGCGCACGTGTTTCTTGGTTCAAAGGTTGAATCGGTACACCATACTTCTTTTAGACAGCCCTCTTCAACCAAAAAGTTGAGCGGAAATCCGGCTGGCTTTAATTATTTCCGAAGTGATGGCCCTGCACTCATATCGTTGATTACCAATGGTGCAAAAAAATACATTGTCGTACTGAATAAAGATCTGTCGCGAAGCCGGGCGGTTTCAGTAGAAGGTCAAAGGGGATTAAAATATATGGATTCCAACGGGTTAGAGCTTTCATTAGGTGGTTCTCGGAAATCATTTGTTATAGCTCCCGGCGACATCTTGGTCTTCAGGTACTGACCGGCCGACTGGTACTTGTATGATTTTGTCAGTTTTTAACGCTCAACTATTGCAGAATAACAGTTGTTTCACTAAAGGCTCCAATAATCACAGAAAATAAAAATGGTAGATTTTTCATTCATTATCGTTACCTATAATTCCAATGATCTTATCGATGCTTGTATCTCATCTATTTTTAACTTTGCAGACATTGGTGAAGAACGTTTCGAAGTTATAATTGTGGATAATAGTAATGCTGATAACCACCAGAGATTAACAGATCTCCTTGCGGAAAAAAAATTTAAGGACAAAATTAGTATCATTCATAATCCGATGAATGGGGGATACGGACACGGAAATAATATAGGTATACGGGCTGCAATAGGTGAGTATATATGTATTATGAATCCTGATGTCAGGCTTGCCGAACCTCTCCTGGTACACACAAAGGGGCATTTCGAAATTAATCCCGAACTTGCTGTATTGGGTTATAAACAGACGGGTGGTGCAAATTTGTCTTATTTCATAAAGCCAGAATACAAGCCCGCAATTGGAGTGAGCATCCTCACAAAAATTAGTAATTCTTTGAATCTGTTTTCCGAGCATAAGTTTTATTTATCAGGAGCCTTCTTCTTTGCTCGCAAAGCAGATATGGAATCGGTTGGTTTGTTCGACGAGCGCATTTTTCTGTATTTTGAGGAAGCAGATATTAGCAACAGGTTGCTCATGTTAAATAAAAGAATACAATTCGACACTTCAAAAAAATATGTTCATCTGAATGGAGGAAGAGACTTCAGTAGATCTTCCTTCGAGAATGAAATGAAATCTCTAAAGTATTATATAGAAAAATTCCATTTGGACCGTAAAAAAATTGCCGCCCGGTACTTATCAGAATATCAATTCAATTTATTACTCTTTAATTTTACCGGTAAAAAAGACAGAGCAGATAAAACCAGAAAGGAAATTGAAGTGATAAAAGAATATTTTTTCCAGTAACACACCAAGATGAGATTAATTGTAAATGCGTCTACATTAAGTGGCTCGGGAGTAACACAAGTGGCGGTATCGTTTATTGAAGAGTGCAAAGCTTTTTTAGAAAACACTTATCTTGTGCTTGTCAGTAAGGTTGTGGTGGAACAGCTAACGATTTCTGAATTTCCGGATAACTTCCAGTTCCATGTAGTGGCTCATCACCCCCTTTCCGGTTTAAAGGGAGGTGTCGAACTAAGAAAAATAAAAAAGTTGCAGCGGAGGTTCAGGCCGGATGTAATGTTTTCCGTTTTTGGACCTTCATGGTGGAAGCCGTACTGCCCCCACTTAGTAGGTTATGCATATCCACATTATGTTTATCCGGAATCACCACTGTTCTTAAAGCTATCTTTGAAAGAAAAGATTGCCATATGGCTAAAAAAGAAAATACATATTTCCGCATTAAATCGGGAGGCGTCTTTCTTCGTTTCGGAAACAGATGATGTATCTAATCGGCTGAAAAAACTGCTCCCCGATGTTAAGAACAGATTTTACACGGTGGGTAATACCTACAGTTCGCTTTTTCACGCATTTATGTGTAATCCGGATCAATCGACCGAAAATCTACTGCCAGAACGTTCTGAGAATGAATTCCGTTTTCTTTCTTTATGTACCTTTCACATGCATAAAAATTTGCTGATCTTAAACAAGGTGATCCCCATCTTAAATCGGGACCGGGGTGGAATTAATATAAAATTCATCTTAACTATTGACGACGCAATTTTCGAAAGTAAATTTAGTGCCGAAGCAAAGAAATCAATAATAAATATTGGAAGACAGCCAGTTCACAATTGCCCGAGGCTGTATATGGAATCAGATTCTCTGTTTTTACCTACATTACTGGAATGTTTTTCAGCGAATTATCCTGAGGCAATGTACATGAAAAGACCGATAGTAACCTCAAATCTTACTTTCGCGACTTCGGTTTGTGGTAATGCTGCGCTTTATTTTGATCCTACACATGCAAAGGATATTTCTGAGAAAATTTTAATGATCTATCATGATGAGAAACTCAGAGATGAACTCGTTATAAACGGAAGTCAGCAGCTCACGAAGTTCCCGGACGCTAGCGAGAGAGCACGTAAGTATTTGGCAATTTGTAAAACAATAGCAAAAAAATATAAATGAGTTACTCAATTCTTCAAATAATCCGGTTGGGAATCTTTAAAGTAAGAACTTTTTTCGTCTTTCCTAATGCGAAAATAATCCGGTTTCCCATTGATATCAGAGGGAGAAAGTTTATGCAGGTTGGGGACGGATTTACCACAGGATTTGGCTGTCGGCTTGAAGCCTATCCCGCAGATAAAAGTTCAGTTGTCCTAAGGATTGGCAAAAATTTTCAAATGAACGACTATGTTCATATCGCAGCACTGGAGGAGGTGATAATTGGTGATAATGTTCTGATGGCGAGTAAAATTTTCATTACAGATATCAGCCATGGGACATATACGGGAGACGAAAAAAATTCTCATCCGGAGAGTATCCCGAAGGAAAGGGCACTCCAATCCAAACCCGTAAGAATTGGTGACAATGTATGGCTCGGTGAGTTAGTTTCGGTTTTACCCGGAGTTACTATCGGCAAAGGAACAATTGTGGGCGCAAATTCAGTGGTTTCCAAAAGTTTGCCTGAAAACATTATTGCTGTGGGAAGCCCGGCAAAACCTGTTAAGAAATTTAATTTAGATAAAATGGTCTGGGAAAGGATTGAACAGAACTCTTCGTTATAGCACTCTTAGTCAATTTTAATTTATACTCTTAAATGGATAAAAGAATTTCGGGAAGCATCGTTCTTTATAAAAACGATAAAGATAACCTGAATGCAGCTATTTCAAGCTTTCTAAATGCAGAAAATACTGCAGAAAGTAAGTTGTACCTAGTAGACAATTCACCCACAGATGTTCTAAGGGAAATGGTGGATATTGATGATAGAATTGTTTATACACCTAATCCACTTAACCCTGGTTTTGGAGCGGCACATAACATCGCCATAAAAAATGCTCTAAAGGATGGATATTGTTATCACTTGGTCATTAATCCTGACGTTTGGTTCGAGAAACATGTGATAAATGAGATGGTTACGTTTATGGAACAATATCCTGGAGTAGGCATGATGATGCCTCAAATTTTAAATGAAGATCATACGATTCAAAATCTTCCGAAATTACTGCCATCTCCTATGGATGTTGTGATGCGTAAATTGAAGAAGCCAAAGTCTTATTATGAAAGTTTTATTAATAAATACGAGTTGCGCTTCGTGGAGGAAAGCCAAATCTATAATACTCCCATACTTTCGGGATGCTTTACCTTATTGCGATTAGATGCAATAAAAGAAGTGGGTGTGTACGATGATCAATATTTCATGTACTTTGAGGACTGGGATCTGTCCAGAAGAATGCACCGAACCTATAAAACAATTTATTTCCCTAAAGTATCCGTTATTCATGGTTACGAATCGGGTGCAAATAAAAACAGGAAATTGTTTATGGTTTTTATCAAATCTGCCATTGCCTATTTCAACAAGTGGGGTTGGTTCTTTGACAGTGAAAGAAATAAGTTTAATAAGCAGGCACTTTCCCAGTTAAAATGAAAATAATTCTCACCGGCGCATCCGGCTTCGTAGGAACAAATCTTTCGGCCTTCTTTACAGATCAGGGGAATGAGGTACTGGAAATCTCCATGAGGGGTGACTGTTGGGAAAGTATGTTGGATCGGAAGGCGGATGTACTGATTCACCTAGCCGGCAAAGCCCATGACACTTCAGGAGAGGCTGCAGATCAAGAGTATTTTCAAATCAACACCGGTCTTACCCAAAGGATTTTTGATGAGTTTATGAATTCGGCTATCAGGGACTTCTTTTACTTCAGCAGTGTAAAAGCAGCTGCAGACAGTGTGGAAGGGACGTTGGATGAAACTGTAACGCCCAACCCTAAAACTCCTTACGGGATATCCAAACTGCGGGCGGAAAACCACCTCCTTTCCAAAGTTCTTCCTGCTGATAAAAGATTGTTTATCATACGTCCCTGCATGATCCATGGCCCGGGTAATAAAGGGAACCTCAACCTCCTGTATAAGGTCGTTAAAAAAGGAATTCCCTGGCCTCTTGCTGCTTTTGACAATAAGCGGTCCTTTATAAGTATTGATAATCTCAGTTTTTTGATTTGGCAGATGATTCAGCAACCGTTGCCCTCCGGTATCTATAATTTTGCAGATGATGAACCGGTTTCCACGAACCGCCTGGTTCAACTCATTGCCGAGGTCACAGGAAAAAAGGCAAAACTTTGGAAAATACCGCAGAAAATGATATCTTTCGCAGCAGAAACCGGAGACTTTCTTTCACTCCCGCTGAATCGGGAGCGCCTTAAAAAGCTGACTGAAAGTTATATGGTAAGCAACCTTAAAGTGAAAAAGGCGCTGCACATAGAAAGATTGCAGATATCTGCAGAAGAAGGTCTTGTAAAGACCATACAAAGTTTTAATAATTAATGGAATATATAATCATTGCGGGCGTAGCAGTGCTGTTCAGTCTTTTGTACTTCCGTATCGCTAATCATTACAACATCATTGATAAGCCAAACCTGCGGAGTGCCCATTCGGAAATTACCATTCGGGGTGGCGGCGTGGTGTATCCCTTTGTCTTTTTACTCTATCTTGGTGCCAACGTCCTTTTTGAGGAAACAAATACGGTGGATTACACCCTCTTTGGTTTGGGACTGCTGATGCTGTGCGCGGTGAGCTTTATCGATGATATCAGCGAACTGTCGTCAAAGGTTAGGCTTATTTTCCAGTTTATGGCGGTGCTGTTCCTTTTCTATTTCGTCGGGGCTGCAGCAGCATTGCCCACCTGGCTAATACCCGTAGCGGTGGTGGTGACCATGGGCATCCTCAATGCCTTTAATTTTATGGATGGTATTAACGGAATGTCCGGACTCTACAGTCTGATTACCCTGCTAACGCTCTACCTTATCAATCAGTATCTGGTGGTCTTTACCGATGCTGACTTTATACTTTATCCGGCCCTCGCAAGTCTGGTCTTTCTTTTTTTTAACTTCAGAAAAAAAGCCGTCTGTTTTATGGGCGACGTAGGCAGTATGGGCGTCGCCTTCTGGATCGCTGCACTTGTTGGAAAACTGATGGTTGCAACAGGTGAACTGAAATGGATATTGCTGCTCACCGTATATGGAGTGGAAACGGTGGCCACCATTGTAGAACGTCTGCTTCTGAAGGAAAATATTTTTAAAGCACACCGAAGGCATCTATATCAGTTGCTGGTGAATGATAAGAAAGTACCTCATATTCAGGTCAGCATCACCTACGCTGCACTACAGCTTCTGTTAAGCGCGGTTTTGCTGCTGTCCGATCTTCCGCAATGGATTATCATTCCGGTGATCATCATACCGGCCATCACCTTATATTTGATAGTCAAATCGAGCATTAAAAAGCAAATTGCCAACAGATAATGAAGATAAAAGAAACACCCCTGAGAGACTGCTATATCCTGGAGCCGACCGTTTATGAAGACGACCGCGGTTATTTTTATGAGAAGTTCAACGAAAAGAAATTTGAAGAATTTACCGGATTGAACGGACATTTTGTACAGGATAACATTTCAAAATCTTCGTATGGCGTTCTGCGCGGACTCCATTTGCAGAAAGGAGCGCACGCCCAGGCAAAACTTGTTTCCTGTCTGGAAGGAAGGGTATGGGACGTCGCAGTGGACCTTCGGGAGGATTCTCCTACGTTCGGACAATGGTTCGGAATTGAACTGACAGCTGAAAACAGGCTGCAGTTTTATGTTCCCCGTGGTTTTGGCCATGGTTTTTCGGTCCTTTCCGAACATGCGGTTTTTGCCTATAAGTGCGACAACTTTTACAGTAAGGAATCGGAGGGCGGCGTCCTCTGGAATGATCCTGAACTGAAAATTGACTGGAAACTGTCTGAAACTGATGTGATTCTTTCGGAAAAAGACAAGGTCCAGCCCTCCTTTGCCGGGAGAAATTTTTAGTATTGAACCCCTTTAAGAATCAGATCAGTGATTCTTTTTTTTATTACTAAATTTGCACGCTGAAACTTTAAGGGTAATGGGTGAGACTGGACTTCAACCTCACCTCAGCCTTAACCTCAACCTCAACTTTAACCTCAATCTTATTCTCCTATGCGCACCAAATCAACCGGAAAGAAAAGAATCAATATCGTTACCCTGGGCTGTTCAAAGAACGTCTACGATTCCGAAGTGCTGATGGGTCAGCTGCAGGCCAACGGGAAAGACGTGGTGCATGAGGACAGGGGTGATATTGTGGTCATCAATACCTGCGGGTTTATCGACAACGCAAAGGAAGAGTCCATCAATACCATCCTGGATTATGTGGAAGCCAAGAACAGGGGCGAAGTGGAAAAGGTTTTTGTAACCGGATGCCTTTCTGAACGCTATAAGCCGGACCTTATCCGTGAAATCCCGGATGTGGACCAGTATTTCGGAACCCGTGATCTCCCCATTCTGCTTAAACACCTGGGTGCCGATTATAAACATGAACTGGTGGGCGAACGGCTCACCACGACACCGAAACATTACGCTTATCTGAAAATTGCCGAAGGATGCGACCGGCCGTGTTCATTCTGTGCCATCCCGCTGATGCGGGGTAAAAATGTATCGACACCGATTGAAAATCTGGTCATTGAAGCAGAAAAACTGGCAAAGAAAGGGGTGAAGGAACTTATCCTGATCGCGCAGGACCTCACCTATTACGGCCTGGATATCTACAAAAAAAGGGCTCTGGGGGACCTCCTGTTACGTTTGGTTAAAGTGGAGGGTATTGAATGGATCCGTTTGCATTACGCATTCCCCACCGGTTTCCCTGAAGACGTACTGGACATCATTAAGAACGAACCAAAAGTCTGCAATTACATTGATATTCCTCTGCAGCACATCAACTCCGATATACTGAAAGCCATGAAGCGTGGGACTTCCCACGAAAAAACCGATGCCCTTCTGGCAAAGTTCAGGGAAATGGTTCCGGATATGGCCATCAGGACTACCCTGATCGTCGGTTTCCCCGGGGAGACCGAAGAGCGGTTCCGGGAAATGAAGGAATGGGTGCGCCTGCAGCGCTTCGACCGCCTGGGGTGTTTTACTTATTCCCACGAAGAGAATACCACAGCGTATGTGCTGGAAGATGATGTGCCGCAGGAAGTGAAGGAAGCCAGGGTAGAGGAAATCATGGAACTCCAGTCGCAGATCTCCTGGGAGAAGAACCAGGAAAAGATCGGCCAGGTTTTCCGGTGTATATTTGACCGGAAGGAAGGCAATTACTTTGTAGGAAGGACAGAGTTTGATTCGCCGGACGTAGACAATACGGTTATGGTGGAGGCTGCCGGTGTCTATTTACCAATCGGTGAATTTGCTCAGGTAAGGATTACTGCCGCCGAAGAATTTGATTTGTACGGTGAGCTGGTTTAGAAACTCAACAAAAAAAAGCATTTGATTTTAAAGATTATAAAAATAAACTTCCAGGTATTCCGGAAGTTTTTTGTTTTCTTTGAATGATTGATTTACAAACGGTTAGACCAAATTTAAGTACGGATGTTATGCATGAACAAGTTAAAAGCGTTAACAGTTTCCATCATTTTTTAACACTTTTTAACAAACTCTGTCAAAGCCCTATAAATAGGGCCTCCGAGCAGGTATTAACAAAAATTTAAGAGTTCATTAAGAGACTTTAACGTATTAATTGTTGCGGGATTCAGATTCGCTTTACCTTTGCCCCATCAAAACCAATAAAACCATTCAAAATGATGAAAAGATTCATTCTCGTAATCATAATGATGATTTCAGCTCTTGGCCTTTATTCCTTCAAGAATAGTACCAATGATAACGATGAGGTGAAAACAAGTTATGCGTCGTTTTACCACGACAAATTTAATGGGAAAAGAACCGCAAGCGGTGAGTTGTTCCACAATTCAAAATTAACCGCAGCACACCGGAAACTTCCCTTCGGAACAAAAATTAAAGTAACCAACCCGAAAAATGACCTGAGTGTTATTGTTACCGTAAATGACCGCGGACCATTTCATTCATCCAGAGCCCTGGACCTTTCCAAAGCAGCGTTTGATGAAATAGGAAGCCTCAGCAGCGGAACGATGGCGATAGAATATCAGATCATCGATTAGTAGTTTTTCGATTTAAAATTAAAGCCAATCCCTTCGGATTGGCTTTTTTGTAGGTATTCATCAATTAGGGTATGGTCTTCTCCGCAGCATTGAAATTCATCAGGGCTTCGTAAAACGGTTCCTCCATCATTCCGAGCTGCTGGCAAAGGAGTTTGATGCCTTCCAGATGTTCGGTGACCTGAGGGTCGGCAAAGGGTAGTGGAAGCCTTCCCCAGTCGGTTTCCCAAATGGCAGATTTTCCTTCCTGTACACAGGTGGTCGCGGAATACGGTACTTTCCTGAAATAGTTCGGTATACCGTCGAGGCTGTGCAAAAGGTCTTCGGAATTCTCAGGATATATAAGGACTCCACCGGCTACTATTCTTTTAAGCACGGGGACCGCGTGTCCGGAAGGAACGTTTATTGTGAGTAATGCTAAATTTGGCCGGAATACGGTTGCCAGATCGAGGTCGTCGGTAACCATGATTGCAAAATCGTTATTGGAAGGATCTGCAGGGGCTTGGGACACGATATCCACCTCTTTTCCGTGGAAATTGAGAATGTGCAGGATAAGTGACTGAAGCGCGGACCCCAGGACCAAAATACGGGTTTTGTCCCTGTACTGTTCAAACATATAGCGGAAGCTTTGGTTATTTTGTGCCTGCCAGTTTTGAGTTCAGCAGATCCTGAAAACCTTTGACCACATTATTCCAACGCTGCTGGTCTTTGGGCATGATGAAACTCGCGTCGGATTTGCTGGAGGCGTTGGGGCCTTTTTTCACGGAAATTGCGGTGCCTATATTGTCATAAACTTTCTTGTAGTCTTCCTGTATCATACGGAAATTGTTCGCAGTGAGAAGGTTTTCAAGTTCCTGTAGCTCTGAGACTGATATTTTGAAATCTTTTCTGATCTTCCTGCCCTGTCCCTCGAAGGAATAATGTGCAGTCCCGTCCTTTATAAGAAAGTTTTCGTAAACAGGGTCCAGGCCTCCGCTTCTGGAGTAGCTGTAATCATAATCGGAATAGACTTTCTGACTGTTACAGGACACAAGGACCAGCAGGATGAGCATCGGAAGTATCTGTTTGATTTTGTTCATTTCAGTTAATTTATTTCGCTTTCAACTTGTTTTTTCGCTTTAAGTTCCTCTTCATATTGGTGCAGCAGGTTGAATTCTTCAGTCTGCTCTATTGCAGTCATGATTTTTATAAGGATTTGCTGGGCATTTTCATTATCATAATCGATTTCCAGAGGTTTCTTGAATTCCAGTGTCGGTTTTACGCCGGTTACCTTTATACGGAGGCCTTTTTTATCAAACGCCCTTCGGAACCCATTTATTTTAATGGGAATTACAATAGGTCTCTGATTTTTCACCAGCTTAGCTGTTCCCCGCCGTCCCTGTGCAAACGCGGAAGTAGTTCCCTGTGGAAAAGTGATGACCCAACCATTGTCCAGGGCTTTCATAATATTGTCCACTTCCTTTAAATCCACATTTCTGTTGACATTCTTCCCTTCAGCGCGCCATGTACGTTTTACCGTAATTGCACCGGCCATCTTGAATATTCTAGCCAGCAATCCCGTTTTCATGGTTTCTTCGGCTGCTATATAATAAAAGTCAACCTTGGGATTAAGCAGGTACACCGGATTTTTTATGGTGTTGTGAAAACCGTTGTTTACCGCACAGAACACGTGATACATAGCCGCAACATCGGCAAAATAGGTCTGATGGTTGGAAACGAAGAGCACATTACTGTCCGGAAGGTTGGCCAGATGCTCAGTGCCGGTAATTTTCAGTTTGTTGAATCCGTTAAACCTGCGGTAGGACACCATGCCTACAATAAAGACCACCAGTCTTTTTAAAACATACAGATTACCGAAAGCATCGGTGAAAATATTTTTCTTCGCCATTATCAATTAACATAATCTGCGAATTTACAAATTTTTCATCAATTTGCTGAATTCGCTTAGAATCATGGAAGTAGCCCCCCAGATAATGTACCCGCTGAAGTTGATTACCGGAACTTCGGCACCTCTTGATGACGGCAGTACCATCATTTCCGGCTGGTCGCTAAGTGTCAGAATGGACGAAACCGGGAACTCGATAAGTTCCACTGCTTCTGACTCCTGCAGGATAAACTGAGGGTTCTTTTTGGTGTAGGATACAAAGGTTCTAACGTAAAAATTACTGGGTGGGATATAGATAGGGGACATCTCCCGAATAATGCGGATATAATGTTCCTCAATCCCCATTTCCTCAGAAGTTTCGCGTTTTGCCGTCTGCCCGAAATCGAGGTCGTACTCTTCCTTTTTTCCTCCGGGCAGGGAAATCTGTCCGCTGTGCCTGTCCCTTTCGTTGGTGCTGCGCACGATGAGCGGGAAAAACCATTCATTGTTTTTGAGGTAAAGAACGATGTTCACCGCTGCAAATTTTGGGTTTCTGGTCAGGATATCCTCATAAGAATACAGCGGACGGTAGGGTGGCGAATAAATAGCGTGTGCATTTTCGCCTTCGAGTTCAGCCTTCTGTATTCTGTTAATCAAATCTCTTCCATAAAGTCCCATGCTGCAAATTTAGAAAAATGAGATGGAAAGTGTTTTAAAGGAAAGTTAAAGTTGTAAAATGAAGCCCGGATGCGAGGTGGCAATTTTAATTATAATCGGGAACCGAGTAGGGAATGGCAGCGGCAAGAATCACGGGCATAGTCCAGATGGATATATGGGCATTGTGGAAAGGAAAAAGGATTACACCGATTGGGAAAATAAAAACTCCCGGAAAACCGGGAGCTGAATTGTATGCGATGAAACCGTTGTTTAAAAGCGACTCTTTAATAGCCGAAGGAATAACGGTTACAGCGGCTCTTTAATTGGAATGACTCATCAGTTCCTCTTTTTTGTCATTCACCATTTTGTATTCCAGATACTTAAAGGAATCGCGCGGGATGATGGTCACCCATTTCTTGTATTTGAGGTACCATTTCACCTGTATGCTCATCAGTCCTTTGGTCAGGTAGGCTTCCACAAAAGGATGAACGTGCAGGAAGATTTTTCCCTTTTCCTTTTGGATGATGTTCCGGATCACTTCTTCCATGCGTTCCACTACGACGATCGGTGCAAGGATTTCGCCGGCAATGTTCGGATTTTCTTCCTTGGTTTCAATCTGGTTTTCGGGGCGCGTTCTCTGACGCGTCAGCTGGATCAGGCCAAATTTGCTTGGAGGCAAAATTTTGTGGCGCGCTTTATCGCGGCTCATTTCTGTTTTCAGGTGTTCGTACAGGTCACGGCGGTGGTCGGCATTGATCATGTCGATGAAATCCACGACAATGATACCTCCCATATCCCGAAGCCGAAGCTGACGTGCGATTTCAGTAGCGGCCATCCTGTTTACATGCAAAGCATGCTCCTTGTTGCCGGCACTTCCGGATGAGATGTTGTTTCCGGAGTTCACATCGATTACGTGCAGCGCTTCTGTGTGTTCAATAACCAGGTATGCACCTTTTGAACTTGGGATGTTTACATGTTTTCCAAAACTCTGCTTCAGCTGTTTCTCTACGTTGTAGTATTCCATCAGCGGAACTGGCTTGTCGTAATACTGTACGATGTTTTTTCTTTCCGGGGCAATCACTTCGATATACGCCTTCATATCATTCACCATTTGCTCGTCATCGCAGATGATGGAGACGAAATCGGCGTTGAAGTTATCGCGCAGGATAGAGGAAGCCTTGTCTTCTTCGCTCAGGATCTTGCTGGGTACCTTGTTTTTCTGAATGTTTTTGAACGTGGTTTCCCATTTCTGGACCAGCTGGTTCATGTCGTTGTGAAGTTCTGCTACTTTCTTACCTTCGGCTACTGTTCTGATGATGACACCAAAGCCATCCGGTTTAATACTTTCAATCAGCGTCCGTAAACGTTCGCGTTCATCGGCGCTTTCAATTTTCTTGGAAATCGAAACACTCTTGTCAAATGGGATCAGGACCAGAAAGCGTCCAGTAAGGGAAATCTGAGTTGAAATCCTCGGACCTTTGGTAGAAATTGGCTCTTTAGTGATCTGCAGGATGACACTGTCATCTTTTGCAAGCACTTTGTCTATGATGCCGTTTTTGTTGATTTCGGGTTGGATTTCAAAATTCTTCAGGGAAGAGTTCTGCTGTTTTTTTGTAACCGTGTCCTTCAGGAATTTCTTATAGGTGAGAAACTGCGGTCCCAAATCCTGGTAGTGCAGGAATGCATCCTTTTCATAACCGATGCTTACGAATGCTGCATTGAGGTTAGGTGCGAGTTTTTTTACTTTACCGATAAACAGATCTCCAACAACAAAGTCGCTTTTGTCCTCCTGTTCGTGGAGTTCCAATAAGCGGCCGTCTTCCAGCAGGGCAATTTTAGATCGCTCGCCTTCATGTGATATAATCAGTTCTTTCTTCATTTCATAGGTTCTTGTATTTTTTTAAAAAATAATAAATCGTTCTCCCAAACCTAAAAGGTAAAACGTTTTTGCGGGATTTCCAGAATTTTTTGTACTGCGATTTCTAAAAGTTGTGTAAAACAAAAATATAGCTGGTGAAAGTTTATAAAAATAAAAACACCAACTATATCATATATTATTTTAAAAAACCGAAAAGGTTACTATTTCTTTTTCTTGTGTCTGTTCGCTCTCCTTCTTTTCTTTCTTTTGTGAGTTGCAACCTTGTGTCTTTTTCTTTTCTTTCCGCTTGGCATATTTAATAAATTTTAAAATATTATTACTCCGTTAATTATTGTTTACAGCTACTTTAGTTTTTACCTTCTCAGTGAAAGTTTTTGATGGCTTGAAAGCCGGGATATTGTGAGCAGGAATTTCGATTGCAGTGTTCTTGGAAATGTTTCTTCCGGTCTTTGCTGCTCTGGTTTTGATGATGAACGATCCGAATCCTCTCAAATAAACATTGTCTCCTTTGTACATTGCACTTCTGATTTCGTGCATGAAAGCTTCCACAACTTTCTGAGTTTCACCTTTCTCTGTCCCCAATTTACTTGAGATGGTATTTACCAATTCTGCCTTTGTCATTTTCTTTTTTTCTTTTTAATTTTGGTGTGCAAATATAAAACTTATTTTTGAAAACATACAAACAAAACGCTGATTTTCTTTACCTTGGTAGGAAACTGCTGGCCTGGTACAAAATTCACGGACGCGATTTACCGTTCCGAAAAACCAATGACCCTTATCACATTTGGATATGCGAAATAATTTTCCAGCAAACACGGATTGAACAGGGGCTGAACCATTACAACCGTTTTATCGCAAGATTTCCTGATGTGCACACGTTGGCAGCAGCCGAAACCGATGAAGTATTACTTTACTGGAAGGGATTGGGATATTATTCGCGCGCGCTTAATATTCATAAGGCTGCCGGGCAGATCGTGGAAGATTTCGGGGGCGTTTTTCCGCGGGAATATGAGGGCATTTTGAGTCTGCGCGGAGTGGGCCGCTACACTGCAGCAGCTGTTTCAAGCATCTGCTACGGCGAAAGGATGCCTGCTGTTGACGGAAATTTTTACCGCGTTTTATCCAGGGTATTTGCCGATGAATTCGATGTTTCAAAAAGCACAGCCTTTTCATATTTTTCTGAGTTGGCACTCCGAATGATGCCTGGGGGAGAAGCCGGACATTTTAACGAAGCCATGATGGATCTGGGTTCGGAAATCTGCAGGCCCAGGAACCCTCTTTGTGAGCAGTGTCCATTAAACCGGGACTGTCGCGCGCTTCAGTTGGGCCGGATCACGGAACTGCCGTTGAAGTCGAAAAAGCAGAAAACAACTGCTCTGGAAATGACCTATTATTTTGTGGAATTCGAGGGCGTTTTTCTCATAAAACAGCGGAAGGAAGATTTTATCTGGAAAAGACTGTATGAATTTCCCGATGCGATCCCGCGCGAATGGGAACGTTTTATCGTAAACCAAAGGTCGGTATCCCATAAACTTACCCACAAGGATATGACACTGCATTTTTTTAAAGTGATTCCAGACACCAGAGAAGCCTTCGAGCTGTTTGCGGAATCCCATGGTTACCTTTTGAGTTCGGAAGAAGCTTCGCACCAAAAATCCTTTCCAAAACCCCTGGAAAATTATATAAAAATGCAGGCCAATAATTGAAGTGTGGTGATTCCGTAGGAGGGTACGGTAGGATAATGATCATTTTTATGTACTTTTGGTTAAATAAACCGTTGAAAAATTGAAAATCTTAGGGCTTCCGGCTTCCATCTTACGTCAAAAAAAAGTATTTTTGCGCAATGTTTAAAAAACTCATTTTCATTTTCTTAACGGTTGTATTGGTTTCCTGTGGAAAGGATTCCGTCCCAAAACCCTCAGGAGAATTGCGTCTGGAGTACCCTGAACCCAAATACCGGAAATTCAGTGAGGCATGTTCCTATTCTTTTGAATATTCTGATTTCGCTTCCATAACGGACGCAAAGAAGAAAGGCTGCTGGTATTACCTGAATTACCCGCAGATGAAAGGAAAAGTTTTCCTGACCTATTATCCAATCAACGGAGACTTTGCCGAGCATGTGAAGGAATCGGAAAAAATGGTCTATGAACATACCGTTAAGGCCAGCTCCATTGATACAAAGTCTTTTCAGTATCCTGAGAAAAAAGTCTATGGGAATTTTTATGAACTGAAGGGACAGAGTGCATCCAATTTACAGTTTTATATCACCGACAGTACCAGGCATTTCGTAACCGCATATCTTTACTTCAATTCACGCCCAAAACCGGATTCTTTGGCTCCGGCTGTGGAATATGTGAAACGGGATCTGCTGCACCTCATTGATACGTTTGAGTGGAAATAGCCCCTGAATTATGAATCAAAAAAAAATACTAATGAAATTACTAGTTGTGGGAAGTGTGGCCTTCGATGCCATTGAAACTCCCTTCGGAAAGACAAACAAGATTTTAGGAGGTGCTGCCACTTATATTGGCCTGGCTGCCTCCCTTATGAATGTGAAATCCGGGATTGTGTCGGTCGTCGGTGGCGATTTTCCGCAGCAATATCTCGATTTGCTGGAGTCCCGGGGTGTGAATAATGATGGAATTGAGATTGTAAAAGACGGCAAGACATTTTTCTGGAGCGGTAAATACCATAACGATTTAAATTCCCGTGATACTTTGGTGACCGAAGTGAATGTCCTGGAGCATTTTGACCCAAAGATTCCCCAGTCCATGGAGGATGCGGAAGTACTGCTTTTGGGTAACCTTCATCCGGGAGTACAGCTTTCCGTTCTGGAGAAAATGAAGAAGAGGCCGAAACTCGTGATTCTGGATACCATGAACTTCTGGATGGATACTGCCTGGGACGCGCTGATGCAGATGGTTGCGAAAACTGACGTCATCACCATCAACGATGAAGAGGCCCGACAGCTTTCCGGAGAATATTCTTTGGTGAAAGCGGCTAAGAAAATCCACGATATGGGTCCGGACTTCGTTATTATTAAGAAAGGTGAGCACGGCGCGCTGCTCTTCCACGAAGACAGGATTTTCGCCATTCCGGCAATGCCACTGGAGGAAGTTTTTGATCCAACCGGTGCAGGAGATACCTTTGCAGGAGGTTTTGCAGCTTACCTGGTGAAGAAGGAGGAGTTTGATTTTGAGACCATGAAATCCGCACTTATCGTAGGTTCTGCCCTCGCATCTTTTACGGTTGAGAAATTCGGTACCGAAAGACTTCAGGAAATTACTGAAGGAGAACTCATCGCGAGGATAAAGCAGTTTAAAGATCTCACCACATTTGAGGTTGAAGTTTAAAAATTAAGAAATTATTATAACAAAAAATTTAGGAAACTTCGTAAGGAATTCTAAATTTGCAGATTGATTTAAAAACAGCATATGACAAACAAAATAAAATTTTCTTTTCTACTGGGAATTTTCTTTACATTTATTTCCGTCAGCTCGTTCGCACAGCTTGAGAAAGGAAAATTGGTAGATGGTATCGCCGCCGTAATCGGTGATGAGATCATCCTGGAATCTGATATTGATGAACAGATGAACTACGCCGCCCAGCAGGGAACCGCCGGGGCCAATAAATGTCAGGTAATGGAAAGCATCATGAACAATAAGATCATTGTGTACGAAGCTAAAAAAGACACCCTTATCGAAAACAGGACTGCAGCCATCAAAGAGAACGCAAGCCTTAAATACAATCAGATACTGGGGCAGTTTCCGGATGAAAAAACAATGCTGACTGCCTATAAATTCCGCACAGGTTACGAAATGAAGAGTGCCATTGAAAAGATAGACAGCGATCAATATTACGGTCAGGCAAAATATCAGAGCATTACGCAAAAAGCAGACGTTACTCCAAACGAGGTGACCGATTTCTACAACATGTACAAACTTCAGCTACCGGAAGTAAAGGATGAAGTTACGCTGGCCCAAATCAGCATTTATCCGAAACTTACTGAAGCGCATAAAGATGAGATCATAGCAAGACTAAAAAAGATAAAGCAAGATATCTTGAATGGTGAAAGCTTTGACAGTCAGGCAAGGATTTACTCCGAGGATCCGGGTTCTGCACCCAACGGCGGCTTGATGAAAAATATTTCCAAAGGACAGATGGTGAAACCGTTTGAAGCGGCAGCCCTGAATCTTCAGGAAGGGGAAATTTCCGACCCTGTGGAGTCGGAGTTCGGTTACCACATCATTCAGCTGGAACGGAAGTCAGGAAAGATATACGATGCACGCCACATCCTTATAGCGACAACACCAACCCCAGCGGAAATAGAGGCCGCTAAAAAAGAACTGGACGTCATCAGGACCTCCATCATTGATGGCAAGATTACTTTTAAAGACGCGGCTTTCAAATATTCCGACGATAAAAAAACGAAATTCAATGCGGGAGTATTGACTGACAACCAGGGTTCCGATAAAATGGAAAGGCTGTCTCTGACACCTACCCTGGGTTACCAGATTGCCGGGCTTAATAAAGGCGACATTACCGATGTGTATGAAGATGAATTGAACCGCAGAAAAGCAGTGAGCATTGTGAAGATTGAGGAGGTAATCCCAGCACACCAATTAACCATTGAAACGGATTACGACAGGATCAAGCAACTGGCTTTGAATAAGAAACGAAATGAAATGGTGGATAAATGGGTGAAGCAAAAGCTTCCGGGTATTTTTATCTCCATCGATAACCGATATGCAGACTGTAGTTTCGATCCGGACCTGAAGAAGTCGGTCCTTACCAAGTAGAACATTTTAATCTCTGAAATTTCAGAGATTTTTTTTGTCTTAGAATTTCCCGTTATTCCCGGCATTTCACGTGGCAAAAGTGAGACGATAGTTTTATAATTTCAATTATTTCAATTATTTTTACAGGATGAGCGACCTTATCCCATTTGGTATTGACAAAAAAGTGCACCAGGAACCGCACAACAGAATTTCCCGGCTGTTCGGTATTAAGTATCCCATCATTCAGGGAGGAATGATCTGGCATTCCGGCTGGCGTTTGGCCTCTGCGGTATCAAACTGTGGCGGACTGGGTTTGATAGGTGCAGGAAGCATGTACCCGGATATTCTACGTGAGAACATCCGTAAATGCAAAGCAGCAACCGACAAACCTTTTGGAGTGAATGTCCCCATGCTGTACCCTAATCTGGAGGAGATTATTAAGATCATCCTTGAGGAAGGGGTGAAGATTGTGTTCACTTCCGCCGGAAATCCCAAAACCTATACTGAAATGTTGAAGAAGGAAGGACTCGCCGTTGCTCATGTGGTTTCTTCTACAAAATTCGCATTGAAATGTCAAGAAGCAGGTGTAGATGCTGTGGTGGCAGAGGGTTTCGAGGCCGGTGGCCATAACGGAAGGGATGAAACAACGACGTTTTGCCTTATACCGAACGTAAGGAAACATACCGGAATACCCCTGATTGCGGCCGGCGGAATCGCATTGGGTTCCCAGATAAAAGCAGCCATGATCCTGGGAGCAGATGGTGTGCAGATCGGTTCACGTTTCGCAGCGACGGTAGAGGCAAGCTCACATGAAGTATGGAAGAATAAAATTATAGACCTGAACGAGGGAGACACCCAGTTAACGCTGAAGGAACTCGCACCAGTCCGTCTGGTAAAAAATAAATTCTTCTATGATGTTGAAAGACTGTATGAAACTGGAAGGGATATAGAAGCCCTGAGCGAGACGCTGGGACGGGCACGGGCGAAACGCGGCATGTTTGAAGGGGACCTTGAAGAGGGTGAGCTCGAAATTGGTCAGGTTTCGGCATTGATTGATGAGATCCTGCCTGTGGAAGATGTTTTTAAAAACCTTCTGGAAGAATTTGAATCCACCGGGATCCCCCGGTTTTAAGTATGAAAATGACTTATTGGCCTCCAGAAAAATGAAAAAAGCCTGTTTCGTTATCAATGGAAACAGGCTTTATCGTTGAGTTAAGTTAACAGTTGCTGTTATTCACCATAGAAAATACAGCCATGCACTGTTTTACCCATCGGAAAAACATACAGTCACCGGTCGGCCAAAGGCGAAGATTTGTTTACGGATGCTCCAGTGCGCTTTTCATTTCACCATAACCACCGCCATTGTACACATTGGTCATGCCCTGCGACTTAAAGAATTCCACCGCTTTTCCGCTGCGGTTTCCGCTACGGCAGAAGAAAATAATATTTCCGTTTAGGTTGGTGACCTCCTGCTTACGGTCTTCCAGTTCGCCCAGAGGAATGTTTTGGGCCTCTTCTATCTTTCCGTCCATTTCCAGTTCCATGGGCTCGCGAACGTCAATCAGAACATAATTTCCGGATTTAAGTACTTCTGTAAGTGAATTCATTTGTAATGGTTTATTTAAAAGTTTCTATTACACAAATCTATGAAATTATCTTAGTTTTGCAATCCCATGTGGCCATCAAACCCTGAAAAATACAGTACGCTTATAAAAGCCAAGGCAAAAAAGTTTGGCTTCCAGAACTGTGGTATCTCCAAAGCTGATTTTCTTGAAGAGGATGCGAAACCCCTGGAAAATTGGCTGAAAACCGGTTTCCAGGGCGAGATGCAATACATGGAAAATCATTTCGATAAACGGTTGGACCCCCGGTTACTGGTTCCAGGCTCAAAATCGGTGATTTCACTTTCCTATAATTATTTTCCGGATGAAAAGATTCCCGAGACGGACAATTACAGGATATCGAAGTATGCGTATGGTCAGGATTATCACGAAATCATCAAAGAAATCATGGTGGAGATGGTCGCCGAACTGAAAGCGGAAATCGGCGATTTTCACTGCCGGGTTTTTACAGATTCAGCTCCGGTACTCGAAAGGAGCTGGGCCCGCAAATCCGGAATTGGCTGGGTGGGAAAAAACGCCAATCTTATCACCAAACAGAGTGGCTCTTTCTATTTCCTTGCAGAAATTATCTGTGATCTGGAACTCTCTGAAGATCACATCACCACGGACCATTGCGGAACCTGTACGAAGTGCATTGATGCATGTCCGACCGATGCGATCGTTTCCGACAGAATCATAGACGGGAGCAAATGTATTTCTTATGCCACCATTGAACTTAAAGAGGTGATTCCAGATAGTTTTAAAGGCCGGATGGAGGATTGGATGTTCGGGTGCGATATCTGTCAGGACGTCTGCCCCTGGAACCGCTTTTCGCTGGCCCACAACCAGAACCGCTTCAAACCCAATGAGTCTCTCATGAATTTTACCAAAAAAGACTGGAATGAGCTGGACCAGGATCTGTTTTCGCAAATCTTTCGCAAATCACCGGTCAAAAGAACCAAGTTTGCCGGTCTTAAAAGAAACATTGGATTTTTGGGTAACTGATGCTTTTCGGAAATTCAGTTTCCAAAAGAACAGGGGTATGGAATTATGCAACCTTCTTGAACGGGGAGGTTTTAATTCGTAAAAGATTAAAAACAAAATCCTTAAAAAAGAAAAAAGATTTTTAGGAAGAAAGAACTTCCTTGAAAATCAATGTTTTTTCTGTGCCCTTTTTGGTGCTATTTTTACACGGATTTTGAATTTTTTCAGTGATTTAGATTTTTTCTGCATTTATCACAAGTATTTCGCTATTAAATTTATAAATTAATTTGAAACAAACAAATACTGTATAAAAAAAATATCGGTATTTTTTTAATTACATTTGAAAATGAAGAAAATTGTCCTCACCATCCTGAAAGCAGTCTGGGTTCTCATAGGCATCGTTGCCCTTTATCTGACTTTAGGGTATTTAATTCCCTTTATCGGCATTCCCGCAGATGAAGTTACCGAACCGAAGACGGTAACGGCCTACATCCTCACCAACGGGGTTCATACGGATATTGTCGTGCCTGTAAAAACCGCCGAGATGGACTGGAGCGATGAAATCCCTTTTGAAAATACCCGTTCAGGGAAATCGGACTTCAAATATCTGTCTATTGGCTGGGGCGACAAGGGCTTCTACCTGGACACCCCGACCTGGGCCGACCTGAAAGTGTCAACCGCGTTAAAGGCAGCGTTTTGGCTCAGCGAATCGGCCATGCACTGCACTTTTTATGATAAGATGACGGTGGGAAAGGACTGCAGGAAACTTATGCTCACCAAAAGCCAATATTTGAAACTCATCGCTTTTGTTAAAGATAAGTTTGACCGGGACCAGAACGGAAAACCGATACTGATAAAGACCGATGCGGTGTATGGTCCGAATGATGCCTTTTACGATGCGAAAGGAAGCTACAGTTTTCTGGATACCTGTAACACGTGGACCAATAACGGACTGAAGGCGGCAGGGCAGAAGGCAGCGCTTTGGACGCCAACGGATTTTGGGATATTTCAGCATTATGACTGATTCCGTGCATAATCAAAGGTAAAAAAAGAATCCGGTTCCATCAGGAACCGGATTCTTCTTAATATATCGGGGGACACTTGTGTGTGTCTGTCAGATATGCTTTAACTGAAAGGTGAGTTCCAGATGATCCTTTACAACGATTGTTCCGCCCATTTTTTTAGGGGGTACAATCCCGAAATCACTGAACCTTACGGTTTCATTTCCTGTTAAAATGCCTTTGCTCTCAAAAAAGTTAACCGTATAGAAGCGTTTTCTGTTCAGGATTTTCACTTCAACAATCGCACTGAAATAACTGTTTGCATTTTTCTTGAAGTTAATGAACCGCACGCTGAAGTTAGGATGATCGGTCGCATTCAGGATTTTCCTGAAATCGGTGGTCATCATCCGGTTCCGGCAGTCAAAATCGTTGACCTTAAGCTGCAGGACCGGAAGTCTTGACTCAGAATAAAAACTGCCTGTAGGCTTACTTATGTTGGAGTTTGTGCATTTAAAGGTGTTCACGTTGGTTTTTCCTATAATCTCCACAGTGTTGTCCTGTGAAAAGGCAAAACCAAATGAAAGGAGCAGAAAAAGGAATACCGTGTTTTTCATAACTTAAAGTTAAAGAAAAAGGGACAAATTAATGTCCCCTTCATTGAAAAATTGAATTTAATAATTAGAAACCTATGGTTGCTTCAATCATCAACCCTTTGAATTCGCCTCCTCTAAGTGCACTTGTAGCACCCCAAACAGGACTGTCGTTATAGTTTTGTTGAACGTACTCAACTTTTGCAAGGATGTTTTTGGTCATGAAATAACCACCTCCAATGTTGAATCTGTCAATTTTTCTTTCGTCTGCTACCTCATCGTCCTGACCGCTGATGGTGTTGTAACGTCCACCTACGTAGAACTGCTCTTTTCCACCGAATCTGTAAAGTAATTCTGCTGCAAGTTGGGTGTAATTGCCATCAGTTGGTCTCATGTTCATTCCACTTGCTTTGTTACCGGTTACATACTCGTAAGCTCCGAAGAATTCCACACCCTGATATTTGATGAATGGGTTCACCTGGAACGCTTTCATTTTTTTGAATCCTGGGTTAAATCTACCTGTTGCGTAGTTATTTGTTCCCATCAAATCATTTTGAGTAAGCAGGGTATAATAATATCTTGAACCGGCTCTGTCTGAACTGTAAAGATATCCACCAGTGCTCAATCCGTTGGTCTGGATGAAAGATCCTGTTAATCTTACCCTTAAATCAGTACTGATCTGTTTGTCCCAACCTAATTTCGCATAAACGGAAGGAGAGTTGTAGCTGGTTCCTTTAACCGCTGTCTGGTTCAGTTTACCGTTGGAAACCCCAAGCATACCGATGAAGTTGTTGTAGAATAAGTAACCTTCACCAAATGCTTCTGTAGAGAAGTTATCCATAATGAAGTTTCCTACGAACGGGTTATTGATGGCTTCAGCATTATCTGTTCTTCTAAAGTGGTAATCACCGTAGTTAATCTCGTCCATACCTACTTTCACTCTTGCATGTTTCATGATGTTGGCAGCAAAACCTTCAGAGATGAAATCAAGGTCATCTACCTGAATATATCCACCTTTTACCCACGCTTCGTTGTGGTGACGTGCAGAAAGATAAGTTCTAAGGTGCATTTTCACCCCCTTTGCCAAATAAGCGTTCACATCCAGGTTAGCTGTAGGAAGGTTGAAATCGCTTCCCATTACCTGTAAAGTGTTAGGAACTGCAGTCGTACCAACATTTCCTAAAGAAGGAGCTTTTGTTGAGTGGTCCAGAGACTGGAACTGAAGAGCGAAATCGCCACCAACGGATACTTTTACTCCGTCGTATGCAGGAGACTGTCCTTTTGGATCTTCAAAAACATTACGCTGTGCTTTTTCCGGAGCAAGATAATCGCGCATTGAAGTTGTAGTATCTTCCTGAGCAAAGGCTGCTCCGCTTGACATAAGTAAGGCTAATACTGATGTTCTTAATAATGAAGTTTTCATTTGTAAATATTTAATTTGTTATTATTAAAATTAGTTGGCCACAATGTTTACATTAACCGTGATCCCGTCTCCTGTTTTTACGCCCATGAATCCTGGTCTTTCCATTCCGTATTCAGAAAGGGTCAGTTTTTCGGAAGCAGTAATATGGTAAGATGCACCGTTTTTCACTACATTAACAGGGATTGAAGCTGTTTTGGTCATACCTGCGATGGTCAGTTTTCCGGTCATCGTCCCTTTACCTACGTTTAAAGATGTTGCTGTAAAGCTGATGTTCGGGCTCTTGTCTGATTTTAAGGCGTCATATGCTTTGTTGTCCATCATTTTGCCTTTAGTGCTTTTCAGGTTTTTAGCGGGCATTACGAATTTCACATTATTAATGCTGTTTCCGCTTACGGTACCGCTGAAGGTAGCTGCGTTTGAAGTCATTGTCCAGTCGTGCATCGGTGAAGTTCCGTCTACACTAACCTTTACGGATTTGCCTGTAATCGACTGCGCAGATACCAAACCTGAAACAAGTCCGAAGGCTAAAACCAGAATTTTGAATGTTGCTAATTTTTTCATGATTTCTAAAAATTAAATTGTTGATTATTTTGACTCAATTTTCTTTTACAAATGTAGAACAGTTTTTGGGAATCAACAATTTTATACTGGATTAATTACATGATTTTTATCAAATTTTGTTAATAAATTAAATATAAATTAATATAATGCTTTATATTATGTTAATTCAATTAAATTATACAATTGTTTAGTGTGTATTCGCAAGTCTTATTGCGATTTATTGATAAATTTTCAAAAATGAGGAATGTCAGCATGACGGAAATCACCCTCATTGATGAATATTTATTAAAAAGAATGGTTATTTTCTACAAAAATGAAAAGAGGGGAAATACCGATCGGTAATGTCCTTTATTTGGCAGGAACTTAGAGCAATAAAAAAAGCAACTTGTATAAGTTGCTTTTGTGTACCCAGCGCCGGAATCGAACCGGCACACCTTGCAGTACTAGAGTTTGAGTCTAGCGCGTCTACCAATTCCGCCAGCTGGGCATAAATCGGTGTGCAAATATAAAACAAAAATTAAATTCAGAAAGAAAAAAGTCCAATTTAATTGGTCAGAAATCAATGACCTGGCCGTCGTAGGCCAAATGAATGTTATTAGGTAGTTCCTTATTCTCCGCGCCGTGCAGGCCGAACATATGGCTGATATGTGTAAGGTATAGATGTTTAGGCTTCAGTTCCCTGTTGAGTTCCAGGATGTCCTCCAGTATAAAATGCGCGGGGTGCGGCTGTGTCTTCCGAATGCAGTTTAAGATGAGGTAATCCAGCTCCTTCAGCTTTTCCTTTTCGCTCGCAGGGATATGGCTCGCATCGGTGATGTAGGCAAGCTTTCTGAATTTGAAGCCATAAACCGGGATTTTATGGTGCATTACTTCCACCGGAATGATCTCTGTACCGAACAGCGTGAAGTTACCCCTTATCTCATGCAGTTCAAAGGAGGGTGCACCGGGATATTTATCATCGGCAAAGGCGTATGGAAAGCGCAACTTAATTTCGGCACCCACCCGTTCATTGCAGTAAATCGGCATGTCTGCTTTGCTCCGGAAAATCAAAGGGCGCATATCGTCCAGACCAATCACATGGTCATTGTGTTCATGGGTAAGGAGAAGGACGTCAACATGATTCTCTGCATTCATCAGCATCTGTTGTCTGAAATCGGGCCCGCAGTCAATCAGTATTTTGTGCGCACTGTCGGTCGTAATCATCACTGAGGAACGGAATCGTTTGTCTTTTGGATCGTCAGAAGTGCATACTTGGCACTTACAGCCAATTACCGGTATCCCCTGGGAAGTTCCTGTTCCTAAAAATTTGAGCGTCATTTGGTATAGGGTGAATTTATGAACTGAATCAAAAATACACAAAAATCGAGGACATTAAATAAGGAGTGTTATTTAATTTTTTAGATGGCCGGCCACTACACTAATCAAGGTCTTTTTTTCATTATTTTCAAAAGTTCATCGATGGCCTTCACCGCGTAAATCAACTGATTTTGGGGCAGACTTTTTTTTACATCGCCTTTTATCCTTTTTGAAAGAATCATCTGACCCTTTTTGGATACGGCGATATAGGCGTAACAATTCAGGATGTTCTCATCAGGAACTGGCATTGCATACCCGGTAATTGAAAGACCGACTTCAGCACTAAATTTCCCTGCAACTGCTATCGCCATCTTTTCAGCGATTTCCTTCGAAACTGAATTGCAGGCATCAGCAGCTATAGGGTTAACGTGTAAATGCGTGGTTTTCTGTCCGGCGTTGTAGGCGGTAATTCCACCCTGATAGAAAGCCATTGCCTCTTCAGCCTGTGAAAGGACGTTCTGTATAAGACCGGACGTACAGCTTTCGGCCACGGCTAGGGTAAGTTTCTCATTAATCAGCAAAACAGCCAATTGGGCAAGGTTTTTGTTTGCAGAAAGATCAGTTTCCATAGATTTTAATCTGTTTTTCAATGTGGGTTTGAACACAATCTCGATTGATGACAGTTACCTGTATAATCAACAAAAACAATTCCAAGTGAAAAGGGACGGCATCAACAACAGTATTTGGGTCAACAGCGTTTATCTTCATCAGAATCCGGACGGGGATCACGGAATTTATGATGCTATCATAGTCGGTGGGGGCATTACCGGCTTGACTTTAGCTCTTGAACTGCAGATCAGGGGTCAGCAATGTCTGGTACTGGAGCAGCGGAACATCGGTTTTGGAACCACGGGCGGAACCACCGCACATATTAATAATTTTTTTGATGAATCCTACGACAGGATCATCAGCAAGTTCGGTGAAGATAAAGCCCAGACCATTGCTGATTATGCCATGCGCGTTGCTTCTATTATCAAAAAGAACACGGCGGATTACAACATCGACTGCGATTTTGAAGAATGCAGTTTTTATCTCCTTAGCGTAGAGAAGAAACAGGATAAAATTCTTGAAAATATTCTTAAAGCACACAGGGACCTGGATGTTCCCTCCCGAAGCGTTTTGAAAATCCCTTTTGAGACTGAATTCCGTACTGCAATCGAAATCGACGGGCAGGCCCAGTTTCATCCGCTAAAGTATATTGCAGGTCTGGCTAAAGCATTCGCGGAAAAAGGTGGAAGTCTTCTTACCAACACTCAGGTGTCAAAACACGAGACAAAAGATAATATCATTGAGGTTTCTACAGGACAGGGTAGAAGTTTTTCGGGAAGGAACCTGATCTGGGCCACCCATATCCCGCCGGGAGTCAACCGTTTCAGCATGCTTAACGCACCGTACAGAAGCTATGCCCTGGCGGCCAAACTGAATAACGAACCTGAAAACTTTGCGCAGGCAGCCGACCTTTACGACCCGTATCATTATTTTCGTTACCATAAGATGGGCGGAGAATCCTACCTTATTGTGGGCGGTTTTGACCATAAGACGGGCCATGAAAAGGACACCGGCAAGCCATTTGAAGATTTGGTGCAATATGCAAAGGAGAATTTCAACATTGGTGAAGTTACCTCCAAATGGTCTTCCCAATACTATGTTCCTACGGACGGACTACCATACATCGGTCGGATGCCGGGCGAAGAACAGGTGTATTTGGCCACAGGGTATAATGGAAATGGGATGACCTGGGGTACGCTTGCTGCTCAAATCATATCAGATCTTATTCTAAAAAAGGACAATGAACTCGCCGATATCCTTTCGCCCTCCCGTGTGGAAATTGCTGCCAGTGCGCAGGAATTTGTAAAGGAAAATTTAGATGCAGCATTTCATCTCATCAAAGACCAATTCTCATCGGATAAAAAAGGTGAACTGGATGGCCTCGAAACCGGTGAAGGAAAGGTTCTGGAGTACAACGGTCAAAAGGTCGCTGCTTATCGTGATGATATGGGAAACCTGAAATTACTTACTGCAGATTGCCCGCATATGGGCTGCACGGTGCAGTTCAATTCAGCGGAACGAACCTGGGACTGCCCCTGTCACGGATCCCGGTTTGATACAGAAGGAAACGTAATCAACGTCCCGGCACAAGAAGGTTTAAAATCAATTTAAACAATTAAAGACTTATGGAAAATTCAGAAATAAAAACTCCCCGCGGTATGGCCATCACAATCCCCGGCGAAACTACCACCATTGCGCATAACCTGGGGACGACAGACATTATAGTGGCACTTTATAACGTCGCCACTGGCAACGAACTGAACAGTGGTATCACGGTTGTGGACGCCAATACAGTCACCATCTCCACCGCAAGCGGAGCACCAGCACAGATCCGTGTAGTCATTATGGGTTTCTAGTATACTCAGATTCTCACGCGCATTTATAGAGATTGTGCGCATTAACCACATTAAAATACTAGTATTATGGAACAGAGAGATAAACATACATTAAGCGGTAAAACCGTAGTGATCACAGGGGCCTCCAGCGGAGTTGGGCGCGCTGCTGCTGAAGCTTTTGCCTTGGAAGGATGCACCGTCATCCTGGCTGCAAGGGGGAAAGAAGCACTTGATGAAACGCTTACCCTTTGCCGGGATTTGGGTGCCGTTGCACTCGCAGTACCAACTGATGTTTCGGTAGCGTCCGAAGTCCAGCATCTTGCCGATCAGGCCTTGCAGTTCAACGGACGCATTGATATCTGGGTCAACAATGCAGGAGTAATGGCGACCGGAAAACTGGAAGATATGCCGGTGGAAGCTATAGACCAGATTATAAAAACCAACCTGCTCGGCTACCTTCATGGTGCGCACAGCATACTGCCCATCTTCAAGCGCCAGCAGGAAGGAATTCTTATCAATAATATTTCCATAGGAGGTTGGATGCCCGCTCCCTATGGAACCGCATATTCTGCCTCAAAATTTGGCGTACGCGGGATGGTGGAAAGCCTTCAGGGCGAGGTGTCAGATTTCGCAAATATTCACGTCTGTGCATTGTATCCTGCGATTCAAAGGTCCACCGGGAACATGCATTCAGCAAAATATTCGGGGTTCGGCAGCAAAATCCCGCCGCTTTCGTTTGACCCCCGGGAACTTGCCGCTACGATGGTGGAAACAGCCAGAAAACCAAGAAAAGAGGTGTATCCCGACTGGTCCTCTGTTGTATTTAAAAGCATGTACAGTCTCTTTCCAAAGGCAATTATCAATACCGCATCGGCCGGAATGCGTTTGATGATGAAGAACGGCACTGAACCTGAAACCAACGGCAATATTATGGTTCCTTCGTCGGGACCGCACCGAATCTATGGTGAAACGATGCTGCCGCCACCTTCCAAAACTGCAAAACTGCTCATGTTTTCGGGATTACTTGCAGGCGCGTCCATAGTTATTTGGAACAGTTCGCAAACAAAACACAAAAAAAATATTAATTAAAAATTAACTTTATGAAAGCTGCTGTATTTCACAGTCCGGGCAAAATTACCTGCGACGAAATGGAGGATCCAAAAATTGAAGAACAAAACGACGTCATTCTTAAGGTTACGTCCACTGCCATTTGCGGCAGCGACCTGCACATGTATTCCGGCGGTATCCCCCAGGCACGGCCGATGGTGATGGGCCATGAATTTATGGGTATTGTTGAAGAGGTAGGGAGCAACATTCAGCACCTGAAAAGGGGAGACCGGGTTATCGTACCTTTTCCTATTGCCTGTGGAGGATGTTTTTTCTGTGATCACGACCTGCCCGGCCATTGTGAAAACAGTAACCCTGATAATTACGGCCCCGAGGGAGGTATTTTAACCGAAAAAGGTGGGGGAATGTTTGGGTATACTGACCTGTACGGAGGTTATAATGGCGGTCAGGCACAGTATGTGCGCGTTCCGTTCGCGAATCATGGTCCCCGTCAAGTTCCGGAGCACCTCAGTGATGAGCAGGTTCTTTTTCTTACAGACATTTTCCCTACGGGGTATACCGGTATAATGTGGGGAGAACTGAAAGGAGGCGAAACGGTTGCCATTTTCGGTGCCGGACCTGTAGGAGTAATGGCTGCAAAAAGTGCAGCGCTGTTTAACGCAGGAAAGATTATCGTTATTGATACGCTGGAGTACCGCCTGGAGAAGGTTAAACAGCAGACCGGGTGCGAAACTGTACTTTGGAAGGATGCCAAGAAAACGGTAGAGCAAATCCGGGAACTTACAAACGGCAGAGGCGCGGATCTCTGTGTGGAAGCGGTAGGATTTGAGCCGGAACGTAATTTAGTGGACCGGCTAAAAGCCACTGTTAATTTTGAAAAAGGATCTATAAAAGTTTTGGATGCCTGCTTCAGCGCGGCCAGACGCGGCGGAAGAATATCCATTCTGGGGGTGTATCCAGTCCATTATGATAATTTCCGGCTCGGACAGATTTTTGACAAAGGCCTCACAATTAAAGGTGGACAGGCACCTGTTCATGCAGTAATCGATCAGCTGCTGAATTATGTGAGCGAAGGAAAAGTGGTCCTGGACGACGTAATTACCCACCGGATGTCGCTGCAGGAAGTTGAAAAAGCATATGAGATTTTTGATGAGAAAAAGGATGGGTGCGTGAAAGTGGTCCTGGATCCCTGGAAGTAGATTACATCAGATATTAACAGCGCCAGCTAAAAAATGGCGGTGTTTTTTTTATTTCAATTTTCCTTTTCGGAAGCAGTTTCATTCTTTATAAATGAAATATTTCCTTCGCTTTCAACAAACGCTTTCTTTACTTCGCTGATTTCCTCCATGCCGTTTTTCCCGCAGGTAAGCTATCAGCTCATCTTTGGTAATGAGTTCCTTGCGCATGTTTCGGTGTTTAAGGATGAGGTCGACTTCGCAACCACTTTACAAATAGCTACTGATTTAAGATAAAAAATCATTCCAGTGACGGTGTATAGGCAAAGTTCACATTTAAAGAATAAAATTACCGGAATGTAGAAGTGGACTGATTAAAGAAGACAGAAAAAATGATTCATTCGGGTGGCTTTATCCATGGCTGCTCACAAAGAAAAGTTCCAATTTGTAGTTGTGTGCAGGCACCAGAAAACTTGCATTGTAGCTATAATAATGCGTATTTTTACCAAAAATTCAAAAATGCCCCTGATCCAGCAAAAACTTACTCCCAAACAGAAAGCACTGGCTATAAATCTGGATTCCAATATATACGGGACTTTCGCCGAAATAGGAGCCGGGCAGGAAACGGTGCGTCACTTTTTCAGGGCGGGCGGTGCCTCCAAAACCATCGCCAAAGCCATGTCGGCTTATGATAAGGATTTTTCAGATGCGATTTACGGTAAAGAGGCCCACAACCGATATGTTACGCAGCACCGTTTACGCAAGATGCTGCGCTACGAAGTTTCTTTAATTGAGGAAAGGCTTTCCAGAGAGGATAATCCCGGAAAAAGATTCTTTTCATACGCGAACACCGTTACGACGATTAATTTCGAGAAAACCTTCAAAGGTCACGGATGGGCTGGCGTGCGTTTTCAGCGCGATGAAACAGAAGGCTACAGCGAAATTGTCCTGCATGTTAAGTTCAAGGAGAATAATACCACCTTACAGCAGGAAACCCTAGGTAATCTTGGTGTGAACCTGATTTATGGAGCTTATTTTTACAATGACAACCCCAGAAGGCTTATTGAATCTTTGTATGACGATATCGCCCTGGACGATCTTGAAATTGACATGATCGACTTTATGGGTCCCGCATTTGCCTATGTGGATAACCGTTTGATGAGTCTGCAGTTGGTAAAGAACGGAATGACCGACGCGGTAATTTTTACACCGGGCGGCAAGAATATGCTTCCTGCGGATATGCTGTACCGGAAAAATATATTTGCGGTGCGTGGCAGCTTCAGACCGGTAACGAAAGTCAACATCGATATGTTTGAAAGCGGACTGAAGATGTTTATGGAAGATGCGGACTGTACCGAAAAGGAAACCGAAGTCCTGTTTGAAATCACCATCTCCAATCTGAAAGGCGACGGGGACATTGATGAGCGCGATTTCCTGGACCGGGTGGATGTGCTGGCGAATCTTGGTTACACCGTCATTATTTCCAATTTCTCCGAATACTACAGGCTTATTGATTATTTCGCAAGTTACACCGGACAGAAAATCGGTATCGGAATGGGTGTGAACAACCTGTTGATGGTCTTTGACGAAAAATACTATAAAAACCTGTCCGGCGGTATTTTGGAAGCCTTCGGTAAGTTTTTCAGGAACGACATGACGGTTTATCTTTATCCTTACAAGGATCCTGAAACTCACGAACTTCTGACCTCACAAAACCTGAAGGTAACCGATAATCTGAAGGAACTGTACAAATTCTTCAAACTTAACCACAGGATTAAGGATATAGAAAGCTATAACCCGCAGTATGCCGAGATTTATTCAAGGGAAATCCTGCGGATGATTGCTCATAACGAGGGAGGCTGGGAAGAACAGATACCTGTTGGTGTAGCCGATCTCATAAAGGACCGCGGAATGTTTGGCTATAAAAATGAAGTGGAATTTAAGGAATTCACCTAAAAAAAATAAAATGTCTGAAATCAAAAAGAGGCTGTCCACGATACTCGAGAGCCCAACCTATCATACAGAAGAGAAACTACAGAAAATCTGTCACCTTTTGGACCAGGAAATTCCTTACTTCAACTGGACGGGGTTTTATTTTAAGAACGGCGATAAGGATGAACTGCTATTGGGCCCATATGTAGGTGCTGCGACAGATCATACCGTTATTCCTTTCGGAAAAGGAATTTGCGGACAGGTAGCGCTTTCTGGCGAAACGTTTGTGGTTCCTGATGTGCACGAACAGGATAATTACCTCTCCTGCTCCATAGACACCAAAGCGGAAATAGTGGTTCCCATCTTTAAGAACGGCGAGAACATCGGCCAGATCGATATTGATTCACATACGCTGGACCCGTTTACAGATGAAGACCGGGAAATGCTGGAATGGCTGTGTGTGGAAGTAGGAAAGATCTTCTGAGCAGTTCCTCTTCAGGAAGATTCTTTTACTCCTTCAACATGTAGAGATAAGACTTTTGAAATAATGTCCGCATTTATGCAGATGCGTTCCATACCATGAAAATGCTTCACCATCCACCAGCAGGATTTTTGAATCCGGCAGTTGAAGCTGAAGTTCTGCTGCATGTTTTTCTTTAAATGGAAACGGCTCGGATGAAAGCAGGACGTATTCAGCGTCTTTTAGATCCTCAACAGTAATTTCCGGATAGCGTTTCCGGTCTTCAAATATATTTTTGAAACCCAGCCGCGACATGATATCATGAATGAAAGTATCTGCGCCTACCGTCATATATGGGTTGGCCCAGATAAGATAGGCCGCCCTTTTTGGCCTTCCATATCTTAAGTCAGCAAAAATATCCGCAATTTTTTTATTGTACTTTTCTGCAAGTTCATGTTTGCCAATGATTTCGCCCAGTTCGGTGAGGAATTTTTGGTTGTCGTCCAGGTTTTTGATATCCGTAAGCCAAACCTTAAAATCCTGCGTCAGTTCATCAATCTGATTTTTTTCATTTTCTTCTTTGTTTGCGATGATGAGGTCGGGTTTCAGGTCTTTTATTTTCCGGATATTTAGGTTCTTGGTTCCGCCAATGACTGATACGGACTCCACTTTTTCAGCCGGATGGATACAGAATTTGGTCCTTCCTACAATCGCTGTTTCATCAAGCTCAAAATCGAAGAGGGCTTCTGTGATGGATGGCACTAAGGAAACAATTCTCATTTTAGAGCTTACAAAATTTTACCTGTTAGGAACATTCCCGCAATGGAAAAGTAGAGGATGAGTCCGGTAACATCAACCAGGGTGGCGACAAACGGCGCCGAGGAGGTAGCAGGGTCCAGGTTGAATTTTTTAAGGATAAAAGGAACCATGGATCCCGAAAGTGTACCCCAAAGTACAATCATAGCCAGTGAGATCCCGGCGCTTAGGCCTACAAAGAACCAATATTCACCATAATCGAACCAACCCATCTCGTGCCAGAGCATGATCCGGAAGAAACCGATGATTCCGAGAAGCGTTCCGAGAACAAGACCTGTGGTCACCTCTTTCTTCATGACCGTCCACCAGTCTTTTAGGGTGATTTCCTGCAGTGCCATGGCACGGATGATGAGCGTAGCCGCCTGTGAACCCGAGTTTCCCCCGCTTGAAATAATCAACGGGATGAAGAGGGCCAACACAACGGCTTTTTCAATTTCGTTTTCGTAAAATCCCATCACGGTAGCGGTAATAAGCTGTAAGAAAAACAGGACGATAAGCCAAAGGCCTCTCTTTTTGATCATTTCAAACCAGTGGGTCTGAATGTAGGGCTCGTCCAGCGCTTCCATACCCCCGAATTTCTGTATATCTTCCGTGTTTTGCTGCTCCACCTGATCCAGGATATCATCAATAGTCACGATTCCAACCAATACACCGGCTTCAGTAACAATCGGGAGCGCGTTCCTATCGTATTTCTCAAAATACTGTACCGCATCCTCCCGCGAAGTGGTCGTTTTTATGGCTACGAAATGATGGTCGGTAAGTTCGGAAACCAGTTGGTCTTCATCCGCCAAAAGGAGATTGCGGATGTCTAAATCGTCGATGAGGTTGTTTCTTTCATCCACCACATACAGGTAGTTCAGGGTTTCTACTTTTTTGCCAACCTTTTTTATCTGTTCGAAGCATTTCTTTACCGTCCATTCATTTCGTATCTGAATGTAATAAGGGGTCATCATCCTCGCAATGCTGTCTTCATGATAGCCCAGCAGTTTCAGTGCGATTCGTCTCTCCTGAGGATTAAGCAGGTTAATGGAATATTTGATGAGTTCATCCGGAAAATCTTCAAAGAGTTCGGTCCTGTCGTCGGGTGTCATCCCGTTCAGGATTTCCGAAACTTCCTCGTTGCCTATGCTTCGGATGGTTTCCTCCTGAAAATCGGCATCTAAGTGGGAAAATACATCGGCTTTAAATTCCTTCGGTACTTTCAGGAACTCCAACAGGCGCTGATCTGCCCGCAGGTCGCTCAGTCTTTCCGCAATATCGGCAGGGTTTATTAAAAGCTCTTTGGTTTCCACAGTCTGTTTTTACTTGCTGCAAAAATAACTGAAAATATTTGAAAAGCCTTAACAGAGAGGAGATTTAAAGATTACGTATTGGGTGGAAACATCCGGTATCTTACTTTGTTTTTTTGAAATCCTTGCTCATCAGTTTCAGGGCACCGGTGGTCCCTATTTTAATGGAGTTTTGTGCGGAGCCTATAATTCTCGCATTTTTTTTGAATGTATCGTATGAACTTTCGGAGACAAAATTACCGTTTGCATCGTAGAGTTTCATGCTTACCACCACCTGGCTGGAAAAAACAAACTGGCCGAGTCCCACTTTAAAAAACTTCACCTGCGGTATTACAGCGTAGGCGGCATTATTGTTCAGGCATATTTCCCGGATGGTTTGCTGATCCGTATTTTCGTAAAGGACGGGCATGTCCACACGAACCATTCTGCTGGTTTTTGAATGCATGAAACGGTCGGAAACGGCTGAGAAGAATGCATCGTAAGTGGCATCCTTTATTTCGGAAACATTCGGATATATTTCGGGACTGAAATAGACGATATTTCTACTTTCGCGGCTGCTTGACCTTTGGTCGTCGTTCTTCACAAAAACCTGGGACTTCACCAAATGAAATCCTAAGAACAGGAAAAGAAATCCGGCAGTAAAAGAGGTAGTTTTTTTCAGCATGTGTTGTTGTCTGCAAATATACAGCCATTACAGGCTTTTTCCTTATTAAATTTAAGAAAATATTAACATTTTTTCAATGCTGTTTACTTAAATAGTGAATTAAGTTTTGCGCTTCTGGAAAATAACTGTACTTTTGCACCTCGTTACATAATAATCATTAAATAATATTTGCATGTACTTAACATCAGAGAAAAAATCAGAAATCTTCGCTAAGCACGGAGGAACAGCAGAAAACACAGGTTCTGCAGAAGGTCAAATCGCATTGTTTACCTTCAGAATCAACCATCTTACAGGTCACCTTAAGGCTAATCACAAAGATTACAATACCGAGAGATCCCTTGTAAAGCTGGTAGGTAAAAGAAAGAGACTGTTGGATTATCTTAAAGCAAAAGATATTACCCGATACAGAGCGATTATCGCCGAACTTGGATTAAGAAAATAATCTTACTCAAAAACATTAAAGCAACTCCGAAAAGAGTTGCTTTTTTTATGTCCGGACTTTCCCGATTTTACAAAGATGGGATGATAAAACGGTCTTCATATTTCAGTCCGTAATCCAGACTCATGGCAAACGCTGATTGGGAGAACCTGATGATTCCGGCGATTTTCAGTTCGGCGACCACCAGCAGGAAAATCCGGTTTGTGGAAAAGCGAAAAGGCCCGGCAGAGGAACGGCTAGGTATTCTAAGGTGAACATTTTGCTTCATTTTCCTTTGTTTACCAATACGTCCATTATTTCATTATTCCCTTACGGATAAGCTTCCATCCACTGAAGAATTAATGTAAAAAACCGTATATTTGCCTACGAAAATTTAAAACGATTAAATAATTAACCGCACTCAATACGGAGTGCCAAAGACGAACAAATTTTATGAATGCTCCACAAGCAATTATTGAAACGATTCAATTAAAGGATGGCAGAGAAATCACCATCGAAACAGGGAAACTGGCCAAACAGGCCAACGGATCTGTAGTAGTAAGAATGGGCGGAACGATGCTTCTTGCAACCGTTGTAGCCAATAAAGACGCAAGTCCGGGTGTGGATTTCCTTCCACTGACGGTAGATTACAGAGAAAAATTCTATTCAGGCGGAAAAATCCCCGGAAACTTTTTCCGCAGGGAAGCAAGACCTTCTGACGAGGAAATTTTAACCATGAGATTGGTGGACCGGGTTCTTCGTCCGCTTTTCCCGTCAGATTTCCACGCGGAAGTTCAGGTGATGATTTCCCTGATTTCCTATGATAAAGAATGTATGCCGGAAGCACTGGCTGGTTTAGCCGCTTCTGCTGCTATCGCCATTACCGACATCCCTTTCAACGGACCTATGTCCGAAGTAACTGTAGCCAGAATTGACGGACAACTTGTTGTAAACCCAAGCAGAGAAAATCTGGAGAAAGCAGATTTGAACATTCTGGTTGGTGCTACAAAAGACTCTATCGTAATGGTTGAAGGTGTGATGGACGAGATTTCCGAACTGGAAATGATTGATGCCATTAAATTCGCGCACGAAGAAATTAAAGTTCAGGTTGAAGCTCAGGAAAGACTTGCTGAAAGAGTTGGCAAATCTTTACCGAAAAGAGAATACACCCACGAAAACCACGACGAAGAAATCCGCGATAAAGTGTGGAAAGAAACCTTCGACAAAGCTTACGAAGTTGCTAAAACCCCTTCTGCAAAAGAAGAAAGAGGCGATAACTTCAAAGCGGTACTGGACGAATTCCTTTCCCAATATTCCGAAGAAGAACTGGAAACGGTTAAGCCATTCGCCAAAGTATATTACCACGATGTGGAGAAAGAAGCGATGCGTCAGCTGATTCTAAACGAAAAAATCCGTTTGGATGGCCGTTCACCGGAAACCATCCGTCCGATCTGGTCAGAAATTGATTATTTACCGGGAGCGCACGGATCTGCAGTCTTCACCAGAGGTGAAACGCAGTCTTTAACCGCAGTAACTTTAGGTTCGGTGAAAGATGCCAACATGGTAGATTCTGTAGCCATTAATTACGACGAAAAATTCTTCCTTCATTATAACTTCCCACCGTTCTCAACGGGTGAGGCAAGACCTTTAAGAGGAACTTCAAGAAGAGAAGTAGGACACGGAAACCTTGCTCAGAGAGCATTATCCAGAATGATTCCTGCTGAAAATCCTTACACGATCCGTATCGTTTCTGATATTCTGGAATCCAACGGTTCATCTTCCATGGCAACGGTTTGCGCCGGAACTTTGGCGCTGATGGACGCGGGTGTACAGATTTCAAAACCGGTTTCCGGGATTGCGATGGGATTGGTTACTGATGCTGAATCAGGAAAATTCACGGTTCTGTCCGATATTTTAGGTGATGAAGATCACTTAGGCGATATGGACTTTAAAGTGACCGGAACTGCAGACGGAATCACCGCTTGTCAAATGGATATTAAAATCCAGGGACTTTCTATGGACATCATGGAATCCGCTTTGGCCCAGGCCAGAGAAGGAAGACTTCATATCCTTGGGGAAATGATGAAAACCATCAGTCAGCCAAGAGTTGATGTGAAACCACACGCTCCGAAAATGGAAGTGCTTGAAATCCCTAAGGAGTTCATCGGTGGCGTTATCGGACCTGGCGGAAAAATCATTCAGCAGATGCAGAAAGATTTCCAAACCGTTATTGCGATTGAAGAAATCGGCGAAATCGGAAGAATTGAAATTTCCGGTGTAAGCAGAGAGAATATCAATGCGACCATTGCAGCCATCAACGAAATCACCTTTGTCCCTACGATAGGTGAAATTTACAACGGTAGGGTAGTGAAAGTAATGGATTTCGGTGCGTTTGTAGCGATTGCAAAAGGTACTGAAGGTTTGCTTCACATCTCCGAAATCGAATGGGCCCGTCTGGACAAAGTTCCGTACAACGAAGGCGATATGGTGGAAGTGAAATTCATGGGCTTTGATGACCGTAAGAAAATGAAGCTTTCCAGAAAAGTGCTATTGCCAAGACCTGAAAGAAAAGAGGGTGAGAGCGATAACCGCGAAAACCGTGACAGCCGTCCGCCAAGAACGGACCGCAGAGACGGCGGCGACAGAAGACCTGGCGGCAACAACAGATCAGGTAACGACAGACCGCAGCACAGCGGCAGAACGGAAGAAAGGCCAGCCGGCGAGGACACCTTCAAACCGCTGAACGAAAGTGAGCACGATATTGATGAGAAGCCGGAAGGTTTTTAATCAACGGACACGATATTATAATGAAACCACCGATTGATCGGTGGTTTTTTTTGTTGTAAGGGTTCTATGTATTGGGTTTGGTTTTGGTTGTCGGCTGTCGCACCCCGCATCGCGCACCTGCTTTCCGACTCCCTGCTTCCCACTTCCACCTCCCGGCTCTCACCTCACGATAATACCCAGTTTTTCCAGCGTCTGGTCTTTAGGAAACAGCACTTTGGCATAAGCCGTGAGCTCGCTGTATTTGGGATACAGCTGATCCAGTGCGGTATCGCGGATTTCGGTGGCTTTTTGGGCTTCGCCGAGTTCTTTTTTCTGAGATTCTTTCAGCGTAGAAATTTCCTGCAGGGCGTTCTGTTGCGCGGTAATGTCGGCATCAGTGATGTTCACGTCTTCTGCCTTTGCCCTGAAGTCGGCATTGGCGAGCAGCTGTGCATAGAAATTGCTGACCTGCTGGTACCAGGCTGCGAAGGCGCGTTTACGGCCGGCATCAATCCCCAGGGTAGCATTGGCCTGCCGGTTGCCTTTGAAGGCAATCTTGCACAGGTTGCGGTGGCGCGTGTAGAGGTTATCTATTTCCGCCAGCTTGTTATTAAACTTATCGGTCTCTGCATATTGTTCACCATAGGCCTGTCTCTGGGTGTTGCTCAGCTGCTCCAGCTGTTCAATTTCCAGCAGGTAAGCCTCGAGTTTGGCTTTCGTGAGGCCTACCGTTTCCAGCTGGCTCTGTATTTCCGGCTCTTGGGCATTGGTGAAAGCCACTTTCATCCGGGTAATCAGTTCATCTGCGGAAAGGTACCGGTTCCGTGTCGGCGTATTTCCGCTTTCGGGGGTTGGGTTTTGTAGATTTTCCATAATAAACGGGATTAATGTTAAGATTATATACCAAATTTATAAAATAAATGAATAATCCACCAAAAAAAATGGTCCGGCAATGTTGCCGGACCATTTCTGCATGTTGCCGGACCGTTGCTGAAGGTTGCCGGACCGTTTCTGGAGGTTGCCGGAGGATTTATGGAGGTTGCCGGAGCATTTCTGGAGGTGCCGAAGCATTACGGATAGCTGCGGAAGGATTTCTGCCGTTTTTGATTCTGCAGAGACCTCCTTTTGTCATTTCGTAGGAATTTCCGCAGAGGTGCTTACAGCCTAACAAAAGCGTGTTTGTTATTACCCTTCGCGCGGTTGTGAGTTTTACAAACATCTCGCAGTTGGTTAAGCAACCCTCGCAGGATTACATCTTCAAAAAGCCCAGTTCATAAACCATGGGTTGTAGTTTTTCGGATAAAGCTTGATATGCCAATGCGAAATGGGTAAAAGTAACAGGGGGAAAATCACCGCTCGCATTTCTTGCCTGGAGGGCTTTCCGGATCTGATACCAACCGACATCAGGACGGTTTAATTTGAGTTCGTCTCTTACGGTTCGCACATCGGTGTGATCAAAATAGGCTTTCCACAGAATTTTTCCTTCTTCCAGAACAGCTTTTGCTTCCTCAGAAAAAGTTTTATCGCTCATGTACTGCACCATAAAGTCGGATTCAAAACGGTCGGGTGCGTTTACTTCCTGTTCGGTAAACGGAATAAAGTGGTTAACAATGCTCCATTTTTTGTCGTTCCATTCCAGATCGTTTGCACTTGCGGTGAGATTGCTCCCATTAAAAAGCATCCAAACCAAACAGTCGGTTTTAAATTCTTCGGTGAGTTCTTCGGTGGGTTGGAGGAATTGGTCGCGGTCGTTGAGCCAGGTAGGTTTTATTAATCTTCGGACTGAAAACATGATCGCAACCTGCCATAAGTTTACTGGATTAATAAAGAAAGCTCCTGCACTTCCAAAACCAGAAGAAAAAATTGCAGTTAATGTACTTGCGTTCTGAAGCATATTGCTGTTTGACAACATACTACCGATGGCATTATCCGACCATTTGGCTCCTCGTAAATCTTTCGTTACCGAAGCTGGAGTTACAGCATTTTTTAAAGGTAATGCATCTTCTTTATTTGAACGTGGTCTTTTAAACCATTCACTCAAAAAATATTCATTAGGAATATTATAAAATTTCTTTTCTCCAATTGGTTTACCATTTTTATCTAGAACATCTGCTGAAATTGTATTTATAGTTTGCTTCAATCCTCGCAATAACGAATTGTCCGTTTTCCAAACTAAAAAACCAATCGGAAAATTGCCCTTTAAACCTTCAAAAGATTTGCTATGAACTACAAATCCACCTAGATATTTCGCACTCCACAATTGGCGAAAGTTTTCAAAATTAGGTGCATTTACGTATTTTAATTTGCTAAACATTGCTATAGTGGCTGTAGGGATTTCTTTCGAAATTCTTGCAAGGAATTGTGTAAATAGTTCTCTTGTCGCATAACCATAATCAATCATGTGAGCACTTATTTTGGTTGTACCAATATCAGTTTTATGTTCACCGTTGTTGGAAATTGTATTTGTACTTCCTGCTTCACCGTATGGTGGATTAATTAAAACCAAAATTTTCTTTTTGTCGGCAATGGCTTTTCGTAAACTTTCGGGAACTTTATTTGTCAGAGAATAATCAATGCTTCCATCTTCGGCAATATCATCATTCAGATAATCGTACTGAAATCTTTGGGCAGCCACGCAGGTTTTGGTGGCTTTCATCACATCAACATCGGCTGCATCAAGCGTGCTCATGTAAATATTCCGGTGGTTGCTGTGTTTCACTTCCAGATTTCCCACGCCGCAACACATATCCCAAACGATATATTCTTTCTGCCAGTTGTTGCCCAGTGTTTCGGTTAGTTTATCATACGCTTTATCTACAACCGCCAAAGGGGTATAAAATGCGCCTTTGAAACTGCGTTCATCCAAGGGGATTAAACTGTCGCGCCGTTCGAGTAAATAATTTCGGTATTCCTGTTTTGGCGGTCGGTGATATATTGCCCAAAACTGTCGGTAGCCGTCTTTATTACCCAATTCATAATTTTTACCCCCTAAAGAAAAGACGGGTGCATTGTTTTTGTGGAGTAATTCTGCTGGCAGATTTTCATGCGTTGAAATGGTACCGTCGCTCATGATATCTGCAAAAAACAAGAGGGCGTACTCTTCTTCGGCAACTCCATTTATTTCGCGGCCAATCATGAGCACCCATTTATCGAAGACCTGTTTTAGATTGTCAGGAGTTATTTGGGTGCGGATAATATCGCCGTTAATAATTGCATTTTTGATGGTGGAAATAAATTCTTCCTCGTGCGTTTCAATTTTAAAAGAAACAAAATAAGTCCCGATGTATGCAGAAACGGCATCTAAAGCTTCGGGCGTATATCCGCTTGCAGATTTCCCCCATTTGATGGTTTTCTTTTCCAGGAACGGAAGCACATCTGCAGTTTTCATAATCGCTGCTTTATGCGTATCGATCACACATAAAAATGGTGGAATATAATGACCTTTATTTAAAGCATCCTGCACGTAATGCATGAGTTGCGTAAACATAGCGTACGTGGAATGTCTGCCGGAATCTTTAGCTTCGAACCATATTTCTTTGGTCTGTATATCAATGAGATTTTTGGAATAGCCTTTTAAGCCAAGCGCTTTGATGTAGGCATCTTTTACATCTTCTTCGCTTTTGGCTAACTTCAGTTTTTGGTATAGAGTCATGGGAGGTTAGGAGATCGTTTGAGAGTCGAAAATCAAATATACTTAAAATATTCAGAGGTTCGAAGTTAGTTGTAGGATGTTCGAAAATTCGATAGTTGCTTTGACAAAAACTGCAGTGGAAACGACTACCAAAATATCCGGAATTTTATGGAGTTCGGGTGGGAGGGGATTTCGTTTGAAGGCGAAGCTTTGTAAGCAGAAGGGAGAAGTAAGAAATTCCCGGGATGCTTTGGCTGCGATGAAGCAGGGTTTGGGGGCCAACGGTTTGGGGATTTGCGCTGTGACGACAATTTACTGCTTTGTTGTAAAGATATGTAAATTTCTCTTTGAGTAATTTCCGGCTTAGAAAAAATAAACCACCCATAGCGCGAAACCGCTGTTATAAGCTGGCCGTTTCACCTGAAATATTTGACCAATTATTTAGCAACGTTACATATCTTTCTGTTTTCCATGTTGCTTCTCCATCTTCCGTTAAACTTTCCACTTCAAGGTCTAAAAACAAATCAGTAATCACGTTTAAATCTTCTTCTGTTAAATTTACTCTGTAATGACTTGTTGTTTTATCGTCCTTTTTGTTATGCATCTCTGACTTTTCCACTTCATTATTCTCCAAAATATTTTCAAGCTTTATAACAATTTCTTTTTGTCCAATCTTTGACAATTCTGTTATGGCTTCAGATATAGAAATGTAGTTTATTGTATTCATAGTTTCTATTGTAACGAGTTGCCGACGCCTTGCTTATAACTTGTATATATGTAACTATTATTCACAGAAGTCTTTAAATAGTGTCCTTCCTTACTTTTTTTATCTGTTAAGTACAACATAAGTACAACAAATTAGAATTGTTCTGTAAAACTGTAGATTCCTTTTCTTTGCGTTCTGGCTAAGGTATTCATATTTTGATAATCGGGCAACAGACTGCAATAGTATGCAGAAGTAGGTTTTGCCCAGCCGTTCGCAATTAATAATTCATTCAGACATTCACAACCTGGTAGGATTACATATGCCAGATCCCGCATCCAAAAATCCACTTGGTTCTTCTTTTCAGTTAAGAGCGTGATTCTGGTTCCCGGTGGACACACCTGAAGTACATAATCCAAACTCATCATTCCGTACTGAAGCAATAGGCTCGCAGGAGTACGGCTTTTCGCTTCATCCTCGCGCATTTTACGGTTGATCCGGACTTCCGGTGCATCCAGTCCATAAAGTCGGATTTCTTTGCGCTCTTCGCTGAATTCATGTTTTACGATCAAGCTGTCTCCATCCATTACATTTTCCACGACATAATATGGCTGCACATTGATTTCCGGAATCTGGAAATATTTGGCAGCAGGATTTTCCTGGGAGCTGCTCTCCATTACGGTCTGATTTGGTGTTGTTGCATTGTATTTCATTGGTTTACAGTATTTTGTCTATTGTTTTTATAAAGATAATTCAAGAAATTTATAACTGTCTAGACAACAGTGTTTTTCTTTCAGTTTTCAATCTAAAAATTTATTATCATGGCAAGACAAAAAGGTCTTATGAAATACGTCGGAACCATAGGCGACGTGAGACACTTCAAAATTAAGGGGCAAAAGGGATTTTTTGCCGGGATGGTGGGCGGACCCACTGCAGAACAAGTTAAAACGGCTCCGGAGTTTGAGCGTACCCGTGAAAACATGAACGAGTTCGGCGGCTGCGCCACGGCGGGGAAAACGGTGCGAACCGCCCTTTCCCAACTCATGGGCAAGTTTACCGATACCCAGGTAACAGGAAGGTTAACTTCTATCATGAAGAAAATCAACCTCGAGGACGGAACCGAGGCCAGAGGCTACCGGAAAGTGGAAATCTCCACCCAGAGAAACTATCTCACCGGTTTTGAATTCAACAAGAACCAGTCAATCAATGGGATCTTCAACGCGCCTTATGATGTGAATCATGATGTGACAAGGAATACGGGAGACTTCATCGTTGATGCCTTCAATCCGGCTGCACTTATTTCCGCTCCGGCCGGTGCAACGCACTTTAGGCTTCTTCACGCTTTGGCAGTGATTTCGGATTTTTCCTACAATCCTGTAACCGGGACCTATGAGCCTGATGACAGCGTGAACAATGAACTGAGTGTTGTGACTTATTCTCCGTACATCCCGCTGAACGCGGTTTATTCCGGCGCTACGATTCCGGCCGAACTTCCGGGATCACCGACTCTCGACACGAATGTGTCGGTGCTGCAGTGCATTGGGATAGAGTTCTTCCAGGAAGTGAACGGTCAGCATTATCCGTTTTCTACAGGAAACTGTCTCAAAATTGAGGAAGTATTTTAGGATAAAATCTTCAAAGGGCTTCCCACACCGGGAAGCCTTTTTTTGTTTAACGACACAAGATCTAAGACACGAGATCCAGGAGTGGAAATCTAAGGTTAATGTTTCATCAAAATTTTAAAGAAAATGAAAACAAAAATAGTAAGAGTAGCACAGGGCAGGGAAAGCACGCTTTCTCACCTTTATATTGACGGCATATTCCAGTGCTTTCTGCTGGAAGATAAGATCCGCCAGGTGAAGATCAAAAGCAAGACTGCAATTCCCGAAGGGAATTTCAGGCTGCGGCTGAATACCTGGGGCAACATGAACCGGCTATATGTTCAGAAGTATGGACCGATGCATGTCGGAATGATCGAGATCGATGATCTGCCGACTTTTGACGCGGTGTATATCCATATAGGAAACACGATTCAGCACACGGCGGGCTGTCCGCTTGTCGGACTGAGTTACATCCAGAAGGACGGAGATTATCAGGTTATGCAGAGCCGTGACGCTTACCGGCAGGTTTATCCGAAACTTTTGGCGTTAGCCAAAGGAAAGGATAATCAGATTGAGATTAAGAACAGTTTTCAATTTTAGAACCGTAAAGTAATGGCAAATGAATTAACACTAAGCGTACTGTTCGGTTTTATCAGCAGTGTGCTGCTGGGGATCGTGGCTTATTTTATCCGGCAGCTTCACTCAGACTTCAGGAAGATGGGCGAAAACCTTGCTGATGTAAAAACCACCGGGATTTTGATCCGATCAGAATTTAAGACAGGTCACGAACTTCTGAATCAGAAGGTCGAATATTTAGAACAGAGAATCAATAAAATTGAATTAAACCAAATAAAAAATGAGCACCATGAAAAATAGAAACCTAAATCTAATCAGCAGAATTGCTGCACCCACCCCGAAATGGTTCAGGATAGTCCGGAACTTAGGTCTCACGCTCTCGGCGGTAGGCGGTGCCCTGGTGGCAGCACCCATCGCTTTGCCTGCTGCAGTTCTTTCCCTGGGAGGGTATTTGCTTTTGGGCGGAACCATCATTGGCGCGGTCAGCCAGACTGCAACGAGCTCCGAAGAATACGGCGAAAAATCCGGTGAAATTCCCAAAAATTCGCCTGAAAATCCCGTTGAAAAGGAAGATTAGAGCCGCTTAAGCAGCAACCGAATCCATGTGAATCCGTCCGGAAGGGCGGATTTTCATTTGCCTGCGTTTGCTTACCCTGATCTGAGTAAGAGGGTGAAACATATAGGGCTAAAGTTGCTTACAAAGTGAGCAAAGATTGCACTCAAAAGAAAAAATTCCCCGGGGGAATTTTTTGATTTTAGATTGTGAAATAGTATTTCTGGATAAGGGAAGCGCGAAGCTTGCTGATAAGTTCCGACTGTTGTTGTAGCTTTTGTTCCAGTTCCCAGGTGGATTTGATTTTGTGGATCATTTCGGGGTTTCGGGTGGCTTTTGCGATTCCTGGCTGGATGAACTGCTGCAGGAGTTTCTTCAGCTCGCAGAGGCGGAGCATTTCGATTATGCTGCCACAGAGATAAGGGTGAAAGAATCCATTTTTCCAAAGGGCGTAAAAGGTCCAGTAAACGGTTTCCACTTCTTCGGGAGTGCTGCAGTAGATTATGAAGCAGTTCGGGCAGGGTTCGCGGAGCGGTCGTCCGGCATTTTGGCCACGGTTCAGGATGAAGATCGCCTGTTCAGGCGTCGGGCGGTGCACTGCGTACGTGCGTACTTTGTTTGTAAGCATAATGTTGGTTTAAAAAATTATGCTTCGCAGAAAATTTTTCAAAAGAAAAAAGAGAAAAAAAGAAAGTGGACCAATCGTGTGGAAGGAAATTGCGATGCAATATTTTTTTGCAAAAAGTATTGCCGTATTTTCTGTCACGGGGATAGTTTTTGCAAAAAACCCTTCAGGGCTTGAAATTGTCAGCGCATTTTGCTGACCATAGAACTTTACTTTCTTTTTTTATTTTTTTCCGGAACCCGGGTCTTCGACTGAAGGACTTTGGAAATGTTCTATTCAACACATATTTACTGGCAAAGTCCTTATTCAAAGCAGTGGGAAGATGATGGAAAGACAGCGGTATGACGGTGTACCAGAACCATAAATTAGTAAACAATCCTTGGTATACCGCCATACGGCTGTGCGCGGTGAGGGAAGCGCATAGACGGCAGGAATGAAACGGTCTGCCAAGTTCGAGAAGGGAATGCCGGCTATGGGCTGCAGGAACATGGGAAAGAGTTGGCAAACGGGGTAAACCAGTTCGCAGCAATAGGGTGTGTGACGAAACTGTCAGATTGGGTGAGTAGTAATAACAATGCCTGGTCGTAACAGCAGCTGGAAAGACAGCGGTATGGAGGGTAGAATAAAAATGCTTTGGGAGGGGATTTTCAGCGGGCATCAAAAACACACTGAAAATCTTAGCCTATGAAACTAAAGTGTTTTTTGGTGTTTGCTGAAAATATGGGAAGGGTGAAAGCGATTTGCTTCTACCCGGAATACGGCTGTGCGCGGTGGTGGAAGTGTATTGCCATTGCATAAAAACCAAAGATAGAATATACACTCTTTATGCAATGGAAATATACTGGAGTCACTGGCTAATCCTGAAACGGTCTGCACCCTATTGCTGCAGCCTATAAAAGGGTGGCGGGGAAATGTTGGTACTGGATAGGCAGACTAAACCCGTAAATTATAATTGGACAGGCGGGGGGAAGGCGGTGGCTCCCGAGCACTTGTGTGAGGGAAAGGAAAGCATTTAGCATAATTTTCAATTATAGGCACATATGGTGCTGCATCTGCAATAGGCCGTTTTTTTTGATTGTTGGTACTTAGAATGCGGCTGCAAATAGCTGGTGATATCCTTGACATCTGCTATGCAAAACGTGCGACACCTGCTATAGTTGGCGTACCAATAATGGGAAAAAACGGGCGGTTGCAGTCCCCGTAGCGCTGGCCATGTGAGTATAATTGCCATTATGTTACTTGCTGTGGCGCGCGGGGTTGTATCTGAAAACTTCGCCAACCTCATGACTGCACAAATAAAAACGGACAAAAGCCCGCTTTATTTAGAATTTCATTTTCTGGATCCTCACTGCATTTAATATGGCAAGAAGGGCTACGCCAACATCTGCAAAGACTGCTTCCCACATCGTTGCTAAACCACCAGCACCTAAAACGAGAACGATGGCTTTTACTCCAAAGGCCAAAGCAATATTCTGCCACACAATCTTTTTAGTCTGCTTACCGATATTAATGGCCATCGGGATTTTTGATGGCTTGTCGTCCTGAATAACGACGTCTGCCGTTTCAATGGTTGCATCGCTACCTAGACCGCCCATCGCTATTCCCACATCGCTTAAAGCCACTACCGGCGCATCATTTATTCCGTCTCCTACAAATGCCACCGTTTCATTCCGCGATTTCAGCTCTTTTACTTTAATCACTTTATCCTCCGGCAACAAATCGCCAAAGGCATTCTGAATACCCAGTTTTTCGGCGACCGCTTTCAACACGGTTGATTTATCGCCGCTCAACATGGTCGCTTTTACCCCTAAATCCTTCAGTTTCTTTACTGTTTCCGCTGCATCTTCCTTGATACTGTCGGCAATGGTAATGTATCCTGCAAATTTTCCTTCATACGCAATGGCAATCAAGGTTTCCACGATATCATTTGGGTTAATACCGTACTGGATACCGAACTTATCCATGAGTTTGAAGTTCCCCACGAGTAACTGTTTTCCCTGATAATCCCCTTTCAAACCATGCCCGGCAATCTCTTCGATGTTGTTGATTACAATATTGTGATCAGGCTCTCCGAGGTGTTCATGAATGGCCGTCGCGACGGGATGAGTGGATGAATTTTCAATAACATTTACCATCCTAAGAATTAAATCTTTGTCGAGTTCGGGCTGCATGTTAACTGACTGTACTTTGAAGACCCCTTCCGTCATGGTTCCCGTTTTGTCCATGACCACATTTTTAATGTCTGCGATAACGTCAAGGAAATTGCTTCCTTTAAATAAAATTCCGTTCCGGCTTGCTGCACCGATGCCGCCAAAGTAACCGAGCGGAATGCTGATAACCAATGCGCAAGGACAGGAGATTACCAGAAAAATCAGGGCGCGGTATAACCAATCTCTAAAAATGTAATCATCTGCAAAGAAGTAAGGCAACAAGCAGATTGCCACCGCGAGGAATACCACTATCGGTGTATAAATGCGGGCAAATTTCCTGATAAACAATTCTGTGGGTGCTTTCTGTGCTGTCGCGTTTTGTACCAGTTCCAGAATCTTGGAAAGTTTTGAATCTGCATAAGGTGTATTTACTCTAACCTGTGCAACGGTATTCAGGTTGATCATTCCGGCAAGAACAGTATCGCCTTTCTGCTTAGTATCGGGCTTGCTTTCCCCGGTTAGTGCCGAGGTATTAAAGGAAGCGCTATCGGAGATCAACACCCCATCGAGGGCCAATTTTTCGCCGGGTTTGAGCTGAATGAGGGAATCGAGTCCCACTTCAGCAGCTTTAATCGTTTGAGGCCGATTATCAACCAATATGGTCACTTCATCGGGACGCTGATCCAGCAGTTTAGCGATATTCCCCTTTGCGCGCTGAACGGCTAAAGTCTGGAATACTTCTCCCACAGAGTAAAATAGCATTACCGCAACCCCTTCTGGATACTCGCCAATTGCGAACGCCCCAATAGTAGCTATAGACATCAGGAAAAACTCCGAAAACACATCACCCTTCCGGATACTTTCAATCGCTTCCTTAAGAACCGGCAAACCTACCGGAAGATATGCCGCGGCATACCAGCTAATACGTACCCAGTCCTTGAACCAAGATTGAGGGACTAAATAATCCATCGCCAATCCGGTCATCAAAATCACGAATGAAATAATTGCAGGCAGAAAAAGCTGAAAAGTTGATTTTTCCTGTGTAGAATGATCGTGTCCATCATCATCGGCATGTTCAGCAGCATGGTTTGAGCCGTCATCAGTGGGATGCTTTTCAGTATCGGGAGTCATTTTCTTTATTGGGGCATAGACTTTATCGGTCGTTGCGCAACAACCGTCTTCGACTAATTTTTCTGCCCCCGCGTTTTTATATATTTTCCCTTCCTGAGGCGTGCAGCACAGCTGATTGCCATTTTCGTCGTAGGTATGTATATGTGATTTATTATTTGCCATAAGTTTTATTTTAAACGATGAGTTTGAGTAATTTTGATTATATATTTTTTAATGGCCGTGCCCTTCTTCTCCTTTGTTATTTAATTTAGCTAAAATAAAGAAGGCATTTTTAGTTACTATTTTAGCATTTGGGGGCATGGGTTTCAAGGGGGTAATTTGTGTATAGCCCAAATCAGTAACTCCCTTAGCCACAGGAATTTTTTCAAAACTTATTTCCTTTTTTTCCAACATTTTTTTGTTATCTCCTTCCCTGCCAGACTTTACTTTCTCGATGTTTCCCTCTTTATCATTATTGTTTTGCATGATAAAGATAAAATCCTGTCCCTTATCATTAACTATAGCTTCAGTAGGAACGGATGCTGCGGTTTGATTATCCAGACTTATAACTGCGGTAACATTCATGCCATCGATGAGACCTACTCGGTCACCGACGACCTGTGCGTGAACGGGAACGGTTTTGCTTTCTCCTTCAAAGGCAGTACCGATTGAAGTTATTTTTGCATCGTACTCTTTACCGGGACTGTTGGTTAGTGTAAAATGAATGGTTTGCCCCGGCTGAACTTTACCCAAGTCTTTTTCATACACGTAAATATCCAGATGGAGTGCCGCATTGCTTACAATTTCCGCAATTGGAGAAGCCATATCTACATTACTCCCGATTTGCGCAATTACTTTGCTTACCGTGCCGCTAATGGGGGCACGCACCGCAAGGGACGAACTGTACCCCTGGGCGGCGCCAATGCTGCCCAGCTGTTTCTGGAGTCCGGAGCGCTGGCTTCGCAATGTAGCAAGATCTGTCTGGGCCTGCTGGAATTTCTTTAGGGGTGCGGCATTACCTTTATAAAGCTGCTGTGCACGCGTAACCTCCAGCTCTGCCATCCGGATCTGACCATTAACCTGCTGAAGCTGCTGCTGCATCACAATTAAATCGGGGTTTGAAATGGTTGCTATAACTTTTCCCTTTGATACATAGCTTCCAGGCTGTACGTACAGGGAGCGTACTATACCGCTGTACGAGGGCGTAACAAATGCCTTATTCTGGTTAGGCACCGTCAGCATACCGCTTACTTTTATGGTATTAGAAAGTTCCTTACTTTCGATACTACCCATTTGAATTCCAACAGTCTTTATTTGTTCCTCCGTGAAATGTGCGACGTTCGGATCTTCATGTTCATCAACCTTCTCCACTTCAGGTGTATTTTTGGTTTCAGTAACTTCTAATTCTTTTTTACATCCTGTCAACAAGACAGAGACTGCAAAAATAAGGGTGATATATTTTTTCATGTTATATTCTCTTTTTATACTTAATTTTTAATGTAATAGTTATATTGAATTACGGCCATGTTGTACTCGTTTAATGCAATCAGATAATTTTTTCTGATGTCTATTGCCTGGGTAAAGAACTGGTGCATTTCAGAAAAACCTATTTCACCTGCTTTGTAACTTAACATTGCCGCATCAAAGATCTGGTCTGCCTGTTTCAAACCTATACTTTCATAATATTTAAGCATTTCAGAAGCTTTCAGAATTTCGGTGTAGCTGGTGCGCGTTTGTGCAGCGAATTGGCTTTCCTGATAGCGCAGCTGCGACTGCTGAATTTCAACTTCTGCTTCGGCAGCCTGCAATTTGGCTTTATAGGCAGTTTTCCCAAAAATGGGAAATTCTACCGCTACAGAAAAGCCGGTTATGGGATCTTTCATTCCGTATAATCTCTGGGAGAATACCCGGCCGGAAAAGTCAGGTTTATTCTGCATTTTCTGAACATCTATATTAGCTCGTGCAATTTCGATATTTTGCTGCTGCAGTGCCAATGAAGGATGCAAACTGTCTGACGGAAAATCATCCACATCCAGTTTCCGCAAATTGGTGTCTTCCGGTAAGTACAGCACATGAGTATTGAGAAAAAGGATCAACTGCTGCTGCTGTGCTGAAATATTCTGTTGGTTTTGCTGTCTCTGCGCCTGCAGCTCCTTCATCCGTGCTTCGGCAGCAATGTTTTCTAGTCCTGCAGCTTCGCCAGTTTTGAAACGAAGATTAGCTGCTTTGTACATACTGGTGTAATATTCATCAAGTTTCCCATACAGTCTAGCTACATCCTGAAGGTACCAAAGCTGAAAAAATGCTGTGTTTACCTCCTTTTTAATTACGGCGTTGATCATACCTTTATTCAGCTGGTGGTATTTTAACTGCTCCTCAAAATACTTCCTTTTCGCCTTATATAATCCCGGCCATTGGATTGATTGTTGGACTCCAATTTTATAATCACCATTTGGGTCACTTGGCCTCATATCGTCGTTTTCTACGAAGAGGCCGGTCTTGGGAATTTCACGTGCCGTTCTGGTTTCCAGTAAAGCTTTATTTACCTGGGCTGTGTTTACAGAGTACTGTAGATTATTCTCCAACGCTATTTTCACTGCATCCTTTGGTGAAATTCTTTCCTGCGCACTAAGAACGCTGACGGACGTGCAGAATAAAATAATTAGCGTCAAAAACGATGTGTTTTTGCTTTTCCTCATTTTACTTTTGAATTGGTTTTTAGAATTAAAGATGATATAGAGTAGTGGCAGAACAAATAAGGTAAGGAAAGTTGCCGTTACTAAGCCGCCAATTACCACGGTTGCTAATGGTCTCTGTACTTCTGCACCGCTACCATTTGAAAAAGCCATGGGAAAGAATCCGAATGAAGCTACCGCTGCAGTCATCAGGACTGGGCGTAACCGTATACTGGTCCCCTGAATCACCCTTCGCAGGATATTAGTAACCCCAGATTTCTGAAGATCCTTGAAGGTGCTTACCAGCACAATACCATTCAGTACGGCTACACCAAACAGCGCGATAAAGCCTACTCCTGCTGAAATGCTGAAGGGCATGTCCCTTATCATCAGTGCAAAGACCCCTCCAATAGCACTCATTGGAATCGCAGTAAAAATAAGCAAGCTGTCTTTTAGGTTGCGGAAGGCAAAATAAAGCAAGAGAAAAATGAGTGCTAAAGCAACCGGCACGGCAATCTGTAATCTGGAAGAGGCCTGTTCCAGGTTTTCAAAAGTACCACCATAGGTATAATAATATCCGGGGGGCAGCAGGTTGGCATCAGTGAGTTTTTGCTGAATTTCGGTCACCACACTTTCTACATCTCTATCTTTAACATTGAAGCCTACAACGATCCGGCGCTTGCCATCTTCGCGACTGATTTGTGCAGGTCCGTCCTTATATTCCACTTTTGCTACCTGAGAAAGCGGAATTTGCACGCCGTTTTCAGCTGGAATAAACAGGTTACTGACGTCGTCGATAGAACTCCTGCTCACACTGTCGAGCCGTGCGACCAAATTAAACTTCCTTTCGTCCTCGAATACCACGCCGGCGGTTTCCCCCGCAAAAGCTGTGCTCACTGTATGGTTTATATCCTCGATATTCAGCCCATACGAGGCCAGCCTGGCCCTGTCGTAAGTAATGGTTATTTGCGGCAGACCCACTGTCTGCTCAATTTGTGGCTCGGTGGCACCTTCCACTGTCTGCACTATTTTGGCAACTTCCGGTGCCAGTTTCGCAAGGGTGTCAATGTTCTCGCCAAATATTTTAACCGCTACGTCTTGGCGCACCCCGGTCATTAGCTCGTTGAAGCGCATTTGTATCGGTTGTGAGACTTCAAAAAATACCCCGGGTATCATTTCCAGTTTTTCCATCATTTCGGCACTTAACTCTTCGTAGGATTTGTCGCTGTCTTTCCAATCTTTTTTAGGTTTTAGCGTGACAATAAGATCCGTTGCTTCGGGCGGCATTGGGTCTGTAGGGACTTCGGCACTACCAGTTTTACCCACCACTGTGCTCACTTCCGGAAAAGATCTCAGAATACGGCTTGCCTGCATAGAAGTTTCTATACTTTGCGAAAGTGAGGTGCCCTGTGGGAGAATGCAATGTACGGCAAAATCACCTTCCTGAAGTTGTGGTATAAATTCGCCGCCCATGCGAGAGAATATCAGGAGCGACACCGTAAGCAGCGCTATGGCCGCAGCAACTACTGCATATTTAAACGCAATGGCCTTCTGCAACACGGGAACGTAAAAATTATGAATCTTAGCCATCATTTTATCGGCAAAGGTTTTCTTAGCACTAATATTTTTTGATAGAAACAGCGCAGACATCATGGGTATATAAGTAAGAGAGAGGATCAGTGCTCCGACAATGGCAAATGATACGGTCTCTGCCATAGGACGGAACATTTTACCTTCAATTCCCTGAAGTGACAGAATGGGTAGGTAGACAATAAGGATAATGATCTGGCCAAATGCTGCAGAACTCATCATTTTTTTTGCACTTGCTTCCACAGCCCGGTCCATTGTGTGCTGCGAGAGTTTTTGGGATTTGTGGTGGACCGCGAGAAAGTGAAGGGTCGCCTCTACAATGATTACTGCGCCATCTACAATAAGCCCGAAATCAATAGCTCCCAAACTCATCAAGTTTGCACTGACTCCAAAAACATTCATCATACCTAAGGCAAAAAGGAGTGAAAGTGGAATGGCAGAAGCCACAATAAGCCCTGCACGAAAATTACCCAGAAACAGAACGAGCACAAGGATGACAATAAGAGCGCCTTCCACCAAATTTGTTTCTACGGTACGGATCGCCCGGTCTACTAAGTTAGTCCGGTCCAGGAAAGGCTCGACGATAATATCAGCTGGAAGGGATTTTTGAATGGTGAGCATTTTTTCCTTCACCTGACTCACTACTTCCGCAGAATTTTCACCTTTGAGCATCATTACAATACCCCCGACAGCCTCCTTATCGCCATTATAGGTAAGAGCACCATATCTAACGGCACTGCCTATTCGTGCCTCCGCGACATCTTTTATAAGTACAGGGATACCATTGACTGTTTTTATTACGGTGTTGGAAATATCCTCTAAAGAAGAGATCAGACCGATGCCGCGAATAAAATATGCATTAGGTTTTTTATCGATATATGCGCCGCCGGTATTTTCGTTATTTTTCTGGAGTGCAGCAAAAATGTCGGCAATGGTAACATTCATCGCTTTAAGCCTATAGGGATTAATCGCGACTTCATACTGCTTAAGTTTCCCGCCGAAACTGTTAATTTCAGCAACTCCGGGTGTCCCATAAAGCTGCCTTGCCACTACCCAATCCTGCATGGTACGCAGATCAGTAGCGGAGTATTTGTTCTCGGAACCTTTTTTAGGGTGAATAACATACTGATAGATTTCTCCCAAGCCCGTAGAAACCGGGGACATCTCGGGGCTGCCGATACCCTGTGGAATATTTTCTTCGGCCTCTTTCAGTTTTTCAGTAATGAGTTGGCGTGCAAAGTATACATCCACGCTTTCGTCGAAAACTACAGTGATTACAGACAGACCAAATCTTGAGATCGACCTCATTTCGGTAATACCGGGAATGTTCGCAAGGCTCTGTTCAATTGGGTACGTAACCAACTGTTCCGTTTCCTGAGCAGCTAATGTGGGTGTGCTGGTAATAATCTGTACCTGATTGTTTGTAATATCTGGTACGGCGTCCAGCGGTAGTCTGGTAGCACTATATATACCCCAAAGGATCAGTGCAAAAGTCATGAGCCCAATGATGAGCTTATTTTTTACACTAAACTGTATAATTTTATAAAGCATTCGTAAAAATTTAAGTTAATTGACAGAAAAATTCAACTTCCGTATTGAATACGAAAATTTGCGACTATTGCATAGCCGAAGTGTCCCGGAGGAAGAATCCTACGGTAGTTTAATTAACTTATTTTTGGGGGCTGCCAGATGCCGGCAGGGAGGAGGATCTTGTGCCTGTATTTCCTTTCAGGAAGAACATCTTTTATTACAACCTCGTTGTGTTCAGGAAGTAAGGTATTAATTTGTGAAACTGACAAAGTCATACCACAACAATTGCAAACACAGAAAGGAGAACAAAGATCAGCGTGTTGATCCTGGCTTTGTTCAAGGTGAAGATCCTGATTCTGACAAACTTTTTCGCTTAAACCCTTTGCCGCATCGTTACATGGCACCATCGTAAGCACCATAAAGAAAAGGGATAAAAAGAAGGCTAAAAATTTCACGCAGCTAATTTAGGGAAAAAAATATTACTACTTTTATGAAAGTAGAGAGAACGCAAGATTTCGGAGACGAAACTTATAAATACCGGCAAAGTCATAATTTTGATGAAGTGGAGTGCGTTGAATCCTTTGGAATACAATACTTGCTTTTTAACGCCCCTTTACTTATAAAAGAAAGTGCAGCGGACGTTATTTTTTCAACTGCACTCTTCTCAAAATCTAATCTCCGAAAACTTTTTTAGTAATTCAAAGTAATCCCTGCACCCCAGCTCATATCGCTGTCGTAGTGTGTGGAGATTCCGATATTTTTTGTGACGATATATTTAAGACCTGCCATATATTCTTTGTCGGTATTGACCATGAATGCCCCGCGCAAACGCGCAGTCAAAGGAATGTCTTCACGTTTCAGCTGGAACCTTACAATTCCGTCTGTAAATATTTCTGCCTGCAGGTCCATCAACATCGGGAGTTTATACATGATACCAGCGCTGAAAGTTTTTCTCTCATTTTTAGTGCTTGCCTGCCCAAATAGGTTTTTTTCGATATTATTCCTGTCAATCTTTCTATAATGATAGTTAAATCCGATAAATGGTTTCAGCCACTGCATACGGTCCACATACCTACCGAGTTGGGTTTCCACCTCGTAGCCGTGATGGGGATTGTAACCTAAACGCCATTCTGTTCCCAATTCCCAGCGGGCATTTGAAATTCTCGCCATCCCGTCGTTACCATTGGTGGCGAAATCGTTTTCGGCCATCAGGTGCCACATGTTACTTTCGCGCTGAAGCTTTTTATAAGCTGAAGCTTTATCCGGCAGCAAAGGATTCTGATAATCGCCCACTGCAAAAACACGGTTCATCCCTGCCATCATGTGATAGAGGATGTGACAGTGGAAGAACCAGTCCCCATCCGTTTTTGCTTCAAATTCTATGACATTGGTTTCCATGGGCATAACATCCAACACATTTTTGAGGGGTGCCTGAAGGCCATTTTTGTTGAGTACGCGGAAATCAAATCCGTGCAGGTGCATCGGGTGACGCATCATTGAATTATTGAAAAGGGTAATGCGGAGAATTTCGCCTTTCTTCACCAATATTTTGTCCGATTCTGCCAGGACTCTATCGTCCATGCTCCAAACGTAGCGGTTCATGTTTCCCGTAAGGGTAAACTTGAGCTCGCGCACGGGACTGTCTTTCGGAAGCGAAGTGTCATAAGGCGACTTCATCATTCCGTAATTCAATGTGGTAATCCCGGAAGCAGGCATCTGGTGCTTTGAGTGATCCATTTCCGCATCGTTGTTGTCCATTGTATTCATCGGCATTGCTGCATTGTTTTCAGCAATAATCTCAGGATACATCACCTGATTCATATCCATAGTCTGGTAACTCATCTCCATGCCCATATCCTTCATGTCACCGTTCATCTTCATCATGTCGTTCATCATCTTCATCCCTTCAAAGTATTTGAGTTTGGGTAATGGATCATGGGATTTCGTAGCTCCTTCTCCAATAAACACTGACGCAGATTTTGTGCGGTCTTCGGGTGTAACAAGGAGTTCGTATGAAGTGTTTTTTTCAGGAATTTCCACTACGATATCCACTGTTTCGGAAACCGCCAGGATCAGGCGATCCACTTCGACCGGTTCAATGTCCAATCCATCACTGGCCACTACTTTAATTTTTCCTCCTGCATAATTGAGCCAAAAATAGGAGGAAGCACCGCCGTTGGCAATTTGAAGCCGCACTTTGTCACCGGCTTTGTATCCTGCGAGCTGGCTTTCTATTTTACCGTTAATCAGAAAGGCGTCATAATACACGTCACTCACGTCCATGGCAAGCATCCGCTTCCATTCGTTGGTGAGTTTTGTCTTAAAGTGTCCCTCTTTTATGGCTTCTGCATAACTTTGAGTACTGCCTTTTTTTATTGCGAACCAGTCATTGGCGTTGTGAAGCATCCGCTGAACATTATTGGGGTTCAGGTTTGTCCACTCGCTCAGGATAAGATGCTCTGTGGGCAGATCATCTATCCCTTTCCGGAAAGTAGGATCTTCGGGACGTTTTTTCAGAATCATCATCCCATACATTCCAATCTGCTCCTGCAGGCCAGTATGTGAGTGATACCAGTGGGTTCCGTTTTGGATGATCGGAAACGAATACGTGTAGGTTGAATGTGGTGGAATGGGTTTCTGGGTAAGCCAGGGAACCCCATCTTCTTTATTTGGAAGATGAAGACCGTGCCAGTGCAGAGAAGTTTCTTCGTCCATTAAATTATGGACAATCACTTCCGCCGTATCGCCCTCATAAAACTCCAGCTTTGGCATCGGAATCTGCCCGTTTACGGCAATGGCACGTTTCTGTTTTCCCGCATAATTTACCAGGGTGTCTTTCACATAAAAATGGTAGGTCACTTTGCGTCCGCCTTTTAGGTGCTTTTCAGGCATGGGCAAGACCATTTTGTGTTCACCATGCATCTGCATGTTTCCGTGTGTAGAATGATCTTCCTCCTTTCCTTTTTGAGGGACCAGATTCATACCGCACTTGGAACACTTTCCCGGTTTGTCCGAAATCACCTCGGGATGCATCGGACAGGTGTACATCTTTTGTGTAGCTTCATGCTGATGCGGATCTGAAGTTTGATGTTCCGGGGTTTTGCCGGCAGCCTGATGCTGGCCGCTTTCCTTCTGAGGGACCAGATTCATACCGCACTTGGGACACTTTCCGGGTTTGTCCGAAACCACCTCGGGGTGCATCGGACAAGTGTACATCTTTTGCGTTGCTTCATGCTGATGTAGAGCAGGTGTTGAATGTTCCGGCGTTTTGATGCTCGCTGGGTCTTTCGGTACTGCTTTAGTCTTTGGCATCACCGGTTTTTTAACTTCCGTTACCGTCTTTGTTTTTGCAGCGGTAATTTCAGGTTTTTTACCCGTAGTTTTTTTAACTACGGTGGCCTTTTTAGGAGCGGGCGCGGATTTGGCCGCCGTTTTTTTCTCAGTAACGGTTTTCTTCACCAAGGTCATACCGCAAATGGGGCAGTTACCGCGTGCTGATTTCACGACCTGCGGATGCATCGGGCAGGTGTACACGGTTTTGGTGCTCTGTGAATAACTGTTTATGGACATTGCCATAAATAGGAAGAGCGAAAATATATATTTCATCTTGTGATTATTTAATTTTTAACAAACTTGCATTAAGTGCGACCACGATGGTACTGACACTCATCAGCACTGCGCCCATGGCGGGACTCAGGACAAATGTGGGATACAGAACACCCGCAGCAAGTGGAATAGCCACGACGTTGTAGCCCACTGCCCATACGAGATTCTGGATCATCTTGTTGTAGGTTTTCTTTCCAAAATCTATCATTTTCACCACGTCTCGAGGGTCACTATTGACCAGAATAATATCTGCGGTTTCGGCAGCAACATCAGTTCCGCTGCCAACTGCAATGCCTACATCTGCTGCTGCCAAAGCCGGTGCATCATTTACGCCGTCTCCTGTCATGGCAACGATTTCTCCTTTATCCTGAAATTCTTTTACTTTTTCCTGTTTGTGGTGCGGAAGTACATTTGCCAAATATCCGTCCATTCCTAACTGCTTTGATACCGCCGCCGCTACCTTTTCGTTATCACCTGTAAGCAGGAATGATTTAATGTTCATGCTTCGAAGTTGGTCAATAGCTTCTTTTGCGCCTTCGCGAATTGTATCTGCTAAAGAAACAATACCCACGGGCACGTCATCAATCAGAATAAAGTTCACTGTTTCTGCATCCTGGTTGATTTCTTCCGGAATGGCAGGTACCTGTTTTTTATTTTTAACAAAATAATTAGGACCGGCCGCGACTACCGATTTACCACTAACCATTCCTGTAACTCCAATTCCCTGCATGTAGCGGAAATTGTCTGACTTCCATAAGTCCAGTTTTTTTTCGGCGAGGGTCTGCATGATTCCCTTTGCAATATGATGTTCGGAATTCTGCTGCACTGCCGCTGCATACTGGAGTAAATCGTTTTCCGAATAGTGTTCCGTTAGAGGAATGATTTTCTGCACGGTGTGGGAACCTTTCGTAAGGGTGCCGGTTTTATCGAAAATTATGGTGGATAAGTTTCTGGTTGTTTCAAAAGCCGTACGGTTTCTGATGAGTAAACCATTTGTAGCTGAAAGCGTAGTGGAAATGGCCACAACCAAAGGAATTGCCACTCCTAAAGCATGAGGGCAGGCCGTTACCATTACCGTTACCATCCGTTCCAGGGCAAAAGCCAAATCTCCCATGGTGATGTACCAGTAAGCGAAAGTTCCTACTCCCACCACAATTGCTACTATAGTAAGCCATTTGGCTACTTTATCCGCCAGATTCTGAGTGTTCGACTTTGCTGCCTGCGCATCCTGAACCAAATTAATAACCTTATTGAGGTAGGAATCCTTCCCAACCCCTGTTGCTTTTATCTTCAAGGCACCGTCTCCATTAATAGACCCTGCGATTACCTTTCCGCCGGATTCTTTTCTTACAGGAACACTTTCGCCGGTCAGCATACTTTCATTCAAATAGGAACTGCCCTCGACAATCAGACCGTCAGCGGCGACTTTTTCGCCCGGTCTTATGATTACGGTATCTCCGTTTTTCAACTGTTCCAGTTTTATTTTAACCGGAACTCCGTCTTGCTCTACCGTTACATCATTCGGAAGTAACGCTACTAAAGACTGCAACGCTTTTGAAGCTGCCATTTGTGAACGCATCTCGAGCCAGTGGCCCAACAGCATGATGACGATTAAGGTGGCGAGTTCCCAAAAGAAATCCATTCCCGGCAGTCCGAAGACTACGGCAACAGAATACACATAGGCGACGGTAATTGCTAAAGCAACGAGCGTCATCATTCCAATGGCGCCGGCCTTCACTTCGCCGAAAAATCCTTTGAAAAAAGGCATCCCACCGTAGAAATAAATAATGCTTCCCAAAACCAACAGTATGTATTTATCACCTTTAAAAGCTATTGTGAAACCGAGCCACTGCTGAATCATATGAGAAAGCAGCAGGACCGGAACGGTAAGTGCCAAAGAGATCCAGAACCTCTTCAAAAAATCCGGCGTATGGTGTCCCGCATGTTTGTCAAATCCCGCAGTAGAATCTTCAGAGTCCGCGTGATGACTATGATTCTGATGATGTTGGCTGAGTTCGTCTTTTTCAGGTCGGGCAGTTCCTCCTAAGGGAATTAAGTTCATTCCGCAAAGTGGACAATTTCCCGGTTTGTCCGTCAATATCTGGGGATGCATGGGACAGGTGTATTTTTTCATGGTTTAATTTTATGCGTTAAATTCTGGTATGTAAGATTACTTCCGGTTTTGCAGCTCCTGAATTTTTGCCTTCATCACAGCAATCTCCTCCTGCTGTGCTTTGATGATTTCATCACCTAATTTTCTGACTTCCGGATCTACAAGATTGCTCTCTTCAACCATAAGGATAGCCCCTGCATGATGTGGAATCATGGATTTAAGAAACTGAACATCGCCTACCGCTGTCTGCTGTCGAATTCCGAACCAAAACAACAACATTGCAAGTGCGCCTGCTCCCATCAGGATTTTATTGAGATTTTTGTTTGGATACATTTTTCCCATCAGCAGCAGTTCGATGATGAGCATCGGTGAAGCCATCAGTGCTGCCATATACAACTGATTTACATTGGGAATTACGTTGGCCAATTGATCTACCATGGCATACATCAGAATAAACATCGACACAAACGAAATCAGCATCATCCAGAACAGTTTTTTGTAAGCGCCACCGTGGCTCATTTTGCCGTGTTCTGCTGTATTTTTATCTGTTTCCCTGTCACTGTGGGAATGATTTTCGGATTCTTTGTTATGCTTCTCTGAAATGCGGTGACTTTGTTGTGAATTTTCCATAATATAAATTTTATCAGGTTAGTTTAGTGTATTAAAAAAATCAATCAGATCCATTTTATCGGCTGCTGATAATCTGGCACTGCTGTGTAGCATGAGATATGATTTTAAGGGCATCTCCTCTTTTTCAATCTGGCTGATGATGCTTGTTATTTTTGCTTTTTTGCGTCTTTTTGAATAGGCATTGAAATGATCAAAGTTGAGTTCTTCTTTTCCTTTTTTAATATGCTGAGCCATAAACCAAGCTTCCGGCTGTAATTCCGAATACCAGGGATAGCGGGTATTATTTGAATGACAGTCATAACATGAAACTTTAAGAATAGCTGCAACATTCGCGGGCACCTTTTGGGTCATTTCAAAACTTTGACCGGCCGGAACTCGGGAAATATTTCGCTCCACCGGTATGAGCTGGATGACTAAAAATACCGCAACCAGCATCACCATAAACCAAACTGTTTTATTCATTCTCGTCCAATTACATTGTACTCATATCGTGACCCGCCATCGGATCTGCCCCTTTTTTGAATATGTATTCACTGTTCAGCAGGTAGGCCCCGGAGACCACTACTTCGTCTCCCGCCTTAATTCCTGATGTGATTTCTATTCTGTCTTCATATTCGAGACCCGTTTCCACCATTCTGTTGACGAAGGTATTCTTCGCGGTTTTCACCCAGACCGTGGAGGATTTCCCATCCCTGATAACCGCATCCACAGGCATGGACAGACCATCACGGGATTTGTTTTCAACCAGAACATATACCGGCATGCCGGGTTTCAGCAGATTTCCTTGGTTGGGCACGGAAATGCGAACCAGATTTATCCTGCTGGAGGCGCTTATTTCAGGGTTTGTAAAATCAATCTTCCCATTAATCTTCAAATTATCCAGATCGGGAATATACACGGTGACCTTGCTGTCTTTCTGAAGGAGAGCCATTTGAGAGGAATAGACCTGCGCCTCCGCCCAGAGCGATGAAAGATCTGCTAGATTCACGATGGTGCCACCTTCTGCGAGATAATCGCCTTCGGCAATGCTGAGATCGGTGATGTAACCGGCCGCATTGCTTAACACGGTAGTGGTTGGCGTGGCTTTTCCTGATCTTTCCAACTGTTTGATCTGGCTTTCGGACATTCCCCATAAATAAAGCTTGTTGCGGGAACTTTGGAGCAACTGATCAAAATCAATGGACGTATTGCCGACAAACAGCCTGCGTCTTTCCAATGCCAGCAGATATTCCTGCTTTGCATTGTTGAGTTCTTCACTGTAAATATCGACCAGCGGCGCCCCCTTCGGAACAAAATCGCCAATGTTTTTATAATACAACCGTTCAACTCTGCCCATTACTCTGGAACTTACTGCCTGCATTTGGTACTGATTAAAATTGAGTGTTCCGGTCAGCGTAAGTTTATCAGCCATAGAACCGTCGGATAGCGCGACTGTTTTGATATTTCCGAGTTTAACCTGCTCGTCATTCAAAATAATTTCGTTAGGATCAGCATTCTTTTTCTTCTCGACAGGCACCAAATCCATGTGGCAAATGGGACATTTTCCCGGTTTATCGGAGACTACCTGCGGGTGCATGGAACAGGTGTAGTAGATATCGTGGCCGGCATGGGGATCTTCCTCCTTTTTACAGGAGTAAAGAAAAACCAGCAAGGTCATCATTAAAATATTGAATTTCATCTTATCAATTTTTATCTGTTAATTTTTATGAAACTTTCGCTGTCCATCAGGTACTGTGCATTTTCGGCAACTCCATCTTCAGGAAGCAAACCACTGACGATCTGAATTTTATCGCCTACCACCGGGCCGGTAACAACTTTATGGGCAATAAAACCGCCGTCTACTTTTTTGAACGCGATTTTATCAATCCCCAAAGAAACCACCGCTGATTTCGGCAGCCAGTCTGCCATTCTGTTGTGGCCCATAATCTCCGCTTTAACCTGACTTCCAACAGGAATTTTTGCGGTGGAATTATCAAAATAGACACGCGCCGTTACGGTTTTGCTGCCCTGCCTGAAAAACGGTTCAATAAAACCGATGGTTCCTTTGAAGCGGTTATCCGGATTGGATTCCGGGGTGATCATGACCGACTGTCCCTTGCTGACCAGTGCAATGTCTTCAGAAAAAATATTGATCAGGGCCCAGGTTCTGTTGGGATTGTAGACACTGAAAATATTCTGTCCTTTCTGGAGGTACATGCCTTCTTTCAGGGGCAATTCTGCGGTGACTGCTGTATTTGAAGCCATTTCGGGAGCGGGTTGCTGTGCTGAACCCATTGATCCTGCCGCTCCTGCCTGCTGAATATGTCCGCTGTAATTGCTGAAAACCGGAACTGTTCCTCTCTGGATAACTTTCTGAATCTGTGAAGCCGGCATTCCCAAAAGAAGTAGTTTCTGCCGTGAGGCATCGATCATTGTTTTGTTTGAGCGGTCATTTTTCAGAACAAAGAGCAGGTTTTGCTGCGCGGTTAACAGTTCCGGGCTGTATATATCTAAAATACGCTGCCCTTTGGACACTTTCTGGTACTTGTACCGCACGTAGAGTTTTTCGATCCTTCCAGCTACGCGGGATGAAATACTTCCAATCTGCCGCGTGTCGTATTCCACCGTCCCTAAAGCATCAACGGTGGTGGGAATATTTTCCTTTTTTAATTTTACGACCGGCAATTCCGAGACGACAAATTCATTGGTGGGTTTCAGCAAATCGTCGAGTTTAATCCCTTCTTCCTTTTTAGCAGGAGCATCTTTCAGGACCAGATCCATACCGCATTTGGGACACTGACCGGGTTTGTCTGATATTATTTCCGGATGCATCGGACAAGTGTAGGTGTGCATTGCCGCCTCTGCTGGGTGCTTATCTTCCCAGAACTTCAGTTTATCACAGGCCGTTACAGCCAACAAAAGCATGGTGTACATTATTAGCTTTCTCATCTTCTTTCAAGTAAGCGGTCAATTTCAGTTTGCGTCTGCAGTGCTTTGGTAAGGATCTCGAAATATTCCAACTGTGTCATATTCAGCTGTTCCCAGGCATCGTACAACATGAAGAGTTCTTCCGTATTCTGCTCGTAGCCCAACTGCATGGATTTGTAGTTGTTTTTTAAGGCCGGAATAATGGTGTCTTCATAGAGTTTGAGCTGATTTTTATTCAGGTCCAGTTCGTTACGCATTCCGTAGGCCATCCCACTGTATTCGTTGACCATCATTTCTTTCTGTGCCTGCAAGGCTTCTTCTTTCAGTTTGAGGCTTTCAATATTGGCTTTATTCATGCCTGAAGCCCAGGAAACAAACGGCAGTTTTGCCATCAGCATGAGCGAAAACTGCATGGGCTGGCCACCAAAACCGAACATATTTTCGAATTTCACGCCGAATTCCGGTTTCAGATTCTGTTTTTCCAGATCCTGTTTCAGTTTTGCAATATTGATTTCCCTATCGATGCCGCGGAGATCACTTCTGTTCTGATAAAATAGATCCTGACCGAAAGTCTCGAGGGAATAATCATTTAAATTGTATTCAGTCTTGATTTCCAAAGGAGACAGCGCGTCTCTTTCCATGAGGGCATTCAACCGGATCCGGTTGACGCGGAGGTCATTCTCGTACATGAGCTGCATGTTTTTGGAACTGCCAAGCGCAGCTTTCGCTTTGTAATAGGCTGATATTTTACCGAGTCCGTTTTTGTACCGGATCTCGGCGTTTCTAATCATGAAATCCAGCATCTTTTCGTTTTCCTTTACGACCTTCAGCTTTTTATCCAGGACGATTGAACTGTAATACAGTTTTTTCGCATCCTGAAAGTTTTCATTGAGGGCCGCATAAAGCTTTTCTTTTTCTACGGAAGACATTGCCTTCATCAGCTTTTCGTTGGCATCGAGTTTTTGTTTATTGGGAAACATCTGCTCCACAGATACAGCCACGGAACCCATGCCGAGCATTTCGCCATCCCGCTGCCAGAGTTTTGCATTATAAGGCGTCATGAAGAAACCGGCACCCACTGTGGGCGGCATCCAGCTTCTTGCGCCTTTGGCTGCAGCATCCATTGACCGGATTTCGGCATTGTACATCTTTACCACCGGATGGTTGGCTGCAATACTGTCCATTACTGCGGGCAAAGACATTTGCTGAGCATCACTTGGGGTGTACAGCAATGCAATTGCGCCTGTTATTATTAATTTTTTCATTTTGTAATCATTTAAGGATTAATGGGAAGCGTCGAGGACGTCAATTTTCCCCAGTTTATTCAGTTCCCATTCTTTCTGCATGTAAAAGATAATGGGTGTTACCAAAAGAATGTGAATGGCCGAGGTAAATACGCCACCGACCATCGGTAATACGATTGGTTTCATCATGTCACTTCCCACACCGTGGCTCCACAGGATGGGTACGAGTCCGAAGAGCGTCACGCAAACCGTCATAATCTTAGGTCTTAATCTTTTGGCTGCACCGTTGATTACATATTCACGAAGTTCTTCATTGGTAATGGTCTCCCGTGAGTTTCCATTTTTGGCAATAAGCTGAATCATGGCATCGTTCAGGTAAATGACCATCACGATACCGGTTTCTACCGCAAGTCCGAACAGGGCAATAAAGCCGACTGCTACAGCTACAGAGAGATTGACGCCCCAAATCGAAATCATAAAGACACCGCCGATTAAGGCAAAAGGAATACTGATGAGATTAAAGAAAGCTTCACGGTAAGAATTGAATGCAAAGTACATGGAAAGAAAGATCACGATTAATACGAGGGGCATAATCATCTTTAAGGTCTGCTCGCCGCGAATCAGGTTTTCATACTGGCCGCTCCATTCCACGAAATAGCCTTTGGGCATTTTGGTGACCATGCTGTTGAGTTTTTTCTGTGCTTCTTCTACGGTGCTGCCCAAATCCCGGTCACGCACGTTGAACAGAACGGTTCCGCGCAACATTGCGTTTTCCGAATTGATCATTGGAGGACCTTCAGTCAGGCGAACGTCGGCCACTGCACTCAGGGGGATGGAACCAAATTCCATCGTTTGCATTGGGAGTCTTCTCAGAGATTCCAAATTATTTCTGAAATCCTGGCCGTACCTGGCGTTTACCGAAAAGCGCTGTCGGCCTTCCACGGTGGTGGTGAGTTTCATTCCGCCGAGGGCACTTTCCACGACGGCATTTACGTCATCCACACTTAGGCCGTATCTTCCTATTTCTTCGCGTTTCACTTCAATATCCACATATTTTCCGCCGGTAATGGGTTCTACATACATGTCCTTAATTCCTTCAATCCCCGTGAGCTCCTTTTTTATTTTTTCGGAAAGGACTGCGATACTGTCCAGATTCTGTCCATACACCTTCACTCCAACGTCCGTTCTAATCCCTGTTGAAAGCATATTGATCCGGTTGGAAATCGGCATGGTCCAGCCATTGGTTACCCCAGGAATCTGCAGTTTGGCATTCAATTCATTAATAAGATCATCTTTTGTAAGGCCGTCACGCCATTCGTCCTGAGGCTTCAACAAAATAATGGTTTCAATCATGGAGATGGGTGAATTATCTGTCGCCGTGTTGGCTCTTCCTGCTTTTCCGAGGACATGATCCACTTCCGGAACTCCTTTAATGATTTTATCCTGTACCTGCAGTAATCTTTTAGCTTCGGAGTTGGAAATATCAGGCAAAGTGACCGGCATAAAGAGCAAAGATCCTTCATCTAAGGGCGGCATAAACTCACGGCCGAGGTTCATAATTAAAGGGATGCTGATGAGAAGGGCAAGAATATTGATTCCGAGGGTCGTTTTTTTCCATTCCATGCACCAGCGAATGATGGGTTCGTACACCCGCTCCAGGCCCCTGTTTATTGGGTTTTTATTATCGTCCTTAAATTTACCCTTCATAAAAAAGGAGATCAGCACCGGTGCAAGGGTAAGCACCAGGATTGCATCAACGATCAGGATAAAGGTTTTGGTAAACGCCAGGGGGTGAAAAAGTTTACCTTCCTGACCTGTCAACATAAATACGGGGAGAAAAGAAACCACGATAATCACCGTAGAAAAAAATACGCCTCTGGATACCTGTAAGGATGATTTTTCGATAATCTTCATCCGAATGTCTTCGGGAATTTTAACGTAACTGTCTTTCTCCTTATCTTTCTTTCTGAATATATTTTTTAACCAGTTGGTTTTCATTGTTATGGGTTTTTATTTTGATGATGGTTCTGCCAATCGGAGAGATTTTTATACGCATTTTCAGACATGATAATTCCGTTATCTACGATCACCCCGATTGCCAGTGCAATTCCGGTAAGCGACATAATATTGGAAGAAAGTCCAAACGCATTGAGCAGAATAAAGCTTATGGCAATGGTGACCGGAATCTGAATGATAATGCTGAATGCACTGCGCCAGTGGAAGAGAAACAGAATAACAATGATGGCCACCACGATAATCTCCTCGATCAGCTTGGTTTTGATATTGTCTATCGCGCCTTCAATAAGGGTACTGCGGTCGTACGATGTTTTGAAGGTAACGCCTTCAGGGAGTCCTTTTTCAACGTCCTTCATTTTCTCTTTCACATCGTTGATGACCTTATCTGCATTTTCGCCATAACGCGCCACTACAATTCCGCCAACGACTTCGCCTTCACCATTCGCGTCGAAAATACCAAGGCGCAAATCGCCACCCATTTGTACAGATCCTATATCTTTCACCCGCACAGGAATTCCGTTGTAATTTCCCAAAGCAATTTCTTCGATATCGGCTACGTTCTTAATGTAACCCAGTCCGCGAATGATGTAGGCCATATCGGCCATCTCAAATTTACGTCCGCCCACATCATTATTGTTGGCTTTTACTTTGTTCATCACATCCATCAGGGAGACGTTATAATACTGCAATTTTACAGGATCTACGATAAGTTGGTACTGTTTTTCGAAACCACCAAAAGAAGCTACCTCTGCAACCCCGGAAACCGTCTGCAAGGCAAATTTCACGTACCAGTCCTGAAGGGCGCGCTGGTCGCCCAGATCCATTTTGGGTGCATCAAAATGGTACCAGAAGACGTGTCCTACGCCGGTACCATCGGGTCCGAGAGTGGGAGTGACGTCTTGCGGCAGTAAGCGCTGGGCATAATTAAGCCGTTCCATCACGCGGGTTCTGGCCCAGTAAATATCCACGTTATCTTCAAAAATGACGTACACGAAGCTCATCCCAAACATGGATGAGGCTCGGATATTCTTAATTTTCGGAATTCCCTGAAGGTTGCTGACCAAAGGGAAGGTCACCTGATCTTCAATAATCTGGGGACTTCTGCCCATCCACTCCGTAAAAACGATGACCTGGTTCTCACTCAGATCCGGAATGGCATCGATGGGATTGTCCCTTACCGCAAAAATACCCCAGATAAAAAGGCCTATTGCTATCAGCAAAACGAAATACCTGTTGCGGAGGGACAGTTTGATTAAATTTTGAATCATGGTTCTGTGCGGTTTTACTTAATTTCTTCCTGAACCTCGCCACAAGACAGCATTTCTTTGCCGTAATAAGGATTCTTTACCTCACGTGAATCGCTAAGCCAAAAAGCGCCTTTGTTATCGTTATACATTGGACAAAATACTTTATAAACCGGTTTTGGAGATCCGAAGTCTTTCAGCAGGTCGTAAAAATCTGCACTCAATAAATCTAAATGTTCTCTCTGATGACCGATCTCACCGGCATTATCTGCAATGTGCTGTGCGTGCTCTCTGATACTGGCTTCCAGTTCTGCAAATTCTTTTTTCTGTTCAGCGGAAAACCCGTTTCTGTCTATTTTAGGCAATGCCTCCATTATTCCTTTAGCAGCACTGACTGCTTCTTTATCGTCGTCACCTGAGAGCGCAAAAGTGAGGTGGGTATAATGGGAATAGAGTTCTGTAAGATTTGCGGAAGTTTTTTTTGCGTCGGTAACGGTTACCTTTGCATCCATAGGCATATCGCCCATCGCCGCACTGTCGGACATTGTACTCATGTCATGTTGCATGGTTGTGCCAGTGGCTATTTTCTGTTCTTTGTTTTCTTTACATGAAGTGAATGCAAAAGTGCCGATTGCCAAAAGGCTGAATAGTATTGTTTTCATTATTTTATCAGGTTAAAGGTTATTGATTATTTTTTAAAAAAGGCTTCGTAGTTTGCTTTATTTTCGAAGTACACGACATTATCATTTTTATCAGAGATCGCAATAATTGCGGTTGCTTTATCGATGAGTTGATGAGATATGGGATCGTATGCCATGCGGGCATTTTCTTCCTGCGGGATTCTGAGTTTGCAGTTTTCACAGCAACCATAATAGGTTTTGCCGTCATGTTTTACTTCGAGCTGTTTTTTGCCCATATAGGCATTGTTTACCATACATACCTGATCGTTGGGAACAATGTCACCGGTGGTGAACTTTGCGACCGCAATTTGTGTGATTTCAGCTTTTGAATTGTTGCAGGAAACGAGGAACACCGCTATAAAAGCGAGTATTCCCAAAAGAATATTCTTCATTAAATTTTATATTACAGGTTAATAGTGAGCCTCTGTGTTTAGAAACTGATTACGGGCATCCTGATCTTCAAATTGTCCTTGCTCCAAAAGGAAAATCTTTTATGAAAGATTTATTTTTAAAGGCAAAGTTGATTTTCAAAGGAAGATACAGCGCTGATAAGTCATCAGGGATAAAGTGTTAAAAACTTCACGACCAGGCATAATTCGGGCTGTAAAAGAAGGTATTAACCTATTTTTGGCGGTTGCCAAATGGTATGGAATCCACCTGAGTAATGGGGATTCTGATAATAGAAACTGGAGTTGTTGCTGTAGTAAGCGGAGGCTTCATTTTTGGCATCCTCTAGGAAATTACTGTAGGCTAAAAGGGTGTATTGAGCAGAGCTGCAAAGGTTCCCGCTGCAGTTTCCTGAGCATCCTTCGGTTTGACAATTGTGAGATTGGGGGTGACAGCACTCATCTTTGCAATCGCCGCTGTCGCAAGACGGATGAAATTTCGTAAATGACTGTTTGATGAAAGTTTTAGCATGTGCCTCTGATTTAAAAACCTGCTTATCCTTTTTGCTGCAAGCTAAGGAAATCCCCGGCGCCAGAAATAACGCGAGTGTGAGGGAAAGCAACAGTATTTTAAAATTTCCGTGCATTATAAAGTAAAACAGTACAAATGTAGGAAATTATTTTAGAAGTTAAATTTGTTTAGGGATAATTAACATAGTAAGTGACTCGACAACTAACAGAGATTAACAGCTTAGAAATTGGCAAGGGCGTATCATCCAGATTTGTCTTAGGCCGCATTCACGCCAGTGTTTTCTCCAGTTTTTCTTTCCATTTCTGCCAGTCGGGGAAGATTTTTGCCTGGAGGTCGTAAAAGTCTTTGGTGTGGTTGCGGATTACAAGGTGACAGAGTTCGTGAACCATTACATACTCGATGCATGCTTTTGGTGCTTTTACCAATTCGGTGTTGAGTGTGATTTTTCCATTGCGGGTGCAGCTTCCCCACCTTTTTTCCATCCATTTTATTACCATGTGCGGTTTGGTTATATGGTATTGGGTAAAGAGGTTTAGTTTTTCTGTCAATGCCTGATCAAATATCGAGGTGGCTTTTTGTCTGTACCAATTTTTTATTATTTTCTCTACCGCTTTCGAATCTGAGTCTCCTGTATAAACGATCATTTTTCCGCGGTATAATTTGACTGAAGGACTTTCAGCCTTTTCAATCTGCAATAGATACTGTCGGCCCAAATAAAGGTGCGTTTCGCCATTCAGATATTTGCGTTCTGTTATTACCGGTCTGTAACTTTCAAACTGATCCTGCTGTTTTAAAATCCATTTTGATTTCAGTTTCAGTTTTTCTTCGATATCCGACATTTTTGATCCTAAAGGTGCAGTTACTTTCACGGATAAATCAGGAAAAACTTTTATTCCCAAAGTTTTTCTTTCTGTAAATACCAGATTATATCTGATCTCCCTGGTACCGTAGCGTAGTATGGTTTCAGTTGTTTTCATTAACTGTAACGCACTTTTGCAATTTTGAGGACTTCTTCAATGATTTCGTCAATTGTATCGAAAGGCATTGTGATCTCATATTTCTGCTGTGCATCAAAGAGGTAGTCGTCCAATTTAATGCGGAGGGCATTTTCAATTTCTACATTGGTCTGCCAATCGACTATTAAAGCGTCATCTTCATAGATCACTTCGCGGATCTGATCTTCCAGTTCCAGTGCAAGCTGAGCCTCTAGGTCCTTATGATCCGGGAGCTTTTCGAATATCTCTTTAGCTACGTTATCCAGAATATTGAAATATGCAACGGCATTTGGCCGGCCTTCCAATGCCCGGGGGATATTTGCCTGTTTTCCGGAAAAGAATACTTTTTCCAGATCCTGCACCTTAGCCAGGTATTCGGCTTCGTCAATCCGTCTCTGTCGATACTCTTCAATGGTTTCTTTGATGAGTGCTGAGAGTTTGGTATAGTAGAATGAATCCTCATTCATTTTGACGTTTATGGCCTTAATGGTGCGGGAAGCAATATGGTCTGCTTTAGCTGCTTTCCCCTGTATTTTTTCTACTTCATTTGCCCGCTGCTCTTTGTCGAAAATGTTCACCAGCTGGGTAATTTTCAAAACTTCGCCTTCGGTAGTGATGTGTTTGTCGATGAGTTTCTGCACCTGAGCTTCGTACTCGCTGTAGTCCAATTCATCAAAATAACGGCGCTGCACATCGACGCGCAGTTTCAAAAAGAATTTTGCATCCTTTTTATACCGGTCGATCAGCTTCTCATTTTTAATGTCATTAAAATCTACAGAGGACATCGCCAACTTAAAGAGGCGGATAAAGAAGGACAGTTTTTCATAAAACCTGTGCCTGATGCTTTCGTCATTCAATAATTCTGAATATGCTTCGGCATCGTATTTATTTTTGACCTCTTTGAAAATATCCCACACCTCGGAATGGGTCTGAGGCAGTTTTTCAATTTCTTTGTTGATGTTAATCAGGGTTCCTACCAATTCTTCTTCATCAAACTCCGAGAGGCCGCTGTAGGTATTCAGGGCACTGTCCAGATTTTCAAGATTTCCGTAATAATCGATGATATAGCCGTAATCTTTACCCTCTGCATTTCTGTTTACCCTGGCAATGGCCTGTAACAAGGTGTGTTCTTTCAAACTTCTTGTGAGATAGAGCACCTGTGCCACCGGGGCATCAAAACCTGTCAATAATTTATCTACTACAATCATGATTTCAGGTTTGTCCTGTTTCTTAAAGGAATTGATCAGGGCTTCTTCATATTTTTTGGATGTTCCGTATTTATCCATCATGGATTTATAGAACTTCTTCACCAGATCTTCATTTTCTTCGAAAGCATCATCATTGTTTTCCCTCGTATCGGGTGGAGATACGACCACTTCCGCTGACACTTTGCCGATTTCCCGTAAGTATTCCCGGTAGCGAATGGCTGTGGTTTTACTTGGCGTTACGAGCATTCCTTTGAAGCCCGTCCCCTGGAAGTTGGTCACGAAATGTTCTGTAATATCCCAGGCGCGGGCATAAATGACCTGATCGGCCTGATTGAGTTGGTTTGTGGTGCTGTATTTTCGCTTGAGTTTTGCTTTGCCGTATTTGGTTAAGGGTTCTGAAACTTTATCAAAGAAGGTATCTAAAGGATTGGCATTGACTTCGATTAAATTGTGACGGCCTTCGTAAAGCAATGGCACCACGGCTTTATCTGCTACCGCATCTGTAATTGAATACACATCGATAAGTCCGCCGAATTTACCGGCAGTACTTTTCTCCTTTTTCATCAGTGGGGTTCCGGTAAATGCCACAAAGCAAGCGTTTGGAAATGCTTTCCGCATCTTGACATTGAAAGTACCATACTGACTTCGGTGTCCTTCATCCACCAACACAAAAATGTCAGGGGAAGAGAACCCTTCTTTTTCCTGATTCACCGCTGCTTCAAATTTGTTGATAATGGTTGTTATCACTTCGTCTGAAGGGTCTTTCAGCAATTCTACCAAATGTTTACCTGTGAGTGCGTTTACTACGGGCACTTCACATTTTTTAAATGTTTTTGTAATCTGGTCATCCAGATCGATCCGGTCCGTTACCAAAACAATCTTAGGATTTTTAATTGATTTGTCTGCTGCAATGAGCTGTGCCAGCATTACCATCGTAAGAGATTTGCCGCTGCCCTGGGTATGCCAGATCACGCCGCCTGTTCTGCGACCGTTGGGATCCTTCACGGCAATTTTCTTCAGGGTTTCCCTGATTGCAAAATACTGCTGATAGCGGGCTATTTTCTTTACACCATCATCATAGAGAATGTAGTTGTATATCAGGTCCAGCAAACGTTCTTTCTGACCAATACTGAAGAGGAGCTTATCCTGTTCAGTCACCAGAATCTCCTCTTTTTCCAGTTCGTTGAAGTGCTGTAGTACACTGTAATAGCGCTGCCGAAATATCTGTGATCTTTCGTTGTCCGGAAGGGGATTGTTTTTCAGCATCTTCAACGTATCGGCATAATGCTGACCTTCTTCTTTTGTCCTGAACACTTCTTTCCATACGCTCCAGAATTTTTTAGAAGTTGCTGTCGTCGCATAACTCGCCTCATTGACTGCCAAAGACAAAAGGATATTAGAATATAGATACAGGCCACGGATGCCCTCTTCCTGCTGGTTGCGCATGTGCTGTGAAACGGCTTCTTCCAGAGGATTTTTTATGGCATTGGTTTTACATTCAATCACGATCATGGGGATGCCATTGATGAAAATTACAATATCGGGCCGATAGGTATCATTCCGGTCGGTTCTTGCTACCGCATATTCTTCAGTGACATGGAAACAATTGTTCAGGGGATTCTTCCAGTCGATGTATTTAAATGAGAACGATTTTTTGTCGCCCAAGACGGTTTGCTCAAAACTTTTGCCCAAAGTAATGAGGTCGTAAAAGGCTTCGTTAGCACTGATGTAGCCATCCTGCACCGGTAAATCCCGAAGTTCAGTCACTGCAAGAGCTATATTGCTATCGGAGAATTCAAATGATTTTTCTTTGTATTCAATTGAATTTATTTTTTTAAGCTGATCGCGCAGTACGGGTTCCAACAGGACTGTGCTCTGTCTTTCCCCCCGTAGCTGCAATGCTTCTTCAGGCGTGAGGTAGGTATAGCCCATTTTCATCAGCAACTGCAAAGCAGGAATCTGGCTGATATGATCTTCTAAAAAGGAGGGTGTAGACATCTTGTATTTTTTCTTTATTATGTTCTAATAATTATTACTATTTACAGATGAGCGTTATTCGAATAATTAAAAGGGCAACCGCGCTGTAAAGGGAAATACCGGCTGTTGGTTCTAATAATTTTACTAATAATTCTTCTAATAAATATTTTTATTTATCTGCCTTTATTAGAACCCACACCGGGTACTTAAAAGTTCCAGTATTTTCAATTTTTTTATTTTTCCGTAGCTCTGAGAGCAGATTGTTGATTTTGATTTTTCTCTGTCTATCGTCCATCCAATCTGGAAGTTTCTTCCACAACAAATCATCGATATCCTTTCTGTCTAAACTTTTATGCTCAGAAATTGCCTTTAAAATAAAATCCAAATAATATGGTTTATCAAAGCCTTTGTTTTTTGAATATTCCGCTTTTTGCCCTGTGTTTTGTGCGACTTTTAAACCGATAAAGAAGTTAGGTCTGCGTCCTTCAATTAACTTTTTGCTTTTCAGGTGTTTTTCTTCAATAGGTGTCAAAGGAATTTTCTTCTGGACTTTGTCGAGCATCATAATTTCTTCGAGGGTAAGCTCTTTATGGTTTGCCAATAAACGGGCATAATCCATATCGAGGATTTTCCCGGAAATTGCGACTTTGACTTTGTCTCCGGACAAATCATAATCGGGCATTGGGAAATATCGGGCACGCTGAAAGTTGAAAATCTTCTTAATCCCACCACCGGCAGTATCAACCATTTTGAGGTTAAACATGGCTGTTGCCAAAAATCTGTTGCGGTAGAATTCTTCCGGCGCATCCTCAATGACCACTTTCTCCACCGATCCGGGAATGAAGGATCCCTGATTGGTAAAAATCAGCTGGTCATCCATTTCAATGACATTTATCCTGGCACTTTTGGTGTAATCCTGATGCGCAATACAGTTATTAATGGCCTCGCGGATTGAGAAGGGTTCGTATTTGGAAACTTCGGCGGGGAAGATGGTTCCCTCCTGCATGTAGCGGTATTTGATGTTGCGGATTTTGGAAAAGACTTTCTCTACCGATAAAATCATTGGAATACCGAAAATCTCATAATCGATATCTGCTCCCTCTTTATCCATCAGTTTCCAGCGGATCTTCACGTCAGCAGGATTCAGAAAGTGTTCGGATTCGTCTTTACCTAACAGGATCAGTGCAGTTCGCGTTATTTTTCCCTTGGTAGTGACTTTGGCTTTATTCAGGAACGTGATATTGTCCCAGCTGTCTACTTCCTCAGCCTTTTCGGGGAATTTATTTTTATAGTTTTTTCTCGCCAGGGCTATTGCGTCTTCGTCCAGATCCTCAAGTGAAGCCCCAGGAACAATGGCGGCACTCCAGTCTTCAGCGGTTGCCTGGGCACGAATGCGCTCTATTTTTTCGATATTAAGAGGAGCCAATTCTTCACCATCTCTTGCATAATAATGACCGTCAAATGCTACGGGAATACCTTTAGGCGCTGCGGGAATCTGGAACATAACCACTCTGCCATCAGGGGTCTCCACTTCATGAATCTCGATAAAAGAGATTCCATTTGTAATCTTTTTTGCAATTTCACCTTTGAGACTATCCAGATCTTTCCTTAACGGGCGAAATTTAGAACCTACGATGTTGTGTTTTTTATCTGCCACGCCGAATACGAGCCAAGCACAGGTCTTGCCATGAAGGTTGGCTTCATTGGAAAGGGCAGAAAAGTAGCGTCCCAACTTTGTAGAATCGAAATTATTTTTAGCTTCTTTGAATTCTACGATTTCGTTTTCGGCTGAGAGGCTGAGCAGGTTGTTTAAGATATCCTGTAATTGTTTTGGTGTCATCAAATATGATTTTAATACATTATCCTTTTGATTTTTTTGGGTCACTTGATAACGGGTAAGTTCTTTCTTCCTGAATTTTCCCGTTTTCTAAATGAATTTTAAGTGAGCCGCCGTTATTATTTTTTAGATATTCAGCACTCTTTTGAACTGCCTCTTTTTTAGTTGCGAATACTTTCGTGGCTTTATCATTGCCTTCGGAAATAAGTTTCCACTGGTCATCTTTTTTGGTTAGGTGATAATTTTTCATCATTGTAGTTTATGTATTCTTGATGTTCTTCACAGCATCTGCTAATGTTGCAACTGTTTCTTTTAAATCTTTCGTGTTAAGACTAAACAATCTTTCACTTTTAAGTGGGTGGATTTGTGGTTGATTATAAACCATTTCTATAGATTTTAGCAGCATTTGTTGGCGAGATGTATTGTCTTCAACATCAGCATTTGAAAGCATCTCAGAATAAGCGGTAAGAGTCATTGCTACAGCTGACTTAAAAGCATACTCTTCTTGTAGATTTCTTTCTTTTTTATATTGTGAAAATACAAATCCTAATAATATAAAAGCTGGTGAGGTTTTTAAAACACTCACTAATATATTTACCCATTCGTCTTTAAAGGAGGGAACTAAATAGGTGAAAACTATCACCACCCAAGAGCCAGCAAGTACAGTCGTAACAGGAATTGCCCATTTCCAAAAATGTAATCCTCTATTTAAAATATTTTGTCTTTGGTCAAATTTTGAGCCTAAGGCACCATCTGCAGCCATACCGGTTAGACGAACAATTTCTTCACGGTTACTTTCAATAAATTCAATACCTTCTTTAGATTTTTTTAAGTCTTCTACCGCTGTGGCAATGGAAGTTTCTAATTCTATTTTTAATTCGGAGTTATCTTTTTTAATCGAAGTAAAATCCGCTTCATATTCTGTAATGCTTTCAGATACTGCTATAACTTTATCTTTAATGTTCTTTAAAATACCATCGATCTCTGTTTCTTTATTTACAGAATTAGAAACAACTGTATTAATTTCCGTTAGCTGATTGTTTGCTGTAGTTAGCAAATTCGTGATTTCGATTAATTCTCCTTTCTTTTCACCAATAAATTCATTAAAATCGGAAACTGTTGTGTCTAAATTGCTTTTTAGTTCTTCGTAAGATTGTAGATTTTTCTCTATTGCTTTTTGATTAAGATTGATTATGGTTTTCTGTTTTTTTATTTCTTCCGTATCGACGGGATGCGACATAATTTCAGATTTATTCCAGAAACCATTTTTTATTTGATAATGAATTAGACCGTCCATTATTGGTTCGATAGCTGCAAATTGATTAGAATTCAAGTAATTTTTTATGTTAGTTAAATTATTTTGCAAATTCACAGATCCGAAATCATTAGCATAATTTTCTGTAAAGGGAAGTAAAAATCCTAAACCATTTTTTAGTTCATCATCTAATTGATTTATCATTTTATTAAAAAAGAAAAGAAATTCTGTTGCGCTATATTTACCAATGTTAATCTTATTTAAATCGGTTTCAGTCGGATTTGCATCTATCAATAAGTCTTCAACTTTTATTGCTTTTATTTCTTCTAGAATCTGCTCAATGATTTGTTTTTGATTTATATTCATAGTTGTTTTTGTTTTTAAATTATTAAACCGTTCTCACTTTCCCCGTCAGCAGCTGCTGCATCAAGCCTTTTTTCTGCTGCTGAAGGTTTTGTAGTTTGTTTTCATATAGTTTCAGCTCCGCGGCGGCGGTTTCTAATTTTTCAACTATTTCTTTCTGAATTCGAGGTTCCGGAATATAGAATTTCATTCCTGAGAAGCCATCAAAAGACAAGGAATCGCGGACGCTGCCCTGGACGAACATCGGAATATGGCCAGTGAACCAGTAAGTCTTTAAATGATAATAGAGAAACTCTGGTATTAGGTTGCCAGTGCTCATTTCGAACACAACATACATCGGACTCAAGATTCCAGATTCATATTTCGTCAGCAAATCAATAGAGCCCACATTGACCCGGGAAGGATTGTAAGCAAACTGACCCTTTTTAATAATTTTGTAATTGGTGAGATCCGCACTGGCCAACTCCCGACCAAACTGTTCGGATTGATTGATAAACCCCCTAGAATTGGTAACAGACAAAATTCTTTTTTCCTGAAGATCAGCGTTTCTTTTAGAAACCTCGCGAACATATTTACCCACTACATGAAAGTCTTTATGAGGATCTTCGCCATCCATATGATTGGTTTTTCCTGAAAGCAACTGCTGCGCAAGACCTTTGTTTCTTTGTTTCAGTTGTTCAATCGTTTTCTGGCAAGTTTCGATGGCGGTGTCCCAGGTGGAAAGAATTTCGGCGATTTTTTGTTGCTCGGGAAGTGGGGGGAGTGCGAGTTTTAATAATTTTAAATCACGACTATAAATAGCAGCTACACTTGTTGTCCCTGTTGCGTAACTTCTTAATCTTGTCAATACTTTACGACTATTAAAAAGATAGTTCATAAAGAAATTAGACTTAACGAAAGCAGTATCAAATTCTAATTTTAGAAGATTTGAATTATACAAAGCTTTAGGTAATTCATTTTTCCAAACTGACACCTTTCCCACTAAATCAAGAGTATTTCTTGTATTAAAAAGAAGATCGCCATTTTTTAAAATATCCGCTTCATTGTATTTTTCATCTATCGGCAAGTACTGAATTTTAGATAAACTTATGTTTCCTCTACCAATGTTCACCATCTTTATAACTGGTAAACCTGCATTTCCTTCTGAATTTTCATAATTACCTCCCAGTCTGTCAGATACCAGAATTTCTTTCAATTTGTATACTTCCCAATCAGCGGGAATCACACCAATGGATGTCTGTTTGTAGCCCTGTGGTACTTCCATGCTAGACTAAATTTAAATCGGTTAGATATTTTTCCATCTGTGCTTCGACTACAGTGAGTTGTTTTTTGAGACTTACAATGTTTTGGTGCACTTCCTTGATATCCACTTCCGCTTCTTCTTCGAAAGTATCTACATATCGTGGAATGTTCAGGTTGTAATCGTTCTCCTCCAGATCAGCAACCGTTGCGCGATAGGCGTATTTGTCTTCGAGGACTTCGCCCTGTTCGCCAGTTAATGGAGCAGCAGCTTTGTAGGCCTTAAATGTGGAAACGATGCGTTCGATATCCTGCTCGCGCAGTATATTCTGGTTTTTGGCGGAACCGAAATCTTTGCTCGCATCAATAAACAATACATCTTTATTTTCTCCCCGTGCTTTATCGAAGATCAGTATCGCTGCCGGAATGCCGGTGCCAAAAAATAAGTTGGCAGGTAAACCAATAACCGCATCCAAAAGATTTTCCTGAATCAGCTCTTTTCTGATTTTGCCTTCGCTGCTGCCGCGGAACAGAACCCCATGCGGAACAATAACACCGACACGACCATCCGTTTCGTTTGCTGTTTCGATCATGTGACTGATGAAGGCATAATCGCCTTTGCTTTTTGGAGGTACGCCGCGATGGAACCGGCCGAACTTATCGGCGGAAGCATTTTCAGCACCCCATTTATCCAAAGAGAAAGGAGGATTCGCAACGACGATATTAAATTTCATTAAGCTGTCGTTTTCCAACAGCAATGGATTGTTGATGGTATCGCCCCATTTAATAGTCGCACTGTCCTGTTCGTGAAGGAACATATTCATCAGGCATAAAGCCCATGTGCTGCCGTTGTTTTCCTGACCGTAGAGGGAGTAGTTTTTCCCAGGAATTTCTTTGGACACTTTGATCAACAGTGATCCCGAACCGCTTGTAGGATCACAGATTCTGTTTCCGGGTTGTGGATTGACCAGTTTAGCAAGAAGTGTACTGACTTCGCCTGGCGTGTAGAATTCTCCCGCTTTTTTACCCGCTTCCCCAGCAAACAAGGAGATCAGGAATTCGTAGCTGTTACCTATGACATCATTGCCTTCAAGATGAGAAGGCTTAAGGTCCAGTTTTGAGAAATCCACCAAAAGGTTTTTCAGGATGGCATTACGCTGTTTTGTAGGACCAAACACCGTTTCTGAATTGAAGGAAATGCTTCGGAAAACCATTGCCAATTTTGAACGGTTGGCATCTTCCAACGCCGCCAATCCTATATCGATGAGTTCACCAATATTTGATTCAGCACGGTTTTCGTAGAGATAGTCGAATTTGCTGACGTCCGGAAGGAGGAATCTTTCGCGCTGCATCTGCCTTTTTACCATTTCTTCATTGTCGGGATATTTCTGGCGGTACTGTTCTTCTTTGTCCTTCCACATATCGGAAAGGTATTTAACGAAGAGCAGGGTAAGGATGTAATCCTTATAAGAACCACTTCCCATAACAGGGCGAAGAGAGTCACAGGCTTTCCAGACGATATTGTTGATTTCTTTCTGGGTGATTTTATTTTCAGTCATGAATGATTATTTTAAAATTTTTGTAATTGCTGATTGATATAGTATTTTCTTCTGTTCTCTGATTTCTTCGGTTAAAGCCATTTCTAAAACATGGAGTCTCCTGAACTCGATTATTTTTTGCTGAAATTCTAATGGAGGAATCTCCAGTTCAAAATCTTCAAGTTCCTTCTTTCTTAAGGAAAGGATGCTGCTGCCGGTTGCGGCCTGCTGAAAATACGAAATATTCTGCGGCAGGTTAAGGATTGCCGAAAGGTATTGCGGAAGGATTTTGTCGGTGTTCAATCTGATAATGTAAAATACCGAAGATGCGACGGTCTTTCCCCAGCTGCTGTCATAGGCAGCTGCAAAGAATCGGTTTCCTTTTCCGGCGAACAATATATCTCCAGATTCAAGGAAGGTGCGGGGATTTTTACTATCTTCGGGAAGAAAAGTATCGATGTTTTGCAATAAGACCCCCTCATCTGTAAAGTTTTTCGCCTGAAGATAGGTAATAAAACCTTCTCTTTCAGAACGTTCGTAGGCGCCAAACTGAATTTTCGAGATCTCTTTAAGTTTTAATTTCATGTTTCTAAGATGTTGTAGGTGTTCTACATTTAATAGCAAAGTAAAGCAATTAATTACAATTGTGCAAGTTTTATTTTAGTAGACGTTTTCAAATCGTAAAATAAATTAAATTTTATGCTTTAAGTTTTAGGATAATGTCGGCGAAGTCTTTTATGATTTGTTCAATAAAAAATCATGTTCAGTGACACTGAACACACCAATAAATTGAACAAATTAAAGGAAAGACAGTTTTCAATACAGCGTAATTGAATGAGGGAAGTACTGGGAGTAAGGACGTAAGCAAACTTTAGCAAAAGAAAATTTTTATTTTTTAAGTGAAAAATTTACCTATTAATCTTATATAGTAGAACGCAGAATGAGGAAATGGATGTTTTAATTTGCTTTGGAAGTGGTCGAAGTAATATGTTTTTTTTGAAAAAAAATAAAAAAAAGTTTTTTGCCAAAAAGTGGTTACTGCCCTTACTGCCATAAAATAAAGAAAAGCGGTGCTTTTGGCACTGCTTTTCTTAAAGGTATATTTTGTGGCTTATTTTAAGGAAATTCAGCATTAATTTGGAAATCTGTACGGCAACTTTCCGACCTCGGAATTGTCTGTTTCAACATGTTCTTTTTTGCGTGCTCGTCGATCTACTTCATCAACGTCGAGAACATTTACAACATAGACGTAGCTTTTATTCCGTACTATTCTGGTAAAGCCATGTTTCTTTAATGCCTTGCCCAATTTATTTACAGTACCGTCTGTTACATTTATATTCGCTACCGTAGCCAACCGGACCGCAATTTGAGAGGCATTGAGGAAGGCATTTGCCGTTTCTCTTGTCGCGGGTTCAAACCATGTCAAAAGAAGCTCTTCTTCCGGGCTCATTAACTGGTACTGTTCGTTGTTCGCGTTGATATCTTTAATTTCTTCCTGGTTGAACCAATGGCGGAAGCCTTCTTTAAAAAGTTTTAACGCCTGGGCGTAGCACAGGTTAATATCTACTTCGTGTTGGTATTCTATGTTTTCCAGTTCGAAGCAAAGAAAACGACGGGAGCCGGTGGTGTCGTTCAGGAACTGTGCAGTGTTCACGCTGCCGGCGAAACTGGCACGGCGTGGCATATTTTCATTGTTGTGGCCGTAAGCTTTTCGCATTCTTATATGGGTTTTGGTGATGAGTTCTTTCAGGGAGCCGATTTCTGTCCGGTTCAGGTTTTCGAGTTCGTCCAGGTTGATCAGCATGCATTCTGCTAAGTGGATTAAAGTGTCTTTGTTGTTTGGGTTGACGGTTCCGGAGAAGATGTACTGTTTGAGTTCCCGGGGCATCAGTTTTTCTATCCAGGTGGTTTTTCCGAGACCCTGTTTACCGGAAAATACAATTACGGTCTGGTTGATTTGCTTTTCGTCTAGAACACAGGCGACCATTGCGACAAACCACTTTTTGAAACATTCTTTCCAGAGATCAGGTTTTGTAGTGGTAATCGTTAAGGCCAATTCTTCGATGTAGTCTTTATCGCCCGTATATTCCGGCAAATTTTCGAAGTAGTCTTTGAATGGATCGTACATTTCGCAGAAGTCGGAATGCAACAGGTTCCGGAGGGAGTTGATGCTGCAGCGGACTTTTGCTTTCTGGATTTCGCGAAGGATTGAGTTTTCTTTGAAGTCGGTGATGTATTTCCAGATTTTACCGTTTACCCGTTTGTATTCCAGTTTTCCCAGAACTTCGTTGTAGCGGAATTTATATCGGTTGTTGAGGAAGTTTTCGAGCTTGTCGATTTGGGCGGGTTCTTCTTCTTCATCTAAGGTCATTGTTCCATCGTGGCTTGTTGTCACGGATGATTCACCTGAATTATTCTTTACGCTCGCAGATTGTGCGGATTTGGCGGAATTTTTATTTGGTTGAAATTGGTCTGTACCATGGTCGGAAGTATTGGAATAAGCACTTTTTACTGCGGTCATTACTTCTTGACTATTGTAATCATAGTCTGCTAAAATATACCCTAATGCAAGGGTTTCTGGAATACCTTTTCGGTTGAGATTGTTGGCTAACTGGAAGACGAAGTTATTGCGGTTGCCCTCCACGAATGATTCTTTTTTTTCGGTGAACTGGACACAGTGATGGTACAAAATATTACAATCCGCTTGCGGATTACTTTGATGTTTTGAGATTTCTTCGCGGGGTCTGCCTGCTTCGCAGGAGGTTTCTTCGCTTTGGTCGGAAAGGCAAGTGCTATCAATTAGAGCGGTTGTAAAGACAGCGGAATTTTCGTTTACGAAAATTTCGGGATCATAGGAAAAGAAGCAGAGGCGGGTGATGTCTTTTCCTGATTTGTCGATTTCGAGCTGCAGGAGTTTTTCGAAATATTCCTGTAGCTTGAGGAAAGATTCTTTATGTTCTGTTTTGTCCGTTTTGATCTTTATGAATACTTTTAGTCCGTTTCCTGATGGGCTGGTGAAGGCTGCAAAGACAAATTGGTTTCCCTTTAGTTTTTCCTTTGACTCTTGGAGTTTTTCTTTGTTGATCTTGTCGATATCGAGAACCACTAAGGCATTGTAGTTGGTGAGGAATTCCATTTTCCGGCCGCCTTTGAAGGTTGCTGAGGGTGTGAACGCAGGAAGGGCTTTTTTGGCTCTTTCTGCAGCTTCTTTTTTATCCTCAGCCAGGGATTTTCGGAGGTAAGTAATGGCGTTGCGGTAGGTTCCGGTTTTAATATCTTCCAGGATCTTTAAGATGTCTTTGTTTTCGATGACTTCGTTGAAGTTTTTGAATATGGTGGATTTCATTTGGGGAGTTGTTAGAAATTAGAGGTTAGATTTTAGATTGGGATCCTTCGCTAAGCTCAGGATGACCGATTGGAGGTTAGAAAAAAGCCCAAAGCGATAGCGTGGGCTTTTGTTATTTAATGCAGTTTTCAGAAAGTTTTACCTTTTTGCGAAAGCGGCGTTGCGGTAGTCCTGGATGAACTTTTCTACGTCGGAGAGTTTGTAGTAGATTTTGTTGCCAACCTGGGAGAAGGTGATCTTGCCTTCGTCGCGCCATGTTTGTGCGGTACGCAAAGATACATCCAGCATTTCCATGAACTGTTTGTTGTTCAGGTAAGTTTCTGTTCTTGCTGCGCGGGTTGAATTGAGCTTGTCTGAGATGTCATTAATTTTAGACATTAACTCATTGAACTGGTCTTTTGATAAGATGATTGCTTCCATAATTTTTAGGTGTTTAAGATTATGAAGCAAAATTGAAAGAAAGAAAAAAGTCCGATTGGTCCGATTTAGTCCGATCGGACTAAATACTTTGTAACTAACTGGACTATAATCAATTGAAAACTTAAACAACCGTATGAAAATCGGACTAAAACTTAATCATCAAATCAGAATTTGGATCTTTATCATTTCGACCGGGGGAGAGGTAGGTTTGTAAAGTGTCCTTGGACAGAGGGTTTCCGTGTTCGTCTACGAAATTTTCCGCGATGAAGTCAGCCATATCTTTGATCCGTTTCTGAATGTATGGCTTGCCGGTTGGTTTAACAGAGGTCATCATCTGTTTGAAAGCGTTCGTAATGATATTCAGCGGACCATTTAAAATGATTTTTTCAGATGATTTTTCAGTACTTGTTTCCGGAGAACGTGAAGCTTCGATTTCCGCACGGAGTTTTGCCAAAGTCTGAATTTTGCCAATCATCTTTTCGCACTCCACATCAAACTCCGGAAGTTTTTGGTTTTTCATTATAATGTCAGCGGTTCTATAATCGTAGATCTCAGAGGTCAGGTAGTAAATTTTCTCTTTGTTGTCGGCAAGCTGCTCCATCTTCTCTCTGGTTTCTTTGAAGGAGAAGTGTCGGTCTTCGCTTTCGGCATTAATATATTTTTTAGCTGGCTTAGTCCTTTCCAATTTTTCATTTTCTTCTATCATCCGGTTACGTTTGGTTTCAATGCTGATCATGAACTTTGTATGCCGGTTCTGGTTGCGAACGCCAACAAATAAATCGTCATTGATGGTAAGCAGTTTTTCGAATTTGTTTAACCATTGCACAGGGTCTTTCACCAGCTTACAGTGATGGCAGATGAAAGCAGGAATCTGTGAATGGGTTATGGAAAATGAACGGTTAATCAGCTGCTGGCAATAATCGGCTAAAGTCTGTTTAGGGACTTTTTCTATATCAAATTCGGGATTAAAATCATCCGTGATTTTTACGGACGAAAATTGCACGAAAGGTGCTGTTTCCTTCAGAAGATACTTTTCCGACATGGCAGAAATTGGTTTTAAAATTAAAAAGTATGAAAAAGGTGAGCGGATTGCTCATTTGACAAGTATCTAACAAAAATCAACCGGCATTCGTTCGAATTTCAGGCATTTTTTTGTTGTTTTCATCATCAAGCTAATTTATGAAATTGAATGCAATAAAAAACACCTGCATTTTAAAAGCAGGTGCAAAAGTTTTCCACATTTATGTTTAAATAACAAATTCATCTACCGCTTTGTTCAGTTCCTCATGAACGATTTTAGCGTAGATCTGTGTGGTGGATATATCTCTATGATCCAGAAGTTTGCTTACATGTTCAATACGCATTCCTTTATTAAGTGCCATGGTTGCAAAGGTGTGACGGCTGAGATGGAAGGTTAGAGAAAAAGGAAATTTCAGCTCCTTACCGATTTTTCTCAGATGTACTCCGCACAGCCCGTTCCGGCTTCGGATGATTGCTATTTTTGCTGCTTCGGAAAGGTCCCAAAAATCAGCCTGTTTGATGGCCGGGAAAATAAAGTTTCCTTTTGATTCGTTTCTGCGTTTGTATTTGTTGATGATCTTCAGTGCCGTGTTACCGATTTTGAAGGAATGGACCCGGCCGGTTTTTTTTACTTCTTTTCTAATGGTCAGTTCCTGTTCGTTGTAATCGTCCCATGTAAGGGTGATGACATCTGAAAACCGAAGTCCGCCTGCAGAAACTGAAAACATAAAAAGGTCGCGGTACAGTTCCGCTGTAGACGTTGTATTAAATTTTACATTACAAAGTTTTTCAAACTGTGCTTCCGAAAGGAATAGCCGCTTGCTTGGTTCTATTTCCATTTTCAGCCTCCGGAAGGGGTAGAGGGTTTCGGGAATCAGATCTTCTTCAATAGCGTGCTTAAAAATGACCGCGAGTACCGTCATACTCAGTTTTTGTGAAGTTTTATTGTTTTTAAGCGTGTTCTGTGCGTACAGGATATAATCTTTAAGTATGGAAACCGTAATGTCATCAAACATCAGGTTATTGTCTTTTACAAAATTTTTAAATTTATGCAGCTGGCTTAAGTAAATGTTATACGTATTAACGGAATACTTAGGCCGCAGTTTTTTCATTTTCTCCTCAGCATAATTGAAGAAAAGCAAACTGTCCTTTCCTTTAATCGCTTCTTTGAACTGGCGGGCTGTTGCACTTTTGGATTTTCGTTCTGTATCCGCAATCATTCCCATTGCATCCGCCAATTTTTTTGTCAGCATCGCATTGGTACGTGCGCTGTTCTTAAAGCTTTTGCGGACCCTGTGATTTTCTTCGTCCCACTGGCTCGGTTTCACTTTGATGCCGGTGGTGATAAATTTCGTCTGGCGATTCTGAATAAGCCGGATGTAAAGCGGACAAAGGCCGTCTTTATCCTGCTGCTGTGTTCTGAGAACAAATTTAACTGAGGCCATAATCTAAGCAATTTAGAATTGTTAAACCAAAAAAGAATATCTTAGCAAAGTAACGCAAACCGCTGAAAGAGTGACTATTCAATAGAGTGCATTGTAAAACAAAGGTACAACTTTTAGTACAACAAATAGCTATTTTGTATGCTTTTTTATGCTTTATTTTATATTGTTGAAAAACAGGAATGCCTATTTAATAGGCAATTGGAGGCATTATGCATATTTGATTTTGATATTTAGCCTAACTTGTATATATGTCTTATATAATAAGATCAATATAACCGTATTGTGTTATTGGTCTCATGAATGTAATCTTCGTGAGGAATCAAATATAAGCAAGTTTCGATAATAATGAATCAACAGACGCTCAATGTAAATCACCAGCAAAATATCCGTCATTTTATGGAGTTTGGCTGGGAGGGAATTTCGTTTGAAGGCGAAGTTTTGGGAGGGGGATTCCAATACTGAAAAGATAAAATAGAGAACCACCGATCACCCGGTGGTTCTTTTATTTCCTGAATTTTTTCTTCTTTTTCCAGGGTGCGTTCTTCTGAACGTCACCCGCCATTATACATCCGAAAGGTAACACTTCGTCAATTATTTCACAAAGACCATACTCCTCAATCTGAGCTCTTACATTCTTTGCGCTTTTATAGGCGCTTGGAAGTTCCGATATATCGACGTCGTTGGTGAAAAACCGGATATCCAGACCTTTTGTTTCTTCTTCGAAGATTTCTTCAGTCGTTTTATGGGCCAATGATTTCTTGTGCTGAGTTCTGCTGAAATTTCTTCCTGCGCCATGCGGTGCAAAGCCAAGATTTCTGTCGTTGGTTTTCCCCTGAACAATTAGAACAGGTTCTGCCATATTCAGTGGGATCAGTCGCGGACCGGTAACATCCGGCATAAATTTGTCATCCAGCGGTGTTGCGCCCTTTGCGTGATAGAATAAATCTCCGTCTCTGAATACAAAATTATGCTCGTTCCAATAGCGATCCAGTTTTTCAATTTTTAGTTTTTCCAGTGTAGCACTGTGTATGGATTCATGGTTTTCCTTAGTCCATTTTCTGATCAGCTGTAAGGCGTCCCAGTACGACTGTCCTTCTTCAGTTTCAAAAGGAATCCATGCGTTTTCCTTTAATGTGTCTGGAGATAATTCCGCACTGAAACGGTTTGCTACTTTCATTCCTTTATCATACAACATTGCTCCCGGAGCGCGGGATCCATGGTGGGTGACCATGACCGTATTTCCCGTGTTCTTTGAGGTACCGACGAAGAGGAAATGGTTCCCGTCTCCCTGTGTTCCCATGTGCGCACGCGCGACACTGATTAAACGCTCATCATTCAGAAAGAAATTCTCCCGGAAAGCATCCATCAGTTCAGCCGACATCGGCATTTGTGAACCCCGGTCTCTTCCGCCGTACCCAAAATGAGTGATGGAGTGGGCAGCATCTAAAACTTCTTTAGGATTTGCCTTTCCAAAATCGGTCAACATCACTGAACAGCAGATATCTGCACTGTGGAATCCGGGATGAATAGCGTTTTTCGCGACCACGACACCACCTACCGGAATGTTACCTTCGGGTCCTGTTGGGCATGCATCGGGCATAATCGCACCGGCCGTCAGTGTGGGTGTTTTCATTAATACCTTCATCGTTCTGATGACTTTTTCAACATTGTCGGTTTCATTTTCATTTTCCGCTTTGATGTTAACAATAAAGTCAACCGGATTGGCATGCAGCGGCGTTGGATCCGGGGATTTGAACTGATCCAGATATTCCGTCATCGCAGCGTGGTCAAGTTTGTTTTCATTGATGTGATCCAGCGCCTCGGTAAACCATTTTTTAGGTTTAAAACCTAAATCGATTAATTCGTTCCCTGTTATTTTCATACTATTTAATTTGATTATACAAAGAAAAAAGTCATGTGCGCAACCATTTTGCGCAGTTGGAATTATTTCCTACATTTATAAAAATTAACAGCAATGGTATTATCCCAACTTAAAACCTCGCCGGAAACCTTACAGTTTAAAGAGGTGATTTCTTATATAGACCATCATTATTTTTTTACACCATCCAAATTCACGAATGGTGAGGTTGTAAATGAAAGCGGGCAGAACAGTGGCTCGTGCAAGATTTTCAGCTTCTCGAAAATTCATCATCTGTCAGAATCGGAAGTGCTGAGCCTGTTTGGAGAGATTTACAGGGAAGATGTTTTAACTAATCCGGAAGGTAATGATCATCAGAATATCAGAAATTTCATAAAGTTTGGCTGGGACGGTATTTTATTTGAGTCTGAGGCGCTGAAAAAGAAAGAAAATGTCATCGAATAAAAACGCGTTAATCCGCTACAAAACTTTAGACCGATGCCTTAAAAACAGATTCAGGAACTATACGCTGGAAGATTTAATGGACGAATGTTCTGAAGCTTTGTTTGAATTTGAAGGAAAAGAATCCTTTGTAAGCAAACGTACCGTGCAGTTAGACCTTCAGAACATGCGCAGCGAAAAATTCGGTTACGAGGCTCCGATTGAAGTTTATGACAGAAAATACTACCGTTACAGTGATCCAGAATACAGTATTCATCAGATTCAGGTAAATGAAAGTGACCTGAAAGCGATGAACAATGCAATCCAAATACTCAAACAGTTTAAGGATTTTTCCATGTTTAAAGAGATGAACGGTGTCATTCAAAAACTGGAGGATTCCGTAAAGTCGGTGCAGGAAAAGTCTATTATTCATTTGGATAAAAATGAACGGTTGAGAGGGCTGGAATATATTGACGTGTTGTATCAGGCAGTGGTGAGTAAAAAGGTTTTAAAGATCCTGTATAAAAGTTTCAACGCGCGAGATGCAAATTATATGACGGTTCACCCACAGTTATTGAAGGAATTCAATAACCGCTGGTTTTTAATCTGTTGGCACAAAAATAAACTGTATAACCTGGCGTTGGACCGGATTGAAGAAATCCAAACCGAAGATGGAACTCCGTACGTTGAAAAAGATTTTGATGCTGACCGATATTTCGGTGAAGTGATTGGAGTTACGGTATCGGAGACACAGCGGCCACAAAATGTTGTTTTCAGGATCGAAAGCCGCAATGCACCTTATGTGATCACAAAACCCTTCCACAATACTCAGGAAATTTTAGAAGAAGATGAAGGCCACGTGACTTTCCGGATTAGAGTGCAGCTTAATTTTGAATTGGAACGTTTGATATTAGGCATGGGTGAATCAATTACCATTCTCAAACCCATTAAGTTGAAGGAAAGGATTGAAAAAAGTCTGCAGTTGGCTTTGAATAACTACAAAACTGTTTAATGGTTTTAAGTGATAAAATCCTTTAATTTCAAAATTGGTTTTCCTACCGACTTTGGCTTAAAAATTGAAACCAATCTTTTAAAATCAAATATTATGAATCCATTACTTTTAAGAAGAATTCTGATGTGGGTCGCGCCATTAGCAATTGGCTACTTCATGAAAAAATATGAAGAGAAGAAATCCAGAAAGAACCAACAGAAGACAACTACAAGATAGTCAGTTGATACTTCAAACAAAAAACACCTGAAATGCCTATGAGCGTTTCAGGTTTTTTTGTGCGAAAAAAGGGTGTTTTTCCTTATTCCGGTTGCAAGCAGATTTTCTAACTTTACATTGAGAACCGGAACCTCATGCTTCGGATAAGTGTACTGATGCGTGTGGAACCGCAAGTTGATAACCATTGACAACCAATTAAAAACGATAGCCATGCCAACGAATCCATTAGAAATCAGAATCAAAGTAATTCAGGCTAAAATTTCAGTTCCTCAGTCCGGTGTTTATGATCTCGAAACCTGCAGTGCACTTGAAAAAACACTTGGTCTTCTTGTATCCGACCTTGGTCTGTTTGATAAGAAGAAAAATATTCAGAAGCACCTGGGGTTTTCCGGACGCGATGTGGACGGAATCTTCGGGGTCAATACCACAACGAGGATCGAGATGTTTTTGGATGAAAAAATCCCTCCACTGCCTAAAGGGGCAAGTATGATCATTTCAAAGAATTCGCTGCAGCTCGTGCTGGAGAGCGAAATCTCGTCTAAATCCATGTATAACTCCAAATACAAATTTCCTATCTGGCCTCATGGTGCCAGTGGTATTACCATAGGAATAGGGTATGATATGGGTTATTCTACCCCGGCCCAGTTTGAAAAAGACTGGAAAGCACTGCTGGGCGATTCTAAATTTGGGAAACTTAAATCAGCGGTAGGTTTGCAGGGGGAGAGGGCCCGTGCTGCCCTAACTTCGGCGGTTAAATCTGTGGAAGTGCCCTACGATGATGCGCTGCAGGTTTTCTACACGACCTCGGTGCCGGTGTACGCCAGGGCAACCGCAAAGAGCTATCCCGGAGTGGAACTTCTGCCTCCTGATGCGCAGGGCGCATTGCTTTCATTGGTGTATAACCGTGGGGCAAGCCTGGAGGGTCCGCGCCGGAAAGAAATGAAAAATATTGCCGGTTGGGTACGGACTAAAAATCTGGCGAAGATTGCAGGGGAAATACGTGCAATGAAGAGACTGTGGGAAGGAGATCCGAAAATGAAAGGTCTTTTGTCACGAAGAGATAAGGAAGCTGCCCTTGTTGCGAATGCCCGGTTTTTTTTGAAACCCGAAGATTATATTTTTGCTTAGTCTGGAACCGGTTTTTACCGGTTTTTTCATTTAAAAGTTTGCATGCAATATCCCTGTTATGAAGTTATTTGGTTAAATTTGTAAGGATAGTACAATGTAATATAACAAACTGTTTGTAACCAAAAAATTAAACTATGAGTTTTCCGACCGATTTAGAAATCGCCCAGAGCGCTGATATACAGCATATCAGAAAAATTGCAGAAAAGATCAACATTGATGAAGATGATCTGGAATATTACGGTAAATATAAAGCCAAGATTCCTCTGAAGTATATTGATGAAGAAAAGGTCAGGAATTCGAAGCTAATTCTCGTTTCAGCCATCAATCCAACTCCCGCAGGCGAGGGTAAGACCACAGTATCCGTGGGACTGTGTGACGGTCTGAACAAAATCGGTAAAAAAGCGATGGCAGTGCTTCGCGAACCGTCACTGGGACCTGTATTCGGTATAAAAGGTGGCGCTGCGGGCGGTGGATATGCTCAGGTGATTCCAATGGTTGATATCAACCTGCATTTTACCGGTGATTTTGCAGCCATTGAAAAGGCCAATAACTTACTCGCCGCAATTATTGACAACAACATTCAGAATAAAAAATTTTCCCTCAATATTGATCCGCGTACCATTGTCTGGAAGAGGGTGATGGATATGAACGACCGTTCTCTTCGGAACATCGTAATAGGGCTGGGGGGCACCGCAAGTGGTGTTCCCCGCCAGGATGGATTCAATATCACCCCGGCTTCTGAGGTGATGGCCATCCTTTGTATGAGTGAAAATTTTGAAGACCTTAAAAACCGGCTCGGTAATATTTTTGTGGGCTACACCTTTGACAGAAAACCGGTCTATGCAAGAGATCTGAAGGCGGAAGCTGCGATGGCAATCCTGCTCCGGGACGCCGTTAAACCCAACCTGGTGCAGACACTTGAAGGAAATCCGGCCATCCTCCACGGTGGTCCGTTTGCAAATATAGCTCAGGGAACCAATACCATCATTGCCACCAAGACAGGGCTTTCACTTTGCGATTACGTAGTTACAGAAGCCGGTTTCGGGGCTGATCTAGGTGCGGAAAAATTTCTGCATATCAAATGCCATTATGCCGGTTTTAAGCCTGCAGCGATGGTAATTGTAACTACGGTAAGGGCGATGCGCTATCATGGCGGAGCTAAGAAAGGCTCTTTTGAAAATCCGAATTTTGAGGCGGTTAAAAAAGGCATAGAAAATTTAAAAAAACATGTAGAGAACTATATGAAACTACAGTTGAAACCGGTGGTGGCGATTAACCATTTTGCAACCGATTCGGATGAAGAGATCGGTTTCATCAAATCAGAATGCGAAAAGATGGGTGTTAAGGCTATCCTTGCGGATGAATTCACAATGGGTGGTGACGGAATGACAGAACTCGCACACGAAGTGGTGAATGCTGCAGAAAATTATGGTAACGATTTTCAGCCGCTGTACGATGTGAACGATAAAGTGGAAACTAAAATTGAAACCATTGCGAAGGAAATCTACGGTGCTGATGGGGTGGTATTCTCTGCAAAAGCAAAAGCCGATTTAAAGGTTATTTATGACCTGGGGCTGGACAAACTGCCCATCTGTATGGCCAAAACGCAGAAATCCCTTTCCGATGACGAACGAAAAATCGGCAGGCCCACAGGATTTAAGGTTAATGTCCGCGAATTTGAATTCGCAGCAGGCGCCGGATTCATCATTCCAATTCTGGGTGATATGATGAGGATGCCCGGTCTGCCGAACATCCCAGCATCAGAAGGTATGGATATAGATAAAGACGGTAATATCACTGGGTTGAGCTAAGTAAACGCAGATTGACCGGTTTTTGGGAGCAGTTTTTCTGTTCCCTTTTTGTTTCCATAATGTCCATATTTTTATTCTCTTATTTAAATGCGTGTTTAATTATATTGTAGTTTTAATGTATTGTTAATCAGTTGGTTGTAACGTGCCGCTTGTGATATGTAAGCAAAAAAGGCTGGTTTGGCACAGTTTTTACAAGACAACTGCAAGTAAAATTTAAACAAACATTAAAATTTAAAGTTATGAAGACGATTAAGAAAACAATTTTAGGACTCGGGATTTTAGCATCAGGTCTGGGATTCGCACAGGAAACAGAAAAATTTGACAATCCAACCATGAAAAATATGATTAAGATTGGTGGTAATGTTGGTTTGGCAGTTCCCTCTGAAAATGCTTCAGCAGCAGTAGGCCTTGATTTGGCGTATCAGAACTTGGTAACTCCGGGCTTTGGTTTGGGTGTTGCAACAGGATATACGCATTTCTTCGGGAAAGAGAACACAGTGGACGGGGTAAACCTTGATAACAATGACTTTGGGGTAGTACCTGTTGCTGCACTAATCAGAATTTATCCAAAAGATACCGGTTTCTATTTCGGTACCGACTTAGGTTATGGATTTATAGTGGGAGATGAAAACGTAACATCGAATACAGCTCCTAACAATACGAGACCTGATGGTGGGTTGTACATCAAACCCGAAATCGGATACCATAACAACGACTGGAACTTTGCCTTACAGTATCAAAAAGTTTTTACAGGTGACAAAGGTGAAGTGTTAAGCCAGAAATACAACGCAGGTGCACTTGGATTGGGTATTTCTTACAATATTCCTTTAGGACAGTAAGCCATCACCTATAGATTTTAAAACCTTTTCAATTTTATTTGAAAAGGTTTTTTATTTCCCCAAACATTTTTATCTTTGATTGAAATCACATGAATATGGGCGCCAGTGCAAATTTTCCTTTATATCTCCCGGGAGTAAAGAGTAGCAGTAATCAAAATATCACCATCATATCCGCAGATGTACGCGAAACCGAAACTATACTTGCACTGTTCAAAACGGAGGGTGGAAAAGCGGTTAACACCGTAGAGAAAATCTATCCCACAACCGACTTTGAATCTTTTTCAGATATCGTAAACCGTTTCAAGGAAGAACACTCATTAAACGGTATTAAACGGCTGGCGGTTGGAGTGCCGGGACCGGTAATAAGTGGACAGGGGATTTCAAGCCGTTTGCCATGGATTTTGGATGCCCAGGAAATTGCCGCCAAAACAGGTATTGAAAACATTTACCTGATCAATGACCTTGAAGCTACCGCTTATGGACTTGCTGATCTTTCCGAAGACTGCCTGATGCAGATCTATAAAAGCGACACCCTTACCACAGGAAATGTAGCCATTCTGGCTCCCGGAAGCGGCCTTGGCGAGGCAGGCCTTTTTTTTGACGGAAAATATCTGAGACCTTTTGCAACTGAAGGAGGTCATTCCGAATTTTCTCCGAGGACGAATGTGGAAGTGGAATTCTATCAGTTTCTGAACAAGATATACGGAATTGTAAGTTGGGAAAATGTACTTTCGAAAAACGGGCTTTTTAACATCTTTCGTTTTTTGCGGGATGAGAAACGACATCCGCAGTCAGAAAAACTAATTGAAAGGCTTAGGGAAGAGAAGGATTTCAGCACGGTGATTTATGAATCGGCCATAGAAGACAATGAGCAGATCTCCACGATAGCCCTTAATACCTACCTTGAATTCCTGGCCCGCGAAGCCAACAGTTTGGTCCTGAAACTGAAAGCCACAGGCGGACTTCTGATCGGGGGAGAGCTTCCCATACTGCTAAAAGATTATATCGATAAGGAACGGCTCTATCAGAAATTCATGATTTCAGATAAAATGGAAAGGGTGCTTAAAGACATCCCGATCTACATGATCTTAAGTGAAAAAATGATCCTGACCGGCGCCGCATATTACGCTGCATTTTCAGAAGAATGAAAACCGGATTTAACATAATGGAAAAACTTCAATCAAAAGGTTGAAGTTTTTTTAATGCCTATTACTGCACATGAAAGAAATGCAGGTAATTTGAAAAAATATTAAATTATAAAAGAGAATTGTTATATTTGTTTATTGATAAAAAAGATCGAATGAAAAAATTATTTTTACTTACCTTATTATTGTTCAGCGTATTTTTATTGGCGCAAAAAAAGAAATCAAAAGGAATCCAGATTTCAAAAGTCCAGACTTCAGACATCAGATGGTGGGGTTACAAAGTAGTTAAAAGTGAAGCAACAACCCATTCCGGTTTTGTGAAACTTAAAAGTGGAAAATTTTACTTTGAAGACAAGGTTCTTAAGGGAGGTGATTTTATCCTGGATATGAGGAGCCTTACCAATACAGACCTGACAGGTGAGGATCAGCAGAAACTGACCGACCACCTTAGAAGTTCAGATTTTTTCGGTGTTAAGAAGTATCCGGTTGCAAAATTTGTAATCACGAAAATACTGCCTTCCAAAAATCTGGAGTATAATTATCTGGTGTACGGGAACCTAACTTTGAAAGGGACAAGAAAAACCATTTCCTTTCCGGCAAAAATCAGGACGAATGACCGGTTCGTAGAATTTGAATCTGCGAAGTTTTCACTAAACAGACAGGATTTCAAGGCATTCTATAAATCCTCAATCAAAGATTATCTGATTAAGGATCAGATTGACATTCAGATTAAACTTACAGCAAACTAGGATTTTTCGCCGTAGATTTTAAAATAGTAAGAGCAGAATTTCTGCTCTTTTTTTATTTTTAACGCATGAATAAGATGAAACTGTACATCATCAGTGGTTTAGGCGCCGATTTTAAAGTCCTGGAAAAGTTAAATTTTCCTGACCATCTTGAAATCGTTTTCCTGGACTGGCTTATACCGGTCAAAGGAGAAACCTTTCAGGATTATGTCGGCAGAATGGCTGCAAGAATCGATGATTCTAAGGAATTCTGCCTCCTCGGTTATTCCTTCGGCGGAATACTGGTGCAGGAAGTACATAAACTGAAGCCTGCACTTAAAGTGGTAATACTTGGAAGCATAAAGTCGGAAAGGGAAAAATCACGGTTTATTAAGGCGGGAAGTTATACCGGAATTCCGAAATACCTTCCCGAGAAATTTTTCAATGATAACACGACACAGATCTACTCCTCCATACGCAAACTTTTCGACCGTAAAAATCCGAGCATCCTGGAGTACTTCAATGTCCGTGATCCATACTATTTAAAGTGGAGCATTGAACAGGTTGCAGCCTGGAAAGGGGAGGAAGATCCGAGAGTCATCCAGATCATGGGAGATAAGGATATCGTTTTCCCCATCGGTAATTCCAAACCGGATTATGTGATTAAAGGGGGAACACATCTCTTTCCGGCTACGAAATACAGGGAAGTTTCGCTTCTTCTCGAAAAGATTTTCTAAATAAAAAGCCCACTTCCGGATATTGGAAGTGAGCAAACACAAATGATGAAAAAAAATTGCAATACTTCTGTTTTCCAGACAGCATTACCATGCAAAAGTACCGATGCCGTCAGGACTGCTGTTATATGTTTTTGTCTGAATCTTTCATAAGGTCTATACCAGCTTAATCATCTTTTATCCTTTATATTTGCAGTTCAATTTTAAAGAATGCAGTCAATATCCGTTTTTGAAATCATTAAGGTTGGTATTGGACCCTCCAGCTCCCATACCATGGGTCCGTGGAATGCCGCGGAAAATTTCCTTCGCCAGATCAGAACTGATTTCGCTCTTGATAAAGTGGGGGAAGTTTACGTGGAATTTTTCGGATCCCTGGCTAAAACTGGCGTCGGCCACGGTACTGATATCGCGGGGATGCTTGGACTTTCCGGCGAAAATTTCAAAACCATTGATACGGCATCCATTGACCGGAAGATTGAGCACATTAAAACTTCAAACCAGATTAATTTAGGCGGGGAAAAGACCATTCCTTTTGTATACGGCGAACATTTGGTCCTGAACATGAAGAAGACGCTCGATTTTCATCCAAACGGGATGATATTCAGGGCTGTTTTTAAAAATGGAGAAGAACTCATCCAGGATTATTACTCCATCGGCGGCGGTTTTATAGCGACACAGAATGAAAATTCCATGGAAAAAAGCTGTATCAGGACCCTCTATCCATGCCACAGTGGGCAGGATGTCCTGGAAAATGTTGAGAAACTGTCCCTCGGTCGTATTTCAGATCTAATCTTTCTGAATGAAGAATCCTGGCGTACGAAGGAGGAAACCGAACGCGAAGCCCTTTATATCTGGGAACAGATCAAGGAGTGCATCTATAAGGGCGTAACCCGCGACGGAATCCTTCCGGGAGGGCTTAATGTATCAAGGCGGGCAGCCGCACTTAACCGCAAACTCCTGGGAGATAAAAGCTACCGGAACCACGAAGAATGGTTTCAGCTTGTGGTTGATGCCGAGGAAACGTTCACGACCATAAACAAGTGGGTTTCATGTTTTGCCCTTGCTGTAAATGAAGAAAATGCCAGTTTTGGCAGGATCATTACGGCGCCCACCAATGGGGCAAGCGGTGTCATTCCGGCGGTTCTGATGTACGCACAGGCTTTCACGACCCACAACAGTCAGGAAGATGTTATACGTTTCCTTCTTGTTGCAGGCGAAATTGGAACGTTATTCAAGAAAAATGCAACCATCTCTGCGGCGATGGGCGGCTGTCAGGCAGAAGTAGGGGTATCATCCGCAATGGCGGCTGCCGGCCTGACCGAAATCATGGGCGGAACCCCCGCACAGGTGCTTATGGCGGCAGAAATTGCTATGGAACATCACCTGGGCCTTACCTGTGACCCTGTAGGGGGACTGGTGCAGATTCCGTGCATCGAGCGTAACTCCATGGGGGCTATAAAGGCGATTACTGCAGCAAACATTGCAATAGAGTCTGATCCATCCAAAGCGAGGGTGAGTCTGGATGAGGTGATACAGAGCATGTGGGAAACAGCACAGAGTATGAACGACCGGTTTAAAGAAACCTCAGAAGGAGGTTTGGCAATTGCTGTTAATGTAGCGGAGTGTTAAGTCAGTTGGAGAGAATTGGGGCAATTCTTTAAGCCCTGTTTAGCGTAACTTTTTCAGACCGGAGAAAGTTGCAGAGTCTTTACATTTTTCGAATGTAACCTCATACCGGGGATTCTTTTCCGGATAGAGCAGGAGGTATTCAGGACATGGGGATTTCTGCGCTTTGCTGCGGTCAAAATCAACAAACCCACGGGTTATAATGCTGTCTTTCAGGAATTTATCGTCAATACTGTTTTGAGCCATCCCTGTTTTAAAGTTCTCAGAGTACCTGAAATCCTTTGAAAGGGTTTCAGCCACTACACGGCTGTTCGGCAGATACCCGCTGCAGCCGACTCCCTTTTGGTTGAGGATAAAAAATACTACGATAAGACCGGGAATCAATCCGATCAGGTAAAATTTCAGTTTTCTCAAAATTTAAAACATTAGTAGATTGATGTCATGGTAAGGAAGCCCGAAGAGGTCACAGATCACCTTTTTGGTATGCCTTCCTTTATACATGTAAAGGCTCTGTTTCATTTCAACCTTATGGATGAACATGTTGTCAATTCCGCCCTCCTTGTCATAGCTTAAAAGATAGCTCAGAAAGAAATTGGAAATCGCTTTACTGGTTGTTCTGGGAATTCTTGAAGTAAGATTGGGCAGGCCACAGTGAATTACACCGTGCTTCACCACGTATGGGTCCGTAAGGGTGGTGATCTCCGTAGTTTCCACCACTTTTCCATAATCCACGGTTACATCTATAATCACACTTCCTTTCTTCATCTGCCGAACCATTTCTTCTGTCACAATCGGTTCCATGCATGTTCTCGGAAGTGCTCCTATCACAACATCTGCGCGGCGTACATTTTTTGAAAGCTCCTTTGGATCTATTATGGAAGTCGGTACACGCCCGTCAATCATCATGTGGAGGCGTCTCAGCTTTGAAAGGGAATTGTCAAAAACTTTTACACTGGCTCCAAGACCGAGTGCAGCCTTCACCGCAAATTCACCTACAATTCCCGCACCGATAACCACCACCTCTGTTGGCCTTACTCCGGTTACTCCTCCCAGCATATTACCGTTGGAGAGCGCCAGAAGTTCGGAGGAATAAAGGATGGCTGCCGTACCTGCGATTTCGCCGATAAGTCTCACGAGAGGCAACTGCTTATACTCGTCTGAAATGAATTCGAAAGCGATGGCATTGATCTTTTTCTCTGCAAGTTTCTTAAAGTAAGCGGGCGTGCGAAGGTTAATCTGCAGTGCCGAGATGAGATGGGAATTGTTTTTCAGATAGTCAATCTCCTCTTCGGTGGGTGGGTTAATCTTCAGGACCAGGTCCTGCCCGAATGCTTCCTTAGGATCGGTGGTGATCCGCGCTCCTGCCTCAGCATACTGTTCGTCAGTAAAGAAGGAGCCTTTTCCGGTTTCGGCCTCAATCACAATATCATGACCATGACTCACCAGAACCTGAACGGCATCGGGAGTTATACATGTTCTCCGTTCGTTAAGTGAGGTTTCCTTTGGTACTCCTATGGTGAATTTGGATTCTTTTTTCAGGACCTCCAGTTTCTCTTCCACAGGCATCAGTTCCTCCTCCCTAAACGGAGTAAAAATGTTTCCGCTGCTCATCTTCTATTCGCTTGTTATATGATTTTTAATGTATTAAAATCTGCCACAAAGATAAACCTTATTTAAAAATTATTTCCCTTTCCGTTCCGCTATTTTCAATTATGAGTTCGTGGTGGGGAAAATCCTGAAGTTCCTGTTCATAGACCTCCGGCCATTCAATGATGCAGAGAAATGCGTTGTCCAGATACTCTTCCATACCAATGTCAAAAACCTCGCCGATATTCTTCATTCTGTACAGGTCAAAATGAAAGACATTTCCCTGGGGAATGTGGTATTCATTCACGATGGCGTACGTAGGAGAGGAAACCTCGTCGTTACTCCCAAGTTTTTTAAGCAGAAACTGGGTAAAGGTAGTCTTGCCTGCACCCAAATTTCCTTTCAAAATCAGGATGTTGTGTTTCAGGAGGGGAGAGATTTCATCTACCACGTATTGCCAGTCTTCTATTTTGTCAATATTAAAGTGCATTGCATTTAAAAATATGGTTCAAAATTAAACAATTTAGAATTCCGAAGATCGGAGCTGAACAGAATTTACAAAGTTATTTGCTATTTTTACCAAATGATTTCCAAGCAGACCATCGACAAAATTTTCTCCACCATCCGTGTGGAAGAAATCATTGGTGAGTATGTACAGCTGAAACGTGCAGGGTCCAATTTTAAAGGGCTAAGCCCGTTCCATGAAGAGAAAACAGCGAGTTTCGTCGTGTCGCCCAGCAAGCAGATTTGGAAGGATTTTTCATCAGGCAAAGGGGGAACTGCGATTTCCTTTTTAATGGAAATCGAAAACTTCACCTACCCGGAAGCACTGCGCCATGCAGCTAAGAAGTACGGCATCGAGATCGAAGAGAACCTGCAGGAACAGACTGAAGAACAGAAAGCATCGCAAACCGAACGTGACATGCTCTACAAGATCCACGAAGTGGCCAACCATTTCCATCAGGAGCAGCTTTTTGAGACGGAAGAGGGAAAAAATATAGGCTTGGCCTATTTTAAAGAGCGGGAACTTCGCGATTCAATAATCAGAAAATTCCAACTGGGTTATTCGCCGGAAAAGAAGAATGCCTTCACGGAGTATGCTGTTGAGAAAGGATATTCCAGGGAAATCCTGGAAAGTTCAGGGCTTTCCATTTTCCCTGATAATGCCCCCGGTGGTATCGACCGTTTCCGTGAGCGCGTCGTTTTTCCAATCCACAGTTTTTCCGGCCGGGTGCTTGGTTTTGGAGCCAGGGTTTTGAAGAACAACATTAAAACTGCCAAATATCTGAACTCACCGGAGACGGAGATCTACCACAAGTCCGCGGTACTGTACGGACTGAACCACTCCAAGCAGGCCATCTCAAAGAATAACCTTTGTCTGCTGGTTGAAGGCTATATGGATGTGATTGCGCTCCATCAGAGTGGAATCGAAAATGTAGTCTCAAGTTCCGGAACCTCTTTGACTACCGAACAGATCAAACTGATTAAAAGGCTTACGGAAAACGTTACCATCCTCTTCGACGGAGACGCGGCGGGAATAAAGGCCAGTTTCCGGAGTATTGACATGCTGCTGTCCGAAGGGATGAATATCCGGGTCCTTCTGTTTCCGGATGGTGATGATCCGGACAGTTTTGCACGGAAACATCCACAGGAGTATGTTGAAAACTATATAAAGACCGAAGCAAACGATTTCATCAATTTCAAATCTGAGATTCTGCTGAAGGAAGCCGGGTCCGATTCCATAAAAAAAGCTGAAGCAATCCGTGATATCGTGAAATCGGTTGCTTTCGTATCCAATGCGCTGAAGCAGGAAGTCTACCTGAAGGAAATTTCCACGAAATTCGGACTCAGCGAACAGAGTCTCTCCAATGAACTTGGAGTCCAGAAGCAGGTGACCCAGCACATTTATAAGGCAGAGTCGCCAAAGCCGCAACCTAAACTTGAACTTGTGGAAGAAACGGCGCTTACAGTAAATCCGCTGCTGGTTCTGGAAGAAAAGCTGGTGGAACTCATGCTTAAATATGGTGACCAGATCCTCGCGAGGAAAAATGAGGAAGGAGAAACCTATGAAATCACGGTAATTGAAGAGATAATGGCTCACCTGGATGAGGACGGTTATGAGATTCTTTCGCCTGTTAATGTAAAGATCGTTAAAGAAATTTCCGATGGGATCGCTCAGAACGAACTGCGGTCAGGTAAATTTTTCTTCAGTCTCATGGATGAGGAACTCACCGGTACAGTGGCCAATGCCCTTTTTGAACAGTATGAAAACAGTGACTGGGGTAAACACAACATTTTCTTCAGCAGGGAAGATGAAGTAGTTCCGAAGCTGGTGAAGGATGTGATGATCCGCCATAAAAGGGAGTATGTGGTGAAGATGATTACCGAAATAAAAAATTCACTCCAGGACGATACGGACAACACGGACAATTACATGAAAATCGTAAAACTGAACGAGCTGCGCAAAGAAATGGATGCGGAGGTGTACCGGATTTTGTGACAGTTTGACTAAATTTGTAGTAGGTACGGTTTTTGAAAAATAGAATTACGGTTCCAGAAGCTGGAACAGCCCTTAACTAAAATAAAAATCAATATGGACATTAAAAAAGATTTCAGAGATTTCTCTGTAAAACATTTGGGGAACAGCGGTCTGGCCACTGACCAATATATGGGAATATTTAATCCCACCAACCTTACGCCGTACATTATGGAAGAAAGACGCCTGAACGTTGCTCAAATGGATGTTTTTTCGCGGCTTATGATGGACCGGATTATCTTCCTCGGAACTGGTATCGACGATCAGGTGGCAAATATCGTAACCGCGCAGCTCCTGTTTCTGGAGAGTTCCGACGCTTCAAAAGATATTCAGATTTACATCAATTCGCCGGGTGGAAGTGTATACGCCGGTTTAGGAATCTACGATACCATGCAGATCATTAAACCCGATGTTGCCACCATCTGTACCGGTATGGCAGCGAGTATGGGGGCTGTTCTTCTGGTTGCAGGGGCAAAAGGAAAAAGATCAGCACTGAAGCATTCCAGGGTGATGATTCACCAGCCAAGTGGCGGTTCGCAGGGGGTGGCTTCTGATATGGAAATCAACCTGAGAGAGATGCTGAAACTGAAAAAGGAACTTTACGACATCATTTCCGAACATTCCGGACAGCCTTATGAATGGGTGGAGAAAGCTTCGGACCGTGATTACTGGATGACTTCAGGTGAAGCGAAGGAATATGGAATGGTTGATGAAGTACTGGAAAAGAAAGCGGATAAACAGTAAAAGTTTTTCAAGCTAAAGTAAACGGGTGCAATCTGTAAATTGCACCCGTTTTTTATGATTTTTATGACCTCTTTTATACTACGGTTTTACCTTACTGAAGAATATAGAATATATAAGAAAGGTCTGGAAGAAAATATTGGCGAAAAATATCAGAACGGACTGGTAAGTTGGCAGTGGCAAATAAAAGGGTAAAAGTTCATTGAAAAAAATTGCTGGTGCACTTACTAAATATTTAATGACCAAAAGAGGGATTTTCAAATATGCAGGCTCAAAATTAATGAAGATTTGATCATATAAGGAGACAAAAATCAGATCAAACATTAAAATTGTAACAAACAAAAAGATAAATTTTTTCATTACTTACCTGCTGGATTTTGTTGCTAGTTAAATCCCTCAATTATTTTCGCGAAATCATCAATTTTCAATGCGGCTCCTCCAATTAAACCTCCATCAATGTCAGGTTGTGAGAAAATCTCTTTCGCGTTGTCCGGTTTAACAGAACCGCCGTATAGAATTGAAATCTCATCGGCAACTTCCTGCCCGTATTTGTTTGCGATCAAACTTCGGATGTGTGCATGGATTTCCTGCGCCTGTTCCGGACTTGCGGTTTCTCCGGTTCCTATGGCCCACACGGGTTCGTAAGCAATCACCACCTTTTTGATTTCGTCTGCGGAGAGGGTGAAAAGGGCCACTTCAGTCTGGTTTTTAACAACCTCCAGGTGCTGTCCGGATTTTCTCTGCTCCAATGTTTCACCGTTGCAGTAAATCGGAGTCAGTCCTTTATCCAGGGCCAGTTTAACTTTCCTGTTGCAGTGTGAATCCGTTTCGCCATGATACTGCCTGCGCTCGGAGTGACCGATTATAGCGCCGGTCGCATAAATGGATTCCAGCATATCAGCGGAAATTTCTCCGGTATAGGCCCCACTTTCATATTCACTCATGTCCTGTGCAAAAACCCCAATTTCATCCTGCTCATACAGGTCTTTGGCCATCATCAGATACAGGGACGGTGGCGCGATCCAAACCTCACAGTTGGTTGGGTTGTTTTTTTTGTATTCCAGCAGCTGAAACATGAGCTGTTGGGCCTCAATCACATTTTTATTCATTTTCCAGTTTCCTGCAACAATGTTCTTTCTCATAATTCTTTTATTTGAGGTGTTCTGCGTTTTAAATTCTGTTTTTTAAGATTTCCAAAGATTTTTCAGAAGGCTGTAGAAGCGGTGTTCGTTTTCGCTCACTTCGTCATCGGCTTTAATGAGCGATTTTGCAAACTCAATAAAGTGCGCTCTCTCACTTTCTTCGGAATCGTCCAGAAAACAACGGGCATGAAACTCAAAATGGTCTTTCCACTCTTCCTGCTGAAGAGAGGCAATCACGTCCAGTTCATTATCGAGATTCATACGGAACGGAAATTCTTCAGCAAGGTATTCCTGGATTTTGAGGCCTTCTTCCGGCGAAAATTCATTATCGACTGCGGAAAGGATCATGAGCAGATGATACCCTGCGATGGATTTATTGGATTTTTGCATTGCAAATATTTTAATCGTTTATTAGGTGTTTATGAATGTTCAAATTTAATCATTTAAAAAATCTTTCGCTGACTTTTTGTCTACAATTTTGCCGTTATTCAGCACCAACACGAAAGGGTTGCTGCGGGCAATCGTCTTGATCGCGGTACCGTCCATGAGGCTGTTCGGTATGGTCTTGAATGTCTTGAGATCGGTAGATACTCCCATTACGAAAGTTCCGGGCAGTACTTTTAATTTGGCTTCGGTTTTCGCAATAATATTACGGTCGGCCTGGGCCGGGTGATAGGAGAACAGCAGGACAGCTTTTGGCGCTTTAAGCACCGTTTCCGTTACATCATTTCCTGTTGAATCCTCTATCCTGAACTTTGTAATTTCGGACGAATATCCCTCCTTTACGATTTTTGAGGTTGTTTTATCTTCCTGAATTGCCCAGGGTGTGCCTTCTTCCCAATATTTCTTGTCGTTCACAAAGTCGTCCTGGTTAACCTCCAGAATTTCCGAAGTTTTTTTGTTCAGCAACGTGTAGTAGGTCTTGTAAACCGAAGGATCTTGCGCTATTTTCTTCTTCTCAAGATTCAGGTCAGTTCCAATGCTGTAATCCCTGAAATCGATGAGCGGTTCATGTGCGATTCCCCAATTGATGACAAAAACCATCGTGAGGAAAGCAAAAGGGAAAGCATATTTTTTAAAGGTATTCTGTTTTTCAGGAAGCCCAAAGTCTTTGCGGTAAAGAATCCACAGAATGATTAGGGCTACCAGCAAAGCAATATCTTTCCAGAAACTCTGCCACGGCATCAGTTTCAGTGCTTCACCAAAGCATCCGCAGTCGGTAACGACATTGAAATATGCAGAGTAAAAGGTGAGGAACACAAAGAATATACAAAGGGCAATAAGTGCCGTGAGCGTTAATTTCAGACGGCTCTTCATCAGTAAAAGGAATCCAAGGACCAATTCCAAAACCACTACGATGATTGCGATGATGAGGGACTGTTTCTCCAAAAACGGCATGTTGAACACACCAGGCGAAAAATACTCCTCCAGTTTGAATGAAAAACCAACCACATCCACGGCCTTCACAAAACCGGAAATGAGAAAAACAACAGCGACGATAATTCGTAAAATATCCTTCATAAACAGTAGTTTCGATTAAGTTGGTCTAAATGAATTTCGGTTTGAACTTACCTTTCTCTTCTGAAAACTTTATAAGGGCAAAAACCGCATAATTAAGCATGTCGAAATAATTGGCGTCAAGGCCTTCGGAGACGAGTGTTTGCCCGCCATTGTCTTCAATCTGTTTTGTACGGAGTACTTTCTGATAAATAAGATCGGTAATGGATGAAACCCGCATTTCCCGCCATGCCTCTCCGTAATCGTGGTTCTTTCTTTCCATCAGTTCCTTGGCCTCTTCTGCAAATTTGTCGTACAGGTTCAGGATTTCGGCCGGCTCCTCATCAAAGGTGTCGGTTACGCCCTTTTCGAGCTGTATAAGTCCGATAATAGCATAATTAACAATAGCGATCAGGTTTTCCTCTTCACTTTCTCCCACTTTTGAAATTCCTGTGGTCTGGAAATTACGAAGACTTTTTACCTTGATGAATATTTGATCGGTGAGCGACGTCGTTCTGAGCACCCGAAAAGAAGGTCCGTAATCTGTAAGCTTTTTAGTGAACAGATTGCGGCAGGTTTTTATGATTTCGTCGAACTGTCTGGATGTCTTTAGCATAAAATTTCTTAACGCTCCAAAGATACAAAATTGCTTTCAGCTTGCGGGAATGACCATTTAGTTTTTTACTTTTGTCTGATGATGACAACCTTGCCAAACGCCCACCATTCCATAAACTGCCGCGGAAAACTCATTGAATTAACTGAGCCCAAAATCATGGGCATTCTGAATCTGACCCCGGATTCATTTTCGGACGGCGGACGGTTTAGCAGCGAATCAGCAGCACTTCATCACGTGGAAAAAATGAGGTTGGAAGGCGCCTCAATTATCGATATCGGAGCACAGTCTACAAGGCCGAAGGCTGAATTCATTTCCGCGGAAGTAGAAATGCGCAGATTAGGCAAGGTTATTTCCGCCGTTAAGTCAGAATTTCCAGACCTTCTGATTTCACTGGACACCTTCTATTCTGAAGTGGTTAAATTTGGTTTTGAGGAGGGAATTGATCTGGTGAATGACATCTCTGCAGGCCAGTTTGACCCTAAAATGTTTGAAACTGTTGCTGAAACAGGGCTTCCCTACATCCTGATGCATGTAAACCCAACGTACGACGGTATGCATGAAAAAATCAGCTATGAGGATATTACCGTTTCCGTGAATAAATTCCTATTGGTAAAGGCCCGTGAACTTTCAGAGGCAGGCGTTAAGGATATCATTCTGGATCCGGGTTTTGGTTTTGGGAAAACCCCCGGAGACCAGCACAAACTCCTGGATGAGACCCAACATATCGGTCTGGGCAGGTTTCCTCTTCTTATTGGCATCTCCCGTAAGTCCTTCATCTATAAACCGTTGGGAAAACTTCCATCTGACATCACAGAGGAGACACAGAAACTTCACCGTAAAGTGTTGGAAAAAGGGGCGAACATCCTGAGGGTACACGATGTCGCGGCAACAAAAAAGACGGTGGAGGAGTGGCAGCAGAGTTAATTCGACCCTGATAATTTATCGGAATATTCCTGTGCAAATTTTTCGCGGTCCTCATTCAGTTTTTCCAGGCTGTTGGGCAGAACGTAGCTAAAGAGTACTTTTTCTTCGTCATCCAGAAAAATAAGTTCTTTTTCATCGGAATCGATCATCTGCGAGAAAATTTCCCACATGGAGGTATCGCGCATCTTCAGTAATTCAAAAAAATCGGAGGCCTTTATCTGAACTGTTTTCATTCTGCTTTTTTTGCAAAAATAAGGTTTTGAGCCATATTCCCAAGTATTTCAGTCTAAAAGCCCAGGAGTTTGAACTTCAGCTGTACCGCAAAATTATCCGAAAATTTAGGCGTATGGTAATATCCTACGCGATAAAAGAGACCCAGATTGAAATAGCTTGACAGGAAATTGTTCCATTCCAACCCGACTTCCTGGTACAGGTGATCCAGTTTCTGAAATTCGAACTGATGGAACTCCGGGTTCTTCATGTTTCCGATTACACTCCGGTGAATGACATCGAAACTGGAGGAATTCTGACCGATGCTTTTGAAATACCAGGGAATCCGGTGGGTGAAATACTGGCCGATGAATTTGTCATTGAAATACCGTCCGCCCTTCATCGTTGAGAATCCAAGGTATGAAGTGAGGTTAAATTTAAAGTTGCTGCTTCCCGCCAGGCCGTTCATGGTGTAGTGATGCCAGATGGGCGCGTCACCCATGAGCATGCCACCATAAATCCGGATTCCGGTAACCCCCAGTCGGTTCTTAAAATTGTGGTTGATGAGCATATCCACTTTGCTGTAGTTGAATTCCCCACCCAGGGTTTTTAGCGCCTGTTCGTAGTTCAGGAAAAGTTCAGGATATCTTTTCTCCGTTGTGTACTTTCCCTGCGGCGTCATGATGTTCTTGGAAAATGGCGAGAACTTGAACGAGAGCAGTGTGCTGAAATTGTCGAACCCGTTCCCCAGGTTTTGGAAACCGTAGTCGAAACGGGCCTGCTCGGACTGTCGCCGCGCTGCCAGTTTCATACTCAACGCGTTGGTCAGGTCGTATTCGTACGAGAGTTTTCCGCCTTCGAAATGATAGAAACGGTCGTTGTTGATTGCTATTCCCGAATTGTTCAGTTTCATGCGGAAATCCCAGAAATTTTCACTGAATCGACCAGCCGCCATGACATCATTGAAATACTCTGCCCTGATGATAGAGGTGCGTTCCTGTGAAGTGTTGAAGTCCAGACCTGCACCGTATTTTACATCGCCATCCTTAAATCCGTATGCAAAATAGGCATCGGGTGAGATGTAGGGACTGAATTTCTCATTTAGTTTAGCCGCCACGCCCAGTCTTATGCCTTCGTAAAGATTGTACCCGATGAGTTGCCCTAAATCGAAATCCACTTTTTTATAACGCAGTTTTCCTCGGGTCAGGCCAGCCAGCTGATTGGCTTTTTGATTGATGTTATACTTTTCCCCCAGACTGTCAATGACTACATAGGTGTTCTGTTCGCGCCGGGTCAGTTCTTCCGTCCGGAATTGGTTAAGCAGACTCCCGTCTGCGTTTTTTACGGAAAAAGTATATCCTTTGAAGTCACTCTGGTTCTCTTCGATGGGTGACTGGTGGTCAAAGTAGGAGGCAGTCACAAAACCGTAAGTCCTAAAATTGTCGGCGGTTCGGTCCTTTTTCTTTGTTTCTTCTTTTGCTTTTTTCTTATCCTTATCCTTTTCATCGGGTTCCATATTCATAGTCGTCAGCTTCATCTTGATGCTTTCGCTTTCCAGAAACCATTTGCCGTAAAGGGGTTTCCATATGCTGGTGATGGTTCCGTCACTTTTGATCTTGCTGTTGCTCTCTATTTTCTTTAAACCGTAGGTTGCGGCATCCACGTAAAGATAGCCGTTGAATTTTCTGCGCTGCACCGGCTGCCGGTAGGTGACCTCCCTAAAACTTATTACATAGTTCTTGCGTCCCTCGATGTCAATGGAATCGGTTAGGAAATAACGGTACAGGTTGCGGTTCTCTTCTCGTATTTCTTTCGGCATACGGCTTCGGTTGCTTTGTACTGCCATCATTTGATACAGGGGTTCGGTGAGGCCCGCCACCCGGTTATCCAGGACATTTATTTTTTCGCCATATTTTTTTGAGTACAAAAATTCCTGCGCGCGTTCCCAAAGGAACAGTTTGCTGTTTGCAAAGACTTCCTTCACGGTAACGGTGGTATCGTTTTCCTTTTTGTTTTTTTGCAGGGAAAGCCGGTCCATGAATTTCATCATCTCATCCAGCGACTGATTGTAATGCTGCAGGCTGTCCTCATCAATATCCACCGATATTTTCTGGTAGGACTTGTAACGGTACGAACTTAAACTGCCCGGCGAATTGTTTTCGTAATTGGCATTTACCTTTCTCAGTATTTCGAGGGCACGGGGATCGCTTTTGTCGCTAATGATCACTCCTTCAATCGATTGCGTTTTGGGATCGGTTCTGGAGAGGGAAACCTGCATCACCTTATCTACAACGGCTTCATCTTCGTAGTATCCGGGGGCCTGTACATCGACCTGGCGGCATTTGGTTTTAAAATTCAGTATACCGTCTGCATTGGTATATCCTATAATCTTCCCGTTGCAGGAAATGTAGGCTCTGTTGATGGGTGTCGTTTCTCCCGCCCGTACAACCGTAATTTTAGACTGTGCGTTATAGAGAACCGCTAAACAAAACAGAAGGAGGGTGAGATGGTTTTTCATTAAATCAATGGTATTATTTGTCCTGATTTTCAGGTATCAAGACAAAAGTAAGCAACAAAACCCAAAAAACACCGTTATGAATGTTTTTAAATTAAAATAGGAAGGAATTCTGGCTGTTTTTTTTTCCCATTCGAATACCACCATACTGAACTCACACCACTACGGAAATTCTTTTGATATTTCCTATGTCCGTTTTAACGACCGCCTTTCCCGGAATTCAAGTCTGGAGCAAATCCTGGAAAAAGTTCTTAAGGAATATGAACGGGCTGGAAAAATCTATTTTATCAAAGAGAAACAGCAGAGTTGCTATCACGTGACGGTTAGAGCTTAGGAGAAGGCTGGTAAAGAAAAATCCCGAAGTTTCGGGATTTTAAATTTATTTGAAAAAAGAGGAGTCTAAACTTCCAAAGCTTTTAGATAGGCGTGTTCCAAACCATCCATATTTTTTCCGCCTGCCGTTGCAAAACCGGGATTTCCGCCGCCCCCGCCCTGGATTTCTTTGGCGAGGTATTTCACAATCGTACCGGCATTGTATTTCCCTTCCAGGTCCTGCGAAACGCCTACGGTAATCATTGGTTTACCGTCGGCATCAGAAATAATGATAATTACCGAATTTTCCACTTCTTTTTTCAGTTGGAATACAATATCCTTTACGCTTCCCGTATCCAGCGAAACTTTTTTCACCAGCAGTTTTTTATCGCCTGCCTCCACGAAATCGTTTTTCCAGTTTGCGGTCTCACCTTTGGCTTTTTCTTTTTTGAATGACTCAATTTCAGACTTCAGTTCGCTATTCTCTGCCAGCAGTTTTTCTACGGTTTTGGCCAAGTCCTTCGATTTTAACATCGCAGTAATTTCCCTGATTTGCTTTTCGAGATTCTGAAAATATTCCGCGGATTTATCTCCGGAAATTGCTTCTATCCTGCGGATTCCCGCTGCGGTTGAACTTTCGTTCTGAATCTTAAAATGCCCGATTTCACCGGTGTTTTTCACGTGGGTGCCTCCGCAAAGTTCACGTGACGTTCCGAACTGTATCATCCGGACTTTGTCGCCGTATTTTTCCCCGAAAAGCGCCATAGCACCTTTTTCCATCGCTTCTGCAATCGGGATCTCGCGGAATTCGTTCAGGGCGATATTTTCCTTTATTTTTGCGTTCACCCTTGCTTCTACAAACTGTACTTCCTCTTCGCTCATTTTGGCGAAATGTGAAAAGTCAAATCTGAGGTAATCCGGACCTACAAAAGACCCTTTCTGCTCAACATGGGTTCCCAGGACTTCGCGCAGGGCTTCGTGGAGCAAATGCGTTACCGAGTGGTTGGCCTGCGTGTTTTTTCTATCAGACGCATTAACTTTCGCGTAAAAAACAGCTCCTGCATCTTTCGGTAAATCTTTTATTAAGGAAACGATGAGGTTATTTTCCTTTTTTGTTTCCAGTACCTCGATGAGTTCCCCACAGTCTTTAACATCAGTAAGACTCGGATTTGAAATATCAAATCCTTCGGTATAACTTGGAATCAGGGTGCCTTTGTCCCCAACCTGTCCACCACCTTCCGGATAGAAGGGGGATTTAGCTAACACGATCTGATAGAACTCCCCATCCTTGTTTTCAATTTTACGGTAGCGCGTGATGTAAGTTTCGGTTTCTGTTTGGTCGTAGCCCACAAAGCTTTCCTGTTTTTCCTCAAGCACCACCCAATCGTACACTTTTTGAGCAGACGATTTTTTGGAACGCTGCTTCTGCTTTTTCATTTCCTCATCAAAACCTTTTTCATCCACAGTCAGGCCTTTTTCTTCCGCGATGATTCGGGAGAGATCTGCCGGAAATCCGTAGGTGTCGTAGAGTTCAAAAACTTCAGCACCGGGAAGGGTTTTTTCATTCCTGGAGATGGTTTCACTGATGATGAGGTCTATTCTTTTCAATCCGTGCTCAATGGTTTTTAGGAAAGAGTTTTCCTCCTCCCTGATGACCTCGGTCACGAGTTTTTCCTGTTTTTTCAGTTCGGGGAAAAATTCGCCCATTTCTTTTCTCAGCACCGCTACAAGTTCAAAAAGAAAAGGTTCCTTCATCCCTAAAAAACGGTAAGAATAAGAAATCGCGCGTCTCAGAATCCTGCGGATAACGTAACCTGCTCCTCCATTGGCCGGCAGCTGTCCATCGGCAATCGCAAAAGCAACCGCACGGATATGGTCCACCACCACGCGAATGGCGATGTCTTTTTCGTCCTCCAGGATTCCGGTGTATTTTTTATCGGACAGTTCTTCCACTTTTGCAATCAGCGGGGTGAAAACGTCGGTATCATAATTTGATTTTTTGCCCTGCAAAGCCATGCAAAGCCTTTCGAAGCCCATTCCGGTATCCACATGCTGTGCGGGAAGTTTCTCCAAAGATCCGTCGGCTTTGCGGTTAAATTCCATGAAAACATTATTCCAGATTTCCACCACCTGCGGATGATCGTTATTGATGAGTTGAATGCCAGGAACGAGCGCCTTTTCTTCTTCGGTCCTCAGGTCTACGTGAATTTCGGAACAGGGTCCGCAGGGTCCGCTTTCACCCATTTCCCAGAAATTGTCTTTCTTGTTACCGTTGATGATGCGGCTTTCGTCGATATGCATTTTCCAGAAATCATAAGCATCCTGGTCGCGCCCCAGGTTTTCGCTGGCATCGCCTTCAAAAATGGTGACGTACAGATTTTCCTTTGGAATTTTATAAACCTCTGTCAGGAGTTCCCAGGCAAAACCGATGGCTTCTTTTTTAAAGTAATCGCCGAAAGACCAGTTTCCCAACATCTCGAACATGGTGTGATGATAGGTGTCGCGGCCTACATCATCCAAATCGTTGTGCTTTCCAGAGACCCGAAGACATTTCTGGGTGTCTGCAATTCTTGGTGCTTTAGGCTCCTTGTAACCGAGGAAATAATCCTTGAACTGCGTCATCCCGGAATTTGAGAACATCAAAGTGGGGTCATCTTTAAGCACGATGGGTGCCGAAGGAACGATGAGGTGGCCTTTTTCTTTAAAATAATCTAAAAACTGCTGGCGTATCTGTTGTGAAGTCATATTATTTCGGCTTTAAGCAGAAAGCAAGAGGCTTTAAGCATTTTTTTTAAGACTGCAAATTTACGGAAATTTAATCATTTTTTATAACGTTTTTATGGGGCCACGAGCCGTTATGTTATCCTTAAAAATACATCTGTCCAATTCACGTTTTCAACTGCAAAGTCATTGTCGCATACTTTTTGGTTCAGTATATATTTAAAAGTTTCCTATATTTAGTTTAAACAAAATAGACAGCGCATGAAGCTCCCCGAGTTAGCAAAGACCCTTCAGATTTCCACCGAGAGTTTTATCAGGTTCATTCAGGATTTTGACCTAGAACTTTCCGAATGTATGTCCACCAATTTTGAAGTGAAACCTGATTTTGTAAAATTTGCCAAAGAAAATGCGGATTTTTTAAAACGTTACCAGGAGGACCTGGACCATAAAAAATCAGCCAAAGATATTGCCGAGACCATCAACCAGCCTCAGGAGAAGGTTGAGGAAATCATTAAAAAAGAAAAGCCCAAACTTTTTGATAACGGTATCTTCAGGTCCTCGGTCTCCAGTTTCGGAATTGACAATAAACTGGGCGGGAACTATCAGTTTGTTTATGATTATTTTGGCAAAAAGACAAATTTGAAGGAGCGGGATTTCATAGGTTACAAAGACCTGTTCTTCTTTATTTCTGTAACACTGGAACCCTTCATTAACAAAGAGCAGACGAAAAACTGGGGCATCCGCAAACCGGCCGGGATTATCCTGTACGGGCCGCCGGGCAGCGGCAAAATTTTTTGGGCCAACAAAATTGCAGAGGTTATCGGTTATCAGTTCAGCGAAGTGAAGAAGCACTATCTTGGTACCTCCTTCGTTGACGGCCTCAGAACAAGCTTCAATGATTTTCTGGTGCAGATGATGAAGGACGAAAGAGTCCTGCTGTTTATGGAGGATTTTGACGAGATCATGAGTCAGCGCAGTGAAAAGAAATCAGTGCATTCCTGTGACGAGGAGACTAAGGAAATCATCCTTCATTATGTAAGCCGTTTTGAGGAAGAAGACCTGCTGATGGTGGGTTCAGCAAATTCTGTCGTGGATATTGACAAAGATATAATGGCTCCCGGGAGGTTTGATGTACTGATTCCGGTTTTCCCGCCAAATGCACGTGAACGGTCTGAAATGATCTTATTTTACATGATGGAAAATTTGCCGGATGATGCTTTACTCATGAAGATCCTGGTGAAGAATCATGCAGACCACCAGCCTTTCTGGGAAGAGATTTCGTCCAAGATGAGGGTCTTTTCCAATACGATGATCATTGATTTTACCCAGAGTTTGAAGAAAAGAATACGGAACATTTACCGGAAAGACAATAATGAGAATATTAAGATTGATAAAGCGCTCCTGAACGCAGCATTAAGGGATGCTTCAGTCAAACTGACCGATAATTACCTGAATCAGGTGGAACAGTTTATCCTAGACATCTCGCACAATAATTTTGATGATTTTCCGAAACGGGTTCAGGAACTTATTCAGGAACTGAACAGTTATAAGATTGTGGAAAAGCCAAGGAAGAGCATTGGATTTACACATAACGAAGATAAAAATCCTTCCGATAAAAAATAATTCTGTGAGAAATAACAGCATTTGGGAATCGGAAACCTTTTACCGGAAAAGGGACATCATCATCATCGGCGCCGGATTTACCGGATTATGGACTGCGCTTTCCATACGCGAGAAGTTTCCGCAAAAAACGGTATTGGTGACTGAAAGAGCTTCGGTTCCAAAAGGTGCCTCCACGAGAAATGCGGGATTTGCCTGTTTTGGAAGCCTTACTGAAATCATTGCCGATTCCGAAAAGATGGGCTGGGGAAAGACCCTGGAACTGGTAAGGATGCGTTTTGAAGGACTTGGAAAAATCCAGCAATATTTCCAACCCGATGAGATAGATTTTGACCTTTGCGGCGGCTATGAAATCCTGAATGACGGTACAGCCCTGGAAAAGATTGACGACGTCAATAGGAGGCTCAGGACCATAACGGGTCTGGATCAAACCTATTTCCTTAGTCCTGATAAAATAGCTGAATTCGGCCTTGCACATACGAAATTCCTCGTGGAAAACCCGCTGGAAGGAAGCCTGCATTCCGGAAAATTATTACAGAAGTTAATAGAAAGATGTCATGATGCAGGAGTGGAATTTCTGTTTGGTTCCGAAGTCGTTGATATTCAGGAAACGGAAGAGTCTGTTAAGGTCCTTGGCAAAGATTTTCAGATTGAGTCGCACCGACTGGTCATTGCCACCAATGCGTTCGCCCCCGATCTGGTTCCCGATTTAGACCTCGTTCCGGCCCGCGGACAGATCCTGCTGACGGGGCCAGTGGAAAATCTTAAGCTGAAAGGCACCTTTCACTTTGATGAAGGCTTTTATTACTTCAGGAACATCGGTAATCGGGTTCTGCTGGGCGGTGCCAGAAACATGGATTTTGAGAATGAACAGACTGCCGAACTGGACACTTCCGGATTGATTCAGAATCATCTGGAAATATTCCTGAAAGAAGTCATCCTGCCGGCCGAAATTTACGGCGACAGAAACTTCAGGATTTTAGGGCGCTGGAGCGGTATAATGGCTATGGGGAGTGAAAAGGCACCGATTGTTGAACGTATTACAGAAAGACAGATTTGCGCCGTGCGGCTGTCGGGTATGGGTGTCGCCCTGGCTCCTAAGATCGGTGAAATGGTGGCGGAAATGGTCTAATAGTGTTTCCACAGACCCAATTTCTTTCTCTGGGCTTTTTCTTCAGACTTCCTGAACACTTCTACAAACTTCACATTTGGTGGGAATGTGGCCATTCTTGCATATCCTTTGCGTAACAGATAGTCGTTCAGGAAGGTGCCGTTTTCCAGATAAACGTAGGCTAAAGTACGACCATACCGATCCTTTTTCTGAACGTCGAATACCAGCCGGACACTTTTATTGTGCAGGTAGTTCTGCAGGTGCGTCTTGGCTTCATCACCAAAAACCTGGATCTGCTTTCTGGTCCCGACATTCCTGCTTTCGGGAGCATCAATTCCTGTAAGGCGTATTTTAAATTTATTCGAAGTTCTATCCTGTATCACAAAAGTATCCCCATCGGTAACTTTATAAATAGAATAGTATTTTCCCTGCACCTGGCTCTGGGCAGTAACGGATGAAAGTAATAGAAGAAAAAGGAATATTTTGCACAGCATCCCGCAAAAATAGCTTTTATAGCCGAAGATGGGCGCGTCAGGTGGTTATTGATTGCCGTAAATATTTCATTTTCAAATTCAGAAATCTTTGCCTTTCCAAAATTTCAAATCCTTATTTTTGCAAAATGATTAACAGTGAGCAGATAAAAGATGCACAGACCCGGATTGCGGATTTATATAAATTTTTGCAAATTGAGAAAAAGACGATAGAAATCACCAACGAGGAGGAGAAAACCGTTTCACCGGAGTTTTGGGACAACCCAAAAGAAGCGGAAGTCTTTATGAAACAACTTCGTTCCAAAAAAAAATGGGTGAGTGAATATGAGGAAATCTTTACCCGTTTCGAGGATATTCAGGTCCTTATTGATTTTGCTAAGGAAGATCCTGATTCCGAAAAGGAACTGGACGAATCTTTTCCCGTTCTGATGGAGAAGATTGAGGACCTTGAATTCAAGAACATGCTTTCCAATGAAGGGGATGAACTTTCGGCAGTGCTGCAAATCACAGCAGGAGCAGGAGGAACCGAAAGCTGCGACTGGGCAGCGATGCTTATGCGGATGTACACCATGTGGGCGGAAAAACAGGGGTATAAACTCAGGGAACTCAACTACCAGGAAGGTGATGTGGCCGGAGTGAAAACCGTGACCCTGGAAATTGACGGCGAGTTTGCTTTTGGGTACCTTCGAGGTGAAAACGGCGTACACCGCCTAGTACGGATTTCTCCATTTGACTCCAATGCGAAACGTCATACCAGTTTCGTGTCGGTTTATGTCTATCCTTTGGTGGATGATACCATAGAGATCAACATCAACCCTGCGGATATTTCCTTTGAAACCATGCGGTCCAGCGGCGCGGGAGGCCAGAATGTAAACAAGGTGGAAACAGCGGTACGTCTTCGTCACGCGCCTACGGGAATCATAATTGAGAACTCGGAGAGCCGTTCACAGCTTCAGAATAAAGAGAAAGCGATGCAGCTTTTACGGTCCAGGCTTTACGAAATGGAGCTTGAGGAACGCATGAAAGCCAGGACCGAGATTGAAGCCGGAAAAATGAAGATTGAGTGGGGAAGCCAGATCCGGAATTATGTGATGCATCCGTATAAACTCGTTAAGGACGTGCGGTCGGGGTATGAAACATCTGACGTGGACGGGGTAATGAACGGAGACCTCACCCCTTTCCTGAAAGCCTTCCTGATGGCAGACGGAACTTCGGTGTCCGGTGATGACCTGGATTTTTAAGTTTTGGGAAACTTTAACAATGTAAAAATCCCAGAAAAACTTCTCGTTTATTATCTTTGCCAATATGGAACATTTTGAGAGTTGGAAGGATCTTTTGAATCCCGAATTTTATATAAAAATGGGCGGTTTCTGGCTCATTTTGTTTATCATCTTTGCCGAAACCGGTTTATTCATCGGCTTTTTCCTTCCGGGCGACAGCCTTCTTTTCGTTTCCGGCATCTATGCCGTAGAGTTGGTAAATGAAAGTATCGGTTCCACCGGAAATGATTTCCTGGACACGTCCATCCTTGCTTCTTGTATCGCAGTTGCGGCAATTATCGGTAATCAAGTAGGCTATTGGTTTGGAAGAAAGGCCGGACCGGCCCTTTACAAAAGGGAAGACAGTTTTTTCTTCAAGAAAAAATATCTGAGACAGGCGCACGATTTCTTCGAACAGCACGGTGCGCTCGCGGTTATTATGGCCAGGTTCTTACCTATTGTACGGACATTTACTCCCATTGTAGCGGGAATTGTAGATATGGACAAAAAGAAATTTCTTTTTGATAATGTTGTGGGTGCATTCCTTTGGTCATTCTCCCTGATTTTTGCAGGGCATTACCTGGATAAACTGTTTATCGACCAGTTCGGGATCGACCTCAAAGCCCACCTTGAGATGATCATCATCGTGATCGTTCTCATTACTACGCTACCGTTGCTTATTAAATTTGTGTTTAAGAAGCACAAGGATCCGGATTTCGATCCTCAGAATCCAGATTAAAAAACTTAAACCCGTTGCGAAACGGGTTATTTTTTTATCCAGTCCAGAATGGCCGGCAGGATAATGCTGTCGCGCTTATATTTGTTGAAGAAACGGGGAGTGTGCCCGGTATCCTTCATGAAAATCAGCCGGTGAGGTATCTGCTTTTCCGTTAAGACCGAATCAAGTGAAAGCGCCTGTTTACTGTTTACAAGATAGTCGGAATCCCCCTGGAACAGAAGGGTAGGTACACTTGATACTCGGTTTATGGGGCTTGCTTCCTTAAATTTTTCCGAAACAGCTGTCCGTTCATATTTTTCCCCCACCATGGTTTGTATGGTTGGTTTACTGTACCAGGAGTGCGCGGACTGAAGATAGGCTTTACTGTAGAAATCCGTAGGACCGCTCATGGATATTATTTTTTTAATGTGATCCGGATTACTGTATCCGTACAGCAGCGCGAGGTGTGCGCCGGCGCTTTCGCCCAGCAGAACAAAATTATTGGGCAGAAGTTTGGCTTTGGACGCCAGGGAGTTAAATTTCTCCCCCGCAAGAGCAATATCCTGCAGCTGCTCTTTATACGTGATTTTCTTCCTTTTAGACGCGTGCCTGTAATCGATATTAACCGTAGGGATGTTGTTTTGGTGAAGGAATTTCTGGATCATAATCATGTGTTGCTTCCGCCCGTATTTCCATGCCCCACCATGTACAATCATGGTTACGGGAGTATCCGGTGTATAGGTGGCAGGCAGGAAGATGTCCATCACCTGCTTTTTATGGTCACCATATTTCAGGTTAAATATTTTCTGATCACCTTTCTCACCCACCCATATCCTGTGTTTTGTGTTGCAGGAAATGAGAAACATTCCCAATAATCCGGCAGTCAAAAATCTGTATTGTAAAGCGGACTTTTTCATAATGACGTACGACAATGCAAATCTAATCCTATTTGGGGGAAAAATAAAAGAGACTTAAAAAGCCTCTTTATATTTTTTCAGTTAAACAAATCCCTGACCTTATCAAAAAAAGTTTTTTCCTTTCCGGAGGGTTCTGCAAGCATTTCCCCTTTGTTCATCTGGCTTTCGAAGAAGTCCCGCTGTTCCGCGGATAGGTTTTGAGGCGTCCAGACGTTAATGTGAACAAACATGTCGCCTTTTCCGTAACTGTCGATGCTTGGCAGTCCTTTGCCTGTGAGCCGCAAGATCTTGCCGGACTGTGTTCCCGCATCCACCTTTATTTTAACTTTTCCTCCAACGGTGGGAATTTCTTTCTGTGTTCCTAAGGCCGCCTCAGCAAAAGAAACGTACAGTTCCTGGTGAAGGTTGTCGCCTTCTCTCTTAATGGTGGAATCGGTTTCTTCCTCCACTACGACAAGAAGGTCTCCTGGAGTACCGCCGAATGGCGCATCGTTGCCCTTGCCGCGAACGTTAAGCTGGATACCTTCCCTTGCGCCAGCCGGGATGTTGATGGTAACTTCAACATCATCTTTAATAAGGCCCTGGGAATTGGCTCCGGCAGGGATCTTATCTGCGATTTTTCCTATACCCTGGCAGGTCCCGCAGTGAGTCTGGGTTTGCATCTGCCCAAACATGGTATTCATCACCTTAACCTGAACACCGCTACCGTTACATGTAGTACAGGTCTTTGAGGTCGCGCCGGGCGCCAGTTTCATTTTCTTTACTTTGATGGTTTTTTGGGTGCCATTAACCATCTCCTCGAGATTCAGTTTAATCCTGACGCGTAGATTGGTTCCGCGAAGCTGCTGTCTCTGTGCACTGCCTCCAAATCCGCCACCGCCGAAATGTCCACCGAAAATGTCTCCAAACTGGCTGAAAATGTCTTCCATATTCATACCGCCGCCGAAGCCGCCACCAGAGCCTCCTGCACCGCCCAGTCCGGCGTGTCCGTACTGGTCGTACCTCGCTTTCTTGTTATCGTCGCTCAGGACTTCGTAAGCTTCGGCAGCTTCCTTAAACTTTTCTTCTGCCGCTTTGTCACCCGGATTTTTATCGGGGTGAAATTTCAAAGCCATCTTGCGGTAAGCTTTCTTTATTTCGTCTGCCGAAGCACTTTTGGATATTTCCAGGACTTCGTAGTAATCTCGTTTTGACATAATTTTTTAATGAATTTCTTCCGGTGATTTGCTTCAGGACGAAGTGGAGTTACTAAGAGTACCCAATTCGGAAGCGTTTCTCCTACAGTTCTTAGTTACCAGTTACCACTTTTGCAAAACGGATTACCCTGTCGTGTAATGTATATCCGGTTTCAATCACATCTACAATTTTACCTTTCAGTTCCTCTTTGGAAGCCGGTATCTGTGTTATGGCTTCGTGAAAATCCACATTGAAATCATCACCTTCCCTAACATCCATTGGCTTTAAACCCTTTTCAGTCAGTCTGTTCTTCAATTTCTGATAGATGAGTTCAACACCCTGAAGGTCTGCTTCCAGTCCGCTTTTAGCGATTTCCTTTAATGCACGTTCAAAATCATCCAGAATTCCCAGCATTGAAATCATCATATCCTGGTTGGCATACTGGAAGAATTCCATCTTTTCTTTGGCAGTCCTTTTCTTATAGTTCTCAAATTCTGCGTACAGACGGATATAACGGTCTTTCTCCTCTGCCAAAAGTTCCTCAACAGTAGGCTGCACTGTCATATTTTCAGCAGTATTCTGCTCAGTAGTGGTGTTTAATTCTTCTTCAGTGTTGATTTTTTCTTCGTGAATATCTTGATTTTCCGACATAATTCTATTTTTATAGATTCTATTTCACAAAGATTTTGCCAAAGGATGATTCTGGACAATTCGGCACAAAATGGCCTAATGTGTTTTGAGACGGTAGGAAATTCCGCCGGAAAAAAAATATTGGGGAGCGCTTTGGGAGATTCCAAAGCCGGAGGAGACATCAAACTGGAGATCACGGTTGAGTAAATAGGTCAAGCCTGCATCAAAACGGTGATCGGCCCCGCTATTTTTGCTGAGATATCCATAGAGTTCTAAAAAACCACCAAATTTCTCCGTGAAGGAATAGGCTGTGGAAACGGTATAAAGAGCTGTTGCATCCGGCGTTTCGCCGTTCCATTCAGCGCCCAGGTTGTATCCGAGATTCAGTCGGTCAGATAAGGTATGCTGAAATAGAAACCGGAAACTCGGTGCCAGATATGTCGTGTGAAATTCTCTGGAGCCCCAGGTATTGGAGGTGAGATGGCCGATGAATGATATTTTGGGAACTAAAACCTTTTCATCCGTCAAACTGGCTTTGAAACCAAAAGTAATTGGGACAATCCCTGATATTCTTTGGCCTTCTACCTCTTCCGTATTCAGTTCGGTTATAAGCCTTAATTCGAAATGTTCATTCACGCCATATTTCCAAAGGACAGTCGGATGGGAGGCATTTCGAGTTTGCCAGTCATACTTTTCGTGGAGAAAACCAGTTTCAATCTGCAGAAAGCGGGCTGGCGTGATGGAAGGGGATTCGGTCTGGTCCGGCCGGTCAGTCTGGATGCTTTCCTGTGACTTAAAGAGGGAGAAGGTCGTCAGCATCAGACAAAAATACAGTCTTTTCATACTCCAAAAAATGTTTCAAAAAGTAGATACAGGTTAAGTGCCATGATGACCACGGCAATTATCCAGATTAAAACCTTTAGCCAAAGTTTGTTTACAAATGCTCCCATTTTCAGTTTGGAACCTGTGAACATGACCAGGGGTACCACGGCAAAACTGAGCTGCATTGACAGGATCACCTGGCTCAGCACCAGCAGGTTGGTCGTTCCTTTTTCACCGTAGATAATGGTTACGATAAGCGCGGGGATTACGGCAATAAGGCGGGTAACCAGCCTTCTGAGCCAGGGTTTCAGCCGGATGTTGAGGAAGCCTTCCATTACGATTTGACCTGCCAGTGTTCCCGTTAAAGTAGAGTTCTGGCCCGATGCGAGCAGGGCTATGGCAAAGAATATACTGGCAAAGGTTGTTCCCAATATCGGAGCCAGCATCTTATGGGCATCATGGATATCGGCGACATCGGTGTTTCCCGTGGTATGGAACGTGGCTGCTGCAACGATGAGGATAGCTGCATTAATGAAAAATGCCAAAAGGAGGGAAACGGTGCTGTCGATTGTAGCAAATTTGATGGCTTCTTTTTTTCCTTCCCGGTTACGCTCATAATTTCTGGTCTGCACGATGCTGCTGTGCAGGTAGAGGTTATGCGGCATGACGGTCGCCCCAAGAATCCCGATTGCGATGTAGAGCATGGATGGATTGGTAATGACCTCTTTTTGAGGGACGAGGCCGCTCAGAATTGGAAAGATGTCGGGTTTACTTAAAATAATTTCGTAGGCAAAACAACCCAAAATGATAAAGATGAGTCCTGCCACAATACTTTCAATCAGCCTGAAACCTTTTGCCTGTAAAAACAGGATCAGGAAAACATCCACGACTGTAATGACGACACCCCAGGTTAAAGGAATTCCAAAGAGTAAGTTTAATGCAATTGCAGATCCGATAACCTCTGCCAAATCGCAGGCAGCAATTGCGATTTCACAAAGAACCCAAAGGATGAAATTGGTCGTAGGATTGAAATGGTCGCGACAGGCCTGTGCAAGATCACGCTCCGCCACAATCCCCAGTTTCAAAGACAGATGCTGAAGAATGATTGCAAAAATATTGGATATGAGAATAACAGAGAGCAGGGTGTATCCGAACTGGGCACCTCCTGCGATGTCGGTTGCCCAGTTTCCCGGGTCCATATAGCCAACGGCAACCATTAAGCCCGGCCCTGTAAATGCCATAAGTTTTCTCCAGAATCCTGCATTTTTAGGGATGTTAACACTGGAGAATACTTCCGGTAGAGAGTTAGCAGTCCTTTCCCTTCTCCAGGCCTTTGAAATTATTTTTGAAACCAATATGTAAATGTTAGATTAGTCTAACAAAAATAAATAAATTAATCTAATACGCAACTCATAGGCAAAAAAAATCCCGGCACAATTGCCGGGATCATGTTATATGTCCTAAAATTATTTTGCAAACCTTACGGCCATCTTTCTATCCATTGCTCTTTCAGCATCAGAGGCTTCGGCAGGTACAGTAGCGAATTCGCTTCCGTATCCCTCTGCACCGGTCACCTGTGCACCAACACCCAGTTTGCCCAGTTCAGCTTTTATGAAATCTGCCCTTTGTTGGGATAACTTTTTGTTTGCGGCAGCATCACCAGTTTTATCAGTATAACCCCCTATTTTAATTTTTGCATCCGGATACGCTTTAAGGATTGCTGCAAGGTTTTGAATCTGTCCTTCGGATCCCGGTTCCAACGCTGTAGCGGAGCCCATTTGGAAATTGACGTTATCAAAACTGTACCACGTTTCTTTTAATGCTGCATCATCGGTCGCATTCTTATATCCGTCAGACTTCAGGAAGTTGATCATGGAGGCTTCCATACCATTCGCATAGCCTTTCAGTGTCGTACCGTTTAGATCGATATCTGTCACTTCTCCGGAGGTTCCGGTTACGGTAGCGGTATCGCCGATTACCGCAGCTGAATCTTCAACATATGCCGTTGAGTCTGTTTCTGTGGTTGCAGTAGTTTCCTTGTTAGTACACTGTTTCCAAAGGAACCAACCCAAAAGAAGTAAAAGAAGCAACGGTAGTAACCATTTCCAGATTGAACCGCCGCCGTTGTTGTTATCATCCCTGTCCACATTTACATGTGTTGCTCCGCCTCTGTTTACTTCAACTTTAGGCTCGTCATAGGAAGTTACGGTCACTTTTTCAGTTCCACGGTCTCCAAACCAATCCCCCAAACCTAAAGAGGCCATAGAAAGTCCAGCAGGAAGCAGCGTTGAAACGATTCCTTTTTGGTCCTCCAGAAGGGAGGAAATACCCGACTTATCAAGATTATTGTCAGCAGCATACTTTCCAACAGATACAAGCGTTGCGCCTGTAACCATGTTCAGCAGTGAACTGGAAGATGCGTTTCCAATACCGGCATAGCTCGCAACCGCATTTACAACGCCAGCGACTTTATCACCAAAAACGGATGATAAAACGGATGAAATAAATGTATTATTGGAAGAACCTCCCAATAGATTTCCTAACAGACCGCTGTTAGATGATCCTGTAATAGCATCCAGAACAGAAGGGTTGCTTGCATTGTTTGCAAGTCCCCCAACAACTGCCGGTAGTAACCCGCTTATTGCTTTCGAAATTCCGGATTCGCTTTCTCCCAATTGGGTAGCTGCCTGAGAAACCAACGCAGGACCTAATTGTCCTTTGATAAGGTCAAGAATGTTTAATGACATAGTAGTTTAATTTAAATGTTTGTATAACAAATTTATACAAAAATTAATCCAAAATAGAAACTATTAATTAAAAATCCTTGTAATTCAATTCAAAATTCACAACGACATGCCAACATTTAATACGCTTTTGCAAAAATGACCCTTTGTTTTGAAGGTTTACCCGAAATCAGAGAAGTGCCTTCTTCCAGTTCATTATCTAATGGAATGCAGCGGATCGTAGCCTTGGTTTTTTCCTTTATCATCTCTTCCTCTTCCGCGGTTCCGTCCCAGTGCGCTGAGATAAACCCACCTTTTTCGTTCAGTATTCTCTTAAATTCTTCAAAAGTGTCAACCTTCGTTATGCTGTCTTCCTTGAACTTCAGCGCTTTAGTGTAGATGTCCTGCTGAATGGTCTTTAGCAGACCCTCAATATACAGTTCAACTTCCTCAATAGGTTTCACTTCTTTAGTCAGCGTATCCCTACGGGCAATTTCGACGGTTTTGTTTTCGAGATCTCTTGCGCCCAATGCTATTCTGACAGGCACTCCTTTCAACTCATATTCAGCGAATTTCCAGCCCGGTTTGTTTTGATCATCGTTATCATATTTTACTGAAATACCTTTTTCCTTCAGTTTGCGCTGAATTTCAAATGCCACTTCACTTATTTGCTGCAGCTGTTCCTCCCCCTTAAAGATCGGTACAATCACCACCTGGATCGGGGCCAACGTTGGAGGCAGTACAAGCCCCTGGTCGTCGGAATGTGCCATGATCAGAGCGCCCATCAACCGGGTAGAAACGCCCCAGGAGGTTGCCCACGCAAATTCGGTCTTACCTTCGCGGTTGGTGAATTTCACATCAAATGCTTTTGCGAAATTCTGGCCCAAGAAATGTGAAGTTCCGGCCTGTAAGGCCTTTCCGTCCTGCATCATGGCTTCGATGCAGTAGGTCTCCTCGGCGCCGGCAAAACGTTCAGATTCTGTTTTTATACCTTTAATTACCGGCATCGCCATATAGTTTTCGGCAAATGTAGCGTAGACCTCAAGCATTTTTTCAGTTTCCTCGATGGCTTCGGCTTTTGTGGCATGTGCAGTATGACCTTCCTGCCAGAGGAATTCTGCCGTCCTTAGGAAGAGTCTGGTTCTCATTTCCCATCTGACCACATTGGCCCACTGGTTAATCAGAATTGGAAGATCACGATAACTTTGTATCCAATTCTTGTAGGTGCTCCAAATGATGGCTTCGGAAGTTGGACGTACAATAAGTTCTTCCTCGAGTTTTGCTTCGGGGTCGACAATTAATTTATGTGGATTGTTCGGGTCTGTTTTCAGCCGGTAGTGGGTAACCACCGCACATTCCTTCGCGAATCCTTCGGCATTCTTTTCTTCCGCTTCAAAAAGACTTTTCGGTACGAAGAGTGGAAAGTAGGCATTCTGATGTCCTGTTTCCTTGAACTTGCGGTCCAGTTCATCCCGCATTTTTTCCCAGATCGCGTATCCGTAAGGCTTAATGACCATACACCCACGCACTCCGGAATTTTCCGCCAAATCAGCTTTCACGACCAATTCATTGTACCATTTGCTGTAATCTTCACTTCTCGACGTTAATTTTGCCATTCTTTTATCAAATTTTATTGGACGCTGTTTAACTTTTTTGCTCCTTTGCAATCTAAAATAAACACGTATATTTACCTTTATAATACCTTATACGCTTGTTTTACGCTGTGCAAAGATATTTAAAATAAAATTTTCCAAATACTATGAAAAAATATATAATTAAAAATTGGCCCGGAATGCTTCAATCGAAGATGGTTGTAGGTGTTGCTGGTTGTTTGCTTCTGATGTCCTGCGGTACCCAGATGGGTGGCTACAGTGAGACCGACGGTGTATATTATGATCCCAATAAAGATACCTTACCCGAAGGTGTTGTAACTGATGACCGGGGTAACAGGGTAGGCGAATATTACGATTATAATGATTCGGGTTACATTGAGGATGTAAGATCCCGAGACTGGCAGGAAAACAGTAAATATTGGGATGATGACAACTCAGGATCCGACTGGGGCATGTATGCTGGTTCCGAGACGAACTTCTACCAGGATAACTGGGGTTGGGGATCTCCGTACGGATATTACAGTCCTTTCTACAGAAGCGGCTTTATGATGGGAATGTCCTGGGGTTGGGGATCTCCTTGGGGATGGTATGACCCTTACTGGGGTTACAGTCCTTTCTCTCACTGGGGAATGTATAACGGATATTATCCTTACGGGGGATGGAATTCTCCTTACTACGGATACTACAGTCCATACTATTATAATTCTCCTGGATACCGCTATCAACGAAGTGGTGCAAATGGCAGGATGTATAACTCTTACCAGGGAGCACAGGGTGGCCTTTTGAGGCAGGGAGCCAACAGCGGCTTCAGGAACCCAGCGGTGTCTGGTGCAAGGAACAACGGTGAGCAGCCTGTGAATTCTTCACCGCGGTTCAGGACTCCGTCAAACAGGGACATGATTCCGCAACAGCAATCTCAACCACGGGCAACCCCTCGCAACAGACCGCAAATGGATAATCAACAAAGTGCCCCGCGGACAACTGAGCCAAGAACCCGGTCCAATGATAGTGGCGGCTTCCGCTCCGGAGGTTATAATGGTGGCAGTTCATCATCGTCCGGTGGAGGTTTCCGCTCCGGAGGTTCATCATCTGGTTCCACAAGAAGGTAGACAATAAAAATTTTTTAACCGTAAATATGATAATGATAAAAAAATCTTTAGCATTGTTAACTGTTGCTGCGTCTTTTTATATGCAGGCGCAGGATGTTTCTACACTCAGAAATAGTGTTGATGTATATTCGAACGGCGACTTGCCTGCCTCAGCCAAATGGAACGCCATGGCGGGTTCTTCCGGAGCACTAGGAGGGGATGCAACTTCCTTACTTAACAATCCTGCCGGATTAGGTGTGGCTATTTCAAGTAATATTGGTGCCACTTTGGGTGTCCGTAACTACAAGACTTCCACAACCCTAGGAAACCAGGGACTGACCTACAGCAACTCTTCGGCGGACCTCGTTAATGCAAACGGTGTTGCATCTTTTCAGCTTTTGACCGAAACCGCGTGGAAATTCGTAAATATTGGGGTAAACATCAGCAGCAGAAATCTTGACAGCTATGTAGAAACACCTGGTAACGGTAGTATAATCATTCAGAAAGAACTTGAAGATGAGAACGGCATTCCTTATAATGGAAATTTGAGTTTATTGGGACATGCCTATGACAGAACCGGTCTTCAGAGCAAAATGAGTTTAGGAGTTGGTGCGAATTACAACAATGCAGTCTTTATTGGTGCAGGATTAAACTTTCATTCCAGCACGCTGGAGCAGTTTGATACCGCCAGGTTTAACCTGGACCTGGATAATTCCACCGCTGATTACCACAAACAGTATACACCTTTTAATGAAGTGGGAAGTGGATTTTCTGCAAGTCTGGGTGTGATAGGAAAGGTAAATAACCAGCTCCGGTTAGGCGCTGCGCTTGAAACTCCGACCTGGTGGGGGATTGAGCGGGTATATACCGATCACTATACCGACACTGACGGTTATATTTCTTACGAAAATCTGGCAGAAGACCGAACATTCACTTCGCCGCTAAAAGCAACTTTGAGTGCCGCTTTCGTTCCGAACAAGAACTTTTCACTGAACGTAGATTACGGAATTGGTCTCACAAAGGCTAAATATAATGTGCAGGGTCCGGCGGAAACCGAACTGAATACGTTCTTTTCTGATTACAGCAGGAATACTTCCGAAGTGAAGGTAGGTGCAGAGTACCGCATAAAAGCATTCAGACTGAGGGGAGGTTTTGCGCACGCAACGAGTCCATTTGATTCAGTTTCCCTTTCTTCCTTCAATGCCGACGGTTCCACCGGAAACAATTCCTTTGACAACTTAATTCTGGGAAGCAGAAATACTTTAGGGCTTGGATTAGGTTATGATTTTAAATCCTTTTATATAGATTTAGCCTATCAGAATCAGAATTCAGAGTATTCCAATCCATTCCTCTATGGAACAATTGTGGATGATGCACCAAGATATACAACGGGTTATTACTCCGATGGTTTTGATATCACGCAGGAGACCTCAGCGGTTTCCGGTGTGAAAAATACGGAGAACCATCTCTCCCTTACTTTTGGATGGAAATTCTAAAAAAAAATAAAGATACTCCGGTTTACAGCCGGAGTTTTTTTTTCAGTGATGGTGAAAACTGTGCCCCAGGACGGCAAGGGCAACCCCAAGAATAACCAGACCGATTTTGGACCAGTTCACATTATGGTTTTTGTTGCTTTCAAAGATGATGACCGAGGAGATGTGAAGGAAAATTCCTCCTACAACAGCCATGAAATAGGGTTGCAGACTCATGTCGAAATATGCGCCAAGAATCATCCCGAAAGGAGAAGCAAGTGCGAATAAGGAGATGATGAGCCAGGAATAACCTGAAAGTTTCTTATTCTTGAATAGAAATGCTCCAAGGATGAATGATATGGGAAGATTATGGAAGATAATCCCCTGTAGGTAGGGCGACAGGACTTCGGTTTCATAGGCCAACGGAAACCCTTCAATGAAAGCGTGAACAAACATTCCCAGTATAAGTGCCACAGGCAGGATTCCCTGATCGGAATGGTGGTGGAAATGTCCGTGCTCAAAGCCTTTGGTAAGATGCTCCAACAACATTTGCAGCAGCACACCCACAATCACCCAAATCCCAATATTGGCATCCCCCGACTGATACACCGCCGGGAACACCTCATTCACACAGATTGTGATTAAAAAACCTGCGCTTAATATCAACAGATTTTTAGCAAATATTTCTTTATTACCGAAAAATTTACCGAGAAAAACCCCCGCCAGCACGCTTAGTATGAGCAAAACAATTATCATCGTTCTCTGTTTTGAATTCCTGTCTTTTTTCGGAATACGTTAATGCATCGGGGCGAGGATTCCCTCTTAAACGGACCTAAGTGATAGTCTCCATACACATGCATCAGTTCAAAGCCGAATTCTTCGCCATAACTTTCAATTTCCTCCGCCTCGTGGAGTTTCACTTTTTCATAAAAATGGTAATCCTTTCCATGGTCTTTAAAGTTGATATCCTTGATGATGTGCTGATTTTCAATCCTTTTTTTGATGTGGAAGTCTATTCCTTCTTTGGTTTGTACATATTCCGGCACCAAAGTGTTCTTTACCCAGGTTTCATTCAGGAAATCAAGTACGAAATATCCGCGGTCATTCAGCGCATTGCGGACGGACTGGAACACCTTCCTGTCCTCACGCTCATCTTCAAAATATCCAAAACTTGTAAAGAGGTTCAACACCGCATCCGCTTTTTCAGTGGAGATAGCTGGGAAAATCTCGTTTCGCATGTCGTGAACTTCAAACTTCAGTGAAGGCTGGATCTTATCGGTTGCAGCAGAAGTTTCAAACTGTTTGTTATGAAAGATGCTTTCTTTGGATAAGTCAAGCCCCAGGACACTGTATCCGGCCTTGTGCAGAAATACCGAATGCCGTCCTTTCCCACAACCCAGGTCAATAATCTTTGAGTTTCCAGAGAGCTTCAAAGCGTTGAGGAGCAGCGAAATGAAATTTTCAGCTTCCGCAAAATCCCTGTCTTTATAAAGAATATGATAATAAGGGGTATCAAACCACGTTTCAAACCATGCCATTGTGCAAAAATAACTAAATTTGCATTTGGTAAACCACAAAGTCACAAAGATTTCTTCAGGATCTCAGGAAAGCGAAACAGCCATACTCCTGAAGACGCCGTAAAAGGTCTTTTTGTCTTTTTCCCGGTTTTTAATATTATGGATACAGAGAATTTACAGATACAGATCAAGACTTTTTTCGGACTGGAAGCGGTTTTAGCCGAAGAAATCAAAAAGCTGGGCGGTAAGAATGTGGAGGTTAAAAACCGAGCAGTGAACTGCGAAGGCGACCTTGGTTTTCTTTACAAAATCAACTATTCTGCCCGAACGGCACTTAAAATCATGATTCCGCTGCTCACCTTCAAGGCCTGGGACGAGAACCGGTTTTACGACAAGCTTTTTGATTTTCCCTGGGATGACTATATGCGTGTAGACCAAACTTTTTCAATTGATGCCACCATTTATTCTGAAAGGTTCAGGCACTCACAGTTCATCTCGCTCAAAATGAAGGATGCAATTGTGGATTTCTTTAAGTTCAAATACAGGAAAAGACCGGATGTGGATGCACGGGACCCCGATATTAAATTTCACCTTCATATTGATCGTGAACTTGTAACGATTTCCCTGGATTCGGGAGGTGACCCACTGTTCAAACGCGGATACCGCAAGGAACAGGGTGAAGCACCAATCAATGAGGTGTTGGCGGCGGGGATGTTGCAGCTTGCCGGTTGGGATGGGAAAGGTAATTTCCTTGATCCAATGTGCGGCTCAGGAACGCTGCTTATTGAAGCAGCAATGGTTGCTATGGATTTGCCGGCACAAATCTTCAGGAAAAAATTCGCGTTCCAGAACTGGAAAAATTATGACGAAGAGCTTTTCCAGAAAATAAAGGAAGTCCGAATCGGCCGCGTAAGAGAATTCACAGGCAAGATCGTTGGTTACGACCTCGATTCCGAAATGCTGAATGCTGCGCGAATCAATATTGAAGCAGCCGAATTGGAGGAGGTAATTGAAGTGAAGCGCCAGGATTTCTTTGAATCTAAAAAAGAACTTTTCCCTTTGCTTATGGTATTCAACCCGCCTTATGACGAAAGGATCGAGATCATAGAGGACGATTTCTACAAAAAAATAGGGGATACGTTTAAAAAGAGCTATCCAAATACCCTGGCCTGGTTCATTTCTTCGGATTTGGATGCAGCGAAGAAGGTCGGACTGAGACCATCAAGAAGGATCAAACTGTTCAACGGTAAGCTGGAATGCCGCTTCCTGCAGTTTGAAATGTATGAAGGCACCAAGAAGATACATAAACTTACAGGTGAACAACCGGAGTTATAGCTGAACCTGAATTGAACAAGATCTCCCTCATCATCGCCATCTACAACCGTAAAGACGAACTTTACGAATTGCTTACGTCCCTCTCGCACCAAACGGATAAAGATTTTGAGGTGATTATTGTTGATGACGGATCTTTGATAGATTTACGGCCAACAGTGAACCTTTTTTCGGAAAGTTTAGATGTAAAGTTTTTCAGAAAGGACAATTCAGGACCCGGCCTCTCCCGTAATTATGGCGCAAGACGCGTAACTTCAGATGGTATTAATGAAAATTGGCTCGTATTTGTGGACTCTGATGTGATTGTTGAGAAAGACTATATCGGAAACATCAGAATAAAACTGCTGACCTCTGATTGTGATGCTTTTGGCGGGGCAGACAAGGCACATAAAGGCTTTAATCTAATGCAGAAGGCCATTTCCTATTCCATGACCTCGGTGTTTACGACAGGTGGCATCCGTGGGAACAAGAAATCAGTCAGTAAATTCCAGCCACGCAGTTTCAATATGGGTGTCCGGAAAACGGCGTTTGAAAAAGTGGGGGGCTTTTCAGAAATGCGGATCGGTGAAGATCCGGACCTGTCCATGACGCTCTGGGAAAACGGTTTCAAAACCGAATTCTTTGATAATATTGCTGTCTATCACAAGAGAAGGGTGGACTTCGGTAAATTTTCCAAACAGGTCTATCAATTCGGCTGTGCGCGGCCTATCCTGAACCAGAGACATCCGGACTATGTAAAGATTTCCTTTGCTTTTCCCACTTTGTTCTTTTTGGGATACGTTTTAGGTTTCATCGAATATTTCGTGCTGGGCAAAGGTTTTATCCTCACCATGTACGGCATCTATACTTTCCTGGTGTTTTTCCATGCGCTGTATAAGACCAGGAACATCAGTATCGCCTCCATGGCCATTATATCCACCTACATCCAGATGTTCTCATACGGTTATGGCTTTCTGAAGTCCTGGTTTATGCTGAATGTTTTAAGGATGAAGCCGGAAGAAGCGTTTCCCGGGCATTTTCACACAAAGTAAAAAAGCACTTAGAATTTCAGTGCTTTTTGTTTTTATTGGGTTAATAATTCCCTAATCTTTACGGTAAGTTTGTCCCCATTTGGAAGCATTTCTTTTTCCAGCACCAGGTTGATTGGAACAGCAGGCAAATTAAGGGAGCCTACAGCTTCGACAGGGGCATCAAGATATCTGAAACAGTTTTTGGATATACGGTGTGCAAAAGCTTCTGCAAAGGAATTCTGCAACTGCTCTTCGGTAAGAACAATGCACTTTCCGTGGAGTTTAACCCTTTCGAAAACCAGCTTTTCATCCAGCGGAATCAAGGTGCGCAAATCAACGATCTCAATACGTCCTTCAAAGTTTTTTGCGGCTTCTTTTGCCCAGAAGATCCCCATTCCGTAAGTAACGATGATTAAAGTCCGGCCCTTTTCTGTTTCCACTTTACTGGCTTCCAAGATGATATTTCCCTTTCCGAAAGGCAGGATATAGTCTTCGTCGGGCTCTACCGTCTTTGCGTCTTCTGTCCCCGGCACTTTACTCCAGTAAAGCCCTTTATGTTCCAGCATTACCACCGGATTCGGATCATAATAGGCAGCTTTCAGCAGTCCTTTGAAATCAGCAGCATTACTCGGATACGCAATCTTAATCCCTTTGATATTTGCCAGGATACTCTCCACGCTTCCGCTGTGGTAAGGCCCGCCGCCACCGTAAGCTCCAATTGGTACCCGGATGATGTTGCTCACGGGAAATTTACCCTGAGAAAGGTAGCATGATTTAGATATTTCGGTAATTAACTGATTGATCCCGGGATAGATATAATCGGCAAACTGTACCTCTACAATCGGTTTAAGTCCAACAGCGCTCATTCCAACGGTTGAACCTATGATGTAAGCTTCCTGAATGGGAGTATTGAACACCCGTTTATTTCCGAATTTCTGTCCTAATGTAACAGTTTCGCGGAATACGCCACCGATCCTTTCGCCAACATCCTGTCCATAAAGCAGGGCCTCGGGGTGCTTCCACATGATTTCCTGTATAGCATGTATGGCGGCATCCACCATCACAATCTTTTCTGCTCCCTCCGGTTCGCGTATTCCTTTTTCTTCTGTAACCAGCGTAGGAGCGAATACATGGTCTTCCACGCTTTCCGGCTTCGGATCTTCCGCGGCTATTGCTTTTTCAAAAGCTTCTTCCGCCTCAATCCGGGCTTTTTTTGTGATCTGTTTCAGGAGTTCTTCATCCACACCGTCTTCAAGCAGATGGTTCCTTAGAATATTTCCGGGATCCTTGCCTCTGTGTTTTTCCAGGTCTGCATCATCGCGGTAAAACTCCCTGCGTACACCGGAAGTGTGGTGTCCGATAAGGACGGTACTGGCGCACACCAACATGGGTTTTCTTTCGGTACGCACAAAATCGACCGCTTTTTTCATGGCTTCAAAACTTTCCACAAAATCGGTTCCATTCACCCGCATTCTGTTCAGGCCTACAAAACCGGCAGCAAAATCATAGGCATCGGAGGTTCTTGCTTCCTCCTTGGTGACGGAGATACCCCACTCATTATCCTGTATCAGGAAGATAATAGGTAACTGATGAAGGGCGGCAAACTGAAAGGCCTCGGAAACTTCACCTTCCGTAACGGAGTTATCGCCAAAGCTGCACACCACCACCGGATTGTTATCGTAGGTTTTCAGGTTAAATTCCTCAATATACTTGATTCCCTGGGCAACGCCGGTAGTCGGGATGGCCTGCATTCCTGTTGCTGAACTTTGGTGGATAACTTTGGGCTTGTCATCTTCGAGACTTGAAGGATGGGAATAATACGAGCGCCCGCCGGAAAAAGGATCATCGGCCTTAGCCAAAAGTTGCAGCATCAGCCTGTAGGGTTCAAATCCGATACCCATCAACATACTTTCGTCACGGTAATACGGTGAAACCCAGTCATCTTTGGTAAGCTGATACGCTGTGGCCAACTGAATAGCTTCGTGACCCCGCGAAGTACTGTGAACATATTTAGTAACGGACCTGTTTTCCTCATAGATGTCTGCCATCGCTTTTGCGAGCATCATGTGGTTAAAAGCCTTCAATAAAATATCCTGTGAAACTTTTTCCTTTTCCCTTATTTCCATAGGAAGCAAAGATACTAAATCCTGCATTTCAGACAAAACCAAAAACGCCACCAGAGTGGCGGCGTTTTGGAATTTATTAATGATGAAATTATTTTCTGATTACTTTTTTGGTAACGTTTCCGCTTTCTGTTTTGATGTTAATCAGATACACGCCCTTCGGCAACGATCTCATGTCAATCATCTGAGTACCTCTGGCTTTCACATTTACAATCAGTTTTCCGCTCATATCGTGCATGGTAATATTATCTGCTTTCAGCGGAATTACGACGGTCACGTAATCATCTGTAGCAGTAGGATAAACTGCGACAGCGTCTTTTGGATCAACGTTGGTTACAGAAAGCTGGTTGGTGGCTGTAAAATCGTAACCCGTAACAATTAAAGCGTAATTTTGCGGAGCCGGTGTCCCAGCATCATTCACCAGTGTACCTTTGTTGCTTACCTCAATTCTGTACTGTCTCCCACCCACCGGAGATTCTAGCAGAACCTGTTCAATATTATCCACAACATTATCGCCTTTGGTAGCGGCTGCCATGGGATCCAGAGCGTTCAACTTCCATGGGTAGGTCACTTCATTGGTGACCATATCGATGATCTTTAAATCAAAATCATTGATAAGTCTGGGCGTGCGGTTTTGCCACATATCGTTACTGTTGGTAAACGGAACACCTTCCGGGTCCACCCAAGAGATTGTCGCTTTGATAGGAGCGCCTGCCTGAGCTACTACCGTCCGGTTATATGGAGTTCCGGAAGTCATAAGATTTCTTAGAACTGTATTTTTATTCGCAGCATTGTCAATCAGGACCTGGGCACCTTTCGTTGCATCAGCAAATCCCCACCCAAACCAAGCATCAGGACCTGGATTGGAACCGGCTTCATTTGTGGAATGCGTCAGCAATGCCTTGATTTCATCAGCTTTAAACATAAAGGAGGCATTTCCGGAAAGGTTCCTTTTGATATGGGTTAAAGCACCCGCAATGCCACTAATTACCGGCGCAGAGTAGGACGTCCCCTGGCCGGAAGTAGAAACTGAATTATACGTTGTTGCGTTGACATATGTTGGCATAACCATAGAAACTCCGGTCGCCGCAATGTCAGGTTTGATGGCGCCGTCTTTTCTTGGACCTGCGCTGCTGAAACCAGCTTTCACGACGTCGGATGGCTGTGTATAAACGTTTCCAATCGTTGTAAGTCTGTTTGTAGCACCAACAATGATTACGTTTTTACCCACTGACCCCCAACCGATACAGTTAAAACCGCCGCTACAGTTGTTTGGTGGAATTATGTCTGTAGAAGTGAACGGCACCCAACTTCCGTTGATAAATTTGAAGGCATTCGTCATAGAGCCGTTAGGTCCGTCTCCGAAGTAATTTCCTGCAGATTTTACTACAATCTGGTTTTGATTATCATATACAATGGCATCATAGGAAGCGTCATTACTAACATAGGCGCCGGACCAGGTATCAGTAGGCGAAAGTAAATAGTCACCCTCCCAATACCAGTTTGCCCCATCTGCTCTCCAGCCGCGTACAATACCGTAGGAATGATTGGAAATATTGGCATTTGGCGATGCTGCAAGTTTTTGATAGTTTGTACCCTGAGGGGTTGTACTGAAGGAATAGCTGTTAATCTGTACTTTCTTTATCACACCGATGTCCTGTGTATTCGCAATACCTTCTGACCCAATGATTCCCGCCACATTTGTCGCGTGGAAATTGTAACCTACCGTTCCAAGCTCCAAATCAAAAACACGGGGTGGCACGGGTGGAACTCCTGCTGCGGTCGCACCAAAGTCCACATGTTTATCGAATACGCGTCCGCCGTCCATAACCATGATGTTCTGACCAAGGCCATCTATCATTTGTCCGTTAAGACCTGTTAAGGTGCCGTTTTGAAGCGCAACGACGTTTGCGGCTCGGTTAGCAGCCAGGTCATCCGTTTGCCAAAAATAAGGACGGTCCCCAATGAACCCCGCCACTTTGGCCTTCATCTCATTGATCTCCTCTTCGGTAAATTGATCCCTGCCCTGTTTAGAAATATAATTTTCTATTTTCCGCTGATTTTCAACTTTTTCTCTCTCAAGCCTTAAAGATAATTTATCCTGCTTTTGGGCGCTCATCATTGAAAACATCCCAAAGCCTAATAAAAATAATACTGCTTTATTCATTTTATTTCTTATTTGTTTAATTATTAAATTATTAAGGTCACAAATATAATAATAATTCGCAATTTAAAATTACGAATAAAAAAATGAAAGCCGACTATTTTAAGGAAGCTATTTCCTTTAAGTCAACATTTAAATTCTAAATGTTTTCGGCTCATTTTAATACTGAATTCCAATCAACTCTCTCTAAGTCAACCAATCTACTAAAACGTTCTTATTTTCAAAAGTGCATTAATCACTTTAATGATTCCCGATGACAGTCAGTTAACAGAACAACTAAATACGTGATGAAACTGATGCATTTATAACCATTTTAATGCCAGTTATTAATAAAAAATTGGGTCAGAGTCGGAACCGTCGTATTGGCGCGAGGTTTCTCCATTTTGAGGCTTTCCCGGAACAATAATTTTCTTATCAATATCGATTTGTTATGGTTAAGATTCTTAGATACCGAACTTTTTTCTAAAGTAATTTTAAAGTAATTTTACCGAAATTCTTACTCAAAATGTATTTGATTTTCGATACCGAAACCACCGGTTTACCCAAAAATTTCAACGCACCGCTCACAGATTCAGACAACTGGCCCCGCATGGTTCAGATCGCTTGGCAGTTGCACGACCGGGAGGGAAACTTAATTGAAAATCAGGATTATATCATTAAGCCCGAAGGGTATGACATACCGTTCAACGCAACCAGAATTCATGGAATTTCTACAAAGATGGCTAAGGAAGAAGGTCGTAATCTTGCAGAAGTCCTTTTAGAATTTAAGGAAGTCCTCAAGAAAGCCCAGGTCGTGGCCGGACACAATATTGATTTCGATTATAAAATCGCCGGTGCCGAATGCCACCGTATGGAAATGGACAATACACTGGAAAAAATTCCGTCCGCAGATACCATGGAGCTAGGAACAGAATTCTGCCAACTCGGTGGTGGAAAGAACGGCAGATATAAATCCCCGAAACTGGAAGAACTGTATGAAAAATTATATGGCGATAAGTTCGATGAAGCCCATAATGCCGCTGCCGACGTAAATGCCACTGCGCAGGTTTTCTTTGAAATGATCCGGATTGGAATCATTCCCGCAGCGAAACTCCTAATCTCTGAATCTGAATTGGATAGCTTTATTGGCAAGCACCCGCATCCAATTCAGCCTTTCGGCATTATCATAAGAAGGCAGGTGGCCGCATCCAAAAAGAAGAAAAAAGTGGATTTTGGCGACTCAGATGAGGTGGAAATCGGCGACTATTTCAATTTTCACAACCACAGTATTTACTCTTCACTCCAGTCTTCTACAGGTATACCGGATCTTATTAATAAGGCGCTCCACAACAATTTTCCGGCCGTTGGTCTTGTTGATTTTGGTAATATGATGGGTGCATTTAAATTTGTGTCCGAAGTGGAGAAAGCCAACGGAAATATCAAAAAAGCGTGGCAGGAATACTCAGAAAAGAAACAGAAAGCTAAAGAAGAAAATACCGCTTATACAGAGGCCGAACCCCGTAAAGAGGAACTGGTGCCGGTCATCGGGTGCGAATTTTACATTTCAGAGCGGCCGGAGCAGAAACAGTTTACAAAGGATGATCCGGACCGCAGGACGCATGTCGTATTGCTTGCTAAAAATTTCAGTGGGTATAAAAACCTGGCGAAACTGTCAAGTCTGGGCTATGTAAACGGATTTTATTTTGGCGTTCCGCGGATTTCAAAAAAGATGATAGCTGAGTATAAGGATGACCTTATTGCCCTTACCGCGGGAACCTACGGAGATGTCCCAAACACGGTACTTGAATTCGGGGAACAGAAAGGGGAGGAGGCCTTCAAGTGGTGGAAGGAAACTTTCGGGGATGATTTTTATGTGCAGATACAAAACCATAAGGTAGACGAAGAGGAACATTTGAATGAAGTCCTGCTGGAATTCGCTGATAAATATGAGGTGAAAATCCTGGCCCAGAATGAGACTTTCTATACCGAAAAGTCTGATGCACATATCCAAGACATCCTGTACTGCATAAAAGACGGAGAAAAACTCACTTCGCCGGTTGGGAAAGGTTTTGGTAAAAGAAGGGGTTTGCCCTCCACAGAATTTTATATTAAAGATGCGGATGAACTCCGGCAGGCCTTCATCCAGTTTCCGGACGCATTTGAGGCATACACCGAATTCCTACGGAAATTTGAGCCCTACACTCTGAAGCGCGATGTCCTTTTGCCCGAGTTTGATATTCCCGAGGAATTTTTAAGTGAAGAAGACCAGAACGACGGAGGAAAACGCGGCGAAAATGCCTATTTGAGGCGCCTTACGTATGAAGGAGCTGCTAAACGATATGCTGCAATTACGGATGAGATCAGGGACCGGCTGGATTTCGAACTGGAAGTGATCGCGAAAACAGGGTACCCAGGTTATTTCCTTATCGTGCAGGATTTTTGTAATGAGGCCCGAAAAATGGGTGTTTGGGTTGGTCCCGGACGGGGTTCCGCTGCCGGATCGGCCGTGGCCTACTGTACCGGAATCACGAATGTGGATCCTATTGAATATGACCTCCTTTTTGAGCGTTTCCTGAATCCTGAGCGGATTTCAATGCCGGATATCGACATTGATTTTGATGATGAAGGACGGGACCGTATCATCAAATGGGTGGTTGACAAATACGGAAAGAACAATGTGGCTCAGATCATCACCTACTCGGTATTGGGCGGAAAGTCCGCTATTAAGGATGCAGGACGGGTGCTGGACGTTTCCATCCCGGAAACCAACAATATCGCTAAATTAATCCCCTCAACACCGGGCATGAACATTGCCAAAGCCTTCGCAAAGTTCGATAAACTGAGTGATGAGGATAAGATACTGGCGCAGGAAATGAAAGATATCCTCGCAAACCCGAAGGACGGAAGGTACGAAGTTCTGTCGGCTGCACAGAAGATGGAAGGGTGTATCCGGAACACTGGTATTCATGCTTGTGGAGTCATCATCACCCCGGAAGACATCTCCAACCTGGTGCCTATAACAATTGCATCCAAGGATGCCGATATACTGGTCTCGCAGTTTGACAATTCGGTGGCTGAAAGCGCAGGTTTGCTTAAAATGGACTTCCTTGGTCTGCGGACCCTCACCATCATCAAGCACGCAATAAAACTCATCAGGCAGCGACACGGAATCACTATTGATCCCGACACCATTCCACTGGACGATGTGAAGACCTACCAGTTGTTCAAGGAAGGCAAGACCGTCGGGATTTTCCAGTATGAAAGCCCGGGAATGCAGAAATACATGCGCGAACTGAAGCCAACGAAGTTTGGAGACCTTATTGCCATGAACGCCCTGTACAGACCAGGTCCGATAAAGTACATACCAAATTTCATCAACAGGAAACATGGAGTGGAAGATATTGTGTATGACCTGCCTGAAACCGAAGAATACCTTAAGGAAACCTACGGAATCACCGTCTATCAGGAACAGGTGATGCTTCTTTCCCAAAAACTGGCGAATTTCACGAAAGGTGAAGCAGATACGCTGAGAAAGGCCATGGGTAAGAAGGACCGCGCCACCCTGGACAAGATGTACCCTAAGTTTCTGGAAGGTGGGGAGAATAACAGCCTGGACGTAAACCGCCTCAATAAAATATGGAAAGACTGGGAAGCCTTTGCCGAATACGCATTCAACAAGTCGCATTCCACCTGTTATGCGCTTATCGCGTACCAAACTGCTTATCTGAAGGCAAATTATCCTGCAGAATACATGTCCAGTGTAATGACAAACAACCTGAACAACACCAAGCAGATCACGATGTTTATGGAGGACTGTAAGAATATGGGGGTTGATGTTCTGGGTCCGGATGTAAACGAATCCCAGTACGAATTTGCAGTGAATGATAAAGGCCAGATCCGTTTTGGATTGGGTGCCATAAAAGGAATTGGTGAGGGACCGAGTGAAGCCATAGTGCTTGCACGGAAAAAGGGACGGTTTACCAATGTTTATGATTTCTTTGAAAAAATACCGTCGGCCCAAATGAACAAAAGGGTGGCGGAAAGTTTGGTCATTGCTGGCGCCTTCGATGAGGTGGACCACTACCACCGTGCCCAATATTTCGATATTGACAACAGCGGAAAAACCAATCTGGAAAGACTGTTGCGATACGGGCAGAGTTTCCAGGACAATATGAACGAAATTGAAAATTCACTTTTCGCCGATTTTGCCGATGAGGTGAAGATTGAACCGCCCAAAATCAATTCCGCACCGGAGTGGCCCAATATGTATATGCTGAACAAGGAAAAGGAAATCATAGGCTTCTACCTGTCCGCCCATCCGCTGGATGAATTTAAATACCAGTACCGTTTTATACAGGGGGCTTTAAGCAGGAAAAACGTCCTGGAGGGCAGGAAGGACGAAGAAATTCCGACGCTGGAAAAAGTGGAAATTCCGGTAGAGATTGATGCCGATGAAGAAACAGACGAAGTGATTGACCTCATTATTGACGAAGAGGGTGAAATGGTAGAGGAAGAGACCAAAAATGCTGAAGCCAAAGGGAATTTTAACTTCCTGAATCTGGATGAGATCGATGCGTTCCGCGACCGGAACTTCGGTCCGGAACAGGTGAGGCTTTTTGAGGAGATCAAGGATTACAAGGAAAAACAGAAATTCAACGCCAATTCCAAAGAATACATGGTAGCAGGTCTGGTTACGGAATACACGGTTCGCGACGGGAAAAACAGCGGGGAGAAAATTGCTTTTATCACCCTTGAAGATTATTCGGGCAGCTATTCGTTCCGTCTCGGGGACCGGGATTATCTGCGTTTAAGGGACAAGATCGATGTCCAGCGCTTCCTTATCTTTAAACTCAGATTCTCTATTTCCAAGGACGGAAGGGTGTTTGTGAACGTAACCGATGTAGCGGAACTGAAGGAAGCTTTTGAGCAGTTTGCGAAGAGCATGACCGTTGTGGTGGATATCAATGACCTTCGCAGAGAGGATCTGCTTTTCTTCAAAGAGAATTTTACGGCCAACCAAGGAGACAAAAAACTGAGTTTTTATGTAAAAAATCCCGAGGACGAAAGCCATATTGAGGTCCTGAGCCTGCAAACAAACGTGGAAGTAAATGGCAACCTTCTGGAAATTTTTAATGAGATGCAGAAGTATGAGATATTTCTGAATTAACACCAAAATATTTTATTCATCTTGTAGAGCAGTGGGTTTCCCGCTGCTTTTTTTATATAAGTGCCCTCCAAGACTTGCCCGCATCTTTAATATATCGGTTTTAAATTTTTTTAGATCCTTGCAACTTTTATCTCCTTGGGCACTAAACCATTCATAAAATCTATAACTGTTTGTTGTAAAAACTTGGAAACTAATTTGGTTTATAAGTTTCCAATGTTGTACATTTGCCCCCTCAAATCATTGTAATGGATAAAAAATTTCTTGAAAAAGTGGTGGACCTTTTCATCGACAACGGTGCCAAGACGCTCACCATGGACGATATTGCCAAAGAATTTGGCATGTCCAAGAAGACGCTGTACCAGCGGTATGCAAATAAGGAAGCACTTCTGGAGGACGTACTCCAGTTCAAGCTTAAAGAGATTATCGAGAAACTGAATGAACTGGATATCCGGATCGAAAATGCGGTAGACCGGATGTTCTGCCGTGATGAGCAGATTGAAAAAGCGGCGCAGTCCAACAATTCCATCCTGATCAGGCAGCTCATCAAATATTACCCTGCCATTTTCATCAAACATATGACGGAGTTCTGCGAAAGTTTTACCGAAGTTCTCATCCACAACATTGGGCGAGGAAGGGATCAGGGTTATTACCGGACAGACTTTGATGCAAAAATCTATGCGAAGCTATTTTTCCAAATGGTCATGTCATACGACCATTCGCCCTTCCTGGATACGGACAGGCCAGACAGGACACATTACAACAACGAGGTGCTCATGTTTTATATGAATGCCATTACGACAGAAAAAGGAAAGGAACACTTAAAAAAGTATAATAATTTATAATAATGAAGAAATTAATTTTTGGCTTTATGCTGTGCGGAGGATTCTTCCACAGTCAGGAAGCGAGAGTGCTTACGCTGCCGGAGGCGATTTCCTACGCACTGGAAAATAAAGCGGAGGCGGAAAAGGCACGTTTGAATATTAGAAAGGGAGACGCCCAGATTGCAGAAGTGAAATCCAACGCCTATCCTAACATCAGTTTCAACAGCTCAACAACCTACAACCCTTTGTTACAGGAATCCGTTTTGCCCGGTGAGATATTTGGTGCACCGGGACAGCAGGTGAAGGTGGCTTTCGGACAAAAATGGTCTTCGAGCAATATGGTTCAGTTTACCCAGAACCTCTTCAATCAGTCGGTTTTTGTAGGTCTGAAAGCAGCAAAATCGACCAAAGAATTCTATCTTATTAATGCAGCGCTGACTGAAGAACAGATTATAGAAAAAGTGGCAAACGCTTATTTTCAGGTATATCAGGCAGATCAAATGCTTCAGAATGCCAAGAGCAATCTCGCCATTACAAACCAGACCATTAAAGTCATAAAAGGCCTGTACGATGCAGGTCTGGCAAGGAAAATTGACTACGACAGGGTAGTGGTAGCGCGCAATAATGTCAGTTCGGGAGTTAAGCAGATTGAAAATACAGTGGATTTATCCGAAAATGCACTAAAGTTCATGATTGGAATGCCGATGGCGGAAGAGATTATGCTACCGGAGCAGACTTTTGAACCTGCGTTGCTGCCGGACCGTTCGGCAAACTTTACAGACAGAACTGAAGTGAAACTGATGAACAAACAAATAGAATTGCTGGAGTGGCAGAAAAAAGCAACCGAAGCGGAATTTTATCCAACAGCGGCGCTGTCTGCAAACTACGGTTTCCTGGGACAGGGTGGCAAAATGCCCTGGTGGAACGGTAAAGAAAATGGAGTGTACTGGTCAGATATGGCCTCCATTGGTCTGAATGTAAGGGTGCCAATTTTCAATGGCTTTGCCACAAAATCCAGGGTCGAACTTAACAGGATTGAAATTGAAAAAGCCCGGGCCGACCTTAGGGAAACAGAACTTGGTCTTGATCTTCAGCATAAAAATGCAGTTACCGAACTGGAAAATAACATGACGATGATTACGATGCAGGAGGAAAATGTAACGCTCGCTGAAAGTGTGCTTTCAAATACGAGAAGCAACTATCAGCATGGTCTGGCGACATTGAATGACATTCTGGATGCAGAGCGTGACCTGACCGAAGCGAAAAACAATCTTACAAAAGCTAAACTCGACTATAAACTTGCAGAAATTGACCTGCTTAAGTCGCAGGGAAAACTCAGAACATTAAACGATATCAATTAATAAGACTATGAAAAAGAATACAATTATAACCATACTGGCCATATTGGGAATTGGCGTGGTTTTTTTCTTCATCCTTCAGAAAAACAAGAAAAGCAACGAAGAAAAGGTAGCGGTCGTGGCCGAGAAAAACAAGGATGTCGCCGTGCGTACTACAGTGGTTAAAGCGGAAGACGTAAGCGGTGAGTTCTCAGTAAACGGAACCTTTTTACCGAACAGACAGGCGCAGATTTCCGCAGAAATGGGCGGACAGCTGATCTCCCTCTATGTAAAAGAGGGAAGTTATGTAAGAGCCGGACAAAGCATCGGAAGACTTGCCGGTGAAAAACTGAACGTGAATGTTTCCGGTGCAAAAGCCAACCTGGACAACGCGCAAATGGCCCTCAGCCGTTATGAACAGGCCTACAAAACAGGTGGAGTTACGGCACTTCAATTGGATCAGGCGAGGCTGCAGGTTAAGAATGCAAGGACCCAGTTACAGTCTGCTAACCTACAGTCAGGTGACACGAATGTCATTTCCAAGGTAAGCGGAATCGTGAACCAGAAGTTTGTTGAGGTCGGAACGGTACTTAATCCCGGAACTCCAATCGTGGAGGTGGTCGACATCTCCTCTGTTAAACTTAAAGTGGAGGTGGATCAGTCCATGGTCAGTGAACTTGCGGTAGGAAATACCGTAAAAGTGCAGCCGGATGTAATCGAAGGCGCCATTGACGGTAGAATCACCTTCATAGCACCTTCCGCATCAGGAGCCTTGAAATTCCCTGTAGAAATCACCGTTCAGAACAGTTTCAATAAACTTAAAGCAGGGATGTATGGCACCGCAGTATTTAACAGGAGCGGGTCCAATAACATACTCACCATTCCAAGAGCTGCTTTTGTAGGAAGTGTGAGTGACAATCAGGTATTCGTGGTGAGAAATAATATTGCCTATCTGACGAAAATTCAGGGTGGCATGAACTATGGGGATAAAGTGGAGGTCATCAGCGGTCTTAAGGCAGGTGATGAAGTGGTGACGAGCGGACAAATCAACCTTACGAACAATACGAAGATTCGTAAACTCAAGTAATAACCGGGTAAGAATAAACAGATGAAATTAGCAGAAGTATCGATTAAAAGACCCAGTCTGGTTATCGTAATGCTTGCATTACTGATCATTGGAGGGCTCTTCAGTTATAAACAGCTGAATTACGAGCTCATCCCGAAATTCGAGGTAAAAGTGGTTACCATAGCCACGGTTTATCCGGGTGCCTCACCCGCTGAGGTGGAAAATACGGTTTCCAGAAAAGTAGAAGATGCCGTTTCCGCCCTCGAGGGCGTAAAGAAAATACAGTCCAAATCCTACGAGAGCCTTTCAGTGGTTATCATTCAGCTGAATAATGATGCTGATGTGGATTTTGCCCTGAATGAAGCTCAGCGGAAGATCAACGCCATCCGTTCAGACCTTCCTGAAGATATTGATGAGCCGTCACTTACTCAGTTTTCACTTTCCGACATGCCGATTGTGAGGATGGGGGTCACCGGAAACCTTACCGAAAACGAACTCTATGACCTCATTGACCAAAGGATTCAGCCGGTATTCTCAAGGATCCCGGGGGTGTCTAAAGTAGACATTGTTGGCGGTCAGGAAAGGGAGATCCGCATCAACCTGAACCAGGAAAAACTGGAAGGGTACGGACTTACCATCCCCGAGGTTCAGCAGATGATTACCATGTCCAACCTTGATTTCCCTACAGGATCGCTGAAGACCAGGGAGAACAGTACCCTGATCCGACTTGCCGGTAAAATTTCATCCGTTGAAGAACTGAGAAACCTTACCATTTCCTCCAAAAACGGCCAGAACATCCGCCTTTCGGATATCGCCGAAGTTCAGGATACGCAGAAAGTTGCCGACAAGATCGCGCGAATCAATCAGGAGAACACGATGATGCTTCAGGTGCAGAAACAGACCGACGCCAACGCAGTGGAGGTAAGCCGGTTGGTTCAGGAAAAAATCGCACAGATTGAAGAACAGTATAAAGGCAACAACATCAAAATTACGGTGGCAAGCGATACTTCAACGTTTACCCTTGCAGCAGCCAACGCGGTGATTAAAGACTTACTGATTGCGATTGCGCTCGTGGCATTTGTAATGATGTTTTTCCTTCACAGTTTCCGGAATGCACTGATTGTAATGGTAGCCATTCCGACCTCATTGATTGCGACTTTTATCGGAATGTATCTTCTCGGGTACAGTCTGAACCTTATGAGTTTGCTTGGGCTTTCCCTTGTAGTTGGTATCCTTGTGGATGATGCGATAGTAGTAATTGAAAACATTCACCGCCACATGGAAATGGGCAAAAATAAAGTACGGGCATCTTATGACGGTGCGAAGGAAATTGGATTTACGGTTACAGCAATTACGCTCGTAATTGTAGTGGTATTCCTACCAATAGCGATGAGTTCCGGTCTGGTATCCGACATCATTTCGCAGTTCTGTGTAACGGTTATTATCGCAACGATGCTTTCGTTACTGGTTTCATTTACGGTGGTTCCGTGGCTTTTTTCAAGATTCGGAAAACTGGAAGTCATTGACAATAAATCATTCTTCGGTAAAATTCTTGAAAAATTTGAAGATGGGCTTACCTGGTTTACCCATAAAATTGAAGGCATCCTGAAGTGGAGTTTGGTGAACAAACTGAAAACGTTTGCGATCACCATCTTTCTTTTCGTAAGTGCCATTGCACTGGCGGTGATGGGATACATTGGTTCAGATTTCTTCCCGGGTACGGACAAAGGTGAATTCCTGGTTCAGATTGAAATGCCGAAAGATACTTCGCTGGAGGAAACCAACTTCATCACGCAGGATGCTGAGAAACATCTTGCTAAAAAGCCTGAGATCGTAAAAATGATTACATCAGTTGGATCGGTGAGTGGTGGAATGGGTGCAATGCAGTCTACCAACTACAAATCGGAGATCAGTGTGGAACTGGTTCCGAAAGATGAAAGGGAAGATGATACGAAGGTGTACGCCGCAAAACTGAAACGTGACCTCGAAAAAGTACTGGTCGGAGCAAAAGTGACTACGGTTCCTGTGGGATTTATGGGTGCCGAGCAGGCTCCGCTTCAAATGACGGTAACCGGAACCACGCTGGAAGATGCCATGTCGTACGCCAAAAGCGCAGAAGCGCAGTTACGGACCATTGACGGTGCTTCCGAAATCAAACTCAGTGTTGAGGAAGGAAACCCGGAAATTTCTGTAACCGTGGACCGTGATAAGATGACTTCACTGGGACTGAATGTGGCTTCCGTTGGACAGACCTTGCGGACGGCCTTCAGCGGAAATACGGACAATAAATTCCGTACCGGAAGCAATGAATACGACATCAATATCATTCTCGATGAAGCGAACCGGACCAGCATCGATGATGTGCGAAGCATTAACTTCATCAACAAGGACGGACTGAAAGTAAACCTGTCACAGTTTGCAGACATTAATTATACTTCAGGACCCGCCCTGCTGGAACGTTATGACCGGTCGCCATCGGTAACGGTACAGGCGCAGACCGTAGGTAAAACGACAGGCGCAGTGGCCGCTGAATGGGAAACCAGGATGGCAGAAGTGAAAAAACCAGCCGGTGTAAACTGGGTTTGGGGTGGAAATATGGAAAATCAGAGTGAAGGTTTCGGAACTTTGGGATATGCCCTAATTGCAGCAATTATGTTGGTATATATGATCATGGTAGTCCTGTATAATGACTTCCTGAAGCCGTTCATCGTCCTCTTCTCCATCCCGCTTTCTTTTATTGGTGCACTTTGGGCACTGGCATTAACGAACCAGAGTTTGAACATATTTACGATTTTGGGAATCATCATGCTAATTGGTCTTGTGGCGAAGAACGCGATCTTACTTGTTGACTTTGCAAACCACAGGATTGATAAAGGGGAAAGTATCGAAAATGCTTTAGTGCAGGCCAATCATGCGAGGCTAAGGCCGATCCTGATGACCACCATCGCAATGGTTTTCGGTATGCTTCCTATTGCCCTTGCATCAGGAGCAGCTGCTGAAATGAACAACGGTTTGGCGATTGTAATTATCGGGGGATTGATTTCCTCATTATTCCTTACACTCATCATTGTACCTGTTGTTTATCTGATTGTAGTGAAACTGGAATACCGTTTTTCGAAGAAAGAGAAAACGAATTATGAAGAAGAGATGACCGCTGAATACGAACACATTCATCCGGAGCAGGAAATTGAGTTTTAAAAGTTTATATAAAAGTGAGTGTAAAGCCCTGAAATTTTTCGGGGTTTTTTTGTTGGGATATGAAAGTTTTTTAAAAGATAATGTGAATAATAATTTATGCATTGCATGTCATTAAGTAGAAAAAGGGCATTATTGAAGCAGCATGTAGACAGTACGAAGTCGTTGCGATTCGTCTGTTAATGGGGTATTGAGAGTAAAATTAACCTTTCGTAATTTTTTTTCTATATTTATACCACACTAAATTTATTAACAATGAAGAAACTTTACACGCAAAAATCCCTTAGGAAAAAGTGGGTCACCACTTTTGGAAGAATGATGCTTATGCTGATGTTTTCAATGACCAGTATAGGATTGACTGCGCAGGTCTGGACAATAAATTATTGTTCCTCTCTGCCTTCTGTAACTCAAAGTAACCTTTATGGCCCCATGTATTCTGTTGCTACGGCAAATGCAACCAGCAGAACGGCTTCAATTTACCCCTCCACGCAGTTGGCAGGCATTGCGGCGCAGCAGCTCACCGCAATATACTTTCATACCGGCGCGGGAAATGCCTCCGGAATGGTGGGGACGCCCAATCTTAAAATATATCTGAAAGAAGTTACGCCGGATCAGTGGGGTACGACCGCGCTGGACTGGGCAACAGAAACTACCGGAGCTACGCTGGTATACGACGGCAATCCCGCAGCGGCTATTGGAACCGGTGGCGGCTGGAAGGAATTCGTCTTTAACAGTACGTTCACCTATACAGGTACCCAAAACCTCGCAGTGCTGACGGAATATACCAATCCGGTCGCCAGTAATGCAATTACGTGGTCGTATGAGTATACGGCACCCTGTATGCCTGCTACCACGGGTACTACGACCAAGTACACCAATAACACAACCGGTACACTTCCGGCCTCATTATCGACTTCCAATACCCGAAAGGCCTATATAGGATTTGATTTTGTAGTAAGCTGTCCGGCGCCTACCAATGTTACCGTTTCCGGAGTTACGCAAACCGGAGCTCAGTTCAATTGGACAGCGGGGGGTACAGAAACCTCATGGGAGTATGTTGTGCAGCCTGCAGGAGCGGGTATTCCTACAGCAGGAACGCAAACCTCTGCTACATCATTAACGCTTACCACTCAACTTACTGCCAATACCAATTATGAATTCTATGTAAGATCAAATTGTGGGGGCACCAATGGTGACAGCGTCTGGAAAGGACCTTATACCTTCACAACATTATGTGGAATTGTAACTTCAATGTTTGAAAATTTTGACAGTTATCCTACAGGAAGTATCGTTCCAAATTGCTGGGCAAGAATTGTCCCTGCTACCACACCGGGTTCACAAACGATTTCGAGCGCAGCGCCTGCTTCCGGAACAAGAAATATCTATCAGTATGCGAGTGCTACTACGACCCCTGTGATTGTGGTACTGCCTCAGTTCAGCAATATAAACGCCGGTACGCATTGGTTAAGATTTAAGGCAAAAGTAAGTACGACAGGTGGTGCCATGGAGGTAGGATATGTAACCGATCCCGCGGATGCCGCAACCTTTACGGTGATCAGTACTCTGCTGATGGACAATACCACCTATACTGCACCGGATGCTGAAAAAACGGTCATTATTCCGTCCACAGTTCCTGCGAATGCGAGACTTGCGATCCGGAACTCAAGTGATGCAAAATCCTATTATTGGGATGATGTGTATTGGGAGGCCGTGCCAACCTGTTTCGTTCCGGAATTTATCACTGTATCGACGGTGACGTCCAATACGGCAGATATTAGCTGGACTTCTCCAACTTCTGCACCCGCAAACGGATATGATGTGTATTACAACACCACCGGTGTTGCGCCTGATGCTACGACGGTACTGGATGCAACGAACTCGGTTTCCGTAGGAGCAGGTGTTACCGCTGCGACGATTACTTCGCTGACTCCGGCTACAACCTATTATATGTGGGTACGGTCTAAATGTGGAGCGGCTGATATGAGTGCCTGGGCTCCGGCACCGGTCCTTGTTACTGCCTGTGTTGCATTTACAGTTCCGTATGCGGAAAACTTCGATACCACATCTACGGGAACGACAACCAATAATAATGCACCTACCTGCTGGACGTATTATGAAGCCCCAGGTTCCACAGGTTACGGATATGTGTATGGAACGGCAGCCAACGTGCTGTCTCCGCCAAACTCTTATTACCTGTACCGTGCTTCCACGACAACCGGTGAAATGATGCTGATCTCGCCAGCAACCACTGCGTTGAGTGATGGGACCAACCGTGTAAGATTCTCGGCAAAGAGTACCAACTCGGGAACCCTGCAGGTGGGAACAATGAATAATGCTGCGAACCCAGCCGGTTTTGCAGTGCTGCAAACGTTCACTTTAACCAATACTTTTGAGGAGTATACCGTAGACTTCCCGGTTGGAAGTGCCACGTATTTCGCCTTCAATAATGCATCTGCTGCAGCGGGGAATGTGTATCTGGACGATATCTTCGTAGAGGATATTCCATCTTGTGTGAAGCCCACCAATGTGACGGTAACCAACATCACCCAAAGCGGGGCCACGCTGAACTGGACTGCTACGGTTACATTGCCGGCAACCTATGATATTTACCTATCCACAAGCAATACGCCACCCACTGCACTTACCACCCCTACGTTTTCGCAGGTATCAGGTACAAGTGCATCTCTGGGAACTCCACCGCTTACGCCGTCTACCACTTATTATGTGTGGGTGAGATCGTACTGTAATGCTGGAGACCAAAGTGTCTGGACAGCTCCTGTTTCATTTACCACTTTATGTTCTGCATTCGCAGCTCCATTTAGTGAGTCCTTCAGTTCCGGATCTTTACCAAACTGTTGGACTAATGCAAATCCAACTACAACATCCACGAGTGCGAATGCTTTCTGGCAGTTTTCCGGTGCGCCGGGTTATGGCACCACAAACAACGGAAAACCGGTAGGGACCTATGCATGGGTTGATGCAAGTGTGCCATATGTAGGAGAACACGCAGTGCAGTTAGTTACTCCGCAGATTAATTTAGCAGGACTTGCGAATCCTTATGTGCGGTTTGAATGGTTCAAAAATCATCTTACCAGTGCAACTGGAACTTTGCCAGCATACGATAATAATAAACTGTTGGTACATGTAACCACTGATGGAACTACCTGGACTCAGATTTTTGCAGACGACACCAACTCAAGTACCTGGAGGGTGGTAGGAATACCTTTGAGTGCTGCTTATGTTGGAGCAACGATTCAGGTGAGGTTCACTGTTGATAAAGATGTTGCAGGGAACGGATATTTCTACGATGATGTTCTGCTCGATGAGATTGCTGTTTTGCAGGATCCGGGTTTATCTACCAATGATGTTATCGCAGATGCGAAAGAGATCAGTATTTATCCGAATCCATTTACGGATGTCGTGAATATTTCAGATGCGAAAGACCTGAAATCAGTAACGGTAGTTGATATGTCCGGAAGGATGGTGAAATCCATCGCAAATCCGGGAAGGCAGATTAATTTAGGTGAACTGAGCGCCGGACTTTATATCCTCAAACTGGATTACAAAGACGGAAATGTGAAAACAGTGAAAGCGATTAAGAAGTAATTTCTTAGTTCTTATTTAAATTGAAGCGGCCTGCAAAGGGCCGCTTTTTTTAGAGCTGCATTACAAGTGCAATTGATTTTGCAGTCAATTGGCCAACTTAAGTCAACAGATAAAGTGATGAGGAAATGTTGAATGCTCAAACGTTTGTTTGTTTCTATGCTAAGGTCTTAGCTATTAACGTGTACTGGTACAGATATTTAAGTAAATTCAAAAAAACGCTTGCTATTTCGTTAATTAATGTATATTTACAACGAATTTAAATTTTAACATTTATGAAAAACTTTTACAAAAAAGTACCGCCCAGTACACGATGGCGTTACTTGTTCAGCAGCATTGTGCTGCTGCTCCTGACCTCAGGTGTCGGGAATCTGAGTGCACAGGTCAGCGGATACACTTTCTCGCAAAGTACTGGTTCGTATACAGAGTTAACTTCCGGTACTGTGCTTGCAACCGCGACAGGAAATTCGAGTGGTGCTCCCAGCCTTGATTCAGGGACGTGGCCTGTGACCTTACCATTTCCTTTTAGTTTCAATGGTCAAGCTTATACAGCATTGAACGTGTCTGCAAATGGTTTTATTACTTTTGGTACGACCACCACTACTACAAGTAGTCCCATTTCGGCGACAGATGCCTATAAGGGGGCAATATCAGCTTTTGGAGGTGATTTAAATTCTGTGTTCAACATTGGTGGTAGGACTGGAAATGTGAGTTGGCAGACCGTAGGCACTGCACCTAACAGAGAAATTGTTTTCCAATGGAAAGATTTCCGTCCGGCTTACAGTACATCAGCAACCTCAGCCTATACCTTTAATTTCCAAATCAGATTGCAGGAAACCACCGGCAAAGTGATGACTGTTTACAGTGACGGAAGTTTTGCAATAGGTTCTACCGCTCAGTCCGGTACACGTCAGATTGGATTGCGCGGTGCAACCAATACAGATTTTAACAACAGACTCAATGCGACAAGTTTAGCATTCATAAGTTCTACGGCGGGTACAGCGAACAGCAGTACGCAGGCATTTAATACAGGTACCACTCCTCCCGGAATGCCAACCTTAGGTCTTACCTATAGCTGGATGCCACAAGCTTGTTTTGCTCCATCATCCATCTCTGCTGCTAACTTTACACCATCATCTGCCCAGATTTCTTGGCTGGCACCATCACCAGTACCGACGAATGGTTATGTGGTGTACTACAGTACAGTAAATACTGCGCCGACTTCAGCAACAGTGCTGGATGCATCCAATTCGGTAAGCGGTGCTGCGAGTCCCGTGACAGTAGGTGGTTTATCGCCGTCTACAACTTACTACATCTGGATGAAATCTAACTGCTCTGCTACAGAATCGAGTGTTTGGGTTAGTGGAGGCTCATTCAAAACACTGTGCCCTCCAGTTGCCGCACCATTTGCTGAATCGTTCAGTTCAGGAGTGTTACCAACTTGTTGGACGAGTGTAAATCCTACAACAGTTTCTACGAATGCAAATGTTTTCTGGAAATTTACAGGAGTTGCAGATTATGGGGCAAGTGCTGCGAATAACCCAAGACCTTCGGGAACTTTTGCTTGGGTGGATGCCAGTACTCCAAATTTAGGTGAACACACGGTGCAATTGCTGTCACCCCTTATTAATTTGACGGGTCTAGCAGCACCGTATATTCAGTTTGATTGGTTCAAAAACCACTCTTCATCAACTTCGACCACACCTGTAGCATCGCCCTATGACAACAATAAGCTTACGGTCGAAGTCAATAATGGTACAGGTTGGGTAACTGTTTTCACAGGAACCTCCAATGTCCCGGCTTGGAGGACAGAAGGAATAGCACTGCCTTTAAGTTATGTTGGGTCAACAATCCAATTAAGGTTCACGGTAGATAAAGATGTTGCAGGGAACGGATATTTCTATGATGATGTACTTCTTGATGAGGTTCAGGTTATGGAGGCTCCTGCTTGTGTGATGCCTTCTTCATTGAATTTTAATACCGTGACTTCTACAGGAGCTCAGGTAACATGGGTTGCTCCTCCTTCGGCACCCTCTGGTGGATATGATGTATATGTAAGCACTACGAACGTAGCACCTACTTCAACCTCAACACCAACCTTTAGCGGTGTGATGGGCAACAGCCAGACCGTCACAGGGGTGTCAGGTACAACCTATTACGTTTGGGTGAGATCTAATTGCGGCTCTTCTCAAAGTATGTGGTCAGGTCCGGTAACATTTACAGTTTCTTATGTAGCACCTGCAAATGACAACTGTGCTGGAGCGGTATCATTAACTGTCAATCCGGATTTCTTATGTACCGCATTTACCGCTGGTACCACTTATGGTGCAACGGCATCTACTGAAACTGCGCCTTCTTGTGCCGTTGCTGGTACCAATGATGACGTTTGGTTTAAGTTTACCGCTACCAACGCCCTCCATAGAGTTGCGCTTAATAATGTTTCAGCATCCACCGATGTTGCAATGGCAGCTTATAGTGGTGTTTGTGGAAGTTTAGTTCAGGTAGCATGTAGTGATCCGAACATCATGGATTTAACAGGACTTACGCCAGGAACCCAGTACCTTGTTAGAGTATGGACGGTATCAGCAACTGCTGCAACTGGGGCTACTTTCGAAATCTGTTTAGGAACTCCACCCCCGCCGCCGGCAAATGACGATTGTGTCAATGCAATTTCGTTAGTTCCTAGTAGCACAGGTACATGTACCACTCCAGTGAGTGGCTCCACAGCCAGTGCGAGTGCAAGTACCGGGACAGCGCCAACCTGTTCTGCAACAGGCATTAATGACGATGTTTGGTATTCGTTCACTGCAACTTCTACCACTCATCTTGTAAATGTAACGTATAGTGATAACGCTACAGCAACTCAGGTGTATTCGGGAACATGTGGCAGTTTAACTGCACTAGCATGTAACTCCACAGCGTATGGAAACTCCAACGTTCTTTTGTCAACCTTGACTGTAGGGCAAACATATTATGTGAGGGTTTATTCTGCAGTAGCCACTGCAGCAACCACTTCCAATTTCCAGATTTGTATTACAACGCCTGTAATACCAACCAACGATACGTGTGCTACTGCAATTGCAATTGCGCCGAATGGTACAGTGAGTGGAAATAATGCTTTAGCAACTGCGGATACTTTACCAGCATCGACATGTGGAAGTGCTAGTCCAACCGCAACCTACAACGGGGTGTGGTATACTGTGACTTCGCAGGTTAGCGGTCCGGTTACAATCAGTGCATGCGGAACTCAGTTTGACGCTTATTTAAGGGTCTACACAGGAGACTGTACTACACTGACCTGTGTTGCTAATACCTCAGGTGTCGGATATGCAGATGCGGGTTGTCCAGGTAATAATAATGCCCCAACCTTGACATTTAACGCCACAGCAGGTACGACTTATTATGTTTATTTGAGCAGCTATGCAGTTACTGATATGGGATCTTTCACCATAACAACATCTGGAACATTAGGAACATCTAATGTTATTGCAGAAACGGAGAAGGTTTCCGTATATCCGAACCCATTCACGGATATGGTAAACATTTCAAATGTGAAAGACCTGAAATCAGTATCGGTAGTTGATATGTCCGGAAGATTGGTGAAAACCATCGCCAATCCTGGCAGACAGATCAACCTGAGCGAACTGAAAGCCGGACTTTATATCCTGAAACTGGATTACAAAGACGGAACTGTGAAAACAGTAAAAGCGATTAAGAAATAATTTCTTAGTTCTTATCTAAAGTGAAGCGGCCTGCAAAGGCCGCTTTTTTTTGTGGGAATTATGTAAAGCATCCTTATTATTTTTTTGGCTAAATTTGAAAATTGTAAATGTTTCCTATATGAAAAAACTTCTATACACCTTATTGCTGTTTTTAACAGTTGTTTGTACGAATGCCCAGATTACAATTGGGGGCGGTACCACCGTCAATCTGATGCCGGTAAGCACAAGTTTTGTCTATAACTATACACAACAGATCTTACCGCAACCGGGTATTAATGCAAGTGCTCCGGGAAATATCACCGGTATCACTTTCTATGTTCCAACCACTGCCAATATTGCTACTGCGCAGGATTGGACGGTCTATTTGGGACACACCACGAAAGCTAGTTTTGATAATACGTCCGACTGGATTCCAGTGAGCAGTTTAACGCAGGTCTTTTCGGGGACAGTTACAGCTGTTAATGGCCAGGTGACGGTCACTTTTACAACACCCTTTCCTTATAATAATGTAAGCAACCTGGTCTTAGCTGTAGACGAAAACACTCCTGGAGATCAAACTGCGAGTCTGTTCTATGGCTACAGCGGTGGTACCAACACTGGTCTTTATTACAGAAGCGACACGGTGAATCCCGATCCTGCAGCACCACCTGTGGGGACCAGAACAAGCACTAAATCGGTAGCCACAATTCATGGTTTGACCCCTGCTGCGGTATCTGCCTGTCCCACCGTTTCTGCACCGGCTGCCGCAGCAACCAATGTTGCAGTGATGCCAACAATAACCTGGGGACTTACGCAAAATGCAGCGGGTTACCGGATTTCAATGGGTAGCACCCCTGGCGGAACAGACATCGCAAACAATGTGGATGTAGGAAATGTAACAAGCTTTTCGCCGTCAGCTCCGTTGAATTATAATACGCAGTATTATTATACGGTTACCTCATATAATGTGGTAGGAACATCGACAGGTTGTGTTGAAAGATCATTTACCACGGCAGCACTGCCTCCGGCTAATGATGAATGTACCACTGCTGTTGTCCTTACTCCTCAGTCTGGAGTCACGTGTGTTAGCCCTACGGCAGGAACTACACTGTCCGGAACGGCCTCAGCCGCAACACTGACACCTTGTACAGGCACTGCCGATGATGACGTATGGTACAGTTTTACAGCAACATCCACCGCTCATCAAATTGCGATAACCAATATTGCGTCGGTAGGTACAAGTACCTCAACCACACTGTACACCCAAGTGTTCACTGGAACCTGTGCTGCATTGGTGAATTACGTCTGCGATACTACTGATGCTTCGCCTACCGCTATTGCTACGTTACCGGGGCAAACCTATTATGTTCGTGTGTATACATCTGCATCTGGTGGACAGTTTGCCGCCTCCTTCGATATCTGTATCCTTACTCCACCTGTAGTAAGTAATGATAACTGTGTAAATGCAACTGCACTTAACGTAAACGGAGGCACGTGTACTGCGTCAACGGCGGGAACCACACTGTATGCCACAGATTCCATGATTGATGAAACACCCTGCACCGGCGTAGCTGATGATGACGTGTGGTATTCTTTTGTCGCTACAAACAGCACCCATTGGGTTGCTCTGTCCAACATAGTTTCGGTAGGGACAACTTCTTCGTCAACGTTGTACACTCAGGTGTTCTCAGGATCTTGTGGAACACTGGTAAGTATTCAATGCGATACTACGGATGCTTCCCCAACTGTTCTTACCGGCTTAGTTCCGGGACAGACTTATTATATTAGGATCTACAACAGCAATACCGGAAGTAACTATGCCAACACTTTTAATATTTGTGTTATTACACCGGTTATTCCTGTGAATGACAATTGCGTAACTGCGACACCACTATCTGTAACTCCGGGTTTAACCTGTGCAGTCCCCACTTCTGGAACTACGCTGTATGCTACAGATTCGGGGGTACTTGCGACCACCTGTTCAGGTACAGAAGATGATGATGTGTGGTATTCATTTATAGCAACGGGTACGTTACATTATGTAACGCTTTCCAACATTGTATCCGTAGGTGCGACCGCTACTACAACTTTATATTCGCAAATCTTTTCGGGAACTTGTGGAACACTGACACCTATTGTATGTGATACCACAGATGCTTCTCCAACTGCACTTACTACCGTTCCGGGAGAAACCTATTATGTACGGGTATACACGAGCAGTTCCGGAGCAGAATATGCCGTAACATTTGATATCTGTATCACTACGCCACCGACCGCGCCCGCGAATGATGAATGTACCACAGCAATTCCGCTGACGGTGAATGCCACTTTAACCTGTACATCAGTTACGTCGGGATACACTTACGCTGCAACAGATTCCGGATTAGCTGCAACCTGTGGTGGTACTGCCGATGATGATGTTTGGTATTCGTTTAATGCAACTGGACCGGTACACGTCATTAGCCTTTCCAACATCGTATCGCTGGGAACCACAACTTCCACTGCGTTATATTTGGAAGTTTTTAGTGGAACCTGCTCAGCTTTAACGAGTATGGCCTGTGATATTACCGATGCTTCACCACTGCTGATTGGTGGGCTAACAGCCGGCCAAACATATTATGTAAGGGTCTTCAGTTCGGGTGCAGGTAATACTGTAAATGCCAATTCTTTTGATATTTGCGTGGCTACTCCAACCGTTGGCAGCCCCTCCAATGATGAGTGCGCCAGCGCGGTTCCACTGACCGTTAATCCGGACATGAACTGTGCTGCAGTAACAGCCGGTACCACCTTGTTCGCGTCCCCTTCATCTGTTCCTGCTACTTCGTGTACTGGTTTCGAAGATGATGACGTATGGTTTACGTTTATAGCCACTTCAGGCAACCATACCGTTCAGCTAAACAACGTAGTTTCTGTTGGAACGACCACCACTACATCACTGAACATGGAGATGCTTACCGGCACATGCGCAGGTCTGACAAATGTTGCGTGTTCAACAAATAAATTTATGAACATCGGTGGGCTTGTTCCCGGGCAGACCTATTATGTAAGAGTATACACCGCGTCTGAGGGTCCCAATTATGCAAATACATTTGAGGTCTGTGTGGGTACACCGCCTCTGAATACTCCTGCTAATGATGAATGTGCGACTGCTACAGCAATAGGTTCACTTCCTTACACGTTTACGCAGCATGACGGTATTAATGCGACAAATAATGCCGGAAACATAGCAACTTGTTCAGCTTCCAATGATGGACTTTGGTACACCTTTACTGGAGACGGAAGTACGGTAAATATTACTTCTACCACTACCACCCCATGGAATCAGCAACTGAATGTTTATACCGGATCATGTGGCACGTTTACATGCGTAGATTATTCAGATGGTACAGGTACGACTACGGGCAATGTAGAAACTTTAACGGTAACTACAGTAGCAGGCACGCAATACTATATCAATATTGCATACAATACGACAACCGATAGTCCGGAGGGCAATTTCACCCTTTCGGTAAGTACTCCCCTGGGAACAGGAGAAGTAACAGCACCGAAAGAAGTAAGCGTTTATCCAAATCCTTTCACAGATGTGGTAAACATTTCAAATGTGAAAGACCTGAAATCAATATCTGTAGTTGATATGTCCGGTAGATTGGTAAAAACCATTTCCAATCCGGGAAGACAGATAAATCTAAGCGAACTGAAATCCGGACTGTATATCCTTAAACTGGATTATAAGGACGGGACTATGAAAACAGTAAAAGCGATTAAGAAATAATTTTTTTAATCTAATATTTAGGGCAGCTGTTTCAGCTGCCTTTTTTTATGCCTTAAGATTTACAATTCAACTTAAAAAGATTGGATAGGAAAAAAAGTGCTAGGCTTGCATTATGAAAAATTTAAACATTTGTTTATTATATTGAATTTATTTTATCTATTGTGCGGCATCGTTACTGAAAATATACTAAAAATGACAATCGCATTTGGTTTTTCAGAAAAAAATGTATATTAGTTTTTACTTAAAAACCATCAACATGAAAAAAGTATTTATCTTTCTGATTGTATTGCTGCTCTCATTCACAGGTCTAAATGCCCAGAATGACTGCGCGACTGCGGTGCCCATTACGGCTCTACCTTTCTCAAGTGGTACACAAACCACTTGCGGTAGCGTAAATGATTATCCTGCCGGCTCATTCTGTAACGCAAGTTATGGGGGAGGCGAGGATTATGTTTATTCACTGGCAATCACCGGTGCCCCGGTAAACCTGAAGTTTACAATGGGAGGGGGTGCCACGTGGAAAATTGTTTCTGTGCACTCTGCCTGTCCTCCGACCGCAGGTAACTGTATTGGTTCAATTGCTGCCAGCAGTGGTTCAGGTATTGGATATATCAGTTTTCCAACGAATGGAACCTACTATGTTTATGTAGACACCTGGCCTGCGCCGGCATGCGGTGAGTTTACGCTGAATATTGAAACAGCGCCTCCAGCTCCTAACTGTGCGACTCTAACCGCTCCTGCGAATGCTACTAATGTGACTACCTCGACACCGACCCTGTCGTGGACTCCATCGGCAACCGGACCTGTACCTACAGGCTATAAGGTGTATTTGGGAACAACCAATCCACCAACAGCACTTGTTACGACAGTTGCGGCTCCGAATATCTCCTATACGCCAACGGTACCACTGCTCTATAATACCACTTATTACTGGTATGTAGTGCCTACTATTGACGGCAATGATGCCGCAGGATGTAATACGACCATCTGGTCATTTACGACTCCGGCGCCACCCGCACCACCGACTAACGATGAGTGTTCTACTGCGGTAATGGTAACTGCAAACGCCGGATCCAGCTGTGCATCGCCGGTCGCGGGTACTACATTATCTGCCACGAGCTCCGGTATACCTGTAGGTACCTGCACCGGAAATCCTGATGATGATGTATGGTATTCATTTATGGCGACTTCAGCAACACATAATATCGTGTTATCAAATGTTGCTTCTGTAGGCACTACCTCGTCAACATCCTTGTATTTGCAGGTATTCAGTGGGGGATGTGCAGGTCTTACCAGCCTCATATGTGATACCTCGGCAACCACACCCACCGCCCTCACCGGCTTAACGATAGGTAATATTTACTATATCCGGGTTTACAACAGCAACGCAGGATCAACTGCGTATGCAAACACTTTTAATATTTGCGTTATCACCCCTGTTGTGCCGGCCAATGACAATTGCGACGCTGCAGTCTCACTTACTCCGAGTACCACAAGCACCTGCGCAACGCCTACTTCAGGCACCACGTTGGCCGCAACGAACTCCGGTCTTGCTGTAGCGCCATGTACCGGTACCGCAGACGATGATGTTTGGTACTCATTTGTAGCAACCGCAACTTCACATTTGGTAGCACTGTCCAACGTAGTTTCTGTAGGAACGGGAACCAATTCAACATCCCTTTATTTACAGGCATTCAGTGGCGCCTGCGGATCACTCACCAGTATTCTGTGTGATACAACTCCCGCAAGTCCTATGCAATTGACTGGTCTGACAGTTGGAAACACGTATTATTTACGGGTATACAACAGCAATGGAGCCGGTTACGCAAATTCATTTAACATCTGTGTCACCCTTGCTCCAACGCCACCGGCGAATGATAACTGTTCAAGCCCAATAGCGCTGACACCTGGAGGAACCTTTGCCCAGAACGCTATAACCACAACAAATTTAGGTGCAACAACAGATGGTACGCCACAATCCTGCCAAACCAATGCAGATAATAATGTATGGTACTCTGTGGTAGTTCCTGCCTCTGGAAGTATAACCATTGCGACAGGTCCTGTAGCGGGTTCACTGATGACCGATACGGTAATTAATGTTTTCAGTGGAAGCTGTGGTACACTAACCGCTGTACCTGGGGGCTGTGATGATGATAACGGTGTAGATGCCTATTCTACTGTGAACCTTACCGGACAGACTCCGGGATCTACATTACTTATCAGTGTGTTTAAGTGGAATGGTGGAACTCCACAGGATGGTCAGTTCCAACTCTCAGCTTACGACGGCTCTCTTTTGGGAACAGTTGATCCGGTTGCTGAGGTTAAAGATGTTAAAGTGTATCCAAATCCGTTTACGGACTATGTGAATTTTGCAGATGCAAAAGACCTGAAAGTCATTTCTGTTCTTGATATGTCTGGTAGATTGGTAAAAACAATTGCTAATCCCGGTAGACAGATTAACCTAAGCGAACTGAAAGCCGGACTGTATATCCTTAAACTGGATTATAAAGACGGAACTGTGAAAACAGTAAAAGCGATTAAGAAGTAATCACATTAATTAATTAAACTCGAAGCGGCCGTGAGGCCGCTTTTTTACTGCCCGGAAAAATAGTGTTTATAATTACTATGGCTTTTTTTAATACATAATTTAAAAAAAAGACAAATACATTGTTGCCAGTGTAGTAAATTTTTATAATTTAGCTAAAACCTATAAATTTATATTTTTATGAAACGATTTTATTTTCTGACTGCGATTCTGCTCTCCTTCTGGCAGCTCAGCGCGCAGACGTATTGCACGCCGGCCTTTGCCAGTGGATGTGCCGGTGGAGACCTGATTGATGATTTTACCGTCGCAAGTGCGGGTTTCAGTCATACGGCCACTGGATGTAGCGCAAACGCGTATGAAGATTTCAGCGCAACCCAAACACTGACCGTTCAGCCTTCACTTGTCTATAATTTTTTGGTAACACACGGATACAGTGGCCAATACGTAGCGATGTGGGCCGATTTTAATAATGATGGCACTTTTGATCCAACCACAGAACTTATTGGCTCGGGTCAAAGTGCGAACGTTGGAGGAACTGATCAGACCAGCTCCACGCTCACAGTGCCCGCAACTGTAACTCCAGGGAATTACAGAATGCGAGTAGCTGTAAGATGGTTAAGTAATCCCATTCCTTGCAATACGGATGGATATGGAGAGGCACATGACTATACCCTAACCGTTACCACGCCGCCTACCTGTATAGCACCCGGGAATTTTGCAGCATCAAATATTTTAACCACCTCAGCAATGCTGACGTGGACTGCACCAACTACCCCGCCGGCTAATGGCTATACGGTATACTACAGCACTGTAAATACGGCCCCGACAGCCTCTACGGTTTTGAATCCCACTAATTCCGTGAGCACCGCTAACCTGACCACAACATTGAGTGGCCTTAATCCAAATACTACCTATTATGTATGGATCCGGACAAATTGTACCACCACGGATCAGAGTATCTGGATTGGACTTCCTTCAATTCTAACCGCGTGCGCACCTGTTACCTCTATGTTTGAGAATTTTGATAGTTATGCTACAGGAAGTATAGTCCCCAACTGTTGGGCACGAATTGTCCCTGCAAGCGACCCAGGTACACAGACAATCACTTCAACGACGCCGGCTTCAGGGACGAGAAACATCTACCAGTATGCGGGTTCTACCCAGACTCCTGTGACTGTAGTTTTACCGGTGTTCAGCAATATCAATGCAGGAACGCACTGGCTGAGGTTTAAGGCGAGAGTGTCTACCGCTCCGGGAGACCTGGAAGTAGGTTATGTAACGGATCCTACAGACGGTGCTACCTTTGTAACGTTGAGTACAATTTCCATTACCAATACCACCTACACTACGGGTGCCGATTATACGGTAAATGTACCTACAACGGTTCCTGCGGGGGCAAGACTGGCGATCAGAAATGCTGCAGACAACAACTCCTACTATTGGGATGATGTATATTGGGAGGTTATTCCTACTTGCATTATGCCTTCGGGAGTTTCCATTTCGGGTCCTACAACAACCGGGGCTACCGTGAACTGGATTCCGGCGAGTACTGCGCCAGCCGGCGGATACCAGGTGTATTACAGTACGGTAAATACTGCTCCAACTGCTGCGACTGTTCTTGACGGAACCAATTCAGTTTCCTCACCATCTTCACCTGCTAATTTGACTAATTTAAATCCTGCCACAGTCTATTATGTTTGGGTGAGATCATACTGTAGTTCAACAGATCAGAGTGTATGGGTGTCGGGAGGCAGTATCACCACATCTTGTCTGGTAGCAACAATCCCATTCTTCGATGGCTTTGAAAATGGTAATACGCATAACACTGCCGTCGGATGCTGGACCCAGAGTTCAGTTACAGGCACGGCACTTTGGACGGCAAACAATTCACTCACTACTTATAACAGAAGTCCAAGAACTGGTGCTTGGAATGCCTTTTTACTATATGGGAACGAGAACTGGATGGTCCGTGCGGTTAACCTCACAGGTGGAACAAGTTATACATTCCAGGTATATGCAAGACAAGATGGCGCAACCGCATCCGATGCAGATATTACACTGGCTTATGGATCCTCTTCAGATCCGGCAACGTTCACCACAATTGTGGGGCCTACCGCAATTATTAACGGAGCGTATCAGAAAGTTTCAGGTGCCTTTACACCTGCAACAACGGGAGTATATTATATAGCTATAAAGGGCAACATCAGTTTTTCACCCTGGTATATTTCCATTGACGATATTAATTTAGATGTTACACCTACCTGTGTTGAACCTAGTGCTCTTACAATGGGTACCGTGACCCAGAACACTGCGGATATATCCTGGGCTGCGCCTACAGCAAGTACGCCGGTTTCCTATACAGTTTACTATAGTACCACAAACACAGCGCCTACGCCTGCCACAGTTTTGAACACCACTAACTCAGTTACTGTAACGGCTCCGAATCTCAGTGCAACTATTAATGGATTAGCGCCGGCTACTACATACTATGTATGGGTTAGATCGAACTGTTCAACAGCTGATATGAGTGCCTGGAATTCCGCCGGGATGTTCATGACCCAGTGTGATGCCACAAATGCTCCATATGTAATGAATTTTGAAGGGATCACACCACCAGCCATGCCTGGCTGTACTTCTGTCCTGAATTCGGGATCGGGTAATATGTGGTTCACTGCTACAGCTCCTGGCTATGGTTTTACAAGTAATGCTTTACAGTATAGTTACAATTTCAGTGAGGATGCGGACACGTGGTTCTTTACAAGAGGAATCAATATGGTAGCAGGAACCACTTACTATATCCATTATAAGTACGGAAATAACTCTACCACTTATAGCGAAAACCTGAAAGTTGCCATTGGAAACAGTGCAACTGCCGCCGCAATGGTTAATGTAATTGGAGACCATGTAGGAATTCAGGATGCTGTAATGCATGAGGTGTCAAACGTAGCATTCACCCCCACCACCTCCGGTGTTTACTACGTTGGTTTCCAGTCTTATTCCTTGGCTAACCAATATTACTTATATGTAGATGATATACAAGTTACTGCAACGCAGTTGAGTACTGTGGAAGTAGGAACAGCAGTGAATGCGCCTGCTAAAGTATATCCAAACCCTTTCACAGACGTTGTAAACATCACAGATGCGAAGGACCTGAAATCAGTTTCTGTAGTGGATATGTCCGGAAGATTGGTTAAGACAATCGCCAATCCTGGAAGACAGATTAACTTAGGAGAACTGAAAGCGGGACTTTATATCCTTAAACTGGATTACAAAGACGGATCTGTGAAAACAGTAAAGGCCATTAAGAAATAACTTTTCGGACTTTTAATTTAATAAGGCAGCTGTTTCAGCTGCCTTTTTTGTTTTTCTCTGCCTATATGCCCATATTTTAGGAATATGCAGTTTAAACATTAAATTTTGTTAAATGAAGCAGAAAATTTTTATTGTTTTTTCGTCTGTTTTATATCTTTGTACGCACAAAATTTTGAATGGAACCCCATAACGAATTTTTACAGAAAGCTACTGACCTTTTTATTGAAAACGGTGCCAAAACACTGACCATGGACGACGTGGCGAAGGAGTTCGGCATTTCCAAGAAGACGCTCTACCAGAAATACAGGAACAAAGAAGCCCTGCTGGAAGATGTTTTGGCTTTCAAACTGGACGAGATCATTCACAAAATGCAGCAGCAGGATTTGGAAATGGATAATGCAGTGGACCGGATGTTCTGCCGGGACCAGCAGATTGAGGGAGCAGTGAATTCCAACAAGACCAACCTCATAAAGCAATTGGTGAAGTACTATCCGGCCATCTTTACGAAACATATGGTCAATTTTTCTGAAAAGTTCTCAGAGGTACTGGTCAGCAATATCGAAAGGGGCAGGGCGCAGGGTTTTTACCGTCATGATTTTGACGCGTCCATATATTCCAAACTGTTCTTCCAGCTGATGATGTCGTATGAAAACTCTCCTTTCATAGACAGTGAAACAGTCAGTAGAGACAAATTCCGCCACGAAGTGATGATGCTGTATATGAATGCCATTACCACAGAAAAGGGTAAAGAAATAATGAAAAGAATAAACGAAAATAACCAATGAAAAAACGGATCCTCATAATCGTCTTTGCAACCGCCTGGTTCACGGCGTTGTCTCAGCAGACTTTCACGATCGATGATGCCTGGAAATATGCTGTGGAACATAATGTGAACGTTCAGAAAGCAAAAATAGACCAGACCATCGCCGCACAGAAAGTAAAAGAGACTACCGGAATCGGTCTGCCACAGGTAGATATTCAGGGAACGTACAACTACTTCCTGAATGTTCCGGTGCAGTTGCTGCCGGCCGAAATTGTCGGCGGTGAACCGGGCACCTACGTTCCGGTACAGTTCGGTCAGAAGCAGAGCGCGAGCGGAGGCGTAACCCTGTCCCAACTCCTGTTTAACGGATCCTATCTTGTAGGTCTTCAGGCTGCTAAAGCATATAAGGAAACAGCTGCATTGGTGGAAGAAAAAACGGAACTTTCCGTAAAAGAAGGTATACTGCTTGCGTACACGGGTGTACTCGTAACCGGTGAGAATATTAAAACCCTTGAGGAAAACAGAAAGGTTGCTGAAAAAGCACTGAGCGACACCAAAAAGACCTACGAAATCGGAGTAATTGAACTCCAGAATGTGGAGCAGCAGGAATACAGCTACAAAAGCCTGGTGGCCAATCTGGATAACCTCAGACGCACAGAACAAAAACTGTTGATGGCTTTAAAATACCTGATGGGACATCCATTGGATCAGTCCATCACCCTTACTTCCACTTTAGATGAACTCGTGAAAAAGAATGAACAGTTATTTACCTTAGAGACTGCGCAGGATGTATCGGATCATATAGACTACCGCCTCAGCAGGAATGCCGTGACGCTTTCAGAACTGAAACTGAAACTTGAAAAATCGAAATATCTGCCTACACTAGCAGGTTTTCTGAACTCTTCGTACAGCGGCAACAGCAACAAATTTACCTTCTTCAAACAGGAACAGGAGTGGTTCAACACCTCGCTGTTGGGCCTGCAGCTGGATGTTCCGGTCTTTAATGGTTTTCAGCGCAAATGGAAAACTGAGCAGGCAAAACTTGACCTTAAAAAGGCCCAGCTTGACCTGGAAGATACGGAGCGCACCCTGAAAAACCGGACGTATCAGGCCTCACTGGATTACGAAAATGCTTACAATTCCTACAGGAATGCACAGGAGCTTATCGCGCTTTCATCGAGTATTTATAACAAACAGCAGATTAAATTCCGCGAGGGTATGGGGACAAGTTTTGAACTCCAGCAGGCCGAGACGCAACTATACGGTGCGCAGACCCAGTATTATCAGGCAGCCCTCAGTTTAATTCAGGCCAAAACCAAACTGAACGAAGCACTTGGAAACCTTTAAAGACTCAATTTTACATTTAAATAAACTAAACATGAAAAAGATTATAATTCCTGTAATTGCACTCTTCACCCTCGCTGTGGCCTGCAAGAAAAAAGAGTCTGTAGAGGAAGAACGGCTCTCTGTGTTAATAAAGAATAAAGATGTTAAAGGCCTTCAGTCTTACAAGGACAGGCAAAAATACAAAATGGACAGCCTCAATCAACTCATTGGGACGATAGACAAGGAACTGAGTATCCTGGGCGTGTCCGATGTCGCCAGTGGATTTGTGCAGGTTAAGAAACTGGAGCTTTCCAACTTCATACACAGCATAGAGATTCAGGGCAATGTGACCACCGACCAGGATGTCATGGTTCAGCCGCAGTTTTCCGGGACGCTTTCTCTGTATGTGAAAAGAGGGCAACAGGTCGGAAGGGGACAGATTATCGGGCGTGTAGCCGATGGAGGTCTGAAGGACCAGTATCTGCAGGCCCAGAATGGTGTAGCGGCAATGAGGTCCCAAGTGGCCGCCGCCCAGTCCAATGCAAATCTCGCAAAGATTTCATTCGAAAAACAGGCAGCACTCTGGAAACAGAAAATAGGTTCCGAATTCCAGTACTTACAGGCTAAATCCAATTATGAGGCCGCACAGCGCACAGTTTCCGCACTACAAAGTCAGGTTTCGGGCTTACAGCGGGCTGCAAATGCAGTGCAGGCAAATTTAGCGAAAACTGCCATCGTTGCACCCTTCAGCGGGGTCGTTGATGATGTCATCACCGAAAACGGTCAGGTGGTCTCCCCGGGAACCGATATCGTAAAACTCATCAGTCTCAGCACCATGCGGGTGGAAGCCAAAGTGCCCGAAACCTATCTGGCAAAAGTTCAGCGCGGTACGGCTGTGAAAATATTTATTCCGACCCTCAACAAAACGCTGAATTCCAGCGTAAGGCTTGTGGGTAACTTCATTGATCCCGCCACGAGAACTTTCGTCATTGAAATGCCCATTTCCAGTGAGGGAGGCGTCATTAAACCAAATCTGCTCGCACAGGTGCAGATCCAGGATTATGTAAACCCAAATGCGATGCAGGTTCCGAACCAGTATATTTATGAAGATGCAGCCAAGAGGAAATATGTTTTTACAGCAGTTAATGTGAAAGGTAAGGATGCGACCGCAAAGAAGGTCATGGTAAACGTGGGCGAGAAATCCGAAAATGCAGTTGAAATTTCCTCAGGACTGAAGGCTGGTGATCTTATTGTCCTGGACGGTTCCAAGAATCTTACGGACGGTCAGAAGATTAAAATTCAAAACTAATAAACCATCCGGGGAATAATGGAATGCAGCGGCATTTGAAGCTGTCGCTTTCAGCTCCCGGAAAATAAAACTAATATGGACAAAAAAAATCACCACGAAAAGGAATCCCTCATCTCCAGTTGGGCGGTGGACAACCGCACTACGGTATATGTGATTACGTTTATCATCGTGATCATGGGGATCTTCTCCTTCTTTTCGATGCCCCGGGAGAGTTTTCCGGAGGTGGTACAGAACAATATCTATATCTCATCAGTCTTCCCCGGGAATTCGGCGGAAGATGTGGAGAAATTGGTAACCAAGGAACTCGAAGATGCCTTCAGGAATGTTTCCGGCGTAACCAAGGTTACATCCAATACCTTTCAGGATTACAGTCTTATCATTGTGGAGTTTGATGAATCGGCGGAACTGGCAGAGGCAAAGCAGCGCATCAAGGATGAGGTAGATAAGGTGAAAGGGGACCAGGACTGGCCAACAATGGATTCGGGCTCCCAGGTGGAACCCAACGTTTTTGACCTTAACCTTTCTGAGGAGTTTCCTATACTCAACATCAATGTTAAAGGAAACTATTCCAAGTTCGACCTTAAATCCTATGCGGAAGATATAAAAGACGACCTGGAAGATATTCCCGAAGTTAAGGAGGCAGAAATCGTGGGGGTAGACGATAATGAAGTGGAGGTTGCCCTGGACCTTTTCAGGATGAATGCCGCGGGCGTCAGTTTCGACCAGGTCATTAATGCGATCCGCAACGAGAACGTTACGATCTCAGGCGGAAACCTGGTAACGGACGGAAACAGGACCAATGTGAGGATTAAAGGACAGATTTCTTCACCCGATGATCTTAATTCTTTTGTAGTAACGCCCGGAATAAGGATCAGGGACATCGCAAAGGTCGAGTTCAAAGAAAAGGAAAAAACCACCTATGCACGCGAGTCCGGACAGGATGTAGTAATGATCAACCTGAAAAAGCGTGCAGGAACAAATATGATTTCTGCAATAGAGCAGGCCAAAGTGAAGATCGATAAGGCGAAGACGACTTATCTTCCCAAAGATCTGGAGATTTCCCTTACCTCCGACCAGTCCACAGCAGTGGAACATCAGGTGAATGAACTGGCCAACCACATCCTTATCGGGATCCTGTTGGTAATGGCCGTGCTGAGCTTCTCGATGGGGATGAAAAATGCACTCTTTGTAGGTACGGCAATCCCGCTGTCCATGCTCATTGCCTTTGCCATTCTGTATTTCTCCGGCATTACCCTGAACACCATGGTACTGTTTGCGATGATCATGGGCCTCGGAATGCTTGTGGATGATGGGATTGTGGTGGTCGATAATGTGTATGCCAACATGGAAAAGGGGCTCCCGCGTCGCCTGGCCTCCAAATACGGTATAGGTGAAATTGCCTTTCCTGTAATCACCTCTACGCTAACCACCGTATTTGCCTTCCTGCCCATGCTTTTGTGGCCGGGAATCATGGGTGAGTTCATGAAATATTTCCCGATTACGATTTCGGTAACACTTATGGCCTCGCTTTTTGTTGCCATGGTCATCAATGCTTCCATGACGGGTGGCTCGATGTCTCTGGACAATAAGAACATTACCCAGAAACAGGCGAAGCGGTACACCCTGATTTTCGCTGTATTGGCTGTTGTTTTCGGAATCCTGCGGTTGGTGACCGGAATTTCGTATTTTATGGGGGTTACCACCTTTTCCGTAATCGCAATTGGTGCAATTTGGGCTTATAAAAATTTCTTTCACGACCGGATCGAACATTTCCAGTATACCTTCTTCCCGCGTCTGGCTAAAAAATATCAGGGCTTCCTTGGTAATCTTCTCCAGGGTAAAAAGCCCCGCAATGCCCTCTTTGGAGTGTTTGGCGTTCTGTTTTTTTCTTTTGCACTTTACGCGGTCATGATGATGGTTGGACGCTCGAAAGTGCTTTTCTTTCCTGAAAGTGAACCACAACAGACCATGATTTACATGGAATATCCGCAGGGAACCGATATTGGAAAGACGGACCAGGCTACCAAAGTCGTAGAGGAAAGGGTTTTGGGCGTACTTGGGAAATACAAGGAGGGAGAGGAGAACTATCTGGTCGAATCCACCGTTACGCAGGTGGGTAAGGGGGCCATTAATCCACAGGTTGACGGCGGATCGGCTGCTGAAACTCCCTTCAAGTCCAAAATTACGGTAACCTATGTTGAATATGCAGAGCGCAGAGGCGTGAGTACCTCCAAAGTAATGGAGGAAATACGGAAAGCAATGCCGGATATTCCGGGCCTTAATGTTATTGTAGAGAATAACCAAAACGGGCCGCCCGTCGGTTATCCGATTTCAATCGAGCTGAAGGGCGATGATTACGATGAACTATTGGTCGAAGCCAACAGAATGATTACCTATATCAATGGCCAGGGATTTCAGGGAATTGAAAAGCTTCAGACCGACGTAAACAAGGAAAGTCCCGAACTCATCATTGACATTGACCGGGAAACGGCCGGAAATATGAATGTTTCTACGGAGAAAACGGGAATTACCCTACGCCGGGCGCTTTTCGGGCAGGATATTTCCACATTCAAGGACCTGAACGACGATTATGACATTTCCGTGAGACTTCAGGAGGATCAGCGGCGCAACCGCAGCATGCTCTTCAACCAGCCCATCACCCTGCAGGGACCGGATGGAACTGTGCTGGTTCCGATTTCTGCTTTTGCAAAGATGAAGGAGGAATTCACGTTCAATAAAATTAAAAGAAAAGACAATACGAGAACCATCATGGTTTACTCCAACGTTCTGAAAGAGTATAACTCCAACGAAGTCGTTCAGAAAATCAGAACCTCGCTCGCAAACTATAAAACACCGGACGGCGTCACGTACTCCTTTGGTGGTGAGCAGGAAGAGCAGGCGAAAAACATGCAGTTCCTGCTGTTTGCGCTCTTTCTTGCCATGGCTATGGTGACGGCAATTATTGTGTACCAGTTTAACTCCCTTTCCAAAACGCTCATCATCATGACCACGATATTCCTCAGTTTTGCAGGTGTGTTCCTTGGTCTGGCTATCACCGGGATGGATTTTGTTATCCTGATGACGATGATGGGAATCATTTCCCTGGCCGGGGTGGTAGTGAAAAACGGGATTGTCCTCATGGACTTTTTCGTACTGAAATTGGATGAGAAGGTTGCGCAGAAGGGAGTGGAAACACATGATGATCTGGAACTGGAAGAAGTGAAACAGATCATCATAGAATCCGGCAAGGAACGTTTAAGACCCGTATTGCTCACGGCTACGACCGCCGTTTTGGGGCTGATTCCGCTGGCCATAGGTTTGAATTTTGATGTGGCCTCCTTCCTTACCACACTTAATCCGCACCTGAGTTTGGGTGGTGATAATGTCGCCTTTTGGGGACCGCTGGCTTGGACCATCATCTACGGACTTACCTTCGCTACGTTTCTGACACTAATCATTGTGCCGGTCATGTTCTACATCATTTCCAAAAGGAAAATCAATGCACGGCGTAAATTTTTAGACAAGCATGCTCACGATGCCGAAGAAGAGGCTGCAGAAATTGAACGTCTGAAAGTAATGTATCCCGAGGAGTTTGAGATGCATGCGAGAAGAGACAAACCCACAACTGAATAATCCAACAAAAAAACGCTTCGTAATGAAGCGTTTTCTTTAAATCTTTTCACCGCATCTTTTGCAGTAGTTGGCGTCATCGTCAATATCATCATTCGTGCATCTGCTGCAGATTTTTTCAAAATTCTGCCTCTTGTTGCGCATCTCGGCGGTCACAATACCGGTGGGCACCGCAATAATGGAATAACCGGCAAGCATGAGCAGGATGGCGAAAAACTTACCGAGCGGGGTGGTGGGTGAGACATCGCCGTAACCTACTGTTGTTACGGTAACTACTGCCCAGTACACACTTTGCGGGATGCTTTCAAAACCTTCCTTATGGCCCTCAACCATATACATCATAGACCCTACAATGACAGAGAAAATCATCAGGAAGAGCAGGAAAATATAAATTTTTCTGGAACTGTGTTTCAGCGCCCTTACGATAAGGTAGCCGTCGTTCATGAAATCCAGCAGGTTCAGGATGCGGAATATCCTCAGGATCCTAAGCATTCTGATGATGAGGAAGAATTTGGTTACCGGGAACAGCAGGCTCAGAAAGAAGGGCACGATGGCAAGCAGGTCAATGATGCCGAAAAAACTGAAAATGTACTCCTTTTTATTCCGGATGGTGATGATTCTCAGTATATATTCCGCTGTAAAAAAAAGGGAGATCATCCATTCCAGCACGATAAACATGGTATGGAACTTCAGGTCGAAGGAGGGAACACTTTCCATCATAACAATGAAGGTGCTCAGGAAAATAAGAATAAGCAGACAGATGTCGAAAAGCTTTCCCAGCGGCGTATCTGCGCGGTAAATAATGCGGAACAGCTGCCGTTTCCATTTCTTACGTTCCGGAATAAAATCGTGTTCCTTTTCTATGGTGTGGTGAGGCTCCATGCGTCGATATTTAGAAATTATGCATAATTTCGTTACAAACTTAATGAAATGAAGTTAAAAGAAGTGGTTTTTGAAATTGAAAATACGATTTCGATGCAGCAGGCGGAGGATTATGATAACGTGGGACTGCTGTGCGGAAATCCGGACAGGGAAATTACCGGCATTCTGGTCTGTCATGATGCGCTGGAAAAGGTGGTGGATGAAGCAATTGCGCAGCAGGCGAATTTAATAGTCACCTTTCATCCAATTATATTTTCCGGATTAAAGACGCTTACAGGGAGGAATTATGTGGAGCGCTCTGTTTTAAAAGCTATTGAGAATAAAATTGCCATTTACGCCATCCATACCGCCTTTGACAATGATTATTTCGGGGTGAATTATGAGATCTGTGAGAAGTTGGGACTTAAAAACCAACAGGTGCTCATGCCCAAGTCTCAAAACCTGAAAAAGATGGAGGTCATCATTCCGGCACAACATGCGGAAAACTTAAAGAACGCCCTGTTTTCAGCCGGCGCAGGAGGTATTGGATTCTATGATGAATGCAGCTTTTCCATGCCCGGCAGCGGTACGTTCCGCCCACGCGAAGGTTCAAATCCGTTTTCAGGCACACTCGGAGTCCGTGAAACCGTCGGTGAGCTTCTTATCGCAGTGATTTTTGAAAATTTTAAACAGGAAAAGATCCTGGCAGCTATGCGGGGTGCACATCCTTACGAGGAAGTGGCATACCAGATCATCAGCCTCGACAATCCAAACCAATATTCAGGTCTCGGGCGGTACGGCGACTTTGAAGAAGAGATGTCCGAGGACAATTTCCTCCGTTTGGTAAAAGAGAGATTCAGCCTTAAGGTAATCCGGCACAGCGACTGCAGTGGCCGGAATATCAAAAGGGTAGGCGTGCTGGGCGGAAGCGGTGCCGGCGGAATCAAAGCTGCCCTGTCTGTTAAATGTGATGCATACCTTACCGGTGATGTGAAATACCATGATTTTTTTCTCGCCGAAAACAGAATGCTGATTTGTGATATCGGCCATTTCGAATCGGAACAGTTTGTAACTCAACAATTATTTGAGATTTTGTCGGAAAAATTTCCTAAATTTGCAGTCTCAAAATCTATTGAGAAAACCAATCCTGTAAATTATTTTTTATAAAATATGGCTAAGAAAAACGTAGAAATTTCTGTTGAAGAAAAACTGAGGGCGCTTTACGACCTGCAAATAATTGACTCCAGATTAGACGATATCCGCAATACAAGAGGTGAACTGCCAATTGAAGTGGAAGATCTGGAAATTGAAATTGAAGGTTTGGAAAAGAGAGCAGATAAATTTCAGGCAGAAATAAAGGAACAGAACGACGAGATCAATAATAAGAAGGAGGTCATTAACCATGCAACCTCTTTGATTGAAAAATATAAGGGGCAGCAGGATAATGTTAGGAACAATAAGGAATTTGAAGCCTTAGGGAAAGAAATAGAGTTCCAGGAACTGGAAATTCAGCTAGCTGACAAAAGAATCAGCGAATTTGAAATAAAGATCTCCCACAAAAATGAGACGTTCGAAGAGTTGAACACCAAAATCAGTGAGTTGAAGAACCACCTGAAGTTCAAAAAGGAGGAACTGGAGAACCTTGTAGCCGAAACCCAGAAAGAAGAAGATTTTCTTTTGGAAAAATCAAAGGAATTTTCGAAAAACATCGATGAGAGACTGCTTGCATCGTATCAGAGAATCCGCAATAGCTCCACAACAGGGTTAGCGGTAGTAGGACTTGAAAGAGGTGCGCCGAAAGGTTCCTTCTTTACCGTTCCGCCTCAGAAGCAGATGGAAATCGCACAGAGAAAGAAAATCATCATTGACGAACATTCAGGTAAAATCCTGGTAGACGATGAGATGGTAAATGAAGAGAACGAAAAGATGAAAGACATCATTAAGTTTTAAGTGACCTTTAAAATATACATAGAAAAAGACCGCTGCTGCGGTCTTTTTTAGTTGCGGGAGTGTAAAACTTCCTAATTGCTGTCATGTCATGAGCAGGGGCGTATAAATTACTCCTTACCATCGTGTCCGTACATCTTATTGTACAGACTGATATATTTCTCCTTTATGGCCTTACGTTTCAGTTTCAGGGTAGGAGTCAGGAGTCCGTCGTCTATGGACCAGACCTCGGGGGTCAGTTCGAACCTTTTAATCTGCTCCCAGCTTCCGAGTTTGGTATTCAGGTAATCGATTTCCTTTCCAATTCTTTCCTTCAGTGCCATGCTTTTTGCAATCTCTTCGGGGGTTTTACCAATGTCAAGTTTATGCCTTTCCGCCCAGTGTTTCGCAAAATTGAAATCAGGCTGTACAAAAGCGCACGGCATTTTTTCGCCGTCGCCTACCACCATGATCTGTTCGATGAACTTAGAAGCTTTTGCCTGGTTTTCAATAACCTGAGGGGCAATGTACTTGCCGCCTGAAGTCTTGAACATCTCTTTCTTACGGTCTGTGATTTTCAGGAAGCCTTCGCTGTCTATATGGCCAATATCGCCGGTTTTAAAGAATCCGTCCTCTGTAAATACCTCTTTTGTAAGTTGGTCGTTTTTAAAATAACCTTTGAATACAGACGGCCCTTTTACTGTGATTTCACCATCTTCCTGGATCTTCACCTCCAAGTTATCCAATACATGGCCTACAGTGCCCACTTTAAGCCTCTCAAATGAGTTCACGGAGATTACCGGGGAAGTTTCTGTGAGTCCGTAACCTTCCAGAATAGGGATTCCGGCGTTCTGGAACATTTTGTTGAGCCTGTCGGACAGTGCTGCAGAGCCGGATACCAATGTCACGATGTTTCCACCAAGACCTTCCCGCCATTTGGAAAACACCAGTTTGTCTGCGATGATTTCCATTAAACCAGATGGTTTTCCGATGGTTTTCTTTGCTTTGTTCACACCAAGTGCCCACAGGAATATTTTTGCTTTAAGGCCACCGGCGCTGGTTCCTTTGTCATAAATCTTGTCGTATACTTTTTCGATCAGTCTTGGAACAACGCTCATATAATGGGGTTTCACCTCCTTGATGTTCTCGCCCATCTTCTCAATGCTCTCCGCAAAATGGATGCTGAAACCGTTAAAGGTGAACAGATAGTAAAGCATACGTTCAAAAATATGACAGATCGGTAAAAAGCTGAGCACGCGTGCATCTTTGTAATCCAGACCTTTTTCTCTTGGGATTCTGTGATCGGAAGCCAGTACATTGGACACGATGTTGTGGTGTGTAAGCATCACACCCTTTGGTTTGCCTGTAGTTCCGGAAGTGTAAATGATGGTGGCCAGGTCTTCAGGATTGATTGTTTTTGAGAGGTCCTCGACTTCAGTTTGACTTGCGTCGTCTTCCCCAAGATCCATTACTTCCTGCCAGTTCGCCGCGCCATCAATGGTGTCGAATGTAAATACGCCCTGCAGGGTCGGAATTTCGGGTTTTGCGGTGTTTACTTTTTCCAAAAGTTCACGGTCGGACACGAAACAATATTTTACTTCCGCATCATTGAAGATGTAGACATAATCTTCCGCTGAAATGGTGGGATAAACCGGCACACTTACAGCGCCAATCTGTGAGATTCCCAAATCCATAACCGCCCATTCGGTACGGGTGGCTGTGGTGATCAGTGCGATTTTGTCGCCCGGCTTGATGCCGAGTTTCAGAAGTCCCCGGGAAATCTTATTACCGAGGTTGATGAATTCCTGGGTTGAGGTTTTCTTCCACTCACCGTGATATTTCGTTACAAACATATCGTCCTTGGGAAACTTGGCAAGGGCGTGGTGGGCAATATCAAATAATCGTCTGATGGACATGGGGATTTTTTTTGGTTAAAAGTGAATCGTATTTGTAAAAGTATAATTTTTTAACCAATTTTCCAACATCAAAGTTATTTTCAGTTATGGGTCAAAAACCTTAAATTTGCCTGCAAACAAAAATCTATTATGAACTTTAATTTATCAGACGAGCATTTGATGATACAGCAGGCGGCAAGAGATTTTGCACAGGCTGAACTCTTACCGGGGGTAATTGAAAGAGACAATGCTCAAAAATTTCCTCACGAGCAGGTTAAAAAGATGGGAGAACTCGGATTCCTGGGGATGATGGTGGATCCAAAATACGGTGGAGCCGGAATGGACAGTATTTCTTACGTTCTTGCGATTGAGGAAATTGCAAAAGTTGACGCTTCTGCTGCTGTCGTGATGTCGGTGAACAACTCACTGGTCTGCGCAGGTCTGGAAAAATACTGTAATGAAGAACAGAAGATGAAGTATCTTTTCCCACTGGCAAGTGGCGAAGTTATTGGTGCCTTTGCACTCTCCGAGCCGGAAGCCGGATCAGACGCCACTTCTCAGAGAACTACAGCGGTAGATATGGGCGACCACTATATCCTGAACGGAACCAAGAACTGGATTACGAACGGTGGAAATGCTACCTATTACATTGTAATCGCACAGACAGATCCAGAGAAAAAACACAAAGGAATTAACGCGTTTATTGTAGAGAAAGGTTGGGAAGGTTTTGAAATCGGCCCTAAAGAAGATAAGTTGGGGATCCGCGGAAGTGATACCCACTCCCTGCTTTTTACGGATGTAAAAGTTCCGAAAGAAAACAGGATTGGTGAAGACGGCTTCGGATTTAACTTTGCCATGGGTGTTTTGAACGGCGGCCGTATCGGTATTGCTTCTCAGGCGTTGGGTATCGCATCAGGTGCTTATGAACTGGCGCTGAAGTATGCAAAGGAGAGAAAGGCATTTGGTACGGAAATCATTAACCACCAGGCCATCGCTTTTAAACTGGCTGACATGGCCACGCAGATTATGGCTGCCAGGATGCTTTGCTACAAAGCTGCCGTGGAAAAGGATGAAGGAAAGGATATCTCTGAAATCGGGGCTATGGCAAAACTTTATGCTTCTCAGGTTGCAATGGATACTTCTATAGAAGCAGTTCAGATTCACGGGGGATACGGATATGTAAAAGAATACCATGTGGAACGTATGATGCGTGACGCAAAGATTACCCAGATTTATGAAGGTACTTCTGAGATCCAGCGAATCGTAATCTCAAGGAGTATTTCAAAGAAATAAGAAGAAGTCTCTTTTACGGAAAGCGCAGTTTAACTAAAATATAAAACCATGGCCGAATATCAGTTTGAAGAAAAAAAGAGTGGATTCGGAAAGATTCTGTTCTGGATTGTGCTTGTCATTTTTCTGTTCGGCGGAGTTTTCTTCTGGTACAAATATTATTTTGTATTTGGCGAAGGAGTTAAATCCGGTTACCTGAATTATGCGGTTAAGAAAGGATATATTTTCAAGACCTACGAGGGTAAGATTATTCAGGAGGGTTTCGGCAAAGGGAAAACCGGCACTTTTACAAGCTATGAGTTCGAATTTTCTGTAGATGACGCGAAAGTATTCAAACAGCTTGAAGAAAATAGCGGCAAACATTTTGACCTTCATTACAAGGAATATAACGGAACGCTTCCGTGGCGTGGAAATACCAAATATGTGGTTGACAGAATTGTCAGCATGAAATAATGTGAATCCCTTCAGAAAAATGAGGGGATTTTTTAAAACCCGATCCTATGAGAGCATATTTTTTAAAACGTGAAACCGTCATCCGCCTGTTGTCATTGGTTTCTATCACAGCATCTGTTTTTCTACAGGACATTGCCCTAAAGATCGGGTTGCTCGGTCTGGGGATTTTAGGACTCATGGCTCTTGCATACTTCAAAAAACAAAAAATTACGCTGATTGTCTACGCCATTTTGTTGATTGCCGGTGGTGTGGGTTATTATCTTCTTGTTAAAGACATCGTTCATCTTCCACAACAATAAATTAACTTTAACATCTATTAACAGGGGCTTTGCACCATTATTGCAGGTCCAAAAACAATAAACAATCAAAAAATGAACAACCAGAAATTAGCAGGGCTTTGGATCGATACTGAAAAAGCAGTAGTAGTAAAAAATCATGATGACCAGAATGCATTTAAATTTTTCCTTTGCAGCCCGGTAAAGCACAACATTCAGCACGGAAACTCCAACGAAAACGCCGGAAACAACGCGGAACAGACCAACAAAAAGAAATTCTTCAAGGAAATAGAACACCTGATTACAAACACGACCCAGCTGTACATTACAGGTCCGGGTACGATGCAGGAAGAACTGAAAAGTTATCTTTTGGACACCGCCCAGTTTAAAAATCTTGATATTACATTGGATAAATCCCAGCAAATGGGCGATGAGCAGGTTTTGGAAGCAGTGAAAGCACACTTCGGAGAATAATAACGAAACAAAAGATATTTATGAATCCCCTCAGCCGATGCTGAGGGGATTTTTTTTACATTTGATTAAAGTTATATAATGAAAAACCTGTCCTTCATCATCCTGTTCATTTCTTTCTGCCCTTCGGCCCAACAAATTCCGGTTCTGGATGATAAAGTTGCCCTGCAGCTGGCCGAGAAACCGCTGCACTGCATCAACCAGGAATACCCTAATAAGACCGCACACGTCATTAACGGAGAAAAGGACGCTGCAATGACACCGAAGCAGCTTCACCCCAGTTTCTACGGCTGTTTCGACTGGCATTCGTCGGTTCACGGACACTGGATGCTCGTGCATCTGCTGAAAACCCATCCAAATCTTCCCAAATCGGCAGAAATAATCGCCTTGCTGAATGGCTCCTTTCAAAAGGAAAAAATTGCAGCAGAAGCCCGATATTTCACGCAATATGAGGTGGCCCAGAATTTTGAGAGAACCTACGGCTGGGCGTGGCTGTTGAAACTGGATGAGGAACTCGCTACCTGGGATCACCCCCAGGCGCGGGTATGGCACCAAAATCTGAAACCCCTGACCGATGAGATCTTAAGGCTGTGGAAGCTTTATCTGCCCAAGCAGACCTATCCAAACCGGACCGGCGTACATCCCAATTCAGCATTTGCAATGGCCTTCGCTGTAGACTGGGCACGGGCTACCGGTGATCAGGTTTTTGAGCAGCAACTTGTCGAAAAATCCAAATATTTCTATCTGAAAGACCGTAAGACACCCGCCTATCTGGAGCCTGACGGCAGCGATTTTTTTTCGCCCAGCCTTCAGATTGCCGATTTAATGAGGCGAATCCTGCCGCGCAGGGAATTTGTTTTGTGGTTTAACGGCTTCTACGATAAGCGAAGTCTGGAAAATATCTCAAAGATGCCGGTCATCAGCGATATGAAGGATTACCAGACCATTCACCTGCTGGGGCTTTCGTTCAGCAGGGCCTGGGCCATGAAAGGAGTGGCAAAGGCGCTGCCCGACAATCACCGTCTGAAACATAGGTTTATGAATACATCGGATGAGTTTCTGAAGAATGCCCTGCCGCTCGTATTCCAGGGCAATTACGGCGGTGATCACTGGCTGGCCAGCTTTGCAGTCTACGCGCTTTCCGAAGCAGAAAATTGATCCGCTGAGCCTTGTCGGACTTAAATCCCCGATTTACTTCGGTTTGTATCTGGCATAGGGATCCTCATTAGCATTTCCGCTGTCATTTGGTGTATCATTCTCCTTTCTGACGGGGTTTGTGTCAATGAATTCTTCCTGCGGAAGGTTTTCAGCTTGCGGCATCCGGGCAGCTTCAGCGTTTTTCTTCAAGTTTCTACGGCTGATGAAATACCACACCAGTCCAATGACGAGAAAGACCGGCCAAAAGGGAAGGAGTGCCATGAACACCTGGCCCATCACCTTGAACCCTTTCATAAAGGCTCCGGAATAGGAATCTTCTCCGGTTTCATTTTTTTGCGCCGGGTCGGTAGCAACGCTCTCGGTACCGGCAACTGTACGGTTTTCGCTTAGGGTAATTTCCAGGTCAGACATTTGATTGGGGTCGTAATCAGTGCCGGAGCTTTCCATATTCTTGCTTTTAAGCATACCCAGGCGTTCAGGGATGCGTTTTGTGGCTTCATCAAAATACTGATTGGGCACTTTTGCCCGCACAACCTGCTTGCGGAAACCGTTTTGCTCTCCAAAATTCTCTGAAACGATATCCCCACCGAAACGCCGGAGTTCCATGGCGAGGTCGTCGCGCGAAGTGCTGAGGTCGTCTACCGTTATCTCCATTTCAGCGGATTTCACCACGGGGTTGGTTACGATTGCGTTGGATTGCTCATACGGCTTCGGAACCGTCACCTCTTCAGGCTGCTTTTGGGTTGGAGTAACCGCGTCCTGACGTTTTTCCGGATCTTTGTTTGATTTCGTTACCTTATCAATGGTCTTTGATATGGTGGAAAGTATATCGATGGGGTTGCTGGTTTCCTTAAGCACCTTTCCGGCAGAATCCACGGTCTTAATGACCTCCGCACTCCTTTCAATGTCTTTCTTAGCCCTTTTAAGAACAGAATTTAGTGAATCCAGGCTCTTTGCGTTATCTTTTATGACCCTTTCCACGCTTTCCTTGGTTTTTTCAATACCCGGAACCACCACTTTATTGAATTTTGCGGAATCATTAACAATTGTAGAGATGGAATCAAGTGTCCTGAAACCGTCATTGGCTTTCGTGAAAAGGCTGTCGGCACGCTTTATCGTATCATTGGTCTGCTGCATCTCTGTTTTTGAACAGGAGATAAGGGCTGATGCAAATGCCAAAGAAAAAATCAGGTTCTTCATATATTTATATTATCGAAGGGGTAGAATCAAAATGTATTCCTTTAAAACGGATCAATACCGGCAATTAATTATAATAGGTTCGCAGTCACAGTTTTGCAAATCATTTTACAAGAACTTTACAAAGTTACGGTCCGGGTTTAGACCATGGTAACGCGACAGTGATGATTTTCTTATCATAGGTCAATTTATATTTCTTTTCAGAAAGTCTATTTTTGCTTCATTAATAATTAAATAACTTAGAATTTATGAAAAAACTTGCTCTTGCATTCGTATTGCTATCCGCAGTGGTTACTGGACAAACCAAGAAAGTAATTACCTCCGATGTTAACTGGTGGGGTTACAAAGTGGCAAAAACTGAATCTTCCTCACACTATGGTGACCTGAAAGTGAAAAACGGCACCGTACAGATGAGGAACAACCAGGTTGCAGGCGGAACTTTCGTTTTGGATATGAACAGCATCAATGCGACCGATTTAACCGGTGAATACCAGCAGAAGCTTAACGGACATCTGAAGAACGGCGATTTTTTCGAAGTGGACAAATATCCGACGGCTGTTTTTAAGATCACCAATGTGAAGAAATCTGGAAACGCAGCTTTTCCTTATGCTGTTACCGGAACCCTGAACGCGAAAGGAAAATCCAACGCGGTTACCTTCCCTGCAAAAATTGCTGTTAAGAACGGAGTCGTGACTTTCGCATCAGACAAATTCGCCATTGACCGTCAGAAATGGGATATCGCATACCAGTCTTCGATGAAAGATGTAGTAATAAAAGACGATATTGACTTACAGATTAACTTTACTGCAAAGTAATTGTCCTTATTCGAACAGTAAAGAGGCGGTCCCGAAAAAGGGCTGCCTCTTTTTTATTACGGTAACAGAACTGAGAACCGCATGCTGACCGGTAATTTATCGATTTGAAAGAAATCTTTTACTGATTCTGATACTCACTCACGAAATGCAGCTTCACATTAGGAAATTTTTCCTGTGTCATGTGAATGGTGAATGAAGAATCGGCCAGGAATACAAGCTGGTCGTACTTGTCCCTTGCGAGGAAACGCTGTTTGAGACGTGCAAATTCCTTGAATTCTTCCGACTTCTCATCGGCTTCCACCCAGCAGGCCTTATGGATGGACAGCGGTTCGTAGGTACATTTTGCGCCGTATTCGTGTTCCAGACGGTACTGGATGACCTCATACTGCAGGGCGCCCACCGTTCCGATAAGTTTCCGGCCGTTCATTCCCATGGTGAAAAGCTGTGCTACCCCTTCGTCCATCAGCTGGTCAATTCCTTTTGCGAGCTGTTTCGCCTTCAGCGGATCATCATTGTTGATGTATCTGAAATGTTCCGGAGAGAAACTCGGAATTCCTTTGAAGCTGAGTTTTTCGCCACCGGTAAGGGTGTCACCAATCCGGAAGTTCCCTGTATCATGCAGCCCGACAATGTCGCCGGGGAAACTCTCATCAACCACCTCTTTCTTATCGGCAAAGAAGGCATTAGGGGAAGAGAACTTCATCTTTTTGTTTTCCCTTACCAGTAAATAGTTTTCATTTCTTTTAAAGGTGCCGGAAACGATCTTCACGAAAGCCAGCCTGTCCCGGTGTTTGGGATCCATATTTGCGTGGATCTTGAATACAAATCCTGTGAAATCTTTCTCCTCCGGCTTTACAACCCGTGTTTCGCTTTCCTTAGGTTGGGGCATTGGCGCAATGTCGATAAAAGCGTCCAGCAGTTCGCGGACCCCGAAATTGTTCAGGGCGGATCCGAAGAATACCGGCTGCAAGTCCCCGTTCAGATAATCTTCCCGGTTAAATGGCGGATAGACCGACTGTACCAGTTCCAGCTCTTCCCTTAAGGTGGCGGCAGCTTTTTCGCCGATGATTTCATCAATCTTGGAATCGGCTATGTCATCAAACTTAATCGCTTCGCCTACCCTTTGTTTTTTCTCCTCCAAAAAGAGCTGAATGTTGTTTTCCCAGATGTTATATATACCCTGGAAATCCGCCCCCATTCCTATCGGCAGAGAAAGTGGAACTACGGTAAGTCCTAATTTCTGTTCCACTTCATCCAGCAAATCAAAGGCATCCTTACCTTCGCGGTCCAGTTTGTTGATGAAAACAAGCATCGGGATGTTACGCATGCGGCAAACCTTAACCAGTTTTTCAGTCTGTTCCTCAACCCCCTTTGCAACGTCGATCACCACGATTACGGAATCAACAGCGGTGAGGGTTCTGTACGTATCTTCGGCAAAATCCTTGTGTCCGGGCGTATCCAGGATGTTGATTTTGTGTCCTTTATATTCAAACGCCAAAACGGAAGTCGCTACGGAGATTCCCCTTTGTCTTTCGATTTCCATAAAGTCGGAAGTCGCCCCTTTTTTGATCTTGTTCGATTTCACGGCACCGGCCTCCTGTATGGCTCCACCGAAAAGCAGCAGCTTCTCTGTAAGTGTGGTTTTTCCCGCATCGGGGTGAGAAATGATGCCGAAGGTTTTCCGTTTCTGAATTTCTTTGATTAAATCTGACATATAGAAAATTGTGGCTGCAAAAATCGTGATTTTTAATGACATGTGAAAGGTGTAGGTGTCCGGCTTGCTGAATCGCGAATTATTCGGGATTTCTTACGGTGCTTCCAAAGTATTATATTTGCGCAAAATTTAATGTTAATGGAAAAATCGCAGAAAGGCGCACTTCCTCATTTTGTATTTGACTGGCGTGGGGTTTTGGCCCTGCTCCTGGGTGTCCTGATTCCTGCAATTGCCGCGCAGTTTTTTGTGGATGAAAGTGGTCGGTTCAGTGATGCCTTTCTCGTAATCTCAAATGCCGCGCTGTGGTTGGGAGCAATCTTTTCCTTTGATTATTTCGTGTGCCGGCCGCAAACCGGCCGCAAACTGAATTTCAGTTTTGCCCCACAAAATTTCACGACCTATCTTTTCATTTTTCCGCTTATGCTGGGGATGATGCTGATTGCGGAATTCCTTACCTCGCAACTCCCCGTTAGAGGACCTTTCTTCGGACCTATGTATGAAACTTTTTCTAAACTTATGGAGCAAATGACGAAAAATACCGGTACGCTGGTTGTGCTGGCTGTCATGATGGCTCCTCTGTTTGAAGAGATTGTATTTCGCGGCATTATACAGAAAGGACTCATAAATAAAGGGGTAAAACCTATTTGGGCAATCTGGATCGCAGCCCTTGCTTTTGGCATCGTCCACGGGAATCCATGGCAGTTTGTAGGTGCAGTACTTTTGGGTTATGTGCTGGGGCTTGTTTATTACAGAACAAAATCACTGCTCATGCCGATTCTCCTGCACGCGTTCAACAACCTCGTATCGGTACTGCTGATCCATTATACCAAAACGGAAAGTTTTGCGGAAGCCTTCAGAATTTCAGAGTATCTTCTTTTGGGAATTGGGATCGTTATGTTTGGTCTGTTTTTTTACCTCTTCACCCAAAAATACGGGATTCATCACTCAGAAAATTAAACCTTTACACTTATTGATTAATGGAATTATTAGTAGCAACACACAACCAGCATAAAAAGGAAGAGATACAACAGATTCTTGAGGCCGAATTTGTCGTAAAAAGTCTGACGGATTACAACCTTCATGATGAGGTTGTTGAAGACGGACTTACGTTTCACGAAAATGCGCTCATCAAAGCCAAATACTGTTTTGAAAAGACAGGGATCCCGAGTCTCGGCGACGATTCCGGTCTGGTGGTCGAATCCCTGGACGGGCGGCCGGGAATCTACTCAGCCCGATACGCCTCAAACCATGATTTTCCGAAAAACATAGCGAAGGTACTGCAGGAAATGGAGGGAAATAAAAACAGAAGCGCTTATTTTGTCACGGTACTCTGTTATTATACCTCCAAAGGGCCGGAGTATTTTGAAGGCCGCGTGTACGGGAATTTGCTTACTGAAAACAAAGGAAAGCAGGGTTTTGGTTACGATCCCATCTTTGTTCCGGAAGGTCATCGGATGACCTTCGCAGAGATGCAGGCCGAGGAAAAGAACAAAATCAGCCACCGAAAGAGGGCACTGGATGCCTTTCTGGAAGACTTAAGAAAATAGCTGTTCCCAGCCGCGGTTTTTAGCCTGTCGCCACCCAAATCTTTCCTATCTTTGTATGATAATTAAAATTCATTTCTCAGTATTTTGAGTACCTACCTTACTATTTTAGGATATAATTCCGCCATTCCTACCGTTAATTCTTCGCCAACTGCGCAGTTTCTTGATATGGAGGAGCGCCACTTCCTTATCGACTGTGGTGAGGGAACTCAGGTGCAGCTGCGCAAGGCAAAAGCCCGGTTTTCCAAGATAAACCATATATTTATTTCCCACCTTCACGGCGACCACTGCTTCGGCTTGCCAGGGCTCATCGCATCGTTCCGCCTGCTCGGACGCGAAGTTCCGATCCACATTTACGGTCCGAAAGGGATTAAGGAAATGCTCGAAACCATTTTCCGCATAACGGAAACACACCGGGGTTTCGAAATTGTCTACCATGAGCTGGAAAGCAAAACATCTGAGAAGATTTATGAGGACAACAGGGTAGAGGTATTTACCATTCCTCTGAATCACAGGATTTACTGCAATGGCTACCTGTTCCGGGAAAAACCGAAGGAAAGGCATCTGGACATGCGCGAGGTTTCCAAGTATCCAGAAATCGAGACCTGTGACTATCACAACATTAAACTCGGAAAAGATTTTGTGCTCAGCGACGGTTATGTCCTTAAAAATGAAATACTCACTCTGGAACCCAGCAAATCGGTAAGTTATGCCTTCTGCAGTGATACGCGCTATCTGGAAAGCATCCTTCCCCTCATTGAGAATGTAGATGTGCTCTATCACGAAGCTACCTTTCTGCACGACCTGAAGGAAATGGCCGATTATACCGGGCACACCACCGCACTTGAGGCAGCCAGGATTGCCCGGAAAGCCAACGTGGGTAAGCTGATCCTTGGACACTTCTCTAACAGGTACGGCGATCTTGCGGTTTTTACAGACGAGGCACGCACGGTCTTCCCGAATTCGTTTCTTCCCAAGGCACTGGAACCGGTGAAAATCGGTTGAGCCTTACCACCTTACATGAATTGATGATAATTTAAATTTTATTTTGATAAATAAAATATAGTTGTATCTTGCAGCAAATTATTTAATGAGAAATTCAATCAAAGTTCCTTCGTTCGTTTGTTGATTTCCGCTTATTTAATCAACAATTTATTATTATTTTATTATGAACATTTTTATCTCAAACCTTAACTATTCAGTAGTTGAGTCCGAATTACAAGCGTTATTCGAAAATTATGGCGAAGTAGAATCAGCCAAAGTTATTTCAGACAGAGAAACCGGAAGAAGCAGAGGCTTTGGTTTCGTAGAAATGCCAAACAACGATGAGGCACTTAAGGCAATTGAAGAACTTAACCAACAGGAATTCAAGCAAAAAGTACTGAACGTTTCTGAAGCACGTCCGAAAGAAGACAAACCAAGAAGTTTTGGTGGAAACAGCGGTGGCGGTTTCAACAGAGGCGGCGGTGGCGGTGGTTACAACAAAGGTGGTAACGACAGAAAAAGAGAGTGGTAAGCTAATCACCTCAATAAAAACCAGGAGTCCGGGATTTTCCCCGGACTTTTTTTATGTAAAATTTTCAACACCTCAGTGCCGGTAGTGAATATCTGATTTTCAATTCACAATCCATATCACTATCTTTGCGCACATTAATTTTAAAGGTTTGACTGATACATCGGACGGCAGGCCTGCAACAGCAAATAATTCTCTTTATGAAATGTGGTATCGTAGGACTCCCAAACGTAGGTAAGTCCACACTTTTTAACTGTTTAAGCAACGCCAAAGCGCAATCGGCCAACTATCCCTTCTGTACCATTGAGCCGAATCTGGGCACGGTATCTGTTCCGGATGAAAGACTGTTTGAACTGGAAAAGTTAGTTAATCCTGAGCGGGTCCTTCCTGCGGTGGTTGAAATTGTGGACATTGCCGGCCTCGTAAAGGGAGCCAGCAAAGGAGAAGGGTTGGGGAACCAGTTCCTGGCCAATATCCGCGAATGCGAAGCCATCATTCATGTTCTGAGATGTTTCGAAAACGGAAATATCATCCATGTGGAAGGGTCTGTGGATCCGATCCGTGATAAGGAGATCATTGATATTGAACTGCAGCTTAAGGACCTGGAAACCGTTGGTAAATCGGTGGAGAAGGCAAAGAAATTCATCAAATCCGGTAAGAAGGATGATATCCTCAATTATGAAACGCTGCTGAGTCTGCAGAAGTTTCTGGAAGACGGCCGGAATGCCCGGGAATTCACGACCAATGAACATACGAAGCCAATCATTGAGGAAGTACAGCTGCTTACGAACAAGCCGGTACTTTACGTATGCAACGTGGACGAAAACTCCATCAAGAACGGAAACGAATGGATTGCGAAGATTGAGGACATGGCAAAAAGGGAAAGCGCTGAAGTCGTGGTCCTGGCTGCCCAGATCGAGGCAGACATCAACGAACTGGATACCTTCGAAGAAAGACAGATGTTCCTGGAAGAACTTGGACTGGACGAACCCGGTGTAAACAAACTGATTAGAAAAGCATACGAACTGCTGCATCTCCAAACTTATTTCACAGCAGGTGTAAAGGAGGTACGCGCGTGGACCATCGGGAAAGGATGGACGGCCCCACAGGCTGCGAGCGTCATCCATACCGATTTTGAAAAAGGATTCATCCGCGCAGAAGTGATTAAATACAGCGACTTCATTACCTACGGTTCAGAAGCCAAAGTAAAAGAGGCCGGAAAAATGGGCGTGGAAGGCAAAGAATACATTGTTCAGGATGGCGACATCATGCATTTCAGGTTCAACGTGTAACACCAAACTTTAAAACCTTAAAAATACAGCCACCGAGAGATTCCGGTTTTCATAGACTGCCTGTCTGTAAACATCCCGCAATACTACACCCAACGTTACTCTTTTTTTTGGGTTTCCATGATCTTCCGAAGTGCAATGATTTCTGATTTCAGTTCTTCAATTTCCTTCGATCCTGCAAGGGGGGCATCTTTTTCTTCGGCATCACGACCGATGAAATAGGTGGCAAAAGTCGCAGTAACATAGCCGAAAATGCTGTATCCGAAAACAGCGATTAAGAAACCTAATCCCCGCCCTTCAGGCGTAGCCGGATGAAATTCGTTACCTGCCGTTATCACGCGCATTGCGGTCCACCACAGTGCAAGTCCATAGCTTGTGAAACCAGGGGTCGGATTTTCCAAAGCATACATGCCGGCGGCTCCGGCAAAGATGACAATCAGCGTAATGATCATTACATATCCAAAGGCACGGCGCTGCATGGTTTTGCCCAGGCTTCGCGTGCTTCTGTTGAACGACGCGATAATCCGCACCAGCCGTATCCCCCTAAGACCGCGCAAAAGTCTGACAAAGCGAAAAACCCTAAATACACGTAACGCGGGAATAAACAATGAAATGGCAGTAAGCCAATTTTTTTTCAGGAAGTTGAGTTTTTCCGTGGCCAGTGAAAATTTGATCACGAAATCGATAATAAATATGATCCAGATTCCAATGGAGATATATTCGAGTATGATGTTGATTCCCCATACCAATTCAACCACTAGCAGGACAAGCCAAACAAATCCTAAAAAAATCATCGGTCCCTCAAGAATTCGTTCTACCGATCCGAGCAGTTTTTTCCGTTCATTGATAACTTCTTTTTTCATACTGTAAGTGCTCTTGTATTAATAGGGAATTTCAAAGATATTGGATATTTCCAATATATTAATCCGCTACTGGAAGATTCATTTATTGTGAATGAAGGTTTTAGAATTTCATTTCATAAGCGATGTCTTTCTGCAGGTATACTAAAGGTCAGATCCTATCCAGTTCATCTGCATCAATTGTAGTCTTGAAGGTGCCATAATTGACGACCACCTTATTTTTTGAAATCTTTTCAATGGTTCCCACGCTTGTACTTCCTTTTATACGGACCCGCTGACCCAGTTTCAGCCATACTGCACGTTCTTCTTTTCGTTTTTCCTCAAGTTTGTCATGGGTTTCGGCTATCTTTTCCTGGATGTCCACTTTTTTCAGCTGTTGGGTAATCTTACGTTTAACCACCTGGAGTTTTTTCGATTCGTCCCTGTCTGTCCCAAGTTTTCTGAATTTTTCCTGCTCCAGGATCTTAACGAAATCCCTCACGACATCTTTCCGCGATTTTCCCTTCATATAGGCATCTATGAATCCTTCGATCTTGTTTCCGAACTGAAGTTTGCGGTGCTCTTCCTCATAAAGTTTCTGGAAATTGAAAAGCTTCTGCTGAAGCTGCTCATTCAGTTTCTGAAGGTTGTCGCGCTTATCCACCACGGATTCCTTCTGTTCGGTAAGGTTAGACCTCAGTTTTTCCACTTCAAATTTTTCCTGCTGAAGTTTCACGATGGTCTTGTCCAGGTTTACCACATCCTTTTCCACCTTTTCCCGGGCCGATTTCAGGATGAACTGCGGAATCTTGTTTTTTTCGGCCACCTCAAAGGTGAACGAACTTCCGGCCTGTCCGACTTCCAGTTTGTAAAGCGGTTCGAGCGAATGTTCATCAAAGAGCATGGCCGCATTTTCCGCATTCGGAAGGTGTTCCACCACCAGTTTGATGTTGGTATAATGGGTGGTGATGATGGCAAAACTTTTCTTGCCGTAGAAATACTCCAGGAAACTTTCCGCCAGCGCACCGCCAAGTTCCGGGTCGGAACCGGTACCAAATTCATCAATGAGCAGCAGCGTTTTCCCGTCGGCCTCCTTTATGATGCCGGACATTTTCTTGAGCCGCGACGAGTAGGTGGACAGGTGATTCTCAATGGACTGGTTATCCCCGATATCGGTCATGATCTTTTCAAAGAAAAACATTTCCGATTTTGGATGTGCCGGAATAAGGATGCCGCTTTGGATCATGAGCTGCAGCAGGCCCACAGTCTTCAGCGTGATGGATTTTCCACCGGCGTTGGGTCCGGAAATACAGAGAATGCGGTTGTGCTCGGTAAGCGAGAGGGTCTGTGAAAAGATCTGCTTGCCCTCGGCTTTATTGCTAAGCCAGAGTAAAGGATGATAGGCCTCCCGCAATTTCAAAGTGGGGTGACGGTTGATTTTTGGAAGGATTCCGTTGATCTGTTCCGCAAATTTTGCTTTTGCACGTATGAGGTCCAGGTTAAAGATATAGTCCTGATAATCGGTAAGTTGAGGCTGGAATTCGGATATCTCAGCAGTGAGATTCCTTAAAATGCGGTCAATTTCTTTTTTTTCCTCTTCCTCGTTTTCCCGCTGTTTGAAAAAGTGCTTCAGCACACTTTCGGGTTGGATGTAGGTTATGGAACCCGTTTTGGAAATCCCGAGTACGCGGCCCGGAACCCTTTTCTTGAACCCCGACTTCACCGCCAGCACGCGCTGGTCGTCTATTATCGTTTCACGGATTTCGTCCAGGAAATCACTTTGCCCGTGGGTCGTGAGTGCTCGGTTAAAATTTTCCTGAATAGCCTTCTTCGCATGCTGGATCTCGGTCCTAATAATTTTGAGAACGGGTGAGGCGTCACTTTTTATTTCTCCGAAACGGTTGAATACCTTGTCGATCTTGTCGATGATTTCCTTGCGGAATTCCAGATCTCTGATCTCTGCGAGGAGGTTGGGAAAGGTCTCCGTAAAGGCCGGAAAAAACTTCTGGAGTCTTCCGATCTGGGCGGTAATATTCTTAATCTTCCCAAATGCTTTCGCATCCAGACGGTAATTCTCAATGACCATGAGTTTCAGTTCTTCTTCAATGTCGTCAAACTCATCAAAGGGAATGATGTTATGACTTTCGAAACTTGTTAGAAATTCCGCCGTTTTTTTTAGCGATATTTCGGCTTCATCAATAGGAATCGGACGGAGTTCCATAATCCGGTCCGCGGTCTTGTGGGAGTAGGCAAAGGGGGCAATTTCCGAAAGGAGTTCCGGAAATTCAAGCTCATGTAAATCATCGTTTTTTATCAGCACATTGCAAATATAAGGTAAAGTTGTGAAGCGATAAAGAGCGGCCGGTACGTGCATTTGTATTTTTATGGAAAGATTCTTGCTGGTCAGATTTAAATCTTAATAATCATGAAAAAGGTACTGATTGGAGCAGGTTTAATCACTCTGTTTTCCTGTAGTAAAAAAGAAGACCGGTCTGTTAATGCCGCTCCGCCGGTCAAAGTGGAAAAGCAAAATCGGGACTCTGCAACTGCACCGCCATGGATTTCCAAAAACCGGGACTTTCTTGATAAATTCCCTCAAATCATACCTGACACGCTGAGGTTTCGGGCACCAAATTACGATGATCAGGACTTAGGCAAAAAACTGACCAGGGAGGAAGTGCAGCTCTTTCCAAACGGTCTCCAGCTCGAATCCTTTCTGGATGGTGGTGATTTCGAAGCTGTTGGTAAATTTGAACTGGATGAGAACACCCTTGGTATAGTCGCCCGAATGCCGGGCGAATACTCTTTCACCGCCCTAAAGCTGTTTTTCTACGATAAAAAAAGGGATTCATTTCTTCCGCGACATTTTGAACTGGCCGACAAACTGGGTGATGCCGGCTACAGCGAGGAGATCAGGAGTTGGCTTTTTTGGGATACAAATAAAAGACTTACTGCATTTACCCACGTTTATACTTCAGTTGAAAAGATAGATCCCGTGGATGCGGTCAGACCCTCAAAAACGAATGATTACTACATGGTCACTCTGACGCCGGAAAAATTTGATACGGTAAGAGTCAACGCAAAAACGTTTGCGAAAATGAGACATTTGCTGAATCAGAAATAATCTGCAAATTTGTGCCTAAATAAACTGGAGATGACCTGGAAAGAAATCCTAGCACCAATTAAAAATTCTGAGTACTTCGAAAACCTGTGGCAGAAGGTGCAGGATGAGTACGCTGCGGGGAAATGTTTCCCACCGAGAAATCACATATTCCGTGCCCTGGAACTCACTCCTTTTGATGAGGTGAAGGTCGTGATCCTGGGTCAGGATCCGTATCACAATGATTTTCAGGCGAACGGCCTGTGTTTTTCTGTTTCGGAAGAGGTCGCTGCGCCACCCTCCCTGAAGAATATCTTTACCGAACTGAAGTCGGACTTAGGAATTGAAAGGTCGAAAAGAGAACTGGATGACTGGGCGCAACAGGGTGTCCTCCTGCTAAATGCAACGCTCTCCGTTCGTGCTCATTCCCCAAATTCCCACAAGGATCTTGGGTGGGAAAAGTTCACCGATTTTGTTATTCATGAGGTTTCGGAGAGAAAGGAAAATGTAGTATTTGTCCTTTGGGGAGCTTTTGCACAAAAAAAGGAGGAGCTTATTGATTCCTCCAAACATCTTATACTAAAATCTGCCCATCCGTCGCCTTTCTCTGTATACAGGGGTTTTTACGGCAGCAAACCTTTTTCCAGCATTAATTCCTACCTTGTTTCAACGGGTCAGCAGTTCATATCGTGGTAATCAGCGGGTGCTGGGCTCAATTCTGTTTTCCGCAACTTTATCGATTCGTACGCCAATCACATACCGGCCTGAATTTGCGGTGAATCCACTTGATGGAGTTGGATAGGGATCGGCCTGTACCAGGGTGTATTGATAACCGTTGAATATCGCTTTATTGTTATAACCTTTCTGTGGACTGTCGACGGTCGATAACTTTACTTTAACCGGTCGGGTATAAGAACCCATAAGTTCAACTTCAGCCGTGGCCACGCCTTCCCACACGCAGTTAACGCCTTTGGGACAACGGCTGTCTTCCAACATTTTCTTAAAAAAGAAACTCATTTCCTGATCCTTGAGAAATACGGATTCTCCCTCCTTAAAATATACAATTCCGGCCATTTTTTGTGTGGTTTGCGACGTGGAGGTTTGTTTTGGAGTGGCAGATTTAGACTCCACAGTCTTTGGAGGAGCTGCTGGTTTTGCGGGTGCTTCCTTAAGTGTTGAGGTAACCTCTGTCTTTTTAGCTTTACTATCGGCTGTTTTCTGTGCGGAACACGCGAGAACAGAAAGTGCGGTTATACTTGAGATTAGCAGGTTGTTTAACATGATTGGAGATTTAGATTAAATAATATCAATTAAAACCACCAAAAACATTGCCAAGCCCACCATGAAATTAAATCCTGTTCCAAATATAAATCCTACAAAAGCGCCCTTCACAGAATTGAAGGCTTTCTTTTTGTCGCTGGCATCATGCAAAAGTTCCCCAACGAATACGCCCAGAAACATGCCGATGAGGAAACCGAAGGGGACGGGAATGAAGAACATGCCAAGGAGTGTTCCTATGACCGACCCTATGCTTCCCCAGCGTGTACCACCGTATTTACGGTTGGTCTTCGCAGGAATCACATAATTCAGTACCATGGATGCGAGGGTGAGAATGGAGAAGATCCAGATATACACCATAGACAAATCCGAATCTGTTCCGAATTTGTAGATGAGGACTCCGCACAGACTTAATAGCAATCCGGGCAGTACCGGGAGAATTGTTCCCACCATACCCAGAATCAGCAGGATGATGCAGAGCAGGGTAATTAATCCATATTCCATCATATAAAATTTATAAATTCAAATGTATAAAAAATAAAAAAAGCGGCCTTTACATTTGCCGCTTTAATTCTGAATATAGTTAGGTTTTACAGGTTAAGTATAACATATTCGAGGATAGGCCCGGTATTGCCGATGTTGCCGGCAGCATGGTTATGGAAAGTCGTATAATAAATGTTTCCACTTGTGGAAACTCCTGAGCAGGTACCTACCGTATCGCCGTGTCCCAGATGGGCCTGAAGGGCAGCTTGATCTATGGTTAAGGTTACCGGCGTGCCATTGTCATCATGACAGATGGTGATGAAACCACTGTTTACTGAAGTTCCAACAGGAACTGCAGGCGAACTGGCACTCTGGAATTTATTTGTACGCATCATCAGGGCTTCATTGTTATGTTGTACCAGAATTTCCCAGAAAGCGGCATCATAACTGATGATTTTCTGCCAGGAGCCCAGATCGTACTGTATGTCAAGTGTTGAAAAGCCCAAAGCATTGGCAAGATTCACATTGGAAACTGTACAGTTGGTATACGTCGTGGAGGAGCCGGTGCTTGTAGAGCATAATAAAAGGTCCGGAATGAATCCGCCGGCCGTATTGCAGGCCGTGGTGTGGGATTCACCGCCTATGAGGTAAGCGATGTCCCAGTCGGAAGCGTAAAGGCTGCCTCCATTGGTTACGAAGGTTGCGAGGTTATCATAGATTACGGTATCCGAATTGGGGGTGGAAGTTCCTGAATTCCCCATGGTTCTGGAACCACAGTTCAGGAATATTACATCATAAGCCGCAATGGTATTCATGTTCTTCAGGTCATTGTAATCAATTTCCGTGATCGTGTACCCCAAGCCGATTACGATGTCTTCAATCTCGTCGTAGCTTCCTTTTACATAGGCCATGGTAGCCACCTGCGTAAGTTTGGTGACGTTCGCAGGTACGGTAATGTCCTCTTTATTCTGAACCGTCACATTGAATACCGTCCTGAAATTGGAGCCGTCACCCGTTTGGATGTGTATTTTTCTGTTACCGGCAGGTGTTTCCAGAGAAAAATTTCCCTGGGGGTCGGAGTAGGTATGGAACAGTTTGTTTTGGTCATCGAAAGTGAAAACCAGCGCACCTCCAATAGGTTTAATTCCGTTTTGCGCAAAAACTTTCCCGCTTACACTTCCCTTTTTAACACTAATGGGAGTCGGGTTCGTAACCTCTACAGATGTGTCTTCACTCCTGATGCAGCTGTACAGAAACAGCAAAGTAACGCTCAGAAAAAGATAGAGAATTTTTTTCATAGATTATTTTTAATGGTTAAACGATTTGTGAGTTGTTCAACAAATTTAACAAATATTTATAAACAAGGTAATAATTATTACAAAAATTGTCTAAATATTTTCAATACATCTCATTCAGCTATTAAATTGGAAATTGAATAATGCACCATGAATGCTGGAATTATTCGTATTTTTGCATGAATGAAAGAGGAGATACAGCAAACAAAAACTTTTCTGGCGGAGATGGTGACTGACATTCACCGGTTCATTGCGCAAAACATATCAGAACATTGGGAAGTACAGGTGCTAATTAAGTTCCTGTTGCTTCTTGCTGTAGTATTGGCCTTCGACATCATAATTAAACTTATTCTGCTGCCTATATTTGCGAGATATAAAGATGGGGATAAATATCCGTACTTCAAGGCGGTACATTCATCTAAGGTCAGCCGTTCCTTTGCAAACATTATTGCACTGCTGCTCGGTAAGATAGTATTTACCACCCTGTTCGACGATTACCACCCCGGTACTTTCAGTTTACTGGAAAGGCTGTACAATGTGGTTGCAATCCTCGCTGTTGCCAAACTCTCGCTGCGCATTATGAAGGCAGTGGAAAACTACTTCTTCTATAAAAAAGACTATTACAAGATAGTAGCATTAAAGGCCATTTCGGAAACCGTAAAGACCATTGGGGTCTTCATTTTCGTAATTGTGCTTATTTCGGTGATCTTCGGGATTAGAAGTACGACCATAATTGGGAGTTTAGGTGCAATAACGGCCGTTCTGGTACTTGTTTTCCGTGATACGATCCTCGGATTCATGACGAGCCTGCACGTGGCAACCTCTAAAAACCTGAAGGTGGGTGACTGGATTGGCATTCCAAAATATAACCTGGAAGGGACCATTGAGGAAATTAACCTGCTTACGACCAAAATTCAGAATTTTGACAAGACAATCTCCACCATACCAACCTATGACCTGCTCTCCACGGAAATTAAGAATCTGCAGGTTATGGCCGAAAGTAATACAAGGAGGATTAAAAGGTCCATCATCTTTAACATCAACTCATTCAAATTTCTGAACCGCGAAAACATTGACAAACTGGCCAGAATCAATTTGATTACCACATACCTTGAAGAGAAAAAGGCTGAAATGAGCAGGGAAAGGGAATCAATTAACAATCCGGAACTGCTCATCAACGGCCGGCAACTCACCAATATTGGCGTCTTCCGTGAATATGTGTTCAACTATCTGAAGAACAATCCACACATCGACCAAAGCGGGACGATCCTTGTAAGGCAGCTGGAAAATACGCCGCAGGGAATGCCCTTGGAAATCTACTGTTTTACCAATGATTCCGAATGGGCAACCTATGAGGATATTCTGGCAGACATTTTCGACCATTTGCTGGTGGCTTCAAAGGAATTTGAGCTGGAAGTGGTGCAGTTCTCCAAAATTTAAAAGCAATGACAAAACTCAGTGTAAATATCAATAAAATCGCAACCCTTCGCAATGCTCGTGGAGGTGAATTGCCCAGCGTAACGGAGGCTGCGGTGCGCCTTCAGAAATTCGGTGCACACGGTATAACAATCCATCCGCGACCGGATGAAAGGCATATCACGCGGAGAGATGTCTTTGACCTGAAACCGTTGGTTTACACAGAATTCAATATTGAAGGGAATCCTCACCGTCCTTTTATTGATATGGTTTTGGAAGTGAAACCGGAACAGGTGACCCTGGTTCCCGATGCTGATGATGCGGTGACGTCCAACGCAGGGTGGGACTGCCGGACCCATCTGGGATTTTTAAAACATGTGATTCAGGAGTTTAAAAGTGCCGGAATACGCACCTCCATATTTCTGGACCCTGATTGGGAGATGGTAAAGTATGCCGCAGAAACAGGAACAGACCGGATTGAGCTGTATACCGAAGCCTATGCGAAGAACTATTCAGCAAACAGGGACGAAGCAATCATCCCTTACATCAAAACCTCTGAAGAGGCCCAGAAATACGGACTTGGGGTAAATGCCGGACATGATTTGAGTCTGGAAAACCTTAAATATTTTGCTGAAAATATACCGGGCCTTCTGGAAGTCTCCATCGGGCACGCGCTGATTTCTGAAGCCCTGTATATGGGAATGGAGAATACCGTGCAGGCCTACCTGAAGAGACTCGCCATTTGGTAGGATAGGTTGGTGCGTTTACTCTGTTGCCCTTGAATCAGCGCTTCTTTATTTCATAATTGGGGGCTTTAGCCGAAATTTGTGTTATTTTTGAACCTTAAAACTTCTGTCAATGGAAATCCTTCACTCAAAGATATACGGTCAGGACAAATCCGGAACACCCCTCCTCGTGTTCCACGGACTGTTCGGTATGCTGGACAACTGGGCAAGTTTCGCAAAAGCTATGGGCGGGTTTTTCCCTGTCCATGTACTGGACCTTCGTAATCATGGCAAAAGTTTTCATTCCGAAGAAATGTCGCATGACGATCTTGCACACGATATCTTGCATTATCTGGATTTTCATAAACTGGAGAAGGTAAATTTGCTCGGGCATTCCCTGGGCGGAAAGGCAGTGATGCAGTTCGCGATAAAATACCCCGTGAAAGTGGAAAAGTTAATCGTTGTAGATATTGCACCCAAGGCATATCCACCTCACCATCAGGGTATCATAAAAGCGCTGGAAACTGTCGATTTTGAAAAGATATCGACCCGTCAGGAAGTGGAGGATATCCTGAAACAGTATATTCCCGAAACTTCGGTTATTCAGTTCCTTGCAAAAAACCTGTACTGGACCGATGAGAAGAAGCTTGCCTGGCGGTTCAACCTTCAGACCCTGTCAGAAAAATATGATCAGTTCGTTTCCAACGCCATCAAATTCGGGGTCTTTGCAGGTAAAACAATGTTCATTGCCGGTGAAAAATCCAACTACATCCTTCCACAGGATGAGTTCCAGATCAAACAGCAGTTTCCCCATGCGTCTATCGTGAAGATCGCGAAGGCCGGACATTGGGTGCAGGCAGAGAATCCCACCGATTTCAATGAAGTAGTGAAGGATTTTATTTTTGACATTAAAATTTACTGAAGCTACTAACCCTCAATACACGCTATGATCTTAGTTACGGGCGCAACAGGTATTCTTGGCAGAGTAATCGTTTTGGAACTCCTGAAGCGGGGGAATCGTGTGCGCGCCACAAAACGTCCATCCAGTAATGTGGATGAGGTCAGGAATTCCTTTAAGTTCTATACCGACAATCCCGATGAATATTTCAGCAAAATCGAGTGGACTGATGTGGATTTTGACGACCTGCAGGCCCTTCAGGAAGCGCTGCACGGAGTCGAAGAGGTCTATCACTGCGCCGGTAAGGTGAGTTTTTATCCAAATGACAGCAGGGAAATTTACCGCACCAACATTTTAGGCACCAGGAATCTGCTTTATGCCTGTGAGGGTTCGTCGGTTAGAAACTTCTGCTTCGTAAGTTCTGTGGCAGTTCTGGACGGCTTCAATGATGAAGGTTTCATGGACGAGAATTCAGACTTCAACTCCAAACTGGAACATTCATCCTATGCGATTTCAAAGCACTTTTCCGAAATGGAGGTTTGGCGAGCCTCTGCAGAAGGCCTGAATACGGTGATCGTAAATCCCGGCATCATCCTGGGCAGCGGAAACTGGGAGTCCAGCAGTGGGGAGCTCTTCGGTACGCTGGAAAAATACCCTTATGCGATGAGTGGAACCACATCTTATGTGGATGTGCGGGATGTCGCTCAAATTTCAATAGAACTTATGGAAAAAAACATCTTTGGCGAAAGGTTTATCCTGATTGCTGAGAACCGTAAGTATTTGTATATTGCTGAAAAGGTTCGCACAAAACTCGGAAAAACAAAACCTACGGTACTTTCCAAAACGCTGCTGAAAGTAGGATATGTCCTGAACCTGTTGTTTGGGGGGATCTTCCCAAAACTTCGGATTATGAATAAAATAAATCTGGATACCGTGACTTCAAACAACATCGTTTCCAACAGAAAAATCGCCGGTAAACTGAACTGGCAGTTCATTCCGGTTTCGGAAAGTATTGACTTTCACCTGGGCAATTTTATTGCTGATAAAAAAAATTCTTAAAATTTGCTGATGAATATTGCAGAGTTTCTAAATGTTAATGCAGAAAAACACCCTTATAAGCCCGCCATAGGTTTTAAAGTAAGGGATGAATGGAAGGAACTGAACTGGCCAAAGTTCAGTGATATGGTTTTCCGTACGGCAAATGCTCTCCGCGAAGCCGGAATCAAGGAAAATGACAGAGTAGCCATTTATTCCGATAACTCTGCCGAATGGATTACGATGGACCTCGCGGTACTGTCTGTGGGAGCTGTTACAGTTCCGGTATATTCCACGAACAATATGGAGCAGGCGGCATACATCCTGGATGACGCCGAAGCCCGGATCGTGCTGGTGGGGAACCAGGAGCAGTATGATGCGTGTTATCAACATCTGCAGCAAAGTCCATTTTTGGAACTTATCATTTTGGCGAAAAAGAAAGACTGGATCAAAAAAGACCGCAGTGTATATTTTGAAGATTTCATTAAAAAGACTTCCCCAAAGTTTGTAATCTGTCCGAAAAAAGAGGATGATCTGGCCACCCTAATTTACACCTCCGGGACTACAGGAGTTCCAAAAGGAGTCATGCTTACCCACGGTAATTTCAAAAAAAGTTTTGATGCCCATTTTGATTTTTTCAGGTTCAAAAATTTTGAAAACGAACACTCCCTGGCATTTCTGCCCCTAAGCCATGTTTTTGAACGGAGCTGGACTTTGCTGTCCCTCTCCGGTGGTGCAAAAGTCACGTTCCTCGAGAATACCAAGCTTATTGCACACACATTAACGGAAGTGAAACCAACGATGATGTGCGCCGTTCCAAGGTTTTACCAGAAAATTTATTCCGGAGTGAATGAAATGGTGAAGGAAGGCTCCGACATCAAGAAGAAAATCTTCAACTGGGCGCTGAATGTGGGCAGCGAAGTGGCTGAACTGAAAAGAATAGAGAAAGCAGTTCCTGTTGGCCTTAAGTTGAAGAATTTCGTTGCAAACCGGCTGGTTTTTCAGAAAATAAAAGACAAGATGGGCGGAAAACTCTGGTTCATGCCCTGCGGAGGCGCTTCACTTTCACCAGACGTGACGCGTTTCTTCGATGCCATGGGGGTTCACATAACAGTGGGTTACGGTTTAACAGAAACCACCGCCACTTTAACCGCTTTTCCCTTTACCCGATACATACATGGCAGTGCCGGGATCGCGCTCGGAGATACCCAGATCAAAATCGAGGAAAACAGTGAAATCCTGGCGAAAGGCAGCGGGATTATGAAAGGGTATTATAAAAAACCCCGGGAAACTGCGGAAGTCTTCACCAAAGACGGCTGGTTTAAAACAGGAGACGCCGGCGAGTTTGATGAACAGGGCAACCTGACAATCACCGACCGCATCAAGGACCTCATGAAAACCTCGAACGGAAAATATGTGGCGCCACAGCCTATAGAAAATTTACTGTCCAACAACAGCCTCATTGAGCAGGTGATGGTTGTTGCGGAGGGGAAACCTTTCGTTACGGCGCTCATTGTCCCGAATTTTGAATTCCTGAAACAGCAGCTGGAGAAACTCAACATCCCTTTTTCTTCCTGGAAGGAAATCGTCGATATGCAGCAAATCAAGGATTTGTATAACCAGAAAATTGAGGAACTGCAGACCGGGCTTTCAGGCTTTGAAAAAGTGAAGAAGTTCGCCCTTATGCCGGCAGAATTCGAAATCAGCGCCGGTGAAATCACACCCACCTTAAAAATCAAGCGAAACATTCTCCTTAAAAAATATGAAGAGCTGATTGAGCGGATGTATAGAAATTAACTTTTTATAAAATGGAGCGCCGGGGCATTGCCCGGGTTTATACAATACCTATGGAAAACGAATTTTCAGGAAAGAAAGCATCTAAAATAGCGGACTGTACCGTGTCTGCAAGTTGTCCTTCCAACATTGCTTTGATTAAATATTGGGGAAAATATGCAGGTCAGATTCCGGCCAATCCAAGCATAAGCTATACCCTTAACCACTGTAAAACAAATACTTCGCTTGAATTTACTGCTGATGAAGATTTTTCGGTGCAGACTTTTTTGGGTGGTAAGGAAGAAACAGGCTTTGCGGCAAAAATTGAAAAGTATTTCAGGGAAATCGAAGCGTACCTGCCCTGGATCCTTCAGGGAAAATACATCATCCGTACGGAAAACACCTTTCCGCACAGTTCCGGAATTGCCAGTTCGGCCTCGGGATTTGGAGCCATCGCGAAGTGTCTTATGGAGCTTGATGAATCATTTTCAGCTACATTGGATGTTGAATTTAAGATGAAGAAAGCCAGTTTTCTCGCGCGGCTGGGAAGCGGAAGCGCCAGCAGAAGCCTGTATGACGGTCTGGTGGTTTGGGGTAAAACCGGGGAAGTGGAAGGCAGTTCAGATTTGTTCGCCGTACCGTTTCCGGTTGATGGAATCCATCCGGTGTTCAGGAGTTTCAACGACTGGGTACTCCTTATTCACGAAGGTGAAAAATCGGTGAGTTCTACCGTGGGTCATGGACTGATGAAGACGAACCCGTACGCAGCAAGGAGATTTCAGGAAGCGCACGAAAATTTTGAGATGATGAAGAGGATTCTCAAAAACGGTGATATGAAAAGCTTTATTAAACTGGTGGAACACGAAGCGCTGACACTCCACGCTATGATGATGATGAGTGACCCAGCATTTATCCTGTTGAAAACCGGAACTCTGGCGGTCATCAATACGGTATGGGAATTCCGGAAGAGAACGGAGTTGCCCCTTTTCTTTACTCTTGATGCCGGTGCGAATGCCCACCTGCTCTTCCCATCGGATGGTAATGAAGGCAAAATACAGGAGTTCATTGAAAAGGAGTTGCTGCAGTACACGCAGAATAACGGTATAGTGAAGGATGTGATGAGGTTTTAGAGATGAAAACGGAAAATTTGGAAATAAAAATCAGAACGCTCCATCGCAGCAGGTTGTCAAGGTTTTATACAATGCCAATTCCTGATGTTAAGAAGTATTTTGAGACAAAAAGAAATTCAGTTTTTTCTTTAATTTTAACGGTCACAATATTTCTGCTTCTGATCCTCTTTACCGAGTACAGGGAATGGTCATTAAGGATAGGGATATTCGCTGCTTTATTCGGCCTTTACAAACTGTACAAAGTGATAACTGAACCGCAAGTGATGTTAGATGCACAAGGGGTCCATTTCCGCACCGTAAGTGTTTATTGGAAAGACATACGCAGGATAATTCTGACTTTTGAAAAGACTGGTGTAAGGTTTCATGTTGATTTTGAAAATGGAAAAAAAATGACTGAAGCGATTGATAACTTTCCTCTTTTCAGTTATTTTGATCTCAAAATGGACGTTAGGTCCTTTAAAAAGAAATTCAGAAAAAAATTTGTTCTTAAGCAATGAAAATTCACCACATCGCCATCATCTGTTCCAATTATGAGGTCTCCAGGAAATTCTATACCGAAATCCTGGGGCTCGATATTTTGCGGGAGGTCTACCGTGCAGAAAGACAGTCTTATAAGTTGGATTTAGCAATTGGAGGCGAATATGTAATTGAACTTTTTTCCTTTCCGGATCCCCCGCCAAGACCCTCCCGTCCTGAAAGCTGCGGCCTGCGTCATATTGCTTTCGGTGTCGAAAATGTAAATGTAAAGCGTACAGAACTAAGCGGCAAAGGCCTTGCGTGCGAAGAAATCCGCGAAGATGAATTCACCGGTAAAAAGTTCTTCTTTACTCAGGACCCGGATCATTTGCCTCTTGAATTTTACGAATATTAAAGAAATGAAATTATTTTACGTCATCCTCGGTGCAACGCCCAAGGGCAGAAACATTGAACAGCACGATGTCTATTTCGGAATCGCAGAAAAGCTGAAAGACCTTGTTCCTTCCATGAAAGCCTTCTGGCCGGAAGCTAATGGAGAAATCCATATTGATGCGTATCAGGAAGTTCGTTTTGTGGACGGATTTGAAGTGAGCATTGTTGAAAAAAATCTTGTGAAGTCAGAAAATCTGTTATTTTTCATCAACCTGGGCGGATACAAATCCGGTGTATTTGGGGAAAAGCATGAGCAGCACCTGATGGCTGGGAAATCGATGGCTGATGTGGTTAAAAGGGCGGAGCAAACCGAATTCTACAAAACCATGGGTTTCGAAAATGCCGTGAGCCATATCGATGATGAGTACGCAGTCGATATAGATGATATCTACAATGTACAAGACATCCTGCCGCAGGAAATGAAAGACAGATTTTCAGTCGTACTGCAAAAGCCCGGCAATGAAGTTGGGCAAAACGTGATGAAAATCGGCTATCTTAAAATTGATACAATCTAGAGCAGTTTTTTCTGGGCAACCGGTTCACGGTTGTCCGATTCCTCCTTAAGCCCTTCTTCAATCAGTTCCTCAACCTCTTCAGCCTCTTCAGGTTCCAGCGTTTTCACTTCATCTTCCTGTTTGTCATCTTTCAAATTGATGTGGAATACGCACAGAATAGGGAAATGATCCGACCCTATGTGTTCCAGTGTTTTCAGCTTCTCAACAAAAATCTCGGGACTGTGAAAAAGCAGGTCCAGCGGAACGCGGAAAAACCAATATTTCGCATGAAAGGTCGCCAGGATTCCCCGGCCCACACGTGCATCGATAAGTTCGCTTGTCTTGCGGAACAGGATGGAGGTCACCGACCAGGCCACCGTATTGAAATCGCCGATGACGAGCGATGGGATGTGAATCTTCCTGATTTTTTTTGCCACACACAGCAAATCACCGTCGCGCTCTTTCGAAGTTTTTTCTTCCGTCGGACTCGGTGGTGGCGGATGCACGGCAAAAACCGCGAATGCGTGACCGTCAGGGGTTTTAAAATGCGCTTCTATACTTGGGATATCATCTGCAACAAAAAAGTGTATCTCTCCCTTTTCAATCGGAATCCTGGAATACAGATGCATACCGTAAGTATTTTCAAGGGTCATTTTCAGTGAATGCGGATAATCACCTTCCAGATTGCGGTTGGCCTTCTCCCAGCCGGAATTGCTTTCCATCGTGATGAAGATGTCCGGACTGTATTTAGTGACCAGATCGTGAAATTTTTTAAAGTCCCTGTTAAACTGATGCACATTAACAGAAAGCACTTTAACCGTTTGCGATGCATTGGACTTTTTCCTTACCTCTTTTTTCTTATAGAATTTCGTATAACGGATCAGGATGTAAAGGTGATAGATGATTAAGCTCAGCTGTATGGCATTTATTACCCAAAACCAAGCACCTTTCTCAAGAAACAGAATACTTAGAATCAGGACGGTAATCTGCAAGATAAGAAGCTGTATTTTCATGAATTCCGGTACACGGAAAACCCAGTGCTGGTTCTTTGCAAATGGGAGTATGCTTAAGAGGATCAGCAGTACAGACAGCGTGTTGAGAAGTAGTTCCATAGTTTGTTTGATGCAAAGTAAAAATAAAATTGTTTCACTTCCAGCGTTTGTGCAGAAATTTTAAATAATGTGGGGATTTTTGTGCCATAGGAATTGCTTTTGTATTTTTGCCGGGTTACCTGCTTCGCAATTAACAGAGCATGGATACTATTAAAACAAACTAAGAACTATGAAAATCGGAATACTTGGCGGCGGGCAACTGGGGCGGATGCTCATTCAGGAAGCACTGAAATATGATGACGAATGGTTTACGCTGGATCCTGTAGCCGATGCGCCCTGCAGCAGAATTTCGGACTTCACACAAGGCAAATTTGATGATTTCGACACCGTTTTTGACTTTGGAAAAGGGAAAGATGTTGTTTCCATTGAGATTGAGCATGTAAATGTGGATGCACTGCTGGAACTTCAGGAATGTGGTATTAAAGTTATCCCAAGTCCCGAAATCATCCGGATTATCCAGCAGAAGATCTTACAGAAAGAATTTTACAGGAAGAATAATATTCCAAGTCCCGATTTCCAGGTCATCCAAAACAGGTCGGAAGCAGATTTTCCGCTTCCATTTGTTCAGAAGATGAATACAGGCGGATACGACGGCAAAGGCGTACAGGTCATCAGGACCGGAGAAGATCTGCAGCACCTCTGGAATGTTCCTTCCGTTCTCGAAAGTCTTGTTGATATTGAAAAGGAACTTTCCATCATCCTTGCCATCAGTGAAAATGGCGAAACCCGAACTTTTCCCGTCACTGAAATGGTTGCGGATCCCAAACTCAACCTGCTTGATTTCAATATCTGTCCCGCGCATATTTCTGAACATGTTGAAAAACAGATTCGGGACATCGCAGCACAATTTATCGCAGCGGCAAATTCCCCGGGGCTTTTTGCAATTGAACTTTTTCTTGATAAGGAAGGAAAGGTTTGGGTGAATGAGACCGCGCCGAGACTTCATAATTCCGGCCACCAGACACAGGAAGGAAATGCAAATTCTCAGTTTGAGCAACTCTATCGCGTCATTAAAAACCTTCCGCTGGCCGACACGGATAGTTCAGGATATTCAGGCATGCTTAATCTGGTCGGGGAGGAGCACTTTTCCGGAAAGGTGAAATATGACGGGCTGGAAAAGGTGCTGAGGCTGCCCAAGACCTATGTGCATCTTTACGGTAAGACCGAAACGAAGCCGGGGCGAAAAATGGGACACATCAATGTGCTCGCCGACTCCCGAAAAGAACTCATGGAAAAACTCCTCCACATTAAATCTCTTGTAAGGGTCATTTCTTAGCAAACATACCGTGTTTATAATTCATCATGAAAACACCGCTGATGATCAGTACCGCTGCCACAATGAACTTAAGGGTGATTTCCTCATTCAGCACCAGCCATCCCAGAAAAATGGCAATCACCGTATTTACATAAGACAGCATTGAAACCTGCGTGGGCAGAAGTCTTTTAAGCGCATAATTAAATGCGAAGTAAGCCGCAACGGACCCAAAGAGTGCGAGATAGAGGGTAGCCAGGATGCTGCGGCCGGACCATGTCGAAAAGTCGAAGTTTTCAGAGAAAATAAAGGCGAAAACCAGCTGCACAATGCCCGCAAATGCAAACTGATAGAAAAGGTTGAGGAATAAGTTTTCATTCCTGTACTGTATTTTCTTTGTGTAAATCGTACCTCCGGCCCAACCGCAAATCGCCAGAAAAAGAAGGAAAATCCCGGAGAGGTAATTCGGATTTGCCAGATCGGAAATGCCGTTCCAGAAAATGAACACTACACCGCTGAATCCCAGAAGGATGCCGGCCAGGGAACGGTATGAAAATTTCTCTAGACCGAACATCAGACTGCCTATGAGTACCATAATGGGCGACATGGAGCTTACAAGGGAAGCAAGACTGCTTGAAACGTGGGCCTCTGCCACCGTCGTCAGGCCGTTTGCCATAATCAGCATTAGTGATGAAAGGGTAATCTGTACGATGAAATTTTTACGTCCGATCCATGTCAATTCCTTTCTGAAGAGGAGGAAAACCATAAGAATCAGGGCTGCCAAAAACTGGCGGATTCCGGCGACAAACCAGGGAGGGATGGTTTCCACGCCAATCTTGATTCCCAGAAAAGTGGTTCCCCAAACAATTGCCACTGTAAACACGGCAATGATGAGCCGGATATCCTTGCTAAATTTCACGCTACAAAAATAAGGTTTTCCAAAGCGGAAAGGACCAGTTAGTCTAAATTTTCCTAACTTTAATGCTTCAAATTAAACCTTAAAAAAAGAATGGTAGGAATTATAATGGGAAGCCAGAGCGATCTGGAAATCATGCAGCAGGCAGCGGATTTTTTAAATTCAATGGAAATCCCATATGAACTTACGGTAGTTTCGGCTCACCGTACCCCGGAACGCATGTTTGACTACGCCAAAACAGCAAAGAAGCGCGGACTGAAGGTAATCATAGCCGGAGCCGGTGGCGCCGCCCACCTGCCGGGCATGGTTGCCAGCTGTACTACACTTCCCGTAATCGGCGTTCCCATTTTGTCGTCCAATTCCATTGACGGGTGGGACTCCATCCTCTCCATCCTGCAGATGCCTTCCGGAATTCCTGTTGCAACCGTCGCGCTGAACGGAGCGATGAATGCCGGCATCTTAGCCGCAAAAATCATAGGAAGTTCTGACACTGCAGTCTCAGAAAAACTGGAAATTTATCAGAATACATTAAAAGACAAGGTTTTGGGTACGGTTGCGGAGATAAAAAAAACGCATCCGAATCAGTTTGATTAGTTAAGCTTTCATTTAGTTCCGGAACAGCCACAGGTAGGCGCTTCCAAACTCCATGGACCAGTAACTTTCGGAATGGGTACCGTCCGCATCAAATTTGGTGAGGATGTTTTTTTGACGAACTCCCTGTTTCCGCAGCAAGGGTACTACTTTCTCTATATCCGATACCATTTCCTGAGACTCCTTTTTACCGGCCAAAAAATATAATTTGATTTTCCGGACTTCTTTGTTAGAATTATTATGGATGAAGGCATTCACTTCCGCATTGGCAAACCAGAAGCTGGGACTGAAGATCAAAAGTTTACCAAATTTTTCGGGATATCTCATTCCGGTGTAAAAAGAAATCAGTCCACCCATTGAAGAGCCGGCCAGCACCGTATTCCGTGCCTGTTTTTTAGTGCGGTACGTCCTGTCGATATAAGGTTTAAGGGTATTTGCGAGAAAATCTGAATAAAGTGCACCTTTCCCGCCACCGTATTTTGCGTTTTTCCAGGGACTGTATTCGTTCAGCCTTTCGCTTCCGCCATTGTCTATCCCCACGACGATTGCACTTTCTTTTCCATCGACAAAAAGCTGATCGAGGGTTTCATCCACCTTCCATTCTCCGGAGAATGACGTTGCTTCATTAAACAGGTTTTGTCCGTCCTGCATATAAATGACGGGATATTTCTTCTTTGATGAGTCATAATCAGGCGGCAGATAAATCCAGATTTTACGGGTCGTATTAAGTTGCGGAAGAGGGAAGTGTTCACTTAAGACGTGTACATTTTTGGAAAGGGTGTTTTTCTTTGGCGTTGCCTGCTCCCAGGACAGGATCTGGTTTTCTACGGTTTGGGGTTTTCCGGTAAACGTGCAGGTTCTGTTGTCAGCTTTCTTTCCCGATGCATCTCCCTCCGCACTTTCCCAACTTCCCAGGGTGAACTTGTATTCGGTTTTCCCGGTATGTTCCAGAATTGACAGCGAATATTGACCGTGTCCATCTTTCCTAAGTTCAAAATTTTCATCTTTAGGATTCCAGCTGTTTAGTGAGGAGGCCATGAAGATTCTGGCATTTTCAGGAGTAGTTGCTGGTAAAGCGGTAATTTTAACAAAAACCTGGCTGTGCGCAATCAGGCTCCATAAAATGAAAGGGAATAACCAGAAATTTTTCATGGGGAGGTACTATTTTTTGCCAAAGAAGTCCATAAGATCCATATAATTTTTCTGGTTCACTCCATGCCCGCTCATATATTCCCGGAAACTGAAGTAACAGCTCAGGTCATACAGCAGGTCGGCAGCTTTGCGCCCCCATTCTAGCGGGATTACGGCGTCATCGGTCCCGTGGGAAATGAAAAAACGCAGGTGTTCCAGTTTCTTTTTGTCTTTCACGATTTCGCCCAGCAGTTTTTCCTCAGGATAGCAGCTTAAACAGGCCACTTTGCTGAAAAGTTCCGGTAGGCGGAGCGCCAGTGCATAGCAGAGGATTCCACCCTGGGAAAATCCGCAGAGATGGGTCTCATTTTCAGTCAGCCCGTACTGGTTGGATATCTTCAGGATATGGTCCAGGATGGCGTTCAAAGCAGTGTTTGCCTGTTGGGTGTTTATGAATTTCTCCTGATCCATGAAATCGATGTCATACCAGGAAAATCCTTCGTATTCTGTGGTGTATGGTGCCTGGAAACTGACCACAATCCAGTCCTCGGGAAGCGTGGGGGTAAATGAGAAGAGATCCTGCTCATTGCTTCCATAGCCGTGGATGAGAAAGATGATGGGCGTCTTTGAGGTGATGTTTTGAGGTTCCCGAATGAGGTATTTCAGTTCCATAGGATTTTTTTTCGAAGGTAGTCAATTACCTGGCCAAAAGTAAAATCTGTCAATTAGTCATGCATCGTATTAGCTTCTTGTTAAATTATTTTAAAGCTGCACACAGGAATGGATCCTAATGATTTATTTAGCGGTAATTTTTCAGCAAATAGTAAAGCTGTTTTATGAAAAAAAACTATATTTGAACGTTACTAATATTATTTGACATGAAAAGAACATTTCTTCCCGGAAAAAAAATGAATTTTACTCTACCCTTAATAGCTTCAATTGCAATTTTAAGTGTTTTCTCTTCCTGTAAGGAGCGGGAGGAAGATCCAAACGAGAGCTTGAGCGTAGCATTTACGGTGCAGGCGACTCCTGGAGTGAAAATCAAGTCCGTAGTCACACAGGTCGGCACAGTACAGAGCACAAAATTTAATGTGCCGGGAACAACCTGGAGCAGCGAACCCCAAATTGTGAATACTTCGCAGGGCGCGGTTCACCTCGCATCAACAGCTGAAGGTACCGGAGCAGACTCCAGATTAATTGTGAGAATTTTTGTTAATGGCGAGCAAAAAGCCGTAGATACTGCAAATGGTATCAACCTTATGGCAAAAACAGTGGTTGATTTTAATAAGTAAACCTTAGAAATAGAGAAACAAAATCCCGGAAAGCATTTTCCGGGATTTTTTTTGATGCTGTTAAGCCGTTACTGAAGTGATTCTTACTGTTATCAGATTTCTCTTTGCACTGGTGCCACAGGATTCAGCTTAATCAGTTTCATTTTGTCAAGTAGGACCATGATGTAATAGGTAACATCGATCTCGTGCCACCGTACACCGCCAAAATTTGCTCTGCCACCGTATTTGTGATGGTTATTATGATATCCTTCGCCCATCATGAGCCAGTCAAAACGGAACAGGTTCTTGGAGGTATCTGAAACCTTGAAGTTCACGTAACCATAAATATGACCAAACCAATTGATAATGACCCCATGAATAGGTGCCATCATGTAGGCCATTGGAAGCAGCAGCCACTGCCACCATGCTGTTGCAAAGATATAGAAGAAGGCCGTATAAGCAACAGCCCAGCCAATCCTGGATCCCCATGAACTCGCAAATCTGTCAAATTTTTCCCACTGAGGGACATTCTTAGTGAATTTTTCCTCAATCTTCATCTTTTGCTGGTTGATTTGCTGATAGCTCGATTTGGTGCGCCACATCATCGTGAAAAGATTGTGGTCGTATTTGGGGGAGTGCGGGTCTTTTTCCGTGTCAGCATATGCATGGTGCATACGGTGCATAACCCCATAACCGTATGCAGAAAGATAGTTGGAGCCCTGCGTAACCCAAGTGAGAACATAGCAGATCTTCTCGCCGAATTTGGACATTTTAAAAGTCTGGTGCGCCGCGTAACGGTGCAGAAAGAAAGTCTGAAAGAAGAGTCCTGAATACCACAGAACGATAATAAAGATAACAATGGTCATGTAAAGAAGTACTTTTATGCAAAGTTATCCCAATTCAACAGTACTTGCATGGGGTTTGTGAATTTTTAACGAAGGTTCGCATATGAATAATGCCGAAGTTGTACTCCGGCATCATTTTGTATTCAATCTAAACCGCTTTGACGATGAAATAATTTTTCTTTCCTTTCTGAAGGAGTAAAAACTTCCCGTCAATCAGATCTTTTTCTGAAACGTCAAAGGTATCATTTACTTTCTCCTTGTTTATGGAAATTGAGTTTCCCTGGAGTTCCCTTTTTGCTTCCCCTTTGGATTTCAGGAAACCGGATTTTTCAGAGATCAGATCGATGATACTGCTTCCCAAAACTTCATCTTTGCTTATCTCCTTCTGCGGCACCCCATCAAATACTTCCAGAAAAGTGGCTTCATCGAGGTTAACCAAATCTTCTGCAGTGGAACGTCCAAAAAGTATTTCTGATGCTTTAACGGCTTTAGCATACTCTTTACTGTTATGTACCCACACAGTCACTTCTTCCGCGAGTTTTTTCTGAAGTTTTCTTTCATGTGGCGCCGTTTGGTGGTCAGTAATTAACTGTTCAATCGCCTCCTTACTGAGGAAAGTGTAAAATTTAATAAAACGTTCTGCGTCTTCATCGGTTGCATTAACCCAAAACTGGTAAAAACGGTAAGGGGAAGTCCTTTTAGGATCCAGCCAGAAATTCTCACCACTTTCGGATTTCCCAAACTTAGAGCCGTCTGATTTTGTGATGAGCGGCACCGTGAGCGCGTAAGCTTCACCCTGCACTTTCCTCCTGATGAGTTCGGTACCGGTCGTGATGTTTCCCCACTGGTCGGAACCTCCCATCTGCAGTTTAACGTTATTTTCTTTGTAAAGATGAAGGAAATCGTATCCCTGCAGCAACTGATAGGTAAACTCGGTAAAACTCATTCCTTCCGCGCCGTTTTCCCCCGTAATCCGCTTTTTTACGGATTCCTTCGCCATCATATAATTAACGGTAATGTTTTTGCCCACTTCACGTACAAAGTCCAGGAAACTGAACGCCTTCATCCAATCGTAATTGTTTACCAGTTCAGCTTTATTGGCCTCATTACCTTCAAAATTAAGAAATTTGGAGAGCTGATTCTTAATGCAGTCCACATAGTGATTCAAGGTAGTCTCATCAAGCAGATTCCGCTCGCTTGATTTTCCGGAAGGGTCGCCTATCATCCCCGTAGCTCCTCCTACCAAGGCGATGGGCTTATGACCATGCTGCTGAAAATGCGCCAGAATCTTGATCTGAATCAGACTTCCAATATGCAGTGAATCCGCGGTGGGATCAAACCCGATGTAAGCGGAAGTGACTTCTTTGTTCAGCTGTTCCTCGGTTCCGGGCATCATATCAGCAAAAAGGCCGCGCCATTTCAGTTCTTCAATAAAAGGATTCATTTTCTTAAAAATTTCGTGCAAAGATACAGGTTTTCACGGTCACACCGAAAGGGATAAAACGCGCTTTGTTATTCAGTGGCTCTACTTACAGCGTGATTTTCCTTTTGTATTCTTTTATAAGTCCTTGAGCTCAGGCCGATGCTGAATTCAAAAAGAATGAGGAGTGGAATGGCCGCCATCATCATACTGATGACATCGGCAGGGGTAATAACCGCCGCTATTACCATAATCAGCACAATTGCGTGCCTTCTGTAGGTTTTCAGGAATTTGGGAGTTAGGATCCCGATGGTGGTCAGGAAGTACACAATAATCGGGAAAAGAAATACGATACCCATTCCCAGTACAATCTGAAAGAAGAGAGCCGTATAGTCCGAAAGGTCGTATAATGGTTCAATGATATCGGAAATTTTGAAGAGCACTGCAAAGTTGATGGCAAAAGGAAGGATAAGGTAGTAGCCGCAAAGTATCCCAATCAGGAAAAGGATCCAGACCGAATTGATCATCACCAGGGAATTGTTTTTTTCCTGCGGACGCAATGCCGGTGAAATGAACCGCCAGAGTTCCCATACAATGTAGGGAAAAGCCAATACCACACCCCCCAAAAAAGAAACCGACATCATGACATTGAACTGCTGGTAAAGCTTCTGGACACGAACCGGGAAATCTTTAGGAAGATCAATGGCGTCCGATCCGGTGAGGCGTTGCGATAAACTGTTAAGTACCTTGAAAGTTGGAAAATCATTCCGGACAGGCCCGAAGAAAACCTGATCCATGATCCATTCAATGTTGAAGCCCACCACGAACCCTCCGATGATGATCGCAATGAGACATCTGATGAGGTGTCCCCGCAATTCTCCGATGTGTCCCATAAAGGACATGTCCTTACCTTCTTTCATTTTAAGTTTCCGGATTGAAGTTAATCAAAATTTGAAGTTGCGAAATTACTCATTTATGGGCGAAAATGGATAAGGCAGAGGCAAATATTGCATCAATGCTAGTTGATGCCTTCGTCCAGAAGTCTGTGGATATCGATAATCCCGAAATAGCTCCCCTGGTCCGTAACGATCAGCTGCCCGATATTCCTCTCTTTTAAAATGGCCATGGCCTCCTTAGCCAATGCATCTTTCTCGATGCTTTTTGGATGGTGACTCATGATTTCCCGTGCCGATACTTTGGCGAGATCCTGTTCGCTGAGGAGCATTCGACGCAAGTCCCCGTCTGTAATGACGCCTGTAATTTTTTCCTCATCGGTTACCACCGTGATCCCGTGAGAGGAACCGCTTACCGAAATAATGATCTCGCGGATATTGGCATCCTGCGTAACCTGCGGCTTTTGTGAGGAGAGAAACTGTTCTACTTTCGCGGTAAGGTTTTTGCCGAGACTTCCGCCCGGATGGAATTTTGCAAAATCCTTTTCCCGAAACCCGTTAAGTTCCATTAAACAGACTGCCAGTGCGTCGCCTAAAGCCATTTGTACAGTGGTTGAACTTGTGGGAGCCAGTTTGATAGGGCAGGCCTCCTTTTCCACAGCGGAATTGAGGATGACATCAGAAAACTCCGCAAGTTTTGAATTTTTATTACCTGTCATCCCTATCAGTGCTGAAGAATATTCTTTCAGAAAAGGCAGCAGATTAACGATTTCCGGAGAGTTTCCGGAATTAGAGATGCAGAGGACCACATCGGTCTTTTGGATCACCCCCAGATCTCCGTGAATGGCCTCTGATGCGTGAAGAAACTGCGCCGGAGTGCCTGTCGAGTTTAGGGTGGCTACAATTTTGTTCCCGACATGGGCCGATTTTCCTATCCCGACAATGATTAGTTTTCCTTTGCCTGAGTTGATGATCTCAACTGCTTTCAGAAAATTGGCGTCCAAACGGTTTCTCAGACTTTCAAGTTCAGCTATTTCAATGGCTACCGCTTCTTTTGCGATTTGCAGAATGTGATTTTGATTCATCTTTTTATATTAAAATGAGCGCCTTTCGTGTTATAAGATATAAATATTTTTTAAATCTTTCCCTGTTAAAATAGTACTTCAAATATTCGGATAATGATTTTTAATTATTTAACTTTGGGTTAACTGCAAATTTAGCAAACAATTTTAGATCAGGATACCGCTCGCTAATAAAGTTAGTGTGAAAATGGAAAGTTTAGCCGTGCTGCCTCTGGTCTTAGAAATGACAATAAATAAATGAAAACAAATACTGCCGATCTATCTAAGGAACTCAAGAAATATTTCGGCTTCTCAAAATTTAAGGGTCATCAGGAAGAAATTATACACACTTTATTAAATGGTAAGGATGTGTTTGTTCTGATGCCGACGGGGGGCGGAAAATCCCTATGTTACCAGCTACCCGCACTTATTTCTGAAGGAACGGCAATTGTAGTTTCCCCATTGATCGCCTTAATGAAAAACCAGGTGGATGCCGTGAACGGACTGTCTTCGGATGTTGGCGTGGCACATGTGCTTAATTCTTCCCTTAACAAAACCCAGACGAAACAGGTCTTTGATGATATTACCGCAGGAAGGACCAAACTTCTATACGTCGCACCCGAATCCTTGATTAAAGAGGAATACCTTGATTTCCTGAAGGACGTTAAGATTTCCTTTGTAGCAATTGATGAGGCTCACTGTATTTCGGAGTGGGGACACGATTTCCGGCCGGAATACCGCAACCTTAAACTCATCATCGATAAAATCGCCGATGTACCGGTCATTGCACTAACCGCCACGGCTACTCCTAAGGTGCAGGACGATATTCAGAAAACATTGGGTATGTCTGATGCCCGGGTTTTCAAGGAGAGTTTTAACCGCCCCAATCTGTATTATGAGGTTCGTCCTAAGGTTAATGTTGATAAGGAAATTGTACGCTTCATCAATCAGCATAAAGGAAAATCAGGGATTGTTTACTGTCTGAGCCGCCGGAAGGTTGAGGAGTTTGCCCAGCTTTTACAGGTGAACGGAATTAATGCACTTCCATATCATGCGGGTCTGGACCAAAAGACCAGGGTCGCAAATCAGGATAAGTTTCTGATGGAAGATGCGGATGTAATCGTTGCAACCATTGCCTTTGGGATGGGAATTGATAAGCCGGATGTCCGCTTTGTGATTCATTATGATATCCCGAAATCGCTGGAGAGCTATTATCAGGAAACAGGCCGTGCGGGACGTGACGGAGGCGAAGGAATCTGTCTTGCGTTCTATGACCCGAAAGATATAGAAAAACTGGAAAAATTTCTGGCCCAGAAACCTGTTTCAGAACGCGAAATCGGACTTCAGCTTCTGAATGAGGTGGTGGGTTATGCCGAAACCTCCATGAGCCGCCGACAGTACATTTTATACTATTTTGGGGAACAGTTTGATCCTGTAAGTGGAGCCGGTGCACAGATGTGTGACAATTTTGTAAATCCACCCAAACTGAAGGACGCGACCAAAGAACTAAAAATGGTGCTGAGTCTAGTGAAGGACCTGGAAGAAAAATTCAAAACTAAGGATTTGATTTCGGTGATTGTTGGAAAGGAGAATTCCGTTACAAAATCCTACAAGCTGGAAACCACGGCTCACTTCGGAATGGGCAGGAATGAATCGGAGAACTTTTGGAAATCCATTATTCGTCAGGCTACGGTACAGAACTACTTACAGAAAGACATTGAAACCTATGGCGTCCTGAAAGTTACTGAAAAAGGGCTTAAAGTCGTGGAGGGAAAGGACAGAAATTCCTTTCTCATTGCAGAGGACAGGCAATATGACCTAGCGCAGACCAAAGCGGACTCCGATCAGGTGCAGGTGCAGCAAAGTGGCGGCCTGGATCAGAATCTCTTCAACCAGCTGAAGGAGCTCCGGAAAACCGTAGCCAAAAAGTACGGAATTCCGCCTTATACGGTATTCATGGATCCCAGCCTGGAAGATATGACCGTTCAGTATCCGGTTAAGATTGAGGAAATAGGCAAGATTTATGGCGTAGGCGAAGGCAAAGCTAAGAAGTACGGGAAAGAGTTTGCCGATTTCATCAGCAAATATGTCGCCGAGAACAACATTGAACGCACCCAGGATATGGTGCTTAAACAGGTGGCCAATAAATCTTCGCACAAAGTCTTCATCATTCAGAGTACCGACAAGAAAATTGATCTGGAAGATATCGCAAAGGCAAAGAATCTCAGCATGGACGACCTCTTGAAAGAGATGGAAAGCATCGTTTACCAGGGAACAAAGCTCAATATTGACTATTATATTGACGAAAATTTTGATGAAGATATTGTGGAAGAGTTCATGGATTTCATGAAAGAATCAGACAGCGACAGCATGAAGGTCCTTTTATCTGAATTCGGTGATGATTTAAGCGATGAGGAGGTCCGGATGCTGCGCATAAAATTCATTTCGGATGTCGCAAACTGATTTGGTACCACCCTTAAAATTCTGTTAAGTTGCCTGATGTGCACTGCGTTGATTTATTCAACAAATTGGTTAGCATTCAAAACCAACATTTTAGCAAATTCCTATGATTACACTCATACTTCCTTTCAAAAATTGTTAACTTTTAAAGTGTATAAAATATTTTTTGATTTGATAGTCAGCCTGTTGACTAAAATTATTTGTTAACTTTTTTTTATTCAGATTATCTTCAGTAAATTTATTTCGTTAAAAAAACGATATAATGGAGACAATAAAATTTGCTAAAAAATCACAAAGATTTACCTACGGTGATGCCTATACCAGCACTCTGGAATATTTTGAAGGGGACGATTTGGCCGCGAAAGTGTGGGTCAGTAAGTATGCACTGAAGGATTCGGAAGGTAATATCTATGAACAGACGCCAGACGATATGCACCGAAGGATTGCCGGTGAAATTGCAAGAATAGAGGCCAAATACCCTAATCCGCTTTCCCAAGAGGAAGTTTTCGGACTGATTAAAAAATTCAAATACATTATTCCTCAGGGAAGCCCAATGACGGGAATAGGGAATGATTTTCAGATTGCATCCCTTTCCAACTGTTTCGTTATCGGCAGCGGTACTGACAGTGATTCCTACGGAAGCATTATGAAAATTGATGAGGAGCAGGTTCAGTTGATGAAAAGGCGCGGCGGTGTAGGTCATGACCTTTCCCATATCCGCCCGAAAGGTTCTCCTGTGAAAAACTCAGCATTGACTTCCACCGGCCTTGTTCCGTTTATGGAACGGTACTCCAATTCCACCCGTGAAGTAGCACAAGACGGCAGAAGAGGCGCTTTGATGCTCTCCGTTTCCGTAAACCATCCTGATTCCGAAGATTTTGTAAATGCTAAACTGGAGCAGGGCAAGATCACCGGCGCCAATATCTCGGTGCGGATCGATGATGAGTTTATGAAAGCCGTGGTTGGAAAGGCCCATTATGTTCAGAAATATCCGATTCACAGCAACAATCCGAAGTTCAGTAAAGAAATTAAAGCCACTGATCTTTGGGATAAGATCATCCACAATGCCTGGAAATCTGCCGAGCCCGGAGTACTCTTTTGGGACACGATTATCCATGAATCCTTACCGGATTGTTATGCCGATTTAGGTTACGAAACGGTTTCCACGAACCCGTGCGGCGAGATTCCGCTCTGTCCTTATGATTCCTGCAGACTTTTGGCGGTAAATCTGTTCTCTTATGTTGAAAATCCCTTTACCAGTAACGCAAAATTCAACTTTGATCTCTTTAAAGAGCACGTGGGATCTGCCCAAAGGATGATGGACGATATTATCGACCTCGAAATGGAAAAAATAGACGCCATTTTATTAAAAATTGATGCCGATCCTGAAGCTGATGAGATTAAGGCTACCGAAAGAAACCTCTGGCTGAAAATTAAGAAGAAAACAATCGAGGGCCGCAGAACCGGAGTCGGAATTACGGCGGAAGGGGATATGCTGGCTGCTTTAAACATTCAGTACGGCAGTAAAGACGGCAATGAATTTTCTACTTTGGTCCATAAAACCTTAGCACTCGCGGCGTACCGTTCATCGGTTATAATGGCGAAAGAGAGAGGTGCTTTTGCAATTTATGATGCAAAAAGGGAAGAGAAAAATCCGTTTATACTCAGGATGAAGGAAGCCGATCCGCAGCTATATACCGACATGAAAAAATTCGGCAGAAGAAATATAGCCTTACTGACAATCGCCCCTACAGGAAGCACCTCGCTGATGTCTCAGACTACTTCGGGCATTGAACCCGTATTCCTTCCCGTATACAAAAGACGCAGAAAAGTAAATCCAAATGATCGGGACATCCGGGTTGATTTTGTAGATGAAACTGGGGATTCATGGGAGGAATACATCGTCTTTCACCACCGCTTTAAGGAATGGATGGAAGCGAGCGGTATCGATACAGACAGAAAGTATACGCAGGAAGAAATCAATAAGATCATTGAGATTTCACCATATTATAAAGCCACCTCCAATGATGTGGACTGGCTAAGCAAGGTGGAGATGCAGGGCGCCATACAGAAATGGGTGGACCATTCCATTTCGGTGACGATTAATATCCCTCACGACGCCACGGAAGAACTCGTGAACCAACTCTATATCAAAGCCTGGGAAGTAGGCTGCAAAGGTGTTACCGTGTACCGTGATGGGTCGCGTTCAGGAGTTTTGATTTCCAATGAAGAAAAGAAAGAGGAAACTTCGGTCCACACCACGTTCCCAACCAAAAGGCCACAGGTTTTAGAGGCTGAAATTGTCCGGTTCCAGAATAACAAAGACAAATGGATTGCTTTTGTGGGATTGATCGACAAAAAACCTTATGAAATCTTTACTGGATTGGCCGATGATGAAGAAGGAATTGCCCTTCCGCGTTGGGTAAACGAAGGCCTGATTATCAAAAACCGGGATGAGGACGGAAAATCAAGATACGATTTCCAGTTCACAAACCTTAGGGGTTATAAAACCACAATTGAGGGGCTTTCGCACAAGTTCAATCCGGAATTCTGGAACTATGCGAAACTGATTTCGGGCACGTTAAGACAGGGAATGCCGATTGAAAATGTGGTCGAACTCATCAACCGCCTTGAACTCGATTCCGAATCCATCAACAACTGGAAAGCTGGCGTTGCCCGTGCGTTGAAACGGTATATCGCCGACGGGACTGAAGCAGGAGGAAAATGTTCGAATTGCGGCTCCGATCAGGTCGTTTACCAGGAAGGGTGTCTGATCTGTAAGAATTGCGGAAGTTCTAAATGTGGATAAACCAGTACCAAAATCTCCCGATACCATACAATCCGCACCCAAAAATTTTCGTATTTTTGTGCCACTTTAATTTTAAATAAATCAAACAAAAATAAAGATGAGTCAATTCGATGTTACCGTTATCGGTTCCGGTCCCGGAGGTTATGTTGCGGCAATCCGCTGCGCACAGTTAGGGTTAAAAACCGCCATTATTGAGAAGTATTCTGTGATGGGTGGAACGTGCCTGAATGTGGGATGTATTCCCTCCAAAGCACTTCTGGACAGTTCTGAACATTTCGAAAACGCCAAACATAGCTTTGCGGACCATGGAATCATCATTAACGAACCCAAGGCCGACCTGGCCAGAATGGTTGCCAGAAAGGATGAAGTGGTGGACCAGACAACGAAAGGAATTAAGTTTTTAATGGACAAGAACAATATCACCGTTTTTGAAGGTGTTGGTAGTTTCGAATCAGCGACCCAGGTTAAAGTGACCAAAAACGACGGTTCAACCGAAACCATTGACTCAAAATATACAATTATAGCGACGGGTTCAAAACCAAGTTCGCTGCCTTTCATCACTTTGGATAAAGAAAGAGTAATCACTTCCACGGAAGCTTTGAACCTTAAGGAAATTCCGAAACATTTGGTCGTTATCGGCGGCGGTGTGATCGGTCTGGAGCTCGGTTCTGTATACAAGAGACTGGGTTCCGAAGTGACTGTGGTTGAGTTTATGGATAAGATTATCCCAACAATGGACGGTTCATTATCAAAAGAGTTAAACAAGGTCTTAAGAAAGCAGGGAATGAAATTCATGCTTTCCACCGCGGTTCAGGCAGTGGAAAGAAATGGGGCGACCATAAAAGTGACCGCAAAAGATAAAAAAGGTGCCGAAGTTGTGGTTGAAGGCGATTATGTTTTGGTTTCAGTGGGCAGAAAACCGTTTACCGACGGTCTTGCTGTTGAAAAAGCCGGCGTTGACCTGGATGAAAGAGGAAGGGTGAAAGTAAACCAACACCTTCAGACCAATGTTTCCAATATTTATGCGGTTGGTGATGTGGTTGTAGGTCCAATGCTTGCACACAAGGCATCTGAGGAAGGCGTTTTGGTTGCCGAGCAGATTGCAGGACAGAAACCGCACATCAATTATAACCTGATTCCGGGTGTCGTGTACACCTGGCCGGAAGTTGCTGCCGTTGGAAAAACGGAAGAGCAGCTGAAAGCGGAAGGCGTTGCCATCAAAGTCGGAAATTTCCCGATGAGAGCCTTAGGAAGAAGTCGTGCATCAGGAGACGTTGACGGTTTCGTGAAAATCATCGCAGATGAGAAGACCGACGAAATTCTGGGTGTTCACATGATTGGAGCCAGGGCAGCCGATATGATCGCTGCAGCCGTAACCGCCATGGAATACCGCGCAAGTGCCGAAGATATCTCAAGAATGTCACACGCACATCCAACTTTTGCTGAAGCTATTAAGGAAGCGGCCCTGGATGCTACAGGAAAAATTGCACTGCATATGTAAAATACACGCGGTGCCGCATAGCGGGCTGTCCGGGTTCAAAATAATAAATGCTGTAAAACCCTGGTTTTGCAGCATTTTCTTTTAGGGTATTTCCAATCCCACTAATTTTACAACATCAGAATGATTCCATTCTCTCTGAGTTTCTGCAGCGGCTTTGAAAACCAGAAGATATCAAAGTCCTCAAATTGTTCCTCAAACTCGTTTTTAAGTTCCTGAAGGGTAATTTTTCGGGGATTATCGATGGAAAACTCTGCAAGGATGTTCATCAGCCATTCCGCTTTTTCTCTTTCGAGTTCAATTTTCACAATATTGGTTTTTAAATGGAAGGTGAGTTGTGTAAACGCGGACGAATTTCCTTTTCTTGTTTTGATGTAGTGCTCGGCCAGGGCATTTTTATCCGGAAAAATAAGCTTTGAATTTCCTTTGAATGCGAGCGTTTCTTCGCGAAGCAGACAGTCGTGAATATAATCGGGAGGAATGGTGGTCTGGGGGATTTTAAAACCGAACCAGTCCTGCAGCGGAAGATCGAAATTGATTCCGTGCATATAGTTGAACAGTGATTTCTTCAGCCCCGCACTGAATCGGCTGTGGTCAATTCCTGTAGTATCGGTAAACTGAATATCGTTGTTTGCAAACACAATTTCCTTTGTTAACGGTTCAACCCCAAATTCTTCCGGATTTTTTCCGATAGGTGAGTGGGCTGTCATCGCAAACTGATGCCAGAAGCCACTCTGTATAATGCCCATCTCAAAAAGCTGCCGCACCATTTCCAGGGAATCCACCGTTTCCTGTATGGTTTGTGTCGGAAAACCGTACATGAGGTACGAATGCACCATGATGCCTGCCTCGGTGAAGTTTCCCGTCACCTTTGCGACCTGTTCTACGGAAACGCCTTTTTCAATGAGTTTTAGCAGCCGGTCGCTGGCTACTTCGAGTCCACCGGAGACGGCTATACAGCCAGAAAGCTTCAGTAAAAAGCAGAGATCGCGGCTGAAGCTTTTTTCAAACCGGATATTCGTCCACCACGTCACCACGAGTTTCCGGCGCAGTATTTCCAGTGCCACTTCTCTCATCAGCGCAGGCGGTGCTGCTTCATCAACAAAATGAAAGCCGGATTCCCCCGTCTGCGCGATCAGAGACTCCATACGGTCCACCAAAATCTTCGCGGAAACAGGTTCGTACGTTTTGATATAATCCAGGGAAATATCGCAGAAGGTGCATTTTCCCCAATAGCAACCATGCGCCATCGTGAGTTTGTTCCACCTGCCGTCGCTCCATAGACTGTGCATCGGATTTGCCACTTCTATGACGGAGATATACCGGTCCAGGGGCAGGTCACTGTAGTCAGGAGTTCCTGTGAAAGCCAGCTTATAATCTGGTCGGGGTGAATTGTTCAGATACGTCACTTCCCCGTCCTTCAGCATAAATGTCCTTTTAGACAGAGCTACCGCACCTTCAGCTGGCTGACAAATGTTTTCATAGATCAGTTCAATGGGAAGTTCGCCGTCATCAAGTGTAATGAAATCAAAGAATTCGAACACCCTTTGGTCCTTCAGTTCCCTTAATTCAGTATTCGGAAAACCGCCGCCCATTGCTGTTCTAATTTGTGGGTGGTTTAGTTTTATGAACTGTGCAGCTTTGAATGCAGAATACAAATTCCCCGGAAAGGGCACTGAAAAACAGACAATTTTTGGCTGCGCCGTTTCAATTTTCTCCTGCAGGATTTTTAACGTTAACTGATCAGTAAAAGTTGGTGGACTGTTCAGTTTGGAATACAGCTCATCAAACGTATTTGCGCTTTGCCCAATGCGTTCCGCATACCTGCTGAATCCGAAATCTGCATCAATATTTTCAACGATATAATCTGAAATATCTTCCAGATACAGGGTTGCAAGATGCTTGGCTTTGTCCTGCATGCCCATATTTCCAAAGGCGAATTCCATATCATCAAGCTGATTGAAACGGGACGATTCGGGCAGGAAGTTCATGCTGCAGATCTGTCTGGCGAGTGTTGGGTTTTTATTCTGGAGGAAAAGTACCACCTGGTCAACTGTTTTCAGGTATTCTTCCCTTAAAGCAAAAATTCGTTTGCTATTTTCCGAAGAATGCTGCAGGTCTGGATTGTGGGAAAACACTTTACGTAGACCTTCTTGGGAAAAGAGCTCCAGTATGACTTCAATCCCCAAATCCATCTGACAGGAGGAGATGTTCCGCGTGTTCAGAAACCCTTTAAGATAAGCCGTAGCCGGATAGGGGGTGTTGAGCTGGGTAAAAGGGGGAGTAATGAGCAGGAGATCTATCAAGAATTCTTTTTTGCAAATTTATCTAAATATTGGGAATGTGGCGTAAGCTTATGGAATTAACCGAATACCGTACGCTATGAAGACTCTGTGATGTACCCATAACTTGAATACGTAAATGGTTACAGTAAAAATCAATAGAAAGCATGTATTCCGGAATATCAGAGCACCGACAACTAACATCACTCATTACTAATGCAGGTTTAAGGTTCTCATATTTGAAATTTATCGCTAATTTTACAGAAATGACGTGTAATGAACCAAAACAGTTCAGGACCTTTGAAGGACGGAGATTTGTGTAAAGTTACCGCCGGAACACATAAAGGAAAATCAGGAACCGTACAGGACCTCCATCTGAGCAAAACAGGTCACCTCACCATCACTGTGCTGCAGGAAAACGGCACCCGTTTTAAAACGTTGGGGAAAAATGTAGAAGTGGCCCGGAAGTGACCTACCGGATCCGGCATCGGTCTCACAATTTAAGCATACCCTTTACACCAGATAATATGAAAAGAAATCCAAATATCATCCCACTTTCGCGCGACCACCATTTTGGTTTGCTCTGCAGCTGGAAGATTCGCGAGGGACTTAAGAAAAACATCAGCCCGGGACGTATTAGCGACTACCTGATTTATTTTTGGTCGACACACCTCAAAACTCATTTTGAAGAGGAAGAACAGCTGCTCTTCACCAACACAGACGATCCGTTGACTGCGCAGGCTCTAAAAGAACATCAGCACCTCCGGCTTCTGATGGAACGTATCAAGGAAAATGCGGAAGAGTCGCTGCTGGCCGAATTTGCAGCATTGCTGCAGGAGCACATCCGCTTCGAAGAGCGGGTTTTATTTCCGCACCTGGAAAAATCCCTAAGCGAGGCGGAATTGGTATCAATAGGAGCCGAGCTGGACCGCATACACCAGCATCAGACTGACGATTATAAAGATGAGTTCTGGCGGTAGTTGCCCTTTCTAAATTATCTTACTGTCAATTTGTGCTATAGGATTTGTACTAAAAACTCAGCAAGTTGAGAAATCAACAGAGAAAAAAAACGATGTCCGGTGCGGCCAAAACGTCTTGTCAGCTTTTTTTCTCATATTGGTAGTATGGTTTGAGGTTTTTGTTCAGGAATACCCCTTTTGAATAAGCGGCCCGGAAATCATCGAAAACGTCCTGCGGAACATCCAAATAATCATATACAGCTCCGGAAACGTATATAATGGTTAGCACCTGAAGTTCGGGTTTGTAATAATATTTCCTGATGACGGATGAGGGCATGTGTGGATTTCTGCAATTTCCGTTCCTTTACTTTTCTTACCTTTGCAGCAATATTACGCACAACTTATGGATCTCGGCAAAACCCAGTTATTAAAAATCGCAGAAAAGAATTATTCCGGACTCTTCCTGGAAGATGAAAACGGAGAAAGGGCTTTTCTTCCTAAGATTTTTGCGTCAGAAGATGCTGAATTGGGCAGTGAAATGGAAGTCTTCGTTTATCAGGATGATGATAAACTGAAAGCAACCACCGAAAAACCAAATGCGGAAGTCGGCGATTTTGCCGTCATGACCTGTGTGCAGAGTTTACCGAGCGGTGCCTTCATGGATTGGGGCATCATTAAGGACCTCTTTATCCCTTACAAGGAGCAGAAACTGAAAATCATTGAAGGTAAAAGATATTTGGTCTATGTCTATATCGATGAAATTCTGGGACTGATTACAGGAACGACAAAATTTAAAAGGAATCCCCAATACGAAGATTTACCTTTCCGTAAAGGAGATAAGGTACACCTTATACTGATGGGAGAAGGTGAGTTGGGCTGGAATGTCGTTGTTAACAAAAAGTTTATCGGTCTCATTTACGCTTCCGACGTCTATAAGAAACTTTTTCCATTGTCTGAAGAAGTCGGGTTTATTAAAGCCATCCGCGAAGACGGTAAGATTGATGTTACCTTACAGCCTGAAGGATATGATAATATTGATGAATATCAGCAGGTGATTCTTGACAGGCTGGAGCAGAACTACGGCTTGCTCTACCTTTCCGATAAATCGGAGCCGGAGGAAATAAAGCAGGAGCTTCAGATGAGCAAGAAGAATTTCAAGAAAGCCATCGGCGGACTTTACCGCGATAAAAAGATTGAAATTTTAGAAGATAAAATCAGACTGGTGGATGAAGGGGAATAAAGATCTCCGCAGCAGCAAATAAAAATAAAAAGAGCAGTTTTTCAACTGCTCTTTTTTTATTGTCGGGATGACTGGATTCGAACCAGCGACCCCTTGCACCCCATGCAAGTACGCTACCGGGCTGCGCTACATCCCGAACGCAGGTGCAAAAATAATCAATCCTTCCTTACCAGCAAAATCCAGTCGTCTTCAAGCAGTTTATAGCCGATGTCATAAACAAAACGGTATTCGGCACCGTTCTTATAAACCTTCAGGTTTGTGAAATAGTCAAAATCAAAACCATCCCCTGTCAGTTTGTTTCTCGTCGTTTTGGCCTTACCCTCAGTGTATTTCTGTTCGGCCAAAATACGGTGGTTTTTGCGCAGTTTATTGTTGATGTTACGCATGAGGTTTGAAGAATCTTTATTCTGTTTGTTGTTGAAGGCATTCCGGCAGCCGTCCGAACAGAATTTCTTGTCGGACCTTCCGTGAATTGCTTCTCCGCATTCAAGACAGTTATTCATGGTGCTGGTTTTTTAATTTTAGTCGCAAAAACAATGATATGGCCGTCCGGATCTGCCAAATAGAAGGCAAGGTCACCCCAGTTTTGGATCAGTAAAGGGCTGATGATTTTGGCACCCATCTCTACTGCGTTCTCATATTCAGCTTCCACATCATCCACATAAAGGTAAAGTTCACACCTCGGTATTCCGGTACCGGTTGCGGGGTCAGGCGTCTGGTCCTGGAGGATTCTTGATATACTGCTGTTCGGCATAAGGCCTAATGTGAAGGCGGAAGAAAGGTCAAATTCCGTCATTCCGGGCACATCGAGTGTCGGTGGAATACGAAAGACCTTTTCATAAAAATCTTTGCTTATTTCCTGACTGGTTATATACAGTATCGTGTGGATTTTTAAAAACGGGCTCATTGTTGGAGTTAACGTATTCAAATATAACAAAATATCCGTTTGAAAACGGATATTTATTAATATGTTGAAAACTGTGGAAGAATAGGTGCGTTGAGCCCCATCGCCAATGTTTACTGCTTAATGATTTGCTTTATTTTCTGCGTATTGTCACTCATCGTATATCTCATGAGATATTTACCCGGTCTCAGCCTTTCAAGATTGATTTCGGCTGCATTCATATTGATGTTATAGTTTGCTACCTGCATTCCGAGAATGGAGTAGAAGGAAACACTCTTTACTTTAACAGCGGGGTCCTTTGCTCTCAATAACAGTACATCCCGTGTAGGATTTGGGTAAGCCAAAAGTACACCGTCATCATTCTTTTGAATGCCGGTGAATTGATCCCTGTTGCTTTGAGCCTGCACCGTAGATGCTCCAAAACCGAGACCTAAAAACAGTATAATGAATAAAAATCTTTTCATGCTTCTTTTCTTAAATACACAATACTTTACGAAGATAAGAAACTTCTGACAATTTGCAATAGTTTTTTACGTTTTGTATTGTTAATTTTGTACTTTCAAAAATAGTACCATCTTAAACAATCTCCAAATGATCATATATTCCAGAAACAGAAGATTAAGAACGAATGCGTCCCTTAGAAGCCTCGTGCAGGAAACCGTGCTGACCACCAACGATTTTGTAATGCCCGTTTTTGTAATGGAAGGTGAAAACAGAGAGGAAGCCATACCATCCATGCCCGGAATCTTTCGCAGGTCACTTGACCTGACAGTTAAGGAATGTAAGGAGCTGTTTTCTCTTGGAGTAAAAGCGGTGAACCTGTACATGAAAGTTTCGGAAAACCTAAAGGACAATACCGGAAAGGAAGCCTGGAACAGGAACGGCCTTATGCAGAACACCATTAAGGCGATTAAGGACGCAGTTCCGGAAATGGTCATTATGCCGGATGTTGCTTTGGATCCTTATTCTATTTTTGGTCATGACGGCATCATTAACAATGGTAAAGTTGATAACGATGCCACCAACGACGCATTGGTTAAAATGTCGGTTTCCCATGCAGAAGCGGGCGCGGACATTGTGGCACCCAGTGATATGATGGACGGCCGCGTGGCTGCCATAAGAACAGGACTGGAAGAAAGCGGATTCACCGATGTCGGAATCTTAAGTTATGCCGCAAAATATGCGAGTTCTTTTTATGGCCCATTCAGAAGTGCCCTGGATTCGGCCCCGGTGGACTCCCAGGAAATTCCAAAAGACAAGAAGACCTACCAGATGGACTTCCACAACTCTCGAGAAGCGATTGATGAGGTTTTGAAGGACGTTGCCGAAGGTGCCGACATCATCATGATAAAGCCGGGTATGCCTTACCTGGATATTGTCTCCAAAGTGCGAGAAACAATTGATTTACCGATTGCGGTATACAATGTAAGCGGTGAATATGCCATGCTTAAAGCAGCTGCCCAGAACGGCTGGCTGGACAACGATAAGGCCATTATAGAAAGCCTGACCTGCATCAAAAGGGCCGGTGCAGATATGATCTTCACCTACGCTGCCAAAGAAGCAGCGATTCTGCTAAGAGGGTAAATTTACATGGAATAAGAGGACTCTTGATTTCGAGACTGTTCTTTAGGAGAGGTTAACATCTTTCGCTGTCGTAAATTTTGCGGCTAAATGCACCTATTGCCTTATTGGTAAGTTTGATGTGCTTTTCGTTCAATATTCACCTCGGCTTCAGTGTAATACCGGTGGTTTCAAAACTGACACCGAAGTCCGCTGTGGCTTCCTTTTTAAGTACTACTCAACCCGTTCTGAAAAATGGAAGTGCTGAGCCAGGTGAACTGGATGTTTTGGCGGTACGTTTTATTTTTCGGCAGGGTGAATGCTTATAGCCGTTTAAATATTTCAGGGCTTTGTAACCATCTGTTTTGGATGCTGATTCCCAGTTCCGAAGATATAAGGGCAATAAGTTCTTTATTTATTGCCATCACAATTGCTTTTAATGAAAGAAGTTTTGGACGTGCAAAAATATTAGAGGTTAGAACCAGGGTTTTCTGTCCTGCACATAGGTCCTGTCGAACTGTTCGTCGCTCATCGTAAGGTAAATGATACCTTCTATGAAGGGGATTACGGTTGCAAGGCCACAAGTTACGATGTTCAGAACGATCTGTATGATTCCTTCATTGATGTAGCCCAGGTAAAATTTGTTGGCACCAAAGGCTCCCAGCAGTATGCCCAGCAGGCCCGCAGCCAGCTTCTTCTCTGATCTGTAATTTCTGTTATCGTATGCCGGTTGGGGTCCGGGATTGTTGTAGCCGTAAGTTTCCATTTTTCTTTTTTAATTATTAATTTTTTAATCAGTCTGCATTTTTAAAATTTTGTTACAGTTTATTTGACGGTCAGCGCCTCCAAGGTCTTCCGCCAATTTTATTATATTTGCCTCATGGTTTTAAGGGGAGAAAATTTAGTCAAGGAATACGGGCCGAAAAAAGTGGTTAAGGGTGTTTCTGTGGAAGTTGCACAGGGCGAAATCGTTGGGCTCCTGGGACCAAACGGTGCCGGAAAAACCACTTCTTTCTATATGATCGTTGGTTTGGTAAAGCCTACGGCAGGAAAGATCTTCCTGGACAACAAGGAAATCACGACGGATGCCATGTACCGGCGTGCGCAGAAGGGCATCGGCTATCTGGCGCAGGAAGCCTCCGTTTTCCGTAAACTCTCCGTAGAAGAAAACATTTTGGGCGTCCTGCAACTCACCAATCTATCCAAACGCGCACAGCAAATTAAATGCGACGAACTGATTGAGGAGTTTTCCCTGCAGCATGTCCGCAAAAACCGGGGGGATCTCCTTTCGGGAGGTGAAAGACGGCGTACTGAAATCGCGAGATGTCTGGCCACCAGTCCGAATTTTATTTTGTTGGATGAGCCTTTCGCCGGAGTGGACCCGATTGCTGTGGAGGATATCCAGAAAATTGTAAGGAGTCTGGTTGATAAGAACATCGGTATCCTGATCACCGATCACAACGTTCAGCAAACACTGGCCATCACGCATAAAACCTATATCATGTTTGAAGGAAAGATCCTGAAAGAGGGACTTCCACATGATCTGGCAAACGATCCCCAGGTCCGTGAGGCCTATCTGGGGGAGAATTTCGTGTATCAGGATATCCTGAACAGAGAACATAAGAAATCGTACGTATACAACATCTGGGCTGGAAATTTTGATTCCAAGGGTGAGTTCCAGAGCTTCGTAGACCAGAATTTTAAGGACCAGGATAACCTGCGGCTCATGCACGGGTTTGAGGACATCAGTTTTGCTTCCCTGGCCAATTCCGAAATTGAACACATCTTCAATGATGTGGTGGATAAAGGCGCAAACAACTCTTTTCTTTTCCAGAAAAAGGAACTGACTTCCCGTTATCCGCTCGAGCTGGCAGAATCTGATTCCAAGGTCGCAAGCCGTCCCGAACTCCACTATTTAACGAGCTACCGCTACCAGGCTTAGGAATCTTTGGTCAAATTTTTGTTAAATTAGGGCACTGGAATTATTTTAAACTTTTGCAGTTCTCAAATATGCCGAAAGCCTTTACGCGCACCACCAATTTAATCAGTATTTATAAGCAGCTGCGGCCTTTCATATCGCCATACCGCTATATGATCTACGGTACGCTTTTCCTAACCTTCCTGGGCGCACTTGCGGCACAGGTGAATCCGCTTGTGCTGAAGTATACGGTGGACGAAGTGACCGAACTCACGAAACTGCCGGACCCAATGGCGGAGGGAATCCACGTACTGGTCATCATCACCGCTATCTTGCTCGGTAAGGAGCTTGCAAATATCTTCATACAGTTCGGGCAGAAATTTTACGGCGAAAAGATACGTATCAGCGTAAGCTCGGTCCTGGCGCAGTCGGCCATTGACAAAATCCTGCGTTACCGGATTGCTTATTTCAACGATGAAAACCATGAAACCGGAAAGCTGCAGATTAGGATCGACCGCGGAATCGAAAGTCTGACAAAGCTCGTGCAGAATTTTTTCATCGATATTCTTCCGCTCTTTTCCAACGCCATTATCGCACTTGTCATTATGTACTGGCAAAACATATATGTCGGACTGGTTTCCACCATCGTGGTGCCGATTTACTTTTACGTAAGTTCTCTGCAGGCTAAGCGGCTCTCGGGTGTGCGCCGGACCCTGAGGAATCAGCGGGAACAGAAAACCTCAGGATTGCTGAATCTCATCAGCTCCATTATGGTGATCAAAAGTTTTGTGCGGGAGAAATTTGAAGGTAAAAAACAGTATGACCTGCAGATGCAGCTGATGGAAAGCCAACTCTACACCCGGAGGACCAACTTCATCTATGACGGCCTCAAGACGTTTATTGAACAGTTTGGGGTGGTTCTCATCATTCTGCTCACTGTTTATCTGGTGCTGGACCAGCAGATGACCATTGGCGCGATCATGCTTCATATTATGCTTTTTAACAATGTCTCGTCACCCATACGCCAGCTTCACCGCATCTATGATGATATGAATGATGCCTTTATCTATGCCGAAGGTTATTTTGACATCCTGAACGCCGATGAGGAAACCGAACCCAATGGAACGCTTATAGAAAACAACATCAATGGCACATTTGAACTGAAGAATGTTGATTTCACCTATCCCAACGGTACAAAGGCACTGCATAACGTCTCCATGCTTATAGAAAATGGTAAAACTACCGCTCTGGTAGGGCTCAGTGGTGCCGGAAAATCAACCGTCATCAACCTGCTCTGTAAATTCTATCTTCCGGATTCGGGCGACATCCTTTTGGACGGTATCAACCTTAATCAGTATGAGAACACTTTCCTGCGCGATGATATCGGGCTGGTGCTGCAAAAGAACCACATATTTCAGGGCAGCATTGAAGACAACATAAGGTACGGAAACATGAATGCCACCTTTGAGGAAATCGAAACTGCTGCAAAGAAGGCCTATCTGCACGACCAAATCCTGGATTTGCCGGAGAAGTATCTGCACGATGCGACCCAGCTTTCCGGCGGCCAGCAGCAGCGGATTGCCATTGCGCGGCTCTTCCTTAAAGACCCACCGATCATTTTCCTGGATGAACCCACGGCCAGCCTCGATGCAATTGCCACCGAGCAGATTAAGAACTCACTCGATGCCATAAAAGAAGGCAGGACGGTAATCATCATATCACATTCCCTGTCTCAGATTCTGGACAGTGATACCATTTATGTAATGAAAAAAGGGAAGGTGGTGGAAAACGGAACGCACGATGAACTCATTGATATGAACGGAACCTACCGAGAAATCTTCGATGCGTCGGCTCGGAGCCTGAACCTAGACAAGCTCGTTAGCTCCTACCGCGAAAACAAATAAAGCAAGTTGTTTTACGTTTAAAAATATTAAATAAAATAGAATGAAGAATAAAGTGATGATGGTCATGGCAACCGCCCTGTTGGTTTCCTGCCAGAAAATAGAGGAAAGTGTAAGCAGTGTCGTGACCGATACCAAAGAGAAAGTTCAGCAGAAAGCGATGGAAACCGTTCAGGAAACCGTTGCCGAACAGATGGGTAAGGTGGTTAATGCAGAAAACGTACGCTTCGACAGCATCTTTCCAAATCAGAATACCCTGGTGCTGGAAAATGAAATCGGCAAAAAAGTGGCGTTCCCGAACGGTACCCCTTTCTATGTTTTCAAATATAAGACAGCTGATAAAGAAGTACTGCTGAAATCGCTGGTAGCGCAACCTACGGCGAATGAAGCACAGTCCACAAAGGAATACAGCAAGGTTGACGGAGCTTCTATCATCGAGAAGATTACGTTCTTTGAGAAGTTTCTTCCGGGAAACACAATCGATACCAGCTTCCTGGATGACATTAAGAATGACAGGAATGTAGAATACTACAAGGTGAAGCGTTTTCCGAATGCCAGCACCGTTATTTACAATCCAAGGACCCAGATGGTCTATCATTTCGTGGAAGTGAAGAAATAGGGGTAAGCGGGTAAGCAGAACCTCAAATTCAAGAACAAATCCTCTTTAATAATTATCTTTGAGCATGAAAATTTACACAAAGACCGGCGACAAAGGTGAAACTTCACTCTACGGCGGAACGCGGGTTTCCAAAGCATCCGCCCGGGTAGAGTCGTACGGGACCATAGATGAGCTTAATTCCTTTATCGGCTTTGCAAAAACTGAGATTACTGACGCTAAGCTCCTTTATCAGCTGAAAAAAATACAGTTCGACCTGTTTACGGTAGGTTCAGAATCTGCAACTCCGGTCGACAAGCTGATGCTGGCCAATGGCAAATCGCGGCTGACCCTTATGATTTCTGATACCGAAATCGAAGAACTGGAGCAGTGGATGGATGAATTTGAAAAGGAACTGGAGCCGCTTCAGTATTTCATTCTGCCGGGTGGAGGCAAGGCGGCAACTTCGCTGCACATTTGCCGTACGGTATGCCGGAGAGCAGAGCGGAGCCTGGTTTTTCTGAATGAAACTGAAGAGGTGCGGCCGGAACTTATTAAATATTTCAACCGTCTTTCAGATTATTTTTTTGTGCTGGCAAGATATGTTTCCAAAACGTACGGCGAACAGGAGGAATACTGGAACCCCAATGACCGCTGATCAGTGACCAGATTTGTTTCGCAACTTACTTTCACAGTCCTTAAAAAATCAGAGTGCAGAAAGCCCTTCTTTTCATCAACGGAGTACCTCCGGATACCCTTCCTTCAACGGAAGGGTATGACCTGATCGCTTGTTCGGATGGGGCTTTTCATTATCTGAAGGAGAATGGTTTCCCCCTGGAGCAGCTGGATTTTATTTCGGGTGATTTCGACTCCCACCACGGAAGCGATGACGAGATTTATGAGGAGAAATTCATCTGTACACCCGACCAGGAAAGGACTGACTTTCAAAAATCTTTGGAGATCCTCAGGGAGAAAGGAGTCGCAACGGTTGATGTTTTTGGAGGAAGCGGTGGCGAAATGGATCACTTTCTGGGGAATCTGCATGTGGCCTTCCTCTTTAAAGATTCGATGAAGATTACATTTTTTGATGAGTTTGCTTCTTATTTTTTTGCGCCGAGCCATCTGTTGCTTGAAAATGTAAAGGGCAAGATGATTTCACTCTATCCGTTTCCTGTCACTCAAAGTGTTTCAACACAAGGCTTGCAGTGGACACTGAACGGTGAAAATCTCGACATAACCAAGAGGATTGGCACCCGCAATCTCGCGGTTGAAGATACTGTAACCATCGATTTTAAAGCAGGTGCCCTTGTTGTATTTCTGGAACACTGATTGTACCGGCTGCATCGAGATTATCATGGAAGGACGCTTAAGGTCAGCAAATTCCAAACTGAAAATTTTCCTTACAGAAACCAACTTTTTTTACCACATTTGCATATCCAAAAACCGTAACACGACAGCGTATAATGAAAATTAAATATTCAGAACTTATTGACCAGACCCTGTATTTCCCCACTGAAGAATTCAATGTGTCGGAAAACAGTTTACAGTTTCACGATATTCCTTTGATGGAGGTGGTTGAACAGTTTGGGACGCCTCTGAAATTTAATTACCTGCCGAAGATCTCCACAAACATCCAGCGTGCAAAAGCCTGGTTCAAGGAGGCCATCGAAAAAAATGATTATAAGAAAGGATACACGTACTGCTACTGTACCAAATCGAGCCAGTTTGCTTTTGTGCTGGAAGAAGCCCTTAAAAATGATATTTCCCTGGAGACTTCCTCGGCCTATGATATGGATATCATCAAGTCGCTTTACGATAAAGGCAAGTATGGAAAAGATGTTGAGGTCATATGCAACGGATTTAAAACCGACGATTATTTAGCGAAGATTTCAGATCTTATCAACAGTGGTTTTCAAAATATCATTCCCATCCTTGATAATTATCGTGAACTCGATAAACTCACGGAAAGCATTGATTCCACTTTCAACATCGGGATTCGGATTGCGTCGGAGGAAGAGCCTAAATTCGAATTTTATACCTCGAGATTGGGGATTGGGTACAAGGATATTATTCCCTATTACAGCCAAAAGATTGCGGAACATCCCAATGCGCGGCTCAAAATGCTTCACTTCTTCATCAATACGGGAATTAAAGACACCGCATATTACTGGAACGAACTGTATAAATGTCTCCGTGTTTACGCAAGACTGAAAAAAATAGCGCCGGAGGTGGATTCACTGAATATTGGCGGTGGTTTCCCCATAAAAACTTCTTTAAATTTCGATTACGATTACCAGTATATGGTGAACGAAATTGTGTCGCAGATCAAGAAATTCTGTGAAGAAGAAGGTGTTGAAGAACCTAATATCTATACCGAATTCGGTAGTTTTACCGTTGGCGAAAGTGGCGGTCATCTGTACAAGATTATCTCTCAGAAACGCCAGAACGACCGTGAGAAATGGAATATGATCGACTCCTCTTTCATGACGACTTTGCCGGATACCTGGGCCATCTCGCGACACTTCATCATGTTGCCGCTCAACCGTTGGGAAGATACCTATGAGCGCGTCTTTCTGGGCGGACTTACGTGTGATTCAGACGATTATTACAATTCCGAGCAGCACACCAACGCCATTTACCTTCCCGTGTTTAGTGACACCAAGCCGCTTTATATCGGATTTTTCCATACCGGAGCCTATCAGGAGACGATTGGCGGTTATGGCGGCGTTCACCACTGCCTGATGCCGCAGCCCAAGCATATCCTCATCAATAAAGACGAGGATGGTAATTTTACGTATGAAGTTTTCCGGGAGGAACAGCGGCCGGAAGAGGTCCTGAAACTTTTGGGTTATTAAAATAAGGAGCAACACGGGAGTTGCTCTTTTTCATTTCCAGGCCCGCTTTATGCTGCAATCTTTTTGGGCGGCGGCGCAGCCGCCGCCCAAAAAGGATTTTCGCTTCTATCGGGGCTAAAAGTAGGCTCCGGGCTTTTTCGGGGTACAATTTGCTCCCAAAAATGGTTTGGCGCTATCCCGAAAACGCCGGGAATCTCTTTGGATTTCACGTTAGAAGTATTTCGAAACTTTCTCAAATTCAATATCCGCAAAATCGAATACCGAAAGGTTTGCTTTCGTATAATCCTGGTTTTTTGAATGCGCACTTTGATAGGCCGCACAGAAAATCCCCGCGGAATGCGCGGCTTCAATCCCGTTCGTGGAATCCTCGATCACCATGCAGTGTGCTCTAGGTTCCCCGGCCATTTCAGCAGCCAGCTCAAAGATTTCCGGATGAGGTTTGGATTCCTGCAGGTCTGCACCCGATATTTTCCCCAGGAAATACGGCTCCAGGTCAAATTTCTCAAACACCCAGTTGATGGTATTCATGTGTGCCGAAGATGCCAGGATGAGTTTGGTGCCGCTATCATAATAGTTCTCAATGAGACTTTTTATCCCCGGAATAAGGTCGAAATTCGGATCGGTATCAAAATAATGCTTGAAATAATGCCTTTTAATACGCGCCAAATCCTCATGATCGGCATCCAGGCCGAAAGTTTCAATGAGAGTGGTGCACACCCTTTTGGTGGATGCTCCTGTAAAGGTGGTGAAGAGTTCTTCTGAGACCTCAATGCCGAAATCTTCGAACATCCTGAAATAGGCTTTACGGTGCAGCGGTTCGGTGTCCACAATCACTCCGTCCATATCGAACAAAACGGCTTTTAACGGCATTCAAATTATTTTGTGCAAAAATATAAAAATTATAGTGGTTCACGGATTTACTATCCGCAGCCATTTTAACAATAAATATAAACCATGGCCCGTCACCTCACCGCAAATTTATTATCTTTGGAAGCCAAAATAATCCTTAAAAATCTAAAATTTCAATGAGAACATACGCAGGAATCCCTGAAGAGAACGCAACGCTGGAAAGCGCTAAAGTAATGCTTGTAACCGTGCCTTACGACGGAACATCAACATGGGGCAAGGGCGCTGACAAGGGTCCGGCGCTTTTCCTGGATGCATCCGAAAACATGGAACTCTACGACATTGAAACGGGTACCGAGCCTTATCTGGAGGGTGTCTTCCTTGCCGGCGAAATTACCGAGAAATCTTCACCGGAAGCCATGACAGAGGCGGTTTATCAAAAGACTAAAGATCTATTGAGCAATGAAGGAAAACTGTTCACCCTTTTTGGGGGCGAACATTCGGTCTCCATCGGCTCTATACGTGCGGTGGGGGAGAAATTCGAAAATCTGACGGTCCTGCAGCTGGATGCGCATACAGACCTGAGACCGGATTTTCACGGATCCACATCCAACCATGCCTGTGCAGTATTTGAAGCTTCGCAGAAACTGAACCTGGTGCAGGTAGGAATTCGCTCCTGCGATGCGGAAGAAATGCAGTACGTTCCAAAAGGCCAGTGTTTCTGGGCACATGAGATTGCAACCAACCCAAACTGGATAGACGATGTTCTTGCAAAGGTTTCCGGAAACGTGTATATCACCATTGACCTGGACGCCTTCGACCCGTCAATCGCACCGTCCACAGGGACGCCGGAGCCGGGAGGTCTTCAGTGGTACCCGACGCTGGAACTTCTGAAAAAAGTGTTTGAAAAATGTAATGTGGTGGCGTTTGATATTGTGGAACTCATGGATTCACCGATGCCGAAACCAACCGCCTTTCTGGCTGCTAAACTCTACTATAAAATGCTGGCATACTATCACCTCAATAAATAGAAGTTTACAAAAATAAGTACAGTAGAAACTTTCCGGATCGTCGGGAAGTTTTTATTTTTATATCCTATTTTTGAAAGATGCAGCGTTTATTCGATCAAAACTTTGATTCAGAAAAGAATTTGCTTTCGCGTGACGGCACAGTACACTATTATGGAAAGGTGCTGACAGGAACACAGGCTGATCATTTTTACAGTAAACTCTTGGAAAATATTGAGTGGAAAAATGATGAAGCCGTCATTTTCGGCAAGAGGATCATCACCAAAAGGAAAGTAGCCTGGTACGGTGATGCTGATTTTGAATATACCTATTCCAATGCTACGAAGACTGCCCTGCCGTGGACTCCCGAACTTTTGGAGCTAAAAAAAATCGCTGAGGAAAAAACCGGAGAGACCTATAATTCCTGTCTGCTGAACCTGTATCACAGCGGGGAAGAGGGCATGGCCTATCACAGCGACGGTGAAAAAGACCTTAAAAAGAATGGCGCCATCGCATCTGTAAGTCTCGGAGCCGAAAGGAAATTTTCATTCAAACATAAACAAACAAAGGAAAAGGTGGATCTGGTACTGGAGCATGGCAGCCTGCTGGTGATGAAAGACCAGACCCAAAGTTTCTGGCTCCATCGCCTGCCCCCTACAAAAAAGGTTTCCAGCCCGCGGATCAACCTGACGTTCAGAACCATTGTTAAATAAAAAATCCCCGAATGACGGGGACTTCAGCGTTTAAATTTTATAGATTATGCTTTTAAATATCTTGCATAAGCATAACCCTCCTCACCTGAAGAAGTTCTGACTTTCCACCAGTCCTCGGAAGACTGCTCCACCAAAGTTACGGAATCGCCTTTTGAAGCTTTCCCTACGATGGCTGCATCTGTGGAAGGCTCCTGTCTGATATTGAGGTTGGATTCTTCTGTATTCACGGTCAGTGAAGCTCCTGCTGCCAGTCCAGCTACCTGGACATCAAGATTGATGTCGGAGGCTGAGTACGTGGAGTCAATCGCTCCAAGGGCATTCCATACTGCATCTTTTGCAGCGGTGGTACCCGCATTTCCGGAAACATATAGAATTCCGTCCTGCTCCCTTACCTGTAACCCGCTGATCCCTGCAGACTGTGCTGCTGAGATTACACCGGCATATTTATCCTGTAATGCACTCATTTGAAGTTCTTTAATTATTTAACGTTATAGTTGTAGTTCACTTTTCCGGCCTGTAAAGCGTCCACAGACTCCTTAATTTTTCTTGCCTGAGCTGGTGAAACATCACCGGTTAGGGTCAGTTCCCCGTTTACCACTTCTACCTTAACGGAAGGGAAATCCTTCACGGCGTCAGTTACTTTCTGCTGAACGGCAGGATCAACAGCAGATACTGTCTCTATAGCTACCGGTGCCTCTATTCTGGACATATCCATCACTTCCTTGATACCGGGGATTGCCTTCAGTTGGGAAATCATCGCATCTCTTGAAGCTTCATCAGCGAAAGTCCCGCTCAGATGCGCGGTGCCTTCCTTCACTTCTACCGTAGCATTAGGGTTAGACGTAACTACCGTGGTGGCTTGGGTGGTAAGTTCAGCATCTGAAACTTTCTTTTTACAGGCAATTGATCCAAAAGATATGGCAAGTGCCAATGCAGCCATTGCAAATGTTTTTTTCATAGTAAAATATTTAATGTTAAAATTTAATGTTCTCAAATTTACTACAAAATCCGAAATAATTTTCTTAATAAAGTCTTAAACTTTATTAAATGTTTAGAATTGTCAGACACTTAACACAGGCTGTTTTCATTGATGGGACCACCTTCAGAATGCTACTTGCATAAATGTTATTAACAACTGTTAAGAAAAATTCTATATTTGTAACCGTAAGAAAAATCAATACATGAATCCGACACTTCTGAGAATATTTCCATACATCACCTTAACAATTGCTGTTCTACTTCACGGAATCAACCTTCTGTATCCACTGCCGCCCGACTATATAGTCTTTGGCCATCTACTGCTTATCTTAGGGATGATTACCTATGCGCTGCAGAAAAAAAACCTGACGACCTGGATCCTGATCAGCATTGTCATGGGTATCATTATCGGAAGGGATTATCCCGGTGTTGCACTTTCGCTTCAGCCGCTTAGTCAGGGATTCATACGGCTGGTGAAGACCATTGTAGGACCCATTCTCTTTGCAACATTGGTGTACGGTATTGCCGGGCATTCCGACCTGAAGCAGGTGGGGAGAATGGCCTGGAAATCTTTGCTTTATTTTTATACCGCTACTACAATTGCCCTGTTCATAGGTCTTGCGGCAATTAATATCTCTAAGGCCGGTGTGGGAATTGATGCTTCCAAGATACCGCATCATGAACTGCCCAAAACCTCTGCTATAAAGGAAGCGGACGTAAGAGCCCTTGAAAATATCCCGGAACAGAACCAGTGGATATTTAAGACAACTGCTTTTTTTCGTGACGTGTTCCCTGAAAATATCATCAAGTCTATCCATGATAACCAGGTACTGCAGATTGTTGTTTTTGCCGTTATTTTTGGTATTGGACTGGCGCAGCTGCCGGAAAAGAAAAAGAGGCCACTGGTGGATTTCATGGACAGCCTTGCAGAGACCATGTTTAAGTACACCCACATCATCATGTATTTTGCACCGATCGGGGTGGGTGCGGCTATGGCGTACACGGTAGGACACATGGGAATTGACATCCTGAAATACCTGTTCATGCTCCTGCTCACGCTCTACTGTGCGCTGATTGCCTTTTTGCTACTAGTTCTTCTCCCTATTGCACTGTATATGAAAGTCCCGATCCGGAAGTTTATTGAGGCGGTAAAGGAGCCGGTGTCCATCGCCTTTGCGACCACCAGTTCCGACGCGGCACTGCCAGTGGTCATGCAGAATATGGAGCGCTTCGGTGTACCAAGAAAAATTGTATCTTTTGTTGTACCTACCGGATATTCCTTTAATCTGGACGGAACCACCCTTTATCTTTCCCTGGCCTCTATTTTTGTTGCGCAGGCGGCAGGTATGGACCTGTCGTTCGGTCAGCAGTTGCTAATCTGTCTTACTCTGATGATTACGAGTAAAGGAGTAGCTGCCATTCCGCGGGCCTCGCTTATTATCCTCATCGCTACCGCCGACCAGTTTGGCCTGCCGGTCTTCATCATAGCTGCTATCCTTGGAATCGATGAACTTATGGATATGGGTAGAACCTCCGTGAATGTGATTGGGAACTGCCTCGCCTCCGTTGTTATCGCGAAGTGGGAAGGGGAATTCGATCAGGAAAAGGCACTCAATTTCGTTGAGGAATAAATTTCTTTGTTCTGGAGGCCTTACACGATTTCCCGCCTTCGAACCCAGTAATTTAACTAACGGATGGCTTTACTTCACTGTGATCTCATCAACAAAAATAAATGCTTCACCACCTGAACCCTGATGCCATTGCGGCAACTTCCCAAAATTAGAAGCCTTTATCTTTAGATATCTTGCTTCTGTCGGAAGGACTTCAGCCCTGAAGTTTTTAATGAGAAGTGCCGTGTTTTTAGGATCTGCATCGTTCTTAACGGTCGCTACAATGAAATAATCTTTATTGTCTGACGACAGATAATATTCCACTTTTGATGGCATTAAAATCCAACTTCGGCTGTCCTGTAGATAGGTGGAGGAAATTTCTGTGACTTCCTGGAGCATCTTAAAATCGATGACCGCTTCAAAATCCTGACCCTGATACCCCTGCCATTCGCCCTTCCGCCAGTTTTCGGTTCCAGATATACCGTCTATGATGCCTTTGTCACCTCCTGCAGTGTACTGCGGATTATACGTTGATTTGATGGAAATATCCCAATGGTTGGGTCTTTTGAAAAACTCCGCTGTGGTCTCGCTGCTTTTTTTGCCGTTCCTTTCGGCGTAACTGTAAACCACCGTGGTTTTATTGATGCCGAATGGTTTTTTATATGACACAAACTTCTTTTTCGCGCTGTATCCCTTCTCTATGGCAGCGTAAAAGATCCGGTCCTTAGATTGAAAGGATTCAATCTCTACGAGGGTTTCAAACTCAAATACCCGGTCGGCCTTAATCAGAGGTGCTTCCACCAGGTTTTCGTACTTCTCCGCTTCTTTTAGGGTGACATTTTCGAAACCCAGTTTCCGGAGTTCCAGTCTGGGGGTATTTTTTGTGATGATTTTTGAGGTTCCGTCCTCGAAGTTGATTTTTATTTCGTCAAAATAGGGAGTCGTGGTTTCCCACTCCGGTTTGCCGGGCGTTACGCTGTAAATTCCCAGTGAACTCAGCACAAACCACGCACTCATCTGACCACAGTCTTCATTACCGATCAGTCCGTCCGGAGAATTTTTATAGAAATGATCCAGGATGAACCTGATTTTTGCATCTGCTTTTTCGGGTTTATCAACAAAATTATAGAGGTAGGCGATATGATGGCTTGGTTCGTTGCCATGGGCATACTGTCCTATGAGACCAGTGAGATCAGCCTGATCGCGGCCTGTTGTTTTTTCCGGTGCTTCAAAAATCCCGTCAAGGAATTTTTCAAAGGATTCCTTGCCGCCGTGCGCTGCAATAAGGCCTTCCACATCATGCGGGACAAAGAACGAGTATTGCCAGGAGTTCCCTTCGGTAAAATTATTGTTCACTTCCCGGGGCTCAAATGGCTGCAGCCAGTTGCCATTCTTGCGCGGCTGCATAAAGCCGGTTTTCGGGTTATAGAGATTTTTCCAGTTTTGGGACCGTTTCATGAAATAGACATAATCGTCTTTTTTGCCCAGAAGGTTTGCCATTTGCGCGATGCACCAGTCGTCATAGGCATACTCCAGTGTTTTGGACACGTTTTCGTGTTCATCTTCAACCGCGATATAGGATTTCTGTTTGTAGGCGTCAAGTCCGAAGATGTCCAGCATCGCTGAATTTCTGGCTGCTTCATACTCCTTTTCGTAATCAAAACCTTTGATTCCTTTGACCATGGCATCTGCAATTACGGACACCGAGTGATAACCGATCATGCATTCGGTCTCATTTGCCGCAAGTTCCCAAACCGGTAATCTTCCACCCTGTTCATATTGCCGGATAAAGGTGTTGATGAAATCAGCAGTCTTCTTTTTATGCAGTAATGTCATAAGGGGATGTGCACCCCGGAACGTGTCCCAAAGTGAGAAGACAGTATGGTTTTCAAAGTTTTCAGCCGTGTGGATCCTGTTGTCCCGCCCGCGGTATTTTCCGTCAGTGTCCTGATAGATGTTGGGCTGCAGGAATACATGATAAAGGGCAGTATAGAAAACAGCCAGCTTATCCTTATTATCACTTTTCACCTCAATTTTGGAAAGTTCTCTGTTCCAAAGATCTTCTGCACCTTTCCTTACAAGGTTAAAATCGTCTGAACTTGCTTCAGCTAGCATATTCCGGTGAGCGCCCTCATTTGAAGTTGCCGAAAGCGCAACTTTGACCGAAATTTTTTCGCCTTTTTTTACAGATGAAGAAAGAGCCAGTGCAAGTTCTGTTCCTGAGAAGGCTTTGTCATTGGGTGTTCCGCCCCCGCGTATCCTGGAGATCTTCAGTGGTTTTGAGAATTCAATCCGCGCGAAGACATACTGGTCCGTCGCCCAGGCTTCGGAACGGCGCAGGACTTCGACTGTTTTGGAGTCAATGATTTTTATCTGCCCTTCCAGCAGTTTATCGCGGTGATTAAGGTCCAGTATGATATTAGACTGACCGGCCCTGTTGAAGGTATACTCGTGATAACCGACTCTTGTTGTGGCGGTCAGGCGTACATCAATATCATCATCAAGAAGTTTAACCGAATAAAACCCTGCACTTGCCTTTTCATTTTTATGCGAGAATTTAGAGGAATAATTTTTAGTGTCCAGGTTAGGCGTACCCATCGTAGGCATCAGCATGATATCTCCATAGTCAGAAACGCCTGTCCCGTTCAAATGGGTGTGCGAAAATCCGTAGATAATCTGGTCGGAATAGTGATATCCACCGCAGCCGTCCCAGCTGCCGTCAATTCTCGTGTCCGGGGAGAGTTGGACCATCCCGAAGGGTACGGTGGCGCCGGGAAAAGTATGTCCGTGTCCGCCAGTACCTATAAATGGATTGACGTGGGCCGCAAAGTTCTGGGCTCCTGAACTCAGGCAAAGCAGCAGTAAAAACAGGGTGGAGACTTTTTTCATAAAGTGGATGTAGAATTTCTAAAAGTACTTAAAATATCAATAGCCATAATCTGACAAATCTCTTATTTTTATTAAGTCTAAATTGCTCACAATTCCGTAAGTTTGTAACTCCATATTTAGATAAAAATTATGTTGACGAAATCAAGAGTTCAGGATTTCCTGAAAGAGATCGAGGTGGAAGATTTGGTAAATAATCTTCAGGTGATGGGTAATGAAGTTTATCTCGACATGACCGCACATTCCCCCGCAATGCACGAAAAAAAGAAGCTGGAAGTAGCCATGAAGCAGGCCTTTGCTTCAGAATTTGGTGAAGAGGTGGTTTTGAAACTTAAAATAATCGCTCCGGAACCGTCCGAAGTTCAGAAAAATCAGATCAAGGGAAAACAGATTCCCGGAATTCAGAATATTATTGCCATCGCCTCCGGAAAGGGCGGGGTTGGAAAATCAACCGTAGCTGCAAATCTGGCCGTAACGCTCGCAAAGATGGGTTTCAAAGTGGGGCTTTTGGATGCCGACATCTATGGCCCTTCGGTCCCCACCATGCTGGATACCGAGGGTGCAAAACCACTATCCGTGGAGGTTAACGGAAGAAACCTGATGCAGCCCGTGGAGAATTACGGAGTCAAAATGCTCTCAATCGGTTATTTTTCAGGCGCGAACCAGGCGGTGGTCTGGCGCGGTCCTATGGCTTCAAAAGCTTTGAACCAGATGATCCGTGATGCACACTGGGGCGAGCTGGATTTCATGCTGATCGACCTTCCGCCTGGAACCGGGGATATCCATCTGTCCATCATTCAGGAAGTACCGGTTACAGGGGCCGTTATCGTAAGTACACCGCAGCATGTGGCCCTGGCTGATGTGCGCAAAGGAATTGCGATGTTCCAGATGGAAAGCATCAACATTCCTGTCCTCGGACTCATCGAGAATATGTCCTATTTCACTCCTGAGGAGTTGCCGGAAAATAAATATTATATTTTCGGAAAACAGGGTGCCCAATATTTGGCAGAAGACCTGGGAATTCCGGTCTTAGGCGAGATTCCTTTAATCCAGAGCATCAGGGAGGCAGGAGACGTCGGCAGGCCTGCAGCCATGCAGGAAGGTTCGCTAATAGAGGAAATTTACAGGACTACTGCACAGAATATGATTGAGAGCCTGGTGGAGCGGAATAAGAATCTGCCGCCAACTGAGGCCGTAAAAATAACAACCATGGCCGGTTGTGCACCGAAGAATAAATAAATAGGAGGCTTGATGTTGGAGGTGTTGAAGGACACACCGACTTTTACTCCGGAAAAATGATATGAAAAGCAATACTATACACGAAGCGACTGTAACCCGCGTACTGGAAGCTCTTGAGAGCATACGTCCCTTTCTTAATAAGGACGGAGGCGATATTGAATTGATAGATGTGGAAGGCAGCAAGGTGATCGTGAAGCTGCAGGGCAACTGCAACGGTTGTCCCATGAGTTTCTCCACCATGAAGCTTGGAGTGGAAAATACGATAAAACAGCATGCTCCCGAAATTACGGAAGTGGTAAGCATCAATTAGTACGTCCAGAATTTTTACGGTGAGCCCTTTCAGCTGGAATGCTGAAAGGGTTTCATTTTCTTATAAACCGCCTGTCCACGAGCCCAAAATATCTTTTTTTGCTATATTTGAACTTAAAATAGTCCTTCATGAAAAAGATATTCGCCGCCGGCATTGTTTGCTCACAGCTTTTTTTTGCCCAGAATACTGCCCAGAAACTTGATGCCTCCACCAGAAACCTGATGGATTCAGCACCGGCCTATTCGGCGAACATCTCATTTTATGTGGCAGATGACGCAGGCAATTTTGTCTACGAATATCAGGGAAACAAAGGATTGTCAACCGCCTCTACCCAGAAAATCTTTACGGCCGCTGCTGCCTTGGAAACCCTTGGAAAGAACTATACCTACAAAACAACTTCTTCCTATACCGGAAACATATCATCAGGAACCCTGACCGGGAATTTGGTCATCAGTTCAAACGGAGATCCCACCCTCGGAAGTTGGCGTTACGAAGGCTGGAAACCCGAAAATTTTAAGCAGAAACTCATCGCCGCCATTAAACAGAAAGGAATTAGAACGATATCAGGAGACCTCGTGATTGACGACGTTTATTTTGATTTCCAGACGGTGCCAGGCGGCTGGCCCTGGGATGATATGGGGAATTATTACGGTGCAGGTGTCTGGAGTGTGAACTGGCGCGAAAACCAATTCGACATGAACCTCCAGAACGGCAGGATCAAGGATTTCAATATTCCGCTCGAAAACGTAAAATGGGTTAACGAAGTGAAAACCGGTGGGAGTTCTGACCAGAGTCTCATCTTTACCGCTCCCTATTCGGAGGTGGCCTTGATTAACGGAACCCTTCCGGCAAAAGCAATGATGGTTTCCGGAGCTATTCCCAACCCTCCTTTGCAGCTGGGAGTCGAGGTTAAAAACTGGCTTGCAGAAAACGGAATCGACATCAGCGGTAAGGTTATCACCAACAGCCAGCAGAAGATTCAGGGCAGGGAAATTATTACGGCCCCGAAATCAAATATTTTCTTCACCCATGAATCTCCAACTTTAGATAAGATGGTGTACTGGTTTTTGAAAAAAAGCGTGAATCTTTATGGCGAAACCTTTGTGAAAACAATGGGTAAAGAGAAAAAGGGAACAGGAAGTTTCGAGGCGGGAATAGATTATATGAAGGAGTTTTGGAAGGGAAAAGGCATTAACGAAGCGATGATTAATTTTGCTGATGGCAGTGGACTTTCTCCGCAGAATTACGTTTCGGCAAGGGCAGAAGTCCAGGCCCTGCTTTGGTCCCGGAAACAGCCGTGGTTCAGCTCTTTTTATGAAGGTTTTCCGGAACAGAACGGAATGAAGATGAAAAGCGGTACCATCCGGAATATAAAATCCTTTGCCGGGTATCACACCTCGTCGAAAGGAAATAAATATGTGTATTCAATAATCATCAACAACTATCAGGGTGGTAGTGTAAGTGATGCACTTTTCAAAGTACTGAATCATTTAAAATAATCAATTTGAAAAGGCCTTTTCTTGCAAGGATCAACCAATGGTTTGTTTTCGGACTGCTTACCCTCGTTACTGCTGCGATCGTTGTAGCATCGGTCATCCTGATCAATTATTTACGGAAAGAAGAAATCAAGAGGATTGACCTTTTTGCGAGTGCCATCAAGTTCCAGCAGAACGTCGTTGCCCCGGATCCCGAAGTTCAGGATTTACTGCTCAAAATTACCAGTTCCAACAGCACGATTCCTGTAATCATATTGGACAAGGATGACCGGCCTATGTTCCATGGTAACATTCCATCAGAAATTGAGAACGACGCCGTGGCCATCGCTGACCTTGCAAAAAGCATGGGTAAAACCTATCCGCCTATAGAGCTGAAATTTCCGGATGGCAACAATCAATTTGTATATTATGACAATTCGCGGCTACTGAATGATCTTCGCTACTCTCCCTATCTGCTTGGACTTTTCATCTTTGCCTATCTTATGTTTTCATTTTGGTTTTTAAGGACCATCAAAAAGACAGACGAGGGTTTTCTGTGGGCAGGACTCGCAAAAGAAACTGCACACCAGATTGGAACTCCGCTCTCCTCCATGATCGGGTGGATAGAAATTATGCGCATGGACAATCCAAATTCACAGGAGGCGGCCGAAATTGAGAAGGATGTGGACCGTTTGAAGACCATTTCCGAACGTTTCTCTAAAATTGGCTCCGTTCCCGAACTCAATGACATGAACCTCTCCGAAACGGTGCTGCAGAACTTTGATTATCTCAAGAAAAGAATCTCCGGGAAGGTAAATTTTTCGCTGAATCTGCCCAACAGGGAAGTGCTGATCCCGCACAACCGCATACTGCTGAGCTGGGTGATTGAAAATCTTGTAAAAAACGCTGTGGATGCTATGAAGGGGCAGGGGAAGCTGGAAATTCTGGTGTACGAAAGGGGAAAGAACATTATCCTTGATTTTAAAGACACCGGCTGCGGACTTTCAGCAAGACAGTCGGCCAATGTCTTTAAACCCGGCTATTCCACAAAAAAAAGAGGCTGGGGACTGGGTCTGAGTCTTGCCAAAAGGGTGGTGAACGAATATCACCGCGGTGACATCCGGATTGCGCATACTGAAATTGGAGGTGGAACTACCTTCCGGGTGATTTTAAGGAAATAATAATTAGATCTTGACGTAGCTAACGTAGTAGTTCTCATCAAAACTTACGGACATGGATGACTTCAGTTCTAAAGTCTGCCAGCTTTCTGTCGGGGTTACTACCATACCACCATTTATTTTCAGTGGCAGTTTCAGGTTTTTAACGGTGTTTTTATATCTGTACTTAAGCATCCGCCCAGTTTGCTGATATTCGAGGAGAGGAATGTCTGTGGTCCTTAAGTACTGATCAAAAACAGTGGAAAAATCAATGCCCGACTTTTCCGAAATATAGTCCTCAATTTGTCTTGTTGTTACCGTCTGGTGATAGAATTCCTTATTTAGGCCGCGCAGGATTTGTCTGAATCTTTCATCGTCGTCAATAACCTGCCGGATGGTATGCAGCATATTGGCTCCTTTGTAGTACATATCACTGCTGCCCTCAGCTCTGACCCCGTACGTACCGATAATGGACCGGTCATTTTCAATGTTGGCTCTCGTTCCACGAACATATCTTTCGGCATCTGATTTGTTGAGATAGTGCTCTGTAAATAGCGTCTCAGAATAGGAGGTAAAGCCCTCGTGAATCCACATATCCGCTTTGTCCCTGGCGGTGATGCTGTTTGCGAACCATTCGTGACCGCTTTCGTGTATGATGATGAAATCCCACTTCAGGCCCACGCCGGTGTGAGAGAGATCCCTGCCGAGGTAACCGTTCGCAAATTTGTTGCCATAGGCCACATTACTTTGATGCTCCATCCCCAGATATGGGGTTTCTACCAGTTTATAGCTGTCTTCGTAAAAAGGATAAGGTCCGAACCAATGTTCCAGTGCAGCGAGCATCGGTTTGACCTGTGTAAACTGCTTTTTGGCTTTATCAAGGTTTTGGGGCAGAACCCAATAATCCAGGTCCAGTTTGCCTTTCTCACCGTTGAAACTGTCCTTGAAGTTCACATAGTTTCCAATATTCGGGACGATGGAGTAGGCGTTGATGGGATTTTTTACTTCCCACGTAAACCGTTTTTTATCATTTACAGACTCCACTTTGGTCAGTCGGCCGTTGCCTACACCCACCAGGTTTTTAGGAGTGATGATCCTCATCACGATTCCCTCATCAGGTTCATCGCTCCAGAGGTCTTTAACAGGCAGCCATACGGACGTCCCAATCCCTTCCTGAGCCACGCTCATTAAAGGATGACCCAACTCATCCTTCTGGAATACCCATCCGCCGTCCCACGGTGCATTTTTTGCCACGGTGGGCGTACCCGAATAGGCAATTTCTATAAAATATTTCTTTGACTTTTCTAAACTTCCTTCTGCATAAACCCATAGGAAATCGCCGTCTCTTTCCGTCTTTCCGATTTTGAAATTTGACTTCACCACCACGGCCTGCATGGGTTGCTGTATATCAATCTGAAATACGGGAGAATGGACCGGTTTTACAATTTCAAAATGAATGTTGTTGCTGCCTGCCACGATTTTGCGGTCAAAATCCGCTTCCACAGAAAGGTCATACTTTTTAACATCCCAAAAATTTCTGAACCGGGTATCCGAGCCTTTCAGGGTGTCCGTTATGGAAAAATTCTGAACAGTCGTTCCTGTGGTCCAAAGGATGAAAATTATGAAAGCTTTCTTCATTTTGATAAAAAATTTAACCAAAAATAGGAATTAATTTTACACTATAAATTCAAGGTTATGAAAAAGATAGTATTTACATCCCTGCTGCTTGCCACCATAATCAGCTGCAAAAAAGAAACAGTAACCGAAACGGACAATCCGGAAACCACTGTAACAGAAACACGTACTGTAGATTCTGAAAGTAACGGCACCCCGGACAACACAACTACTACCGACAATTCCGAATCGGAAAATGAATCAGATGATGCGGTAAGCGGCGGTCAGGAAACGTCAGAAGATTATATCGCCGGAAGCAGGAGAATCAAGGCGACCTTCAGGCATGATGCTGAAGGTAAACCGGTAGCCGTAATTTCTGAAAGTGGAAAGGCCGATATATTGTTGTACCGAAAGGGAGATACGAATGTTTATGCACTGGATGGAGACGGGGTCAGTCTTACGGTATCAGGGAATAATCTGCAAATTAACGAAAACGGGAAGACCACCACATTCAATGTGGATTGATGACGTACGGCACGTCGTTTAATTTTGTATTTTTACCTTTGAAATGAAGGACGAGCAACTTTTACCCCTAATACTGAAGGCACGGGATAAAAATCAGAAAGCCCAAACGCATCTCATCAACCTTTTCTGGGTTGATGTTTTTTCTTTTGTGATGAAGAAAGTGAAAGATGAAAATGATGCGGACGAAATCACGGTCAATGTCTTTTCCAAAGTCCTGAACAAATTGGATCTTTACGACCCCAGTTTTCAGTTCAAGACCTGGATCCTTACCATAGCCCAAAATACAGTAATCGATTTCTGGAGGAGGAAGAAGCGCGAAAATGAAGATTCCACCGATAATTTTGATGAATTTAAAGACCAGTTTGCCCGTTCGCCGGAAGAACTTCTTATTTCCGAGGAAGACCAGAAACAGATTCTCGCCGTCATTGAAAGTCTGGACCGTAATTACCAGGATATCATCCGCCTGCGGTTCTTTGAGGAAAAAAGCATTAAGGAGATTGCTGAGGAACTTAACCTCACCGTAGCAAATACCAAAGTTCGGATCATGAGAGCCAAGAAAGTCCTGTCTGCATTATTGAAGACCAACGAGTACGAAGATTGATGAAAGCAATTTGTATTTTCGTAAATTTGCTCTTTTATTTTTAAGATGAACGAAACCATCCCTGACACCACCATTCAGAAACCAAAATGGATCCGTGTAAAACTGCCTACGGGAAAGAACTACCGCGAACTCCGCACCTTGGTGGACAAATATAAACTGAACACCATCTGCCAGAGCGGAAGCTGCCCGAACATGGGCGAATGCTGGGGAGAGGGCACCGCAACTTTTATGATCCTTGGGAACATCTGCACCCGCAGCTGTGGTTTTTGTGGCGTAAAGACAGGAAAACCGCTGGATGTAAACTGGGACGAACCCGAAAAAGTCGCGCGCTCCATCAAGTTAATGAAAATAAAACACGCGGTTCTCACTTCGGTGGACCGTGATGATTTGAAGGATATGGGTTCCATACTTTGGGCCGAAACCGTAAATGCCGTACGGAGGATTTCCCCGGGCACTACCATTGAAACGTTGATTCCTGACTTTCAGGGTATTACAAAACACATAGACCGCCTGATTGAAGTTTCTCCCGAAGTCATTTCCCACAATATGGAAACTGTAAAGCGGCTGACACGCGAAGTGCGTATACAGGCAAAGTATGAAAGGAGCCTGGAAGTGCTGCGGTACCTGAAAGAGGCCGGACAGAAGCGCACGAAAACAGGTTTGATGCTGGGCCTGGGAGAAGAAACAGATGAGGTTTTCAGAACGATTGAAGACATCCGGGAATCCAATGTGGATGTGATTACCATCGGCCAATATCTGCAGCCTACAAAAATACACCTGCCGGTAAAGAAATTTGTAACGCCTGAAGAATTTGAAGCATTTGGTGATTTTGCCAGAAACCTGGGATTCCGACATGTGGAAAGTTCACCGCTGGTCAGAAGTTCTTACCATGCAGAGAAACATATCCATTAAGAAAATAAAAGTAAAAGATATAGACCGTATATTTAGTACACATCGCCGCGGAATCTGCGGCGATTTTTTTTTGACATACAGGTTCATTGCTGTGTGAAAAATCATTATCTTTAAAATTCAATCCTAAAAAGTATGCTCATGAAATTAGTTAAGATTTCCTCTCTTGTCCTGGTTTTTCTCCTGGCTTTTTCCTGCAAAGAAAAAACTGCGTCCACAGGCGAAACTGTTTCAGAAGAAGTGAAAACCGGAGGCGATATTAAAACCGAGGAGGTTTCCTACGGAATTAATGGAGTAACCCACCGCTCTTTCGCAGCGTACAACGCTGATCTGAAGGGACCACTTCCGGTGGTATTTGTGCTTCCGGAATGGTGGGGTTTGAATGATTATGTAAAAGGACGCACCAAACAGCTGGCAGGTTTGGGATATTATGCGGTTGCGGTCGATTATTACGGAGAGGGAAAGGTTGTGGAGACTCCCGAGGAAGCACAGAAGCTTTCTTCACATTTCTATAAGATCCGGGTTGATGCAAAAAGGATATTCGACGCAGTAAAAAATAAGGTCATCATTACAGAAAATGCAGACCATACCAAAATGGCAATAATCGGGTATTGCTTCGGTGGTGCGCAGGCTCTGAATATGGGTCGTCTGTCTGGTGATTTCAAGGGTGTGGTGAGTTTTCATGGGAATCTGAAAACCGGAATCCGGGCAAAAAACAGTAAAGTAAAATACCTTGTGCTGAACGGTGCTGCTGACACTTTTGTTCCGAAGGAAGAAATCTCTGCTTTCAAAAAGGAAATGGACAGTGCAAAAATCAATTATAAATTTGTTGATTATCCCAACGCCCTGCATGCCTTTACAAATCCGGACGCGACGGCAGTGGGCAAAAAATTCAATATACCGATCGCCTATAATAAGGAAGCTGATCAAAAATCATGGCATGAAATGAAGGCTTTTCTGGCTGAAGTATTGAAGTAACCTGACCGTGGGCAATTATTGATTTTATTCCGAAGAGTGTATATAAGGAATCCGCCTAAAACTTGGTTTTGGCGGATTCTTTATAATTTTTTTAAAGAAATGCTATTTATCTCCTATTTCATCGCCGTTTGCGCACCAGAAAACCGCATTCTGCAGAAATTCCTTTGGAAAAGATTTGAATTCTCCGGGCATAAGCACGCTGAAGATATCGGTGAAGTTCCTCACCGCTTTGTTATCGGTAACGATAGCCGCACGGTTCCATTTGGTGATGTTTTTTAGTCCAAGAAGGGCATCCTGGAACCAGGCGCCAGCGGTAAAATTGTCCAAATCTGTATCGAGGAGCAGTAAGTAGTTCAGCTCATCAAATGCATTCACTTTCGCCTCAACATGAGGAAAAACAAGGTTCTCAAAATCTTCCTGGGAAATCTCGCCGGCTGCTTTAAATGCTGCCACGTTTTCGGGAACATCGGGAATAACTGTAATCATAACTTGTAGTTTTAAGGTTTTAGATGGAATAGGACCCCCATAGAGGGTATAATAAGTCCTGAGAATCTAAAAGAATGGGAACAAGAATTGAACCATAAAAAAATTCTGTTTTACAGCAGATCTGAATTAAAACCTGAATTTTTGCCCTATTTTTGATAACGTTACGAAAATTTACTATGGATCTTAAATCAAACGAACCCTTCTGGCTCGTAAAAAACGGCATACTCAATTCATACCCTTCTTTGAAAGAGGACGAAACATGTGACGTTCTGGTGGTAGGTGGAGGCATCACGGGCAGTCTCATTGCACATCAGATGATAAAGGACGGATATAAAACGGTGCTCATAGACCGGCGTGAAATCGCAAACGGCAGTACATCTGCCACAACCTCCATGCTTCAGTACGAGATTGATATTCCTTTGTTTGAACTCTCGCAAAAAATCGGAAATATAGGCGCGGTTGAGAGTTACAGGGCCTGTTCCAAGTCCATTGATGATTTGGAGCAAATTTCGAAAGAGATCAAATCAAACGCCGGTTTTGAAAGGAAAAAATCACTGTTTTTCGCTGCTAAAAAGAAAGATGTTGCCGGGCTGAAAAAAGAATATGAAGCCAGGAAAGCAGCAGGTTTCAAAATGAAGTGGATGGAAAGCGGGGAGGTTAAAGATAAGTTCGGTCTGGATAACACCTACGGCGGAATCCTTTCGCAACAGGGAGCAAGTGTGGATGCGTTTATCCTGGCACATGAACTTTTGGAGTATAACGCAAACAAGGGACTGAAGATTTATGATAGAACGGAAATGAAATCGGTGAACTATCACAAAGGCTTTAACGAAGTGGTGACCACTGAGAAGTTGAAAATCAAGGCGAAAAAAATCATCTACTGCATTGGTTACGAAAGTAAAAGTCTGATAAAGGAGAATTTTGTACAACTTAAAAGCACCTTTGCAATCGTTTCCGAAAGGGATGAAACAAAACTGAAGCCCCTTCAGAAAACCCTTTTCTGGAATACGGCTGAACCCTATATCTACATGAGAACCACCGACGACGGAAGGCTTCTGCTTGGCGGCGGTGACGAAGATTTCCGCGATCCGGAAAAGCGGGACAGACTCCTGACGAAGAAAGAAAAAGAAATTCTCAGAAATCTTAACAAAATACTTCCCCAATATGCGTTTTATACCGACTTTGTCTGGGCTGGCACCTTTGGCGAGACCAAGGATGGGTTACCGTACATCGGAGAGCATCGGGATTTCAAAAATTCGTATTTCGTACTGGGTTTTGGCGGGAACGGCATCACCTTTTCTGTGACCGGTATGGAGATGGTTTCCTGCTTTCTGAAAAAGAAACCTCACAACCTCTCGGAATACTTTAAATTTGGAAGATAATTCTAAACAATGAAAGCAGTTCTCATTACCATTGGCGACGAAATTCTCTCCGGAAATACGGTAGACACCAATTCAAATTTCATCGCCGCAGAACTGAAAAAGATCGGGATTCAGGTCGTGCAGATTTTCACCATTTCGGATGAGGTTGAAACCATCAAGGGAACGCTGAAATCTGCTTTTGAGCTGGGCGATTTGGTGCTGACCACCGGTGGACTGGGACCTACAAAGGACGACAAAACCAAAAGGGCCTTTGCAGAGTTCTTCGATGATGAGCTGATTGTGGACAAGGTAACGTATGAACATTTGCGAGGCCTTTTAATCAAACGCAAGCGGGAACATCTGCTGGAACTGAATAAGGATCAGGCGGTTGTTCTATCCAAAGCGAAAATTTTACAGAACGATAACGGTACTGCTCCCTGTATGATGGTTGAAGAGAATGGGAAAACAGCCATTTGCCTGCCCGGTGTGCCTTACGAAGTAAAACCGTTGATCACCGGTAAAATCATTCCTTTCCTGAAAGAAAAATATGCACTGCACCACATTCTTACCCGTTCTGTTTCAGTAGTCGGGATACCGGAAAGCCTGCTCTCACAAATGCTTGAGGAATGGGAGTTAGCGCTTCCCCAAAACATCTCCCTTTCGTACCTGCCTGTAGGCAACAGGATCAAATTGCGCCTAACTTCCCAGGGTCAGGATTTGCAGCTGCTGGAGCGCAAAATCGGCGGGGAAGTGAAAAAACTTGAACCGCTGATAGGGGACCATGTAATCTCCTGGCAGGGAAATGAAATTCAGGAAATACTGAAGCAGATTCTAACCGAAAGAAACCTTACACTTTCCACTGCGGAAAGCTGTACTGGAGGAGCGCTTGCCCGCTTGATTACCTCAGTTCCGGGAAGTTCCAAATATTTTTTAGGCGGGATTATTCCGTACGACTACCACAGGAAAATTGAAATCCTGGGAGTCTCAAAGAAAACTGTTCTTGAGAAGACGCCAGTATCGGTAGAAGTGGCGCAGGAAATGAGCCTTGGCTGCATGAAACTGTTCGATACCGACATATCGATATCCACAACAGGCGTTGCAGGCCCATCTTCAGATGAGTTCGACAGCGAATTGGGAACGGTATTCTATTCCATCCGCATGAAGGATGTTGAAATAACAAACCGGCTGTTCCTGCCGCATATGGAACGCAACGATTTTGCTCATTTTGTATCGATGCGGGCACTTCAGGATCTGGTGGAGATTTTGGTAAGTAAGGTAGGTGATGTCAGATAGAGACCGGCTCTTTTCCTGCATCAAAAAGCATAATCTTAGCATAAATTCCAGCGCTTCTACATATACGAGTGTATTTTCTCAGCTGTTTAATTGAATAGACCTTCCACCACCGCCCCCCTCAGCCAAATGAAAAAATGGCTCCTGTATGGCTAGAGGTCATTTCTGAATATTGTATTTCCGATCGTTAGTCATGCGTTACCCACACCAGATTTGCAGTGTTGTATCCGATGCTCCTTGCTTTACTTAGAAACCTTTCCTTTATTTCATCCGGAATTGTTTTCTCCCGGGACAGGATCCAGAGATAATCCAGACTGTCGCCTGCTACAAGCGCATAGGCATAGTCTTCAATGTCAATGACGTTATATCCGGACCAAAAAGGTTTGAAGAATGATACCTTCAGCTTTGCAACATCTTTGTCGCCCACAGGTTTTGCCTCACCTTCGGCCTGAACCCACTTATTCTTTTTGTAGTTAAATCCTCTGTTAAGAACTGTAATGGCTCCATTTGCTTTTTTAGAATAATCAGCGGTGACGTTCTTAAGGTCTTTTTCAAAACGGAAATCAAACCGGGCAATTTCATACCATTTCCCCAGATACTTCTCAGATTCAAAATTGCTAACCGCAACCGCACCTTTGGGGATTTTAGGCGTGCACGAATTGAACACCAGAAAACCCAGCACACCCAGTGAAATGGGAATGATTAATTTTTTACGGTTCATCTTTTTCAATTAAATTTCAAGTTTACCCTCTACACCACCATCTTCAATCTTTGCACCAGTGGCCGCCACAAACAACATCTTGGCCATTGCAACAAGTTTGTGTTCTTTCGTCTCGTAATAATAGGAATCCACGGGTTTTACTTTAATGATGGTGACGCGGGGATCTTCTTTGCCATCAAACCAGGCATTAGCAAAATCAGTCCAATACTTCTCAATAAGAGCGGGATCTTTATGGATGGATGCCTCGCCAAGAACATACAGGAATTCATATTTGCTGTTATTCTGAAAATAAAGCTGCACTTGGGCATTGTTGGAAATCTCCTCGTTTTTATGGCTTTCTGATGAGCTTATGAACCACAAATTACCCTGGTCGCAGACTTCCTGCAGTGCCATCGGCCGGGTGTGCGGGGCTGGATCATTTATTTTGGTAGTAAAAAAACAGTTTCTTGCATCCTCCGCAAGCTCCTTTAGTTTTTTAATGGCTTCTTCGTTCGAGAGGTTTTCTTTGGGTGAAATTGCATCTGACATAATAATAGCTTTTTAAAGTTTAGAATGAATATTTATGAAGAGTATCACTTATAAGTACGGCTACGCCACATTTAACTTCTGCAACAATTTATATTCCTTAAATTTATAAAATGGTAATTTTATAAAAAATCTGTGCGAAAAGTAAGTCAGAAAACATCATCGGTACCATCCATTTCAAAGATGAGGTTTTCCGAAAACGGGATACAGTGAAAGTCACCGCAGCTTTTCGTGTCGAGGCCTGTAAATTTGCTGAAAGCCGGCAGAACCAACTGATTGTCGGAATATCGAAAGCAGGGAAGACTGACATATTTATTTCTTTCAAGTTTTAGCGTGACACCGGGATGTAGGTGACCTGAAATCGAAAAACGGTCTGCCCACTTTTCCGGGATATGGATAAACGTGAAGGGAGGGATATGCAGCTTTTCTCCGCAGATTTCAAAACCGGTCCCCTCCAGAAAGGTAGATTTAAGAGTATCGTGATTGCCCTTTATAAGCCTGAGCTGAAGGTTGGGAAACGCCTTTAACCATTCTGCAAAGATCTGCAAGTCAGTATTATTTCCGGCATGCAGTAAATCGCCAACAATGATGACGTTCTCTGCCTCAAAATTGGTAATCATCTTTCCGAGCCTCGCTAAATCATCGTTCAGAACTTTTGATGGCACTGCTATGCCATTTTTACGGAAATATGCGGTTTTGCCGATATGAAGGTCGCTGATAATCAGCGATTGCTCCCTTTTCCAGAAAAGTGCACGCTGGTTGGTGAAGACCAGTTCTTCGTGTTGGATGGTTTTCGTAATTGTTTTCAGCGTCATTTTCTCATCTTTTTTTTCATGGCTTCCGCTTTCAGCCTCAAAATCCTTGCCGACAGTTCTTCACTGCTCAGACTTTGCCGCAGACTGTCCACTTTTATCGGAAAACTTAGTGGAGTAAAGGAATTGGAATGCCTTAGGATGATTTCGCTATCATGAATACGGCTGAACGCCGCCCCCAGCCGTGCCTCATCGATCTGCTGGAAAAAGACTTCGGAATACGCCTGTTTCAGAAGCAGGTTATGGGAATCGTAATCTTCCAGAACATTAAAAATAAGACCTGCGGAAGCCTGCAGGTTTTTATTGTTTTTCTGCTGACCGGGATAGTTGCGAATTACCATACCGGAGATTACGGCGATGTCGCGGAATTTCCTTCTTGCCATCTCTGTGGAGTTCACCGAACTCAGGACATCCTGAATTAAGTTCTCTTTTGAAAGGATTTCCTGAATATTCTCCTCATCCACCGGTATTTCCAGTTTTGAAAAGAGCTCAAAGCCATAATCATTCATTGCCATTGAAAAGGAGATGGGGGAGATCTTTGAAATCCGGTATGCCACCAAAGCGGATATGATTTCGTGCATAAGCCTTCCTTCAAAAGGATACATAAACAGATGGAATCCTTCGCGGGTCTTAATTTTCTCCACCAGGAATTCATTTTCGTTCGGGATGTGGGAATTCTCCTGCTGACTCACCAAAAGCGGATGAAGGAATTTCAGTTCCTTTTCGGATGATTTCGCATTCAGTGATTCCGAAAGTTTTTCCCGAAGAAATCCGCTCAGATAGGAAGACAACGGCAACCGTCCGCCCAGATAGCTGGGGACAATTGCCTTTCCGGAGGAATTCCGGACGTAAACCGTCATCTCTTTAATGTGCGACACTTCCAGTACCCGGCCGGCCAAAACGAAGCGGTCGTTTTTGTTGAGTTTTGATATGAAATACTCTTCAATCACGCCCACATAACCACCACCAAAAAATTTAACCTTCATCATGGAATCGCTTACAATAGCGCCGATGTTGATGCGGTGAAGCATAGCAATGCGGCGGGAAACCACTTTGTATAACCCGTGTTCCACGACTACTTTGTGGTATTCCTCGTAATTCTTCAGTTTGCCGCCTACCGTGATAAATGAGAGGATCCAGTTCCAGTCCTCGGGCGTTACCTCCCGGAATGCATGCGTACTGATGATTTGCCTATAAGTTTCTACTTCCTCAAAACCGGTTCCCACTGCCAGGGTCATCACAAACTGAATCAGTATGTCATAGCATAATACCAGAGGTTCCCGTGGTTCCACCTTTTTTTGTTTCACTGCTTCCTTTAGGGCGGCAACCTCAATCAGCTCCAGCGAATGGGTTGGAACAAAGTAGATTTTTGAAGTCTCGAAAGGGGAGTGCCCGCTTCGTCCGGCCCGCTGTAGGAAACGTGCGATACCTTTACTGGAACCGATTTGAATCACCGTGTCCACCGGCTTAAAATCAACACCTAAATCCAGAGATGAGGTGGAAATCACGGCCTTCAGGTACCCCGACGAAAGATTTTCTTCAATCCAGATGCGTATGTCCCGGTCAACCGAACTGTGGTGTATGGCCAGCTGGCCGGCAAAATCAGGATGCACATTCAGCAGGACCTGATACCACATTTCAGCCTGGCTCCGGGTATTGGTAAAAATCAGAGTAGTCTGGCTGGCGAGGATGATGGGGATGATTTTGTCAGCAAGCCTGGTTCCCAGGTGCCCGGCCCAGGGCAAAACTTCAATCTCGTCCGGAAAAACCGAATGGATTTCAATCTTTTTCTTTTCTTTCGCCACGACCTTTGTCTTTTTAAGGTCATAAGGGATTAGGACGTCCAGGGCTTGGTCCAGATTGCCGATTGTAGCGGTAATGCCCCAAATCCTCACATTTCTTCGGTAGCCAAAGAGACGGCAAAGCGCCAGTTCCGTCATGACCCCTCTTTTGGAACTCAGGAGTTCGTGCCATTCATCAACCACAATACACCGGAGGTTTTTGAAGAAGTTCAGGTGATTTTTCTGTGCTAAAAGCAGGTGGAGACTCTCCGGGGTGATGATGAGGATATCCGGCATTTTTTTGGTCTGCTTTGCGCGTATCTCCTTCGGAGTGTCGCCATTCCTTACGCTTACCTCCCAGTCCAGGCCAATTTCTTCGAGCGCTTCTGTCATGGCTTTGGCAATATCTTTTGCCAGTGCGCGCAGTGGCGTAATCCAGAGCAGTTTCATTCCGTTCTGGTATTTTTCGGGGTGGTTCATGAAGTCAACGACAACCGCCAAGAACGCGGAAAAAGTCTTTCCGAAACCTGTAGGGGCGATCACCATTCCGGAATAATTCTGTGAATATTTATACCATGTTTCAGCCTGAAAACCGAAAGGCTCCATATCTTTTGTTTCCATCCACTTCAATATGATCTGGTAACCTTCGCTATTTCTGAATTTGTCAGTCATGCTCATCCGGACCTGTAATCCTTCACCTTTTACTTTATCAGTTTTTTGATTTCTTCAACATCATCAATCTCATCCACGGTCTTATCTCTCCGCCACCGTACAATCCTTGGGAAGCGCAGGGCAACACCGCTTTTGTGGCGACTGCTGAAACCAATCCCTTCGAAAGCGATTTCGAAAACGAGCTCGGGCTTCACCGTACGTACGGGCCCGAATTTTTCTATTGCATTTTTATTCACAAACCGGCTTACTTCCATGATTTCCTTGTCGGTCAGTCCAGAATACGCTTTTGCAATGGTAACGATATTTTCACCGTTTTTAACGCCGAAAGTATAGTCGGTATAATAGCTGCTGCGTCGTCCGGAACCCTTCTGAGCATAAATTAGTACCGCGTCGATGGTGAGCGGACTGACTTTCCATTTCCACCAGTCGCCTTTTTTTCTGCCCGCATGATAAAGGGAGTCTTTCTCTTTCAGCATAAGCCCTTCCGAATTGTTTTCCCTGGAACTTTCGCGGATTTCCGTCAGCTCTTCCCAGTTTTCAGTTTCCACGATTTCCGAAAGAAGGATGTTTACTGTCGGGTTGTTCCTCACCAGACTTTCCAGTAACAGTCTTCTTTCGGACAGGGGTTTTTCGCGCAGGTCCCGTTCTTCAAATTCAAGGATATCATATACGAATATCTTGACAGGAAGTTCATCCAGCATTTTTTTGGGTATCGTTTTACGGTTCAGCCGCTTCTGAAGTTCATTGAAGTTCAAAACTTTATTATCTTTTACCACGAGTATTTCTCCGTCGATTACGAAATTCCCGTTCATTTGGTTCAACGCCGAAACGACTTCCGGAAACTGCTCGGTAACCAGTTCTTCGCCTCGGGACCAGATGAAGATTTCTTCATTCCTTTTAATGAACTGGCCCCTGATACCGTCCCATTTATATTCGGCCTGCCAGTTTTGTCTCTCGCCCAAGTCTTCCAGGTCTTTTTCTAGTGGAAAGGCAAGGCAGAACGGATAGGGCTTGGAATCATCCGGATTGATGTTGGTTCCCTGAATCAGGTTTTCAAAATCTTCCTCCTCAATTTTCCACTTTCCCATGATGCTGTGCATCAATATATTGGTATCGATGCCTGAATATTTTGAAATGGCGTTGATCAGCAGTTTCTTTGAAACACCAATCCTGAAACTGCCGCCGATGAGTTTATTGAAGATAAAACGTTCCAAGTGGTTAAGTCCTTTCCACGATTCCAGAACATAGGCTTTCTTTTCCTCTTCGGTAAGGTCTCTGAGCGCTATCAGTTCGGCCATCCACTGGGTCAGCGATTTTTCGATTGTCTGCTCGGCATTGGGTAGGATAAGAGATAAGGTTTCCCCCAAATCACCGACCGAAGCATAAGATTCAACAAAAAGCCATTCCGGAAGCTGTGTAAGTTCAAGTGCCCACTGTTTCAGTAGATTGGTATTGACGGGTCTCTTCGGCCGTTTCCCGGTGAAAAGGGCAAGAAACCAAAGGCGGTCGCTGGAATTCGCAATCTGCAGATAAGATACCATCGCTTCGACTTTCGCATTGGTCTTATTGGTGCTGTCCAGCGTGTTGATAAGGAGGGCAAAATCTTTCATGACGCATCATCATTTGTAAGGATTTCCTTTTCCTGCAGTTCCTCATCACCATAAATGGTCTGCAGTTCCACGGCATCAATGCCCAGTTCATTCAAATATTTTGAAAAAACGGCGGTCTGGCCATGCGTAACATACACTTTTTCGGCCCCGGTGGATTTCACCGTGTTCAAAAGCCCGGTCCAGTCCGCATGGTCGGAGATAGAGAATCCCGCATCCGCGGAGCGCCACCTTCTGGAACCACGAACCTGCATCCAACCCGAACATATTGCCGTTGCCATTTCAGGAATTTTTTTAATGACATTGGAATCCAGTAGTGCCGGCGGCAGGATTACGATTTCTCCTTTGGTTTCCTTAAAGTTCTCAAGGAAATTTATGGTCCCATAATCAGGCAGATTGATTCCTACTGATTCTATCGCTTCATTCAGTTTCGCAATGGATTGGTGTACATAGATTTTTCCGCTGCCCTCCACCGACTTCATGATGCGCTGGGCTTTACCCAACGAGTAGCCTATAAAGACAGAGGTTTTGCCTTTACTGCGGTTCTGTTCTACCCAGGATTTCATCAGTTCCGCATAGTCATTGGGTTTTAGCCAGTTGTAAATGGGCAGTCCAAAGGTGCTTTCGGTGATGAATTCATTGCATTTTACCAGTTCAAAAGGAGTGGAAAGGCCGTCATCATCGGTTTTATAATCTCCGGAAAACACGGTTACATAGCCTTTGTATTCCATCCTGACCTGTGCTGAACCCACAATGTGGCCCGCAGGGTGGAGGGAAACTTTCACACTATTAATGGTGATTTGCTCGCCGTACCCGAGGCTCTGAATTTCAATATCTTCTCCAATACGGTGTTTCAGGATTGGCTTTGAGAAGTGGTGGCAAAGGTACTTCTTCATCCCCCAGCGTGCATGGTCACCATGGCCGTGAGAAATTACAGCCATATCCACCGGTTTCCACGGGTCCAGATAAAACTTCCCGGGAATACAGTAAATGCCTTTGTCGGTAAAACGGATGAAGGTGTTCTTGCCCATTGATTTTTTGTGACTTTGAAATAAGTAATTGGGAATTTGACTTGCATCAGCAAAATTTAAACCCTTCCGGCTAAAAAACAGGATTCCTCCAGAAAAATATTTATTATATTTGAGGAATTCAACAAAATTCAGTCAACAATGAAAAAAATCACCATAAGTTTACTTGCTTTATCAGGAATTGTGTTCCTGAACTCATGTACCGCGACCAAAACGGCAGAAACCAGGACCGCTGAGACCGAGACGGCTCCGGTAAAATCAGAACCGATTAAAGAAGAGGGCATCAATCTGTCCTATATGGATACCAGTGTCCGCCCGCAGGACGATTTCTTCAGCTATGTAAACGGAAACTGGGTGAAAACGGCAGAAATTCCATCGGATAAAGCCAGTTGGGGCAGCTTCAACGCACTCCGTGAAGATGTGGACGTTGCTTCCCTGAGCATCTTGAATAAAATCCTCACCGATCAGTTCGCACCGGGGTCTGAAGGACAGAAAATTCAGGCACTGTACGGAACCTTCATGGATTGGGAGAAGAGAAATGCAGACGGTATCAACCCTATAAAATCAGACCTGGCTAAGATTGACGGGCTTAAATCCATTGGAGACCTGCACAAATATCTTATTGAAGCTACCAAAACCGGCGACAACCCGTTCTACGCCTGGAGGGTAAGCCCGGATCTGAAGAATTCGGTGATGAATACCGTTTATTTTGGCGGACCCAGCCTTGGTTTAGGAAGGGATTATTATCAGAAAGAGAATGAGGCCAATACCAAAACCCTGGCTGAATATAAGAACTACGTTACCCAGCTATTCACCGTTATTGGCCACAAGGATGCAGACCGAACTGCCCAAAAAGTGGTTGCCTTTGAAAAACAGCTTGCAAAAGACCTGCTGACCAACGAGCAGAACCGGGACGCCAACCTTCGGTACAATCCGAAAACGGTGGCAGAACTTCCGACTTTGGTCAAGAATGTTAATCTCGCCGATTATCTTAAAAAAGCAGGCGTGAATACCGATAAGGTCATTGTTTCGGAACTGAAATACTATCAGAATATGGATTCGTGGATGACCAGTAAAAATCTGCCACTAATCAAAGAATATATGAAGGCAAGACTGGTCGCCGGAAACGCCGGAAATCTTGACCAAAGGCTGGATAACCTGAGCTTTGATTTCTATTCCAAATATCTTCAGGGCCAGAAAGAACAGCGCTCCATGGATAAAAGAGGACTTGGGGTGGTGAACGGAACACTGGGTGAAGCGTTCGGTAAGTTATATGTTGAAAAGTATTTTCCTGCCGAGGCGAAGGCCCAAATGGAGACCTATATTGACTATCTAAAGAAATCCTTCAGGGAGCACATCAACAATCTGGACTGGATGTCCGCCGAAACCAAGGTTAAAGCGCAGGAAAAGCTTTCCAAATTTGGCGTTAAGATCGCCTATCCGGACACCTGGAAGGACTATTCAAGGTTACAGCTTACCGCACCGCAGGCGGGTGGAAGCTATTTCGGAAACCTTCAGAAAGTGACCGAATGGAATTATGCCAAAAATCTGGACAAAGTCGGAAAACCTGTAGATAAGACCGAATGGGGAATGTCTCCCCAAACAGTGAATGCCTATTACAGCGGTTCCAATAACGAAATCGTCTTCCCCGCAGCCATATTGCAGCCGCCTTTTTTTAACTTCAAGGCCGATCCTGCGGTAAATTTTGGCGGCATAGGAGCGGTAATTGGCCACGAGATTTCTCACGGTTTCGACGATTCCGGATCCAGATTTGACGGCAACGGAAACCTGAACAACTGGTGGACGGATGCGGACCGTAAGAATTTCGATACAAAAGTAGGACAATTGGCTGACCAGTACAGTAAATATGAACCTGTCAAAGGAAGTTTCATTAACGGGAAATTCACCAGTGGCGAGAACATCGGCGACCTTGGAGGCGTTGCAGTAGCTTACACGGCATTGCAGATGTATCTTAAGGACCATGGGAATCCGGGACTCATCAGTGGCTTCACCCAGGACCAACGCTTCTTTATGAGCTGGGCTACCGTATGGAGAACAAAATCGACAGACCAGTACATGGTTAATCAGGTAAAGACCGACTCTCACTCTCCTGGTTATTTCCGCGCTTTCGGACCTTTGATCAACCAGGATTCATTCTATAAGGCTTTTGATTTGAAGCCGGGAGACAAGCTTTACAAAGCTCCGGCCGAAAGGATAAAAATCTGGTAAAAATCAAAATCACTCAGTTGTCTGGGTGATTTTTTTTGGGCGTGTCCCTTGCTTCGGCAGACCAGCCGCACGGGTCGCTACGTCCGCTGCAATCTTTTTTGTGGGGGGGGGGGGGGGGGGGGGGGGGGGGGGGGGGGGGGGGGG
>JAIBEX010000009.1 GCA_019459455.1 Weeksellaceae bacterium
ATAAACTATTTTCTAAGTGACCAAATTTAAATTGAAAAAAAATTGAAGTTTTTATTAACTGTCTATATTTCAGCAAATAAATTCTCAGAGTTTTAATCCCCTATCAAATCCGTCCTAAAGTTCTTCTGCGCTTCCCCTTTTCTTATATCGAATTGGGACTGCAAAGATACACCTAAATTTTAATTATGCAAATAAAAAATTATTTTTTTTCGTTACTCAATTTTAAGGTTACTACTTCTGCTCCACGATTAAGTGACTGCAAAGGTAAGGCAATCCGCTTCTATAAAACAAATGTTTTTTAGTTTTATTGTGAAGCTGTGGACAAGCACGAAGCATTTCAAAATGACAATCAGAACGTTATCCCAAATTAAATAGTTTTCCACAATGTTAAATGAGCGGTATAACTGCTGTTTTCTACCTTTATCCGGTCCCCATTTATAGTGTCGGTGGGGAGTTAAACTCAAGTTTGCGTGCAGAGCTACATAAGTCAGCACGGAATTATCTTCGATTATATCAAATCAGACAACAATCAAATGCAAACTCAGTCAGTGAAAGAAAGAAATTAAAAAGGAAGCGATTTAGTTTTCTGAAACAGGAAGTAACCTATTAATATGCCTGCCGTATCTGCGAACAGGTCGAAAACATCCAGCGACCGGCCCAACTGCATCTCTTCCTGCAATATTTCGGTCAGAAGGGCATAGATGAGCATGACCTGAATGAAGTAACTGAATCTAATCTTCGGAAAGGCTGCCATAAAGCAGAAGCCCAATAATATAAAGGTGCTGACATGAATCATCTTGTCTATACCATCAAAAATGAACCAATAGTCAACGTTCTCTGTGCCTGGCTTAAGGAGCATAAAACTAAGAAATGCCCAATAAATGGGCAAAATCTTAGTAAATATCTTTGAAATCTTATCCAAGTGAAGCCTGGTATTCTTCGGCTGAGAGAAGTTCAGACTGATCTGCACCGTCCTGCATTTCTACCTTAATGATCCAGCCCTGTCCGTAGGGGTCGGTATTTAGAAGTTCCGGCTGGTCTTCCAGAGCGGCATTGAATTCGGTTACTTTACCTGTAACAGGAAGATAAAGATCGGAAACAGTTTTCACTGCCTCCACACTTCCGAATACGTCGCCGGTGCTTAAATCATCATCAACACTCTCAACATCAACGAAAACAATGTCTCCAAGTTCTCCCTGTGCAAAGTCGGTGATTCCGATGGTAGCTGTGTTACCTTCAATTCTAACCCATTCGTGGTCTTTGGTGTACTTCAATTCTGCTGGTGTGTTCATTTTAATTTAATATTTCCTCAAAATTAATTAAAGAATTTGAGAATGGCAAGGATTATCTGTGCGCTTCAGAGCCATCGGTATGATTAATCTTTCAAAATAATCTTTCTCACTTCAATCTTTCATTGTAAACTTCGTCATCAACATATTATATTATGTAGTTGGTGCTCATTTTAAAGTCTTATCCAGTAGATTTTCTCAAAATCAAATCAAGATTTATGTTTAGAATCCGCCACCTCCGTCAAAGGTAAAGGTTGCACGGATTCCGGCCCGTATTGTAGATAACGGGAATGCAGTGGAAATTTTGTACTTCGTCATCATCTGATCATAGAAGAGCATCAAATTAAGATTTTGTGATGCGTTATAATCCGCAGTAACCTTAATGCTGAACAGACGCTGACCACCGGTAATCTGGGAATCATTGAGAAGGATATTGGATATCCGTGTCTTGTTATCCCTCAACTGGAAATCACCGCGGATGTTAAGGTCCGTGTTCAGTTTACCTGCGCCGGCACGTCTACGAACCGGAGCTCCACCCAAACGGAAATCCTTAATTATGTATCCAAAGCCTACCACGTAATCTGTTCCCGCATCTTCAGTCAACGTGTTGTTCACAAGACCCAGCATAAACATACGGTCCCTGTTGTAATGTGCGCGAAGCTGAATGTTGTTCCTCATCGTAACATCAACCCCCACCAAAGGAGCAAAGGCTTCCACATACCCTACCTGTGAGAATGTGAATGGATTTACGAAGTTACCGTTAACATCCCGCTGGGTTGAATCGTTGAAGTAATCTATACTCGACTGAATCCCAGTGGCTGTTTTCGTTGCATTGTACGCATGCAGAATATCAAACTTTGAAAAATAGGAATTAACCATCGGAATATTCCTTAAGCCTGAATATACCAGTCTCCAGTTTGGCAGTGGAAATCCGGATTTTTTCGCATCACTCAAAATTCCGTCAGGGTTCCTGCCCTCCACCGCAGCCTGGAATGCCGGAATCAGGATATAAGCATTAGCAATACCGTACCCGTCTTTGAAACCATCAGGGTTTGTTACGGTCGGCATCTGCTGGGAAATTGCTCTGGCGTTGCTGATCATGGTCCTATAAATCTCGTCACCATCTGTAAATGCAGTATTAAAGGTCCACGCGGTATTCGAATAGGTAAGGAAATCATTAGCAAAAGCAAAATCGTGGTTTAAACGTGCCAGATTCTGAGGATCGTTATAACCTGCCTGCGAAAAATTGCGGGTGTAGTTGTGCAGAATGTTAAAATCTATCCGGAAATCGTTAACCGGCACAACCTGCAGGTTGGCAGTCAGACTTCTGTTCCGCATCTGAATGTAAGGATCGGTCATGTAGGTAGAAGTACTGATCCAGCCGTTTTCCAGGGCAATCCGTCTGATGTCGCTTTGCGAGCCCAAAAGGAATCCGGTGGTAGGTCCACCCAGAGTCTGGCCGTATCCGTACCAGTTTGGTGCTGAGAGCAGGCCAGGAAGAACCGTTCCGTTGTTTTCGTTATAACTGAAATCAAGCTGCCTGATGGAGGCAAGTCCGTAAGCCAGGCTTTGACCAATTGAGAGTTTATTCTTGAATTTATAATCTTTGTAACGGAACCTTCTCTTTTCCCATTGCGCAGTGTAGACGGTATTCAATGAGTCAATTTCCCTCTTCCTCTTCTGCATGGTTGTATTGATGTCCCTGAAATATTTCATTTTGCTGAAGAGTTTAGGGAAATCCGCTGTCGCAGTGGCCACAATGGTATTCGTGTTCTGTCCGATGGTTCCCAAACTCCCCTCCGGACTTGCCAGCATCGCGGTGGACCTGGAATTCCAGTTGTAAGTCATTCCATAACCCAGTTCGGCATCAATGAAATCTATGAATGGTAGATATTCAAACGGAAGTCTGTAATTTGCCTGTATCCTGTGGTTGTAAAGAACAGGCCGGCCTGCACGAAACGCATTCTGAAAAATGGATTTGTTATCCATCATGTTAACATCCAGATTGTCATTTAACGTACGCATTACCGAATTGACTTCCAGCTTAAGGGATTTGGTGAAATTCCAGCCAAGACCATACTGCCAGCCGAAATAGTAATTCCTGTTCTTGATGACATCAAAATCACTCCCGATGTTTCCGTTCAGTATCGCTTCGATGTTACGGAATTCAAGTTCGTTGTAGTTTCTGTCAATATCGGTCCGGAAGGAAAGCCGGGTCGGAACCGGATTGATGTTGAATTCCTTTACCCATTTCAGATACTTCGCGGACTTTGCCGTATCACTTACCATTTTCTGGAAAGGCCTAAGCACCCATGGCTTGAAGTTATAGTTATAGTCCAGGTTTCCTCTCAGATACTGTCTGTAATTCTTTTTCGTGTAGACGTCACGGAAATAGTCGTCATTATACACCATCGTCAGCGACAGATTTTCGACATCATAAGGCCTTGGTTTCCGCTGGGTATTCATCCTTTCCTTACGCATGTTCACGACGCCCAAACTTCTCTGTTGCGTATAGGTCCTCGCTACCTGCTTCAATTCTTCCCTATTTGGAGCCTTGCTGAATTCCACATCGTTGTCGAGGGGATTGTATTTGGGATCCTCGATGGTTTGCGAATACGAGTAGTTTACAGGAATTTTGACTCCCGTTTTTTCTGGCAAAAACTTGTCAAGGTTGACAGCGGTGTTAATGTTGAATGCCGACTGTGTGGACTGTGTCCTTTCGGCAGGGCGGGAATCAATATTTCCAAAACCGATGGTTGAGTATGCTGCATTGGTATTTACGAGGGCAAAATCTCCAAGATTGAAACTCAAACTTGCATTTCCTGCGTAACCTCCTTTATTTTCGATGTCAGCAAGACGTATCTCATTTACCCAAAGGACAAGGTCTTTTGCATCCCCACGTATTTCATTCCTTACCCCAACCATGATGGTCGTAATTCCTCCAAGCGACGGACGCCCCTTGATGAAAATTTTCTTGTATGCATCTCCATACTGGATATACTGGTAACGGTCCATGATCTGCGCGCCGGACTTGTCCCGAAGGATCTTTGCATCTACAAAATTCTGCATATCCAGGTCCACTTCGTTTTCCACAGGCCAAATGTCCAGCGGAGAGACCGCTGTTTTTGGGGTGTATTTCAGTGATGCTTCATATTCATAGTAGTTATCGGTAGCGTCACTACCCATACGAATAAAGAATTTTGTGTTGGGATCAAGGGTGTTCTGGAAAGGATCTGCGTCATCCAGATTCTGCGCATGTACAAATAGCTTCAGTTTCCTGAATCTTCTTAAATCAAGACTTGTATTCTTGAATACCCCTCTTGACTCATTTGAAAGTCCTTTCACTTTCATGTACAGGGACCCTTCATTCTGCCTTTGTGCTCCTGCGTTGCCGCTTAACACCTGCCTGTCGATTCCCGGAGGAAGTACATAAGGCGGTTGGTTCAGTCCGTTCTCTTCGAGGTTCACACTTCCAACCTCGAAATTGGAGTTGTTTACCAAAGTGGACCCTTCATCAGTTCCGCCACCGGAAAGGGTAGGAAAAATGTTCTTGGTATACTTTCTCCAGTCCGAGCGAATCAGGTCGAAGGTACCCAACCGGATGGTGGAGGTCTGGTCAAATCCTGTTAAAAGCAGTCTTGCAAAACGTACGTTGTTCAGCACGGAAGGATCGTTATCGCCCGCAGTATTTACATAGTCAGCAACCGGAATCCTGACCAGGTACCATTTTACATCACTGGTCGTTCCGTTTTCGAAAAGCACAGGAACCGTTTTTACATCAACAATATGATTCGTTTGACCCAGTGCCAGACTGGCAGGATCCAGATTCACTTCGTACTGGTTGTAGTATTCACTTTGGTCCAGGTTGAAATCCCGGTTTACATCTTCGGCATCCGGCGTTTGGGAAGCCACCTCCAGCGAGTTGCTCCGTGAGTTTCCCTCCGGGTTTCTGAAATATTTGTACCGCTGCGGTACCGATGAGGCCAGGTTTCCCGGGAACTGGTCATTGAGATAAAAAACGAAGTCATCTGCAGCAGGGTCGGCAACATTGGTTACCGGATTTACAAACGAGGTCCCGAATTTCAGGGATTCACCACCTGCGTCCAGGCCGTCAAAACCTAAATCCTGCTGGGTGCGGTCGCTTCCTTCTGTTGAAAATGCATAAAGGATTGGAGGCTGTTTGGGCTGCACCCCCAAATTGGAGTTTGAAACCGTGGCGGGTGTGGAAGGCGTTGGCAAACCGTTCTCATACTGCATGAGTCCGTCTTTCAGGACGTCTTCTGATACATTACCGAGTTGCAAAAGCAGTTTTGGACTCGTACCCAGGGTATTGCCATCGGCATAAGGATCCATCATCCAGAATTCAACGTATTCAATATTTGAGTTGATGAAATTGGATACATTAATTGGCCGCATCAAACCACCCCATCTTTGCTGCGTGGTTTCTGGATTCGGATTTGCGTTGTAAGGACCTCTTTCCTGTGGATAATAGGTAATATCGAAGGTGTTTGTGAATACCTGCTCGCCGGCCACAAGGTCTTTGCTGTTGAATAGCTCCTGCACGCGAACCCTCCGGGATGCATGATTGGAGACGGCCTGGGCATCAATACCGGTTGGTGCATCGCCGCCAACTCCCCAAAATCTTGGGTCAATGTTATACCAGGTCACTAAACCTCTTCCATAGCCGTTGAGCAGGGTATTGTTCTGACCCGCACCCGAAAAGACGGGGTCAGACTGATTTTTCTCTGGTTTCGAAGCCAACGACCACGCAGTAGGTTCTTTAAGGGAAATCCGGGAGGTCGTCTGTTCAAAGTCATCGATATAGGACTGGTTGTTTATGGCATTGTTGAGTCCCGGAATCAGATAAGCGCCTTCCATCTTGAAGTTCAGGTTGGAGGGTGCTTCGGTATTTACAAGCGGAATCTTATCAGCAAGCCTTGTGAGGAAAGGCAGCTGATTGTTGTACATCAGGTTGATACCCGCCATTGTATTGTTTACGGCTTCCTGTCCGAAATTCACTTTTTGGGTAAGAGGAGCCTCAGAATAGTTGACCACCGTACCTCCAAGGATAAAGTTCTCACTGAACCTTCTTTCCAAATTCAAGCCGAGGAATCTCTTCCGCTGGGTATTGAAGGTGAGCTGATTTTCAAGGGAGATGTTTATGGCCTGCCCGCTCTGTTTTACCTGCTCATTGATGATGGTCACCTGTCCGAGCATATAATCCACGGTGTAATCTACACCTTCGGTCAGCTGTACCCCGTTTGCTGTAACTTTTACCGATCCCTGCGGAACATTGATGGCGCCGAGTGAAATTCCCTGGCCTTGTGAACCTTTGTAACGGCCTTCCATGGTATAGCGCAGCGCCAGATTACTCTGCGAGGCCACCTGCTTTTGTTGGGTGTAAAGGTCGGTGAAGACATATTGGGGGTCGTTGCTGCCCAATACACTTGCCATGTGACTTCCGAATGGCTGTACTTTTGTAAACATAAGTCTGCCCTCTTCCGGGCGGATCGTTATGTTCGGGACAAAATCGAAGATTCCGTCACCCAGTTGTCCGTTACTGGACTGTATGTCGTTGTGGAGGTTCAGACGGTCCCAGTTGAGTAATTTCAGGAGGTTGATATCCTGCACAGGGGTATTTGGAAGGTAGTTCACCTTGCCACCGGTCTGCGTGTCCCTGTAATAGATATTCAGCATGAAATTATCTTGGTCCACCTGCATGCTTTCCAGCGAGTACATGTTCTTCATCATCAGGTTCCACATAGGGGATGATGTTTTCACGTTTGTATTCGGCTTAAGGACTTTGGTGATGATTACCGGGCTTTCCTCGGAAAATTCCCCGACTTTATACACCTGGTTTGAACCGCTTACGGTATAGGAATAAGAAACCGCCAGGAGCTGATTGTCGTTGAGTTTTTGGTTTAAGGATACATATCCGAGTTGGGGATGATATCTGAATTCATTTTCTGAAAGGCGCCTTGCCTTACGGTTGAAGATGAAATGCTCCCCATCCTGAAATACTTCGGTTCCACCCGTAGCATTCGGCAAGGTCTGTCCGTTGATGGCATTGTAAGCGGTATTGACATCCCGAAGCGCTGGTCCCAGTGCACTAACAGACTGGTACAGATTGTTTTGGGAGTTATCCGGAAAGCCGGTCGTTCCGTCGCCCAAATCCCGCACACCAACTATACTTTTCTGATAGGAAAGGTTGCCGTTCCCCTGATCCAGAACCCAGGCCTCAATTCTGTTGATGCTGATCCTGGAATTGATTTGCGGATAGTTGAGAAGGGCATTGTCGTAATCATTCAGGAAATAATGACCAAGAAAGTAGTGCTGATTGTCTTCGTAATCAATGGCATTAATTTTAAACGTGCTCATGACGCCTCCACCCTGCACCACGATGTTTCTGGCCTCGCCCTGCTGTTGAGAGAATACCACGGTCCCATAGGTTTTTCCGGCCTGAAATTCGGTCTTGATCCCGAACAGGGATTCGGATCCCCGGATCAGACTGGTAGAAAGCGGCATGTTCACATTCCCGAATTCAACCCTTTTTATGAATTTGTCTTCACCGCCGGTCGTAGGATCATTCAGTCCTTTACTTTGGAGGTCTTTCCAGGTTCCTTTAGCCTGCCAGATCAGGTTCATCCTGTTTTCAAAGGCAAAACCGCTCTGGGTGTCGTAATTTGCTTTTAACTGTAGGTTTTCTCCTACCTTACCCAAAAGTCCGAGCTGGATCCGCTGTTCGATATCGAAGGCAAAACTGGTTCTATTCTGAGGTAAAATGAGAGGATTGTCTATCTTCTGGTAAAGACCGCCTAGATCGAAAGAGGCGAAACCCGACGGGATGATTTCAATTTTATTTCCGCCGAAAATGGCTTCAAATATCTTATTCCGAACGTTCAGGCTTGGGATCAGGCCCTGTCTGCGTGCCTCGGCTACATCTTTGCGGAACAGTAGGCTGTACTTATCAGATTTGTCTTTGTAGTAATCCCGCGAAGCCTGCATCATCATAAAGTCCTGATATTCACGCGGCGTCATTACAAAAGGCGGCCCGGTGACGATGTCTCCAATCTTCGGATACACATAATACATACCGGTTTTGATATCGTAAAAGCCTTCGTAGACCGTGGGATCGGGAAGCTCATATTCCTGCCTAACCGATGTTTCGTTTTCAGGAGTTTGCTGTGCATGGACTTTAGCCAAAGAAAAACACAGAAAAAAGACAGCGAGCAGTTTATATAGAAAGATGTTTGTTCTTACCAAAATATTAAATGTTTTTTAAAATTTGCTTTACCAAATCTTCCACAGAAAGGTCAGGATTTTGTTTCAGAATTCTGTCGGCAATTTTCTCACTCATCTTCTTTGGAATGCCCAAAACTTCTAATGCTGATAACGATTCTTCCTTTACTTTATTATTTACAAATGTAGAAATATTTTCCGCAGAATCGCTGAATTTTAACACCTTATCACGCAAATCTACGATGATCCTTTCGGCTGTTTTAGTGCCAATACCTTTCACTTTTTGCAAAAGTCCGCTGTTGCCGCTCTGTATGCCACTGGAAATCTCCTGCAAAGTGAGTGATGATAGCATGATGAGGGCTGAGGCCGGTCCTACGCCCGTAACGGAAATAAGCAGGTTAAAGAGTTCTTTTTCGTCCTTTGTGAAAAACCCGAAAAGCAGGTGTGCGTCTTCCCGGATAATCTGCTGTATATAAAGAAAGGTTTCGGCACCCTGGGACATGCGGTGTGAAGTTTGCAGGCTGATGCCCACGTAATACCCTACTCCGCTTACCTCCAGCACTGCATGGGTAGGGGTAAGTTCCTGAACCAAACCTTTTAAGGAATAAATCATCGTATTTTTTTGAAGAATCCAAATATAGGAAATTGGCGGTAAAGAACAAATGCAGCCTGTGGGGACTGTTTGACAATAATTTAATCTAACTAAAGTATATTAAGCTGTTCGCTGTCAAGGAAATAAACCAATACCAATATGCCCGTGGCTCCCACAGCAGTGATTATACTGCCGGCCAACGCCCACCTATATTTCGGGATATTCTTCTTTTCCTTAACAGTAATGTAGAGCACCCACCATGCGTAAAGTAGATTCAGGCTCAAAAAGATTATCCAAACCATCCATAGTACAGGCACCTCGTATCGCTTAACAAGTCCAAGGAATATGTATGATAATAAAGTTAAAAAGGATGAAATATTCTGATGTTTTTTGGCCCTCATTGCTATATTCTCTAAACAAAAATTTTCACGATGTAAACCATGTTCTTGACAAACTTAATTCTAAATACAGTCATAGTTGCAAGCCATGTTTTATCGAATATATGGAATTATTCATTGCCTAAAACTAATCCACTACTCTGTTCACCCCTATTTCCCCTCCCGCATCTGCGCGTCAAGCACCGCAAGGGTGGCCAGATTCACAATCTCATCCACACTGGCCCGCATCTGTAATACGTGAACCGGTTTGCTAAGACCCATCAGGATTGGTCCTACCACCTGGGCGACCTTCATGCCGCGGATGATTTTATAAGATATGTTGGCGCTTTCCAGGTTTGGAAAAACAAAAATATTGGCGGGCGTATTTCCCAGTTTTGAAAAAGGATAATCCGCCAGATGGTCACCGTTCATGGCGAAATCGGGCTGAATTTCCCCGTCCACAATCATCTTGGGATATCTTTCATGCAGGATGGCAACCGCTTTCGCCACCTTCTTGGAGGTTTCCGAAATGCCTGCAAAATTCTCGTACGCCAACATCGCAATCCTGGGTTCTATGGCAAAAGATTTAACAGTCATTTCAGACATTTTTGCAATATTCACCAGGTCTTCTGCAGTTGGATTCGCATTAATGGAGGTATCGGCAAAGAAAATGGGCTTCTTTTCCGATAGGATCATCATCATTGAGGCGATTTTTCCAACACCGCTGTCCTTTTCAATCACTTCCAAAACCGGTCTCAGGACAGAGGTATAGTTTTTTGAGAATCCAACAATCAGGGCATCGGTGTCATCATGTTTCAGCATCAGCGGACCGAAATAATCGCGCTGGCGCACATATCTTTTGGCTTTGTACTCGTTCATTCCCTTCCGCTGGCGAAGTTTCCAGAGGGTTTCGCGGTATTTCTTCCGGTTTTCTTCCTGATCGTCATCCATTGGGTCTACAATCGGGACGTCAATGTCGATACCGTATTTCTCCATCTGTTCTTTGATGAATTTCTTCTCACCAAGCAAAATCGGGAATGCGATTCCTTCCTCATAAAGGATCTGTGCGGCCTTCAGCACGTTGTATTCTTCCGCATTTCCCAGCGTAACCCTTTTCGGATTGGAGCGTGCCCGCGTCTGCATCATCCGGATGAGTTTTTCGTCGCGACCCATACGGTCCAGCAATCCGGTTTCGTAATCATCAAAGTTGTCAATAGGTTTTCCGGCGACACCGCTTTTCATGGCTGCCCTGGCTACAGCCATTGAAACCCGCGTAATAAGCCGGTTATCAAAGGGCTTTGGAATAAAATAAGCCCGACCAAAACTGAGGTTCTTCAGGTTATAAGCCAGCATCACTGCTTCCGGAACCGGTTCTTTGGCCAGATCGGCAATTGCATGAACCGCTGCCAGCTTCATGCTCTCGTTTATTGTGGTGGCCTGCACATCCAACGCTCCCCGGAAAATGTATGGAAAACCGAGTACATTGTTAACCTGATTGGGATAGTCGCTTCGTCCTGTAGCCATGATCACATCTTTGCGCGTTTCCATTGCCAAATCATAGTCTATTTCGGGAGTTGGGTTCGCGAGACCGAAAACAATAGGATTTTTTGCCATTGTATTCAGCATTTCCGGAGTCATGACATCACCCTTTGACAGGCCGATAAAGACATCCGCACCTTTCAGTGCATCTTCCAGCGTTGCAATTTCTGTTTTTGCAACAAAATCAATTTTTTCCGCGGTTAAATTTTCCCGGTAATGGTTAATGACTCCCTTGCTGTCGCACATGAGGACATTTTCTTTTTTTAGGCCAAGTTCCAGATAGAGTTTTGTACAGGCGATGGCTGCCGCGCCGGCACCGTTTACCACCAATTTCACTTTGTCAATTTTCTTTCCTGAAATCTCTAACGCATTGATAAGAGCAGCTGCGGATATGATTGCTGTGCCGTGCTGGTCGTCATGCATCAACGGAATGTCCAGTTCCTCCTTGAGTCGCTGCTCAATATAAAAAGCCTCCGGCGCTTTGATGTCTTCCAGGTTGATTCCGCCAAACGTTGGTGCGATACCTTTTACAATAGCAATGAATTTGTCCGGGTCTTTTTCGTTGATTTCAATATCGAATACATTGATGTCGGCAAAGATTTTGAACAAAAGACCCTTCCCTTCCATCACAGGTTTTGAAGCTTCAGCTCCAATGTCACCCAGTCCCAGAACGGCAGTTCCATTGGATATTACTGCTACCAGGTTGCCTTTTCCGGTATAATCGTAAACTGCTTTGGGATTTTTTTCGATTTCCAGGCATGGGATTGCAACGCCGGGAGAGTATGCAAGGGATAAATCCCTGGCGGAGGAGTGCGGTTTGGAGGGAATTACTTCAATTTTTCCTTTTGGTTCTGCTTTATGGTATTCCAGTGCGGCCTGGTTAAAGTTCTTTTCGTCTCTGTTGGTTTTACTTGACATTTTTACAATTTTTGCAATAATTAGTAAAGCTGGTGCAGGATGTATTTCTTATGATACTCCACCAGACTTTCAATTGGTTTTTGAACTACCTTCCCTACATTAAGATTAAGTTCGGCGGCGGCGGACCTTAAAATATCCTCATAATAAAAGGCAATGGAACCGATGAAGTTGATCTCTGCGCTATTTGCCTCTTCATAGGGTAATACCTGATAATCCAGGAAATTTTTCATTTCATCAAAAACCATGTTCTGAAAATAAGGGTGTGACTTGTGATCCACCACAAACTTGTTGAATTCTGCCAGATAGGCGTTCGCCCTTGGATTGTGGTACATGTTTTTAAGAGCCTCTTCAATAGTGAGCTGGTATCTCTCAACAAATTTATCATGAAGGTCACGTGGTAATTTCTTCATGAAAAAACGACGCAGGAGATGCTTGCCAATAGCACTGCCACTACCTTCGTCGCCAATCAGGAATCCAAGGGAAGGGAGCTCTCTTCTTACGGAAGTCCCGTCGAAATAGCAGGAGTTGGATCCCGTACCCAAAATACAGACTATGGCAGGTTTGCCGTTGTAGGCCGCATAGGCCGCGGCTGTTAAATCCTCCTTGACGGTAATCTCACCATTCCGGAAAACTTTCTGAAGTTCCTTTTCAACCACAGCAGCATTCTCGGCCACACCGCAGCCTGAGCCATAGAAAAAAACCTTCTGCATACTGTACTTAACAGTGAGAAGGTTTTGATTTTTCTCGATTTCCGGCACAATAAGTTCCGGGTGTATGATATTGGGATTAAAGCCTATGGTTTCGGTTTTCAGGAATATTTTTCCAAATTTATCCAGTACGACCCAGTCGCATTTGGTGGAACCGCCATCTACAATAGCTATCATAATTTCAACATTTTTAGGAAAGGAAATGCTAAAATAGGAATTAATTTAAAATGTACGGGATTAGTGGGTGATTATTCCAGTTTTTCATCTGCCGTATTGTCCAGCCACTGTTCAATCTCATCTTCCAGAAAGGTGGTTTGCAGTTGTACAGAATTGATGAAGTCGTCAGGCACACCTACGCCCGGAGTTGTTTCCAGATTCCATAACTCCTCGGACATGAGATTATATTCGCTGTATACCCTTCTGAATCTGGAATTTGTTTTTTCCAGATTGGCAATCTTATCCTGCTGTCCCTGAAACTTTCTATATGGATTTTGTTTATTCATTCGTATTCTATATTCAGTTAAATGATGAAGACAAGAAGTTCAATATGTATAATCGCGATAGAATCAACTTCAGAAAATGCTGAAAATGAAAGCATTATCAAGTAATATTTCTAATCGGAAGTTTAAAGGTAAAAAGATTTGTAAGAGAAAAAAATAATTTAACACTATTTCTAATTATTTAACATATAGTGTAAATTTGCACTTTCCTTTTAAAATGAAGCATCTGCTGTTAAAGCAAAAACAAGTGCTGTTTTTTATTCTTGCAGGTGCTATGAGCGCAGTTGTGGAGATTGGCAGTTTTAAACTTTTCAGTGTTTACCTTCCACCTGTTCTTTCATGGGAGCAGAATCTTTTCGGTATCCACTACCCCTTGAGTAACGTCCTTTCCACCACCTGTGGAATCGTCTTTAACTATTTCCTTAGCATCTGGTTTGTTTTTGAACGCGGAAAACATTCCAAGAAAAGGGAATTCGCTTATTTCATGTTTGTTTCATTTTTCTCGACTATATTGAGTTTAACTGTTTTTCAGATTTTCTATAATTTCGTCTTCCGCGATAATATCGACCTTGGCTTCTATACGCTAAGCCCCATCATGATAAGTAAAATCGCTGCCATCGGGTTGGTTTCAGTCATCAATTACTCGGTAAAGAAAAGAGTTATTTTCAACGGATAATTCGCTATTTTTGACCTATATTTATATTTGATGTCCCGGATTCTAAACTATATCTGGCGCGGGTGGTTTGTCCTCCTCGCTTTTCTTTTTATCATCCTTTTTACAATACCCGTACTGCTTCTTTCCATAAAGGAAAAGCATTTTAAATATGCCTATATCTTCATCTGGCTTTTCTGCGTAATCGTATTCTATGGCATGGGTTTCCGCTACGAACTCATTAAAAAAACGCGGGAAGAACTGGACAAGGACCGGAACTATATTTTTATTGCGAACCATACCTCCACCATAGACATTATGCTTATAACGGTTCTGCACCGTCATCATCCAGTGTGTTTCATAGGCAAAGCTGAACTTGCCAAAATTCCCATCTTCGGACTGCTTTACAAACGTATTGCAATTCTTGTGGACAGGAAAAGCGCTAAAAGTAGGGCAGACGTGTATCGCCGCGCAGCGGAAAAAATGCGCCACGGTCAGAACATCGTTATTTTTCCTGAAGGAGGAGTGCACGATGATCCCAACCTCCTGCTGGATGAATTTAGAGATGGTGCCTTCATCCTGGCCACGAAACACCAGTTTCCTATAGCGGTCTATACTTTTGTAGGTCTGAAGGAGATGTTTCCGTTTGACAATGGAAAAGGACACCCAGGAAAAGTAACGGTATACCTCAATAAAATAATGGAACCCACAACGCTTGAGGAAATGAAATCCAAGTCATTTGCAGAAATTAAAAAAACACTTCAGGAACATCCTTTGGGGAAATAAATTAGTTATATTTGTTTTAAGAAATTATTAACAAATGTCTACAAATTATTCGAAACAAACCAACTGGGGGCAGTTCGTGCCGTTGGTTACCGTATTTTTCTTTTGGGGATTTGTTGCAGCGAGCAACGATATTTTAATCCCGGTTTTCAAAAAAGCATTCAACCTGACACAGGGGCAAAGCCAACTGGTTTCCATGGCTTTTTATGTAGCCTATACCGTAGGGTCGTTGATTTATATGTTTATTTCAAAAACACTGAAGCAGGATTTGGTAAACAGGATTGGTTATAAGAATGGTTTAATAGTAGGACTTCTCATTTCCGCCGCCGGAACCCTGCTCTTTTACCCTGCCGCAAATATGGGATCTTTCCCACTGATGCTTTCAGGTTTGTTTATTGTTGGGCTGGGGTTTTCACTGCAGCAAATTGTGGCAAATCCACTTGCAATTGAGGTCGGGCCTACAGAAACAGGATCACAGCGGTTAACAATGGCTGGAGGAATCAATAATTTCGGGACCACCATAGGACCCCTGATCGTATCTTTTGCTATTTTCGGGTCTGCAACAGCATCCAATACCGAAGCCAGTATAGAATCCGTGAAGGTCCCCTATCTTGTTTTGGGAGCAGCTTTCCTTTTGGTAGCTCTGCTGCTTAAATTTTCTTCTTTACCACAGATTACACCTACCATTACAGAAGATACCGATGATGATGTTCCGGGTGAACACCGGGATTCTGCTTTAAAGTATCCACAACTGGTTTTGGGGATGATCGCTATTTTCGTTTATGTGGGTGTGGAAGTTTCGACTGCCAGTAATTTACCGGCATATATGGAGAAATCACTTGGCTTTGAAACGAAAGATATTGCACCCTATGTTTCCCTGTATTGGGCATCACTGATGATTGGCCGTTGGACCGGAGCTGTTGATGCTTTCGATATAAGTGCTGGATTCAAGAAGATTTTAAGGTTTCTGGCTCCCTATCTCGCTTTCGGAGTATTCCTTCTTGTCAATGCCATTGCACAGCATGATCTGTCGCATTTCTATATTTACGGTTTAATCATCCTTGTAATGATTGCCTGCGACATCATGAGTAAAGGAAATCCGGCGAGGATGTTACTGATCTTCTCCTGTATGGGTATTCTGGCTCTGGTCGTTGGAATGCTTACCTCAGGGATGACCTCAGTCTATGCGTTCACCAGTGTGGGTTTATTCTGCTCCACCCTATGGCCATGTATTTTTGCGTTGGCGATAAACGGATTGGGGAAACACACCAATCAGGGTTCCGGCTATCTCATCATGATGATTATGGGAGGTGGGATTATTTCGTGGCTGCAGGGCATGCTTGCGGATATGACCAACATCCATTTCAGTTATATTGTAGGTGTTCTATGCTTCGCTTATCTGGTTTTTTACGCCGTTCGGGTAACCGGAATACTGAAAGCGCAGGGCATCAGTCTCGATCAGGTTAAATCGGGAGGTGGGCACTAAATTAACTCACATATTAAAAAAGAAGAGGTTTTGGGCAGGTGTTTTACTTGTCCAATTTCTTTTGTTTTTTCTTCTTTCCAGAATCGGGTTTATGGGAATATTTGAAAGGTTTTTTGAGGTCCGGAAAGAATTCCATCAATCATTATTTCAAGACCTCAGTTTTTCAGCAGGCGATGTTCTGTACGTTTTGCTGTTACTCTATATACTTATTCTAGTTGCTAAAATATTACGAAACAAAACGAGGCACTCGGCGTTAGTTTCATTTCTTGTACTGTTGAATATCCTATATCTTACCTATCAGCTGTTTTGGGGAATGCTATACTTTCAACAACCCGTGAGTGAAAAACTTCCTGAAGGTAAAACATCCCCGGCAGCGATCAAACAATTGGCCTTTAAATACCTTGACCGCTGCACCGAGACCCGTAAACTGGTGCAGGAGGACAGGAATGGGGTTTTTAAAGTGTATGACATTCATAAAATTCAAACAGAAATTCTGGCGAACCAGACCAAAATCCCCCGATTCATAAATCAAAAAAAAACAACGAATGTTAATTCTATCAAACCCAGTTTGTACACGGGTATCATGAGCTACACCGGTATTATGGGATATTACAATCCATTTACAGCGGAAGCGCTGTACAATCCCAAACTCCCGTCCACTTACCTACCTTTTACTTTGGCTCACGAGAGCGCGCACCAGTTGGGATATGCACGGGAACAGGAGGCCAATTTCATAGGTTTTTTGTTGGGAAAGAATGCGGAAAATCCGGACTTGAGATACAGCACGGAATATTTTGCGTTGAAATCGCTTTTGAACGCCCTGGTGGAATCTGAACCGGAGTTTGTAAAGGGTGTCATAAGAAAATATCCAGTACAGATGAAACGCGACCGCCTGGCCGAAAAGATGTTCGTAAAAAGACATTCGGGAATGCTGGAGGTGTTTTTCGGGTTTACCAATGACCTGTTTCTTAAATCAAACCAGCAGGATGGAACGATCACCTATTCCTACTTTGTGGATTTACTAGTGCGTCATGAGAAAATGGAGTAAATAAAGAAAAAAAAAGAACCGCAACTTGCGAAGCGGTTCTAAAAACACAAATGATGAAAAAAAATTTATTGCCTCTTCGGACAGCATTACCATCCTTAAAGCGATGTAAAAGTAGCATTATTTCCTGAACTTGCAAACTTTTACCAAGTAATTTTTACTGTTGTTTAATACCGCCTTAGCTATCAACAGGATATATTTAATTTTTTTTGTCCGGAGAGATTAATCACACAACCTACTCTAATATTTAAATGCATTTCGTATCAACAAAAAAATCCCAACCGTAAAGTTGGGATTTTGTAGCGAAGACGGGAATTGAACCCGTGACCTCAGGGTTATGAATCCTGCGCTCTAACCAACTGAGCTACCTCGCCGTTAAAGTGGTGCAAATATAAAAATAATTTGAAATCTGGCAAAATTATTTCAGCTTTAAAAACTGTAAAACATCGCTTACATGGTCGGGTCTGGCAATAATTTTATTTTGCGAATCCAAAACGAAATACGTGGGTGTTGCATGCACATTATATGTTTCTGTGTAAGAACTGTTCCAACCTCTAAGTTCACTGTCATTAATCCAAGGTAAAGCCGATACTTTGCTGCTATACACCGCCTGATCTGTATCAAGCGAGAGTCCGATTACTTCAATGTTTTTTGCTTTCATTTCGGTATATTTCTCCAGAAGCTTAGGTAGCTCAGCTTCGCAGTGCGAGCAGGTAGAGGACCAGAAAACTACGATTTTTCGGTCTGCTTTTATTTCATGAAGATTTTTTGCTTTGGTATTCGACGGTGACCTAAAAGTATGATTCGGAAATACAGCTCCCAACTCAACATTCTTATTCGCTTTTATTGTGGCGGCCAACCGGTCGTTAATCGTGCATTTTAAGTTTTTTGCCTGCGTTAGATATTTTTCCTTAAGCGCAGTCATCGCATAGATGTCAAAAATATCGATCAATTCCGACATCACGGTCTGCCCTCTGGGCGTTTCCACATTCAGCCTTTTCAAAAGAGCATCTACGGAGGCATCCACATTTGCGTTTCCGCCTGCATTCATATAATTAACAAGCAGCGGACGTAGCAGGGACGACGTCTCAAGCATGTCTCCCGAGTTTTCGATAAAAGCTGCAATCTCGGTCTGAGACGGCGCGGCACCTGTCGGTTGCTCCACGAGAAATTTATTATAATTGGTGTTGTAGTAGCTGACGAAGGGATTTTTAGCCGGATCAACAGTGTTTATACGGCTGATCTCGCCAATTTCTCTGTTCAGGGCCTTTCCAAACTCAGAATCATCCCGGTAATAATCCTTGATTTGCACCAAAGCCGGAAAAATAAGATCCTTCTTCTTTTGCTGGTCCTGAACCTTTTCCATCAGCTTGTTTGACTCGTCGTGGTAGATGACATTGGTGACTTTACCGGCCGTGGCATCGAGTTTAACATTAATATTACTGTTCTCCGAAATAAAATTGAATGAAGTGTTGGTTTCGGGAAAGTATATTTTCATCATACCAGTATATCGCTGGGGCATCTTGAAGGACCAACCTGTGTTCATTCGCATTTCTTTTGAAACTATAATGTCTTTTGAACCGTTCAACGAATAAAGTATTGCCTCTTTTGGTCTAAATGAGGCCGGGGCTTCTACAGCTATGGTAAACTGAGCCTGTACTAAAGAACCTGCGGCTAATGCGGCAAGCAGAATTAAATTTTTCATAATTTGAAAATAAGCGGTAATGATTATTTCTTAAAAAATGCGAGCAGTATACTAAGGTTAAATGCACGGTAGTGGACGTATCTGTTTAAGACCGTAACACTCACAAACTCATTTTAGCTGCTCATTTGCACGTCCTCGGCCAAAAGTATGATTTCGTCCTGCTCTCCTATAGAAAACATGAAGTCTTCAAGCACTTTTTCTGTGGTTCCTCTCAATCCTCTTGCACCAAGACCCTTCTCCATGGTTTCTTCCACAATCTTATCAATTGCGCTTTCTGTGAATTCCAGTTTTATCCCGTCCATCTTGAAGAGTTCTACAAACTGGTTTACTATTGAGTTCTTAGGCTCTGTCATAATTCGGATCATCGTCTCTTTATCCAGTGCATCCAGATAGGTCACTATCGGAAAACGGCCCAGAAGTTCCGGGATAAGACCAAACTTTCTTAAATCTATCGCGTTAATCTGACTTAAAATATACTTTTCTTCCTCGGTGTGGTTCAGTTTCTCGGCACTGAAGCCTATGGCCTGTTTGTTTAACCTTCGTTCAATGATTTCTTTGATGCCGTCAAATGCACCACCGGCGATAAAGAGGATGTTCTGGGTGTTTACCTGAATGTATTTCTGGTCCGGATGCTTCCGGCCACCCTGTGGCGGTACATTAACGATACTTCCTTCCAGTAATTTAAGCAATCCCTGCTGTACACCTTCACCGGATACATCACGCGTTATACTTGCATTATCGGATTTCCTGGCGATTTTGTCTATCTCATCAATGAAGACAATCCCTCTTTCTGCTTTTTCAACATCAAAATCAGCTACCATAAGGAGCCTGGAAAGGATACTCTCCACATCTTCCCCCACGTAGCCAGCCTCAGTCAGAATGGTAGCATCCACGATACAGAAGGGCACGTTCAGTTCCCTGGCAATGGTTTTTGCCAACAGGGTTTTACCTGTTCCTGTCTCGCCAATCATAATGATGTTTGATTTTTCAATCTCCACTTCCCGATTTTCCTCTTTTGAATGAAAAAGCCTTTTATAATGGTTGTACACCGCAATGGAAAGCTGTTTCTTAGCCTGCTCCTGCCCTATTACATATTCGTCCAGATAGGTCTTTATCACTTTAGGTTTCTTCAGGTCGGCAACATTTTCCGCAGGCGATGGACTTTCTGATTTCTTACCGTCCTTAACGATAGCGTGTGCCTGCTCTATGCAATTTTCACATATAAATCCTTCCTGACCCGAAACGAGCATCTCTACTTCACTTCTTTTTCTGCCACAAAAAGAACATTGATTTTTATTCATGTTTATTTATAAAATAATTTTTCTCCCGTTGATGTAAGTGAGTTATTAGCGTCACCTGATAAAAAAGTCGTAAAAATTTTATTCTTACGACTTCCAAAATTTTAAGCGTGGATTATTGCGCTCTGAATCTCTAAATATTCTTCTTCCGATAACTTCAGTCTCTCATTGCCGAAGTTCATGTCACCAACTGAATTCAGCGGCACGAGATGGATATGGGCATGTGGAACCTCCAGTCCCACAACTGCAACTCCCACCCGGACGCAGGGAACTGCCTTCCCCACTTTCTTTGCCACCTGCTGTGCAAATGCCCAGAGGTTTTTATATTCTTCGCTTTCCAGATCGAAAATTAAATCCACTTCTTTTTTTGGAATTACCAATGTGTGTCCTTTTACAAGGGGCATTACATCCAAAAATGCAAGAAAATCTTCACTTTCTGCGATTGTATAGGCCGGAATCTCTCCGTTTACAATTTTTGTAAATATAGAGCTCATGGGTGTTTTTTCTTTGTTTGACTTGGTTGTGAATGTAGAGGAACGAATGGATTTCTAGAGGGATATTTCCAGCACTTCAAACGAAAGTTTGTTCCCGTTCGGAAGTTCGATTTCAGCCTGGTCACCAACAACCTTACCCAACAAGCCCTTAGCTATGGGCGTATTTACAGAAATCTTACCGCTTTTCAGATCACTTTCATTGTCCGGAACTAAGGTAAATTTCTGTTCCTGCTTTGTTCCGTTATTTTTAAGCCTCACTGTAGTCAGTATCGAAACCTTCGACGTATCCAGCATGGTTTCGTCGATTACCTTTGAGGTCGAAATGAGATCTTTAATTTTGGAAATCTTCATTTCCAGCATTCCCTGCGCCTCTTTGGCTGCATCGTACTCCGCATTTTCCGAAAGGTCACCCTTATCTCTTGCTTCTGCGATTTGCTGGGTGATTTTTGGTCTTTCTATGCTTTCAAGTTTATCCAGTTCGGTTTTCATCTTATCCAGACCCTCCTGTGTTACGTATGATGCCATTGTTTTTATTTTTGGAATTAGTAAAAAAAAATTATCCGGCCATTACAGCCCGGACAATGTTTATCTTTGTATTTCGTTGTACAAATATATAAATTAATTTAATATGAAAAACACAGCAAAGATCATTTTGCCCATGTTTATACTGATTTTCAGCACATTAAATCTTAACTCCTGCGGCAGGTCGGTGGAAACAGTGAGCTGCTTTCCGGACACCAATATCAACGTTGTCCTTAACCTCAACCTCCCGGCTTACCAGAACCTTCAGAACGTCGGTGGCTGGATCTACATCAACGAACAAAGCCCCGGAACCAGAGGTCTGATTGCCGTACGGACTACCAACGGCTTTAAGGTCTATGACCGTAACGCCCCTCACCTCTGCCCGGATTCCAATACAACCCTTACTGTAATCGACAATATAAAGATTCGCTGCACAAAGGACGGTGCCGAATGGATTCTGTACACCGGAGAGCCTGTTCAAATTGCGCAGGTCCCTCCTAAAACCTATCAGTACAGTTACAATGCAGGGAATAATGTATTAAGCATTTATAATTAGTTCTTCCATATGCGCGTGGTAATCCAAAGAGTGTCTGAAGCCAATGTTGCGGTAGAAGGCAAACGGGTGGGTGAAATCGCACAAGGTCTCGTTTTGCTCGTTGGAATGGATGAAGCGGACACTCAAAAGGACGCCGACTGGCTTGTTCAGAAAATCCTGAATCTTCGTATCTTTGGAGATGACGAGGGCAAAATGAACCTGTCTGTGACCGATGTAAAAGGAGCAATGCTTTGCATAAGCCAGTTTACCCTAATTGCCGATTACAGAAAGGGCAACCGCCCCTCTTTCATAAAAGCCGCAAAACCCGAACATGCCATACCCCTTTTTGAATATTTCAAAGCAGCGCTTTCAGCAACAGGGCTAACAGTTAGCAGTGGGATTTTTGGTGCTGACATGAAAGTTTCACTCGTAAACGACGGTCCTGTGACGATTATAATGGACAGCATTTCGAAAATCTAAATACTTTCAAAAAAAAGCCTTCAAAAAATATGAAGGCTTCTTACTGAAATATATATAGAGAAAATTTTGCTTTCTTAATTGGATGTTACCGGCACACTGCTGAAATTCATGGAAGTCCTTATGTTAAGATCTGTTGCGGGGGTTGTTTTCAGAATGTAGACCACTCTTTGCTGTACCGCATTTCCTGATTTCATTATATTGTCAAGGATCTGACTGGAGTTTACATCAAGCGAAAGTGAACTTCCAATATTATCTGCTATATTATCCCTTGACCCAACTAAAACCTCACTACCACCGGCTGAAAGATAAACCCTTACACTCTGAAAAACGCCCATGCTCTGTCCGCCGGAGCTCACCGTCATGTTCGCACTGGCCACCCTGATATCTTTTACATTTGCTGCAGCTCCCACCAACTGATTGATGCTTGTACCAGCTCCAACTGCCGAAAGCTGAGTATTGGCAGGTGACCCCTGTGTAACCACTATGTTGGTGGTGTAAGGGAAGGTATTCTGCATAATTGACGAAACGGTGGAGCAGCTTGCCATAGCGGCAGAAGCTACGATTGCTGATAAGAAAATATTTTTCATAGTATTGAAATTAAATTAGTCACTTGCATTCAGAAATTGTACCAATGTTTGGCAATTAACACTTAATTAACTTTTTATAAAATCCCTGTGGAAAGATTATTGCAGTCCAATGCTTACATCAAAAAACAAAATATTATGAGTTCAGAAGAAATGAAAAATTCAGACTTCCACAAATTTTTCGTGGATGAGTTAAAGGACCTTTACTGGGCAGAAAATGCCGTATTGAAAGAACTTCCAAAAATGCAGGCCGCAGCGACAAGTACCGACCTTAAGGAAGGTTTTGCAAAGCATGAATCGGAAACCAAACTCCACATTGCACGGTTGGAGCAGGTTTTCGAAAGTCTTGGTGAAAAAGCCGAAGGGATAAAATGCGATGCCATGGAAGGGATTCTGAAGGAAGGCAAATCGATTATAGAAGACACTTCAAAAGATTCGATGACAAGAGATGCCGGCCTTATTTTGGCGGCACAGAAAGTAGAACATTATGAGATTGCCACTTATGGTACCCTGAAGGTCTTTGCAAAACACATGGGGCACGAAGAAGCTGAAAAGCTGCTCGGTGAAACCCTTGATAATGAAAAAGCCACCAATGCCTCCCTGACAGGGCTGGCTGAAAAATTCATCAACGAACAGGCGGTTGCGGAATAGTTTTTAAACGCCTAAATTAAATGCTGTGATTTCTCACAGCATTTTTTGTTTACCTGATCTGGATTTCAAACTTTCCGGTAGATGCCCCACTGGCCATATTGCTTCTGCCGATGATGAGCCAGATTTCACCGCTCTCTCTGAATTTAAAAATCATTCCTCTTCCAAATGGTCCATATGTTTCACCATTGGGTAGTTTTATCTGATTAAAACGGATATTCATTTGAGGATTCTCCGGAATAATTTCCCCGGAAATATTTTCACGGTCGAAATTTTTAATCTTCAAAATATACCGTTGATCATCATTAACAAATTCATCCCGTACCGTAAGGGGAATCATATCTCCGTTAATGGTTTTAATGATCTTATTGCCTTCCGTGGCCCTAAAAGTGCCGGATACAGGCTGTTGATTTTGTACCGCGTCCATGCTCACCACCCCATTTTGTGGTGAATCAGCAGGAACGTTAACCGTCACCTGATCCGAAACAGCAGCGGAATCAATCCCTGTGGTTATTTCGGTTACCGCCTCTTTTTTACTGCACGCCATCATTAGGAATGTACTTAGCAGAATCTCTGTTTTCATTTGGTCAAAACTTTATCGTTTGGTAGTAGATAATCTTCGAAAGGAAGGTCCTGTTGTGTTCTTTGTCCATTTCACCTGGTTTTGTAGTCATGTAGACCTCTTCGGGGTACTTTTCAAAAAGCAGTCCGTCATTATAGTTCATACTTTTATGAAAATCAAAATTCCCTTTATTGTTGCTGATGTTATAAGACGTTGCCAAATGGCCCCAGTTGATGAAAGCCGCTGCCAAAACTGTTCCATAAAAATACCAGGCCATATGGTTGAAAAGGAAGGCGTTCGTTTTCTGCTTCCTGATTTTGATGAAGGTAAGAACAAGACCAATAAGACACAGGACGAGAAAAGCGTAGACCCCCAGTCTTTTATAGGTAAGACCCAAATTGATGATGTATTCGGAATTTTTTGCAACCGCGGATATTACCAGAATTACATTAAGACTGAGCCAGATCTGTGCTAAAATTTTAAGCGTTTTGGCTTTAGCACCGAAGTTGAAATTACCTTTAAAATAAAACATAATGACTAGCACCGCCATTACAATGGATAAAATAACTGCGTTCACCCGGTCATGCGTTTCTTCCGAAAGCTGATTGGGGGTCTTTGTAACTTCTATAAACTGTTCGTAATTGAAAGTCACGATAAAAACCAACAGCATCATGTTGAGTGCGGCAAACGAAATGACTCCACTTGTTCTTTCCGAATCGATGCCCAGAAAGGAGGTCGTGGGCTTTTGGACCCGGTCTTCGTTCACGAAGTCATTCTTCAGATAGTGGTTCCATCCGAAAATGAATTTTTCAATTTTAAAATTCCAGAAGTTGAAGGCAATAAAGAATCCCAATGCGCTCAGGACGATAAACTGCCAGACCTCAAAATCAAATTCCCAGTTCTCAAAAATCCCCGCAAAATGCGCACTCCCAAGCGAGTAAACGCCAAAGAATGCCAGTATAAAAACTGCCGGGATCAGAATCACCGCCACCAGTCTTTTAAATGCTGCGGAGGTATTCGTCTTAGGTAACCATTCCCCAAACTGAAAGACCCGGTATACAAAGGTGACAAAGTTCACCGCGAAAACGGGGATTACGAGAAGTGATTTCAGTTCGCGGTTTCGGGACCTGAAGGCCAGCAAAAAGAGCGAGGTAAAGACCGCCAGAAAGGAGACGAAATCCCCGTACCACGCAAAAGCGACGCTGGACAGAATGCCGGTCACAAAAAGAATGAGGAATGTACGTGTACGGCTGGATTCCGGAGTACAAAACAGCGTTAGCAGGGCATAGGAAATACCCAGAATTCCGAAATTGAGTCCCATTTCTTCGCCGTAAAAAAGCGTAACGAAGAGGACCGTAGTGAGGAGGATGAGCTGATGTGTTTTCATTGTTAAAAATTTAAGTTGTTGGTTTAGATTAATGTCAATTCATTTTTAGAGATGAAAAATATAATTCAAAGAACTTTGTTTTTCAAAGTTAGTACGTAAAAAAATATAGGTTTACCTTCCCAATAATTTTTCCAGCGCGGTTAAATGTTCACTAAATGCTTCTTTTCCTGCAGTTGTTACGCGGTAGGAAGTCCTGGGTTTTTTGCCTACAAATTCCTTTTTCACTTCTATATATTTTGATTTTTCCAAGGCGGTGCTGTGGCTGGCCAAGTTGCCGTCGGTAATTTCGAGCAGGTTTTTCATCTCGGAAAAATCAACCCAGTCGTTTACCATCAGAACGGACATAATCCCCAGTCTGACGCGGCTTTCAAATTCTTTGTTGAGTTTACTGATGTTGATCATTATGTAGGTTTCAGATGGAAGACTTGAGATTTCAGACTTCACATTTTGTTCGTTTTATTATCCTTGATTCCTGGTTCTTCTCTCGGACCTCCTATTTATATTTCTTATGCATCACCAAACCATACACAATATGCAAAACACCGAACCCAAACGCCCAGAAAACAAGGCCCCAGCCGAGAAAAAAGAAGGACAAAAGTCCCAAAGCAATCTGGCAATAGCCCAAATTCTGAATATCGGTAAAGGTGTATTTGGAAGCATTAACCAAAGCCAGCCCGTAAAAGATCAGAGTTGCGGGAGCGAGAAATACAAACATTCCGTGGTAAAGCAAACCCAGACAGAACAGTCCGCCCGTGACCAACGGAACCGCAAAATTGAAAAGGAGCCTTTTCGTCGTCTGGTCCCAGATCTTCAGATTCTTCTCCCTGCTTTTCTTCGCCGTGAAGATGTAGCCGGATAAAATGGCCAGAGCAAGAATAACAACTGCAACTATAACAAGTTCCCGGACAATATCTTCACTGAAAACATTCCTTTCCCCGTCGAAATAATCAATTCCTTCGCGCTGGAAAACAAAATAAACATACACGGCACCCAGCAAAGCCACCAATCCGGCGAAAACTCCGGAAAGTCCGCTCAATGAAATAAACCGTGAACTGCGCTCCATCATGGTGCGGATGTGCGACAGGTCTTCGTGATAATTTTTTGACTCCATAAAAAGCACTTTGAATTACAAAGTTAAAAAATAATTTGAAGCTGCAAGATATTTTTTTGATTATTTTGCTAATGCAAATTATAAGTTTAGGCGGGATCTGTGCAAAAGTTCATGACGGATACTCAAAATATACTTATATTTAACCAACCTCTTTCAACAGAAATATATGGATAAAAAAGAACTCCGAAGTTCCATTTTCAGACATTTGGACGGAATTGTAACTGCTCCGGTTGTGGCCGCCCTCCAAAAAAAAGAAATCCTGGATTTAATAGTCCGTTCTAAAACCATAACCCTTCAGGAACTCACGGCGCGGACCGGCAGCAATGAAGGCTATCTGAATGTGGCCCTGCGTGTGCTCGCTTCCCAAGGTTTTCTGGATTATAGCCTGAACAGCAACGATGAGTCTGTAACGGTCTCTGCAAATGCGAATACCGGATTTCTGCTTTCTTTTTCGAAGATGTATGAAAAAGTGATTCCTTTTCAGAAGGAATCTACAACATTCAACTTCCAGCACCTGGAACCGGAGTCCTTCAATAACCTGGTGCACCTTTTTGATGAATTCAGGGACCGTTTCGGACTTGAGGTTTCAGTAAATGAGGAGGAAAGGCAAGTTCAGCATCAAATCCTTAAACACATCGAAGGATGTCTGGTCGGACCCATCATCGTACAGTTGGGGATGAACGGAATGTTCCACAAATATTTTATGGAAACTTCTTTCCAGGCCGTGGAATTCCACAAAAACCCTGAAAATTTCGAAAAGATCCTGGACTTCCTGACAAATCTCGGCTGGTTTACCAAAAACAACCAAAACTATAAATTCACGGAGAACGGACTTTATTTTGCGCGGCGTGCAGCTTCTTATGGCGTTACCGTTTCCTATCTGCCCCTGTTTAACCGCCTGGAAGACCTGCTTTTCGGAAATCCAAAAAAGTTAAGGGAAACCGCTGAAGGCGAAGACGAAATCCATGTGGACCGGAAGATGAATGTTTGGGGAAGTGGCGGTGCCCACTCCATTTATTTTAAAGTAGTAACAGATTTCATTGTGTCCATTTTCAACCAACCTATCCATCTTCAGCCAAAGGGCATTTTGGACATGGGTTGCGGGAACGGCGCATTTATCCAACACATTTTTGAAACCATTGAAAGGCATACTTTACGCGGAAAAATGCTCGAAGATTATCCGCTTTTTCTTGTAGGGGCCGACTATAACCAAGCTGCGCTGAATGTCACCCGTGCCAACCTCATCAACAATGATATCTGGGCAAAAGTAATCTGGGGCGACATCGGAAATCCGGATCAGCTGGCGAATGACCTTAAGGTAAATTACGATATTAATCTGGCCGACCTCGTGAACATCCGGACGTTTCTGGATCACAACAGAATCTGGAAAGATCCCGAAAACATGAATCCTGACCGGATTTCAACCTCAACAGGTGCTTTTGCCTTCCGGGGAAAAAGGATTCCCAACAAACTGGTGGAAGAAAACCTGAAGGAACACCTGAGCCTCTGGCTTCCGTATATTAAAAAGAACGGTTTGCTCGTCATTGAACTCCATACGCTGACTCCCGAACTGACCAACAAACATCTTGGAGAAACCGCCGCTACCGCCTACGATGCCACGCACGGATTTTCCGACCAGTATATTGTGGAAGTAGACGTGTTCCATAAAATCTGCAATGAAGTCGGACTGACGGTGGATAAAGAGCTGTTTAAAAAGTATCCGGACTCCGAACTGGCTACGGTTTCCATAAATCTGCTGAAGGCATAAACATAAAAAGCAAAGACCGAAATCTTTGCTTTTTTATTATTTTTCTCTTACGAAAACACGTGTAGAAATTATTTAGCGCGCAACCTTTCCTTAATCTTTCCGATATTCTGCTTGGCAGAATCTTCAAGAATCAGACTTGCACTCATCTGGATTCTTTCCGGCATCAGGTTTTCGAAATGTTCCGTTCCTTCCCATGATACTTTTTTTATGAGTGCTAAGGCGTCAGTACTTCTTTCCGATAGTTTAATCATAAACTCCTGCATTTTTACATCCATTTCAACGATGGAAGGGGACACTGAATGGTACACATCGTGCTTCATGCACCAGTCGGCGCTGCGGAAATCGGCGTCAATCGACATCGCTTCATAGGCTGACTTCCCGATTTTTCTCTCCACATAAGGTCCGATTACGAATGGTCCGATTCCCAGATTAAGTTCGGTGAGTGCCATTGCCGAATTCTCCGTAGCAAAACAGTAATCTGCCGCGCATGCAATACCTACTCCACCACCCGTTGTTTTTCCCTGAACGCGTACGATGACGAGTTTGCCGCAGTTCCGCATGGCATTAAGCACTTTTGCAAAGCCGCCGAAGAATTTTGTAGATGTTTCAAGCTCTTCAATGGAAAGCAGTTCATCAAAACTGGCGCCGGCACAGAAGGCTTTTTCACCCTCAGATTTTAGGAGTATGGCTTTTACATTGTGGTCTTTACCCTGGTCCAGAATAGTCTGGGCAAGTTTTTCCAGAATTTCGCCCGGAAGTGAGTTGCTTTTAGGATGTCCGAAAGTGATTTCGGCAATATTATTGTTGATTTCGTGGTTTACAAATCCGTTGTTCATTTTTCTTTATTTAACGCAATTAAATATTTGTCGATGTATAACTGTTTCTCTTTGCTTTTGTACTGCTGAATATATCGGGGATGCTCCAGCACGGTCATCTTGTCAAAAAACAGGTTTTCACGGTTCAGTTTTTCAATAAAGGTGGCATTTTTCTTCCCCAACACAAACACTTCCGACGTATCGAGCCCCAGACTGATGTGGCTCTGGAGGCTTTTCACCATAAAATGCTTTACCGATTCAAAAAGCGCTTTATCGTCGTAATAATTTGCATTCAGCCAGCTTCCGCCTTTCTGCTTTCTGATAATGGCCAAAGGGAACGGCGAATTTATGTAAAAATCGGCATAAAACCGCTCCGGGCCGCCATACTGACTGATCACGTCATATAAAAATACAGACGAAATCTCGTGCGTATGCGCAGACTTCATTTCAATTCCGCAAGCACTTTCCAGCCTTTTGGTATCGGTAAAGGGAACAGCAGTAACACCCGCACCATGCCTGCTTGGATTGATACCGATAATAAATTTTCTCGGCCGCTGATCATTGTAGAACTTATGGTAGAAAGCGGTCATCGCGTCTATTGTTTCCGGATTGTCGAAGAAGGGATTCAGGACATCAAAACCTGCAGGCAGCTCGCCGTCAAAGTGGAGGATTTTGTTGAAGGTGACTACTTTTTCGCCGAAGGATTCTTGCATATAAAGATATTTTCTGAAAATTGTTGGATAGGTTGTCTCCCCAGCCCGCGTCTTGACTACCTTCTACCAATGAGCAGGATTCCTCCGGAATCCTATCTGCGTAGTTAAAAAATTGACGTTCTCTAGGGGCGTCCCGTAGGGACGCTATCTTGGATTTTCTGTCAGTCATAAAAATCAAACAAATATTTATCGTCATACTCAATTTCGAACTTGCTCAGGAAATCCAGATATTCTTCCCTGAAACTTCTTCGCTGGTGATGCTGAGCCTGATTAAAAATATAATTACTCACCGAATCCTTTTGACTTTTGGAATATGAAAATACACCATAACCTTCCTGCCAGAAAAACTTACCGCTTGTTAAGTTCGTTTCATTAATAAAATTTGTGGATTCTGTTTTTACAATTTTAACCAATTCAGGAACTGTAATTCGCAGATTCTTATAACTAAACAAAATATGGATATGGTCGGGATTGGCGTAAATCGCAAGTACTTTCTGACCTTTATTTCTAAAGATTCCACAGATGTACTTTTCAACTTCATCTTTAATTGTCGCACCTATTTTGGTTTCTCTGCCTTTTGTAGCAAAAACCAATTGGAGATAGATTTGTGAATAGGTGTTTGGCATCGCAATTATTTTTAATGTCTTAAATATAGCGTTCCTACGGAACGCACAATTTCCCCCTACATTCTTTCTACACAGATTTTGTTCCTATGGAACAAATATTAACCACTATTAAAATTAGTTCACCGACAACGATCTCAATGCGCGAGAATATTTAATATATCATACAACTTCCAAAGATTCCGTAGGAATCGTATCTGTGTAGTTTTAAAACCTGATTCCTGTAACGGCGTCCCGTAGGGACGCTATCCTAAAATCAATCCTATTAACGCAAATTCCTTCCTATATTATTCTAGACAGATTTTTTCCACGGAACAAAACCAATTTCAGTACTCCAACCAACTCCTACAAAATCTGCGCGATCTGCGAAATCTGCGGGAGAAATTTATTTTAAATCCGTGCGCCTACAGCAATCCGAACTGCTCAAAATGATGCGTGAAGTGTTTCCTGTGGAATAACTCCATCATCTCCTTGTTCAGTGTTCCGAAACGAGGATGGAAATGTTCAGCGTCCGGGTTTTCACGGTAGTAAATAAGATATTCCTTAAGGGTTTGCATCAGGTTTTCTTTGGCCTGAGCAAGATTTTTGAATCTGAGCGTCGGCTTTTCACCTGCCGTAAGCATTGGATATTTCGCTCCGGGTCTGATTTTTTGGTCCGTATAAATCCAGTCCTGCAGCAGTTCCATTTTTTCTGCCGGAATCTCTGGGAAATCTGAAGGGTCAAGTCTGCTGAAACCGTTCCGCAACACTTCCTCCAGATGTTCAACCATCATTTGCGGCGTCATTTCTCCGAACTTCCTTTCTGTGGATTCGGTAAGTCCGTTCAGACGTTTCTGGATTTCTTTTGCATTCAGTTCCATAAACGGTGACTGTTTCGCGACCAAAGTCAGAATCGTAGCTACACAAACGATTTCATCGCGCTGGTTCACGACTTCGACAAGCCACTTTACCACGCCGCTGGGGATGTTCCGTCCTTTAACACCTTTGTTGATTTTCTCTTTAGCGGTAAGATATACGGTAATCGTGTCCCCGGCATACACCGGCTTAAAGAAACTTGCGTTTTCAAGCCCGTAATTCGCAATCACCGGCCCCTTTTTACCGGAAACAAACAGACCTGCAGCTGCGGAAAGGATGAAATATCCATGAGCTACGGTCTTGTCAAAGATGGTTCCGTTAAGGCTGGTCGCATCTGTGTGTGCATAGAAGTGGTCCCAGGAAACATTGGAGAAATTCACGATGTCGGCTTCGGTAACCGTTCTGCCGGCGGTTTCAAGCGAATCACCTATTTCCACTTCCTCGAAAAACTTCCTGAAAGGATGTCTGTCGGAGAAATTCTGCGTGGCGCCCTGCTGATACACTTTCGTAATTGCAGTCAGCATATCCGGAGATCCCTGGATAGCCGTTTTCTGAAGGAAAAAGTGCAGACCGTTCAGGCCGCCCATCTCCTCACCGCCGCCTGCTCTGCCGGGACCGCCGTGCATTAAGGTCGGCAGCGGAGAGCCGTGCCCTGTACTTTCTTTGGCGCTGTCGCGGTTCAACACGAAAATACGTCCATGCTGCGAAGCCATTTTCCAGGATGTTTCGGCTACAAATTTTTCGTCATTGGAAACGATGGAACCGACCAAACTTCCCTTTCCACGTTTGGCCAAAGCAGCGGCTTCTTCCGCATCTCTGTAAGGCATGAGTGTGGACACGGGACCGAAGGCTTCCACATCGTGGGAAATATTCTTTTCGAAAGGCTTATCATTGTAAAACAGTTTCGGACTCATAAAGCATCCCGAACCATAATCTGCATCGACCAGTTCATGCTGCCCATCATAAATCAGTTCAGTTTCGGCTTTCAGCTGATGCACTTTATTCAGAACCTCCTCATACTGCTGTTTCCCGACCAAAGAACCCATACGCGTCTCGCGGCTCAGCGGGTTACCGATTTTCGTCTGGTCCAGCGCTTTACTCAATGCACTCTGAACATCGCCGACCAAATTCTCGGGCACCATGATACGGCGGATCGCGGTACATTTCTGCCCCGCTTTTGTTGTCATTTCGTTGCGGACTTCCTTTATGAAGAGGTCAAATTCCGGCGTTCCGGGTTTTGCATCCAGTCCTAGAATAGAACAGTTCAGGGAATCCGCTTCCATGTTGAACCTCACCGCGTTTGAAGAGACGGAGGGCAGTGATTTAAGTTTCTTTCCCGTGCTGGCCGAACCTGTAAACAGGACAGAATCGCCATCCTGCACATAATCCAGGATATTGCCCGGTTCACCACAAACCAATTGGATAGCACCTTCCGGAAGAATCCCACTCTCAATCATATCGGCGAAAACGGCATTGGTAAGGTAAGAACCCGGAATTGCGGGCTTTACGATACTGGGAACCCCCGCAAGCAGTGAGGTAGAAAGCTTTTCCATCATTCCCCAGACCGGGAAATTATAGGCATTGATCTGCACCGATACGCCTTCACTGGGCGTCAGGATATGAGTGCCGAGGAAAGTACCGTTTGCGGAAATCTTCTGGGTATCCCCATCTACCCAAAATGGGGTGTTGGGCAGCATCCTTTTTGCCAGACCGGAATAGGTGAAAAACGTTCCGAATCCTCCTTCAATGTCCACCCAGGAGTCGCTGTGCGTTGCACCGGTCTTGTAGGAAAGTTCATAGTATTTCTTCTTTCTTTCCAGCAGGTACAGTGCGACCTTTTTCAGCATTTCGCCTCGGTCATAGAAAGTCATGGAAGAGAGGTTTTTGTAACCTACGGTTCTTCCATAATCCAGCGCCTGCTGAAAATCAATTCCTCCGGTATCGGAAATGGCAACAAGTTCGCCGTTTACCGCGTTATATAAAGGAGTTTCTGCGCCGGAACCTTCTGTCCACTGGCCGTATATATAATTTTTTAGTTTCATGTTTTTCGACGCAAAAAGCGTTAAGATTTAATTAGTAAATATTATATCTTTTTTTGATTCACAAAGTCACTTGATTAAGCTAAATTATAAGTAATTATATTTTGTCCGCTATGTTTTTATTTGAGTATACCTTCATGCCAACAAATCCAGTGAATATATCGATTCAACGCTTTAAAGCCTTTTTCATTTATCCATGGATAATTTTCTTTTAAAAATGAAAAGGAAAGAGCCTCTATTTGAACGATGTTTAATGTTAAATTTGGTTGTGAAACGTTCCACAAATATTCGTAAACCTTCGCTCTGATCTCATCAAATTCATTTAAAACCTTGTCACAATCTGCTAAGTTATTTCTGTTAAAATATAATGTCATTCCATCTCTATCTAAACTGAATACCGATGAAAAGAGATGTAAAAGTTCATTTTTGTCCATCTACAAATCCGTCACTTTTTTATCAATTTTATACACTGTTCCGCGGAAAGTGGCCACCAAAACCTTATGCTGGTTTGTGATTGAGATATCGTAAACGCCGGTTTTACGGGTATCGGAAATCAGAACACTTTCTGCGGTAAGGGTATCCCCCATTCTAACGGCTTTCGTAAAGTTGATCATGCAATTCAGCGCTACCGAAGCCTCGTTGGTATTGTTGCTGGAAAAAGCCAGCGCCGAATCGGCGAGGGAAAAGGTGATGCCGCCGTGTACGGTTTTCAGACCGTTGATCATTTCCGGCTTAACGGGCATCTCAATGAGGCAGTATTTTTCGCGGACCTCAATCAGCTTAATTCCCATCCATTTGGAGAATTCATCCTGATTGAGCATATACTGAGCAATTTCAAAAGTTGTCATTTTCTAATTTATTGTGGTGATAACGCAAATTTTCTTTTCTCCGCTCCCTTTGAAATTGGATATACTCAAAAGCAAAATACACGGCGAACATGACGGACAACATTATGAGGAATCCAACAAATTCATTATGTAAATACTGGGTAAACGAAATATTTTCTTCAGAAAAATAACCGAATACTATAAGAAACACTGAAAAGAAAAGTGCCTCGAGAAAGCTTTTAGATAGTATTCTTTTCATAAATAAAGTCTATAGTTCTGAAAGTAATAAGCTTTGTCTGTACCGCTCTTCCTGATAGTCTTCATACAGGAATAAAAGCGTATCGGAAATTTTCCTGTAACCAATTTCCTCTCCCCAGGCCAACAAACCTTTTGGATAATTTACGCCTTTCTGCATGGCCAACTCCAAATCGGCATCGCTGGCAATACCCAATCTTTTCGCCTCCACTGCTTCATTGATGAGCATAGAAATAATCCTCATAAAGATCTCCGCATACAGTTTTTCATCTTTCACAGGTTCGGGTTTCACCGCATTTGCCGCATAATCATAAAACCCCATGCCCGTTTTGCGGCCGTGGAGTTTTGCTTCGCTCATGCGCTGCTGAAGAAGGCTCGGCTTGTACTTAGGATCATAGAAATAATCTGCGTAGACCGTCTTCGTTACTGAAAAGTTGACATCTATACCGATCAGGTCCATCAGTTCGAAGGGCCCCATTCTGAAATTACCTACCATCCGCATGGCATCGTCAACCTGTTCCGGCGTAGCAATATTTTCTTCAACAATACGAAGCGCTTCTCCATAAAAAGGTCTGGCGATACGGTTTACAATAAATCCGGGAACATCTTTGGCAATGATGGGCTCCTTACCCCATGACTTCATTAAATCATATATCTGCTGAGGAAGGTTTTTTTCGGTTAAAAGTCCGGGAATTACTTCAACCAATGGCATCAAAGGTGCGGGATTGAAGAAATGTATGCCTATAAAGCGGGCAGGCTTCTGCAGTTCCGCTGATAATGACGTAATGGAAATAGATGACGTATTGCTTGCAATTACGCAGTTTTCTGAAACCGTTTCCTCCAGCTTGCGGAAAACATTGGTCTTTATTTCCTTGTTTTCAATGATGGCCTCAATTACAAGGTCGCAGTCCTTAAGTTCATTGATATCGCGGCAGAATTGTATTCTTCCGAAAATCTGATTTGATTCCTCCTCTGAAATTTTGTTCTTTTCAATGAGTCTGGCAAGTGTCTTATTAAGACCCACCAGCGATTTTTCCGTCTGCGCGGCGTTTGCATCATATAGAAAAACAGAGCATCCAGACGTTGCAGCAACCTGTGCAATGCCGATTCCCATTGTCCCCGAACCGATAATTCCTATTTGTTTCATAAACCTAAATATAAAAAGATAGCTTTGATTGACCAAAACTATCTTGAAGTGTTTTTGTATTTAACCTATTTGCCTTTGTAAACAGGCCTTCTCTTATCCGTAAAAGCAAGTATTCCCTCTCTGAAATCCTCTGTTCCGGAAGCTGTAGACTGGTATCTGCTTTCAATATCGAGCTGTTCTTTCAGACTGCTGTCATAGGATTTGCGCAACGCTCTTTTCGTTAAGGACAGTGCTACGGTAGGCTGGTTGGTTATGTTTTCAAGCATCTCCATTGCCTTCGCTTCAAATTCGGATTCAGGCCAAACTTCTGCAACCATCCCCAACCTATGGGCCTCTTCAGCACTTAGTTTCTTACCTGTATAAGCAAGATAATGCGCCATCTGTCTTCCTACCACTTTCTGCAGGAAGTACGTGCCGCCAGTGTCCGGAATCAGTCCGATTTTTGAAAAAGCGGTGGAAAAATATGCGTTTTCCGAAACGACCGAGAAATCACAAATCAGCGCAAGCATGGCCCCTGCTCCTACTGCCGGTCCGTTTACCAGGGAAATTACCGGCTTCCTGGCGTACACGATGGACATAACGAGCGGGTTGTAATAATCCAAAACTATTCTCTGTACCTCGCGGGGTACATCCACATCGGGATGCATAAAGTCGATGGCTGCAAGGTTCTGTCCGGAAGAGAACGCTTTTCCGCGTGCCGCAATCGCAATGCAGCGGGTATCCTCATCTTTATCGTAGAACTCTACAAACTCCCTAAGTTCAGTCAACAAAGGCTTGGTAAGGGCGTTCATGGTTTCCGGCTGATTAAGATAGGCGATTTTCAGTCTTCCCCCGAAGTGAGATTCTACATCGAACTGTGAATACGTATACATAGCTAAGTTTAATTTTTATTTCATTAAAGATACAAAATATCAGTGACATTTAAAATAGTCGAAGGGCTCCAGACAGTCGCTGCACTGGTAACTGGCTTTGCAGAGTGTAGAGCCGAAACGGCTGATCTGCATGGTATTGGATGACCCACAGCGGGGACACTTTTTCCGAATTTCAAGATGATCTTTATCTGCTCCTTTTTCGGGCGGGGTGATTCCGTACACCCTCAGTTTTTCGCGTGCCTCCTCCGTCATCCAGTCGGTGGTCCAGACTGGGGAAATCTTTGTAATGACTTTTGCAGCTATCCCTTTTTCTCTGAATAATTTGATGATGTCCTCTTCAATATTGAACATGGCCGGACAGGCCGAATAGGTGGGGGTGATCACAATCTCCACTTCGTTTTCAGAAGTCATATGCGCATCGCGGACAATCCCCAATTCCACGATGTTGATGACGGGAATTTCGGGATCCGGGATTTGGGACAGTATTTCTAAGAGGTTATGCATTATTTTTTAACCACAAAAGGCTTATAAGGTTTACAATTCAGGCTCCCTTCTTTTACCACGTACAGTTTGGATACGTGCGCTGCATATACTGCAGTTCGCATAAAATGAAACCGAAATATTCAGTATGATAACCGGTGCGGGAGCCTTTCTGCATGAAAGTGCTTTCCGGGAGTTCAATACCGAATTTGCCGAAGTCATCCATCACTGCAGATTTCCAGATTTCATACAACAGTTTTGAATCCGGAACGATATCAAGTGATACCAGTTCTGCTTCACCCTGACTTTCCGCAAACATACCCTGGGTATATTCCCAAAGATTCTGCACGGCTGCATTTAAACGGGTTTTGCTTTCTTCCGTGCCACCGGCAAACATCTTAACCCACGTAGATGAATGGGTATAGTGGTATTTCACTTCCTTTAGAGACTTCTCCGCGATGGCCGACAACTGGGAATCAGTACTTTTCATCAGTTCCTGATACAGAAGTTTCTGGTACAGCGAGAAAAAGTACACTTTAAGTAATGTATTCGCATAATCGCCGTTCGGGAGTTCGGAGAGCTGACAGTTCAGATAGTCCTTTTCCAGCCTAAGGAAGGCAAGATCGTCTTCGGTGCGGTTTTCACCCTGGATCTGTGCTGCATATTTGAAAAGGTTGCTGCTTTGTCCCAGATAATCAAGTGCAATATTGGTGAGGGCGATATCTTCTTCAAGATAAGGGCCCTGCCCGCAAAGTTCACCTAACCGCTGACCGAAAATAAGGGTATCATCAGCGAGTTTTAGGGTATAGTTGTAAAGTGGATTCATTATTTTTAGATTCAAGAATCAAGAATCAAGAATCAAGACTTCGAGATCATGTCTCGGTTCTTGGGTCTCGGTTCTTGGGTCTGTTTTACATATTTTTCACATCGTTCGGGATGGCGTAAAAGGTCGGGTGACGGTACAGTTTGTCATCTGCCGGATCAAAAAAGGCTTCTTTATCCACCCCTTCGGAGGTCACCAAATATTTGCTCGGAACCACCCAAATCGAAGTTCCCTCCATTCTTCTGGTATACACATCTCTTGCATTTTGCAGCGCCATCTCTGCCGTTGGTGCCTGCACAGTGCCTGCGTGCTTGTGTGAAAGTCCCGGTTTGGTCTGGATAAAGACCTCCCACATTTCTAAATTGCTCATTATATTCTAAATCTGTTTAATTTGTATTCGCTGAATTTTCCGTTCTTTCCGCAAACGCCATCGCTGCATCTTTCACCCACGCATGATCCCGCTGCGCTTTTCTTTTGGTTTCCAGGCGTTTTTTATTGCAAGGTCCGTTTCCTTTCAGCACTTCCATGAATTCGTCCCACGGAAGTTCACCGAAATCGTAATGCTGGGTTTCCTCATTCCATTTCAGATTTTCATCCGGGATCTTAAGACCCAGGAACTCCGCCTGACCTACGGTGACATCGATAAACCGCTGTCTTAGATCATCGTTGCTTTCCCGTTTTACACGATAATTCATGGATTTCTGTGAATTTGGCGAAGACTCATCATTCGGACCGAACATCATCAGAGCCGGCCACCAAAAACGGTTCAGGGCTTCCTGAGCCAGGTCTTTCTGCTCCCTGGTACCGCGGCAAAGCGTCATAAGAATTTCGTAACCCTGTCTTTGGTGGAAGGATTCTTCCTTACAGATCCTCACCATCGCTCTGGAATATGGCCCGTAGGAATTTCCCATCAGCATTACCTGGTTCATGATTGCTGCACCGTCAACGAGCCAGCCAATCGCGCCGATATCTGCCCAAGAAAGTGCCGGATAATTGAAAATACTGGAGTATTTTGCTTTCCCGGATAACATATCATTATAGGTGGAATCGCGGTCTGCGGCGATTTCGCCGTTATTCAGCGTCTCTGTAGCAGCATATAAATAGAGTCCGTGCCCTGCTTCATCCTGAATCTTCGCCAAAAGAGCCATCTTTCTCCTAAGTGAAGGCGCTCTCGTAATCCAGTTCGCTTCAGGGAGCATCCCTACGATTTCCGAATGGGCATGCTGGGAGATTTGCCTCACCAACAGTTTCCTGTAATCCTCGGGCATTACATCTTTCGGCTCTACCTTGTTTTCTGCCTGAACGTATTCTAAAAATTTTTCCTGATTCATTTTTATTTGTAAAATGTAAACTCTTTAATACTTTGTAAATTCTATAATTTGCCGTCATGCAAATCATCCTTCAGATAGATCCCGACTTTTGAATCGATGAACTCCCCTGCGACAAAACTGATGGTCCTGTCGTTTCCTTCAATCTGATACTCCTTGAAAAAGTACACATTCCCGTTATCGGGTCCTTTTACTTCCACCTTCTTGTCCACGCAGTGCCAATAGTGGTTCCAGATATTGATTCCTTCTATTTTGAACTCCTCATTTTCGTTTACTGCCTTTGCAAATTTCCAGTGAGCCATAATCTTATAATTTTAAAACTTTGAAGCTTTATTTAAACGTCATAATTCAGCATCACCACATTAGTGGTCGGGTGACACTGGCACGTAAGCACAAATCCGCGCTCGACCTCATCTTCTGTAAGTGCGAAATTCTTTTCCATAAACACTTCACCTTCCATAACCTGTGCTTTGCAGGTACAGCATACGCCTCCTTTGCAGGCGAACGGAACCGGCAGTTTGTCATGCAGCGCCTGGTCCAGAATGCTCCTTTTCTTTGAATTAAGGTGAAAGGAATATTCATCATCATCAATGATGAGCGTTACCATGCTCTCCAGATTGGGTATTGCCTTAAATTCGTCACTCATTTCCGCATTCTCCCCATCGTCCGGAGCTGCGTAATATTCGTACATGATCTGCAGCGACGGGACTTTTTTATCATTCTTAAGATAACCGGAAATATCCCTGATCATTTCTGCAGGGCCACAGATGAAATAAGTGGCATCCTGAACCGGAATGCCCGAAAATCTGTTAAGAATTTCTTCGAGTTTAGCTGCACTGATGCGGCCCTCAAAGAGTTCATCCTCAAAATGTTTTTCGCGGGAGAGAAGATAGATTACCTTCAATCTTCCCTGAAACGTATCAACCAAATCATCGATTTCTTTTTTGAAGATGATATCGTTCACGCTTTTGTTACTGAAAAACAGGTAGGCGTTACTTTTCGGTTCCTGATAGAGTGCTTCTTTTACATTGGATAAAACCGGAGAAATCCCGCTACCTGCTGCAAGCCCAACATAGGTCTTTTCATTCGATGGGTGATAATGGGTATAGAAATGTCCCATCGGTGCCAGAACTTCTATCAGATCACCGGCCTTCAGTTCATTATTTAAAAAAGTCGATACCCTGCCTCCATCCAAATGTTTTACCAGGATTTCCAGTTCGGAATTACCCTCACTCGGCGCATTTACAATGGAATAGGAACGCCTGAGGTCTTCATCCCCAAAAATGAAGCGAACATTTAGATACTGACCCTGTTTGAAAGAAAATTCATGTCGCAGATGTTGCGGTATTTCAAAAGCAATATTTACGGAATCATTCGTTTCCTTTTTTACTCTTACCGTTTTTAACAGATGAAAATGATGCATATTTTTATAAAAAAACTCGTGATAAGTGAGTCCAACAAATATACTTTTTTTTTGGATGGTGGGAAAGTACTCTTACCACTCCTCCACCGGGTAGGTAACCTTCTTTGTTTCACTTTATTTGTTTCCAGACCTTAAATCGGCAATTCTGTCTTAAAACATTAGGAGTCAAAACGTTAAAATCGGAAATTATGTCTTAAAAAGAGGCTGTAAAAATTTGAAGAACACTTTTTGCGGGAAAGGATTTGATTAAAAAATGATTGATAAAGGTATTAGGAATTCGTAAATTTGTATGGGTTCCTACTATTTTTCAAAAACTGAAAACCGAAAATCACCTTAATATGAACTTAAATCAATATACCGTAAAATCGCAGGAGGCCATCCAGAAAGCGCAGCAGATTGCAATGGAATTTGGCAACCAAAGCATTGAACCTCAACATTTACTTGAAGGAATTTTCCAGACAGATGAAAATATATCGGATTTCCTCCTGAAGAAATCTGAAGCGGAACTCTCGCTGGTGCGGGAGAGGAACCGTTCAAACATCGAAAAACTTCCGAAAGTGGAAGGCGGTAACGTGTACCTGTCGCAGTCCGCGAATAAGGTACTGCTGGACGCACCCAACATCGCCAAGAAGATGGGTGATGAATATGTAACGATAGAACACCTGTGGCTCTCTCTTCTGGAGAGTGGTTCTGAAGTATCAAAGATGCTCAAGGATATGGGCATCACCAAAAAAGGCCTGGAATCAGCCATTAATGAACTCAGGAAAGGATCAAAGGCCACCTCAGCCAGCTCTGAAGAAACCTACCAGAGTCTGAACAAATACGCGAAGAACTTCAATGAACTCGCTGCCGAGGGCAAACTTGACCCTGTAATCGGCCGTGATGAAGAAATCCGCAGGGTGCTGCAAATCCTTTCCAGAAGAACTAAAAACAACCCCATCCTTATCGGTGAGCCCGGTGTGGGAAAAACCGCGATTGCTGAAGGAATCGCCCACCGGATCATCTCGGGCGATATTCCGGAGAACCTGATGGACAAAACCCTTTACTCTCTTGACATGGGCGCATTGATTGCAGGAGCGAAATATAAAGGGGAGTTCGAGGAAAGACTGAAATCCGTCATCAACGAAGTCATTAAATCAGATGGCCAAATCATCCTGTTTATTGACGAGATCCACACCCTGGTGGGCGCCGGTGGTGGCGAGGGCGCCATGGATGCTGCAAATATACTGAAGCCGGCTCTGGCAAGAGGCGAACTGCGGGCAATTGGAGCTACGACGCTGAATGAATACCAGAAATATTTTGAGAAGGATAAGGCCCTCGAAAGACGGTTCCAGAAAGTAATGGTGGAAGAGCCGGACACCGAATCGGCAATTTCCATTCTGCGGGGAATTAAAGATAAATACGAGGCTCATCATAAAGTTAGAATAAAAGATGAGGCAATCATTGCAGCGGTGGAACAGTCGCAGCGGTATATTTCCGACCGGTTTTTACCTGATAAAGCCATTGACCTAATTGATGAGGCATCCGCCAAACTGAGAATGGAAATCAATTCCAAACCCGAACAGCTGGATGTACTGGACCGCAAACTGATGCAGATGGAGATTGAACTTGCCGCAATTTCCAGAGAAGGCAACGAAGTGAAGATCAACCACCTGAAAGAAGACATTTCAAAGCTTTCAGAACAGCGTAACGAAATCAATGCGAAGTGGCTGAAGGAAAAACAGAAATCGGAAGACTTAACAACGATCAAAAAAGATATTGAAGCCCTTAAACTGGAAGCCGAGCGGGCCTCCAGAGCAGGAGATTACGCAAAGGTTGCTGAGATCCAGTACGGAAAGATAAAAGAGAAGGAAAATGATCTGGAGAAACTCGAACTCGAGATGCAGAATAATCAGAACGAGCTGATTAAAGAAGAGGTGACCGCTGAAAATATTTCCGAGGTCATTTCAAAATGGACCGGAATTCCTGTGACCAAACTGCTGCAGAGCGAAAGGGAAAAACTCCTGCATTTGGAAGACGAGCTGCACAAAAGAGTGGTCGGCCAGGATGAAGCCATCGTATCCATTGCTGATGCAATACGCAGAAACAGGGCGGGTCTGAACGATGAAAAGAAACCCATTGGATCCTTTCTCTTCCTCGGAACCACCGGCGTGGGGAAGACCGAGCTCGCAAAAGCACTCGCTGAATACCTTTTTGACGATGAAAATAACATGACCAGGATTGACATGAGCGAATACCAGGAAAGACATTCGGTGTCCAGACTGGTTGGTGCTCCCCCGGGATACGTAGGGTATGATGAAGGCGGCCAGCTGACGGAAGCGGTAAGGAGACGGCCCTACTCTGTCGTCCTTTTGGATGAGATTGAAAAGGCCCATCCGGATGTATTCAATACCCTGCTGCAGGTTCTGGATGACGGCCGACTGACAGATAACAAAGGAAGAATGGTGAATTTCAAGAATTCGATCATCATCATGACTTCCAATCTGGGCTCACATTTAATCCAGGAGAATTTTGAAAAGATAACAGATGAAAATGTTGAAGCAATTGTAGATAAAACCAAAGACGAAGTTTTCACCTTACTGAAGCAAACTTTAAGACCTGAATTCCTGAACCGGATTGATGAAGTCGTCCTTTTCCAGCCTTTGAACAGAAAGGAAATAGGGAAGATTGTACATTACCAGCTTCGCGGTTTCAACAAAATGCTGGCGAAAAAGGGAATCATTCTTACTGCTACGGAAGACGCAATCAACTACCTTATGAACAAAGGATATGACCCCAGTTTTGGTGCGCGGCCGCTGAAAAGGGTGCTTCAACAGGAAGTTCTTAATAAATTGTCAAAAGAAATCCTTGCCGGTAATGTGAATGACGGGGACCGGATTACCCTGGACTATTTTGAGGAAAGCGGACTTGTATTCCGTCCCACAGACTAGTGAACTTTAACTTCTATTAACAAATAACAGCACGATATTTGCGTTATAGCATTGAAAATTTTTTTTCATCATTTGTGTTTTTTAGAATCCGTTGATTTATCAACGGATTCTTTTTTTGATATGTAATGGTTCAAATATTTTCGAAAGCCTTTAAACCGGAAAGGCAATAGAACAAATGTTCACAGTGAATTTTATTTACAATATCCTAATAAAAAGGTAGATAGACTTTATCTCTTTGATTTTTCTGGAATTAATCTATCAAATCATTAACATTAATATAATATTCGTTTTTATGTATTTTTATTACATACGTCCTTATTGCAAACAATACGATACTTCAAACACATATTTGTTATCAATATCACCACATATTTTTAAAAATATTTTATAAAAAGTATTGCACAGTAATTTTGAACTGTATAAATTCGTTCTCCTAATATTAAATATCGAGAATAATATGAAAAAACTGTTTATTGGTGCATTTGCTCTGACTATGCTTGCCGCATGTAATACGAATGAGGAAAATCTGGTCACTCCGGACGAAACTGAATCCTTATCTGCAGGGACTGCCGAACGCAGGAACTGTCCTTCTGAAGAAATCCGGAACACTGCCCTTCAAAACAGTCCGGAACTCATGGCGAAATATGTGGACATTGAAAACAAGACCAACAAGTTTGTACAGGACGCTTCTCTGGGCAGAGTCCTGGCAGATGGAACAGTTGAGATTCCGGTAGTGGTAAATGTCCTGTACAGAACCGCTGCAGAAAATATTTCTGATGCTCAAATCGCATCTCAAATTGCTACTTTAAATAAAGATTTTGGCGGCACAAACGCGGATGTTAATCAAATCCCTCAGGAGTTTGCCTCAGTGGCCGCCGGTGACACCAAAATAAAATTCCGTCTGGACCGTGTGGTACGGAAATCGACAACGGTGCGTTCCTGGAGAGCCAACGATGCAATGAAAAAGACATCCAGCAAAGGACAGAACGCTTTCGATCCGGCTCATTACTTCAATATTTGGGTAGTTGGCGATATGGGTGGCATCCTTGGATACGCTACATTCCCGGAGTCATCCGGACTTTGGAACGATGGTGTGGTGATTGCCGCAAAATATTTCGGAAACACCTCTTATGCACCGTATAATCTTGGAAGAACAGCGACGCATGAAGTTGGACACTACCTGAACCTTCGCCATATTTGGGGCGACGGCAACTGTGCCACCGATTATGTAGCCGATACGCCAACCCAGCAGGACAAGAATTTCGGAACTCCCTCCTACCCGCAGTATGACATTTGCGGTGGGGTAAGCCGCTCCATTCAGTTCATGAATTATATGGATTATGTGAATGATTCTGCCATGTATATGTTCTCTGCAGGTCAGAAAACAAGGATGCAGGCGGTAACCGCAACCTCCGGACCAAGAGCCGGCCTGAGACTTTACTAAGACCTTTCATTTTTACTTTTCTTTTTGATCCACCGGTTATTCTTCCGGTGGATTTTTTGTGGGTCAGTCAAATTTAAGTTCTGCCAATACAGGGAAGTGATCGGAGGGAAAGAAGGTTTTCCTGCCGGTCGTTGATGGTGCAGTAGGTCTTACAGGTGAAACTTTCACAAAGATATAATCGATCGGGTCGGTGGAAATGCTCGAAGTACTGGGCCGGACTGAAGCAAGTCGGTCTCTCGGCACAAAAAAATTGCGGAATACTCCCTGTTGGTACCATCGCCGCGGCGACACCAACAAAAACCAAAGTTCTTGAGGCCGCATTAAGATCTGCCATAAGTTGGGGCAAAGCCTCCTGAACACCCATAAGGTCCGTATGGTACTAATTCATCAGTTGCAGGGCCTCCGCTTTCCGGTTGGCCCAGGAATTCTGTTTGTCAGAATCCAACGCGAAGCGGATATTGAAAGTTGTACTTTGAATTATCAGTTTGATTTCTTTGCCTTGATCATCGCCTCCAGCATATCCCACATTTCCTGCGGTATCTCTTCCAGCATGTTGAATTCGCCGGCACCCTGCAGCCACTCGCCACCGTCTATGGTAACTACTTCACCGTTCATATAGGCGGAATAATCCGACACCAGGTATGCCGCCAGGTTGGCCAGTTCCTGATGTTCACCCACCCTGCGCAGCGGTACTTTTTTGCGCATATCGAATTTCTCCTGCAGATCGCCAGGCAGAAGCCGGTCCCAGGCGCCTTTGGTCGGGAAAGGTCCGGGCGCAATCGCGTTGAAACGGATATGGTACTTGGCCCACTCTACCGCAAGACTGCGTGTCATCGCCAACACCCCCGCCTTTGCGCAGGCCGAAGGAACCACGTATGCAGAGCCGGTCCAGGCATAGGTGGTTACGATGTTCAGCACGGTACCGGGTATTTTATTGTCAATCCAGTATTTGCCCACGGAGAGCGTGCAGTTCTTCGTGCCTTTCAGTACAATATCCAGAATGGAATCGAAGGCGGAATGCGTAAGTCTTTCGGTGGGCGAAATAAAATTACCCGCCGCGTTATTGAGCAGGATATCAATCCGTCCGAATTCTTTAATCGCCGCTTCCTTCATAGCTTCCACCTCATCCCAGTTCCTCACATCGCAGGCAACGCAAAGCACGCTGCCGCCCGTCTGATCTTCAAGTTCTTTGGCCGTAGTCTGCAGCTTTTCCAGATTCCGGGAGGTGATGACGACTTTTGCACCGAGTTCCAGGAAGTATTTGGTCATTGCCTTGCCGAGGCCGCTTCCGCCACCGGTTACAATGGCTACTTTATCTTTCAGGGCGCCTTCGCGCAGCATGGGTTCAGTATATTTCATATTGGTTGAGGTTAAGGTTGAGGTTAAGTTTAAGCCTTAAAGTTAATGAAAATTTCAAGCGGTTTGGTGGGGATTACGATGCGGCGCACACTTTTGGCGGATGGCTGATGGCTTTTTGCTTATTTCTTATTTCTTATGGCTTTTTGCTAAAGAAAAAACCACCAAGCCGGCGGTTTTTTCTGTTATAATCAAAGGTTTTTATTCAGTAGGAACCGCAGGGTTTTCCGGCGGCGTTACGCGGTGAAGCAGCAATGCATTGTACTGATCGGTGAGGGCGTTGAGTTGATTGATCACCGTGGTATAAGGCGATGGCGGCGTTTCTACCAGCGTGTGCAGCGCATCGATGCGGTCGCGAAGGGCGTAATACGTCTCATTCACTTCCTCTCTTTTCGACTTGATGGTTTCCGGATTGGCGGCGCCGTATTCCTGGGTGCGGGTGAGGTATTCGTCATTAAACTGCGTGTTAGCGTCCTGCAGCTCGCTGAGCCAGGGCTGCAGGCTGAACGCCGTCACTGCCGCTGCCAGTTCCGGTTTGTTCGCAAAATCGTTCAGCATATTGTTCAGCGTTGCGGTTTCCGACTGATAATTCTGGCGCGCAATTCCGCTGCCGTACATCGCCATATTGGTGAGCAGTTTTTCGGCATTCTGTTTTTTGTCGGCTTCGTAATGGTAGGCATAGCCCTGCAGAAATGCCGCGATGCCGTTGATGGCATTATCCCTGCGCTCATCCAGCTGCAGGATGACGCGGGTCCGGTCATTGGCAAGGGCTTTTTTAAAGAGACCTTCCAGCTCTGCGGTTTCGGTGGTGAAGGCGGTAAGTTTGGCGGCGATCTGCAGGGTGGCGGGAGCGTTGAGGTTGATGATGCCCGCAAAATCTTTCATGTACTGCAGGTATTCTGCATTGCGGAGTTTAGTTAGATCAATTGCATTCATGACATTGTTTTTGGTTAAATGAATATTGAATGAAAAAACTGTTTTCCTGAAGATTTTTACCCGAAAGTTCCAAGCACGCGTGCGACAAGCATTCGGGTGTTCCCGAAAGTCTGCTGCACGGGTGCAACAACCTTTCCGGTGTTCCCGAAAACCTCAAACACGCGTGTAACGGCTTTTCGGGAGGTCCCGAAAACTGAAAGTACAGGTGCAACAGCATTTCGGGAAACTGAGCAGCACCGCCCCCATTTTGTACTGAAACCAACCTGCATCGCGATGCGCTTTTTCTCTTTTGGGCTAACCCAAAATTAAAAAAATTATTGCTGAATTGGCAAGATTTCGACTGAATTTTTTAATTGTCTTTAAAGGTTTTTGATGGATGGAGTGTATTCCATAATTAATTTATGGGTGAATAGTTGCGTGGAAAGGTTTTTTGAGTAGATTAGCGGGAGAAAAGTATGACGCTTATTATACAAAGCCAACGGGAGTTGGTGGGATATGTATGGTTTTGTTATACATATAAACGAGTTGGCCGAAATTTTTCCAAACTAACATAGTAATGAGATGAAATCAAAATTTTTACTTCTATTAATCATTTTAATACTTCCGATTTCGCTTTATATTTTATTTAAAGATCGCATACAAACCTATTGGGAGGATTTCGATACAATGTTTACGATTGTGACATATTCTACTTCTGTTGTTTTATTTCTCTACACGGCTAACTTAAAATTTCACTTTGCGATAAACAAAATCCTTTCGTGGTTTAGACATGACCACACTATTTGGATGTATTCCTATTCTGTGGAAATTGATAATAAGTTTAATGATACTTTATTATTAGAAGAATTGACGAAACTTAATATTAAAATCAATAAGCATTTCAATGATCAAATAGAATTTATTTACAATGATAGTCAACTATATAGATTTCAAATAAATACTTTAGGTGATGTTCCAACTCTGCATTTATTTTCCAATAAGATCATTGTTCCAAGTAAAAGAGTAAATTCGACAATCCATGAAATTATTGAATTAACCGAAACTGTCGAGGATTCTATAAATCATGATAAACAATCGAGGAAATTTGATTTAACAATTGAATATCCAGGATCTAGTCCTTTTTATACATACTGGGTTAAAAAATTACCCGAACAAAATATATTCAATTTCAATTTCAGCATAAGTGTTCCCTCAAACAAGAATATTGTCAAAGTCAACAAAAATCAAATTTTGATCAGTTCGAAGTCAATATCGACACTTTTTGAAACAACCAGAAATTATTTAAGCTTACAAATCGAATTATGAATACATATAGATTAGTGAAAATAGAAGCATTTCCCAATATGGAAGTCGGCACTGGATGTACAAAACATTATAATTTGACAATTCCAGGTTTTACGGAAGATAAACAAACTAAGTTAACTCATATCGCAACCGCATATCATGGTTTTGAATATTATGAAATTGAACATGAAATGGTTATAAAAGATACAGGATTAGCCTTTGGATTTGTTGATGGTCAACCTATTAAAATGGAGCTTAATGGGTATAAGAAAAATTTCACAATCAAATTTTACATTAATCATGAGAAACAATACGGTTTCTTATGCGAAAATAGTTTAGTAATTAAAGACCTTATTCGAACTCTGAAGCGCGACACTTCTTTAGGGGTTAAACTGAAGGAAGTTGAATTAAATTTTAATGAACTTCACAAATATATTGAGCAATATATCGGTGCTTGGTTTCGGGGCGTCAGTTCAAGAGTTACTTCCTCTGCCGTTTTTGGCGCTGATTTGGAAAATGAACCTCTGTTCAATCAGCTGCGAAATGATGGCGCGGATCTTTCGAGTATAATAATTCCATATAAAGGAATGAATATACAATTGAGCAAATCAGGAGGAATTTCTTCAAATCAATCGCTAAATGATATCAAAGCTGAACTGGCATTAATACAAAAAATAAAAGAAGAAATAATCGATCCCGTACTATTGCAGTAATAAAACTTCGCCCAACATTGCATAACGGCAATGCCTGCATTTTAACTTCGTCAGAAACTACTCAGGTGAATCAAATTTTCGATTTCTTAGATACTTATCTTAAGTTTACGGCACTGACCTTTATGCGAGACCGTTGTGTGCAATCTTATAAAAAACTGATAATAATTATTTCTAGCTATTAATGATGAAATTTTTACTTAAACTATTCTCTATTATTTGTATTCTATCTGGATTAATTATTAGTTGTTATTTTTTCATAAAAATTAGCAATGATTACAATATAAGCCTTAATAAACCAACAGTAATGGCTGAAACTGGCCAGGTTGGAGATTTTATCGGAGGAATTGTAGGTACAATTTTTTCACTTGGAGGATTTCTAATTTTAATTCTTACACTATCCGAGCAAATAAAATTCGCAAACAAAGAACGGTTTGAAAGTAAATTTTTCGATTTATTGAAGATACATCGAGAAAACATTCAAGAAATGAGTTCAAAATCAAAAAGTGGACGAAAAGAACTAACTGACATTTTTAGCCAATTTCTAAAATGCAAAGAAGAAACTATGTTTTTTTTTAAGAGGAAAAAAGAAAATCACATTTATCAAAATGATTACTTAATGAAACTTAAAAAATCTTTTGAATTAACAAACAATAATGTGGATGTAGTAACTCTTGCAAAACTTAACATTCCTTATATCATAGTGTTTTATGGTTTAAGTGCTGAAGGAAAAGAAACTATAAAAGCACAGTTTAAGAAAAAATATCACCCAGAATTTTATGAGCCAATTTTAGATTTTCTTGCAATGAAACCTATTAAAGAAAGTCAGCATCATAAAAAATGGAAAAGTATAAATACAATTGCCGACAAAAGAAACAAGAAAAGAGCATTTGAAATTATAAGAATGCTAAGAAATAATCCTAATCATAATGAAGAAGATTATCCAAATATCTCTGAAAAGGCAAAAAGAAACTTTTACCCCAATAACTATATAAAGTATTATGGTGGACATCAATATAAACTTGGTCACTATTTTAGACACTTATTCCAGACTTTTACCTTCATCAATGAACAGAAAAATTTGAGCAACGAAGAAAAATATTTTTATGCTAAAACATTGCGTGCACAATTATCTACCTCAGAACAATTATTACTTTTTATAAATAGTTTATCACATCTTGGAATTGTTTGGGATTTGTCTCCAAGAGTTAGTAAAAAAACAATTGATTTTTGTTATACTAAGCGATTAAATAATAAAAGACTAATAACTAAATATAATTTAGTGAAAAATCTCCCGTCTGAAAGTATATTTGGAATAAAGTACAAAGAGTTTTATCCAAATATTAATTATGAAATTGAAGAAGAATAAAAAGACTGCACACAATGACTAAGCTTTCGTCCTGTCCGCAGGACACGAGATGAAAGCCCGTTAGATCCTTCGCTGCGCTCTGGACAGGCTCACCTCCGGTAGCTTTTTCAGCAGTATTTTGGCAGACTATGGAGTTGTCGTTTTCAGAATTTAGGATTACAAAGCAGTTTTTCATTTTGAAATAATCTATCACCAAACGGTCACCGCGCCCCGACCTGGGTGGAGCTCTCCGCCGCGGCGGAAGCGGAACGGATTTTTTTATAAATAAAGCGTTTAAATTGAAGAAGAAATATTTTCACATTCTGATTGTGCTCTTGATTGTTCTAATTCCAATATTTTACTTCGGAATAATTAATACTATGGTAAGTTTAAAATACGAAACAGATTCTCCAGAGGAATGTATTTCAAAAATAACGGGAGATAATTTATGTGAATCTGTCAGCAACTTAAAAACATTAATTTATTCTGATATTGTTTTAATTGTTCTTCTAATTATTTTTAGAAATAAACTGACAAGAGCTGCGATATAATCCTTCGACAAGCTCAGGATAAACCCCTTCGACAGGCTCAGGGTAAACTCGGGCGGTCCCGATAGCTTTCGGGAGGCGCCCTAATCAAAACTTTGGGATTGCTTCGTCGTCGTGCCTCCTCCTCGCAATGACAACTTTACGTTTCCCGCAATGACACAAAAAAACTGCTCCGAATCCGGAGCAGTTTCTGTAAATAGTATGCTGTAAGGTTTAGTACCCGAAAAGTTCTTCCAGGGTAATCTTCTTCACTTCGCCAATCTTTTTAAGATCGTCCATTTTCATATTCTTTTCAGAAGCCACCAACGCATACGTGTAAGGTTTCCCCGAAATATTGGTCGCATGGAAGTTTTTAAGATCGTTCATCGTAATCTTGTCCACATTCGTGTACAGGTCTTTACGGATATCGTCTTTCAAACCGAGTTGTTTAGCACCCAGATATCTGAAGATAATATCGTCCTGCATAATCCTTTCGGTCTGGATGTCCTTCTTCACCGAATTCTTGGCCAGATCCAGGTTTACAGGAAGCTGAGGCATGGTGGTAAGCAGCTCGTTCATGGCGCCTACGGCATCACCAAACTTATCGGCCTGGCTGCCCACATAACTCATCATATAATACTGGTCCTCTTTTTTTGAAGGCTGCACATAATAACCGTAGGTACTGTAAGCCAAAGCTTTACTTTCACGAATGGTCTGGAAGACTACAGAGCCCATACCGCCACCGAAATAATTGTTGAAAACCATGACCATTGGGGTTTTTGCCGGATCGTAGGCATCCGTATTGCGGATCCATCTTGTTTCGGCCTGAACCATGTCATAATCCGTGAACAGCACCTGCGTTTTGGTTTGTGGAAGCTGTTTGAAGGACTTCAGCGGGCCTGCCACGGCAAATGTTGCCGGAACTTTGTGCATGGTTCCCAATTTGACGGTCAGATTTTTAAGCGGTTCCGGACCGTAATAGATCACAGTCTGCTCGTAGTTGTTCAGATTCTTCATTCTGTCCACCAGTTCCTGAGCGGTGATCGCGTTGATTTCCGCATCAGAAAGCGTGTTGTTGAATTTATTCTTCGGGCCGTACATGGCATAGCTCGTAAGTCCCTGCAGAATGGCTCCCTTATTGGCTTTTGCATCCTTTCTGGATTTTGCAATACGGGCTTTAAGCGCCGTAAGCGCGGTTTCGTCCGGTTTTGCGTTTACAACAAGGTCTTCATAAAGCTTCACCGCCTTATCAAAATTCTCCTGCAAACCTTCAATGGTCACCATCGTGTACTCCTCACCTGTGGATACATTGAAACTCGACGCGATCTTGTAGAACTCCTTGGAGATTTCTTCAGAAGATTTTTTGTCGGTTCCTAAAAACTGAAGGTACTGGGAGGCCAGAGACTGTTTAGGGTCATTCAGTGTTCCTACTTTGTAACGGTATCTCAGTCTGTACAGCTGGTTTTCGGTATTCGGCACATAAAGCACTTCCGCTTTGCCCAGTTTGGACTTCTGGATATCCTTGTCGAAGTTCAGGAACACAGGCTCTGAAGGCGTAGACGGCATTTCGTTCACCATTTTTACAAACGCAGACTGCTTGTCCGGGTTGGTTTCAACAGGAGTGATGGCGGGTTTCTCGATTTTCTGAGGGTTTTTGTTCTCGCCTTTTTTCTTCAGGATGGCCACATAATTGTTGCCGAAATATTTATTGGCGAAGGCTACCACATCTTCCTTTCTGATTTTGGAGATATCATCTACATACGCAACCTGATCTTTCCAGTCCAGTTCGGCGTTAAAAGCACTCTGCAGCATTGATGCCCTGTCACCGTAACGTTCGGTGCTCTGTATCTTCTCTTTCTTGATGTTGTTGATAATAGAAGGAATCAGATCAGCATCAAAATTTCCTTTTTTCAGGTTTTCAATTTCGCTAAGCACCAGCGTCTGTACTTCTTCCAGGGTCTGTCCTGTAGTTGGCGCAGCTGAAAGATAGAGGATGCCGTGATCCTGCAGGGTATAAGTAAAGGCACTTGCACGAAGCAGTTTCTGTTTTTTAACCAGGTTCAGATCCAGAAGACCTGCCTTGCCGTTGGTCAGGATGGAACCCACCAGGTCTGCAAGCAGCACGTCTTTGTCTTTATTCCCCGGCAAACGGTAACCGATGGTAAGGCTTTCCGCATCGGGCCCTACGATCTCCTTAACGATCGGAGCGGCCATTGGCTGTTCCGGCTGGAAAGTATATTTCGGTACCGGCTTGTTCTTCATATAGGAGAAGGCCTTATCAATTTTCGCAATCGCATCGTCCGGATTAAAATCTCCGGAGAGGATTACTCCCATATTGTTGGGAACATAATAATTGTTGAAATAGTTACGGATCTCCACAAGGGAAGGATTCTTTAAATGCTCCACGGTTCCGATCGTTGTCTGCTTACCGTAATTGTGGTTTTTGAAGAGTGTTGCAAATAGGGTTTCAAAAACTTTTCTGCCGTCATTATCCAAAGTCCGGTTTTTTTCTTCGTAAACCGCTTCCAGTTCGGTATGGAAAATCCTGAGTACCGGATTGCGAAACCTTTCAGCCTGCACCGCCAGGTAACGGTCCAATGAGCTGGACGGAACATCGTCGGTATAAACGGTTTCTTCAAAATTCGTCCACGCGTTGGTACCCTGGGCACCCATTGCCGTCATCATTTTGTCATATTCGTTGGCAATAGCATATTTTGCAGCCACTCCTGAAACGGAATCAATCTTTTTGTAGATGGCCTTGCGCTTAACCTCATCTTTGGATTTGTTGTACTGCTCATACAGCGCATCAATCTTGTCGAGTTCAGCCTTTTCTTTAGCCCAGTCCAGGGATCCGTACTTGTCGGTACCTTTGAAGAGCATGTGCTCCAGATAGTGCGCCAATCCGGTGTTCGTAGCAGGATCGGTCTTGCTGCCCGCTTTTGTTGCGATGTACGCCTGAATTCTCGGGTCCTTCTTGGTAGGGCTCAGGATTACGGTAAGACCGTTCTTCAGGGTATAAAACCTGGCCTGCGTGGGATCGTTGGTTACGTATTTATACGTGTAACCGCCACTCTTAGCTTCTTTCCACTGGTAATCCTGTGCCTGAGCGGTGAAGAGGATCCCAACAGCAAAAAGCATCAAAAACTTTTTTCTGATCATAATATATTGTTGTTAATTCTGTATTAGACGGTAAATTTTGTTAAATGTTTCAAAAAAAGGTAAATTATTTCAGGAACTGCAATCCTGGTGAGCGGTCAGGGCTCCGGAACTACTGATTACCGGTCAAACAAAAGCCGTTCGCCGTGCTTCTCCTTTGCCACTTTCCCGTTTTCATACGCTAAGAATCCGTTCACAAAGGTGTGCGTCACTTTTGCTGAAAACTCGGTTCCCTCCAATGGCGACCACCCACATTTATAGAGGATATTTTCTTTGGAAACGGTCCATTTTGAATCCAGATCCACCAGTACCAGATCGGCTTTATACCCTTCGCGCACAAAACCCCGCTTTTCAATTTGGAACAGAATGGCGGGATTATGACACATTTTCTCCACGATTTTCTCCAGCGTAATCCTGCGTTTGGCGTGCATTTCGAGCATAGCCACCAATGCATGCTGTACCAGCGGCGCTCCGGACGGGCACTTACTGTACACCTCATCTTTCTCTTCCAGGGTATGCGGTGCGTGGTCGGTTGCAATTACATCAATTCGGCCGTCCTGAAGCGCCTTCCAGAGTCCTTCTTTGTCGGCATGCGTTTTCACCGCAGGGTTCCACTTGATAAGGGTTCCTTTGGTATCGTAATCCGCGTTGGTGAACCACAGGTGATGTACACAGACCTCGGCGGTTATTTTTTTATCCTTTAAGGGAATATCATTCCGGAAAAGTTCCGTTTCCTTTGCTGTGGAAAGGTGATAAATATGAAGCCGGGCTCCCGTTTTTTTTGCCAACTCTACTGCTTTTGAGGAAGAAAGGTAACAGGCCTCCTCAGATCTGATAAGATGATGATACTTCACCGGAATATCCTCGCCATACTGCTCCTTATACCTTTCCGTATTTTCACGGATGGTTTTTTCATCTTCGCAGTGTACGCAAATGGGCATTTTGACTTTGGTGAAAATTTCTTCCAGCGTTGCGGGATCATCCACCAGCATATTCCCGGTTGATGAACCAAGGAAAAGCTTAACTGCGGCTACATTTCGCGGATTGGTTTTCAAGACCTCATCCAGGTTATCATTCGTTCCGCCCATGGAGAAGGAATAATTGGCAAAAGATTTCTCTGCTGCAATGCGGTATTTGTCTTCCAGCAGTTCCTGGGTCACCGCGTTGGGAACCGTATTGGGCTGTTCAATGTAACTTGTTATACCCCCTGCTACAGCGGCACGTGATTCACTCTCTATATCCCCTTTAGGGGTGAGGCCCGGTTCACGAAAATGAACCTGGTCGTCTATCACTCCTGGTAAAAGGTACTTTCCGCGCGCGTCGATTACTTTATCAGCCTTCTCTTCAGGGATGTCTTTGTCAATGGTTAGGATGAGGTCGTTTTCGATGAGCAGGTCGCTTTCAAGGATTTGATTCTCGTTAACGATCCTTGCATTCTTAATGAGGATTTTCATTTTTTAGGCACTTTCATTTAGTTAAGCGTAAAATTAAACATAATATCTTTTTCTGAACCCAACCTGCAGATGTTATTGTATGATGCGGGAATAAAACTGAATAATTACCTTTGCGTGAAAATATTCAGAAATTGTATAAAAAATTATTGGGACAAACTGCGCTGTATGGTCTAACGACCATTATCATCCGGTTGTTCCCTTTCTTTTTAAGCCCTTTTATTTTTAAAGCCTTCGGTCCTACAGCCTATGCTCCCTATGCGGACTTTTACTCCGTGGCGGGAATTATTACAGTTCTGCTTACCCATGGGATGGAAACGACCTTCTTCCGCTTTGCGCTTAAAGAGAATGATCATAAAAAACTTATTTCCACCGCATTTTTCAGTGTGCTATTTGCGGCCATCACCTTTTTGGTTTTTGCGCTGGTTTTCCGCGACCCTCTTGCTGTGGCCTTCAAAACACCCACGCAGGTTCATTTGCTCACCTTCCTGGTCATTATACTGGCGCTTGATGCCTTTTCGGCCATGCCCTTCGTAATCCTTCGGAAACAGGAAAGACCCGTTAAGTTCGCCGTAATCAAAATTATTAACGGTTTCATCAATTTCTCGCTCGTCATCTTCTTCATTCAGATACTGCCGCGGCATCCGGAGGGACTGCTTGGTTTCAAATACAATCCGGAATTTGGCATCGGCTATGTTTTTGTGGCCAATCTGGTGGCAAGTACCGTAACCTTCCTGCTGCTTTTCAGCGAAGTCCTGGTGGCGCGCTTCCGTCATTTTGACTTTTCCCTCTGGAAGAAAATGATGAAGTACTCCCTGCCCATCATGTTTGCCGGCCTGGCGGGCATCGTAAATGAAACCCTGGACCGGCAGTTCCTTAAATTCCTTCTGCCCGAAGGCATTGCACAGGAACAACTCGGGATTTACGGGGGAGTAACAAAGATTGTGACCTTTGTACTGCTTTTTAAGCAGGCCTACGTACTGGGCATTGAACCGTTCTTTTTCAGCCATTCGAAAAATGAAAATTCAAGGCAGACCTATGCGCGTCTTATGGATGTATTCATTACCGCCAACTGCCTGATCATCCTTTTTCTAATGGTGAATCTGAGCTGGCTGGCGCCCATGTATCTCAAAAACCCCGCGTATTTTGAAGGAATTGACATTCTGCCAATATTATTCATTGCCACGCTGTTCTTGGGAATCTATCTTAATTTGTCCATCTGGTATAAACTGACCGACAGGACTATAAACGGAGCATATATCTCACTGATTGGAGCTGCGGTTACCATTGGTGTTAATTTCTATTTTATACCAAAATACGGCTACTGGGCGTCTGCCTGGGCAACGATTGCTGCATATTTTACGATGATGATGGTATCCCTGATCTGGGGGCAGTTAAAATACCCGATTCCTTACAATCTTTATAAAAATGCGCTCGTTATATTAATCACGGTGATTGCAGGACTCGCCTATTATCAGAATTTTCAGGAACATATTTGGCTGGGGAACATTCTCTTTATTATCTTGGCGTTGGTCTTTATCATTTTCCAGAAACTGATCCCCAATAAACTGCTAAACAAAATAAGAGTATGAAAATAAAAGTAATAAATAAGTCCGGCCATGAGCTTCCGAAATACCAGACACCCTGCGCGGCAGGTATGGATCTTTATGCCGAACTGAATGAACCGGTGACGCTGAAGCCCCTTCAACGAAAATTAGTAGCAACGGGGCTGTATATAGAACTTCCGGAGGGTTTTGAAGCCCAGGTGCGTCCCAGAAGCGGATTGGCTTTAAAGAACGGCATAACCGTACTCAATACGCCGGGAACAATTGACGCAGACTACAGGGGAGAAATCGGGGTTATTTTAGTAAATTTGTCAGATACCGAATTCACCATAAACGATGGGGACCGCATCGCACAAATGGTAATTGCAAAACACGAATGTGCGGAATGGGTCGAAGTTTCGGAGCTGAATACTTCGCACCGCGGTGCAGGAGGATTTGGCAGCACCTCAGTAAAACCATCGTAAACTCCTGATAATTAAAACAGATATAAATCCCTGGGCAGATAAACGCTCAGCAAAAAGCACTTAACACGTATGAAAATAATCGTCCCTATGGCAGGAAGAGGTTCCAGATTAAGGCCTCACACATTAACAGTCCCTAAACCTTTAATACCGATTGGAGGAAAACCCATTGTGCAGCGTCTGGTAGAGGATATTGCCAAAGTAGCAGATGAAAATATCGAGGAGATCGCTTTTATCATCGGGGATTTCGGAACTGAGGTGGAAGCCTCACTAATCAAAATCGCAGAGAAACTGGGCGCAAAAGCCAGTATTTACTCACAGGATTTGCCCCTGGGAACAGCCCACGCTATTAAATGTGCTGAAGCGTCCATGCAGGGCGACGTAGTGGTTGCCTTTGCGGACACCCTGTTCCGCGCAGATTTCGACCTGGATAAAACTTCAGACGGCGTTATTTGGGTGAAGAAAGTGGACGACCCTTCCGCCTTTGGGGTTGTAAAACTGGACGATTACGGTTTCATAACCGATTTTGTAGAAAAACCGAAAGAATTTGTGTCTGACCTGGCCATTATTGGAATTTATTATTTCAAGTCTGCTGAAAAGCTGATGGAGGAAATCAACTACATCATGGATAACGATATCAAAGTCGGCAACGAATATCAGCTCACGACCGCGTTGGAAAACCTGAGGCAGAAGGGGGCGAAATTCTCATTGGGAAAAGTGGATGACTGGATGGACTGTGGCAACAAAAATGCAACAGTGGAAACAAACGGCAAAATTCTGCAGTATGAAAAGCAGGAATTTGCGAATTTCCCGGTGTCGGCCAAGATTGACACCAGCCTAATTATACCGCCTTGTTTTATCGGGGAAAACGTAACGGTTAAGAATTCCAAGATTGGACCGAATGTAAGCATCGGAAACAACACAAAGATCCTCAACTCCAATATTGATAATTCACTTATACAGGAGAATACGGTAATCAACCATGGTAACCTCAGCAATTCCATGATTGGAAATTCTGCAGAATATTACGGAGTGTCCCGGGAAATTTCTCTGGGAGACTTCTCTGTTCTGGATTTCCTGTCTAACGATTAATCCGGACCTGTACTGACCAACGCAAACCACACAAAACAATTTGTGTGGTTTGGCGTTAATATTGTAAACTTTTTAATCATTTAATTGATTAAACACATAATAATGAAAAAACTCATTCTCATTTTTCTTGCAGGCTTTTTTTTGTTTTCATGCAGAGCAAAAAAAGCGGCGGAAGGCAGTACCGGCATCGACAGTTTAGCCGTAGGGTCTAACCGTCCGAAAGATGCAAATAAGCCCATAGATGCAGATGTACGGTTTTTCCAAAAAGTGCTGCTGCCTCCCCAGTTTGAACAGCTCAGGATGATGAGTAAGATCAGTGTGGAATCACAGTCTAATTATCTGCCAACTCTGGATGCTACTGTGTATATTGAGAATAACGAAAAAGTCTGGATGAACCTCTCGGCATTTTTTATCTCTGTGGCCCGGGGAGTTGCAACACCGGAAGGCGTAAAGGCATACAATAAAAGTGATAAGACCTTTATCGATTCCGATTTCGAATATCTGAACACCCTCCTCAACACCAATTTCGTCAACTATACTTCGCTGCAGCGTTTATTGATGGGACGAACCTTTGTTAAGATCAATGACCGCGAATTCATCCTGACCCAAAATGCACAGGGATATAAAATGGCCTCCCGGATCAGTCAGTTGATGGAGTCGTCGGACGGTACTGTGAGGGAATATAAAATTGAACTGAATTATGCGCCCAATTACGATCTGCAAAACGTTTACCTTCGGGATGTAAATAACTCAGATGAACTCCAGGTAAGCTATAGCAACTGGGAAGAATTCAGGAATTACCGACTGCCAAAAAATGTTAAAATAATTATAAAAGGGTCTAAATCCAGTCAGATATTACTTGAAAACACGAAATTTGACGATTCCAAAATGCAAACTCCTTTTTCCGTACCTGGAAATTATACGAAAATAGAAATCAGATGATTAAAAAGATCAGTTTTTTAACCGCAGTTTTACTCTTCGGAATTTCATTCGGTCAGAATAAAGAACAGCTTCAGAAGCAGAACGCTGAGCTTAAAAAACAAATAGCCTCCATTAACAATCAGCTTGCAAAGACCAGAAATGAGTCCAAATTATCACTTGCTTATTTGGAAGGCGTTAATAAAAAAATCCAGCTTCGCGAGAAAGTCTATACCAATACACAGAAAGAGAAGAGATTCATTGAAGATGATATCTACTTAAGACAGCTTGAGATTAACCGCCAGAACCGCGAACTTGCCGTTTTAAGGCAGAATTATGCTAAAGTTTTGGTAAATGCTTATAAAAACAGGGATTTAAAGAACAAGGTAACGTTCATTCTTTCATCAAAAAGCCTTGGTGAAGCCATTAGGAGGGTACAGTACCTCAAGTTTTATTCCGATTACCAGGACAAACAGGCGACTAAAATTACAAAGGCCGCCGACAATCTTACGCGCACCGTGGAGGAACGGGCGAAATCTGTAAAACAGAAAAGCATATTACTGTCCAACCAGCAGAAAGAAATTACCACCATCTCCGCGGAGAAGCAGCAGAAAGAAAAGTTGGTCCAGGAATTTAAGAAAAACGAGGCCAATCTTAGTGCAGAACTTAAACAGAAACAAACCCAAAGTAAAAATCTGGAGGGACAGATCCGTTCCATTATCGCTGAGGAAATCCGAATCGCAAAAGCCAATGAAGACGCAATTAAAAAAGCGGAAGCAGAAAAAATGCGTCTTGCCAGAGAAACAGCTGCCAGGGAAAAGGCAAGAATAGATGCCGAAAATAAGGCGAAGGCTGATATCCTGGAAAGAGAAAGAAAGGTTGCAGAAGCCGAAGCCAGGAAAGCCGCAGACCTCGCTGCCAAAAAAGCGGCCGACGAAAGGAAGCGTACAGAGGAAGCCGCAAAAGCTGAAGCCAGTGCAAAAGATGAATCAAGAAAAATTGCGGCTGAAAAAGAATCAAAGGAGGCTGCGGAAAAGTCCCGCGCCGCCAACGAAAAGCTTGCAGCTGCACGGGCTGCCGAGGCTGAACTAACAAGAAAGAAAGATGTTGAAAAGAAGGCTGCTGAATCAAAAGCGATGACCAACTATGGAGTTTCGACAAACGCTTCAAGCAGTTTTGCAGAAAACAGGGGCAGGATGAACATGCCGGCATACGGAACCATAACGCACCGGTTCGGAAGACAGCCGCATCCGGTTTTTAAAAATATTGTAGAGGAAAATAACGGAATCAAAATCGCCGTAACAAAAGGAAGTGGGGCAAAAGCGATTTTCCCGGGCACCGTTTCGAAAGTCATGCCTTCTGGCGACGGTACCCGCACGGTAATCGTAAAACACGGAAATTATTTCACGATTTACTCCAATCTGAGTACAGTTTCGGTATCACAGAACCAACAGGTGTCCGCAGGCACCCCAATTGGAATAATTGCGGAGGATTTTGACGGGTCCTACACCCTGGATTTCCAGATTTGGAACGGCACATCGCCGGTAGATCCGCTGAGTTGGGTAAACTAAAAAATAACTTACATTTGCAAAAAATATATGTCATGGGAGGAATAGGTTTTAGAGAAATATTAATAATCGCCTTGATCATCATTATCCTTTTTGGAGCGAAGAAAATTCCTGAATTAATGAGGGGAATGGGATCCGGAATAAAGGAATTCAAAGATGCGGTTAAAGAAGAGGACAAGAAGCCGTCGGAGTCAAAACAAAACAGTGATCCTACCCTTTAATCAAATAACAGGGAATGGATTTTGCAGAAACTGCCTGGGATATTTTCAGCCAATCTATTGAAGATTACCACATCACGGATCATGTAGACTCGCCTTCAAACAATCACTTTAAAAATGAAAGTTTGGAACATCTTTTGTATGCCAAGAACTGGATTGATACCGTTCAGTGGCATTTAGAGGATATCATTCGCGATGAAAGCATCAAACCGGCAGAAGCATTGGAAATAAAAAGAAGGATTGATGCTTCAAACCAGAAACGAACAGATTTAGTTGAATTTATAGACAGTTGGTTTCTCAGCAAATACAAAGATATTACTCCTGATTCAGAAGCTAAAATCAACACTGAAACACCTGCCTGGGCAGTGGACAGGCTCTCAATTTTAGCACTGAAAATATATCACATGTCACTGGAAGCCAATCGAACAACAGCTACGGAAGATCACCGTATAAACTGTACAGCAAAACTAAATGTCCTGCTGGAACAAAAAGTTGATTTGATGACTTCCATAAATCAGTTATTGTCTGATATAGAGAACGGTAAAGTAAGGATGAAGGTGTACAAACAAATGAAAATGTACAACGATGAAAGTCTTAACCCGGTCCTCTATCAAAAGGCAAAATGATGAAAAAACCTGTAATTTTCTTTCTTCTCACCACATTGCTCATATCGTCCTGTGCTGCAGAGAAGTATACCTCATCACCTTTCAGTTCTTCCAGTTATTCCGCGCAAACCCACGGGCCTAGTCTTGAAGACCGGCTTGGGGGTACGATGAAGCAGAACATCAACGCTGCGGAAATTACAAACCTTATTGCAACGTTTCCACGGTTTAGCACTGATGCCGTTGACAAGGAGGTGTTACTTTTGAAAGAGCAGCTCCAAAATTACCTTTACGCATATGAAGCATACAATTTGGAGGGAAAAAAAAGGGCGCTGAAGGAAATTGAAAAAAGGTACAGAAAAATCCAGCAACTAAGAAAATTCCTTAGTCCTGATGACGACGAAGTCATCAACCGCTATCTGGTGAGGATTAAAACCAATATTTCTACGCTGGAGTCACCCGCACTGCTCCAACCATAAAAGCTCTAAAGACAAGCCATGATAAAAATACAGGCCGAAGCCAATGTTCCCACGGACTATGGCAGTTTCCGGATGATTGCTTTTTCTGAAGATGTAAGCGACTGGATGCCACACGTGGCTATTGTTGCTGAACACACCGATTTTTCTAAACCGGTAAATGTACGTTTCCACTCCGAATGTATCACTGGAGAAGTTTTTCACTCCCGGAAGTGTGAATGCGGCCAACAGCTTGATGCGGCAATGAACTACATCCACCTTAATGGCGGTATTATCGTTTACCTGCGGCAGGAAGGAAGGAATATTGGCCTCATCAATAAACTGAAAGCATACGCGCTTCAGGAAAAAGGAATGGATACCGTAGAGGCAAACCTCCATCTTGGATTACCGGCCGATGACAGGGACTTCGGTATTGCGATTGAAATCCTACATCAACTTGGCGTCACTGAAATTAATCTTCTCACAAACAATCCCGATAAACTTCGTTTTGTAGAAGACAGTACGATTCATTTAAATAAAAGAATCCCCCTACAGATTGATGCCCATGAAATGAGCAAATCCTATCTTCAAACTAAAAAGGATTATTTCGGTCACCTGCTAGAAGACAGGGACGAAACCAGCTCCAGGTAAACCTACATTTTCAGTACCGACTGCAGCGCGAGTTCAATCATTTCGCGCAGTGCCCGTTCTCTTTCATTCGCAGTGATTTGCTCGCGCGTCGGAATGATATCCGAAACGGTCAATAGTGTTGCGGCGTTTTTACCTAGATATTGTGCATTCGCAAAAAGCGCGAAGGCCTCCATCTCCACCGCCAAACAATTATACTTTTGTGCAATCGTAGGAATTCCTTCATCCTTTCTGTAAAATATATCGCTGGTATGAATATTTGCTGTCTTCGTAATTCTGGACGACTCCAGCGCCGTGTCGTTAATCAAACTGAAAATCTTTCCCTGATTCGAAATGATTTCATCATCATTACCCCAGGCGAACTTTGCATAAGTGGACTCACTTGCGGCGTTTTCGACATTAATGAGATCGAAGAGTTTTAGATCGGGGGTGTATGCGCCGCACGTTCCAATCCTGATGATGGTATCAACATCATATTCAGTGAAAAGTTCATAGGAGTAAATACCTATACTTGGTATTCCCATTCCGCTTGCTCCCACCGATATTTCTTTACCCTGATACGTTCCGGTATAGTAGAAAATATTACGGGTGTGACTTACCAGTTTGGCATCGGTTAAAATATTTTCTGCAATGAATTTTGCTCTTAACGGATCGCCTGGCTGGAGTACAACTTTAGCAATCTCCCCTTTTCCTGCACTGATGTGGACACTCATGTGATTCTTTTAAACAAAGATACCAAAGTTTTATGAGATTATTTAAATCAATAATGCTGCTGCAATAGAGGATTTTTGACCCATAATAAAACAAAAAGCCTGCAGAAAATCTGCAGGCCTCTTTGTGAATAGTAGAAAAATTAAAGGTTTATAACCTTGGAATCGTCTATGTTGAAAAATTTGATTACCGCATTGTAGTCGCTATAATCTACGTTTGCATTTTTACCTGCGCTTGCAGGTACAACTACTACTCTGAATGTTTGATTGTTTAAATACGTTGGTGTGGTGGATATATCGTAATTTCCTCCGGCATAAATCATGATATCATTTACAGTGAAGTCAAAATCATAATCAAGTTCTCCCTGTGTCAGGAATAAAGTCCTCGGAATACTTTGCCAAACCGGAGTTCCGTTATTGGCAGTACCATTCTGTCTGTATACTAAGACAACATCGCTGCTGAAGATTGGTGTGTTGAAGGTTCTTGATATATGATATCCGTCGGTCGCATTATATACAAAATTGACGTTTTTCAAATCATAGGTTACCGAATAGGTGTCATAATCCTGCACCGGGTCATCAATCCTGTCTGTACAGCTAACAGCTACGAAACCGAAAAGTGCAATAAGCAAAAGAGAAAAGTAATTTTTCATTTTTATAAATTTTCTGTTATTTCTTGAGGTTAATTCAAAACATATACCAATTTTCTGCAAACTGCTCTTTTAGCAGAAATATTGTATTTTTGTTGATATGCAATATACTAAAATGAGCAAAATTATCTGCAGCATTGTCGCTGTATTTTCCATATTTCATTCCAATATTTCCGCCCAGTACCAACCCCGGAATCTGTCGGCCGCAGATTTGCGGAAAGCCAATGACTGGGTAGACCAAACGTACAGGTCCCTTACTCAGGACGAAAAATTAGGACAACTCTTCATTGTGGCACTTTACACCAACAAAGGTGAAGATTATATCAGCAACGTAAGGAGTCTGGTAGTTAATGAAAAGCTGGGCGGTTTGATTCTGATGCAGGACGATGCTGAAAGGCAAATAAATCTGGTGAACGAATTTCAGTCCAGGTCTAAAATACCACTGATGATCGGTATGGATGCTGAATGGGGACTTTTCCAAAGAATTGCAGCCGCACACAAATTTCCCTGGGCCATGACTTTGGGCGCAATCCAGGATAAAAACCTGATTGCGGAGATGTCGGCTAAAATAGCTGAGGATGCCAAAAGAATGGGTGTGAACTGGGATTTCGCACCGGTTGTAGACGTTAATACCAATCCCAGCAATCCCATCATCGGTAACAGAAGCTTTGGGTCAGATGTTTTCAATGTAGTAAACTCTGCTACGGCCTATTCAAACGGTTTACAGGATAACAACGTTCTTGCGGCTATAAAACATTTTCCCGGACACGGCGATACCAACACGGATTCCCATTTGGATTTGCCGGTGGTTTCGCACAACTTGCAGCGGCTGAATGAAGTGGAACTTGCGCCTTTCAAAGCCCTCATGGATAAGGGAATCGGAGGGGTGATGGTTGCGCATTTATACGTGCCGGCGCTTGAAAAAGAAGAAGGGGTTCCCGCATCAGTTTCCAAAAGCATTGTTACCGGACTTTTAAAGGAAAAATACGGATATAAAGGCCTCATCATCACGGACGCGCTCAATATGGGTGCGGTAGCAAAACGGTATAAACCGGGTGAACTGGACGCATTGGCCTTCAAAGCCGGGAACGACATCATGCTGTTCTCCGAAGGGGTGAAAGAGGGAAAAAAACTCATCCAGGAAGCGATTAACCGCAATGAGATACCGCAGAGCCGCGTGGATGAAAGCGTTAAGAAAATTCTGCTTACCAAATACTATTTGGGGTTAACCCAATACCAACCGCGTGATCCTAAAAACATCAAGTACGACCTAAACAATGATTCTCATAAAAAGATCGTTCAGAAGATGTACACCCATGCGCTTACATTACTGAAAGATGATAAAAAACTGCTTCCACTGAACTGCAAGGGAACCCATTATTATGTTCCTTTAGAAGAAGCTCCATATCAGACCGTTGTGGACCAACTGAATCTCCATACGACCGTGATTATAAAGAAACCGTCAGAGATTTCCACGATTCCACCCAACTCAAAGGTGATTGTTGGTTTCCATAAAGACAATTCCACTGCATATAAACCGTATAAAATATCAGCGGAAAGCAGAAAGATAGTGGCAGATTTAGCGAAAAACCAACAGGTAATCCTCACGGTTTTCGGATCCGCTTATGCTTTGCAGGATGTAGACATTTCGAAAGTGTCCACGGTTTTGGTCGCATATGAAAACAACGAAGATTCAATGACGGCCACCGCAAAAGCACTTGTTGGGAAAACCAGGATTTCCGGCCGGCTACCTGTGTTGGTCAATGACAACCTGAAGGCGGGAATGGGCATAGATGTACTTCCTTCCCTATCTGTGCGGGCTGATTTAAAAAATAAAGAACTTTCAAAAACTGTAATTGAGTAATTCAGTTCAAAAAATTAAAAACTATGAAAATCGGAATTCTCTGTTACCCAACCTATGGCGGAAGCGGCATCGTTGCTACTGAACTGGGCATGTCACTGGCCAATAAAGGTTATGAGGTACATTTTATCAGCTCTGCGCTTCCCGCGCGGCTGGACATCACCAACCCCAACATTTTCTTTCATAAAGTGAATGTGGAAACCTACCCTCTTTTTGAGTACCAGCCCTACGATATTGCTCTTTCGTCCATGATTTACCGGGTCGTAAACCTTTATAAACTGGATTTGCTCCACGCACATTATGCCATTCCTTATGCTTATGCTGCCTTCACGGCGAAACAGATGCTGAAGGAGGAGGGGAAAGACATCCCTCTGGTTACTACGCTTCACGGGACAGACATTACGCTGGTAGGTCAGCATCCAAGTTACAGACATGCGGTGGAATTTTCCATCAACAGGTCGGATACCGTAACCTCAGTTTCGGAAAGCCTAAAAGCCGACACTCTGAAATTTTTCAACATTAAAAAAGACATTCAGGTCATCACCAATTTCATAGACAATTCTGAATTTGATGATTTCAACACCTGCCAGAGGAAACAGTTTGCTTTGGATGAGGAGAAAATACTGATCCATGTTTCCAACCTTCGCCCTGTAAAACGTGTGGAGGAAGTCCTGCAAATCTTCAAGAATGTAAATGCACAGGTGAAATCCAAGCTCATCATCATTGGGGAAGGCCCGGAGATGGAGAAAATCAACCAGTTTCTGGAAGAAAATCCTGAACTGATCGGTAAAATCAGGCTTCTCGGCAAGGTGAACGACCTTTACCGCATCCTCCAGCTTTCCGATGTGTTTCTGCTGCCTTCTGAACAGGAGAGTTTCGGTCTGGCGGCACTTGAGGCGATGGCAGCACATACCCCCGTCATCAGTTCCAACGCAGGTGGGATACCGGAAGTGAACATCCAGGGAGAAACCGGATTCCTGGCCGAAATAGGAAATGTGGAAGCCATGAGCAACTATACCATAAAGCTCCTGCGTGACGAAAAACTGCTGGCCCAGATGAAACATAATGCAAAGCAGCAAGCAATAAAATTTGATCTGAAAAACATTCTTCCAATTTATGAGAAGATGTATGAGGATACCTTAAAGGAATTCAATAAAATGCAGCCTCTGTTGGAACTAAAAAGCTGATATTTAAAAAGCTTAACGGTGCCGCGGTTCCATTTTTCAGTTCGGTTAAACGTTTGTCCCTTCAGTTTTTAAGAAATGAACGAAAAACTCCTGCAATATCTGTGGAATTTCAAGATTTTTAAGAATTTTGATTTTCGGGATGTGGAAGGAAATCATATGGAAATCCTCGATTTCGGGAAGTGGAACTACGATTCCGGCCCCGATTTCCTTTTCGCGAAAATCAGGACCAAAAACATTATTTTGGCAGGCCACATCGAGCTTCATGTAAAATCCTCGGACTGGATTTTTCACCGACATTCCGGCAATCCGGAATTTGAAAACCTCATCCTGCATGCCGTCCTTGTTCATGATGTTGAAATTGACGAACTCCAAGGCAAAAATGTCCCGACCATCGAACTTAAGGATTATATTGACGAAAAGCTGCTTTGGAAGTATGAGTCAATGCTGCACGGAACCAGGTTCATCCCGTGTGAAAAGATATTTGACTCAGCAAAGGTTCCCTTCCAATTCTGTGAAGAGACGCTCCTTAAGAAACTTGATGAAAAATCCCTTGAGATTGAAGCCTCATTGAAACGCAGTAAAAACGATTATGAGGCGGTTCTTTTTCAAAATCTGGCTTATGCTTTCGGTTTAAAGGTAAATGCGCAAATATTCAGGCAGATGGCGGAGAGTCTGGATTTTTCAATTTTAAATAAAATCAGGCAAAATAGAACTCAGTTGGAAGCGTTATTTTTTGGCATATCCGGTTGGCTGGACCATCCTGACGACGACCAGATGAAAAGATGGAAACAGGAGTTTGACTTTCTGAGGGTCAAATATCAGCTGCCCGAATTGCGGTTCTATCCAAAATTTTCAAAACTGCGGCCGCCGAACTTTCCAACCATTCGCCTGTCACAACTGGCATCGCTGTACCACCTGAATCAGAACCTGTTTTCCAAAATCATGGTGAGCAAGAATGTTCCTGAACTGTATCAAATTTTTGCGGCGGTAAAAGCAAGTGATTATTGGAATACCCATTTCAATTTCGGCAAGGAATCAAGCATCGAAGGTGAAAAAGGACTGACAGAAGAGTTTGTCAACCTCCTCCTCCTGAATGCGGTTCTGCCATTAAAATATGCGTACCGGAAGAATTCCGACGAAAATACTGCTGACGAAATCTTAGGGTTATACAGAAGCATCCCTCCTGAAAAAAATACAGTTACCGAAGGCTGGAAATCACTGAATGTAAAAATAAACAATGCTTTGGAAAGTCAGGCATTCCTGTATCACCATAAAGTGTTCTGCGAAACCAAAAATTGCTTAAATTGCAGCATCGGTTTTCAACTTTTAAAAAATCAATAAATAAGTAATGCAGGAACCTCAATTCATCACCAAAATCCGCCACAATGTTGAGCGCGAGTGGTTCGGCGTCCTAACACGAATGGGCTCTAAACTGGGGATTCCGGTGGCGAAACTAAGGGTATTCTTTATCTACTCCACGTTTGCAACCGTGGGTATTTTCTTCCTTATCTATCTGATGCTCGCTTTTTCCCTGTGGGTGAAAGATATATTCATTACGAGACGTCCGAACGTTTTCGACCTTTAGATTTCAGATTCTGTAAAAAAATAACCGTTAAATGTAAGCATGCCGCGGTGTTAAAGATGTAGTTTTGGAGAAATAATCTCCCGTTCATCTATGGAATATCTTCAGGTAGCGTCAGCAGACGATTTTCGTGCAAAAGAAATTTACCGCTCTTATTGCGAAACCTTTCCTGAAGACGAAAGGCGCGGGGAGACCAAGTTCCGCCACCTTTTCAACAATGCAAAGGTTAAGGTGCTCACGGTGCTTAATGGTCTCAACAACGTGGGATACCTGATTACATGGGAACTTACAAACTTTGTATTCATTGAGCATTTTGAGGTATTCTCGCAGTTCCGCAGCCAGAAATTTGGCAGCGAAATCATTGCGCATCTGTTTAAGAATTATTCACATATCGTTCTGGAGGCTGAACCTGAAAATCTGGATGAAGACGCCCGTCGCAGGATTGAGTTTTACAGAAAAAACGGTTTTTTGGTTATTGATGATACTTATATGCAGCCCGGCTATGAACCCGGCAAGAATTCTCTGAACCTTTGGCTTCTCGCCAATTGGAAACCTGAAAATACCGACTGGATCAGGGAAGAAATCTATGATGTAGTTTACTCTTAAACTCTAATCACTTCCATTTTACTTCACCTCATATTCCAGCTTGATGGTTATGCTGGCCTCTTTATCCTTAGAGGTAGTATTGAAGGTTCCACCGTAGGAATATTCCTCGGTTGAATTGGGTTCGGTAATCTGCGTTACACCCATGGTAGCTTTTTTCAGGCTTCCCAGTGAACTTCCGGCATTTTCTGCAATCTTTGCGGCTCGCGCTTTCGCATCTTTAGTGGCGTCGGCAATCATCTGCTGCTTCACGTCGGCCAGTTTTGTGTAAAAGTAGTTTGGCGGCGAAGAGGTAAATTCGATGCCAAGGTTGATTATTTCTGTAATATTTCTGGAGAGATTTTCAATCTGTGCCACATTTTTACTGTCAATGGACACCCTTTGAGAGAGCTGATAACCGCCGAAGGTCTGGGTACTCCTTCCATTAGCATCGGTGCCATAGGTGTATTGCTTCTGGATATCAACTGCAGAAAACACCATCTCATTTTTAGCGATTCCTTTGGATATCAAGTAGTTTTCGATAATCTTTTTGTCGTTGGCCAACTCATCATACGCGGCCTTGAGCTCAAAACTGTTTCGGGAAAAATTCCCGTTCCAGGCAATGAGGTCGGAGGTGAACTTTTTTGTTCCCAGCCCCGTTACCGAAATCGTGTTTTCGGATCTGTTCCTGTTCTTTATGGCGCTTCCAAGAAGCCAAAGGCCTATCACAAAACCAAGGGCAGCGATTGCAATCGAAATAAAACTTTTATTCATAGTTCAAAATATATAACTGTTTTTTTGAGGCACGCCAGCAGCAACTTTAAAAACAAAAAAGTTTAGCGTCTTTTCCTGGCTGTCGGATGCACATTATTTCTGTAGTTCCCAATCTCACGTAAGGCTGCATCCATAAACCGAGCAACGTCTGCAGGTCCGACGGTACCGTATTTTATAATGTTGGTTCTTTCAAAGTTAGTGAAAACGTAATAAATAAAAGGCTGGATTTCAGGCTTTGTGAGTTTAAGTTCCTCGGTGAAGAATGAGTCATCCACATTCTCTATGAGGAATTGCATGAAATCAATGTCGTCCCAACGGTCTTTAACTTTACCCACTGAAAAACCCGGGCCCACGGGCTGAACAAATTCACCACTGCGCGGCATCAGCACTTCCGCCGAGGATTTTCTTGACACATAATCGGCTACCTCATCCTTAAGCACTTTTACCTTTCCGCGGTCACCGAAATGCTTAACGTCCTCCCGCAGGTTTCCTGTAGGCCGGTATTTTATCTCCACAGTTTCAATTTCAGCGGGAATCCTCTGAAGTGCAATGTTAAGTGGTTTTGTAAAATTTTCGGACTGAATTATTTTGGAAATCCTGTCGTATCCAGGTTTCGTAAAACGAAGTTCATCGCCCGCAGAAGCGCGGATCATAAACTGACCGTCACTATTGGTGGATGCGCGTTCTTCTGTTTTCATGTTAAGGACGTTTACGAGAGACAATTCCACGTCGTCCTCTGTGGTTACTTTTCCGAAAACATAGTTTTGGGCGCTCATTTTAAGACAAAAAAATAGAAGGGGAATGAGTAATTGTATTTTCACGGGCTGTTTTTCCAAAAATAATCCGAAAAACCTTTGCTGAAAGAAGTTTAACCGCAGTTAACACCATTTGGGAGATTTTTTGAATAATGGGAGTTGATTTTGTTAAAAAGCGGCAGGGAACCGTTAAAACCGGCATTGAATTTTTCAGTAAATTGCAGAATATAATCAGGAAGAAATGCAAAATTCGTACAGCGTCATCAGTGCCTCAGCAGGTTCAGGTAAAACATATACCCTTGTACAGCGGCTGCTCATGATATGTCTGGGGCTTCCCAACCAGCATAAGGTCATAAGGAACGTGCTTGCCCTTACATTCACTAATAAGGCAGCGAACGAAATGAAGGAGAGAATCCTGAACTGGCTTGGAAAATTTGCTGCGGAAGACTATGCAGGTTGCCGGGAACTGGCAGCATTAAAAGACGCATTGGCTAAAGAAGGAAAACACGTTACTCTGGACGATTTGCACATCCGTTCAAAAAAAATGCTGGACTATGTACTGCACAACTACTCCACCCTGAATATCGGGACCATCGACAAATTCAATTCCCGCCTCGTGAGGAGTTTTTCCTACGAACTGGGCCTTGCCAAGAACTTTAATCTGGAAATCCAGGCGGAACCTTTTCTTATTGAAGCCGTGGACCAAATGCTGAACCAGGTGGGCGAGGATAAGGATATTTCTGATGCGCTGATTGATTTTGTGAATTATGGACTGGACAATGAAAAACGGATCAACCTCAACAGGACACTGTACAATTCCGCCAAGGAATTTGTAAAGGACATACACTATGAAAACCTGAAAAACAACAGCACTTTCGACAGCACGAATTACAAGGCTGCTACAAAAAAGCTGCGGGAGGAAATAAAGAAATTACGGGAGGAAAATATCACCTTCGCAAATACAGCCTTGGCTCTGATGAGGGAAAAGGGTCTCGAAAACGGAGACTTTGCAGGTGGCGGCAATCAGAGCATCCAGTATTTTTTCGAAAATTACCTGGCGAATGACACGCCCAAACTTTATGGCAGTGCCGCGGATGAGGAAAAAAAAATCAACCATTACCACAAAGGCGCATCAGCCACAGGCAAACACAAGGAGCACCTCATTCTTGAAATAATTGACTTTCTGGTGCTCCAGCGTTCCCAAATCATTCAGAACCACATCATCATCCAGAAAAAGGAAAAGATACTCGCGGCACTCCTGCCTTTGAAGGTGAATAAAGACATCCAGCTGGAACTTGAAAAGATTGAGGAAGAAAATGATGTCGTGTTGCTTTCCAAATTCAACATCCTTATCAATGAAAACCTGAAAAACGAACCTTCTCCATTTATCTACGAAAAGATAGGCTCACAGTTTCAGCATTATTTTTTTGATGAATTTCAGGATACTTCCGTCCTGCAGTGGCAGAATTTTGTTCCGTTGCGGGATCACAGTGTCTCAGAAAACGGCACTTCCTTCACACTTGTAGGCGATCCCAAACAGAGTATTTACCGCTTCCGTGGTGGTGAAAGCCAGCTGATGCTGGACATCATCAGTAAGAAAGAAAATTCACCAAAAGACGCCGATGTTCACATACTGGAGCAGAACTGGCGGAGTGCTAAAAATATCGTGAAGTTCAACAATACGCTGTACCAGCATATCGCCGATAATCTATCAGATGAACACAAAAATATATTCGGTGAATCGGCCCAGCAGCACTATCAGGAGGGTGCTGAGGGAAGGGTGAAGGTCAGCCTGATTGAAAACGGGAAAAAAGAAGAATTTTATGTGGATACGGCAGAGCGGATGAAGCACGATATTCAGGATTTGATCAATAACGGTTTCAGGCTTTCGGATATCACGATCCTATGCCGCGGCAACCGGGATATCTTTGATTTCTCCCAGAAACTTGGTGCGCTCACGGTTGTTTATGACGGAAATCAGGTCAACATCAAAACAATATCGGAAAGCGGCCTTACGCTTGAACTTTCGGATACGTTGAATGCCCTAATGCAATTCCTGAATTGGGAAGCCAATCCCAAAAACATGCAGCACCTGACCCTGATGATGTATTATCTGAACCGTTTGGGAAGGATTAAAATGCATGATTTTACAGAAGAGATTCTGGACATACTGAAAATAAAAAACAGAAATGAGTTCATTTTGTTTATAAAGGAGAAATATGACCTTGAACTGCATAACACGGATTTTCCCCGGCTGAACCTCTACAATTTTGTGGAGTTCTACCTGCATGAGTTTTCCGTAAAGAATAAGGAAACCGACTTCCTGCTCAACTTTCTGGAGGTGCTTTATGCCTTCACTCAAAATTCGGGTGCCAATCTTAAGGACTTCATTAAATTCTGGAATGATGAAGCCCGGGAGAAAAGCATTCAGGCCTCTGAAAATGTAGATGCGGTACAGCTGATGACCATTCACAAGGCAAAAGGTCTGGAATTTCCGGTGGTCTTTTACCCCATGCTTAACAGCCACCGGGACCATAAATTTAACGACTGGTTCGGTGCTGATCAGGAATTCGGCCTGCATTCCGTAAACATGGCTCAGTTCAGCCGCGAGCTGGAGGTGTACGACCCTCAGATCCGTGAATTCAATGAGTCAAATGTCTACAAAAATCACATTGACCGTGTCTGTCTTCAATATGTAGCAACCACAAGACCGGTAGAGCAGCTTTTCCTTTACATCCAGAAAGCAGCAAAAACCAATTATCTTGAAATACTGGATTTTATTGAGAAAACCAAGCCGTCGCACACTGATGAATTTGACTATTATGACGCTTCAGATCGGTCTAAACAAAGCGGACCCAAAACTTTTCAGTATAATACAGAAGCCATCGAGAATATTACCCGTAAACTGGAGAAACCGTCTGCTATACGGATAGCCACTCCTTCCAAAAGCTATCAGAACCGGAATGAAAAGGTAAGGCAGGGCATCTTTACCCATGAAATCCTCTCCAAAATCAATTCTAAGAAGGACGTGGATCACGTACTGGAAAGTTATGTACTGGACGGGACCTTGACTATTGAAGAAAAAGATGAAATAAGAAAATCAGTTTCCGATATCATCAAAAAATACCCGGCTTACTTCGGGGAGCATCTCGATATCGTTAATGAGCAGGATATAATGATTACAAAAAACGGTGTCACTTCGATCTACAGACCTGACCGAATCATTAAGTCGGAAAACGGATATGTGATCCTTGACTTCAAGACTGGTGCAGAACACACGAAACATCTGCAACAAATTGAAACCTACCGTAAAACAGTGGAAGGACTTGGGATTACAGTTGCGGACACCGCTGTGGTATATCTGTAAAAAAGCCGGCCTGCAAATCCTGCAAAGCCGGCTTTTTAAACCTAAGATCAATTTTATTTTTTTACCGCAGTGACCACCTGTGCTTCCAACTTCGTAATATTGTCGAAGATTTGAGTAAAGGCAGGATAATATTCCTTCGGGAAAATGGAATCATCAACTTTTACCGTAGTCTCAACCGTTAATTTATTGCCAATCTGCGTGACCAAATATGCGTATTGCAGTGCGTTGTCGTCGGTCCGGAATTTTTTAGATTTCGGCACATTATCAAACATATAATTATCCGGCAATGTTATGGTGACCTTTTTCACCCGTTCATATGCTGAATAAAATTCGAGAGGGGCTCTTCGGGGCTCTTTCTGATTGAAATCATGATTCTGAGAGTACAGGAAAAGCAGCGGATTAAATACGAGTTTACTTCCTATGGCATCCACAAAAGTATCTGAACTGAAATCGAAACTTGTTTCAAAATCATTATTGTCCTGAAGACCGTGCTTCATGTTGGACAGGGGAAACCGGTAAGTATCTTTGTATGACGTAGCAAACCCTTCTTTATCGTCGATATATCTTCCGTTCACCACCATGGCATAGAGTTTTGTATCGCGGTCAGAGAAATGACCATCAAAAGTTCCCTCGATACTCATTTTGGCATCAATCGATAATAAAGTTTTACTGATGTCAGGAAAAAGAATATCCAACTGTTTGGCTTTGTCTGGCGTCATAATAATGCCGAAATAGTTTAAAGCTTTTGGTGCTATGAGGTTGATTTCACTCTCTTTAAGTGTAGCGTCCAGCAGGTGAACAACTTTTTTATCCTCAAACGAAGCGAGCACATAATTTAACTGTGAGATTGATGGGTTATATGCTAAAAGCATCCCGCGGTTAACGGTGGAAAGAACAACGGGGTCCGCCCTTAGTCCGGCATCCTGCAAAAGCATGGTAAGCAGAAGGTTAATCTCTGCGGTATTTCCTACCTTGGTCGCTATGAGATTCCGCAATCCTTTGTCAGTGAATACAGCGTCTTCTTTATTCCAGGTATAGTTGCTCTGAACAAATTTAAGAATGGCCTTCGCTTTTTGCATATCCGTCGGCAGCTTTATAATTTCCTCCGGGAGCATATTTTTCACAAGACTTTCTTTCTTCAGCTCTGAACCGAAATCCTTATGCTCATAAAGCCTTTTCCGGATGTCTTCCCATGAATTGGCATAGGATTTAAACTCATTTTCGAACATGGTGGAATTGAGTTCCGCTTTAATGCCTGTCTTATAATTATCATTGTTCAGTACAAACTTCTCGTCCTTATATGCCGGAATATTTTCATAGGCGAAACGATAGGTGCGGTAAGCATTTCCATACATTTGTTTATCCTCAACCATCCGGTGGGCTGCAATAAGTTCCCCTTTATAGTTTATGCTGTAAGCCAGGAGCGTTGGCGTATCCAGAACAAACTCGGTATACCTGACCGGAACTTCATGCTCGATTAGAATCCGCGGTGTTGAGCCAATAAATGGCGTGAGAATAAGATAGGAATATTCCAGTACTGATCCATTTTTCACGTTGGGAAACGCAAATTTGGTGATGCTGTGATTCCGGTCCTCTTTCGATTTATATTTTTCATCTTTCGCCACTTTTGAGGTGACGATTTTGCCGTTATCATAATTATAGGTAACAGCTTTCAAATCGCTTAAGGTTTCCCGGGATCCATGACCATTGTCAAAAACAGCAACTTCATGATTGAGAAACTCCCCGGCATTGTCCTTATTATAGATTTTCACGCGGCTTACCACCTTTTGGTGAAGCTGTCCGCTATAATCGATCATGAAGTGTGTCGAATGGTACAGGATCTCCGCCGGCGCATCCGCATATTTAACTGATTTTTCACTTTTCAGATCCTCCTCAGACAGCTTGGGTACGTCCAGAAATTTATGCTGGGCACATGCAAAGCCCATGATGAAAACAGCAAAAAAGAGTAAATTTTTCTTCATAGTTTGGAAATTAATACTTTAGTATTGTCACTGCTGGCCGTCTTTTTACGGAAGGCCATATATTCTGCAAATTTTTCTTTTGCGTATAATCCTTTGTTGATGGTCAGAACTCTGTGGACGATCAGTTTCTCTTCTTTTAAAGTAAAGGTGATGGAATAAGTGCCGAACTCAGTACTCAAATTCCTGGACTCTGGTATTTCCGTAAACTTATAACCCGCCGGAATGCTGAATTCTATCTCATAATCATCCTGAAATGGAAAGGAATTCTCGAAGGGCAGTTTTCTCTCGTCATTTCCTGAATAAATTGTGCTGTGGTAGTAAGGCATTACCGGAAAAAACAGATCATTTCCCATTTTTTTTGCAAAGCCGTTTGCCTTGAGGTTCATGTCGTAAATAATTCTCCCCAGATCCCTGTCGTTCTTTATGTTCTGCACGGAGAGCTGGTCAATCTTTAAGTTATAATGACGTTTCTTTAGCGCCTGCTGCACTTCGTCGTTCTTTAAACCAAGCAGGCCAAGATTGGTGTCATACTGGCCACCGGAAAACTCGAACTTTGCCTCTGAATCAATACTTCCATCTTCGGAAAGCTTAATTTTAGCCAGCATTTTTTCCCTGCTGTCCTGCGGTTTGTACTTTGGAGTATCCACTATTTCAATCCCACTTTCCTTCACCGCCAAAACATTTCTATAGTGGGAGGTGTAGCTGAGATGGTTAAAAGCATGCTTCTGTGAAGTATTTTCGAGCCAAATGTTCCCTTTTTCTGTAGGGACCATGAGAATCGCGTGGTTACCTGAAAGCCGCGGAAAATCCTTATCAAAGCTCATCTCGGAACTGTCGTTATAAATTACGGAGAAATAAGATGGGATGCCCGCTGCTTCCAACAGGGTACGCATGTAATTGGTTAAAGCCTTACAGTCACCATACCCCTTCTTACTTACCTCAGATGCTGGCATCGGCTGCCATCCACCAATCCCCATGGCTATGAGCACATATCTTGTTTTGTTCTGCATGTACTGATAGATGATCTTTACCTTGTCGGAAGTTGTTCCCTGTAAATTGAGAGATGCTATTTCTGCCCTGATTTCGGGTGTGATTTCTGATACCGGACGTATTAATTGGGTGTAATACCATTTCCCAAACGTATTCCAGTCCGTCATATCGCCCTGCCGACCCTCCAGTGTGAATTTTTCAGGTGAAAGCTCGACCTGAGGCACCAGATAACCGATACTAGGAGCCAACTCCTCCTCTTTTATGGATGGAATATTCTCATAGGAATACTTCCAGAGGTTGCCCTCTGAGGTGTGCGATACTTTTGTCAGCGGCCGGTCGGTAATCTTTGTGCGGATTTTAATGCCGGAACTGTTAAGCACCGTAAATGATGTTTTCTGAACGGCAATATTGTAACTGCTTACCGGTCTGAAGGAACTAAGATAAACGGTGTTGGATGTGTTGGTTTCGAAAGATGTTTTGACAGTATATGGATATTTACCGGAAATGGGGCTCAGTATTAAGATCCTGTCGTCCACATAAAGAGCTGCACTGGGATTGTTGGTGTAATCGGAAAAATCTTTTTTAGTGAATGATTTAGCGAGGTTTCCAGCACCATCATAGATCTCAACCTTAATGTTGCTTACTTTAGTAGATGGATTGTAGGGAATGTAGACCGTGGAAAACTCATCACCAGCACTATTCAGAATTGTTACGGCATGCTTCCTTTTTATCTCAAGGTCATTAACGGACTTCAGCACATAATCCTCCGTGCTTTCCCGGACTACTGCGTTTGAATTTTTCAGGAGGTTATCCGGAATTAAACCGGAATTATAATTCTGTGAAAAGCCAAAAATTGACCATGCGATAAAACAAAGACCATAAATTTTCTTCATCAATATGTAATTAAGTTTACTTTACTGGATCTGCTACAAAAACCCTCTGTCCCAGTTCCTGATCAAAAAGGTAAAGCGCGGATGGATTTCCGTGTACCATTTTTATTTTCGTTACCAGTTGTGAGGCACTTGCTTCCTCTTCCACCTGTTCGTTTATAAACCACTGCAGAAAGGAGACTGTTGCAAAATCCCCTTCTTCATTGGCATTTTTTACAATATTAAAAATACTTCGGGTGACGGTCTTTTCGTGCTCCAAAGCTTTTTCAAAAACTTCGGTATGACTGGCAAACTGGTGAGGGGGTTTTGAAATCTCGCCCATAATGATTTCGCCACCAACATCATTAAGATAGTTGAACATCTTATCAGCGTGCATCAATTCCTCTTTGCTCTGAACGCGGAAATAGTTTGCTATACCATCCAGATCCTGAGCAAAAAACCATGCCGACATGGAAAGGTAATATTGGGCTGCATACTGTTCTTTGGTAATTTGGTCGTTCAGAAGCTGGGCTATCTTTTCGCTGATCATAGTTCTTTGTTTATGTTAAATCCAAAAATAAGGATTTATTTAGGAATTGGAAAGTAATGGAACAAAAAAAAGAGCAGAAGTTCTTACGCTTCTGCTCTCCTCACATTAAAAATCAAAACTATGAACTGTTATGGGGTTTTTTGATGATGCATTTTTTTATGCATCTGTCTTTTTTTCATGCCTCCTAAGCCATCTTTATTCTGTTGAAATTTCGCTTTTCTTTCTGCCATCTTCATCTGCTTTTTTGCCTGCCATTTCTGGTATTGCTCTGGGGTAAGAATAGCCCTCATTTCATTATCCATCTGCTGCTGCTTTAGTTTCATTCCCTCCATTTTTTGCTTTCTCAGCTGCTGGTTCTGCTGCATCTGGGTTTTTCTTTCCGCCTGATGCCTGTCCTGAATTGCATGGATTTTGTCCACCTGAGCTTTTGTAAGGTTCAGCTCTTTTTGCATTTCAGACAGATGCTGCTGTTGCTTAACCTCGCGGTTTTGCTGCATTTCAGCTCTTCTTTTTTCCATCGCCACTTTCTGCTCTGGAGTTACGGGTGCTTTTTGTGCCATTGCAAAAGTTCCTAAGCTTAAGAACGCTGCGGCTAATATTAATTTTTTCATATCGTTTAATTAATTGTTATCCTTTTTCTGTCTTTTTGATACAGAAACTACACTCAGGTTAAAGTAAATAATGATAAAATTTGTTAAAATTGCTTAACAGCGAATTTGTTTATGACTTTTTCAATAATGGTGGCCGTTTCCTCAGGGAAATCTACTGAGACCGTCCTGTGATTTTCAGTCCAGGCACGAAGCTTAACTGCAAATTCCCGTACATTCCAGATGATGGGCACCCCCATTTCTTCCAGTGCCAGAGCGTTACACTGCTGTTCATACTGGTGCTTCATGGGAACACAAAGAAGTTTCTTGCCCAAAAACAAGGCTTCTGCCGGTCCTTCAAACCCGCCACCGGTTAAAAGTCCTTTGGAATTAGCCAGTGATCTCTGAAAAAGTAAATTATCAATCGGGTACACTTCTGCATTATCCTTTGCATAAAAATGCTTTGCATGTTTTGAAAAAATTTGCCACCTGGTTTCAGGAATATCACAAACCTGCTTCAATATAAATTCATCTCCATAAGCGGGAAGGTAGACCGTGTAATGGCCGCTGTTTTCAGGCTTTAGATTCCTTATTTCGGTTCTGATAACGGGCGTACTGATGTCTTCATCATACGCCCTAAAATGGAAGGAAAGCCGCTGGCTAGTTGGCGCATAATTTTTCATCACCCACCTTCCCCAGTGTAGACCTTTGATCTTTGGCGTCTTCGGAGAGAGAAAGGCGGACTGATGACTAAGCGCGACAGATTCCTTATCATAGAGACGGCAGGCCCAGGCAGCCACCGGTTCAAAATCGTTAATGATTAAATCATAATTCCTTACCGGAAGATTTCGAATGTCCTTTAGGAACTGAAGGGAGTCAAATCTTCTCCAGGTTTCCAAAAAATCTATTCCCCCAGATTTACCAAAGACAAAACCAAAGCCTTTCAGTCTGAATTTTACTTCGTGCTCCAATCCCAATTCAACCTGTGTTCCGCTCACTAGGACATCGACCGTCCCATGTTCCGTTAAAAAGGGAATGATTTCCCGGGCCCGGGCTACATGCCCGTTACCGGTTCCCTGAAGTGCATACAGAATCTTCATTCTTCAAAATTAGATTTAAAATGAAGTGCATTGGTCTATGTTACGAATATTTAAAACAGAAAAAAGGGGCAGAAATCTGCCCCTCATTACACTGCTTTAAAATAAACTGGCAGTGAATTATTAAAATGGATCGTGCTATTTCTGCTTAGCCTTTGCTTTCCCCTTGTTTCCATGAGAGGTTTTTCCCTTTGCTTTATTTGATTGATAAACCTTGGCTTTTTTAGCTACATGATTGTATCTGGTGTCATTGTTTTTATTCCTGTTATATACGGCGACAGGATTTTGTCCTTTATAATACTTATTTTTGAATTTCGCATATTTTGTAGGCCCCAAAATTCTCTCCATCTCAGTATACCGGGTCGTTCTCCATCTTTCAGGATTGGAGGAGTAAACGCGGTTAAAGGAGTTGTAGTCGTTGTACCTGCTGTTCAAACTAAACAACTGATCTTTCTGTTGGGGCGTCAACAGCAGTTCCGCCGCTACGGTTTGCCAATTTACATCCGTTATACTTCTGCGGTAATCATTGTAATAATCAGACTGTGAATACCCAAATGTAAATGCACCTAACATAAGTGCTGTTAAAAATAACTTTTTCATTGTTTAAGATTTAAACTGTTATATATAACATTCTCAATAGTCATGCCATAAAACTTACAGGAAAAAGAATAGAGCAGTTGGTACTGCTCTATTATATATCTGTCAAAAAAATTGTAGTTTTTTTTTCGTTATCTAAGTCCACTACCTCTTCCTCCCGTGTTCTGACTGCGGGTACCGTGATTGTTTCCCGTGTCTGAAGACGTACTTCTCTGGGTGCTCCGGATACCGGAATTGTTTCCATCTCCACTAGTTCTCGAAATTTCACGGGACCGATCTGCCTGTGCAGGTGTGGTTCCCATATTTCTTGGCGTATGCGCGGTACCTGAACTACCAGATCTTACCGAGGAAACCTCACGGGTTGGCGTTATCTGTGACGAAGCACTGCTGCGTCCTGTACCTCTGGGAGACTGGAAAACGCCTCCTCCAGCTTCTATTGCAGAATTTGTATTCCTGAAGCCACCGTTATTGGAAGGAGTTCTTGTGGAAGGAGAAGATCCCCGTGGAGTTCCACTATCCCCGCTTCTAATTGAAGGATTATTACGGATGTTTAAGCCTGTTCCCTGTGAACTGTTCTTAAATCCTCCTCCACTCCGGTTACCGTCTCCCTCCTTAAAGCCCCCAGGGTTGTGGGGATTTCTAGTCTGGTTCCAGCCATATTTATTGCCGTGCTTTTCAACAAACCTGCTGCGGTCCACCCTGTAAACATTAATGTTTACGTTCCTGTAACGTGGCATCACCCGAAATTTAGGCATGTAGTAATCCCGTCTGTAATTCTGGAAATACGCAATAGGATTATAGCCGCTGTAATAGTTGTTCTGGAATACGATGAAGATTTGCGGACCCAATATCTGGCTAAGAGAATAAAAGCGGTCATAATACCAACGGTCCGGGTTATACCTGTAATAGGAATTCCAGCTGGAGTAGTTGGAGTACATATCGTTCAGTCTCATAATCTGCTGAACCTGCCAACCGGATAATCTGTGCATTCTGAAGAAGTCATTCCAATTAATCATTACAATACTGTTCCTGTAATCATTATAATAATTTTGGTAATAACTATCTGCGTAATAGTCTTGTGGATAATCGTAATAATACTCGTCCGGGAAATAATAGCTGTCCTGATAATATCCATCGTTATAGCTGTCGTTATTTCCATAGCCACCGTTTCCGTAGCTGCCATTACCCCAACCACTACCCTGGTACTGTGCGAATGTCAATGTCCCTAAGGCCATTGTCAATCCAAAAAGTAATTTTTTCATCTGAAAATTTATATATTAATTGTTCTCCTCAAAACTGATTAAAAAGCGTGCCATTATTCATCCTTAAACTTCTCTCAACTCCCTACTGCAAAGGCCTTGCATACTTTAACTGTTTATTGGATGTGAAATAAAAAAAGAAGTTAAATCCACAGATAAAACTTCTTCTCAAAATCATGTAAGAAATTGATTTTCAACTAATCTATTTTCTGTTTGAAGTCATGACCCAGTCCGCAATTTTTTTATTGAAATTTTCAGCATTTTTCAAATCGTCGATATTCAGATGCATTCTGTACTTCCAGTAATGAGGAAATACCGCTGGAATATTGATTCTTTCCTGCCCGGCATCAGCGTTACGCAGATCATAGTCCGTTGCCAGGAATTCCTGGAGGGGGAAAATTGCCAACATGGCGTCATTATAAAGATGCTGCTTCATAATCATGTCAGCCAATTCCGGAACCAGTTCGCCCGGCGCAGTGCCGTACTGCCCCAGCTGCTCTCTAAAATACTTCATGGTCATGGACCTGTCCTCCTGCCACCACTGCCGAAGGGTGGAACTGTCATGTGAACTGGCAGTAACCACATTCAGGTAACCCGCATCTTTTGGGTTATAGAAGGGAATATTTTCGGACGGCATTCGCTGAACCTTCAGGGCAGTAATGCCCAAACGGTCCATTACCTTCGGTACACATTCCGGAACCAAGCCCAAATCCTCACCGCAGATCAGCATTTCTGTGGCATTCAGTATAACCGGCAGTTTTTCCATGGCACTGGCGTACCACAGCCCATCCTGACGTTTAAAGAAATAATCGACCGAAAGATCATAAATTGACCGTTTTTCTCCATCAGAAAGATATTGATAACTGCTGGTGTTCTGAACATTGAACCTTGGATGATAAACGTATTGCCCATCGCGCTCTTCCTGAAGGAAAAGCACATTGGCGCATAGTGCAAGCAGTTTTTCTTCCTTCCAGCCGTGCGGATGTTCTTCAAAATAATCCTTTAATTTCCTCTGCGTATCAAATTCTGTTTTCAGGGTGTAGGTTCCGTCAAAATGGTTGTTCATAAATTCATTGTGAACCACTTCCCTTTCTTCACCAAAATAATCCCAAAGAATCTGGTCATTGATAAAGGGTTTGCAGTACCGGTCGTAACTGAAAGGAATATGTCTGGCATGGAATTCATCCAGCGTAACCGGAACCGCAGGGTAAAAATAACCAAGAATACCCTGTACTGCAGACACCGGCATCCTCCAAATCCTGAAAAACCCCAGAATATGGTCGATCCGCATGGCATCAAAGTATTTTTCCAGGGCTTTAAACCGGTTTTTCCACCACTGATAACCATCGGCCTTCATGGCTTCCCAGTTGTAGGTTGGGAATTCCCAGTTTTGTCCCAGGTCCGTAAACTGATCCGGTGGGGCTCCTGCCTGAAAGTCCATCCCAAAAAGTTCGGGCTCTTTCCAGGCTTCTACAGAATGCCTGTAAATGCCAATGGGCAAATCCCCCTTTATGGAGATTCCCTGTTCATGGAGGTAGTCCACCGCCTCTTTCAGTTGCAGATGGAGCTGATACTGCACCCACTGGTGAAGCAAAGCAGTTTCGTAATCCTTACTCTTAGCGGTGAACATGGGTGCTATTTTACCCGCAATATATTTTTTGTGGGTTTTCCACTGGTTGAAATTCGGCGTTTTATACTTATCGCGCTGCACACAGAATGCTGCATAGGGCAGCAACCAGTCCTCATTTTCTTTGATGAATTTCTTAAAGTTCCGGTCCTTCAGTATTTTATCTTTATTCGCTTTAAAAACTGCAGTAATATACCCCCATTTTCCTGACATCACCCGCTCGTAATCGATATCGCTTAAGTCATTCAGTTGGTTACGTTCAGCGAGGTAGTTCTTCATCAGTTCCGCCGAAAGTGAAAACTCCAGGTGGTCAATCGAAAGATACTGGGGATGGAGCGCATATACCGAAATGGCCGCGTAAGGATAACTGTCCGTCCAGGTATGGTTTGCAGAAGTGTCGTTGATGGGTAAAATCTGGATAATGCCCAGGTTGGTGTCCCTTGTCCAATCGGCCAGGGCTTTTAGGTCAGCAAATTCCCCTACTCCATAACCATTTTCACTCCGCAAAGCAAAGACTGGAACCGCCACACCTGCCGCATGATACATCTGGTGGGATTTGTAGCGGAAGAAATGATCAGCCTTTACGTGCAGCATGTTTTCTTCCATATTCATCATCGCAAAACGGTTATCACCATATTCTAAATCCGTCACCTTTCCGGAGATGGTGTCCAGTATACCGTATTTGTACTGTATAAACTGATTCTCCCTGATTTCAACCGCTGTTTCCCATACGCCGGTCTCCGTTTGCCGCATAGGTACCGCCTTATCATAATCCCAATTTCCCAGATTTTCTGAATTACCCGCAATCACGATCCGCCAACTGGGATTGTAGATGGGCGCTTCCAGACGGAACAGGTGGGTATGCTTCCTTAGTATATTAATCTTTTCGGGTTTAAAATCCCGGAGAACGTTCCGAAGGATCTTGTTATTGAGGTAATTTTCAGGAAAATTCTTGAGATTCCACACGTCAAAAATTCTGTATTCCTTTATCGTATGAGGAAAATTGAGCCGGTGAAGGGCAAATTCTTCGTCTGTCACTTTACCGTGTTCTGTAAGTTGGTATTTGTAAGAGATTGATCTTGAAAAGAAATCAACTTCCGCGGTCCAGTTTCCATTATCAGTGTAAACCATCTCGTGAACGTGGTCGGGGTAACCCTCTTCCAACACCAAAATCTGTAAACTCTCACCCTGTTTGGTCCTGAAATTAACGTTAAAGTACAGTCGCATAAGATCTTATTTTTTCTGGAAGCAAGTTAAGAAAAATCAGCATCAAAGACATATGAAATCCACTACGCTAAATACATTTTTTACAAAGCTAAGATGCACGATATCAAATCTTTGCAATTGCCGTTTTAAAACATGCGAAAAATCATATGTCAAATTCTTTTTTATCAAATTGATGCAATAAATCAATTGCCGAGGGAACGCAATACTATTACCCTTTACAAAAAATCCTTTCTGAACTGTTCAGAAAGGATCTACCCTTAAATTTAAGCGGGTATTACTCAATGAGTATTTTCTTGCTTAAAAGCTGTTTGCCTGTTTCATTGCTGATCGTGATGATATACAATCCTGATTTCAGGTTGGCAACATCCAGAGCATGCTCGCTCAGGCGCTCACCAGACTGCAGTCCTTTAGAAAGCACCCTCACTCCTGAACTGTCGTAGAGGTCAACCGTGAATCCCAGTACATTTTTGTCGCTTATCCGAATAAACACAGGACCACTTTTAACTTTGGTAGGATAGACATCAATACCCGAATAGACTTCGCTTGTGGTTACTCTGGCATTGCTGTCGTGCGTAAAGTACCGGCTTGCCAGATCGTAAATATGAAGGTTCAGTCCATTGTTAAGTGGCTTCGCTGTAAGGTTATCAATGTTCACTTCATAAAAACCTTCTGCTTTCGCACTGGCGACAATTACTGAGCCTTCGGCATTAACGGCAGCTCCATTAAGCGAGTAGTTTTGCGGAAGGCCGGTGATTTTTCCGATAAACTCTGACGTGCGGTTCTTTGAAGACAGTTTAAAAACATTTCCGGAAGCAGAGAAAATGTAGAAATCCCCGTGGGCATCTGCAACCATATCGCCTCCAAAACCGGTCTGGGTGATTCCCAGAGAAATTGACGGGTGAGCGGATACATCTCTTATACTTCCCAAGTCAGTAACTGCATATTTACCGCTTGTTTTTGAAATCCTGATTAACTGTGATCCCGAATTGCTCAGTGCATAGATATTACCATCATACCCGGCGGTCATTCTGGTAATATGAGAACCTAAGTCACAGGTCGTAGTTTTAATCGCTGTATTTTCAACAAGGGTTATTTGCCGGGTTTTGGCATCCAATACATAAATATTAGAGGAATACATGGGGGAAAAAATCAGATCGTTGCCCGATTGGTCATAGGCAAGCGCAGCCATAGACGGTGCTTGCGCGTGATGCAGTGAAGCCCTACTCTCCGCAAGTTCCGTATTTAATGTTTGCGACAATACCTTAATGTTCGAATCCGCAGTCAGGAAAGTTTCTCCCGACGCTCCGGATTTCACATCCAACGACCGGAAATCATTAAAAATAATCTGGGGAGCTGTTTTCCCGGTCAGGGCAAAAATATCATGCTGCGCATGGGAATACGCCCCGATACACAATAATACAATAGGAAATAAAGATTTTTTCATAGCAGTAAATTTTGTTCGTTAACAGTAATTGACATTGCTACTAAATTAATGAATTAAATAGATAATCTGCAAGAGAATCTAATAATTTTTATAAAATATTAAGCAGATACAGAACAGGCGTGATGAGATGGAAAACTGAATTAACAGAAAAACACCATCAGAGCGACGGTGCAGGAACAATGTTTTTTCTAAACAGCAGTTGTCAACTTAAGGTATACGTCGTTCCCTCGCGCCCATCTTTCAGTTGTATCCCCTTTTCAAGCAAGCGGTCCCTGATCTGGTCTGAAAGTTCAAAATTCTTCGCTTTTTTAGCCTGGGTTCGGAGGTCAATCAGAACCTGTAGTGTTTCATCCAGCTTATCGTTGTTACTCTGTTCAATGTTCTGAAGGCCAAGAACTTCATAAACGAATCCGTTCATCAGTGATTTGAGATTTCCTAGATCAGCCGTGGTCAAAGATTCCTTTCCTTCCCTCATCCTGAAGATGAAATTTACCGCTTCAAACAAGTGAGCGATGAGGATTGGCGAATTGAAGTCATCTGTGAGCGCTTCCATACACTTATCTTTCCACTGGTTCACATCAAATGTGGAATGCTCATCCACACTGACATGCGTGCTCAAAACACTCAAGGCTTCCATGAGGCGGCTGAAGCCTTTCTCGCTGGCTACCATTGCTTCATTTGAAATATCAAGAACACTCCGATAGTGGGCCTGCATGAAATTGAAACGGACAATGCTCGGATGGAACGGTTTTTCAAAAAAATCATTGTTGCCGGAAACAAGTTCCATGGGCAGTATATAGTTCCCCGTCGATTTACTCATTCGCTGCGCATTCATTGTAAGCATATTGGCATGCAGCCAGTAGTTTACCGGTGCAACACCGTTGCAGGCTTTACCCTGTGCCACTTCACATTCATGGTGCGGAAACTTGAGATCCATCCCTCCACCGTGGATATCAAAACGTTCGCCTAAATATTTCGTTGACATGGCGGTACATTCCAGATGCCAGCCCGGGAAACCCTCACCCCATGGCGAATTCCAGCGCATGATGTGGGCAGGAGAAGCTGCCTTCCATAAGGCAAAATCCTGAGGGTTCTTTTTCTCGTTCTGTCCGTCCAGATCACGGGTGTTGGCAAAAAGCTCCTCTATATTCCGTTTGGAAAGCTCACCATAGTTCAATCCGCGGCTGTTATATTCCAACACATCAAAATACACCGATCCGTTACTCACATAGGCAAATCCTTTATCCAGTAATTTTTGGGTAAGTTCGATCTGCTCCAGGATATGTCCGGTCGCTGTAGGTTCAATGGTCGGGGGAAGAAGGTTAAAAGTATCCAGTACTTTATGAAAGTCTACCGTATATTTCTGCACGATTTCCATGGGTTCAAGCTTCTCCAGCCTGGACTGTTTCACAAACCGGTCATTATCCACATCCCCGTCATCCGTAAGGTGTCCTGCATCTGTAATATTCCGAACATACCGCACTTTATAACCCAGATAATTCAGGGCTCTGTATATAAAATCAAATGACATGAAGGTGCGCACGTTGCCCAGGTGAACGTTGCTGTAAACGGTTGGTCCGCATACGTACATTCCCACATTGTGCTCGTGCAGCGGTGTAAAGATTTCCTTTTCGCCGGATAGCGAATTATATATTCTGAGTTCTCTGTTCATGATCTTGGGTGTTGGAAAGATATTTTAAAGCCACCTCAGCGACGGCACTAATCAAATTTCGCGTGACTTCCCACATAATGAAGGAATTCCTGTCTGGTGATTGGATTGGTTCTGAAAATTCCGCTGAGCTCAGCTGTGATTGTGGAACTGGCGGTATCCTTAATGCCGCGACAATTCACGCAGAGGTGCTTGGCGTCAATAATGCAGGCCACATCCTTAGTTCCCAGCGCTTCCTTAAGTGCAGAGACAATCTGCATCGTAAGCCGCTCCTGCACCTGTGGCCGTTTTGCATAATAATCTACAATCCTGTTGATTTTTGAAAGGCCGATGACCTCACCATTTGAAATATAGGCCACATGCGCTTTCCCAACGATGGGAAGGAAATGGTGTTCGCAAAAGGAATATACGGTAATGTCCTTCTCCACCAACATCTGGCGGTATTTATATTTGTTTGAAAATGTGGATACGCCCGGCTTATTTTCGGGCAAAAGCCCGCCAAAGATTTCGTTCACGTACATTTTTGCCACCCGTTTAGGTGAATCCTTTAATGAATCATCGGTCATATCCATTCCCAGCGTTTCCATGATCTGGTGAAAATGATGTTTAATGATCTCAATTTTTTCCTCCGGTGATTTTTCAAAAGCATCATTTCTCAGCGGAGTATGTTCCCGCCCCGTGAAAATATCATCATCATGATCAGTAAAGTCGTTCATATTACAGTAATGTTCAGCAAAATTAAGGATTTAAATTTTCTTTTCTATTTTAAATTTATTCAAAAAATATTACATTCGCTTACCTAAAAAGTATTTATGCTGAAAGCTGTACAAGTTAAGGACGAATCAAAAGAGTTCCTGTCTTTTCCCACACGCCTTTATAAAAACGACCCCAATTATATTAGGCCAATGGATAAAGATGTGGAGGCTGTATTTGACAGGAAAAAAAATAAATTATTCGCTTCCGGTGAGTGCGAAAGATTTCTTTTCAAGAATGGGCAGGACAAAACCGTGGGCAGAGTGGCTGTTTTTGTAAATGGCAAATACAGGAGCGAACAGCCTACGGGCGGTTTTGGTTTTTTTGACTGCATCAATGACCAGGAAACTGCCGATTTTATTTTTGATCACTGCAGAAAATGGTTACAGGAAAGGGGAATGGAAGCTATGGACGGATCGATAAACTTCGGGGAGCGGGATAAATTCTGGGGGATCCTGACAGATGGTTTCTCTGAACCTCTGTACGGGATGAATTACAATGCTCCTTACTACAAAAACCTTTTTGAAAATTACGGTTTCCAGATCTTTTTCAACCAACTTTGCTACAGCAGGCCCGTTCACGGAGAGGTCTCCCGCGTTTTCCGGGTGATGCATGCCAAACATTCTAAAAATCCCGCAATCACCGCGCGACCGATGAAAAAGAGCAATCTGGTGCAGTGTGCCAGGGATTTCACCGAGGTGTATAATAAGGCATGGGCCAGCCACGGCGGCGGAAAAACGATTGAATTCAGTAAAACCCTTAAAATGTTCAATCTTATGAAGCCGGTGATTAACGAGCACATTTCGTGGTTTGTGTATGAAAACGAAAAGCCCATTGCAATGTGGATGAACATTCCGGACCTGAACCAATGGTTCAAATATCTGGATGGTAAATTTGGCCTCGTGGAGAAATTGAAATTTCTCTGGTTAAAGAAATTTAAAAAGAACAGAAAGATGGTCGGACTGGTTTTTGGGGTGGTACCGGAATGGCAAAAGAGCGGCATTGATGGTTTTATGATCTGGGAGGGAACGCAGCATTTAAGAAAACATACGGACTTTGAAACTACTGAATTGCAATGGATAGGAGATTTCAATCCAAAGATGATAAAGATCGCACAAGTCCTGGACACGGTAATCACACGCAAGCTGGTGACTTACCGCTATTTGTTTGACAGAACCAAAGAATTTCACACGCATCCAGTTTTGTAAAATCGGCAGGAATAATTCAATATGCATATTAATTTGCAGAAGTACCAATTTTTATGTAATTTCAGCAATAATTTTAAAAAACAACTGATGAAAAAATTACTAACCGTTTTATGTGCAGTTGCCGGCATTTTTGTTCTGGCCCAGAATGACATGAATTTTACCCCTCAAAAAGCTCTGGAAGACCAATGGTATAGGACTGTATTTAACGAAAACATCGCAGACGTCCAGGGAAGTCCATACCATGAAAGTAAGTTCATCCCTGCAAGACTTGAGGGGACGCAGGAATTTATTTCCGCCCGATACAATGTTTATCATGATAACCTTGAATTTAACAAGGACGGCAAAATCATGGTCGTTCCGAAATCAGATACCTATAAAAGTTTCCGCTTTACCTTAAGTAATGAAAAAATTGAGTTAATTAATGATGGTTACTATTTTCATATCTATGAGGGAAAAAAACATCAGGCTTATAAAAAGGAAAAATTAAAATTCCAAAAATTCCAAAAAGCAACAAGTGGTTATGTGGATGATACTCCGGCCAAGTTCCTTAACCTTCCTGACACCTACTTTTTGCTGATAAACAATCAACTCGTAGAAATTCCTAAAAATCAAAAAACATTTGCAAATCTGTTTCCTGACAAAAAGGACGAAATAATTAAGTTCATGAAGGATAACAAGACCAAACTCAATTCAGAGAACGACATTAAAAAGGTCCTGAAGTTTATAGACCAATAAAAACAAGGAAGCCGTTAATCTCTTCAACGGCTTTTTTTAAAAAAGTTCCCTCGCTACTTTTTTGATGTTGTCGCTCTTGCCCATGGAATAAAAGTGAAGTACAGGAACACCAAAGTCCAGAAGTTCCCTGCACTGATTTACCGACCATTCTATTCCAATCTGTTTTACCTCTGCATTGTCCTTTGCCTTTCCGATTTCCTTAATCAGATCCTCAGGTAAGTCTATCTTGAATGTCTTAGGGAGAAGGGAGAGGTGACCTTTCGTTGCAACGGGTTTGATTCCGGGAATAATTGGTATATCAATGTCCATCTTTCTCGCTTCAGCAACAAATTCGAAGTACTTCCTGTTCTCAAAAAACATTTGGGTCACCACATAATCCGCTCCGGCATCTACCTTCTCCTTAAGTTTCTGCAGGTCGTAATTCATGGATGGTGCTTCGATGTGCTTTTCCGGATAGCCTGCCACACCGATGCAGAATTTACTCTCCGTTTCACATCTTTTTTCGTCTGTCAGGTATTTTCCCCGGCCAATGTCATTGATATGATCCACAAGATCGATCGCGTATCGGTGTCCCCCCTCCGTAGGAATATAGTTATTTTCGCCCTTCATCGCGTCGCCGCGCAGCGCCATGATATTGTCGATTCCCAAATAAAGACAGTCTACAAGCAGGTATTCTGTTTCCTCTTTTGTAAAACCCCCGCAAAGCACATGAGGTACTGTATCCACATTATATTTATGCTGAATGGAAGCACAAATTCCAAGCGTACCGGGCCGCATCCTGGATATTTTCCTTTCCATGAGTCCATTCCCTTTCTGTATGTACACATATTCTTCCCTCGATGTCGTCACATCTATAAACGGTGGGTTAAATTCCATCAGCGGGTCAATGTTCCGGTATATATCTTCAATTCCGGTTCCTTTGGTGGGTGGGATGACCTCCAATGAAAAGAGGGTTTTTCCTTTCGCGTTCTTTATATGCTCAGTGATTTTCATGATGCGTTTCAGTTTCTTTTATATTCTCGGAGATGTCCGGGGATGCTACATTTTGTATATTTTAAGCCAGATTTGGGCTCAGCCATTTGCGGGCGGTTTCCAGGGGGATACCCTTCCTTTCGGCATAATCTTCCAGCTGATCCTGCATTATTTTACCAACCCCAAAATATTTAGACTGCGGATTGGCAAAATAATACCCTGAGACGGCTGCAGTAGGAAACATGGCAAGGCTTTCTGTAAGTTCCAGCCCGAGATTCTCTTTTACTTTCAATACATCCCAAATGGTGGTTTTCTCCAGATGGTCAGGGCAGGCAGGATAACCCGGAGCCGGACGGATCCCTTTGTACTTCTCAGAAATCAACTCTTCATTTCTAAGGTCTTCATCCTGGGCGTACCCCCAGAATTCCGTTCTAACTTTACGGTGAAGATACTCAGCGAATGCCTCTGCAAGACGGTCTGCCAGGGCTTTTACCATAATGGCGCTATAGTCGTCATGCTGTGCCTCATATTTCCGGGCAAGTTCTTCTGTTCCAAAACCGGTCGTAACTGCGAAAACGCCAATATAATCCTGCTTTTCGGATGATTTTGGGGCAATAAAATCGCTAAGGGCGAAATACGCTTTCCCTTCGGCTCTCGTGTGCTGCTGCCGAAGCGTCCGGAAAGTGCCCAAGGCTTTTCCGTTTTGGTCTTTAACCTCAATATCATCATTTTCCGTTGCATTAGCCGGAAAAATACCGAAGACGCCTTTTGCTGTGAACAGTTTGTGGTCTAAAATGGTTTTCAGTAAAATTTGCGCATCACTGAAAAGTTCGGTTGCCTGCTCTCCCACCACCGTGTCCGTAAGGATTTGAGGATATTTGCCGAAGAGTTCCCAGCTTCTGAAAAACGGGGTCCAGTCCACAAAATCAAGCAGCTCATTTAAATCCTGGCTGTCAATAACGTGTATTCCCAGGCGGTTTGGCGTTGCTATTTTTTCGGTTTCCCAGTCGATGCTGAATTTTTGATTTCTGGCCTCCTCTATGGATACATAGTCCTTATCCACCTGCCGGTTCAGGAATTTTTCGCGAAACGCGTCGTAGTCCCGTTTCAGTTCTGCCTGATACCCCTCTGAATTCCTGTCCAGAAGTTGACTTACCACACCGACCGCACGGGAAGCATCATTAACGTGAACAACGGTGTTGGAATATTTTGGGGCAATCTTTACGGCCGTGTGCGCTTTTGAAGTCGTTGCGCCTCCAATCATCAAGGGGAAGTGAAGGTTTTTTCTCTGAAGTTCATCCGCAATGTGCACCATTTCATCGAGACTCGGGGTTATAAGTCCACTCAACCCAATCACATCAACTTTTTGGTCTATGGCAGCCTGTATGATTTTCTCGGCCGGGACCATCACCCCTAAATCCACAATCTCATAATTATTGCATCCCAGAACAACACTTACGATGTTTTTTCCGATGTCGTGTACATCGCCTTTAACCGTGGCCATCAGAATTTTCCCGTTGGCTTTCTGGGCCTGGTCTTTCTGCGCTTCAATGAAGGGCTGTAGATAGGCTACCGCCTTTTTCATTACCCTTGCGGACTTCACTACCTGCGGCAGGAACATTTTTCCGCTTCCAAAAAGGTCTCCCACAACGCCCATTCCTGTCATCAGGTTTATTTCAATTACATCCAAAGGCCTTATTGACAAGGCGCGTGCTTCCTCTACATCTTCCAGTATAAAACGGTCCAAACCTTTGACCAACGCATGGGTAATCCTGCTCTGCAGTGGCTCTTCTCTCCATTCGAGGGCTTCTACTATCTCTTTTTTTGTTGATTTTACCCGTTCGGAATATTCCAGCAGCCGCTCGGTGGCATCCGCTCTGCGGTCAAGCATCACATCTTTCACCAGCTCCAGCAATTCCTTGGGAATCTCATCATAAACCTCCAGCATGGCGGGATTTACAATTCCCATGTTCATCCCTGCCTGAATGGCGTGATAGAGGAAAACGGAATGCATGGCTTCCCGCACGCGGTCGTTTCCGCGGAAAGAAAAAGAAATATTGGATACCCCCCCGCTCACCGAAACGTGCGGCAGATTTTGGCGCACCCATTTTGTAGCCTGAATGAAGTCCAGTGCATTCCTGCGGTGCTCTTCCATTCCCGTAGCCACGGGGAAAATATTCAAATCAAATATGATGTCTTCCGGAGGAAATCCAACTTTGTTCACCAAAAGATCATAGGACCGTTTACTGATTTCTATCCTTCGTGTATAATTATCCGCCTGGCCATCTTCATCAAAGGCCATCACTATTACCGCAGCTCCATACCGTTTTATTGCTATAGCGTGCTTTACGAATTCCTCTTCCCCTTCTTTCAGACTTATAGAGTTTACGACACTTTTTCCCTGAACGACCTGCAGTCCGGCTTCCAGGATTTCCCATTTTGAGGAGTCAATCATGATGGGAATGCGTGAAATATCAGGCTCCGAGGCAATCAGATTCAAGAATTTTACCATTGCGGACTTTCCGTCCAGCAGACCGTCGTCAAAATTAACATCAAGGATCTGAGCACCCCCATCAACCTGATGCCGTGCGATGTCCAGTGCTGCTGCGAAATCACCTTTTTTTATGAGACGCAAGAATTTTTTGGAACCCGCAACATTGGTCCGTTCACCCACGTTGATGAAGTTAGATTCTGGCGTTACGATAAGCGGTTCAAGACCGGACAGTTTTAGGTACTTCATTTCTATTTTTTAACATTTGCGGGCTACCCTTGGCTCTTTAATAAATCCCTTTACATTTTAACACCAAAATAAATCCTCTCGAATATATTTCATTCATATTATTACTGACTCTTAGCAAAATCCTTGACCTTCCGGGGTGCAAAATCTTTCACCAGTTCTGCTATTGCCTTAATATGAGCCGGTGTGGTGCCGCAGCAACCGCCGACAATGTTGATCATGTCTTTTTCCACATATTCCCTGATCTGTTCAGCCATGAATTCCGGAGACTCATCATACTGACCAAAGGCATTCGGTAAGCCGGCATTCGGATAAGCGGAGATAAAGAAACCTGAATTATGCGCGAGGGTTTCGAGATAGGGTGTAAGCTGACTGGCACCCAAAGCACAGTTGAACCCCACACTCAGTAAATTAACATGCGAAACGGAAATAAGGAATGCTTCAGCGGTCTGCCCGCTCAGGGTGCGGCCTGATGCATCGTTAATGGTACCCGAAACCATGATGGGAATACTGACATTTCTAGCCTCCTGAAGTTCATCGATGGCGAAAAGCGCAGCCTTGGCATTCAGGGTATCGAAAACGGTTTCAACCAGCAAAATATCAGCTCCACCATCCAAAAGTGCTTCAGCCTGCTGCCGGTAAGCAATTTTCAGCTCATCAAAGGTAATTGCACGGTAACCAGGGTCATTCACATCCGGGCTCAGACTGGCGGTTTTATTGGTCGGTCCCATGGAACCCGCAACGAATCTGGGCTTCCCGGGATCTTTTGCTGTAAATTCATCACATACCTTCCTGGCAATCCTGGCTGACTCAATATTAAGTTCGCGGACCAAATGTTCCATGTGATAATCGGCCATCGCAACCGTAGTTCCCGAAAACGTATTGGTTTCAATAATATCTGCTCCAGCTTCAAGATACTTCCGGTGGACTTCTTCAATCGCCTGAGGCTGTGTAAGCGTCAGGAGGTCGTTATTCCCTTTCAAAGGGCTCGGCCAGTCCTTAAAACGTTCGCCTCTATAATCCTCATCCTGAAAATTATAGCGCTGCAGCATGGTGCCCATCGCTCCGTCCAGTACCAGGATTCTTTTACCGAGTTCTGAATATAGTTTTTCTGTGTTTTTCATAATGCATCTAATAATGAATTCGCTTTCAGCGAACAACATATCCACCTGACATCCGTTTCATAAACATTGGGTTTCCTGTGAGCGAATGGTTCGCCAAAATAAAAGGTGCAGAAAAGAGCGCTATCCGAAAAATCGGGCACGACAAATTGACGCCAGGGGGTTTTCCTGACTGCAGTTTAAAGTTTTTCAGTTTGATATGCTGTAGCGAAGTTTTCAATTTATTTAAAATTAAACTGAAAATGCTACCAATGTTGGTAAAATAGGATTGTTATCTTTCCCCTGTATTGGGATAGAATTTAGCACCTTCTCCGTTTCCGAAGGGTTGCCAAGGTTTCTCTGAGTCTAATCTCTCCACCTTTCTTAATAACATTTTCAATATGTGAATGAACAAAGTCTGCTGCAAATATAATATTTAAATGTTATTCTGCAATTTTTTTATTCCTTAATAAAGATGACCTGCCTTTCATTCAGTTGTTTAGCTTCCTCATTTTTGCCTAGTTCTTCCAGCGCTGCAACTCTTACGTCCAACAATGCGTTACTTTTTCCATCAGTTCCTCCAATGTTTTGCCTTCTGTATTCAAACCGTCCATTTCGTGGGAATAGCAGGCAAAACCATCATCGGATGGGTGGTAAATGATATGAATTTAATTTGCTTCCATCGCAGAATATTTACGCAGATTTAGCAAATAAATCAATCTGCCAATAATAAGTTTTTATCCTCATTCGGTTCAAAAAAATAAAGAAAAAAATTATCTTCGTACCTTAAAATGCTGATTTATGAATGCAGAACAGGAAAGGATACAGAAGCCGGAATGGAAAAAATGGGGGCCTTATGTGAGCAACAGACAGTGGGGAACGGTACGTGAAGATTATAGTCCTAACGGAAATGCATGGGGATCTACCACTTACAGAGATGCGATCAGCCGGGCTTACCGCTGGAATGAAGATGGAATCGCAGGAATCTGCGACCACAAACAACGGCTCTGTTTTGCGTTTTCATTCTGGAACAGGAAAGATAAAATCGTAAAGGAGCGTTTTTTCGGTTTAAGCAATCATGAAGGAAATCACGGGGAAGATGTGAAGGAACTTTTCTATTATCTGGACAACACCCCTACCCATTCATTCATGAAGATGGTGTACAAGTACCCAATTAATGAATTCCCATATGAAGAGCTGGTCGCTGAAAATGCAAGACGGAGTAAAAAGGAACCCGAATTTGAGGTTGTGGAAACCGGAATATTTAACAGCAATGCTTACTTCGACCTTTTTATAGAATATGCAAAGATCAACCACGATGATTTTCTGATTCGTGTAACCGCAGTGAACCGCAGCACCACCAAAGCACCGCTTGTCATTCTTCCGACCCTTTGGTACCGGAACAACTGGTCCTGGGGATATGGAACTTACGAACCTCAACTAAAATCACCGGTAAACGGAATCATCGAAATTGAACACGATACAATAAGCCCAAAAAGGCTCTATTCCCGGAGAAGCGACGCGGAAACGCTCTTCTGCAACAACGAAACCAACAGCGAAAAAATTTTCGGCACCGGCACAGAGATTAAATATTTTAAAGACGGCATCAATGACTATTTAGTCCATGATAATGTAGATGCCGTAAATCCCGAGAAATTTGGGACCAAGGCCAGTTTTCTTATCGACACCGAGTTGGAAGGGGGAGAAAGTAAGACCTTTGATTTCCGCCTGAGTCCACACGAAATGGAGGATGCCTTCTTTGATTTTGATGAAGTATTTGAACTCAGGAAACAGGAAGCAAATGAGTTTTATGCTGAAATGCAGTGTGAAATAGCAGACGCGGACGAAAAAAATGTCCAGAGACAGGCCTTTGCAGGACTTCTCTGGAATAAACAGTTCTACCACTACAACGTTTCGAAATGGCTGCACGGAGATCCGAAACTTGAGGCACCAAGGGATTTTGACAATCATGTGCGAAACCGCGACTGGGAACATATGCAGAACAAGGACATCATTTCCATGCCTGACAAATGGGAGTATCCATGGTTTGCTACCTGGGACCTCGCATTCCACTGTGTTCCTTTTTCTCTTGTAGATTCCACATTTGCAAAGCACCAATTGCGGCTACTTACCAAAGAATGGTATATCCACCCGAATGGACAGCTTCCCGCCTACGAATGGGATTTCAGCGATGTAAACCCACCTGTGCATGCCTGGTCCACCTTCCGGGTCTATAAAATTGATGAAAAGATCAATGGAAAACCTGATATCCCGTTTCTGGAAAGTGTTTTTCAGAAACTGCTCCTCAATTTCACCTGGTGGGTAAACAGAAAGGATAAAAACGGAAACAATGTCTTCGGCGGAGGTTTCCTCGGGTTGGATAACATCGGCGCCTTCGACCGCAACATGGAGTTTAAGAACGGGGATCATTTGGAGCAAGCTGATGGTACCAGCTGGATGGCCATGTTCGCACTCAACATGATGCGGATTTCCATGGAACTTGCGCTTTATAATCCGGTGTACGAGGATATGGCCATTAAGTTTTTCGAACATTACCTCTATATTGCCGAAGCAATGGAAAACATTGGCGATGTAAAAGGCGGCCTCTGGAATGAGGAAGACGGCTTCTTCTATGATGTACTGCAGCTCAATGACGGAGATTCAATTTCACTCCAGCTTCGGAGTATCGTGGGGCTTATTCCCATGTTTGCCGTGGAAGTCGTGGAGCATGAAACGCTGGAAAAACTGCCCAATTTCACTAAAAGGATGGACTGGGTGCTCAAAAACAAACCCAAACTTGCCAATCTTGTTTCGCATTGGGAAGTGGAGGGCCAGGGAGGAAAACACCTGATGAGCATCCTGCGGAAAACACGTCTGACCAGGATTCTCCAGCGCATGGTGGATGAAAACGAATTCCTTTCGGATTACGGAATCCGGTCCATGTCCAAAATCTACGAGGAAAATCCCTTTAAATTCACGGTGGACGGCCAGGATTTCACCGTAAAATACACCCCTGCCGAGAGCGACAGCCGGATGTTTGGTGGAAACAGCAACTGGCGCGGCCCCATCTGGTTCCCGATCAATTTCCTTATTGTGGAGAGCCTGCAGCGGTTCTATTACTACTATGGAGAAAGTCTGCAGATTGAATATCCCTCAAACAGTGGTGAAATGCGGAATCTTGATTATGTGTCCGGTGATTTAAGCCGGCGGCTTGGTTCCATTTTTCTTAAAAATGAAAAAGGAGAACGTCCCTTCAACGGGGGTGATGATCTGATGAACCACGATGAACACTTCAAGGATTACATCATGTTCCACGAATATTTTAACGGGGACACAGGAAAAGGCATTGGAGCCTCCCACCAGACCGGCTGGACGGCAACGGTGGCGAAACTCATTCAGCCTTCACGGACGCCGAAAGGTAAATTTTCCTGATGCGGGATATTTCGGTACTGTAGATTCCGGGTGGTCAGGAAACCTTTTCGCCGTTTACGGTTACTTCGTATATTACGGTTACCCCCGGTTCCAGCGTTTTGGAAACCGAACAGTATTTCTCGAAGGAAAGTTCTGCAGATTTCAGTGCTTTTTTAGGGTCAATGATCCCTTCCAGGAAGAACTTCACCGTAATTTCCCGGAAAGGTTTCGCTTCGTCAACCTGAACCCGCTCGCCTTCAACCTCAGCGGAAAAACCAGTGATGACCTGTCGCTGTTTCTTTAAGATGGAAACCATGTCGATCCCACTGCAGCCCGCTACGGCCATGAGGACGGTTTCCATCGGTGAAACCCCTTTCGCATCCGGTTCTGAAGTGTTATCCAGCAATATTTTGTTTCCTGCAGCATTGGTGCATTCAAACAAATAATTGTCGTTGATTCTGTTTAAGGAAATTTTCATTATTTTCTTAAGTTATAATATTCCTCTGGCCTTTATCTCCAGATATTTGTTAATGACTTCAATATTGAGGTTTTCCGGAAGGGTATAAATGGTGTGAATCCCGTACTTCCGGAGTTCCTGGATAATGAGTTTTTTCTCGAATTCCAGTTTTTCGGCAATGATTTCATCATAGATTTCCTTCAGGTTTTCGGGATTCCTGTTAATCAGTTCGTGAAGTTCGGAATTCTTGAAGAACACCACCACGAGTAAATGGTTTTTCGCAATTCCCCGCAGATATTTCATTTGCCTGTTTACGGCATCGAGCGTTTCGAAGTTGGTAAAGAGCAGGATGAGACTGCGCTGCCCAATCGTATACTTTACGTCCTGATACAGCCTGCTGAAATCGCTTTCATAAAAATTAGTCTGAATGTGGTACAGGGCCTCCGAAATTTTCCTTAGCTGCCCGGATTTATTCTCTGCCAGGACTTTATTTTCTGTTTTTTTGGAGAAAGTCATCATTCCCGCGCGGTCACTTTTTTTTAGGATGATATGGCTCAGCGCCATCACTGCATTGATGGAATAGTCAAGCAAGCTCAACCCATTGAAGGGCATCTGCATGGTTCTTCCTTTATCGATAAGAAGATAGATGCGCTGCGATTTTTCGTCCTGAAACTGGTTTACCATGACCTGGCTCCTTTTGGAAGTTGCTTTCCAGTTAATGGTCCTGATGTCATCACCCGGAACATATTCCTTTATTTGTTCAAACTCCATGGTGTGACCGAGTTTCCTGATCTTCTTGATTCCGCCCAACAGGAATTCATTCTGCAGCGCCATCAGTTCGTATTTCCTCAGATGAACAAAGGAAGGATAACAGGGCAACACCTCATCTTTCTGGAAGGTAAACCGCCGCGACACAAATCCCAAGGCGGATTCCACATAAACATTCAGATTCCCGAACGTATAGGACCCCCGCTCTTTAGGCTCCAGATCGTACTGAAAGAAAACATTGCTTCCTGCTTCCACTGCTTTATTAATAAGGAAATCACGTTTCTGGAACTGAAACGGAATCTCATCAATCACCCTTACTTTAATCCTGAAAGGATAATTGTTCTTAATGTCCACCTTCACGAAATTAAGATCCCCGTTCGAAAGTTTTTCAGGCAGGATTCGTTGTGACACGACTGCATTTTTCTGGTTGAACATAAACAGGTAATCTACAATAAACGCAAGGACTACCAACAGGAGGATTCCGTGCGCAACCCACATCAGAAAAGGAAAAAAAAACGCAAGGACATAAGTAATCCCCACGCCAAAGAGCGCAAAGAAGAAACGGGTATTGATGTAGAGGAGTTTCATTAATCCGGTGGCAGTTACATAATCTGAAAATATTTTCCTTAATCCTACCTTGGAATCTCAATAGCATCAAGTATCTGCCGCACAATCTCGTCGGCGGTCAGGCCTTCCATTTCACGTTCCGGCGCCACCATCACCCGGTGCCTGAGCACGGCATAGCTGGCTTCCTTGATGTCTTCAGGCGTAACAAAATCCCTCCCGCGAATCGCTGCAAATGACTTGGCTGCTGTGAGCAGCGCCAGGCTCGCACGCGGCGAAGCACCCAGGTACAGGAACTGATTTTCCCTGGTATTCACAATGATTTGGGCAATGTATTCCAAGAGATGAGACTCCACTACAATATTTCGCACCAGATCCTGATAACCTTTAAGTTGTGCGCCACTCATGACCTGCTGCACTGCATCGGTCTTGTCGTCCAGCCTGTTAGCATGTTCGTTACTAATAATCTGGACTTCCTGCTTCAGATCCGGGTAACCTACATTCACTTTAAAAAGAAAACGGTCCAGCTGGGCCTCCGGCAGGCGGTAGGTTCCTTCATGTTCAATTGGGTTTTGGGTCGCGACCACCAGGAAAGGCTCCTCCATATCGTATTGGACCCCATCCATCGTAATCTGGCGCTCTTCCATGACTTCAAACAGCGCAGACTGTGTTTTTGCCGGCGACCGGTTAATTTCGTCTATCAGGATGAAACTGGAAAATATGGGACCCTTCTTGAACTCAAATTCTGAAGTCTTTACGTTAAAAACAGAAGTGCCCAGGATGTCCGACGGCATAAGATCAGGTGTGAACTGAATTCTGCTGAAACCTACATCTACAGTCTTTGCCAATAGTTTCGCAGTAATTGTTTTTGCTACGCCAGGTACGCCCTCTATGAGCACATGCCCGTTAGATAGGAGCGCCGCTAAAAGATGTTCAATCATACTATCCTGCCCAACAATAACCTTGGCGATTTCGGATTTCACCAGTTCCAGGCTTCGCTGCAGTTCCTGAAGGTCAATCCTGGATAGAAATTCTGTACCTGGATCCTGCGGGGTTGTATTTTCAAAGTTTTCCATACGGGATGTTTTAACGTTTTTATAATTCTACACGTTTCTTGAACCTGCAGATAATTGTTTATCTTAAAATTTCGTCTAAAAGTCTGTTCATTCGCACAAGGTCCTCCCTCATGACAGATGCATAGGGGTCCTGGGCTTTATTCAGTAAAACAATCGCTTCGTCGATTTTCTCGACATCCTGACCTGTTTTCAGGTGGAGTTTTTTCGCAAACTGTTCATCCAGTACCCTGGTATCCAGCAGAAGATCCATGCGGACCTTATTCAGGAAATACTGTGCTTTCTTTGCCATCATGTTATGAAAATCCCCTTCCTGCAGATAAAGGTTACCGATGCTCTTTACAAATTCAACCGATTTATTCCTGAGGGGTTCTTTTATCGGCACTATCCTCTGTTTTCTTTTGACATTGAAAACAACAAAAAGGAGCATTGCTGCCAGTAGAAGCCACCACGCATACTTAAGCGCGGGCTGCGAAAGGATGAAACGCAGTGGAGATGATGACTGCACTTTCCCTGATCTAGAAAACCATACGGTAGGCTGGTCCGGAAGGTAGGACAATACATTTTGCACATAAGTTTCACTGCCGGGCTGTAACAGGTAATAATTGGTGAGGACCAACGGTTCGCAATGAAGGTAGAAGTGCCCTTTTCCATGCTTCACTTTTACAAAATTCGGACTGAGTACCCCATCGGAGTTTCTGCTGGCTCCAAGTACCTCTGTTTCTTTACCCAGGGAATGGTACACTACTCCACTGGGACGTTTGTCTGTTAGCAGGGAGTCCGCCCTGAATTTCCTGTCTGTCAGGATAAGCCTGTTTCCACTTTCGTTAAATCCCACCGAAAAGTCTACGGTAAGTGTATCGGTCAGTTCGGTACCTAATTCGGTTGCGAACAGCATCGCGTTCGATCCTGCAGCAACCTGTTCAAGTACGGTATTTAGCGACTGACCGTCAACATCACGCTGGATTATGAGGATGTTATGGGGAGCGATAGTGCTGCTGTCCGAATAAAACTCATAGGGTGATGCCCCAATGCGGTTCAGTTTGTTTTTAAAGACATCATCCGCCTCCCGGTTAAACACAAATAATCCAAAAGGGGATTTTTCCTTCACGTCAAAATTCTTCCGCCAATCAGTGACCTCAGCCTTGTTGAGTTGCAACAGGGCCAGGATCACCAGAACAGTGATGAAGATAATGCCGTATAATTTGAAGGTTTTGTTCATGATATCGCCCTACAGAAAGCTCTAAATATTTACCGCCTCAAATTTTTCTTTAAAATGTTTATAACTCATTTCATCAATAGGGAACTCCCCGTACCAAACGTAATCAAAAATATACACAAGGTCGGTAAAAGCTTCTTTCAGCCGGGGTTCTGCAATTTCCGCAATATAATCCTTATTGGTCTTTTCCGGAGTCCAGTTGATGACTTTTCTATCTGAAAGCTGCTTGAGCACAAGCAGGAACCGGTAACGCACCGCAGACCGGAAATCACGGTCCCGTTCATGCTTTGCAATTGTTTCCGGAAAATTGATTTCGTGAATGTTTTCGTGGATCTCGGAACCTACAATTTCAACTTTACTGTTCTTTTTCCTGAAGAAAAATCCGCCTTCTTTTGAAAACAGGAACCGAAGCAGGAAATAGAGAAGGAATCCTGTAAGTGCAATAGCAAAAATCCTGAGAATGATTCCGGTGACCTGCATTGACTTTCCGGGATTAAGTTCCCCGAAAAGTGCCCTGAGGATTTCGCTCAGCTTCCTCTGAAATTTCTTCCACATCGATTCGCTGGGCTTTACGGTCGTGTAATCGAACTCGGGACCCTTATAATCGTTCCTGAAATTTGTTTTAAACTTTCTGGGAGACACCTTATTGTCCGTGGTGTAATTGCCACTCAAAAGCGAATCTAAGGGAAAACTGCCCCCAGCCGTAGCAGTATAAAGAGAATCCAAACTCTCAGAGGGAGGCGGCGGCAGTCCATCCTGTGCCGCGACACAGGAAAAAGCAAGAAATACAAACAGCGTAAACCCTTTAACTTTCATTGGAACCAATAGCATCAATTTGGGACAGATCCAATTTGCGGTGAAGGTCAGTACGGCTGTCGTAATACATAAATCCGGCATTTACAAAAAGAAAATTCATCAGCAGAAACGACACAAGGATTGAGATGCCATATACTGCAAAAAACAGGATTCCAATCGCACCCTCCAGCGGGTTCTGTATATTAGTGTCTCCACCCTCGTCCGCCACTGCAAAGACCCGAATTAAAATGATAATCATGGGGATCATTGTGAAAATAGAGGTGATTACATTAATGATAAGGTAATTTACCATTACCGAACCCCAGTATTTCCAGAACGGAGATTTCTCGCGGCCTGCGGGGTATGAAAACTGGGCACGCAACGCATAGGCAAGCGAATCAAAGAATCCTTTACGGGTATGGAAATAATCAAACAAAAGAAAATTCACAACATTTAGCACAAAAGGCATCAGTAGCAGCATAAGGAAAAACCCAATAACAACTGCCAGGAGTTGGTAAGAGATGGCAAAAATGAGTGCAGCAACAGGCGTAACGACAAAGAGCATCCCCAGGAAAAAGAGGAGAAATCGCGCAGCATTCTGCCGGATATCACCTAAAATATCATCTGCTTTTATATTTCGGTCGCCGGTTTCGCTGAGTCTTTTCATATACAGGACCGGGTACGAGTAGGAAATAATTGTTGTAGCCAGAAAAAGCACAAACACAATCGCTATTGCCAGGATAAGGAAGGGGCGGTTTTCCTCAAAATACACCTGAAAGTAATAATTCTCGCCTCCCGTCGTGTCACCACCAATCTGAGAAAACAGTTCACGGTATCCGAATATGAAAAGTACTACCAGCAGGATTAGCAGCAGTCCATTAATTAAAAGATAGTTCCGGAAGTAATTCCTCCCGTTTTCCTTAAAAAAACTGAAAGTATCCGAAATGAGTTCACTGAAGTCTCTTCTTTTATAAAACTGCATCACGCTCCTGAAATTTTAATTTTCTGTGAACAATATACGGATAAACAAGGTAATAGAAACCGATGATGGAGAGAGTACCCAAGATAACAAGCAGATTAAGCGTGAAAGACATTTGTAGCGCATATCTTGTAACGTAGCCTTCAATTATACCTGCCACAACCGTAAATGGAACGGTACTGAGAAATATCTTAAAGGCATCCTTAAAACCAAGTTTGAATGAATCGAAACGCGAATAAGTCCTAGGGAAAAGAATTGAAGCGCCTAAAATAAGACCTGCCATTGCTTCCACTACCATACTGAATATCTCGAAGACTCCGTGCAGCCAAATACCCCTTGCGCTTTCTTTCAGCGCACCGTGTTCGTGAAAAAAATACTGAAAGGAGCCCAGCATGATAGAGTTCTGCATAAGTGCGAACAGCGTCCCCACACCTCCGAAAACACCATACAGGAACAGTTTGGCACCAACCGTCAGATTGTTAAAGATAATGCTTACCATCATCCCCCAATTGGAACCCTGCTGGTACACTCCCACTGCATTGTTCTTTCTGATATTCTCGATGGTCTTGTTTACATAATCCTCCCCAAGGATAATTTTTACAAAGTCTTTGTCGTAATATGCCGAAATTACTCCTACAACAGTGAAAAAAAGGAAGAAAATGAAGGCATAAGAGAGGTATCTCCTGTACTGATAAACCAGCAGCGGCACCTCCGTGGCAAAGAAATAGAAGAGCCTGTTTTTCTCTGTCCGCCGGGTTTTGTATATCTTCTGAAAAATCCGGGACGAAAGGTGATTAAGGTAAACAGTAGTCTTACTTTTGGGATAATACGTCTGCGCAAAAGAAAGGTCATTGATTAAATTGATGTAAAGTGAAGAGAGGTCATCAGGATTTTTTTTTATCTTTCCGTCGATAACCTGTTCAATTCCCAGCCATTTTTCTTTATTTTGTTTAATAAATGCCACTTCCCTCATAACAGTGGCTAAAATAATAAAATTAATGTCTCAAATTGCCATCAGCACCTCCCAAAATGTAAACATTCAGTACAATGTGGCGAGTGTGGGCGAAAGGATTGTTGCTTTTTTAATTGATCTTGTCATAAAAGCGGCGTATGTACTGGTTTTATATTCGGTACTGAACAAGTTCTTTAACCTCGGAACTTATTTCGATTCCATGGATCAATGGTCAATCATGGCAGTCATGATTATGATCACATTGCCGATTCATGTATACACTTTGGTGCTGGAAAGCCTTATGGAAGGACAGACTTTTGGTAAAAAGATCATGAAAATAAAGGTGGTGAAGATTGACGGGTATCAGGCGGGATTCGGCGATTACCTTATCCGGTGGATTTTCCGGCTTGTCGATGTGTTCTCGAACTCGGGAGTGGTAGGTCTTATAACGATGATTGTGAACAGGAACAACCAGCGTTTGGGCGACATCGCATCGGGAACGGCCGTCATTTCCCTTAAAAATGCAATAGGCATCTCCCATACCATCCTCGAACATCTGCACGAGGATTATCAGGGAACCTTTCCGCAGGTGGTGGCCCTGTCCGACAATGATGTGCGGATCATTAAAGAGAACTTCCAGAAAGCAATGAAGGTGGATGACCGACAAATCATAACCGCATTGGCGAATAAAATCAGGCAAACGCTGAAAATGGAAGCGGAACCAAAGGGATTAACAGAGCGTCAGTTCATCAAGACCATCATCAGAGACTACAGTTACTACACCGGAACTGACCTTTAAAATTTTTTTGGTATATTTATTTCATTAAAGTTTATATGAAATACACTAACAATAAATCGGGAAACGGTGGTGTCATTATGCTGAATAATGATGAAGAAGAAATAGGAAGGGCTACCTACACTATTTTTCCGGAAGATAAAAAACTTATCATCTCTTTCGTACTTGTACATCCCAAATTTGAAGGACGCGGAATGGGCAAGTTTCTGGTGGAGAAATCCATTGAATTTGCAAGAGAAAATAACTGGAAAGTATACCCCCACTGCTCCTATGCCCGATCTGTTATGAACCGCATGACCGGTGTAGAAGACATCCTGCTTCACCGTTAGAAAAAATGAAAAACTCAAAGCAGAGCTTTGAGTTTTTTTTATGTCATCGTGTCAAACGTGCTCCAAAAGGTCGTCCGTGATTTCCATGTTGTGGTAGACATTCTGCACATCGTCATCCTCCTCAAAACGTTCAAGCATTTTCATATTCGTTTTAAACTGTTCTTCAGTAACAGCCTTGGTCAGGTTGGGGATTCTCTGCAACTCAGCACTTTTGGCTTCAACAGACAACTCATCAAGTTTGTGGGAAAGCAGACCAAAATCTTCAAACTTTGTGGTAATATAGACCTCATCCTCATCCTGATCGATTTCCTCAGCACCCCCATCAATCATTTCCATTTCGAAGTCATCCCAATCCATTTTGATTCCTGAACGATCCAGTGTAAACACTCCCTGACGGTCGAACAGGAAGGTCAGTTCACCGTTTTTGCCGAGGTTACCGTCAAACTTATTGAAAATTGCCCGAACGTTAGCTACTGTTCGGGTCGTATTGTTTGTCGTACATTCAACAAAAAATGCGACACCGCCTTGGCCATAACCTTCGTAGGTCACTTCCTCATAATTTTCAGCATCTGCACCGCTGGCTTTTTTAATGGCCCGCTCCACATTGTCTTTCGGCATGTTGGCGCCCTTCGCATTCTGGATACATCTCCTCAGTGCCGGATTCGCATCCTGGTCCGGACCACCCGCTTTAACGGCCAGGGCAATATCCTTCCCTATTTTCGAGAATGTTTTGGCCATCTTATCCCAACGTGCCATTTTTGATGCTTTCCTGTATTCAAACGCGCGTCCCATAATTAACTACATTTTAGAGTGCGAAAATAATGAAAATTGCACATAAAAAAAACACCTCCGAAAATTCGGAGGTGCATTTTTGATATATTACAAATTACTTATTAGTAATCTCTTTTCTGCATAGCATCCCAAGTAGCTGCATCAGCTGGCTTAACGATAACTTTTCTGTCTTTTAGTCTTTCTGCATCTGAAGCAGATTCAGGAACGGTAGCATCTTGCTCACCAACACCCATTGACTTAAGTGAACTTGGGCTAACTCCTCTGGCTTCTAATGCTTCTACAACCGCAGCCGCTCTCCTTTGAGACAGTTTCAGGTTATAAGCTTCTGAACCTTTTTTATCAGTGTGACCGATAATTTGGAATCTACCTTGAGAATCTTTAATGATCTGTGCCGCGTTGTCAAGTTTTTCCTTAGACTCTGGTCTTAGGGTTGCCTTATTAAAGTTGAACAGAATGTTCTCTAAAGCTTTAGTAGCTTCGTCACCCCAAACTTCAATTGGCTTAGGACATCCGTTGTACTGAGCAAGACCTGGAACGGTAGGACAAGCATCATCTTTATCTAGGATACCGTCACCGTCTGTATCTGGCCAAGGACAACCTGCGTTTTCAGCTGGACCAGGAACGTTAGGACAGTTATCATCTCTGTCAATGATTCCGTCTCCATCTGTATCTGGCCAAGGACAACCGTTGTTTTCAACTGGTCCTGCAACATCTGGACATTGGTCATCTTTATCTGGAATTCCGTCACCGTCTGTATCAGGACATCCCTGGAATTCTGGTAATCCCGGAGTATCAGGACAAAGATCATCTTTATCTAGGATTCCGTCTTTATCTCTGTCTCTTTGTCCAAATCTGAACAATAATGAAGCTGAAGCCTGCCAGAAATTAGCAACGTTAGATTTATCATTAAAGGGGGTGGAGACATAATCTCCCTGAAGACCCAGACCGAAGTTTTTGGTAAGCCAAAAATTAGAACCAAGACCAATAGGGGCAGCAAAATGATTTGCTTTACCAGGATTGGTACCATTGACATCATAAGCAAGCATCACGTTTTCGTTTGCTGCATCGGGTCTGGGGAATGTAAGACCTGAATAATCATGTCTCAAGTAACTTGCTCCAACTCTTAAGTATGGGTCAAACCAAGAATCCTCATTCCACAGGGTGTTAGCCTTGAACTGAAGACCCAAACCTGTCATAAGCATGAATTCCTTACCCATGTTAAATCTTGGGTTAGGAACGTTTCCTACAGAAGTCTGCCAGTCAAGTACCAATGGACCTGTTAAGTGTCTTGCTACGGTTAGTTTAGACAGTGGTGGTGTAATATGATAATCACCGATATTAAACAATCTTTCAAAGTGATTAAATTTTTCACCAATTCCGCCGTTTGCTATGGCCATGTGATTCACTCCGTGAGCACCAACTCCGATTAACCACGGATTGTTGCTTGTTTGAGCGAAAACAGTAGAGGCAACCGTAAGTGCCAATGCTGAAATTCCTAATTTTAGATTTTTCATAGAATTAAATGATTAAATAATTGATAATGCAAAATAAATATAATTTTTCCTTATAAACAAAGTTTTTCCGAGTTATTTTAACTTTTCTTAAGAATTCGGTCCAAGGTCCTTTTATTTTCCCGGTCTTTTATGGATTCCCTTTTATCAAAGAGTTTTTTGCCTCTTGCAAGGGCAATCAGGATCTTAGCCTTCCCCTTATCGTTTATGTATAATTTTAACGGAATTATCGTATTGCCTGCGTCCTTTAATTTTTTGTCCAGTTTCTGTAATTCCCGTGTGTGCAGCAGCAGCTTACGTTCCCTCTTTGTCTTGTGATTATAAAATGTCCCGAGCTTATACTCGTCTATCATCATGTTTATCACATACAGTTCTCCATCTATAAATTGGCAGAAAGCTTCGGTAATACTGGCTTTCGAGGATCGCAACGACTTTATCTCTGTCCCGCTCAGCACCATACCTGCCTCCAGTTCCTCCAAGATCTCGTATTCAAACCGGGCTCTCTTATTTAAAATGGTTACAGACTTCTCGATCTTCATTGTATACTGCAAATTTCATCAAATGAGTTCATTACTGCTTTATATAATTTTTACAAAAGCTTTTAAAATTTGGGTTTTTTTTAACATATTACTTAACATATTCAAAACGTAGCGCCTTGTTGTTCTGCCGTTTTAGTGTGATGAAAACCCAAAATCTTTTCGTAATTTTGCGCCAAATTTACAAAACTATATGTTAACAGTATCTAACTTATCATTGCAATTCGGGAAAAGAGTGCTTTTCGATGATGTAAACATCATGTTTGCGAAAGGAAACTGCTACGGAATTATTGGTGCAAATGGTGCCGGAAAGTCCACTTTCCTTAAAATATTGACCGGAAAACAGGACCCAACCACGGGAAATGTATCACTGGAGCCTGGTAAAAGGATGTCCGTATTGGAGCAGGATCACTTTGCCTATGACAACTATACCGTTCTGGAGACCGTTTTGAGAGGGAACAAAAAACTTTTTGAGATTAAAGAAGAAATGGATGCCCTGTATGCAAAGGAAGATTTTTCTGATGCCGATGGCATCAAGGCAGGAGAACTTGGAGTAATTTATGACGAAATGGGGGGTTGGAACTCTGAATCCGATGCGATGACCATGCTTTCCAATGTTGGAATCAAGGATGAAATGCACTATCAGCTGATGGGCGAACTTGAAAACCAGAACAAGGTTAAGGTGCTTCTTGCACAGGCACTGTTCGGGAATCCGGATGTATTGATTCTGGATGAGCCTACAAATGACCTCGATATTGAAACCATCGCATGGCTGGAAGATTTCCTGGCCGATTACGAAAATACCGTTATCGTGGTATCTCACGACCGTCACTTCCTTGATACGGTATGTACCAATATTGCCGATTTGGATTACTCCAAACTGAACCTTTACACCGGAAACTACTCGTTCTGGTATCAGGCTTCGCAGTTGGCGACCAGACAGCGTCAGCAGGCCAATAAAAAAGCGGAGGAAAAGAAAAAGGAACTTCAGGACTTTATCGCACGGTTTTCCTCAAACGTTGCGAAGGCAAAACAGGCCACTGCCCGTAAGAAAATGATTGACAAGCTTAATATTGACGATATCAAACCTTCGTCAAGGCGTTATCCGGCTATTATTTTCGATACCGAACGCGAAGCAGGAGACCAGATCCTTGAAGTTAAAGGTCTGGAGAAAACCAAGGACGGTGAACTTTTATTTTCCGATGTTAATTTGAATTTAAAGAAAGGCGATAAAATTGCCGTTATTTCCAAAAACAGCTTAGCGATAACAGAATTCTTCGAAATCTTGGGAGGCAATACCCAACCGGATAAGGGAACCTTTAACTGGGGGATTACAACCAATCAGTCCTATATGCCGCTTGATAATACTTCTTTCTTTCAGGAAGACATTAACCTGGTAGACTGGCTGCGTCAGTTCACGAAAAACGACGATGAAAGGCATGAGGAATATATGCGGGGATTCCTGGGGAAAATGCTTTTCTCCGGCGATGAAGCCCTGAAATCTTGTACAGTACTTTCCGGAGGCGAAAAGATGCGCTGTATGTTCTCCAGAATGATGCTGCAGAGGGCAAACGTGCTGCTAATGGATGAACCAACCAACCACCTGGATTTGGAAAGCATCACTACGCTGAACAATTCATTAACAAACTTCAAAGGAACGGTGCTCCTATCCTCTCATGACCACGAAATGCTTCAAACGGTATGTAACAGGATCATCGAACTTACTCCCAAAGGAATCATTGACCGCGAAATGAGCTACGACGAATATCTGGCCGATAAAAAAGTGAAGGAACTTCAGCAGCAGATGTATTCTTAAAAATGCAAAAACTACAGCACCATTGCTGCCAGATCAATAAATGACCGTTCAAGAAATTGAACGGTTTTTTAGTGTCATGTGCTGCGGCGTCCACCCCTCTTCCAACTTTTTTTTTGTATTTTTGTGAGATTATGAGTCAGAAATGGATTTACAAACCCGAACCGGATGAAGACATCGTGGACGGCATCAGTTCGTCACTGGGTTTTGGAACATTTGAATCCAAAATCCTGGTTCTCAGAGGGATTGACAATTATCAGAAGGCAAGGGAGTTTTTCAAACCCAACCTCAACGATATTCACAATCCTTTCCTGATGAAAGACATGCAGTTGGCTGTAGACCGTATTGCAACTGCCATTGAAAACGGCGAAAAAATAATGGTGTACGGTGATTATGATGTGGACGGAACAACCGCTGTGGCACTCATGTACCTCTATTTAAGCAAGATTGTCGATAAAAAATACCTGGACTTCTACATCCCGGACCGGAATTCGGAAGGCTATGGCATTTCTACGGAGGGTATTGATTTTGCGAAGGAGAACGGATTCTCCGTCATCATTGCACTGGACTGCGGAATTAAGGCCATTGACAAGGTGGAATATGCAAAAAATCTGAGCGTGGATTTCATCATCTGCGACCACCACTTACCTGGGGAACAGATTCCTGCCGCAGTAGCGGTACTGGACCCGAAAAGGTCAGACTGCCGCTATCCCTTCAAGGAACTATCCGGCTGCGGCGTAGGCTTCAAACTGTGCCAGGGACTCAACACCATCTACAAAATACCTGAAGCCGAACTTTTTGAGCTTACGGACCTACTGGCAATATCAATTGCCGCCGATATCGTTTCCATGACCGGTGAAAACCGCGTTTTGGCGAAACAGGGTCTTAAGATCCTGAGAAAATCCAGAAACCTTGGTTTACGGATGCTTATTCCGGAAGACAAACTGGCCACTTTTGAAATCTCCAATATTGTTTTTGAAATTGCTCCCAAAATCAATGCGGCCGGAAGGATTTCACACGGCAAAGCCGCAGTGGAACTTATGGTCTCGGACAACCTGAAGCAGGCACATCAGATCGTGAACGATATCGTAACACTGAACGATTCCCGACGTGAACTGGACATGAGCAGTACTACCGAAGCAATTTTGCAGGTCGAAGAAACCGGTCAGCTTCAAAACTACAGCACCATCGTTTATGGTGCCGGCTGGAACAAGGGCGTCATTGGAATTGTAGCCTCCCGGCTTACCGAAACTTATTATAAGCCCACACTCGTTTTTACGGACGGTAACAATGGTGAAATGGTGGCTTCGGCACGCTCCGTTGCAGATTTTGATGTGCATGATGCGCTGGAAAACTGCTCCGACCTCTTCCTGAAGTTTGGCGGACATCCAGCAGCGGCAGGTCTTTCCATGGAGAAAGATAAGTTTGAACTCTTCCGCGAAAAGTTTGAAAAAGTAGTTTCAGAAAAGATCCTGGAACATCAGAAAGAACCAAGCATTAAAATTGATTCCGATGTTGAAATTGATGACCTGAACAAGGATTTCTTTAATTTCCACAGAAAACTGGCCCCCTTTGGTCCGAATAATATGAAGCCCATTTTGGTTCTTAAAAACCTGAAAGTGGCCGGTTATGTAAAGACGATGGGCAAAGACGAAGGTCACCTTAAATTCTACATCAAACAGGAATCTACCGGAAGAAATATAGAATGCGTGGGTTTCAAACTCGGAAAACATGCCGATGATTTCCGTGAGAAACGCTTTGATATTGCTTTTACTGCAGAAGAAAACCACTGGAAAGGCAATGTTACTTATTTTCTCAACATCCGGGATGTTAAGTTCAGGGAATAAATCCCGCTAAGTCCTTATGACTGCTTTAAAATATGAAGAAAATAGGTTTGTTTTTCGGGAGTTTCAATCCCATGCACATAGGCCATTTGATCCTGGCAAACTACATACTCGAAAATTCGGATATGGAGGAACTCTGGTTTGTGGTGAGTCCCCAAAATCCCTTCAAAGAGAAAAAGTCCCTGCTTAAGGACCACAACCGGCTGGACATGGTACAGCTTGCCATTAAAAACTACCCAAAGATGCGGGCTTCCAATGTGGAATTTTCCCTGCCTCAACCGAGTTATACAATTGACACCCTGACCTATCTGCATGAGAAATATCCGGATTATGCCTTCGCCCTCATTATGGGCGAAGACAATCTGGATGGTCTTTCCAAATGGAAAAATGCGGAAACCTTAATCAAGAACCATCAGATCATCGTTTATCCACGAACTTTTGATGGCGAAAAGAAAGACCACGAATACCTTCAGCACGATAACATCTCGCTGGTCCATGCGCCGGTCATAGAACTGTCGGCCACTGAAATCCGGCAGATGATCAAAGCCGGAAAAAATGTTCGCCCCATGCTGTCTCCTGAAGTTTTTGAATACCTGGACGGTAGCGCTTTTTACAAATAACAGTTATATAGATGAAAGGCTTCTATGTTTTACTCATTATGTGTTTCTTTCAAAATATTTTTTTTGCCCAAAAAGATTCTTTAAGAGACAACAATCTGGAAATTTATAGAAATACTAATGACGAAAGGTGTAAGGCTGATATTTTGAAAGCTAGACAAGATGCGAAAAATGCGAATATCTATTTTTTAGTTTTACCGGCTCCCCAATTAGAAGAATTTCTTCCTGAGAATGAGCTGAAAAATTTGTTGGCAGCAAATGATATTAAATGGGGCGGTTTCCAATTCGGAAGTGACATTTCGGCGTATTATCCTAAAGATTGCTACGCTTCAGAGCACAATAAATTGACCGAAGAAAAATTCGGCGAAAAAAAACTTGAAAATTTAGTCGCTAAATCGTATGAGTTATTCGCGAAGAATAATTTTAGGAGGGTTTTTGAAATGTCCGAAGTTGATGCGAAGCCTAAGACAAATATTGAGAACGAAAAAAATATAGAAAACCTATTTTGGGCAAACCTGGAAGAACCCACAGGATATACAACCAGGAAGCCACCAGAGCATCTTTCGTATGTTGAAGTTGTTTTTCTAATTGATCAGCGGGGAAAAGTGACGGATTTGAAGATAAACAGTAAATTCCAGAACCCGAAAAATAAAAAGTATACAAAGTTCTTTCAAAAAAAATTAAAGAAATTAGTAAATGGCACCCGTTGGGAACCAAACAGATATAAAGGTTTTGCTGTTAAAAGCAGAGCGAATTTCCGCATCAATTTAATCTTACTATGAACTTCATCGAAAATTTATTTGCAAAATATTCCGAGGAAAAAATCCATACGTGGTTCAAACAGATCTGTATGGCTGAAGCCCTCTCCTGGTTGTTCCTTTTCAGTGCTATGATCTGGATCCGGTATGACCGGGAAGGCCTGCTCCCCACCATTTACATCATTATTATCGGGAATATTCACGGTCTGTTTTTCACCCTTTACCTTTTGCTTTTGGTCCCGGCACGGAGGATCTTTAAATGGGATGACGAGGATACCGTTTTTGCACTTCTTTCTGCATTTTTCCCCTTCGCAACGATTTGGGTAGACAAAAAACTGGCGCGGTTCGACCGGGAATAAAAAAGGAGCTAAATGCTCCCTTTTACATGTAGAATTGTTAGTACGTACGAAGAACGTGCCCCGTGCCTGTTATTGTTCGCAGAACAGCAGGTGACACCGAGGTATCCATATAGGTTCCGCTTAATGTAAAGTCTACATACGTTCCCACTGGTCCCCAGTTGTTTACCTGAAAAGTTAAATTATTTCCTGGTAGATTAGCATCCACAGAAATTCCGGCGTATCCAGGGGTTGGGGAAGCTGCGGGAAGCCCTAAACTAAAATTAGAGTTTAAAACCATTCCTGTATATAAAATGGCGTTTGGATAAGCAAACGAAAAATAATTTAAACCCTGAGAATAAATAAAAGTGCCATTCGGAGACCAAGAAGCTATTAAATTTCCCTGGCATACTATTGGGGTTTGACTGTCAATTTGATAAGATATAAATTCGGTGACAGGATTACATGTTATCAAAATACCAACATTTGTTGTTGGAGGCGTAGCAGTGAAAATTACGGTAGGACTCTGTTGAGAATTGGTGAAGTCATAACCTGTTAACTGAAACTGAGCGCCGGGGTTACATGGAAGTGCTGTTGCCACACTGAAACTACCGCCCGTTACTAATTGTAAATTAGGATTAATAAATCCATAATTTGGTGAAGACAATGAAACCATTCCGTCGGTAACATCATTCCCGCTGCAGTCTTTTAGTGTACCTTCCACTATTACTGCATTCGGTGTAGAAACCGTTGCAGAAAAAGTATTGCTGGATCCGGGGGCAAAAGGGCCAATATTTTGGGAATGAAGAACAGTATGGCACAAATCGGTTATTTGGTAAACCAGCGGCTGATTAGCCGGAACAAATCCAGCAGCCACTCCCATGTTGTCGGTTGCAACCGCGTGAGATGAATTAATAACCACGAGAAGTCCGGCGAACGGTTGGTTTGCAGGTGTTTGAACAGTTACGGAAAGAGTAGCCAGTGGATCAGGATAGGACAAATGCCACCACGAAAAATGTGAAACTTGAGCTATATAAAAATTACCGCTTTTAGTGGCAGAGCCTTCCTGTTTCCAGATTCCCATCTCTTCATCAAAGGACCATAGAGGAATCACAGCAGGTGCAGTTGAAGCCTGTGTTGCGTCCATTGGTATAGTGATCTCGGCTGGTTGTCCGGTAGCAAGCTGCAGTTGCTGCCCCGCGCTTCCGGTAAGCTGCACGTGAATCATACCGTAACTATGCAATGCAAGTGGGTTTCCTACCGTATCAGCACCAACAATATTTCCAGGTCCGGTTTCATTATAGTAAGTGTCTGAGGGTTTCAGATGGAATAATGCCACATTTACATTCCCCGAATAGGCATTTCCGTTTGCATCCTTAAAACTTCCTCCAAATTTCAATTTGGCTCCATTAGGCAGCGATACAGTGGAAGGACTTCCCGTTACAACTGTTGCAGTTGTAGTCGCAGGAATCATCATCACATTTATTCTGTTATTACCGGGGGTCGCAATTAATACTTCGGAGGCATCTATATAGCCGGACTTTTTAACCTTAACATATACAAATTTCTCTTTCACTGAAATATTCTTCAATAAAAAGAATCCTTGGTTATTTGTTTGGCCAGTTGATGGTCCAATAGATACCACAGCTCCTGAAACTGCATTGCCCGACCGGTCTTTAACAGATCCATAAAAATTTCGGCTGACAGTATTTCCATAATCGTAATTGAAAATTGTTTTGGGGCTAGAGTCCTCCATCAATCCGTCCGATCCTACACAACTGTTCAGAAAGAAAAATAGAATAAGTAACAGGAAATAGAAATTTTTCATAATATCCGTTTTTTTGTTTACCTAAAGGTACCACTATTTTTGGAATTGAATAAAGCTTGAATTAAGAACGGGCAGAAATTTCTGCTCATTTTTTTCGCTAACGGTGTAACAAACAGGTCACCTTTACTGTCTAATTAGCCAACAGAGAATTTTTTTGAAAAATTTGTAAATTGATAATCAGTACGTTGAAGCTCCGAATGAATTAGTTTTACTACTTTGTATTGCATATTACTAAAACATTACCATATCTTTGCAAAGTATATTAATAACTAAAACTAATAACCAAGTATAAAACTATAACCGGAAGAAAAGAAAGAAGCTTGAAAACCGATAACCACACTTCTTAAACTGATGACCTGCTTCTTTCTTCTTCTTTTTTTAAAAAAATCAATCATGAAAAAACTAATCATTTCCATTTCACTTCTTACCGGCACTGTTGCATTTGCGCAGGAAAAATACAGAGCCGACTCAACTAAGGTCCAGGAAATAAAGGAGGTCACCATGACCAAAAAAGTATTCAAAAAGGAATCGGACCGCTTTGTCTACGATGTTTCCGCATCGCCGGTAGCCAAAGGCAGTACCGCATTCGGAATCCTGAAGGAAACCCCTCTGGTTTCATCAACGGACGACAAATCACTGAAGGTTCTGGGGAAATCCAATGCCGTGATTTACATGAACGGCCGCAAAACCAGTATGAATGCAGAGGCCATCATCGAACTTCTTAAAAATACGCCCGCGGAAAACATCAGCAAAATTGAAGTCATTACGGTTCCCGGCAGTGAATATAACGTGGAATCGTCCGACGCCGTGATCAACATTATTCTGAAGAAAAAACTGGATGATGGAGTAAACGGAAATTTCAGGGCCAGCAACCATCAGGACTATTACAACCACCAGTCTACAGCCCTTTCACTTAACGCGAGGAAAAATAAACTGGGAATTTCGACAAGCATTAACGGCTCCAACTGGCAAAACCGGCAGCAGTATCTGCTTAAAAACGGGACCGCTTCCAGCCTGAATACATCCGAAGGTCCAATCTCGGATCCCAACCTGAACCTGGGAGGCTACCTGAATGTGGATTATGCCCTTACCGAGCGGCAGAACATCGCGGTGAGCTGGAATTCCTGGGCCAACAGGAGTTATGATTCCAGGGGTGAGCTCTTCAATACCTTATCCCTGCCCTCCGGCCTGTCGTATAATAAAACCGAGAATCTGGAAGATGCACGTTCTTACAACAATTCGGTGAACCTTAATTACGAAATAAAGATGGACTCACTGGGTAGTAAACTAAATATGAATGTGGCCTATCTGAATTATAAAAGGTTTCAGAAAAGCACGAACTCCACTTTCAATTCCAACCTGCTGCAGGAGACCCTGGATCTGACCCGGCGGTTTAACCAGAGGGCACCTCAGCTGATTGACAATTACGCTGCCACGGCAGATTATCTCAAGAAGTTTAAAAATGATTTTACGGTTTCTGTGGGTGGAAATTTCAGTAAGACCGATACAGACAACGATACTTATTTTGAGAATCTGGATATCCCATCCGCAACTTTCATAAAAGATGATAACCAGTCCAACCATTTTGTATATAATGAAGAGATTACGGGTGTCTATGCAACACTGGAGAAGAAATTCGGTCCGAAGTTCTCCGGAAAGATAGGCACAAGATTTGAAAACACCCATTCCTTTGGCGAAATTCTGGATACGGACATCAATGTGAAGCGTGACTACAGCAATATCCTTCCTTATGCCAGTTTCAGCTACGATATCAATGACAAAAACAACATTTCCTATTCCTTTTCCAGTAGGATAAGAAGACCCTCCTTTTGGGAAATCAATCCGGTAAGGACTTATATCACGCCCACCAATTATATTCAGAACAACCCGTTCGTTAAGGCGTCAGAAGTGTATAACAACAACTTCACGTATATGTTCAAACAGTCGTATTTCTTTATAGTGAGCCACAGCCTGTCAAAGGATGATTATTCGCAGATTCCGCTGCAGAACGACAATGAACTTCGGTATATCCGGACCAATTATGGCGACAAGACGGAGTTCTCTGCAATGATTGGCACCCAGAAGTCTTACTTTAACAACATACTCACCACCAATACGAACATCGGTTTACAGATTAACCGCATTGATGCCTATCTGGACCATGATCCTATAACCGGCGACCAGTTCTCCCCTTTTGTAATTGATACCAACACGAAATCGCTGCTTATACAGACCCACAACAACATCAGGCTCTCCTCCAAAAAAGACTGGTTTCTTGGCGTAAACTACTGGTATGTGGGACCGCAGATCATCAACATTGGTACCCTTCAACCCCTTTCTAGTCTGGATGTAAGTGTGAAAAAGATCTGGAATGAATGGACCTTCAACCTGGAAGCAACTGATTTACTCCGCACCAACGTGGTAAAGTTGGACGACACCCAAAGCAACGGAAATTACAATTATGTAAAGAACGACCAGTTCAGGCGGGGAGTACAGTTTTCGGTGACCTATAGTTTTGGAAATAAAAAGCTGAAAAACCTAAGACAGATCGATGATGCGAGTAAAGATGCAAAATCAAGAACGAGATAACACAAATCCACCATAACTAAGTTTAATTGCAAGGAAAATCCACAGCGCTGCAGTGGATTTTCCGTTGTTGTTCAAAATGTAAATTTTTAGTTCTTAGGCAGGAAAATCTCAGCCAACATGCAACGTGCACTGCCTCCGCCGTTCGTTTCTATCGTACTGAGGTCCGATGATATGATTTCGGAATAGTTCTCTATTTTTTGAATCTGCTCCGCGGTCAGGGACTTGCGGGCTGTCTCACTCATCACCAGAAAGGTTTTCCCTTCTGTGTTGCGCAACTGCAGCATATTTCCTGCAAACTGCTGCAGCTGGTCTTCGCTGATTTCAATCAGTTCCTTTTCGGTGGACTTAATGACTTCCTGCACCTTTTCGCGTTCCATCTCATCATCGATACAGTCCAGACAGATTACGACAAACTGGTCGGCAACGCACATCATGACATTGGTATGATAGATGGGCAGACGCTCCGACCCGGCATTCTGGAAGCTGTGGAAAACCACAGGTTCAAAACCGTTCTCTGCGCAGAATTTCCTGAAAAGATCTTCATCCAAACGTAAGGAAACGGAGCCGTAGGCGATTTTATAGTCATGGTCGAAGATCATGCTTCCCGTTCCCTCCAGGAATTTGTTTTCTACTTCAAAGTGGCTTACATCAACGACCTTCTTTATCTCAAATCCGTTGTCTTCTATTGTTTTCAGGATATCGTCGCGTCGTTCCACGCGTCTGTTCGGCGCAAACATAGGATACAGCACGACTTTTCCATCACCGTGGAAACTGACCCAGTTGTTTGGGAATATTGAATCGGGGGAATGCGGCTCCAGGGTATCCTTCACGGTAATCACATTGATGCCTTTGGACCTCAACTTTTCAGCAAAAGCATTAAACTCCTCCAGCGCTTTCTGCCGGGTTTCTTCATTCTGTGAGTCAACCTGAAAATAATTGTTTTCAGCCGTTTGCTCGTTGTAGCCAAAAGCGATGGGCTCAATCATCAGTACCGTGTCCGTCGTTTGCATCCTGCATGTAATTTTCCTCAAAAATAGACAATATTTTTCGTAATTTTATAAGATCATGTTCACATTTCCACCCCATGAGTAACCGCCGTAATTTCCTTAAAAAAGCCGGAGTTTTTTCCGCATTTTTTGCACTTAAACCTTTGGAGGCAGCAACACTTCTGCAGGAGAAACCACGGACTGTCCGTAAACCGGTGGTGCTGTCCACATGGAGCTTTGGGATCGCAGCAAATACCGGAGCATGGAAAATCCTGAGTACCGGCGGACGGGCATTGGATGCTGTGGAACAGGGCGTACGGCTTGTTGAAGACAATCCTGAGGAAAGAAGCGTAGGCTATGGCGGCCGGCCGGACCGTGACGGAAGGGTGACGCTGGATGCGTGTATTATGGATGAAAAGGCCAATATCGGATCTGTAGCATTTTTGGAACACATTAAAAATCCAATCTCCGTGGCCCGGGCGGTGATGGAAAAAACACCTCATGTGATGCTGGTAGGCGAAGGAGCACTTTCGTTTGCGCTTGCACAGGGCTTTCGGAAAACCAACCTGCTGACTGAGGAAAGTGAAAAAGAATGGCGGGAATGGCTGAAAAAAACAGACTACCGTCCACCGGTGAACATAGAAAACCATGATACGGTCGGCATGATCGCAATTGATTCGCTGGGAAACCTGTCCGGGGCGTGCACAACGTCCGGGTTGGCTTACAAAATGCACGGCCGTGTTGGCGATTCCCCCATCATTGGTGCCGGTCTTTTTGTAGACAATGAAGTGGGCGCTGCAACTGCGACCGGTCATGGCGAAGAGGTTATCCGGACCTGTGGCTCCCATTTGGTTGTTGAAATGATGAGAAATGGATTTACTCCGCAAAAAGCCTGCGAGGAGGCAGTCAAAAGGATTCACAGAAACCTCGTGAACCAAAAAAGGAATATCCAGGATATCCAAATCGGCTTCATCGCGCTGAATAAAAATGGCGAAAGTGGTGCCTATTGCCTTCAGAAAGGATTTAATTACGCCCTGCATGACCAGAATGGGAATACCTTAATTGATGCTTCGGCACTGATTTAAATCAAAAAAAAATTAAAACAATTCATTTAATCAATACCTGATATGCTTGAAATAGCCTGCTTTGAAATCACCTCCGCCGAAACCGCCCTGCGCTCCGTGGCTGACCGTATTGAATTCTGTTCCGACCAACATCTTGGTGGGATGACCCCTGGCATTGAGGAGTTCCGGTATTTGAAATCGGTCTACAGAAAACCCATCTATGTCATGATTCGTCCCGTGGGTGGAGGTTTTTTCTACTCCGAAACAGAATTCCACGAGATGAAAAGAAGTTTGCAGGAATTTAAGGATTCCGGTGCCGACGGATTTGTCTTTGGTAACCTGAAAGCAGGGAATACGGTGGATTTGGAGCGTAATAAAGAGCTGGTAGACCTTGCGGCGGGTGTGCCCTGCACCTTTCACCGCGCGGTGGACCGCACTCCGGATTTGGATGCTTCAGTACAGGACCTCATCCGTCTCGGATTCAGCGGTGTACTCACTTCAGGCGGAAAACAAACAGCTTTGGAAGGAAAAGAAGTCCTCAAAGAACTTGTTGCTTCCTATTCGCACCGGATCGAAATTCTTATAGGTGGTGGTGTCCGGTCGGAAAACATTGCGGAACTGCAAAAGGTCACTGGCGGAACACATTTTCATTCGTCGGCTATTCCGCAGTACGAAATCTTCAATAGTGAGGACGAGATCAAAAAAATTCAGATGGGAATACGATAATTTAACCGTTTCATCTTATTCCCTGACCAGGGGCAGTGTAGAACATCTTAAGAGTCCGCCCATCTTGGAAATTTCGCGGTAGGGAATTTCTTCCACCGTCATTCCCCATTCATCCCGCAGGAAACTGTTCATTCTGGTAAATGATCCGTCGGAAACTACAATTTCAGGGGATATGGAGAATATGTTCGGGTTCATTTCAAACATTTCCTGTTCGGTAACGTGGAAACAGTTTTCCTCCCCAAAAATGTCGAGGAGCAGGCGGTAATCACTTTCATCTACAAAACCATCCCTGTAAATGATGCATTTGTCCTTTCCTACAGGATTGAAGGTGCAGTCCAGATGGAGAATGCCCCTGTAAGGGTCGGTATCATTCTTTTTAAGCTCCAGGTCAATAATCCTTTTCTTAGGAAAATATTCTTTCAGGATTTCAATGGCGTATTCGTTGGTTCTGGCGGTCTTGAAACTGCGGTAATCCTCTGAGAAGCAGGTCCCAATAAAGATAAAATCATCCCACACAATCACGTCCCCGCCCTCAATATGAGCAGTGTCCGGCAGGTTAATGATTTTCTTCCAGCCCACCCGCGCAAATATTTTGCGGTACGCATCCTGTTCGTCGTAGCGATCCTGGATAATATTGGAAATAATCATCTTGTCTTCGATCACAAAAGCGACATCCCTGGCAAAAACCTGGTTATAATCTTCAATAAGATGCGGGCGAAAGACTTCAACGCCGTGTTTTTTAAGCACTTTTTCGAATTCGTTCATCTCATGCACGATATCCTCCTCCTTCGGATAGATGCCGTTTTTAATGGAATGGTAGGATTTTGCATCGAAGCTGTCCTCCAGCGAATGAGCAGGACCCATGGAGTTGGGCAGGCCCAGCACCACCGATTTTAAAAGTCCCGTTTCGTTGTTGATGTTTAACTTCATAAAAAGTACCTTGTTACAAATATAGACAAACCGTGCAGATGGGAAAAAATTTTGGTTAAATTTATCTGGTAAAAAGTCGAATACAGCCAATCTTATACAAATAACTTAATAAGTTATTTTGGATTATCCGCATCTGTAAAAACTAAAATGTTTTTTATTTTATTTTTATTTGAATCAGCATTTTGAGAATAATTCTACTGAAATGAATACAGTAATACTCGAATACCACAACAGACAAGCACCAGCCGATCAACCGATCTGCGGCCGGTTGGCTGAACTTATTGAAGAAACGCTTTTGAATTCCGAAAGCAAAGTATGGCACGGCCATCCCGTTTGGTTTCTGGACGGCAACCCCATTGTAGGTTACAGCAGACAGAAGGCAGGAATCCGACTTATGTTCTGGAGCGGCGCGGACTTCGGAGAGGAAGCATTGAATGTTAGAGGGGAAAAGTTCCGGGATGCTTCTGTTTTTTACAAGGAGGTTACTGAGATAGATGCGACTGACCTTAAACGCTGGCTGGAAAAATCGGTGGAGATCCAATGGGACTATAAAAACATCGTTAAAAGAAAAGGGAAGTTGGAACGTTTAAAATAATGGTAAGATTAAATAATAACTCATGAAAAGTACAGCGAGTCACGACGAACGTATTGAAAAAATGACTTTTGCTTCCGTCTATCCGCACTACATTACGAAAGTGGAGAAAAAAGGGAGGACTATAAATGAACTGCAGGAGATCATCTGCTGGCTAACCGGTTTTGATGAAAAGCACCTTCAGAAGCATATTGAGGAAAAATCCACTTTTAAGCAATTCTTCGCCGATTCGGAAATAAACCCTAAGGCGGCACTTATCACAGGAGTCATTTGCGGCTACCGTGTGGAAGAAATCGAAAATCGCCTCACGCAACAGGTCCGGTATCTGGACAAACTGGTGGACGAACTGGCAAAAGGGCGGAAGATGGAGAAGATTTTGCGTAAATAAAGTGACAATGAAAAAGAAATACCATCCGGTTTTGTTTGTGGCTATTTTACTCACAGGATTAAGCACTGTGCTGTTTATTCTGAAAAGCAATGACCACAAGGAATGTAAAACCGAAATCAGAAACTCCGTAAAATCAAAGGGGGAACTCCTAACAGTACGGTCTCATGTATGTATGGAACGATTCTCTTTTTAACAAAAAAGTCCCCCATTATTGGAGGACTTTGATGGTTTAAGCAATACCTATCTTGCGTTCAAATCGATATAATCGCGCTTCTGTGCACCCTGATAAACCTGTCTCGGTCTTCCGATCGGATCGTTGTGCAGGCGCATTTCTTTCCACTGTGAAATCCAGCCCGGAAGTCTTCCCAATGCGAACATTACGGTAAACATCTCTGTCGGGATTCCCAAAGCACGGTAGATGATACCGGAATAGAAATCCACATTTGGATATAGTTTTCTGCTTACGAAATATTCATCCTCCAGGGCCACCCTTTCAAGCTGACGTGCAATATCCAGGGCTTTATCTTCAATACCGAGGGATTCCAGAATATCATCAGCCGCTTTTTTGATGATGGTCGCGCGCGGGTCAAAGTTTTTATACACACGGTGTCCGAAGCCCATCAAACGGAAGTTATCTTCTTTATTCTTGGCTTTTTCCACATATTTAGCAACGTCCCCACCGTCATTCTCAATCATTTCCAACATCTCGATTACCGCCTGATTGGCACCGCCATGAAGCGGACCCCAAAGAGCGGAGATACCAGCAGAAACGGAAGCAAATAATCCGGTATGTGCAGATCCAACCATTCTTACCGTAGAAGTGGAACAGTTTTGTTCATGGTCTGCGTGAAGGATAAGTAACTTATCTAGAGCGCCTACGACCACCGGATCCAGCTCAAAATGAGCATTTGGACGGCGGAAGCACATTTTATAGAAATTCTCTACATAATTCAGGCTGTCATCGCCATGGTTAATGGAAAGACCTAATTTCTTACGGTAGGTCCATGCGCAGAGGTGGGAGAATTTAGCAATCAGCATTTCAGCTGCATGATCCAAATCTTCCTTAGAACTTACGTCCACGGCTTTTGGATTGAAAGCGGTAAGTGCGGAAGTCAGTGACGATAAAACACCCATTGGATGTGCGGAACGCGGGAACGCGTCGATAAGTCTCTTCATCTCATCGGCCACGAAATTGTACTTCTTGATTCCTTTTTCAAACCCCTGAAACTGGTCTGCTGTAGGCAGATCACCATGGAGTAAAAGATACATCACTTCAGTGAAATTGGATTTCTCGGCAATCTGCTCAATTGGATATCCTCTGTAATACAGTTCCCCTTTGTCACCATCCAGATAGGTGATATCACTTAGGGTCGCACCGGTATTCTTGTAGCCCAGGTCCAGCGTGATTAAACCCGTTTCGTCCCTGAGTTTTGAAATATCAATTCCCCTGTCACCTATAGTGCTCTCTATGATGGGATATTCGTATGATTTTCCCTCATAGTTCAGTACAACTTTGTTATCTGACATTATATTTAAATTTTTTACTAATTTATGAATATTGATAGAAATCGGCAAATGGTTTTGACCGTTCATAATAAATTTTGTCTATGACCTTTTTACCTTAAAAGCATCCATTCCCGGGAAGACCGCTGTCTCTCCCAATGCCTCTTCAATCCTTAAAAGCTGGTTGTATTTCGCCATCCTGTCCGAGCGCGAAGCAGAACCTGTTTTGATTTGTCCACAGTTCATGGCTACCGCAAGATCTGCGATGGTATAATCTTCTGTTTCACCTGACCTGTGAGACATCACCGTGGTGTATCTGTTGTGCTGGGCCATCTGAACGGCAGCCATGGTTTCAGAAAGGGAACCGATCTGGTTCACCTTAACAAGAATCGAATTGGCAATTCCTTCGTTTATGCCTCTGGACAGTCTTTCCACATTAGTTACAAATAAATCGTCTCCTACAAGCTGTACGCGGTCACCGATCTTTTCTGTAAGCATTTTCCAACCATCCCAGTCATCTTCATGCATTCCGTCTTCAATGGAAATAATCGGATATTTGGAGGCGAGTTCAGCCAGATAAGAAACCTGCTCAGTGCTGCTGAACAGCGCAGATTCAGGCGTCTGGAATTTTCTGTAATCATACATTCCGTCCTTATAGAATTCGGATGCGGCACAGTCCAAAGCAATCATTACATCGTCTCCCGGTTTGTAACCCGCTTTCTCGATTGCCTGAAGCAAAGTATCCAGCGCATCTTCCGTGCCGGTAAATGTCGGCGCGAAACCACCTTCGTCACCAACTGCAGTGGAGAGACCTCTGGAGTGCAATATGGATTTTAAACTGTGAAATATTTCTGTACCTTTTCTTAAGGCATGGGAGAAGGAATCTGCCTTTACGGGCATCACCATAAATTCCTGGAAAGCGATGGGCGCATCAGAATGCGAACCTCCGTTAATTACATTCATCATCGGCACCGGTAAGGTGTTCGCATTTACACCACCCACGTATTTGTACAGCGGCATCCGCAATTCGGTGGCAGCGGCTTTAGCAGCAGCGAGAGAGACACCCAAAATTGCGTTGGCACCAAGACTTCCCTTGTTCTTAGTTCCGTCCAGGTCGATCATAATCTGGTCGATCAGATTTTGATCAAACACCGGCATGCCCACCAATTCAGGAGCAATGATTTCGCGAACATTTTCCACTGCCTTCAGAACTCCTTTTCCGAGGTAATCCGAACCGCCATCCCGCAACTCAACTGCTTCGTGCTCTCCTGTGGAAGCCCCGGACGGAACTGCTGCGCGACCCATTGCACCGCTTTCTGTAAATACATCAACCTCGATTGTGGGATTTCCTCTGGAATCAAGAATCTGTCTTGCTTCAATGTACGAAATGTAACTCATTGCTTATCTTTATTTAAGTTTTGTAACTGATTTTTTGTGGTCCCACAAATTTACAGAATATTTGGATGATTCGGGAACGATTATTTCTTAAAAAAATCCCAATTCTACGAGTAATGGCTCTAAAATTATTAATTTTGATAACAGGATATTTCAATTCCTAAAAACATATTCTATGAATAAGATTATTTTTATCCTCGCCTTCAGCATGCTGATGGCCTGCAAAAAAGAAAGCGGCAACACAGGCGTCATCGTAAAAGACGGTTCATCCAGCGTTGCCACCACTGACAGTTTACCTGCGGACACCTCTGGTGAGTCAAGTACTGCCGTGAGAGGAGAAACGTACCGTTATGTGGCTGATGACGGCTACAGTGCACATGTAACTTTCGGGACCTCAGATGAAGGTAAATACATCAGCATCCGGAGTAACAACAAGACAATCAACGTAAAACACAAAGAAACCACGGCTGTGGGCGATGTGTACGGAGAACATGATATTATCGTAAATGCGGAGGGAGACAGCCTGACCATTACGCAGGCCGGTAATGTAATCGCACTTAAAAAAGCCAGGGGGCAGTAGCTCTTCCTAACAGTAATCTTACTATATCACTCAATAGTAAGCCAATAAAACCAAAAAAAGCCGTTCAGTTTCCTGAACGGCTTTTTTTATGATATAACTGAGGATTAGTCAGTTTTATTCTGTGTTGATTCCACACCGTCGCCGGCTGAGTCATCATCAGATTTTACTTCTTCTTTAGCAGGAGCTTCAGTTGCTTCAGCAGCAGCAGGAATGGTTGCAACAGCTTCTTTTTTAACTGCTGTACCTCTTCTGCTTCTTCTGGTTGCTTTTTTCTCTTCTTCGTTCGGGTTGTACAGATCGTTGAAGTCTACAAGTTCAATCATGGCCATATCAGCAGCATCGCCCTGACGGAATCCAGTTTTGATGATTCTAGTATAACCACCGTTTCTCTCAGCGATTTTTGGAGCTACTGTTCTGAACAGTTCAGCTACCGCTTCCTTACTTTGCAGGTAAGAGAAAACAGTTCTTCTATTGTGTGTAGTATCTTCTTTAGCTTTAGTTAAAAGTGGTTCAACATATACCCTTAAAGCTTTCGCTTTAGCAACAGTAGTGTTGATTCTTTTATGCTCGATAAGAGAACAAGCCATATTAGAAAGCATTGCCTTTCTGTGTGGAGCGGTTCTTCCTAAGTGATTGAATTTTTTACCGTGTCTCATTATTTATTATTTATCAGCGTCTAACTTATATTTGGCAACGTCGAAACCGAAGTTCAGACCTTTTGCATGTACTAATTCTTCCAATTCAGTCAAAGATTTTTTTCCAAAATTCCTGAACTTCATCAGATCAGACTTACTGTAAGAAACCAGTTCACCAAGTGTTTCCACTTCTGCAGCCTTCAAACAGTTCAATGCTCTTACGGACAAGTCCATATCGGCAAGTTTGGATTTCAAAAGCTGTCTTGTATGTAAAGTCTCTTCGTCGTATTGGATGGATGCTTTTACTGCTTCTGTTTCCAGGGTAATCCTTTCGTCAGAGAAAAGCATGAAGTGATAGATCAAAATCTTGGAAGCTTCTGTTAAAGCATTCTGCGGCGTAATTGATCCGTCGGTTTCAATATCCAATACCAGTTTTTCGTAGTCTGTTTTTTGCTCAACACGATAGTTTTCAATTGCATACTTCACTTTCTTAATCGGGGTAAAGATGGAATCGATGGCAATTGTTCCAAGTGGAGCACTACCGGATTTGTTCTGTTCGGATGGAACATAACCTCTTCCCTTTTCAATATTAAAAGTAATTTCGAAGTTTACGTCTTTGTTCATGTTGCAGATTACAAGATCCGGGTTCAGCACTTCAAATCCTTTGATGGATTTGCCAAGGTCTGCACCTGTGATCACTGTCTGGCCGGAAATTTTTGCAAATACCTGCTCGGCAGTCTGATTTTCTGCAAGGGCTTTAAGTCGAAGCTGCTTTAGGTTCAGAATGATTTCTGTAACATCTTCAATAACGCCCGGAATTGTTGAAAACTCGTGCTCTACCCCTTCTATTTTGATAGAAGAAATAGCATATCCTTCCAGAGAAGAAAGCAAAACTCTTCTCAAAGCATTACCGATCGTAAGTCCGAAACCCGATTCAAGAGGTCTGAATTCAAACTGACCTTTGAAATCATCGGAGCTTAAAAGAATTACTTTATCGGGTTTTATGAATTGTAAAATTGCCATATGTTTGGTTGAGCAAAGATTGGATTATTATTTATTATTTGTTGTATAACTCGACGATAAGCTGCTCTTTGATGTCTTCAGGAATCTGAATTCTCTCAGGAGCTGAAAGGAAAGTACTTTCCTTTTTCTCATCGTTGAACTGCAACCATTCGTAGTTAGCCTTGGAAGCCAATGCATCGGCAATGATTTCCAAAGACTTGGATTTTTCTCTAATCGCAACAACATCTCCGGCCTTAAGCGTGTAAGAAGGTATGTTTACCAACTCCCCGTTTACGGTGATGTGTCTGTGAGAAACCAACTGTCTTGCGCCAGCTCTGGTTTTGGAAAAACCGATTCTGTAAACTACATTATCCAATCTTGATTCGCAAAGCTGCAAAAGCACTTCACCTGTTACGCCTTTAGCTCTGGTCGCTTTTACGTAAAGGTTGGCGAACTGTCTTTCCAGGATGCCGTAAGTGTACTTCGCTTTTTGCTTTTCAGTAAGCTGTACCGCGTATTCGGACTTTTTAGCATTTCTCCTTTTGTTCGGTCCGTGCTGTCCTGGCGGTTGGTTTTTTCTTCTCTCGAAGTTTTTGTCGTCTCCGTAGATTGCAGCACCGAATTTTCTTGCAATCTTCGTTTTTGGTCCAATATATCTAGCCATATTTCTTTAGGTTTAAAGATTCAATATTCAAGATTCAAAGTTTAATAATTCTGAATTTTAAATGTTGAATGTTGAATTATTATACTCTTCTTCTTTTAGGTGGTCTACAACCGTTGTGTGGCATTGGAGTCACATCTACGATTTCACTAACTTCAATTCCTGAATTGTGAATGGTTCTGATGGCAGATTCTCTACCTTGCCCAGGACCTTTTACAAACACCTTCACTCTTCTTAACCCAGCTTCGTGGGCAACAGCAGCGCAGTTTTCTGCAGCCATTTGAGCTGCGAATGGAGTATTCTTTTTTGAACCTCTGAAACCCATTTTACCGGCAGATGCCCAAGAAATCACCTCTCCGGCTTTATTTGTCAAAGAAATAATAATATTGTTGAAAGATGCCTGGATGTGTGCTTCACCAATGGCCTCTACTTTTACTTTCCTTTTTTTAACTACTTTGGTTTGTTTTGCCATAATTCTAACGATTATTTACTTGCTTTTTTCTTGTTAGCAACAGTTTTTCTTCTGCCTTTACGGGTTCTAGAATTGTTTTTCGTTCTTTGGCCTCTTAAAGGTAATCCAAGTCTGTGACGTATTCCTCGTTGGCACCCTATGTCCATCAATCGCTTGATGTTCAATTGCACTTCAGAACGCAGTTCACCTTCAACTTTAATATTGTCGGTAATGTAGTTTCTGATTGCGGCCAATTCATCGTCATTCCATTCGTTGACTTTCTTGTCTTCGCTGATACCGGCATTCTTAAGGATCTCTGAAGAAGTACTTCTCCCGATTCCATAGATGTAAGTCAAACCGATAACTCCTCTTTTGTTTTTTGGTAAATCAATACCGGAAATTCTCGCCATAATTTAATTTTAGCCTTGTCTTTGTTTAAATTTTGGGTTTTTCTTGTTGATTACAAACAGGACGCCTTTACGACGGACAATTTTGCAATCAGCACTTCTTTTTTTAATAGATGCTCTAACTTTCATTTGATATTTGCTTTATGCTTATGGCAATTGGCTTTTGGCTAATTGCAATTGTTATAAAAAGTTACAATCGTCAGATACGGTTAGTATCTGAACGTGATCCTCCCCTTTGATAAATCATAGGGAGACATTTCAAGTTTTACCTTATCACCGGGCAGAAGCTTGATGTAATGCATTCTCATTTTGCCGGAAATATGAGCGATAAGAATATGCCCATTTTCCAACTCGACACGGAACTGCGCGTTCGAAAGTGCTTCCGTAATAACGCCGTCCTGCTCAATATGTTTTTGTTTTGCCATTTACTCTATTGGATGTTTGATGATCTTGATAATTTAGATTGCATCAAACCGTCATAATGGTGATTCAACAGATAGGTATTGATTTGCTGCACCGTATCCAGGATAACACCAACCATGATTAAAAGCGATGTACCACCGAAAAATAAAGCAAAACCCTGTGTTTCTACCAACCATCCAAACACTAGTGCCGGAAGGATTGCAAAAATAGCCAAAAATATTGAACCCGGCAAGGTTAATTTCGACAAAATATCATCCAGATAATCAGCGGTTTCTTTCCCAGGTCTAACCTTTGGAATGAGCCCCCCATTTCTCTTCAGGTCATCGGCCATCTGGTTCACCGGAATTGTAATTGCGGTGTAGAAGAAGGTGAAGATGATGATAAGCAATGCAAAAAGAACATTATACTGCCAGCTGAATACATTTTGGAATCCTGCAAAAAAGGTATTGCTGTCGTCCAGATTAGTTAAAAGCCCGGGAACAAACATCAGTGCCTGAGCAAAGATAATCGGCATAACACCTGCAGCGTTCACCTTCAGTGGAATCCACTGTCTTGCACCCTGCATAAGGTTTTTGTTAACACCACCTCTTGCCTGAGCCCTGCTCACATACTGAATCGGAATCTTACGGACTGCGACGGAAAGTATGATTGCAAGTAATACCACCAACATCCAGAAGAGAACTTCAACGAGTATGATGATTGTACCTGAACCTCCTTTACCGTTTTGGGTTACATATTCCTGTACGAATGCCTGAGGCAGACCTGCAAGAATACCTACCATAATCAGGATGGAGATCCCGTTTCCGATACCCTTATCAGTAATTTTTTCTCCTAACCACATCGCAAACACCGATCCTGCGACCAGGATCACAATACTTGGAAGCCAAAACATTATGGAATTGGGCTCCACATAATATGCCTGTGCAAACTGGGAATACGGCAGGAACATCGTAGTGATCGAGGTAAGATAACTTGGCGCCTGTACCAAACATACAGCGATTGTAAGCCATCTCGTGATCTGATTCAATGTATTTCTGCCTGATTCACCGTCCTTCTGGAGTTTCTGCAAATAAGGAATTGCCATCCCCATCAGCTGCACTATAATGGAAGCTGAGATGTAGGGCATGATTCCTAATGCCATAACAGATGCGTTTGCAAATGCACCCCCAGTAAAGGACGAAAGTAAACCAAGAAGACCAGCTCCTTGGTTATTTCCACCTTGACTTTTGTAATGATCGAGTAAATTTCCAACTTCGGAGAGGTTAATCGCCGGCAGGGAAATAAAGGTTGCGAATCTATACACAAGGACCATCCCTAAAGTAAATAAGATTTTATCTCTAAGTTCCTTTAGACTCCAAATATTTTTTAGTGTTTGTATAAATCCTTTCATTTCAATAATTATAGAGTAATTGCTTTACCTCCTGCTTTAGCGATAAGATCTTCAGCAGATTTCGTGAATTTATCTGCAGAGATTGAAACACCTGATTTCAATTCCCCTCTACCCATAATTTTCACAAGGTCGTTTTTAGATGCCAAACCGTTTTCAATAAAAACCTCTCTGGTGATGTCACCCTTGATGTCTTTGGTATCGATCAGGTTCTGAATGGTATCTAAATTGATTCCTCTAAATTCTTTTCTGTTTACGTTATTGAAACCGAACTTAGGCAATCTTCTCTGTAAAGGCATCTGTCCACCTTCGAAACCGATTTTCTGAGAATATCCGGCTCTCGCTTTCTGACCTTTGTGCCCTTTTGTTGAAGTACCGCCTTTTCCAGTTCCCTGACCTCTACCAATCCTTTTAGAATTGAAGGTGGAACCTGAAGCCGGTTTTAAGTTATTTAAATTCATTGTTTTAAAAATTTAATTAGTTTTCCTGAACTTCTACTAAGTGTCTAACTGCAGCCACCATTCCAAGAACAGCGGGCGAAGCGTCATGAGTTACTACCTGGTGCAGTCTCTTTAAACCTAAAGCTTCAAGGGTCCTCTTTTGAGTCTTGGTCCTGCCAATAGCACTTCTTACCTGTTTTACTTTTATTGTTGCCATTTGTCTTAAAACTATTAGTGTTTAAATACCTTATCTAGTGATACACCTCTCATTCTTGCGATCTCTTCAGGAGTTCTGATGTCCAATAATGCCTTAAAAGTTGCCTTTACAACATTGTGCGGGTTTGAAGATCCTTTGGATTTGGTAAGGATGTCTTTTACACCGGCAGACTCCAGTACAATACGTACCGTGTTACCAGCAATAACTCCCGTACCATGAGAAGCAGGTCTCATAAATACATGACCACCACCGTACCTCGCTGAGGATTCATGATAGATGGTTCCGTCCTTAGTTAATGAAACTTTAACTAAATTTTTCTTTGCATCTTCTACCGCTTTAGAGATAGCCGTTGCAACTTCTTTAGATTTTCCCAAGCCGTAACCAATAACTCCGGCCTCGTCTCCTACAACAACAATTGCAGAAAAACCGAATGCACGTCCACCTTTGGTTACTTTGGTTACTCTGTTTACAGATACGAGACGATCTTTCAGTTCTAATCCTCCCGGTTTTACTTTTTCAATATTATCTAGTCCTAACATTATTTCCGAAATTTTGTGATTAGAATTTTAGTCCGCCTTCTCTCGCACCGTCAGCAAGAGCTTTCACTCTACCGTGGTATACGAATCCGTTTCTGTCGAACACTATATTTTCAATACCTGCAGCTTTGGCTTTTTCGGCGATTGCCTTACCAACTTCAGCAGAGATTTCTACTTTGCTACCTTTCGCATTCAGGGCTCTGGAAGAGGCTGATGCTAAAGTTTTACCGTCTTTATCGTCGATTAACTGAGCGTAAATTTCCTTATTACTTTTGTATACAGATAATCTTGGCAGTTCAGCAGAGCCGGAGATTTTCCCTCTAACTCTTCTTTTGATCCTGATCCTTTTTTGTACTTTATTTAGTGCCATTTTTCTTAAATTTATTAAGCAGATTTACCAGCTTTACGTCTCACAATTTCTCCAACGAATCTTACCCCTTTTCCTTTGTAAGGCTCCGGCTTCCTGAATGATCTGATCTTTGCAGCAATCATCCCAATAAGTTGTTTGTCGTGTGATGTTAAAGTAATAACAGGGTTTTTACCCTTTTCAGTCAATGTATCGATTTTCACTTCCGTTGGAAGTTCAAGAACAATACTGTGAGAGAATCCAAGAGCAAGATCAAGTTTCTGACCTGTGTGTGAAGCTCTGTATCCTACCCCTACCAATTCCAGTTTCTTTTCGAAACCTTCGGATGTACCCACAATCATGTTGTGGATAAGCGCCCTGTACAGTCCGTGCAGCGCTTTGTGCTGCTTAGACTCAGACGGACGGTTCACGGTAAGTTCGCCATCTTTCTGATCTAAAGTAATTCCATCTGTAAGCGTTTGTGAAAGTTCCCCTTTAGGTCCTTTTACAGTTACCACTCCATTGGTTTCGGAGACGGTAACGCCGGAAGGAATGGTTATAATTGATTTACCAATTCTTGACATTTTCCTTTTTTTAAAAAATTAATAAACATAGCAGATTACTTCTCCACCCACTTTTTCCTGTCTGGCTTGCTTACCTGTCATCACTCCTTTGGAGGTTGAGATAATAGCTACACCCAAACCGTTAAGAACTCTTGGAAGTTCTGCAGAACCGGCATAATATCTCAAACCAGGTCTTGATGCTCTCTGGATTGATTTAATTGCAGGTCTGTTGGTTTGCTTGTCATACTTTAAAGCGATTTTGATGTTTCCCTGAACAGCGTTATCTTCAAACTTAAAGTTTGTAATATAACCCTGGTCAAATAGAATCTTTGTAATCTCCTTCTTGATTTTCGATGCAGGAATGTCCACCACCTTGTGGCCTGCGCTTTGTGCGTTCCTTACTCTGGTTAGGAAATCTGAAATTGGATCTGTTACCATTTTTCTTGTTTGTTGTTATTGGTTTATAATAGTTAGTTTTGAGAGAGACATGAGATTTGAAGATTAGAGACAAGAGACTTAAAGTCTCTAATCCCGTCTATAGGTCTCCAGTCTACATTCAACTTTACTACCTCGATTGTTCTAAATTGTTACCAACTTGCTTTTTTAACTCCGGGGATAAGACCTGCGTTTGCCATTTCACGGAACGTTACTCTGGAAAGCCCGAAGGTTCTCATATATCCTCTTGGTCTTCCCGTCAGTTTACATCTGTTGTGTAATCTAACCGGGGAAGCATTTTTAGGCAGTTTCTGTAATGCATCATAATCTCCGGCTTCTTTCAAAGCTTTTCTTTTTTCAGCATATTTTGCTACAGTAGCTTCTCTTTTGCGCTCACGCGCTTTCATTGATTCTTTAGCCATCTTCTTAGTTCTTTTTAAATGGTAAACCGAAGTGAGTTAATAATGATTTCGCCTCTTTATCCGTTTGTGCGGTTGTTACGAAAGTGATGTCCATCCCCTGGATTTTCTTCACTTTGTCAATCACGATTTCCGGGAAAATAATCTGCTCGGTAATACCCAGGTTATAGTTTCCTCTTCCGTCGAAACCGTCGGCCTTGATACCATTGAAATCCCTGATTCTTGGAAGGGCAGATGAAGTTAGCCTGTCCAGGAATTCATACATCTTGTTTGCTCTCAACGTTACCCTTGCTCCTACCGGCATTCCTTTTCTAAGTTTGAAAGCAGCTTCGTCTTTCTTGGATATTGTACCAACTGCCTTTTGTCCGGTGATTGCTGTTAATTCCTCAACTGCATAATCCACAATTTTTTTGTCAGCAGTCGCTGCACCCAAACCTTGCGAAATAACGATTTTCTGTAATCTGGGAACCTGCATAACAGATTTGTACCCAAATTCTTCCATCATTGCAGGAACAATTTTTTCGTTATATATTGTTTTTGGTCTTGCTATAAATTCCATTGTCTTTGTATTATAAAGTTTCACCGGTTGTTTTAGCAACTCTTACTTTCTTATCACCTTCCATTTTGGATCCCAATTTGGTTGCTTTACCGTCTTTGTCCATCAAAGCAACGTTTGAGATGTTTATAGAAGCTTCCTTTTCTACGATATCGCCCTGAGGGTTTGATGCAGATGGCTTCACGTGCTTCTTCACGATATTGATTCCGGCTACAATAACTCTTGGGTCCTTACCTTCTTTTCTGATTACCTCCAGAACTTCACCTTTTCCACCTTTGTTCTTACCGGTAGTTACGATGACGTTGTCTCCTCTTTTTATTTTAACTTTTGTCATTCTTGTAAATTTTTAAAAATTAAAGTACTTCAGGAGCCAATGAAATTACTTTCATATATTCTTTATCTCTCAGTTCACGGGCAACGGGTCCGAAAACACGTGTTCCTCTCATTTCACCGGTTGCGTTAAGCAGTACACAGGCATTATCGTCGAATTTGATGTATGATCCATCTTTCCTTCTTACTGCTTTTTTGGTTCTTACCACAACAGCTTTAGATACCTGTCCTTTCTTTGCATTTCCTGATGGTGTGGAATCTTTGATCGTCACTACGATTTTATCACCAACTGAAGCATATCTTCTTCTGGTTCCTCCCAGAACTCTGATTACCAAAACTTCTTTTGCTCCGGTGTTATCAGCTACTTTTAATCTTGATTCTGTTTGTAACATTACTTAGCTTTTTCAATGATTCTTACTAGTCTCCATCTTTTACTCTTGCTCAAAGGTCTTGTTTCCTGTATAAGAACAGTATCGCCTTCGCTGCACTCGTTATTCTCGTCGTGTGCGGTATATTTTTTCGTTTTCAATACGAACTTACCGTACATTGGGTGCTTCATTCTCATCGTCTCGCTTACAACAATAGTTTTTTCCATCTTGTTGCTGGAAACCACCCCAATTCTTTCTTTTCTTAAATTTCTGTCCATTGTAAAATGAATTATTGTTGTTTAGCGGTTAATTCTGTCTCTAATCTTGCGATCATTCTTCTCAAATCTCTGATTTGAATCGGGTTTTCTACAGGACTGATTCTGTGAGCCAATTTCGTTTTACTGTATTGAGCTTTCAGTTCAGCAAGTTTATTCTGTAGATCACCTGCGCTTAAATTCTTGATGTCAGCATTTTTCATAATTCAAAGATTTATTCAGGTTTAACAAAATCGTTAGCGACTATAAATTTGGTCACCACCGGTAATTTCTGTGCAGCAAGTCTAAGGGCTTCCTTCGCAACTTCGTAAGGAACTCCGCCTACTTCAAACATAATCTTACCAGGCTTTACTACGGCTACCCAATATTCCACAGCACCTTTACCTTTACCCATACGTACTTCTGCAGGCTTTTTGGTAATTGGCTTATCCGGGAAAATCTTGATCCATAGCTGTCCTTCTCTCTTCATATATCTCGTAGCAGCGATACGTGCAGCTTCGATTTGTCTGGCTGTAACCCATGCGCCATCAATTGCCTTGATGCCGAAAGTTCCATACGCTAGGAGTGCTCCTCTTTGCGCATTTCCTTTCATCTTCATCTTGTGAACACGACGGAACTTGGTTCTTTTTGGTTGTAACATTGTCTTAAATTTTAGATTTTAGATTCTAGATTTTAGATTTCAGATTTTAAAAAAGTAACGGTGATTTAAAATTTAAAATTTATATCTAAAATTTTAGTTGTTATTGTTTCTTTTTGGTCTTCTGTCTCCGCCTCTGTCGTTCCGGTCGTTTCTGTCATTCCTGTCATTTCTCTCTCTTCCTCCGGCAGATTTCTTCTGTTGCTGGCCTACAAGTGGCGTAAGGTCTCTTTTACCATATACTTCACCTTTCATAATCCAAACTTTTACACCAAGCTTACCATATTGCGTAAGGGCTTCACCAATGTGATAATCAATATCGGCTCTGAAAGTGGACAATGGGATTCTTCCGTCTTTGAAAGACTCGCTTCTTGCCATTTCCGCACCGTTCAACCGGCCTGAGATCTGTACTTTTATTCCTTCGGCACCCATTCTCATGGTTGAAGCGATTGACATTTTCACAGCTCTTCTGTATGAGATCCTGTTTTCAATCTGCTTTGCGATACTGTCTGCAACCAAAACTGCATCAAGTTCAGGTCTTTTGATTTCGAAAATATTGATTTGAACATCCTTACCTGTAAGTTTCTTCAATTCTTCTTTCAGTTTATCAACTTCCTGTCCTCCTTTACCGATAATAAGTCCCGGTCTAGCAGTGGTGATGGTTACGGTTACTAATTTCAGAGTTCTTTCAATATAAATTCTTGAAACCCCACCTTTAGATAATCTTGCTTCAAGGTATCTTCTGATTTTGTAGTCTTCTGCGATTCTGTCTCCATAATCTTTCCCACCATACCAGTTCGAATCCCATCCTCTGATGATACCTAATCTGTTACCAATTGGATTTGTCTTCTGTCCCATACCTTGATTATTTATTATCTTTAGTTCCTAAAATTAGAGTGATGTGGTTTGATCTTTTTCTGATTCTATGACCTCTACCTTGTGGCGCCGGTCTTAGTCTCTTCAATTGTCTTGCACTGTCAACCATAATTTCTTTTACGATTAAGTTTGCTTCTTCAATATCAGCACCTTCGTTCTTTAATTGCCAATTAGCCATCGCAGAAAGAAGTACTTTCTCTAATTTGTTAGAAGCCTCTTTTTTGGAATATTTAAGGATATATAATGCCTTATCTACTTCTACTCCTCTAATGATATCAGCTACTAATCTCATTTTTCTCGGCGAAGAAGGGCAGTCATTATGTAACGCTTTGGCTACATCTTGATTTGCTATTTTACGTGCTAATGCACTTTCTCTTTTTCTTGATCCCATGATTATCTGCTACCTTTGTTTTTGTTACCACTATGACCTCTGAAAGATCTAGTTGGAGAAAATTCGCCTAACTTATGACCTACCATGTTTTCGGTTACATATACAGGGATAAAAGATTTTCCGTTGTGTACCGCGATGGTTTGTCCTACGAAGTCCGGAGAGATCATTGATGCTCTCGACCACGTTTTGATTACTGTCTTTTTACCAGACTCTACGTTTGCCTGGACCTTCTTATCTAAAGTGTGATGAATGAAAGGTCCTTTCTTAAGTGATCTTGACATAATTATTTTCTTTTAGAGACGATGAATCGGTTAGACGCTTTGTTTTTCTTTCTGGTTTTGTAACCTTTAGCAGGCATACCGTTTCTTGATCTTGGGTGACCTCCGGAAGATTTACCTTCACCACCACCCATTGGGTGATCTACAGGGTTCATTACTACCGCTCTTGTTCTAGGTCTTCTGCCTAACCATCTGCTTCTACCTGCCTTACCGGAAACGGTAAGCTGGTGATCGGAGTTGGAAACAGAACCAATCATTGCGAAACATTCCGTAAGAATCATTCTGGATTCTCCTGAAGGAAGTTTTACGATTGCATATTTACCGTCTCTTGAAGTCAACTGTGCGGAAGAACCTGCACTTCTTGCCATGATGGCCCCTTGTCCGGGTCTCAATTCGATGCAGGAGATAACAGTACCCAATGGAATGTTTTTCAATTTCATTGCGTTCCCTACATTAGGTTCTGCGGTTTCCGAAGAAATCACTTTCTGGTCTACTTTAATACCGTTTGGAGCGATGATGTATCTCTTCTCTCCGTCCGCATATTCCAATAGAGCGATGAAAGCAGTTCTGTTTGGATCGTACTCTACAGTTTTTACCGTTGCTTCAACATCAAACTTGTTTCTTTTGAAGTCGATAATCCTGTATTTTTGTTTGTGTCCACCTCCGGTGTAACGCATGGTCATTTTACCTGTTTGGTTACGACCACCTGACTTTTTAATACCAACGGTTAGAGACTTCTCTGGTTTGTTGGTAGTAATTTCCTCAAAGTTGTTTACAACTCTGAATCTCTGTCCCGGGGTGATAGGTTTTAATTTTCTAACAGACATTACTATTGTTTATATTAATTTAATACTTTTAACTATACTGCAAAAACGTCCAGCACTTCTCCTTCTGCAAGGGTAATTACTGCTTTTTTCAGTTTGTTGGTTTTCCCAACCTGAAGTCCTTTTTTGGTGTGCTTGGATGAAACCTTAGGCCCATAAATCATGGTTCTAACGTCTGCTACCTTTACACCATAAGCTACTTCTACTGCCTTCTTGATCTGGATCTTATTCGCCTTGGGATTTACCAAGAAAGAATAGTCACCTCTCAGTTCAGTAAGGTAGTTTGCTTTTTCTGAAATTACTGGTTTAATAATAATCGACATGATTTATTTCTTTAGGTTTTCCTGGAATTTTTCTACCGCACCTTCAAAGAAAATGATCTCACCTGCGTTCATAAGGTCATAAGAACTGATTTCGTTGAAGTTCAGAACCCTGGTCTTAGGTAAGTTTCTTGAAGATAAATATACATTCTTGTTCGCTTCAGGAAGGATGAACAGTGATTTTTTACCGTTCAGTTCCAAAGCGTCCAATACCGTGATGAAGTCTTTGGTTCTTGGAGCGTTAAGGCTCATGTCTTCCATTACTTTAATACTGTTGTCTTTCATTTTCTGTGAAAGGACAGATTTTTTTGCCAATCTCTTAAGGGCCTTGTTCAGTTTGAATCTGTAGTCTCTTGGTTTTGGACCAAAAACCCTACCTCCACCTCTGAAAGTCGGCGACTTGATATCACCATATCTCGCAGAACCTGAACCTTTCTGTTTCTTAAGTTTTCTTGTAGAAGCTGTAATTTCGCTTCTTTCCTTAGATTTATGTGTTCCCTGTCTCTGAGCGGCAAGATATTGCTTCACTTCAAGATAAACCGCATGTTTGTTTGGTTCAATCCCGAAAACCGACTCGTCAAAGGTTACTTTTCTTCCGGTTTCTTTTCCTGTGTTGTTTAATACTACTAGTTCCATCTTCTTACAATTACATATGAATTTATAGCTCCCGGAATCGCGCCTTTTACAACTAAAAGATTTTGCTCATCATCTACTTTAAGCACCTGAAGGTTTTGTACAGTTACCTGCTTGCCTCCCATTCTTCCGGCCATTCTCATCCCTTTAAATACTCTGGAAGGGTCAGAACCCGCACCAATTGAACCCGGCGCTCTAAGTCTGTTGTGCTGACCATGAGTGGCCTGCATTACCCCTGCAAAGTTGTGTCTTTTCACAACACCCTGGAATCCTTTACCTTTTGAAGTTCCTGTTACGTCCACATACTCGCCTTCCGCGAATAGGTTTACTTTTACAACATCTCCTACATTTAAACTGTCGAATCCGTGGTGGAATTCTACCAATTTAGCTTTAGGAGCAGAACCAGCCTTTTTAAAATGGCCAGCTAACGCTTTACCAACGTTCTTCTCACTCTTGTCATCGAAACCCAACTGTATGCCTACATAGCCATCAGTCTCTACGGTTCTGACCTGTAAAACCGAGCATGGACCTGCTTGAATAACGGTACAAGGAATGTTCTTTCCTTCTTCGTTAAACAGGGAAGTCATCCCGATTTTTTTTCCAATAATACCTGACATTATTTAATATATATCTATTATAAAACTATTTTCATCCGGTTTCGAAGTAATTTCTATATTTCAATTAGGCATACTTCTCCCCTAAAATGAGAGTGCAAATTTATGGATATTATTTGAATTGACAAACAGTGATTTAAAAATAATATAAAATAATGCGAAATTATTTCGGAAATCCATCGAAGGTCCGATTTTTAGAATTTTTTCGTAAAAAATTAAGGTCATGGCAAAGGATTATACAGCTGTACCTTCTTAAAAGTCAGTCCATGGATTGTGCCGGATGATATTCACGAATGATCTTCCTCCTGCCGAATGGCCTGTTCGATTTTTTGGTTGCGGATCTTCACTTCCTGATTGTCCTCGGCAGCATCAATTGAATGTGAAAGATGCAGATCATTGTCCTTTTCTGCAAGTTCGGAGAGTTTCTCATAGTATCGGTGCAGTTTATCGAGTTCCTTTTCGGTTAGGTCCTCAATATCCACAATCCGGTTGCTGGCTTTCTCGTGCGCGGCAATGAGTTCGTTGAGTTTTATCTGAATGGCTTTCGAATCTTTATTCTGGGCTTTCTGGATCAGAAAGACCATCAGAAACGTAATAATGGTGGTGCCTGTGTTGATGATCATTTGCCAGGTTTCAGAAAACTTAAACATAGGTCCTGTGGCCGCCCAGACCAATACGAGCAATGCGGCGCCAAGAAATGCCCCTGCACTGCCCGTAAATGTGCTTGCCCAGTTTGCAAAATTGTCAAAAAAACTGTCTTTATTCTTCTTTTCCATTATTTCTATACTTTTCAGGTGAACGAAAGTCAATGTGTTATCGTCTGGAATGATAACCAACATTGTTTGACTTAATGTACGTTCAGCAGTAAAAACTGTACCATAAGAATTAAGAGATAATAGCATGCTAATGCAGTTTTATGAAAATTGCAGCGACAGATTTGGATTAGTAAAGGAAGTTATTGATTCGGCGGTGAAGATTTATAATTCTTTCCCGGTCTTTCGCCGCCGTCCTGAATTTCGTCTGACTTTCAAAAATTCCTACCGGATCCTCCAAAAAGTTACGTCTGACCTTTGCAAATTTAACATGTAGTTTCAATTGCTGAAGCCTGAATAATTGGTTTTGACGTTTTTTTAAGTCCTGCTAATCTGAAAGTGTAGTAACTGTTACTGTCAGAAACTTGCAGGATGAGACCCGGCAGGTCTTTGAATACATAAGGACCAAAAAAATCCGCTCTCTTCCGATATATATCGGAATGAGAACGGATTCGTTATCATAGCACGCTTCGACTTCGCTCAGCGAACGGAGTTCTATCTTTTTTTTCGGCTCTTCGACTTCGCTCAGAGACCGAAAATCATCACACTTTAATTTCTACGTCAACTCCTGAAGGAAGCTCTAATTTCATTAGCGCATCTACAGTTTTGGAAGAAGAGGAGTAGATGTCCATCAGCCTTTTGTGGGCTGAAAGCTGGAACTGCTCTCTTGCTTTCTTGTTTACGTGCGGAGACCTCAATACCGTGAAGATTCTCTTGTTCGTAGGCAAAGGAATTGGACCGTTTACAATGGCGCCAGTTGCTTTTACCGTTTTTACGATCTTCTCAGCAGACTTATCTACCAAATTATAATCGTAAGATTTTAATTTTATTCTGATTCTTTGTGACATTTTAATCTAATTTTAAAATTAACCTTTTGCTTTGGTAATGATGGCCTCAGCAACGTTGGTAGGAGCCGCCTCGTATTTTTCAAATTCCATGGAAGAGGTAGCCCTACCCGAGGAAAGTGTTCTAAGCGTTGTAACATAACCAAACATTTCAGAAAGTGGAACGAATCCTTTGATTACTTTCGCATTGTTTCTGTCGTCCATACCGTTTACGGTACCGCGTCTCTTATTAAGGTCGCCTACGATATCTCCCATGTACTCCTCAGGAGTTACCACTTCGATTTTCATGATAGGTTCCATAATTACAGGCTTCGCTTTTTTACCGGCTTCCTTGAAGCCCATTTTGGCAGCAAGTTCAAAAGACAGTTGGTCAGAATCCACCGCGTGGAAAGATCCGTCCTTAAGGGTTACCTTAATACCTTCTACTTCGAAACCAGCCAGTGGACCGTTCTTCATTGCTTCTTTGAAACCTTTTTCAACAGACGGTACAAATTCCTTCGGAATGTTACCCCCTTTGATCTCATTGATGAATTCCAGACCCGGTTTGTTGTCATCGGCCGGAGCCAGTTCAAATACGATATCTGCGAATTTACCTCTACCACCGGATTGCTTCTTGTAAACTTCCCTGTGGTTTGCAGCAACAGTAAGGTTCTCCTTGTATTCAACCTGTGGTTGACCCTGGTTAACCTCCACTTTGAATTCTCTTCTCATACGGTCAACGATGATATCCAGGTGAAGTTCACCCATTCCGGAAATAATCGTCTGTCCTGAAGCTTCGTCGGTCTTAACCTGGAAGGTAGGATCCTCTTCAGCAAGTTTAGCCAAAGCGTTACCCATTTTATCCTGGTCAGCCTTCGTCTTAGGTTCTACCGCGATACCGATAACGGGATCAGGGAAGATCATCGATTCCAAAACGATAGGGTGCTTCTCATCACAAAGGGTATCCCCTGTTTTGATGGATTTAAATCCTACGGCCGCACCAATATCTCCTGCTTCAATATATTCTACAGGATTCTGCTTGTTGGCGTGCATCTGATAGATTCTGGAAATTCTTTCCTTGCTTCCAGACCTTGTGTTCAGAACATAAGAACCTGCATCAAGTCTTCCGGAATATGCCCTGAAGAATGCCAGTCTTCCTACGAATGGATCGGTGGCAATCTTGAATGCAAGTGCAGAGAAAGGTTCAGTTACAGATGGCTGTCTTTCAATTTCAGCATCCGTTCTCGGATCAGTTCCTTTGATGTTATCTTTGTCCATTGGAGACGGAAGATACTTACAAACGGCATCCAGCATGAACTGTACTCCTTTGTTCTTAAATGAAGAACCACAAGTCATAGGAATAATGGAAAGATCAATAGTAGCTGCTCTCAGTGCAGCATTGATCTCATCTTCTGTAATTGAATCCGGATCTTCGAAGAATTTCTCCATCAAAGTTTCATCATATTCAGAAACAGCCTCAACTAATTTCTCTCTGTATTCCAGAACGTCCGCTTTCATGTCTTCAGGAATTGGAACTACTTCGAAAGTCGCACCCTGTCCTGCTTCGTCCCAAACGATCGCACGGTTTTTAATTAAGTCTACAACACCTTTAAAATCCTCCTCGGCACCGATTGGCAATACAATAGGAACTGCATTGGAACCCAACATTTCCTTTACCTGTTTTACAACATTAAGGAAGTCGGCACCCTGGCGGTCCATTTTGTTCACGAATCCCATACGGGCAACTTTATAGTTGTCAGCAAGTCTCCAGTTGGTTTCAGACTGAGGCTCCACCCCGTCTACTGCGGAGAAAAGGAACACCAATCCGTCCAATACTCTTAAAGAACGGTTAACTTCAACAGTGAAGTCAACGTGTCCCGGTGTATCGATGATGTTGAAGTGATACTCTTTGGTATCTGGCAAAACAGTACCCTGGTTGGTTGGGAAATTCCATTTACAGGTTGTTGCTGCCGAGGTAATGGTAATACCTCTTTCCGCCTCCTGCTCCATCCAGTCCATTGTAGAAGCACCTTCGTGAACCTCTCCAATTTTGTGCGTCTTACCGGTGTAAAATAAAATTCTTTCTGTAGTGGTGGTCTTCCCTGCATCAATATGTGCAGCGATACCGATATTTCTTGTAAATTTAAGATCTCTTGCCATTTCAGATTAGAATTTAAAGTGTGAGAAAGCCTTGTTGGCCTCTGCCATTTTGTGGGTATCTGATTTCTTCTTGAAAGCAGCACCTTCTTCTCTGGAAGCGGCGATAACTTCTGCAGCCAATTTCTGAGCCATAGATTTATCGTTTCTTGCCTTTGAATATTTGATTAACCACTTCATTGCCATAGAAATCTTTCTGTCGGCTCTGATGGGCATAGGGATCTGAAAGTTTGCACCTCCAATTCTTCTTGAACGCACCTCTACGTGAGGCATTACGTTGGTAAGGGCATCTTTCCAGATTTCCAGGGAAGTTTTTTCAGTTTCACCTTTCTTCGCCTCTACAAGCTCTAAAGCATCATAGAAAATTTTGAATGCGATTGACTTTTTACCGTCAAGCATTAAGTTATTTACAAATCTTGTTACCAGCTGATCATTAAATTTTGGATCCGGTAACAACGGTCTTTTTTTTGCTTTCGTTTTTCTCATTGTTTTGTACCTTAAAAATTAATGATTACTTTTTCTTGCCTTTAGCTGGTGCAGCAGCAGCCTGACCTGGTTTTGGTCTCTTCGCTCCGTACTTGGATCTTCTCTGTGTTCTTCCACTCACACCTGCAGTGTCTAAAGCACCTCTTACAATGTGATAACGTACTCCCGGTAGGTCTTTCACCCTTCCGCCTCTTACCAATACTATCGAGTGCTCCTGAAGATTATGTCCTTCGCCCGGGATGTAGGCGTTGATCTCCTTCCCGTTGGAAAGTCTTACCCTTGCAACTTTTCTAAGTGCAGAGTTAGGTTTCTTCGGGGTAGTGGTGTATACTCTCGTACATACACCGCGTCTTTGTGGACAAGAATCAAGGGCAGCCGATTTGCTCTTCTTGGCAAGCGTGGCTCTTCCTTTTCTTACTAATTGTTGAATAGTAGGCATTTAATTGCTTTTTATTTTAGGGTGCAAAAGTAAGAATAAATTTTTAACCCGCAAACACTGATTTATAATTATTTACATTTAATTGGTAAACTTATCTTGCTTCAGCCTGTAGAGGGTCTGTTTTACATTGGGATTAAGATTGAATGATTTCAGGTTATTTATTAAGGTCGTAATTTCTTTCTTATTTAACGCATAAAAATCAACCCGTTCTCTGGCCGCAACCCGGTTATCCTGAATGGTCCAGGAACACACCAGTGTCCATTCGGCAGGGATTCCCCCAGGAAACCAGTCCGTATAAATCACTGCAATCTTATACTTATTCACCGCGCAATAGTCGGTGATGAATTTCCCGTTCAGCCTGTTATACTCTTCAGGTTCAAGGTTTCGTGTTTCCATATGCATGGATGCAACCTCGGTGGAACCCAGCCCTACGATATCCAGAAGCTGAATATTACTGAAATAACAGATCGCTCCAATATCATTGGCGACAATCTTTTGATGGCCGTAAAACTCCTTCAGGAAACGTGACATTTCTATTTGCTGTTCCGAAATGTTCTTTGGAGCCACCTTAAGAACGGGGTGATGATAGATAACACGGTATGCCGATATTGCAACAAAACCACAAATCCCTACAAACTCGGCTAGCTTATAAAAACTGCTCTTAACCTTACGAAAATTAAAACCCTCCAAATATGAACTCGCGATTGGAATAATTAAGAGGAAAACCGAAATCAGGACATAATTCTCATATCTCATATTGAGAACCGCAAACAGGCTTTGCAGCAGACCTACCGAAACCACAGTAATAATTAAAGTTTCATTTCGTAACATCTCGCCAATGGTCTTCCCCTTGTACTTTTTCAGAAGATGAAAGAGTAAAATAATGAAAGGGAAAAAAAGATATTTATAAAATTGCTTGTTTAGCAGGAGTCCTTTTTCAAAAATATGCCAGGCGCTTCCAAGAATCCCGTTTTCAGACGGATAAGATCCCTTTATCAGTACTGAATTGGGGAAAAAGAAGCCTCCGTTCTGTATGGAAATTATCCCAAAAACAATAACAGGAACAAAACCGGCAATAAGAATTAAAACCGACTGCTGAAATTTGTGCCGAAGCAACACCCCAAATGCTAAACTAACAGTGAAAAACATACTTTCAAACCTCACCATAGAAATAAAAAAGGTAATAGCTAAAAGTCCTGTAAAAGTTTTTCCTTTAAAGTCCTCAAAGGTATTTTTATGGATGAAGTACACCGCAATCACCATCAGACACAGATGCAGGGTATGCTCCATTCCTATTAGTACTGAAACATGCAGCAATGTGAAGGGTAAAAGCAAAATAAGGCTCCACTGAAGAGTTGCGGAACCAAAAAATGTTCTGAAATACCGGTGAACCGCATATACTGTTAAATACCCGAAAATAATATTCAGTACCAGAGGATAGTATTCCCAATCCCCCAGAATCTTTATGAGGCCTGAAAGTATGAGCGTGTAGAGAATGGACGAGGAAGAACTGTCAAAACCTGAACCGTTCACACTCCAGACCCCATTCTCAGCAAAATTTCTTGCCAATGCCAGATGGATGTAAACATCATCCAGCGAATAGATATATTTTTGTCCCTGTGGTAACTGGGACCATCCTAAAAAAAAATAAAACCCGGTAACAGCCGTATAAACGATTAATAACAGATATAGATATCTCTTCATCACGCAAATATCCGCTTTTTTTATGCTTACTTCCAATCTTATTAAGACGCCGGAAAAAATCGCTCATAACTTATCATACTCTTCATCATAGTTTTTCTCAATCATCCATTCATCCCGATTCAAGTCGGGTTCCGTAACTTTGTTTAAAAGAAATTATGAAGAATTCCAGTATTATCGGGTTGAAAGAAACTGATCTCACCCCCATTTCCAAAAAGTTGAACGAACTTTTGGCGAACTATTCCATTTTCTACCAAAATACAAGAGGTGCCCATTGGAACATTAAGGGCAGCGAGTTTTTTACCCTTCACCCTAAGTTTGAAGAACTCTACAACAACCTCGTACTCAAAATTGACGAAATTGCAGAACGTATCCTGACCCTGGGTGCCACTCCCAATCATAACTACTCGGACTATCTTACCCTTTCAACAATTAAAGAAAGCAAGGAAGTTTCCGACGGAACGAAATGTGTGGAAAACATTCTTGCCTCCTTTAAAATAGTGATCGACCTGCAGAGAGAACTTTTGGAGATAACTGAAGCCGCCGGCGACGAGGGAACCAACTCCCAGATGAGTGATTATATTACCGAGCAGGAAAAAGAAGTCTGGATGTACAACTCCTATCTTGGCAAATAAATCGGATATATCATATATAATTATCGTCTTTCCGGAGGCGATTTTTTTGTTTTGAATCTTTACATTTGTTAAAGATAATTTCCTGTAATGTACGAAGTCCGTTTAAAATCCATCCTCGACAACGATTTTTATAAGATCACCATGCAGAACGCAGTGGTGAAACTTTTTCCGAACGAAAGGGTGAAATACGGTTTCATCAACCGCGGGAGCCATCACTTCCCAGCCGGTTTCGATGCGGAACTGCGGAAATCGGTAAATGCTATGGCCGAACTGAAGCTGAGCAGGGAGGAAAAGCAATATCTGCGGACCACCTGCCCATACCTGGACCTACCTTACCTTGATTTCTTAGCCGGTTATCATTACGACCCCACTGAAGTTCAGATTGTACAGCATGGAAATGATCTGGAAGTCAACGTTGAGGGCGAATGGTACCGTACCATTTTATGGGAAGTTCCACTGCTGGCACTCATATCTGAACTTCATTACAGGATGAACCATCTGGAAAGGGATTCCGATGAAACTGTGGTCAAACGCACGCTTGAAAAAGCAGAACAACTCAATGCGCTTGGTGTTACCTATGCAGAATTCGGTACACGCAGGAGACACTCGTATAAAGTTCATGATTTGGTATTAGACGCCCTGCTCAGGAATAAGACATCAAAGTTCACCGGGTCATCCAATGTTCATTTCGCAATGAAATACGGTGTAAAACCTATCGGTACACATGCGCACGAATGGTTTATGTTTCACGCTGCCGAGTATGGTTTTAAGATGGCTAATGCGCTTTCACTTGAACATTGGGTCGATGTGTACCGCGGAGATCTCGGCGTTGCGCTTTCCGATACCTACACAACAGAGGTCTTCTTCCAACAGTTTGATAAAAAGTTCGCGAAACTCTTCGACGGTGTCCGCCACGACAGTGGAGATCCTGTGGAATTTGCTGAAAAGACGGTTGCGCATTACATCGCAAACGGCATTAATCCCCTTTTCAAATACATCATCTTTTCAGACGGACTTGATTTGAAAAAGGTTGAGGAAATCACCAAAGCCTGCAGAGGTAAAATCGGGATTTCTTTTGGCATAGGAACCAACCTCACCAACGATGTAGGACTTAAACCGATGAATATCGTTATAAAACTCATCGCAGCAAAATCTACCAGCGGCGACTGGGTTCCCACCGTGAAACTGTCCGATGAACGAGGGAAATATACCGGTGACCCCGAAATGATTGAACTGGCAAAGAAATTCCTGGGGATTAAGGATTAAAAAAACCAAAAACCATATTATCCATGAAAAATTCAATCCTTCTCACACTCACTTTACTTGTGTTAATGTCCTGCGCCGTTTCGCCTAAAGGTCAGGATGGGAAGCCGGGGGCTGCCGGCAAATCAGGGTCAGAAATTGCCGCCGGCAATCCCTTTAATCAGAAACTGGCAGATTCGCTGGGTGCTGATAAGATGGGAATGAAGCCCTACATGCTTGTCATTTTGAAAACCGGACCGAAGGACGCAGAAATCACGGATAAAGTCCAGCGGCAGGAACTGTTTAAAGGTCATTTTTCTAATATGAGTGAAATGGAAAAGTCCGGAAAACTTAAACTGGCAGGTCCATTTTCCACCAAGAACAGCCTTGGTTACCGAGGGATTTTCCTACTGGATGTAAAAACAGAAGCCGAAGCCCAGGCCCTTTTACAGAACGACCCGACCATCAAGAATGGCATCTTTGAAGTGGAAATCCTTCCCTGGTATGGTTCCGCCGCCATTCCGATGCATTTGAAATACCATAAAAAGATCTCGAAAGAAAATCCTTAGCCGTGTGCAAAAAACAGGTCCCATCAGTCCGACCTTGCTGAACAACTTTTCCACAACCGGGACAAATCATTATTTTTCTTCCTATTTTTGAAATATGGAAATCACCAGTTTATTTTTCGGTATTTTTCTCGGTGCGGTCCTCGGCGCGGTTATTCTGTATTTCATTTTAAAATCAGCTCATGTGCCGAGAAAAGATTTTGATGAACTCAATAATAAATTTATCCGCACGAACTCCAATCTGGAAAATTTCAACCAAAAAATCAGTGAACTGGATGGCTTTTATAAAAAGGAAAAGGAAAGCAACCTGCAGCAGACAGAAGTCTTAAATCAACTCAAAAATGAGAGGGCCACAATCTTGGCTGAAAATAACGCACAAAATCTAAGAATCGTAGAGCAGGCAGAGATCAACAAGAAACAAAGCACGGAAATCCGCGACCTTCAGGCAGAAAAAAACAGTCTTATCGCGGTGAAGTCACACCTTTCCTCACAAAATGAGAAACTGCAGGAGTTGCTGGATACCCAAAAAGCGGAAATCCTGAAAATGCAGGAGACAGCTAAAAATGAATTTAAAATTCTGGCCAATGAAATCCTGGAAGAAAAATCCAGGAAATTCACTGATACGAACAGGGAAAATCTCGATGTGCTGCTGAAACCGTTGGGAGAAAACCTTGAAACATTCAAGAAACGGGTCAATGAAGTGTATGAAAACGAAGCCCGGGAGCGGTTTTCCCTAAACAGTACCATAAAACTCATGATGGAGCAGACCACCAAAGTGAGCCAGGAAGCAAACAACCTCGCTGCTGCCCTCAAGGGTCAAAGTAAAACGCAGGGAGATTGGGGCGAGATGATTCTGGAGAGGATCCTGGAAGATTCCGGCCTGGCAAAGGACCGGGAGTATTTCTCACAGTATACTATCAAGAATGAAAGTGGTGAGAACCAACGACCCGACTTTGTATTGAAACTACCGGGGAACCAATTGGTGATTATTGACTCAAAGGTCTCGCTGAACGCTTATGAAAGGATGATTTCGGCAGAGAATGAAGAGGAAAGGAAACAAAATCTGATGCTTCATATCGCGGCGGTTAAAAAACACATCGACACCCTTTCTCAAAAAAAATATGATGACTTAAAGGAGTCGCTGGATTTCACCATTATGTTCATTCCGGTAGAGCCAGCATTCCTTACAGCGGTGCAGTATGATTCGCAACTTTGGAATTATGCTTATCACAAACACATTATTTTATTAAGTCCAACCAATCTTATTGCTTATCTGAAACTGATCTCCGATGTATGGAAACGGGCCGACCAAAATGCAAATGCACTTGAAATCGCAGACCGGGGCGGCAAACTGTACGACAAATTTGTAAGTTTTGTTGAGAACCTGGAGAAGGTTGGGAAAAATATAGATCAGGCAAAGAGTTCGTACAGCGACGCCTTCAAACAGCTTGCTACAGGAAACGACAACCTGGTCACCCAAACGCAGAAACTAAAACTTCTGGGCGCAAAAAACAGAAAAAACCTACCTTCGACCTTGATTGAAAATGCCGATAACCAAATAGATTTCAGCGAATAGAAATCTACTAATCTTATAATATGCTGATTGAAAGCCTTCACAACGAAAAAATAAAAAACCTGACCCGACTGATCTCCGACAACCGCTTCCGGAAAAAATCCGGGATTTTTGCGGTGGAAGGCAAACAGGAAAATGAAAGAGCGGCGAAATTCGGTTTTCAACCTCAGGATTTTTTCATCTGCGAAAGTATTTTCGATGAGGATTTTCCAAAGGGGAAAATAAACCTTGTCTCGGAGAAGATTTATGAAAAACTGGCCTATCGGGGCACTTCCGAAGGAATAATTGGGGTTTACAAAACCAGGAATCAGGATTTGAATGGGTTTGTTCCAAAGGAAAACTCATCGCTCATCGTCGTGGAGAGTGTAGAGAAGCCGGGAAATTTGGGCGCTATCCTCAGGAGCTGCGAGGCTTTCGGCATTGATGCCCTCGTAATCACTGATGCGAGAGCGGATTTTTATAATCCTAATGTAATCCGTTCCAGCGTGGGCTGCCTGTTTGGGATGAATCTATTCCAGTCGGACAATGTGGAGCTCGCTGAATTCTTAGAGAAGAACCGTTTCAATATCTTCACCACCCTGATGGATGAAAGTTCGGAAGACCTTTATAAAAAAGACCTTACGGGGAAAAGTGCACTCCTATTCGGCACCGAACACTCGGGACTAAGCGACTTCTGGACCGGCAAAGGAAAAAACACCCTCATTCCTATGGCCGGCAGCATAGATTCCCTCAACCTCAGTAATGCAGTAGCGATATCCTGCTACGAAATATTGAGACAAAAGCTTCAGAAAAAGACATAAAAAAAACCGCTTCGCGAAGCGAAACGGCCTTTTTTACTTGTGTTTACTAATTACTTAGTATTAAGTGTGTCTACTGTAGTTACAGTTTCTGTTACTACATCTACTGTATCCTCAGTTACTACCTGTACGGTATCCTCAGTTACTACCTGTACGGTATCAGTTGTTTCAGAAGCGTTGTCAACAGTTTCAGTTTTCTTACAAGCTACAAGAGCTAAAGCAGCAAATGCAGCTACAAATAATGACTTTTTCATAATGTTTATATTTAATTTAATTAATTATTCTTTTTTTAACGCGTGCAAAAGTACGCTTTTAATTTAAACCCACAAATATTTTAATTAATATTGCGGAAGTTTTTGGTGATGATTACTTAGTCGCTTCTTTAACGGCATTCTTTGCATCCTTTGCAGCACCGGCAGCGGCATCAGCAGCACCTTTGGCAGCATCGGCAGCTCCAACAGCAGCATCTTTAGCAACTTCAGCACCAGCAGCAGTTGTTGCAGAGGCAGCATCAGAAGCAGCATCTACAGTAGCAGTAGCAGCAGAATCGATTACCATAGCAGCAGAATCAGCAACAGTAGAAGCAGAATCTGAAGCAGCTAAAGCAGCAGAATCAGCAGCGTTAGTTGTGTCAACGGTTTCAGTTTTCTTACAAGCTACAAGAGCCAATGCAGCGATACCAGCTACGAACAATGATTTTTTCATAATAAATTGTGATTAATTTGTTTTGGTTGTTTTATAATTTTACACTCCTTCATCATTTTGAACAGGACAAAGGTATAGTGTGAAAAAAATTTGTTTCGGAAAATTAATTGTAATATCTTTGTAAACGAGTTTTACAAAATAACAATTCTGAATATCAGCCTCTTAAATACTTTCAACAAATTTGTCAAATTTAGAATTATTACATTTTGAGCAGCTGAAAGACAAGGTTCAGGCTCAGTATTTAAAAAGTCACACTCCCTCCCATGATGAAATTTCAAAATGGAAGGGCATTGACATTATTTATTTTCAAGAAGATCTGAGGAAAATCGCCAAAGGCAACATCAGCGAAAAGACCTTCTATACCTATTTCAAAACATCACCGGTAACCAAGATCCCGCGTATCGATATGCTAAACATCCTCAGCATTTATGCAGGTTACGTGTCGTGGTACGATTTCAAAAAACAGAATCTTTTTGAAAACGAGACCCTGAATGACGGGGATTTAAACAGCAATACGTCCGAACCTCTAATCGGCAATTCTTCTGCAAAGCAAAACAGTATGCTTCCTGAAGAAAAAATTGATGAGATTCCGCATTTTCCACAAAATGATGCTGATTTACAAAAAACAGCTATTGAAAATCAGACAGTTGTTCAAAATGAGCATGTTTTTGAAACTTATGATACGACGGAACAGCGGTCGGTAAAAAAGTCCTTCAAAAAGTATATTCTGGGCTTTTCGACCGTTGTGCTCGGACTGCTTGCCGGATTCCTGGGATTTGGCGACCGGCTGTTCGATAAGACCTACACTTATTGCTTTTCGGATGCTGACCGTAATACTTCCATTCAGAACACCCTGGAGATAAAGGTGATCAAGGAAAATGAATCTCCCATCCTGTACAGAATAAAACCGGGTGAATGTTTCAATTATCCCACCAAGGATAAGGTGCTGAGAATGGAAATCACCTCTCCCTTTTATGAAAACCTGCAGATTAACCGTAATCTCGAAGCAGCTCCCAGAGACGAGAATATTGAACTGAAACCCGACGACTATAAAATGGCAGTTTATTATTTCTCTAAGAAAGATATCTCGGGCAATCCGGATGAAGCACTGAACCTCATCAAGCAGAAAAGAAGGGAACTACAGAGCAGAATAAGTGATAATGCTTTGATTTATCAGGTATACGACAGCGATTTATATGGGATTGAAACCCTGGATAAACAAAAATACATAACTTTGGTAACCACCCCTACGACTTCACTTAGAAATCTCTCGGTTATTGAGATGAAAAGGGAAAAGGGGAAAATAGTTTCCATCAAATTTAAAATAAAAGAAGATGATGAAAATCAATAGGTTAGGTTTATTATGGATTCTTGTGATGTTATTTTTTTCCTGCAAAGAGAAGCAGGACAATCTTTCACTCGAACAGGTTAAGTACAACAGCAATAAAACCAGTTATCCATCTGCTAAAATGGACAGCATACAGGCCATCAACAAGATTACCAAGCAGAAAGTCCGGGAAGTTCTGGAGCTTTCAATATTATATAATGCGGGAAACCAGGATACAGACATCGATTCGGCCCTCTATAACCAGATTCTGGGATATTTTTATAAGCCTGATTCCACAACGGTCGGTAAGCTGCTGACGGAACTGGACAGTCTGAAGGTGGGAAATACAAAGATCAACACCTTTGAAGTCACAGAACGCTATTTTAAAAAAGACACACTGAATTTCGCTAAATTCAGTGTCCAGTATCTTGATAAAAACAACAAACCGATTGGAAATTTTGACCGCGAAGCCCAATACATCCTGGTTCCTGCGGAAATCCAGTTTAAAAAGGAATTTAAATTCTATTTCCTGAATTTCTATCAAAAACCTCTGAAAGACAGCATTTCAGTCGGGGTCACCAAATAGTCAAGTCTGACATCCGATCCGGTTAGGTCATCTATTGTTTCCTGCGGCGAAAAAAAACTTACCCCAACCTTCACACAACGGTCATCTATTGTTTTGAAGAAGCCGTCATAATAACCTTTACCATACCCTACCCGTTCACCGCTGGGGTCGCAGTAAACCAATGGAGTAATCACATAATCGAAATCGGTCACTCCACTGTCTCTACTGCTTACCGGTTCAGCGATTCCCCAGCTATTTTGAGCCATTTCGGTGTGTTTTGTAAACTCCACTGCGATAATTTTATCTCCGACCATTTTTGGCAGAAATATCCGTACCCCATTATTCAGGAAATGTCTGAAGAAAAAACCGGTATTAACTTCATTGAATTTTGAAATGGACATAAAAACATGAATCTTCTGTTCTTCTTTAACTTCAAATTGAGATATGAAATTTCTGAAAATCATATCCGAAAGTTTCAGAACCTCCTCATTAGAGAGATTTTTCCTTTTATCAAGATATTTTTTTCGAAGTTCACTTTTGGTCATTTTACGTCTCTTTTACAGAAATGATTTTCACAGGGCAGGCCTTTGCTGCTTTCTCGCATGGTTCGAAGGCCTCCTCCACCGGGGTTTTTAAAGTGAAAAAACCTTTTTTGTCCGTTGACTTCAGCAAAACAGACTTGCCGTCCTTCCTGGACATCCGGAAATATTCGGGCGCAAATTCTGCACAATAATTGCAGCCTATGCATTTGTCGCGCTGGAGCGTTATTATTACCATCTGCTTAGAAGTGCCTTACCTTTAGTTACGCCTGAACAATTTTATACAGCTTATCGCTCGGCCTCACCCGGAAATCAGTCTTGAAGGTAATAACATCAGATTTTGAAGCTTTTTCGGCGGTAGGCTTCGCGTCCACCTGCATGGCTTCAAGGACCATTTCCTGGGAACCTGTTGTAGGACCCTGGATGAGCACCGTATCGCCGACAGTTATATCATAGGCTTCAATTAAAAACTCCGCAATGTTGGATTTTGGGTAAAAATGTCTTCCTTTTCCCACATATACCTTTTTCTGAGTCGCGCTGGACCCTGAATTTGCTGACCATTCCCCAAGTTCCTGTCCCAGATAATATCCGGACCAAAAACCTCTGTTGTACACTGTTTCGAGCTGCTTCATCCATCCTTCCACTTTTTCCGAACTGAAGGTTCCGTCTGCAATAGAATCAATTGCTTCCCTGTAACATTTGGTAACTGTAGCTACATATTCCGGAGCTCTGCCACGGCCTTCAACCTTCAGAACCTTAACCCCCGCATCTACAATCTCATCCAGAAAACCGATTGTACAAAGGTCTTTTGGCGACATCATATATTCATTGTCGAGTTCAATCTCAAATCCGGTTTCCTGATCCGTAACCGTATATTTTTTGCGGCAGTTTTGCTTGCACGCACCCCGGTTGGCGGACGAATTTGCAGAATGAAGACTTAAGTAACATTTTCCGGACACCGCCATACATAACGCGCCATGACCAAATATTTCCACTTCAACAAGATTGCCTGATGGGCCTTTTACCTCCTCTTTCACGATTTGGTCGCATATCTTTTTGATCTGTGTGATACTCAACTCCCTGCTCATAACCATTGTATCAGCAAAAAGAGCATAGAATTTTACGGTCTCAATATTGGTAATGTTGATTTGGGTTGAAATATGCACCTCGAATCCAATCTGTCTCGCATATGAAATCACGGCCTGGTCCATCGCAATCACGGCTGTAAGCCCAGCAGCTTTGGCCTTGTCCAGCAGCGTCTTTATAATGGTTAAATCATGGTCATAGATGATTGTATTCAGGGTCAGATAGGTACGCACCCCCTTTTCGCCGCATCTTTTAGCTATTTCAGGCAGGTCATCCAGTGTAAAGTTAAGGGAGGCTCTGGCACGCATATTCAACTGTTCTACCCCAAAGTACACAGAGTCTGCACCATTATCTATAGCTGCCTGAAGTGACGTAAAATCACCTGCAGGAGACATGAGTTCTATTTTTCCGCTTTTTGTCATTTTCTATTGATGCTAAAATTTTTGCAAAGATAAGATATAAAATTTTGCCTATGTAGTGCCAAAATGACAGTCAATTTCCGATAGATATTCACAATTGTTTAGCACAAAAATGGTTTTAACAGTCTATAAACATTAAAATGTACCAATTCCTGTTAAATTTTAGTTAAATCTGAAACAAAACCCGTTTTTAACGGACTGATCTAGCATCATATTTGTTTAAACAAAGACGAAAAGAACAATTATACTATGAAGAATATTTTTAAAGGATTACTACCGTATGCGGTAGTAGGAGTAATTTCCGGCGCAACGACCTTTGGAGCGATTAATTATTTTGACCAAGGCAGCAATAATGATGATTCTTCCTATTTTACAAGTGCGAAAAGCGATGTCACCTTTGCAGGCTTCAATCAGGCAGCGATGGGGGAAGATTTTATCAAAGCCGCAAAAACTACTGTACCAGCGGTAGTAACAATCAAAAACTATTCAAACAAAACTTCAGGGAGAAGCAGTGAGCAGGATATATTTGAATGGTTTTTTGGCGAACCAAATAACAGAAATCAGAGAAACCAGCAGAGACCGGACAATATCCCATCAGGCATGGGCTCGGGTGTAATCATATCTCCTGACGGTTACATCATATCTAACAATCACGTGGTTGCCGGCGCGAATAAACTGGAAGTAGTCCTCAGCAACAAGAAAAGCTATATCGCTACACTCGTCGGCACTGATCCAAATACAGACATCTCCCTTCTGAAAGTTGAGGAGAAAGGACTGCCCTATCTGAATTTTGCAAATTCAGACAATGTGGAAGTCGGTCAGTGGGTTCTGGCAGTAGGAAATCCGCTTGGCTTAAATTCCACCGTTACGGCAGGTATTATCTCAGCAAAAGGACGTGGAATAGGAATTTTGGGAAGCCAGGGTAAAGCGAGCAACCCTATTGAAAGTTTCATACAGACCGATGCGGCGATTAATCCGGGGAATTCAGGTGGTGCACTTGTAAATCCGAACGGAGACCTTATTGGGATCAATTCTGCGATTTCATCAACGAACGGGTACTACCAGGGGTACGGTTTTGCAGTTCCCGCTAACCTGGCAAGAAAGATAGTGGAAGATATCAAAAAATTCGGTCTTGTACAGAGGGGTTTCCTTGGAGTTAATTCTCTGGACCTTTCAAATGATCAGCAAGTGGCTCAATACAACCGACAGTACAAGACCACCCTCAAAACTGGCGACGGAATCTACGTTACAGACATCACTGAAAACAGCGGTGCGGAAGATGCCGGTTTGAGGAAGGGAGATGTTATAACCAAAATCGACAACACGCCGATTTCCGATTTCGCAGACCTGTCCCTGGCAGTTGGAAGCAAAAGGCCGGGTGATGCAGTGCTCGTTACCTTTATCCGGAATGGCAAGGAATCCGTTTCCCGCGTTACACTGAAGGACCAGAAGGGAAATACCTCAGCCAGAACTCGTGCTGACCTTTCGGTGTCTGAGAAAATTGGAGCTGACTTTACACCATTGAATGATAAATTCAAGACCGATTACGGACTCAACAGTGGGGTCGTAACTCAAAATGTACAGGAAGGAGGCGAAATGGCCAAAATCGGGATCGTTGACAATTATATTGTTATTGAAGTGAACGGTAAACCGGTAAATTCCCAGAAAGATGTAGAGAACATCCTTAAAACGCACAGGGGAAATGTACAGATTAAATTTGTAGATGAATACGGCAGAATTTATACCAAAGGGTTTGTAATGCCGAACTAATGAATACGTTTTAAATTAAAAAACGCTTCAGTGATGCTGAGGCGTTTTTTATGCTTAATTTTTATTTAATACTGCGAATATTTCTTATTTGCTGGTATGGTTGCGGTTCATTTTATCGGAGAGGAGCCTTTTCTTTTTCCTTTCATAAATAACCTCTACGATTTTTCCCCCGATCCAGGAAAAGGGGAAGAAGGTCAAAAAGATGCAGATCTTATAAAAAGTAGGGTGGTAAGGAAAGATGATGATATCCAGCATTGCCAGGAAAAGAAGTACAAAACCGATAAGGATAGCATAGGCCACCTTTCCGTACTTAACGATGATTGCAGTAGCCACACCGCCCACAACGGAACCAATACCCGTAAAGAGAAGCAGGAAGCCGAAGAAGCCTTCATCATGTTCAACTGACTTGAGGAAACTTTCCCAGCGCTCAAAAGGTGCGAAATCCTCAAATGTAACCCACCTCGGGTTAGCCCGGATTCCCAGGGTGATTAGGAGCAGGGCTACTGCAAGCCCTACCAGAACCGCAAAAGTATTTCGCAGAAAATTCATTAATCCTGATGTGCAATCATGGAAATTTCAATATCCACATTTTTAGGAAGACAGGAAACCTGTACGGTTTCGCGGGCCGGATAATGCTCCGCATCCAGATACGATGCATAGATATCGTTCATTACGGCAAAATCATCCATATTCTTAAGAAAAATAGAGGCTTTAACCACATTGTTGAAGGTCATCCCAGCCTCGGTAAGGATGGCCTGCAGGTTACGCATTACCTGATGGGTTTCCTTTTCAATGCCCTCCACCAGGTTACCGGTTGCCGGGTCTACCGGTATCTGACCGGAAATATAAAGCACACCGCCAGCCATGTTGGCCTGGGCATAAGGTCCGATAGCAGCCGGAGCATGGGTGGTAGAGATTACTTTTTTCATAGATTTTTTATTTGTGCAAATATAAAATTTATATTAACAATCGTCAACAGGGTATTGTGAAAAGCGGATGAGATTTCGCAGTTGTAGCCATTTCCTGAAGATTCCGGGTGATTCCAGTTGAAGTGCAAAACGGAACAGGAACATCTAGAAAGGTGCATTGGGCTGGGTGAAACTTCTGTCCTTATACTTTAGGGCATCCCGTAAAATATTCGCCTTTATGCCAATAAAGAAATCATATACTTTGTACTGACCAAAGGGCACCCAATTGAAGTTAATGGTAAAGCTGCGCTGGTCACGGGAAAAACCGATCCTCGTATACGTCAGTTCCTGGGTTATAAAGTCGTAATGCGTGCTCCCGTTAATATTCCAGTAGGGAGTGAGCTGCACGCTGCCATCAAGCCCCACAGAAGCAACCGTATTGCCAAATTTGCTGCCACCGCGGTTGTAACCGTAATTTGCATTTACATTTAGAGTCCAGGGCTGATGGAAATGCGCATAATGATCGTCATCGAAATAATAGTTCTCATTACGGATGTCACCCTTCATGTTGTACTTCTTTTCAAGATCTTCCTTCTCCCCAAAAATGGCTTCACTTAAAGGGTAAGAAAAGGTTAACCCAAATTGTTGAACACTAAAATGGCCAAAATTTTCAGTTCTGATCCCCCTTTCCTCACCTATATTATAAATGGTTTCGTAGGGATCAATGATGAGGGTCGTGTTGACATTTAATTTACTGTCAAAAAATGAAGACTGACCGTTTAAGTTGAAAACAGACCAAGGATGAGATTTGGCGGCAAAATTATATCCCCCGGTAATGTTGAGGGCTTCAAAGATTTTCAGCTTCTTAACACCGGTAGAATCTTTTTTGGATTTCACCTTCATCTCAATATTATTTCCTATGCTGAAATTTACTGCACCTTCCATACCTGTAGTAGGTGAACCTACGATTCCTCCGTCAAAGATGGAATAAGGCACCAATACTCCGGTGGCATCATAGTAATTGTTGAAGTATCCGAAGCCTGGAGTTCCAAAATCCGGACGGTAGCTGAAGCCTATGCTGGGCATCATCATATGGCGGATTCCCTGTATGGTGGATCCTGCTTTGAATATCTTTGTCCCGTAAAGGGTGGTCTGCAGACTTGCATTGGTACTAAACACCGAATACCCCCCAATTTTCTTGTTGAAGTTATCCTCTACATCATTGGTAATTGGGTTGTAGCTTTTGGTGAGGGTTTTTGTGGTTAATGCATTGTCTATGTTGGCACCCACCGAAAATGTGAAGTATTTCGCAACTGTGGTATTGGTTCCGAGCAAGATATTGTTCTTCAGTCCGGTCTGCATCTTTTCCCACATGGCTCCACTGAACATTTCCCCTTCGTCTGTATTTGCAAAATTTGTGAAGTTAAGTCCTGTATTCACCGTTAGGTTGTCTAAAAGACCTTCCCGCACTCCTGTTTTCGGTTTGAAAAGGTAAAACTGGTTTACCGCCACATTCAGCTGGGGAAGCCGCAGATCTCCGCGGCCGGTGGAGAAATTCTGGGAATAGGAAGTGGTTCCGGTAATGGTGATGGGCAGGGTAAGAAATCTTTTCGTTACACTCACCGTTGAATTCTGCTGCGTATTGAGCACGTTCTGGTTGAAAATGTAGTTATTGTTGATGGTGTTGTTGTAAAATTTAGAACTCACCAAGTCCACCGATGCACTGAAATTAAGAAGCGGGTTGGCTTTCGAATCCTGAGAATGCCGCCAGGAAATCCGGTAGGTATTTACCTTGCTGTAGGAGTCAAGTCCCTTTATCCCCCGTACCGTGGACCCAATGTCGGCCGCAAAATTTCCGCTATAACGGTATTTTTTTATATAGTTAGTTTCGGGGCGGATATTCCAGCTTCCTTTGGTATAAAAGTCAACCATCACCTTAGCGTCAAAATGTTCACCTATGGGCTGGTAATAACCGAAACTGTTAAAGAAAAAGCCCACATCCTGTCTCTCGCCAAAACTCGGAATCAGGATTCCTGCGGACCGCTTGTCGGAAAAGGGAAGGATGGCAAACGGCATGATTAGCGGCGTAGGAACCTGCTCAATGTACATCTGAACCGGACCGGTAACTACCTGTGACTTGTTCTTGCCTTTGATGAGCTTAATATTTGGAGCTAAAAGATGATAATCTGCAAGGGAGTCCTTTTTCTTCAGAAAATATTCATCAGTAGTAAAAAGTCCCCTGCGCATGAAAAAGACAGAATCGTTGTATTTCTTGGTTTTTTCAGCAACGATGACCCCCTCGCTTTCCTCGGTCCTTGCGTTGTATGCAATGGCCTGTCTGGTTTTGTAGTTGTACTGAAAGTCATTATACTCATACGTCTTACCGGCCTGTGTAGCCAGGGCAGGTTTGGTTATCCTGCCTGTGGAATCCACTTCACCCCTTGCATAAATTTCATTTTTTCGCCAGTCAATCCGGATGTAATCCGCATCGATCTGCATGTCCTGATATTTTACCTGTGCATTTTTATTGAGGTAAGTCATCTTATGCTGAAAATCATTGCGCTCGCTGTCCGCCTTAGTCCTCACAATATCAGAGAGTTGCTCGGCAGGAACCCTGATGGTATCAGTTTTGCGAACAGTATCATTAACTATCCTATTTTCAGCAGTATTCTGAGCACTGAGCTGTGCTAAAAAACTGTTAAAAATTAGGATAATTAGAATATGTAGTATATTTTTGGAGGCGCTTTTGATACTGGTGCAGTTAATGATTTCAGAAGCCAAAATTAAAATAATTTTTAAGAATTGATGATGATAACGAACTTTTGTTTCAAAAAATATTTTTTAGTTCTTTTTGTATTTCTTTTCTCGCTGGGAAGCGCTCAAAAGAAGTTTACCATCGTTCTGGACGCCGGACACGGTGATCATGATGTGGGGGCAACGCGGTCCTATGATTTTGGCACCCCCATGGAGAAAGACATCACACTTGGAATTGTCTTGAAACTGGGGAAAATGCTTGAAGAAAACAAGGCATTCCGCGTAATTTACACCAGAAAAACCGATACGTACCCTTCTCTTACGGAACGGACCAATTTAGCCAACAGAAGCAAGGCAGATCTGTTCGTTTCGGTACATGTCAACTCCTCGCCAAGCAAAAGTGCAACCGCAAGAGGAACGGAAACATTCGTCCAGGGTCCCAACCAGAACCGTGAAAATCTGGAAGTGGCCAAAAAAGAGAATGACGTAATCTATCTTGATGCGAAAGACCGTGAAGTGTTTGCAACGTATGACCCAACTTCACCCGAGTCATTGATCGCGCTGAAGATCCAGCAAAGTAAATATCTCGAAAGAAGCCTGTTCATCGGCAGCTTTGTGGAGGAAAATTTTGAAAAAGGAGGGCGATTTTCCCGGGGAGTAAAACAAGCGAACCTCCACATTTTAAGGATGAGTGCGATGCCTTCTGTACTTATTGAAACCGGGTTTGTAAACAATTATGAGGACGCCTATTTCCTGAACAGTGAAGATGGACAGAGAAAAACCGCCGCACAGATTTATGAAGCAATTATCAGATATTCGCGAAAAGCAAATATAGGAGCAACAGAGAACCCAAAGAAAGAGGAAAAGAAGGAGGTTCCACTTAAGAATGATTTCCGTATCCTGTTGATGAGCACTCCAATTAAGTACAATTATGGCGATCCAGCGTTCAAAGGATTGAATTATATCTTACCTGTTAAGGAAAATGGTCTTTACAAGTACTACTACAGCGTTTCAAATCTTGCAAGCGTTAGGGATGCGAACCTGAGAACTGCGAAGGATGCGGGCTTCAGGAATGCGGTTTCGGTAGGTTTTGTTCCTAACCAGTCCTTAAGTTCCGGATATTATACGCTGGAAGTATTTGTAGGTAAAGACAAACTTTCATCGGATTCCTATATCCTCAAGAATTTAAAGGACGTTAAACGCGAGAAAGCAAACGGCATGTTCTACTATACCTACGGCACCGCCAAAACCCTGGAAGAAGCGGTTAAACTCCAGAAAGGTCTGGAAGAAAAAGGAATGAAGAATTCTGTGATACAGAAAGTGGCAAAATAGGCTGTGAAATAATTTCGGACATCAGAATAAATCTCTATTTTTGCATTCCGAAATTTACCGGCCTATTCGTCTAGTGGTAAGGACTCAAGATTTTCATTCTTGCAACAGGGGTTCGATTCCCCTATAGGCTACAAGTTTGATAATTTTAATTAATTTTTTTTTAAAATATTTTTGCAGGATTAAAATTATATTATATCTTTGCACCCACAATTGAGAAACAATTATGGCAAATCATAAATCAGCTTTAAAGAGAATCAGACAAAACGTTGCGAAGAGGCTGCGCAACAAGTATTATCACAAAACTGCAAGAACGGCTTTAAAGGTTTTAAGGAGCGAAGAAGACAAAACTGCAGCTGCTGAACAACTTCCTAAAGTTATCGCTTTACTGGACAAACTGGCTAAGAAAAACATTATCCACAAGAACAAAGCGGCTAACCTAAAGAGCAAACTTACAAAACACGTTAATAAGTTAGCGTAATTATAAAGGCCGGCCCGTTCGTCTATCGGTTAGGACCTCAGATTTTCATTCTGGTAAGAGGGGTTCGACTCCCCTACGGGCTACCAAGCAACTTCCGAAAAGTTTTTCGGAAGTTTTTTTATGCTTACTTTTGGTTAAATGATTCAGGTGTTATGAATATTCTTATTGTCAATGGACCCAATCTTAATTTATTGGGATCGCGGGAACCCGATATTTATGGTATGTCGACCATGGAAGAGGAACTTGAAAGATTAAAGTTTGCTTTTTCAGACTACGAATTGCTCTATTTCCAGTCTAACGCAGAAGGTGAGCTGATTAACCGGCTGCAGGAGGATGATTTTGATGCCCTGATTATAAATCCGGGTGCTTTTACACATTATTCCTATGCCATCGCAGACTGCCTGAAAAACATCTCAAAACCGACAGTTGAAGTCCACATCAGTAATCTTTATAAAAGAGAAGAATTCCGTCAGAAATCGGTTACCGCTGCACATACAGATGGGGTAATTACGGGTTTCGGCCTGAAGGGCTACCGGTTGGCCATTATGGGCCTGACAGACTAACAAAAAAAATCCCCAGATCAATCTGAGGAATTTACTTTTTATTGCTGACGGAAAATTATAGCTGAGGACCTGCCCCTACTAATCTTTTTCCTTCGTCGGTGTCACAATACTGTTCAAAGTTCTTAATGTACCGTGCCGCCAGATCTCTCGCTTTAACTTCCCAGTCAAGTGGATCTCCGTAAGTGTCTCTTGGATCTAAAATCCCTTCCGACACGTTAGGCAAAGCAACAGGGATTTCCAGATTCATTACCGGGATTATCGCCTTACGCGCACCGTCAATTGAACCGTCAATAATTGCATCGATGATGGCTCTGGTATCTTTCAGCGAAATTCGCTTTCCTGTACCATTCCAACCTGTATTTACCAGAAAGGCTTTTGCACCGTGCTCCTTCATCTTTCCAATGAGCGTTTTGGAATACATCGTTGGATGTAAAGTTAGAAACGCCTCACCGAATGCAGGAGAAAAGGACGGCTGCGGTTCCGTAATCCCTCTTTCAGTTCCGGCCAGTTTTGAGGTATAGCCGCAAAGGAAGTGATATTGGGCTTGGTCGTCACTAAGGATGGAAACCGGAGGCAAAACCCCAAACGCATCAGCAGAAAGATACACGATTTTTTTCGCGTGTCCCGCCTTTGATGGCAGTACGATTTTGTTGATATGGTAAATCGGATAGGAAACCCGCGTGTTTTCCGTAATGGATCCATCTTTATAATCAATCTCACCATATTCGTTTACCACCACATTTTCAAGCAGCGCATCTCTTTTAATGGCATTAAAAATATCAGGTTCCTTCTCTTCGGACAGATCAATTACTTTTGCGTAGCAGCCTCCTTCAAAATTGAAAACGCCGTGATTATCCCAACCGTGTTCATCATCCCCAATTAAATAGCGTTTTGGATCTGCCGAAAGGGTGGTTTTTCCTGTTCCGGAGAGTCCGAAGAACAAAGCCACATCTCCCGCTTCCCCAACATTCGCTGAACAGTGCATGGACGCCATTCCCTTCAGTGGAAGGTAATAGTTCATCATCGCAAACATACCTTTCTTCATTTCACCGCCATACCACGTTCCACCAATGATCTGCATTTTTTCTGTAAGATTGAACATCACAAAATTCTCGGAATTCAAGCCTTGATCTTTCCAGTTCGGATTTGTTGTCTTGGAACCGTTCATCACGATGAAATCCGGAGTCCCAAAGGTTTCCAGTTCATAATTGGATGGGCGGATAAACATGTTGGTCACAAAATGAGCCTGCCATGCAACTTCCATGATGAATCTAACCTTCAGTCTGGTGTCAGGATTTGTTCCGCAAAACGCATCCACAACATATATTTTCTTTGATTTCGACAGCTGCTTTAATACCAATTCCTTACAACTGGCGAAAACATCCGATGTGGTAGGGAAGTTAACTTTTCCATCCCAGCAGATCGTATCTTCAGTTACTTCGTCCTTTACAATATACCTGTCCTTTGGAGAACGGCCAGTGAAAATACCTGTTTTAACGGCCATTGCACCGGATTCGGTGAGGGCACCCTTTTCAAAACCAACATTTTTTGTTGAGTTTTCAGCTTTAAAGAGCTGCTCGTAAGAGGGATTGTAAACCACTTCTTCATATCCTGTGATGCCAAGATCGTGCAGTTGCTGAATAATTTTGATGTTTTTCATACCAGAAATAGATTATTTTTCGAATTGAATTTCTCAAATTTAAGGAAATTTGTTAATCTGGAAGTGAAAAACCTGATGATATTGGTCAGTACATACTTTTTATTCAAAAAACTGAATATCAAAGTACTAACTCCTTCCATTCGAAAATTCTGTTAAAATTCCGATCTGAAAAGTAGGTTTTGTAATCCCCAAATTTTGATGCCATCACGAAATCTCCGCCCCATGCTCCCAAACTTTTTACAAATCCACCGTAATCACTAAAGTATTCCGCCTTTACCGTTTTCAATCCCAAAAAACCAGAGACCAGCTCCTCATGTTCTTCCATAAGTCCGGTAAACTCCTCCAGTGTTGTGGCTTGTACCACTTTCTTCGTAATTTGAGAGAATTTAAGGATCAGACTGTCTGATTTTTCCATTGAATGGTATAAAGAGATGCCTTCTCTGCTGTCCTGCTTACGGTTCAGATGAATGAAGACAAGCTCATCCAGGAATGCTGGTTTGAAATTAACGCTGGTAATCTGCCGGACGGGTTTATTCTGATATAAAACTGCAGACCTCTCTTTAGCTACTGCAATGTCGTAACCGCTTCCCCCCAAACATGCCTCATTCAGCTCATAAGGGTCAATTTCTGCCCACTGCGCCAGGTTGTTCATGAGTGTTGAGCTGCTGCCGAGCCCAAAATCCGGAGGAAACTGCAGGTTGGTCTGTAAATGATAGGAGGTGCTATGCTGAAGTTTCTTCCGGGATCTGCTCCGGACGTTCTTCAGAACCTTTAGGATGAATGCGGAGGCTTCCTCATTATTACTTTCCAAGACTTTCCAATGGTTATAATCAATCCTCGCGGCAAGCCACGGCTCATCCTGATGACGGGCCTCCCAGATAATCTCTGATTTGCCGTCCTCTGTTTCCTCAAAAAAAAGCTCCTGACCGGGCTTTGTGGGAACAGCCAGAGCAAGAGCACCGTCCAGGACGAAATATTCTGAAGTGAGCAATAATTTTCCAGGTGAAAAAATGCTACCCATAATCCTGTCTTAAGAGAACACGACCTCTGCGTTTATTTTTTTGATGAGTCCCTGAAGTGTTTTTCCCGGACCCACCTCTACAAATTTGGTAGCACCGTCCTTAATCATGTTCTGAACGCTTTGCGTCCACCTCACAGGACCGGTAAGCTGAGCTATCAGGTTCTTTTTGATCTCCTCGGGATCTGAAACGGAAGTCGTCGTGATGTTCTGATATACAGGGATGGTTGAGTTTCTGAATTTTGTATTTTCTATTGCAGCGGCAAGTCTGTCCTGAGCGGGCTGCATAAGCGGCGAATGAAAAGCGCCGTTTACCGGAAGCATCAATGCCCTTTTTGCTCCGGCTTCCTTCATCTTTTCGCAAGCCTCCTCTACAGCACGAGTTTCGCCTGATATCACGAGCTGACCGGGGCAGTTGTAATTCGCCGGAACAACAATTCCGGGAATACCTGCACAGACCTGCTCCACCACGCTGTCCTCAAGTCCTAAAATTGCGGCCATAGAACTTGGATTGGCGTCACAGGCGTCCTGCATGGCTCTCGCCCGCTCATAAACGAGTTTAAGCCCATCCTGAAAGGATAAGACCCCATTTGCAACAAGGGCGGAAAACTCTCCTAAAGAATGGCCTGCAACCATTTCAGCCCCCAACGCATTGGTCGCTTTCAGTGCAGCAAGAGAGTGTATGAATATAGCGGGTTGTGTTATTTCGGTTTTTTTAAGATCCTCGTCAGCACCGCTGAACATTAACGACAGAATGTCGAATCCGAGAACCTCATTGGCAGATTCCATCAGGTCTTTTATGTCTTTGCGGGAATCGTAAAGTTCTTTTCCCATCCCAACAAACTGTGAACCCTGCCCAGGAAATACAAGTGCTTTCATCTAAATTTTTTACGAATTAATCCCACAAATTTAAGCAAAATAAACGGCAACTAAATGTTAAATTAAATTGCCGTCTGCGCTTAGATCCTGGTTGAATTATGGTGCCAGTCTTACCACACGGTATCCCGTGTTAACGTATGCTCCGTTTCTCTGAATCCTTTCAAATTCGAATTTGGTAGCAAGTTGGGTTTGGGTCTTGCCCATCTGACTGAAGATCTCTCCCCTGCTGTTTTCCCTGCTCAGCATATCGTTGAGTACATCAAATCCGATGACTGCATATTTGGATGGAGTTTTACAGTATTTTGCTTTAAAATCGCGAAGAATTTCTTTTTCAAAGTCACCTTCTGTATTGATTGTCCTGTCCATTATATAGACCAGGTTCGCCTGGCTCAGTTCATCCACCTTTTTCTCGAACGAAGGCACATAATACATACTGAAAGCCTTGATTCCCTGCACATCTTTAGACATCGCAATCATCCTGTTCGCAAAACCTTCCCCGATATTATCATTGTTACTGGCTAACACCGCAATCACAGGAGCATTCTGTCCGGTCATCATGTTGGTATCGGTCTGGATATCGGAGGCTGAATTTACCACAACAATGTTGGGATTCCTAAGATTCTTCTGCAGACCGATCAGAATTTGGTTTGTATAAGTCCTGTCGCTGTCGGCTACGATATAGATTTTCTGGTCAGAGTATACACCTTTCACTTCCTGAACTATGCGGTCGGCATAGGTCTGTTCATTTGTTTCTACAATAATGAGATTGCTGAAGCCGTACAGGTCTTCCGAATTGGCAAAAGGCGCCACTATTGGAATCTTGCTGTCCTTCACATATTCCAGCACTTCCAATACACTGGATTTAAAAAGGGGCCCAACAATGAGGTCAGTATTGTCCCTGTTAATTTGAATAAGTGAATTCTTGAAGGTCGCTTCGTTACCAGCATCCACCACTTTTACGTTCAGCTTCTGTCCCATTTTTGCGTTTCTTTCAATCGCGAGTTTGGCACCAGAAAGGAAGTCAAGGGACATGGAGCGATATTTACTGTCTCCGTTGTCATATCCGAAAGGCAGCATAAGGACGACATTTAAGACGTCGCCGGATTTTTTAACGTACGCCTGATCCGCTTTCTTTATTTTAAGCACCATTCCGGGCTGCAGTCCGCGGGAGAGTTCAGGATTCAGCCGGATCAGTTCGTCGAGGCTAATACCAAACTTATTTACGATACCAAAGGTAGTATCGCCCTGCTGTACCGTATAGGTTACATAGTCATCAGTCGAAATTCCTGAAGAAGTATAGGTGTTTACTGAAACCGGAACCCCAGTCGGGTTATTCGCTCCTGGATTTTCCACTACTGCTACAGCATCACCATCACTATATTTTTTAATATTCGATACAGGAAGAACTATGCGGGATCCTATTTTCATGCTCGAATCCAAATCAGGATTCAGTTTTCTTAAATCAGATTCAGATATATGATACTGTTTTACGATGCCGTAAACCGTTTGCTTCGGCTTCACCACGATGTATCCAATTGGAGTGTTACCCACCGTGCTTTTTGAACTGCCTGCAATACCCCTCACCACCACAACTTCACCAAGATTCAGTTTACCGTCCTTAGCATTGGGATTAAGTTTCACAAACTCATCCAGGGTCATTCCGTATTTTTTTGAAATGTTATACGGGTTATCCCCTTTGGAAACCGTATGTGTTGTCTGTTGTGCATAAACTCCAGAATACAACAGCATAACGGACAATATGAAAATTTTCTTTATCATCTTATTAATAAATTCATTACAAAATTACTGCTTTCCGATTAATGTACCATCACAATTAATTCCGACTGCGTAACATCCATTTCCTCTAAACAAGTTTCAAGCCAAGCGTGGCCCTCAACGGCATAAAAGACACTGAAATTACACACCCTTTCCTGCCAGTTTTTAGACGGATGAATCTGCAGGTAAAGACGCTGTAAAGTTTCCACTAGCTCATACTGTTTAATTTTCTCGGCGCGCAAGAGCCTTTTCCTCATCCGCTCATAGGCTTTTAGCTGTCGCGTCTGCTCAGCCGAAACCAAATTTCCAAACGTTATGTCGGTTTTTTTAGCCACGTCCCGCAGTTCATTGAATGCGGTCGCAATTTCACTTTCCTTTGCATTCAAAAGATTCAGAATTTCACTGTCAGCAAGCAGTTTCAATTTGATTATATCAGAGAAATCCTTAAAAAAATCTTCAGCAGTCAGTTCCAGTCTGTTGATTTTCTGAAGGGTCTTCTCCTTCAGGAAAAGCATGGAATTCCTCGGAACCAGAATAGGGAATGGAAGATTTATACTTGTAAAGTACCCGGTTAGTTCCAGCCAATACATGATTTCTGCATTTCCCCCGATGTAGGCAACGTTGGGCAACACGGATTCCTGGTATACGGGCCGCATCAGAGCATTCGGACTGAATTTCTGTGGATGGCTCTCCAACTCTTCAATAATTTGATCCGACGTGAACTTAACCTCAGTGTCCACCACGATATAGTTTTCGCCATCAAAATCAATTCTGTTGCGGGTATCCGAAAGATAAAAAAGGTTGATTTCGCGCGGATTGACCTGTACTTTGCCATATTTCTCTGTAAGAAACTCCACCTGTTTTTGGGAATGATTGTAGAGGGAACGGTTCAAAAGTTCATCCTTAAAGGCTGGAATCATCAATTGCTTAAGTTCGGAATCATCGCCGTCAATGACCAGGAGACCATAATCCGAGAACATCCTGTTTACAAAAATCCTGGTCGCTTCTGCCAGCGTATATCCTTTGGTGTAGGCTTCCTTAAGCATCAAAATGAGTTCAGTTCCAAACACGGAATCCCGGAATTCTTCCTCAAAAGCAGAAATAAACGATATATCTTTAATGCTGATCCTTCCTACTGCCCCACCGGCTTCGCCTCGGATTTGATAGGAACGATCTTCGGTCCTGAAGAAGTTAATTTCCTCAAAATCATGGTCTTCCGTTGCCATCCAGAAAACCGGCACGAAATCACAGTCGGCAAAATGCTCCTTCAGATACTTTGCAGTTTTTATAGTCTGCAATATTTTGTAAATAAAGAAAACAGGGCCGGAAAAGAGATTCAGCTGATGACCGGTGGTCACCGTAAAGGTATTTCTCTGCCGGAGTAAACGCAGATTCTCCTGCTGGGAGAGAGAAGTTGCATGGCCACCTATCTGCTTCTCCATCACCGTACAAAGAACCTCCCGCGTTTCAGAATGATAAGAGTCCTGCTTCTCAGAAATCCTGCTCCTGAAATTGTCCAGGCTGAACTGCAGACCCTCGGCATCAGTCAGATTTGCGCACAGGAAATCTTTGATGAGTTCAGGAATGCTGTCAATTTCCGTAAAAGGTATTTTTTTATGTAGCCGCAAAGTAAAAATTTAACTGATGATATACCAAACAATCCCGATATTGAGACGGAAATCATAAAAAGGGTAATGAGGTGCAGTGTACACCGTATTGTTTTTGATGAGGGTGTTTAGATGCTGTCCCTCGATAAAGAAGAACATTCTTTTTACCTTCAAATTGAAATAGGCATCCACGACAGGTTTTCCTCCTATGGAAAAAGCTTCCGCATTTGGAAGCATGAACTCATTCAGGATGGGGGAATAGTCCCTGGAACCGAATTTGGTGAAAAAATAGGTCTTTATCCCGGTTTGGATTTCGGCTGCATTCTTAAAAGCTTTTGACTGATAGTAAAGGTTCGCACGACCCACAAAGTTTGGCGCCCGGAACAGTTCTTTGTTTGTAAGGGTATCTTGAAAAAGGAGCCTGGTGCCCAGGTGGAATTTTCCGTAATCAAATGTAGCTTCGCCACCGATTTGAGAAATATTGACCGACGTTTCGCTTTGGCGGGGTTTTGCACCGGAATCGAAATAAGTAAAATTGTCGATTCTGAAATAGTTGGCAAACAGCTGGCTTTTAAACCATTTTAAATTCACATTTCCGCCGACTTCAAGTATATTCTGGTTTTTAAAGTCATCTATAAAATAATTATAGTCTCTATACGGCGAACTGTTGATGTGATAATTGAAACTGGGCGTTGCAGACTGGAAATTGACTTTAGCATTTACAAAATAACCTGCGAATGGTTCAAAACGTAGCAGATTTTCGGACCTCAGATAATTGCCGAACTTTTCACCGCGCGAAACCTCAAGCGCAGACCTAAGTGCAATACGGTCCCACAAATCCACTGACAAATTTCCCACTGCTCCAATCCTGCTCTCGTTAATTTCTCCAGGAACCGACATGTTACCTAAGGTCACCGGAACCGTAACGCCGGTCTTCAGCATCTGGTACCTCACCCCTGCATCCAGTTTAAACTTTTCATTATCGAACACGGCACTGAGGGTATTGCTGAGGTTTTTTGAATATTTGCCGGTAGTCAGTGAAAAATTAGGGATTACATCATTTACCTCATCGAAAAAGAATGACTGCAGGCTCGCCTGACCGTAGCGGTATTTATTTCCCTGATGGAAAATGGTATGGCGGATCTTAAAAGGAAATTTAACAGGATCAAAAGGTGAAAACTGATGACTGAAGTAATATCTGCGTGCCGAGAACTGCGAGTTGGATTCCTCCAGATTAACCTCTGCATTGGCCCGGTTGTCATACGCGTCGTCCCCGGTAATGAACAGTTCGTCATTCACAAGTCCTCCATTTTCCTGATTGTTTACGTTCTGATGAAGGTAATGCGCAAAAGCTTCGTATTTAAGATTTTCCGAAATGTAGTGTCCCGAGAAAAGGGTATTGTTGTTAGACGCTAGAGAGTTGCTGTATAAACCCTGCGAACGAAGACCCATATACTCCAGCGCAAAATTAAAATTCTTACCAATGTTTTGCGTATGGGTAGAAGTGAGTGCCGCGCCATTGCGCATCGCGTTGTGATAGATAAAGGTCGTGGTTGGTGTTTTTACGTCGTAGTACTTAACGTCCCTGATGCCAAATATTCCAAAGGACTTATTTTCCGGAAGCAGGGCAAGGTTCTGTTCCGTTTTCACTTCATAAACCAAAGCGTTAAACCCTGAGCCGATATTCGCAAACTGCATACGTCCGAAGTTGTCCCTGTTGTTCCATTGGGTAAAAACATAGGTCTTCTCGGAGGAAAGTACGGTATCGATGATCACTTTTTCGGAAAATTGGGTAAAGGATTTATAATCCTGAATAGTGGGTCTGAATATTTTCAGGGAATCCTTTACGCCGCTGTCGATGACCAGCGAGTCCAGGGCCTTCACCCTGTTGGAATCTGTCTTGTTAACGACCTGCGCCTGCCATGCGGCACTGATGAAGACAGCGATAATAATGATATACTTCATTTGTATTAATGTAGGACAAAAATAAGAAAATAAAGGAAATAAAAAACCCCGCATAAATGCGGGGTTTCTATAGAATGTCAAATGAATTTAAAATCCGGTGAATTTTTCAACTCTGTTCGGCCAACCAACATTGGCTGGGGTAAGAATAAAGCTTGCGTTCAGGGTCAGTATTCTGCTGCACATATCTATAGTAGATGGCAGTGTAGCCGGTCTGATCTGCACCACCTGCCCTGCATAAGGCGCACTTGGATAAATATATCCTGTGTTCTGAGTCTCAAAAGTAACCACGCCTTCATCATTATACGAGAATTGGAAATTGGTTCCGATCTCCGGATAATCAATGATTCTTAACATGTTCGGTACGTTTGGAACCGGTTCAATTAAATACTGTCCGGTACCGTTCCAGAAACCTGCATAGTTAAAGGTTCCGTTAGCTCCTAAGAAATCACCAACAAGACACTGCAGTTTCCAGGATAAGGTGTATTCGGTATCAAAAACAGCATTTTTGATGGTTGCTGATTCTAATTTAAATACCACAACCTTGGTTACCTGCGAATTCGACGGTTCCATCATTCTTACGTTGAAGGTACCTCCGGTTTCACCGTTGGTCAATTCATCAGTAGGGTTTAGGATTTGAAAATCCACCCCTTCAACAGCGGTTGATTTGGTCTGATCCACCACCAGTTTCACCTGATGTGTTCCGGTTACGGGCTTAATCGTACCGTAAGTAATCTGTACATCTTTCGATGCGGTTCCTATTTTAACAAATTCATTACGAGATTTATCGAAATTGAAATGCAGATAGGAATCTCCGTTATATACCGGATCCGTGTGGTCTTCTCTACAGGAGAAAACCAGGAAACCTATGGCAAAAAACGTTAATAATAATTTAATATTCTTCATTTTTCAGTTTAATTTATAATTGTTAATATCCAGGGTTTTGCACGATGGATGGATTTCCTAACTTTTCAGCTGAAGGAATTGGGAAGGTCCATCTGTAATCTGTAATCGATAATGTAAGTGGAGCATTAAGTCCTGCACCTCCGTCATCAAGCGGGCTTCTGTCGATACTTACACCGGCAGCAGCACCCAATCTTCTTAAATCCACATAACGGTGACCTTCGAAGCTCAGTTCTAGTCTTCTTTCCTTAAGAATATCTCTTAACGCATCTGTAGCAGTAGCGTAAGTAGGAACCGGAACGGCTATGGCAGTGCTTGTTCTTCTGGCCGTTCTTACTGCAGTTACTAAAGTTGCTGCCGTGGCTAAATCATTTTCCGCAACTGCAGCCTCAGCCAGTATAAAGTACATCTCAGAAGTTCTAAATACTTTGATGTCATTCCTAAGGGGTGTATTTCCTTTGCCGGGGTACTTGTTGATAATAACAGTCGAAGCCGTTGATGTTGCATCAGCAAAAACCGATTTTCTTATATCTCCCCAGTTCGGAATTGGTGTGTACAGATTATAAAGATTCATACCCATCTTTAAAAGAGGTGAACCATTGATATCTGTTTGGTTTGTAGTCCAGAAAGATGCAATGTTACCCCAAGCTCCAGCTGACGGACGGCTTAGTGCGAAAATGATTTCACCCTGCGAAGTATCTGCCCACATTCCGGCGTAACCTGATGACGGCGTCAAAGCAGGAGCATTCGCCACTACCAGTTGAGCGTACTGTTTTGCAAGTGCATACTTCTTTCTGTACGTGTACATTCTTGCACGTGCAGAATTGATCATGTTCTTGGTAACGAATTTGTACGTTCTGATATTAGCAGCGTCATTTTCCCAAAGGTTTGCATCAGCAAAGTTCAAGTCAGCTTCCATCTGAGCATAAATCTCACCGTTGGTCACTCTTGGCATTTGTGCATCAATCGCAGGCACATCGGTTAACAAAATTACACCTAAAGCAGCGTCATTAGCCATATCTGTAGTGAAATATGACTGAAGCTGCAGATAAGCAAATGCCCGTGCTGCTCTCGCTTCAGCCAGTATCGAGTTATATCTTTGCGTTTCAACACCTGCCGGAGGGGTGATTCTTTCAGCGGCTTTCAGCAATCTGTTTACTCTGTTGATAGCGCGGTAGTGGTTACCCCACATGGTGGTTACATAGGTGTTATCACTTGCAAGGATATACCTGTGTTCCGCAAAATACCAACCTGAATTCGACGGTGCGATGCCGGTTTCATCTGTAAAAACGGAAGTAAGCCAGATTTCATTGGACGTATCCAACGATCCGTAAATATTCCCGTTCAGAAATCCTCTTAAATCTTCAACACTTTGCAGTGCTACCTCTTCGGTAAGTTCACCATCCTGAACTATATCTATAGCCTCTCTGCACGACAGCATGGAAAAAGAAGCCATAAGTGCATATGCTAGTAATCTGATTTTTTTCATATTTTTTATAAATTTAAAATTCAATATTAGTACCTAAACTCACAGATTTCATATTAGGATAAACTGACAAGGAATAGGCGAAGTTAGGTTCAGGATCGTATCCTGGCCACTTAGTCCACGTATAAAGATTTTCACCCTGCACAAACACTTTCATGCTTTTTACAAAAGTTCCGTCTAAAACCCTCTTTGGAATGTTATATCCTATAGAAACGTTTTTCAGTCTTATAAATGACGCGTCCTTCAGGAACCTGTCGGAGTATCCGTCATAAGTAAGGTTGGTTGCACTTAATGACGGCTGTGATCCATCTGTGTTGGTTGGCGACCACGCATCAAGCATGTCTGAAGCCTGATTCCATTCTCCAATGGATACCGGATCGTATAACCATGCCATGGCATTTTCATATTTCCAGGCTCCCTGTTGAAAGGAAAAGTGTGCATCGGCATATAAACCTTTATACTCGGAATTCAAACCAAAACCACCGCTCCACAAAGGATACATATTCTTTCCGGTTGCTCTCTGATCCGTATCGACTGCCGGTGTTTCTGTTGGATTTCCGTTAATGTCAAGGAACAACGCATTACCATTGGATGGATTTACCCCTATATAAGGTGCATAATGCCATTGGAATGCTGGTCCGCCCACTACATTTCTAATATCTCCAGCTGTTTGTTCAACCTGCAACGCGATAATCTTGTTTTTATTGTAACCACCGTTGGCGTATAAAGTCAGTTTACTGTCCTGAGTTCTGATTGGGGTGTACTTTAAGAGCGCCTCAACACCACGGTTCTGAAGCTTACCATTGTTACCGTCGATTGCATAACTTCCTGTTACTGCTGAAAGGTTGATGTCGTTATACAGTTGGTCGGTTAACTTTTCGTACACATCGACATTTCCTTCAAATCTCCTGTTGGCAGTTCTGAAATCCAGACCAATATTGGCCTGCTTGATTATTTCCCACTGCACGCGAGGGTTGGCAAGACCGCCAAATCCTATAGATGAAGGCAATTGGTCATATCCGGTTCCAGTTACGTACACTTCTCTAACGAGGTTTGTACCCGCAAGCATTGGATTGTTTCCGGACGCTACCGCGATGATGTTCTGATTACCTTGTATACCATAGGAAACCCTAAGTTTAAGCATATCAAATAGACTGCCGCTCATGAAGCTTTCTTTGTCAATATTCCATCTACCTGCGACAGACCAGAACGTAGCCCATTTGTTCTCATCGACAAAACGGTAAGATCCATCTCTTCTGATCAATCCACTGAAACCGTAACGGTCATCGTAATCGTAATCAAGGGTAGCAAAATATGCCAACGCTCCTGCTTTTATTTTGCCTGCACTTGCGGTCGGTACATAATAAACAATAGGTGCGCCTCCTGCTGGGTTATCATAGTAAAGCGGTGCGGAGTATCCTGTTCCTGCTCCGAATACCCACGTTCTTGGATCCAATCCCTGTCTTCTTTGGGAAGTGGAGTTAAAATGAACTTTAAGATAATCGATATAAGCACCGGCACTTACCGTATGCACATCACCAAATACTTTACTGTAGAGTAAGCTGGTTACATTATTGATGTTGAATTCGGTAGATTTCGCCATGTCCTCAAATCCAGGAATAACAGAGCTTGCAGGTAAAACTGCAGAACCCTGTCCATTGGAAACTGCCAGAGCTAGATAATTCCATGGTGCTCTTGCAAAAATGGTTTCGGAATATTTGTAGTCAATCCCCGCTTTGTTTCCTAACGTTAACTCATCAGTAAGTTTATAACTTAGAGTCACGTTGGTCAGCATACCGGTTTCAGTTCTTCTGTTAGGTATCGTTCCTTTTAGGATGTCTTCCAGAACATAGATGTTGTTGCCACCATCAAAATTGGTCCCTATTACATTATAAAGTGACTGACCATTACTGAACATTCCCTGTGGAATGTAAGGCAGACCTGCGTTTGCTCCGTGTAATGGGTTTTGGATTGAATTGTTTCTGATTCCTGTGTTCGTCTCTTCATCTAACTGATGTCTTTTGGAATACGAAAGCGCTACCTGTGCACCATAATTGAAACGGTCGTTCTCGCTTCTTCCCATAAGGTTGTTTCTGAATGTAAACCTTTTAAAGTCAGAAGTTGCGGGAACAATACCCGTTTGTTCCATATAACCTAAAGAGGAATAAAGGTTTACCTTTTCTCCACCTACCGTCATTCCTAAATCGTGTCTCTGCGTAAAACCGGGATTGAAAAATACTTTTCTCCAGTCGGTATTCGCACCGGCAAAATTAGCAATCTCAGCATCAGTCATGGTAGAACCAACGCCCTGCCCTGCCATCTGCTCAAGACGGAGTGCCTGTTTAGAGTCATTTAACTCGTATTTGTTCTGCGGAAGTATGTTAATACCGGTAGATGCGTTGTATGAAAACTTCATCGGAGCATTGTACCTTCCGGATTTTGTCTTGATTACAATTACACCATTTGCAGCACGGTTACCGTAAATGGATGTTGCAGCAGCATCACGTAAAATAGATGCCGATTCAATATCATTGTCATTCAAATTCCTGAACTGCGTAGCATTTGAAATAATTCCGTCGATTACATATAAAGGTTCGGAGCCTGCACTCAGGGAACCTATACCTCTAATAATCACGTCAATCTTTCCTGATCCTGGCTGACCGGATGATGCGTTAACAGTAAGACCGGGAGATTCTCCCTGCAGTGAATTCAAAAAAGACGTCGTTGGACGGTTTTCGAATTTTTCCGCTGTTACCGTAGTTGATGCGGTTACATCTTTTGGTTTGGTTGCAGTTCTGCTGTACCCTAAAACCACTACCTCTTCAATTTCAGCAGTTTTAGTAGTGTCAACTTTTTGCTGCTGAGCTGAAACAGTGTGTCCTATAAAAAACAGAACGCCTGCACTTAATACTCGTAATTTAACATTCATATTAACAAAATTTTAATATATTTTAGTACGCAAATATGTTAAAAATATTTAAATCTCACAAATTTCATTCCGCATATAATTAATTAAGGAAATAATTTACTGGAGAAAACGAAGTAAAACGTCTTACTTTTTAAATATTAAACAACCAATCACGATATGACTGTTAGGATATCGCAATCTGACACAGAATTAACAAATAATTAATATAAGTGTATATTTTATTTAGAATAATTACAAACTATACCAGAGCTCAAATAAAAACCTGCTGATTTGCAGGTTTTTATGGTCATATAATATGTAAGTTTATTTCAACTTTTTCTTCACAGCAACTTCTTCATAAACTTCCAGAATGTCGCCAACCTCGATATCATTGTATCCTTTAAGGTTCAATCCGCATTCGTAGCCCTTCGTCACTTCCTTCACATCGTCCTTGAAGCGTTTTAAACTTTCCAGTTCACCGTCGAATTTCACGATACCGTCGCGCAGCAATCTGATTTTCGAGTTTCGGGTCACTTTCCCTGTCAGAACCATACAGCCTGCGATGGTGCCGACTTTGGTAATTTTAAAGGTTTCACGGATCTCAACATTTCCTATCACCTGCTCTTTGATTTCAGGAGAAAGCATTCCTTCCATCGCTTCTTTCACCTCCTCAATGGCTGCATAGATTACGGAGTAAGTCCTGATTTCAATTTCTTCCCTGTCTGCAAGTTCTTTTGCATTTACACCGGCCCTTACATTAAATCCAATGATGATTGCATCCGACGCGGTGGCCAGATTCACATCTGATTCTGTAATAGGACCTACACCCTGATGAAGTATGTTTATACTGATCTCTTCTGTAGAAAGTCTCTGTAACTGATCCGAAAGTGCCTCCACGGAACCGTCCACATCCCCTTTCAGGATAATGTTAAGTTCTTTGAACTCTCCAAGGGCAATCCTTCTTCCGAGTTCTTCCAGTGTGGTATGTTTCTTCGTACGGATTGACAGTTCTCTTTGTAGTTGCTCCCTTTTTGTAGCAATTAACTTCGCTTCTCCTTCATCCTCAAATACCCTGAACTTATCACCGGCACCAGGAGCTCCATCCAAACCAAGAATCGTTACCGGTATAGATGGTCCTGCAGTTTCCATTGGTTTCCCTCTTTCATCAAGCATTGCCTTTACTTTACCGTGGTTTTTTCCGGCCAGGACATAATCTCCAACCTTCAATGTTCCACTCTGTACGAGGATGGTTGCCACATAGCCCCTACCTTTATCAAGAGAAGCTTCAATGACTACCCCCTGGGCATTCTTATCAGGATTTGCCTTCAGTTCCAGAATTTCGGCCTGTAGCAATACTTTTTCAAGAAGTGCATCCATGTTGTTACCGAACTTTGCCGATACCTCCTGAGATTGTACGTTACCGCCCCACTCCTCAACGAGGATGTTCATCCCTGAAAGTTGCTGACGAACGTTGTCTGGGTTTGAACTGGGCTTATCCACCTTATTCAAGGCAATAATCATCGGCACACCTGCCGCCTGCGCATGGGAAATTGCTTCCTTCGTTTGCGGCATCACATCATCATCCGCTGCAATCACAATAATTGCTATATCGGTAATCTGTGCACCTCTCGCTCTCATTGCGGTAAAGGCTTCGTGACCCGGAGTATCCAGGAACGTAATGCGCTGTCCGTTTTCAAGTTTTACGTTGTACGCACCGATGTGCTGTGTAATTCCTCCGGATTCCCCTGCGATTACGTTGGTTTTTCTGATGTAATCCAGCAACGAGGTCTTACCGTGATCCACGTGACCCATTACCGTTACAATAGGAGCTCTAGAAATTAAATCCTCTTCATTATCAACTTCTTCATCCATCGCTGATTCCTCGAGATCTGCATCAGAGAATTCAATCTTGAATCCAAACTCATCAGCTACAAGCAGCAACGTATCTGCTTCCAAACGCTGATTCATGGTCACCATAACTCCTAAAGAGAAGCAAGCTGAAATCACTTCCGTAGGACTAACATTCATCAAACTCGCAAGTTCCCCTACGGTAATGAATTCTGTGACCTTCAACGTGCGGTCTGCCGCGTCGATTTGCTCCTGAAGCTCGTCCTGCTCTCTTCTGTACGTTCTTTTCTCTTTTCTGTATTTCGAACCTTTGGATTTACCTCCCTTATTGGTGAGTTTTTCCAGGGTTTCTCTTATCTGATTCTTAACCTGTTCGTCGGTAAGTTCTACAGGCATTACCCGGTCTGTACCTCTGCGCGATCCCCCAGGCTTGTTGCCCGTTTGATGTGGAGGTCTGTTGCCCGGCGGACGGGTGCCCTGACCCTGACCCGGCGGACGGGTGCCCTGCGTACCGGTTCCGGCTCCAGGCTGGGTTGCTCCAGGTGCGTTCGGTTTCTCAATACGCTTCCTTTTCTTCTTGGCCGCGTTGTTTCCGCCCTGAGGTTTTGGCTTGTTAAACTGTGATAAATCTACGGTTTGTTTAAGGATTTTTGGCCCGTCCAGCTTTTGATAAACAGTTGCGTGTTTGTCTGAACCAAGGTTTTCCGATTCCTGAATTGCATGGACACCCGAAACCGGAGTTTCAGTTTCCGGAGTCTGAGGTTCCTGCACTGGTGCAGGAACCTCTTCTGCTTTCGGAGTTTCCTTCACTTCAGGAAGTGGTTTTTCCTCTTCTTTTTTTGGCTGTTCCTTTTTAGAGGACCTGGGTTTATTGCTTTCGATTTGGGATAAATCAATTTTATCCAAAATCTTAAATTCCTGTTTTTCCTGAACGGGAGTGACTGGTTCGGCCTTTACCTCTTCCTTCACTTCCACCTCCGGCACTTTTTCTTCCTGGATTTCCGGCTTTTTAGGATTTAGGTCTATTTTACCTAAAATTCTGGTTTCCGGCCTTAAGGATGCCTTGGCCTTAACTACTTCGGGCGCCTTTTCCTCAATCACCAGTTTTTCCTCCGGCACCTTGGACATCACCACTTCGTGTGACGCCTTGCGCTGTTCGCTATCCTTTGCAAACTCCGCTCTCAATGCACCGTATGCCGCTTCGTCCAGTTGAGCGTTAGGATTTTCATCAACTGCAAAGCCTTTCACCTGCAGAAACTCTACAAGTCTCGACATTGAAATATTGAATTCCTTTAACGCTTTATTTAATCTAATTTTTGGCATGCAAATATTTACTATTATAAAATTTATTTTTCCTGTTTACTGATGCAGAGCATGTTTAAAGTCCTGCTAAGCTTCAAGCTCGTCTTTCAGGATTTGTTTTACCTCATCGATTTGCTCCTCTTCCAGGTCAACAAGATTTACCAGCGCCTCTGTGTCTTTATCCAGTACACTTCTCGCCGTGTTAAGTCCAACTTTCTTGAACTCCTTAATAATCCATTCGCTGATTTCATCGCTGAACTCGTCCAGTTCAACATCATCATCTTCGCTGGTTTCGCGGTAAACATCAATTTCGTAGCCGCTTAACCAGGAGGCGAGCTTAATGTTCTGCCCCTGTTTTCCGATTACTTTCGAAATTTCTTCCACCGGTGTATATACCATCGCATAACCCTGTTCAGGATTGATCTCTATCTTATTTACGGTTACATTCCCCAAGGCCCTTTTCACCATAATCTCAGGATTTTTGGACCATTGGATCACATCTATGTTTTCATTCTTCAGTTCACGTACAACGCCATGAATCCTGGATCCCTTCACCCCTACACATGCTCCTACCGGATCTATTCTGTCGTCGTAGGCATCAACCGCAATCTTCGCTTTCTCGCCCGGAATCCTTACCACCTTTTTAAGGATGATGGTTCCGTCCTGAATTTCAGGAATTTCAAGTTCCAGAAGTTTTTCCAGAAATCTTGGTGAGGTCCGAGAAACAATGATCTGAGGCTTGGAACCTTTAAAATCCACACTGTCCACAATTGCACGGATGCTTTCGCCCTTCTTGAAGAAATCGGAAGGGATCTGATTTTCTTTCGGCAGGATGAATTCATTGTCATCATCATCCAAAAGAATGGCGTGCTGCTTTCTTACGTGATGTACCTCGCCAGTTACAATTTCCCCGATCCTGTCGTGGAACTGCTCATACAAGAGTCCGTTGTTGTGCTCCTGAAGTTTGGTAGCCAGAATCTGCTTCAAGGTCAGGATATTTCTGCGGCCAAGCTGTGCAATAGGTATTTCCACGGTATATTCCTCACCTATTTCAAATGTGGAATCTATCTTCTTTGCTTCTGTAATTTCAATTTCAAGATCATCGTCTTCGGACATGCCGTCCTCTACGATGGTCTTATTCAAAAAAATCTGAAAGTCACCTTTATCTGGGTTTACGATCACATCAAAATGATCGTCCGAGTCAAATCTTTTTCTAAGAAGCGTTTTCAGTGAATCCTCAATAATCGCCATCAAGTCAATCTTACTGATGCTTTTCTCGTCTTTAAAATCGCCAAACGCTTCAATTAACGCTAAACTGTCCATAATCTATATATAATGATAAGTGATGAAAATGCGGGCTGTTATTCCCTGACTTTCATCCTGTTATTAAAATTTTACTGCTACCAGAGCTTTTTTTATGTCGGTGTACGGAATCTCTCTTTCTTCCACTACATCCACTTTTCCTTTCCCCACTTCTTTAGGTTTTCTGTACCGAAGGACCAAGGTAATACTATTTTCATCCATCTTGGCCAGTTCACCCTCAACTTTCGTATTGTCATTCAACAGAATATCAAGCTCTCGACCCATGTTTTTCCTGAACTGCCGCTCTGAATTCAAGGGCTCGCTTAAACCGGCACTCATGACCTGGAGTGAGAAATCGTGCTCCTCGCGGTCCATGTTGAATTCCACCGCACGGCTGGCATCCAGACAATCCTGCAGGGAAACCCCGTTATCGCCGTCCAGAATCACGGTGATATCATCCGCTGCCGAAAATTTGAGATCTATAAGAAAAAGATCTTCCCGTTCCTGCAAGAACTCGCCTAGTAAGCCTGCTATCCTGTCTCTGAATTCCATAATTTCTCCGAACGATTAGTGGTACAAAAAAAGGCTTTCTTTCGAAGCCTTTTCATTTTTCCGTAATTCCTGTGCAAATATATATAATATTTTTGACAATGCAAAACTGCACGATTCCCCAAATTAATTACCAATCCTGTATAAAAGGTTAGGAGTGTGGTATACTTAATAGGCACTGAGTTACTTATCATCATTATCTCCGCAAACAGAGACCTGGTCAGACTTTCCAAATAGTTTACTATAATACCCTAAATTTTCAGTAATTTTGGCGCAATCAAAAACGACAGATCTTGAACATTACAATTGTAGGAACCGGCTACGTAGGCTTAGTAACGGGAACAACTTTGGCAGAACTCGGAAATTCGGTATACTGTGTAGACATTGACGAGCAAAAAGTGGAAGGGATGAAAAACGGAAACATCCCCATTTACGAACCCAATCTGGAAGAGATGTTTCTGCGCAACATTCAGGCGCAGCGTTTATTTTTCACTACCAATTTAAAAGAAGCCCTGGACAAGAGTGAAGTAATTTACCTCGCCCTCCCTACTCCACCCGGAGAGGACGGAAGTGCAGACCTGTCCTATGTCCTGGGTGTTGCCGAACAGATTGGCACCCTACTGAAAGATTATAAAGTGGTGGTGAATAAGTCTACGGTCCCTGTCGGAACTGCAGATAAAGTCCGTGAAACCATTTCTGCAAGGACGCAGATTCCGTTTGATGTGGTTTCCAATCCGGAATTTTTAAGGGAAGGTTTCGCTGTTGAAGATTCCATGAATCCCTCCAGGGTTGTCGTTGGCTGCAGTTCCGACAGAGCCAGCGACATCATGACCAAAATCTATCAACCCTTCACCAACACCGGCATTCCCATCATCTTTATGGACGAAAAGTCCTCCGAACTCACGAAATATGCCTCGAACTCCTTTTTGGCGGTGAAAATCACCTTCATGAATGAAATTGCGAATTACTGTGAAAAGGTCGGCGCAGACGTTGATAAAGTGCGGCTCGGTATGGGGTCGGATGACCGAATAGGACACCGGTTTCTGTTCCCGGGCATCGGTTATGGCGGAAGCTGCTTCCCCAAAGATGTGAAAGCGCTTATAAAATCCGGAAAGAAAGAGGATTTCGATTTTAGGCTGCTGGAAGCTACAGAACAGGTAAATATTTCCCAAAAAATCATCCTTATTTCAGAAATAGAAAAGTACTTTGGGGGCAACCTTCAGGGGAAAAGGATCGCATTATGGGGGCTTGCATTTAAGGCAAACACCGATGACATCCGCGAGGCTTCGTCTCTGGACAACATCCGGATCCTGCTTGAAAAAGGCGCGGAAATCGTTGCTTACGATGCCATTGCCGAAGAAAATGTGAAAAAACTCCTGGGCGACCGGATTACTTATGCAAAGGACATGTACTCCGCATTGGAGGGAGCCGACTGTCTTCTTATAGCAACGGAGTGGCCGGAATTCAAGAATCCCAATTTCAAACTGATGAGCGACCGCCTGAAAAACAAGGCCATTTTTGACGGAAGAAACATGTATGCTTTGGAAACCCTGGAGCAAAACGATTTTTACTACAAGAGCATCGGCCGCAGGACCATCTCAAACAAATAAAAAATATTTTCATTATATGAAGAACATCATCATCACCGGCGGGGCCGGATTCATAGGATCCCATGTGGTACGCGAATTCGTGAAGAACCACCCGGAAATCAGGATCATCAACCTGGATGCCCTTACCTACGCCGGAAACCTTGAGAACCTGAAGGATATAGAGAACGAACCAAACTATGTTTTCGAAAAAGCCGATATCACCAAACTTGAAGAATTAAGAAAAGTCTTTGAGAAATACAATCCTGATGCTATAATTCATTTGGCGGCAGAAAGCCACGTAGACCGCAGCATCACCGATCCGAATGCCTTCATCAACACCAACGTAAACGGTACGGCTAACCTATTGAATTTATGCAGGGAGTTTTGGATCCTCAACCCCGAGCACACCCACGGAAATTTTCCGGATGAGACCAGAAAAAACCTTTTCTACCATGTTTCAACGGACGAAGTGTATGGCAGTCTCGGCGAAACGGGTTTCTTCCTGGAAACCACGGCATACGACCCACAGTCACCCTATTCCGCGAGTAAAGCGGCTTCTGACCACCTGGTGAGAGCGTATGGTAACACTTACGGAATGCCGTTTATCCTCTCCAACTGTTCCAACAACTACGGACCGAACCATTTCCCTGAGAAACTCATCCCGCTCTGCATCTCCAATATCCTGAATGAAAAACCCCTCCCAATTTACGGCGACGGGAAATATACACGGGATTGGCTGTTCGTTATCGATCATGCAAAAGCCATCCATCAGATTTTCTTTGAGGCAAAAACAGGCGATACTTATAACATCGGAGGCTTCAACGAATGGCAGAATATTGACCTCGTGAAGGAGCTCATTAAACAGATGGACGAAAAACTGGGCAAACCGGCAGGGTATTCCGAAAAACTCATCACCTATGTGAAGGACAGACCGGGTCATGATAAACGTTATGCAATTGATGCCACGAAACTAAGCAATGATTTAGGCTGGAAACCAAGTGTCACTTTTGAGCAGGGACTTTCAAAGACCATCGACTGGTTCCTGGAGAATAAGGAATGGCTGGAGCATGTTACCAGTGGTGATTACCAGAAGTACTATGACAAGCAATATATGCAGTAGGCTTTAGGCTGTACGCGATAAGCTTCCTGTTCAGGAACATTTTGAACAGCCGAGCATATAAGTCAACTAAAATTAATAAAATATAAACAGCCCACAGCATATCGCATAAAGCTTAAAGCATAAAAGAATGAAGGGAATTATACTCGCCGGCGGCTCCGGCACACGACTCTATCCATTAACGATCGCGGTAAGCAAGCAGCTGATGCCGGTTTACGACAAGCCTATGATCTATTATCCGCTTTCTACGCTGCTTTTGGCTGGAATAAAGGATATCCTTATCATCACCACACCACATGACCAGGAAGGCTTCATCAAACTTTTGGGCGACGGCTCTGCTATTGGCTGCAATATTCAGTACAAAGTACAGCCTTCACCCGATGGCCTGGCGCAGGCCTTTATTTTGGGTGAGGAATTCATAGGCGCGGACTCTGTAGCCCTGGTTTTGGGCGACAATATTTTTTACGGAGCGGGTTTGCCGGAGCTTTTGGCCTCAAAAACTACGGTTAAGGGAGGCTGCGTGTTCGCCTATCAGGTTTCGGATCCCGAAAGGTATGGGGTGGTGGAATTTGATGAAAATCTGAAAGCCATTTCTATTGAAGAAAAACCGGAGCATCCGAAATCCAATTTCGCCGTTCCCGGGCTGTATTTCTACGACAATTCCGTGGGGGAAATCGCAAAAAACCTGAAACCTTCACCCAGAGGCGAACTCGAAATCACTGATGTGAACCGGATTTATCTGGAAAAAGGTCAGCTGGAAGTAGGCGTCATGTCCCGTGGCACCGCCTGGCTGGATACCGGCACGTTTGATTCCCTGCACGAAGCCTCCGAGTTTGTAAAGGTGCTGGAAAAAAGACAGGGCTTCAAGATCTCCTGTATCGAGGAAATCGCTTACAAAAAAGGCTTCATTAACAGGGAGCAGCTTCTGGAAGCAGCAGCCAAGTACGGAAAGAGCGGGTATGGGGAGTATTTGAAATCCTTATAATTAAAGCCCTAAAAATCCTAAAAAATGTTAAACATTAGGATTGTTAAAGATGATTAATTATTTTTGCACCGTTATTGATTTCATCTATTAGATTTGGAGTAATTTCAAACAAAACAGTATAATCATAATCCTTAATTTTCTGTCATATGGGAAAATCTTATGAAGTTATTTTCGAAAACAACAGGAAATGGGTAGAGTCCAAACTTGCCGAAGACCGGGATTTTTTTAAAACCCTGTCTGCAACGCAAACACCGGAATATCTTTACATCGGATGTTCCGACAGCCGCGTATCGGCGGAGGAACTGATGGGCATGAAGCCCGGCGAGGTATTTGTAACCCGGAATGTAGCCAACGTAGTGAACACTTTGGATATGAGTTCCACAGCCGTAATACAGTATGCGGTGGAACATCTTCAGGTAAAGCACATCATTGTCTGTGGACACTATGGCTGCGGCGGAGTTAAGGCGGCAATGACCCCACAGGATCTGGGACTGCTGAATCCGTGGCTGCGTAATATCCGGGATGTTTACCGGCTTCATCAGGCAGAACTGGACTCCATAGGGGATGAACAGAAGCGTTATGACAAACTTGTGGAACTCAATGTTCAGGAGCAGTGTATCAACGTGATTAAGATGGCTGTGGTACAGGAACAGTACCTTGTAGATGAGTATCCCATCGTTCACGGTTGGGTTTTTGATTTAAGTACAGGGAAAATTATCGATCTCGAAATCGATTTTGAGAGCATCCTGAAAGACATACAGAAAATATATAATTTGACCAATTCAGATTGGGTGATGAGCAGGAAAAAGAACAAAAACCTCCTCTGATTTTTTTAAGTTTATTCTATGCGGATTTGGAGCATCATTACATTAACGGTTTTCTTGAACTTCATGGCCTTACCCAGTATAGCCACAGTTCTCGGTTGGGAAATCCCGGTTACAAATGTCGTGGTCTCTGAAGAAGAAACCCAGCACGGGCCGCTTGTAATTCAGGAAAAGACCATACCTGACACGCTGAATGTTCATGACTTCCTAAAGTTTTTCAGGAAAGATTCTAATAAAAAATCTTTCGTACTGACCGATGATTCCATTCATCTCTCTCCTTTCCTTTCCATTTTTTCTCCGCCACCCGAAGTTTAATCCTTTACACGTCACCTTTTCAGGTTAGAATTTTTTATTTCTGATCAGCAGGTCTTTGTACTATAATTAAACTTCAACTATGCAAGTGTTTAATAATGATTATTGAACAGTTGTGCATTCTTATTTCAAAAAAATGAAAAAAGCAAAATCGTTATATGGAGGAATTAAAGAAAATTTTCCTTCTGGACTCGTCGTATTTTTAGTTGCACTTCCTTTATGTCTGGGAATTGCCCTGGCATCAGGAGCTCCACCACTTTCCGGAATTATAGCAGGAATTGTGGGAGGCCTGGTTGTTGGGTACTTAAGTAACTCCAATATTTCCGTTACCGGACCTGCGGCTGGTTTAACCGCCATTGTGCTGACTGCTATTACGGATCTCGGAGCCTTTGAACTCTTTCTGTGCGCAGGAATAATCGCCGGTCTCATTCAGTTGGCTCTGGGTTTTATGCGGGCCGGAAGTATTTCCAATTACTTTCCGAACAATGTAATTGAAGGCATGCTGGCCGGTATCGGAATCATCATCCTGCTGAAGCAGATACCTCACGCCTTAGGTTTTGATAAAGATTTCCAGGGCAACGAAAGCCTGTTCGGGAACGGCTTTAACCCGGATTACTTTTCTGAACTGCTTGCAGGCATCCACCCCGGAGCAATCATTGTTACTTTGACCTCGTTAGCTATCCTTCTTGCATGGGACAGGATTCCCGCACTCAAAAAAATGAAAATGATTCCCGGTGCCCTTGTAGCTGTAGCTTCGGGAATTCTACTGAACTATCTGTTTAAGATATCTGGAAGTTCACTGGCCATAAGTTCTGACCATCTGGTCTCTCTTCCCGTGCCACAAAGCATCAGTGACTTCAAAAACATGGTCCTGTTTCCCGATTTACAGGGGTTTTTAAATCCGAAAGTGTGGATTGTCGGCGCTACCATTGCCATTGTAGCATCAATTGAAACCCTGCTCTGCATTGAAGCCTCCGACCGGCTAGATTCCCACCGCAGGATTACAGATACCAACCTGGAGCTTCGGGCGCAGGGCATCGGTAATCTCATAAGTTCCGCTATTGGAGGTTTGCCCATGACCTCAGTAGTGGTTAGAAGCTCAGCAAATGCCAATGCGGGTGCTACCTCAAAAATTTCCACGATGATGCATGGCGGCATGCTTCTGATTTGCGTGCTCTCGATTCCGTTTGTCCTGAACCTGATTCCGCTGGCTACTTTGGCAGCCGTGCTCATCCTGGTTGGTTACAAATTAGCAAAGCCTTCAGTGATTGCACATTTTTGGCAGAAAGGAAAGTACCAGTTCATCCCTTTCATCGCCACCATTATCGCAGTGGTTTTCCTGGATCTGTTAAAAGGAGTCGGAATCGGACTGCTGATCTCGGTATTCTACATCTTACAGGGAAATATGAAGCGCGCCTATTACATCAGCCGTGAAGAACTGGATGACGCTGACGAAATCACCATCAGGCTCGCTGAAGAAGTCTCTTTCCTGAACAAGGCGGCCATTAAGAAAACCTTGAAAAATGTAAAACCCAATTCAATAGTCACTATCGATGCAAGATCCACTTCTTACATCGCTACGGATATTGTGGAAATGATTCAGGATTTTGCAAATATCCGTGCGAAGGAAGAGGACATAGAAGTCCGTCTGATCGGATTCAAAACCTCGTACAGGGAATATGAAGAAGATCAGGATTCACACGTAGTGATCGCACACCGCAGGGCGATGTAATTAAATCTCTCTAAATAATTAAAGAAAAATAAAATGAAAGCACATACTTTAGAAACGCAAACAACGACAACACCAGAAAAGGCCCTTAATTTTTTAAAAGAGGGAAACCAACGATTTGTACAAAATCTTAAAATGAACCGCAACCTTCTGGAGCAGGTTAACGACACCCGTGCCGGACAATGGCCTTTCGCAGTGGTACTGAGTTGTATAGACAGCAGAACCTCTGCTGAACTTATCTTTGATCAGGGACTGGGCGACATTTTCAGCATCCGTATTGCAGGGAATTTTGCTAATAAGGATATCCTTGGTTCCATGGAATTCGGTTGCAAGGTGGCCGGATCCAAACTTATTGTCGTTTTGGGTCACACAAAATGCGGCGCACTGAAAGGCGGCCTGGATGCAAGGAATATTGAACCTCTGGGAATGGAAAACCTGAACCACCTAGTTGGCAGGTTTGAAGGGTGCATCAATGAGATTATCTATGAAAATGAAGAGCGCAGTTCAGCGAATGAAGATTTACTGGAAAGACTGAACGAGTGCAACATCCGGAAAACGATAGCCGAAATCCGGAAGCAGAGTTCTACCCTGGAAAAGCTGGAAAGTGAGGGCCAGATAAAGATTATCGGCGCTAACTATTGCGTGGAGACGGGAGTGGTAACGTGGCTTTAAAATGAAGCGACAGCGTCACTTTCCGTTATAAGCGGTCATCGCATTCTGGATACCCGCGAACACAAAGGATAGGCACGCCTTGGAAAACTTCTCGATTCTTTCGGGAAGTTTTTCTTTTTCTTCGCCTTCCCATTTTCCGAGGACATAATCGACCTGCTGGCCTTCTTTGAATTCGGCAGAAATGCCAAATCTCAGACGTGGATAATTTTGGGTCTGCAGCACCTCCTGGATACTCTTCAACCCATTATGGCCGGCATCGGAACCTTTCATCTTCATCCTTAAAGTCCCGAATGGCAGAGACAGGTCATCCGTTACAATCATCAGGTTTTCCAATGGGATATCTTCTTTCTGGAGCCAGAATTTCACTGCATTCCCGGAAAGATTCATGTAAGTGTCAGGCTTTAGGATCAGAACTTTCCTTCCTTTATATTTTCCCTCGGCCAGGAGTCCGAAATTTGATGATTTAAAGGGTGCCTCGATCGTCGCCGCAATCTTTTCAGCTACCTTAAATCCGATGTTATGACGCGTTTCCGCGTATTCTTCTCCTTTGTTACCGAGACCGACGATTAAATACTTCACTTTTTATCTGATGTTGATTTGAGGTGCAAAAATAACCCATTGAAAACAAAAAATCCCAACCGTAGCAGTTGAGATTAATATATTTAAACGATGTTACTTAAAGCGTTAGATATTCAAAGTTCCACACGATTCCCGGCGCCTCAGATTTGGTTGGATAACCGGCTGTATCATAGATATGGGTCAGGTTTTCAGTTTGTGATGCGCCGCCCGTCTGCACAGTAACAGTTTTGTAATTCTGAAGCGACAGCCCGGTAGGCCCGGTTCCGTCAATGTCAAAATTGCAGTTGGCCAGTGTAAATGCGGAAGGTAACGTATGATACGGATTAGGATTCGCATCGTAATTCGAAAAATCAGTGGTCACAACAATTGGTGGAATAACCACCGGTCCGGCGGGAAATTCTGAAGTAAATGTCCATTTGGAAAGATTGTTTCCGGCATACTGCAAATCACTTGTATGTTTCCCTGTTTCTGTTGTCGTACCAGGAAGATAAAGGATTGTCTTAATCTGGCTGGGCTTAGTTGCAGCGTAGGTAATGTCTGTTTTGAATGTATCTGTAACAGCTCCTGCTTCTGCAATGGTGCCGGTAATTTGGGTTAGCAGCGCACCGCTGTAGGTCAGCATCGAGGTAATGATTTGGGGCTGGCCGCCCTGCATCTCCGTCCTCGTAATCTTGGATATTTGAGTTCCGCTGTACTCCACCGCATATGATAATGAGTTGTCGCTGGTGTTAACCGCCGTCAGTTTGCCTGCAGCATACATGTAGTTTATATCATAAGCAGGCACACCCGCTTCTGCGACATTCACTTTTTTCAAAACTTTCGTGTTGAGGTAATTCGGTAGTACATTTTCCAGACCCATCAGGTCTCCGGAAGATCCCCCACAGGAAATGATCATTAGCATTGCTGACAGGACCAGAATTAAGTGTTTGAATGTTTTTCTCATGACAAAAGGGTTAAAAATAAAAAGGAAATGCTTTCACATTTCCTGTATGTAATCATAATTCTAGAATGGCCGGTACTCGTAATTGGTTCCCCAGCCGGAAATCGCATAACCCAGTGCATCATAGGTATACAATGTATTAAAGGTAATCGGAAGCGGAATCTGGTCACTTGTAAACATTACCCGTTTTGGATTGTTCACCGAAAACCGGTAACTGTTGAATGAATTTTCAAAACTCTTATGCAAAAGATATCCGAATGGAAGTAAGCTGTATGGGTTTCTCTTGTCATCGTAATTGGAGTAATCATAAGCTTCATTTACCAGAGGTGCACCCAGTACATTACCTGTAACACCCCCGTACGTTTTGGTAACTTTAGTCACATTCCAAAGTGCATCATAAGCATACACTGATTTTTCGTAGGAGGTAAAAGCGAAGGCCTGCGCAGGAATTTCAACCCCACTTTTCATCGTTACCGTATCAAGTTTAGCGTTCGCGTTGAATTTAATCTCATAAAGTGACCTTGACTTTTCAAAGGTCAGTGGAGTAGTCTGAGCAGCGATATTTGGGTAAACGCTTCTTGTTTCTGTAATGGTGGTCAACTTCGTATTGTTGGTTGCTTCATAATTAAAAAGCTGAGCGTAGCTGATACTGTCTCCATCCACAATCCCAATAAAATCAATCTTGTTGATCTGGTCGCCCGAATAGGTTATTTTGGTTACGGTACTGTCGCCGGTGACCTCAACGAGCTTTCTGCCGTTATAGTGATATCCTGCAATAGTATCTGCGGAAGTTACTTCCTGATACAGGAACCGGTCTTCACCAAGACCGCCCTGGTTTAAATCCATATCATTCAGCAGATTGCCGTCATCATCACCCATTCTTTTGCACGAATGTGCAGACAGAACCAGGAAAAGTGACACAAAAAGATATATTAAGTTTTTCATTTCTGGGAAAATTTTTTATTTTTTACAAATATAATTTTTTTTTGCATACAAATTAAAGATTTGTATTTCTTAAAAAACCCTACATTTCTGTAAGGTCTGTGGAGTTTTTATACCGATGTCCTACGGTGCCGGTTGGTACAGATAACTTCTGAAACCATTGGATACCGGGTAATTGTGTGTATCAAACTTATAAGTGTAGTTGGTTTCAACCGGAGTTGCTGTGCCAGCGGTAAATTTCAGTTTACCTGCGTTATTGTCCGACATATAGGCATACATGTCCGGGAAGACGCTGGATACGCTGACTAAATAATTATCTGCGATTCCGAGGTAAGGATTATTTCTCCAGTCATAGTTGCTGTATTCGTAAGTGTTTTTAACACTGCTCAGGATTACCCCTGTGGTGGTATTTACTACATTTTTGCTGGATTCGATTTTAGCAACATTTACCCCGTCATAGGTAATTGCATCTGTTACCGTATCCGGATAAACGTAAATATTGGGTGTTGCAGGGTTTACTGCAGCAATTTTCTTATAGGCATTGATGATCCTTCCGGCACCGTCATAATTGAATATGCTGATGGCGTGTTTTGTGTGCGTAGTTCCTACATAGAAATCATTCATAAGACTCACCATTCTGCCGGTAGCATTATCATAGTTGGGAATCAGTACATATCTTCCGTTTGATGAACCACCGGGAACAGTTCCGTTGATTTCCACTTTTGAAATTTTATCACCAAGATAATAAACATATATTGCCTGATTTTCCTGAACAGCAGTCCCATTATACGTGAAACGGTCTATTTTAAAAAGTTTTCCGTTGTTGTGTGCATATTCTTCAACTGTCTGGTTGTTCACCATCACCTTCTTAACCATTCTGGGACCGGATATATCGTTAGGGTCATCCCATCCATACACCTGAGCAGGATCGGATTCTGCACATGAATTTAAAAGTACAAGGCCTATAATAAGACTTAAAAATTGTAATATTCTCTTCATATTAAAAATTTATAATTTTATAACATACAAAACTAATTTTTTTTTTGAAGATACGGCAATATTTTACTGTTAAAGTTTCAGACCTCACATCAAAAACCAGAATTAAAAAAGGAAAATCAGCAAATCATAAACGGTTTACTGAACGGGTTTATAATGAAATTTATATATACCTTGCGAATCGGAAATCAGATAATTCTGAGGATCATACAGCAGGCTTAGATTTTCTACAAAGGGAGGTTGAAAAGCAGTTTCGACCAATAATTTGGTGGGATTGTTATAGCTGAGATTACCAAAATCTGGAAATGCCAAAATGCCCATTCCTATGTTAAATTCCTTAGACAATGTCGTGAATGGATTGATTTTATTATCATGATTTTCAAACCTGAAAACCATCCACCCCATCGGATCTAAAGGCTCATAACTCCCGTCGCTATGTATTACACTCCCATTCTCGTTAACCTTTGTGACATTATCGCCAACCCACGTTATTTCGTTCACTCCATAATGCGTAAATACCGTGCTCAGGTCAGAAAACTTCATTTTTCTGTTAACCTTCGTGACTTTCCCTGAAGAGTTATAAACCAGGGTGTAATGCGTTTCGGTAGAGAAAATGTTGTTCAATGTCTGTATTCCTACTGCTCCGGAAATCTTTCCGGCAGAATCATAGTTCAGGGTCAGTACTGTAACAAGTTGGTTTTTAGTCCTTATAAGTTTGCTGACTTTATTATTACTGTTATATAAAACATCAACCTGAACATTGGAGTTATAATATTTCACCTTTTCCAGGACGCCCGCATTGCTGGAAAAATATTCTCTCTGGACGGTATTGGAACTGTCTATTTTATGAAGGATCCTGGGACCTGTGATGTTGCCTCCTGGTCCCGAGGGCGTTGGGATGTTCCACCCGTAAACCATTGCCGGATCTGGTGGTACGCAGGAGAAAATAAACAGAATGGAAATGAAGATGCTTGAATAGAATAAAGATTTTTTCATAATGTGATGATTTTGTGCACCAAATCTAAACAAATTTTCCATTGAAAATCATCAAGCCGAAAAAATTAAGTTAAAATCCTTTCCAGCACCATTGTCACTTCATCCACATTCTTCACTTTCTCCTTTCTCATCATCAGTTGGTTACCTTCCTTGCCCTGCTTTTCCTTCAGGGTGGCCTCTGCAGGATTTGTGGTGAGGTAAGTCAGAATATGCCTGAATTTTTCACTTTGGTAAAATTTATCCTGCGGATTTGATGGAAAATACCCTAAAAACACGCTATTCTTTACCACAATCTTATCAAACCCGATGTCTGCCGCCAGCCACTTCAGCTCAACCGATTTCAGCAGGTTCCTCGCTTCGCCGGGAAGGGGTCCAAACCGGTCCACCAGTTCATTTTCAAAGGTCAGCAACTCCACCCTGGATTTTATATCGGCTAACTTCTGGTAAAGACTTAGACGCTCTTCTGTACTCTGAACATAAGCATCCGGAAGCATGAGTTCCAGATCGGTGTCAATATTGACCTCTTTTACCGTGTTGATGAGTTTCTTACGGTCCTCCTCGTTGTCAAAAAGATCTTCAAATTCTTCATCGTGCTGCAATTCTTCCAGGGCTTCCTGCATGATCTTCTGGTAGGTTTCAAAACCCATCTCATTTATGAAACCGCTTTGCTCCGCTCCCAGCAAATCCCCTGCACCCCGGATCTCGAGATCCTTCATCGCAATCTGGAATCCGCTTCCCAAATCCGAAAACTGCTCAATCGCTTCAAGCCTCTTCCGGGCATCGGAGGTCACCATGTCAAAGGGCGGGGTTATCAGATAACAGAATGCCTTTCTGTTGCTCCGCCCGACCCTGCCCCGCATCTGATGCAGGTCCGCCATGCCGAATCTCTGGGCGTCATTTATAAAAATCGTATTTGCATTGGGTACGTCAACCCCACTTTCCACAATCGTGGTGGAAACAAGGACGTCATATTTCCCTTCCATGAAATCCAGCACATTCTGCTCCAGTTGCTTTCCTTCCATCTGTCCGTGTCCGGTGATGACCTTCGCATCCGGAACCAGTCTTTGGATCAGTCCGGCAATGTCTTTCAGGTTTTCAATCCTGTTGTTGATGAAATATACCTGTCCGTCCCTTTGGATCTCATAGGAAACCGCGTCTCGGATCAGTTCCTCATCAAAACCGACAATTTGGGTGTCCACCGGTTGCCGGTTGGGTGGCGGAGTCTTGATAACCGACAGATCGCGCGCAGCCATGAGGGAAAACTGAAGCGTGCGTGGAATTGGGGTAGCTGTTAAGGTCAGGGTATCTACATTGGCCTTCATGGTCTTCAGTTTATCCTTCACCGAAACGCCGAATTTGTGTTCCTCATCAATGATCAGAAGCCCGAGATCCTTAAATTTTACCTTCTCGGAAACCAACTGGTGAGTGCCGATGACGATATCCAGTTTTCCGTTTTCAAGGCCGGCCAGTGTTTCCGCTTTCTGCTTCGCACTCCGGAACCGGTTCATATAGGAGACTTCGACCGGAAAATCCTTCAGTCTTTCCTTAAAGCTGCGGTAGTGCTGAAAAGCCAGAATGGTGGTGGGAACAAGGATGGCCACCTGCTTACCGTCCGTTGCCGCTTTGAAGGCTGCCCGTATCGCTACTTCAGTCTTTCCAAAACCTACGTCGCCGCAAACCAGCCTATCCATTACGGTCTGAGCTTCCATATCTTTCTTGATATCATTGGTCGCCTTCTCCTGGTCCGGCGTATCCTCATAAATGAAACTGGCTTCAAGCTCATTCTGCAGATAAGAATCCGGAGTGAAGGAGAAACCTTTTGCTGTTTTCCTTTTGGCGTACAGTTTTATCAGATCAAAAGCAAGCTGCTTCACTTTAGCCTTGGTCTTCTGCTTCAGAGATTTCCAGGCCGGCGATCCCAGTTTGGAAAGGACGATTTCCCTGTCGTCGGGTCCGTTATATTTTGAAATTTTATGAAGCGAATGGATGCTTACATACAGCAGATCCTGGTTCTTATAGACCAGTTTGAAGCATTCCTGAACCTTGCCATTGTTGTTCACCTTTACCAGACCCATGAACTTCCCGATACCATGATCAATATGGGCTATAAAGTCCCCAACTTTCAGGGACATCATGTCTTTTAGGGTCAGTTGCTCAGATTTTGCAAAGGTATTCTTGGCCTTATACCTTTGGTACCGGTCAAAAACCTGATGGTCCGTATAAACAGAAATTTTAAGATCAGCATCTACAAAACCTTCATGAAGTTCAGATTTGAAGGAATGGAAGGAAACTTCATGGTTCAGTTCCTCCAGAATACTCTCGAGTCTCTCCTTTTGCTTCTCCGACGAAAAGGAGATCCAGTTCTGATAACCTTCGGCTTTCCTGCTTTTGAGGTCCTCGGCAAGCAACTCAAAATTTTTGTGGAACACCGGTTGTGGCTGTTGGTTAAGCGAAATGATTCCCGAAGTAAAATATTGCTGAGAGGTAAAATCTACAAAACGGAATCTTTGCATCTGCTCATCAAATACCTGCTCCGAAATGAAGAGTTCTTCCGGTTTCTGGTGCTTAAGCGCTGTACTGAGGGTTTCAAAATTTTTCTGGGCCCTTTCGTAGAATTCCTTAACCCTTTTCGCTCCCAGGAAGGCATTTTTTGAGACCACATAACTGTCGTCCTGCAAAAGGTGGAAAAACGGGATTTTAGTTCTTGTTACCGAAAAATTCATGTTCGATACCAGCTGGAATTCAGTAATCTTTTCCTTTGAAAGCTGCGTTTCCAAATCGAAAATCTTGATACTCTCCACCTCACTGCCAAAAAAGGTAATCCTGTAAGGCTGTTCACTGGAGTAAGAAAAAACATCCAAAATACCGCCCCTTACAGAAAATTCGCCGGGTTCCGAAACAAAATCGGTTTGGTGAAAATCATATTGCGTAAGCAGTTCTTCAATAAAATTGAAATCGAGATGGTCGCCTACTTTTATGTTATGCGTGATGGTTTTAAAATCTTCCTTTTTTAGCACTTTTTCGCTCAGTGAAGCAAATGAGGCAACGACCACCTTAGGGCTGGTGGAGGAATTGAGTGCATTTAAAACTTCGGTCCTTAAAACCAGGTTGGCATTCTGTACTTTTTCAATCTGATAAGGCTCCAGATGCGAAGGCGGAAAATAAAGTACGTTTACATCACCGAGCAGGTCTTCCATCTCCGAGGTGATGTAAAGACCTTCTTCCTTGTCATCAACCAAAAAGAGGATGCTTTTTTTCTGCACCAGGTAGAGTTCCGCGGCTAAAACTGAGGGCGAGGAACCTGCAGATCCTTTCACCGTCACCTTTTGGTTCTTTTCCAACTGGGAGAATATGTCCGCTCCGAAATTCATTTTCAGGACTTGGGGCAAGAGTGTATCACTGATTTTTTTTAATTCCATGCGAAATTGTACAAGGCAAAAATACGGTTTTCGGGACCTTAAAAACCCGTTTTTATGAGCCTGCAAATTTACAAAATTTAAGCGGTTTTTTTCAGAATTTACACTTTTGACCTCCATAGCATCCTTTTTGACCACATTAGATTTAAACAATCTACAGTTATGAAAAATCTACTGACATCCTTATTGGTTGTGTTCGGGATTGGATTTTCATCTGCACAGCAGTTGCCTCCAAAACCACCTAAACCTTCACTACCCAGTTTTCTGAAAAAGAAAAAAGCTAAAAAAGCAAGACATGCTCACCCAAAACCGGGAGAACGTCCATATATTTTGACTCCGGACGGAAAAAGGCTTTACCCGGGAGATACCCCACCAAGGCCTAAGGCACCACCCCACTTTCCTAAACCTCCAGTAAGATAAAAGAGAAAGTTTATAATCCTAAAAAAAATTATATGAAAAATATACATAAAATCCTCAGCATCATTGTGGTCTCATTCTTTATTCTAACCGCCTGCAGTCGTGACGACGACCCGGCTGACAACGATTTCTTCGCCGGGACATACAATGGCAGTGTATCCTACAATGATGGAAGTTCCAACATCAATACTGCCGACGGAAAAGTCTTTGTAACAAAAATAGCCAGTGGCACTAAATATAATTTCTCGTTCTCTAATGGAATACCTGCCCTGAACGGAATTGAGTTCCAGAAAACAGGTGATAACACCCTGATTAACGTCGGATCTACTGCGACTACGTATATAAAAATAGACAATAACGATTTAGACATCCTTTACATTAAGGACGGAAAAACCTGGACGGCCAACTGTACGAGATAACCCTTTCACATATATTATTGCTAGCTGCTTCCTTTTGGGAGCAGTTTTCTATTATAGGAATTAACTGATGCCCATCCATAAATTAATTGTGCAGGGATCTTCATCGATAAGTTTTCTTTATTTACTTTTGCTCATGCTAAATTTCCTAAAAAAGACGGCCGCTAAAATCTGGGCCGATCGTCACGTTAAAAAAACGGAAGACTTTAAGCACAACGCTGAGAAAAAACAGGAAGAGTTGCTGCTTTCCCTTGTTCAAGCCGCCGGCAAAACCCTTTTCGGCAGGGAACATGATTTTGCAAACATCCGTTCAGTCATAGAGTTTCAGGAAAGGGTTCCCGTAGCCGATTATGAAGACCTGAAGCCCTATATTGAGAAGGTAAAAAAAGGACAACGTAATATTCTTTGGACAGAAACTCCGGAATATTTTGCAAAGACCTCCGGAACTACTTCGGGATCAAAATACATCCCCATTTCCAAAGAGGGCATGCCCTACCAGATTGCGGGAGCACAAAGCGCACTCTTTCATTACATCGCCAAAAAAGGAAATGCGGATTTTGTAAACGGCAAAATGATCTTCCTGCAGGGAAGCCCCGAACTGGAAGAGGTTTTCGGCATTAAGACCGGCCGGCTTTCCGGGATTGTCGCCCACCATATTCCCGGTTATCTTCAGAAAAACCGATTGCCAAGCTGGGAAACAAATATGATTGAAGACTGGGAAACCAAGGTTGGTAAGATTGTAGAGGAAACCGAAAAGGAAAACATGACGCTTATTTCGGGAATCCCGCCCTGGCTCATCATGTATTTTGAAAAGCTGATTGAGAGAAACGAGAAAAAAATAACGGAACTCTTCCCTAACCTGCAACTCATCATCACCGGCGGGGTAAATTATGAACCATACCGCGAAAAAATGGAAGAACTCCTGGGCGGGGAAGTGGATATTGTGCAGACCTTCCCAGCCAGCGAAGGATTTTTCGCCTTTCAGGACGATTACACCCGGGACGGACTGCTGCTGCTCACCGACCATGGCATTTTCTATGAGTTTATTGCTCTTGAAGAATATGGCAAACCCGGCGCCCGCAGACTGACACTGAAAGAGACAGAACTCAACAAAGATTACGCACTCGTTTTAACAACCAATTCTGGGCTTTGGGCATATTCCATTGGGGATGTCGTGCGTTTCATATCAAAAAATCCACACCGGATTGCCGTATCAGGAAGGACCAAGCATTTTACCTCCGCATTTGGGGAACATGTGATTGCCTTTGAGGTGGAAGAGTCCATGAAGGCCACGGTCGAAGAATTCCGTGCACAGGTTACGGAGTTCCATCTTGCTCCCCAAGTGAATCCTGAAGAAGGTTTGCCCTATCATGAATGGTTGATTGAGTTTGAAAAAGAACCGGAAGATCTTGAAAAATTCAGGATTAAACTCGACCAGGAAATGCGCAAACGCAACACCTACTATAATGATCTGGTGTCGGGAAATATACTTCAGCCCCTTATGATTTCAAAATTATCAAAAAACGCCTTCCAGGAATATGCAAAGTCGGCAGGGAAACTGGGCGGACAGAATAAAATTCCGAGACTGGCCAACGACCGTACGATTGCAGAAACTTTAACGCAATATAAAATTTAAGGACAAATTGACATCCGTTCCTGCTTTTGTGAAAAAAATTTATAAATTTGAGCAAATAAAAAAAATATAATGAGACTATCTTTATCGGCTAAATCTATCTTACTCACCGGAACATTTGTTTTTTCATCCTGTGCGACTACCAAATATTCCGACGACGTTAACCAGAATAATTTTTCAAACCTGAGAGCGGGCAAACCTTACAGTTTCAAACTGAAGAACAGTACGGAGACCAAAAAGATGCTCTTTTCAAATTTAACGAAGGACAGTATCATAGGATATTCCACTGCTAAAGATTCTACGAGAATTTCCCTTGCCAAAGCAAATGTCAGAGAGTCCAAAGATATCAGGACTGCAAAAATACAGACTGCCGCTTACGTCATTGGAGCTGTGGGTGTAGCGGCAATTGCAATCAGTGCATCTAAAGCCTCCGCAAACGAGTAGCCACATCCTTCCGCTATTTTTATTTCAGGAAGAGACCGCTTTCAATCCAACGATTGAGGCAATAAGCGTGCTTACAAAGAAAATCCTCCAGAAGGTTGCCGGCTCGCTGAAGACAAAAATTCCGGCCAGTACACCCCCTACCGCCCCGATTCCCGTCCACACTGCATACGCGGTGCCGATGGGAATTCCGTTTGCACCGCTTATGGATTTGTACATGAGGTACATGGATAAAAAAAGGCAAACGCCGAAGCCCAGCCACCAGTAAGTGCTTTCGCGACCCTGCGTTTCCTGCGCCTTGCCCAGACAGGTAGCAAAACCGGTTTCAAAAAGGCCGGCAATGATGAGAATAATCCAGTTCATAGGGCAAAAATATAAAAATATGTACACCCTCACCCACGAATGTATTAATTATCAAGGCTCTTTCAAATGACAATCCTATATTTGCGCGGTGATTTCCCTTGAGCCCATAAAAACCCTTGGAATCCCCGAATTCAGGAACCTAATGACGGGAAGGTTTTTTCTCGTGCTCTCCTTCCGGATGCTGGCCACCCTGCTCGGATGGTGGGTCTACCAACTCACGAAAGACCCCTTCGCCATTGGTTTAATTGGACTTTCCGAGGTCATTCCGGCAGTAAGTTCCGCGCTTTATGCCGGCCACGTAATAGACAATTCCGAGAAGAAAAGGCTCCTACTAATCTGTAATTATGCCTATGTATTACTGATCGGATTTCTGGCTGCACTCGCTTATTTTGCAGATGGTACGCAAACGCTGAGCAATCATGAAATAACGTACTTTATCTACGGAACCATATTTTTTACGGGGATTTGCCGTGCGTTCATAGGACCGCTGGTGCCGTCCATGATTCCAAAGGTGGTGGGAACAGAAAAACTTCCCGCAGCAATTACCATCAACCAGGCAACGTTCCTTACAGCCTCTGTCACGGGTCATGCGCTGGGCGGCTTCTTTATCCATTGGTTTGATATTTCAGGAACACTGTTTATCATTGTAGCGCTTATGTTTGTGGCTTCCCTGTTTTTCTGGTTCATCAATCCTCATCACTCCCAAAACAGCGGTGAAAAGGTGAAGGTAATGGAAAGTATGAAAGAAGGACTGCAGTACATCTACAAAACAAAGGAAATCATGGGTGCCCTGCTGCTGGACATGTTTGCCGTACTCTTTGGCGGTGCGGTGGCTATGATTCCGGTGTTTGCCAGTGACATCCTGAAAGTGGGATCTCAGGGATTCGGTTTGCTGAATGCCGCGTCGGACATCGGAGCCATGCTGATCATCATTACGCTCGCTTTTATTCCTTTACGAAGGAACCAGGGTAAGATATTACTTTTCGCCGTCGCCGGATTCGGTATCTGCATCATCGGCTTCGGTCTGTCTAAGCTTTACTGGCTCTCCTTTTTCTTTCTGGTGCTTAGCGGAATCCTGGACGGCATTTCGGTGGTCATCCGCGGGACCATTGTACAGCTGAAAACGCCGGACAAAATACGCGGCAGGGTGCTGAGCGTGAATTCCATTTTCATTATGAGCAGCAATGAACTGGGACAGTTTGAAAGTGGCGTGGCCGCGAAACTGCTAGGAGTGGTGCGGTCTGTGGTTTTTGGCGGTACCATGACGCTGCTTATTGCCCTTGCGGTATCCAGGAATGCAAAACTCCGGAAGATGCAATATTAAACAGTCTTAATTCTTTTTTCAGAAGAAACTTCAAAAATTTGTTGATTCTGTTATAAATATCTATTTTTGTTGACATTACTTTTTAGACATGAAAAAAATATTATTTACTTTCTATTTCATTGGTTTAGGTATGTTGGTTGGTGCTCAGGGCACGAACGACAAGAAAATGCTTGAAAACATTGCTAAAATGAAGTCTGCAGCTACTGTACAGAACTTCACCGATCTCAGGTATAGTTTTGCTAGTATGGCAGGTAACGGAAGCTCAAGTTGGCTACCCTACTATTACACTGCATTAAGTTCTCTGAAAGAAGGAGAGGCACATCTGAAAAACGGACAGACCCAACTGGCCGAAGATGGCCCCGTAACGGCTGCCAAGTACCTGGACCCGGTCATGGAAAAGGAGAAGAATAACGCGGAATTCAATATCCTACTTGGTATGATCCATTCTTTTAAAGCGCGGCTTAAAGGTGCGGAAAAGGATATGAAACTCGCTGCGGGTTATCTTGCAGCAGCTGAAAAACTGGATCCAAAAAATCCAAGAGCGGCGTTGCTGAAAGCAGAAATAAAATATTTTACACCTGAAGATAATGGTGGAAACAAAGCACAGGGAATTGAACTTTATAAGGAAGCGCTGAAAAAATTCGACAGCTACAAAATAAAAACAAAACTTGATCCGGACTGGGGCAGGGACGTCGCGGAATATTATGCATCTTTCAATCAGCCTGCGCTCACTCTATTAACCAAATAACCGGGAGAACTTATGAAAAAATTTTTACTATCGTTACTGTTAATCATTTCAACATTTGGTTACGGACAGTCAGACTGCATCTCAGCCATTCCTGTTTGCGGTAATTCCAACATCGCCTACACGCCCTCCGGTTACGGTCTTATAGATGAAGAACTGGGCGGATGCATGGGTACCGACGAAAGATATACCGTGTGGTATCAATTTACTGCGGGTACTGCGGGTACTTTGGCTTTTACCATTGAACCGAATGTATTTGCTGATGATTATGATTTTGCTGTTTACGGACCAAACATCCCTTGTTCGCAGGTAGGTACACCCAGCGGACAACCCATCAGATGTAACTATTCGGGGCTTGACGGCCCTACAGGGTTAAGCCTAACAGTAACTCATCCAACGGTAAGCGGTGTGTGGAGTGGATTCCTTAATGTATTACCGGGAGAGACCTATTATCTGGTTGTTGACAACTTCAGTATGTCAACTAATGGTTTCACCTTAACGTGGAGCGGAACTGCGGAACTGCTTTCGCCTTTTGACGATCCTGCTATCCAACCGAACCCTTTTATCGAGCCGGGGCAAAATAACGACGGTATCGTGAAACTTTGCGACTTCCCGACTACGTTTGATTTCTCGACGCTTACGCCACAGATTGTTAATGGAAATCCAAATTTTATAGTGACTTACCATTACAACACGAATGACCTTCTTTCGGGAAACAACCCAATCCTGAACCCTATTTTGGTTAATACCACAACTACCTATCATTATGCAATTTCCTATGTGGACCCTCTGAACCCTAACAGCCCAATAAGCCAGTGTAAGGAGTTTGGAACGGTGAACTTCGAAGATGTATCATTCGATCTGAATCCGATTACCCTTACAGCATGCAGCAATTATACCAGTGGTGTTGCACTGTATGACCTTACCACTGCAAATGTGTATACAGGAACGCAAACGATGACCTCCATAAAGTATTACGCTACTTTATCTGATATGCAGACGGGCGCTAACGAAATCACTAACAACCAGGCCCAGGCCTATATGTCGGCGCAGGGTACTGTATATGTAAAATATATTTCCGAGTACGGCTGTGAGGAATATACAACCATCACCCTTGCATTCTATCCGCCTATTGATATTAAGGAAGCTACCCTTACGGAATGTTTTATCGCTGGAACCCCGCTGGTTTCTGAGTTTGACCTTACCACTGCAAACATAACAGCAACGATTCCCAATACGAAGAATTTTTATCCTTCACTTCAGGACGCGGTAAGTGACACCAATAGCATTGCAAATCCGAACGTCTATTCTTCTATAAGCACTACGGTTTATGCCAGAATTTACAGTGTGAACGGATGCTGGAACATTGCTAAAATTAACCTGGTGGTTACACCGCCAACCTACTCCTCAGTGCTCCTTGATAAAATCATTTGTGTGGAAGACAGAACCACGCTGGATGCCGGAGCCGGATTCCAGGCGTACCAGTGGAGTACAGGAGCTACAACGCAGGTAATTTCCAACGTGAGTGTTGGTGAATACTGGGTAGACCTTACTACCGAGGGCTGTGTAACAAGACAGACCGTTAAGGTGTATGCATCGCCAACTCCTGTTATTACGAATATCGATATTACAAACAATACAGTTACAGTAACCGCCACAGGTGGAACGCTCCCTTATCAGTTTTCACTGGACAACATAAACTGGCAGGATTCCAACGTATTCACCAATGTACCCAGAGGTCAGGCAACTATCTATGTGAAAGATGCCTACGACTGTGACCCGTCTGTCGTGGAAATCACGGTGCCGAACCTGGTAAACGCGATTACTCCCAACGCCGATAACGTAAATGACTATCTGGACTATTCAGCACTTGGATATAAGAAGGATGTTGTACTCACCGTTTACGACCGCTACGGAACCAAAATACATGTTGGTGACAAGACCAACATGTACCAGTGGGACGGAAGGACCGGCAACAAGAAAGTGGAAACCGGTACCTACTGGTATACCATTACCTGGTCCGATCCTGTAACCAAAGTTCCATCTCAATATTCAGGGTGGATTCTGGTGAAAAACAGGGATTAAAGATTTTTAACTCCTAATTTGAAATCACCCCAATCTGTTTGGGGTGATTTTTTATTAACAGAACAGCCTGTTCACTATCAGGATTTTAGCCCATATTTTTAAGGAATGTTAGTTAATAATAAGAAGTAAACTTTTCAAAAAAACTATCTTTGCGATATGGCTCAGAAAGAAACGTTATCCTCGCTCATCCATGGGAATTTTGCCCGCGAACTTTCCATTTCTGATGGAAAAATGCCACCTAACGCGCTGGATTTCGAACGTTTGGTCATCGGGACCTTCCTGATTGACAAAAAAGGGCTGGACTACTCCATTGACCTCCTGCAGCCGGATGTTTTCTACGATCCCCGCCATCAGACCATCTTCACCATCATCCAGAAAATGTATCTGGAAAACCATCCTGTGGATTTAGTTACCGTAATCAACGAACTGAAGAAGGATGGAAAACTGGGCCAGGCCGGCGGGGACCATTATATCATCGAACTGACCCTTGGGGTTTCATCCAGTGCTCACATTGAGTATCACGTTCGGGTCATCCTGGAGAAATTCATTCTTCGGAGCCTTATCAATGTTTCGGCTAATGTAATCGACAGTTCGTATAAAGAATCCACCGATGTTTTTGAACTCCTGGACAAAGCCGAGCAGAGTTTTTTTGAAATTACGAACGGGACCATAAAGAAAGGATTTGATACCGCTAACTCCCTTGTGAAGCAGGCCATTGACACGATTAAATCACTGAAAGACAAAGAAGGTATTTCCGGAATCCCGTCCGGCTTCAAGGATATTGACAAGGAAACCGGCGGCTGGCAGAATTCAGACCTCATCATCATTGCGGCACGTCCCGCGATGGGTAAGACCGCCTTCCTGCTCTCCATGGCCAGGAATATTGCCGTGCAGCATGATATCCCGCTGGCATTATTTTCCCTGGAAATGGCATCGGTGCAGCTTATTACCCGAATGATTGCCTCCGAGACCGGAATTTCTTCAGAAAAATTAAGGAAAGGACAGATGAGCGATGAAGAATGGCAACGGCTGTTCTCAAACGTCTCGGCTCTGGAAAATGCACCCCTGTACATCGACGAAACTCCTTCCCTTTCCGTATTTGACTTCCGTGCGAAATGCCGACGGCTTGTGATGCAGCATGGTGTGAAAATAATCATGGTGGATTATCTTCAGCTTATGACCGCCAACTCCGGAAAAGGAGGCGCAGGAAACCGGGAACAGGAAATTGCAACCATTTCAAGGTCGCTAAAGGCCATTGCAAAGGAACTCAACGTTCCGGTGATTGCCCTGTCGCAATTGTCCAGAAGTGTGGAAACCCGTCCGGGAAAGAGACCCCAACTTTCTGACTTACGGGAATCCGGTGCGATTGAGCAGGATGCGGATATCGTATCCTTCATCTTCCGTCCCGAATATTACAAGATAAAGACTTGGGACAATGACGAGGACGGTGCGGAGACACCAACCGACAACCAGGCCGAGCTCATCATCGCCAAACACAGGAACGGAGCTACTGCGGATGTACGGCTCTCCTTCCTGAAGAACATCGCTAAATTTTCCGACTTGGACCTTTTCGGCAGTGGGTACGGCTATCAGCCTTCCAATTTTGGACAGCAGGATGAACCAAGCGGTTTCGACAAGATAAAAACGACCATACAGCCGGGGGCAGCTTTCGACATGCCCGATAACTCAGGACTTTCGGGATCCTCCATGAATGATCTGGATGATGATGATGAATTTGCGTTCTAGATTCCGGGACCGTCCGATTACAGCAGAACCCTACAAAAATCTTATCCTTTTGAAAATTGAAATCTATACCGACGGCGCATGCAGCGGCAATCCCGGCAAGGGTGGATACGGCATTGTGATGAAAGTACCGGAGAAGAACTACGAAAAGCAGTTCTCCAAAGGATTCCGCTTAACGACCAATAACCGTATGGAACTGATGGCGGTGATTGTCGCGCTGGAAAAACTGAAATCACCGGACAACGATATCCACATCTATACCGACAGCAAATATGTTTCCGATGCCATCAACCAAAAATGGATTTACGGATGGATTAAGAAAGGGTTCAAGAATGTAAAGAATCCCGATTTGTGGAAAAGGATGATCCCACTCCTCAAAACCCATCAGACCACTTTTCACTGGGTGAAGGGCCACGCCGGCCATCCCGAGAACGAAATCTGCGACCAGCTGGCAGTAAAAGCTGCACAGGGCGCAACCCTGGAAACGGATAGGTATTTTGAAAGCCAAAAAGATGGTGGTCTTTTCTAACTGATCTCAATTTAAACATACGTTGAGGCGCAAAGAAAATCAGTCTTCAACATTTGCATCCTGCGACTTTTCCTATATTTGTTTCATGAACTATATTGAATCTTTACAGAAGCGATATTCTGTAAAAAAATTTGATCCTTCAAAAAGAGTTCCAGCAGAAACCCTCAGGAATATACTGGAGGCCGGGAAACTTTCGGCCAGTTCCCTGGGCCTTCAGCCTTATAAGATTCTCGTGATCGAAAGCGAAGAAATGCTTCGTAAACTGATTCCCGCCTTTCATAACCCATCACAGATTTCCACCTGCTCACATCTCATCGTCATCGTTTCAAAAAAGGCGGTAGACGGAAGTTATGTGGACGGCTATTTCCGGCATATATCAGAAGTCCGGGAAATTCCAGTTGAAAACCTGAATTTGTTCCGTAAAAATATTGAAAGTTATACCGAAAATAATATTGAGGTGCATCTGTGGGCAGAGAAACAGGCTTATATTGTCCTGGGAAACCTGATGTTCGCCGCCGCTCTTGAAAAAGTAGACACCTGCCCGATGGAAGGTTTTAAAGCTGAAATCCTGGAAGAAATTCTGGGCATGGACCCCGAAAAAGAGAAAGTAGCAGTAACTTTAGCAATCGGTTACCGTTCGGAAGAAGACCATTTCCAGCATATGAAAAAGGTAAGGAAGCCGGATGAGAAACTCTTTAAATTCTTATAAATATTTATGATCAAAGCAGATGTACTTGTCATTGGTTCCGGGATTTCCGGACTTTCCTATGCGATAAAGATCTCCGAAAGAATGCCCGATGCAAAAATCACCATCGTTACCAAGGCTGATGAGGACGAGAGCAATACCAAATATGCGCAGGGGGGACTGGCAGTAGTGACGGATTTTAACAACGACAATTTCCAGAAACACATTGACGATACCATGCGCGCAGGAGACGGGGAAAACAACCTGGATACTGTAAAGATGGTGATCCGGGAAGGTCCGGCACGTTTTCAGGAATTGGTAGACTGGGGAACCCGTTTCGACACAGAAAAAGATGGCGATTTCAAACTCGGAAGAGAAGGCGGCCATACCGAAAACCGGATCGTCCACCACAAGGACGTTACCGGCGCCGAAATTGAAAGGGCCCTGCTTGCGACCATCAACAGATCTCCGAATATTGAAATCCTGCCACATCACTATGTAATTGACCTCATCACCCAGCACCACGTGCCGGGCAAAGAACTCAACACCGTCGATATATCCTGCTACGGGGCTTACATTCTGGATGCAAGGAATAAAAAAATCAAAAAAATCACCGCGAAAATCACGCTTGTAGCCACCGGAGGCGCCGGGCATGTCTATAAAAACACCACCAATCCGGTGATTGCAACCGGCGACGGGATTGCCTTCGTACACCGTGCGCGGGGCAAAGTTTCGAACATGCAGTATTATCAGTTCCATCCTACTGCCCTGTATTCCAAGCGGGACGGTATGCTTTTCCTGATTTCCGAGGCCGTACGCGGCGACGGAGCGAAACTGAGCCTGAAAAACGGTGAAAAGTTCATGCACAGGTATGACGAACGTGAGGAACTGGCCTCGCGTGATATTGTAGCCCGAGCAATAGACAATGAACTTAAAATTTCCGGTGATGATTATGTTGGATTGGACTGCCGGGATATGGACCGCGAAAAATTTGTAGAGCATTTCCCCAATATTTATCAGAAGTGCATCAGCGAAGGTATCGATCCTTTTAACCAGCTGATCCCTGTTGTCCCTGCCTGTCATTACCTCATGGGTGGAATTGTGGTGGATATGGACGGGCAGAGTTCCATTAAGAATCTGTTTGCTGTAGGGGAATGCACGAATTCGGGTCTGCACGGTGCCAATCGCCTGGCTTCCAATTCTCTGCTGGAAGGTCTGGTTTTCGGGCACAAGGCGGCACTGAAGACAGTAGAACTGCTGGAGATTAACGATTTTAATTTTGAAGATTTAAAAGCGGTACCGGAATGGAATGAGGAAGGGATGAAAATGATGGATGAGATGGTGATGATCACCTACCTTCGCAGGCAGCTCCAGGAAATGATGAGTGACCTCGTAAGCATTGTGCGCAGCAACGAACGCCTGCAGCTTGCAAAAAGGAAACAGCGCGAAATCTTTGAGGCCGTGACCGAGCTTTACAACTACTCCATTCTTTCGCCGCAACTCTCAGAACTCAGGAATCTGGTGAATATCTCTTACCTTATCATCAAACATTCCATTCAGATGAACGAGAACAAGGGCTCTTTCTATAATAAGGATCTCGCCACAAAACCACTCACCATCCACGAATAAAACTTACTATTTAGATGAAAAAACCTGCATACGTAACCAAAGAAGCACTTAAGAACTTCATTAAGAATGCCCTGGAGGAAGACATTCAGGAAGGCGATCACTCTACCCTAGCTACCATTCCGAAGGATTTACAGCAGAAGGCGAAACTCCTGGTGAAGGAAGACTGCATTTTGGCCGGTGTGGAACTGGCTCAGATCATTTTCAGCCAGTTTGACAAAAACCTGAAGGTGGAGATTCTGATCCGGGACGGGCAGTCGGCCAAGGTAGGCGATATTGCGTTTTACGTAAGCGGAAGTGCACGATCCATACTTTCCACAGAGCGGCTGGTGCTGAACTGCATGCAGCGGATGAGCGGTATTGCCACGCTGACCCACGAATGGGATGCAAGGCTGCTCGGAACAAAGACCAAACTTCTGGACACCAGAAAAACCACCCCGAATTTCAGAATCTGTGAAAAATGGGCAGTGGCCATTGGCGGCGGTACCAATCACCGGTACGGGCTGTACGACATGATCATGCTGAAAGACAACCACATCGACTATAACGGCAGCATCACGAATGCCGTAAAAATGGCGAAAGATTATGTGAAAAAGTTGAAGAAGCCTCTGAAAATAGAAGTGGAAACCAGAAACCTGCAGGAGGTGGAAGAAGCATTGAAATCCGGCGCCGACCGTATCATGCTTGACAATATGGATGTCGAAACTATGGCGAAGGCCGTAAAGCTAATTGGAGGGAAATGCGAGAGTGAAGCCTCGGGCGGAATCTCGAGGGATATGCTGCAAACGATTGCGCAAACAGGTGTTGATTTTATCTCCGCCGGAGCACTAACCCATTCCGCAGCAAATATTGATTTAAGCCTGAAGGCGGTAAAGGAATAAATTATGTTCCGAATAATAAAATAAGCTGATTTTTATCAATCTTTCAATACATTAGAGCTTCAGAAACATGATATTTGTCATGTGGGTTTCTGTTAACAACCATTAAGTCAATGTTTTTATAAACTAAATTAACATTTATTTAATATTTAACAGTTTGTTAATACTTCTTCAGTTATTTCCAATTATTTTTGCAGCGCAGAAATAATAATCTCTAATTATTTGATATGAATTTTAATCCTTTGAAGAAATCAATGCTTACAGCGGTAGTGACCCTATCCACAGCAAGCGTCTATTTTGCACAGACTGTAAAAGACACCGTACAGAAAGAAGCCGACATCGAAGCTGTAGTGCTTTCCGGTGTTGCTGATATTGCAAAAGACCGAAAGACTCCGGTGGCGGTTTCTACCATTAAAGAAGCGCAAATCGTGGACAAATTAGGTAATCAGGAATTTCCTGAAATCCTAAACACGACTCCATCCGTATACGCTACAAAAGGTGGCGGTGGTTTTGGAGACTCTAGAATTAATGTGAGAGGTTTCGATCAAAGAAACACGGCAGTTATGATTAATGGTGTACCGGTAAACGATATGGAAAACGGTGCTGTTTACTGGTCTAACTGGGCTGGATTATCCGATGTTACGTCAGCAATGCAGGTTCAGAGAGGTCTTGGATCTTCCAAACTTGCAATTGCTTCGGTAGGTGGCACAATCAACGTTTTGACCCGGGCTGCCGATAAGAAAAAACAAGGAAATGTGCTGTTTAGTGTGGGTAACGATGGTTACCACAAATCTATGTTTTCCTACAACACAGGAAAATATGAATCAGGATGGTCTTCATCAATCTTAATGAGCAGAACTGCCGGCTCTATGTACGCTGACGGAACTGCCTTTGAAGGTTACAATTATTATTTTGCCTTAGGTTTCAATCCTTCTGCGAAGCATGACTTCCAGTTCACTATTACAGGAGCTCCGCAATGGCATAATCAAAGGGCTTTTCAGTCTAAAATCTCCGATCATATTAAATATGGCGGAACTGAAGAGGAGCCTAATAGAAGATATAACCAAAACTGGGGATATTTGAACGGTGAGGAATATTCTATGACCAGAAACTATTACCACAAACCGGTAATGTCTTTAAACTGGGATTGGAAGTTCACTGATGCTACTAAATTAAACTCTGTAGTGTACGCATCTTTTGGTAGAGGTGGTGGTACAGGTGATGCCGGTAGAATAAACGGAAAAGGTTATACGGCACTCCCTAAGACTGAGGACGGTTTAATCAGGTTTGATGATATCGTCGCATGGAATCAGGGCGCAAATATCGCGGACTTTGGCGCTATAAACAAGACTCCGTTTTTAGCAAATTCTAATAATGGTATTGTAAGAAGATCTTCAATTAACTCCCACAACTGGTTTGGTTTAATTACAAGCTTAAACCATAAATTCAGCGATAATCTGAATGCCACAATTGGTTTCGACGGGAGAAAATACGAAGGTATTCATTACAGAATCTTGACAGATCTTCTTGGTAACAATTCATACACCGATACCAGCAACATTAATAATAAGCCTAACGTTATTTCCAATGTTTTTGACGCCAGTGCAAGCTGGAATCCGTTTGGAGGGAAGACCAATGATATTAAGGATCAAATGGCTTACAGTAACGACGGTATTGTAAACTGGCTGGGCGGATTTGGCCAAATTGAATACACGAAGGATGCTTTATCAGCTTTCGTACAGGGTTCAGTTTCAAATCAGGGATTCCAGAGAATCGATTATATGCTTTATACCCCTGCAGAACAGGAGAGCGAAAAAGTAGACTTAATTGGTTTTAATCTAAAGGGGGGAGCGAATTATAACATTAATCAGAATCATAATGTATTCGTAAATGCTGGCTATTACGAAAGACAGCCATTCTTTGGCGCTGTTTTTTTAAATAACAGAAATGATGTTAACCCGGAATTAACGAACGAGAAAATTACTTCGTATGAAGTGGGATATGGCTTTAGATCTCAAATCTTCAATGCCAATTTAAATGTGTACTCAACATCATGGGATGACATCTATAGAAGAGTTACTTCCAGGGTAAACAATGTCAATTACGTTGCAAATATGTTGGGAATCCAGGAGGTTCATAGAGGTGTTGAATTTGATTTCAATGTGAAACCGGTACAGTTTGTAACAGTAAATGGTATGCTCTCCGTAGGTGATTGGTTCTATAAAGGCAATCCGACTGCAACATTTATTGATGATAATACCAACACCGTGGTTGGAACCCAAACTTTATACCTTGATGAAGTAAAAGTTGGTGATGCTGCACAGTTGACTGCTGCGCTGGGAGCAGATTTTAAAGTGACGGATTGGTTCAATTTTGATGCTCAGTATAGATATGCAGGAAACCTCTATTCAGCTTTCGAACCTCAAAATAGAACTGCGAATGATGGTGCAGAAGCAGTAAAATTGCCGGATTATGGTTTGGTTGATATAGGTGCCGGTTTCAAATGGAACCTGACAAACACCCAGGCTCTAAAGTTTAGAGTGAACGTAAACAACCTTTTGGATACGGTTTATATCGCTGAATCAAGGACGAATCTTGCAGCGGATGCCAACAGTGCCAATAACTGGAATGGCATTAACAAAAACAACGAAGTTTATTTTGGTTTCGGAAGAACATGGAATGCGTCGGTTTCCTTCTTATTCTAACAAACTAACTTTTTTATACCCTACAAATCCCGGCCAACTGCCGGGATTTTTTTTATCTTTGCCGGTAACTAAAAAAAATATTATGGATTTCAACATTATGCTTCAGGCACACCGTGGTTTCGCTTACTTAATTTTACTTTTGGCAGCAGTATTTATCGTTGCACTGTTAGTGACCATGTTCGGATATTCCGGAAAGATTTCAAAACTTCTAAGGAAGTCCACCCTGTTCACAATGATCTTCTTCCACGTGCAGGCATTAATTGGTCTGGTGATGCTGTTTTTCTTCTCTCCGGGATTCAAAAATGCACTGGATTCAGGTACCCTGATGAGTGATTCGGTTACAAGAAATACATATGTTGAACATCCTTTCGCAATGATTGTTTCAGCAGTGCTCCTGACCATCCTGAACAAAAAATTCAAGACCAATGACAAGCTTCAGATGAGCTGGGTCATCATGGGCTTTATCGCACTTGCTTTGATGGCATGGGCATTCCAGTGGAGCAGACTTTTTGGAGCCTAACCCTTTTATATGACAATTTTATTTATCAGCATAAAGAAATGAAAGTAGCAGTTGTTGGTGCAACCGGAATGGTGGGTCAGGTGATGTTGAAAATCCTGGAAGAACGAAACTTTCCGGTCACAGAATTGATCCCTGTCGCTTCCGAAAAATCGGTCGGTAAAACAATCCATTATAAAGGAATGGAATATCCTGTAGTAACCATGCAGGCCGCCATTGAAATGAACCCCCACATCGCCCTGTTTTCAGCTGGTGGAACAACCTCACTTGAGTATGCGCCTCAATTTGCAGCGGTTGGAACGACGGTGATTGACAACTCCTCGGCTTGGCGTATGGTGGCAGATAAAAAACTGGTAGTGCCGGAAATCAACGCTCATCTTTTGACGAAAGAAGACCGCATCATCGCCAACCCGAACTGTTCTACCATTCAGCTCGTCATGGTTTTGCACCCCCTGAATCTGAAATATGATCTCAAAAGGGTTGTTGTCTCCACTTACCAGTCGGTTACAGGAACCGGTAAAAATGCAGTAGATCAACTTAACGCTGAAATTGGAGGCGATGATTCCGTGGCCAAAGTCTATCCATACCAGATATTCAAGAATGCACTTCCACAGTGCGATGTTTTTGCGGATGATGATTACACCAAAGAGGAAATCAAACTCATGACGGAACCCAAAAAAATCATGGACGACGACACCTTTAACCTGACCGCGACAGCCGTTCGGGTACCCGTTCAGGGCGGACATTCCGAAAGTGTGAACATTGAATTTGAAAATGATTTTAACCTGGATGAAGTACGGAAAATTCTCTCGGAAACCCCCGGAGTAGTAGTCATGGACGATGTAAAGAACAAGATCTATCCCATGCCGCTCTATTCTGAAGGGAAGGATGAAGTTTTTGTGGGCCGGATCCGACGGGACACCTCCCAGCCAAAGACACTCAACATGTGGATTGTGGCCGATAACCTGCGAAAAGGGGCCGCAACCAATGCGGTCCAGATTGCCGAATATCTCGTAGAAAATAAATTAGTCTGAAACCAATGCTCACCTCAGGTGAGCATTTTCTTTATTAGATGGGTCAAACATTTTATATTAATTCAATGAAACACTAATGTCAGAAACTCATAAGTCCTCTAAAGGCAACTTCGCTTTCCAGAGAAACGTCGCATTAATTGGAATTGTTCTGTTCGTCGCTAAACTCATCGCGTGGCACCTGACCAATTCCGACGCCGTATTTTCCGACGCCATGGAAAGCATCGTGAACATCATCGCCGGTTTCATGGGCCTGTATTCGCTCTTTCTTGCTGCAAAACCGAAAGATGTGGATCATCCTTATGGACACGGAAAAGTGGAATTCGTGACTTCCGGTATTGAAGGTGCGCTCATTATTTTCGCGGGGGTCATCATCATTGTGGAAGCTACGGACTCCCTTCTCCACGGCAATATCCCTAAAAAACTGGATTGGGGAATCCTCATAATCGCCCTCACCGCCGGAATCAACTATCTGATGGGGTATATTTCTTACAGGAAAGGAGTTCAGGTAAATTCCCTCGTCCTGCAGAGTTCCGGAAAGCATCTGCAGAGTGACACCATTACGACACTGGGCGTGGTTTTCAGTTTGGTTCTCGTTTATTATACAAAACTCTACTGGATTGATGCCGCTGTTGCCCTTATTTTCGGATCATACATCATTTTCATTGGGTATAAAATCATCCGGAAGGCGCTGAGCGGAATCATGGACGAAGCCGATTTGGGAATGCTGGAAAAACTGGCGAAAATCATGAACGAGAACCGGAAACCGGAGTGGATTGACCTGCACAACACCCGGATTCAGCAACATGGCAGCGGGCTGCATATCGATGCCCACCTTACCCTGCCCTGGTATCTGGAGCTGCGTGAAGCACACGGACACATGGAAGACGCCATCAAACTCATTGCCGGAAATTCCGAAAGGCGGATTGAATTCAATTTCCACATGGACGACTGCAAACCTTTTTCCTGCGAAATTTGTCAGTTGTGGGAATGTCCGGTACGCCAAAACCCCTTTGTAAAAAAGGTGGAGTGGAATGCTGAGAACATTGCGCAGGTGGACAAACACTCGGTCTCCGATTAACATATCTTCAACTGGTGAATCACTGCTTATGGGGTATTATCATAGATTTGTTTCCTTATATTTATATCTATTCTAAATGATTTTTTACTCAGTTTTAAACTTAAAAATTTCGTAATTTTGAATTCCTTAAATTTCAAAAAAAATATACAGATATGACATACGACCTTGATATGATCAAAAAAGTGTATGAGCGTTATCCTGAGCGTGTTGCAGCAGCAAGAGCAGCCGTGGGAAAACCACTGACACTTTCTGAAAAAATTCTTTATACCCACCTTTGGGAAGGCAACGCCTCGCAGGCTTACGAAAGAGGGAATTCTTATGTAGATTTTGCACCGGACCGTGTAGCCATGCAGGATGCGACTGCCCAAATGGCCTTACTGCAGTTTATGCAGGCCGGTAAATCACAGGTTGCCGTACCTTCCACCGCTCATGCCGATCACCTTATCCAGGCAAGAGTCGGAGCAGAAGCGGATTTGCAGGAAGGAATCAACAAAAATTCCGAAGTATTCAATTTTTTAAGTTCAGTTTGCGATAAATATGGTATCGGTTTCTGGAAACCGGGCGCGGGAATCATTCATCAGGTCGTATTGGAAAATTACGCTTTTCCAGGTGGTATGATGATTGGAACCGACTCCCATACAGTAAATGCGGGCGGACTGGGAATGGTTGCAATCGGAGTTGGTGGTGCTGATGCAGTGGATGTTATGGCAGGCATGGCATGGGAACTGAAAATGCCAAAGCTGATCGGTATAAAACTTACCGGAAAACTGAACGGCTGGACTTCCGCAAAAGATGTCATCCTAAAAGTGGCAGGAATCCTGACCGTAAAAGGAGGAACTGGCTGCATCGTCGAGTATTTCGGTGAAGGAGCGATAAACCTTTCTGCTACGGGTAAAGGAACCATCTGCAATATGGGCGCTGAAATTGGAGCAACGACTTCCACCTTCGGATACGATGATTCCATGAGAAGATATCTGGCTGCAACAGGGAGACAGGACGTTGTGGACGCTGCGGACAGAATTGCCGAACATTTAACCGGTGACGAAGAAGTATATACCAATCCTGAACTCTATTTTGATCAGGTTATTGAAATTAATCTTGATGAACTTACTCCGCATTTAAACGGACCTTTCACACCCGATTTGGCGACTCCGGTTTCTGAGTTCAGGGCGAAAGCAGAAGCAAACGGATGGCCTTTGGATGTGGAATGGGCACTGATCGGTTCATGTACCAACTCCTCCTACGAAGATTTGTCCAGAGCAGCCTCTATTGTGGAGGATGCGGTGGCCAAAGGCGTTAAGCCGAAAGCAATTTTGGGGATTAATCCGGGTTCCGAGCAGGTGAAGTTCACCGCGGAGAGAGACGGCTTTTTAGATTCTTTTAGAAAGTTTGAATCGGCGAGAATATTTACGAATGCCTGCGGACCGTGCATCGGACAGTGGGACAGAGAAGGTTCAGAAAAAGGCGAGAAAAACTCCATCATTCACTCCTTCAACCGGAACTTTGCAAAAAGAGCCGATGGTAACCCAAATACCCACGCTTTTGTGGCGTCACCGGAAATGGTAGCCGCAGTGGCGATTTCCGGAAGACTGGATTTCAACCCCATCACCGATACACTAACCAACCAGAACGGGGAACAGATCAGACTGAACGAACCCAACGGTTTTGAACTTCCAGCCAAAGGTTTTGCTGTGGGCGACAACGGATATCAGGCTCCCTCGCCAGACGGTACCGTTGTTCAGGTAGCGGTGGACCCCAATTCCGACCGTTTACAGTTACTGGAGCCTTTCCAGCCTTGGGACGGACAGAATATTACCGGCGCCAAAGTGCTCATCAAAGCCTTTGGAAAATGTACGACCGACCACATTTCCATGGCAGGCCCATGGCTTAAATACAGAGGCCACCTGGACAACATCAGTAATAACATGCTGATTGGTGCCATAAACGCCTATAATATGGAAACCAATAAGGTAAAAAATGAACTCACCGGTGCTTACGATGAGGTTCCCAAGGTTGCCAGAGCATACAAAGCAGCCGGCATTCCGACCATCGTGGTAGGTGACCAGAATTACGGTGAAGGCTCATCAAGGGAGCACGCGGCCATGGAGCCCCGTCACCTTGGAGTAAAAGCCGTTTTGGTTAAGTCCTTCGCCAGGATTCATGAAACGAATCTGAAAAAACAGGGAATGTTGGGTCTTACCTTCCAAAATGAAGCTGACTATGAAAAATTTGAAGAGGATGATACGGTAAACTTCCTGGACCTGAACGAATTTGCGCCAGGCAAACCCCTGACCATGGAGCTTGTTCATTCGGACGGCACTAAGGATTCCATCCTGGTTAACCACACCTATAACGCGCAGCAAATTGACTGGTTTAAAGCAGGTTCTGCCTTGAATCTGATTGCTGAAGAAGCCAGAAGGAATGCATAAGAAGCTATATACCACTGCATAAACACCCGTTTATAGCAGAACCCCAAAGCAAAATTTGCTTTGGGGTTTTTTATGGTCATCCTCTACCACAGTTATTCGTTTTGCTGAAACAGCAAGGGGTCTGCCGGGCTTCCGCTTTTACATTGTGAAGTAAGGTGCCACTTCCGCAATGGTTGGAGAAAATCATTAAACATTTAACCCATTTCAAATTTTTTTTACATCATCTTCATAAAAAATTAGTTTTTTTTATACATTTGATTAAACAAAAAAACTACATCATGAAATCTTTACTCAGTTTGATTTTATTACTCTGCTTCTCCCAGTTCCAATCCCAGTTGAAAAAGGTTGACATTGCCGATTTTTACAACTGGACAGCTGATAATGGAACACACTATCAATTTATTTTGCTTTCTGAAAATTTTGCCAAATTAGATACTGCAATTCCCGCAGTGATCCGCGTAAGGTATTCAACCGATGGTGGGGTTACTTATAAAACAGCTGAATATGACGCAAATTTAATTCTCAATCAAGATAAGAAAAGCGCGGGAGATCTGGTAATCAACATCAATGCAGGTAAGACAGCCCGAATCATACAGGGTGATGGCGGTTATACTCCCGATAACTTCATCCTATACTACGACAAGGATGGTAATTTCCTGCGCGGCTATCAGGCAGATCACACCGAGCTGGCGAAAAGCGACGTAGTATATGCTAAAGTTTTCCACACCCCTGCTCCAACCGCAGACCAGATGCGCAGCCTTATCCGCCTTTTTTATAAATCATCTGACGCGATTTACAGAGATTTAATGATGCTTGCCGCACAGTATGACTGAACCTTTTAAGGTTTATACCGGTCTGCATCCGTCGTCGCACGCCTTCCATACCGGATCGTTGCCTGGTACCGGAGCCACCAGCTCCAGTTTTTGGTTGGTGACCGGATGTACGAATTCAAGTTTGCGTGCATGTAGATGGATTCCACCGTCGGGATTGGACCGTGCAGCGCCATACTTTAAATCTCCTTTTATTGGAACGCCAATTTTTGAAAGTTGTGCCCTGATCTGATGGTGACGTCCGGTTTCCAGATCGATTTCGAGCAGTTGAAAATTATCAAGTGCCTTAACGACCTCATAATTCAACACGGATTCTTTGGCGTTATCTGTAGGTCTGATGAAAACAGTCGCCTTGTTTGTCTTCTCATTTTTCTGAAGATAATGAATCAGCCTTTGGCTTTGCGGAATCATCTCCTTTGGAACCACCGCCCAGTAGGTCTTCCTGATTACACGGTTCTTGACCATCTGGGTCAAACGGGTGAGTGCTTTTGAAGTCTTTGCATAGATTACGAGTCCGGAGGTGGGCCTATCGATTCGGTGCACAAGTCCGAGGAATACATTTCCGGGTTTTTGGTCTCTTTTCTTGATAAAATCCTTGATTAAATCCAGCAAAGAAGAATCGCCCGTTTTGTCGCCCTGCACAAGCTGACCGGTTTTTTTATTGATGACCAGGAGATGATTGTCCTCAAAAACGATCTGTGATTCATCAAACTTCTGCTTTCCCGTTTCCATAACCTTATATAATTCCGAGCCCCAAAAATACGGCAAAAATGATTAACCCTGCCGCAACGAACACCTGAACGGTTTCCAGCGTCATTTTCTTCAGGAATCTATTGCCCAGTAAAGCTCCCACAAAAGCCGAAAGTGTTGCGAGTGCGACTAAGCCCCACTCTATCTCATGCCTTAATTCCAGAATATTTCCGGAATAAACCGTTAGTCTGGAGACATCCACAAAGCAGGCAATCACAATTCCGGTGGCAATGAAAGCTTCCTTCGTCATTCCGGACCTGATAAGGAATGCTGACCGCAGCGCGCCCTGATGCCCTGAGAGTCCGCCAAAAAAGCCACTGATGAGTCCGCCGACCGGCAGATATTGCTGTGGTATCTGAAGGTTTTTCAGTTTCGGGATAAGGTCGAAAAGGGCAAAGAAAACAAGTAGGAGTGCGATGACGACTTTTACCGGTCTTATTTCAAAGGTGGTTCCGTAAATTTTATAGGAGTAAAAAGCTTGTAAGTCCGTGAGATATCCTAAAAGCCAGGCGCCCAAAAGCGCAGCGACAATTGAAGGCAAACCGAAACTCAGCAGTACCGCCTTATCTATATTCTTTCCCGTAAGGAAAAACTTAAAGATATTGTTCAGAAAATGAACAATTGCGTTAAGTGCAATCGCCAGGTCCAGCGGGAAGAAAACAGCAAACACCGGCAACAGGATCGTACCCAAACCAAAACCGGAAAAAAAAGTCAATCCGGAGGCCAGGAGTGCTGTCAGGCAGATGATGATTTCCTGCATGGAAAGATCAGCTCCTAACCTGGCGGGGCCTGTTGAAGATGGACAGGACAACTCCACCCAAAAGACCTGCAGTTTTTATGTAAGACATATTAAGACTTTCCGGCAACAAAGCACCAACAATACAGAATGCCGCGGCAAGATACATGGGATACCGCATCTTGGGATTACTTAGAAAAGGAGCCTGGAAAAAAAAGCTAAACCCGATCAGGATATAAAATACTTTCTGGGACAGAAGGTTGTTGATTTCCGGAGAAAAAAGGTTGAACCAGCCTACAACGAGGCAAAATATAGCGGCGATTGACAGGATTCCCTGTATCATTTGGGTGTTCTTCATTAGTAACTTTCGTTTTGGTTTGGAAAATCGGCAGATTTTACGTCTTTCACGTACTGGGACACCGCTCCCGTTATTTCAGTATATAAATCGAGATATCTTCTTAAAAATTTGGGGGAAAAACCTTTATTCATGCCTACCATATCATGGTATACGAGAACCTGTCCGTCGCAGTCCGGCCCTGCACCAATACCGATGGTCGGGATGGAAATGCTTTCAGAAACCTTTTTCGCCAGATCGGCAGGGATTTTCTCAAGCACCAGTCCAAAACACCCAAGTTCTTCCAGGAGTTTCGCGTCGCTGAGAAGTTTTTCCGCCTCAGCATCCTCTTTCGCACGAACTTTATAAGTTCCGAACTGGTAAATGGACTGTGGAGTTAAACCCAAATGGCCCATGACCGGAATTCCGGCATTTACAATTTTTCGGATCGATTTTTCAATCTCGATGCCCCCTTCTATTTTTATCGCATGAGCACCGCCTTCCTTCATCATTCGCACTGCCGATTCCAGGGCTTTTTCAGAATTGCTCTGGTACGTGCCAAATGGCAGGTCAGCAACGATTAATGCCCTCTCCACTCCCCTTACCACACACTGGGTATGGTAGATCATCTGGTCCAGGGTAATCGGAAGCGTTGTTTCAAACCCCGCCATAACGTTGGCGGCCGAGTCGCCGATGAGGATGGAATCCACACCACCTGCGTCCACCATCTTCGCAGTGGTGAAGTCATAGGCGGTAAGCATGGTGATCTTTTCTTTGTCGAATTTCATTTTCCGCAAAGTCTCGGTCGTTATTTTCTTTAATTCTGAATGTACAGACATTTTGTTTTTGTTTGGGATTGGGCTAAGTCATTTGCAGAAAGCCATATTCGTGAGGTAAATGAGACCGTGAAAACCGCGTAAAACTAAAGCACCACATGTCCTAACTTGATCAGTTTCTCGTGATTCAGGATCTTGATGTTCCTTCCTTCCGTTTCGATGAGGTGATCCTGCTTGAATTCCGAAATCAGGCGGATGGCACTTTCGGTTGCAGTGCCTATAAGGTTAGCGATCTCTTCCCTGGTAAGGGATATCTTGATGAAACCTTCAGGATCGGTACCCAACTTCTGTTCCAGCAGGAGTAGAATCTCAGCGAGTCTCTCCCGAACTGTTTTCTGCGCCAGAAAGGTAACGGTATTCGAACTTTCCCCAAGCTCAAAAGCAACCTTCTGAAGCATTACAAAGGAAAATTTACTGTCGTATTCCAGAAGATGCATGAAGAGGTCTGCAGGAATCATGGTGGCCTCTATATCGGTCATGGCTTCTGCCTTGGCCTGAAAGTTTTCCCCGCAAAGCAGGGAGCGGTACCCGATAATATCTCCTTCTTTAATAAACCTCAGGATCTGCTCCTTTCCGTAAGCCCCCTGTTTGGAGAGTTTGGCGGTTCCTTTATGAAGATAGAATACACTTTTGGGAAGATCTTGCTCGTCGAAGAGTATTTCACCCTTATGGAATTTCACATTTTCGGTAGCACTCTGGTACCTCTCATAATCTTCGGATGAGAGCCTCTGTTTTAAATCTTCCTTGCTGAAAATCTTCCTGATACTATCCTCTAAAATCACTTGCTTTTCCTGTGACATTTTATGACATTTATCAGCAAAAATAGGTTTTTTTAACCTGAGCGGCAAGGTTTTTTGTCCTATTTTTGTGGGTCAATTTAAAAAGAAAAGTGTCTAAAATTTGTTTTCACTGCGGGCAACCAGCAGAAAAAGAACGCATAACCTTTGACGAAAAGGTATTTTGCTGTAATGGCTGTAGGTCGGTTTATGAAATCCTGAATTTGAACAATCTTGGGAATTTTTATGAGCTGAATAAGAATTCCGGCATCCGTCCTGATGAAAATGCTCTGGAATTCGATTATCTAGACACACCTGAAATCTTTGAAAACATTACCGATTTTTCTGAAGGGGAGACCACATTGGTCACCTTCAAGATTCCTGTTATTCACTGTTCTTCCTGCATATGGCTTCTGGAGAGCCTACACACCCTAAATACGGATATCAGGTATTCCCAGGTTAACTTTACCAGGAAAACGGTACAGATTTCCTTTAACCATCATAACCTTAAGCTTAGCCAACTGGCAAAGTTCCTTACTGACCTTGGATACAAACCGGTAATCAGTATGGAAACCGCCGACCGCAAGGAGGAGCATTGGGACAAAAGCTTACTGATCAAACTCGCCATCGCAGGCTTTGCCTTTGGGAACGGCATGTTTTTCTCTTATCCGGAATATGCGGCTGAACTCCTCGGGTCAAACGACTTTTGGTTTGAAAAATATAAGAACCTTTTCCGCTTCATCCTTTTCCTTCTTTCCACTCCCGTTGTATTCTACTCGGCTTCCGATTATTTCAAATCGGCAATCTACGGACTCAGGAACAAAGTCATCAACATCGATGTACCGATTGTACTGGGCATCCTGGTGCTTTATGGGCGAAGCATTTATGAAGTGCTCACGGATTACGGACCGGGATACTTCGATACCCTTTGTGGCCTGCTCTTTTTTATGCTTTTGGGTAAATTTTTCCAAAAAAGGACCTACAGCGCACTCTCCTATGACCGAGACTATAAATCGTTCTATCCCATCGCCGTTACAAAGGTGGATTTCAACGGAAAACAGGACAACATCCTGCTTTCTGAACTCAAGATTGGCGACCGGATCATGGTAAGGAATCACGAGATCATTCCGGTGGATGCAATACTCATTAGCGGGGAAGGTAATATAGACAACAGCTTCATAACGGGCGAGAGCGCTACGGTAACCAAAAAGCCGGGTGACAAAATATTTGCTGGCGGTAAGCAAATCGGGTCTGTTCTGGAAGTGGAGGCGATAAAAAATGTGGATCAAAGCTATCTGACACAACTCTGGAACAAAGAGGCCTTCAAAAAGCATGAAACCGGACTGGACACGCTAACCAATACAATAAGCAAGTATTTCACAATCGCCATTTTAGGAATTACCCTGCTGGCAGGCCTGTACTGGGTCCGCATTGATGAGGAGAAGATGTGGCAGGTCGTATCGGCAATCCTGATTGTCGCTTGTCCGTGTGCTCTGGCGCTTTCGGCTCCATTTACCTTTGGGCACATCATGCGGATTATGGGACGCAATAAATTCTATGTAAAGGATACCCTGACCATAGAAAAACTGTCTAAAGTGGGCACTTTGGTTTTCGATAAAACAGGAACCATAACGCAGAGCAAGAAATCAAGCATCACCTATCTAGGTGCCGAAATTCCTTTCTTTGATTTGCAGAACCTTAAATCGCTCCTTAAAAATTCCAATCACCCCCTTTCCAAATCATTATACGGATATATGGATGTGGAAGACGGGTATTTTCCGGCACACGATTTCCAGGACGTTCCATCTAAAGGCTACAGTGCGACCGTACGGGGACAGCAGTACAAAATAGGATCCGGAAGCTATAACGGACAGACCTCACAAAATCTGGAAACCGCGGTTTACATCAGCAGAAACGATGAGCTTCTGGGGAGGTATATCTTTAAGAATGAATACCGGTCCAACCTGCAGCGTCTGTTTAGGAAGCTTAAGGGATATCATGTTCACGTACTGAGCGGCGATAACGCTTCGGAGGAGATCCAACTTCGGAATATCATCCCGAATGCTGAAATGATGAGTTTCAACCAGGATCCGGAAGGCAAACTCAATTTCATCAGAAACCTGCAGGAGCAGGGGCAAAAAGTAGCCATGCTGGGCGACGGATTAAATGATGCCGGTGCTTTGAAACAGAGTAATGTCGGAATTGCGGTGGCTGATGACACGAACTCCTTCACGCCAGCCTCTGATGTGATTATGAACGGTGAAAAGATGGCAGACCTGGACAAATACCTGGACCTGACGAAAGATGCCATGACGATTGTTAAATTTACATTTGGCATCAGCCTTACGTACAACGTTGTAGGACTTACAATCGCGGTCCTGGGTCATATGTCGCCGCTGGTTGCGGCTATTCTGATGCCTATCAGCTCTATCAGCGTGGTTGCGTTTACCTCTGCAGCAACCTGGATCAGAAGCCTAAAGTATTTTGGACGGCCGGTATAAGCTCTTCGGATGGCTTATTTAGAAGTGTTTTAAATTAATTGAATTAGTAGTGAACTGATTAATATCATTATTTTTCATTAAATTTGGCCTTTCATATATTTTAAATTTGCCTGCGGTATGGATATACTCTATTTGATGATCATTTGCAGCGTATCGGTAGGAGTGGTATTTCTCATACTTTTTATCTACAATGCCAGAAAAGGGCAGTTTGAAGATGATGAATCTCCTGCAGTAAGAATATTGCTGGATAAGGATGACCCTTCCGACCCACCAGAAAAGAATAAAGATTAATATAGAAGAAAAAAGTGATTAGTTAATATGGAAACACAAAAATTTAGTTACGACAACAATATCGTTCGGGCATTTTTATATGCGACCGTCATATTTGGTGTCGTAGGATTTTTATTCGGTCTTACCGCAGCTTTACTGCTGTTTTATCCGGAACTTCCGGAATATTTCCTGGGAACAGACGATGATACCATTAAGAGTTTGGCATCCGGTAATATTCAGGGGTTAATTAATTCCCAAGGTGCCTTTGGTTTTGGACGGATAAGGATGCTGCACACGAGTGCGGTAATTTTCGCGTTTGTGGGTAACGGTATGTTTGCCGGGATTTATTATTCCCTGCAGCGCCTCCTGAAAGCCCGAATGTACAGCGATAGCCTCTCCTGGATACACTTCTGGTCTTGGCAGCTCATGATTGTTGCCGTTGTGATCACCTTCTTTATGGGAATTAACACTTCCAAAGAGTACGCAGAACACGAGTGGCCGATCGACATTTTAATTGCAGTTTCATGGATTATTTTCGGGATCAACATGTTTGCTACAATTGCAAAGAGAAGAGTCCGTCACCTGTATGTAGCCATCTGGTTTTACATTGGTACATGGATCGCTGTTGCAATGCTCCATATTTTCAACAACCTTGAGGTACCGTTAACTTTCACAAAATCTTATTCCGCTTACGCAGGGGTAAAGGACGCTCTGGTACAGTGGTGGTATGGTCACAACGCCGTAGCTTTCTTCCTGACTACCCCAATTCTTGGATTAATGTATTATTTCCTTCCAAAAGCGGCAGACAGACCGGTTTTCTCCTATAAGCTGTCTATCATCCACTTCTGGTCCCTTATATTCGTTTATATCTGGGCGGGTCCTCACCACCTGCAGTACACTGCACTTCCAGGCTGGGCACAGGCGCTTGCCACAGGTTTCTCCATTATGTTAATCGCTCCGTCCTGGGGTGGTATGCTGAATGGATTACTGACCCTTCGTGGAGCCTGGGATAAGGTAAGGGAAAACCCGGTGCTGAAATTCTTTGTGGTTGCGGTAACGTGCTACGGAATGGCCACTTTTGAAGGGCCGCTTTTAGCAACAAAAACTTTGAACAAGATCGGACACTTTACCGACTGGGTAATTGGTCACGTACATATTGGTGCATTGGGTTGGAATGGTTTCATGGCCTTCGGTATGATTTATTACCTGCTTCCAATCATGTGGAGAACCAAGCTATGGTCAGTTAAACTTGCCAACTGGCATTTCTGGCTAGGAACCTTAGGAATTGTGTTTTACGCTGTCCCTTTGTACATCGCAGGATTTACCCAGGGACTGATGTGGAAGCAGTTCAATCCGGACGGAACTTTGGTATATAAGCAGTGGTTGGATACCGTAACGGCAATCATCCCATATTATATCATGAGATTTGTAGGTGGTACGCTTTATATAACGGGAGCCATATTAATGTGCGTCAACGTTATTAAAACAGTGAGGTCAGGGTCCTTCCAGAAAGAGGTGCCTGCCGAAGCACCTGCGCTTGCCAATATCGGTAAGACAAGAAAAGAAGGAGAAGGTGCTCACCTTTGGCTTGAAAGAATGCCTGTGTACCTGTCTGTCCTTGCATTTATTGCGGTTGCCATTGGTGGTGCAGTACAGATTATCCCGACTTTAACCATCAAGGAAAATGTACCGACCATCTCCGCGGTAAAACCATATTCGCCACTTGAACTGGAAGGAAGGGACCTATACATCAGGGAAGGCTGTAATTCCTGCCACTCACAGATGATCCGTCCGTTCCGTGACGAGGTCGTAAGATTTAACGGAAAGAATGGCCAATACTCCAAAGCTGGAGAGTTTGTTTATGACCGTCCGTTCCTGTGGGGCTCGAAGAGAACCGGACCGGATTTACACAGAGAAGGTGGTAAAAACCCAAGTTCATGGCATTATAAGCACATGTACAACCCAAGATCAACTTCTGCAGGATCCATTATGCCAAGATATCCATGGCTGATTGCAAATGACCTGGACCGTACAAATATGACCGCTAAACTGGACCTCATGAAGAACGTATTTGATGTTCCTTATGCGAAGGCAGAAATCGATTCAGCACATCAGTGGGCCGACAATCAGGCAGCCAAAATTGTAAAGGATATTTACAGTGAGGCTCCGGATTTAAAGGAAGCCTATGCGAAGAGACCTGCGGGTGAACTTGAAAAAAAGGAAATCATAGCACTTATTGCATATTTGCAGCGCCTTGGAACCGACATCAAGACCACGGAAATTAAAACCGCTGGCAATTAAGATCAATTTCTGAATAAAGTACTATGATACCTCAAAGTTTAAGGGATATAATGGCAAATGGTGACAACGCCGGGCTACTTCAGATCATATCTCTGCTTATCCTTTTAATCTTCTTCGTTGGTTTGGTGATTTATGTTTTCAGCAGGCCAAAGAAGCACTACCGGGAGGAAGAAAATGCTCCATTAGACGACGACCAACCATTTAATTCAAATAATTAACCATCATGAAACAAAGAACTCCGGTTTACATTAACATACTTATTATACTTACGATTCTTTTCATAGTATATTTTATGTTTGTTCAGAGTACCTCTTTCCTTTCATCTCCGTATTTCTGGGGAACAGTGATCATAAGTTCAGTTTTGGCGCTCATCCATAACGCCATTGGAGACCTGATAGAAAACGACAGGTTCAAGAAACTTACTCCTGAGGAGCAGACAACCTATCTTGAAGGGAAAAAAGTTCCTTATTTCAAGGGACTGTACGATGAAGCCTTCAAAAAACAGTCGAATACTCAGGAAAAGGATATACTAATTGACCATGGTTTTGATGGGATTATGGAGCTGGACAACCAGTTGCCTAAATGGTGGCTCGGACTGTTCTATTTTGGTGTTGCATATTGCATTGTCTATATGGTTTCCTATTTCCTTACAGATTTCGCAGATCCTTATAAAGAATACGAAGTAGAACATAAAGAGCAGATTGCGAGCATTGCACAGTGGATGAAAGATACTCCGCCACCAACGATAGAAAACGCAGTTTATTCTGCGGACAACATCGCAGCAGGTGAGGAAGTCTTCAAGACGAACTGCATTTCATGTCACATGGAAAATGGGAAAGGTGGAATCGGGCCTAACCTTACCGATAACAACTGGATTAACCAGCCTGAAAAGACGCTCTTTAAAAATGTGTTCCACATGGTTGAGAACGGCTCGCCTAATAATCCAGCAATGCAGCCTTTCGGTAAGAACGGGGTGCTGAGCGGATTCGATATCCAGAATGTGGCGGCCTATGTTTACCATATTAACCAGGAAAAACAACCTATTACTCCCGCTGAAGGAGGCTCGGCTCCCCAGGGAGATCCCGCCAACTGGGAAAAACAGTAATAAAATTTGAATAAATTAAAACATAATTCGTTATTAATTCAGCAGTGAAAAGATAACGGATTATGTTTTTTCTGTTAAATAAATAATAATGTCAGAAGATACAAACTACAGAGGCGGGCAGGGTCAGGTGGTCGACCCTGAATCATTCAGAGATTCTGTAGGCACCATGGACCAGTCCGGTAAAAGAAAGTGGGTATATCCCAGGAAGCCGCGCGGAAGGTATACCAATTACCGCTATCTGGTTTCCGTTATTTTACTTTTAATTTATTTTGGGATTCCCTTTATAAATATAAATGGAAATCCCCTCCTGCTAATCAACGTTTTGGACAGGGAATTCTTTATTGGTGGACAGCCATTTTATCCCCAGGATTTCTTTATCCTTGCTTTGGGTGCTATTGCCTCCATCGTCTTTATTTTACTCTTCACGGTTGTTTTCGGAAGAATATTCTGCGGGTGGATCTGTCCTCAGACTATTTTCCTTGAAATGATCTTCCGTAAAGTGGAGTACGCAATTGAAGGTGACAGGAACAAACAGATGCGTCTGGACCACCAACCCTGGAATACCGAAAAAATATGGAAAAGAGGACTGAAGTGGTTCATCTTTGCGCTGATTTCTATTATCATCACCCACTTTATGTTCATGTACATCGTGGGCTACGAAAGGGTTCTGTCTATCATGCAGGAGGGTCCTTTTGCCAATCCAACCAACTTTTTGGTCATGATCCTCTTCACTGGCGCCTTCTATTTTGTATTTGCGTGGTTCCGTGAGCAGGTCTGCACCCTGGTGTGTCCATACGGGAGGCTGCAGGGAGTCCTTATTGACAAGCAGACAATCAATGTGTTCTACGACTTCAAACGAGGCGAAAACCGCTCCAAATGGAGGAAAGGCGAAGACCGGAGAGCTGCCGGTAAAGGTGACTGTATTGACTGTAACCAGTGCGTAGTGGTTTGCCCAACAGGAATTGATATACGGGACGGACAACAGCTGGAATGTGTAAACTGCACCGCCTGTATCGACGCCTGCGACGAGGTGATGGAAAAAGTAGGCCTTCCAAAAGGTCTCATCAGATATGCCACTGAAGACGAAATAGAACAGGAAAAGCCATTTGTATTCAGCAACAAGATGAAGGCTTATACCGGTGTGCTAATCTTACTGATAGGTTTTCTTGGTTTCCTGCTCTACAACAGAGGCGCAATGGAGGCAAAATTCATTAAACCGGCCGGGTCCTCTTTTGTAATCCGGGGCGGCAAGATTTACAATACGTACAACTATACCCTTCTCAATAAAACAAACGAGAAGAAAAAGGTAACGGTTAAGGTTACTGAACCTCAGCACGGAGAGATTTCGGCTAACGGAATACAGACCATCATAGTGAATAAGGACGAAATGACCAAAGGTTCGGTTTCCGTCAGTTTTCCGGAAAATGAAATTACTCGGGCAAAACAAAACATCACCATCGGGATCTATGATGAGAATGGTGAACTGATTGATGACTACGAAACCTATTTTGAAGGACCATTTAAACTGCAGTTTTAAAATTTAATATGTTGAAAAAATTCACCTGGGGACACGGTATCGTTCTTGCACTGGGCACTTTTATTATATTCATCCTTTCCATGATCTTTTATTTTACAAGCACATGGAAGAATTCTGAACTCATTACCGATGATTATTATGAGGAAGAACTGGCCTATCAGGATGTAATCGATGCCAAGAACCTGGCAAATCAGCTTCCGGAAAAGCCAAAATATGTCCAGAATGAAACGGGAATCCGCATTTTTTTTCCTGCAGATATTAACAACAGCAACAGTAAGTTTCGCATAGACCTCCACCGCGCTGAAGACCAGAAACTGGATGTAATCCGGGAAATGACCCTGGACAGTCAGAACAGCATATTCATTCCGGCAGCCATTCTTGCAAAAGGAAATTATGTGCTCCGAGTTCACTGGGAAATGGATGCAAAACAGTATCAGATCGACTACGATCTGGTGTGGTAGTATGGAAACAGCACTTTTACTGTCGGCTTTGGTCCTGGGCATTGGCTCCGGCTTCCACTGCATAGGAATGTGCGGGCCAATTGCGATGTCCATGGGCCTCACCAGAAAACAGGCGGCGAACTATCATCTTCAAAATCTGACATACAATTTTGGAAGGATTGTAACCTACAGCCTGCTTGGTGCTGTTTTGGGAATCGTAGGAGAGGGCTTTCAGGTCGCAGGTCTACAGCAGTATCTCACCATTGCGGTGGGAGTTGTACTCATTATGATGGCGCTCTTCTCCTTCGGGAGCAAAGATTTCGCTTCGCGGATTCCATTTCTGTCCTCAGCTCTCCTTTCCGTAAAGAAAAACCTGGCCAGACTGCTTCAGAAAGCAGATTACCGCTCAAGGTTTGCCACCGGTATCCTGAACGGTTTCCTGCCCTGCGGAATGGTCTACATGGCCCTTACTGCATCACTTGCAGCCGGCGGCATCTGGCAGGGCGCACTTTTTATGGCCATATTTGGGCTTGGTACTTTTCCCTTTATGTTTATGGTGGTCCTTTTGGGCAATCTTATGACCACGGCGTTCCGGATAAAAATCCTTAAAGTGATTCCGGTGATGATGTTGGTGTTGGGAGGACTTTTTATCCTGCGCGGACTGGAACTGGGAATCCCCTTAATTTCTCCGAAAAAAGAAGCGCTTCAGGTTATCCACAACAGTTCTGAAGCACATCAACACGGTGATCACTCGACCTGCCACTAATCTCTGCTGCATTTTAACCGCTTTAACTTTGGTATCCGTTTTGAATCAAACAGACCAGTAAATAAGCAATAAAATGATAAAAAAGTTTGGACTTTGGGCTGCGGCCGCGGCCTTCGTTGTTTTGCAATCCTGTTCTGTGAATACAGAAACTACCTACTTCAAAGATTCTGCAACAAGCATGGAATCTAGTATACTGATGGATCAGGGAATGTTGGGGATGATTAACATGATGAACTCCTCAGGCAATTCCAAAACGTTGCCCGACCTGGCCAATCTTTCCTCTGAGTGGCAAAGCCTTTACGATATGCAAAAAGATGGAAAGGTGGTCCTTAATGAGAAGGAAGCGGGTCCCCTTAAAAAAATGTACGTTAAAGTGAACAGACAGAAAGGTGAAATTCTGGGACTTTCATTGAAATATGACAAGCTTCTTCCGGTTGAAATCGCCAGCCTGTTTGCCAGTAAGAAAGAACTGAAATCCATTCCTCTGCAGGATATTGCAAAGTGGGATGGGGAGAAGCTTATCATCGATACTGGGAAATTCAACATGGCGGAGTCACTGTATGAACTGCAGAAGGTAAAGCCGGAAGAGAATTCAAAACCTCCCAGAACGAAGCAGGATTCAATTGAGGCCTACGGCCGCCAAATGGCTTCAGGTGTGATCGGGATGGCAAAGATGTTCAACGGAAACTTTACCAATACCCTAAAGTTTCAGAGACCCATTAAAAGCATTGAGGGTAAACACGATTTTGTAGAACAGGTGGACGACAGAACCATAAAGATAAACGTTAAAAGCGCAGACATTTGGGATGAAGGAAAAAACCTGAAAAACAAAGACAAGAAAATTACAATCTATACAAAATAAAGAAAACCACCTTAACCGGTGGTTTTTAATTGTATTTCATTCTTTTAGATCAGGTCAAACTTGGCGTATTCTGCAACCTTGGCAGGCAGTCTGATTCCTTCCGGTGTCTGGTTGTTTTCCAACAACGCCGCCATAATACGTGGCAGCGCAAGTGCAGATCCGTTCAGGGTATGAACCAACTGTGTTTTACCGTCGGCTTTGTAGCGGCATTTCAGGCGGTTTGCCTGGAAGGTTTCGAAGTTGGACACTGAGGAAACTTCAAGCCACATTTCCTGTGCCGCACTCCAAACCTCAAAGTCATAGGTCATGGCAGAGGTGAAACCCATATCGCCCCCGCAAAGTCTTAGGATCCTGAAAGGCAGTTCCAGGTCAGTAAGAAGTCCTTTTACGTGATCCACCATTTCCTCTAAAGCAGCATACGAGTTTTCGGGCTTCTCCATACGCACGATTTCCACCTTCTCAAACTGATGTAACCTGTTCAAGCCGCGGACGTGAGCGCCATAACTTCCGGCCTCGCGACGGTAGCACTGCGAAAAGGCGGTATTCTTTACCGGAAGATCAGCCTCATCCAGAATGACATCGCGGTACATGTTGGTCACAGGAACCTCGGCGGTAGGAATGAGGTACAGATTATCTTCGTTCGCGAAATACATCTGCCCTTCCTTATCCGGTAGTTGCCCTGTCCCGTAACCCGAAGCTTCATTCACGACGTGAGGAGGATTTACCTCCATATATCCGGCGTCCACGTTGCGGTCCAGAAAGAACTGCACGAGGGCACGCTGCAGGCGGGCTCCCTTCCCCAGATAGACCGGGAAACCCGCACCTGCAATCTTGACACCCAGTTCAAAATCGATCAGGTTATACTTTTTTGCCAGTTCCCAGTGCGGTATTGCGCCTTCACCCAAACCATGCACATCATGGGATTGAAAAATAATTTCGTTGTCATCTGCGGTAGTTCCGGCTTTAACTTTCTCAAAGGGAATATTGGGAATGAGATAAAGAATTTCCTGCAGTTTCGACTCGGTCTCCTTAAGTTTCTGCTGAAGCTCCTGTGCATTTTCCTTGAACTGCGTTGTTTTAGCCTTGGCCGATTCTGCCTCGTCCTTCTTACCTTCCTTCATATAAATGCCGATCTCCTTCGAAATGCGGTTCATCTCTGCAAGATTCTGGTCGAGGTTGAACTGGTATTTCTTTCTCTCATCGTCGGCATGTATGGCTTCCTCAACCAGACCGGACTGTTTGAAATTTCTCTTCGCTAGACCTTCGAGCACGCGTTCTTTATTCTCGCGCAAAAAACTGACTTGTAACATGTGTATGCTTTGAAATTGAAACTTTAATTTGAGATTATGCCAGACAGAAGTTTCCGGTTCATACCCCAAAATTGTGTGGCGAATTTACGGATTATTTGCTTATTTTAATCACGTTCGGCTGTCCCTCTGTTTTCGTAAAAACGGGCACGCCGTTGTACAGTGCGGACGATAATTGAAAAAGCTGTGGGGTATGTGTGTAATTGAGGACCAGTGTATCATTGGTAACGGCCTGCGTACTGTCGTTCACCTGCCGACGCATATTCAGTGCAATTGTTGAGCGGTAAAGGCTGGTATTGTCCGGGGACGTACTGACCGCAATCCTCCGTGCGCCGGCAATGTACTGGATATAGGATACCGTATCTGCATCTTTCTTAAGGTTCACCGGCACGGGGGCATTATCTGTAAGACCTTCCACATCATTCATGGCTACAGAGATGTAGGATCCCGGAATGTTACTGTTCAGCATATCCAGACCCAGTGAGTCGATATAGATACTTACGACCTGATCGATTCGCTGTATATCATCTGCGTTATCGCTTCGGCAGCCTGCTACTGTAAAGAGTGCAATCAATAATACTAATAAAGTGTTCTTCATAAAAAGCAAAGATAATGGTTTTCAGGACAGCTTTTTTGTTCTTTGAGACCAAAAGAAAGACAGGAGAAGAAGCATCCCGCTGAAGAGATTTGCCAAAAGCATGATGTAGGACAGGCCTTCAGTACCATGCTTGGGAAGCCAAATAAAAGCAGCAACGACAATTCCTCCTAAAGTCACCGCTCCGATAACAACGCTCACCCGAATCAAGCCTACGGCAGAAAGCAGATTTCCTAGAGGTATACGAAGCAATATGGCCACAGCCATTTGCAGAAATGCAATCTTTAGGACCACGTCATTGGTGTAATCCTTCCCAAAAAGGCGCATGATGTCTTCTGAAAAAAGAAAACCCAGCATCACAAGTGCCGTGGTTAGCGGAAAATAAATTTTCAGGTAGTTCAGAAAAAAACGGTACAGGTATCCCGTGTCAAGGTGCTTTTCACATAGTTTGGGAAACATCGTTTGAGTATAAATTTGGGCTATAAAAACAAGATTCAGCGGTATAAGCACACTGATACGGTAAAATGCTGCCCCGCTTTCCTTGAAAAAATAGCCAGCAAAAAAGATGTCGATATTTGTAATTCCCATAAAAAGCAGTAGCGACAATACCGAGGGCACCGCATAATTCCAGAACGCTCTTCCTTTAACAACGCCAGAATCTGTTTTACCAATTTCAAATTTATGGAGGAGAAAAATGACAAAGGGGCTGAGCGCATTGGCTATAACATATCCCCAAATTCCCCAAATCCAGGCACCGAGAAGGCTTACTGTAAATATAAAAATATTGGAAATCAGTTCCAACCGAGCATACGATTGATTATCGAGATTTGCCCGGGTTGCAGCTTTTGCCTGTTCAATGAAAAACAGCCCGGTTAAGCGGATCATCATCACGGCGGTCATCCACATAATTTCTGCGTTTCCATGATGTGAAAAAACAGCAAACAGAAGCATGGCGATATTCACCGCCAACTGCAGAAAAAAGCCCTGGTAATTTGTATATTTCGCAAGCGCAGACCTTCCGGCATGATCCTTTATAGCTGCCCCGAAGCGCAACAATCCATGGCTGCTTCCAAAACCCAAAACTGGAATAAAAAAATTGGAGATATTGAGGACAATCGTTAGAAGCCCGAAGTCCCTGGTACTTAAAAGGTGTACGAGTAACAGGACACTCAAGAAGCCGAACAGCCGGGAGACCAACAGGGACAAAGCGACCTGCGTCCCCGAGTTTTCGCGAAAATTATGCAGCCAGGCTCTCATGACAGGATTTCATCATAAACTTCGCAAAACTTCTTCCCAACTACTGCGCGGGAAAACGTTTCCCTTGCATATGCGGCCATTTTGGTCTGCGAAACATCAGCAGAGAACATCACTTTCAGCATGGCATTCGAGAGAAGTGTATCATCTACCGAGTCCAGGAGCACTCCAAATCCTTCAGGAAAGAACTCTGAGATCCCTCCCACATTTGTAGAGATGACGCGAATACCACTTGCAAAGGATTCCCCAATTACACAGGGCTGGTTTTCATCGTCACTGAACAGAATAAAACAATCCGCATTTCGCATACGATGTGCCACTTCGCTGCCAGTCTGCGTTCCGAAAATATCTATAAAGTCCGTAAATTCAGAATTTTCAGCCATGTCTCTTAGTCGGGAGACATCACCATCGCCCCCAATCTGCAGACGGAATTGATGACCCTGAGCTAAGAGTTCTAAGGCAACCTTCAGAATTTTGTCCGGATTTTTTCTGGAAATCAGGTTGGAAACATGAAGAAAAGTAAAAAGACCTGCATTCCTCTCGCCGGGATGAAAGATGTTCATATCTACTACATTCGGGATCACTTGCATTGGAGACCTTATGCCAAGGTTTTGCAGCCCAGAAGCTAAATCCCTACTTACAGGAAGTAGTTTTGAAGCCTGATTTCCAATAAAAGCTGCCGTTTTTCTGATACTTAAGGGGGTCCGCTTCTGATTGATTCTGCGGAGTGCCGTCCAGTGCTCCGTTACAACAAACGGAATAGCAAACCTTATCTTAAGGTAAACGGCAAAAAACATACTGTTGTGCAGCACGTTGGCATGTACCAGATCCGGTTTCCGCAGTTCTCCAAAACCTTTGAGATACGCGCGCAGCCGGCGGATAAAGTTAAGGAAGTGATAGGGGGTGCTTCTGTAATAAACGACCATCGTACGGATACCGTTTACCATTTCTTCTTCCAGCACGTACGTTTGGTCTTGTGCCGTAAAACCGACAGCGTGCAAAATCTCAACATCATGAAATTCAGCAACGGCCTCGGCATGCCTCTGAACAAAATTGCCGGCTGTTGGATCCAGTTTATTGGGGAACCACGAGGATATGAACAGAATTTTTTTTTTCAAATCTTTTGTAAGTATTACCTTTGCTATGCTTCCAACAGGAGGGATATTAAATATGAAGTCTAAATTAAGAAAAATTCCCGCTCTAATCTCCGTTCTATTGAAGGAACCATACCTTATAAACCTGATTCTTAAAAGCAATGAGGCCGCTAAGAATAAATTTCAGCAAAAATACCCCAATATTGTTGCTTTACCCCAGGTGGAGGTAAAAGATTTGTCTGATGAGCTAATGCCGGAAACAATAGAGAGTTTTCTGATGGACGGAAGTTCACTAATTACCGATCTGCACCTGCTCATGACACTCGCCGGAAGAACAGCGTGCAACAGCTATCTGGAGATAGGCACCTGGCGCGGCGAAAGCGTATACAATGTGGCCAAACAGGTGTCGGATTGCCTCACCATCAACCTGCCAAAGGAAGAAATGAGACTTTTGGGGTTTCATGAGCAGTATATCCGTCAGCATGGAGTTCTTTCTGTTCAAAATAAAAATATTTCACATTTGGAGACCAATACCCGCACGTTCGATTTTGGGTCTCTACAGAAAAAATTCGATCTTATATTCATTGATGGTGACCATTCCTATGACATGGTTCGCAGTGATACTGAAAAAGTTTTTAAAGACCTGATAAAAGAAAATTCAGTGGTGGTATGGCATGATTACGCATATAATCCACAAAAAATAAGATACGAAGTCTTTCAGGCTATTCTGGACGGCGTTGGTGAGGAAAACCACCGCCATCTTTACCACGTTAAAAATACAATGTGTGCCCTTTTCTGGCGCGACGAGATCAAAACCTCCGTATATGATGCCTATGAAATTCCTGAAAAGATTTACGAAATCAGCCTAAGGGAAAAAGCCTTCAGCACCGTGCTGAAATAGCCCGCCACCCTACGATCATATTCAATCAATATAAATTCCGGCCCAGCTTCTCTTCAGCGGGAGCAGGAAATCGCTTAAAAAAGCGACATAGGAATTCTTTGAAAAGTCAAAAACTTCAATATCACGCGAAATGGTGCCTTCTTTCAAGCCTTTTCTGAACTCCTGAAGTTTCACCGTCTTAATTTCACCGTTGTCCACAAAACTGGCCTTCATGCGGTCAAAGAGGCCCAATTGAAATTCCTGGTCCAGTGCCTTCATTACGCCACCCAGGGAATCAATGGAGCAGCCGGACGCGGTTTCTTTTTCCTCATCTACACAAACAACGATAAACTGGTTTTTTTCAATTTTAAAGGAGGAAGATAATGGTTTTCCGTGCGCTGCCCAACCGGCAAGGAAATCATATAGTTTTTCCATAATTAACTTACTTTCTTTGGGCGTGAAGGGACGGGATGCCGGATAAATAATCACCCGGTAATCGTTCGTTTCCACTATGTTGGACTCTTCAATTTTCATTTTTCTGTTTTTTGAAATTATAAAGTGTGAATATGCTTACCAAAATAACGCAAACATTACTCGCCATGCGAAGCCAGGTCCCTTTGGGATCTTCGGTTCCCGAAAGGTCCAGGCTGTTCAGGATTAGAAGAACAATTCCTGCAATTAAGAGTATGATGGCTACAATGCGCGGCATTCTAAAGATCCTCAGCTTCGGCTAGAAGCTCTACGATATCCTTCACTTCAACTTCTATATTCTTGTTGAAGTGTTTCACACCGTCGGTCATCATGGTATTGCAGAACGGACATCCCGTTGCGATAATATTCGGGGTTTCCGCCAGCGCTTCTTCGGTTCGCTCCACATTGATATCTCTGTTGCCTTTCTCCGGCTCTTTGAACATCTGGGCTCCGCCGGCGCCGCAACAGAGACCGTTGGTTTTGCAGCGTTTCATTTCCACGAGTTCGGCGTCTAGTTTTTCCAGAAGCATACGTGGAGCTTCATATTCACCATTGCCTCTGCCAAGGTAGCAGGGATCGTGAAACGTAATCTTTTTTCCTTTGAAACTGCCGCCTTCAATCTTCAAACGTCCGTCGTCCATAAGCTGTCTCAGGAACTGGGTGTGGTGAATGACTTCATAATTGCCGCCCAGATTCGGATATTCGTTCTTTATGGTATTGAAACAGTGCGGACAGGCCGTCACAATTTTTTTTACATCGTAAGCATTCAGGATTTCAATATTAGTGAGAGCCATCATCTGAAACACAAACTCATTTCCGGCCCGCTTGGCAGGATCTCCGGTACAGCTTTCTTCCGGCCCTAAAACCGCGAATTCAACGTTGATCTTATTCAATATCTTGCAGAACGCACGCGTGATCTTTTTTGCACGGTCGTCAAAACTTCCGGCGCAGCCAACCCAAAACAGAACTTCGGGAGATTTACCTTCGGCAGCGTACTCTGCCATTGTTTTTATTGTGAAATCCATTATTTAATTTGCTAATTGGTTGATTTGATGATGCGCTGCTTATTCTAAGTTCAAAAAAAAATCACATCATCCTATTTTCAAATCATCACATTATTCTGTTGCCCACTTTAAACGGTCGGCCTGGTTGTACTGCCATGGCGCAGCGTTGTTTTCCACGTTCGTCATCATGAGGTTCAGCTCCTGCGGTGCAGCCGACTGTTCCATTACCAGAAACCTCCGCATTTCCATAATGATAGATAATGGATCGATTAGTACCGGACAGGCTTCCACACATGCATTACACGTTGTGCAGGCCCATATTTCCTCTCTTTGGATATGGTCGTCCAGCAGTTTTTTGCCGTCGTCCTCAAACTTTCCGTTTTTATTGATGTTTTTGGCCACTTCCTCAATGCGGTCGCGGGTATCCATCATGATTTTCCGTGGCGAAAGTTTCTTCCCGGTAATATTTGCTGGACAAACCGCAGTACACCTTCCGCATTCCGTGCAGGAGTAGGCATTGAGCAACTGAACCTGATTGAGGTCAAAGATGTCGTTTGCTCCAAATTTTTCAGGTATTTCATTTGGATCCGCTTCAGGTGGTGCAGCATAAGGATCTGCATTCGGGTCCATCATCAGTTTGATTTCCTTTGTGACGGATGCAAGATTGTTGAATTTTCCTTTAGGCTGAAGGTTGGCATACCACGTATTCGGGAAAGCCAGTATAATGTGAAGGTGTTTTGAATAATAAAGGTAGTTCATGAAGAACAGAATCCCCACAAAGTGAAACCACCATGCTCCTCTTTCGATCATTTGGAGTGATCCGTCGCCCAAACTTTGGAAGAGCGGAGCCAACAGGCTGGAGGATACGGGGAAACTGCCGTGCGATGCAAGAACGCCCCGCTGCTGAAGTGCCCAGTCGGAAGCATTCATGGTGAAAAAAGCCAACATAAGGGCAAATTCAATGATCAGAATCCAATTAGCATCCTGCTTTGGCCATCCGAAGAGTTCCTTCATCGTAAGACGCTTCACTCCGTAGAAATTCCTGCGGATAAAGAAAATGACGACTGCGATAACAACAAGGATTGCCAGAATCTCAAGTGTTGCGGTGAAAATACTGTAAAGTGATTCTCCCAAAATTCCTGCGAGAAAACGGTGAGTTCCGAAAATCCCGTCCACAATAATTTCAAGAAGTTCTATGTTGATGATGATAAACCCAACATAGACAAAAATATGCAGAATGGCGGCAATTGGACGTTTGCCCATCTTGCTCTGCCCCATCGCAACCTTCGCCATTGTTTTCCAGCGGTCGGCAGGGCGGTCTGTCCTGTCAATGGCACGGCCAAGTTTAATGTTTCTGTAAATTTCCTTTAAACTCTTGAAAAAAAGCCCGAAACCTACAACAAGGGCAATCAGGAAGATAATATTGTCAATATATTGCATATTGAAAAGGTGTTTAGTCTTTTGTATTCTTCCCGAAAACGGAGAAGTTGAGGTAACGTTTAGGGTTGGCTTTTAAATCCTCTATTAATTTGTTCAGATTGTTTGAGGCTTCGTTCAGGTTGTTGTAAAGTTCTTCGTCTTTAATCACTTTCCCAAGGGAACCTTCGCCTCTGTCTATACCTCCGATCACATTGTTCAGTTTGCTTACGGTTGCATCAAGGTTTGCAACAGTCTGGTTCAGTTTCTGGGTGTCGATGCTTTCGGCAAGACGTCCGTATTTATCCACTGCGCTGTTTGCTGAGATCATGGTAACATTCGCATTGTCCAGAACCCTTTGCAGGCGAGGGTCATTATTGGCTACCAATGCATTTGCCTGCCGCGAGGTCCCCTCAAAGGAGGCCACTGTTCTGTTCAGACTTAATAGCAAGGCACGGATCTCTGCACGGTTTTTCTCGTCCAGAACCTGATTCGCACTGTAAGCCAGTGAATCCACTTTCTGTAGGACATCCTGCAGTTTATCCTTTACAGGTTCTACCTGCTGGCCGAGGTTGTTAATTAATGAGGGCTTGTAGTTCCCCACAAGCGTATCTCCGTCTTTGGCAACAGCTCCTTTGTAAGCCAGGTTGATGCGCATTTCCTTGGCAGCCATAATTCCGGGTTCAAAAACCTCAACCACCGATTCCTTTGAAAAGGAAAAGTCATTGTCCACCGCGAACGCTACAACAAAATGTACGGCTCCGTTCTTATCGGTAATCGGGATGATCCTGTCCACCTGACCCACTTTCAGGCCGTTGATCGACACTTTACTTGCAGGCTCCACTCCCTCCACATTGCTGTACTTTGCGTAGAAGATGTTATCTGTTGTAAAAAGGCTTTTCCCCTTCATAAACTGAAAAATCAGTACGAAGCCCACAATAGACAGTACCGCAATCAATCCTGCTTTTATTTCTTTTGAAAATTTCATCTAAAAAATATAATTTAATCGTAGCAAATATAAGATATTTTATCCATCTCCTTTTCAACAAAATCATTCCAACAAAAAAGCGGCTGGAAGGCCGCTTTTCGTTTTATGGTTATGGTTGGGTAATTCCTTTGTCCCAGACCTCAATTCTGTAGTCTTTTATATCTGCATTATCCTGCAGGCTCTTCATGAAGGACTGCGTGAAGAAATTGGAATTCTGCCCGGTAATCGATTCGGTCATCTGCTTGATGTCACCGGGCTGTTTGTTCAGTGTTTCAGATTTTTTCAGAACTACATAAACGCCGGTCATACCTTCAACCGGGTTGGATACCTTTCCTTTGGCTACTCCGAAGGCCGCACCAGCTACCCGAGGTTCCATTGCTCCAGCAAGTTGTGGATTCAAAAGATTAACCTGCGCAGACTGTTTTGCTGTTCCAAACAGTTTTGCTACCTGATCCAGCGTTTCGGCTTTCGCAGAGGCTATTTTAGCACTGATCTTCTTGGCTGCAAGCTGATTTTTCACAATCGGTTCAATTTGCTCTCTTACAGATTCAGGATCAGCAAGACCTTTTTCCTGTCTTCCGTTCAGGATCGCAACTACGCGGTCACCGGTTCCTTCAACAACAAAAAATTCGGTATCTCCTTTCTTTCTTTTCTTATCAAAAGCCCACGCTATGATTTCTGAATCTTTTGGAGTTCCCAATCCCTGGATTTGGCCTTCGAATCTTTTTACACTTTTCGGATTGCTGAAGTTGTAATTGCTTTTCTTGGCCATGTTTGCAAAATCATTGAAGGATTTTCCCTGAGCCTGCTGTATAAAACGTCTCGCGTTTTTATCGACCGCTGCTTCCGTTTGGTCAGACGGCATAATTGCTTTAACCACATTGGCCAGTTTATAGCCCATTGCCCCGGACTTCTTATCTTCAATGTTGATGATATGATATCCAAAAGATGATTCCTGAACTCCTGTAGCTCCTTTCGGGTTGCTCATCAGGAAATTAAGGTAAGCAGGGTCGAATGGAGAAGCCGGAGTTACCCAACCCACACTTCCGTTTCTTTCAACCGCTCCTGGTTCATCAGAAATCTTTAACCCTTCTGCAAACGCAGCCGAATTTCCTTTGATAACCGCATATAAACTGTCGGCAGTTTTCTTGGCCTGATCTTTCGTTCTGGTAGCAGTAGATCTTTGTGCTCCCTGATAAGAAATCAGAATATGTTTTGAAAGTACTGAATCCGATGGCTTACGATCAAGCATCTTGGAAAGTACGTATACATTCTGCTCTTTATATGGTCCTGTAATCTGTCCCGGGGCAGCTCCTTTAACCCATTCTCTTATGGTTGGCGGCAATTCGTTTTCATTCAGATACCTGTTATCGAAAGGCATATCAGAATTCAGCATTACAAACATGGAATCGCTGGCTGCGTTCTGAAAGTTTTCTCTAACTCCACCCTGATCCGTACCACCTGTAAGAAGATTGGTGATTTCCTTTAGTTTGGCGTCATCGTCAGCTTTACTTGCCTGGGCCGGGAAAAATACCACGCCTAAGTTCACACTTGGATCTGTTTTATAAGTATTGGGGTACTGTTTAATATAAGCGGCCAAATCCTCGGCTGTAACTTTTATCGGATTTTTCTGCAAATAGGAGGCATAGTCAACTTTTACGAAATCGATATTGGCAAGGTTATCCCGCTGCTTCATCATTTCTTCAACTTCCTTCTTGCCTGTCGTAATTCCGGCTGTGATGTTGGAAAACAACTGACGGGCCATCATACGGTACTCAATTGACCTTCGCATCTTCAGCCACTGGTTCAGCGCCTGTACTTCGCCACCGTTCTGCAGACCTTCCACCTGCTTCTTGATTTCCTGGAGTCTGAAGTTTCCTTTTTCGTCAAAATTCTGCTGGTTCTGCGCAAACATAGGATCATACTGCAGCTGACTCCAGAAAAAATCATCGGTCATTTCCAGACCCATCTTCTCGAACTGCTGTTTGATGAGCTTACTCTGCACCATCATTTGCCATGCCTGCTCTTCCATTCCGGTAGCGGGCTGACCCTGCTGTTGCGCCTGCTGCTGCAGGACAAAGAGCTGATCGGAAAACTCTTCTCGCGTAATTTTTTCACCATTAACCTTACCCAGGATATTTGGATCTTTTCCGAACAGTGAATCAAATGTATCCGGATTCACCAGGAATGCAAGTAATGCAAGGGCAATGATCCCCATCAGTAAAATTGGTCGTTTTCTTATTTCGCCTAAAATTGCCATCGTATAGTAATGTATTTTTTATCAGTCTGCGAAAATACACATTTTTAAGAAATTATCGAAATATCGGTACATATTTGTTAAAAACAAATTTAAAACGGGCTTAAAGGAAATTTTGTCTGCATTTTCCGGGATAATTTCATTGGCATAAGAATTGGGAAATTTACTTCCAGCTTTTATCAGAGGGATTTTCCCTTAAAAAAGAAGCCTTTTATACTATGATGTTTTACTTAAAATGACAGTTTGTCATCCAAACAAAATGAAAGAGTTTGAAGATATGGATTTCGATGATATTTTAGATGATGGGTTCAGCCTGGTGGCTGAAGAACTTAATTTAAACGATTTTGAAGAAACTAAAGAAAATAATGAACAGAAGATATTTCCAATCCTGCCGGTGCGGAACATGGTGATGTTCCCTAAAGTAGTGGTGCCTATTACAGCGGGGCGGAAAAACTCTATACAGCTTTTGGAGGAAGCGCAGCAAAGCGGCGACTTTATCGGAATCGTAAGTCAGAGAAATTCCACCGAGGATAACCCGGCGGAAGATGGCTTGTATGAGATTGGAACCTATGCCAAGATTGTAAAGATTATAAAACTGCCGGAGGGCAACGTAACGGCCATCACCAAAGGTTTTGGAAGGTTTAAAACGAAAAAAGTCATCCAGAGCAAACCTTACTTTAAGGCTGAAATCACCAAACTTAAAGACACCCCATCAAAAAACGGTGAACAGTTCGAGGCTTTAATTGAAAACATCAAGGATTTAGCCCAGAAAATCATTGCCCTGGACCCGGGAATACCCAATGCTGCCAATTTTGCCATAAAAAACATCCAAGGACAGGAAGATTTGCTGAATTTCATCTGTGCAAATGCGAATTTCAGCGCAAACAAAAAACAAAGTTTGTTGGCCGAAAAGAGTTTACTTAAGCGTGCACAAAGCTGCTATGAAATGATGCACGACGATTTCAGGATTCTGGAATTACGCAACCAGATACACCAGAAGACCTCCAAGGATCTGGACAAGCAACAGCGCGATTATTTCCTGAACCAGCAGATGAGAACCATACAGGAAGAACTGGGTGGCGGTCCCGAATCTGACGTGGAGGAACTCTTACTGAAGGTCAAGGACATTAAATGGAACGAAGAAGTTGAAAATCATTTCCAGAAAGAATTAAACAGGCTTCAGAGGCAGAATCCAAATTCGCCGGACTATAATGTACAGCGCAATTATCTGGATTTCTTTACCGACCTTCCTTGGGACACCTATACAAAGGATGTCTTCGACATCAATAAAGCAGAAAAGATTCTGGATAAAGCTCATTTCGGACTCGAAGACATTAAGAAAAGAATTTTGGAACACATGGCGGTCCTGAAACTCAAGAACAACATGAAATCCCCGATCCTTTGCCTCGTTGGTCCTCCTGGTGTCGGAAAAACCTCGTTGGGAAAATCTGTAGCTGACGCATTGGGACGGAAGTACCTACGTGTGTCATTAGGTGGCCTTCACGACGAATCCGAAATCCGCGGGCACCGGAAAACCTATATTGGAGCCATGGCCGGCCGGATTTTACAGTCCATCAAGAAATCGGGAACCTCAAACCCTGTTATTGTGCTGGATGAAATCGATAAGATTGGGCAGGGCATTCATGGCGACCCGAGTTCTGCACTTTTGGAGGTTTTGGATCCGGAACAGAACAACTCCTTCTACGACAACTTTCTCGAAATGGGTTATGACCTGTCCAGGGTGATGTTCATTGCAACGGCAAATTCACTTTCCACCGTACAGCGGCCGCTTCTGGACCGCATGGAAATTATTGAGATTGCAGGCTACACTCTGGAAGAAAAGGTGGAGATTGCAAAACGTCATCTGATTAAGAAACAGCAGGAGGAAAACGGATTGACTGCAAAATCGTTCAAGCTCGGAAATCCTGAACTCAAACACATCATTGATGCCCACACCTCCGAAAGCGGAGTTCGCGGACTGGAAAAGCAAATCGCTTCGGTTGCACGGTGGGTTGCGCTGCAAACGGCAATGGAAAAGGAATACGATCCAAAAATTTCCATCGGTAAAATTGATGAAATCCTGGGTGTGCCCCGACCTAAGAACCTGTCTGAAATCACCGGAGTTCCGGGTGTGGTGACCGGTCTGGCCTGGACGCAGGTGGGCGGAGACATCCTGTTCATTGAAAGTATCCTCAGCGAGGGAAAAGGAAATCTGACCATGACGGGTAACTTGGGAAATGTGATGAAAGAATCGGCAACGATTGCTTTGGAATATATAAAGGCAAAACACGATGAGCTTGGGATTTCTTCGGATGACATCCAGAAAAACAACATCCATGTACACGTGCCAGAAGGAGCCACCCCTAAAGACGGGCCTTCTGCCGGGATTGCCATGCTCACCTCCATCGTTTCGAGTTTCAAGAATAAAAAAGTAAAATCACACCTTGCAATGACAGGTGAAATTACACTGCGCGGCAAGGTACTTCCCGTGGGTGGTATAAAAGAGAAACTGCTGGCTGCTGCTAGAGCGGGAATCACACAGATTATACTTTGCGAGGCTAACCGTAAGGATGTGGAGGAAATAAAAAAAGACTACCTGAAAAACCTGAAGGTGAGTTATGTAAACCGAATGAGCGAAGTCATCGAACTGGCGCTTGAAAAATAAGACACCACACGCAATTCCTCAGTCCTTCAGAATATGAAGGACTTTTTTTATCTTTATGCATCTTTAAAAACATGACCTATGAAAATTGTAAAACTAATTTTATTCACCATCCTGGGCCTGATGTTCGTTAATGCCGGCCTTGACAAATTTCTACATTACATGCCGGTACCTCCGGATCTGCCCGAAGAAAGCAAGAAAGTATTCGGCGCATTTATGCAAATTCCCTGGCTTATGCCACTGGTGGGTGCTATTGAACTCGTGGGCGGGTTACTGGTTATTTTTCCAAAGACAAGGACTTTAGGTTCCATTGTACTTTTGCCTCTACTTGTGGGGATTTTGGCTCATAACTCGACGGTTGATCCGTCCGCAATAGGAATAGGTGTCGCGCTGGTGCTTTTCCTCATCAACCTGTGGATTCTGTTTGATAACAAGCAGAAGTTAAGTTCGATTTTCAGTTAAAAGAACTTTTATCCGTTCCTTCATTTTTAAAATTCCCCGTTAACATGGGGAATTTTTATTTACAAACCGCTGATTTTTAATGTGATTATTTAACAAATCGTTTTACAGAGAACTTATAACCCATTTACAAATATTACAGTGGATTCAGACGGAAATTTGATTCAACAAATCCAATAAAAATTTACGTTATGAAGAATCTAAAGTCAAAAATCGTTCTTGGGAGCCTGGTATTTGCCACCGTTATCGCATGCAAAAAAGGAGACTATGCCGCAGGTTATTCCGAGGGTATACAGTCCACCGACAGTACAGTCAAGGTTTCCGACAGTATTTCCTCGGCAGCAACCATGCAGGTGGAAGGGAAGCAGTTCATTAAGACTGCCGATGTGAACATGGAGGTGAAAGATGTTTATGAGGCCACCGTTGCTATAGAAAAGTCGCTGCTGCAATTGGGCGGATTCGTGACTTCCAGCCGTCTGAATTCCCGGGTTGTTTCTGAAGAGACCTTCAATACTTCAGACCAAAATGCAGTGATGGTACGCAAATTTCAAACCGAGAATTCGATGCAGGTCCGTGTTCCCACTGAAAAACTGGGAGCATTGCTTCAGTTCATCAACGACAGGAAAGTATTTCTGAATTCCCGCGTTATCCTTGCTGAAGATGTAACTGCCAATCTTAAACTTGCTGAACTGGAAGCGAAAAGGATTTCAAAAACAGGAGAAAATATTGCTAAGATCAAACCCAACAAAGATAAGGTGGAACTCGGCGACCAGAACATGAGTGAGGGAAACTACCAGGAAATTGCCGGGATGGATATGAATGACCGGCTGAAATACAGCACAGTGGATCTTTACCTTAAGGAACCGAACCTGCGAGTAGCTGAAATTGGGGTCGCCAATACCCAGAATATGGATAATAAATACAAATTCAACTTTATTTATGAAACCAGGAATGCCTTTGTTGAGGGCTTTTACCTCACACAGAAGCTTATCGTTGGAATTGTGACCCTTTGGCCAATTCTGCTGGTGGGCGGTTTACTGTTCTATTTCCTGCGAAGAAGAAAAACAAGTCTTCATATCGGAAAAACAGAGATTCCGGAATAAGGAATAGAAAAATGTGTGACGGTGATCGTTATGATTGATGTCATTTTCCTTAAAACGGAATGCAAAACCTTCGGACGGTCGTTCGGGGGTTTAGTATTTTTGATCAAAAGTTTTAAGATGAAAAAAATCACCTTTAGTTTATCCCTCAGTATTCTCCTGGTGGCTGGTTCCTGCACTACCAAACTGGTCTCTGCAAAGAAGCGGAATTCCGTAGAATCAGTAGTTGAAAGCGGTAAAAGCTATTTGTTCATTAAAAAGGACGGAACTAAAGTGCGACTGCGTATTATCGATCTACAGGAAGGAAAAATAACAGGTAAAACCACCTTGGAGGAGACGTTTAGTTTGGAAGTGAATGACGTTGCAGCTGTCAGGAAGAACAGTACAGTTAAAACACTTCTACTGACATCAGGAATTATTGCGGCAGTCCTCGTGTTTCCAGCCTATTATAATAATACACCGGTTATGCAAAATTAAACCATTTCGGTTAGGCCTTCTGAAAGTATCACTGGGAATCATCTTAAATTTTGAAACATAAAATTTGGAACGCAAATTCAAAAATACTAAAATTTTCAATCCGTGCATTTTTCCGTAAATTTGCAACCTTACAACGACCTCCGAAGGTCAACAACCTGAACATTATGCTGCCAAAGATAAATCCCACACACACCAATGCCTGGAAAGCACTCAGCGAACATTTCGCAAAGAATGATTTTGAGCTTCGCACCCTTTTCAATTACAATCCAGAAAGATTTAACCACTTCTCAGTAAAAAGAGATGATTATCTGTTTGATTTCTCCAAAAACCTGCTGGACGAAAGAACATTTGAAATTCTTCTGGATCTGGCTGAGGAATGTGGGCTAAAATCGGCAATTGAACAGATGTTCACCGGGGAGAAGATCAATGAAACGGAAGGCAGAGCGGTGCTCCACACGGCCTTAAGAGATTTTTCGGACACGGAAATTCCTGTGGATGGCGAAAACATAAAACCGGCCATAAAAAAAGTACTGGAACAAATGAAAACCTTTTCAGACAAGGTAATTTCAGGCGTGCACAAAGGCTTTACAGGCCGGGAAATCACCGACGTCGTCAACATTGGTATCGGCGGTTCGGACTTAGGACCTGTGATGGTCTGTTCCGCACTTAAGCACTATAAAACAAGGCTCAATGTTCACTTCGTATCGAATGTGGACGGCAATCATATCGCCGAGGTCGTGAAAGACCTTGATCCGGAAACCACCCTTTTCATCATTGCGTCCAAGACCTTCACGACTCAGGAAACGATGACCAACGCTGAATCCGCCAAATCCTGGTTCCTGAAAAAGGGAGCGCAGGAAGATGTGGCAAAACATTTCGTAGCCCTTTCCACCAACACGGAAACAGTGAAGAAATTCGGTATCGCCGGTGAGAATATTTTTGAATTCTGGGACTGGGTAGGCGGCCGCTACTCTCTTTGGAGTGCCATCGGTTTAAGCATTGTTCTGGCAGTTGGTTATGAAAATTTTGAACAGTTGCTTAAAGGTGCGAATGAAACCGATGTCCATTTCCGCACCGCTGATTTCAGGGAAAATGTTCCTGTTCTGATGGCCCTTCTGGGAATATGGTACCGTAATTACCATCATGCGGGTTCCTACGCTGTTTTACCCTATTCCCAGTATCTGGACCGGTTCCCGGCCTATTTGCAGCAGGGTGATATGGAAAGTAACGGAAAATGTGTAGACCGGAACGGGGACTTTGTGCAATATGAAACAGGCCCTGTAATCTGGGGCGAACCCGGCACAAACGGACAGCATGCGTTCTATCAGCTCATTCATCAGGGAACAGAACTCATTCCGGCGGATTTCATCGCATATGTTAAATCATGCAACGAGGTTTCTGACCATCAGGAAAAACTCCTGGCTAACTTTTTCGCACAAACAGAAGCTTTGGCTTTCGGTAAAACACCGATTGAAGCGCGCGAAGAACTAGTAAAGGCAGGCAAATCAGAGGATGAGATAAAAAAGCTTCAAAACCATAAGGTCTTTCACGGAAATAACCCAACTAATTCTTTGTTTTTCAATAAACTAACCCCATTTTCATTAGGGCAGCTCATTGCACTGTATGAACATAAAATTTTTGTCCAGGGCGTTATTTGGAATGTGTTCAGTTTTGATCAGTTTGGCGTTGAATTAGGTAAAGTTCTGGCCGGCCAAATACTTCCGGAGCTGCAGGATAATAACCCGGTTGACTCGCACGACAGTTCGACGAATGGACTCATCCGGTATTTCAAAGAAAATTACAGGGCATGAGTTTGCGGAATATATATTATTCTTTGAGTCCTGAACTCCGGTTGGCGGTCAGAAAACTCTATTACCTGCCACATGACCTCCTGCAGCAGTTATCCGGTAAGCGCAGCGAACTGCAGCCCGGAAAAGGCGACATTTACATCGGTTCGGGCGATTTTTTAAGTCAGGGAAAAAAACAGGTTCAGACCCTTACAGATCATATCGATCTGAAGGAGTCAGATGTAGTATTGGATATCGGGTGTGGTATTGGGAGGACGGCGTTACCTCTGACCAAAATCTTAACGACCGGCCGGTATGAAGGCTTTGATGTTGTAAAAAAGGGAGTGGACTGGTGCAAAAGGCACATCAGTATAAACTATCCTAATTTTCATTTTACCTTCGTATCCCTTCACAACGACCTCTACAATAACTTTAAAGCTAAGGGCGAAGAATTCAGTTTCCCTTACCCCGACAGCACTTTTGACAAGATTTTTCTTTTCTCGGTTTTCACGCATATGAGAATTGAAGAAATTCAGCATTATCTCACCGAAATCAAAAGGGTTTTAAAACCCGAAGGAAAATGTCTTGCTACCTTTTTTTTATATGATCAGGATTTTGCTTCGAAAGAGCCGGACGATGGATTCAGTTTTCCGTATGAGTACCCCGCGGGGTATCGCCTTATGAGTAAAAAAGTACAGTCGGCGAATATTGCCATCAGTCTGGATCTTTTGAACAGGATGATGGATACCGCAGGATTACAGATAGAAAAAATTGAGTTTGGATATTGGAACGGGAAGATCGCTAAAGATATTGCGCTTAATTTTCAGGATACGGTAATAATAAAAAGTAAATAAGATATGGCTCAGATTCTGGATGGACTTAAGGTGTCCAAAGACATTAAACAGGAAATTAAAGTAGAGGTTGATAAGATTCTTGCTGCCGGCAAAAGGCCACCACATCTTGCCGCCATCCTTGTGGGGGAAAGCGGAGCAAGTAAAGCTTATGTAAACAGTAAGGTAAAGGACTGTAAAGAAGTCGGCTTCAAATCTACCCTGCTTAAATTTTCTGATACCATTACCGAAGGGGAACTTTTGGGGGAAATCCAAAAACTCAACCAAAACCCGGACATAGATGGATTCATCGTACAGCTTCCGATTCCCAAGGGAATGGATGAACAGAAGGTGATCGATGCAATTGATGCCTCTAAAGATGTAGACGGTTTTCATCCGGAAAATTTCGGCAGGATGGCCCTGGAGATGGAGGCTTATCTGCCGGCTACCCCTTATGGTATCATGACCCTGTTGGAACGATATAACATAGACACGCAGGGGAAACACTGTGTGGTTATCGGTAGAAGCCGCATTGTCGGAAGACCCATGAGCATACTTATGAGCAGCAAGGGAAATCCCGGCAATGCGACGGTTACTCTCGTTCACAGCCATACCCAAAATATCGAGGAATTCACGAAGAATGCCGACATTGTAATCGTGGCACTGGGCGCACCAAAATACCTGAAAGGCAGCATGATCAAGAAAGGAGCGGTAATTGTGGATGTTGGCATCACCCGTGTGGAAGATACTGGCGAAAAAGGTTACCATCTGGAAGGTGATGTGGATTATGAAAGCTGCGAACCCAAAGCAGGCTGGATTACCCCCGTACCCGGTGGAGTGGGCCCGATGACGAGAGCAATGCTGATGAAAAATACACTGCTTGCTTACAAGCGGAAATTTTAGAAAATAAATGACAACAGATCAGGACATACTATTGAAACAGGGGAAATTGCTCCCGGTTATGGAGCATTTCTACACCATACAGGGCGAAGGTGCCCACACCGGAACCGCGGCATATTTCATCCGGCTTGGCGGCTGCGACGTGGGCTGCCACTGGTGCGATGTGAAAGAAAGCTGGGACCCGACCCTTCATGCACTAATGGATGTAGAAGAAGTGGCAGCAACTGCTGCCAGGCATTGCAAAACCATAGTTTTGACCGGTGGCGAACCCCTGATGTGGAATCTGGAACTCCTGACCGGCAGATTGAAGGAACTTGGATGCACCATCCATATAGAAACTTCGGGGGCCTACCCGATGAGCGGAACCCTGGACTGGATTACGCTTTCCCCTAAAAAAACGGGACTTCCACAACCGGACATTTACGAACATGCCAGCGAACTTAAGATGATTGTCTTTAACCGTCACGACTTTTTCTTTGCCGAAGAACAGGCCGCAAGGGTATCGCCAAACTGCAGGTTATATTTGCAGAGTGAATGGAGTAAAAGAGACGAAATATATCCGCAGATTACCGATTACATCCTGAAAAATCCACAATGGCAGGCGTCTGTACAGACCCACAAATATCTCAATATCCCTTGAATTCATAAGAATTTTACTTACTTTTAACTTCTGATTCTGGTAAATGCAACAACTTCGATTCTCAAGATATTTCAAGGGACTCATCATACTGCTTGATATTCTTATTATTGCGGGAGTTTTTGTGTTTTTCTTCGTTCAAAGAAATCATGACTTAAAGATTCGGGATGTAGACTGGGAACAGAATGCCCTGTCCATACTTCTGCTTACCCTTTTCTGGATTTTACTGAGCGGCCGCACCAAACTGTATGATATCCCGCGAAATTTAACCTATACCCTATATCTGGAGCGGATTGTAACCCATATCCTTATTTTTCTTTTCGGAATTATTCTTCTCGGCAAAGTCAGTAATAACATCTTTTTAAAGAATGAACGGTTTGAGTTGGCCCTGAGCATCTTCCTCATCTTCCTTTTACTGAAATCAACTATCTTTTTCCTGCTGAAGTCGCTACGCAGCATGGGAATCAACTTTAGGAACATTATGTTTCTGGGAACCAGGAATGACGCAAGGGAAATCCTGGAAAATGTACTGAAGGATCGTACCGATTATGGCTTCCGGATTTTTGATTACCCAAATCCCGAAATCACAATCAGTGAACTGAAGCACTTTTGGAAGGAGAAGGGGATCTATACCCTGTACATGCCCGCCAATGACGCTGGAATTAACCATGACCTGAGGAGCGAAATTTACCGGCAGGCCGAAATGCACAAGGTCAGGATTGCGCTGTTCCCCGAATTAGAGCAAAATAACTTCTTCAATTATGAACTGAATTATGTAGAAACACAACCAGTGCTCACACAGGCAAAATTTCCGCTGGAGTATTTTACCAATCACACGCTGAAGAGGATTTTTGATATATTCTTCTCAATCATCATTCTCATAGGCATCTGTTTCTGGCTGTTTCCAATCGTCGCACTCTTAATTAAACTCAACAGCAAAGGACCGGTTTTTTTCGTACAGAAGCGCTACGGATTTCAGGACCAGGTTTTTAGCTGCATAAAATTCCGGACAATGGTGGTTAATGAGGAATCATCTACAAGAACCACACAGAAGGATGATGACCGAATTACGGCGGTGGGAAAATTCCTGAGGACAACAAGTATTGACGAAATGCCTCAGTTCATCAATGTCATCATGGGAAGCATGTCTGTAGTGGGGCCAAGACCGCATATGCTGTTAATTGACGACTATTATAAAACGCGTATTGGGCGATACGCCATCCGGAGCCTGGTTAAACCCGGCATCACAGGTCTTGCGCAGGTTAACGGTCTTCGCGGTGACTATGGCGATATGAGCATTGAAATGAAAAAAAGGATTCTGGCAGATTCATTTTATGTGAAGAACTGGAGCATGGTGCTGGATTTTGTAATCATTTTGAAAACGATGTTTCTGGTGGTCACGGGCGACAAAAAAGCCGGATGAACCTCATTTATTTTTTATTAAAAAAACATTAATTTAGCCGAATGATAAAAAAGTTTCTAAACGCTTTTGGAGAATATTTTCTGCTGCTTGGAAAAGCAATTAGATCACCGCAGAAAATGTCGGTTTTCATGAAGCTTTTTTTTAGGGAAATTAATGACCTGGGTGTGAATTCTTTTGGGTTGGTGGTGTTCACTTCTATTTTTGTTGGGGCAGTAACCGCCATCCAAATGTTTAATAATTTCAGTTCCTCCTCCATTCCCATCCCTACCTCATTCATCGGCTATGCTACTAAAGCTGTTTTGGTGCTGGAATTTTCACCCACGATTATCAGTCTGATTCTGGCCGGAAAAGTGGGCTCTTATATAGCCTCAAGCATTGGTACCATGCGTGTTACCGAACAGATTGATGCACTGGATATCATGGGAGTAAATTCACCTAATTTTCTTATTCTGCCCAAGATTCTCGCCTGTGTCATCTATAATCCCCTATTAATTGGATTAAGTATGGCCGTTGGAATCCTCGGAGGATTTGGTGCTGGCGAACTTACAGGAAACTGGACAATATCCGACTTCACCACTGGAGTACAGATGTATATGCCCATGCTCTTTTACTACTATGCCTTCATAAAGACTACCGTTTTTGCATTTATCATTGCCACAGTACCGTCATTTTTCGGGTATAATGTAAGTGGTGGATCTCTGGAAGTAGGCAGATCCAGTACACAGGCAGTGGTATGGACCATGGTTTTTATCATTATTTCTGAACTTTTATTAACTCAAATGATCTTAGGATAATGATAGAAATTAAGGACTTAACAAAAAAATTTGGAGATACAGAAGTTTTAAAAGGCATTTCAACAACCTTTGAAACGGGGAAAGTCAATCTGATTATCGGCCAGAGTGGATCAGGGAAAACCGTATTTCTTAAATCATTGCTGAATGTTTATGAACCTACCAGTGGGTCCATTCTTTTTGACGGCAGGGACGTCACCAAAATGAAGCGCGAGGAAAAACAGATTCTGCGCTCCGAAATAGGAACCGTTTTTCAGGGAAGTGCCCTCTTCGACTCCATGACGGTTGAAGAAAACATTATGTTCCCGTTGGATATGTTTTCAAATCTGACTTTCCGCGAAAAGAAACGCCGTGTCTTCGACGTAATGGGAAGGGTGCATCTGGATAAAGCAGGCCGCAAGTTCCCGGCCGAAATCTCCGGAGGCATGCAGAAAAGGGTAGCCATTGCAAGGGCAATTGTGAACAGCCCTAAATATCTTTTCTGCGATGAACCCAACTCCGGTCTGGACCCATATACCGCCAACGTGATCGATGACCTGCTTGTTGATATCACGCAGGAATACAACACCACGACCATCATAAACTCCCACGACATGAACTCGGTGATGACCATCGGCGAAAAGATTGTATATCTGAGAATGGGAATTAAGGAATGGGAAGGCAACAAGGACAACGTAATCACCGCACGCAATAAAAACCTGATTGATTTCGTTTATTCATCAGAGTTGTTTAAAGAACTCCGGGAATATTTCCTTTCAACAGATAAAACTTCAATTGATAATATAGTAACCAAACCTCAGAATAATGACAACTAAAATTGTAGGCGGAATCCTTATCTTAAGTTCAGTTTTTGCATCGGCGCAGATTTCGGTCAGTGCGAAGGCCAACCTCTTGTTTCCAACCGATAAACCAACCTGGAAGAATGTTTCTGCTGTAGCTGAAGAAGCATATGAAACCAGCGGAAAGAGCAATATGGGTTTCAATGCCGGACTTTCAGTAAAAGTTGATTTAGTAGGCGGCCTTTTTGTGATGCCTGAACTATACTACACCACTTTTAAGAACGAAGTGACCGACCCGTTGACCAATACCACTATTGAAGCCAAAAGCAACAGGGCCGACCTTCCGGTGCTGGTAGGTTATAATGTGTGGAGCGATGCCCTTGGAATTTTTGCAGGGCCAGTGGCAAGTTATAACTTAAGTACTGAGAATCAGTACAATGATTTTAAGGAAAATGCGAAGAATGAATTTACGGTGGGTTATCAATTTGGAGCTCAGTTCAAAATACAGAAACTGATCTTCACCGGAAGATATGAAGGCGCGATTACCCAGGACCAACGGGAATTCATTAACAACAATACGAGCCAAACGATTCGTTACGACACCCGACCGAGTATGTTTCTCGCCGGGGTTGGATATAAGTTCTAAATAATAAAATACGCAAAACTCAGTAGTTTTGCGTATTTTCTTTTTGTGTTGTATAGGTGGTAGTGATGTTGGCCTGCTGCTGTTTGGCAAGTTCTGCTGCCTGCCTTTCCAGGTCTTCTTTTTCCTTAATCAACTGCTTATATTCCCTCCTTTTCTGTTCTTCTTTCAGGGCTGAGCCTTTACTCACATACCCTACCACTCCCCCCAGGATGAGTCCTATACCAATGCCGGCAAGAATTCCCATAAGACTGATGGGCTCAAACAGTTTTACCATTGAAAATTCAGGCAACATATAATAGAGCAGAAAGGCAAGTGCGAGAAGGATGATGCCTACAAAAGTCAAATTTTTCATAGTATATTATTTAAAAAACCTTTCCAAATTTAATAAAATTATGGAAAGGTTCGTTTATATCTTGATTTTATATCCTTTTATTTGCCTCCGGCAGCTCTGTAATAGGTTAAAGCCTTATCCATATAGGTGTTTAAGGCAGCAAGTCTGTTCTCCGGTCCCGGGTGAGTGGAAAGGAACTCCGGCGGACGTGATGCTCCACTGGATGCTGCTTCCATCCTGTTCCAGAAAGGGATTGCCTGCCTCGGATCGTACCCGGCCATACCCATCAGATACAGACCCATCTGATCCGCTTCAAGTTCCTGCTTTCTTCCATAAGCCATAAGCCCAACCTGAGCTCCAATAGGGTACAGCTGTTCAAAAATTCCTGCATATTGGCCACCGGAAACAGTAGAGCCAATAACAGCACCACCTAACTGTGCAACCATGGCCTGCGAAATTCTCTCATTACCATGGCCTGCCAACGCATGCGATATTTCGTGTGCCAGTACGACGGCGAGACCGGTATCATTCTGTGTAACCGGTAGAATTCCAGTGTATACTGCAACTTTCCCGCCTGGCATTGCCCATGCGTTCAACTGCTTATTGTCGATCAGTTTAAATTCCCAATTATAGTTTGTAAGATCTGCTTCACGACCTAAATTCTTATAATAATTATAAGCCGCATTTTTTATTCTTGTACCCACATTGGTCACACTTTTTGCCTGCGTAGTCCCTGTTATAACTTTGGCCTGTGTCATTGCCTTTTGGTATTCCTGTGCAGCCATCGAAGCGATCTCTGCATCGTTTGCAATCTGTAAAGACCTTCTTCCTGTTACAGGATTGGTGGTACATGCTACCATGGCAAATGACATTGCCCCAATCCCAATTATGTTTCTAATTTTCATAGTAAATTGTATTTGAATGATTCAGTTTTAACAATTATTATTCCAAATAAATTAAGGTCTTAGATTTGCATTACTTTTGTAGTGATTTTGTAAACAAATTTGTTAAAAATGAAAAACTTATTAATTTTAATGCCTTTTTTGATGGTTTTTTTGAACTGCGCCTCTCAGAACTACCTTGATCCGGCAACAGCTGAACGATTGGTGAACGAGGAGCAGTTTACCTTTATGGCCCAAAAGGCGAATCCCACCAATTATGATGTCATCAGTATGGCAAACTCGATGCCCGGTTATGGATCCTCCAGAATGCTGAACCTTGACTACGGATATACGCTGACTCTTAAAAACAAGGAGATGACGGTGACTCTGCCATATTTTGGGAGGGCGTACAGTGCAAACGTTTATGATACCGATAAGCAGAGTTTCCGATTTACTTCAAAAAACTATACCGTTCAGAAGTCCACCACCTCGAAAGGAAACCACCTGCTGCGCATCAAGCCGAATGATATTTCACACATCAGGCTTATTAACATTGAAATTTACAAGAACGGTAAGGCTTTCGTTTCTGTGGATGCCAATGACAGACAGCCCATTTCTTACGACGGGTATATTATGAGAAATGAGGAATCTAAGAAGTAGGTTTTCCAAGGATTTTTTCAACAAATAATTTGGCTTCCGAACTTGGATTGGATTTAAGTTCGGAAGCATTTTTTTTATGCTTTTCGAAGGAAGTTTCAGAAGAATTTTCCTTCTGTGTCATCCTCAATATATATTCCTGCACCCAATACTCAAAGCGCTGTGCGGCCTGGAACTTTCTTACCTCATTAAACCGCCCGGTCTTTACCTTTAATTCCACGAATTCCTCAATTTTTTTTAAGACCTCTTCCAGTCCCTCATTTTTTAATGCAGAACCCAGAAGAACCGGTATTTTCCAGTCTTTTTCTTTGGAGGGAAGGAACTGCAGTGCGCGAATCAGGTCAGTTCTGGTATTTTTGGCTTTCTGCACGTTTTCCTCGTCCACTTTGTTTATAAAGATCACGTCCACCATTTCCATTATACCGCGCTTTATTCCCTGCAACTCATCACCGCCGCCAATGATTTTGAGGAAAAGAAACACGTCCGTTATCCCGGAGACGAGCACTTCACTCTGTCCCACGCCCACCGTCTCTATCAAAATACAGTCGTAGCCGGCGGCCTCACAGATCAGCATGCTTTCAAATGTCGTGTTGGCGACACCTCCTAAAAACCCGGAGGTTGGCGAGGGGCGTATGAAAGCGTTTTCTTCCTTTGAGAGTTCTTCCATTCTGGTCTTGTCGCCCAAGATAGAACCTTTGTTAAGCGACGAACTGGGGTCAATGGCCAAGACTGCTACCTTTCGTCCTTTCTGAATGGCCAGTTTTCCAAAATTTTCAATGAAAGTAGATTTTCCTGCCCCTGGCACGCCCGTAATTCCAATCCGTACAGATTTTCCCGTAAAAGGCATGATTGTTTTCAGTAATTCCTCTGCCTGCTCACGGTGCTCCGGTTTCTTGCTTTCAACAAGCGTGATTGCTTTACCCAGCAGACGTTTATCGCCTGCTTTTATCCCTGCTATTAAGTCGTCTGTGGAAATCTCCATCTTTAAAAAAACTAAATTTAAATTTTATATTTCAAATGCAGAAATGAACGTCCAATGTTGCCCCGACTGTATCCTCTTAACGTAAGCTGATGCCCAATCCCGGTTTGTCAGAAAGATGGAGGCACCCTAAGACAACTTCACTCCCATTTGCGAAATCGTTCGAAATCAGGTTTGCTCCATCCAAATCGGCATAATCGCACAGGCCCGCCAACGCAATTCCAGCGGAGATTCCCACCGTTGACTCCGTCATACACCCAATCATCACCTTTAACCCAAATTTTCTTGCCTCCGAGATCATCTCCAGTGCTGGTGTGATTCCGCCTGCTTTCATTACCTTAATATTTACGCTGCTGTAGTGTCCGGCAAGCACTTTCAGGTCGGAAAGGTTCTGACAGTCCTCATCACACATCCAGTTCGCATGCATATTCTTATCCAAACCATTGAATCTTCCGGTGGGCAGCGGCTGCTCCAGATACATAAACCCTGCTGTACGTTCATTATTTTGGAGGAAGTCACAATCCTCTTCCGATAGGCTGGCATTTGAGTCCAGTGCCACCTCCCGGTTGGTATTTAAAAGTTTATAGACGGCCTCCCGGTCCAGCCCACTGCATTTCACCTTGAATTTCTGCCAACTGCTTTGGTTTATTTTCCTTAATTGCTGATCGATATTATCAATGCATATTGTGAAAGAGGATTCGGGTAACGTACCGATATCCAGGTTCATCAGCTGTGTAAAACTTTTGATTTCCAGTTTGCCATAAAGATCCCAGAATGCGCAGTCCAGCGCCGACATCAGGAACGGATGGAGATTCAATGTCAACAGAAATCTGAAAAACTCCTTTGGGTGTACGATCTCATGATTTTCAAGCTCCTTTTTAATTCGGTCTAAACTAATTTCAAATTGATCCAATTCAATCTTATAGTAATTAATAGCGACACACTCGCCGAATCCGGTTTCTCCGTTTGCCAACAACATCACGGTAAGCGAATCGCGGAAATCATAGCTCCCGTATGAAATAGAAAAGGTTTCCCGAAGCTTTAACCGATACGTACGCCAGGTGATAGTCATGAATAATAATTAAAAAATTATATAAACAAAAATAGTTGATTTAATCTAACTTTGAATTCCATCAAATCCCTCCATTATGAAAAAAATTATTTTTACAGCAGCGGCAGCATCTCTATTTATGGTTTCCTGCGCCAGAAGTACAGCAGTTACGGGGCCTAAATATACCTCATCGGAGAAATTATTACAGGGTAAAACCGTATTTGAGAATTCCTGCAACAAATGTCACGCGTTGCCCGAACCTTCCAAGCATACGGACGCCGAATGGATTAACACTTTAAGTAGGATGGCCCCACGGGCGAAGCTTACGCCGGACCAACATCAGATGGTTTATGACTACCTGATTTCCCAAAACTAAAAAAACGCTTCCAATTGGGAGCGTTTTCTGGAAATGTTCCGAAACCAACCCGGAACCAATGATTCTTTGTTAAACATCCAAACTTTCCGCTCATAATTCACGGAAGCCTGGGGCTGCGTCTTATCGTTTAATTTTATCCTTACCTGTAAGTTTTCTGCCGGATATTTTTGCTTTTAAAAATTTTTTGCGGTCTTTCACCAATTTCAACGAGCATTCGTCAAAACATAACTGTTCGCTTTCCCGCAAAAATCTTAAAGCATTCTTCAAGCTCCCTCTTTTTTCAGAAAGCAAAGAACGTAAATTCAGGATTGTGAACCTGTCTATTCCCTTGATTCGGATTGCGAAATTAATCAGTCTTTCTGCCTCCATATAATCTTCATTGCTGATGAGACAACTGATATAGTATTGTGGTGTATTGATGTTGTTTACATCGTACATCATCGCCTCCGCAAAATATTCCAGCGCCTGTTCATAATCTTTCAGGACTTCTGAATATATTCTTCCCATCAGGGTTAGCGCATCGGCATCCTCCGGATCATACGACAGCGCGTAATTAAGGGCTTCCAGACAATCAGCTATGTTGTAGGTATAGTAATCCAGCGCTTCAAAATAATATTTGCTTTTAGTTAAGTCCATTTCTGTCATTTTTAAATTCGTTTTTCAGTTGGTTTCTTTCTTTTTTTGAAAGATTTCTGCCGATCATTCTTTTTAAAATCGATTCCCGCAAATGTTCGGATCGGGTTTCCCCTTTGCACACTCAAATGATTGTTCCATGTGGCCTGCATCCTTTTTTCCAATTGCTGAATATGAAATTCCATTACTTTCTCTTTTAATCTGCCGACTGAAAGTTTTTTATTTTCCAGCTGCGAACGGGAATCCTGTACGAAAACACTTTGTCCGGTTTTCAGATAGGTTGCACGGACTGCCGTGTTCACTTTATTCACGTTCTGTCCGCCGCTTCCCTGACTTCTGGCCGTTTGAAACTGAATTTCTTTTTCATTGAACTCTATCTTTTCCAAACCCTCCAGTTCAAAAACTCCGATAAACCAATTGCTTCTTTTGTGCAATTTTCTGAATCTGCTTTTCCCAATCCAAAGAATGCTTCCAAGCCAGTTTTCCAGGAATTCAGCGACTCCTTTGCCTTTTAAAAGTAAGGTAGCAGATTTTAAAGTCAGATTTTCATCGCCATTTTCTCGGTGGATAATTTCGTAACCGATTTTATTATTTTTTGCTTCCTCAAGAAAGACCTTCAGAACTTTGGCGACTACCCATTGACATTCTAAAGGTCCTCTTCCTGAGGTTATTTGTATTAATTTTTCCATTATTTTAATTGCTATTTATCCATCCTCACAATTCGAGGTTGAAAAGTCCCGAGAATATCCACCAATTCACTTTGTGTATTCATAACTTCATTGATGTCCTTGTACGCCATTGGTGCTTCTTCGGCATTTCCACCCATCAACGTGACATTTTTGAGTTTTAATTCTTTCCTGATGTCATTTTGAGTGAAACGGTTTCTGCATTCTCCTCTGGAAAAAGCTCTTCCTGCTCCGTGAGAAGCCGAGTTCAGTGAATCGGGATTTCCTTTTCCGCGGACGATGAACCCTTTTGCCGTCATCGATCCCGGAATCATTCCCAATTCATTTTCACTAGCGGGAGTCGCACCTTTTCTGTGAACAATCATTTCTTTACCGTTGTGGATTTCCTTCCATGCAAAATTGTGGTGGTTTTCGATTTTAGCCTTTACTCTTCCTCCAACTGCCTTTACCAATCTTCTGTGAATATCGTCGTGACAGGCAGAAGCATAATCCCCTGCGAGGTTCATCGCTGTCCAGTATTCCAGACCGAGATGCGTGTTCAAATCCAGCCAGGCGAAGTTTTGAGCTTCTTTTGGCAACGGACATTGTTCAGTCGCAATTTTTGTATAATATTGAGCGATCTCTGCTCCCAATCCACGAGAACCGCTGTGCGAAAGGATCCCAAGGTATTTTCCTTTTGGAAGTCCTATTTGACCGTCTTCTTCGGAAATCTCCACTTCCCCGAATTCTACAAAGTGATTTCCACCGCCGGAACTTCCCATTTGTTTCATGGCTTTTCCTTTTAATCTTCTCAAAACCGGAATCATATCGAACGTATCTCTATCGAATATTTCGTGATCGACGTGTGATTTGTGCGTCTCATTCATTCCAAATTTTGTATGTTCGGCAAGCGCTTTTTCGTATTTATCCCTTGCTCCGTCCAGATATGAAACCGGTATATCCAAAATACTCAGGCTCATTCTGCAACCAATGTCCATCCCGACTCCGTAAGGAATTACGGCATTCTCTACGGCGAGAACACCGCCAATCGGAAGTCCGTAACCGCTGTGTGCATCCGGCATCAAAGCTCCCTGTGTTGAAATCGGGAGTTTCAATGCAGTATACAGCTGGTTTTTCGCTTCTTCTGAAATATTATTTCCGAAAATCCGGAAAGATGCACGGTTTGCATTGAGCATTCTTTTTTCTGTTTTCTTTGCCATAAGCAAAGCTTCCGCAATTTGGCCAAAGGTTAAATCTTCCTCAAAATTTTCAGGATTTTGCTGGATTTCCTTTAGAAGAGATTTTACAAAGTGAATGTTTTTGGTTGCAAAATTTCTTTTCATGACTTCCAAAGCGATGTTGACGCTCTGATTATTTGGATAGCCTAGTTTTAGTATATCTTTTCCTTTTAGTTTTAAATTTCCCATTGTTTTTTAATAAGATGTTAGATATTAGACCCAAGATGTTAGACATTCTGGCGCCGAATATTTTTTCTACTATAATCTAGTTGATTGTATAAGGAAACTCGTTTCTCGTTTTGCAATGGAATTCTGCGAAAGCGGGAAATGGCTCCTCATTAAATTTAATTTCGGGAAATTTTTGAATTGAAATTTAGACAAGAAAAAACCCGAAATCTTACGACTCCGGGTTGTGATATTTCATTATACTGTTGTTCTAAGAAGGTACCAAACCACGAAGCCTCGCCTTTGCAAAAGGCAATCCTGTTAATGAATGTTGATTAAATTTGAACATTGCTTCGTTGTTTTTTTTGTTGGTGGAACTTGATTTTCAGGTGCAAATATAGAATAAATTCCGGAACTGCAAATTTTAGCTTAACATTTTATCCAAAATCTCGCATGCGGATTTGGGCAAATTGGTTCCGGGCCCGAAGATGAAATCGGCTCCGTTCTGATACAGATAATCATAATCCTGTTGTGGAATCACACCGCCCACGACAATCCGTATATCGCCGGCTCCAAGTTTCCTGAGTTCAGCGACAACCTGAGGAACGAGTGTCTTGTGTCCGGCTGCGAGCGAAGATACCCCGAGAATATGAATGTCATTTTCCACGGCCTGTTTCGCCACTTCTTCAGGCGTCTGGAACAGTGGTGCAACGTCCACATCAAAGCCCATGTCGGCGAAGGCAGTAGCTACAACTTTAGCTCCCCGGTCATGACCGTCCTGACCCATTTTTACCACCATGATCCGTGGGCGTCTTCCTTGCTGATCCTCAAACTTCTGGGTTAGGGCAATGGCTTTTTCAAAATATTCGTTCTTACTTGCATTCATGGCGTAAACTCCCTGTATTGTTCTGATATTGGCTTTGTAACGTCCGTAACTTTCTTCCATCGCATCACTCATTTCGCCCAAAGTCACCCTGCGGCGCGCAGCTTCGATGCAGATTTCCAACAAATTTCCATTTCCTGACCGGGCAGATTCCTTTAATGTTTCAAGGACTTCAACAACTTTCTCTGCATTTCGGTTCACTTTTATCTGATCAAGTCTTTCAATCTGTTTCCTGCGCACTTCGGAATTGTCAATGTCCAGGATCTCAAGTTCCATTTGCTTCTGGGTCGATTTGAAGGAGTTCACCCCAATAATAAATTCTTCACCACTGTCAATCTTTGCCTGCTTTTTTGCGGCGGCCTCTTCAATCCTCATCTTAGGGATACCTGCTTCAATTGCTTTGGTCATTCCACCTTCCTTTTCAACCTCCTCAATGAATTTCATCGCCTCATCAATCATTAGCTGGGTCAGGCTTTCTACAAGATGGCTTCCGCCCATCGGGTCCACGACATCGCAGATTCCGCTTTCCTGCTGCAGAATAATCTGTGTATTTCTCGCAATTTTAGCTGAATAATCGGTCGGTAAAGCAATCGCCTCGTCAAGCGCATTTGTATGCAGAGACTGCGTTCCGCCAAGGGCTGCCGAGAGGGCTTCGATGGCAGTACGTGTAATGTTGTTAAAGGGTTCCTGCTCGGTAAGGCTCCAGCCCGAAGTTTGGGAATGCGTTCTCAAAGCCAAAGATTTCGGATTTTGTGGACTGAACTGCGCCAACAGATCGGCCCAAATGTAGCGCGCGGCCCTCATCTTCGCAATTTCCATAAAATGATTCATTCCCACTGCCCAGAAAAAGGACAATCTCGGTGCAAAATCATCCACTTTCATTCCTGCTTTCATTCCTGTTCTCACATATTCGAGCCCGTCGGCAAGCGTGTACGCCATCTCAAGCACAGGCGTGGCACCGGCTTCCTGCATGTGATAGCCGGAAATGGAAATGGAATTGAACTTCGGGATATTTTTAGCCGTATATTCAAATATATCGGCAATGATTTTCATGGAAGGCGTTGGCGGATAGATATAGGTGTTGCGCACCATGAATTCTTTCAGGATGTCATTTTGTATGGTTCCGGAAAGCTTATCCTGAGAGACGCCCTGTTCTTCCGCAGCCACGATATAAAATGCCAAAACCGGCAAGACCGCACCGTTCATGGTCATGGAAACCGATATTTCATCCAAAGGAATCTGATCGAAAAGGATTTTCATATCCTCCACCGAATCAATGGCTACGCCGGCTTTCCCTACATCTCCCACTACCCGCGGATGGTCCGAATCATAGCCGCGGTGTGTCGCCAAATCGAAGGCTACAGACAGACCTTTCTGTCCTGCTGCTAAGTTTCGGCGGTAAAAGGCATTGGATTCTTCTGCAGTGGAAAATCCCGCATACTGCCTGATGGTCCACGGTTTCTGCACATACATGGTGGAATAGGGCCCTCTTAAAAAAGGAGCAATCCCAGCGGAATATTGCTTTTCAGTCAAGTAATTTGAATCTTTTTCAGTGTAAGAGGATTTCATTTCCAGACCGTCTTTTTCAAAAAAATAAGGTAGCCGGTCCGGAAAATCAACGGAAAAATCAGGGGTTTGGTTAAGGATCTTATGACGCATTTATGCTTGCTTTAGGGAAGGTAAAGTTACAAATTTAAAAAATTTACGACGGCGAATAAATGAAAAACCTCATTTGGTAAAGAGGTTTCAGTTTGCTGTGATTTTATTTCCTCACCTTGATTGTGCACCCTATGGCTACAGTCTTCGGTGTCTTTATTTCCTGACCCCTCAACAGACTGTCTACCGCATCCCGGACATAAAATTCAGATACATCATTGGCGTCTTCGTAATTGTTGTCGATGGCACCAATATATCTTACAATATTTGTCCCTTTTTCCTTATTGAGGATGAAAACATGCGGGGTCTTGGTTGCACCGTACTGCGGGTAGATCTTCTGGCCTTCATCAACAAGATAGGGAAATGTAAAACCTTTCTCTTTTGCCCTTACAATCATTTCCCTGAAATCATCCTCAGGCTGGACCTGCGGGTCATTGGGGTTGATGGCAATGACCGGATAGTCCTGAGAAGCATACCTTTTGTCCAAAGCAACAATTCGCTCTTCATATTTTTTGGCGTACGGACAGTGATTGCAGGTAAAAATTACGATGAATCCTTTTGCTGATTTATAGTCACTGAGGGAGACCATCTTCCCGTCTATGTTTTTGAGGCTGAAATCAGTAGCCTCGTCACCGATTGCGTAGCCTTTTTTCACCGGTTGTGTTGTGAACGTCTGTTGTGATTGGGCCTGCACGGCACCTGTTAAAAGTAACAGGCAGATTAAATAGAATTTAAACTTCATGGTAAATGTTTTATGGTTGATTAAGATATTGACTTACGGCTTCCTGAAGCTCGCCCTTGGTCATCTCACCGTTATGAAAAAGAATTTTTTTCCCTTTTTGTAAAACACCGTTGCCGGGATTTCGCCTCCCCAATCGCTGTTAAAACGTGGAATCCAGGTGTTCATGCGTTTATTATCGTCCAACAGCACCACTTCGGCCGTGAGGCTCTTCTCCCGGATGAATTTTTTCACCCTTTCAATATCTTTTGTACGGTCCAGGGATACCAAAAGCATTTTGAAGTTAAGATCTCCTTCATATTTGCGGTTAACTTCCATAAAATGTGGCAGTTCTTTTACACATGGCGCGCACGTTGTTGCCCAAAAATTCACGATGAGTAACTCTGCGTTTTCATCCGCAATCCTTTTTTCCAGTTCCTCATATCTTAAAAAGGGAATGCTTTCCTGCTGCGACCTGGCGACCTGGAAAGAAAAAGCTAGGAAAAGAATGAATATAAATTTTCTCATATCCAAAATTAGGGATTTTGTTTGACTTAAAATGAGAGCCGATTTCCTTCATTTAAAAGAGCAGCAACTGAAACAATTACGCAGGTCATTTGATTTATGTGCAAAAAAAAACATAAAAAAAACGGGCTAAAGCCCGTTCCAACTGATTTGTAGCAAATCATTATTTTGTTGCATCACCATCACCATCGGTAGCTTCCTGAGCACCTTCTTTAACATTCTGCGCACCCTCTTCAATGGCGTCACCAGTTGCGTTTACTGCCTCACCAACTGCTGATGAATCAGAGATAATTGGAACTGAGTCATTGTCAACAACTACAATTGCTGCTGAATCCGCCGCACCGTCGGTAGCCACGGTTTCTGTTTTTTTACATGAAATTAAGGTCACTGCGGCAAAAGCTGCCGCGATAAAGATTGATTTTTTCATAAGATAAATATTTTAAATGTGCGCTAATATATAAAAACTCAGCTTAATACTGATAATTTTCTTCCTCACCCTTCATTTTCTCAGCATTTTCTGCCATAATCACCGCATCAATCATCTCCTGGATATCGCCATTCATGTACGCATCCAGATTGTACACCGACTTATTGACACGGTGGTCTGTGACCCTGCCCTGCGGATAATTGTAGGTCTTGATCTTGGCAGAGCGGTCCCCTGTGGATACCATTGTCTTCCTTTGGGCAGCTATATCGCCGGTAACCCTTTGCAGTTCAATATCGTACAGTTTGGTACGGAGCATTTCCATTGCAAGTTCGCGGTTTGCAAGCTGGGATCGTGCCTGCTGACACACCACCACCATTCCCGAAGGCTTGTGCGTGAGCTGTACCTTTGTTTCCACTTTGTTTACATTCTGACCCCCTGCACCACCCGAACGTGAGGTCTGCATTTCAATATCAGCGGGATTCAGTTCAAAATCCACTTCTTCAGCTTCAGGTAAAACCGCAACGGTGATCGCAGAGGTATGAACCCTGCCCTGAGATTCAGTTTCCGGGACACGCTGCACGCGGTGAACGCCTGATTCAAATTTCATTATTCCATAAACGCCTTCGCCCTCAACTTTCAGAATCAGTTCCTTATACCCTTTAGAAGCCTCACTTGCATCCGTAATTTCGTGTTTCCAGCCTTTGGTCTTGAAAAACATGGCGTATGCACGGTAAACATCTTCCACAAAAATAGCGGCCTCGTCGCCCCCCGTGCCGGCACGTAATTCTATAATTACATTTTTATCATCTGTGGGATCTTTCGGTATGAGCAGGACTTTCAGTTCCTCCTCCAGGCCCGGGATCTTTTCAATGGCCTCATTTTTCTCCATTTTTGCCATTTCCACAAATTCTCTGTCGGATCCGTCAGCAATGATTTCATCAGATTCCTCAATGGTATTCAGCGCCTGTTTGTACTGGTCAAAAACGGCCACGATTTTTCCGAGGTCACTGTATTCCTTGTTAAGGGAGGAATATTTTTTCTGGTCCGTGATGACATCAGGCTGAATGATAAGGTCCGCAACTTCGTTATAGCGCTGTTTTATTGCTTCGAGTTTGGGGATGAGGGATTTTGACATTTCTGGAAATTTGTGAGGGCAAAGATAAGGAATTTGATGCGGATGTGGTATGTAGAAAGAACGGAAGTATCGTTGGGAAGTAAAAACTCCACATACATAAAAGTTATATAACCGGAAGGTAGTATCCTGCGCGTAAATGACCGTTCTAATAAACTTAATTGGATGGTCTTGCCATACGGGTCTCGTAAAGTTTCAGGAACATTTTTGAAATGCGGGTGAGTACAGCCTGAATGTCACGGCTTTGGAGAAATACATTCGTTTGTAATGTTCCCTCTTTGGTACTCGGCTTCATTTTGTTGATATTGGAAATTTGGAAATCCAGCCTGTCATTGATATAACTTCTCACTTCATCCCTTTCTTTACGGATGGATTCCATATTTTCATCTTTGGTCTGTTCCAGCGAAGCCAGTACAAGATTGAAGAAATTACTCATTTTCAAATCCAGCGTTTTTAAGTCCTTCAGGAACTGCTTGTCATCAATTACATGCAGGTTTTTGATGAAGTACAGCGCTTCATCACTCAGAAATTTGGTCGACTGGGACAGATCCTGAATAAAATCACTGCTGAAAATAATGGTCTGTGCAGTCTGTTTATCATTCTTGCTCAGAGATTTTATGTATTTTATACTCTGACTTCTTACACTATAACCGTGCTCCTCCAAATCTTTAAGCGCTTTGTTGGCCAGTTCAAGTTTTGTAATATCTCCATTGATCAAACCATCTAAAATTAAGTTATAACTGGATGCGATCTCTGAAACAGTAGAACTGATCAGTGACTGATACTTTTGTACCGTATTCATGTCGGCATTTTCGAGAATTTTAAGACGGTCTTTGCTTTTCTTGGTATGAATCTCTTCTTTGTTAAACCGGATATGAGAAACAATAATAAACGTAAAAACAATAGCCATAAGGATAAAAGTACCGGTTTGACCCCCTTTATAAAGTATGAGTGCAAACAGAGCGGAAACTGTGAAGGCAATGAATGCGGTTATAAACCAACCGCCGATAACGGAAAGCACACCAGCCACGCGGTAAACAGCGCTGTCTCTTCCCCAGGCGCGGTCTGCAAGGGAACTTCCCATCGCAACCATGAAAGTAACATAGGTGGTGGACAGCGGTAATTTTTCAGAGGTTGCCCATGCTATAATGACAGAGGCCAAAACAAGATTGGTTGATGCACGTACAAGGTCGAATGCAGCAGTATCCACCGTTTTAGTTGCCTCCCGGAGTTTCTTTTTTTCAAAACTCGTTTCGTAACGCTTCATAATAGATTCAGGAACAATAATCCCAAAAATTTTACTGAAGGTGATGGACGAATTCACAATACTTCTGGAAATTGCGTTTGCTTTAAAGCGCTCAACGCCTTCTTCCTGTCTGCCCAGATTTACTTCTGTTTCGGTTACCTTTTTTGCTTTGGCACTCAACCAAATCGTGAGACCCATAATTACCCCTGCGATGAGCAGCATATAATTGGGAACAATAACATCGTTGCCGGCAAGGTAGTCCATATAATATTCATTCGCAGGAACACCGGAAGCGATCCAGTTCTGATAAGCAAGAAGTCCGGTAATGGGAACCCCGATAAAGTTAACAAGGTCGTTTCCGGCGAATGCCATCGCCAGAGAGAAAGTTCCGGCCAGAACCACCACTTTTAGTGGATTTACCCGTGCAAATCTCTGCAGAATAAACAGAGTAGCGGAGGAAATCACAAAAATACCCATTAAGATGATAAGCGTATTGCTGCTGATGAGCTTCGATGTTTCAGAGGTCAGCAGGGTTGTTCCCTTCATACCTTTTATTAAAAGAAAATACACGATGGAGGTAATCCCAACGCCTGAAAAAAGGGCGCCGTAGCGGTTAAGCTTGTCCTCAAACTGAAAGGTAAAAAGGAGTCTGCAAAGGTACTGAATGACTGCCCCAGACGTAAAAGCAACGAGGATGGAAAGAAAAATTCCGGAGACTATATTTTTGGTGCTTTCAAAATTAATGTATTTCCATATTTCGTTGATGTTTTCATTTTTGGACATAGAGAATAAAATTCCCGCCGTCAGAGCCGCACCCAGTAATTCGAATATGATAGAAACGGTGGTAGAAGTTGGCAAACCCAAACTGTTAAAGACATCGAGCAAAATAATATCTGTGAGCATCACTGCCAGAAAGACAATCAGGATCACCTCAAAAGTAAAATATTGCGGATAAAATATTCCTTTTCTGGCAATTTCCATAATTCCACTGGAAAAAAATGAACCGATAACAATTCCGGCAATCGCAATAATGATAATCGTTCTGTATGAGGCAACCTGCGAACCTATTGCGGAATTCAGAAAGTTTACGGCATCATTACTTACCCCTACAATTAAATCAAGAGCAGCCAACAAAAGGAGAGCACCAATGACGAAAATGAAAAAATCCATCTGAAAGTTTATTGCTAAAGTACAAAGGATTCCGCGGTAACTATCTTCCTATTAACAATATTTAACACAAAAAAACCGCTTCCTTGGAAACGGTTCATAAATATATGGTTTTGCTTTGTGACTGCTTTTCCCGGAATTGTGTGGGAAAGCAGTGACATCAACTAGTGATGACCGTGATTGTCATGATGCAGAAACGGACCTTCACCCTTAGGATTGCTGTAAATGACTTCAGCTCCCTGTTCCACAACTGTTTTTCTTCTTACATCTTCCGGATCAAAAGGTGCGGTTTTACCAAAATATTCCTTTAAACCGGAGGTCAGCCACATGGGGATTACCACTCCGAAGAACATGAAGATGCACCAGAATCCTACCAGGAACATGACTATAAAAAACACAAACCAGAAAAACTGGTACCCTGGCCAAAATGAAGATAATATCAATAACATCGTTTTCAGATTTTGAGCAAAATTAAATTATTTTACTTGATAATAAAAGTTTTCCGCGCTGTTTTTTCAACGGGCGCCTGTTTTTCACTTCATAAACCCAAGGGTAATGGAAGGCGCAAAAAACATCAATGTGCAATGGAGGCAAAAAAATCGTTCCCCTTGTCATCGGAAATAATGAACGCAGGGAAATTCTGGATTTCAATCTTACGGACCGCTTCCATACCCAACCCTTCAAAGTCCACCACCTCCACGGATTTGATGTTTTCCTTCGCCAGGATCGCTGCCGGACCGCCAACCGAACCGAGGTAGAACCCACCATATTTTGCACAGGCCTCGGTCACCTCTTTACTTCGGTTTCCTTTTGCCAGCATGATCATGCTCCCGCCGAGGCTCTGGAATTCATCTACATAGACATCCATCCTCCCCGCCGTGGTCGGTCCAAAACTTCCGGAAGCCATTCCTTCTGGAGTTTTTGCAGGACCTGCGTAATAAACCGGGTGATTCTTGAAATATTCCGGCATTGGTTTTCCGCTGTCAATGAGTTCCTTGATCTTTGCATGGGCAATATCCCGCGCTACGATTAATGTTCCGTTAAGGCTGAGTCGCGTCTTGATCGGGTATTTGGACAGTTCAGCCAGGATTTCGGACATCGGTCTGTTTAGGTCAATCGTAACGGCTGCCTCAAGATGCGGTGCCGTTTCCGGAAGGAATCTCTTCGGGTCGGTCTCCAGTTGCTCCAGGAAAATCCCTTCGCGGCTTATAAATCCTTTAATGTTCCGGTCAGCTGAACAGGATACGCCCATTCCTACCGGACAGGAAGCGGCATGACGCGGCAAACGGATCACGCGTACGTCGTGTGTCAGATATTTTCCGCCAAACTGCGCTCCGATTGCACTTTCCTGACAGATTTTCTGCACTCGCTTTTCCCATTGCAGATCACGGAATGCCTGACCGCCCATATTACCTTCGGTTGGAAGATGATCGTAATACCCTGCACTGGCTTTTTTAACGGCTGCTAAATTGGCTTCAGCAGAAGTCCCGCCGATTACGAGCGCTAAATGGTAAGGCGGACAGGCCGCTGTTCCCAAATCCATAATCCTTTCCCGCACAAACGCTTCCAGCGAGGTTTCGTTCAGTAATGATTTTGTTTTCTGGTAAAGGAAAGTCTTGTTGGCAGAGCCGCCGCCTTTTGCAAGAAAAAGAAATTTGTATTCCTCTCCTTTCGTTGCGTAAATATCAATCTGCGCCGGTAGGTTGGAACCGGAGTTCTTTTCTTCAAACATGGTTAAAGGAACCACCTGGGAATATCTAAGATTTCTGTTTTGATACGTATTATAGATTCCCCTGGAAATCCATTCTGCATCATTTGCACCGGTGTACACATTTTCGCCTTTTTTTGCCACACAGATTGCCGTTCCGGTGTCCTGACAGGAAGGCAGGGCTCCTTCAACAGCCACAGCAGCATTCTGCAGGAGATTGTAAGCCACAAAACGGTCGTTGTCGGTGGCTTCGGGATCGTCAATGATATTTTTGAGTTTCTGCAGATGTGAAGAACGCAGCATGAAAGAGACGTCAGCGAGCGCATTTTCGGCAAGCAGTTCCAACGCTTTTGGATCTATGCTCAGGATTTCGCGGCCACCGAGGTAATCCACCTTTAAATATTCTGAACTGAGTTTTCTGTATTGGGTATCGTCTTTTAGAATGGGGAAAGGTTCCTGGTACTGAAATTCCATAGTTTGATTTTTGTGCTGCAAAATTAGGGAATTTTTCAGGTGCAGAAAAAGTGATTTAGATGCGTAGCTGGTTCTAACATTATCAAATACTTTATTTAAATTACGGGTACCATATTTTCTTTAAAGCTTACCAAGTATAACAGCTAAACAATTGGCCAGATGCTGTTATTGATTTAATTCCTTAACTTTAAATTTAAATTATATTTCTTATGAATTACAGAACAGAACACGATACCATGGGCGACGTGCAGGTTCCCGCCGACAAATTCTGGGGCGCACAGACCGAACGTTCGCGGAATAACTTCAAAATCGGCCCTGAAGGCTCAATGCCACACGAAATAATTGAAGCCTTCGCCTACCTGAAAAAAGCTGCCGCCTACACCAATGCCGAATTAGGCGTGCTGCCGGCAGAAAAAAGAGATATGATCGGGCAGGTCTGTGATGAGATACTTGAGGGAAAACTGAATGATCAGTTTCCGCTGGTAATCTGGCAAACCGGCTCCGGCACCCAGAGCAATATGAATGTGAATGAAGTCATCTCCAACCGTGCGCACGTAAATAATGGAGGAAAATTGGGCGAAAAACCGGTCATCCATCCCAATGATGACGTGAACAAGTCCCAAAGCTCAAATGATACATTTCCGACCGCCATGCACATCGCGGCCTATAAAAAAGTTGTGGAGCATACCCTGCCGGCGGTAGAAAAACTTCGCAGTACACTGCAGCAAAAGACGGAAGAATTTAAAGATATTGTAAAGATCGGCAGAACGCACCTGATGGATGCAACGCCTTTAACCTTAGGCCAGGAATTTTCCGGTTATGTAGCTCAGCTCAACTATGCCATTAAAGCCATTACCAATACTTTTGAACACCTGCAGGAAATCGCTTTGGGCGGAACCGCCGTGGGAACCGGTCTGAACACGCCTGAAGGATACGACGTTTTGGTTGCGAAATACATCTCAGATTTTACAGGGCTTCCATTCGTAACCGCCCCTAATAAATTCGAAGCCCTGGCTGCACACGATGCTATTGTGGAAACCCATGGCGCCTTAAAACAACTTGCTGTTGCACTTTACAAAATTGCGCAGGACATACGCCTGCTGGCTTCGGGTCCACGGAGTGGAATCGGTGAAATCCTGATACCCGAAAATGAACCCGGCTCGTCTATTATGCCGGGAAAAGTAAACCCAACGCAAAGTGAAGCAATGACTATGGTCTGCGCACAGGTATTGGGAAATGACACTACGGTATCTTTCGCCGCAACGCAGGGAAATTATGAACTGAATGTTTTTAAACCGGTGATGGCCTATAATTTTTTACAGTCGGCGCAGTTGTTGGGAGACGCATGTATTTCCTTCAATGATCACTGTGCGGAGGGAATTGAACCGAATCTACCAAGAATTAAAGAACTGGTTGATAAATCGCTGATGTTGGTAACGGCTCTAAACCCGCACATCGGCTACGAAAATGCGGCGAAAATCGCCAAGACCGCACATAAAAACGGCACAACCCTTAAAGAAGAGGCCATTAATCTGGGATTACTGACATCTGAACAGTTTGACCAATGGGTAAAACCGGAGGATATGGTATAGGGAAGAATCAAGACATCAATACTATTAACCCTCCCGATTATTTGGGAGGATTTGGCTTTCCGGGTTGCAGGAGGGACTCAAAATAAGCACTCAGGGTTTTTCTGTCGTGCGGGCTCAGGTTGGCTTCAGGATGGTAGGCCACGTAGCCGGGCATCGGCATCTTGCGGTCCTCGAGGCTTTGGACTGCGTTTTCCAGAATATTTTTTCTCAGGTCTTCATTATAATTCCCCCAAACGGAGAAATTGGCATGTTCCCGACCTTCGTTAATGTGGTGTTTTATTGACCAGGACAGCGGAGCAACATAGGCATAGCGGGGATATTTAGTCTCGTTCGTATGACAGTCGTAACAGGAGTTCCTCAGGATTTTTGCAATTTCAGGAGGGGTATCCATTACCGCTACAAAATCTTTGGAACCGTCAACAGGAGGATTGGATCGGTTTACCGGTGCAAACTGCATGATTACAAAGGCAATCAGGCTATAGAGCAGAATCTTCTTCAGTGTTTTCATTACTTTCTCTCCAGGATTCGCTCAGGGCCGGCAGGTGGATTCACTCCGCGGCTGCCGGGATTCCGGTCTCTGGCCGGGTTAGTGGGTGTAGTTACTGCAGGAATTGTCGTTTCAGGTTTCTGCGGATCCAGCTTGCGCGTATCCTTCAGGTCCCAGTCCTCCACCAGCTCCCAAAGCGGACGGACCGTTATTTTTTTGTAGAAAACGTAAGCCTCTTCAGCAAACACCTGATTCTGGAAATCGGCACCGTCCCAATGCCCGTTCCCATTATTATCCACCAGGATACGGACAAAATACTCCCCGGGCTTTACGATACTGAATTTTACTTCAGAGGCATCAGTCAGCGTAGTGTACTGAACTTTTTCCGATGCATCCAGCAGCTGAAGCCAGTATTTGGCCTCCGGTTTATTGCTGAGGCGGACGGTAAAACTGCCATAATTCTGAACTTTATCAGCTTCAAAATCAAAACGGTACGGTTTGGCGGTGCTTTCATAAAAAGAAGAAACCGTTTTGCTCGGGATGGTAAGCTGATACTTATTTCCTTCGTTAAAGTTTGCGTTTACAAGAATCTGGTAGGGGTTCGATTCCGAAATGCGTGCGGTAAAAGGAGTTGCTGTTAAACTGTCGATCGTAAGTGTCCATTTTTCCGGCTGAAGGCGGTCGATGATATAATTGCTCGTAATCCTGAAATCCGACCTGGGCGGAAGAAGTGAACCATTTTCATTTGAGATCACCATCTCATTTGTATCATTCCGCTTGTAAAAAACGGAGACCGTATCCTGTTTTCCATCAGCATTATAGCTAAGCTTCACATTTTCGGTGACATCCGTGCCTATGTTCTGCTTCAGCGCGTCAAACCAAATCTTTACACTGTCCGATTTTGCACGGTGGGTCACTTTATAGTCCTTCAGTTTTTCGGTAACGGACAGAACTTCCACTTTCGCTGGATTACCCTCAAAAAGCATCAGGATTCCTCCCGGAATTTCCTTCATTTCAAGATAACGAAGTGCTTTTTTGGAAGGATAGAGCTGTATAGGCAGGCCCGAAATTGAATTTCCCAGAACTACCGGGTCTTTTCTGAATCCCACCTTTTCCTTGCCCGGGTCGTACACCGAGTTGGCATTTTCATCTTCGAAAGCCACAATCCTGTAGCTTCCGGGCGAAAGGTAATTGAGTTTGTAATACCCGTCCTCATCAACGCGCGTAATATAATAAGGCTTCTGACGGTAATCCATGGAATCCTTATCCTGATAAAGACCCACCACCTTACTTATCTTTGCTGAGGCTGCTTTGATCTGCATCGCATCCGTAACCTCTCCGCTGATGTAGAGGTCATCAATTTTTTCTCCGGTAGAAAAGGCGTAATTATAATAAGGTAGAACATTCCCCTCATTATGATCCTGGATGGAACTTCCAAAATTAAAACTGTAGGTCGTATTGGCCTGCAGGGTGTCTTCCCATTGGATTACTATTTCCCTGGTGGCGAGGTTAGAAGGAAGAATGCGCTTAATCTTTCTGATAGGCGGCGAAATAATGAGGTTCTTATTTACATCCTTCAGGGTGATATATTCATCAAAAGCGATTCGGAGTTCTTTCAGGTCCCGGGAAACATTCACACGCGGCGTGTCTATACTGGAACCAATGATGCGGGGAGCAATTGTATCCTTATCTCCGCCTACGGGTGACCCAACTCTCGCACATGAAAGCAGAAGAACAGCAGAAAGCACAAGAAGGAACAGCTTATTCATCAAAGAATTTTGTGCAAATTTAAAGATTTATTCCTCATTTACACCCGCCGAATCGGTTTCGCTGCTTGAAGAGTCACTTGCCCCCTGTCCCAAGGTCTTTTTAAGGCGTTCCACCTCCATCGGATACGGGTCAAAAAGACTGGCCAGTGACAGCGCAGAGTAAGGCTGTCTGGAGAATTTATTCCCAATGGCAACAATGGTGACATTGGAACCCAACAGGTGGGCAAAAACAGAATTAGTGCCGTGCCACCATCCGGTGTGGTAGGTGAGTTTGGTTCCGTTGTCGTACACTTTCATACGGAAGCCGATACCATAGTTGTTCACTCCCGGTTTCTCATTGCTGTACGGTTCAAAGATCATTTGTTTCAGGTCTGCGCGCAGGAAATTATCCGCATACATCGCCCGGGAGAAGTTCAGTAAATCACGGGGCGTGGTATACACATTTTTATCTCCATAGATGAGGTCCAGACGGTCGTAAGGATATACCCTGGGACCACGGTTGTAAAAAGATTTGGAAGCGCGGGCTGTATCCTTCTCCTGGAAGACAAAACTGTTTTTCATCTTCAATGGTTTGAAGACCATTTGCTCCATTGCAGCAGGAAAAGGCGTTCGTGTCACCTTTTCAATCAGCAGGGCTAGCATTGCGAAATTTGTATTGCAATACATGAAACCGGTCTCAGGCGCCCGGGAAACCTCCGGCCGGTAGCGGATCATGAGGTTCAGGATATCCTGATTCGTGAGGAATTTTTTGGAAAGTTCTGCCGGCTGGGGTTCAATTTTTTCTACAAAATACTCATATTTTGGGAGGCCACTGCGCTGGGTGAGCAAAGATTTAACGGTTATACCTGGATAAGGGAATTTGGGGAAGTATTTTGTAAGTTGGTCATCCAGCTTAATCTTTCCTGCTTCCACCAGTTTCATTACCGCCATCGCGGTGATGCTTTTGCTAATGGATGCCACGTGAAGCGGGGTGGTCTGAGTAATGGGTTCCTGACTGTTGTCCTGGGCGAAACCGCGGTAACCTTCATAAAGAATATCATCCCCTTTCGCGATAAGAAATCCTCCCCAAAGGTCTCCACCTTCCCAGACGGTCTGGTAATACTGACCGATGACCGCATCCACTGAGTCGCCGTTCACCTGTCTGCTGTCCTTACGGTGAAAGACTTCTTTCAAATCTACGTTACCGAAATTGGGAAGTTGCGTATCCTGCTGCTTATTGAATAGACTGAGATCTTTTTTACATGAACCCAACAACGTAAGACACAGAATCGCCAGCCAAAAATTTTTTATCATTTTCTTCTTTACAAATGAGCGGCAATTTAGCAAAATACCGAAAGGTAGTTGTATGACCGCAGTAATATTAAGATTACTTTAACACTGACGGACATAGGAATGTTTCCTGAGTTAAAATCTAAAAAGGTCTGTCGACGCCCACACCAGCAGCATTACGAAAATTTTTTCCGCTAATAAAATTGTGCGAGAATCTTATCCACAATGACCTGTGCGAGCTTTTCCTTGCTTTGGTGGGTCCAGCCAGCAATGTGGGGAGTTACGATGGCCTTGTCGGAATTTAAAAGAAAGTTCAAATCGCCGTTTTCCATCTCCAGATGATCAAAGGAAGCTTTTTCGAACTCAAGGACATCCAGCGCGGCACCTTTTACCTTTCCGGATTTAAGGCCTTCAACTAAAGCTTTCGTTTTTACATTATTTCCGCGTGAGGTGTTGATTAGATAGAAGTCATGTTTCATTCCGGAAATAAAGGCTTCATCAATCAGGTAGTGAGTCTCCGGTGTCAGCGGAATGTGAAGACTGACAATCTCAGCTTCATCCATAAGCTGGTACAAGGTCACCTGGGTGGCGTACTCATCGCCCAAATTTGGTTTGATGTCATGGAAAACAACATTCACTCCGAAACCGGAAAGCCGTTTTGCCACCGACTTGCCCATGTTCCCATACCCAATGATGCCGAAGGTTTTCCCCCAAAGTTCATCCCCGCGGTTCTCTTCACGTTTCCAGATGCCATTCTTTACTTCTGCAGAGGAAATTAGGAGTCTGTTTGTAAGCAGGAGCAGCATTCCTAAAACATGTTCTGCTACTGCATCACGGTTCCCTTCCGGTGAATTGATGAGGGTGATGCCGAACTCTTCAGCGGCGGACACGTCAATATTCTCCATCCCTGCACCTACCCGAGCTATGAATTTCAGATTCTTTGCCTTAGTAAGGAAGTTGCGGTCCAGCGGAATGCGGCTCCGTATAATAAGACCTCCGTAACCGCTAATTTTATCTAACACCTCAGCATAGCCGGAAGTAAAATCATCATCCAACAGGAAACCTTTTGCAGAAAGCTGTTCGGCAATTAAAGGATGATTTTTGTCGAGTTGAAGGATTTTCATTTTACTTTAGAAGCAGTGAAAGGAATTTTTAAAAATGCCGGCAGGCTCAGTCCTGGGGTTCCTGGAATAGCCTCTTCAGTTCCACCGAATCTGCAGCCTTCATCCTTCCGGACAGTATCAGGGATAGTTCCTTTCTTCTCAGTGCAGCCTCAAATCTTGACTTTTCCAATTCGGTTTCCGGCTCCATATTCGGGATTGGAATGGGTCTGTTAAACTCATCAACTGCTACAAAGGTGTAGATTCCTTCATTGGTGTGGATTTTTTTCTGATTGATGGGGTCATCCAGCCACACATCCACATAAATCTCCATGGAAGTGGAAAAAGCGCGTGATACTTTAGACTCCAGTACCACGATGCCACCTTCGGGAATCGGATAGTTAAAGGAAACATGATTTACGGATGCCGTAACAACGCGACGCTCGCAATGCCTCGCCGCCGAAATGGAAGCACAGCGGTCCATTTTGGCAAGCAGTTCGCCGCCGAAAAGATTCCTGAGTGAGTTGGTTTCGTTCGGAAGAACGATGTTGGTCATTATTGTGAGCGATTCGCTCGCTTTTTTGCTTTGCGCCATTTTTTTGTGGGGTATTTTTTAGATGTCCAGGCTTTTTTCGCTGTTGTCTTCTTTGCCGGAACCACAGCAACCGTGGAAATAGAGTCCTGTTTCAGCGAATCCAGCCTTGCCTGGTTCAGCGTGTCTATTTTTACGGGTTCCTGCTTCTTTTGCTTCGGCGCTGTTTTTAATGAAGATTCGGTAAATGATTTTCTGCCAAACAGCAGCTCGGGCTGCGTGATTCCGAAATAGGCAAGCGCCGCTACGGGGAGCGCCAAAAGAATGACCCAAAGGAGGGGACGGTTGAAACGGTACGTATCCCCAGAAGCTGCAGCATTGCCCTTTCTTTTCCGCAAATCATTAAGATTGATTTCCTCCAGACCGTAGAAGTCAGAACGGTCGCCGGAAAGCCTGTTACCATGGAAAAGAACGGAATCGGCAGAGATCTTGAACTCACCCAGATTTTCCACGCTGAAATTCTCGCCTTCATTTATTTTATTCTTCCAGAAGTTTATCTGGGCACTGATTTCCTGCGAGGCACTTTCAAGGCCGATGTTTTTTCTTGAGCTCACAAAGTGGTCAAACTCCGGACCCACTGCTTCATAATTGGGGTGATAACTGATTTTCCGCCCCGGGGGAAGCAGGGTCCTGTCCTCCGGGTTCAGGACCGCAGCCGCATTTTCCAATACGAAATCGCCAAAGCCCGAAACCGTTACTTTTTCCTTTTCCTTCAGAAATTCAAGAATGAGTGCAGAAATATTCATTGTCGGCAAATTTAAGATTTTTTTGCTGATTTCTGATTTTAGAATATAAAAAGACTGTCCGGAGACAGTCCTACTTTTTGATTGCAAACAAACCAGATGAATTACCTTATTTCTTTAACAAGACTGACACCCCGAACAGAAAATTGACTCCGGCCTGAGAAAAATAGTATGGTGACCCGTCATAAACATACCCGTTGTTCACGTATTTCTTATCAAAAACATTGTTGACCAAAAATTTAAAGTCCACATCTGTTCTTCTAAAATTCATGGTGTATTTCACATTAATATCGGCGAGGAAATAATCTTCCAGCTTCAGTTCCGGATTATTGGTATTGTCCAGAAACTGGCTGCCGACATATTGATTCTGCAGGCCGAGGCTAAAGTTTCTGAAAGGGGAAAAGTCGACCAATACGTTCGCAATAATCTCCGGTGAAAATGCGATGGGCGTCTCTCCCAGGTGCTGTACTCCGGAAGCATTCGCCATATTATATTCCAGATTCCGGTTCTTGCTGAAAGTTGCATTACCGGAAAACTTTAATTTGTCGGTAAGGCTGACCACCGCACCCATTTCAACACCCATACGGTAACTTTTCCCTGAGTTTTCGCGTATGAATTCCCCTATATCATTAATTTTACCGTTAAGCACCAGCTGATTTACATAATTCATGTAATAGAGGTTGGCCGTGAATATGAAATTCTTCCAGCTTTTCTCAATTCCGGTTTCAAAATCATGCAGTTTTTCCGGTTGGATGTCCGGGTTGGAGAAAAGGTCGTCGCGGTTCGGCTCACGGTGTGCGTGGGCATACGATAGGAAGAGCTTCCCGGAATTGATTTTATAGTTAAGTCCGAATTTGGGATTAAAGAACAGCCAGTTTCGGCTGAGATCAGCGCCCTCTCCATCTCCCTGAGAGATAATCCGGGTATCGTAGGAAATATTCCTCAACTGTAAATCGCCGAAGAACTCCAGCTGGTTCCATTTGTAGATTCCCTTCGCAAAACCTGCCAGTTCGTCTTTCACGGAACGGTTCCTGTAGTATTCATGCCCGGAAATCTGCGGATAGTATACTCCGGTTACGTTTCCGTAATGCTTTCCAAAATACTGGTTAGCCACCACTCCGAAGTTGAGGTCAACATTATCAATCTTCCCGTATAGGGTGCTCACCGCCCCGTAAAAATCATTATCAAGCCATTTCTTGCGGATGAAATCCGAATAGGCTTCCGCACCCTGATTAGGCAGGTTGTATTTTGAAAATGCTGCACCCTGCTTGTAGTTCTCGTAATACCCTTTCCCTTTAGTATAATGAAGTGTGGTTTCAAGATTCCAGCTGGTGCTCAAGCCCTGATTCCATAGCAACTGATAGTGGTTCTGACGGTAATTGTCCGTTTCATTACCGTAGAATCCCACGATATTTTCCCAGTCTGCATCATAGATTGCACCTGCAAAATTAAAGGTCGGCTTGGTTTCCCAGGTTGCTTTGTCAATTCCGTTCCATGCCTGATAGGTTTTCTCCTTTCCGCCAAATGCCATTAACCGTATTTTTGTTCTTCCTTCCTCGAACAGGGCACTTAAGTTATATGAGTCTAGATCTGAGAAGGCACGGTCCACATATCCGTCCGAATGGATCTTTGTGTAACGCCCCATTACGCTGAGCCAGTTGTTCCAGAATTTACCGCTGCCGGCCTCCGCGGAATATTTATAGGTATTGAAAGATCCGTATGAATTGTCGGACCGGATGTAAAATTTGTCCGAAGGATCTTTCGAGATCACGTTTACGCTGGCACCGAATGCAGACACGCCGTTGGAGGAGGTTCCCACACCGCGCTGGATGATAATCTGTGAGGCAGAACTGGTGAGATCGGGTACATCAACAAAAAAAGTTCCCTGCGATTCCGAATCGTTGTAGGGAACGCCGTTCATCATAACATTGATGCTCGTGCCACCAACTCCCCTGATTTTGAACCCGGTATATCCCACTCCGTTTCCGGCATCGGATGTTGAAATGACGGAAGTTTGGTTTTTGAGCAACACCGGCAAATCCTGACCGAGGTTTTTCCTGTCCAGATCCTTTTCAACACTGATGATTTCCTTGGCTACGGGAAGGCGTTTGGTGAACGTTAGGCTTTCAATCTCGTGAACCTTTACGGTATCGACCTGTAACGACTGCGCTAAATAAAGAGGGCCTGCGCAAAGCCCTAAAATAACAAATCCTTTCATTCTTTTAATTTTAGATTAATTGAATAAAAGGGGTCGAAAAAATTATACAATAAAATGGTCTTTAAACCAGTCCCTAAACAGCATTACCTGTTCCAGGTTCATTGGGTATAATCTCAGCTTATTACAGCACCCCTTAAATTTTCTGTCGCGAAATTAATAAAAATATATCAATTAGTAACCCTTATTGCGGGCATCAATATAATAATAATTGCGGCCGTCTTTGGTTACCTCAAACAGTCTGGCGAGCTTCCAGCTGTAGTTTCTCTTGATGTCGGAATATTCAAAAGGAACAACTACATTGTTGTTGATGTCGATGACGCCAAAACGGTTGTTGTACGACGCTATGATCATCGGGTTGTCAAGGTCGTCTCCCTCCATTATATGAAGATAGAGATACTGCGGATAAATCTTGTAACTCCGGAAATCTTCAGCGTTCTTAAATGTGGTATCTTCAATAATGCCATAATAGCCGTTCTTGACATAGGAGTGAAACTTCTGTTTTTTAAATTCAAACGGGCATTTTGCAAGGTCGGCATCCTTAAACTGGTAAACCCGCTTGCCGGTCATATCAATACGGAAATCAACTCCTTCCTTCCGTACGGAAGCATATTTCGAAATGCCGAACTTCCTGACCTTGGTATTCGGAGAATTCAATAAATTGCAGTCTTCTGTAAAGAATCCGACATTACTGTACTCGGCCTTAATAATGAGTTTTCCCTGCTGATTTACGAAACCGAATTTGCCCTCACGCTGCTGGGGAATCAAGGCCGGAATTTCTTCATTGACCTTAAGCAAATCATTGTTTTGGATTGCAGCACCCCCGGAAGCAGCGCCCTTTTTGGACTGCGCAAAACTACCTAAAGTAGATAGACATAAAAGAATTATCAACAGTTTTCTCATACCATGCTCTTTTTGCAAATTTACGGCCATTTTTTAATTCGTGCGCTCTGTCTGTTTTCGGTAGTAAAACATTGGGATGATGAGCAGTAAAATGAGCGGCTGGATTACAAATCTCCGGATATAGAAGGAAAACACATAGCCTACCTCAAATTCTGTATAAAGACAGTACAAATATACTGGAAAGCTGATCAGAAAAAAAATCACCATCAAGATAATGGCCTGCACAGTCCAGCGCCTGTTTTTAAATATGAAATGAATGGTCAGTGCAGAAAAAACAAGGTTCAACAAAAACCGTAAGAAATGATGCAGAATGAGTTTACCCCGTTTCAAGGGCGGGAATTCCAATTGTAAACCTACCTTGTGAAAGTAATCAATAAGGGGATCATAAAATATATGATCCTCCAGCGCACGCACTCCTATAAGGCCTGCGACACTAAGAACTACAAAAAGCCATTTACCTGCTTTCATCAGTCTTTAATGCAAAAAATTTAATCCAGACCAGCCACAGAATGACGACCATACCGTAAATAAATGCAGGAAACAGATAGTTGTGCGTCATTTTTCCGAACTGCGGGAGGTCAGAGAGCACCATATTAAGTCCGCTAATGCGCAAGACATTCATGAAATGAAGGAAAACCAAACCTGCAATTACATACAGGAACGTTTTGTAACCCCTGTAAAACGCAAGCACAAAAGCAGCGAACAGAATCATCACCGAGACCGCATTGCACCCTTCCACCATTCGGGAAACATACTTCTCCTTCACATAAAACCAGGTCGTAAGATTTTCGGGCTGATGATAAAGCTGTGTTGCAAATCCAAAAATATTCTGTACGTACTGCACCTGTAGTGCTACCCATTGTGAAAAAGAATCAAGGCCTCCGGATGCTGACTGGGTGAGATACCACTGATAACCCAGAAAAAGCACCAGATAAATAAAGGTAAACCTTAGCAGTATGAACAGTACCGGCTTGAAATCCTTGAACATAAGGCAAAGATAGCAAAATCGGATGCAAATTATTATATTTGTGCGATACTCAAAGATTTTGGAAAAAGCCCAACTGTTTCTGGAAAAATATACCAGGGAAAAGGCCTCAGCCTTTTACGCACTTCCCCAAAGCGGATCATCTCGCAGCAATTTTTTCGCTACATCGGCCGGTAAGGATTTCATCATCACTTACAACGATAATTTACGGGAAAATGATAGTTTTTTCTATTTATCAAGTATTTTTTCGGATTTGAAACTGAATACCCCGCATATCTTTGAGATTTCGGATGACCGAAAATTGTACATCCAGGAACATTTGGGTAAACATACCCTTTCAGATATCATTGATAAGGAAGGGTGCAGCGACCGCGTTAAATCAATCGTAAAGCAAAGTTTAACCCGCCTGTACGAAATGCAGCAACTTACCCGGGGGCAGATTGATTTCAGCCGGGCATTTGAATATGAACGGTATGATGAACTGCCGATCCAGAATGATCTTTTTTATTTCAAGAGTTTCGTGGCAGATGTGCTGGAAATTCCTTACCATAAATCGAACCTGCTGAAGGAGTTTCGGAACCTTACTCTAAAACTCGAGCAACTTACGCCCCGATGCCTTATGATTCGCGATTTCCAGTCACGGAACATTATGGTGAATGACCGCGATGAAGTATGTTTCATTGACTATCAGTCCGCAATGGAGGGCCCGGCAATGTACGATGTAATCTCGTTTCTCTATCAGGCGAAAGCCAATTTCCCTGACGAATTCAAGGAGGAAATGCTGAAATACTATTTTTCACATTATGAAGATGCGACTGCGCATCAACTTTTAGAAGAGTCGCTGAATCCTCTGAAGCTAATCAGGTTTATGCAGGTGCTTGGTGCTTATGGCTTCCGCGGGCTTATCCAGCGGAAATCACATTTCATGACCAGCATTTCTGCCGGAATTGAGAACCTTTGCAGATTTGCAGTGACCTGGGATGAAATAGATGCTTATCCCGAACTGAAAAAACTCATACAAGAGCTGAAGACCGAAGAATCTAAAAATAAAATAGAAGCAATACTGAATAAAATATGAGTCTTACAATAGAAATACACAGCTTTTCATACAAAAAAGGCGGCATACCGAAGGACGGCACTGGAAACGGGGGCGGGTTCGCGTTCGACTGCCGTGGAATCCTGAATCCGGGAAGGATAGAAGAGTATAAACCGCAAACCGGCAAAGATGCCGCTGTCCAGGAATATCTTGAGACCAAAACTGAAATGCCCAGATTCCTGAAACTGGTGCAGGAAATGATTGCCATCAACATTAAAAATTATCTGGAGAGAAACTTCGAACACCTGCAGATTAATTTCGGCTGCACAGGCGGACAGCACCGCTCCGTATACTGTGCGGAGAAGACCGCTGCATTTATCCGTGAAAAATATCCGCAGGCATTGGTGCACGTTCATCACGACGAGCAGCCACAGCTCAATAAGCAATCCCTATCCTAACCCTATGAAAGCCCTTATTTTCGCTGCCGGAAAAGGAACACGGCTTAAGCCTTTCACAGATTACCATCCGAAAGCTTTGGTAAAAGTGAACGGAATTCCGCTGCTGGAAAGAAATATCAGGTATCTGCAATCATACGGCATCAACGATTTCGTTATCAACATTCATCATTTCGGAGACCAGATTCTGGATTTCCTGAAAAAGAACAGCAGTTTTGGCGCGAAGATTGAGATTTCAGACGAAAGAAATGAGTTACTGGAAACCGGGGGTGGTTTGGTTTTTGCAAAACCGTTCCTGAATCAGGAGGAGGACTTCCTCATCATCAACGCAGACATCCTTACTGACCTTAATCTTAGTGAGCTGGTGAGTTATCATAAACAAAATAATGATTTTGCGACACTAGCGGTGTCGGACAGGATCAGTTCGCGGAAACTTCTGTTCAATGACGAAATGATCCTTCGCGGATGGCTTCATGTGGAAAGCGGTGAACAGCGTTTGGCGGAATTCAACAAAGGATTTAAACCCTTGGCTTTCAGCGGCGTTCACTGCATAAATCCGTCAATGTTCAGCAAAATTAAAAGAACGGGGAAATTCTCCATTATGGAGGAATACCTGGACATTATGCTTACTGAAAGTATTCACGGCTATAAACATCAGGCCCATTTGGTGGATGTAGGAAGACCGGAATCGGTAATCCTTGCGGAACAGTATTTTAAATAAGAATTATGAGTAAAATTAAAAGAGGGAAAGGCCTTACCAAAATAATCACAGGACCCGAATTCGAAATTGACCAAAGACTCCAAAGCCATTTCCAGGAAAAGACCTGGGATGAGACGATCACCAAAGACAGCTGGATGGTCTTTAAAATCATGGCCGAGTTGGTGGACGGCTATGAAAAACTGGCCAAGATAGGTCCCTGCGTTTCTATATTCGGTTCTGCAAGGCTCAGGGAAGGTGATAAATATTATGAACTGGCTGTAGAGATTGCAGAAAAGATAACCGCTATCGGCTTTGGAATCATTACCGGAGGTGGGCCTGGAATTATGGAAGCCGGAAATAAAGGTGCCCGGAATGGTGAAGGGAAATCAATAGGGCTTAATATCGACTTGCCCTTTGAACAGCATTTTAATCCCTATATAGACAAAAACTATTCAATGGACTTCAATTACTTTTTTGTGAGGAAAGTGATGTTTGTGAAATATTCTCAGGGGTTTATTGTTATGCCCGGCGGGTTTGGAACCCTGGATGAGTTTTCTGAAGCCCTGACGCTCATTCAAACCGCTAAAATTGCCAGGTTTCCTGTAGTTCTGGTAGGTACCGAGTTTTGGAGTGGGCTGCTGAACTGGTTTAAGAACACTTTACTTAAGGACGGAATGATCGCCGAAGAGGACCTCAATTTGTACCGTATTGTAGATTCCGCTGACGAGGCCGTATCGCACATCAAGGCCTTTTACGACAAATATACTATAGGTGTGAATTTTTAGTTGGCATATATTTTGCGAACCTATAATGTATTATACCTATATTTGAAAATATAAAAAAAAATGAAAAAAATTTTACATATATTATCCATTTTAACAGTTTTTGTGATGTTCAGCTTTGCATCGCAGGACTTTTATTCGTCAATGACGAAAGTGGATTACGTAGAAGGCAGTAAGACGCTAAAGTTTACTACAAAACTGAATACCAGCCATATTTCAGACGCCATTAAAATAAATCCCAACACAGCCCAGTTTGAAGCAGAAGTGAAGAAATACGTGAATAATAACCTCGACGTCTTCGTGAACGGTTCAGCAAGAACACTTACATTTACTGGTAGCCAGGTTAAAGGAGAAACTGTTTGGGTGTATTTTGAATCTGGAGGCGTAGGTGAAATCAATTCGATGAGAATTAAGAATACGATTCTTCTCGGAACATTTCCAAAACAGTTTAATCTTGTGAATATTGCTTATAAAGGACAGCAGAAAACGATGAATTTCCAGAGAGGAAAAGAAGTTAATGAGGTGTCATTCTAGATAAACCATCCACATTACTATAAATAAAGAAGGACTGCTTTTCAGCAGTCCTTCTTTATTATTGAGAAAATTCTGTTACTGTCCTTTAACCTTTACATTGTCGATCTCCCATGTGGTTGATGCTGTTGTCGTAGACGTATACTTAAAGGCAATCCTGATATTCTTATTAACATACGCATTCAGGTTTAAGCTACCGGAACTGGTCCAGGTATTAAATGCGGTTAGATTGGTATCTAAAGCTGCCGGCAACTGAACCCAAGTGGTCGTTGAAGGTGTACCGGTGTAATTTTCCGTGATGTAAACCTCAAGTGGGTTACCTGCGTACCTGCCGTCGGAATCAAATGACATGCTCGCTGAGGACAATCCGCTCAAACTGATTGGTTTTGAGATCAGCCAGTCTTCATTCACATTATTCACAGTCGCAAAGCCGTTCATTACCGCACATGGTGCAGGATTTCCAAAGTTCTGGATATTCCATACCTGAGCTCCCGAAACACTTACAGCAGTCCAGTTATCCGTTAAAGCTCCTGAAAAAGTCTCAGTGAAGATGGTTGCCGGAGGTATGCTGCCGTCGCATCTTGGGTTGTCCAAATCGGCGTGGACTTGTTTAGGAATCCAAAGTTGATAAGTGCCGTTGAAGATGCTTAAAATAGCAAAGACGTCACCTCTTCCTCCATCGACTTCGCTGCCTGCGAAAGTGGCAAAATTACTTGTTCTTAAGAGAATGGTATTTCCAGCGCAGTCTTTCAGGGTTCTGTTCGTAGCCGAAGTTCCTGCATAAGGCTTACCAAGGTCAGCATCAATGAATTCAAGATCTCTGATTTTGATCCATCTTCCCACGTCTGCTGCTGTGAGCTGCGTGATGGTTCTTTCAGTTGGAACAACAGGCGAAACCGCAAGTCCGGAATCGAAGAAATGTTTGTAGACATCGGTTTCAGCAATCTGACCGACATTTCCGTTAAATGGCTGACCCAATTGGATTTCACCATTAACATTACCTACATAAAGTCCGTTCAGTTTAATGTACACCTCCTTGCCGACTTTGAATCTAGAATCCTGGTAAAGGTTCGTTTTGTTGATGTTTACACGGATTCCTCCTGTAGCGTCTTCCACATAAACATATTTGAAAAGGTTTCCGGTTTCATCGTTCGCCGTCACCTTTCCTTTCAGCACATAATTGCCGTTTATCTGAGTAAGGGCGCCTGTATAGAACTGCTTCACTTCCGCAACTGTTTTGGGGGTCATGGCAGTCAGGTCAAGTGTGCATGGGTTCGCTGTAATCCCGTCCAGTCTTGGGAAGCTGTTCATATCAAGGTCCGATACCTTATTAATGTACATTTGGTAAGTCGAGTTGAACTTGCTGTAGATCCCAACAAACGTTCCGTTTCCTGCTGGGAGCATCTGATTTGCAAAAGAGGCGAAACCACTGTTTCTAACAACCCTGTTTGCTGTAGTGGTACCGTCGTTGATTCTTCTGTCCACACTCGTGCCGTCCGGAGCATAATTCATACATAGAACACGGCTGTCGAATTCCGCATTATTGATTTGGATAAGGGCTCCAAGCAGGTTATCATTTGCAGCGATCATCTGAGCCAGGGTAAGTACTTTGGGCACAATTTTTTCCCTGATTGTACATGACCTGAAGATGTGTGCAGGAATAGCACTTTCAGGAATCCTGGCAACACCGTTCGCCGTGGTTACAGAGGCATCCTTCACGCCCAGCTGCACCAGATTTCCGTAGGTCCCCAAAGCGAGGTCATTCAGTTTAATATAAATCTTTGATCCCTGTGGGAATTTAGTGTAGGTGCTCACCGCATCCACACTGATCGTGAATCCATGAGTTGGATTCGTGGGACTGTCCTGGATGTAGATGGTCTTGTAAATGTTCCCGCTCTCGTCGGAGGACGATACGTATCCTTCCATCACCGCGGTGGAATTGCTTGGGAACACATAGGTGGTGCCCGTGTAAAGCGCCTTCACCTGTGCAATAGTCATGGTGGCAGTAAGGTCCTGGCACTGGTAACCTGCAAGATTAGGCTCATCATATTTATCATCATGAACGCATCCGGTAATTACCAGGGAAGCGAACACGATATATAAAAATTTCAAAAATGAACTGTATTTTTTCATTGTAGTATTTTTATTGTTAAAATCTTAAATAAACATTTGCAAAGAACGTTCTTCCCCTGTCATACCATAATTTAGGTCCGAAATAAGAATAGGTTCTGTTGGCATCTGCCAGAGATTCCGGGAAATTAACATTTCTTCCCTGCTCAAATCCTCCGGTCACATAGTCCCTGTTATCCAGGATGTTGTTTACACTGACGCTAAGGCCCATTCTGTATTTCCCGAAAACAAATGATTTTCCGGCATTTGCATTCAGCATAAACTGGTCTTCAAATTTTTGCTGTGCGGTCAGCCTGGCAATCTGCTCCGGAGTTACACCGTCATAATCATCGCCAGTTAAAGGATTGGTGTACATGGCAGGGGTCTTGTTCAGTGCAGAGAAATCCAGATACTGGTCCTGAAGGTAATTGGCAGAAGCACCCAACCACCAGAATTTTGTTGAATTATATCTAAGTCCAAATGAGTAGGCCTTCTGTGGTGTTCCCGCTACCTTATAGTCCTTAATTTTTGCAGTACCCCAGTCATCTCTGTATCCCAGATCATCGTCAAATGTAGATACTTTCGGATTGTTCGTGATTCGGTAATCCCCATAGCTTGCTACCGCGTTTGCAGACAAAGTCGGGGTAATTTTAACTTCTGCCCCAAATTCAAGGCCTTTATAAGTTTTATCAACTCCACTCAGAATCTCGGCTACTAAAGCATCGCGATTTTCCGTAACTGGTCCACCGGGGATGGGTTTTGAGTCGGTAACGTCTGCAAAATACCGGGAAACTTCCGTCGCATTATTCATAGTGGTATAATAAGCCCCTAACCTTAGTTTTAAGATCTGCCCTCTCAGGATATAACTAAGATCATTGGAATTGATGATTTGATTTTCAACACTTGGAGTAATCATATTGGTCACCCTTGGGCTGATAAAAATTTCATTAAGCGTTGGAGCTAAGCTGAAAAGCGCCCCGTTATAGACGATGAAGTTCTTACCGTTGATCTTGTAGGTCACCCTTCCCTTCAAACCGGCATCGAACGCATCGAAAGTTTCGCTCTTGCCTTTTCCGTTATAAACCGCATGTCTGAATTTTCCGTCTCTCTGCGATTCTGAATATGAAGAAAAAACGGAAGCCATGACGTTCCATTTCGGAAAATCAACTTCAGTAGAGGCATTCAGTGCGTAAGTGTTCCTTAAGAGATCGTAAGAATACTGCGTCCTGTCGCCCACCATGATTTTTCTCTCCGGATTGTCCAGGTCATTTGGTGCATCGCTGTTGAAGGCGTTCAGGTCATAGCCATAAAATGCGCCCAAAAGGTCTTTCATTTCCCTGAAATTATCAGATTTCAGATTCTGGTAATTGAAGTTCAGGTTGAGTTTCCAGTTAGAGGCCAGCTTGGTGTCAAAGTGAGAAGCAAAGTTTAAGGTGTTGTCCTTATTCACATCTTCCACAATGGTGTACACCGCACCCCTCTGGTTTCCGTCCATGTCGTACTTGTTCAGGTTGTTGGCCGAATAAAGCGCGTTCCAGTCAATCTGGCTGATGTTAGGGTTGGTTTGCCATTGGTTCACGTAAGCGTCAAACTGTGACTGTTCCCCATCAGTAATCGTCGTTCCACCATCTGAAGTAGCCTCTTCGAAACCGGAGAACAGATAACCCGGCAGTTTCCTGTAGTAGGTTGGATTTGGATCTGCGGCATGAAACCAGTCCAGCCTGCTCCGTCCGTCTCTGCCGAACTGGTAGGAAATGGTGTTGTTCCAGTTGCTGTTTTCCCCTATTTTCAAATAATCCGTCAGCATGAAGATTGGTTCAAAAACCTTTCTTATCCTGGAATTTCTTTTTTCGCCGTCTTGCCATCCCCAGTATGCATTGTAGTTCTTACCCATTAAATCATAGGTTTCCTGCGTGTTTGGAGAATTGGATGCCCGGTAGGTAGGTGCTCCAAAAGCCGTTAAATTAATCGCATGTCTGCTGCTGAACTGTTTTTCAATCGCTGCAAAATAGGCGTATGAATCCTGGTATGTTCCGTCAATAACGCCATCATCAGCCCATCTTCTGCTTCCTGAGAAGGTGAAAGCCCATCCATTCTTGGTGAGTCCGCTGGAATAGGTGGCCATTGCACGGTGAAAATAGCTTCTGTTGGTAAAGGAATAGGCGAGCGATGTCTGCTTTCTGTAGCTGGACGCCCGGGTGTTATAATATACCACCCCGCCTAAGTTTCCGAAGGTATATTCCGAAGGGGTAATATTATCCACATTTTCATAAGGATATCTGGTGACGTCGTTCAAACCGCCCCAGTTGCTGAAGTCCACCTTTCCGTCATCATTTTTGGACATCGGAACGCCGTTGAAAAGGATGTCTTCAAAACGGTTTTCAATACCGCGTGGGCGAAACCAGTAAGCACCAAGTTCAAATGCAGCAACATTCTGGAAGACGTCGCGGCCGGAACTCAGAAGTCCCACGGTTGGCTGCATGGAGGATCCACTTTCATCAGTATCGCCTGCAGAATCATCAATTACCATGACGCCCGCATCTGCAGGAGCGACATTTAAACTGATTACGCCCAAATCTTTCTTTTTCTCGTCTGAGGTAACCTCAAATTCAACTATTTTAGGTTCAAAGCTTGGTTTAAAAACGGTAATCAGGTATCGTCCGGGCTGTAAATCCACAAACTGGAAATATCCGATTTTGTCAGCCGTAACATCATTGCCGGACTGCGCAAGGTCAATCTCAGCATTCTCAACTGGCTTCCCGGCAGCATCTTTCACATAGGCATAGACCGTGGTCTGTGCAAAATAAAAAGAGGCTGGAAGCAAGGTAAACAGAGAGATTAAAGATAATTTTTTAATCATGGTAATTTATTTAAATTCACTTTTATCACTGGTTAATTAAGGGGGAACAAATTTAAACTTATTTTTTGTTAAGTTAAACATTTTTAACATTTTATTGGTTCCTAAGCCGCGTTAAATTTATCAACCTAATAAAAGCAGGATAATGTCTTACTGTTTTAACTTTAGCCATCTTTATAAATCTAAATAATGATAAATAACTGTCAAATAATTACTAATTTTATCGCCTGAAAAATTACATGCAAAAAAAGAATGAAAAAATATTTTGTTATCACTGCAGTACTGTGTTTCGGACTCGTATTTTCGCAGAAAAAACAGGTTCAGAGAGCCACGGTAGCTTTTATGAATGTCGAAAACCTTTGGGACACCGTTCCGTCATTTGATTACATAGACGGCACCAAAGATGTAAACAATCCGGCGTTTCACAGAAGTGTTCCCCTGGATTCCCTCAAACTCATGGTGACTACCGAAGACTACAGAGGTCCGTGGAGTGATGAACTTGTGATGGGTAAAAAGGTGATAAGAACACAGATTCTGGCCGAAGAATTTACAGCAAACAGCGCAAAAAACTGGGATGGCCAGAAATACAGCGATAAAATGTCGAAGATTGCAAAACTGATTTCCGAACTTGGAAGGCAGTACACCAATGACAACCCGGCAATCGTTGGACTTATAGAAGTAGAGAACAGACAGGTTATAGAAGACCTCATCAGGCAGCCCATACTTGCGAAAAGTGATTACGGCATTGTACACTACAACTCTTATGACGCCAGAGGAATCGACATAGCCATCATCTATCAGAAAAAAAGATTCAAACCTACAGAAACCTATAAAAAAGAGATCAAGATCTTTGATGACGAAGGCAAAAGGAGCTACACCAGAGACGTTTTGGTGGTGAAGGGACTGCTTGACGGCGAAAAAGTGGGTGTTTTTATGAACCACTGGCCTTCAAGAAGCGGTGGTGAAGCCCGTTCTCTTCCGCGGCGTATTGCAGCAGCGGCCGTACTGAAAGCAGAAATGGACAAAGCCAGAGCGGAGAGCCCGGACATTAAACTGATTGCAATGGGCGATTTTAATGACGATCCCGTAAGCCCTAGCCTTAAAAAGCACCTGGGGGCGGTAGGTGAACCTTCTGAACTATCCGAAAAAACCCCTTACTATAACCTGATGACGAAACTGTACAAGGCAGGCGTTGCTTCTTTGGCCTACCGGGACGCTCCAAACCTCTTTGATCAGATCATCGTTTCGAAGAACCTGTACTCACCGGAAAAAATGACTCCGACCTACTCGGTATACAAAGGAGAAATATACGCACCGTCTTACCTGGTGAATTCCCAGGGTCAGTGGAAAGGATATCCATTCCGCTCGTGGGACGGCGACCGTTATACAGGAGGATACAGTGACCACTTTCCGGCTGTCTCTGTACTTCAGAGAGAATATACACCCAATAAATAAGGGCAATCAATCATAATATAGCCGGAACTCATGTTCCGGTTTTTTTATGGACTGTAATTTGTAACTTTACTACAAATCCAACACAATGAAAAAGCTTATCCTGTTCCTTATCTTTGCTACGCTTACGCTAAACTGCGCTTCTCAGCAACCGCCCGCGGAAAAAGATTCCGGCGTTCTGAAACCTGAAAAAAATGACGACGGTGAGTGGGACCTGATTGTAATTGATACCGAGTACGATTATTTCCTGAATGCCATAGCAAAGCCAAAGAGCATGTATACGGAAAGTGTTCTAAAATCCCGGAATATAAGCCTCGTGGAGCAGTGGAATTCCTATTATCGAACCGGGCGGTACCGCAATATACTTGAATCCGATATAGACTATGACTCAAATGAAAATTACGGACTAACTTTTGAGTACAAACTATACCAGGTTTTTGCCTATGTAAACTGGAAATACAAGGTACGGTTCCTCGGGCTTAGTGGCATGGATTATTCTCGATAAAAAAAGGTCCGGCAATGCCGGACCTTTTATGAATTGATTTGCTTTTCTTACTTATTGAAGAGTTCCTCTACTTTATCCCAGTTAATTACACTGAAGAAAGCCGAAACATAGTCCGGTCTTCTGTTCTGGTAGTTCAGGTAGTAAGCGTGTTCCCATACATCCAGACCAAGAATTGGCGTTCCCTGGCAGTCGGCAACAGGCATCAGCGGGTTGTCCTGGTTTGGAGTGGAACATACAGTAACTGAACCGTCGTCTTTTTTGCAAAGCCAGGCCCAGCCGGAACCGAATCTTGTTTTAGCCGCTTCGGAGAAATCGGTCTTGAATTTTTCGAAACCACCATAAGTTTCCAGTGCGGCTTTTACCTTGCCCACGGGCTCATTGCTACCGCCCGGAGTCATGATTTCCCAGAACAGGGTATGGTTGAAGTGACCGCCGCCGTTATTTCTAACTGCCGGCTTATCGGTTCCCGTTTTGCAGATTTCCTCTATGGTTTTACCCGCAAGGTCGGTACCTTCAATGGCCTTGTTCAGGTTATCGATGTACGCCTGGTGGTGTTTCGTGTGGTGGATTTCCATTGTTCTGGCATCAATGGTAGGCGCTAATGCGTCGTAAGCATATCCTAACTGTGGTAATTCGAATGACATAATGCTGTTATTTTTAAAGTTAATTCTCAAAGATAAGGATTCATAAAAATCTTTGCCTTATAAAAATTCTTAAAAAAATGATAAAAGAGATAGACAGAATGAAAAACCTTCGTGAATTAACTATTGGCAACTAAACCTGCTTCGTTTTTGTAGCCCTACGCATTAGACCGCCTATCTTCTTTACTTCGAAAATATAAATCGTGCTTTATGCAAAACGCCCATGAGCAATTAAGGCAAAGAAAAACCGCCGTTTGGCGGTTGCTGTTATTGTTTTGTAAATATTAAATTATCTACATCTGGTAAATAAACCGTTGTATCTGTACCGGGTGGACAATTATCATCACCCCCTTCCTGCGGTTGGTAATCCCAGGAAAGCTGGGTGGCATTTATCCTTTTTAAATAAACTAGTCCCCCTCCTACATTACAATTGGTTCCACTATAGCTAAAATCAACAATATTCTTTGTTGGATCTGTTCCAAAACTATAAAATTTAATATTAAGATTGTTAATATTTTGTGTATCCTGCAAAATTATGCCTATGGAATTTTTTACAATATACTTTACAACTAAAGCATCTTGAAAGAAATTCTTTTTTGCACTTTTTACTAACATATTGTCTGTTTTTGTTATAAATAACGTAATCTCATGTCCTTGATAAGTAGCTTTATAAGTTCCTACATATGGTAGTAGTTCATTGTTTAAATCCTTCACATAAGAATTTGCAGGAATATCCCAAAGAGGAGTATTTAAAGGAAGCGTTTGTGCTTTACAAGATATACAAAACATAAACAATCCTAAAAGTATTAATACTTGTATTTTTTTCATAATATTTTGTTTTAATTTTAAGGGCAAGGTGTCGCCTTGGGTTCGTTGTTTGCGTCTAAACTGATATTTTGAACTGCATTTATTGTACCGTCACCATTATAATCTACCCTTTGCAAAGATATAACAGAACTGCCCCGAATCACTTCAGGGCAGTTTTTATTTCAATTGATGATGAAAAAACAAAGTCTATCTGTTCATACTCATCAGGAACTCTTCGTTGCTTTCAGTATTTTTTATGCTTCTGTTCACGAATTCCATGGCCTCCACGGGATTCATATCCGACAGGTATTTGCGGAAGATCCACATGCGCTGCATGGTTTTCTCGTCCAGGAGCAGGTCGTCTTTTCTCGTGCTGGAGGATACCAGGTCGATGGCAGGGTAAATACGCTTGTTCGCAATCTTTCTGTCCAGCTGAAGTTCCATGTTACCGGTTCCCTTGAACTCTTCAAAAATTACCTCATCCATTTTGGAGCCGGTGTCTATAAGTGCCGTGGCAATGATGGTAAGGGAGCCGCCGTTTTCAATGTTCCGGGCTGCACCGAAAAACCTTTTCGGCTTGTGAAGCGCATTGGCATCCACCCCTCCGGAAAGGACTTTCCCTGAAGCCGGTGTTACGGTGTTGTATGCCCTGGCAAGTCTCGTAATGGAATCCAGAAGGATTACAACGTCGTGACCACATTCCACCATTCTTTGGGCTTTTGCCAATACAAGGTTGGCCACTTTCACATGTTTGTCAGCAGCTTCGTCAAATGTAGAAGCAATAACTTCCGCATTTACGCTTCTTTCCATATCGGTAACTTCTTCGGGTCTTTCATCAATCAGAAGGACCATCATATAGGCTTCCGGGTGGTTGGCTGAGATCGCATTTGCGATATCCTTTAGCAGCATGGTCTTCCCCGTTTTAGGCTGGGCCACGATCATGGCACGCTGCCCTTTTCCGATAGGTGCAAATAAATCGACAACCCTGGTGGAAACGGTGGAGCCTTTTCCGGCGAGGTTGAATTTTTCTTCCGGGAAAAGCGGGGTCAGGTATTCAAAAGAAACCCGGTCTTTAATGAAGGCCAGATCGCGTCCGTTTACTTCCAGAGGCTTCTGAAGTGAAAAATATTTTTCACCTTCTTTCGGCAGCCTTACGATTCCCTTAACGGCATCACCCGTTTTAAGGCCGTAGTTCCGTATCTGCGCCGTTGAAACGTACACATCATCCGGAGAGGAGATGTAGGAGAAATCCGGCGAACGCAGGAAACCGTAATTGTCCGGAAGTATTTCCAGAACCCCTTCAATGGTTACAAGGCCATCGAAACTGTATTCCTTTTTCGGTTCCGCTTCTTCCTGATTCTCGCCGTTGCGTTGCGGTTTCTGATTTTTATGCTGATTTCCGTTCGGCTGCTGATTGGGATTGGGCTGCTGAGTCGGATTTTGTTGCTGATTTTGGTTCTGTTGTTGATTTTGATTCTGTTGTTGACGCCCGGAATTTTGATTCTGCTGATTCGGATGCTTTGGTTTTGGTTGCATAACCTCTTCCTTTACCTCGGGAACCTCGGTTGCCACTTCCTGTTCGGTTATATCTTCTGCAGGTTTATTAACGGGCTGCTCCTTTTTCTTTCTTTGTCCCTGTGGTTTCTGCTGTGGGTGGTTTTCTTTTGGTGCCTCCTCCGGCTTTGCCTCATGCTCTACAACAGTTGGCGTTTCAGCTTCGGGTACCGGCGTTTCGGTTATTTCAATCATTTGAGGCATCGGATTAGCCTGTGCTTTGGACGCCGGTTTCTTTTTAGGCGCAGGCTTTCTGGCAGGTTTAGGCTTTTCAGCAGGTTTATCAGAGGATTCCGGTAATTCAGTTGCCTGAACTGGAGGTTTTTCTGTAGTATTGTAATATTCTTTTGCCGTTTTGGAATTGGACGCCTGAAAGTCCAGAATAGCAAAAATAATGGTATTTTCGTCACTGTTTCTGGCTACTTTCACCTCCAAATCTTTGGCAATCCTGGTCAGCTCCGCAATGGATTTAGACCTTAGTGTTTCTAAGTTAAACATATATAAGGGTGGTGTGTTACGTAAAAAATGATGTTATGTAAGTGTTTGTAAAAAAGTTTAGCCGGGCGGCTTATTCCGTAGAATCTGTAATGCAAATCTACACTTATTTTTGAAATGTGCAAAATTTGTGCTATTTTTGCGCGAACTAACTGAAAAATGCTGCAGAGAATACAAACCATTTTCATGATCCTTGTCGCCCTTGCCGGGGCTGCGCTTCATTTTACCGGGCTGGATGTGGATCTTTTTGGAAGCAAATATGTTATCGCTTCTCTTTCTCTTCTGTCCTTCATCCTTGCGGTGATTTCTATTTTCAGTTTCAAGAAAAGACCGAGACAGATCATGTTGAACACCATCAACATGTTTATAAACGCTTTGTTGATTGGCTTATTGATGTACTGGCTGCTAAGCTTACCTGGAGGAATTTCTTTTCCTGAGAAAGGTATTGAACCTGTTTTTCCACTTATTGGGCTGTTTTGTTTGCTTATGGCAAATATTTACATCCGCCGGGACGACAGGCTCGTAAAATCTGTGGACCGTATCCGGTAACCTTACAACGATTTTTTTGAGTGTAATAACAGTTCCCTCCGGGAGCTGTTTTTTTTAGCTGTCCAGTGCTGTGACCGTCTGATTTCAATCTAATTCAATCTATTTCCGTAATTTTGCCACTCAAAACCTTTAGATGAATCACTACAAACGGGCAATTCAATATATACTACCCTATAAGAGTACCATTGCACTGGGCATTTTCTTTAATATTCTTTATGCACTTTTCAACATCATAGCCATGCTTGGCTTTATTCCGGTGCTGAATATTCTTTTTGATAAAAAATCACCGCGCATTGAGCGCAAGCCTGAGTTTAACGGTGAAATCTTTAACCTTGGAACCTATGGAAAAGACAGTTTCAACTATTTCATACAGCAGCTTGAAATAGAGCGGGGTCCGGAATATGTACTTTTACTCACCTGTATCGTCTTTATATCCATGTTTTTATTCCGGAATATCTTCAGCTATTTTTCCGAATTCTACCTTACCTATTCCCGAACCGGCGTTTCCAGGGATTTCCGGAGCCAACTGCACAGCAAAATCCTGGAACTGCCGGTAGCGTTTTTTTCGGACACAAGAAAAGGCGATGTTTTTGCGAGGATTACTTCTGACGTTGGAGAGATTGAAGGTAATATCCTGAACAGCCTCATTGACATTATCCGGTCGCCCATCGTCATTATCCTGACCATGGGATATCTGCTCTATTCAAATTTTCAGCTTACCGTATTCACCCTGATTGTTTTTCCTGTTATGGGTACCCTGATCTCAATAATTGGTAAAAGCCTGAAAAAAGATACGGGCGAAGCCCAGAATGAGCTTGGTAAAATGTACTCCTATGTGGATGAAACGCTGGTGGGACTTAAAGTAATCAAGATCTTCAACGCATCGGAACAAATCCGGAACCGTTTTGACAATACCCTGAACACCATCCGCCATCTGTCCTTAAGGTTATTTAAGAAGAAAGCTCTGGCCTCACCTGTAAGTGAACTCCTGGGGGCAACGACCATAGGAATGATTGTCTATTTTGGCGGTAAGCTTGCGCTGCAGGGCCAAGGTCTTTCCGGGGCGGAATTCATCGTTTACATTTCGCTCTTTTACACCATTCTGGACCCGCTTAAAAGGCTTTCAAACTCAATCTCCAACTTCCAGAAAGGCGAAGTTTCTGCGAAAAGGGTTTTCGAAATCCTGGATGCCGACTACCAGCTGAAAGAAATTGAAAATGCCGTTGAGATTGATGACTTCCGAGAAAAAATTGAATTCAAAAACATCAGCTTTGCCTATGAGGACCGAAAGGTGCTGGAGAATTTCTCTCTGGTAATCCCAAAAGGTAAAAGTGTTGCACTTGTAGGACAAAGTGGGAGCGGCAAAAGTACGATTGCAAACCTCATTACCCGTTTCTATGATGTGCAGTCGGGGGAAATCCTGATTGACGGCATCAACATCAAAAACCTGAAACTGTCCAGTTACCGCAAACTTTTCGGTCTGGTGACACAGGATAATATTTTATTCAATGACACCATTGCCAACAATATTGCGTTAGGAAATCTGACTGCTGGGAAAGACCGTGTTGAAAGTGCAGCACAGGTAGCCAACGCCCATGATTTCATCCTTGACCTTCCAAAGGGTTATGACACGGGAATCGGTGAGGCAGGAGGTAAACTTTCAGGTGGACAGAAGCAGCGGGTCTCGATCGCCCGTGCAGTGCTAAAAAATCCACCGATCATGATTCTGGATGAGGCGACCTCTGCTTTGGATACGGAATCCGAAAGATTTGTACAGGATGCACTGGAGAAAATGATGCAGAACAGAACCTCACTCGTCATTGCCCACAGGCTGTCTACCATTCAGAAGGCAGACACCATCGTGGTGATGGAACGGGGTAAGATTGTGGAACAGGGACCGCACACTGAGCTTTACGACCATGACGGGGTTTACAGAAAACTGGTGGATTTACAGAATTTTGACTAATTTTTCGGTGATTGTAAAAAAGTAGGACCCTGCCAAAAGGATAACAGCATCTTCATCCCCTTATTTAAAAATATTTCCAATAAAATTTCCTATTTCGGCAAAATCATCGGGATTGTTAAAACTGCGTGAATGCAGTGCTGTGGCAGTATTATCTTTAGTATTTGGTGTTGGATAGACCAGGAGATAATTACTCGATTTAAATATGCTATTGAGATAATCCGGTACATTCTGCATTTCCGGAAGATACGATTTCATCCCACGTTTGGCCATCATCAGGATAAGCGCGTCATCCGATTTCATTTTCTCTGCAATTTCCGGCAAATCCGCCCAGTTGTGCAAAATGACAAATTCCGCATCGACAGTTGCTTTTTTCTTAATGTTTTCGAGCATTTTAACCATATTGCCATCTGCATAAAAGGTGAGTTTCGTGGCAGAGTTGCGGGAGATGTTCCAAATTTTAAGAAGGGCTGTATAAAATCCGGGTTCGTATTGCGCATTGGCGGGAATAAGTATATGATATCCCCTTATCGTTGAAACCGGCTGAACCGCATGATAAACAAGCACATTAACGGATTCATTTGTCAGATAGCCGTTGTACAGATTATACACAAAGCCCGACGAAAATCCTTTGTTCTTATCAACACTGATAAGAAGGTCGGTGATTCTGTGCTCCTTGATTTCGTTGTTGATGCCATTTATGACATCCGAATCATGTCTTTTCAGGACATTTAACTTTAGATCCGCAGCTGAAGCAATTTCAGAGGCAGCATTCAGCAGTTTTTCTGCATTTTTATTAGAGGATTCATTCTTCTTTTCATTGATGATATTCAGTGCGTATACCTGCTCTGTATTTCTTTTGGATTTCATAAGCAATGCCAAATTGGTCATAGGCGCAACCGTTTCCTGATAATTGACTGCAAGGAGTATTTTCTCATCCTCATCCTGGTTGTCAGACAGCCGGTCTTCACTTTCCGCATTTGCGATGTTTTTTGCGCTTTTTTGTGTTACAAATGAGGATACCGTACATGAAACCAGTATTAAAAGGATACTTCCGTTCAGTATGCTTTCGTTGAGGAGCCTAATGGGCTCACCATTCTCTGTTTCCCCGATAACGATATTGTATCCCACCATTACCGTTGCCAGCGTCGCAGCTGCGGATGCTGAGGAAAGGCCAAAAATAAGACGGCCCTCATTATTCGTAAACCTGAAGGTTTTCTGTGTGGCTATTGAAGCAAGGTATTTTCCTCCCAATGAAATAACGGTCATAATCAGGGCTACTTTAATGGTTTCAAAATCCTTGAAAAAAGCCTGAAAGTCAATAATCATTCCCACACTTATTAAAAAGAAAGGAATAAAAATGGCGTTTCCTACAAAATCAATCCGGTTCATCAGCGCAGAGGTGTGCGGAATCAGTTTGTTGAGTGCCAGCCCAGCCAGGAAAGCGCCTATAATTGCTTCTACACCCGCAAGTTCGGCAAACAGCGAAGCCAAATAGATCATCACCATTACGAAGATGAAATGCGATACCTTATCCTGTACATTCTTGAAGAACCACCGGGCAACCACCGGAAATCCATATAAAACTACGCCACCGAAAATAAGAATGGATACCGTAAGCCGGACCCAGAACGAAGTAGTTACCGTTCCCTGCGCCATGCCTACACAAACGGCGAGCACCAATAGGGCGAGGACATCGGTAATCATGGTTCCGCCCACCGTAACGTTTACCGCACGGTTTTTGGAAATCCCGAGCTTGCTTACCAAAGGATAGGAAATAAGGGTATGCGAGGAAAAGATACTTGCAAAAAGAACTGCCACCAGCATGGCGTATCCCAGAATATAGTAGCCGGCAAAAATACCGAAAATGAGCGGTATAGCGAAGGTATACATTCCGAAACCCAAGCTCTTCCATTTGTTCTTTTTGAATTCTGTTAAGTCGATTTCCAACCCGGCAAGAAACATAATGAACAGCAGCCCCGTGGTTCCGATGACAACCACACTGGCATCTCTCGGCAATACATTAAACCCGTTGGGTCCTATTACAGCACCGGCGATAATGAGGCCGATAAGGTGCGGAACTTTAATTTTATTCAGTAAAATAGGTGCGGACAGAATGATAACCAGGATGACCAGAAACTTAAGAACAGGGTCTTCTAAAGGAAGCACGAAATGCCCTGCAGCGCTTAGTATACTCATAACCTATTATCTTAAAAGTTCTACAGAAAATTTGGAGATACAGGAATTGTCCACCTGTATTTCCCTGCTTCCTGCAAGCCTGTTAGCAGTGATGGTTCCCAGTTCAATTTTGAAGATGCGCAGATTTGGAGCTTCCGGCTCACTCTGAGAGGTAAAGTGGATTCGGGTTCCGTCATAACTTCCATTATACACCCGCACGACCCCGGTTTTATTTACATTTTTAGCGATAAGAACCCCGTTGTCCTGGGTGATTTCCCATTCGTCTACGCGCACATCACCTACAACATAATCCGTGCAGTTGGAGTCGGTACATATCATTTTACCATTCCATTTTCCGGTTATATCCACAGGTAAGGGCTTAACTGCAATACTGTCCTTTTGTGAGATCAGACTGTCTTTCATTTGCAGGAGTTTGTGATACTCCGCTTCTTTTAAAGCAAAGTTTTTTTCCTTTTCCAGAAGGGCCATTTCCCTCTGGTGAACTTCCTGCTGCTTTTTCTTGAGACCTTCATCGCAGGAAATAAAAAGAAAAAGGTACAATACCGCTGTAAAGTATTTGATGAACTTCCACATAAGATTTCTTTGTGAAAATATACAAAAAAAATCCGGAAGGTCCGGATTTCACATCTTATGCAGTTATTTTATTCTTTCATCTTCGCGATGATATCGATACCACCTTTTGTTTTATCACCAATTTTACAGATGATCTCCGTGTCAAGAGGAAGAAAAACATCCATTCTTGAACCGAATTTAATAAATCCGAACTCATGTCCCGCTTTGGCCACATCGCCTTCATTACAGTTAAAGACTATCCGGCGGGCAACATAACCGGCAATCTGCCGGAACACCACCTGATGATGGGTTAAACTCTCCACCGCTACAGTGGTCCTTTCATTTTCCGTTGACGATTTCTCGTGCCACGCAACAAGGTATTTCCCAGGATGGTATTTTTTATAGATTACCCTCCCGGACACCGGATAACGGCAAATATGTACATTGAGCGGCGACATGAATATGGAAACCTGAATGGCCTTCCCTTTAATGAATTCGCTTTCATCCACTTCCTTAATCATGACCACTTTACCGTCCACCGGCGCGATTACATTTTCCTTATGGTCCTCAATATCCCTGTTCGGAACCCTGAAAAACCAAAACACCAACCCGTAAATTACCAGCATTGGAATAATCACAATAAGCGCCCAGATTTCCAGGTAATAGACGGATAAAAAGCCAAGCACTGCGAAAATGACCGTTGCTACGGCTATGGTCCCTTTGGATTCTCTGTGAAGTTTCATGAATTAAAAATATTTATCTAAAATAAAGTACAAATATACGACAGGTGCACATATAATAAAACTGTCCAACCGGTCTAAAATCCCGCCGTGTCCCGGAATGATGTTTCCGGAGTCCTTTACTCCAAAACTTCTCTTCAGCTGGCTTTCAACCAGGTCACCCAAAGGTGCAAAAACCGAGATTAGAAATCCAACTACCATCCAGTTACCGCGCAGTTCAGGAAAATACCTTTCAACAAAAAAGGAAAGGACCAGCGTAAGCACCACGCCACCGGCAAAACCTTCCCAGGTCTTTTTAGGAGAAATTTTTGGTGCCATCTTATGTTTCCCGAAGAATTTTCCCGTGAGGAACGCGAAAGTATCACTGCTCCAGATCAGGATGAACATAAAGAATACTTCAAGAGTAAAGACGTCCTGATAAGCCGAATATTTTGGCAGGCCCAACGCAAAACCAAAAGGCAATGCCGTGTAGATTACGGTGAAAATAAGTTTGCCGCTGTCGAAATAAAGTTCGCTGGTATATTTAAACAGGGTGACGACGGAAATCAGGATCAGCGATAGGGCCAGAATTTCAGACAGGCGGAAATCGAAATAAAAGCCGTGATTGAAATATCTTTTACTGAACATGTAGAATACAAAAAAGGCCAAAGGCAATACAATCCACCGCTCATAACCCGATCCAAACTTCATCATTTTCATGCACTCCCAAGTGGCGGCCATGAAAAGAAAGGCAATGAGTCCGTAGTACAGATAATGCTGCTTTACAAGATCCGGAAAAATACGGTTGATGGTTTCAGCGCCCATAGGATGCACGCAGGCCATAAGGACAATAATATATACTAAACCTGACGCGGTACGCTGAATTAAATTTTTGTCCAAAATGATACGGTAGGTATTAATCTTCAATCAGGAGAAGGAAAAGCTTGGTGCTGTTCCGGGAAGGAGCATCCAGTTTGTTTTGATTTCCGCTGATGGAGGTTAGGTTCTTCACATTTCCGTTACGTTTAATCTTGCTCATGGCCTCATTGAGGTTAGAAACAATCTGTGAAACGTTTGCCATTACGATAATTTTTTCAGGCAGACGCGAAGAATGAAAATGTTTGATGTTATTATGGGAAAGCATGATCCGACCATCATATGCGATAAGGTATTCGCAGGTAATGAAGGCAGCGTCATTAAAAAGTTCAAGATTGTCGGAAAACGGAACTTTTACTACATCAAGGAAATTTTTCAAATCCCTGTCGCAGCAGAAAACCGATTTTAATCCTTCAATCCTAATGATTTGATTAAGGGTTTGAAGCGCTTCAGCTTCATCGGCACAGTAATTAAAGAATCCCCCGGAATGGGTGAAAAGCTGGGCAAATTTATAGTCCAGATCGGCGTGTTTCAGCGAATCTCCCAACCTTTCCAGGCTCTGATTCCCTTCCTCCTCAGGCTGGTTCATTATTTTGCCAACAAATTTCTTAAATAGACTCAACTTCCTTTAATTAGTATATCAATACAAAAATATAAAATAAATCAGTTAATCATCTAAATGATTTGTTTAAAAACGAAAAAACCCGATATTTAGTCTCTTGCGATTCTATATCGGGTTTTTTGATAAGTATTTTTTACAGCTGGGTCGTACTTTCCGGGGCTGCTACCTGCTCATCAGGGATTTGATTCTGATCCGTTTCTGCAAGGGTACCGTTGGCACCGCTTACCGGATGTTCGGTCAGTTCAGGGTCCCATGCTCTTTTTCCAAAGATCTCTTCCAGGTCTTCCCGGAAAATAACCTCCTTCTCCAGCAGTTTTTTAGCCAGACTGTCGAGTTTATCCCGGTTTTCAGCTAAAATCTTCAATGCCCGACTGTATTGGTTCTCGATGATTTTGGAAATCTCTTCGTCAATCATCTTAGCGGTCTGTTCGGAATAAGGTTTTCCAAAACTGTATTCACTCTGTCCTGAACTGTCGTAATAAGAGATATTACCCACCTTATCGTTCAGTCCGTAAATGGTAACCATGGCCTGTGCTTGTTTTGTAACCCGTTCCAGGTCAGAAAGTGCCCCTGTCGATATATTCCCGAATGCAGTTTGCTCTGCTGCACGCCCTCCTAAAGTGGCACACAGTTCATCATACATTTGCTCGGTTGTGGTTAATGACCGTTCTTCAGGAAGATACCACGCAGCACCCAACGAACGCCCTCTGGGCACTATGGTTACCTTTAATAGCGGCGCAGCGTGTTCTACAAGCCAGGATATCGCAGCGTGTCCTGCCTCATGGTAGGCAACACGGCGTTTTTCTGAAGGCTTTATGGCCTTATTTTTCTTTTCAAGCCCACCAATGATCCGGTCTACCGCATCCAGGAAATCCTGTTTATTTACCGATTCGTGATTGTTCCGGGCGGCAATCAGTGCTGCCTCATTACAGACATTTGCGATATCCGCTCCACTGAAGCCCGGTGTTTGCTTGGCCAGGAATTCTCGGTCTATGCTGTCATCCAGTTTTATTTTTGAAAGGTGAACGTCAAAAATTTCGCGTCTCTCGTGCAGTTCCGGAAGATCCACGTAGATGGACCGGTCAAAACGTCCGGCCCGCATCAGGGCTTTATCCAGGATATCGGCCCGGTTCGTAGCACCCATTACAATAACATTGGTATCTGTTCCAAAACCGTCCATTTCTGTAAGAAGCTGATTAAGTGTGTTTTCACGCTCATCATTACCCCCGGTGAAGTTGCCTTTTCCTCTGGCTCTACCAATGGCATCAATCTCATCAATGAAAATAATCGCTGGTGATTTTGCTTTGGCCTGGGCAAATAAATCCCGGACACGGGAGGCACCAACACCCACAAACATTTCCACAAAATCTGATCCTGATAATGAAAAGAACGGCACTTTGGCTTCGCCTGCCACCGCTTTTGCAAGAAGGGTCTTACCGGTTCCCGGAGGACCGACCAACAGCACCCCTTTAGGAATCTTACCTCCCAGTTTCGTGTATTTTTCAGAGTTCTTTAGAAAGTCCACGACTTCCTGAACCTCTTCCTTTGCGCCTTCTAACCCCGCTACGTCCTTAAACGTGGTCTGTACCTTGTCTTTCTCATCAAAAAGTTTCGCTCTGGACTTCCCGATGGAGAAAATCTGACCGCCAGGACCGCCTGATCCTGCCATTTTTCTAAAGAAAATAAAGTAGATGATAAACATGATGATGAGCCCCACCGCAATCTGGATAAGGAAGCTTTCCATTACACTGCCAGCAGTGTCGACGTTTATCGTGGTCTTTATCTGAGGGTTTTCTGTCTTGGTCTTGTCAAACTTTTCCATCAGAAGTCGGAGTTCGCCATACTTCAAAGTATAGTCAGCGCCGGGAGTGGTTTCGAGCGCGGAAAACGGACTCGGCTCCTTAGGTGAATTTTTAGCGAGCGCGGTCCTGGCCTGTGGGGTCAGAAAGACATCTGCCGTAAAATTGTCCCTATATGCTTTTATATTCTGTACTTTTCCCTCCTTCATCATATCAAAAAACTGTTCTTCAGTGATCTCTGACGTTGCTGACGGCATAAAAAGCCCGCGGCCAAAGAAAAGAAGAAAGGCCATGATGGCTAAAGGGAAAAACCAGTTAAATCCTTTATTGTTCATTCAGTTGGTCTTTAGTGATTTAAGCTTCAATTTTTGTAATTTGAGCATCGCCCCAAAGTTCCTCGATATCGTAATATTCCCGAACCTGTTTCTGGAACACATGAACGACTACAGAAACATAGTCAACGAGTACCCACATAGCGTTTTCGGATCCCTCCACATGCCATGGACGCTCCTGAAGCTCATTCCGTACTTTTTTCTCGATATTTCCTGCGATGGCAGAAACCTGCGTATTTGAGTTTCCGCTGCAGATGATGAAAGTTTCAGCTACAGAATTTTCTATCTTCGAAAGGTCAAAGATCATAATCTCCTCTCCTTTGGTATCCTGTATTGCATCTACGATTTTATCTATTAGTGCCTGTTTATCAGTTGTTTTATTCATTAAAATTGGTATAATCTGCAAATTTATTCTTTTTTCTTTATTTTCACGTGCTATAAAGTATTAAAACTTTCTTAAATGACCCACCTGTTTTACCTGGAGAAGTGCGCTTCCACCAATGATGAAATACTACAGTTCCTTCATTCTGAAACCAACGAGGTGACATCGGTTTACACCTTTAATCAAACCATGGGGCGGGGCCAATATGGTAATCTCTGGAAGACCTCGGAAAATGAAAATATTGCCATCACAACAGGGGTGAAAGAAAGCCTTATAAAAACTTCAGATTCTATATTCAATTTCTATACCGCCATAGTTCTTCGGGATTTTGTGGCCAATTTGACAAAAGCGGTGGTGAAAATCAAATGGCCGAATGATTTGATCATCGAGAACAAGAAGGTCTCCGGAATTCTCATAGAAAAAAAAAAGACGGATAACACACCGTTTTTCCTTATTGGAATCGGGCTAAATGTCCTGCAGGAAGATTTTAAAACCTTTCCGAGGGCTGGATCACTGCTCACACAGACAGGGAAAAGCTACGACCTTCACAGCCTAGCGACTGAGTTATACCTTCATATTTCAACGAACATCATATCTGGCTTAACTGAGATGGAAATCCTCTCCCAGTACAACATACACCTTTACCGGAGGAGTGAGGTGACCGTCTTCGAAAAAGACAAAACGCGACAAAATGGCATTATAAAAAAGGCGGATGAACATGGATTTTTATGGATTGATCTTGAGAAAGACGGTGTACAGAAGTTCTCTCACAAAGAAATTGAGATGCTCTACTGATTGGCCCTCTTAAAATACAGGAACGCAGCCAGTGGAGCAAAGACCATGTTTGGCAGCCACATGGCCAGAGCCGGGGTCAGTGTTTTATTTTCGGAAACCACCTTCAGTGCTTCAAACGAAAAAACAAAGATAAATGCCAGTGCAATTCCGATTGCGAGGTTCACCCCCAGACCACCCCGTTTTTTCTGCGATGAAAGTGATAATGCCAGAAATGTGAGCACAATGACCGAAACGGGCATGGAAGTTCGCTGATAGAGCTCGTTCAAATAGGTGTTCAGGTTACTGTTCCCCTTCTCCCTCTCGCGTTTTATGAATTTAATAAGTTCCGGTGTCGTCTTAGTCTGGCCCAGTAACTGATCCGGGAAAAGCTCCTCGGGAGGAAATCCAAATTTCTTAAACATCTGGGCGCCATTGTTCAGTTTTTCCGTATCGTTTTTATTAATGGTCTTTTCATGGAACGTGTTCAGCACGAACACCTTTTTATCTGCATCCCAAAACATTTCAGCCGCTAAAAGCTGGTAGGTAAGCCTTTTATTCTTATCATACTTTTTGTAGCCGAATCCGGATCCGCGTTTCTCCTTCTTGTTATAGCTGTGCAAAAAAATGTATTCGTTTTTGTTAATTTGTGCGGACACCGGGGCACTACCAATAATCTGCTCCCGTTTTCGGGCGTTCATGGTATATGCTTCCAGTTCATTTTTTTTGATGTTGGCCCAAGGGAGAACAAAGTGATTGATGACCAGGGAGAAAATCCCAATAAATAGTGAAGTAAAAAAATAGGGTCGTGCGAAACGGTGAAAACTGGCGCCGCTGCTTATGATCGCGACAATCTCCGTATTGTTTGCCATTCGGGACGTAAAGAAAATCACGGAAATAAAAACCAGAATGGACATGAAGGTCATTACAAGGTAAATAATCCAGAACGGGTAATATTGAGTCAGGAATTCGGAGAGCTGAAAGCCGTTTTCCTCGATTCTGGGCTTTTTTGCCTGCACATCAATCACCAGGACTACCGTTGAAAGCAACAGCAAAATGAACCCGAAAGTTCCGAGGTATTTCTTGATGATATAGCGGTCAATAACTCCCATATATACTGTTCTGAAATTAAAACTTAGAGGCGCTGACGAAGGGCAGGCATTACCGAATCCTTCCACTGATAAAAGTCTCCTGCGACAATATGCTCCCGTGCAACTTTCACCAGATCCAGGTAAAAAGCAAGGTTATGGATGGACGCGATCTGTTTCGCCAGGTACTCCTTTGAAACAAAAAGGTGACGTACATACGCTTTACTGTATTCCCGGTCAACAAAACTTGTCCCAAACTCATCCAGAGGTGAAAAATCATCCTTCCACTTCTGGTTTTTCATATTCATGACCCCGTTCCAGGTAAAAAGCATAGCATTCCTCGCATTTCTTGTGGGCATTACACAGTCCATCATATCGATGCCGAGACCGATGGATTCCAGGATATTCCAGGGTGTGCCTACTCCCATGAGGTATCTGGGTTTTTCTTTGGGCAGAATGTCCGTAACGATATCGGTAATCCTGTACATTTCCTCCTCCGGTTCTCCAACAGAAAGCCCTCCAATCGCATTACCAGCAGCATTGCTCCCTGAAATTACTTCCGCCGAAATTTTTCTCAAATCCGCATAGGTGGATCCCTGAACAATGGGAAAGAGGTGTTGGCGGTGACCATACAGTTCTGTATTTTCCTCACACCACTCAATGCATCTTTTCAGCCAGCGGTGGGTAAGTTCCATGGAGACTTTTGCCTGATTATATTCGCACGGGTATGGGGTACATTCATCAAAAGCCATAAAGATATCTGCACCGATCTGCCTCTGTATCTCCATCGATTTTTCGGGAGAGATGAAGTGCATACTACCGTCGATATGAGACTTGAACTTTACACCCTCTTCACTCATCTTGCGCGACGCAGCCAAAGAAAAGACCTGATATCCGCCGGAGTCGGTAAGGATGGGTAGGTCCCAGTTCATAAACCTGTGCAGTCCACCAGCCCCGCTCATGATGTCCATTCCAGGACGCAAATACAGGTGATAGGTGTTGCCCAGTATAATCTGCGCTTTGATATCGTCCTTAAGTTCGCGTTGGTGAACAGTCTTAACCGACGCCACCGTTCCAACGGGCATAAAAATGGGGGTCTGAATCTGCCCATGATCAGTTGACAGGGTTCCTGCCCTTGCTTTGCCCTCAGATGATTTATCTATCTTAAAAAATGGATGCATAGTATTATCTCCCGAATAGGGTGGTTTGGGGATTTTTTTTAAGTTCTTTTTCTATGAATTTTTCCGCTTCGGGATGTCTTTCTTTTATCAGTTCCTGGGCGTCTTCAAGAATTCCGTCCAGTTTCTTGGTGATGGCGTAGTATTTATAGCTTTCAGCAAAATCGCTAGCGCTGATTTTATTCTTTCTAAGTATATAGCGCGTTCCCGACTCCATATTTGCGCTGGGGTTTACCGTTAATGTTTCTCCATTGATGGCCAGATCAGCAATCACCGCAGCCATCTGTGATTCTGTTAAAAGGTTATTGGGCCTGTCCACATAGTCTGAACAGGAAACAACCAATAGTAGCATTAAGAACCAAAGAAAATTTTTCATTAAAGCTTACAGTTTTCCAATGAGCGATTGCCATTTCAAGTGGAGGACCCCGAAGATAGCCTCACCGATGATTCCACCGTTCATCTTGCTTTCTCCCTGAATACGGTTGGTAAAAATAATAGGAACTTCCACAATCCTGAAACCTTTTTTGAAGGCCCTGAATTTCATTTCTACCTGGAAGCCATAGCCTTTCAGATTTACATTATCCACTCCAATTTCTTCCAAAACCTTCCTGGAAAAACAGACAAATCCTGCAGTGGTGTCATGCACGGGAATTCCCAGCACAAACCGAACGTACTTCGAAGCAAAATATGACAGTAATACCCTGCCCATGGGCCAATTCACAACATTAACTCCGTTTGAATAGCGGGAGCCAACGCTCATATCTGCGGATTTGCAGGCTTCAAACAGTTTCGGGAGGTCGGAGGGGTTATGGGAAAAATCGGCGTCCATTTCGAAAATATAGTCGTAGCCGTTTTGAAGCGCCCACTTAAAGCCGTGGATATATGCTTTTCCAAGTCCGTCTTTAACTTTCCGGATGCTTAAATGAAGATGATGGGGATGTTTTTCCTGAAGTTTTTTTACGAGATCCGATGTGCCGTCGGGTGAAGAATCGTCTACCACCAGAACATGAAAATCCTGCTCCAGCGCAAACACCGCTGCTATAATGCCTTCGATGTTTTCCTGTTCATTATAGGTAGGTATAATAACGAGTTTCTTCATTTCAGTGTGCAAAGATAGTTTAATTTCGGGACAGCATTTGCTTTTTAAAATAATCCTATTTTTGCAAAAATTATCGTTTTGATTTCAAATCTGAACATTAACAATTATATAAGGTTTACGGAAAACAATGACTGGGTGATTATCCTGCTTCTTTGCTGTGCCTTTGTCTATGTTTTTATGATGGTTTCCCTGCACAGGGATTCCAATATCCGGACATTTCTTCAGCAGGAATTTTCGGATTCCAGTAATGGATTTGTGAGCTGGACCCTTGTGTCACTGGTAGTGTGCCTCACCTCTTCTGCGCTGATTTCGCAGTATATTCCCATTGTACCTAAGTTTATTGCAGAGGTACAGCCTTTTGGCCTTCAACTCAATAAATTTGGCTTCACTTTTTACTGCATCGTTTTATTTTACCTTCTGAAAGCCATCCTAAGCTTTCTGTTTTATCAAAGTGTTGGTTTTTCACGCCGGTGGCCCATGTTCTGCTTCACCATAACACGTTTTTATTTTGTACTGTCGCTTATCTTAATTGTACTGTGTATCAGCCATTATTATTTCCCTACTGATAAAGCAGAAGCTTTGTTTTATTACCTTATTTTCTTTGCTATTGCTTTCATATTCAAATTATTTTATTACCTGTTTCATAAAAATCATATTCTTCCTACCGAATGGTATTATAAATTTTTGTATATTTGCACCCTTCAATTTATACCATTGACAGCCCTTTGGAAAGTATTATTTTTTTAAACACAAATTTTAAATGAAAATAAAGTCTATTCTTGTCTCCCAACCACCTCCAAGCGAATCGTCACCTTATCTGGAAATGGCGAAGAAGGAAAAAATAAAAATAGATTTCCGTCCATTTATACATGTAGAAGGGATGGACAATAAGGAACTCAGGACGCAGAAAATTGATCTCACACAGTATACCGGGATTATTTTCACATCCAAGAATGCGATAGACCACTACTTTCGTTTGGCTGAGGAAATGCGGTTCAGCGTTCCCGATTCCATGAGGTACATCTGCCAGAGCGAGGCCATTGCCAATTATCTGCAGAAGCATATTGTGTACAGAAAAAGAAAAATCAGTTTTGGGGAAAAGACCTTCGCAGATCTTGCGCCGCTCTTCAAGAAGTTCCCCGGAGAAAAATACCTTTTGCCCTCATCTGACTTGCTGAGCCCGGATATCCCATTGACCCTGGATAAATCCAATGTGGAATGGACGAGAGCGATTATGTACAAGACCGTATGCTCCGACCTTACCGACATTACCATCACGGATTACGACATGCTGGTATTCTTCAGCCCGCAAGGTATACGCTCATTGCACCAGAATTTCAAAGATTTCCAGCAGGGCGATACCAAAATTGCAGTTTTTGGACCCACGACCCAAAGCGCAGCGGAAGAAACAGGCCTGAAGGTGGATGTAATGGCACCAACGAAGGAAAACCCTTCCATGACCATGGCCATTGAGAAGTACATCAGAAATATGAATAAATAATTTTATACAAAATATAGAAAGGCCGTCTTTTCATCACAGAAAAGATGGTTTTTTGTTTTAAATTTGAATCTTTATCACAAAATGGAAGTTCCCAAAGCAAAGAAAACAGAGAAAATCCTTGAAATGCATGGCGACCGACGGGTTGACCCCTATTTTTGGATGAACGAAAGAGAAAATCCTGAAGTGACTGAGTATCTGCTTGCTGAAAATGCTTACACCGATTTCGTAATGAAGGATACCCAAATGCTGCAGGAGGAACTGTTTGAGGAGATGAAAGCCCGTTACAAGAAAGACGATGAATCCATTCCTTATTTTTTCAATGAATACTGGTATATTGTACGGTACGAAAAAGGTAAGGAATATCCTATATTCTGCCGAAAGCATCTTACGTTGGAAAGTGCCGAGGAAATTATGTTTGATGTGAATGTCCTGGCGGAAGACCACCCCTTTTTCGATATGGGAAGTGCTTCAGTCAGTCCCGACAATCAACTTGCGGCATTCTCCACAGATACCGTGGGGCGCAGGATTTACACCATTCAGTTCAAGAACCTGAAGACAGAGGAAATCCTTGCCGATAAGATAGAAAACACCACCGGAAAAGCCGTTTGGGCAAAAGATAACCAACATGTTTTTTACACCAGGAAAGATGAGAATCTGCGGGCATTCCAGGTTTTGCGTCACCGTTTGGGAAGTGACTGCACGGAAGATGTGGTGGTTTATCACGAGACCGATGATGCCTTTGATGTCAATGTTTTCAAGACCAAATCTCTGCAGTACATCTTCATTGTCAGTTCTAGCACCATTTCCGATGAACACCGTTTCATCCCTTCTGATGACGTTTTTGCGGACTGGAAGATCCTGCAGCCAAGGGTTGAGGATCTGGAGTATTCGGTGGAACATTATGAAGATGATTTTTACATCATTACGAATGCCAACGATGCCACTAACTTTAAACTGGTGAAAACTCCGGTGAACAATCCGGGTATGAAAAACTGGAAAGACATCGTTCCGCACCGGAAGGATGTTTTACTGGAAGGTTTCGAGATTTTCAGTCACTACCTGGTTCTGGAGGAAAGAAAAGAGGGCTTGTTGCAACTTAAAATCATTGACCAGCAGAACAATGAATCACATTATCTAACCTTCTCCGATCCTACCTATACCGCCTATATCGGGCTCAACCTGGAGTTTAACACCCAAAAGCTCTGTTACGGATATACTTCGATGACGCAGCCTACCGCTTCCTACGAATATGATATGAAAGAAAGGACCACCAAACTTTTGAAACAGCAGGAAGTGTTGGGAGGAAAATTCAGGCCGGAAAATTATATTTCCGAAAGAATCTGGGCACCTTCCCGCGATGGCAAAAACAGGATTCCCATTTCGTTGGTTTATCATAAGGACACCAAAAAAAATCCTGAAAACCCACTCCTTTTGTATGGTTACGGAAGTTATGGACATACCGTTGACGCCAGTTTTTCCAATGTCCGTTTATCCCTACTGGACCGTGGCTTCGTTTACGCGATCGCGCATGTCCGCGGTGGAGAATATTTGGGCAGGGAATGGTATGAGGACGGGAAAATGCTCTCCAAGAAGAACACTTTTTTTGATTTTATTGATGCGGCGAAGTACCTCATCTCTGCGCAATACACATCAGAGAAACACCTGTATGCGATGGGCGGTTCGGCCGGCGGACTCCTGATGGGAGCAATCATCAATTATGAACCCAAGCTTTTCCATGGAGTCGTAGCGCAGGTACCTTTTGTGGATGTGGTAACCACCATGCTGGACGAAAGCATTCCCCTGACTACAGGAGAATATGACGAATGGGGAAATCCGAACAACAGGAAGTACTATGATTATATTAAGTCCTACTCGCCTTATGACAATGTGGAGGTAAAGGATTATCCGCATCTTTTAATTACGACGGGACTGCATGATTCGCAGGTTCAGTACTGGGAGCCCGCAAAATGGACCGCAAAACTCCGCGAACTGAAAACCGACGACAACATCCTGATCTTCAAGACCGATATGAGTTCCGGGCATGGTGGTGCGAGTGGCAGATTTGAGAGCCTGAAGGAGGATGCGCTTGAATATGCGTTTTTACTAAAACTGGAAAAAAAGAGCAATGACTAATATTACTGAAGGAGAACTGTGGACAAAAGTTGAAGAATTTTTCGTGAAGAATTTCGATACCGAAAAACACCCGTCCATTGATTCCATTCTGTTTTTGATCGGTGTACAGGAACTGGGCAGCGGTCAGCAGAAATACACCAAGGACGACAAACTGAATATCCTGCACATTGCGGTATGCAGACTCCTTGAACCGTTCGGTTACTATAAGTTCTCCCATTATGACGACGATGGCTTCCCGCATTTTGATGAACTGGAACCCCTGCCTGAACTGAAACCGAATGAACAGCAGATCCTCATGAAAAAGGCAATCATTCAGTACTTCATGGACGAAGAACTGTTTTAGAATAAGGTTGGTGCTTTCAGTACCGAACAGTAATGTTATGATTTACCCAAAATATCTTTGAGGTTATTGAGGGCCATCTTAAAACCTTCCTCAAATCCCATGTCAAGCAGTTCGGTCATGTCTCTGGCTGACCTGAAATGCAAATTCACCGTCAGTTTTGTTCCTTCCTCTACTCCCGTAAATCCAATGAGCCAGTCCACAACTGGTTTGTCTGTATTGGGATTCCCGTGTTCATCAGAAAAATAATCTGACCAGGCGATGCTTCTGTGAAACATGATTTCATTATACTTCGCTCCTGCATACTGTCTCTGACCTTCGGGACCCACCATTGCATAACTCCACACCCCTCCTTCATTAAAATCCAATTTAGCAGTCTCACATCTCCAGGGTTTCGGTGCCCACCACCGGTCAATAAGCTCCTCTTTTGAGAAATAATTCCAAACGGTAGTGACGTCTGCGGGAAAAACCTTCATCACAAATACGGAAGCAGAATTTTCATCCTTGTTAAAAACGGTGTCGGCGTGCATAGCAGTAATTTTAATCAAATTTACAATATCCTAAATTAAGGAAAAATTACTTAACAAACCTTATGCAATTCACAATAAATAGTTAAAATACACGTTTTTAAGAAATATTTATTATTTTTTGAGAGACATTTTTATATTTACATTGTTAAAATCACTAATTTTAACACCTGAAATTTAAACAGGTTAATGAACAATAAATTTATTCCCATCATCTCTGTATTTATGACGATTTCACTCATTGTTTTCGTCGCACTGCAGTTTTACTGGCTCAAAAGTTATTACGAGGCGCTGGAACAGGATTTTTCCAATAAAGTGCATGCTGCGCTGGAGTCTTCATCCAAAAAGATGACCGATATTGAGGTGGAAAAGTATTACGCGCAATACAAAAACCTGAACAAAGATGTGATTGGTGCCGGGAAACAACCGTCGCTTACTGCCATACAACAGGTGGAAGATTCGGCGAGTAAGCGAACCATCACCTACTCTAAAAATATTATTGAAAATAAAGATTTTCCGATTTCGTTAAAAGGCGACAGCCTTAAGGTAACAACAATGTATACCGATGAAGCACTCATCAAAATAAAGCGAGATTCATCATCTCCGGAACTCCTGACGGCAGATTTAAACCGTTCCATACAAAGCGGGGAATATACCCTGAAGGAATTTGCGAAACTGAATGCAAACAATTTGCCGATAAACAGACGGGTAGACCCAAAAATTCTGGACTCGGTAGTCTCAAAGGAACTCAGAATGAAAGGGATCGATACAAAATTCGGATATGGAATACTGGACAGCAAGAACAACCTGACCGGTGTGGCAAACGACATCTTTAAAGACGAGAAAAATGCTGACAGCTATACCTACCCCATTTTTTCGGACAACAGGGACCGCACGCTGTACAGTTTGTCGCTTATATTTCCGAGAAAAGGCTATTCATTGGCAAAGAACAACCTGCCCATGCTGCTTGGAACGCTTATGTCGCTTCTTACCATTCTGGGAATCTACATCATCTCCATCAACTATATGATGAGGCAAAAGAAAATTGCGGAGGTAAAGACAGACTTCATCAACAACATGTCGCATGAATTCAAAACACCACTGGCGACAATTTCGGTAGCGACTGACTCGCTGGCGAATGACAAGATTGCGACGAATCCGGAAAAAGTAAAATATTACTCCCAGCTTATCAAGCAGGAAAACCTGCGGATGAAAAAGCAGGTGGAAAATGTCCTGAACATGAGCAAACTGGAACGCAACGAAGTCCAACTTTTCCTGAAAGAGACGAACTTGAGGAACCTCATTAAGGAAATAACCGAAAGTTTCGGCTTGATCATATCCCAAAGAAACGGAACGCTGACCCAGGAGTTCACCGCCGACCGTTACATTTTAAGAATTGATGAATTCCATATATCAAATGCACTGATTAACCTATTGGATAATGCCAACAAATACTCCCCGGACACACCGGAAATTTTTGTGAAAACCAAGAACGAAGGCAGCTGGTACGTCATTGAGATCTCCGATAAAGGAATTGGATTGGATGTAGATAACAACAAGAGGATTTTCGATAAATTCTTTCGCGAAGAAACTGGAAACATCCATAATGTTAAAGGGCAGGGTCTAGGCTTGTCTTATGTGAAAAAGATCATAGAACTTCACAAAGGGCTGGTCCTGGTGGAATCAGAAAAAGGGAAGGGAAGTACTTTTACAATCAAACTTCCAATGACACAGGCTTAGAATTAAAAATAACAATTAATAAATTAATAAAATGAGTAACAGGATCCTATTAGTAGAAGATGACCAAAGTTTTGGTGCAGTTCTGAAGGACTATCTAACCATCAATAATTTTGAAGTGACACTTGCCACCGACGGTGAGCAGGGTTTAAAGGAATTTACTGAAAACGAGTTTGACATCTGCATCTTTGATGTGATGATGCCTAAGAAAGACGGATTCTCACTTGCCGAAGACGTTAAAAAAATAGACAAGAATACCCCAATCATATTTCTGACCGCCAAAAATCTCAGAGAAGATATCCTGAAAGGCTACCAGTTGGGAGCCGATGATTATATAACGAAACCTTTTGATACCGAACTCCTGCTCTATAAAATTAAGGCCATTCTCCAGCGGAGTGCTACGATCGAAAATGATGAGCAGGAACAGTTCAAGATAAGCAATATATTCTTTGATTCCATGCTTCGCCAGCTAAGGGTTGGAGAACATGAATACAAACTCTCTCCTAAGGAAAATGAGTTGCTGAAGCTGCTTTGCCTCCACCGAAACGATTTCATGCCGCGCGACCTGGCTTTAAGAAAGATCTGGAAAAAGGAGAATTACTTTACGGCGCGGAGTATGGACGTATATATTGCAAAACTCCGTAAGCTGCTAAAAGACGATGAAGGTTTGGAAATCATCAATGTACATGGCGAAGGTTTCAGACTGCTGGTTAAAAACTAAATCCACCATATAAAAAAATAGCAGATTCATTTCATTTGAATTTGCTATTTTTGCTCCTATATATAATTTATCCTATGAAACTTAGAACACTTTTTATAATCACAGCCGTCTTCGCATTAAGTTCGTGCAAAAAGGAAGAAAAGGCTACTTATCTTAAGGATGCCGATACTGCAACTCCTGCAACGGCCAACTCTGTCGAAGCAGCTAAAAACAACGCTGCGGGAATGTTATTGCCTTCACCACAGAATCCAGCAAACCCTGTAATGCCCGGTCAGATGACCCCAGGACAACCTATGGCAGCCGGTCAGAAGACTGCGCCCGGAATGAACCCAGCTCACGGACAGCCCGGCCACCGGTGTGATATTGCAGTAGGTGCTCCACTCAATTCACCGGCAAAAGGAGCTTCTTCTGCTCCTCAGCAGATCAAGGTTGACCCTTCATCCGTAAAAAAAGATCCGGCCGCGTATAATGTTCCTGAAAAGGTAAAAACAGCACCGGGCATGAACCCGCCGCACGGAGAACCCGGTCACCGTTGCGACATCTCAGTTGGTGCGCCGCTCAACAGTCCTGCTAAAAGTACCTCAAGCGCACCTGCTCCTGTAAAGGCACAAAATGCGTCTATAGTTCCTGATCCTGCCGCATATAACGTGCAAAACAGACCGGCAGTATCCACAGCAAGCACCGCAGGACTTAATCCGGCACACGGCCAGCCTGGTCACCGCTGCGATTTAGCAGTTGGCGCCCCTTTAAAATAAATTTTTGTATTTTTGCACCGTAAATGGCAAGGAGAATTCAAATATTACTGATTGTCTTTTGTTTGGGAGTCTTCATAATTCCCAAACAGAACTTCTTTGCCCAAACACTTCAGCAATCCTGCTGTGATAAAAAAGATACAAAAGACTGCTGCACGCCAGAAAAAGAGGACAAGCAGCCCTGCCACGAAAACGAGAAAAATTCGTGCGGTGACGACTGTAACAGCTGCGAGTCATGCACGGCATCAACTGTTTTTACAGGCAGCACCGTTGTAGAAAAAATAACTGAAACACCAGATTTCAGGTCTCCTAAAAGTGCAAACTTCAGTTATGTAGCTCCGGGTTTCTCAGACCCCAATGCCAGAATCTGGCAACCTCCTAAAATAGGTTAATTTATTATTTGCAGCCACAGGTCCGTTCCTTTGGCTCTCATTTTAATCAAATTAATTTATTTTATACAATGAAAACTTTATTAAAAAGTATTCTGATTTTCACCCTTATCTTTTCTCAAAGTTTATTTGCACAAACAATTACGAAATCCACTTTCAATGTGAAAGGGGAATGTGGGATGTGTAAAGAAAGGATTGAAACAACCGCAAAAAAATCCGGTGCAGTTTCTGCCAACTGGAATGCCGAAACCCAACAGCTGGAAGTCCAGTATGATGAATCTAAAGTATCGGCGGATGCCCTGCTGAAGAAAATAGCAGAGGTAGGTCATGACAATGAAAAATATGCCGCACCAAACGAGGTGTATGAAAATCTGCCGGGCTGTTGTCTGTACGAGAGAACACCCTCTTTTCTAAAAACTACTGAAAATACCGTAAAACCGAACCCCACTGCCGCAGGCAACCAGTTTTTTGTAAAGGGGAACTGTGGTTCGTGCAAGGCAAGGATTGAAAAAGCAGCAACAGACGCCGGTGCCGATACTGCAGTCTGGGATTCGGAAACGCAGACCGTAGTACTTAATTTTGATCCCGGGAAAACTTCAGCAGCCAAGATTTTAGAGAAAATTGCAGAGGTGGGTCATGACAATGAAAAGTTCCTGACCAAAGATGAAGTCTATAAAAGTCTGCCAGACTGCTGTCTTTATGACCGTGAATTACCTTTCGGGGTGAAAAGCAGTTTGGTACACAGCGATGAAGTCGCACCAAAAAAGGATTATACACAGCACGCGGATCATTATGACAAATCTATTGAAGAGGTACAGCTGGTCAAACGTGAAGAAGCAACCGCTTTAAGTAAAAAAAGCGCAGGCCTTACCTTTAACATTGGCCAGAAAGAACTGCTGAAAGCAGCTTGCTGTAACCTCTCCGAGAGTTTTGAAACCAATGCGACGGTCGATGTTTCCTTCAGTAATGCGGTTACGGGGACCAAACAGCTTAAAATGCTGGGTCTGGACCAAAAATATACGAGTCTAACAAAGGAACTGCTGCCGGAAATCCGCGGACTTGCTTCTGCTTATGGCCTTAATTTCATACCGGGACGCTGGATTGGCGGAATCCAGCTTACAAAAGGGGGAAGCACGGTTACCAACGGTTACGAAAGTATTACGGGACAGATCAACACCGAACTTCTGAAATTCGGCAAAACCCCGGAAACCTCGCTTAATGTCTTTGCCGATGTCAATTCAAGGACTGAAATGAATGTGACCCATACCTCGGCTCTGAACGACAAATGGAACCAGAGCATTTTGCTGCACGGCAACGGCACACTGGCAAAAATGGACTATAATGAGGATGGCTTTCTTGACCAACCTACCGGTACTCAGTTGAATGCCGCCTACCTCATCAATTATAATGACCTGGATAAATCCGGCTGGGCCACCCATTTTGGAATCAATTTCCTTCAGGATAAAAGAACTGCAGGCCAGGTGGAATTCAAAAAGACGCTGGACCAGAGTGAGCAGAATGCTTATGGAGTTGGAATCGACATCTCCCGTTTTCAGGTTTGGAATAAAACAGGTCACATCTTCAAAGGAAAACCGTATCAGAGTTTGGGCTGGATGAACCAGTTTACCTATCACCAGCAGGACAGTTTCTTTGGCTTCAGAGATTATTTCGGGAAGCAAAACACCTTTTATTCAAATCTGATTTTTGAAAGCATACTCGGAAATACCAATCACAAATATAAAACCGGTGCAAGTTTCCTGTATGATCAGTATAATGAGGATTACCTGACCCAAAACCACAACAGGACCGAAACCGTTCCGGGTTTGTTCTTTGAATATACCCATACTGGGACAAAATACACCCTTGTAGCAGGGGCAAGAGCTGATTTTCACAACCTGGCGGGCACCCAGTTTACTCCAAGACTGAACTTCAAGTATGATTTTACGCCCAAAACCATCTTGCGTCTATCTGCAGGAAAAGGGTTCAGAACCGCTAATATCTTTGCAGAAAACCAGCAATATTTTGCCTCCAACAGGCAGGTGGAAATTTTAGGAAATGGGGGCAATATCTACAACCTGAAGCCTGAGATCGCATGGAATTACGGTGCAAGTCTACAGCAGGAATTTCAGTTATTCAATAAGAAGGCCACATTAGTAGCCGATTTCTTCAGGACCGACTTCCAAGACCAAGTTCTGGCAGACCTTGATGTTTCGCCACAAAAAATTGTTTTCTACAACCTTGATGGTAAATCCTTCGCGAACAGTTTTCAGACGCAGTTGGATTTTTCTCCTCTAAAAAATCTTGACCTGAGGCTTGCCTACAAATATTATGATGTACAGGCCGAATATTTGGGAGGCACCAGGGCGGTTCCTTTTATGGCTAAAAACAGGGGGTTCTTTAACGCATCTTATGCGACAGAAAAGAATGCGAAAGAAGGCTTTTGGTCTTTCGACACTACTTTACAGTATGTAGGAAAGCAGAGACTGCCGGACATGTCTACCAATCCGGTTGAATTCCAGCTTCCCGCTTCTTCAGATCCCTATGTAACACTGAATGCTCAGATTGCAAGAGACTTTTCCAAAAATGTGAGGCTTTACGCGGGTGGTGAGAATCTGACAAGTTTCACCCAGGATAACCCCATCATTGATGCGGCAAATCCGCTCGGAAATTATTTTGACGGCGGAATGGTTTATGCGCCTATTATGCCAGCCAACTTTTATGTTGGTGTAGATTTGAAGTTCTAATCTATCGGGAGCATAAAACAAAAGGGAGGTCAAAAATTTGACCTCCCTTTTTTATCAATTATCTATATACTAATTTATGAATTTAGCCACTCTGATGATCCCAGATAGTTTTTGTCCGGGTAATAAACGAATAGAACATTCTGGCCCTTTATCGTATTGATGATCGGCTCTGCCAGTTCTCTTGAGACCGCGGGGCATCCCCAGCTCCGGCCAATCCTCTGATGTGACTTGCTAAAGTCTTCGCTCACATAATCTGCGCCGTGCATGACGATAGCTCTTTTCAGTGCATTATCATTGAATCCTCTGTCCATTCCCAAAAGTTTCAGGGAGTACCCGTTTTCCCCGTTGTACGTGGATTCGGTTATGTAAAAACCCATACTGCTCTGCAGTGAACTTTCCGTGTTCGAAAAATCAGTCGCAAATTCTTCACCGGTGTTCTTTCCATGCGCCACCAGCGCGTTGAAAAGGACTTTTTTACTGTTCAAATCAATTACCCACAGTCTCTTTTTTGTTGATGAAAGCGAAAAATCGCAGACGGTCAAAAGATTTGCTGTTTCAGCTACTTTCCCTGCTTTTTTCAAATTTGTAAAACCCATAAAGGCTTTTTCAAAGACGTCAGAATCAAGCTTGTTCACGGTAGTAAAGTCGATGGAATTATAAAGCTCCAGGGTCGTGCTTCCTTCGTTTATTAAAGCTGAAGTTGGATTAACGGGATTGTTTAAGTTATTTAATAATGGGGTAGTATTGATTGTTTCGGTATCGGTATCGCGGTAAAATGAGGTCGTCAGTACAAAAGTAGCTGACAGTGCTAAAAAAAGTTTCTTCATATTATTATGTTAAATGGAAAATGGTGAGGCAAATTTACAAAACAATATAAATCAACAAGTTAAATCAGGAAAGTTTAACTTAATTTAAGAAATTTTAACAACGTGATTTTAGGTCGTAAAATGTCTTATCCCTACTTTTTCTCGGAATCTCCTACGAATTCAAGACTTACAGAATTCATGCAGTAACGCGTTCCTGTGGGAGGCGGACCGTCGTTGAAAATATGCCCCAAATGAGAATCACAGCGCTTGCATACGACTTCTGTCCGTTCCATTCCATGGCTGGAATCGCGGTTGTAAGCAACACCTTCTTTGTCGGCTTCAAAAAAACTTGGCCATCCACAGGTCGAGGAAAATTTTGAGTCGGAACGGAACAGGTGATTACCGCACACCGCACAGTAATAGTCACCAAGTTCATCAAATTCATTGTATTTACCGGTAAAAGGCCTCTCAGTATCGGCTTGACGGGCAACTGCGTAAAGATCGGGAGACAAAATCTTTCGCCATTCGGCATTACTCACCGTAAGTTTCGTACGGTCGGTCCGGGAGTAATAGGGGTTGTTTTTAGATGAGTTGTTATCCATTTTTAAATTGTTTTCGGGTTGTTTTACCTGCGTACACATCTGGAAAGAGATGATCGCTAACAGATAAATTAGTGTTTTCATTGTATTAAAATTACCTTCAAAAATAGTCATTAAAAAAATAACCGGAACGATTTACACATTCAGGAAACTCAGAAAATACTATTAAACTGTACTATCTTTGCTAAAACTACGTTTTGGATCAGCATTCATCCTGCAAAAAAAACCGAGCTATAGAAAATCTAAAGAAATCTGCGTTATTATTTATCCTGTGTATCTGTTCTATAATGAATTCGCAATCATCGCAAAATGCCGTGCTCTTTTCTGAAGGGAAATCTGAATACCGCGTGTCCAAATCCGGCAGCAGTTCCCCATATGAAAAGAAGGCAGCAGATATTATAAAAGAATATTTCCGACGCGCAAGCGGCGTTTACTTTCAGGAAGAAGATCGCTCCAATGCAATTACCCTAACGGATGTGGAAGATCAACTTCCCGAAGAAAGTTTTAATATCAGCAGCGAAGGACAAAATATCATCATAAAAGGCAATAGAAAAGGAGTCATTTATGGCGCGTATGCCTTTGTTGAAAAATTCCTCGGATGCAGGAAATTTGCGCCGGGCGGAGATGCTTTCTGTCCCATGGTGCAAACAGTAAAAATTCCGTTGCCTCTTAACATCAGCGAAGCGCCGGCATTCGGTTTCCGCGAGGTGTATTCGCAGGCAGAAACCGATGCCGAATACATGGACTGGCACAGGCTGCACAACCTGGAAGAACTTTGGGGAATCTGGGGCCATAGTTTTTCTAAATTGGTTCCGACTACCCACTTTAAAACAAATCCGGAATATTTTGCTTACTACCGTGGGAGGCGACACCCTACCCAACTTTGCCTCAGCAACCCGCATGTTCTGGAAATCGCCTCCCAGACTTTGGAGAAATCCTTCCGCAAAAATCCGGGTGCAAAGTACTGGTCCATCAGTCCAAACGACAATAACGGCTATTGCGAATGTAAGCTCTGCCGCGAAGCAGACCGAAAAGAAGGCGGCAAACAGGGCTCTCTCCTAATGTTTGTAAACAGAGTCGCCCGTAAAAATCCCCACAAGACCTTCACCACACTGGCCTACAGTGCTACGTCAAAAAGTACAGAGCAATTGGTCCCTGAAAGGAATGTAATCATCATGCTCAGTAATATTGAGGCCTACCGGACGGTACCCATAGAAAATGAACCTTCTGCTGCACGTTTTAGGCAAAATTTGCATGACTGGAAGTCCAAAACCGACCGCATAATCATCTGGGATTACTATACACAATTTACAAATTTTTTGGCACCCTTTCCCGTTGAATCCACCTTTAAACCAAACCTGGAATACTATAACAGTAGTGAGATATCAGGTGTTTTCGCGCAATTACAGGGTTCCACCTACGGTGATCTTTCCGAACTCAAGACGTACTTGCTCGCAAAACTGCTCTGGAATCCGAAAGCTAATGCCGAAGATCTGACTGATGATTTTCTTGGTGGTTACTACAAGGAAGCTGGACACATAGTTAAAGAGTTCCTCCGGCTCAGGCATCGAATGTTATACCTTTCAAAGACTCGGTTGGACATTTACGGCAACCCGATAAATAATGCTGAGGATTTTTTAAGCCCAAATAATCTGGCGGCCCTGAGTTCCATACTGGATGAAGCCGAGTTATTGGCAAATGAGGAAACGCTTCCCCGTATTAATAAACTTCGGTTGACACTGGAATACACTTCCCTGCAGCAATTAAAACGTTCTGGACTTTACCAGCAGACCACAGTTTCGCAAGAAGATGTAAACCGGGTTGTACGGGAAGAATTCCGGAAAAGAATTGACCGTTTTAAACAGCACGCCGTATCGGCGGGTGTAAAGGTGCTGTCAGAGGGAGGAATGTCTCCGCTGGAGTACTGGAATGAATGGAATCTTATTCTGGATCAGCCCATGAAAGTCAACGCAGCCGCAGGGGCAAAAGTTTCGCTTAAGCATTCCTTTACCATTGAATATCCCGCTAAAGGACTTAAAACCCTGACAGATGGCACTCCGGGTTATAACGATTTCAGCTATAACTGGCTGCTGTTCTACGGAAAACCAATGGTAGCAACCGTGGACCTTGGAAGGGTAATCAACGTTAAGGAAATCGAAATGACATTTCTGGAGGACCAGCGACACTGGATTATAAGACCGAAAATGGTAAAAGTGGAATACAGCCTCGATGGGACAACATTTAGAGCATCGGCGATACGGAATTTTGAAAGTCCGAAAGAAAATACCACAATCAGAAAATTCAGCATCCGTTTTAAAAATATCGGAGCCGATGCCCGTTATATCAGGATTACAGCAGACAATCATATAAAACTACCCTCATTTATCGCATCCGGCCAGAAAAAACCCACGATTGCCTGCGATGAAATATGGGTGAGCGAATAACTGTATGTAAATGGGTACATGGCTTAATTCAGTTTGAATTATTTAAATTTGATGAATGAATGACGAGGAAAAACGGATACAGCTCCGCAAGTATAAAATGTTTGCCACCGGACTCTTTGTTCTCATGGCCTTGGTTTTTGTTGTGATGACGGTTTTGGAGAAGGATAATCCGGCTCACTGGATCGGATACATCCGCGCGTTCTCTGAGGCGGCCATGGTGGGTGCCCTGGCCGACTGGTTTGCGGTGACCGCCCTTTTCCATCACCCGCTTGGGCTGAAAATTCCGCACACCAACCTTATAGAAAATAGCAAGGAAAGGATTGGGGACAATCTGGGAAATTTTGTCGTTTCCAATTTCCTTTCACCAAAAAATATCCGTCCTTACATCCAGAAAATCAAAATCTCCCATTTCGTGGGCGACTGGCTCTCCAAAACCCGGAATCAGGAAAACCTGGTGAAAGAACTCTCCCATATCGTGATGGACATCCTACATAAACTGGATGATGCCGCGGTGGTTCATTTCATTGGAAAAAAGGCAAAAGAAATGTCCGATGACCTGAAAATCAACCAGATTGTGGGTAATGGCATCGAGTATGTGCTGGATAAAAAAGACCATCAGAAAATGATAACAAACCTTTCCCGGCAAATTAAAGACTATGTAATTAACAATCAGGACATTGTAAAAGAGCGGGTGAAAAAAGAAAGTTACTTCCTGATACCCAAATTTGTAGATGATACGATCGCCGAAAAGATTACTGGCGGGCTTTCAAAATTCTTCGAAGAGGTGGAAAATGATCCTGAACATTCCTTACGTGCCGAAATCACAAAGAAACTATATGCATTTTCTGCCGAAATCCAATCCGAAGCGAAGTGGGAGGATGAATTCCGTTCCATAAAAAATGATTTCCTGAATGAGGATAAACTGACGCAGTACTCTAAAGACATCTGGATCTCCATTAAAAAGTCGCTCTCCAAAGAACTGGAAGAAGACGGTTCTGCCCTAAAAACATACCTCGGAAAAAACCTGACCGAACTCTCCCAAAACCTGCAGACCGACGAAAAACTTCAGTACAAAATTGATCACTGGGTACGCGTAACCGCTTATAAATACATCCTTAAAAATACACACCAGGCTGCAAACCTCATCAGTTCGACTGTTGGAAACTGGCAGGGAAAGGAACTCAGCGAAAAACTGGAACTTGAAGTCGGGAAAGACCTTCAGTTCATTCGCGTAAACGGAACCCTGGTCGGTGGTTTGGTGGGTTTAATAATCTATACGATCACTAATTTCTTCCTCTAAGGAGTTAGGAATTCTGAAGTATCGCTAATTTGACACTTCTGTTTCACTTTAAGAAAGGGGAAAGAGTCTCCCCCAAGTTCTTCAGCAACTTTTGATTGATTTCACGGATGAGTTCCGGCCCTTCGTAGATAAATCCCGTGTAGAGCTGTACCAGACTTGCACCTGCCTCCAGTTTTTCGAGTGCGTCATCGGCAGAATGAATACCACCAACACCGATGATCGGGAAAGCTTTGCCACTTTTTTCGGACAGGAAACGGATGACTTCAGTGGACCTTTTTGCCAGAGGTTTACCGGAAAGCCCACCGGTTTCGCCTTTGCTTTCAGAAACCAAACCATCTCTGGAAAGCGTCGTGTTTGCCGCTATTACGCCGGCAATTCTTGTTTCCTTTACAATGTCAATAATATCCAGGAGCTGCTCATCGGTAAGGTCGGGTGAAATTTTGAGCAAAATGGGTTTTGGTTTTTCTCTTTCTGAATTCAGTTTCTGCAGGGTACCCAAAAGTTGCGTCAGAGGCTCTTTCTCCTGTAAGGCACGTAGATTGGGCGTATTGGGCGAACTTACATTTACCACGAAATAATCAACATACGGAAAGAGCTTTTCAAAACAGATGGTATAATCGTTTACCGCTTCTTCATTCGGGGTCACCTTATTTTTACCGATGTTGCCGCCAATAAGGACGTTTCTATTCTTTTTTAAACGCTCCACCGCTGCATCCACTCCGCCGTTATTAAAACCCATGCGGTTAATGATGGCAGAATCCTCCTTCAATCGGAAAAGCCGCTTCTTCGGGTTCCCGTCCTGTGCCTTAGGCGTCAGCGTACCAATTTCAATAAAGCCGAATCCAAGGTCAGAAAGTTCGGAGAACATCTTCGCATCCTTGTCGAAACCTGCGGCCAGGCCTACAGGATTCTTGAATTTCAAACCAAAAACTTCTCTTTCCAGTCGTTTATCCTCAATAGGTTTTGGGAAAAACAGGGATGTTAAGAAGCCAAACTTCTTAAGAAGTGAAAAGGTAAAATAATGGACTTCTTCGGGATCGAACTTAAAAAGAAACGGTCGGATCAGGCTTTTGTACATTGAAGAATTTTTAGAAAAAACAAATTACAGGAAAATAAATGCGGAAAGAATTTCCAGTGGAACATTTTTGTCATCAAATTTTTTGGGATGGTCTTACATTACCTCTAAAAGGGACAAAACCACGAACTTTAATCACACGTTACATGAATTCTATATAGCAAAAAAGTCTCATAAATTACGGTGAACTTATGAAACTTTTTAAGAGTTGTAAAGTGAAATTACTGTACGCTTTCAATAAATAATTGTGGAAACTTTTCAGTACCTGTACAAGTTAATCTTTCTGCTGCTGTTGGAGTTCTAAATTTAATAGTAATTGAGCGGTTTTTAACTCTATACTGCTCAGGTAAATTTACCTCCATAAAAATATTGTCAGTTGTGTTGGCAGGAATTCCCTGCGTAGGTGCAAGAATTTTGACTAAAAAATTGTCTTGACACGGACCTCCCATTCCAGCATGCTGCAGAACATAAGCATTAGCAGTTCCAAAAGCAGAATTGTCTTCCCTACATCCGGTAAAGGCTAAAAACGTGATAAGCAAAAGGGGGATGATTCTGAAAATTGATTTTTTTTCCAATAGTTTTCTCATTATATTAAATTTATTGTTATTGTCTTGACTGCGAAATTAACCTTTTTTTTCTTAAGTCAAAATATATTTTGTTAAATATATTAAATTAATGTTAATATCATTATATATATGTCAATAACCGTACAATACTTCAAGAAGTTAGAATTTGAAAGGATAATCTGTTTCAGGTAATACTAAAATAATGAAACAGCGGTCCAATTACTTTTTTACTATTTTTTTTCTGCTTTTAAGCGCTGAACTAATTTTATCAATACATTTGCTCCCTAGTTGCATAAAATGTGGAATGATAAACTTAATTTAATCTCTTTTTACACCAGTTTCCTTGCCATCGGTCTCATGATATTTGAGGCCGGATTCTTCTCGGAACTGCTGTACCGATCGGAATTGATTGTCTTCTATGATATAAGTTTCCTGCTTACTATTTTCAACATTTTATATTACAATTTCTATAAGAAAAACATGGCTACCAGGAAACTGTGGCCTTTAGAAATTCTTATTGTCGTTTTGGTTGTGTTATATTATGCTGCAAGATTGGAGTATAATTTTCTGGATTCTACCACCCTTCGGTTTGTAGGTCAGAGGTTGCTGTACTTGCTGATTATACTGTGTTTTATAAGAGATTTTTCCTGTTTGCGGATTAATTTTAAAAGGACATTTATAAATCCCGCCCAGCTTTTTATTCTGAGTTTTTTGGGAATTATTCTGTTAGGCAGTGCAATGCTGCTCATGCCCAATGCTACAACCAGGGAGATTTCCGTGTTAGATGCATTGTTTACCTCCACCAGCGCGGTCTGTGTTACCGGACTTGTTACCCTGGATACCGCAAAGGATTTCACTACCTTCGGAAAAATCATCATACTTGCACTAATACAGACCGGTGGTTTGGGAATAATGACTTTCGCAAGCTACTTCAGCTATTTTTTCCGGGGTGATTCGTCGTACGAAAATCAGATCAGCCTGAGCGAAATGACGAGCTCAGACAAACTGGGTGATGTCTTCAATACCCTAAAAAGGATTTTACTGATTACGGTAACTGTAGAGCTTATTGGAGCCACCTTAATATTTATGTCCCTGGATTTACGACACCTGGGCAATTCTGTAAATACCGGACTTCTCTTTTCCGTATTTCACTCGGTTTCAGCATTCTGTAATGCCGGATTTTCCACCTTGAGCGGCGGATTAAGTGAACCCGGATTCCAGTATAACTACACCCTGCACCTCATCATCGCTTTTCTCCTCATTTTTGGAGGTCTGGGCTTTCCTATCGTTTATAATGTTTATAAATATGTTAGGCACATTATCCAGAACCTTATGTTTAATAGGATCACGCAGGAACGTTACCGTTATACGCCCTGGGTTTTAAGCATAAACACGAGAATCATTTTAATAACGACTGCAATTTTATTGGTTTCAGGATCGGTATTGATCTACATTTTTGAGAAAGACACCTCGTTACAGAATCATGGATATTTGGGATCTGTGATTGAAGCGTTTTTCATCTCAGCATCCAACCGGACTGCCGGTTTCAATACGGTTAACATGGTAAGCCTAAGCGCTCCAACAGTAATGATCTGTATGCTGTTAATGTGGATCGGTGCTTCTCCAGCCTCGACTGGAGGTGGTATAAAAACCAGTACTTTTGCAATAGCAATACTCAACATCATTGCGTTGGCAAGAGGTAAGAACAGAACAGAGATATACCGCAGGGAAATAAGCGATAACTCCGTAAAGCGTGCCTTTGCAATTATTGCGCTGTCTTTAATTATTATCGGGATTGCCATTTTCCTGTTGGTTCTTACAGAAAAAGATAAAGACCTAATGACTTTGGCTTTCGAGGTTTTTTCGGCCTATTCCACAGTAGGTTTAAGTCTGAATTTAACTCCAACACTTACACCAGCGGGGAAAATTATCATCATTGCGGTCATGTTCATAGGCAGAGTAAGCATGTTGTCTTTGCTCATTGCCCTTGTGAAACGCGAAAAATACTTCAACTACCGATATCCAAAAGAGGAGATCATGATCAATTAAATAAGAATCACTGATGAATTACATTGTAATAGGTTTAGGAAATTTCGGACTTGCCTTAGCCAAAAAACTGACAAAATTAGGTAACGAAGTCATCGGAGTGGACAGCTCAATGACTAAAGTTGAATCGGTGAAGGAAAAAATTTCGCACGCCATCTGTCTGGATGCCACGGATGAATATACCATGGGGGGACTCCCATATAAAGACACCGACGTTGTAATCATAGCCATTGGTGAAGATACCGGTGCAAACATTATGGCAACTGCCATCGTAAAAAAACTGCATCCGCACCGGATTATCAGCAGGGCCATCGATCCGCTGCACGCAACCATTTTGGAAGCAATGGACATTCACACCATTGTCCACCCTGAAGAGGAAACCGCTGAAAAATGGGCTAAAAAACTGTCTTTGCGGGGTTTAGTGGAATCTTTTGAACTCAGCGGAAAATATAGCATTGTAGAAATTAGGCTTCCTCTTAATTTTATTGGCAAATCTCCTGAAGAGATAGAATTCCGGGCAAAATACAATCTGGTTCTGGTGACCGTTATGAAAATAACGGCCGAAAAAAGCATTTTCGGCAAAGTAAAAAGGGTAAACGAGGTGCAGGGTGTAGTAAACAGCGAAACTCCTTTCGGCAAAGGTGATATTTTGGTCTTATATGGGGACAATGCCGATATTAAAACTTTCATCAGAGAGAGCAACGCTACAGAATAAATATTTATTAGCAATGCCCTATAATTTTTCATTTTTTTGCTGAAAAACTGTTTTTGAGATTTGGATATTATTATATTAGCAAAAAAAACGCATGAAAAAAATCTTAATGTTTACCGTACTGTGTTCATTTCAAATGTCCTTTTCTCAGGTAACAATGGAGAACAATAAACTGGTAAGAGACGGACAGAAGTACAAAATCTCTCAGTATAAAGAGGTGTTTAAGAACCCGGAGGCAGCAGCGTATTTTCAAAAGGCCAGAACCAACAGCACAGTCGGGAACATTTTTGCAGGTATAGGCGGCGGAGCTATGGGTTTTGGGCTTGCAAGGGCGTTATCCGGCAATAAAACCACGGTCATCACCCCGTACGGAACGCAAACCGTAAAACAGGATGTGAGCGGAGCGTGGGCCGCGGTTGGAATTGGTGCCGGAATCGTGGGCGTAGGAATTCCATTCGCTCTGGCAGCCAACAAAAATGCAAAAAAAGCAATGGCGGTTGAAAATGGTGAGGCCACTGCCTTCCAGCCTTATTTTAAACTGGAAAGTGCCGGAAACGGATTGGCGTTGAGCTATAATTTCTAAATAAAAGTTAAATCGGATATATATAAGGACAGATTGTAAATCTGTCTTTTTTGTTATTCACTAAGAGTATTAAATTCCCTATTTTTGCACAAATTCAAAATTAAGATGGCAAAACAGGAAGATGTCTTTAAAAAGCTGATTTCACATGCGAAAGAATATGGTTTTATATTTCCTTCAAGTGAGATATACGACGGACTATCAGCAATTTACGATTACGGACAGAACGGAGCGGAACTGAAAAACAACATCAAACAGTATTGGTGGAAAGCAATGGTTCAGCTCAATGAAAATATTGTCGGTATCGATTCCGCCATCTTTATGCACCCAACCATCTGGAAGGCTTCAGGCCATGTGGACGCATTCAACGATCCATTGATTGATAATAAAGATTCGAAAAAACGTTTCAGAGCCGATGTTTTGCTGGAAGATTACTGCGCAAAACTGGAAGAAAAAGCACAGAAAGAAATCGACAAAGCAGCGAAAAGATTTGGCGATGCCTTTGATAAAAACGAATTTGAAACAACCAACGGCCGCGTACTGGAATACAGAGAAAAACAGAAAACCATCCTTTCCAGAATGGCTAAATCCCTGGAAGCGGAAGATCTTGCGGATGTGAAATCCCTGATTGAAGAACTGGAAATCGCAGACCCGGATACCGGCTCTAAAAACTGGACCGACGTTCGTCAGTTCAACCTTATGTTCGGGACGAAATTAGGAGCTTCTGCAGACAGCGCAACAGATTTATATCTTCGTCCGGAAACCGCGCAGGGCATCTTCGTGAATTTCCTTAATGTTCAGAAAACTTCAAGACATAAACTTCCTTTCGGTATCGCACAGATCGGTAAGGCCTTCAGGAATGAGATTGTTGCCAGACAGTTCATTTTCAGGATGCGCGAATTCGAACAGATGGAGATGCAGTTTTTTGTACCACCGGGAACAGAACTTGGTTTCTATGAGGAATGGAAACAGAAGCGTCTGAACTGGCATCTGGCTTTAGGCCTCGGCGCTGAAAACTATAGATTCCACGACCACGAAAAACTTGCACATTACGCAAATGCCGCTGCAGACATCGAATTCAAATTCCCGTTCGGTTTCAAGGAACTGGAAGGGATTCACTCCAGAACCGATTTTGATTTAAGTGCGCACGAGAAATTCTCCGGGCGGAAACTGCAGTATTTCGATTCGGAAAGGAATGAAAACTATGTTCCTTTTGTGGTGGAAACTTCGGTTGGTTTAGACCGTCTCTTCCTGGCGATTTTTGCCAATTCCCTGAAAGATGAACTCCTGGAAGACGGGTCCGAACGAACAGTCCTTTCACTGCCACCGGCTTTGGCTCCGGTTAAAGCAGCGATTTTACCGTTGATGAAAAAAGACGGCCTGGGCGAATACGGCGAGAAGATCTTCAACGACCTGAAATACGATTTCAATATGATCTATGAGGATAAGGACAGCATCGGAAAGCGTTACCGCCGACAGGATGCAATTGGAACTCCTTTCTGTATAACCGTTGACCACGAATCTTTAACCGACAACACGGTAACTCTGAGAGACCGCGACACGATGAAACAGGAAAGAGTCCCGGTTGCAGATCTGAGGAGAATCATTGATGAAAAGACGAATTTCAGAAATTTGCTTTCTAAAATTTAACAGGACTATTGTCAGAATTAAGACAGTCTCTATATTTAAATGAAAAGTTTCGGAGTAATTCCGGAACTTTTTTATTTAAATTTGTGTAAAACAATCTGCTTTGAAAAAGATTCTGGCCGGCGTATCCGCATTAGCGGCCGCAACCATCGCTCTGGTTTTCATCTTTGACTACGATTACCTGTTCAAGGGAATCGCAAAAACCTATTTTCGCGGGCAAAAAAGTGCCACCATTGACGACCTGAAGCTTTTCCCGAGCAATACCGTGACCACCGCAAATCCAAAACCCTGGACAAAGGATTCGGCATATAATAAAAAACCGCTGCCGGAGCATCTTCTCAAAAATTTAGCCGATACGAATACCGCTTCCCTGCTTATCGTGAAAGAGGGTAAACTGCTGCATGAGCAATACTGGAATGGTTATGATGAAAAAACCAGGTCCAATTCCTTCTCCATGGCAAAAACTGTCACGGTAATGCTGCTGGGTATGGCCATAGAAGAGAAGAAAATTAGCAGTCTCGATCAGAAATTTACGGATTTTTATAACAATTATGAAGATTCAGAATTTGGAAGACACCTCACACTGCGCGACCTTGCGGCCATGGAAGCGGGTTTGAACTGGAACGAAGACTATAAAAATCCTTTAGCACCGAACGCCAGAGCCTATTACGGTAACAGCCTGGAACAGGCCATCCACGCTCAGGGATTTAAGCAAGCCCCCGGCAAACGGTTTGAGTATCAAAGTGGTTCTACCCAGCTTTTGGGGTTTGCCGTTCAGAAGGCCGTAGATGTATCGATGGCGCAATACCTATCCGAGAAACTGTGGAAACCACTGGGAATGGAACAGGATGCCGAATGGACCACCGACAACAGCGGAATGGAAAAAACGTTCTGCTGTATCCATGCCTCTCCACGGGATTTTGCAAAACTCGGTCAAATGATACTTAACGACGGAAAAATTAACGGTGTTCAGGTGCTCAACCGGGAATTCCTGCACGAAATGATTACTCCAACCGCCACATCCGACGGGATATATGGCCTCGGGATATGGATTAACAATGATAATCCTGTGAAGCACTATTTCATGCTGGGTTTACAGGGACAGTACGTCATTGTAGTGCCGGAACATAACATGGTGATTGTACGGACGGGCAGCTATAAGGATCAGCCAAAAAATGACCGCGGAAGACCTGATCAGGTGAAATACATCGTAAATGAGGCTATAAAACTTTACTCCTAAAGATACAGCTATGCCTGAAAGAGACCCTAAAATTGACGCGTATATAGAAAAGGCTCAGCCTTTTGCACAACCCATCCTGAATTACATTCGCGAAACGGTTCATGAGTTCTGCCCAGATGCCGGGGAAGCAATGAAATGGAGTTTTCCGCATTTCATTTATAATGGGAAAAACCTTTGCTCTATGGCCTCCTTCAAGCAGCATTGTGCTTTTGGTTTCTGGCTGGAAAGTGAGATGAAAACGATGAAAGAACTTACCAAAGACCGTGAGAAAACTTCAATGTTTACCCTCGGTAAAATTACAAAAATTGCAGATTTACCTACCAAACCGCAACTTAAGAAGTGTATTCTGGAAGCTATGGAACTTACAGACATGAGAGTCACCATTAAAAAGGCGAGTCCGAATTCAACGGAAGTTGAGGTTCCGGATTATTTTTCTGATGCACTTCACCATAACAGCAAGGCAAAGGAGTTTTTTGATAAAGCCTCACCGTCTTTCCGTAAAGAATATGTGATGTGGATTACCGAGGCCAAAACCGAAACAACCCGAAACAAAAGGATGGCAGAAGCAATCCAATGGATTTCTGAAGGTAAGGGACGACACTGGAAGTATGCAAAGAAATAATCAGAAAACGTAAAAACGCAGAATGAATCTGCGTTTTGTGTTATTTAGCCGAAGGAAATTCTTATCCTTTCCACTCCACTACTGCCTTAATAAAAGCTTCAGCATTTTCAACCGGGATATTGGGCAGAATTCCGTGACCCAGGTTCACGATGTACTTATCTTTTCCAAATCGGTCAATCATCTCATGCACCATCCTCCTGATGGTTTCGGGAGAGGAGTGAAGCCGGGCCGGATCGAAGTTCCCCTGCAGCGTCATTGAATTACCGGTGAGTTTTCTTGCGATTTCCGGAGTGATGGTCCAGTCCACGCCTAACGCAGAAACTTTTGACTTGGTCATATCCTCCAAAGCGAACCAGCAGCCTTTGCCAAAAACAACCACGTGCGTTAAAGGACTCAAGGCCTCCACAATCTGATTGATATACTGCCAGGAAAATTCCTGATAATCCTGTGGTGAAAGCATGCCGCCCCAACTGTCAAATACCTGCACAGCAGAAACTCCTTTCTCAACTTTCCTTTTCAGATAAGCGATGGTGGTATCGGTAATCTTCTGGAGCAGAAGATGTGCAGCCTGCGGATTGGTGAAGCAGAATGCTTTGGCAATATCAAATGCTTTGCTGCCTTTACCTTCCACACAGTAACAAAGGATGGTCCATGGCGAACCTGCGAAACCAATCAGCGGTATTTCATTGTCCAGCTTCTGCAGCGTCATTTCTATGGCATCAAAAACGTAACCTAAGGTTTCATTAACATCCGGCACAACTACATTATTTACCTGTTCGGCAGTGCGGATCGGATCATCCAGCCAAGGACCTACATTTTCCTTCATTTTGAAATCAATTCCCATGGCCTGAGGCACTACCAGAATATCGGAAAACAGGATAGCGGCGTCCAAAGGAAACCTCCGGATAGGCTGAACCGTGATCTCAGAAGCGAGTTCCGGCGTCTGACAACGGGTGAAAAAATCATACTGGTTGCGCAGTGCAATAAATTCCGGCAAATATCTTCCTGCCTGCCTCATCATCCATACGGGCGGCCGCTTTACAGTTTCACCTCTTAAGGCTTTCAGGTATAGGTCGTTCTTAATCATTTTTATTTATTAAATCCAGAAGGTCTTCGAAATTACTCTCCCTGCTGGTATAGATTTTATTGGTTGTAAATTTTTTCAGTTCCTGGGTTGTGGTGTAGCCTAACGAATAGATTTTCTTGCCTTCCAGTGAATTACATTTCGCAAAACTCCGTACGCCGCTGGGACTGAAGAATGCCACCGCATCAAAATCCTGTGCAACCGTTGGATACAGAAGTTCGGTTTCATAAATGAATACTTTTCTGTACGAAATGTTTTGCAGCGGTAGTGTTTTATCCAGGACATCGAGCGCAAGATTTCCGCAGAAATGAAGGAAATTTTCCTTTCCGGAATTCTCAATAATAAACTCTGAAAGATCTTTGGCGTGTTTTTTCACTTTGAAGGTTCCAAAACCTGCCTCCCTCACCTTTTTCTTCGTCTTTTGGCCTACACAGTATATTTTGTTGTAGTTCTTATCCGTGAAATCTTCGTTGGGCCGGAAGCCATTGGCAAAAAAACCGTCCACCGCATTCACGCTTGTGAAAATAAGTGACTTGTTTTTCAGGTCGAAAGGCTCTACCTGTAAGGGCTTTATCTTTATTACATCAACACGATCATAAGAAAAACGACTCCCAAATTTCTCGGAAATCATTTTCTTGTCAATCTTTTTCTTTGTGAATAAAACCTTCATCTTACCTGATTTTGCGTTAGTCCTTCATCGTCTCTTTTATGGCCGACATCAGTTCCCGCCCTCCGTTCTTCAGGACTTCTTCTGCAATTTCCTTCCCAAAATTCCGCTGCTCTTCGTAAGTAAAGATTTCATCAGTCTCTATACAGTTTTTGCCATCCAGCGAACAGAGCCTGCCAATAAAGCGGATCTGGTTACCCAACTTCTCGGCAAAGGCACCAATTGGCGCCGTACATCCTCCCTCGAGCGTACTGAGGAAGTTTCGTTCAATCTCCACACAAATCTGCGTTTCGCGATGACTGATCTGCCGTAAAATACTGTTTATTTCTATATTCTCCGAATGTCCTGCCACGGCCACAACACCCTGCGCGGGTGCCGATATCATGATGGGAAGTTCTTCGTAGTCCAGCGCGAGTTCCATCCTTTTGATTCCGGCCAGAGAAAAGATTGTCGCGTCAAAATCCTGATCCTCAAGCTTCTGCAAACGGGTCTGGACATTCCCTCTGATATTTGAAAATTCTGCATGGGGAAATTCCTTCAGCCAGAACGCACGTCTTCTTAAACTGCTCGTGGCCACTTTAAGGTCCTGCAAGTGCTTGCTTTTTGAGGCCGACTTGCGTACCAGCACATCCTGTCGAAAATCTCTTTCGAGGTAAGCAACAAGTTCAATATTTTGAGGCAGAAGGGTGGGAACATCCTTTAACGAATGAACCGCAATATCAATTTCTTTATTAAGCAGCGCCTGGTCCAGGTCCCTTGTAAAGATGCCGGTAATTCCAAGCGCATACAAAGGTTGTGTGAGATTCTTGTCTCCCGAGGATACAATGGGAATAATCTCCGTTTTGTAATTCAGATTCTGAAGGTTTCTGGCTACTTCCCTCGCCTGCCAAAGTGCGAGCGGCGAATTCCTGGTTCCAATCCTAATGCTTTTCATTGAATTCATTATGGGGTTGTTCCACTAAAATTTCGTGCATCAGTTTACTGATCTCTTCCGCTTTCCAGGGGTGGTCTATGATGTACTTCGCAAAACGGTTGGTGATTTTCTGGATCATCTTGTCCGAAAGTTCCATATCCTCCACTCCAACATACCGGTGTTTACGGTGGATATGATGCATTTCGTTGCGTTCCATGTTTTTTAGGACCGCTTTGAAATGATGGATTTTAGGTGCCATTTTCCTCTTCTTTTCCCATTCGGTAAAATCCTTCGTCATCTCCTTTATTATTTCTTCGGCTTTGGGGATTTCTTTCTTCCGCTGTGTCATCGTTTCGCTGATATGTGCTGAAAGTTCATCCACATCCACCAGTTTTACATTCGGATTTTCGGTAATGTCTTTATCCACATTATGCGGGATTGATAAATCGATGACGAGCGTTTCCTTGCCATTGGGGAAATGGCTTTTGTTAATGATAGGATGTGCTGCGCCGGTTGCTACAATCAGAATGTCCGTATTTTTCAGTTCGGAATCCAGATCCTCCATTGCAATATGCGGGATGTTATATCTTTCTGCAATCTTTTCCGCCTTCTCCACAGACCGGTTCATCACCTTTACGTTGGGCTCAAAAATATGCTTCACCAGGTTTTCAACGGTATTCTGTCCTATTTCTCCCGTCCCGAGCAGAAGTATGTTTTTGTCGGGGAGCTGTTTCTGATGGTTTAAGATATAGTGAACTGCCGCGTAAGAAACGGATGCTGCACCATTGGAAATTCCTGTTTCGTTTTTGATTTTCTTAGAAATCTGGATTGCGGAATTAATCGCCCTCTCCAGGTATGGGTTACTGTTCTGCTTCTCTTTCTTGAAACGGTTATATGCGTTTTTAATCTGCCCTATGATTTCAAAATCGCCGATAATCTGGCTTTCCAAACCGCCTGCTACTCTAAAAAGGTGATTCAGAGCCTCCTCCCGGGCGTAAATGTTTGCAAACTGCAGGAAATCGGTCAGACTTACACCGGTTGCTTTGCAGAATTCTTCGGCCACCAGAAGATAGTTTTGGGAGGTGGTGTAGATTTCTGTACGGTTACAGGTAGAAACCACAAATGCGTCGCCTACATTTTTCTGATGAATGGAGTTCACAAAGTCTTTGATGTGCTCCTCAAAGAAAGAAAATTTACCGCGGGTCTCCACATCAGCTTTTTCGTAACTGACGCTCAGGACGGCGAAATTGGCGGTTTTGTGTATTTCGGGAAGCTGGTTCATAACGCAACCGCAAAAATACTGAATTTTTAATTAATTTCAACCAGAAGAAAGGTGATCATTATCAATCCAGTGAAGTGATGAAACTGAATGGAATTTCTCCCTTTTTCTAAAAAGCAACAATTTATGATGCGCAATAGAGATGTTATCGGTCCCACATCTAACCTGCGAACATTGGTGGACAAGGCAATTCAAAATTATTATTTGAAGTTGTAGTCAAAAATGGTAAATCCGGTGATTTTTTCGTATTCAAATCCATGAAATTTTAATAAAACTTTAACCAAAAATTGGCTTACTGAAGTTTTTGAATGGTTCTAAATTTATATCTTTGTACACTTGATTTGTACAAAAGAAATCGGAAGAAGATTATGGGTTTATTTGATATGTTCACGCAAGAAATTGCGATTGACTTAGGAACAGCTAACACACTGATTATACATAACAACAAGATCGTTATTGACCAGCCGTCTATTGTAGCCATAGAGCGCTCTACCGGCAAGCCAATTGCGGTTGGTGAACAGGCGAAGCACATGCAGGGTAAGACGCATGAAGATATAAAAACAATACGTCCACTAAAAGACGGCGTAATTGCAGATTTTCATGCTTCTGAACATATGATAAAGGAATTTATTAAGAAAATTCCAGGCATAAAGGGGAAACTCATCCAACCTGCACTCCGGATTGTAATCTGTATTCCCTCTGGGATTACAGAGGTGGAGAAACGTGCAGTCCGTGACTCTGCTCAAAAAGTAAATGCAAAAGAAGTCCGCCTTATCTATGAACCGATGGCAGCAGCCATTGGTGTTGGAATTGACGTACAGAAACCGGAAGGAAACATGATCATCGATATAGGTGGCGGTACCACCGAGATTGCAGTGGTTGCCCTGGGCGGTATTGTTTGTGACAAATCGGTAAAAATTGCCGGAGATGTATTTACCAATGACATCGCTTATTACCTGAGAACGCATCATAACCTGTATATCGGCGAGAGAACTGCAGAAAGGATAAAGATTGAAGTAGGTTCTGCACTGGAAGAACTGGATGTTGATGTAGAGGATATTCCAGTACAGGGACGGGATTTAATCACCGGAAAACCTAAGGAAATAATGATTGGTTATAAAGAAATTGCAAGAGCTCTGGATAAATCGATCATCCGTATTGAAGATGCAGTGATGGAGACGCTTTCATTGACTCCTCCGGAACTGGCCGCCGATATTTACAAGACAGGAATCTATCTTGCTGGAGGCGGTGCTCTTTTAAGAGGTTTGGCAGACAGGCTTCACAAAAAAACAGGTCTTCCCGTATTTGTAGCTGAAGATCCCTTGAGAGCCGTTGTTCGCGGAACCGGAATCGCACTTAAAAACATGGATAAATTCAACTTCCTGATTAAATAATTTAATTCGATTACATATTAGGGATGGGATTTTTGATGAGATTATTTTCAAAGAACGGTCTTTTCATGTTCTTTCTGCTTTTGCAAACCGTTGCATTGGTTCTCATCTTTACCCGGAATGCCATGCAGCAGTCGTGGGTTGCTGCACAGACTGCAGCACTCAATTCCAGAGCGTCCGGTTATATTGACAAGGGCGCTTCTTACCTGAAACTTAAGCAGATCAACGACGAACTTGTGGCTCAGAATAAAGTTCTGATGGAGGAACTTTATGGTAAAGACGCTTTTACCAAACCTGCCTTCAGGAAAGTTCACGATACCATTGGCGGAGGGCAGATTTATACGTTCGTGGATGGCGAGATTGTATTCAACAGCATCAACAGGAAAGACAATTATTTCACCATTAACCGCGGAAGGAGGGATGGCGTTTTCCCAAAAATGGGGGTTATTGCCCCTAAAGGCATCGCAGGAATCGTAATCAATACCACAAACAGCTATTCCCTGGTTCAGTCGGTTTTAAGTGTCAACAAAATAAGACTCAACGCCGCACTTAAAAATTCCGGTTATTTCGGCACCCTCACCTGGAAGGGAGAAAATTCCAGGATTATGCATTTGTCCGATATTCCTAAATACGTCCCCCTAAAGGTGGGTGACACGGTGGAGACCGATGGCAAATCGGCAATTTTTCCCAAAGGAGTCATGATAGGCACTGTTTCAGGCTATGAAGTTGACAGTAAAACCGGATTTTGGGATATTTCAGTGGAACTGAGCGAACGGATGGGTACTTTGAACAAGATCTATGTCGTGAAAAACCTTAAAATAGCCGAAGTGCAGAAAATACAGGACACCTTGCAGGCAACAATAGAACGGGAAAATGATTAGCAGGACTCTCTTTACCGATATTTTACTTATTGCGTTCTTAATTGCACTGCAGATCTTCGTGCTGAACAGAATCACGCTCTTTGGCGAATATACCCCGGTTTTATATCCCGTTTTTGTGATGTTCTACCCTTTTTTCAGGAATAAATTCCAATTCCTTGTGCTGAGTTTTATCCTTGGGCTGGGCATCGATGCCTTCCTTGGAACGTGGGGCATCAACGCTTTTGCCACCACTGCAGTCGCGTATTATAGAACCCTAATTTTCAGGACTTCAACAGATACGACAACTGATTTTTTTTCGTTTTCCACTTTACAGTGGCCTCAGTACTTGCTGTTTATACTTTCGAGTATATTTTTTCACCAACTTTTGGTGCAGTATATTGAATTCTTTAAACTCACCCGCCTTTTGGAAATTTTTCTGAACATCGTGGTGTCCAGTATATTTTCATTTATATTTATCTTGTTGTACGCAATGATATTTAAAATTAAACAAAGGATTTGAAGCCCCAGTATCTAAAAATAATTGCGGTACTTGTTCTGATTGCTGTAATTTTTATAGCAAGGCTCGCCTATTTGCAGCTCTTTACTGACCGGTATGCTCTTAATGCTGCCAATACTTCGATAAAAATCGATTACGTGATTCCACAACGGGGGGTGATTTTCGACAGAAACGGAAAGATTATGGTGGGCAACCAGCCCGCCTACGAGGTTTCCTATACGCAGGCTTTGATGCGGCCGGATTTTGACACTCTGAGTTTTTGCGGTCTGCTCGGAATCAGTGAAGCAGAGTTCGTTGGTAAAATAAATGCGCTTAAGAAGGAAAAATACTATTCCAAACTCACCCCCATGACTTTCATGAAAAATTTAAGTAGGGAAGAAGTGGCAAGGATTCAGGAAATCATCTTTAAATTTCCCGCTTTCAGTATTGTACAGAGGCCTCAAAGGCAGTATGAAGTTTCTACCTCCGGCAATCTTCTGGGATATACTAACGAAGTTGGAGAAAGGGACCTGAAAAAAGATTCCATTTATTACAGACCGGGCGACTTTATAGGAAAATCCGGTGTTGAGAAGGCTTACGAGAAGGAACTACGCGGTGAAAAAGGAATGAGGTACATCCAGAAGGATATTAAACTGAGGGATATCGGATCGTACAAAAACGGCGAACTGGATAAGGAAGAAATCACCGGTAAAGACATTACCCTGACCATCGATTACGACTTGCAGCGGATGGCTGAAGAAATGCTGGTAAATAAACAGGGCGCTATTGTAGCGCTGGATCCAAATACCGGCGAAATTCTGGTGATGGCTACTGGGCCGGACATTGATCCCAACGTTTTCACCGGTCCCGATAAATCCAGAAATCTTTACCGCTTGCAGATGGATACCATCTATAACAACCGGCCTACCTTTGACCGTTCCATACAGGCGGCATATCCTCCAGGTTCCACATTCAAACTGCTTACTGCCGCCGCGGCCATGCAGATGGGCGTCATGGACGAAAACACCATTTTTCCATGCGGTGGAGGTTTCAATTATAAAGGACTACGGATAAAGGGTCATGGAGGCGCAGATCCCTTAATTCCTGCCATCCAGGTATCAAGCAACTGTTATTTTTCCTATGCTTACCTGGCCATCCTTAACAAATATCCGGGGGATCCGGGCAGAGGTGTTGATGAGTGGAAAAAAATCATGAGCAGTTTCGGCGTTGGAGAGTTTCTGAACAACGATTTAGCCGTGGGGTCAAAAGGAAGAATTCCAAGCGGGGAATTTTATGAGAAGAGGATGGAGACCATCAACAAAGCAATCGGAAGAGGCCGTGTGAAAAATTGGGACCCACTGGCAACCGGTGCTGTATTCAACGGAATGGGACAGGGCGATGTTCTTTTAACCCCCCTCCAAATGGCAAATTCTGTTGCCGCCATCGTAAACAAGGGCTGGTATTACACGCCGCACATCGTGAAGTCTATTGATGGAAAGCCTAATCCGGACCCCCGTTTTAAGAAAAAGCATCAAACCCTCGTTAATCCAAAACATTTTGACCCTATAATAAAGGGTATGGAGGCTGTTGTTCTGAACGGGACTGCACGGGGCTTGAAATCCAGCGATTTCACGCAGCTTGCAAAAACAGGAACCGCCCAGGTTCCACAGGGTAAGGACAACTCAATCTTCGTAATGGCGGCTCCTGCAGATAAACCGCGAATTGTGGTCGTAGCGGTTATGGAGCATGCAGGATTCGGAGCTACGTGGGCGGGGCCTGCCTCAACCGTAATCGCAGAAAAATATTTAACGGGGGACCTCAAACGCGAACATCTTTATAAGAAGATGATTGGGGCGAGTTTCATGCCGGAATACAAGAGACAGTGGGTTGCGGACCTCAAACGTAAGGGCCTCTATAAAGAACCCAACACTGATTCGCTGATATTGAGGGGTATTGAAGACAGCCTGAAGACTGTACAGAATAATAACGTGAGAGCCACTTTATTATACAAGCGGGATTCCCTGAGGATCCGCCTGCAGAATTACAAACCAAAAACTCCTAAAAAATGAGATGGACCGAAGGAATAGACCGTTTCGGTTTAGGGTTGTACTTTATAATCTGTCTTTTCGCCATCGCGAACATCTACAGTGTGGACGAGGGTTTGGGTAAAAAGCAGCTCATCTTTTTTGTCATTTCCTGTGTTGTTGGACTTTTTATTTTTGTTTCAAGGTCTAAACTGTTTGAAAACATGGCCGGGATCATCTATATCGTAGGTTTACTCCTGCTAATTGGCCTTTTCCCCTTCGGGACAGAGATTTTAGGTCAGAAAAACTGGTACCGTTTCGGGAGTTTTACGATGCAACCTGTAGAATTTGCTAAGATTGGCACTGCACTGATGCTTTCCAACTACGTTGCGGGACCTGACTTTAATCTACAGAACAGAAAGTCCCTATATACCGTTCTGGCTATCGTAGGAATTCCGGCGGTGGTGGTTCTGGCCATACCGGACGTTGGTTCCGTTTTGGTCTTCACCGCATTTTTTATTGTTCTCTTCCGCGAGGGTTTAAATGGCTGGCTGTTTGGTGTAGGGCTAATTTTGGCCACTGTTTTTCTGGTTTCTATTGCAGTAGATCCATTATATGTAATTTTATGTGTTCTTATTCTGGCTGGGCTTTTCTTACTTTTTAACTACAGGACGATCTCGTGGAATATTTTTAGCATATCCTCCTTTATTGGAGTTATAGCTTTACTGAGTGGTATTGCGTTCGCAACACCGAAAATCCTTGAGAAACTGCCCAAGCACCAGCGCGAAAGAATTGAGGTGCTTTACAAAGGTGAAAAAGCCTTTCGGGATACCTCCGGATATAACCTTCTCTATTCCAAAACTGCAATTGGTTCGGGAGGATTCACAGGTAAGGGTTATCAACAGGGCTCCGTAACGCAGGGCAAATTCGTACCGGAGCAGGAAACAGACTATATTTTCTGCACGGTGGGTGAAGAATGGGGTTTTTTGGGTAGCTCCCTGTTGATTCTGGCATATACGCTGTATATTGGCCGGGTATTATACCTTGCTGAGAACCAAAAGTCAACATTTAACCGGGTTTTTGGATACTGCCTTGGCTCTATTCTGCTCATGCACTTTACGATTAACATTGGGATGGTCATGGGGCTTTTCCCCACGGTGGGTATCCCCTTGCCCTATTTCAGTTATGGCGGTAGTTCACTACTGGCATTCTCCATCATGACCTTCATCTTCTTCAAACTGAATTATATTGATAAGAATTCATTAGTCTAAGAACTTGTCACCTACTCTTATGATTATGTAATACACAGTTGCTCTTATATGTCGTGAGAGCGTATACAATAAAATCCATCAAGCAAGAAGGGAATCCTCTGATTAGCTCTTTTCGTCGCTCACCTAATTCAGCGCATTATTTATTTGCACCGCACGACATTAAGTGCCGCACAATTGCTATGCTCAAAATTATACCAGAGGGATTGGAAACGCACAGTCTAATTCTTGGACCTCCTTAATACAAGGATAAAAAAAGAACCTTCACAATTGCGAAGGTTCCGGCATTATCAATTCTATCAATCTTAATTCATTCTTTCTGCAAAATTTGCTTCACCTGCTACCAGGTCTGGCGTAACGATCCTCTTGGCGAATCTGTATTTAGGACCCCAGTATTTATCATTTAATGAAGAGGTCATTACTCCTCTGGATGTTGCGGCGTGAATAAATTTAATCTCACCCTCCTCAGTCACATTCTCAACAATTCCCACGTGAGAAATACGGCCACCACCCTGTGAAAAGAATACCAAATCACCTTTCTGAAGGTTGCTCTTTTCAACTCTCTCGCCTTCCTGTGCTTGGGAAGCCGCTACTCTTGGTAAATTAATTCCCGCAGCTGAGCCAAACACCGAAAGTACAAATGCAGAACAGTCAATGCCTTTTCTGGTCATCCCTCCGTATCTGTATGGTGTACCTAGGTAGGTTGCAGCTTCTTCTAAAATTCCGTCTATCGTTTTTGATAATTTTATCGCTCTTATTACTTCTGCTTTTTTCTCTAAATTATTTACAATTGCCATCTTAGCAGTTTTTTCCGATGTAAAACTGTTGATGAGGATCTGCTTGTTCTGCTCCAGTCTTTTAACTTCGACCGGAGAAACTTTGGCATTCGATTTGTATTCTTTGGTATAGAGAGCCGGTTCGGCAACAACGTAATTAGTAACGCAGGATTGTAAAGTGATAATAGAAGTAAGTACAGTCAGGTAAAATAAAATGCTTTTCTTCATATATATTAGGTATGTATGAGTGTTAATATTATGGTATCTTTCAACTCAAATGCAAGGCAAAATTAGATAAAACCCATAGAAGAGGATCTTTTTCACCTTACCGTGAAAAGGACTTTAACACTTTTTAACATTATTATCTGGTATGTTAAAGAAAAATAAGCTGCAAAGCCCTAAAACAGGACTTTGCAGTTTTTGTTTTATTAAGAAATATTAACATTTGATCAGCAAAATCTATTAATTATATAACATTCATCTATAATTAAATAATCACCACAATTTATAACTAATTTATTTTTACATAGTTGCATATTTTGAAGGCAAACGTTACCATAGCTGATCAGGAATAGAGACCTTGCGGCCGTCATCCCAAACTAAAATAATCCGATGCAAATGCAGGCATTTGTTTGATAACAAAAAATCTCACCGAGGTGAGATTTAAATATTATCTAGTGAAGAGTAGTTCCCTGTACTTGGTCATGGGCCAAAGTTCATCATCCACCATCATCTCCAGATCATCACTTGCATCTCTTATCTTATCAAATCTTGGGATTACATCATTACAGAAAATTTCAGCCTGTCTCTGGCTTCCGGAAGATGCTCTGGCTTTTTCTTTAGCAGCCAGTAACTCGTCTACTCCCGTCTTAATGTTGGATACATTAGCTGAAATAGACCTAATCAGTTCCATTTGCTCTTTCGCCAGTGGTTTAAAATCTTTATCCCCAAAAATCTCCTTCAATCCTTTTACGTTTTCGATCAAACGATTCTGATAGTTTAATGCTGCCGGTATAATGTGATTCCTTGCAATATCAGAAAGTACCTTTGACTCAATATCGATCACCGCCGAATACTTTTCAAGTTTGATCTCATTTCGGGCCTCAAATTCCCGGTGGTTAAATATTCCAAGCTCTTCATACAGATCCACAAACTTAGGATTCATTTCCTCTTTAAGTGCTTCCGGTGTTGTTTTCAGGTTGCTCATCCCTCTTTTTTTAGCCTCTTTCGCCCAGTCATCAGAGTACCCATCACCCTCAAACATGATGTTCTTACAGTCCTTAATGTATTCCCTTAATGTATTGAAGATTGCCTCGTCCTTTTTCAGGTTTTTATTTTCAATGAGATCCTCAACTTCCTTTTTAAAATTTTTGAGCTGCTTAGCGACGATGGCATTTAGCGCAGTCATCGGTTCTGCACAGTTTGCAGAAGAACCCACCGCTCGGAATTCAAATTTGTTACCTGTAAATGCGAAAGGCGAAGTTCTGTTCCTGTCGGTATTGTCCAGCAGGATTTCAGGGATTTTCCCAACTACATTGAGTTTAAGATCTGTTTTCTCTTCGGGAGACAGTTTCCCGTCGGTCACTTTTTCAAGTTCTTCCAAAACGCTGAAGAGCTGACTTCCGATAAATGCAGATATTATCGCTGGTGGTGCTTCATTCGCCCCCAATCTGTGGTCGTTGCTTGCTGAAGCGATACTCGCCCTCAAAAGATCTGCATAGTCGTGCACCGCCTTTAACGTGTTTACAAAGAACGTAAGGAACTGGAGGTTCTTCTTAGGGTTTTTGCCGGGACTCAAAAGATTTTCGCCCGTATCAGTTGCCAGGGACCAGTTGTTGTGCTTTCCGCTTCCGTTTACACCTGCAAACGGTTTCTCGTGAAACAATATATGGAAGTGATGTTTATGTGCAACCCTTGCCATAATGTCCATCAGCAGGGAGTTATGGTCTACTGCCACGTTGGTTTCTTCAAACATAGGAGCGAGTTCAAACTGATTAGGTGCTACCTCGTTATGACGGGTGGTCACCGGAATTCCCAGCTTCATACACTCAATTTCCAACTCCTTCATGAAGTTCATCACACGGGTAGGAATTGAGCCGAAATAATGGTCATCGAGCTGCTGTCCTTTGGCCGGCGAATGACCTAACATTGTTTTTCCTGTAAGAACCAGGTCCGGGCGTGACTGGTACAGCGCACTGTCCACAAGAAAATATTCCTGTTCCCAACCTAAAGTAGGGATTACCTTTGTGACATTCTTATCAAAATAGGATCGGCAGACATCGGTCGCTGCCTCGTCCACGGCATGCATAGCCCGCAGTAGAGGGGTCTTGTAATCCAGTGTTTCTCCAGTGTAAGATATGAAAATGGAAGGAATACAAAGCGTGGTGCCGATAATGAAGGCTGGCGAAGTGGGATCCCAGGCCGTATATCCTCTTGCTTCAAATGTATTTCTGATTCCGCCGTTCGGAAATGATGATGCGTCCGGCTCTTGCTGAATGAGCATACTTCCATTGAACCGCTCTATCGCGCGGTCGCTTTCAAACGGAGTAAAAAAACTGTCATGTTTTTCTGCGGTTGAACCTGTTAAGGGCTGAAACCAGTGCGTATAATGTGTAGCTCCTTTGGACAAAGCCCAGTCTTTCATTGCCACTGCAATCTGATCCGCAATGTTCCGTGGGGTTTTTGCACCCCTCTTTATGGCATCCTGGATGGAACTGAAGGCCTCTTTTGTTAAATAGGCACGCATGGTCTCTTCTGAAAAAACATTCTCGCAGAAAAGTTCAGATAATTTCTTGGGTACTTCGATTGCGTTATCCTTTCTGTAATTGCGAAACGGAAGTTCTTTAAGCGCATTGAATCTTAGGGTAGACATATCATTATTGTTTAATGATGCAAATTTATACTTTTTTTGAACGCAATAGGAAAAATAATTAAATTTTTAGGGGGTCCATTCAAAAAAACTGTAAAATTTAAGCATTAGCTAGGAAAAATAAGGGGTCACATCAATAAATAACTTTATATAAATTTGGTTTCAAGATTGAATAATCACCACTAAGACGCTCAAAACTTCAGAAAACATTAATTTAAAATGCATTAACTTTGTGCGTCATTAATTATAACTTTAACAAATAAATTCCTATATAATTTATGGCAACAAATCTCCGAGCACGCGAAACTACAGAGGCCATCGAAAGGCTATACGTAACAATGCGACACCTTTTCTACAGGGGCTTTTTCAAGCCGGGCGGCGTTTCTGGTGAAACCATCCGAAATCTTCTCATGATCATCTCCCCCGAAATATACGGTTCGATGAGCATTTCAAATAAAGTGGAGCTGGACGGACTTCTTTATGTGCTGGACCGGCTTCCGGAAGGTATAGAAGAAACCGCTTTTGTGCATCTGACCTCTGATGAAGGTTTTGAAAAGGGCAGTTTTGAAGTCATTGTACCAAAGAAGCGCCGGAGAAACTGCTACAGGATCGATGAACAGCAGATGAACATTGAAGTGCTTCTGGGAAGATCTGAAATCTATGACATCCTCACCCACCTTACTTTCCTTTATATAGAAGCAGATAAAATCCGGGAACTGGCATACCGAAAAGACGAGGACTACAAGCCAACGAGGACCTGGAGAATTATTGAAGAGGTTGCGACAGGCGAGAAAAAGCTGAGCCGTAAAGAAAAAGAGGTCGCACTGATCCATCTTTCCTCCCTATTGGGCAGAACCTTTGATGAAGTACTGAATGCATACAACAGTTTTGGTGATGATAAAAATCCGGACCGCCTTTTTAAAATCATTTATTTCTTGGGGAAAACAAGTTTGGATGACCTTAAAGGTATTAGGGAACGGGAGATCTATTTCAGTGCCATCTTAAGAGAACGGGTGGGACATCACCTCTTCGGAGAGAAGTGGGCCAACCGGGTAAAGGAAGTCCTTGCTACAAACGACCTTCACATGAGGCCCCTGCATATCATTTCTGCTAATATGCATTCGGTAAAAAACATGTTATACGGAAACGATGCCGTAGAAAAGAAAGCCACCAAAGCAGTTGACTATTCTTTTTACCAGGAAATCAGTAACAAACGCGCGTTACAGGAGAAAGTACTGACCTATTCGGAAAAACAGGGTCTCATTTATATCGATGACGACAGCGGCAGTAATATCGATGTCCAGATTATTGACTTAAGCAAGACAAATCTTAAAAACACCCCGTTTTCCGGAATAAAATATACTGGTGATGATGTGATTCTGGTCTTTGACTACGCTTTCGGTGAACAGGCCTACGAAGTGATGGACGAGTTGCTACGGCCGTATGAACATAACCAGGAGGTATATACCATGCATGTTAAATCAATTTCCATTATGGGGAAAGCGGGCATTCTGACCGGTGGAAAAGGTGACATCATGATTCCCACCTCCCACATCTTTGAAGGAACCGCAGATAATTATGTGTTTGAAAATGCGCTGAAGCTGGATGATTTTGAGGATGACGAAGTAGGGGCTTACGAAGGTTCCATGATCACCGTGCTCGGAACGTCGCTGCAGAACAAAGATATCCTGAGTTATTTCATGAACACGACCTGGAATGCAGTTGGTTTGGAAATGGAAGGAGCACACTATCACAAGGCGATACAGGTAGCATCTAAAATACGCCACCACATCTCACCCGACCTGTTTGTATGCTATGCCTATTACGCATCTGATAATCCGCTTGAAACAGGCTCCACCTTGTCTTCTGGAGGACTTGGACTGACGGGGGTCAAACCCACCTACATGATTACGATGAAGATCCTGGAAAAAATCCTCCGTTCTTCAGAAAACAAATAATTTAGTAACTAACCTATTATATAAAAGCCATTAAAATTTGATGGCTTTTATTGTGTCGGGAAGTCGCGGTGAGCGATCTCATTCCATTTTCCACCATAATGCTTAAATAGAACTACACGGCTGACCTCAAAACTTTCATCCATGGTCTTACCACTGTACTCTTCCCAAGCCTTCTCAAAATTTTCGTAGGAGAGATCGCGGTACGCTACTGTTAAATGGGGGTTGAAATGTTCGGCATAATTGAAGGCACAAATTGCCGAATTCACTTCAGCATAAAGCTTTTTGAGGTCCTCATTATTTTCCGGCTCAACGAAAATGACGGGATGCTTTTTGTTGGGGAAGCAGTTAAATTTGCTGAGTCGCAAGTTAAAAGGTTTCACGGTCGGCTGTATTTTCATAAACCTGCCCACCACAATACTTTCATTCGTATCATCGAACTGAAACGGAGGGATAATTGTAATGTGCGGGAAATTCCTGTATGCTTTGGAAGATCCGAATCGTTCCGCAAAATCTTTGGAGATCAAACGAAGTTTACTGCTTAATTCATGTGGTGGCTGAATGGCGACAAAATATAGGCTCATAAAAAAAATTCCTACTCAAATTTAAGCAGGAATTTCTAAATTCTGAATATTAATTTTTTTTTATTTAAGGAGTGCATTGAAGGTATCACCCTGTCTGATGTCTCCTGTATTGTAGCCCTTCATGAACCATTCCTTTCGCTGTGCAGAACTTCCGTGGGTAAATCCTTCCTGATTCACATAACCCTGCGAGCGTTTCTGAATATTGTCGTCGCCCACTGCTTCAGCGGCACTCATAGCGGCTTCAAGATCGCCGGGTTCCAGAAATTTTTCACGGTTTTCGGTATATTTTGCCCAAAGGCCCGCATAAAAATCAGCCTGCAGCTCTGTAGCCACAGATACCCGGTTCATTTCTGTTTCAGAATATTGTCCGCTCCTTCTCAACTGATCAGTTTTTTGCAAAGTACCAAGCGCATTCTGAACATGGTGTCCCATTTCGTGAGCCATTACATAAGCCACGGAGAATTCGGTAACCTGCGCACCAAACCTGTTTTGGAGTTCAGCAAAAAAACTCATATCCATATAAATGGCCTGATCGGCAGGGCAATAGAATGGTCCCATCGCAGCTTGGGCAGTTCCACAACCCGACTGGGTCATTCCTTCAAACATGACCACTTTCGCCGGACTGTACTCCATTCCGTTTTCGGAGAATATTTTCGTCCAGGTCTGCTCATTTTCGGCAGTAATCATCTGTACAAATTCTCTCAGCTGCAGTTCTTCTTTGGTAAGGTCACGCTGTTCCGTCGGCGCAGAAGATGTAGCTCCCGAATTCAGAATTGCAGAAGGATCGCCTCCCAAAAAGAAAACGATAGCGGCTATAATCAAGCTGCCGAGTCCACCGCCGACAAGCATTCCGCCTCCTCCACCGGATCCCCGTCTGTCATCTACGTTTTCACTGCGGTCTTCAGTCCATCTCATAATTTAAAAATTAAGGTTTGTTTGGGGTAAAGTTAAATATTTTAGGAAAATAAATAAAGTAATTCACTATTTTTGATCTCTATTTAAAAGACCATGCTACAAAAAATAAGCCGACTGAGTTTTGCAGTTACAATTATCGTTCTTTTACATTCCTGCGGCAGTGAGGAACAGAAAGAAGGCGCCGTTCAAACGGTCAGTAAAAAGGCATCCATTGAGACCGAAGTTTCGGTCCTACACGCCGATTCAGTTGATGTCCTGGTTACCAAACACAAAGTATGGATCAACAACAACCTGGCACGTGAAATTATAAAAACAGATACAATTCCGGCATTGGGCGATACGATCGTAACCGTTGACCAGAATGGAACGAACGTGCAGCAGACTACAAATAAGGATTACGAATTCTATATTACGGTGCAATAATTTTTAAAATGAAAAAAAGCAAACAGATCACGCTCCTTTTCGTTAGCGGAATCCTGGCCAGCTGTACTCCCAAAGCAGAGGAAAAGACCTGGGATGGAGAGAAAAAGGTATACATGCGCTCAGATTCCACCGCTGGATATAGCCCGGCACATGGTTTTATGACAGGGCTTCTCCTGTACCATGTATTCAGGCCGTATGGGTATGCCGGCGCCAACGGTTTTCAGCGTGGCTATTATAACGGTGCGCTCTCTCCTAATTCGAATATTGGCAGGAACCCCTACAAAGGCAATGTGGTAAGGAGTGGAATGGGAAAATCTGGCTTCCGGGCTTCTTCATAATAAGTAATGAACAGAATCACTACGACGCCCCGTGAAAACTGGCAGGAAAAACTGGAAAAGCTGGGGTTTGGCTTTCACTCACTGGATGACGCTTATTGGGATGAAAGTGCCTACTATGAATTCCACCGCGCGGAAACTGACCTCATTGAAAAAGCCACTGCAGAACTATGGCAGATGTATCTGGCCGCCGTGGAACATGTAATTTCCAAGAATCTCTTTTTCAAATTCCATATTCCGGAGTGGTTCAGGAAATCCATTATTGACAGTTGGGAAAAGGATTTCCCCTCCATTTACGGCAGGTTCGACCTGGGTTTCGATGGTCAACAGGTTAAACTTCTGGAATTTAATGCCGATACACCCACTTCCCTCTTTGAGGGTTCAGTGATTCAGTGGTATTGGCTCCAGGATAAATTTCCCGAACGGGACCAGTTCAATTCCATTCACGAAAAACTGATTGACTACTGGAAATATCTGAAACCTTATCTGAGCTGTGATTTTGTTCATTTCGCTTCGCTTACCAATATAGAAGATGTAACCACTGTGGAATATATGCGCGACTGTGCTTCACAGGCAGGACTGGAAACCCAGTTCATCGCCGTGCAGGACATTGGCTGGGCCGACGAGATAAAGGAGTTCATTGATGAAAACAGGGAAGTGATGCAGGTCATCTTTAAACTGTATCCTTACGAATGGATTCTGGAAGAGGATTTCGGCAAAAAGATGGCGGGAAACCTGGAGAAGACCCAGTGGATTGAACCGGCATGGAAAATGTTGGCCTCCTCGAAAGCGATGCTCCCAATTTTGTGGGAACTTTACCCGAACCATCCGTATCTGCTGGAAAGCTATTTTGAGCCGCGGCATTTAACGAGTTACGCCAAGAAACCGATTTACTCACGGGAAGGGGGGAATATTTCCCTATTTAAGAATTACCGTCCGATTGAAGAAAATAGCGGTGCATACGGTAAGGAGGGATTCATATATCAGCAGTTGTTTGATCTTCCAAATTTCAACGGTAATTACCCGGTGATTGGAAGCTGGATTGTGGGGCAGGAGCCTGCAGGAATCGGAGTCCGCGAAAGCGTAAACCTGATCACGAATAATCAGAGCCGCTTCGTCCCCCATTTAATTTACTGATAAAAATATTGTGTTTAAGCTGATTAAAATTACGGTTATATTTTTCCGAAACCGATATCTCCTTTTTTAACCGAAAGATTTTTCCTGAAATCAATCATCTGCAGGGCGGTAACTGCTGCCTCGACCCCTTTGTTACCCAAGTTCCCGCCGCTCCGCGCGACAGACTGCTCCTGGGTATCGTCGGTCAGGACGCAGAAAACCGTTGGTGTATCCGTCAGAACATTACAGTCCTTGATCCCCTGGGCCACTGCCTGACATACGAAGTCAAAATGGGGCGTTTCGCCGCGAATCACACACCCAACCGCAATTACTGCATCAAACTTCTTTTCCTTACAAAGCTGCATGGAGGCGTAGTTCAGCTCGAAAGCACCCGGCACCTTAAATACCTCAATGTTTTCGTCTACAACACCTTCAGCCTTCAGGATTTCCAAAGCCGCATCGCGAAGGTTGTGGGTCACAAAGCTGTTCCATTCTGAAACAACAATGCCAATTCTAAAAGAATCAGCATGTTGTGTTTGTAATGGTTTGTAATCTGACAGATTTACCGTTGCCATTGTTAATAATATTTTACCATTTCAATATAAGCATCCGACATTCCATTGTCGTAGTCCTTATACTTTTCGTCTATGGCTGTAAAGTATTTTTTCGCAAGGTCTTTTTTATTAAGGGCCAAAGCTACCGTGCCTGCTTTTTTAGTAAAGTAATAGTTGGTGTACGGATCACTGGACGCGCTTATAGCCTTATCCAATAGAGAAAGCGCTTCATCGTTTTTGTTCAGGTTGGATTTTGAATCTGCCATCGCACCGTACTTTAGAGCCATCAACACATCGTTGCCTGACGTAAATTTATCCAGCAGGTCGTAAGCTTCCTGATATTTTCCGGCTTTAAATTTAAGCAGTCCCGCATTGTAAGCGGACAGTTTTCCCACCGCCGTGTTGGAATATTCCTTTTCAGTGCCTAAAAATCCCGGATTAGCTGCAGATTTTCCTCCAAGGGCCTCCTCATCTTTTGCTTCAGACAGGTTCTTCTGTGCTGCCAGATAGCTTTTCATGGCTTCCTGGTTATTTGGTGCAACAATAAACTGCTGATATGCAAAATAACCCAATACCCCTGCGAGTAAAGTAACGAAGATGATTCCCAGCAGTTTCGAATTTTTCTCTACGAAACGCTCGGTCTGTAACGCTTCCTTGTCCAGGTCTTTGAAGAACTCCACCGTCTCCTTTCCCTCCTGTTCGTGTTTGTTTGGGTCCTGTTTATGTTTTGCCATAATCTCTGTAAAATTGAAGTGCAAATTTAGTCGTTTCCGAACGATTTACAAAATTTTTGTTCAGATGCTTCCGAAACTTTTAATATTCGAGAATTTTATATACCTCGGCATCGAACTGCCTGAGTTTATCTACCCCATGCAAATCCTTAAGGGCGATCAGAAAGCTGAACTGTGCGGCAACACCACCCTGCTTCTCCACGAGTTTTGCTGCAGCCTCGGTGGTGCCTCCGGTAGCCAGAAGATCGTCATGAATCAGAACCCGCTGTCCGGATTTCAACTGTCCTTCACGCATTTCAATTTCTGCGGACCCGTATTCAAGGTCATATTTTTCGCTGATGAAAGGTGGGGGAAGTTTTCCTTTTTTCCTGATCAGTATGAAGGGCACCTCCAGAGCAACTGCTATTGCAATTCCAAAAAGATAACCACGGCTTTCTATACCGCACACCGCATCCACTTTACCGCGGCTGAATTCCACCAAATCGGCTATGACATCCTCATAAAGTTTAGGCTGTAGGAAAATGGGGGTGATATCTTTGAACTGAATGCCGGGAACTGGAAAATCTGCTATATTTTCAATCGTCTCCTCGAGGTTCTGAATTAAATCTCTAGATGCCATTCTTAATTTATTTTATAGCTTGATATTTTCCATTCGCCGTTTACATTTTTCAGCCCAAACGTTACGTTGAGCGCAGATGAATTTCCGCTTTTATCGGTAACATCATAGGTCGCATTCACAGATGCGGCATTCGTTCCTGCTGCACCAACCGATATGTTTTTCACATTCAGGTTTTTCACGCTTCCAAATCCTGAGGTTGGGTTAGAGAATTTTTCGTAAGTCCCCCAATTCGGATTGTTCGAAACCTCGTAGGCAGCCTTTAAATTTTGAGAGCTTATCCCGTTCAGGAAACGTTGCACCGTATTTTTTGGGTCCCCAGCCGGAGGCGTGTTCACGGTACCTGAAGGTTCCGTCAGTAAGGGATCCTCCAATGCCGGATCAACTGGGTCGGTGGGAAGAGGTTCCGCCGGAACTGCCACCTGAGGCTGAAGAAGCGCTTTTGGATTTACCTTAAGTCCCACGTTGGTCATCTTAAATGTCTTTTTTGTAGTTTTTACCGTTACGGTAACATCAATGCTGTTATCCCTTAATTTTGCAGCGGGCAGGCTTGCATACCTCACCGTAAACCCATAAAAATCATCGTCCTGCATAAGGTTTTTTGAGGTGGAGAGCTTGACGCCGCCACTGAATACTTCCATGACCGTTTCCAGAGCGGCTCCACTAAATTCCACGGGCTTACCATCACCATCCACCAAACGCGGGATCACCTGCAGGGCTTTAGGGCCCAAGATGCTGTCCCTGGATATTGGGTTTGTAACGAGACTGAGGGAACTGGCAGAAATGTCGTTCGGATCCGACTCCTTTGCAGAAACCTCCTCAAAGATGTTCATTTCACCAAGGGAAGGGGGGCCGGTGCTGGTCCAGGCAATTCCATTTTCTTTCGCCACGCGGTCGGCCATACTGAAAATTTCGGGCACCTTCTTACCTTCAATAAGTTTGGAGAGTAAGGTAAGTTCATAGGTTTCACCTTCAGCTTCAACACCGAAGGTTTTCAGAATGTATAGGGCTTCATTAAACTTATACTGCTGCAAAGTGCTGAGTTTAGAAGTCATATCGTTGATGCTGGACTGAAAAGTCTTGAGGTTAGTGGCATCCACAGCATCCTTTTTACATCCTATAAAAAAAAGGAACACAAGAGTAAGAAGCAACGTTATCTTTTTCATTTGGAGGTATGGTTTCCTACAAATTTAGTTTTTTTTGGGTAAATTCAATGTGATATTATGGTTTCGCGGTATTCGCACCTTCCTTTAGGGAATCCTTAAAGAAAGATTCGAAAACGGGCTGCATATTCGGGAATCCCTTCGCCTTCCAATATTCGTAAGTATAAGAACTCTTCTTCGGGTTAAGCTTAAGTTTTGATGTTGCAGGGGCATTGCTGAAAGACACTTCCACCGGGATAAACTTGGAATATTTTATCATCTGATGGAATTCCGGTTCGGATTTATGTTTTATTTTGAAATTCAATTTTTCGTCAAACTCAGTGAAGTCCTTTAAATCCATTGATCCTTTTGTGAAACTAACCGAATTCAGGTATTCGAAATCATAGAAACTGTACCCAAAAATAGTGTAGCCTTTTTCCTGAAGGGCTGCACGGTGGATTTGCATTCTGGTCTCTTCAATTCCCTGTATTTCCTTATAACCGTTTTTCTTGCCGTTGGATTTATGGTCTTTAATGCGCCCGATTTCGTCCAGACCCGGAACCTGAAGGAAACCCTCATAAACAAGCGATGCCACTTTCTTTGAGTCAGCATCTTCATCACTTTTAGCAAATGTCCTGTATTGCTCCACCATTACGTTTTTCAACTTTTTTGTATCGTTGTCATACACATAGGTTGCAATGCCGTCGGCATAAACGTTAAACTCCCTGTTCACCGTTAAGTAAACATGGAAATGTCCCCGGACCGTCATGTATTTGGCCTTCTTGCTGCTGATGACGACCGTCTGAATTTCACTGATCCGGTCTTCGAGTTTAACAGTCTCACTGTCCACATCCTGCGAAGTCAGGTTGCCAATATCATAACTTTCGTAAACGAGGACATATCTGTCTTTAAGGGGCAAGAGGGCTTCTTTCTGAATATTACCCTCGACATCTGAGGTCGTAAGCAATGTGCCCGTTTCGGTGAACACTGAAACATTGGAGAGCGGTTCTGCCGTTCTGGCGGAAACAAATTTCAGGGTTTGTCCGGAAGTAATGGATACAATAAAAATGGTGAAGAAAAGGTTGATGAGTCTTGTTTTCATGGAGCTGTATTAGAATTTTATAATCAGTACCAAACAGGACTGCTTTGTTACAGAATATAAGTAAAATCCAGCGTTTTAATGCTGATTACAGCATGGTACATAAAAACATTCCATTTGCTGACAGAAATAGTGGCCTGACCCGAGCAAAAAAATCCCCGAAAACAAAAGTTTCCGGGGATTTATATTTATTAGACGCTCCTTAGAACGGATATTCGTAGATTTTGGATTCGTGGACGAACGGGTTGCCTTCCGGAATCAGTTTCAGTTTTGAAAGGGTGTACAACACGGTATACATGAACAGACCCACGATAAATAGGGTAGCTCCTATCGTCAGTATCCAAAGTTCAGGAGTTCTCCAGTAAGGTCCGATTGTTCCCGGCATCACCATGTTGAAATAATCCCATGCGTGACCGAAGAGAACGATGAACGCCATTGCTGTAACCACTTTATAGTTTCTCTTGATGCTTGAGCTTACCATTACCAAAAGTGGGATCAGGAAGTTCGGGATCAGCATCGGAAGGAAAAGCTCACGGTAGTGTTCGAACCTGCCGAAGAAGTAGTTTACCTCTTCCGGAACGTTGGCGTACCAGTAAAGCATGAACTGTGCAAACCAGGTATAGGTCCAAAGCATACTTGTTGCAAAAAGGAATACACCAAGATCATGCAGGTGATTATCGTTAAACTGTGGTAAGAAACCGTTTTTCTTAAGATAGACACTCAGAATGATGATCACTGCGATACCACTTGAAAGACAGCTCACCATGGAGTACCAGATGTACATCGTAGAATACCAGTGTGGGTCAATAGACATCAACCAATCCCATGCCCAGGCTGCAGAACAGAATCCGAAGAATACGATATATCCAACTGCCCATCTGTACAGATACTGATAATCGGTACGGGATTTTGTTTCATCCACTTTCCTTGTCATCTGTCTAAGTTTCCAGGCGAAGAATGAAGCTCCTGCCACGTAGAAGATGGTTCTGAAAGCGTAAAAAGGAATATTAAGAAATTTTTTCTTTTCAAATAAAATCACATCAAACTGATCGGATGTCGGATCGGTGAGCTCAGGATCCATCCAGTGGAAAATATGACCGTTATGTGTTATATTAAGTAACATGATGAGGATCACGATAATTCCGCCCACAGGAATATACCCTCCGATTGCCTCCATTACTCTCGTAATAATTATGGACCATCCTGCGTGTGCTACGTGCTGGATACAGTAAAAGAACATAACCGCACAGCTGACTCCGAAAAAGAATACTGCAATGAAATGGATGGACGCCAAAGGCTGGTTGTGAATCTGATGCTTTGCATGTGCCACGTGTGCTGCGTGATCCTTAGCCGGTGTTACCACTTCGCTGGAGTGGGTTGGTGAATTATGGCCGGTGCTGCTGGCAGCCTCCATCATATGTTCCACACGCGTATCATCAATCGCATGATTCATAAAATATCCCGCGGCAAAAAGAACCAAACCTGCAACGAGGAGTATGATAGAAACTAATTTTAATTTAGGGGAAAAACTATACATTTTAATTCTTTTTATTTTTTAGTTGCGGTGGAATCAGTCGTTACTGCTGTATTTGCTGCACTTGCAACGGCGGAGCCTGCAGAAACACCTCCCTTGAAGGCATTCATTACATACATGGACACTCTCCAACGGTCTCCGGCATTAAGCTGCCCGGCGTAAGAACCCATTGCATTTCTTCCGTTCATGATCACATAATGCACAGAACCTACAGAAATCTGACGGTCAGCATATTTAGGAACCCCGGTATATGCACCGCTCTGAACAATTGGACCCTGACCGTCCCCGGCTGTACCGTGACATGCTGCACAGGTCCTGTCATATAAAATCTTACCGCGTTCAAGATCCTTTGCCTGCTTTGCGGCATTAAGCGGAGAGGCTGTAACACCTTTAGATTCGTCGTAACCTGTATTGTACTGGTCAGGAGTCATCGCTGCAGAAGAGTTGGATTCAGCAACTCCATCTCTGTTCTGCATTACGGTTCCATTCACAGGAATCATTCCCGTAGCTCCTCCGTTCTTAACGAAGGCCGGGATTTCGTTCTCATGATCTGAATAGGCATCTTCCGCCTTCATCAATGGATCATATGCTACCGGAAAATACATATCCGGAAAATAAACCAACGGCGGATTGTCTTTTGGCCCGCAGGAATTCAGTAAAACAGTGGTTACAACTAAAGCTGCCGTAATTTTGAATATATTCTGTTTCATTTTATGCATCTTTTACAGTTATTTCCTCAACTCCGGTATCAATCAGGATCTGTTTAATAGTTTCAACATCGTCGGAAACAAACTCCATCATAAATTTATCGTCTGTAGTTCTTGGATCCGGATTCTGCGGCGGAGCCAGCGGATACATTTTATTTCTTATCAAAAAAGTGAGGGACATCATGTGGGCGGCACAGAATACCATTAATTCGAACATGGGTACTACAAATGCCGGCATGTTTTCATACCACATAAAAGCTGGCTTACCTCCAATATTCTGAGGCCAGTCGTGGTTCATGGTATACCAGGAAATCAGGATCGCCACGGTAAGTCCATACACTGCATACATAAATGCCGCATCGGAAATCCGGGTCTTCTTTAAACCAAGAGCCTTATCCAGCCCGTGCACCGGAAATGGGGTATAAACTTCATGAATCTCGATTCCCTTATCTCTGAAAGCCCTTACACCATCCATCAGTTCATCGTCGTCGGCGTACAGTCCGTATATTATTTTAGTGGTGCTCATCTCCTTCTTTTGCTTTATAGGTTTCACCTGAAGTTTTCAAAATGGATTTCAATTCAGCCTGTGCAATTACAGGGAATGTTCTGGCGTATAACAGGAACAGTACGGAAAAGAATCCTATCGTTCCCAAAAATATCCCAACGTCAATTATGGTTGGTTTAAACATGGTCCAGCTTCCAGGCAGGTAATCTCTGGAAAGGTTGATAACGATGATGTCGAAACGCTCGAACCACATTCCTATGTTGATAATTAGGGCAATGATAAACGTAGCGATGATGTTTGTTCTGACTTTCTTGAACCAGAATAGTGCAGGAACCACAAGGTTACATATGATCAGTGACCAGAATGCCCACCAGTAAGGTCCGGTTGCTGCGCCCGGTGTAAGGTAAGCGAAGTCTTCGTAACGGCTTCCGGAATACCAGGCGATGAAATATTCGCAGGCATAAGCTACCGTTACCATACCTCCGGTTACGATAATCACGATGTTCATGATCTCAATGTGATACATGGTGATGTAATCTTCAAGGTCACACACCTTTCTTGCAACCAGTAACAGGGTCTGCACCATTGCAAATCCGGAAAAGATTGCTCCTGCTACGAAATACGGTGGATAGATTGTGGAGTGCCACCCTTTAATCACCGACGTGGCAAAGTCAAAGGATACCGTAGTGTGTACCGAGAATACAAGAGGCGTTGCCAAGCCTGCAAGAACAAGGGAAAGTTCCTCAAATCTTTGCCAGTGTTTAGCCTTACCACCCCAGCCAAATGCAAGGAAGGTATATATTTTTTTTGTCCAGGGTGTTTTTGCACGGTCACGGATCATAGCAAAATCCGGGATTAACCCCATAAACCAAAATACAGTGGAAACGGAGAAATAAGTGGAGATTGCAAATACGTCCCAGAAAAGCGGCGAGTTAAAATTCACCCAAAGCGAACCGTATTGATTAGGAATAGGAAATACCCAGTAGCCAACCCAAACCCTACCCATGTGGATTACAGGGAAGATGGCCGCCTGAACAACGGCAAAAATGGTCATCGCTTCCGCAGAACGGTTAACGGACATTCTCCATCTTTGTCTAAATAATAAGAGTACTGCGGAAATAAGGGTTCCGGCGTGACCGATACCTACCCACCATACAAAGTTGGTAATGTCCCAACCCCAGTTTATGGTTCTGTTTAGTCCCCATGCTCCGATACCGGTACCTATGGTATACGCGATACAGCCAAATCCATAGATGAAAAGGGCCAGGGCCAGGTAGAAAGAGATCCACCACAGTTTGCCTGCTCTTTCCTCAATAGGTCTTGCGATATCTTCAGTGATATCGTGGTAGGTTTTGTGACCAATAATTAAAGGTTCCCTAATCGGGGCTTCGTAATGTGACATTTGTTACCTTATTATTATTTATACTTTATTATCTTCTTTCCTGTTTCTCACCTTTGTATGATAAAATACATTCGGTTTCGTACCGATTTCTTCAAGCAAGGTATATCTTCTGTTGCTGTCGTACAGTTTCCTAACCTCGGAAGTTTTATCATTCATGTCACCAAACATCATGGCCCCTGTGGAACATGCTTTAGAACATGCGGTCTGGAACTCTCCATCTGCCACCCTCCTGCCGTCTTTCTTGGCTTCAAGAATGGTGTTCTGAGTCATCTGAATACACATAGAGCATTTTTCCATTACCCCTCTGGTTCTCACCACTACATCCGGGTTCAGTACCATTCTTCCCAGATCATTGTTCTGGTTGAAGTCAAATTTATCATTAAGGTTATAGGTAAACCAGTTGAATCTCCTTACTTTATAAGGACAGTTGTTTGCACAGTATCTCGTACCGATACATCTGTTGTATGCCATTTGGTTCTGACCCTGCTTACCGTGCGATGTTGCTGCAACCGGACAAACGGTTTCACAAGGGGCATGGTTACAGTGCTGACACATTACAGGCTGGAAGATAACATCTGGATTCTTCGCTGGCTCAATTAAGATATCATACACCTCCGGAACATTAAGACCTCTTTCTACCTGTTCTTTGGTATGGATCTTTTCTTTTGCTGAATAGTAACGGTCAATTCTCAGCCAGTACATATCCCTGGACATCCTAATTTCCTCTTTACCTACAACCGGAACGTTGTTCTCGGCCTGGCATGCAATGATACATGCTCCACAGCCTGTACAGGAGTTTAGGTCTACAGAAAGGTTGAAGTGAGGACCGTCCGTATCATCAAACTCATCCCAAAGTGAAATTTTTCCTGCGGGGGTAGATTCGGTGAGTGTATGGTATTCCAAAGGCTTGTTCCATCCTTTCAGTTTGTCATCATAAGGCACATTGAGGAAATCATCCAGAGGAACCTCTCTTGCAATCTCATAACGTCCCATCAGGGTATTCTGAAGCTGCATCCCTGCGAATTCATGGCTTTCGCCAGTCTTTTCAATCTTAACATTGGAAAGGACCAGATTGGAACCGTCAAATATTGGATATGCGTTCACACCAGTCTCGGCAATCTTTCCTGAATCTTTTTTACCGTATCCAAGTGCAAGACCGAAAGAGCCATCGGCCTGTCCGGGCTGAACGAAAACCGGAACGTCTTTCAGGGTAACCCCGTTTACAGTAAGGTTTACCACAGAACCATCCAGCTGCATCCTGGCATTAAGGTCATTATCCAACTCCAGCTTCCTCGCGTCTTCAGGGGATACTGTGAGGTAATTGTCCCACGCAAGTCTCGTGATCGGATCCGGAAGTTCCTGCAGCCAAGGGTTGTTGGCCTGGGTCCCGTCTCCCATCGAAGTCGTGGTATAAAGAACGATTTCAAAATCGGAAGCCTTGAAATTCCCCAATTCCGAAGCCGCCTGGGCTGCATTACCTCCGGCATAGGCCAGAGAAGCAGCGCCGGCCGTTTCTGCTGCATTGAAACCGTTGTACAATGCTTTGTTGAAGCTTGTTCCCCCGATTAAAGTAGTTGCATTAGCCTTTAAATACTCATAGTAATTATTGGCTGCATTATTTTTTCCGTTCATCCATACCAGAAGTGATTCCTCAATCTGCCTGGATTTGTAGATTTTCTGGATGGTTGGCTGCATCAGTGCATAAACACCGTTTTGCGGCGTAAGGTCACCCCAGCTTTCCAGCCAGTTTGCAACGGGTATCACAGCATGTGCTGCTTTGTACATTTCATTCTTCTTGTCGGCAACTGCCACTACAGCATTTACTTTGCCCAGCGCTGCCTTGAAAGCCTGGCCCTTATTGGAAGAATAAATAGGATTTACATTGTTTGTAATTAGGACGCCTACCTGTCCGGCATTCATCCAGTTCAGGAATTCCTGATATTTTACACCGTCGAATTCTTTGAGAAGATTGGATTTTCCTGTGAAAGCCGACGAGCCAATTTTTTGGTTGATTAAATGTGCCAAAACCTGAGCTGCTTTGGACCCGTCAGCAAATACTACGGCATTGCTGCCTTTTGCCTGAAGTTCCTTAACGATTTTGGCTGCTGCCTGATTGGTCGTTCCGCCACCATTCAGCGCATTGTAAACCGCGATAAGAGTTTGGTTTACTGCACTTGGTTTCATTGGAATCCTTTCATCAGCATTTGCACCGCTGAGGGACATGTTGGACTCCACCTGGATGTGCTTCAGCATATTTACACCCGGTCTCTTTGCCGCAGCATAAGAGGTTTCGAGTCCACCACCGTTGTAATCTCCCAGGAAATCTGCCTGGAATGAAACCACGAGCTGAGTGGCAGTAAGGTCATAAACCGGCAGTGCTCTCTGTCCGAACACTTCCTGGGCTGCATCAAGAGCGGCAGCATATGGATAGGCATCGTACGTTACGAGTTCTGCGGTTGGATATTTTGTTTTAAAATCTGCGAACAGTTTCTTGAAAGTTGGCGACGGAAAGGAGTGTGAAAGAACAACGATCCTTTTACCTGAACCCTGTGCCTTGGTAAGTGCATCCAGCACGTAGTCATCAACCTTATCAAAAGTTTCGTCCTTACCGTTCAGTTTCGGCTGCTTTACCTTGTCATTGTCATAAAGGGAAAGGATACTGGCCTGTGCTCTGGCACTGGTGATGCCTAAACCTTTTGCTGCCGGATTGGGATCAATCTTGATTGGTCTGCCTTCTCTCGTTTTCACAAGAACGCTGGCAAAATCGAAGCCGTCAAAGTACGTGGAAGCATAATAGTTTGGAACCCCCGGAATAATGCTGTGCGGTTTTACCACATAAGGAATGGTTTTGATGACCGGAGCTTCACAGGCAGCCAAAGTAACCGCAGCAGTGGAAAAACCTAAAAGTTTCAGGAAGTCCCTTCTTGAGGTGCCCCCTTCGCTATTCATCAACTGATCATCCGCCAGAATCTCATCAACAGGAATTTCGTTCTGAAACTCTTTCTGAGCCAGCTTTCCGTTTAAAGCCGGGTCTCTAAGCTCATGAATACTTCTGAATTGTATTTTATTTGAAGCCATTGATACTTCTAATTTTTAGTTATTAATAATGACATTTTCCACACTCAAGCCCTCCTATTGCATCAACCGTAATCTTGCCTTCTTTTTTAGGATACTGTTTTTTCAGTTTTTCATGCAGATTCTGGAAGTATTCTTTATTGTAAGCATTACCCATGTCTACTTCTGTAGTTCTGTGGCACTCAATACACCATCCCATGGTAAAGTCATTGGCCATACTTACCACATTCATCGTGTCTACAGCTCCGTGACAAGCCTTACAAACTACATCAATCTTGTTGTCCGGATTTTTTTTGTTATGCGAATTAATGATGGCCTGTTCGCCGGCTACGACGTGCTGCGCATGATTGAAATACACGAAATCAGGCATGTTATGGATCCGAACCCATTCCACAGGTTGGGTTTTGCCCGTGTACTGCTGTGATGCAGGATCCCATCCGGTCGCAGCGTAAATTTTTTGTATTTCAGCATCGTAAAATGCTTTGTCTTTACCCGGTTCCATATAAGCACCCTTATATTCTGAAATATTACGGTGACAGTTCATACAGACATTCATAGAAGGAATTTCCGAAACCTTACCATATTTTGCAGAGGAGTGACAGAGCTGACAGTCGATTTTATTTTCGCCTGCATGGATTTTATGGGAGAAATAGATGGGCTGCTCAGGCTTGTATCCTTTGTAAACCCCAATCCACATAATCCAGTTCCATATTCCGTAGAACGCAAGCAGTGCCAGCAGACCCAGCGCAGCCTTACCTACATAACTGTATTTGTTATAAAGCTCCCCGAACGACCTTACTCTGGTAGCGTTCAGTCCGGACAGTTCCTCCGTTTGCTGAAGCTTCACAAGTTGTCTGAGCTTTAACAGCAGCCATACCAGTAAACCGCAAATGGCTAAAAGTGAAATTAGGATGATTGTAGAATTTGTTCTTTCCGCTTTTGCAGCTTCCAGCGCAACAATTGAATTTTGATCAGCAGTTCCGCCTTCAGCAGCAGTGGCTGCAGGAGCAGGAGCCGGTGGATTTGTGGTGTATTCCAGAATGTCATTGATGTCCTGATCGGTGAGATTCGGGAAAGGAAGCATCTCGGTCTTGTTGAATTTCTCATATACCTCAATCGCGTACTTGTCTCCGGATTCACGCAGTGCCTTGTTGTCTTTAATCCACTTGTGCAGCCAGTCTGTATCCAGATTCTGATCTGTTTTCAGCCTTGCTACAACGCCTCCCAGTGCGGGACCAACCATTTGCTTATCTAAAGCGTGACAGGCGGTACAATTTGCCTTAAAGAGTTCTTCACCCTTTTTAGCATCGCCCTGTGCATAAACAGAAGCACCGGTTGAAAGCAAAAGCGTAAATGCCAGCAACCCTTTTTTGTAATGCTTTTTCCAACTAATCATTTATAATAAACTTGTGTTAGTACTAATTTCTAGAATTCAGAGAACATAATCAGTGGCGCAAAAATAAGACATTTAACAGTAAATTAACAGCCGATAACAAATCCGATTTTGGTTTTGCTATTAATTTGTAACTGTTCTAAATAACAAAGTTTGGAATAATTTTTATTTGTTATAAATTTGCTTAAATTAAAATTAATGAAGAATTCTTTTAAAATACTTGCCCTTGCTCTCATCTCGGTTTTTTATCGTGTTGATGCGCAAGAGGTTGTAAAAGCCGACACCCTTTCCGGAACTCCTTTGATTATCACTATGGACAGTCGGGTAAACAGCGCGCTGGCAGACCTTGAAGATAACTGTTCAAGGAATGTAAGTACGAGATCCAATGCGGGACCATCAGGTGCTCCGGCAAAAGCCAGCAGGATTCTGGTGCCCAACAGGGAACTGACGAATGCTGAAATCTGCCGCCAGAACCCACGGATTTTGGGATACAAGATCCAGATTTCTGTAGTGAAAAGCAATGCTGAAGCAAATGAAGTAAAAGCTTTTTTCAGACGGAGGTTCCCGAATATAAAAGTGGAAACAGACGCATCCCTGAGGCCTAACTATAAAATCCTCGCCGGAAGCTATTTCACGAAGCAAAGTGCATCGGCGGACCTTTCAAAAATCCGGCAGCATTTCAACAGTGCAATTCCTGTACAGTACAGGGTATTCTGCGTAGAGGCCAAATAAAATAAATTTATCAATAACAGAGCTCAAAAACCGGTCGCTGACCGGTTTTATCTATTTGTAAAAAGCATCAAGGAAAATGAAAAATTCCTGCATTCGCAAAAGATTATTCGCCACAAGATAAAGGAACATCAGCGCGAATATGCTCATAATCCCGGACAGGACCCTGGGTGAATCCCTGAAACTGTAAAGCAGCCACCCCAGCATGAGCGGCACAACAAAAATAAAATGTCCACCGTAAATATAAGAGGTGTGCAGACCAAATTTCAGCACGGCGTGAATTATGACATCTATTAAAAAAGAAAGCATCAGCATCTGAGCCAGCTTGTTCCGGAAATTCCTCGCATAGGCCACAATCACCAAAATAAACAATACTCCGATAAAAATATAAGGCATCCAGCCGTTATACACATCCATGAACAGGGCCTTATACTCAAAACCCTTTCTATTGTGGTAGTCCCTGATTACAAAACCGGGAAAAAGGATATTACCTCCCCAAAACCAAGAGGTGATCATATCCCAAACCGGAGTGATCTTTGGTTTGGAAAATTTATCGTACTGTTCACCTGTTTTGGCAAAAATCCTATGAACGTCAAAGTTCAGCCGGTTCAGATAGAGCAAAACAAAGACAGCGACCGAAACCAAACCCCTCAAAATTGCATTGCCCAGCTTTTTCCAGTTGGCAAACAGCCCCTTTTCAAATAAAACAGGGATAAAAACCTTGGCGATATTTGTAATCGTAAGTCCTCCCACCGAAACCGCAGCCAAAGTAAGTGCCGCAGCAGGGATTTTTTGATCATTCCTGATCTTAAGCGCCGTGTAATAATTGAAGAGTACCAACAGGAATAGCGTAAATGTATAGGTCTCCGGGGTAAAGGAGAGCAGGATGTTGGTGGTAAAAAAGGAGAAAAACAGCACGATGAATACACTGAAACCACGCGGCAGCCTGATGATGTTTTTAAGATATTTGTACACCTGCACCTGGCTTAAACTGACTGTTACAATACTGCACCATGCCAGGAAGAGACGGAAATCTGCATCGTATCGGTCGCCTGAAACAAATTTAGCAACATTGCGTACCTGGTCGAAAAAATAGTTAGAGAGGGGGTGGCGCTCAAAACCACCACCAGTCATGACAATCGCACGGTTATCGAAACTGAAATAGGCATCCCAGGGAATCCGGTTGTCAAAGATGATCCGGTAATTGACCGCAATAACTGACCCCAGGATTCCGTAACCTATAAGAAAACCGATAAAAAGAAGGGTTTCAGTCGCGTTGGAAGGGAAGACCAGTTTAAAGAAACCGGCCAGTTTATTTTTGAAGTTCACAGAACGTAATTTTTTTGCGAAAATACATCAAAATCATGAACTGCACGACAGCATGGAGCATCCGGATACGCCCTCGTAGGTGGATGGACGCTTTACTGAAAACTCAGGATAGATTTCCTGATAAGGATTCTGCAGCGCGTGAAGAAGTTTGCCCATCAGATCCTTTTTCCCCAAATTCAGTTCCTCAATGGCTTCATACAGAAGATAGTTCCTCAAGAGGAAACAAGGATTTGTTTTTTTCATCAGCGCCTTCGAAGCCTCTGGCGAAATGGAGTTTAAATTCTTTCTTTCGTTATATTTCTTAATGAAATTTTCCAGCTCCTGAATCAGTTCCGGCGTCCGTGCCATATAGGAAACTTTATCAAAAAAACTTTCCCGCGCGGTGTCCTGCTCCAACCTTTCAAGTTCTGTGAAGAAGAGGGTATAGTCCAGTTTAAGCGCGACCATAAGTTTCTGCCAGTCCGTAAAAAAAACATCATCTCCTTCCATCACCTTATCAAAACCGAACTTTGCGGCCATCATGCCGTCATGCTGTTCCCAAAAATACGAACTGTATTCATCCAGTGTTTGTTCCAGGAATTTTGTATCGTCTATAAGTGGGAAAAGTGCGTTCGCCAGCTGCCAGAGGTTCCACTGTGATACCTGCGGCTGTTTTCCGAAGGCATAGCGGCGGCCGGGCAAATCAGTAGTGTTCGACGTAAAATTGAGGTCGTACTCATCCAGCATGGAAAAAGGACCATAATCGATGGTCAGTCCGAGAATGGACATGTTATCGGTATTCATAACGCCGTGTACAAAACCCACCCGGAACCACTCCGACATGAGTTCGGCAGTTTTCTTACATACAGTGGTAAAGAAATCCCTGTATTTCTGAATACCCCCGGATTTTATTTCCGGAAAGTAATTTTCTACAGTAAAATCCGTCAGTTTTTTCAACAACTCCGTTTCCTTTTGGGAAGAAATAAGTTCAAAGTGTCCGAATCTGAGGAAACTTTCGGCCGTCCGGATGACGACTGCACCTTTCTCCGCTTTGGGATTGCCGTCATACATCATATCCCGGATCACGTTCTCGCCCGTAAGGGCAAGGCTCAAAGCACGGGTGGTGGGAATCCCCAGATGGAACATGGCTTCGCTCATCATGTACTCACGTACAGAGGAACGAAGCACAGCGCGGCCGTCTGCCGACCGTGAATACGGAGTTGCTCCGGCTCCTTTCCACTGGATTTCGGTGGTCTTTCCTTCCCTATTTGCAATTTCTCCTGCAAAAATGGCGCGGCCATCGCCAAGCTGACCTGCCCAATTGCCGAACTGGTGCCCGGCGTACGCTGTGGCATAGGATACTATATTTTCAGGCAAATCATTGGCCACCAGAAAATTCAAATCATTTTCTTCAAAGGTTCCTAAACCGATTTCTTCTGAAAGTTTTCCATTAAAAAGAATAAGTTCCGGATTATTGAAACCTACAGGTTTTACAGATGAAAAAAGGACTTTAGGCGTCTGCCTCTGCCTTGTATTTCCTGAAAAATCGCCGGGAAAAAACTTGAGATATTGTTGGGTAATGTTTTGAAGGTTCATGGTGTAAAATTAAGAAAAGTAAAAACAGCCGTGGATTTATCTGGAAAACGTTATAGTACGTTTGGTCAGGGGTCGGAGACTATCCGCAGCGCGACTAATATTCAATATTCTCTTCTAATATTTTCACCGTTTCTCCATCATCAAAAGAATATTTGTAAACCAATTCATACCAATCTTTTCCATTAGAGGTGTTATAAATTATAATTACATCCCCCACATCCTTAATCTTCGCATCTATACATACCGCTCCGAAACTGGTATTTCTCTCCTCAAAATCTTTAATAATGGTATTTATTAAAAAATCTCTCATTGTAGTAGAATCCAATTTTTCGTCATATGTAACTAAATCAATCCATTCATTGTTTTTATATATTATTCCAAATGGCGCAAACTCTTTCAATTCTGTTAAGAATATTTTTGCTCTACTTATAATATTGGAAACTCCGTGTATATAAATTTCTGACATTCTAATTATTTTTATCAATAACCTGGTTTTTACTTTCGCTCTGCAAAGTTTGACTTCGTCGATCTTCGATTTTCTGACTTTTCGATTTAACAAACACTCATTCTTCATTCTCCTCTGAAACTTCTAAATTTTGTTTCGTGATGTTTTTAAGGTTCATGAGGTAAAATTAAGAAAGTAAAAAAAAGGGCACAAAAAATCCTCCCAAAAAGGAGGATTTTGGAAAAATTGGTGGTTTTATTTATTAAAATCGATGTCTTCTCCGGAGTTAAGCGTTTCATTTACGTTCTCCTCCTTCTTTCCGCCGGATTTCTTGGTTCCCGAATTTACGGGTTCTTCTTTCGTCGGATTCTTCAGGTCTTCAAGCGTCTGCAAAGGTCCATCATCTCCATAACCGCCGCTAAGGCCCTGCAAATCCTGACAGCCGTCCGTCCAGTCGGATGGTTTTACAAATTTATCATCAGGACTGATCGCCAGGGTCTTATCGGCCCAGACTTTTTTCATGTAAATGGCCCAGATCGGTAGTGCCATCCGTGCGCCCTGTCCTTCACCTGTGCTTCGGAAGTGGGTCGCCCGGTCTTCCCAGCCTACCCAGACTCCGGTAGACAGATTTGGGGTGATTCCCATGAACCAACCGTCGGAATTGTTTTGTGTCGTCCCTGTTTTACCTGCAATCTCCACCGCCTTGCTGATGCCTCTTCTTCCCAGTTCTCCTGAAGCGGTACCGAATTGAGCTACACCCTTCATAAGTTCAATCATGGTGTAGGCATATTTTTCGTTCATTACTTCCCTTTCCACACTTTCGACTTCTTTGATTACCCGTCCGTTGGCATCTTCTATACGCCAGATCATCTCCGGTTTCATATAGTTTCCATAGTTGGCGAAAGTACTGTAGGCACCCAACATCTCGTAAATGGTGATATCCGATGATCCCAAGGCTATGGCATATTCGTTAGGCATCTCCTCCGTAACACCAAGATCTCTTGCGGTCTGAATCACTTTTTTAGGGCTCGTCATCTCAATAAGCCGTACCGCCACGGGGTTCTTGGAATGCGCCAGTGCATCTTTCAAAGCTAAAGTTCCTCCGGAGCCTTCAACCGTCCAGGTTCCCTTTCTGTACGTGGCATTGGAGACCTGTGAACATGGGGTCATTCCTAGATTCATTATGGCGGTGGCATACACAAAGGGTTTAAAGGTGGATCCCACCTGTCTTTTACCCTGCTTGATATGGTCATACTGAAAATGCTGCCAGTTGATGCCTCCTACCCAGGCCTTAATTTCTCCGGTTCCGGGAACCATGGACATTAAACCTGCCTGTGCAATCTGTTTGTGGTACCTGATGGAATCCCATGGAGACATCTCCACTTCTTCCTCGCCCTGCCAGGTAAAGCGCGACATCTTGGTCGGTATCCTGAAATCGAGCAATATGGAATCCTCCGAAACTCCGGCGGCTTTCAGTTGCTTGTAGCGCCCTGTACGCCTTACCGCAGACATCATAATTCCATCAATCTCTTTCTTGTCAATAAAATAGAAAGGAGCATCTTTTCTGCCTCTTTGCTCCCGGTCAAAACTGGCCTGAAGCTCGGTCATATGTTCTTTAATGGATTCCTCAGCATACTTTTGCATTTTTGAATCCAGGGTAATGTAAATCTTGAGTCCGTCCTTAAAAAGGTTCAGGGTCTTACCTGTTTTCTTCTCATAATCCTGAAGGTATTTTTCAATCTCCTTTCTCAAATGGAATTTATAGTAAGCGGAATATCCTTCATCAATCGATTTCACCGGCTGATAGTCCAGAACTACAGGGTGGTCTACTGCCTTGTCATAAGTAGCCTGATCCAGGTACCCAGTCTTAAGCATCTGGCTTAGAACGACATCCCTTCTTTGCTTTGCCCTTTCGGGGTTCCGCTTGGGGTTGTTTTTTACCGGATTTTCAAGCATCGCCACAAACATAGCCGCCTCGGGCAGGGTCAGTTTCTTGGTGGTCTTGTTGAAGTAGATCCTTGAAGCCATCTCGATCCCGTTCGCATTATACAGGAAGTCAAATTTGTTAAGATAGAGCTGAATGATTTCTTCCTTGGTATATCTTTTCTCCAGACTGACCGCAACAACCCATTCCTTAAGTTTCTGAAAACCCCTTTTTATCTTGTTGGAAGCAGGATCGGGTGTAAACAGAAGCTTGGCCAACTGCTGCGTTATGGTGGAGCCTCCACCGCGGTCACCGCCGTAAACTACGGCACGTGCAACTGCCTGAAGGTCAATTCCTGAGTGCTCCTTGAAACGTTCATCTTCCTTTGCCTGTAAAGCGTAAACGAGGTACGGAGGCAAATCTGCGAAGGTCACCGGCTGCGTTTTCTCTTTCTCAAACTTCCCCAGGAGCACATCGTCTGCAGAGTAAATCTCTGAAGCTACATAAATGTCGGGATTGTCCAGCTCTTTCACCTCGGGCATCTCGCCCAAGAAACCCTGCGACACAGAGAAAAAGAGTGCAGCGATGCCTATAACTAGCAACACAAGTCCCATCCAAACGAACTTCACCCATTTCTTCCAGCCTCTGTTCCTCGTTTTTTTTGGGGGAAGCGGAAAGGTCTTCTGAGCCTGGCCTCCTTTATTTTTTTTGACGTCCATAAGATTAAATTATGGTTTTGTTTTTTCTATTTTAATACCTAAATCCTCTATACCCGGCAAAGTATCATTCCGCATTGCCTGTATGATTCCAATCTTATACGTTCCGTTTGCAGGAAACCTGTAATTCGTGCGGTACGGAAAATGCACTTCCTTTGTCTCGCCAAAACCTGTCCCAATCCATTCTCCGTTGGGTTTTGCAAGAATATAATTCACTGTATCGGTCTCCACTTTTTTACTTTTCACATGGGTTACGTTTACGATGAACCGAATGTTGCTGTAAGGATAATTGCTGTTATTCCTCACCACAAATATAATATTTTTGGGGTTCTGAGAATCACTGATCTCAAAGTTAAACTGTTGCTCGGCTTTCTTGTTCCACTGCCCGTCCAGGCTGAGGGTCTGCACATCTTCTGCCGACGAATTACACCCGATCAGCATCCATACAACGCTGGACAGCATTAAAATCTTATGCATCGGTGTCACGTTTTGGGGGTGATTTCTTCTGGAATTTCTTTTTGTTGGGGTTAGGCGTTTGATTTTCCCGGTTCTGCTTGTTTTCAGGTTTAGCGGTCTGGATTTTATTCTGTTTGTTTTCGGGATTCTGCTTCCGGTTTTTATTGTCCTGCGCCTGGCGGTTATCCTGGCCCTGGCGGTTGTCAGGTTTCCTGCCACGGCTTTTACCGCGGTTTTTGACCTCAAAGCGGTCTACACTGTTTTCCTGTATAAGGTCTGTATTCTTCGCAAACACTTCCGGCGAAGCGGCTTTCATCTCCTCTAACGGTTTTGCTTTCTCGCCTTTTTTGTTTTGGGCAATCATGGTCTTCACATCAGCAATTTCCAAATCATACCATGCAACGGAATGGTCCATGTAGGCAAACCACATTTTTTTCTTGAAGACATCAATCTTGATGCAGAAGGCCCTGCCTTTTTCAGTATCAAGCGTTGTGGATGTGGAAGGGAAATCATGAAGGGCATCCAGATAACTGTCTAGTTCATAGTTCAGACAGCATTTTAACTTACCGCACTGCCCTGCCAGTTTCTGAGGATTGATGCTTAACTGCTGATAACGTGCAGCGTTTGTGTTTACAGACCTGAAATCGGTAAGCCAGGTAGAGCAGCAAAGTTCGCGCCCACAAGAGCCGATGCCTCCGATTTTGGCAGCTTCCTGGCGGAAACCAATCTGTTTCATGTCGATTTTGGTACGGAAGGTTCCGGCAAACTCTTTAATTAACTGTCTGAAATCCACCCGGTTTTCTGCGGTGTAATAAAAGGTAACTTTACCGTTGTCCCCCTGGAATTCTACGTCGGTGATTTTCATATCGAGCCGTAAATGCTGTGCAATCTTTCGCGCCTGCACTTTCGTAGGCTCTTCTTTGTTCCTGGCTTCCTGCCAGGTTTCAACATCTTTTGGGTTGGCCAGGCGGTATATTTTCAATACGTTCTCCTCAGAAAAATTCTTTTTCTTCATCTGAACCTTCACCAACTCTCCGGTGAGGCTTACGACCCCCACATCATGTCCCGGACTGGATTCTACTGTAACGATGCTTCCAATGTGAAGCGGTAAACTGTTTAAGTTTTTATAGAAACACTTTCTGTCATTTTTGAATCTAACTTCAACCAAATCACACTTTTGGGCAGTGGGATTATGGACATTTGAAAGCCAGTCAAAAACACTTAATTTATAGCTATTACCACAGGTATCAACACTTTCACAGCCGTTCGCGGATTTTGTTCCGCAGTTATGAGCAGAATCTCCGGATGTTTTGCATCCACAACTCATATATTCGGTTTTAAAATTTATTTAATCTGCAAATTTAGAATAATTTTTATATCCCGACTTACAATCTATTTTTATTTTGGATCCTGAACTTTACTCCTGCCTTTTAAAAAAAATTCCTTCACCAGAATCCAGGGTATTAATTGTGTCTGAATTTTATTTCATACATAGTTTATTATTTGTGAAATCCTTATAAATATTAAGAAATATTAACATGTATATCTAAATAAATTATATATTTGAACCACAATTATTAACCGCTATTTATGAAAAAAGTTTTAATTTCTACAGCTTTATTGGCAGGAGTTTTAACATATGCGGGAGGCTTCAGAGTTTCCCTGCAGGGTGTTAAACAGTTGGCTATGGCCCATACAAGTGCCCATGCGGAAGATGCAAGTGTTGCGTTCTTCAATCCCGCGGGCATCTCGTTCATACCGGCACGACTTAGTGTTGCTGCAGGGGGCTTCGGCGCAATGTCCAAAGTGACGTACCAGAATACCTCAACTTTGCAGTCGTATGAAACCGACAATCCCATAGGAACCCCTCTCTACGCCGCAGTCGCTTACAGGGTTTTAGATAATCTGTCTGTAGGTTTCAGCTTTGCTACTCCGTTCGGCAGTACTGTTCAGTGGCCGGAAGACTGGTCCGGCAGAGAAATTGTGCAGAAGATGTCATTGAAAGCAATGTATTTTCAGCCAGTGGTTTCTGTTAAACTGGCACCATGGGCTTCTTTAGGAGCGAGTTATATTTATGCAACCGGTTCAGTAGACTGGGACAAGGCGGTTACAGGTTTCAACGGAACCCTTAACATCAACGACGAAAAGGCGAAGGGCCACGGCTTCGGAATGGGATTCTATTTCCAGCCCGACCAGAAGTGGGACGTAACCGTTGCATACCGCTCTCCGGTGAATATGAAAGCCGAAAATGGAAAAGCCACCTTTGATGTGAGCCCAGCACTTTATCCTCTTATAGGTCTTGATGCCGGCGGACAGGACAACTTCACGGCAACACTTCCTTTGGTTGAAGAATTTACAATTGGGGCCACCTACAAAGTTACTCCCAACTGGAAAATATCCGCTGATATGAATTATAACGGCTGGGAAAAATACGATAAACTGACGCTGGATTTCGAAAACGCTCCGGTTGGCAATCAAACGGACCCTACGATTCTTACCACCCCAAAAAATTTCCACAATACCAAGAACTTCAGGGTTGGAACAGAATATAAATTCAACACTATGGTTGCTGGCCGGTTAGGCTGGTACTATGATGAATCGCCTTATGAGGATAAGGATTTCATTCCGGAAACCCCTTCATTTGACGCCCATGCCATTACAGGAGGTGTTGGTCTGAAATTCGGAAGCCTCGGTGTGGATCTTGCCGCAGCCAAGACTTTTCCTAAGAGCAGAACATTCAATAACAAGTACAGTAACTTCGCGGGTCAGGCTAAAGCCACTTCGTTTTATTTCGGACTTGGAGTAAACTATAATTTTAATTAACAACAGGTTATGAAGAAAATTTTAATAACATCCTTTGCAGCATCTTTGCTACTTTTTTCATACAGTTGCGACACTGATTTTGAAAATGATGTAAATGACATACAGGTAACCAGCGGTACCGCAAACTTCAGCAAGTATGTGGCCCTGGGGAACTCACTTACGTCGGGGTACAGAGACGGAGCCTTATATATGGACGGACAGGTGGAATCCTATCCCAACATGATTGCAGCACAAATGAAACTTGCCGGTGGCAGCGAATTCAAGCAACCGCTCATGCCCAACAACATTGGTGGTTTTACCAACCTCAATCCGCTAACCAGCCAGCCCATTGCAATGGGTAAACTTCAGCTGAAGGTGGTAAACGGTAGCCTTGCCCCGGTTCCAACCGCCCCTGCGGCGGCACTTGACATGATTACATCAGGAGGTCCATATCAGAATTTGGGTGTTCCCGGTGCAAAAGTGGGACATCTGCTGTATGCCGGTTTTGGAAACCCCGCGGGGCTTATGACGGGAACTGCAAATCCTTATTATATACGTTTCGCAACGTCCCCAACTGCGAGCGTTGTACAGGATGCCATGGCGCAAAACCCTACCTTCTTTTCGCTTTGGATTGGAAACAATGATGTTTTGGGATATTCCACCACTGGTGGAGATGGCACTGACCCTATTACCCCTACGGCAGATTTTACAACAGCGTATACCGCTTTGATTAACACCTTAACTTCCGGCGGTGCAAAAGGCGTAATTGGGAACATCCCGAATGTAACTTCCATTCCGTTCTTTAACACGGTACCATACAATCCTGTACCACTGGATGCCGCTACGGTAACCCAACTGAACCAGCAGGTTTTTGGTCCGCTTAAGCAAATACTTTCCATGTCCGGCGACGGAGGAAGATTTGTCACCCTTTCTACCTCAAACAATCCACTGCTTATAAAAGATGAATCGCTTCCTAACAGGCAGCTTCAGATTACTCAGGGATTGGTAGCTGGCGGAGTTCCGGCTCAGCAGGCAGGACTGATGGGAATTGTATTTGGGCAGGCACGTCATGCGACCAGCGCGGACCTTGTCTTATTAACGACAAGTTCTGTGATTGGAACTGCGCCAGGTTCTCCTTATGCGGTTGCTCCGTTTAACAAATATGGCGTTACTTTTCCTTTGGAAGACAAACATGTACTAAGGGGGAAATTCGAAACTCAAACATCCAATGTTGAGGTTGACGATGTTCTAGCGGCTACTGCAGCTTACAATGCAACCATAAAAAGTCTGGCAGATTCTAAAGGTCTTGCTTTCTTTGATGCGAATGCAAAAATGGGCGAACTGGCGAAGATATCGGGAATCACTTTTGACGGTGTGAAGTATACCGCAAAATTTGTAACAGGAGGAACATTCTCCCTGGATGGCGTACATCTTACGGGGAGAGGGTATGGCGTAATTGCTAATGAATTCCTGAAAGCCATTAACAATAAATATGGATCGAACTTACCTTTGGTAAATGTGAACTCCTATTCCGGAGTGACTTTCCCGTAAGGTAGTCCAAAAAAACTTGAAATTTAAAACCACTTGACGAAATCAGGTGGTTTTATTTTTTTAAATTTGTACCCTAATAAAAAGTAAAAATGGCCCAACAGTTAAGCTATCTGTTTTCAACGAGAACCAGCAAGGAGTTAGCAGCAAAGATTGCTGAACATTACGGTCAGGAGATGGGAAAGATAAATTTCCAGGACTTCAGTGACGGCGAGTTTGAACCCGTTTTAGACCAATCTGTAAGAGGCGGGAGGGTGTTCCTGATTGGTTCTACATTTCCACCTGCGGATAATCTCCTGGAGCTCCTGCTTATGATTGATGCTGCCAAGAGAGCCTCTGCAAAGAACATTACCGTCGTAATTCCATATTACGGACTTGCCAGACAGGACCGAAAGGATAAACCAAGAGCCCCAATTGGAGCCAAGTTGGTGGCAAATCTTCTCACCGCAGCCGGCGCGACCCGGATCATGACCATGGATCTGCATGCCGATCAAATCCAGGGATTCTTTGAGATACCGGTAGACCATTTGTATGCATCAACTATCTTTATAGACTACATTCAGTCGCTTAACCTGGACAATCTGACCATCGCGTCTCCCGACATGGGTGGTGCTAAGAGAGCAAAAAACTACGCCGGACATCTGGGTGCAGAGGTGGTTATTGCTTATAAGGAACGGAAGAAGGCCAATGTGATTGAAGAAATGTTTCTGATCGGTGATGTTCGCGACAGAAACGTAATCTTGATCGATGACATGATTGACACGGCAGGAACCCTTTGTAAAGCTGCGGATATCCTGATGGCCAACGGTGCTAAATCGGTTCGCGCAATGGCGACTCATGCGGTACTTTCGGGGAAAGCTTATGAAAATATTGAGAAATCGCAAATGTCAGAAGTGATCGTAACCGACTCCATTCCGCTTAAATCCGACCTTACAACCAAAATAAAGGTCCTTTCCTGTGCATCCCTTTTTGCCGATGTTATGAAAATGGTCCATGAACACAAGTCCATCAGCGACAAATTCATTATATAAGACCTGACTTTGCACATAACTATAAAATCCTTCATGAGTTGTGGGATTTTTTTTTGTGGAAATAATGTTTATCTTTGCACCCTAAAATTTTTAATATTTTACAATGAAATCAATTACAATTCAAGGCGCAAAAAGAGAAAGCGTGGGCAAGAAGTCTACAAAAGCTTTACGTGATGCTGAATTAGTTCCTTGTGTTGTTTATGGAGGTGGTGAACCGTTGAATTTCTCTACAGAAGAGAAGTCGTTCAAAGGTTTGGTTTACACTCCGGAAGCACACACGGTAGAACTGGTTATTGACGGAGCAACAATTCCGGCAGTACTTCAGGACATTCAGTTTCACCCAATTACTGACAAGATTCTACACGTGGACTTCTATCAGTTATCCGAAGACAAACCGGTAGTAATGGATGTTCCGGTAAGAATCACAGGACGTTCCAAAGGAGTTTTAGCTGGTGGTGTACTCCGTCAGTCTTTCAGAAAACTTAGAGTGAAGGCAATCCCCTCCAATTTACCTGATGAAGTGGTAGTAGATATTACTCCGATGAAAATCGGTGGTAAAATTTATGTTGGCGACATCAAGTCTGAAACTTTCACCTTCATGCATCCGGACAATGCGGTAATTGCCGCTGTTAAAATGTCCAGAACTGCACTTAAAGGAGCAGCGGTGGAAGATGATGAAGAAGAAACTGCTGGAGCGAGTGCTGAAGGTGACGCACCTGCAGCTGAAACTCAGGCAGCTGAATAAAACCTGCTTTTTCAAAATACTTAACCTGTCATTTTTGGCAGGTTTTTTTGATTTATATCTGAGGATTGCTGACAACCACAGGCCTACGGGTTCACGGCCTTCTTTACGCTCCCAGTCTTTTTATTTTAAGTAAATTTGCCCTGTTCTAATCATAAAACAATGCTCAACATACAAGACATACGCCGGCAGTTTCCAATCCTGTCCAGAGAAATCAACGGAAAACCGCTGATTTATCTTGATAACGCGGCGACCTCTCAAAAACCGCAGTCAGTTATTGAAACCGAGGGGAAATATTACCATACACTGAACGCCAATGTACACCGTGGAATCCATACCCTGAGCCAATTGGCTACGGAAGAAATGGAACTCGCCAGGAAAAAGGTGCAGAAATTCATAAATGCAGAACATGATTACGAAGTAATTTTCACCAAAGGAACTACAGAGAGTATAAACCTGATCACCTATGCCCTTTCAAACTCGGGAACCCTGAAAGAAGGTGATGAAATCATCATTTCCTATCTGGAACACCACTCCAACATTGTTCCGTGGCAAATGCTCTGCGAACGCACCGGAGCAAAACTGAAAGTCATCCCGATCAATGGTGAAGGAACCCTGGACCTGGAATATCTGGAGAAGAGTCTCACTGAAAAAACCAAAATCGTCTCCTTTAATTATGTTTCCAATGCCCTGGGGATTGTGAATCCGGTCGAAGAGATGATTTCACTGATCCGTAAAAATTCCGCAGCGTGGATTGTCATCGACGGTGCGCAGGCAGTACCCCATTTTAAAGTGGACGTCCAGAAAATGGACTGTGATTTCTTCGTTTTTTCCGGACATAAGATGTATGCTCCCACAGGAACCGGCGTCCTGTACGGAAAGGAGAAGATACTGGAAATCATGCACCCGTTCCATGGAGGCGGCGAGATGATCGAAACCTGCTCTTTCGATAAAACAACCTATGCCGGTCTTCCCTTTAAATTTGAAGCCGGAACGCCCAACATTGCAGGTAACATAGGACTGGGAGCGGCCGTTGACTTTATGAATGCGATTGGACATGAAAACCTTCAGCTTCATGAAAACGCACTTCTTGAACATGCGCAAAAAAAACTACTGGAAATAGGAAACCTTAAAATTTACGGTGAGTGCGCTTTGCGTACAGGTGTTGTTTCTTTTAATCTTGAAAATGCGGGGATCAGTTCTGACGTCGGGATGATACTGGATAAACTGGGCATCGCGGTCCGAACCGGACATCACTGTACGCAACCCCTAATGAATTTCTTCGGTATCGCTGGAACAGTGCGGGCCAGTTTTGCCGTGTACAATACGCTGGAAGAGGTTGACATACTGGTTGAAGGGGTGAAAAAAGCGCAGCGCATGCTCTCCTGACAGGAGTTATCCTTATGGTTACAAAAAAAACACAGCGTATTTAAAAATATTATATTTTTACAAAAAATTACTTATGAAAAAATTATTACTGTTTATTGCTTTTGGATTTTCACTTATTACTCTAAACGCACAGGAAATAGAAAGTCAAAGGAGAAACGATATTGTCGCAGATCCATTTCTGCTGATTGCAGTTCCTTTACTGAACGTTTCCTACGAAAGGCTCCTTACTGAGAATTCCGGATTGGGAGTGAATGCCATGGTCGGACTAGGGGAAGATTCCGAAGGTTTTTCTCAAATTTCGCCTTATTACCGCATGTATTTTGGGAGAAAGTTCGCGCAGGGATTCTTTCTGGAGGGCTTTGTTCCCATAACAACGACTAGGGAAAGCGAATCTGTTTATATCGCAAATGAGTTCGGGGGTTATTATACCGATGGCGAAGAGATCCGTGAGACTACAGTTGGAATAGGCTTCGGTGTAGGTGGAAAATGGGTAATAAAAAACGGACTGGTTATAGAAGCCAGCGGAGGTTTAGGCAGAAGATTCGGCAGTGACCTCGATGATGAGTGGGTTGGAGAAGGCGTTACAGGAAAAATAATGGGCGGTATAGGTTATCGTTTTTAAAAAGAACAGATATATTCAATGAAAGCTTTAGTTTTGTACTGAAGCTTTTTTTATGTTTACTGACGAATATTTTATGAAACTCGCGCTTCAGGAAGCTGAGGCTGCACTTGAAAAAGAGGAGGTTCCTGTTGGCTGTATCATCGTTTCCAACGGCAGGATTATCGCCAGAGCGCACAACCTGACCGAAACGCTTAACGACGTAACTGCGCACGCGGAAATGCAGGCCATCACCTCAGCCGCCAACTTTCTGGGTGGAAAATATCTGCAAAACTGTACGATGTATGTGACTCTGGAACCCTGTGTGATGTGTTGCGGGGCGCTAAACTGGGCCCAAATTTCAAAGATGGTTATCGGCGCAAGGGACGCCCAGCGCGGTTTCATCAACAAAAACCTTAAACTCCATCCGAAGACAGAGATCGTAACCGGCGTCCTGGAAGGAGAATGTTCAGCTATTGTAAAGCAATTCTTTAAAACAAGGAGGTGAATTTCTTTGTCTAAGCCAACCCGTTAAAGGTCTTTCCCCAGATAGTAAAGTCCTTTCAGGGTATGAAGCCAGTCTGCAACATGAATTTTATCGGTAAGGGGTTTGTAAACATGTGAGACCCCACCTGTGGCAATTACGAAACAGTCATCCTGTACTTCTTCGTTAATCCGGTCAATAAAACCTTCCACCATGCCCAGGAAACCATACACCATGCCGCTCTGCATACACGAAACAGTATCCAGCCCAAGGACTCTTTTGGGTTTTACCAGTTCAATTTCGGGCAGTTGCGCGGTATCGTGAATCAGGGAGTTCAGCGAGGTGATGATCCCCGGAGCAATTATGACTCCAATGGTCTCCCCATTCACATCTATGCAGCTGGCCGTAAGGGCGGTCCCGAAGTCAAAGATGATTTTCTTCTTTCCGGGATACAGGTGGTGAGCCGCAACAAGGTTGGCGTAGATGTCCGTGCCCATCTGCTTAGACTTTGGATGGACTTCCGATACCGTAGAGCGGTCCACGGTCACAGGCCTTTTCCCGTGCATTTTATGAATAGCTCTCGTAATGTCATACGTTAGTTGGGGGACAACCGATCCGATGATGATCTTATCTATTTTTTCAGCATCGATTTTGTGGGCCTGATACATCATCATGAACTGCATCTGCAGTTCGTCGCTGGTGCGGTAAGGCTTTGTATTGATGATCCACGAAATATCGCAGTTTTCGTCATTAAAAAGACCAAAACGGATGTTGGTGTTCCCAATGTTTATTACGATGGAATTCATATAAAATAATTTAGAAGGGGAATATCCCTGATACTTTTTTGAATTTACGCATCAAATTTACAACCCTATTTAGTCTCCACATAATTATCTTCCGGATTCACATCGGCCAGGCGCTGAGAAAAGTCAATTCCCAAGGCGGAAATCTGCGATTTGCCGTAAGGTATGGTAAAGGTATATTCTTTTTGAGTCCAGGGCCAGTAATCCAGCGTCTTGAAATCGCCATAGATATCTTTCGCCTTCCAGGTATGCGTCATATTAAGCGGGATCTGGTAGTTTACAACTTTTTTATCTTTAGTCAGGACGGAAAAATCGATTGGCATCGGGACGGAACCCTTATTCTCAAGTGTAATGGTCGTTGTATTTCCTTCGTGCCTCAAATTCTTCACCGCATAATCAATGGTCTTGGTCGTATTGATCCAATAATGACGGAACCACTGTAAATCCATTCCAGACATTTTCTGCGCAATATGCATGAAATCTCGGTCCGTCGGATGTTTTAGTTTCCACTGCTGATAAAATTCTTTCATGACCATGGAGAGGTTCTGCTCGCCCATGATATAACCCAGCTGCACCAGAAACAGTTCGCCTTTTACATATGTGGCAAACGAATAGGCGGTTCCGTTGTCATGGTGGTCACCCAACCAAACCGCAGGTTCTTCAATCCCTTTTTTTACAAAATTCCGGTAATTATTCAGGCTTCCAAGAAAAGGATTTGGTGCGGACTGTGCGGGTGGGAACAGCTGGTTCATTACAATGCTCTCATAATAGCTTGTAAAACCTTCATCCATCCAGGGGCGCATACTTTCGTTATAGGCCATGATCTGTTGGTGCCAGGAGTGACCGCCTTCATGCACCATAAGTCCTACCAAACCTTCCAGTGTTTTGGCTTCACCCAGAATCATGGTGCTCATTCCATATTCCATACCGCCGTCTCCGCCTTGGATGAAGGAGTAAGACGGGTACACGTGCCTTCCGAAAGAAGCATTCATTAACTGGAAAAACTTGGTGATATAGGGTTTGGACTCTTCCCAGAACTTTGTTTTTTCGGATTTCTGGTATACATAATAAACTTTAGGCCCATCCAAAATAGGAAAAGATTCTACGGTATAATCCTTATCTGCTGCCCAGGCAAAATCAAGCATATTTTTAGCAGTCCAGCGCCAGGTGGCTTTGTTTCCTCCATCAACTTTTACCATTGCATTTGCATCATAGCCCTTAACTTCCGTTGGATTTAAAAGTGTTCCTCCGGCACCAATGATATATTCCCTGTCAATCTTTATGTTGATGTCAAAATCTGCAAACGGGGCATGAAATTCCCTTCCTACATAATCAAAAGTTCCCCAGCCATCGTAGTCGTACTCCGCGATTTTGGGATACCATTGGGTCATGGTCAAATCAATCCCTTCTCGGTTGTTTCTGCCGGAACGGCGAATCTGCATTGGGATTACGGCATCCCACTCCATGGTGAATGTAGTAGTGGAATTTGGTATTATAGGAGTGTCCAGTATTACTTTCATAATGGTTTCCTGAACTTCAAATTTCAGATTTTTGCCGTTTTGCTTGATCCAGTGGATGTTCTGTGCGCCCTCTTCATTTTTAGGAATAGCAGACAATGTGGAAACTCCTCCTTTATGCAGTCTTGAATCGCCATTTTTACCAAGATTCTGTGCCCTCTGGTCCATCATGGAACCTGATTTGAAAGCATTCCAGTATAGGTGGAAATACACCACCTTGAGTTCATCCGGAGCGTTGTTCGTATACGTTAAGGTTTGGTTTCCGGTATAAGTATAGTTGGCTACATCCACATCAATATCCATGGAGTATTTGGCAAACTGCTGATAATAGGGTCCCTGCTGGGCCGTTACGAGTCCGAAAACGGATAGAAAAATCAATATTAAGCCTCTGTTCATCTTATTTTTATAATTTAGAATGGGGAAGATAAGAAATTTTTTATTTTTTTGCTTTTACATCTGGTGATGAAAAAACTCCTGAAAAAATCAGGAGCATATTTTATTTTTCAATGGAATTACTGCTCTTACTTAACGTTTCCTTCAGCCTGTTTTCCATCTGCTTCATCCGCTGGGGATCGGGCTGAAATCCGCCCCGGTTACCACTCTGCCCTTGGCCCGGGCCTCCGGCACGCCCGGAACTCATCTGGCTTCTCATAAAGGAAACGGGGTCCTTGCTGAACCTTTCCCATTGCTTTTCATATTCTGTCCTTTTCAGCTTCACTGTTGTTCCGCGGGCATCAAACGATGCGGGTTCAGAAATTTTCTTCACTTCCTTCAAATTAAAGCCATAATCTCCGTCTGCATCTTCCAACGTCACAATCAGGCCCGGAAGACCTGAGAATTTATAGGGTCCCTCCTGGAAAGGAAGATCCGAGGTGAACCATGCCGTCCACTTTCTTCCACCAAAATCAGTTTCTGCTTTCTGCGTTTTGTAATCGCCAATTCTTACCGTTTCGGGCAGTATTTTCCAGTTCATCTTGCGGTCTTCCACATATTCGTACTGGTCTCTGCCTATCCGTCCTTTATAAGTCACTTGCTGCTCGGCAAAATCCTTTTCAATGATGTAGTCAATGTTGGACTGAAGGGTTTCTGTTTGGCTTCGGTCAAAATTCCTGGTTTCCCTCATTCTCTGCATAATGGAGTCCCGTTTGAAACGGTTTTCACCATAATACACCGATTTTTTTGGACCAACGTCCAGATAAGCTAACTCGGTTTTGACTTCGGATTTATCAGAAGCATTTGGCTTCATGGAAACCTCGTAGATGAACCGGCTGCTCTGAGCAGACAAAGTCTGACCAACGAGCGCCATGAACAAGGCGAATGCAATTTTTTTCATTTAGAATTTATCTGTTGATTTGATATCCTTGCGCATAGAAGGTTAAAATTCGCACCTCTATTTCTGCAATAGACAAATGTACACGGACTAATTTGATTTTTGTTTTATTATTAGTAATTTTGCAATCTAAAATCAGTCTAAATAAAAACAATGATAAAAGTTAGCGATCTGGCAAAAGAAAAGGCCATTCAACTCATGACTGAAGAGGGGTTTAAACCCTTCGAAGATTATATTCGGGTGGGCGTGAAAAGCGGCGGCTGCTCCGGCTTGGAGTATGTCTTGAAATTTGACAGTCAGAAGACGGAAACCGACCAGGTTTTTGAAGATAACGGGATTAAAATCATCATTGATAAAAAATCAATCCTGTACTTGGCAGGAACCACCCTCGAATTTTCCGCGGGCCTGAACGGAAAAGGATTTGTATTCAACAATCCTAATGCAAACAGAACCTGTGGATGCGGGGAATCTTTCAGTTTATAAACAGTTCCACGCATATTGCGTCGGAAAAAGCGCAGTGGCGAGAATAAGAAAATAATGGCAAAATATACAGAAGACGATCTAAGAGAAGATTTAAAAACCAGGGAGTACGAAGCCGGTTTTTATACGGATATAGAATATGAGGATTTCCCCACAGGTCTCAACGAGGAAATCGTACGGATGATCTCAGCCAAAAAAAACGAACCCGAATGGATGACGGACTGGCGTCTGGAATCCTTCCGTATCTGGCAAAAAATGACCGAGCCTACCTGGGCCAACGTACAGTATGTAAGACCTGACTTACAGTCAATTAAATACTATGCCGCTCCAAAGAAAAAACCAGAATTGGCCAGTTTGGACGAGGTAGATCCGGAACTTTTGAAAACCTTTGCAAAACTGGGGATCAATATAGAAGAACAGAAAAGACTTTCCGGTGTTGCAGTAGACATCGTGATCGACTCTGTTTCGGTTAAGACAACCTTTCAGGCAACCCTGAAGGAAAAGGGGATCATTTTCTGCTCAATATCCGAAGCCATACAAAACCATGGCGATTTGGTGAGACAGTATCTCGGCAAAGTGGTACCACGGGGTGACAATTATTACGCGGCACTTAACTCAGCAGTGTTTTCGGACGGAAGTTTCTGCTATATTCCAAAAGGGGTGAGATGCCCAATGGAACTTTCCACCTATTTCCGGATCAACCAGGCCGGCACCGGTCAGTTTGAAAGAACGCTGGTGATTGCCGATGAAGGCAGCTATGTAAGTTATCTCGAAGGGTGTACAGCTCCTGCAAGAGACGAAAACCAACTTCATGCAGCGGTGGTCGAACTTTTTGCCCTGGACAATGCGGAAATTAAATATTCCACCGTTCAAAACTGGTTCCCCGGAGATGAGAGCGGAAAAGGCGGAGTTTTCAATTTCGTAACAAAACGTGGAATTTGTGAGAAAAACGCAAAAATTTCGTGGACTCAGGTTGAAACAGGTTCTGCTGTTACCTGGAAATATCCCAGCTGCATTTTAAAAGGGGATAATTCGATCGGCGAATTCTATTCCATTGCAGTGACCAACAATCATCAGTATGCAGATACCGGGACAAAAATGATCCACATTGGAAAAAATACCCGCTCAACAATTATCTCTAAGGGAATCTCTGCAGGAAAATCAAACAACTCTTACCGGGGGCTTGTAAAAGTAATGCCTTCAGCAAAAGGCGCACGGAATTTTTCACAATGCGACTCGCTGCTCATGGGTAATGAATGCGGTGCTCACACCTTCCCTTATATTGAGATCAAGGACCCGACAGCCCAACTGGAGCATGAGGCAACCACTTCTAAAATTGGCGAAGACCAGATTTTCTACTGCAACCAGAGGGGAATTGACACGGAACGCGCAATAGCACTAATCGTAAACGGTTTCAGCAAGGAAGTTTTAAACAAGTTACCGATGGAATTTGCCATTGAAGCACAGAAATTACTGGAAATTTCACTGGAAGGATCAGTAGGATAACCTGCAGCCTTTTTATAAGATATAATAACCAAAGCAAAAGGCGGTCGATCCAATAAGTACTGCCCATTACCATACCAACTATGTTAAAAATCAACAACTTACACGCAAAAATAGAAGACGGTTCCGAAATATTGAAAGGAATCAATTTACAGATAAACCCCGGAGAAGTCCATGCCATCATGGGTCCAAACGGCGCGGGTAAATCTACCCTATCTTCCGTAATCGCAGGAAAAGAGGACTACCAGGTGACCGAAGGCGAAATCCTTTTCGAGGGTCAGGATATCGCGGAAGATGCGCCCGAAGAAAGGGCCCACAAAGGGATTTTCCTTTCGTTTCAGTATCCTGTTGAAATCCCCGGTGTTACGGTCACAAACTTCATTAAAGCTGCGCTTAACGAAACAAGGAAGGCCAATGGGTTAGCCGACATGCCTGCCAAAGAGATGCTGGCGATGATCCGCGAGAAATCGGAACAGTTGAGCATTAAGAAAGATTTTCTTTCCCGTTCCCTGAACGAAGGTTTTTCCGGAGGTGAAAAGAAAAGAAATGAAATTTTCCAGATGATGATGCTGAATCCGAAACTCGCCATCCTGGACGAAACGGACTCCGGACTCGATATCGATGCACTGAGGATTGTAGCTGACGGGGTAAACACATTTAAGAACTCAGGAAATGCCGTCCTGCTTATCACCCACTACCAAAGGCTCCTGAATTATATCGAGCCTGATTTTGTTCATGTTTTGGCAGACGGGAAAATCATTAAGACCGGCGACAAATCCCTTGCCCTGGAACTTGAAGCAAAAGGTTACGACTGGCTTCTGAACTAATCTGAAATAAAAAAAATAATGGCTTTATACGAGCAGATCATAAATAATCACCCCGAATTTTTACAAACCCTCAGACACTCGTTCCTGAATGATAAAAGGACGGCGGCACTGCGGAAATTTGAGGCATTGGGATTCCCTACAAAAAAAGACGAGGAATACAAATACACCAACCTAAAGGAAATAACAGAAAAGGACTATAATTTTTTCCCAAAGGAGGAACATCATATCTCAAAGGAACAGATCGATGAACTTCATTTGGGAGAGGAACATTTCGACTGGATTGTTTTCATAAACGGACAGCTGCATAAAGAATATTCCAGGATTTCAATTGAAAACGCTGAGTTTCTCTCCTTCAATTTCGCACTAAATGATCCCAGCCATAAAGAGGTTTTTGAAAAATATTTCAATACCATCGCCGCTGAAAACCTAGCCTTCACCAACCTTAATCAGGCGTACTGCAGACATGGCTTTTTTCTGAAAGTGCCTAAAAATGTGGTCATCGAAAAACCGATTCATGTGTTCTACCTTTCGCAGAACCAGGAAGCCCACACCTTCTACAACACGAGGAATCTCCTGATTGCAGAAGAAGGTTCCAAAATCGAGGTCATTGAAAGCCACCATAATTTTGATGAAACCTTTGTTTTCACCAATTCGGTGACTGAAATATTTACCTACCAAAACGCAAAGGCCGACTGGCATAAAGTCCAGAACGACAGCCCTGCATCCTTTTTGGTGGACCATACCTTTGCCAGACAGGAACGCGACAGCCTGACCACAGTGAATACCTTTAGCTTTGGTGGGAAACTGGTGAGAAACAATCTGGATTTCATTCATAACGGCGAGAACATTAACTCCTTTATGAACGGTATCACCATCATCGGAGACGAGCAGCTGGTGGACCATCACACGGCGGTACACCACAAAACACCAAACTGCGAAAGCTATCAGAACTATAAAGGCATCTATGGCGACAAATCGCACGGCGTATTCAACGGGAAAATCTTTGTTGATAAGATTGCCCAGAAAACCAATGCTTATCAGCAAAACAACAATGTATTGCTGAACGAGGGAGCTACCATTGACACGAAACCTCAGCTGGAGATCTTTGCAGATGATGTAAAATGTTCGCATGGCTGCACAGTTGGCCAGCTGAATGATGATGCGCTGTTTTATCTGCGCGCCCGCGGCATTTCAAAAAAGAAGGCGCAGGCGCTGCTGCTCTATGCATTTGCCAATGACGCTATGCAGAATATTGACATTGAACCGCTTAAAAATAAAATTTCAAAGCTCCTGGCAGAAAAACTGGAGGTTGAGATGGAATTCTAAGCAGACAAAGAACAAAAGAACCGCCCTGCGAAATACAGAGCGGTTTTTTTATGCTTGGAACAAAGGGTAAGCTATTTAGCGATAAACGGTTTGAAGACTTTCCGCGTTTTCACTTTCTCCTGATTCTGCTCCCCGATATTATAAGAGAATCCAATCCCAAGGGTCTGCTTCCGCTGCAGTTTCTGAATCTGGTCGTGGTCGTAGGCAAGGTCCAGGCTCACGATGGTGGATATAAATTTGTTGAATCTAATGTTCAGGACTCCATTGTAGGCAATATCCACCCGTTCCGGATGGTTGATATAATTACTGAAGAAATTCAGCTGATTGTCCAGATTGATATCCTTATATACTTTGATCCTGTAAAGAATATTCATCATCGCCCCGAGCTCACTCCGCACGCCCTGCCCGTCCCTTTCCAGACCGTATCTTCCAGTTTTCTGGAGCAGAGGGTCGGTGACCAAGGTGAATTTTCCGTTCGCCGGTCTCAGGATAATCTGAAAGTTTTCGTCCGGATTATAGGAAAAACCGATACCCGCATTCAGGTAGCCTGGTGCCATAAACTTTGAAATCCGGTCAATGTACGATGGATCCGGGGTCTCGGTGTAGTTAAATCCTGGTGCAAACTGCGTAACCAGCTGGAAACCTGTGGAAAAGTAATAATGTTTTCCAAGGTCGTAGCCATAATTGGTCATAAAGTTCAGGTAATCTTCCGTCTTTCTGTTGGACTGTCCTTCGGACGCAATCCAGCCGTAACCAAGCTGAAGCATGTTCTCCAGATAATGCTTCCTGTTTTTATAGCTGAGGTTGTAATTGATCTTTCCGATTGCTCCAATATTGTTATTCCCCCCCGAATTCCAGTTGGAAAAAGATGCCTGGTTAATGACGAGGTTGTTCTGTCCGAAAAAATACCATTTCCGGGGTTCCTTATAGTTGTTCAGGCTGAACGGCGTAAGCGGAACTTCTTCTATAACCTGTGGAATGATCACCTCGTCCCGGATTACAATGGTATCCTGAAATTTAGGATCAAGGTCTATGATAACGGGATTTGCAAGGCTGTCCAAATCAGGCAGGAACTGCTTCCACCGGTTTTGGTTAATGGAATCTATCGTACGCCGGTACGGCTGTTCTGTCTGGGAAAAAACAGAAAAAGAAACCATAATGAACAGTAAAGAAAACAACCTTTTCATACTCCTTTCAAAAATTTCAGCAAAAATAAGGCTTATAAACCAAATTATTTTCAGAACGAAGAATATTACGTACATTTTGGCCTGAAAATCAGCGGCTGAAGATATATTGAGGCCAAAATTACTGAGAAAAAGGTTTGGCGTCCGATTTGAAAAAACATGTTCATGTTCAAAAACCAGATTTCTGCGAATACCGTCATTTACCCCCTTGCCATGCTCCTGATGATGTGGCTCGGCTTCCTGCTGCAGAATTTCGGTTTTTTTGAGAACTGTTGGGGTGCAATCATCCCACTCGTACCTTCCGGACTGAAAGGGGTCGTTCTTTCTCCCCTGCTTCACGGAAATCTGGAGCACCTTATCGGAAACTCTATTCCCATTCTCATCCTTTTGATTCTCCTTTATCATTTTTACGCTTCCATAGCGACCAAAGTCTTCATAGGCGGGTGGCTGCTCACCGGATTGCTGGTCTGGCTTCTTCCACCAATAGATATATTCAGCGGGAAATATCTTTATACCTGTACCATAGGTGCCAGTGGAATTGTATACGTCCTTGCATTTTTCCTGTTTTTCAGCGGCGTATTTAAGTGGGATATGAAGTTGCTTACCGTTTCAATGGTTGTTGCTCTGTACTATGGAAGTCTGATTTGGGGCGTGCTGCCGGAAGAACTTTTCTCACGAACCAACGAACCCAGTAATGTGTCCTGGCAGTCACATCTTTCCGGAGCCACCATAGGGACAATTATGGCGCTGGTTTTTAAGAATGTGGGACATAAAAAGAAAAAATTCATCTGGGAATTCCCTAATTTTTACAGCGAACTGGATGATAAGCTCTGGCAGGATTACCGCGAAAAGCACCCCGAACATTTTGAAGAGATGCCTCAGAAAAAAAGAGACGAGATCTGGGAGCACCTGGAGGAACTGAGACGCGACAGAAAATAAATTTTTTATCTTTGGGTAAAGAAATATTTTCATGTTTTCTGACGAACATCTGTACTCTATTGCACTACGGAAATGCAGCAATATAGGCGACATCAATTTTTATAAATTGGTGAATTCGGTAGGCTCAGCTCAGGAAGTGTGGAGTTTCCCCAAACGCGAACTTGCAAAAATTCTTGGCATTGGGAGCAGGACCGTTCAGGAAATCGGAAGTTCTGAACCACTTTATTTTGCAGAAGAGGAACTTAAATTCTGCGAACGACATCAGATACAGATCAGGCTTCGGCACCTTGGTGATCTTACTGCACTTCTTAATGAGTGCGAGGATGCACCGGCAGTACTTTATCAGAAGGGAAGTTTCAGCGAAACACGGCATCCTGTTTCCATGGTTGGCACACGGAACATTACCCCGTACGGGAAACAGTTTGTCCACGATTTTTTTGAGGAGGTAAACAGGTCCAAAGCCATTTCCGTAAGCGGTTTAGCACTTGGTGTGGATACGGAGGTTCACGAACAGTCGCTACAGCATGAAATTCCAACCATTGCGGTCCTGGCCCATGGCTTTCATACACTCTATCCATCCAGGAACAGAAAACTGGCCGACCGGATACTGGAGAGTGGCGGTGCTCTCATTTCAGAATTCAATTCTTCACAAAAGCCAGACCGCGAAAACTTCATACAGCGCAACAGGATTGTGGCAGGATTCTCCGAGGCAACAATAGTTGTTGAAACGGCATTTGGGGGCGGTTCCATAAGCACGGTAACTTTCGCAAATCTTTATAACCGGGAGGTCTATGCACTGCCGGGAAAAATTACAGACAAGTACAGCCAAGGCTGTAACCTGGTCATCGTCCAGAATAAAGCGCGCATTATTTCCACCGTTTCAGAACTGGTTGATGAATTGGGCTTTGGAAGCGCATCCGATCATATGGAAACTCTTTTCCCAAGGGCCGAAATGAGGAAGCAAATCTCTGAAGATCAAAAGATAATCTACGACATCATCTGTAAAAGTCCCAATATTTCTTTGGATGAAATCGCCCACATTACCTCTGTTTCTTCTCACAAAATACTGCCTGTTTTGCTTGAACTTGAACTTTCCGGCCTGCTCAAATCACTTTCCGGGAGACAGTATATTGCAATTTAAATATTAATGGTTTTTTAATATTACATTGTTTTATAAATAACATTCTATTTTTCTTAAAAATTGAAGCCAAATTATGAATTTAACAAAAATATGACTGATTTTACTTCAATTTTCAGCAATTTATAAAATAATGGTTGCAAGTTTTGAAAAAAAATTTAAATTTGTTGAAATCATCAAACACCTTTTATGGAACACTATAATGTAGATCAAAAAATCCAGGAATTCATTGCCAAGATTGAGGCGAAAAATCCTAACGAGCCGGAATTTCTCCAGGCGGTTAAAGAAGTTGCAGTAACTGTCATTCCTTTTATTGCTACGAGAAAACAATACAATGGCATGAAACTTCTTGAAAGAATGTCAGAGCCGGAAAGGACCATTATTTTCCGTGTTCCATGGGTTGATGATAAAGGAGAAATCCATGTAAACCGGGGTTTCAGGATTCAAATGAATTCTGCAATCGGTCCCTACAAAGGTGGAATCCGTTTCCATCCTACCGTGAATCTGTCTGTTCTTAAATTTCTGGCTTTTGAGCAGACTTTTAAAAATTCCCTTACCACGCTGCCTATGGGTGGAGGAAAAGGAGGTTCCGATTTTGATCCACAGGGAAAATCGGATATGGAAGTAATGCGCTTCTGTCAGGCGTTCATGACTGAAATGTGCAAACACATCGGTCCCGAAACTGACGTTCCGGCAGGAGATATTGGTGTTGGTGCAAGAGAAATCGGTTACCTTTTCGGACAGTACAAGAAAATCAGGAACGAATTCACCGGAGTACTTACCGGTAAAGGTCTTGCTTATGGTGGCTCACTCATCCGTCCTGAAGCTACAGGATACGGCGTAGTTTATTTTGCAGAGCAGATGCTGAAAACGATCGGTCAGGATTTCAAAGGAAAAACAGTAACGGTTTCAGGATTCGGAAACGTAGCCTGGGGTGTTATTAAAAAAGTGGAAGAACTGGGCGGTAAAGCAGTTACAATTTCCGGCCCGGATGGATATATTTATGATAAAGACGGAATTACCGGTGAAAAAATCGATTACTTGCTGGAACTGCGTTCTTCCGGAAACAACAGAGCTGAAGATTACGCAAAAAAATTCCCAAGTGCCGAATTCCATGCAGGAAAACGCCCGTGGGAAGTGAAATGTGACGTGGCAATTCCAGCCGCCACACAAAACGAACTCCATGTTGAGGATGCAAAAGCATTGGTGGACAATGGGGTGATTTGCGTTACTGAAGCTGCGAACATGCCTTCTACACTGGATGCAATCAATCACTTTCTGGACCATAAAGTACTGTTCTCCCCGGGTAAAGCATCCAACGCAGGTGGTGTTGCCACTTCCGGACTGGAAATGACCCAAAACTCTATCCGCTTGAACTGGAGTTCCGAGGAAGTGGACGCGCGACTGAAAGAAATCATGATCGGAATCCACAAAGCATGCAGGGATTACGGAAAAGAAGAAGACGGATATGTAAACTATGTAAAAGGAGCCAACATCGCCGGATTTGTGAAAGTTGCTGAAGCGATGCTTGCACAGGGTGTAGTATAAAAATAGAAGCCGGACGAAACTCCGGCTTTTTTCATAAACCTGTCCCGGGATAATGGGAAAAAGTAAAATGACGGGTAAAAAGCATTGAATTTTCAGTGCTTTTTATTTTTGCCGCTAAACCACCGTCACCTGCCCTTTTCAACGGTTTTCTGAATGCGCTCCACAAACTCAAATGCTGCGGGACAAATCATTGTATTTTTTATGGTGAGGTGATTGATCTGGTAGATTTTCTTGCGGTCGGTATGCGGGAATTCGCGGCAGGCTTTGGGCCGGACTTCGTAAATGGAGCAAGTGTTGTCGGAATTCAGAAACCAGCATGGCAGATTCCGGAGCACCTTATCCTGGTCTTCATCGGTGCGCAGATATCGGGACTCAAAATCAGCCGGCTTTATACGCAGGTGTTTGGAAATCCTTTCGATGTCCTTCTCCGAAAAAAGCGGTCCAGTAGTCTTACAGCAGTTGGCGCACTGCAGGCAGTCGATCTTTGTAAAAACCTCGTCGTGGACTTCCTGAACTAAATAGTCCAGGTTTTTTGGTGGTTTCTTTTTTAAGGTTTCCAGTACCTTGCGGTGTTCCTTCAGTTTCAAAGAAGCCTGATTTTTATAGAATTCAAGGTCCATGCTGCAAAAATACTCCTTATTCTTTAAATGCCGGTAGTTTACCAACCCGGCCGCGGCCGCGATAGAAGCGGCTACCCCGCAGGGAGGCGGCGGAACGCAGTGGAGCCGCCGACCGAGGAGTAATAGCGGATAGCGCAAAATGTCCGCAAGAAAAACCACATTTCTCACCCGTCATAATCCAACCGTTTTAAAAAACTTAATTTTACAGCATGAAAAAGTTAGAATCCAGGGAAGATATTGAGTTTTTAGTCAATGCGTTTTATGATAAGGTTGGGAAAGACGAGACCATAGGCTTCTTTTTCAACGACGTGGCTAAAGTAAACTGGAACCATCATTTGCCGAAAATGTATTCCTTTTGGGAAACTTTACTTTTTGGACAGATTTCCTACAAAGGCAATCCAATGGCCATGCATTTCCCCATCAATTCGCAGGTTCCGATGGAAAAACACCATTTTGAACACTGGATTAAACTGTGGACGGCAACCGTGGAAGAAAACTTCAGCGGAGAAATGGCGGATATGGCGATTTATAAAGCCACAAACATTGCCAATCTGATGGGTTATAAAATGGAAATGGCCAGAAAGCTCTAATTTACCAGAATTCTACAGGACTTCCGCACCCGAATTAATGGTTATGGTACAATTACAGTAAAGATATACGCTGCCAGATTGACGAGCAGTACGGCTCCGTACAGGTGATTGGTCTTCCCCCGGCTGAGAGAGAGCATTACGGTGAAAACCGAGAGAGCGAGCAGAATGATTGACTTCATGTCCAGGCCCAGCACAAAAGGTATGTCATAAATGATACACACTATGGAAATCGCAGGAATCGTCAGTCCCACACTCGCCAGCGCGGAGCCCAATCCCAAATTAATTGAAGTCTGAATCTGGTTATTTCTGGCCGCACGAATGGCCGCCAAACCTTCCGGAAGCAGTACAACTGACGCGATAATCACTCCTACCAATGCACGGGGAGCACCAATATTTTCAACAAAATCTTCAATGACCGGCGATAGACCTTTTGCCATGAAAATCACGACCGCAAGACAAATGATAAGTAATAAAAGACTGCCAATCATTTTCATATTTGTGGGCGGATCCGCCTCATGAATGGTTTGGTCTGCCTCTGCCACGATAAAATAGTTACGGTGCCGCACGGTTTGGAACATCAGAAATGACCCATAAATTACCAAACAGGCAACAGAGATGAAAATCAGCTGTGCTTCAGTATAGAAAGGTCCGCGGATGCTCGATGTATAGTTTGGCAAAATAAGGGTAAGGACGAGTATGGCGACCAGACTGACCAGATAGGTGGTTGCGGAACTCCGCATAAAGAACTGTTCTTTGTATTTCCAGCTTCCAACCCAGATGCAGATACCCAGAATTCCGTTCAGGATAATCATGACCGCTGCAAAAACGGTATCGCGGGCATAAGTCATTGCTCCCTCGCTTCCGGAGAGCATAAAGGAGATAATGAGGCCAACTTCCAGTATCGTGATACAAATAGCCAGGATAATGGTCCCATATGGTTCACCTACTTTATGAGCCACCACCTCCGCATGGTGAACAGCGGCCAGCACCGTTCCGAAAAGCAGGATACCACCGATAATATTTGTGGCAAAAGTGTGGGTAAGGAATCCGGCCAGGTAAAATACCGCAGAAACTAGTGGGAAAATGACCGTCCAGTGGAGTAAGTTTGCGAATTTCATGAAAATGCTGATTTGTACAATTATACAAAAAATCTATTTTATTTCAAAATCTTTTAGACAATGCTTATCACCATATCAGGTCAGGAATTTCCAGAAATAAAAATCCTGAAAGTCGGTAAACATGTGAAAAAGCAGACCGACGGCAACGATTCTATATTTACTTTTAAGAAAAACCGTTCCTAAAAAATACACCACAATCATAGGATAAGAATGCAGCGGATGAAAACCGACACTGCTCCGGTTGGGATCGAACATCGGGTTTGCGAAAACGTGGTCCAAATCCACCAGCATTGTGGCTAACATCAAAAGATAGGCAGTCTGCCAGTTTTCCCTGAAAAAGATTTTCGCGATGAAAAAAGGAAACACAAAATGCAGCACATAATGGACGGAACTGCGGACCCAAAACCAATCTTCCATCAGATCCTGCCTTTTAAGAAATCCTGTCTCACTCCCTCGTCTAGTTTTTCAATGGCGTAGCGCAGACAGGTGCGCGGCATTTCCTTGTAGTGACGTTTCAGAAACCCGTAAAGTTCCGCTTCGTTCTTTTCTCCCATCTCACGCAGCAGCCAGCCGTTGGCTTTGTGTATAAGGTCGTGTTCATGGTACAGATTTTTAAGCACAAGTTCCTTCAACAGTCCAAATTCTCCCCTTTTTACATGATAAAGGGTTGAAATTACTGCCATACGTTTACTCCATAAATTATCCTCGTCGGACAGATTTCGCAGAATCGTATCATCATTATTTTCAAAACAATAACTTCCGAGGATTTTGTAACAGGAATTGTCCACCAGATCCCAATTGTTGATGTGTTTTTTATTATTGAGATAAAACGTGACGATTTCTTCCTTGTACTCCGGATCTTTTGACTTTTCAAATTTTGCGACGAGCATCAGCAGTGCGCAGTGCCGGTGTTCATGTATCTTTGATGACAAAAGTTCGCTTAATTCAATCAATGAAATATTTTTCCAGAATTCTTTGGCCACTTTACGCTGGTCGGGAACCGTTACGCCAATGAACTGGTCGCCTTCCGCGTATTCTCCTTTTCCCGCTTTAAAAAACCGGGGGAAGAATGCAGCCTTTTCCGCGATTGAAAGGTCTTTTAACGCACTTTTTATGTCAGTAACCATCAACAGTTCTGCTATTTCTCTTCCTCCTCAAAATACTCAAAAAGGAAATCGTTATAAGGAAATCGTGAAATGTGGATTTTCAGCACCTCATCATAAATCATTTTCTTCATTTCCTCAAAATTTTCCTTTGTTAACGCAGAGATGAAAACCGTTGGGTATTTGGATTTGGACATCCAGGTTTTTTCCCATTCGGCGAGGGAGATGTTTTTCCTCGATTCCGGAGTCAGGTCATCTTCATGCTTTTCTTCATAACTGAAGTCATCAATCTTATTAAAAACCATAATCATCGGCTTCTGATGGGCATTGATCTCCATCAAAATCTGGTTCACAGACGCGATATGATCTTCAAAACTTTCATGCGAAATGTCTACCACATGAATGAGAAGATCTGCCTCGCGGACCTCATCGAGCGTTGACTTGAAACTTTCAACCAGTTGTGTTGGCAGTTTGCGGATGAAACCTACCGTGTCCGTAAGAAGAAACGGCAGGTTGCCGATGACCACTTTTCTAACGGTCGTGTCAAGGGTCGCAAAGAGCTTGTCCTCTGCAAAAACATCGGATTTGGAAAGGGCGTTCATGAGTGTGGATTTCCCGACGTTTGTATATCCGACCAGAGCCGCACGTACAACCTTCCCGCGGTTGTTCCGCTGGGTGGACATTTGCCTGTCTATGGTCTTCAGCTTTTCCTTAAGCAGGGAAATACGGTCGCGTATGATCCTTCGGTCGGTCTCAATTTCCGTTTCTCCGGGACCACGCATCCCAATTCCACCTTTCTGTCTTTCCAGGTGAGTCCACATCCGCGTCAATCTTGGTAAAAGGTACTGGTACTGGGCCAGCTCAACCTGGGTCCTTGCATAGGAAGTCTGGGCACGCTGGGCAAAAATATCGAGGATCAGATTCGTTCTGTCCAGGATTTTGACTTCAATTTCCCTCTCCAGGTTCTTAAGTTGTGAAGGTGAAAGTTCATCATCAAAAATAACGGTACCAATTTCATTCTCCTTTACGTAATCCCTCACTTCCTGTGCTTTTCCGCTTCCAATAAAGGTCTTGGAATCCGGCTGTGTAAGTTTCTGGGTGAAACGTTTCACCACTGTAGCACCAGCGGTAAGCGCGAGGAATTCCAGTTCATCCATATATTCAACGAGTTTGTCTTCGTCCTGGTTTTGGGTGATGACGCCGACTAAAACGGCTTTTTCATATAGGTGTTCTTTATTGTCGAGCATAGGGTACAGTTTGTTAAAGTGAGTACAAAATTAGTTTTTTTCTTTATTATAGAGGAGCTTTAAAACAACCAAAACCCCGGTTGCCACAACTGAAATGCTGTTTGTGACCATCATGGAAATATGATCCTGTTCTATTCCGTACCAAAGCCATAATCCGGAACTCACGATCCCAATGATGCAGGTGACCAGAGAGATTTCCTCGGCCGATTTTTCCTTCAATATTTTTATGATCTGTGGAATAAAAAGTGCAGAAGACAAACCTCCTGCAATGAATCCAATAATTTCGGGATTGATTTCCATATGTACTTGTTGGTGATTTAGGCTTTCATTTTATAAAAATGAGCCATTTTCATACCATACCGCCACGGGTTACAATAAAATTATTAAATTAGCGGCCTAAAATAAATTTTAAAAATGAAAAAAATATTTTTACTGTTAACCTTCATGCTCAGCTTCGTACAGATGCGGGCAGATGAAGGAATGTGGCTCATGATGCTGATCAAAAGGCTTAATGGACAGGATCTTCAGAAGAAAGGCCTAAAACTCACTCCCGAAGAAATTTACTCTGTGAACCAGGCCAGCCTGAAGGATGCCATCGTTCAGTTTGGAGGCGGGTGTACGGCAGAGATTGTATCCAAAGAAGGTTTGGTGTTCACCAACCACCACTGTGGTTATGGTAACATTGCGGCACTTTCCACACCGGAAAAAGACCACCTGACCAATGGCTTCTGGGCCATGAAAAAAAGTGAGGAACTTCCTGCAAAAGGACTTTCTGTACGTTTTTTAGTCCGTATGGATGATGTAACCACCAGGATCAATTCGCTCCTGAACAATCAGATGTCTGCAAAAGAGAGAAGAGATATTATTGATGGAGAATATAAGAAAATCCAGGCAGAGAATTCTGAGAACGGTAAATATGTCGTTACTGTAAGGGATTTCTACAACGGAAATGAATTCTACTATTTCGTATATCAGGATTTCAAGGATGTACGTTTGGTTGGAACTCCTCCCAACTCTGTAGGAAAATTTGGGGGCGATACCGATAACTGGGAATGGCCAAGACATACGGGAGATTTTTCCGTATTCAGGGTATACACTGATGCCAATGGTAATCCTGCGGAATACTCTCCGAACAATATTCCTTTAAAACCTAAACACCACCTGCCGATTTCCATTAAACCAATTAAGCCGGGAGATATGGCAATGATCGTAGGATATCCTGGAAGAACCAACCGTTACATGACCTCTTATGGGATTGACCAGTTGGTGAACAAAGACTATCCGGGCTGGGTAGAAGCTTCAAAAGAAGCCATGGATGTGATGAAAAAATATATGGACCGCGACCAGGCAACAAAACTGAACTATGCATCACAGTACGCTTCTGTAGCAAACTACTGGAAAAACAGAGCAGGAACGATTGAGTCAGTAAACAAGAACGGTACCATTGGAGATAAGAAAAAAGTCGAGGAAGTTTACCAGAAATGGGCAGACAACAAGGACAATAAAGACCTTTACGGAAACACACTTTCCGAAATGGCTTCCTACTACAGGAAAACCTCAGCCAGGGGGATAGAGCGTAATTATGCAGCTCAGATGACCAGAAATGCAAAGTACATTTCATATGCTACCGGCTTTGGAACCATGTTTAAAAACTATATCGCGGAAACGGATGCTGCAAAGAGGGCGGAGATGAAAAAGACGATTGCTGACCGTATCAATGCTAATTATGAGAAATTCAACCCGGCGCTGGAGCAGGAAATGCTGAAAACGATGGTGACGCTTTACCGAGAACAGGTTCGTAATGAAGCTGGAGCGCCTTCACTGCAAACCATCAATCCTACTTTGCTTGATGAAGTGGCCAAAAATTCAATTTTTGCGACAAAGAATTCAGCGATGGCTTTCCTGAACAATCCGGACCTGAACAAACTGAACAGCGATGCGCTTTTGAAAATCGCTAACGGCTATACTGCAGATTCCAGAACCCTTACGGAACGTTACACGGCTGATGACGATAAATTCAGTGATAACAACAGACTTTTCTTCGACGGTTTAAGAAAGTCTCACCCAAACCAGGAGTTCTACCCGGATGCAAACTCTACCATGAGGCTGACGTTTGGTAAAGTAGATACACTGCCATTTAGAGAGGACAGAAACTACCACGGGGTAAAGAATAATTTCTACACCGACCTGGATGGGATGGTAGCTAAATATAAAAAAGGCGATGAGGAGTTTGATTTGCCACAGCGTCTGCTGGACCTTGCGGCGAAAAGAGATTACGGTCAGTATGCTGATCCGGCAGGATACCTGCCCGTTAACTTCCTTTCTGATAATGACATTACCGGTGGAAACTCCGGATCTCCTATCATGAACGGAAACGGAGAACTGATCGGACTGGCTTTTGACGGTAACTCTGAAGCACTTTCGGGAGATATCGTATTTGAAGACGACTGGCAAAAAACAATCAATGTGGATTCCAGATTTGTCCTTTGGGTAATCGACAAACTGTCTGGTGCGGGACACCTGCTGAACGAGATGACCATTGTTAAGTAACATTTTTAACTATACTGAAAACCACTGAAATCATCAGTGGTTTTCTTTTTAACAAATCCTTTAAATTTCATTTTAACCCCGGGTAAATTTTGAAAAATTTACTACATTAGCAACGCTAAATAATTTATAACAAATGAAAAGAATATTTTTACTTTTTACTTTTCTTCTAAGTTTCGTTCAGATGAGAGCCGACGAAGGAATGTGGCTGATGATGCTCATTAAAAGACTGAATGGAGTCGACATGCAAAAACAGGGACTCCGCCTTACACCGGAAGAGATCTACTCTGTAAACAACTCATCCCTGAAGGATGCCATCGTCAGTTTTGGTGGCTTTTGTACCGGGGAAATTGTATCAGACCAGGGCCTGATTTTTACCAACCACCATTGCGGTTATGATGCCATAGCGGCAGCGTCAACTCCCGAAAAAGACTTCCTTAAAAACGGATTCTGGGCTATGAAACAGAATGATGAGTTCAATGCAAAGGACTTGTACGTAAGATTTCTGATCCGCATGGACGATGCAACCCAAAGAATCAACTCCAAACTCAGCAACGATATGACTGCTGAACAACGGAAGGCCGTGATCGATGCTGAATACAAGGCCATACAGCAGGAAAACTCAGAAAACGGAAAATACACCGTTGTGGTGAAGGATTTCTTTAACGGAAATGAATTTTACTATTTTGTATATCAGGATTATAAAGATGTAAGGCTGGTAGGTGCTCCGCCTTCCGCACTCGGAAAATTTGGCGGCGATACCGACAACTGGGAATGGCCAAGACATACTGCGGACTTCTCTGTTTTCAGAGTGTATGCGGATGCAAAAGGCAACCCTGCGGAATACAACCCGAAAAACATCCCTTTAAAACCAAAACACCACCTTCCTGTTTCCCTTAAGGGAGTCCAGCCAGGTGATTTCTCAATGATCCTGGGTTATCCGGGCCGGACGAACCGCTACATGACCTCTTATGGTATTGAGAAGCTGATCCGGAGCGATTATCCGGCATGGGTTGAAGCTTCCAACCTCGCCATGAAAGTGATGAAGAAATACATGGACCGCAACAAAGCAACTCAGTTGAACTATGCCTCCCAGTATGCCAATGTAGCCAACTACTGGAAAAACAGACAGGGAACCATAGACGCGGTAATCAAGAACTCCACGATTGCTGAAAAACAGAATCAGGAAGGTCAGTTCACCGCCTGGGCCTCACAGCCCGGAAACGAAATTTACAGTGGGCTGCTGCCAAACATTGAGGTGTATTACAATCAGATCGCCAACAGAAATGTTGAAAGGAGCTACAGCGGAATCCTTCAAATGAATTCCAAGTACATTACCATCCCGTTTCAGTTGGGATCGCTGTTTAAGGTGTATGCAGCACAGGATCTGGCGAACCGGATAAAAATGAAACCACAGCTGGAAGAGGCCATTAACGAACTGTATGCCGATTTCGACGCTGAACTGGAAGGCGAGATGATTAATTCACTGGTCAACCTCTATCAAAACAAAGTAAACAGAGAAGTTGCTTCCCGTACTTTGCTGGAGCAGACTTCGGAAACCCTTTCTCTGCAGGCTCATTCTTCTATATTTGCAAACAAGGCATCGGCAATCAATTTCATGCTGAATCCGGACAAACTTAAACTGGATGCGGACCCAATGTACAAACTTTCCAATGCTTATATTACAGATGTCAGAGCGCTTTCCACCCGCTTTGCAAAAGTTGAAGCTAACTTTGCAAAAAACAGCAGACTCCTGCTAGATGGTTATAAGAAAGCATTCCCCGGAAAGGTATTTTATCCGGACGCTAACGGGACCATGAGGCTTACCTATGGTAAGGTAGACCGCCTGCCTCAGAGACCCGACCGAAAGTACGACGGGATTTCGGATAACTACTATACCGATATGCAGGGTCTCGTGAACAAATACAAGGAAGGAGATGAAGAATTTGACCTTCCTAAAAAAGTGATGGACCTGCATGCCATGAGAGATTATGGAATTTATGCGGATGAAGCCGGTTATCTTCCTGTAAACTTCCTTACCGATCACGATATCACCGGCGGGAACTCCGGTTCACCGGTAATCGATGGTGATGGAAACCTCATTGGCATTGCCTTTGACGGAAATTCAGAAGCGCTTTCGGGAGATATAGTTTTTGAGCCGGAATCCCAGAAGACCATTAATGTGGACGTACGTTTTGTGATGTGGATTATTGACAAATATGCAGGGGCGAAAAGACTGGTTGATGAAATTTCCTATGTTACCAAAGACCATCCAAAACCTGTGAAAGGCAGCGTTTTAAATGCTAAAAAAAGTAAATAACTCTTTATCTGAATATATTTTAGCCAGCAGTAAAAGTCTTCAGCAATTTAATTGCGAATAAACCTAAGTTCTGGTATAAAAATGTTTGAAAAATAAAGTCTCACTAATCAAATATTATTTTAAAAGGTTTTCTCATTTAGAGAAAGCCTTTTTTCATTACGTTAATTTTCTCTAAATTAGTTTAACAAAAAAAATTATGGATACGGAAGCCATCCGTTTTTGTGCACCGATTATGAGACACAAAGACATGAATGCCGCGTATGTGGAGTTCCCTTTTTCCGCAGTGGAGTTTTTTGGAAAGAAGGGCCAGGTAAAGGTGAAAGTTGTATTTGATAACAAAGTTGAATACCGAGGTTCACTCGCGAATATGGGACAGGGCATCCATTGTTTAGGGTTAACGCAGGCCATTAGAAAAGAATTGGGAAAAGATTCTGGTGATGAAGTAAATGTTGAACTTTGGGAAGATACCGAAGAACGGACGGTAGAAATTCCGGAAGATGTTCAGGAAATCCTAAAGCAAAACCCTGAAGCGAAATTCATTTTGGAAAACATGAGCTACACCCACAGAAAAGAATACATCCGCTGGATTACCGAAGCCAAAAGACCCGAAACCAAGGAAAACCGGAAGAAAAAAATGATTGGAATGATCCTCAGCGGAAAAAAAGGAATTTAAATTAATATGGAAGTCAGAACCTTTGAAACCGAACGCTTATTACTGCGCCCCACCAACGCCGATGATGCCGAATTGACCCTCCGCTTGTATAATACGGCGGAATTCCTTCAGTTTGTTGGAGACCGCAACCTGCGTACAGCAGAAGATGCGTTGGAATATATGAAAAGCAGGACGTTTCCCCAGATTGAAAACCTTGGCTATGGGAATTATACGGTCATTCTGAAGTCCGATGGAACAAAGATTGGCAGCTGCGGGCTCTTTCACAGGGAGGGCCTGGATGCTGCAGATATTGGTTTTTCGTACCTTCCGCAATATTACGGAATGGGCTACGGTTATGAAGCAGCTAAAGCCCTGCTTGATGCCGGATTCAGTGAATTCGGACTCGGCGAAATATCAGCCATCACCGTACGGGAAAACATTGCCTCACAGAAACTGATTGAAAAACTCGGATTGACCTTCAGGAAAATAGTAACCATCCCAAATGATCCGGAAGATTTGCTGTACTACTTGATTACAAAAAAGGAATGGGAAAAGCTACGTACTTAAAAACTGCTTCCCAGAGTACCAAAGATTGCCAAAACTATGGCCACCATATAAAAAGCAAGCAGGACAATGACCAATACCCCCATGAATTTATAGTGGGATTTCAAAAAGCTGAAACAACGCTCCATTGCAGAACTGTCATTGAACATCACTGCACGTTTGGCATTCCCCGCAAACTGATACAGGTAATATAAAGGGAAAAAGTACAGTAACGCCATCAGGCCATAGATTAATATAATAAGTGACCCTTCAAACGGACCCATCGAAAGCCGGGAGAACGCACCAACCAGAAACACCCCGATAACGCCTACAACCAGCAATCCAATACTTATCAGTCCCACCAGCGAGAGAAACCTCGCCCACCCGGCAGCCTCTTTCAGAAACTGCTTAGCCTGCGTACTGAAATGCAATTCGTCAAAATTTTCAAATGTTGATTTCGTGTCCATGACTTATTTTTCCGAAAAGATAATGAAAATTCTTATGACCTCCGGGCCAGAGGCACTTCCCTTCTGAACACTAAAACCAATACAGCGAAAAAGATAAGAATGTTCAAAAACAAATTTTTTCCCGAAAACTGGTTGTAGCCTTCCCTGTCATTCAGCATAAACCGGAAATTACTGTACTCAAATGAATGAACAGTTTCGCCTGCAATTATAACGCGTCCTAAATCCAGCATAAATCCAGCGGTGTTGATGAGAATAAGGATAAATACAGTGTACACCAGTGCTTTAATAATTCCGCGAAGAAAAACTTTTGGTTCCATGACAATATTTTGAGTTAAAGTTAAAGTAAATGGTATTAACCCCGCGGGGTTTGTGGATTAATTTAAATATTCCAGAACTCGCGGTCCAGGCTCCGGTACTGAATTGCCTCCGCAACATGAGCACTTTGCAGGTTTTCGGCACCTTCCAAATCTGCAATGGTTCTCGCAACCTTCAATATGCGGTCATAGGCGCGGGCCGACAGATTCAGTTTGTCCATGGCCATTTTAATGAGGTTTTTAGAAGTTTCATCGAGTTCACAGAACTTTTCAATCTCTTTCGGACCCATCTGCGCATTATAGCTTATTTCCAAATCCTTATACCGTTCATTCTGTGCCTCTCTGGCCTTCAGCACGCGTTCCCGGATGACCAGGCTGCCCTCTCCCTTCCTTTTGTCGGACAATTGCTCAAACTCCACTTTCTGCACTTCAACATGAATATCTATCCGGTCCAGCAGCGGACCTGATAACCGGTTCATATACCGCTGCATCTCAAACGAGGTCGAAGTATTGTTGGGATCATCCGGGAAATAGCCGCTCGGACTGGGGTTCATACTCGCTACGAGCATAAAACTTGCGGGGTAATTCACCGTGAATTTTGCGCGGGAAATGGTAACTACCCGGTCTTCCAGTGGCTGCCGCATGACCTCAAGTACTGTCCGTTTGAACTCCGGCATTTCGTCAAGGAACAGTACACCGTTATGGGCCAGGGAGATTTCGCCCGGTTGTGGGTAACTGCCGCCGCCTACGAGTGCAACATCTGAAATCGTGTGATGGGGACTTCGGAAGGGCCTCACCGTCATCAGCGAGGTTTCAGAGCCTATTTTTCCGGCCACCGAATGGATTTTTGTTGTCTCCAGCGCTTCCTTTAGGGTGAAGGGTGGCAAAATACTCGGGACCCGCTTCGCAAGCATTGTTTTTCCGCTGCCCGGGGGCCCGATCAGGATGATGTTATGTCCGCCGGCCGCCGCTACTTCCATGGCCCGTTTCGCGGTTTCCTGTCCTTTTACTTCAGAAAAATCAAAGGGAAAGAAATTGATCTTATCCTGAAATTCCTTTCGGGTATCAATCTCCGTACGCTCAAGCGGAACACCTTCGTTAAAGAAATCAATGACCTCACTGATGTTGTCCACTCCATACACTTCCAGATTACTTACAATCGCGGCTTCCCGCGTATTCTGTTTCGGCAGAATAATCCCTTTGAATCCTTCCTCCCTGGCCTTTATGGCGATGGGCAAAACGCCTTTTATCGGCTGAAGGCCTCCATCCAGGGAAAGTTCACCCATAATGATGTAGTCTGCAATCCGTTCTGCCTGAATCTGATCCGATGCCGCCAGTATTCCAACCGCAATGCTTAAATCATAAGCGGAACCTTCTTTCCGAAGATCTGCGGGTGCCATATTAATCGTGATTTTTTTTCCCGGAACCTTGTAGCCCACATTCTTGAGCGCCGCTGAAATCCGGTAGCTGCTTTCCTTGATGGCATTGTCCGGCAGTCCCACCAGATGGTATCCCACACCGGGTGTATCGACGCTCACTTCTATGGTAATCGTCTGCGCGGTAACCCCGTAAATGGCACTCCCATAAATCTTTACAAGCATGCTGATGTTTTTTGTAAAGTAAAATTAATAATATTCATCAATTAAAAAATCAGTGTTTTTCCCCTTTTTTTTATGTTTTTTATTGATATTTTTGTTTATTCCAATCCATCGCAATGAATTTAGACAAAGTCCGTTTCCATCTTGAAGCCTACAGGACCCACGACCAGGTGCTGGATGCCGCCCACTACATCATACGGAATTTCGATTTGGAACATGAGAATTTTGCCGGTTTCGGATTTAGGGAAGAACTTTCCGCAAAATCCCTCTTACTGACCGCCGAAGGCCCATTGGGTGGAAAACAGAAAGTCTATATTCCCCGGAATCTTTTCGATTTCAACCTCCCGCTTGTCCTGAACCTGCTGGCCCACGAAATGCTGCACGTAAGACAGAAGGCCCCGGACGCATTGGTGGAAGATAAAAACGAACGCGAATGGCAGGCCTACACAGAAATGCTCTTTCATACCGTGTTCCCGAATATCCCCGACGCACCGGACTTCAACCGGAAACAGTTTGCGCACAAAGCCCTGGAGTATTATAAAAGGATGGGTGAAAATTCCCTCCTTCAGCTGAAATATGCAACTGAAAAGATGAAAGTGGAAGCTCTCTTGGTGGAACTGTCAGAAAAAAAGGAAAGTCATTCTGTTAAAATCCTTAACCTCAACACAGGCGATTATGATACAGACCATTCCAATTGAAAAAGTGCTGTTTCTGGATATTGAAACCGTTCCCAACGCGGCCGCATGGGATGATCTGCCGGAAAGCGAGCAAAAACTGTGGGACAAAAAAACCTTCCATCAGCGCAAGAATGAAATCACAGGAGAAGATTTCTATCTTGAAAGGGCCGGGATTATGGCAGAATTTGGTAAAATCATCTGCATTTCGGTTGGGATTGCCGAGAAAAACAACACGCTTATCATCAAAAGTTTTGCCGGTGATGACGAGAAATTGCTGCTGGAAGAATTCGGGGAGATATTTAACCGTCCCAAACTTCGGGATGTTATCCTGTGCGCGCATAACGGTAAGGAATTCGATTTTCCGTGGATCGCGAGGCGTTTTCTTATCAATGGCATGCAGCCGCCTAAACCCTTCCAGATGTTCGGCAAGAAACCCTGGGAAATCCCCCACCTGGATACGATGGAGCTCTGGAAATTCGGAGATTACAAATCCTATGTGTCACTCGAACTGCTGGCCAGTGTCTTCGGTATTCCGACACCGAAAGACGATATAGACGGGTCAATGGTCTCGTCGATTTATCACATAGAAAAAGACTTATTTAGAATAGTTCAATATTGTGAAAAAGATGTCTTAACTTTGGCAAATGTTTTCCGGCGCATGCGTCAGGAAGATTTGTTAACAAGAAGTGAGACTTAAAAAAATGAACTTAACTGACGATCAGATTGCCGACCTTGGCGAAAATATCATAAAGAACCTCAAGACCGTTTACGATCCCGAAATCCCCGTTGACATTTATGAGCTTGGCCTCATTTACGATGTTCAGATCTCCGATGAGGCTGATGTAAAGGTCGTAATGACCCTCACCACGCCCAACTGTCCTGTCGCGGAAAGTCTACCGGCCGAAGTGCGTGAAAAGGTTACTGAAGTAGAAGGCGTGAAAAGCGTAGACCTGGAACTGACCTTCGAACCTTCCTGGAACAAAGACATGATGAGCGAGGAAGCCCGTTTTGAACTTGGGATGTTCTAACCCAAAAATTAACGGTAATTAAAACGTACGGTTTTCTTGACGTCCGGATGAAGTGTTAGCGCCACCGGACAGTTCAGTGCTGTTTCCGTGATGAATTCTTTTTCTTCCTCTGAAAAACTGCCGTCAAAAAACAAATCACATACAATTTCTGCAATTTTCCGTGGCTTCGGATTCATGTTTTTCTGGACTTCCGCATAAGCACCGTCAATATTGATTCCTTTATCTTTCCCCAGGATTGCAATCGTAGTCAGCATGCACTGTGCAAAGGATGTGGCACAGAGGTCCGTGGGTGAAAAAGCTGCGCCTTTGCCGTGGTTATCGGTGGGAGCATCGGTAAAGATCACTGTACTGGACTGAAGATGTTCGGATTCGCACCGTAAATCTCCGAGGTATTTTATTCTTGAGGTCATTATAAGATTATTTAAAAGTGGAAGATATCTTTTGCTTTATTATACGCGCTCTCGAAGTTGAGCAGGTTCAGGGAATGTTCAATTTTTTCTGAAGCCATAAAGTTGATCACCTGTTCCGTAGGCATATTTCCCACCAGGTCATCTTTCGCCATCGGGCAGCCTCCAATTCCTTTAATTGCAGAGTCGAACCGTCTGCAGCCTTTTCCATACGCCGCCTTCAGTTTCTTATATGAATCTTCGTAGCGGTTGTGCAGGTGCGCCCCGAAATCAACACCAGGATATTTGGGTGGAATTTTCTCAAATAGAAGTTCAATCTGGTCCAGATTACCCGTTCCTGTAGTGTCAGAGAGCAGAATGTTCTTTATGCCGATTTCACTGAAGCGCTGCGCCCAGATATCCACATCCTCCCATTTCCACATTTCGCCGTATGGGTTTCCGAAGGCCATTGAAAAGTAAACGTTCAGTTCCTTCCCCTCTTTACCGGTAAGCGTTAAAATCTCTTTAATCTGACCGAAGGCTTCTTCCTGGTCCTTGTTTGTATTGCGGTACTGAAAGGTCTCTGATATCGAAAAAGGAAAACCAAGGATATCCACATTTCCATGTTCCAGAGCTTTTTCAGCCCCACGGACATTGGCCACAATCACGGAAAGTTTTGTGCGCGAACGGGATTTGTCTATATGGTCCAGGACTTCGCCGCTGTCCGCCATTTGGGGTATAGACTTAGGCGATACGAAACTCCCACAGTCCAGTACATCAAATCCAACCTCCATCAGCGAATTTATATAGTCAATTTTCTGTGCAGTCGGGATAAAAGTGCCCCAACCCTGCATCGCATCTCTTGGACATTCTGTGAGAAACATTTCTTTAATTTAGGTTTTCTCAAATATAAGACTTTTTTGGAATAAGCTCCTGTATTCAGGAAGTGGAGCGTGAACACTGCCACCCGCTGAGAAGTGCCTAGCAAGTATTAACCAAAAACAGGCAATAATTTAGTATGCGGAAGTGGTTATCCCGCAGGCTGCTTCCGCTAAATTCCTTAACTTTGCTGAATTCAAAAACCAACAGAAATGCAGACAATAGATTTCAATCTTGACTGGAAGCTGAAACTCCAGAACCGTTTCCTGAACTATGTGAAAATTTACTCCACGAGTGACCCAGAAAGCGAAACAACGCCTTCCACACCGCAGCAGTGGGATATTGCAAAATATATTTTTGAAGAACTGAAAACCCTTGGTTTGGAAGATGTTGAACTGGATGAGAACGGATACATTTACGCGTATATCCCGTCCAATCTTCAGAATGATGACGAACCGGTCATCGGTTTCATTGCGCATTACGACACTTCCCCTGATTTCAACGGCGAAGGGGTTAAGCCACAGATTTGGGATGATTATGACGGGGGCGATTTGGTTTTGAATAAAGAGACGGGATTCAAACTTTCCCCTTCCAAATTTGAAAGCCTGAAGGATTATGTCGGAAAAACACTGATTACGACGGACGGAAGCACTCTCCTGGGGGCGGATGACAAAGCGGGAGTTGCTGAAATCGTAACTGCGGCTGAATTTCTGCTTGCACATCCTGAGATAAAGCATGGACGGATCGCGATCGGATTTACACCTGATGAAGAGATCGGCAGGGGTGCGCATAAATTTGATGTAAAAAAGTTCGGTGCCGAGTGGGCCTATACCATGGATGGCAGTGAAGCCGGAGAACTGGAATATGAGAATTTCAACGCCGCCGGTGCAGTCGTTAAAATCCACGGTTTGAGTGTACACCCGGGTTATGCTTTTGGAAAAATGGTGAATGCCTCTTTGCTGGCAGCCGAATTCATCAAAATGCTTCCGGAAAATGAGACTCCGGCAACAACAAAAGGGTTTGAGGGCTTTTACCATTTAACCGACCTGAAGTCAGATGTTTCCGAAGCCAAGGTCCAGTACATCATCCGGGATCATAATGCTGAGAAATTTGAAGGGAGAAAAAAAATCATAACGGATAAAGTAGCAGAATTCAATGCTAAATACGGGGAAGGCACCGCTGAAATAGAAATAAAGGAGCAGTACCGGAACATGAAGCAGCAGTTTGAGGGAAAGATGCACATCATTGATATCGCAGCCCAGGCCATGAAAGACGCGAATGTGGAACCCAAGATCAAGGCGATTCGTGGTGGGACCGACGGTGCTCAGCTTTCTTATATGGGCTTACCATGTCCCAATATCTTTGCCGGCGGTATGAACTTCCACGGACCGTACGAATATGTGGCACTGGAAACCATGGAAAAAGCAGTGAAGGTGATTGTAAACATCGCAAGAGCTGTAAAAAAAGCATAGGATGTACAAACTATTACAGGTATTTGCCCTGTTTATGGGTAGCTTGGTTTTTTCTCAGATCTCTGAAATTGACATCATAGACCGGGAGGCAGATACCAGCTATGCGCAACTGTCAAAGCAATACAGAAAAACGCACCCGCCTGAAAGAAAAGCTGCAGCAAACTTAATCGATGAAAACCGTCGGACAGGATATAAAAGAGTGATCGCCAATATTCAGCAGGACGAGCTGGTGGTCGATTTTGATTCCATTTCCACCAAATATGATACGCATCCGGAGTTTGAGCCGGGTGGTATTACAGGGTTGCGAAAACTTTTCGCCAATACCTTCAACACCGGGAGTGTGCCCACGGTTTCCGGCGCTATAACATCCGAATTAAGTTTTATCGTGGACCAAAACGGCACGCCCACTGCTGTAAGAGCTACAGGAGCCAATAAAGATTTTAATCTGGCTTCCGTTATAACGTTCTATAGGATTTCAGGGCAGGGAACATGGCAACCCGCGACATATGAAGGCAAGGCAGTTATAGCAAGAGTCCGCATGCCTTTAAAAATGATCTTTGAGTAACAGTACATCTTCATAAATTATTCATTTATGGTATGTTCTTTATTTATGATTTGAATGAAAAGAATTCTGAAATATCCTTAAATTTGCAAAATAATTAACCCAAAATAATATACATATGTATCCAGAAGAATTAGTAATGCCCATGAAGGCAGAACTTACCGATAAAGGTTTTGAAGATGTAACCTCCGCTGAGGCAGTAAACGCTGCTCTTGCTCAACCGGGAACTACCCTTTTAATGATCAATTCCGTGTGTGGATGCGCCGCCGGTGCAGCAAGACCGGGAGCTGTGTTTTCACTGACGGGTGATAAAAAACCAGACCACCTTGTTACTGTTTTTGCAGGATTTGACGGTGATGCGGTAGCTGAAGCCAGAAAACACCTCGCTCCGTTCCCTCCAAGCTCCCCATGCATCGCTCTTTTCAAAGATGGCGAACTGGTTCATATGCTGGAGAGACATCATATTGAAGGAAACCCAGCCGGAGCTATTGCAGCAAACCTCCAGGCTGCCTACGACGAATATTGCTAGGAAAACGCAATTCCTGAATCCGCTGCTGGGAATCCAGGGGCGGATTTTTTATGAAAACCTTATTATTCGGATATTCTGCATGGCATTATTCTTGGAGGGCGGTTATGATAATTAAAAATTCAAAATCTTATGAAAAAGTTACTCTTATTCTCAGGAATTTTCGCCTTATTATCATTTAACGCCTGTACAAGTGAGTCTTCGGATGGCGGAACCGCTAAGGTGAATGTAAGAATGACGGATGCTCCCGCACTTTATGACGCGGTTAATATTGATGTTCAGAAAGTGGAATTTAATACCGGAAATGGCTGGCAGTCAGTTAATGTAATCACACCGGGAGTTTATAATCTCCTGAATTTCAAGAACGGTATGGATGTTCTGCTGGCACAGGCCACCCTTCCTGCCGCACCTGTTTCACAAATGAGATTGGTCTTAGGTCCGAACAATTCCCTTGTTAAAGATGGAATGACGTATCCGCTGGCTACACCCTCAGCGATGCAAAGCGGACTGAAGTTCAACTGGAACCAGACCTTAGAAGCCAACGGTGCTTATAATGTGTGGATTGATTTTGATGCTTCCAAGTCTATTGTCCAGCAGGGTAACGGAAACTATTCCCTGAAGCCTGTAATCCGAACCTTTAGCGAACTGACCAACGGACAGATTAAAGGGTACTTATTGCCGCAGGCTGCTAAAGCAAGGGTACTGGTAATCACACCAACCAATGACACCGTAGCTACCGCGCTTCCGAATATTGCCGACGGATACTATATGGTTCAGGGACTTAACGCAGGAACCTATAAGGTGACCTTCGATGCAGATCCAACCACAGGATATTTGGATCAGACACAGAACAATGTGAATGTCGTCTTTGGCCAGGTTAATAATCTGGGCACTACTACGCTCACACAATAATCCTTTCATCAGATGATCAAAAAACAGCAGAATTATCTTTTGCTGTTTTTTTATGCCTTTATTTTTCCGGAAATAATTTATATTTGGGCATGGCAACCAAAGCGCTTTTTAATTCGGTGGTAAACTGGTTTATCAAGCAAAGGATAGAGCAGATTCAGAACTTCATCAATCACCCCATTGATACGCAGAACGGCGTGCTTTTTTCCCAGCTTTTTCATGCCGAAACCACCGAATACGGGAAAATACACGGTTTCAGCTCCATAAGTTCCTACGGCGATTTTAAAGAGCGCGTGCCTGTAGTTTCTTACGAAACCTTTGAACCATACATAGAACGTGCCCGCAAAGGCGAAAAAGACGTCTTCTGGCCCGGACAGATTAAACATTTTGCGAAGTCTTCAGGTACAACCAATGCCAAAAGTAAATTCATTCCTATTTCTGATGAAAGCCTGGACGGATGCCATTTTAAGGCAGGCAAAGACCTGCTTTCAATTTACGCAAACAACCATCCGGACAACAGCCTTTTCCTCAATAAAAACCTGAGGCTGGGTGGCAGCGCAGAACTTTACGAAGACTTCAACACCAAATTCGGGGACCTCTCAGCAATCATGATCGAAAACCTGCCCTTTTGGGTAGAGATCACGACCACTCCAAGTAAGAAGGTCTCCCTCATGTCAGAATGGGAAAGTAAGCTTAAAGCGATTGTTACAGAAGTGAAAAATGAAGACGTCGGAAGTCTCACCGGTGTCCCGAGCTGGATGCTGGTACTCCTGCAGCGAATCCTGGCCGATACCGGAAAACGCCATATTTCTGAACTTTGGCCGAACCTCGAAGTCTTCTTTCACGGCGGTATCAGTTTCAAACCGTACAGGGAGCAGTACCGGAACATCATCGGCAAAGACATCAACTACTACGAAATTTATAACGCGTCGGAGGGGTTTTTCGGCATCCAGGATCAGTCCGGGAGCGATGAAATGCTGCTGATGCTTGATTACGGTATTTTTTACGAATTCATCCCGATGGATAAGTTTGACCCCCATAATCTGCAGGCCATCCCGCTGGAAGATGTGGAAATCGGGAAAAATTACGCAATCGTAATTACAACCAACGGTGGCCTTTGGCGCTATTTAATCGGCGATACGGTGAAATTCACCTCCCTGAGTCCTTTCCGGATTAAAATTTCGGGACGCACCAAGCACTACATCAACGCCTTTGGTGAAGAACTCATGATCGACAATGTGGAAGCAGCCCTGGTAAAAGCCTGTGAGTCCACCCACGCCGCCGTATCAGACTTTACCGGAGCTCCTGTTTTCATGAAGGACGGCGAAAGCGGTGCCCATGAATGGATTTTCGAATTCACTGCGCCACCCGCGGACCTGGCCCTTTTTACAGAAATTTTTGATGCCCATCTGAAGTCCATCAATTCGGATTATGAAGCCAAGCGGTACAACAACATGACCCTTAAAAAACCCATTGTTCACGCGGCGAAACCGAACCTTTTTTATACCTGGATGTCGGAACGCGGAAAACTTGGCGGACAGAACAAAGTTCCGCGTTTAAGCAATGACCGCGAATACATAGAACCTTTGCTGAGGATGAACCAATAAGGTGATCTTATTAGTTTTTCTTCAGGTCTTCTTTAACCTTCTCGGCACCGGATTCTACTTTCTCTGCACCTTTTGCAGCGGCATCCTTAACATCAGATCCGGCTTTCTGTAATTCATCGCCTGCCTGGTCGGCAACCTCATCAATCTTCTCCCCTGCTTTGTTCAGTTTCTCGCGCGCATGCTCTACAGTGGCGTTTACCGTGGCAGAATCCAGCGCGGTGGTTTTTTCCGTTTCAATGGTGGTGGTTGTCACCGTACCGTCCGGATTCTCCGTGGTTTCAACTTTGGTTTCAGATTTCTTGCATGCGGTCAGACTTAAGGAAACGATTCCTGCAATTAAAAATTTATTCATCTTGCTCTATTTTTGGTGATTTTAATTGTATATAAAATTAAAGATTTTTAGGCTCTTCTGAAGATGGGTTCTCCGCCGTTTTCTGTTCTTTATCCTTTTTACGCTGCTCATCCGCCTCTTTTTTCGCAGCTGCTTTTTCCTCTGCAGCCAGTTCTTTGGTCCGTTTTTCCTCTTCTTCCTTTTTACGGATCAGTAACAGGGAATCCTGATAGTCCAGCGAAGACTGCCTGATCCTCGCGGCCACATCCACCGAAGTTGCGCCAACCGCAAAAGAGTCAACGGCTGTGGTGTCGTAATCCGCATGTACACTTTGGTCTACGGTGCTTACCTGCACCTCCGCCTTCTTCTCGGAGCAGGACAGTGCTAACAAAGTCAGGGATAAAAACAGAGGGCTTTTCATAACTATTCAACTTTAAATTCCGCTATCACCGGATAGTGGTCAGAGATTTTCACCGAGCGGTCCACTGTATAACGTATTGCTCTTATGGTTTTCGACGCAAAAACGTAGTCAATCCTGATGGGAATCTTGTAATCGTGAAAACTGGTCGCCGAACCCGTACCCGCTTCCACAGACGCATCCTGCAGGCCATCCAGGAGGGTATAATATTCATACGAATTCGGTACCGCATTGAAATCCCCTGCCAGGATCACCGGATAGGGTGAGTGTTCTACAGCGGTACGGATGGACAGGACTTCCGCTTCATGAATCCTGAACACCGGGATCAGCCGCTTTAAAATGTATTTCACCTTCGTTTTGTTGGTGTCAAAATCATCAGCTGGTTTTACTTTCCCTTTGTCAAAAGAAAACGGCGTCAGATAGACATTTATTACCCTTATTATTTTACCGTTGCATTTAATATCCGCAAAAAAAGCGTTCCCAACTCCATCGGAACTCAGGTTTCCTTCCCTGATAATCTCCGTTTTGGAATTTAAGGCGACTACCGAATAATCCTTTGTCTGGTGCGCATATCCCGGGATTGCATATGGCCCGATGCTCTCCTGACTCAGGATGAGGTCGGCGTCGGTATTTTTCAGATATTCATCCACCTTGTCTTTTCCCTTTGCCAGTCCTTTCACATTTACGGAGACAATTTTCAGGTTGGGAGTATCCGTATTCAAAGCACTGTAATTCACCCACCTCCTCGCCGGACTCAAAAACAGTAAGGTCACCGCCAGAAACAGGAGGGCTCTTTTTTTCCGGAGAACAGTCCAGACCAGACACAGCAGCAGGTTAAAGACCATCAGGCCTGGAAACGCAAGTGAAAGAAGGTTCAACCCCGGGAATACAGATGGCGGCACCCGGGCATTCAGCAGGGTACCCAACAGCAGGAATACCGTTGTGATGTGGACAAGCACTAAAATTTTTTTGATAATCATGCTTTAAAACCGGTTGAAACGGTTCTGCTTGCTTTTCCAGTCCCTGATCCAGAGGAATCCAATAAGCGCGCCCCCCAAATGGGCAAAGTGCGCAATATTATCACCTTCGAACTGGCGGAAACCGAGGAAAAGTGAACCGGCAATAATAATGGGCAGCAGATATTTGGCTTTAACGGGAACGGGGATAAACATGAAGATGAGTTCCGCATTCGGATAAAGGAGAGCGAATGCTGTTATCACTCCAAAAATGGCACCGGAAGCGCCCACCATACCTCCTACAAGTTCCCTGTAAAGATTAAACTGTTCCTGATTTAATGTTTGGGCATAAGTATTCCTGTCAATTTTAAAAATATCAGAATTGTTATAAATCTCCGCCGGATTAAAATTTACAGCCATTAAATCGCTCTCATAGCCTTGCACCAGATAGAATTTCCAGATATTGAAAATGATGAAAGACCCCAATCCGCAGATAAAATAAAATGACACAAACTTCCGGTCACCTAATGTCCGCTCCAGAACTGGCCCAAAGCTGAGAAGAGTAAACATATTAAAAAGAAGATGCACAAATCCACCGTGGGTAAACATGTGCGTAATGATCTGCCATAACCGGAAACTTTCAGACTTTGGATAATACGCGGCCATATAATCTTCAAACCGCGGAAATATGATAGGCGCAAAAAATCCAAATGCAAATACAAGGACATTGATGATAATGATGGTTTTCGTAACCGGTGTGATATCTCTGAACATAATTTTCTAAAATTTATTTTTTAACTCTTCCAGCGGGAGTTCTATGAAGCACCGTTTCCCGTTCGGAAGATAGACGGGAAAACCCAGTTCGGAAAAATCGCGGATCACCTGTTCCGCATCTTTCTTATAAATGAAATCGAACCTGGACTTGCTCTGCATCTTGCTCCATTGGGTGTTGTAGAACTCCATGAACTGGTCATCGGTCCTGTATTCCATGATCTCAAAGAGGTCTCCGAAAAACTTCATGACCTGCGTTTCCTTCAGCCCCTCCGGGACCGCATCAATCCTCAGGACATTTCCATGGGCTATTTTAATGTCGAAACCCAGTTCGGGCAGGAACTTTTTGATGGATTTATATTTGTTGTGCTCCACCTCATTCATGTGATATTCCAGCGAAAAAAGCAGGGAATGTGCGGAGCCGCTTTGTTTCTTGGTCCTGTTCTTTTCGGCCACTACCAGGCGGTGCATCCGGCCCAGATCCAGCATGAGGGTTTTTTCCCCTTTATTCAAAAGCCAGTAGCCATTGGGCAGCCTCATCAGGTCTTCATCAAAGTCCTCATCTTCAAAAAGGTTGATTTTGGAAGGAGCCGCCTCGATATCCTGATGGTACATGGCCGCCAGGGTCTCGATCTCCGCGGTTTTCACCTGTTTCTCTTCAAGGAAAGGATTGTAATTACGGTCCACATTGATTTCCGGCATCCTGAAGTGCCCCCCTTCACCGGGTTTCGCCGTTTTGAAAATGTCCATCTGCGGATCACGGTCAAAATCAAGGCTTGGCGCAATATTGTAAATCCCCAGCGCTTTCTTCACGGTGGAGCGCATGAGCGCGAAAATCACATGTTCGTCTTCGAACTTCACTTCCGTTTTCTGCGGATGGATATTTACATCAATCTTCTGCGGATCCAGTTCCAGATAAAGAAAGAAAGTCGGAATAAGTCCGGGCAGAAGCAGGCCTTCAAAGGCTTCCTGCACTGCTTTGTTCAGATAAGGACTGCGGAAAAACCGGCCGTTTACAAAAAGGAACTGTTCGCCCCGCACTTTTTTCGCCCCTTCCGGCTTCGCTACAAAGCCGTCCAGCTTTACCCACCCCAGGTCTTCCTTCACGGGAATAAGGAGCGGATGGAGCTTCCTGCCAAAAATCTCCACGATGCGCTGCATCTGTGAGCCTTTGCGGAGTCTGAAAACGGGATCGTCATCATGGAAAAGGGAGAACTCCAGGTTTTCATGCGCCAGTGCAACCCGGTGAAACTCGTCCATAATATGACGGAATTCCACATTGTTGTTCTTCAGGAATTTCCTGCGCGCCGGCACGTTGTAGAAAAGGTTCTTCACACAGAAGTTGGATCCGGCAACCGTCTGCACCGGCTCCTGGAACTGCAGTCCGCCGCCTTCAATATAGATGTTGGTTCCGACCGCAGCACCTTCCTTTTTTGTCTTCAGCTCCACTTGGGCTACGGCGGCAATTGAAGCCAGGGCTTCACCGCGGAATCCCTTCGTGGAAATCTTAAAAATATCCTCCGTAGTCCGGATTTTGGAGGTCGCATGACGTTCAAAAGCCATACGGGCGTCGGTTTCGGACATTCCGACTCCGTCATCCACCACCTGGATCAGGTTTCTGCCGGCCTCGCGGACGATTAGCTCAATTTTGGTGGCACCGGCATCAATGGCATTTTCCAGCAACTCCTTTACAATGGAAGCCGGTCGCTGTACCACTTCACCCGCCGCAATCTGGTTGGCTACGTGATCCGGTAAAAGCTGTATGATGTCTGACATTTTTCGGTGCTTGATTGGCAAAAATAATCAATTGTTTCGGGATTATAAACTTTAATCAACGTTGCAGAGACATCGGGTCCTTGATTTTTTTTTTAACCACAGCGTGCACGGAGGTTTTAGAAGCGCGCAGGGGATTTCGGCGATAAGTTATTAAATCTGTGAGCATAATTCGCACAAATCGCACAGATCTTCACGCATGATTTTAAGATAAGATATAATCTTTGTGTAATCCACGTGCTTCAATGTCCCACGGCGAAAAGTCTGATGACTTTGAACCAGCTAAATTATTATCTTTGATAAAATGCATGCCGACCAGAAAAAATTGCAAAATCCGGTCATTGAAATTTTAGACAGGATTTAGATGTGGAAATAGTATAATGAAGAGTAGCTTTGTTAATGCTCAAAGTATGGAGACTTTACGTAGCAGGGTTAACGGGTGGCTTAAAGCACCACAAGTTCCCACCCATTCCTGAGGGGTCACAAAAAGCGACGCAACCTATAAAGGTAATTAGCAAGCTGTTGTAGAATGTAAAGCAAGTCTTAATATAATAATTAACAACTATGATAATTTTGAAAACCCTTCTTTTATTAGTGCTGCTCATCAGCTGTGGAAGTGCGAAACAGGAGTTATATCGCCCTGAGGATATGGTTCCTACCGAAGATGTTGCTGTAAAAATTGCAAAAGTATATTGGGGAAAAAGTTTGAATAGTACTGTTTACGATGAATATATACAGGTTACTTTGGTAAATAATGATATTTGGTATTTAGTGAGAAAACCAAAATTAGAAAGCCACAAAGTATATGGGGGTGTGCTGTTCATTAAAATAAAGAAAAGTGATGGAAAAATATTATCAATGGGTAATTTCAAGTAGATTACTGAATCTCAGTTTAATTTCATTTTTAGCAATTTCATGTTCTTCTACAAAAACTTCTTTTCATCATACGACGGTGAAAAATGAGAATTTTAGTTTGACTTTTAAAGAAAAAACAAATGAGTTGTCTTTTTATAGGGATGGTATTCCTACGAGAAATGGTCAATATTTAAAAGTAAATAAATTTACAATTCAAATCCCCAAAAAAGTTAAGAATTGGTATTATACAGAAAATTCTTTTCTGCTCGAATATGAAAATGAGCAGTTCCTTTTGATCAAATCAAATTTTAAGGATTCAGACATAACAGCCAGTCAGTGGATCAGGTCTATCGATTTGAATATGACCTACATTAATACTATGGATTTAGTAACTGAAGATTTTACTGGAAAGGAAATAACTATAAATCAGAATCTTGAAAATATTATTTTCAAAAATAATATTATAGAAATATATTTGATTAATTTTAAAAAAAATAATACAAAAGCCTTCATACCACTTATAGATACTTTTACCTCTCTTTAAAATCCGGACGCAGTGCATTTCCCGCTACCGTGCGGCCCCGAAAGTACCAAAATATTTGCTCCTTCGTTCCTACGCTATGCACTACTCCCGCACGAATCGTTTCGCGTAATATTTAGTAGCACTCTACATTTGAAAAAAAAGTTTTAATTAAATAATCAAAAACTGCTATCTATGTGAGTTACTGGAAAGAATGAACTTCTTGGAATCTTTTATTTCGGTACTGATAGTTAAAGTATAAAACAAAAAAAGCTGCTAATCCATGATTAACAGCAATTCTTAAGTACCCCAGACGGGACTTAAACCCACTACCGAAAATCGGACAGCTTCGGGCTTTCTATATTAATCTCGTTGGTCAGAGTGTCTCTACCGAAACCAAAGACGGTCGGCCGTTCTTCTGATTTTATGCCCAAGCTTTTCCGCAAAAGAATAGGATGCAGACCGCAATTCAGGCTGGAATGCCCTCTTTTTCCTCGCTACAATAAAATGATAGTCTTCCCTTTGCCAGATGCTGTATTTTTCAAAGAAAATAAGTTCCAGGGCGTTGCCCTCCAATACGTGAAGTAAGGGCTGTAGATGGACTGGTTGATCGATAATCTGAAGACCCTCCGGATGGTGCTTCTTTACGTATTCTATATAAGCAGGATTTGGAATATTGATGCAGATGAGGGTTTCCTCGGACGCATAAGAAGAGATCCGGCTGAATAAGGCGTGATGATCCGCAAGTGGAATATGCTCGATTACATCCATTAAGGTAATGAAATGAAAGGCTCCTGTTTTCGGGGGATAATGAACGACATCTGATGCCGCAAACAGAACATTGGATTTCCGTTTCAGAAATTCCCTGGCAAAAACGATGCTTTTTTCGCTTAAATCCACCGCTTCTATGGTTCCCGAAGTCACTGTTCCGGCAATAAGCTTAGTGAAGACCCCAACGCCACAACCCAGTTCCAGCACATTGGAGTTGCGCCGCAAACCTAAGGCCCGTAAGCGGTGGTACAGTGACACCAGCCTTTCGTTGGCTCCGGTCTGCACCTGCTGTGGGGCAAAGTCATCATAAAAACCTGATATTTCTCGCTGGTCCATGAGGTAAATTTAAAAATTTGCGAATAAAGATTAAAAAAAAAGCTGCTAATCCATGATTAACAGCAATTTTTAAGTACCCCAGACGGGACTTGAACCCGTACGTCCTTGCGGACACAGGATTTTAAGTCCTGCGTGTCTACCAATTCCACCACCCGGGCAGTTAGATGTTTAGCTAAAAACGGGACTCGAACCCGCGACCCCGACCTTGGCAAGGTCGTGCTCTACCAGCTGAGCTATTTTCGCATAAAAAAATTTCTAAAATTACTTCCAGAAATTTTTGTGGTGCGGATGAAGGGACTCGAACCCCCACGCCTCACAGCACCAGATCCTAAGTCTGGCGTGGCTACCAATTACACCACATCCGCAGGTAAAAAAGATCTTCTTTTCTTTTTGTGAGTGCAAATATAGAATGTTTTCAGATTACTTACAAATTTATTTATAAAAATATTTTTATCCACATTTTATCCTTTTAACTCCTTTTTTACTTTGTATTTCCTATTTTTACATCCTTAATATTTACAAAATGGAATTACAGGGTACAATAAAAAAAATAACTGAGGTTCAGACTTTTCCGAGTGGATTTCAGAAAAGAGAGATGGTGCTTCTTACGGAAGAACAGTATCCGCAACCGATTAATATCGAGTTTGTACAGGACAAGGTAGATCTTCTTAATAATTACAGCGAAGGCGAAAAAGTAAAGGTCAGCATCAACATCCGCGGCCGCGAATGGACCTCACCACAGAACGAAGTTAAATATTTCAACTCCATTGTTGGATGGAAAATGGAAAAGATAGCTGACGGAGGTTCTTTTGAACCAACCCAGGCCTCACCGGGAATGCAGCAGGCTGCACCACAAACTGCCAAGACGAATGTGTTCGAGGAAGAGGACGACGATTTACCATTCTAAATTCAGTTTAACAAAATTAAAATCCTGCTTGTAGAAGTGGGATTTATTTTTCGCCATGGTTTTACTTCAGAAAGACCGCATCTCATTTCCTGATCCTTCGCATTATAACCCTCCGGGCGGTCTCCTTGCCTATGGAGGCGACCTGTCGGTGGAACGTATACGGCTGGCCTACCAGAACGGGATTTTCCCGTGGTATAATCCCGGCGAAGAAATCCTGTGGTGGTGTCCGGACCCCCGATTCGTGCTGTATCCCGATGAACTTAAAGTATCCAAATCCATGCGGAAAATCCTGCGGGATGGCCTGTTCACCTTCTCTGAAAACAAATGCTTCCGTGAAGTCATGGGACACTGTATGAAGACGCCGCGCGGCGACCAGGACGGAACTTGGCTTAATGAAGAGCTGATTGAAACCTTTGTAAAACTCCACGAGGAAGGGCTGGCGAAAAGCGTGGAAGTCTGGCAGAATGAGAAACTGGTAGGTGGGTTTTACGGAATCCAGATCGGGAACGTGTTCTGCGGTGAAAGTATGTTCTCCACGGTTAGCAACGCATCAAAGGCCGGATTTATCGATTTTGTGTTCCGACACCGTGATTTAATTGAACTCATTGACTGTCAGATCCACTCTGATCATTTGGAAAGTCTGGGCGCAAGGATGATTTCCAAAAAGGAATATCTAAGAATTTTAAAAAGAAACAATGAATCGTGAGCAAGAAAAATGGCTGCTGCTGGTCATATTAACCGTTATCTGGGGTTCGTCCTTTATCCTGATCAAAAAATCGCTCGAACATTACGGACCTTTCCAGGTAGGCGCGCTGCGGGTGCTTATTGCCGGCATCCTGCTGGCGCCGGTGGCTCTTCTTAACATGACTAAGTTTCCCAAAAAACGGTGGAAATGGCTCGTATTGGCCGCGGTGTCAGGAAATTTCATACCGATGTTCCTCTTTCCGCTGGCCGAAACGGAGGTCAGCAGCAGCATTGCCGGAATCATCAATTCCATGATGCCTATTTTTGTCATCATCATCGGCGCGCTTTTCTGGAAATTTCAAACCACCAAAAGACAGGTAATCGGCGTTGCCATCAGTTTTTCCGGGGCCTGTTTACTGATGGTCAGCGGCCAGGAAGGCGGTAGTATGAAAATCGTTCCCATCCTTTGGCTCCTGCTTGCCACCCTGCTCTATGCCGTAAGTACGACGACAGTAAAATCCAAGCTGAGTGACATCCCGGCAAAAATCATGTCGTCTTTTGTTTTTTTCTTTATTCTCGCGGTTCCTTCATTGATTACCCTTGCCTTCACAGGATTTTTTCAGAATTTTGAAGGAACGGAGGGTGAATTCATAGGGTTGGGTTATGTAAGCCTGCTTTCCATTTTCGGTACGGGGCTGGCCATGATGCTGAATTATCGCCTGCTGAATATTTCCACGCCGTTGTTTGCGTCCACAGTAACGCTGCTGATGCCCATAGTCGCCGTAATTTGGGGTGTTCTGGACGGTGAGACCCTTACCCTGATTCAGTTCGCAGGCGGGATTATCATTATAATGGGGCTTATTTTTCTGCGGAGCCGGACAAAAATAAAGAAGCTGTTGTGAGTTTGATGGATTAAGTGTTAATTTTAAATTATAATTAGTACCGCATGGAAACTTCCGATTTTAAACAAACCCTACTCAGCATACGCCGCCACCTTCACCAAATCCCTGAACTGGGGTATCAGGAATTCAAAACCTCAGCATTCATCGCGGAAAAACTGACCGAGATTGGCATTCATTTCCAAAAAGGACTTGCCAAGGGCACCGGAATCCTGGCCGAAATTAAAAAAGGAGAGGGCAAGACCATCATGCTGCGAGCAGACATGGACGCACTTCCGATGCAGGAAATATCCGGTCTTGATTTTTCTTCAAGAAATCCGGGAGTCATGCACGCTTGTGGTCACGATATCCACACCACCATGCTTCTGGGGGCCATAATGAAACTGAAAGAGGCGGATTTTAACGGGACGGTGAAGTTTATCTTCCAGCCCTCCGAAGAAGGAACAAATGGCGACGAAGAACGCAAATCCGGCGGACAACGTGTGGTGGAAGAAGGAATACTCACTGAAGTGGATTGTGCGGTCGCGCTGCATGTAAATCCCATGTCACCTGTGGGAATGCTCAATTATACTGCAGGGATTGCCCTGGCATGCGCCGGCAACTTTACCATCGAGATCTTCGGCAAATCAAGCCACGCGGGAGCAGCGCCCCATTTCGCTAAAGATGTGGTGGTCATTGGCTCTGCACTCGTACAGAATCTGCAGTCCATCGTTGCAAGGAACGTGGCCCCTCTGGAGGCGGGCGTCGTTTCAATTTCAGAATTTCATGCCGGCACCGCACCGAATGTGATCGCAGACTATGCACGCCTGACCGGAACTTTAAGGGCAATGACCGATGAAAATTTTGAGAATATCCTTTCGCGGATTCAGAAGATCATCAAAGGAATCTCCGAAGCGTATGAAGCCGAAATAAAATTGACCATGGACTCGCATTATCCAAGTGTGGTAAACGATCCGTACGTTCACGACCGGCTTAAAGTCTTGGCGGAGCATCTTTTTCCACTGGGCGTACATCCTGTTGGGCCCACCCTTGGCGCTGAGGATTTTGCTTTCTATTCACGTAAAGTTCCTTCCATGTTCTATTTCATCGGCGCCATGAGTGAACAGAAAGGTGAATATTTCCTGCACCACCCGAAAGTGATCTTCAATGAAGACTGCATGGTTTTGGGCTCGGAATTCCTGGCAAAATCTGCACTGGATCTGCTAAAATAAAAAAAGGGGTCAAATTTCTTTGACCCCTTTTATAAGCTTGTTATTTCTTTCTGGCTTTCACTTTTTTGACCTCATCCAGCATGAAAGGATATTTCTGAAGCATATCTTCCACAATGGATTCGTCCAGTTCAAGTGCTTTTTCAAGGTCTTCTCTTCCCTTTTTTTCATTTTTCAGATGATACCAGCAGTTGCTCCGCTGATAAAAGAGTTCCGCTCTTTTGTGTTTGAGCACAGCTTTATCCAGGACCTCAACAGCATCTTCATAATCTCCCAGCAGCATCAGCACCTCTGAATGCGCATACCAGTTGTAAAACCGGTTCGGTTCCTTTTCCACCAGTTTGGTAAGACAGTCCAGGCTTTCCTCAAATTTGCCTGCTTCAATGTAAAGAAAGGCGACCCGTTTCTGGTAGTCCATGTTGTTTTCATTGAGAGCGGTGGCTTCTTTTGCGAAGTGCAGAGCCTCTTTCATACCTCCCATTTCTTCATACAGGTAGCTTTGTTCCATCATGGCCTGATAAAACTGCGGATCTTCCACCATCGATTTCTGAAAAGCGGAAAGCGCGGGAACCAACTGCTTCATTTCGCGATAGCAAAGCCCAATCTTGTAATAGGTATAAGCTTTCGTAAATTCCACTTCCAGCATCTCTTCGTACACTTTAATGGCTTCTTCAAATTTTCCAAGGGCTTCGTAACAGGCCGCTTTATTTCCATAAACCGCCACTGCATTGGAATTGATGGCCAGCAGGTAATCAAACGCCTTAATTGCCTCATCATAATTCTTCCTGTTGAAGAAAAACTGGCCGTATTCGTACCAGGCAGTTTCCGAAAACGGAAAGCGGTCCAGATATTTGTTCATGAATTCCACAGCCTCGTCATACTTCTTGAGGTCATTCATGCATAGCAGGCAGTTTTCAAAAGCATATTCATCATTCGGATCAAAATTGAGCGCCATCTTGTAATTCTTCAGCGCTTTGAAAGGATCTTCCAGATTGATGTATTCATCGGCAATGAAGTTGTAAAGGAAATTCTGTTCCTCCTCCAGCGTCAGTGCACGTTCGCAAAATTCGATTGCCCTCCTGGGGTTCCCCAGGTTGGAATAATATTTTGCACAGCACACCAGGAAGTCGGTGCTTTCCATGCACGATTCCGTCAGTTCTGCGATAAGCTGCCGTGCTGAATTGTAGTCCTCCAGTTCAAGCAGGACTTCCAGTCTTTTTGTTTTTATTTCAATGGAATTGGGGTGCAGTTTCAGACCAAAATTGACGGCCATTTCCGCATAAGAAATATCTCCCAGTTCCAGATAGTAGATGATGATATCCTCCAGTTCTTCGGTATCGAAGTAGAATTCTTCATTATTTTCCACCATTTCCTCGAACTTTTTTGCAAGTTCGTTTTCAAAAAATTCTTCCACTTTTTTATCTCAAGTCCAATCAATGTATGAAATCAGGTTCCAAACTTTGAAAAAACATCTAATTAAACTTTATAAATATATCAAAAATCCGAATTAAATCAAACCTTTAATCTTTGTAATCATTTCCTCACCCAGCCTGTCAGCTTCTTCCTGTGTTTTCGCCTCGGTGTAGATCCGGATGATGGGTTCAGTATTCGACTTCCGGAGGTGAACCCAGTTTTCTTTAAAATCAATTTTTACACCATCAACAGTGGAAACGTCTTCATTTTGATACTCTTTTTCCATTTTTGTTAAAAGGGCGTCCACATCGATGCCAGGAGTCAGTTCTATTTTCTTCTTACCCATAAAATACGACGGATAGGAAGCCCGAAGTTCAGAAACGGTTTTGTTGCCCTTTGCAAGATGCGTAAGGAAGAGGGCAGCGCCCACCAGGGAATCCCTGCCGTAATGAAGGTCCGGATAGATGATTCCACCATTCCCCTCACCGCCAATCACTGCATTTTTTTCTTTCATCAGGTTCACCACATTCACTTCCCCAACCGCACTCGCAAAGTACTCCGAATTATGGGTTTGCGCCACATCCCTAAGGGCACGGCTGGACGAAAGATTGGACACTGCAGTTCCGTTTTTATTCATCAAAAGATAATCTGCAACCGCCACCAACGTGTATTCCTCACCGAACATCTCGCCTTTTTCGTCGATAAGCGCCAGACGGTCCACATCGGGATCCACTACGATTCCCAAATTTGCCTTTTCCTTTATCACGAGTTCGCAGATGTCGCCTAAATGCTCCTTCAGGGGCTCAGGATTATGGGGAAACTCACCGGTGGGTTCACAATATAGCTTTACGACCTCACAGCCAAGTTTTTCCAAAAGAGGAGGAAGCGAAATGCCCCCTGTAGAATTCACAGCATCCAGAACGACCTTAAATTTCTTTGTTCTTACCGCCTCTGCATCCACCATCGGAAGATCCAGAATCTTCTGAATATGAATGTCAAAACCATCCGCTCTCGTTTCGTACTTCCCCAGATCATCCACCTCAGCGAATTCGAAATCTTCCGCATCGGCTATTTTCAGTACTTTAGCACCTTCATCGCCACTGATAAACTCACCTTTGTCATTGAGTAACTTCAGTGCATTCCATTGTTTTGGGTTGTGGGAAGCGGTAAGGATAATGCCGCCGTGTGCCTGAAGTTCGGGAACCATCACTTCCACTGTAGGTGTAGTTGAAAGTCCCAGATCAACCACATGGATTCCAAGCCCCTGCAGGGTTGCGGTTACAAGCGAATTAACCATTGCTCCGGAAATCCTGGCGTCCCGGCCAATGACAAGGGTAAGGTCCTTTCTGTTGTGGTTTCGTTGCAGCAATGTGCCGAAGGCAGCGGTAAATTTCACCACATCCACCGGTGTAAGGTTGTCGTTTACTTTACCTCCGATGGTTCCGCGGATTCCCGAAATGCTTTTGATTAAGGACATATTTCTTTATTTTTTTTAGATATGCAAAATTATGAATTCCTTTATAAAAATTAGCAAAACAGTTACTAACAAAAGGATGGTGAAGTCATCCACATTCCATTAATTACTTGTGGATGCGCTGAACTGCGACTGGACCAAACCATCATTAACCGCATCCACAGTCACTGTCGCAGTTCTTCCCTTTGCTGTCAAACTTCCGTGCTGAAAAATTTTTCCTGAAAATCCTGAATATAGAGTAGCTGGCAGCCAAGACCATAATGGCGATGATGATATACTGTATCAGGAGTGAGGTTTCCATAATTTATTATTTGAAAATTTGAAAGGCAATAAGGGCCGCGATATACGCCAATCCCGTCATTGCCACCAACTGGATGAGCGTCCACTTCCAACTTTTGGTTTCTCTGTACACCACCGCAATTGTAGAGATGCACTGCATGGCAAAGGCGTAATAAATCAGAATAGAAATGCCGGTGGCCAGGGAGAAAACTTTCCCGCCATCAGGTTTTACATCATTCCGCATCTTATCAATCAATTTTTCATCCGGTGCGCCTTCATCCAGGCTGTACAGTGTGGCCATGGTCCCTACAAAAACCTCCCGTGCCGCAAAACTTGAAATAATGGAAACTCCCATTTTCCAGTCGTAACCCAGTGGGGCAAAAACAGGTTCTATCGCGTTTCCCATCAAGGCCAGGTAGGATTGGTCCAGGTGCACGTCCGTGGCAATCATCCGGTCTCCGCCCTGCCTTGGTCCTACATAACTTAAAGCCCAGAGAATGATGCTTACCGCAAGGATGACCTTACCGGCACCGGTAATAAAATCCCATACCTTTTCAAGCATCAGCCTGAAATCGTAACCGAACAGGGGCATCTTGTAAAGCGGAAGATCCATCACCAGGAAACTGTTTGTTTTCTGCCTGATCATCTTTTTCAAAACAAGAGAGGACAGCAAAGCCGTCACAAATCCAAGAAGATACATAGCCAGCAGGGCGATGGCCCGGTAGTCGATGCCCAGGAAATTTCCCTGGGGTATCACGAGAGCGATGATGATGCTGTAGACGGGAAGACGTGCTGCACAGGTCATAAAGGGAGTAACCAATATGGTGATGAGACGCTCCTTTACATTTTCAATATTCCTTGTAGACATGATGGCCGGAATTGCGCAGGCAACGCCCGAAACCAGCGGTACAATGCTCTTTCCATTGAGCCCGAATGGTTTGAGAAAACGGTCCATTAAAAATACCACCCTGGCCATGTATCCTGAATCTTCCAGCAGATAGAGGAAATAGAGCAGAATTCCGATCTGCGGGGCAAAAATGATGATTCCGCCCAGTCCGGGAATGATCCCATCAGCAACCAGACTGTTAAGCGGCCCCTGCGGGAGGACCGACCTGGCAAGTTCGGACAGCCAGATGAAACCACCGTCAATCCAGTTCATCGGAACCTCCGCCATGAAGAAGACCAGCTGGAACATAAGGAGCAGGATAGCGCCAAAGAAGAAGTAACCCCAAAACGGGTGTACCAGAACCTTATCTAATTTTTCAGTCAGCAATTCCTTGAATTGGGTCTTTTCGGTCACCACATTCCTAATAATCTTATCAATATTCTGATACCGGCGGATGGTTTCCTGGGTCTGCAGGCGCTTAGGCATAATGCACCTGGCTTCGGTTTCGTTCAGTTTCTCATGAACAGTATCAAGTTTCCCGATATAGGTATCCGAAGAAAGCAGGGTCCAGACTTTATAGGGGTTCTTTTCCTCCGTTTGTGAGGCAATCTTATGTACGATGGCCCGCTGCTCCAATGGGATTTCAAAAGTAACCAAGTCCGTCTTTCTGAATTCGTTCTTATAAATGGCCTCCCGGATTTCTTCAATCCCTATCTTTTCCTTCGCATTGGTTTGCAGCACTTTTACACCAATTTTCAGGGAGAGCTGTTCGAAATCAAGGGTAATGCCCCTTCTTTCGGCTTCATCAAGCTGATTGGCTATGAGCAGGAGCGGAATTCCTAAATCCTGGATCTGCTGAAAAAGCAGGAGTCCCCGCTTCACATTCATGGCATCCAGGATATAGACAACACCGGAATAATGTTGAATTTCATCAATTAAAAACTTGGTGAAAATCGCCTCGTCTTCAGAACTGGGGTATATACTGTAGGATCCGGGCAGGTCAATGACCTCAACCTCTTCATCTTTATAGATATAGTTACCGGAGTGACTCGCCACGGTGACCCCAGCGTAGTTTCCTGTTTTCTGCTTTCTGTTGCAGAGCACGTTGAACACTGTGGATTTACCCACATTTGGGTTTCCTACAAGAAGGATCTGTTTATTTCTTTCAGCAGTGTGCATCTCAATTGTCAAGATTTTCCACAATGATAAAGCGTGCCTCTTCTTCCCGAAGGGCTATGCGGCTCCTTTCTTCGCCAAACTCTATATAAAGAGGGCCGCGGAACGGTGCCTGATAAAGAATCCTGAAGGTGGTTTCCGGGAGCAGACCCATTTCAATGATCTTGCCGGGCATCTCCAGATGGTCATTTTCATAATCCACAATCCTGCCCAATATGTTTTTGGGAAAGCAGCACAGTTTGTTTGAAAGGTCGTTCTTCAAGCCTGGTAAATTTGCTGCAAATATACGTTATTTAAATTAAATCTAAATAAGGATTGAGGAGTTTGAAGTGATTCATATCATACAAAAAAGCCCAATACATTGCTGTACCGGACTTCCCATTTAAAATTTAGTTAATATGTTATTTTTTCTTCGCAGAAGGCTGCGCAATTTCAATCGGGTTATTATTTGATCCATAAAAATCCTTCGCGAATTTTTCCTGATCCTTAATGAATTCTCCTACTGTCTTGTCGGACCCCGGCATCTTTCTGCCCATCATTTCAGGAGTCATATAGGGGCGCATTTCAGCGAGGGGATCTGCTTTAAAATTTTCCAGGGATTTTTCGAATTTATCCCGTGCTACCACCACTACATTCTGGCTCATCCCGTACTTGGCGTTGATTTTTTCGGCATAAGACTGTTCTTCCCAGTTCGCAATTTTCTTATTGCCCTTCAGCGTCCAGCTGTAATTCTGTTTGTCATCTTCCACCTTAACAATGAGACCCGGAAGTCCTCCAAATTTGTAAGGTCCGTCCGGAAACGGAATTTCTGTTGTAAACCAGGCGGTCCATTTTCTTCCACCATATTCTGTTGTGGCTTTCTGGGTATTGTATTCCCCTATTTTTTCCTTCTGTGGAAGGATGGTCCAACTCAATTTGTCTGCCTCTTCATAACCAAACCTTTTCATGCTGATCTGGTCCGAATAGGTCACCTTCATGTCAGGGTACTTTTTTTCTATTTTATGTGAGAATTTCGGCATTCTGATGGATTTCATAATGTCTTTCCAGACGCCGTTCTTTTCCATGGCTTCCACCTCCATTTTAATGATCGAATCCTGAGCTGGCACAGTAAAATCCTGATAAATGGATTTCTCCGGAACAATGTCAAGCGAGGTCATCACTTTCTCCGTACGGGTGGAGTCTTTCTTTGGCTTAAAAGTTAGTTCGTAAAAGAACCGGTTGGCCGTTTGCTGAGCATTCACAGCAAAGAAAAAGGTGAGTAGAAAAAGGCTTATTGTTTTTTTCATTTTTCAATATTTACTAATTAGTGAGGGGAAAACCCGATATGTTACATTATTTGATTGATTTTTAACAATATGTTAAATTAAATTTTCGCACAAAATTTCTAACTTTAAACAAAAATTTATGGAAACTTTGCCTTACTTAAGAAAAGAACTCCAGCAGGAGTACGACACGACAAAGAAATTCTTAGCGCTTTTCCCGCAGGGAAAAAATGACTATGCCCCGCATGAGAAAAGCATGAAACTGATGCCACTCGCCACCCATCTTGTGGAAATTTTCGGATGGCCTCATTTTATGATGACCACAGAAAAACTTGATTTTGCATCTGGTGAATACCAACCTACCATATTAACAGACAGAGCCGGACTGGAGAAAAAATTTGAAGAAGAATATGCGAAAAGTAAGGAAACTTTAAATACCATCAAAGAAGAGGATCTGAACGGCCGATGGACCATGAGTATGGGTGATCACCTGATTGCTGATTACAATAAATATGAGGCTATTAGGGTAGCTCTGGACCAGATCACACACCACCGCGCACAACTCGGGGTGTATTACCGTCTGATGGATATTCCGCTGCCCGGAAGTTACGGCCCAACAGCAGACGATGAAAGTTTTTAAGCTCAATCGCCTTCAGTTAGTGCGAGATCTATTCTTCAAGAACAATAATTCCCGGTTTTTTGCTGCCGGGAGTTATTTATTTTGAGAAAAGAGAAGGTTCTATTTTGTTGTTGTTTTTTGCCTCGGCTTCCTTCACACGACTTTCCATATTGCGATAAATTTCATTCATGTTGGTTAACTCTCTGCCATCTGATGTTTTCATTCTTACTACGACTTGATGCTCTGCTGAATTCTTCATCATCATTTCCCGCATTCCTTTTGCGGGATCGTTCAGGTAATCCTGCCATATTTTTTTGAATTTCTTTTCATCAACCTCAATTTCTTTTCTGTCGAAAATTCCGGCAGTCATTCCCGGAGCTTTTATTTCGGTATCAAAACCCTTTCCCTCTATTTTTTTATTTGCCACCAAAATCATAATATGGCTCGCTGTGGCATCTTCAGCTTTTACAATAAGCCCTGGCAGTCCATGGAATTTATAGGGTCCGTCCTGAAAAGGAATGTTTGGAGAAAACCAAGCAATCCAAGCTCTCCCACCAAAACTTGCGGTCGCTTTCTGTGCTTCATACTCGCCAATTTTCTGGGTTTCGGGAAGTATTTTCCATGTTAATTTTTCATCCTCCAAAATTTTGTACTTATCCTGCCCGATGGAACTAATTAAAAAAGTTTTGAAATCTGGGTAGGATTTAAGTACCTGGTAATTAATTTTACCCAATCTCTCATTTCTGTTCATTTTAAAGTTGTTGGAGCCCATGGAAATTTGCTTGTCAAAATCGGCCTTCATAATGGAATCCTGAACATACCTGTCGTGGCTGTAATATCTGGAGCCATTTTTGCTAACATCCAACACCATCATTTCTTTGCGAATGGTGTCTTTTTCATTTATATTGGGAATATACTGGTATTCGTAGATAAAGCGGTTGGTTTGAGCTCCTGCAGCAATTGCGAATAGCGTAAAAATGAGCACGAAATTTTTCATCATTCTATGTGGTTTTTCAAGATCACTATTTAAAATTAAATTTGACCGAGAACATGACCTGACTCGGACGGATTCTGATCCTTTCGAACGAGAATCTGTCCGCGCTGTCAAATACCCTTTCAAATACTTTCTTATCGGCAATATTCAGCCATTTAAGTTCAAAGTCCACCTTTTTTGCCGCCCATGCGTACTGATAGGTCAGATCGTAGAAGCCGTTTTTAAAATGCTGATTTCCGCTTGAATAATTTAGCTGGTCCCAGTTCAGAGCAACTGAATGATTTTCCAGAGGATACAGCGTAAGTCCCAGGTTGTGATTGAAACTGCCGGTCTCCGTGTTTCCATAAACACTGCTGTTCCGGCCCCATCCTTTGCTAAAGTTGTAATCCAGCGTCATCCATGAAAAGTACGCGTTATTCAGTTTAAAACTAAGGTTTTGTGTGGAGTTCTTATTCTCATAAATCTCACCTCCAAGCGCATTATCCGACGTTGAAGTCGAATTTCTGAATGAAAGGGACAGGTTTGATTTGAATTTTGGAAAGTATTTTCCAATCTCCGCACTTTGCGAATTGCTGACGATTTGGTTGTCCTGCACCTTGTAGCTTACAATGCCGAAACCGACGCCCCTGCTCAAATCGGCAATAAGATTACGGTCCGTCTGCGAAATACTGTAATTTACATTAAAGAACAGGTTGTTCAGCGGGTTTCTGTACTCAATTCGTGTTCCTGCACGTTTGGATTCGGTTTCAGAAACGGGATTGGCAGGATCCATTGCGGCAAATGAAGTCGGCTGGGTCATCATTATGCCACCGTACAGATCATTCACCGACGCAAAATTGTAATTCCAGTTTCCGGTAAGGGCGGCCTTCCAGAACGACGCAAACGAATACTGTATGAAACCTGAAGGCTCGAAGGTCGTTTTGGTGAAGTCTTTGTCTAAAAACCTTCCCGGATCCTGGGCGCTGAGGATGTTGAAGTTAACCGGAAGCTGAATACCAACCGTCCACGCTTCAGATTTATAATTTAAACCCAGGGCTGCATACGGTACCGTTTCGGAAAAGCGCAGGTCATTCGTAAATTCTGCACGACGGGTATTGTAGGGAACATAGGCAAACTCCAGAATTTCCGAGTCTAATCTGTTGGAGGTATAGTTGAGTCCAATTTCAGGGGTAAAGGTCCAGAATTTCTTTGTAAAACCCATGGTTGCTGAATGGTTGGCTTCAAAAGTCTTCATCCTGAAATCCTGCGTGACCCTGGACAGGTTTCCCATTAAATTAGCGAAAACATCCGGCGCAATTTCAGTTGGGTAATAAACATAGCTTCCGGGTGTTACCCGAAGGCGCTGGTCATCATCCTGATAGCTGATATAAGACATTACATTGAGCATTTTGCTTTTCAGCGGTATTATAGAGCTCAGTGAGTTTTGAAATGAGGTCGTGGGTGAGCTCAGGGATTGGGATGAATTCTTGTTCAGCAGATCACTTACCGAGTTTTTGAAATCGGTAACTGCCCGGTCCTCATTCCAGAACTGGTTGAAGGTGGTTATGTTTTTAAAGAAACCCTGTTTCGCGTTCTTCGTGAAGATAAGTTCCCCTTTTGCTTTATTGGTATAGAGATTATTTTCAAAGGTATTGAAGGTCGTGAAATCCTCTATCTTGAAATAGGTTTCCTCATATGATTCTCTTTCTACAGCATTGTTGGTATAGTTCCCGCTCACTTTCAGTTCCCACTCCTTGTTTTTGAAAGGGGTCGTCAGTACGTTCGCACTCAGGAAATGGATGTTGTTCATCAGATATCTTTTCTCCGGCAGGCTGGGTACAGAGGCGCGCTCCACATTCAGCCAGTTCGTCTGCGAGGCATTGCTGCGGCGGCCTTCCCAGCGGTTTCCCATGGCGAACATATTTCCCTCATTCTCCACTGTTTCTCCGGTATTGTTGGTTTTGTAGTTTACCACCCACTGATTTTTCTGGCCGAAAAACATCGGCGTCAGTTTCACATTCCAGATTGCGGGATCTGCAATACCGACGCCTACTTCACCACGTCCAGTCATGGTGACCTGTTTCTTCAGTTTAATATTGATTGCTGCCTGATCCGAAGGGACTTTGTCCTGCAATATCTTCACGGGCTGGTGATTCTCCAGAACCTCCACTTTCTGCACGGCATCTTTCGGGAGTGCATTGTTCACCACGCCATATCCGCCTTCCATCAGGTCTTTGCCGTTCACATAGAATTTAGACAGTGGCTGCCCCTGATACAGGATGGACCCATCCTTGTTGACTTCAATTCCCGGCATCCTTTTCAGCACATCTGCCAGCGTCCGGTCGTTTTTTGCATCAAAAGACTTAATGTCATACGAAATGGTGTCTCCTCTTTTGGTAATAAGTTTTGACTTAAGCAGTACCTCCTTTATTTCAGTTGCTTCAGTAGGCAGCGTAAAATCCAGATTCTGACTGTCATTCTGAACGCTTTGCGTGATGGGTTTATGATTAAAAGCTTTCACCTTAAGGTCTAAAGAGGTCTCGGACGAGCTGAAAGTCACTTTATACTCCCCTTTTGAATTGGTGATGGCATAGGCGATAATTGCATCCTTGCCCTTTTCCTCTACAGTTACACTGGCACTTGGCACAAGTTCGCCGTCGGAATTCTTTACCTTCCCGGAAATTGTTTTCTGTGCAAAAGTAAGGACTGAGAAAAAGATTAAAAAAGAGAAGAGCAACTTGTTTTTCATAGGTTGTTTTATAGCATTAGTCCGCTTTTTATAGCATTTGTTACAAAGCGGATTGGTAATACGCCTGCCATAAACGCACTTTAATGATTAAATTGACTTAAATTAACGTTCTGAAAAATAAATTAATAATTTTGCATCCTAATTTTCATTAAAATGGGCATCATTCTTAAACCGATAGATGTGGTGGAAGACATCACCAGAGAGGAATTCTACGCGAAGTACCTGAAGCCAAGAAAGCCTGTTGTAATCCGGAACATGGCCCGCACCTGGCCCGCCTACCAGAAGTGGACGCTGGATTATCTGAAGCAGGCCGTAGGTGATGTTGAAGTTCCGCTTCACAATTCTTCCAAAGCCGATCCTTCGGCCCCAATTAATGCCCCGGTTGCAAAAATGAAATTCGGCGAGTACGTCGATTTGATTAAGGACAGTCCCACAGACCTCAGGATTTTCCTCTTCGACCCCATAAAAGCCGCACCACAGCTCGTAAAAGACTATGTTGCACCCAAAGATCTTATGGGCGGCTTTCTGGATAAGTATCCGAACATGTTTTTCGGCGGCAAAGGTTCCCTGACCTTTCTTCATTATGATATAGACCTCGCACACATTTTCCATACCCACTTTAACGGCCGCAAGCATGTCCTGCTTTTTGAAAATAAGTGGAAGAAACGGCTCTACAAAATACCATTTGCGACTTATGCGCTGGAAAATTACGATATCTCCAATCCCGATTTTGAGAAATTTCCTGCCCTCGACGGCGTGGAAGGTGTAGAGTGTTTTCTGGAACATGGTGATACCCTGTTCATGCCTACCGGATACTGGCACTGGATGAAGTATCTGGACGGGAGTTTTTCAATCTCCCTCAGGGCCTGGGATAAATCCTGGGCCGTGAAGGCGCGGTCACTGATCAATCTTACCGTTCAGCGGAATTTTGACAATTTTATGAAGGGTGTTTTCAAGAAAAGATATATGGACTGGAAGGAGAAGAAAGCCGTTGAAAACGCAAATTATGCCCTGAAAAAAAATCTGCCTAAAAGATAGCTACAAGTCTGCAATGCTGGCTGCCAGCATCATCAGGACCGTAAGCACATTAAGCAGGAAGGGGTAAAATGAGGTTGATTTAACGAGAAAACCCTCCTTCTTCCACTGTATTCCATTAATAATCAAAAGGATAAATCCTGCCAATATCGTAGGAATGGTAAGCAACTCCAGCAGGCCTCGGAAGACATGTCCTGACGTATTTTTTACGTCAATAGCAATAGCAGACAGTAAGATCAGTGTTAAGATGTACACGAAACAGAAAATACTGATGATTAATTTATACTTCATGACCAGATCAGGGAATCCTGAAAATTGGGTACCGGTTCACCGTACCTTCGTAATACACAGAATTTTTATAAATCCAGTCCAACTGTGCGCTTCCATCCTTTGCAAAATCGGGATCGCCCTCTTTTTTAAGTTGGAAAGTCTCACGTAAGACCTTATCATTCTTAAGAAGTTCCTCCGCAGTGTCTTCGAATACATAGTCTGAAAAATATTCCTTCTGTCCTAAAACCGCATCAAAGAAATTCCAGTTGAAAAAGGAATCCGTGGCTTGCGGCTCCAGGGTTTCAAGGAGGTATTTTACACCTTCCTGCTCTGTAGAAACCAGGATATCACCTTTTCTAAAGTTAATTTTACTGATTTCGGTGGTGGTGTGGGTTTCATAATGAAGATAGTGGCCTTCGAATGGATTCTTTACCGTTTTGAAATCGCCAATCCGATACATTTCAACCTGCATCACGGAATCATTCCCTATTTCCTTCATTCTGATCTTATTCCTCTTAAGGGTTTCGATCACCTGATGTTCGGATTTGGGGACTACATAATATCGCGGGATAATGATCTCCTTAATGGGTTTATATTCTGTATAGAATTTAACCTTCTTGTTAAAGGGTTTCGTTCTGTCGTAATAAAGCCTTTGCTTCCCCGAAACTCCGCTGGGTTTTTTCCCGGATTCATATCCTTTAAAATCAATCATCCGGAATTTTGATTCATTAAGTTTCCACTGTAGGGTATACTTTTTTCCCGGCCTTACTTCGGACAGGCTTTCCCTCTTTATTTTTTGAATTACTGATGCGTTTTCGCCTACATATTCAATTGAATGGAGCATATATTCGTATGTTGCCCTGACCCTGTCTTTATAAGGCTTCAGCATGTGCGTTTCCACCACAGTTCCGAGGGTGTTGAAAAGCGCAGTATAGCCGGTAGCATACCTAGGCGAGTCCATAAAGGCAGGAAAACCTCCATCGGGCGGATCTCCGTGGACATTCACATAAGGGGTGGTAAGAATGCCGTTATTTTCAAGTTGCCGCAGGATTTCAGGCTGCATTTTTTGGTGAAAGAAATCCCCTAAAGTCCTGCCCAGCCTTTCTTTGTTGGTGGAAATGTAGGTAAAAAGATACTGATAATCTGCGCCGTTACTCACATGATTATCAATGAAATAAATCGGTTTATAATGATGAAAGAACTGCTGGAAAGCCTTTGCATTTTCACTGTCATTCTTTATGAAATCACGGTTCAGGTCGTAATTCCGGGCATTCCCGCGGAAACCGTATTCTTCAGGTCCATTTTGGTTTGCCCGGCTGAATTTTCCCCGGCGCATCATTCCGGAAATATTATAGCTCTGTACCGCCGCAACTCTAAGGTTTTCAGACTGTATTTTCCCGGTCGCCAGGTCCCGCATCAGCATCATGGTGGCATCGATTCCATCCGGTTCGCCAGGATGAATACCGTTATTGATCAGGATGATGGGAAGGTCTTTGCTTTTTGATGGAGAAAATACGACCACTTTTATAGGTTCGCCGTTGTCGTCGCTTCCGAAGTTTTCAATGGATATTGTTTCAAAGTCTTCATCTAAGGTGGAGTAATACTGCACCATTTCCTCATAGGTAGTGCTCTGGTTGCCATTTCCCTTCTCATAAGGTGTCTGTAGTTCTGGCTGCGCGCTCGCAATAGTTGATAGGAGTAGGGTAAAGATGATAATTAGCTTCATCTGCAAAGGTTTATTGACGAAAATACATAAAAATTCCTGAAAAATTTCAGGAATTTGTATAATGTGTAGTTAAATCAGCATTTAGTCATTCAACTTCAATACCGCCATAAATGCAGATTGCGGAACCTCTACCCTGCCGATCTGCTTCATCTTTTTCTTACCTTCTTTCTGTTTTTCAAGGAGTTTACGTTTTCTGGAAATATCCCCACCGTAACATTTTGCAGTTACGTCCTTTCTCAATGCTTTGATTGTTTCCCTGGCGATCACTTTCGCTCCAAGCGCGGCCTGGACTGCGATATCAAACTGCTGCCTCGGGATCAGTTCACGTAGTTTTTCACACATTCTCTTGCCTATATAATACGCGTTACTGTCATGAATAAGGGAAGAAAGCGCATCTACCATATCTCCGTTGATCAGAATATCCATTTTTACAAGTTTGGAAGGCCTGAAACCAATCGGATGGTAATCGAAAGAGGCATATCCTTTAGAAATAGATTTCAAGCGGTCATAAAAATCAAAAACAACCTCACCCAGAGGCATATTGAAAACAAGCTCTACCCGGTCTGCCGTCAGATAGCTCTGGTTAACAATCTCTCCCCGTTTCTCTATGCAAAGCGTCATTACCGGACCTACAAAATCAGATTTCGTAATGATGGTGGCTTTGATGAAGGGCTCCTCCACCCTTTCCATAATGGTCGGATCCATCAGTTCAGAAGGATTATTAATCAGAATCGGTGTGTCCGGATTTCTCTTCGTATAACCCAGGTAGGAAACGTTAGGAACGGTAGTTATGACATCCATATTAAACTCGCGGTCGAGTCTTTCCTGTACGATTTCCATATGCAGCATTCCGAGGAATCCACACCGGAACCCGAAACCAAGTGCCGCCGAACTTTCCGGCTCAAAAACCAAAGAGGCATCATTAAGTCTTAGTTTTTCCAGAGAAAATCTTAATTCTTCAAAATCCTCCGCTTCAATGGGATAAATTCCTGCGAAAACCATGGGTTTTACCTCCTCAAAACCTTCAATGGCAGCCGTGGCACCATTTTCAAAAGAGGTAATCGTATCGCCTACCTTCACTTCCCGGGCATCTTTAATTCCGGAAATTATATAACCTACGTCTCCAGTTTTAATCTCCGCTTTTGGTGCCTGCTTCAATTTCAGCGTTCCAACTTCGTCGGCTTCGTACATTTTGCCCGTAGCCATAAACTTAATTCGCTGTCCCTTTCTGATGCTACCGTTCACCACTTTAAAATAAGCCTCTATTCCCCTGAAAGGGTTGTATACGGAGTCGAAAACGAGCGCCTGCAACGGACCGTCTTCATTCCCTACCGGTGCCGGAATTCTCTTTACAATATGCTCCAGCAGTTCATGAACGCCCTCGCCTGTCTTTCCGGATACGCGGAGGACATCCTCATATTCGCAGCCAATAAGGTCCATAATCTCGTCAGTGACTTCCTCAGGATTCGCTGAGGGCAAATCTATTTTATTGAGGATCGGAATAATGGTCAAATCATTCTCCAGCGCCAGATATAAATTGCTTATGGTCTGTGCCTGAATGCTTTGCGCCGCGTCTACAATCAGAAGAGCACCTTCGCAGGCGGCGATTGAACGTGAAACCTCGTAAGAGAAATCTACGTGTCCGGGCGTATCAATAAGGTTTAAAGTATATTTTTCACCTTTAAGTTCATAATCCATCTGGATGGCGTGGGATTTTATGGTAATTCCCCGTTCCTTCTCCAGATCCATATCATCCAGCGTCTGCGACTGCAATTCCCTCTGCGTTACCGTGTTGGTATATTCCAGGAGCCGGTCGGCCAAAGTGGATTTACCATGGTCTATATGAGCAATGATGCAAAAATTGCGTATGTTTTTCATCTAAAAAATTAAGTGGTTGCAAATTTAGTGTTTTTTAAAAGATACTTAATAAAAAAGACGACCTTCACAATAAATTGCAAAGGTCGTCCAAACATTAAAAAAATAAACTATTATGGTCGTCTGCTCTGGGTTCTGAACCCGTTATTATTATCTCTCAGAGGTGTTCTTCCATTGGTTTCCTGCAGTTGTCTGCCACGGTCTTCAGTTTCCCTGCTCCTGTTCATTTGCCCTCCTCTGTTCTGGTCTTCACTCTTACGGTCCATTATTTTGTTCCGCATCATGCCTTCATTTTGAAACATTTCCAGAATCTGTTGAGGTTTCACCACTTTCTGGAATTTTTCTGAATATCTTTTCCGGTTGTCCAGCAACTGCTGGCCCAGTTCAAAACTCTTTTCCAGTTCCTTTTTGGCCTCGCTGTCATTCAGTCCTTCGTAGTTCTGGCTTGACTTGAACTTCTCTTTTATCTGCTTCTGGCTTTCTTGATACTCGTTATAAAGATTTTTAAAATCGTTTTTCTTATCCTCCGGCACTTCCAGCTCTTCCACCATCATGTTTTCCCTAAACTGCTTCAATAACTGCACCCGCTCTTCAGGCTTCATCTTATTGATGAGTTCTTTACGCTGCTCCGGTTTCAAGGTCCGCCAGTTTTTGATATCCTGACTTTTTGCAAATCCCAGCGAAAAAAGAGCGATTACGGCTAAAATTCTATTAAGTTTTTTCATCTTTTTTCAGATTCGCTTTTAGTTATACAAATCAAGGTAAACATCCTGTTCTGAGTTCTGCGACAGTGCCGCAAGATCTTCCGCACTGAAATCCTCTAAAATCATCTCCATTTGCTTCTCGGCTTTCGGCACGGCTGCCAACGTTTTGTTCGCCTGACTTACTGGCTTTGCTGCTACCGGTTGTCTTTCATTTTGATTTTCAATTTCAGCTAAAGTTAAATCGTTAACCAGAGTAATATAATTTTCGGTGGAGGCTGGCACCGTATTGCTGTTACCTTCAGGCTGTTTATCTAATCCTACATTGGCAACATTCTGATTTTCTGTCTTCTGTGCAAAAGTATCATTTTTGTCCGTATCTAAATTATACAGAAAGGTTCCTCCAAATACTAAGGCGATTGCTGCAGCTGCAGCATACCATAAGTTGAATTTGGGCTGTATTGTTGGCCGTTCCGTTACCGGGCTTACCGTCTTTCCTACTTCCCGCATCACATTTGCCTGCACCGTTTCGAAAAAATCAGGCGGTGTCGTATAAATGTTCTTGCGTTCCAGTTTCTCTATATCTAAATTTCTCATGTTCAAAAAATTACGATTCGTAATTTGCTTTTATATATTCTTCAATTTTCTGTTTGGCATAATGATAATTCGTCTTCAGCGTTCCTACGGACATATCCACAATTTTAGAAATCTCTTCGTAGGGTAAATCATCATAATACCTCATCGTAAATACCAGTTTCTGCTTTTCGGGCAGGGTCTGTATCGCTTTCTGCAGCAAGATCTGTATCTCGTCTCCGTCTGCCGAAACATTGTCAGCAACAAGGTTCATCAAATGATAGTCCGGATCTTCATCCGTTTTCTGCATCTTTTTCATCTTGTTAAGCTGCTGAAGTGCTTCGTTGGTAGCGATTCTGTAAAGCCAGGTGTACAACTGGCTGTCCTGCTTAAACTGATGAAAATTCTGATATACTTTTATAAAAGTATCCTGAAGTACGTCCTGAGCAAGATCGTGATCCACAATCATACGCCTGATATGCCAGTACAGGCGGCTCTGATAAGCATCCATTAAAGTACGAAGTCCTTTTTCCTGGCTTCGTTCCTCCTTCATCATCGCAATTATTTCTGCGTCTTGTGGCTTCATTGGGTGCTCGTGGTTTTGATTGTAAATATAATTAAAAGTTAAATTAATACGTCAACTTTTAGTCCAAAGCATGAAAACCTTATCTTTGTTCAATGGACATCGTCATTATTGGTTCAGGAAATGTGGCCTATCATCTTGCAGGTGCATTCTCGCAAAAAGGGATAAAGATCAGCCAGCTCTTTGGCCGAAACGAAACGGACTTAAAAGCCATCTCACAGGAGTTTGACATTCCCTTTTCGACCAGCGAACTCAACGATGCTGATTTGTATCTGATTTGCGTGAGTGACAATGCCGTGCACGAAGTTTCCGGACTCATAACGGCGGAGAACTGTCTGGTGGCACACACCTCGGGCTCACTGCCAATGGAATCCCTGAAAGGAAGTTACCGTAAAGCAAGTTGCTATCCACTGCAGACTTTTTCCAAATCCAGAGCGCAGGACTATTCCAAAATTCCTTTCTTTATTGAAGCGGAAAACGGCGCGGATCTGATTTTGCTTAAGGATCTGGCTTCTAAAATTTCTAATAATGTTATGGAAAGCAGTTACGAAAAGAGAAAGTACATCCACATCACCGCCATATTTGCCTGCAATTTTGTGAACCACCTCTTTGCGCGGGCCAAGGAAATTTCGGACAGCCAGGATATTCCTTTCAGCTATTTTAAGCCCCTGATTGCGGAAACCGTTGAGAAAATTGGTTTTATGGAGCCCAAAGATGCGCAGACCGGCCCGGCCGTGAGGAATGACAAACGGGTGCTAAACCTTCATGAAGAACTTTTAGACGGTATGCATCTGGAAATTTATAGGACATTAAATAAATCGATCAAAGAAATGTATGAGTTATAAAGAAAAACTAAAGGACATTAAGGCATTTGTGTTTGATGTGGACGGTGTTTTTACCGACGGCAGTGTATATCTGATGCCCGGAGGTCATATGTGCCGTGTGATGAGTGTGCTTGATGGCTATGCAGTAGTTAAGGCAGTCCGGGAAAACTATATGATTGGTGTCATTACCGGCGGAAATGACCCGGATGTGAAGCACCGGATCCATTACCTGGGGATTCAGGACTATTACGCAAAATCACCTAATAAAATGGTTGATTATGAGCACTTTAAATCAAAACATAGTCTGAGCGATGATGAAATATTGGTGATGGGAGACGATATTCCGGATATTCGGATCATGGAAGCGGGCCATATTTCAGCATGTCCTGAAAATGCAGTCCCGGAAGTCAAAGAAATATCCCATTATATCTCTCCAGTTCAGGGCGGAAAAGGAGCTGTGCGCGATGTCATAGAACAGGTGATGAAAGTGCAGGGCAAATGGACGGAGGACAATACACAAAGTGTTTAGCAACTCCCTTTACCATTCTCATAAAATTACACCATGAAAATACTGTTGGGGTCCAATTCCCCCCGCCGGAAAGAGCTTTTGGACCAGTTAGGATACAACTTTGAGGTGGTTTCAATTGACTGCGATGAAAAGTATCCTGATGAGCTTAAAACCGAAAATATTGCCGGGTTTCTGTCGGAACTGAAAGCTAATTCATTCCGCGAAGTAATCAATGATGAAGTCCTGATTACGGCAGATACCATCGTGGCCTTAGATGGTGGTGTCCTGGGAAAGCCCAAAGACCGCGACGAGGCTCTTGAGATTTTACAGCAGCTTTCCGGGAAGATGCATGAAGTTTATACCGGTATTACCATTCGCACAGCTGACAAAACACGCACCACAGTGGATTTGGCCAAAGTATACTTTGAAGACATCAGCCGTTCAGAAGCTGAATTTTATATAAAAAATTACCACCCGTTCGATAAAGCAGGAAGTTATGGCATCCAGGACTGGCTGGGAATGTCAAAGATCAGTAGGATTGAAGGCAGTTACTATACCGTCATGGGCCTGCCCACACATATGATTTATAAGCTGTTGCACGAAATAATTTAAGGTTTGTTTTTCAAAACTAAATTATCCTTATTTTTACACAGAATAACTTCGCTTTTTATAATAAAAAGCACATTATCAAGTTATAATACAGCAATGAAAAAAACGATATTTTATATTTTCCTAATCTTTATTGTGCTGGCCTGTGCAGCAAAACGACCCGAAAAACGTTCCCGTTTCCTGAAGGGGTTCTCCACAGAGTACAATACGCTTTTCAATGCGAAAGACGCACTGAATACAGAATTCAGCGACAGAACGAAGGCTCACAAGGATAATTTTTATGCTCCGTACATCAATCTGCTGACATACGAAGAACAGCCTGTTGGTAGTGAGATTGGACAGTCGGCTGTATTTGCTGAGTCCGCAATGGGTAAGAATGCAGCATTCGGAACCGTTGCAGCGCCGGGACAACCCGCCTCTGAAGATAAAGGCGCAACCATTCTGGAGATTGCAGAAGCAAAAGCGCTGAAAACCATAGATAAATATTCAGTTATCAGGGACGGGCAGGAAAAAAATGACAAAATATTTGATGCCTATATAACGCTGGCACAGTCCCGAATCTACATGGGAAAATATTTGCAGGCGCTGGATGCGCTGAATACTGTGTTCGTTAAGATGAAAGACGACAAAAGGCTTCCACTTGCAAAGATCTATCAGGGTCTTGCATATGCTAAGATGAAGGATTATTTTAAAGCCAATGAAATTTTTGTCAATCTGAAAACCAAAGACCTTAAGAAGGATTACCAGAAACTTTTGGGTATCTATTATTCGGAATCTCTTCTGGAATCAGGAAAAAAAGATGCTGCTATCGCAGAACTTGGGGATGCATTTGAAGTAAACGGCAACAGAAAACTGAAGAGCCGCATCGCATTTTTGAGGGGCCAGATTCTGGCAAGCCAGGGTAAGACAGTGGAGGCACGTGAAAGTTTTGTTTCTGCTTATAAATTTTCCAATGATTTTGAATTTGAGGTGAAATCCCAGGTTGAAATTGCCAAAACCTACAACAGCAAAGACGACTACACCGGGGCAAAAAAATATTTGGAAGGAATCAGTAAAAAAGGAACCTATGCTTCCCGAAAAAATGAGTTCTATTACGCACTGGGTCTCATGGCTGCAAATGCCGGTAAAAAAGAGGAAGCTAAGGAATACTTTATGAAATCACTGGCAGAAAAAGTATCAGATCCGCAAATCCGCGGACTCAGCTATTATGAAATAGGAAGGGGCTATCTGAATGAAAATGAGTACATCGCTGCAGGAGCCTATTATGATTCTGCCATTACAGCGATGACCTACGAACCTACCCGGGTGGTTCTTCAGGAGCAGTCGAACAACATCAAGAAGCTGGCAAAAAACTATTATTTGGTCAAAAAGAATGACAGTATGCTCGCTTTGGCTAAAATGACCGAACCCGACCGTATTGCCTACTTCAACAAATACATCGAGGCCATAAAACTCAAAGAGGAAGCGGCAGAACGCGAAAGGACCAGGGAAGAACGCAGTAAGGGTTTTGATACCGGAGACTATTCCGCCAATTCAATATTTGCCGGACAAACCGCCTCTTTTGAGGATTTTGGAACTTCCAGCAAAGGTTTTTATTTTGGCAATACCAATACAGTTTCCAAAGGTTCCTCGGAATTCAAACAGATTTGGGGGACCCGCACTTTATCTGACAACTGGCGGTACTCAGCGAAAATGTCCTCTCTGGAAGATGCTAAAAATGAGGCGCTGGGGATTACCTCCGTTGCGGATCCACGACGCTTTGAGCCTTCTTTCTATATAGAGAAAATTCCAAGGGATGCTGGTTCGCTGGCCCAACTTAAAAAAGACAGGGACACCGCATCGCTGGGAATGGGCATCATGTATGATGATTATTTTTCGAATACGGCCCTTTCAACGAAAACGCTGTATGATTTGGTAGACAACAGACCTGAGGAGAAGGTGATGCTGCAGGCACTTTATGAAATCTTTGCGATGAATTATGAAAAGAACCCTTCTGCTTCCGAACGGGCAAAACAGATCTTACTTACAGACTATCCTTACAGTTCCTACGCAGAGTTTGCACGTAATCCAAGAAACAGCAGCTTTGTAAAATCCAATGTAGATGCTGAAAACGCTTATCAAACTGCTTTTACACTCTATGAAGGTGAACGGTTTGATGAAAGCAGGCAGATGCTTGAACAGTCGGTCGCCCGCTTCCCGAATGATGCCCTGATCCCAAAATTCGCACTGCTTAATGCATTCATTGCAGGAAAAACGAGTGGAAAAGAGGTCATGATTCTCCAGCTGGAACAAATCGCACTGAACTACGAGAAAACGCCGGAGGGTGAGCGGGCTAAACAGATGCTCATCTGGCTGAAAAGTGATTTGCAGGTGCAGATGACCGATGACCGCGGTAATGTTTTGAAGCAGCCCCAGAAGCCTGCTGAAAATAATGTCCCCGCCTTTGGAACCAATCCACCTAATGTCTCACAAAAGGAAATCGAGCAGAAACAGGCTGAAGAAGAAATGCAGAAAGTGATACAACAGAAGGAGGAGATACGCCGGCAAGAGGAAGGCCAAAACAAACCGAAAGGAAAAAAATAGATTGAAAAAAGCGAAGAACTGCTCTTCGCTTTTTTTTTGCCTTGGTCATCGTGTTTTTAGTGTTTACGCTGCCTGCGACCTGCAATTTTCAGTGATGGCTCAGGATGATTTCTTCTTCACACCCTGAAAATCTTTCAGATAAAAAGGTTCAAAATAGGCTACATCCTCAAAATCACCTTTGCTGAATTTTTCCACCGATTTTTTTATAAGGTATTTCGCTGATGGATATATTATATCACTATAATCTGCTAACGGTAGCTGAAGGATTTCCTTTGCCTTTGTAGCACCATCGCCCACAATGAGTACTTTCCTGTCGCGGAATTCTTCAAAAGATGCATCATACAGGATTTTCGCCTCTGTATTCCTGAGCAGCACGCCGGAATTTCCATCATAGATAGCAGTATAGACCTCCATACGCCTTGCATCGACCATTGGAATAATATAATCATAATCACCACCTAAAAAGGGCTCTATCATCGTCTCAAGTGAATTTACCGCTATCAGGGGGATGCTTAATCCAAAACAGAACCCTTTTGCGGAAGATGCGGCAATACGGAGTCCGGTGTACGAGCCAGGGCCCATACCCAGGGAAACAGCGTCCAGATCCTTCAGGGTGATTTCGGCTCCTTCCAGTGCCCATTCTACAAAGGTGTGCAGGCTTTCTGACTGTTTATAGTTTTCCGAGACTTCTTCACAAAGACAAAGCAGTTCCTTACCATCAGAAATGGCAACAGAACAGTTTTTAGAAGAGGTTTCAATGTGGAGGATTTTCATGCAGCAAATTTAGTAAAACCAAAACACTCTCATCAGATGCAGAAATGGAATTTATAGATTTTTATAAACCGTCCGCGGCTCGCTTTGTGCCTGTGGATATATGGTCAGGTCAGATATTGCAACATGTTGCGGTGCACTGATACAATAGAAAATAGCATCTGCAATATCAGCCGGTTCAAGTGCCTTGTATCCCTGATAAACGCCCTGCGCCCTCTTATCGTCTCCTTTGAAACGGACTTTTGAGAAATCGGTTTGCACGAGTCCCGGCTGAATGTTGGTTACCTTCATCCCAAACTCCGTAAGTTCCAGCCGCATGCCTTCGGAAATGACATCCACGGCTCTCTTAGAGGCGCAGTACACCACTCCATTCGCATACGTCTGTCTTGCGGCCACCGAAGAAATATTCACAATATGTCCGGTCTTTCTTGCCTGCATACCAGGAATGATAAGTTTTGAAACATACAGGATTCCCTTCACGTTTCCGTCCAACATAGCATCCCAGTCTTCAATATTCCCATCAGCAAGCGGTTCCAGGCCGTGGGCGTTGCCTGCATTGTTGATGAGGACATCAATGTCTTTCCAGTTTTCTGGCAGTGAACGGATTGCCGATTGCACTTCACTGAAATTCCTTTGGTCAAAGCCAAGGGTGTGGATTTCCGCGTAGGCTGAAAGTTCTTTTTTAACCTCTTCCAGAATAGCCTTGCGCCGGCCGCAGATGATGATTCTGAAACCGTTCTTTGCCATAAGCGTTGCTGTGGCTTTGCCAATTCCGGAGGTGGCGCCCGTGATGAATGCAGTTTTCATTAATATTTGAAATAAAAATTATATTTAATTCGCGTCCATTGCTTCAAAGGCGCTTTCGATGTGGGTTATTTCCAGTTTTCCTGTAGCGTCCGGGAGGACGGAAATTATGTCAAACCGCACTTCCTCATTCCTGTTTTCCTGTTTCATAAACTCATCAGCAGCGGTGACGATAAGCCGCATTTTTTTCTTGTTTACCGCTTCGTGAGGCTCAAAAAATGCATCCGAGGCGCGTGCCTTCACTTCAACCATGATTACAAGATCAGCGAAGCTGGCAATGATATCGATCTCCGCCTTCTGGTAGCGGAAATTACTCCTGATAATCCCATAGCCCTTGTCTTTCAGAAAGGCTTTAGCTAGTTCTTCGGCCAATTGTCCAAAGTCGTTATGTTCGGCCATATCATTGTTGCTAAAAACTGACTTTCACTTCCTCCCCAACTTCCATAGATATATTCGCTCCGATAATCAGCGGACGGTTATCATGAATATGTCCGTTTGGAAAGCCAAAAACAGCAGGAAAAGTATATTTTGAAATCCGTTCCGCTATGAGCTGGTAAGAGAATGCATCAAAACTTTCTTCGTAATTCTTATTCTCTTTTTCCTCTTCCATCAGGGTCATTCCGCCTACAATGAGTCCCTTTATCTTTCTGAAAACTCCGGCAAGCTCCAATGCCATCATCATACGGTCCAAGGCATAGAATTTCTCGCCGATGTCCTCAATAAAGAGGATTTTGTCCCTAAAGTCAAAGGTATAGGGCGTTCCCAACGACGCATAGATGAGTGCAAGGTTGCCGCCAATAAGAGTACCTTCAGTAACACCCAATTTGTTATAGGGGTTTTTTTCTATTGTGTACGAAGGAAATTTTCCCTTCAGAATGTTAAATGTAAGCGCATAACTTTCGTCGGAAACTCCGAAACTGGAAGTTTTAATAGTCTGCGCGTGAATGGAAGCGAAACTGTTCTTCAGGAGATAGCTTTGGATTACAGTGTTATCGGAATACCCGATGTACCATTTCGGTTTCTTTCGGAATTCTGAAAGCTTCAGGTGTCCCAGTAAATGCTGACAGCCGTAACCTCCTCTCGAAGTCCAGATTGCCGACACTTCATCACTGTTGAGTGCCCAATTCATATCCGAAATCCTCTGCTTTTCCGTACCGGCATATTGATATCCGTGGGAGAATTTACTGTACAGGTATTTGCCCAAAACAGGCTCGTAACCATTTGATTCAATTAATTTTAGCCCATTTTTTATCTGGGATTCCTCTACTACTCCTGCAGGGGAAATGATGGCAATGCGGTCGCCTTTTGTCAGTGATTTGGGGAATATAATCGCTTTCATTCCTGCAGGTGTTTCTGTTCTGTTTTCTCTGCTTCTTCCAGTTTCCTGTCAAACTGATTGAACATTTTAAAACTCTGTAAAAATATAAAAATGCTGAATCCCACTAGGATAAAGCCGACTCCTTTTCTGATTTGATTGGCAAGCCTTTCAGTCAGTTTATAGTGAAACTGCTTGGCAAGAGAGATCTTCAGGAAATCAATAGCGAGGTAGGTTCCCACGACCAGCGCCATATATAAGAGAAACTCGTCCAGTTTTGGGTAAGCGTTGCGTACTGAAATAACCGTAAAAAGCCAGAAAAGAACTACGCCGATGTTGAGAATGTTAAAAAAAAAGCCATTCAGGAAGGTTTTTATATAATTCTGACTGATCATCTTCTCCTCTCCAGCCAAATGCATTTTTGTCCGGGAAACAATCATGTACACCGCATAAATGAGGACGATAAAGGCCGTAATCCGGTAAAATCCCGGATGTTTGTCTATTATCTGAACCAAATCTCCGCTTGCGAAATATGCTGCAGCAATACAAATCACGTCCGCTAACAGTACTCCCATATCCAGGGCAAGGGCGTGTTTTGGACCACGCGAAAAACTGGTTTCAATAAGGAGAAAAAATATCGGTCCAATGAAGACCAAACTCAGCATCACCCCCAATCCAACTGCAGAAAATATAAGTTCAATCATTATAAATGCAATTCCGTAAATGACGAAAGGTTAATCTACGATTTTGAAATCGAGTTGCTTAGCAATAAGATTGGCCTTCATCACTTTAATTTTAACGGTGTCTCCGAGCTGGAACTGACGTCCATGACGTGAGCCGTTCACTGCATGGCTTTTTGGGTCGTAGCTGTAGCTGTCATCAGTTAGGTCCCGAAGTTTAATGAGGCCTTCCGCACCGTTTTCCGGAATCTGAACCCAAAATCCAAATTCTGCAACCCCTGAAATAACACCCTCAAAGGTTTCACCCAGGTGTTTTTCCATAAATTTGACCTGCATGAACTTAATGCTGTCGCGTTCTGCATCGGCAGCGAGCCTTTCCATTGCCGAACAGTGCTTGGATTGCTCCTCGACATCGTTTTTATTTGGCGATTTGCCCCCATCCAGATAATGCTGAAGAATTCTGTGCGCAATTAAATCGGGGTACCTCCGGATAGGCGATGTAAAGTGGGAATAATACTCAAAGCCGAGACCATAGTGACCAATAGGATTGGTGGAATACACGGCTTTACTCATAGACCGCATAGCCAGGGTTTCTATCATATTTTCTTCGGGCTTCCCCTTAACATTCTGCAAAAGCGTGTTCATGCTTTCCGTCACTCTTTTGGTATTCGCCAAATCCATTTTATAGCCAAATGTGGATACAAAATCACGCAAGGATTCAAGTTTTGCCGGATCAGGATCATCGTGAATACGGTAGATAAAGGTATTGTTGGTTGGAGTTCCTTTCTTGTTGAGGGAAACAAATTCCGAAACCTTTCTGTTAGCCAGAAGCATGAATTCCTCAATGAGGTGATTGGAATCTTTGCTCATTTTGAAGTAAACGCCGATGGGTTCATTGTTTTCATCTAAGTTAAAGCGTACTTCACTTCTGTCGAAGGTGATAGCTCCATCCTTTATTCTCCTGTCTCTCAATATTTTAGCAAGGCGGTCGAAAACCAAGATTTCCTCTGCCAGGTCACCTTCTCCGGTCTCTATCCTTTCCTGGGCTTCCTCATAGCTGAACCTTCTGTCGGAATGGATGACGGTTCTACCAAACCACTGTTTGTGGATCTCCGCATTATCGTCCATTTCAAAAACGGCGGAAAATGTATATTTATCTTCATTTGGGCGAAGTGAACAAACCCCGTTACTGAGGACCTCTGGCAGCATCGGTACTACCCTGTCAACAAGATATACTGAAGTTGCCCGGTTGTAAGCTTCCTCATCCAGCAGAGTGCCTGGAATCACATAATGTGACACATCGGCAATGTGGACACCAATTTCCCAGTTTCCGTTTTCCAGTTTCCTCAAAGAGATTGCATCATCGAAATCCTTCGCATCTTTTGGGTCAATTGTAAACGTGAGGGTTTCCCGCATATCCCACCGTTTTGCCACCTCACCCTCACGGACTTCACGGTCAATGGCGTTGGCCTCCCTTTCCACTTCTTCAGGAAATTCGTAGGGCAGACCGTATTCAGCAAGGATGGAATGTATTTCGGTTTCGTGCTCGCCGGGAGCTCCCAATACCTGGATAATCTCGCCCTCGGGGTTTTTGTCGCCGGCTTTCCAGCCCAGCATCCTCACAACCACCTTATCGCCATGCGAAGCTCCGTTGAACTTATCTTTTTTGACGAAGATATCGGTACTTACATTTTTTTTATCTGAAACAACAAAGCCGAATTCCTTGTGAGCTATATATTCCAGGGTTCCAACAAATTCGGTCCGTTTCCGGGTGATGACCTCCAGTACCGACCCTTCCATCTTCTTCCCTTTATACTGATAGGTTACCATAAGAACCGTATCTCCCTGCATGGCATCCTTCACGTTTTTAGAATGTACGAACACATCATCGTCCAGTTCCTCCACCTTAACATATGCGTTACCGCTCTGGTTGAAGTCGATGACACCTGTGAGCGTTCCTGCAATTTTTAGGTTGACGATATACTTTCCCTTCTCTACTTCCTGAACACGCTGATCGGCCAGCAGTTTGTGCAGCGCTTGCACCACCTGCTCCCTCTGACGCGGATTCTTATAGTCTATCCCATCAGCAATCTGCTTATAGTTATAGATTTTGGAGGATTGTTCGTTCATGAACTGGAGGATTCTCCTGCCTATTTCCTGAAGCTTGTGATTGTTCTTGTGCGATATAAATTTGCCTTCTTTTGCCATATAATATTATTGTGTGTGTAGGTTTAAATTAGCAGTATGAAATCTTATCTACCCTGTTCTGGTGCCTTCCGCCTTCAAAATCAGTGGTCAGGAACCTTTCCACGATATCCAGAGCCAGTTCACTTGCAATAAACCTGGCAGGAAGCGAAATCATGTTGGCATTGTTGTGCTTTCTGGCCAATTCAGCAAGTTCGGGCATCCAGCAAAGTGCACACCTGATGTCCTGATGTTTATTGGCCGTCATCTGTACCCCGTTGCCGCTTCCGCAAATCAGAATTCCCAGCTCATTTTCGCCCTTTTCTACGGAAGTTGCCGAGGGATGGACGAAATCGGGATAATCTACCGACTCACCCGAAAAAGTACCGAAATCCTGGATCTCATATTTACTTCCGAAATGCTTCTTGATGATTTCCTTATATTCAAAACCTGCATGATCGCAGGCAATAGCTATTTTTTTCATTTTACTCTTGTTATAACTTACAATTCTTACAAATTTAACATTATTAATATAAATGGAAATTTTTTACAGCCTAAATCTATTTCAACCTACACTAAATTTACCGGAAAACCTAGCTCCCGCTAGTAATGCAAGCGGTTACACGCAACAGGACAGGAATCACCAGGAGCAAAAGGAGATATAGCAGACGGCGCTTGCCCATGCTGGGGCGTGGTTTCGGGGCAATGCGGTAGAGAATCGCCCAAACATTCAAAAAACATTGTGAACATCACACCCACACCGTGTTGGTAACTATACAAAACAATTGTTTTCAATATTCACATTAAATTCATAATGCGATTAGTTTTTGGATTAACGTCGATTTTTTTGAAGAAAGTTTACCGGTGCTTGGCGGTAGGTTTTCCATAATGTGATTACTGATATAGGTCGCCCACAAAAGTTACTGACATTTGCGGATAACCATAATATACGGTTAACAGTCAACGCATTGTATTGTTACTAAAATGTGATGGCCATGCAGGGTACCTGTTACGAAAAAAATACCTTTTATTTCTCCACAAACCCTTCGTCTACAACAACACTACTCATTTCTTCTTTTAATAAATAAAGTATAATGTAGATAAGATGAAGCTTTGGGGATTGTGGAATTTTAACTTCATTTTAATTCTTCATCGTCTGAATTAATCTTAAATTTGTAAAACTAAAAACAGGGAGATTTATGAAAACAGTTAACGATTTTAATTTTAAAGATAAGAAAGCATTGGTAAGAGTGGATTTTAACGTTCCGCAGAGTGCTGATCTGAAAGTTACTGACAATACGCGAATCCAGGCGGTGAAACCTACAGTTGAGAAAATACTGAACGATGGGGGTTCGGTGATACTAATGACGCATTTAGGCAGACCTAAAGGAAAGGCATCTGAGGAATTTTCTTTAAAGAATATTGTTTCGGAAATTGAGGAAGTTTTTGGAAAGAAAGTGATGTTCTGTGCAGACTGCCTGGGAGAAGAAGCTAACCGTATGACGACGGAACTGCAGCCCGGAAGTATTCTCCTGCTGGAAAACCTGAGATTTTACAACGAGGAAGAGGAAGGGGATACGGCGTTTGCCGAAAAAATTTCAAAATATGCGGATGCCTATGTGAACGATGCGTTTGGTACAGCCCACCGTGCGCATGCTTCAACTGCGATTATTGCCCAGTATTTTCCTTCAACTAAATTTTTCGGTTTATTGATGGCAAAAGAACTTGAAGCGGTTGAGAAAGTTTTGAAAAAAGGGGAGAAGCCTGTTACAGCTATAATTGGAGGATCCAAGGTTTCATCCAAGATTACAATAATAGAAAATATGCTTCCGGCAATAGATAACCTTATCATTGGTGGAGGAATGGCCTTTACGTTTGTAAAAGCTTTGGGCGGGACCATCGGTAACTCAATTGTCGAGGAAGACAAGATGGATTTGGCGCTGGATATTCTGGCACGCGCGAAAGCTGGGAATGTCACGGTTTATCTGCCGGTAGATGTTATAGGAGCGGATGAGTTCAGCAATGATGCGGAGACAAAGGAAATAGATATCTACGAAATACCGGAAGGCTGGATGGGGCTTGATGCCGGACCTAAATCACAAAAACTCTTTCACGATGTTATTATGAACTCCAGGACGATTCTCTGGAACGGTCCAATCGGGGTCTTCGAAATGCCGAATTTTTCTGCCGGAACGGTTGCGCTTGGCAACAGTATTGCAGAATCTACAGTATTGGGTGCATTTTCGCTTGTTGGAGGAGGGGACAGTGTTGCTTTCGTAAAACAGTTTGGATATGATGAGAAGGTAAGCTATGTGTCTACCGGTGGAGGGGCAATGCTTGAAAGTTTGGAAGGTAAGGAACTGCCGGGAGTGAAAGCCGTCAACAGCTAATAATAAACTAAAGATTTCGATTATATTTTGAAAGTTTCCATCATGATGGAAACTTTTTTCATTTTCTGTACCTTACGGGTAAAGTTTTTAATTTATTATCTTTTTTTGTCGTTTCCTATAATATGATAAAAATTGGCGGTAAATGAGCGAAAAAACGACTCAGGAAACGGGCCTAAAATCGCAGAACTATTTTTTTTCGATAATGTATATCAAGCTGGAAAATTCCCCGTTTTTTATAGCCTTAAAATTAGAAATCGCTCCAAATATCATCCCACGGATACAAAAAGCAGGTGATTTTTTATATTTTTCACTCAACATAGAAATGTAAAAGGAATCGAGTAAGAGTGGTTTGATTTTTTTTATTTTCCACTTGTCATTGTTCATTAAATTTTCCATCCCTGCTTTTGTGAAATGATATACGTGTCTTGGTACATCGTAGGCTGCCCAATATTCTCCATAACGTCTGGCATCATCGGATGTTGGATTGGGCACTGCAATGATTAGTAATCCGTTGTTATTCAGTTTATTATGAAAATATTTAAGCATATCTTCTTGATTATCAATATGTTCGAATACATGCCAAAGCGTTATGGCGTCAAGACTTTTATCTTCCAGCGTATGAATGTCATTAACAATACTGGCCTTTCCAATTTTATCGGCAGCGAAACTTCTGGCGGATTCGTTTGGTTCAAATCCCACGGTATTAAAATCATCTTCGATGAATTTAAGGAATTCACCGGCACCGCAACCGTAGTCAAGGACCTTCGCATTTTTATTCACTTCCTGTGCGAGGATATTCCTTTTATAATTAAGGTTGAAACGTTGTAGGACTTTATACAGTTTTTCCTTCAAACTGCCAGAATCCTGATGATGTGAAATATAGTCTGTACTTTCATAATATCGGGAGAGATCCTCAGGAACAGGTTTTGTCCTGAATACACCCTTGGTTCCTGTTTCTACGATTTCAAAGGTTTCCTGTGTCAGAAAGTGATCTTTAATTTTCATACTGTAATGTAAATTTTATTACTTAATGTTTCACGTGAAACATGTTCCTTTTTTATCTGCCCAGGAATATAAGAAGCACATTAATGTCAGCAGGGGATACACCGCTTATACGGCCTGCCTGTGCTATCGTCTTCGGCATTACTTTCGCTAGTTTTTGCTTTGCTTCAGATGATAACGAACCGATTTTGGAAAAGTCAAAATTTTCCGGAATCCGTATGGTTTCCAACCGGTTTAGTTTAGCCACATTTTCTTTCTCCTTTTCAATGTACCCCCTGTACTTAATATTGATTTCCGCCTGTTCGCGGACTTCAATTGAATAGTTGCCAGAAACTTCTTTAATAAAATCAACGTTTTCAAGTTTTTCAAGGGTCATATTAGGTCTCGTAAGAATCTGCGCTGCACGGTAGGCTTGATCAACAGGGGAGGAGTCTATACCTTGTAGAATAGGATTAATTATTCCCGGTTTTAGCGAGGTTTCCTTTAGGAAGGTTTCCAGTTCGTCACTTTTATTAATTTTATCATGGACGTTTCGGAGCCTTAATTCATCTGCCAAACCTAAATGATAGGCTTTTTCTGTCAATCGAATGTCCGCATTATCCTGTCTGAGGAGCAATCTGTATTCAGCGCGAGAGGTGAACATCCGGTACGGTTCCTCGGTTCCTTTTGTAATTAAATCGTCTATTAGAACTCCTATATAGGCCTCATCTCGATTGAGGATGAACTCTGCCTTCTCATGTACCTTATTGTGAGCATTAATACCTGCCATTAACCCCTGGCCTGCGGCTTCCTCGTATCCCGTGGTACCATTGATCTGACCTGCAAAATAGAGGTATTCGATCAGCTTGGTTTCGAGGGTGTGATAAAGTTGAGTAGGAGGGAAGTAGTCATATTCTATCGCATAACCTGGACGGAATACTTTAACGTTTGCGAATCCGGGAATATGCCGCATGGCTTTGATCTGGACGTCTTCTGGAAGTGATGAACTGAAGCCGTTTACATAAATCTCGCACGTTTTCCAACCCTCTGGCTCTACAAATAGCTGGTGTCGGTTTCTTTCTGCAAAACGGTTAATTTTATCCTCTATACTGGGGCAGTATCTTGGACCCGTACTCTGTATTGTACCATTAAACATGGGACTTCTGTCAAATCCTTCCCGTAAGATGTCATGTACGGTCTCGTTGGTATAAACGATGTGGCAACTCAGCTGTTTTGTAAGTTTTGGCGTATTTGAATAAGAGAATTTCTGCGGATTCTCATCGCCTTTCTGTTCTTCCATGATGGAAAAGTCGAGACTTCGGCCGTCAACTCGGGGTGGGGTGCCGGTCTTCATCCTTCCGGCTTCAAAACCTAAAGATACCAGCTGTTCAGTAATACCGAATGCGCGCGGTTCTCCCATACGTCCGCCTCCCAACTGTTTATCGCCTACATGTATCAGGCCGTTGAGAAATGTACCGTTTGTCAATACCACTGATTTACCTTTAATCGTAATTCCAAGGGAAGTAACGACGCCGGTTACTTTGTTGTTCTCAATCAAGAGGCTTTTAACCATGTCCTGGAAGAAATCAAGGTTTGGGGTTCTTTCCAGAGCGAGCCTCCATTCTTCAGCAAACAGCATGCGGTCATTCTGTGTCCGTGGTGACCACATGGCAGGACCTTTCGAAAGGTTAAGCATCTTGAATTGTATTGCGGATTTGTCTGCAACAATTCCGGAATAACCTCCCAGGGCATCTATTTCCCGTACAATCTGTCCTTTTGCAATTCCGCCCATTGCGGGATTGCAGGACATCTGTCCGATGGTTTGCATGTTCATTGTAATAAGCAGCGTTTTGGAGCCAAGATTCGCGGCTGCAGCAGCGGCTTCACAACCTGCATGTCCTGCACCAACCACAATGACATCATATGTTTCGTTTATCATTTGTTTGATAAAATTCTTATTTAAATTAGATATAGTTTCACGTGAAACATTACCCCTATGTGAATTGCTAAAAATTACTTCGACGGTGCAGTTAGCGTGCAACAGGGTTCCTACGAAGTAATCAATCTACCGAAGAAATGCAATTATTTTAGAAATAGCGACAAATAATGGTCTTCCTTCCTGCGCATTTCAAGCACCTCTACCTTAGATTTATCACCATATCCACAGAGGTGTAATACTCCATGCGCGATGACTCTAAATAGTTCAGAATCAAATCCTTGGCCCAAAGAAACTGCGTTTTCAGAAATGCGGGGCAAAGATACAAAAATATCCCCTGAAATGGTTTTGCCCTTCACGTAATCAAATGTAATAATATCTGTATAATAGTCGTGGCTGAGGAAATCCCGGTTTACCTTAAGGAGATATTGATCGTCGCAGAAGATATAGTTGATGTCGCCAGGTTTCTTATCTTCCGCATAAATCAAATCTTCCAACCACTGTTTTACTGTGGGATTAATGGGTATTTCGGAAATATTTTCAAAGAAAAACTGTATCATATCAGAACCAATGACCTAAAATTACGCTGAAAATACCATTATTGCGGCTTAAAGAATGGCTGTAATTAAGTTTTATCTGTCCAACTGGAGATTTATACCCTGCAGTTATGCCCGCTGATGATTCGGATATATGTAGAATATCATCGACCTCTATATCATTAAAAAGGTTTGCCAGGCTCACCGTTGCGTCCAGGTAATAATTTTTATAAACATTGAACTGCAATGTGTTAGAGGCGGTCAAAATATTTCGGGTAGCGGACTGTCCGAACTCATATCCCTGTAGCTTCGTAAAGTTGCCCAGATTTTGTTCAAAAATTCCACCAATTCTATACAATTGGTAAGGCGAAACTTCTTCTCCCATGGTAAAGCCACCTACAAGACCCAATCTGTAGGTCAGCCAACTGAGTAACGGAAAATTGAACTGGGAGCTAATCTTGGTCTGGAAAGTTCGGCCTTCCTGCTCCTCATTCAGGAGGTCAAGCAGTTCTCCTTCAGCATGTAACAGTAACCCTTTAGTAGGGAAACTCTTGTCATCCTGGGTATCTGTTTTTATGAAGACGTATGGATTAATGAGATTATCGGCCTGCGAGTATCTGGATTCTCCAACATTCTTTGATTCATAATAGTCATGGCTAATCCCTCCTCCAATCGCATATTTATCCCTCCAAATAGACTGAATAAAGACTTCATTGTGAATCCAGTTCCAACTCTGGAACACATTGGAATCCACATCCTTAAGATCGAGCGACATTCCGGAAGCATAGACTCCAAAACCAGGAATATATCCATTATCAATGAAGTAGTTCAGATAATAGCGCGGTTTGTCGCCGATAACTACATCGAGTGAGACCGTAGAATTCCGGAAAAGCAGTCTTTTTGCAGTAGCATTGATCAGAAGTCCTGTCTTGAAGACTTCGTCGTAATGAAGACCAAACTTAAGGAAAAACCGGGTGTCATCTTCTGTTACTGTTAATTTCAAATAGTTCCTGTTCTCCTCCTGTATGATGTCGTAATTAATTAGTTTATAGTTATTTGTAGCGTACAGTTTATCAATCATCTTATTGACGCCTCCGTAGGAGAGTAAGGCTGGGAGTTTAAGGTTCATTTTTCCTTCTACGTAATTCTTCCGGAAAATGTGGTTGTTCTCCAGGATAAGACTGTCAATTTTATACATATTGGAATACACCATATTCATTGGAGTCCTAAGCAGGTTTTCTTTTCGCCTGGGGAGCAGAGAAAGGGTGTTCCAATATTTTTGAGCTTCCACATAACCGGAGTCCAGGATCGCCTGTTTAGCATCGTAACTGGTAGCACTCATTCCGGTAAGATCAGGATGAATGTTAATGTCGGTATATTTATATTGGTTTTTCGTCTCTTTCTGGATACCGAAATCAATTACTTGGTTCAGAATGGCAAGCGCACTTTGAAGATTGGCACGACTGGCCAGTCCCTGGCTCAGATCGACACCTATTACAACATCAATACCTTTGTCCTTGAGCGGCTTTGAAGGGTAATTAATAGTCATCGCCCCATCAATGTACAACGAATCGCCTATTTTTACAGGGTCCATGAGCGATGGAAAGGCTGAACTGGCCATAATTGCACTTACGAGATCGCCTTTTTCAAAGATTTCAATCTTTCCACTTTCCAGATTGGTGGCGATGCACATGAACGGAATCGGAAGTTTTGAAAAATCATCAATGGTTGATACATTTTTGAAAAGTTCCTTCAGTAGATAAATATTCTTTTGGCCCGTTGATATGGCTTTAGGGAGTACGTTTACTTTACCGTCCTTCACCGGAATCGTCAGTATATATTTATCGACCGCTTTATTAAAAAAGGAGGTTTCCTCGCGGGTTTTTTCGTTGGCAATGATGGTGTAGAAATCGGTATCCATCACAATCTTCTCAATGTCCTTTCCTGTGAAACCCGATGCATAAAGACCCCCAACAATAGCGCCCATGCTTGTACCTGAAATATAGTCTACTTTCACGCCCAGCGAGTCCAGGACTTTCAGAACACCAATGTGGGCAAATCCCTTCGCGCCACCTCCGGACAGTGAAAGTCCGATTCTGGGGTTGGGGGGGATTATAAACCCCTCCTTTACCTGACCCTTCAGTAATATCAGGTTAGCGAAGACCGCGAAAATGAGAATAAATCTTACCATTCAATTTTTTATATATATCCTTTTTACCCGCCTCGAAATGGAGGTCAGGACTTCATAGGGAATTGTTTTGCAATATGCTGCAAACTGCTCCAGTGTTGGTTTGGAATTAAAGATAATTACTTCGTCGCCTTCCTGAACATCCGCATTTCCTATGTCGATCATCATCATATCCATACAGACATTACCCACAATCGGGAAAAGTTTGTTTTTAATGGAAATATTGCCAACCATATTTCCAATAAGTCGGGGTATTCCGTCGGCGTAACCTACCGGCACAGTTGCAATTCTTGTATCGCTTGGGGCGATATGACGTCTGCTGTATCCAACAGATTCCCCTTTCTTAACTTCTGAGATTTGCGAGATCACTGTTTTTAGCACCACCGCGCTATGCAGCTGTTTTCTGATTTTAGCACTGGATGATATCCCCACCATTCCGATGCCAATTCGTACCATATCAAACTGATGTTCAGGAAATGTTGTAATCCCTGCCGAATTCAGAATGTGAAGAGTCGGCCTATACCCAAGGGCCGAGATCATAAATTGCGTATTTTCCGTGAATATTTCAATCTGTTTCAGCGTATATTCCTTTTCCCCGTCCATATCTGAAGTCGATAGGTGGCTGAAAATACTGGCTACCTGAAGGTTCATTGCATTTATTTTTGAGGTAAGTTGGGCCAATTCAAAAGTTTTGAAACCCAGCCGGTGCATGCCTGTTTCCAATTTTATATGAATAGGGTACTGCTTGCTAACCCCCTGTTCCTGAAGTGCTTCATAGAAAAGATCCAGGACCCTGAAACTGTAAATTTCGGGCTCCAGGTTATACTCAATAATGGAGTGGTAGCTGTGCTGTTCGGGATTCATCACAATGATAGGAGTCGTAATTCCATTTTTTCTTAAATCCGCTCCCTCGTCTGCGTACGCGACCCCTAAGTAATCAATGTGATGGTGCTGCAAAAACTCCGCAATTTCATATCCGCCCAAACCATAGGAATATGCCTTAACCATCGCCATCATCTTCGTTTCGGGATGCAAAAGGGCTTTATGGACATTGATGTTGTGAAGTATAGCGTTCAGATTCACCTCCATCACGGTATCATGCTTCTGGAGTTCCAGGAGGTTTTTAACTTTTTCAATGGCGAACTTCCTTGCTCCCTTAAGCAGGATCAGCGAATCCTCAATATGATTAAGTTGCTGACTTTCAATCAACTCCAGAGTGTCATTAAACGAGTAGGTTTCCGTGGCAAAATATTTTTCGTACTGTGTAATCGATTCTCCAACCAAAAAAACACAGTCGAATTGCTGGTCATTAACCAGTGCGGCGACCTCGCGGTACAGAACGTCAGGATCTTCCTTAACGTCCACAATATCTGTAAGTATAAGTGTTTTCTTTTCTTTTTTATACTCCCTGATGAACTGAAAAGCGATTTTTAGAGAGTCAATGTCAAGGTTAAAAGAATCATTGATGACCAGGTTGTTGCGAATTCCGTTGATACTTTCAAGCCTCATTTCCACCGATTTTAGGCTGCTTAGTTTTTCAACAATCTTTTCATTGGTTAGACCAAATTCCTTCAGTACGGCTATAATCGCCAGGGCATTCATAAGGGTGGCTTCATCCCGTTTTAAAAGGGGGAATATTATTTCTTCGCCGAAATAGGTCACTTTTATTTCTTTCCCATTATTTCTCCAATCGGAAACGGGTTTGAGGTCATTAGATGGCCAGAAACCATAGGAGACGAGTTTTCTTCCGTTAAAAGCGCTTTTTATTTTATTGAAAGCCAACAGATTATCGCCGTTAAAAATGATGATGGGCGAGCTTTTAAATAGCCTGATCTTTTCGTCAATCAATTCCTCTTCGGAGGCGAAATTAGCGGAATGGGCGGTACCGATATGGGTCAGGATACCAATTTCGGGTGAAAATATATCTTCAAGTAGGGACATCTCTCCAGGTTTTGAGATTCCCACCTCAAAAATTCCTACCCTGTGTTTTTCATTAATTTCAAGGAGGGAAAGGGGAAGCCCAATCTGTGAATTGAAACTCTTCGGACTTTTTACCGTATCATAGTCGCTCCATAAACTTTGGTATAGCCATTCCTTTACTATGGTCTTACCGTTACTGCCGGTAATTCCTACAGTCCTCAGGTGCTTAAAGCACTTAAGATGTTTTTTTGCCAACTGCTGGATAAAGGAAACCGAATCCTCGACCAAAATCCAGCTAATGTCTTCTGTATCAACTGTTTTATGTTCTGAAATGATGACTTTAATTCCTTTCTCAATAGCTGTATTAATATATTTTTCACCGCTGTTTTTAGTGGTATTTATGGCGAGGAATGCCCTGTCCTGAACGGAAAAAAGGCTTCGGCTGTCAAAGGCAATATTTTTGACTCGTAAATCACCATCACCAACTATTTTACTGCAGGTCATGTCTGCAATTTCGTTTGCTGTATAGTTCATTCCTCTACATTTTTGTTCAGCACCTGATCCGCAAAAACACGCCGGCTTACTGCCTCGTAACTTTCTGTTTCCCCCAGCTCCACCAGGTTTTTACTGTTTGTAGTCCTCATCGAATAATTCGCCAGATTACCTGTCTTCTTGCAGATGGCGTGAACTTTAGTAACATATTCAGCAGTTGCCATTAAGTTGGGCATCGCGCCGAAAGGGCGGCCAAGAAAATCCATGTCAAGACCCGCAACAACAACCCTAACACCATTGTTAGCCAGCTTGTTAGCTACCTCTACGATTCCTTCATCAAAAAACTGTGCCTCATCAATTCCAACGACGTCGCAAGTCGATCCCAGCAGCAAGATTTCATTTGAACTTTCCACAGGAGTACTTCTGATGCGGTTCAGATTGTGGGAGACCACTTCCTCCTCGTGATATCTGGTGTCAATTTTGGGTTTAAAAATTTCAACGTTCTGGCCCGCCATTTCAGCACGGCGCAACCTCCGGATGAGCTCTTCGGTTTTTCCCGAAAACATCGATCCACAAATAACTTCCATCCAGCCACTTTGTTTGGAATGATTTATTGTATTTTCTAAAAACATTTGTTACTTTAGCCGTATAATAAATTCAAAATTACGCAAAATTTAACAAGAAATTCCAATGCTAAGTTTTCAAGAAATACAGGAAGTGGCCTTTCGGGATGCAAAAGACATCATAGAAAGTCTTCAAACAGTAAATTCTGCTGAAGAATTAAAGGATAGAAAGGAAGACGTTCACGAACTTCAGGATTTGCTGACGTTTCTTGCAGTCTCTGAAAAGTTTGGGCATCGTCAAAACGAAGGATTTCGGGAGAATACCGATTTACATCTGGTTGACCTGGATGAGGAAGAAGATGAACAGACAGAAACTGAAGATAAATATATTGCGGAGGAAGAGGTAATCTTCAACAATACTTTTAATCAGATTGATGATTCCGAAATCCACCATCCTGAAATTGGCATTGATATTCTGGAGGAAGAAGCGGTGTTTAACAATGAACTCAATGAAATTGAAGCGGCAAACCTGGCTCCAATAGCGGAAATGCAGCAAACCGAAATTTCGGAAGATGAAGAAGATGCTGAGTCAGAAACGGTAAGTTACATGCGCGCTGAAAATCCTGAGGAGAGCAGGGACCATGAAGAGCCCGATGTTTTCGTTGAAGAGGAGCCCTCAGCCGCTCCGGTGGATGTCAGTGAAAACAGAAGAAAGATTGTTGAAATCGAAAGGGAGGAAAAAATGCAGCAGTTAAATGAGGCCGCCGCCCTTATCCAGGAGCAGCACGAGGAGAAAAAGTTCAGACTTTCAAACATCAAAGGCCTTAAAAAGATACAGTCTCTATTTGAGGAAGACCCTCTGGAAGAACGGTTAAAGGAGGATGAGGCAGCAGAACCTGTTTCAGGAAGTCTGCTTAAAACAAACGTCCGAACAGATTTTATGGAGGCGGAAAAGCCGAAGAATGAATTCAAACTCGACCTTAACGATAAGATTGCTTTTTCTAAGATGCTTTTTGGAGGTAGTCAAACCAAGATGAATGAAACCATTACCGCATTGAATAGTTTTAAAACCCTTGAAGAGGCAAGAGAATACCTGAGTGAGGCCTATTACAAATACAACTGGGATAAATCTGACGAATATGCACAAAGACTCTGGAGCCTGGTGGAAAATAAATTTATTTAAGATTAAAAATCATTTATGATCAACAAAATCTCCGACTTTCAGGATGTTTTTTTTATTGGGATTGCGGGAGTCGGAATGAGTGCGATTGCACAGTATCTGAAAGGAATCGGGAAGGAGGTTTCCGGCAGCGACCGTTATTTTCACCCAAACGAGTATAATAAAACGAGAGAGCAACTTGAAGCAGATGGGATTCAGTGTTTTTTGCAGGATGGCAGCGGAATAACAGACAAGACCGAGTTGATTGTTGTTTCAACTGCGATTGAAGACACAGTTTTCGAGGTACAGAAGGCCAAAGAGTTTGGAATACCGATCATCAAAAGAAGTGAGCTGCTGGCCATTATCGCCACCAGCAAAAAAACCATCGCGGTGGCAGGTACTTCAGGAAAATCAACTACCTCCGCAATGCTCTACCAGATTTTGCTGGATGCGAATCTCGAACCGAGCATTATTTCCGGAGCGGGCTTAACAAGCATCATCAAACAGGGAAAAATTGGGAACGCAGCGGTAGGAAGTGGGGAGTGGCTTATCATTGAAGCGGACGAAAGTGACGGTTCTGTGGTCCAGTATAAACCTGAAATAGGACTTTTGCTCAACATAGACAAAGACCATCAGGAAATCGCTGAACTCATCGGGTTATTCGGAACATTTAAAAATAATACCAAGAGTTTGTTTATTGTTAATCAGTCAAATATACTGGCTAAAAGTTTATCTGAAGATCATAATGCTGATTTTGGTTTTGAAGATGAAATAGCAGGATATTCCGCCCATAATTTCCATCAGAATGGCCTTTCCCTGACCTTTGAAGTGCTGAACCAAAAATTTGAGATGACCTCTCTTGGCAGGCATTCGGTGGAAAACGCCACGGCAGCCATTGCTGTTGCCCACCAGATTGGCGTCGGTTTAAAGACCTGCGCGGAAAGTTTAGCCAAGTACGAAGGTATTTACCGCCGTCACCAAATTCTCGGTCAGAAGAACGGTGTATGGGTCATCGACGATTATGCGCACAACCCAGCGAAATGTGCAGCTTCCATCAGAGCCTGTCAGCCGTTGGCAGAAAAAGTGGTTGCCTGGTTCCAGCCTCACGGTTATGGACCCACCAGATTTCTAAAACATGATTTTGTGGAGGATATTTCAGCTGCATTACGGCCTCAGGATGAGATATGGATGAGTGAGATATTCTATGCAGGAGGAACTGCCGTTAAAGATATATCGGCAAACGACCTTATCGAGGACATCAGAGCAAAGGGAAAAAATGCCCATTTTGTTGAAGACCGGAACGAATTGCTCGAAGCCCTGCGACCGAAGCTTACCGAAGGCACGGTACTGCTGTTGATGGGAGCCCGGGACCCGGGACTCGAAGAATTCTGCAAAAACCTTTATGATAATATATAATGTCAGGTATCCTTTATTTTGTTCCGACACCAATTGGTAACCTTGAAGACATGACCTTCCGGGCGGTAAGGATGCTTAAGGAGGTGGATTATATCCTCTGCGAAGATACCCGGACTTCCGGCGTTCTTTTAAAGCATTACGAAATAGCTAAACCACTCAGATCCTATCACTTACACAACGAACATCAAACAACGCATAAGGTGATTGATGACCTGAAAAACGGTCAGAATATCGCCATCATAACTGATGCCGGAACTCCGGGAATTTCTGATCCGGGTTATCTTCTGGCAAAAGCGGTTTCCGATGAGCGTCTTGAAATGCAGTGTCTGCCAGGTGCCACCGCATTTGTTCCCGCCCTGGTCGTTTCCGGATTACCGAACAACGAATTTCTATTCGCTGGATTCCTGCCGCAGAAGAAAGGGAGGCAAACCAAACTGAAGCAACTCTCGGAAGAGAAAAAAACCATAATTTTGTACGAAAGCCCGCACAAGATCAACACGACGCTGGAGCAGATCCGGGAATTCTTCGGTGAGGAAACCAAAATCAGCCTGAGCCGTGAACTGTCCAAGAAGTTTGAGGAAACAAAACGCGGCACCATTACAGAGCTCATTGAGTTCTCAAAAGGTAAAACATTGAAAGGTGAGATTGTCCTCATCATCAACAATTCGATTTAAAAATTAAAATATGGGATTATTAGAAGGAAAAGTAGCGCTCATCACCGGCGGGTCCAGAGGAATAGGAAAAGGGATTGTAGAAATCTTTGCCAAAGAGGGTGCTCAGGTTGCGTTTACATATGCCGGTTCGGTGGAGAAAGCTGCTGAGCTGGAAAAATCACTGAGTTCCACCACCAAGATAAAGGGTTATCAAAGCGATGCTTCAGATTTCGACGCTGCACAGAAACTTGTGGATGATGTGATCGCAGAATTCGGGAAAGTTGACATTCTGATCAACAATGCCGGAATAACACGCGATAATCTACTTTTGAGAATGAACAAGGACGACTGGGACCTCATTATGAAAACCAACCTTGATTCCGTATTCAACCTTACAAAAGCAGTCATAAAACCGATGATGAAAGCCAGAAACGGTTCCATCATCAACATGTCGTCGGTCGTGGGAATTCAGGGAAATGCAGGGCAGGCGAATTATGCGGCTTCCAAAGCGGGGGTAATAGGCTTCACGAAGTCGGTGGCACTGGAATTGGGATCGCGTAACATCCGCTGCAATGCAATTGCACCGGGTTTCATTGAAACCGAAATGACCTCTGCTTTAGACGAAAAAGTGATTGAAGAATGGAGAAATGATGTACCGCTGAAACGTGGCGGAAAGCCGGAGGATGTGGCAAATGCCTGTGTATTTCTCGGAAGTGAAAGGTCTGCATATATCACAGGGCAGGTCCTGAACGTTTGCGGCGGACTTTTAACCTAACAGGAATATTGCTGAAAATTGACTGCATTCACCGAAGAAACAAAAACCCTTTCAACAACGATTTGAAAGGGTTTTTTTGACGATGGAAATGCAATGCCGTTATTTTAAATTCTTCCTGAAACAAACCGAGTTTTCAACCCCGGCGTACGGGCCATAGTTTGCGATCCGTTCATAGGACTTTTCATAAAGCCCGATGGCGTCGGTCTGGCCTTTTCCAGTTTCCAGAATCAGGCTTTTAAAGCCCAATTCAGCCGCCCATTTTTCAAGTTCTGAAAGGATTGCTGATGCATAGCCTTTACCCCGGAATTCAGGGATAACAAACATCCTTTTCACTTCTGCAGAAAGTGCGTCAAATGGCTTTACTGCTCCGCAACCCACGGCATTTCCCTCTTCGTATAGAATCACAGAGTTGGTGAGCGTATCAATGCCGTTAAACTGATCGTAGAATGCGTGATCGTCGCCGTCAACATACGCCAGATACTCATCCAGCATCTTTACGAGTTGTATAAAATCCTGGTTTTCTGCTGTTGTCCTTATGATTTTCATTTACTATTATTTCTGTTTTACGGATGATTGAGAACTCAGTCTCCGAAAACCTCGTTATGCTGTTCGGCTACACGGATAAAGGTTGTTCTTTTAGACAGTTCCTTGAGCTGCGACGCACCCACGTAGGTACAGGTGGAACGCACACCGCCCAGAATATCCTTAACCGTATGCGCCACGGCCCCACGATAGGGAACCTGTACGGTCTTACCTTCGGACGCGCGGTATTCCGCAACTCCACCGGAATGTTTGTCCATTGCGGTTTGGGAACTCATTCCGTAAAACTGCCTGAATTTCTTTCCGTTTTCTTCAACCATTTCGCCGCCGCTTTCCTCGTGTCCGGCAAACATGCCTCCGAGCATCACAAAATCAGCACCGCCGCCGAAAGCTTTGGCCACATCGCCTGGAACTTTGCAGCCACCGTCGGAAATGATGTGTCCGCCCAGGCCGTGAGCAGCATCTGCACATTCTATGATGGCCGAAAGCTGGGGATAACCCACGCCGGTCTTTATTCTGGTGGTGCAAACAGAACCCGGGCCGATGCCAACTTTAATGAGGTCTGCGCCGGCGAGTATGAGTTCTTCCACCATTTCTCCGGTCACTACATTCCCTGCGATGATGGTCTTTGTAGGGAAATGTTTCCTGATTCTCTTTACAAATTCCACAAAATGTTCGGAATAGCCATTTGCCACGTCAATGCAGAGAAATTCTATCTTAGGGTGGTTTTGTACGATTGTTTTTATCTTCTCCTCATCTGCTTTTCCTGTACCCGTGCTCAAGGCAATGTATTCATAGATGGAATCCGGTTGTTTGTTGAGGAAGTCATGCCATTCTTCAGAAGTATAATGTTTGTGAATGGCGGTCATAATGCCTTCTTTTGCGAGAGCCGCCGCCATTTCAAAAGTTCCCACGGTATCCATGTTTGCAGCGATGATGGGTACACCAGCCCATTTCTTACCCGAATTTCTGAAGATAAAAGTGCGTGCAAGGCTTACTTCGGAGCGTGATTTCAATGTGGACCGTTTAGGGCGTATCATGACGTCTTTAAACCCCAGTTTTATTTCGTATTCTATGCGCATTTTTTAGATTTGATCTTATAAAAATAAATAAAGTACACCTAAAGTGAAAGGTGCGGGATGTAAATTTTTACGTCCATACCTGGTACTTTTTATTCCTCCAAAGCGGCGGTTGGTTAGTAACTTTCCAAATCTTTTGCCTCTGCCAGTTTCTTGAATTTTCCTTTGCTTTTCCGGATGCGGCAGCTTACGACCTTGTATTCCGGACACATGGCTTCGGAGCAGTGTTCATCCGATGTAATGATATTAAGCATTACTTCAGGAAAATGGAAGGTGGAACTTAAGATACCCGGTTTCATTTCATCAGAAATTCGGGCTTTTATGTCCACTTTTCCACGCGGCGATTCTACGCACACAAATTCTCCGTCGTTGATGCCTTCTTTTGCTGCATCTTCCGGATTAATGAGCAGTACGTCTTCTGTCAGTATTTCTACATTTCCCGTCCTTCTGGTCATTGCACCACAGTTGTAATGCTCAAGTTCGCGGTTGGTGGTGATGATGTAGGGATAATCCTTGCCGTGTTTTTCAACCTCATTGGACTCCCGGAAATCGATAAACGTAAATTTCCCCCGTCCCCGGTTAAATTCTTTTACGTGAAGCAACTTGGTATCGGTGCCGTCCGGCGCTACCGGCCACTGTTTTCCGCTGTTTCCCAGTTCGTCCCATTTTACGCCGGCAAAAAATGGAACAATCTGAGAAATTTCCTCCAGCATTCCTTTGGCGGTGTAATCCGGTTGTGGATAACCCATAAGGTTCATAAGGTCCACGATAATCTGTCCGTCAGTCTTTGTTCCTTCCAATGGCTTGACAACCCGCTGAACCCGCTGGATACGTCGTTCACCATTCGTGAAAGTCCCCTCTTTTTCCAGGAATGAGGTTCCCGGAAGGATTACGGTGGCATGTTTGGCGGTTTCGGTCATGAAAAGTTCCTGAACGATCAGTAAGTCCAGGCTGTCCAGGGCTTTCATCACTTTTTGGGTATTGGGATCAGTCTGCACCACATCTTCACCAATGAGCCAGAGTGCTTTCAGTTTCCCCTCAATGGCCGCATCGAACATTTCAGGTATCTTATAGCCGATGTGCAGTGGAAGCTGACGGTTGTAAAAGAGGTTGTATTTTTCGTTAATTTCCGGATCTGTTACATCCAGGTATCCGGCACCCTGATGAGGCTGGCAGCCCATGTCCGCTGCTCCCTGAACATTGTTCTGTCCACGTAAAGGATTAACACCGGCACCAATTTTTCCGATGTTTCCTGTAATCATCGCCAAATCGGCAATGAGCTGGACAGTGAACGTGCCCTGCATCTGTTCGGTTACACCCAAACCATGAAATTCCATTGCTGCATCGGCTGTAGCATAAGCGATGGAAGCTTCGCGGACGAGTTCTTTTTTTACGCCGGTAATGCTTTCAAGTTCATCGATATTGAGGTTCAGGATTTCACTCTTCATTTCATCATAACCTTCAGTACGCAGACGGATGAATTCCTCATCTTCCAAACCTTCGGAAATGATGTAATAGAGCATCATGTTAAGAAGCGCTACGTTGGTTCCGGGCCTCAGTTGAAGGTGATATTTAGCATATTTGGCAAGTTCTATTTTTCTGGGATCGATTACGATGCCGGTTACGCCTTTCATCATCCGCTGTTTGATTCTTGCTCCCGTTACCGGATGGGCAACGGTCGGGTTTGCCCCAATGACGAGAATACAGTCTGTGAAAGCAAGGTCTTCAATAGAATTGGTAGCTGCTCCGGTACCGAAAGCCCTTTGCATACCCAATGCGGTGGGAGAATGGCAGACCCTCGCACAGCAGTCGATATTGTTTGTCCCGACAACGGCGCGCATGAATTTCTGCATGAGATAGTTTTCTTCGTTGGGAGTCCTTGCAGAGGATATTCCGGCGATGGCATCAGGTCCGCTTTCAGCCATTATTGTTTTAAATTTTTCTACAATGAACGCATAAGCTTCTTCCCAGCTCACCTCCTCAAAATGTCCGTTTCGTTTAATCATCGGGCTTCGGAGCCGGTCTGCATGGTTATAGAATTTAAAAGCATATCTCCCTTTCAGACAGGTATGTCCTAAATTTGCCTCGGCATCGTAAGGACTGGTAATGGAAATGATCTCTTCGCCTCGGGTAGCGACATTCAGGTTGCAGCCTACTCCGCAGTAGGTACAGACTGTTCTGGTTACTTTCTCGGGAATAATTTCAGACATCTGAAAGATATCCGTAATTGCATCTGTAGGGCACGTTTGGGAACATGCACCACAACTTACGCAGTCCGATTCCATGAAACTGACGTCCATTCCTTTAATGATATGGGCATCAAAACCTCTTCCGGCCATGTTCAGCACCATTTGCCCCTGCACTTCGTCGCAGGCCCGTATACAGCGGAAACAGTTGATGCACATGTTGAGGTCCGACCGCATATAAGGATGACTTGTATCGGGCAGGAAGTGATTTTTACCGGCTGACTCATACCTGACCTCCGTTATGCCGATGGTTTGGACCACCTGTTGGAATTCTGAAGGTTGTTGGTCGGCCTTAAAGCGCTGCTCTTCCGGAAGGTCAGACAATACCAGTTCCAGAATATTCCTCCTTAAATTCACGATATTTGGCGAATCAGGAAAAAGATAGAGATTTGCGGCTACCGGTGAATGGCAGGAAGCCATTGCCTTTGTTTTGCCGTCGCGTTCCAGCGCAACATCCACACAGCAAACGCGGCAGGATCCGAAAGGTTCCAGGTTCGGTGCGTCGCAAAGGGTGGGAACCGACTGCTGGCCTTTATGTCTGCGAATGAAAGAAAGCATTGTTTCGCCAGGCACAAATTCAAAAGGTTGATTATTAATGTATGCAATGTTGTTCATCTTTGAAAGCATTAATTGAAATGTAGGTTCAGTTCTTCACCGAAATACTGGAGGGCATTCCTTGCCGGTAAAGGGATGCCACCGCCGTGCGCACACAATGAACCCTGCTGTAGGGTGCTCAACAAATCCTGGAAAAGCTCAAGGTTAATAGGTTTCATATCGTGGGCCGCACTGTGCAGCATCTCATGGGCACGTCTGGTCCCAAGACGGCAGGGAAAGCATTTGCCGCAGCTTTCAAAAGCAGCGAACTCAAAAAGATGTTCCAGATATTTTATCATTGGGAAATCCTGTGGGATGCAGACAATAGAAGCGTGGCCTAACAGAAAACCTTCCGCAGCAAAGGATTCAAAATCTATGGAAAGAGCCGGGATTTTTTCTACCGGGACAATTCCACCCAGCGGCCCTCCAATATGAAGCGCTTTAACTTCTTTACGGAAACCGCCACCATATTCGTAAATGACTTTTTCAAGAGGGGTACCCATTTCCACCTCTACAATCCCCGGCTTATTGAAAAGGCCATCCAGGGAAACCAGTTTTGTGCCCCGGGATTTTTCAGTGCCCAGTTTGGCGTATTCGGACCCCCCGTGCTGTATAATCCAGGTTGCTGCGGCAAGTGTTTCCACATTATTTACTACAGTAGGCTTAAGGAAAAGACCCTGCTGGGTGGGGAATGGGGGTCGGGTACGGACTTCCGGCCGCTGCCCTTCGATGGCGTTGATGAGGGCGGTTTCCTCGCCGCAGATGTAGGCTCCCTGCGCTTTTATCACTTTAAAATTAAAGGTAAATCCGGTATTGAGAATATTTTCTCCTACGAGGTGATTTGCGTAAAGTTCCTGCACCGTTTGTTCCAGGATATTTACTGCTTCGGGATATTCCGCCCTTATAAAAAGCACGCCCCAGTTGGCTCCCGTACATAGGCCTGCCACCAACATTCCGAAAAGTACGGAAAGCGGCCTTTCTTCTAGAAGGTAACGGTCGGAAAATGCCCCCGGATCACCTTCATCCGCATTGCAGATGATGAATTTATCGGTGGAAATTTCGTTCCTGCAGCCTTCCCATTTAATGCCCATTGGAAAACCTGCACCTCCCCGGCCCCGTATCTGAGAATCCTTTATTTCCTGTAAAAGTTTGTCGGCGGGTCTTTTTAGCGTTTCCTGCAACAGATTTTTAAAGACCGGTATATCGTTAAACGGTTCGGTAAGCAATGGTTTAACCGGCGTAACCGAATAGCGTCCATTCTGTCCGCCTTTCTTCTCTCTGATCAGTTCCTCAAGATGATCTATGCTGTTACCAGAAAAATTTTTTCCATCATAATGGAAGGATGAATTTTCGTGGCAGCGGCCAAGACAGGTCATGTGACCCACGGCCTCGGCGTCGAAGTGCTGCATCACTTTATCATGAACCCTGTCCTGAGTTCCTGCGCAAAGACAGGCAGAACCGTTACAGATGTATATTTCCTTACCACGGTTTTCAGGTTTCATGAAATCATATGCCGTTATGCTCCCATAGGTATTTGCATCGCCCATCAAAAATTCATCTGCAAGTTGCTCAAGATGCTGAAAAGAGGGAGTCCCTCCGTCATTAACGGAAACTTTACCCATTTTATCAAAAAGGTTTTGCTGCATGCCTTTTCGGCCGGAAAGCGCACTTAAATTTTTGGACATTACCACTTCATTTTAGAAAAGTGAAGTTAAGAAAAATTTTTCTGCGGAAGTTGAAGTGGAAATTTTAGGAAGTAATAATTAGGAGCTTCAGAGGAATCGTTTATATTTGTCTTAAATCAATCCCTGAAGATCCTATGTGGGTGTTTATTTTAAGTTGCGCTGCCTTTGCGCTGGTTCTCGTTATCAGCTATAAAAAAAAATCCCTTCGCCTTCTGAATGATGATGCTGCGGTAAAACATCCCGGACTCATGATCTTTTTGAATGTATCCGGAATTTTCCTGTTCGGAATCTTACCTGCATTGGTTTACCCATTTCCCAACTTCTTTGTACAGGAAAACAGCCTACTTAAAATGTTCGTATTAATTACTTTAGTATTGACTACTTCCTTTGTCGCATTCCGGGTGGCAGAAAAGGATCTTGAGAAAAGGATCTTCACGGTGGCTCCTACATTGCTCAGTTGGAATTTCTTATCACTCTATTTCCTGGTCCGCATCCTGTTCATAAGTGCGTACGAACTCTGGTTCCGGGGTTTCTTCCTGGAATACAGCACGGAAAATTATGGTATTGTGTACGCCGTAACCATCAATGTTGTACTGTATGTATTGCTGCACGTGGTGAATGGTAAAAGGGAAATGCTGTCGTGTATCCCTTTTGGAATTTTACTCTGTCTTATGGCAATCTGGTTCGGCTCACCATTGCCTGCGGTATTCATTCACCTGGCGCTAACGATTCCCTATGATATTCAGTTTGTGAGGATTAAGTCTAAAACTCTAGTAGCATAAAAATCATTCATTGACCGGTTTTAAGGTCAACTGTTCAAAATTGCGCCCAAATCCGCCATGTATTCATGAGCGGTCAGGTCAAATTTCACTGGGACCACCGAAATATAGCCGTCGGCCAGGGCATTTTCATCAGCATCTACACCATTGTCCATATTGTTAAAGTAGCCTGCAAGCCAGTAGTATTTTTTTCCGTGTGGGTTGATGCGTTCATCAAAACTTTCCTCCCACTTCGCAATGGCCTGCCTGCAAACCTTTACCCCTTTAATCTGGTCTTTTTTCAGCTTAGGAATGTTTACATTTAGTACAACACCCTTAGGCAGTGGGTTTTCCAGCGTTTTCAGTACAATTCTCTGAATAAATTCTTTGGCTTGCCCGAAATCAGCGTCCCAACTGAAATCAAGCAGTGAAAAACCGATGGCCTGAAGCCCCTCTACACCAGCCTCTACGGCGGCGGACATTGTCCCTGAATAAATGACGTTAATCGAGGAGTTTGCGCCGTGGTTAATGCCCGAAACTACAATGTCCGGCCTTCTTGTCATTATTTTATCCAAAGCAAATTTCACGCAGTCCACAGGGGTTCCGCTAAGCGAATAGTCTTTCTGCGGTCCGTCCAGCTGTATCTCTTCAAACGTAAGGGTGGAGTTGATGGTGATTGCATGCCCTTTTCCGCTCTGTGGAGAATTGGGCGCAACCACGGTTACATCGCCAATTTCATTCATAAATTCTACGAGTCTCCTTACGCCCGGAGCGGTGATTCCATCGTCATTAGTCACTAATATCTGAGGTCTTTGCATACTGAATTCTGATTTTGAACAAAATTAATCAAAAAACCCCCGGAAATTATCATTTAGGTATTAAATTTGAAGTTCTGTTAATCCGTGTAACAATGGCGGTGAAATACTAACTAATAACAACATAAGATTAGAATATGTTCAATAAATTTAAACTCAATAAATTACTTTTATTTATCCCTTTGATGAGTCTGATGTTCTGCTTTAATGCAGCGCAAAATGATGATGAAAAAATGCAGACCATAATGGTGAGTGTAAAAAATACGCTTTCATACCTTCATTACAGTCCAAGACCAATCAACGATGCATATTCTCAGGAAGTGTATGACAAATATTTTGAAATGGTGGACTTCGGGAAAAGATATTTTCTGCAGGCGGATATGGATGAGTTCAGCAAACATAAAACGAAACTGGATGATTACCTGAATAAAGGTGACCTGACCTTCTACAAACTTACAGTTGACCGCTTGTACCAAAGGGTTGATGACATTGACAAGATCACTCAGGATATTTTCAGCAAACCCATCAATTTAAATGAAGATGAAACGCTGGTCCTGGAGCACAAAATCAAGAAGTCCCCATCAAGTAAGGAAGAACAGTACAATGAATGGAGAAAATTTATCAAATACAATATTCTTCAGGAAATGGAAACGCTGAACAGCAGGGAAGAAACCCAGCGCAAGAAAAAAGACAGCGTGCAAAAGTTTGGTTTGAAGGACACTATAAAACTTGAAATCCTAAGCCCCGAACAGAAACTTACCAAAGCAACAGGCGAGGTGAAGGATTATTTGGGAGAGACTTTCACGAGGTTCAAGAAGAGGAAAAAAATGGATTGGTTTACCGTATATATGAATGCGTACTCAGAGGTTTTCGACCCACACACCAACTATTTTTCGCCAAGGGACAAGGAGGATTTTGATGTGAATTTCACAGGTAAGGTTATCGGAATCGGTGCAATTATACAGGAAAAGAAAGGGAATCTGTACTTGGGAGCCCTGTCCATCGGAGCGCCCGCCTGGAAGTCAAAGCAACTGGCGGAAGGCGACCGTATCCTGAAGGTTAGAACGCTGCCCGGAAAAGAAGCGGTAAATGTCGTGGGAATGCTTTCCGACGAAGCGGTGAGGCTGATTCGTGGCAAAGAAGGAACACAGGTAACACTTACTGTTGAGAAAAAGGACAAAACAATTAAGGAGGTTACCATGATCCGCGAAGAAGTGGCCATGGAAGACACCTATGCCCGAAGCATCATCATCAATTCCAAGGATGGTAAGAAATATGGATTCATCAATCTTCCCGGGTTCAATGCGGAATTTGACAAGGAAGGCGGAAGGAATGCTTCAGATGATATTAAGAATGAAATCATTAAACTTAAAGCGCAGAATGTTCAGGGCATTATACTGGACCTTAGGAACAACGGCGGCGGATCATTGACGGAAGTAGGCGACATTATGGGTCTCTTCATGAATGCGGGACCTTATGTGCAAGTAAAGGACGGAAACGGAAAAATACAGACGCTGCGAAACAAAACCAACAGCGCTGTATGGACAGGGCCTTTGGCAATAATGCAGAACGAGCTGTCCGCGTCAGCTTCAGAGATTCTTGCAGGTGCAATGCAGGACTATGGCCGGGCAGTAGTAGTAGGCTCGCCACAGTCTTTCGGTAAAGGTACCGTGCAGACCTTCGTAGATCTTAACAGGTTTTTAAACACGAATGACGATTTCGGGTCGCTGAAACTAACCATCCAGAAGTTTTACAGGATAACAGGTGAGTCCACCCAGAAAAAGGGGATTGAGTCCGACATTCAGATGAAAGACTTCTTCACCTACTCTGAAATTGGGGAGCGGTATGACGATAACGCGCTGGCGTGGGATAAAATCCCCTCAGTAACATTTCAGACGGTGAACGGGATTAACATCCCTAAAATGAAGCAGAACAGCGCACAGAGAATGGCCCTGAACACTAACTACCAATTGCTACTGGAATCTGCACAGTGGAAAGAGAACCTGGAGAAAGAACACAGCATAACGGTAAACCAGGCCAAGTTCTTTGAGGTGATGAAGCAGAGAAAAGACCAGATTAAGAAGTTTGAAAAACTGGATAAATTCAGTAACGGACTGAGCTTTGCGATTTACCCGCAAGAAGTGGAGAGACAGAAAACAGATGAAGCATTTAAGAAAAAAACCGAGAACTGGACAAAAATGCTAGGAAAAGACCTCTATCTGCAGGAAGCGGTGAACATCATCTCGGAAATGATTAAGGCTTAGCCTTCTTTAAAAATAAAAATTCGTCACTTGAAAAAGCGACGAATTTTTTTATGTCGAAAGGAAGTGTATTATTTAATTTCCACGCATCCAATCCTTCCTCCAGCGTTGCCGGTAGGCTGCGTTTTAAAATCATCTGCCTGCTGATGTATAATGATTGCTTTACCGTACAGGTTCTTGGTCTCGTGGCTGCATCCAAGACACCATTGGTCCGTTTTCATAATAAGCCTGGCGGTACCGTTTTTATCGGCTTTAAGATTTCCCAAATCCCCTGCGTGATGTTCTCCCACGCCCCATTTCCCGTGGTCATGGGATGTAGGGTTCCAGTGTCCTCCTGCAGAACTTCCGTCCAGAGATGAACAATCCCCCTTTTCATGTATATGAGCCGCATGAATTCCGTTAGGATTGAGTTTGAGGACATTCATGTCCAATTCCACTGTTTTGCCTGTCTGAGTGAATTTGGCTGTTCCCTGAACATCCGAGTTGCTTTTGCTCTGAATGGGATACGTTTTGGTTGTAACGCAGGAGGTTACCAGAAAAAGAGCCGCAGCCGCTAAAGGTAAAGTTGATTGTTTCATTTGAAAATTTTTATTTACTAAATTTAGCACTATTTTTCCTAGCATAGGCCAGTATATGGCTAATTTAATAAATTAGAAAAAAATTTTATAACAGAATAATTGCTAAGTTAATTACTGAAGGGCCGTTCAAGTGGGGCTCAGGCAATTACACCACTTCCCAAAAGTTCCCCGTCCAGATACCATGCAGCGAACTGACCTTCTGCAATTGCAGACTGCGGTGTTTCGAATTCAATGAAGAAACCTTCAGCGAATTGGTACAGTGTCGCCGGCTCCAAGGTCTGGCGATAGCGGATTCTTGCTTCTACTTTCATGGAGTCCCCGTTTTTTAGCCGCAGATCCTCACGGAGCCAGTGGACATCGGGATTTTCAATTTTCAGTGCTTTGCGGTAAAGACCCGGAAAGTTTTTCCCTTCGCCAACAAAGACGATATTGTTTTCCATGTCCCGTGAGACAATGAAACAGCTTTCCTTATGACCCCCGATCCCAAGGCCTTTACTCTGACCAATTGTGAAAAACTGCGCTCCCTGGTGTCTTCCTATAACCTTTCCGTCACTCTTCGCATATCTTATTTTCGCCGAAAGGTATTCAAGTTCTTCAACCTTGGAGGAAAATACCGGTACTGGCTGGTGAAAAGGTTCAAAATCCTTAAAAATTTCCACAATCTCCCCGGTTTTGGGGACCAACTGCTGCTGCAGAAAAGTGGGAAGGCTTACTTTTCCGATAAAGCACAGCCCTTGTGAATCTTTTTTATCCGCAGTTACCAGACCCAGTTCTTTTGCGATTTCCCGAACTTCGGGCTTGGTCAGTTCACCAATAGGGAAGAGGGCTTTAGAAAGTTGGTCCTGATTCAGCTGACAAAGAAAATAAGACTGGTCCTTGTTCACGTCTTTCCCCGCCAGCAGCTGATACACATCCTTCCCTTCCTCACTTTTAAATGAATTCAGCCGTGCATAGTGCCCAGTGGCTACTTTATCGGCGCCCAGCGAGAGTGCGGTATCCAAAAAGACATCGAATTTCACTTCACGGTTGCAGAGGACATCTGGATTTGGGGTCCGCCCTTTTTCGTACTCGGCGAACATATAATCCACAATTCTCTCCTTGTACAGGTCGCTCATATCAATCACCTGATAGGGAATGCCGAGTTTCTGAGCCACCATCAGCGCATCATTACTGTCTTCAATCCACGGACATTCGTCCTCAAGCGTTACCGAAGCATCATTCCAATTGCGCATGAACAACGCAACCACTTCATGTCCCTGCTGCTGAAGCAGATAGGCAGCCACCGAGGAATCCACACCTCCGGAAAGTCCAACAACAATTTTCATCCGAAACTAAATTTTTGCAAATTTACGGTTTTAGGGTCGATATAGCATCTTCGCCATATGAATGGTATAAATTTCGCTCATTGGAATTTCATATCTTAATTCAATAGATGATGAAAAAAATACTGTTCTTATCGGTGGTAATTTCCGGTACATTAGCCTTTTCACAGGTGGGAACCCGTCTTCCTTCCGCACAGATTGGGGATTCAAAATGGACCTTTGGCGGGTACGCCGGTTTGGGAGGCGCCTTTGGAAGTGGCGGAGGCACAACACTATATATTACCCCGCGGGTGGGATACAAGGTGACAGACAATTTCGAAACGGGTATCGCGGGTAATTTTTCCTGGAACAACTCAAAATATTATTCTTCGACCATGGTGGGGGCAGGGCCCTTTGCAAATTATTATTTTGGAAGAAGCTTCTATGCTTCCGGTCTTTTTCAGCACTATCTGATTTCAGGCACGGATAAAGTTTATGACCAGAAATATAACAGTAATGAAAACGCACTATATCTGGGAGGCGGATATATGCAGAAGTTAGGAGAAAGAACGTATATGCAGATTGGGGCGATGTATAATGTTCTGTACGATTCCAACAACTCGGTTTTTGGCGGCGGTTTTGTTCCAAATGTCGGCATTGTTTACGGACTCTGATTTTGGCAATGAACTTAGTAATATAAAAAAATCCGCCCCATTTTGTGATGAGACGGATTTTGTTTTAGAATAAATTTCTATGCTTTTTCTTTTTTCCCTTTCGGAGCCACCTCTTTTTCCAGGCCGTCCTTCGCTTCGTTAAGTTTCAGGACAATTGTTTCTCCCTCAGAAATCTGCTTGTTTACGAGCATCTCCGCGATGAGGTCTTCAATGTATTTTTGAATTGCACGTTTCAGCGGACGAGCTCCGAAATCTTTATCCCAACCTTTTTCCGCTATGAATTCCTGAGCTTCTTCGGTAAGTTCTACAGCGTAACCCAATTTTTCCAGTCTTGCATAAAGCTTGGAAAGCTCCAGATTGATGATTTTCCTGATATCTTCAATGGACAGCGAATTGAAGATTATGATGTCATCAATTCTGTTCAGGAATTCGGGTGCAAAGGCTTTTTTAAGGGCATTTTCAATGGTGGAGCGTGCCCGTGCGTCGGTTGTGGATTTTTTTGCCGTTGTTCCGAATCCAACACCATCACCAAAATCCTTGAGGTCTCTGGTTCCGATATTTGAGGTAAGGATGATGATTGTATTTCTAAAGTCGATCTTCCTTCCCAAACTGTCCGTAATATGTCCTTCATCAAGGATTTGCAGCAGGATATTAAATACATCGGGATGTGCTTTCTCAATTTCATCAAGCAAAAGGACCGCATAAGGCTTCCTTCTTATCGCTTCAGTCAGCTGACCACCTTCTTCATAACCCACATATCCCGGAGGCGCACCCACAAGACGGGAAACTGCAAATTTCTCCATGTATTCACTCATGTCAATACGGATAAGTGCCTCATCGCTGTCGAAGAGTTCCCGCGCCATCACTTTTGCAAGTTCAGTTTTACCAACACCTGTGGTTCCAAGGAATATAAAGGTTCCGATAGGTCTGTTCGGATCTTTAAGTCCCGCCCTGTTTCTTTGAATCGCTTTAACAACCTTCTTCACGGCCTCTTCCTGCCCGATTACCTTCCCGTTCAATTTATCGTCCATCTGGGCAAGCTTGTCGAGCTCGTTTTTGCCGACTTTCGTTACCGGAATGCCACTCATCATGGAAACGACCTCAGCCACATTTTCTTCTGTCACGACTTCTTTTTTCTCCTTCACGTCCTTATCCCATTTTTCCTGGGCGGAGGCAAGTTCCATGGTCAGCCTTTCTTCTTCATCTTTAAGTTTGCGGGCTTCAAGGTAATCCTGTGCCTTTACCGCTTTCTGTTTCTGCTCTTTTATCTCTTCGATTTTTTTCTCATTCACAATGATCTCGGTAGGGACCTTCATGTTTTTTATATACACCCTGGAGCCGGCTTCATCCATCGCATCAATAGCTTTATCCGGTAAAAACCGGTCGGTAATGTATCTCGCAGTCAGGTTAACACATGCTGCAATGGCCTCGTCCGTGTACGTGACGTTGTGATGATCTTCGTATTTGTCTTTGATCTGGTTTAAGATAAGGATGGTTTCATCGATGGTAGTAGGTTCTACCATCACTTTCTGAAATCTCCTTTCCAAAGCACCGTCTTTTTCAATATACTGACGGTATTCGTCAAGCGTTGTTGCTCCAATGCACTGAATTTCGCCTCTGGCCAGTGCTGGTTTGAACATATTGGATGCATCAAGGCTTCCGGTAGAAGATCCTGCGCCTACAATCGTGTGGAGCTCATCAATGAAAAGGATTACATCTCTATTTTTTTCAAGCTCGGTCATGATGGCCTTCATCCTTTCTTCAAACTGGCCACGGTATTTTGTACCAGCCACCAAGCTGGCGAGGTCCAGGGTGATGACCCGCTTTCCATAAAGTACGCGCGACACTTTTTTCTGATGAATCCTAAGTGCAAGACCCTCTGCAATTGCAGATTTACCTACACCTGGCTCTCCGATGAGAAGTGGGTTATTCTTTTTTCTTCTGGACAGTATTTGCGAAACCCGTTCAATTTCTTTCTCCCGGCCGATTACCGGATCAAGTTTTCCGTCTCTGGCAAGGGTCGTAAGGTCGCGGCCAAAATTGTCTAGGGTTGGAGTTTTGCTTTTCCCTGAACCAATATTTCCCCCCGGTTTCTTCATCTGCCCATATTCTTCTCTTTCTTCGTCATCATCATACGCACTCATTTTAGGGCTATCGCCGCTGTTTTTAAGCATGGTCTGATATTCCTTGGACACACGTTCGTAATCTACATCATAAGCGCCGAGAATATTAGAAGTAGGGTCTTCAAATTTATATAGGATCCCCAAGAGCAGGTGAACCGTGTTGATTTCGGTGCTTCTGTATTGCCGGCATTCCAGTTCGGAGCGCTTCACCGCTTGGTCCGCCATTTTTGTAAATGAAATATTAGGAACTTCCTCGGCAAGTGGATTGATGCCGGAAGCGTTCATAGTTTCAATTTTTCTCCGGATTTGGGTAAGGTCTGCATTCAGATTCTGAAGGATTTCCTTCGCAGAGTTTTCGGTCTTGATGATGCCTAAAAGTAAGTGCTCTGTGTTCAGGAATTCGCTTTTCAGTCTGCGTGCTTCGTTTTTGCTGTGTTTGAAAACTTTGTCCAAACCATCTGAAAATTTATAATCCATAATAAGGTCTCATATTTATTAAGGGAGTGAATTCTTTCCTTAGATACTCAAAGTTACAAATACTTTACCAAAAGCTAAATAATGACTTTCTGGCAGGATTGTTTTTTTTATCTTCCTGAAAATGATTAGATTTGCCCTCCTAAAAATAAATGTATGAGTCCAGAAACTGCAAGTTATTTCGGTTATGCCGCATCTTTTTTCATTGTTTTAAGTTTTATTCTGAAGGACCTGAAAAAAGTACGGCTCGTTAATGTGATCGGATGCATTCTTTTCGTAATTTATGGGATCTTCAGTGGGATGCTTTGGCCTATCATTATTCCAAATGCCATCCTTTGCTTCATACAGGCCTACCACCTGCTTAAAAAAGACTAACTTTTCCCGATGAAAATTCTGGTTTCTGCATTCAGCAACCTCTATACTGACCAGCGCATTGAAAAGGTCTGTGAAACGCTCCATGCCAACGGACATCAGGTAGAACTTCTGGGGAATGACTGGGGCGGTGAGGGCGAAATGGACCGCCCGTATCCCTTTTTCCGCATCCGGCATTCCACAAAGCTACTCCGATTCGCGTACCTCGAATTTCAGTGGAAACTTTACCGTGAATTAAACAGGAGGGTGGATAAACAGACGGTTCTGCTGGCAAACGATTTGGACGCACTGCTTCCTAACGTTTTGATTTCCAAAAAACTTAACATTCCTCTTGTTTTTGATAGTCATGAGATTTTTACCGAAATGCCTGCAATAAAAGGACGCTGGACGCAAAAGGTCTGGAAGTTTCTGGAGCAGCACCTGGTTCCCGGCACGAAATACATGATGACCGAAAGTTACAGTTACGCGGCTTGGTTCAAAAAGGAATACGGCGTAGATCCGGTGGTCGTGCGGAATATCCCACTGGCCCTCAAAAAAAAGATAGACATCCCTGTTAATAATCCTAAAGTCATTCTTTATCAGGGTGTTATTAATCAGTCAAGAGGAATTCCATCAGCAATTCTTGCAATGAAATATCTGGACAATGCAGTGCTGAAGATTGCCGGCGACGGTCCCAAAAAGGCGGAGTATGAGGCATTGGCTGAGAAAGAACACCTTCAGGATAAGGTGATGTTTCTTGGCCGCCTCCATCCTACTGAATTGCGGAAGGTCACCCGAACAGCCGATGTGGGTCTTAGTGTAGAAGAGAACGGAGGGGTGAGTTACCTGTATTCCCTGCCCAACAAAGTAGCTGACTGTATCCAGTCAAGAGTTCCCCTGGTCATGATTAACTTTCCGGAGATGCTTAAGGTGTATTCGCAGTTTAAAGTGGGTGAAATTGTTGAAAATCATGATCCCCGGAACCTGGCTGATAAAATACGTGTTGTAATCAGTAATGGTCGGGAATACTATCAGGTGGAGTTGGAAAAAGCTGCTAATGAACTTTGTTGGGAAAAGGAAGAACCTAAGATACTTGAACTTTTTAACAAAGTTGAAAAGGAAAACTTTCGCTAATTTTGCAGGATGACAATTAAAGAAAAACAGCAGGAACTTGTTGATGAATTTGCATTTCTGGAGGACTGGGAACAGCGGTATGAATATCTGATTGACCTCGGCAAGCAGCTGAAACCAATTCCGGAAGCCAAAAAGACCGACGATAATCTGATTAAAGGATGCCAGTCCAAAGTCTGGATCGATGCTGAATTCCGGGACGGAAAACTGTTTTTCAATGCCGATTCTGACGGGATTTTGCCCAAAGGGATTGTTGCCCTGCTGGTCTCCATTTACAGCGGTCATTCCACCGAAGAAATACTGGTCTCGGACTTTGAATTTATTTCCCAAATCGGGCTTCAGGAATTCCTTTCTCCTTCCCGTGCCAACGGACTCATGGCAATGACGAAGCAGATTAAGTTTTATGCAGTCGCGTACCAGCTAAAATCGTGAAGAGAATCTTGGCATACCGGTTTTCCGCCTTTGGCGACGTTGCTATGGCCGCGGTGGTCATTCGCGAGTTCCTGGAACAGAATCCGGAAACGGAGGTGGTCATGGTCTCCCGTGAACATTTTAAACCCTTATTCGACGAAATTCCGCATGTTGTATTTAAAGGAATCAATCTGGATGATTTTAAAGGCTTTTTCGGGATGCACAGGCTTTCAGCGGAACTTGTAGCCGAATTTAACCCCACACATATTGCAGACCTGCATGACGTGATACGCACCAAAATCCTGAAGCGGAGTTTCTCCAGGAAAGGATTTAAGGTGGCCGTCATCAACAAAGGAAAAGAAGAAAAGGAAATTCTGACAGATGTCTGGAACCTTGATAAAAAGCCACTTAGAATGACAGTGGAACGGTATGCAGATGTATTCCGGGACCTTGGTTTTACTTTAGAATTGTCACATGCTCTCAGGCCACAGCATTCCGAACGTTCGGGGATTGGTTTTGCACCTTTTGCTCAGCATAAAGGAAAGATGCTGCCGCTGGAGAAGTCGTTTGAACTCGCGCGGCAGCTCGCCGAAAAAAACCGGATTTATTTCTTTGGCGGCGGTCAGGAAGAAGTGCAAACGCTCGACAGGTGGGCGAAGGAAATTCCGAATACGGAAAACCTGGCCGGAAAACTGACTTTGACGGAAGAGCTACACCGAATTAAACAATTGGAAACCATGGTCTCTATGGATTCGGCGAATATGCACCTGGCAAGTCTGGTTGGGACACGCTGTATTTCAGTTTGGGGATCCACCCATTATTTTGCCGGCTTCCTCGGTTATGGGCAAAGTGCGGACGATATCGTGCATGTGAAAGACCTTACGTGCAGGCCCTGCTCCGTTTTTGGCGATAAGGAATGTTACCGCGGCGATTATGCCTGCCTGGAAGAAATCCACATCCAGAAAATCCTTGAAAAAATATAAAAACAAAAAAAAATCTCAGATTTCTCTGAGATTTTCCTTTTATGTGGGCAGTACTGGATTCGAACCAGCGACCTTTGCGATGTCAACGCAATGCTCTAAACCAACTGAGCTAACTGCCCAAAAAAAAATCTCAGATTTCTCTGAGATTTGTGGGCCCTGAGGGATTCGAACCCCCGACCCTCTGGGTGTAAACCAGATGCTCTGAACCAACTGAGCTAAGAGCCCTAATCCTTTATTTGATCTCTCAAATTTTGGTTCGGCAAATATACAACCATTTTTTATTTCTGCAAATTTTTTTCTAAAAATTCACCTACAACAAAGTTGCTTCCGCCAATAAAAATCATATCGTCTTTTTTAACGTTTTGTCCCGCAGCAAGATAACCGGACTGTACGTTTTGAAAAATTTTATAATCTACTTCCGATTTTTTCAGGAGTTCTTCATATTCTTCAGGGTTACGCCCACGGTTCACGTAGGGTTTTACAAAATAGAACCGGGCGTTTCCAGGCAGAATTTTCAGGATGTCCTCTATCTTCTTGTCTTTTACAAACCCTAAAACAATATGTTTGAATTGTTTTATGCTGTTCAGCTGGCCGAAGACCTCCTGTAAACCCGCCTGGTTATGGGCAGTATCACAAATGGTTAGCGGGTCTTTCGAAAATTCGAACCACCGTCCGATGAAATTTGTATTTTGGTGAACATGCAACAGTCCCGATTTTAACTGTTGATCCGTAATCTGAACACCCGATTTCTGAAGGGTCTTCACGAGAGCAAGAACCACCTTTATATTCTTGCGCTGGTAATTTCCTTTTAAATCTGATTCCAGAGATGTATCAATTGTCGAAGCGTCAATGAAATCCGCGCCCATTTCCAATGCTTTATCCCCTATGATTTTTTTTACAACTCCATTTTTGTCACCACTGATAATGGGCGTATTTTCTTTTATAATGCCGGCTTTTTCAGCAGCGATTGCCTCCACAGTGTCACCCAATATATTCTGGTGGTCCAGCGCAACATTGGTGATGGCCGTTACCATGGGCTTTATAAGGTTGGTGGAATCCAGGCGACCCCCCAAACCAACTTCAATGATGGCATAGTCCACTTTATTCTGATAGAAGTATTCAAAGGCCATTACCGTCGTGAATTCAAAGAACGACGGGCGAATGTTCCCCGGCAGTGTCTTCAGTTTCTCAATGAAGTCGAAAACAAACTCGCGGGTACAGTTTTCGCCATTTATCCTGATCCTTTCGGTAAAATCGATGAGGTGGGGAGAATTGTAAACACCTATTTTATAACCGGCCTCCTGTAAAACAGAAGCCAGCATATTACTCGTAGACCCTTTCCCGTTGGTTCCGCCAATATGTATGGTATTGATCTTATCCTGCGGATTCCCAAAAAATGCGCAAAGTTTTGTGATATTCTGCAGTCCGGGTTTGTAGGCTTTCTTACCGTCGATCTGGTAATTGGGTGCCTGAACAAAGAGCCAGTCTATTGCTTCCTGATATTCCTGGTTTGTCATTCGGCAAATTTGTAAAAAGATTTTGACTGCTAAAACAATCCGGGTCAAAAATTGTAACATTTTCCTCAATCCGGCGTCTAATCCCTTAAAATAGCGAATGAAAAGACTTTTGGTTTTTACTTTAGGATGTGCGTTTCTTGGTGTAAATGCCCAGAAAAAGTGGACGCTTCAGGAATCCGTGGAATACGCGGTGCAGAATAACCTGCAGGTCATCAGTTCGCAATACAGCCAAAAGATTCAGGAAAACACCCTTCAGATCGCAAAAAGGGAGTACCTGCCCTCTGTTTCCGGCAACATCAACAATAATTTCTCCTTCGGTCAGGGTCGTGATTTTTTTGGAACTACACAGAGGAATGACAATTTCACCAACAGTACCAACGTAGGTGCAGACATGCTGCTCTTCAACCATGGACGAATTGAAAAAAACATACGAAAGACCGAATTTGACCTTGAAGCCACCGGTTATGATGTGGAACGCATTAAAAATGACATCTCTTTGCAGGTCGCTCAGCAGTATCTTCAGATTATGCTTAATAAGGAGGTCGAAAAGATTGCGGAGAGTTCCCTACAAAATGCAAAGAAGCAGTATGACCGCGCTAAGATAACCACCGAGGTAGGTACAACAGCCAAGACTGTGCTTGCAGAAGCAGAAGCAGCGCTGGCCAGGGAAAGACAGAATGTAAAAAATGCAGAGATCAATACAGACAGAAGCCTTTTTGCGCTGGCTCAGCTCCTGAGGTTGTCTGATTATAAAAATTTCGACGTTGCTGAGGTCGATATTCAGCAGAAACCCCAGCCGCCCCTTCATTCTGCCGCAAACATCATAGAGACCGCGTATCAGAACCAGCCCCAGATCAAAGCCGCTGAAAGCCGCATTAAAGCCGCGGAGGCACAGACCGAACTGACAGAAACAGCCTTTTGGCCCACCGTTTCTGCAAGTGCAGGGATTGGCTCTTCGTATTTTAACTCCTTGGTTAAGCGTTACGATCAAAATGGAAATCTGGTGAAAGACCCCAGCTTTTTTCAGCAGTATCAGGATACCTTTGGTCAGCAGTTAGGCGTCTCAGCTAATATTCCGATTTTCAACAAAGGAATCACGAAACTGCAGGTGGAGCAAAGTAAGATCAATCAGCAGGTTGCACAAAACACCCTGGAGATGCAGAAGCAGGAGGTTCTTCAGAATGTACAGCGGTCTCAGTTCGATGCAGAGGCTAACTATGAATCGTATCTGGCTGCCCTGGATACAGAGAAAAGTTCCGCACTGGCACTGGACTTCGCGGAAAAAAGTTATGCTGCCGGTCGGTCTACCATCTATGATGTCAATGTCGCAAGGAACAACTACGCCAACGCTCAGGGTTCGGTAGCGCAGGCTAAATACAATTATCTTTTCAGCCTGAAATTGCTAAACTTCTACGCCGGAATTCCAATCACCTTATAGCACCTTCATCCTTACACTCGGTTAAGGACTATGCTACCATAAATGTCGGTCACCATTTTACAGAAATATCTGCCTGAAGGCTCCATGCCCTTTCTCAAGAAGTGGTTTGGGGAACACTATATGCACATCAAAATCACCCGTGGCCGAAATTCGAAACTCGGGGATTATCGCAAAATGCCCGATAACAGTCACCAGATTACGGTAAATTCCACCCTGCAGCCGCAGCTTTTTTTCTTCGTCCTTACCCATGAGCTGGCCCATCTACTGGCGTTTGATACATCGGGTAGGAGCATATCGCCACACGGCCCCCAGTGGAAGAACCTTTTCCGCGAGATGCTTCTCGAAAGCATTGAGGTTTATTCTGAAGACCTTAAACCAATTATCCTGAAGTTTTCCAGGACACCAAAAGCAAATTTCATGGCAAGCCCGGAACTTGTTAGATATTTTCATATTGAAGATTATCAGGATGAAACAAACTTTGTTGATGACTTAAATCTTCAGGATAAGTTTATGTACCGAAAGCAGACATATATCATAGAGCAGAAGCTTAAAAAAAACTATCTTTGTATGAACCTGAACAATGGGAAAAAGTATATTTTTAAACCGTTAGCCAGGGTAGAGAAAACAAGCTAATTATGTTAAAATCAAATAATTACTGTGTGATTATGGCGGGTGGCATCGGAAGCAGATTCTGGCCCATGAGCACACAGAAATTTCCGAAACAGTTTCAGGATATATTGGGTACGGGCCGCACGATGATTCAGCAAACCTACGACCGCATCAGTCAGATTATTCCAGCCGAAAATATTTACATCATCACCAATAAGGAGTATGTGGAACTCTCGCATTCGCAACTTCCGGACATCCCTGCAGAAAATATTGTGGGTGAACCGATGATGAAAAATACCGCTGCCTGCAACATTTATATGGCCAGCAAAATCGCCGGAAAATCGCCCGATGCGAACCTGATCATCCTTCCTGCAGATCATTTGATTTTAAAGGAGCAGACCTTTCTGGAAAAGGTAAATTATGCTTTTGAACTCGCTTCGAAAAACGACTATCTGATTACCCTGGGAATTACACCAACGCGTCCCGATACGGGTTATGGCTATATTCAGTTCATTGAAAAGCAAGGTTCAGAGGTTGCTAAGGTGAAAACTTTTACAGAAAAACCGAGTCTGGAAATCGCAAAGGCATTTTTGGATAGTGGCGATTTTCTGTGGAACGCCGGAATTTTTGTCTGGAATGTAAAAAGTATTACGAAAGCCTTCGAAAGTTATCTTCCCGAGATGGCCGAGCAGTTTATCTCCTGTGAATACAATACAAGCAAGGAGGTGGACTGCATTGAACTTATTTATCCAAAAGTGAACAAGATTTCCATTGATAACGGAATCCTGGAAAAGGCCAAAAACGTTTATGTAATTCCTGCAGACCTCGGTTGGAGCGATCTGGGCACCTGGACTTCCGTCTATGAAAATGCAGAGAAGGAAGAAAATAAGAACGCCGTGAATTCCCCTTATGTAATAACGTACAACGCTAAAGGAAATATCGTTCGCCTGAAAAACAACAATAAAGCGGCCATCATTGACGGGCTGAAGAATTATATCATCGTAGATACGGACAAAGCGCTGTTGATCTGTCCGCGGGACAACGACCAGCTCATCAAACAGTATGTGCAGGATTTGAAGAATTTCAAAAAAGGAGATAAATTTTTATAAACCTCATGTACTAAGTTGGTGGGATTTTTGTTTAATAAAGAACAAGATGCTGTTTGATTGCACGGTTATCTACTATTAAAATGAAAAAATTTATATTCTTCAGTCTTCTTATTACTGCAAATCTCGTTCTTTCGCAGGAAAAGAAGGTGACGCTGATTACTTCAGATAGCATACTTAAAAACCTTCTTCCCAACCAAAATCTGGATTTTTGGACCGTAGTGTATTATGTTGATAAGAAGGATCATCTGGTAAAATCGTACGGAAAAGGGAGCTATGTTCCTATGTCCGAGGGTTTCAGAATTAACCCTCATGAGCAGGGATTTTATTATATCGCGTATGGAAAGGGAGGAAAAACATCTTATGCTGCCGACCTGGAGTCGCTCCGTACCTTTATCGGAGAAATAGATAATGGAGAAGAGGCTGCGCTGGCCGCTCTGACAAACGGTTATCTGATTGATTTTGAATTCAAGGATTATGCGGCAAACTATGAAGATAAAGGCAGTTATTTTTTAGTAGACGCCGGGAAAGTGAGTTCCCTGAATTGTCCGTTGGCAAAAACTCACTATTCTATGATGGTTGATAAGAAAAGCGGAGCAATTACAGAAGAGAAAGATCTGGGCCAGTATTTCGAGTTATACGGCAAGGACTGCAAGAATAACCCGCATTACAGTGCGCTCGACAAGCAGATTGAGGAGGCAAAACTGCGTGCTGAAGAACAGAAAAAAATACAGAAGGAGATCACAATGAAAATGGAGAAAAGACTCCGTAAACTTCAAAGGAAAGACTAGTTTTTTTTCAGAATTTGCTGGGCAGCTTCTTTGGATTTTACCTTATCTATGACCCTTACGCAGATTCCTTCTTCATTGAAAATAAAAGTGGTACGTACAATTCCCATATAGGTTTTGCCAAAAGTTTTCTTTTGCTGCCACACCCCAAACTTTTCAATGATTTCCCTGTTTTCATCAGCCAGCAAATCGTATTGAAAACCGAATTTCGTGTGAAAAGTTTTCTGTTTTTTAACCGAATCCGCTGATATTCCAATAAGTTCGAATCCTTCTTCTCTTAGGTTTTGCAGATGATCATTTAGATTACAGGCTTCCACCGTGCAGGTTGGAGTATTGGCTTGAGGATAAAAAAAGATGACCAGCTTTTTACCGGCAAAGTCCGAATCTACAACTGTTTTTCCATCCTGGTTCTTAACTTCAAAGACGGGTAAACGGTCTCCCACTTTCAGCATAATGTTTAATTTTGCTCAAATTTAAATTTAAAATGACAAAAAAGCAAAGGGCAGCAACCGTATTGGCGGAACTGGAAAAACTGTATCCCACCGTACCCGTTCCCCTACACCATACTGATGCATTCACGCTTTTAGTCGCAGTCGCACTTTCGGCTCAATCGACGGACCGCAAGGTGAACCAGATTACTCCACGGCTCTTTGAAGCCGCAGGTTCCCCGTTTAAAATGAAGGAACTTGATGTTTCTGAAATTAAAGAATTTATAAAAGAAATCGGGCTGGCTAACCAAAAAGCAAAAAACCTGCAAAGAATGGCCGAACTGTTGGTTGAAAGGCATAATGGTAATGTACCCCAAACCTTTGAAGAACTTGAAGCCCTGCCCGGAGTCGGCCACAAAACGGCCAGCGTTGTAATGAGCCAAGCCTTCGGTGTTCCGGCATTTCCTGTGGACACCCACATTCACCGGCTTATGAAACAGTGGAAACTGACCTCGGGCAGGAATGTTGTCGAAACTGAAAGGGATGCAAAGAAAATTTTCCCAGAAAGCAGCTGGAATAAATTGCATTTACAGATCATCTATTACGGCCGGGAATTTTCGCCGGCCCGCGGCAGTCAGGACAGGGATTTTTTAACTAAAATGCTTTTTAAAAAAGAGTAATTGTGAATATTTTTACTGTTTCCTTGCCCATACCGCCATTTTGCGGTCCAGCACATCCAGCGGAAGGCATCCCTGATTCAGTACCTCATCATGAAATTTTGCAAGACTGAACCGGCTGCCCAACTCATTCTCATATTTATTCCTGAGCTCACGGATCTTAAGACTGCCGATCTTGTACCCCAACGCCTGTCCGGGCATGGCCATGTAGCGTTCGACTTCGGCTGTGGCACCTGCTTCGTCATAGGCAATATTCTTCAGAAAATACTGGATGGCTTCTTCTCTGTTAATTCTTCCCGTATGCAGACCGGTGTCCACCACTAATCGCACGGCTCTCAGCATCTGGTCGCTCAGATACCCCATTTTTTGATAGGGATCCGTATAAAGACCAAATTCAGGACCCAGGGTTTCGCAGTAATGAGCCCAACCTTCCCCGTACGCCCCCAGCCATCCGAAGCGCATGAACTTAGGAAGATCCGTATTTTCCTGCTGAAGGGAAACCTGGTAATGGTGTCCCGGAATCGCTTCGTGCAGAAATAAAGACTCCATTCCGGAGGTTACGTTGAATTTTGTAGGATCAGGAAGTGGGATGTAGAAGATCCCGGGCCGTTTGCCGTCTGGGGTGCCCTGCATATATTCAGCGCTGGCACTGGCTTCACGAAATTTCTCGGTTTGTCTGATTTCAAAGCTTGTTTTTGGGGTTGCGCTGAACATGCTCTTTAATTTCGGGGTAATTTTCTTCAGAATTCCGTTGAACGCATCCAGAACTTCCTTTTCGGTTTTGTAGGGCATCGCCTTCTGATCGCTTTTCACATGGGTAATGAATTCTTCCAAGGTACCGCTGAACCCAACCTGCTGCTTGACCTTTTCCATTTCGGCGCGCAGCATGGCTACTTCAGCAAGACCGGTTTTATTGATTTCTTCCGGGGTTTTATCGGTCGTTGTCCAGCTTTTGGCGTAATAAGCATAGATTTCTTTTCCTTTAGGCAAGGCATTTATGCCGTCGGAATTTCTGCTCTTAGGCAAATATTCGGTTTCCAGGAAATCGCCCATCTGTGTATAGGTTGGGATTATTTTTTTAATGATCATTTCCTTATATAGAGCGGTAAATTTCTCTTTCTGTGCAGTGCTGAAATTCTTAGGGAAATTTTTTATGGGTCCGTAAAATATATTTTTGTCAAAATCAGGAGTTATGAGTTCTTCGGCCTTCATTTGCGGGATCATTTTAACTACAAGTTTTTTAGGCAGTACATGATTGCTGGCGATCCCGGCCCTGAAATTTTCGGTAGCCGTATCCATCCACTGTGGAAATTTGTCCGCCCTTTTCAGCCAGTCATCGTAGTCTTTTTCTGTTTTGAAAGGTTGGCTTCCCTGTCCGCTTCCCAAAAGGGGGAAGTCCAGCGGTAGCCCCCCAAACTGGGTAAAAGGGATGTACTCGGGATGATATGCGTAGCGCTCAATTTTGTCCTTCAGCGTAAAATCGAGGACGTCATAAATGGTCTTTTCTTCATCGCTCAACTTTTTATAATCCACTTTATCCAACTGTTTCTGGACCGAATGATAGAAGGAAATCTCGCCGGAAATATAATCTTTGTCTATGTTAATGGGCAGCTGGTCGTTATATCGGGTGTCGCCCTGCACAGTCGCTTCAAGCGGGTAGAGTTTCAGGTACTGCTCGTAGTAATTGGATGCGATGGAATCAATCTCAATGGGTGTTACTTTGGTAAGCGGTGAATCGGTCTTTTTGCAGGAAAACAAAAGGAGACTGACCGCAAGGGTCAGGAACGTTTTATAAAGGAGACGGCTCATATTCGTTATTTGGAAAGGCTAAATTAATTATAATTTCCAAAATCAAACTTTTTAAAATAATCTAAAAAAAAAATCAGCGATTCGGTCAATTTTTTATCTTTGCTAAACGGTTTAATACTCAATTGACTAACATTAATTTTTTTCTTCTAAAATGAAAGGGATTTTAAAAATCTACCATCCGGACGAAACCCTTAAATATCATATCAAAAGCACCTACTGCAAGGCCGTGTACAGCAACAGCCAACATTTGCTGGAGGTTGAGGTTATAACGGACGAGTCGCTGGACCATGTTGATGATGATTCTCTGCAGTATAATTTCCCGCAACTTTCATTTGAGGTCGTTGATTTTCCCGTGGAAGATTCCGAAATTGAGGGGAAAACCTTTTCCATAAACGATTCCGACGAAGAGACCTACACCGAAGTCGACCTTTTTGATGATGAAGAAGCTTATCTTTATGATAATGAACTTTCTTTTGAGAAGAATGGTGACGGGATCCTGCAACTGTGCTGGATGGGTCAGATCGATGATTTCTATACCGGTTCCGATGAACCCATCCTGTTTAAACTTAAATGTCACTTCAAGCAGGATGATATTATAGTAGAGGAAGAATAAGGCGTGATTTTTAAGTTACTCAACTATTCCCAAAATTCAAAAATCACATTATCTTAAGACTTTAAAAAAGCGTCTTTTTTTTGTAATTATCTTTACTTTAACCAAATAAATCGGCTGAAGACGGGCTTTTTAACAATATTACCCTATTTTTGTCGTTGAAGTTCAATAATCAAAAAATATAGAATGTTTTTACAGACCCCTACTCAAATTGTAAACACAACCACCGAAACACACGTATTTTCTCTCTGGGAAATCCTTTTCAGCGGCGGAATCATAGGAAATTCAATTATGATCGCCATTTTTCTCCTTGGAATCCTGGCTCTTTACATCTTTCTTGAAAGATATTTTTTCATCAAAAGGTCCTCAAAGGAAACGCCTAACTTTCTTGAGAACATTAAGGATTTTGTGCAGGAAGGCAAAATACAGACCGCAGTAGATTACTGTAAAACAATCGATTCCCCTGAAGCACGGATGATTGAGAAAGGACTGGCAAGAGTAGGGCGGCCCATTTCCGATATTTCCAATGCGATGCAGAACCAGGGACAACTGGAGGTTTCCAAGCTGGAAAAAAACCTGAATATCCTGGCTTCGGCTTCCGGAGCTGCGCCAATGCTGGGCTTTTTAGGAACTGTGGTGGGGATGATCATGGCCTTCTTTGAGATTTCTAATGTTACTGGAGCCGTAAGTCCAAAACTGCTCGCTTCCGGCATTTATACTGCCATGGCCACAACCGCTGTTGGCTTGTTTGTTGGGATTCCCGCTTATTTTTTCTACAATATACTGGTGACCAATGTGGACAGGCTCGTTTTAAAGGTCCAGACACATGTTAATGAATTTCTGGATGCGCTGAACAAGCCACTTTGATATCGCAAACAACCATAAAATCTTAGAAACCACACCAAATTAAGACAGCATCAAACCTTATCATTGATGGAATTAAAAAGAAAGAACAGAGTAAATGCGGAATTCAGCATGGCTTCAATGACAGACATCATCTTTCTGCTGTTGATATTTTTTATGATTACAAGTTCTGCAATAAGCCAAAGTGCCATTGATGTAAAGTTGCCTAAGGCAGATGCCACGAATCCGAGCGTTCAGGATCCTTCTACGGTGACCATTAAACCCGATGGCAAATATTTTGTAAACGATAAGGAAATTCCAAAGGAACAGCTTGAAAACTATCTGGTCAATGAACTTAAAGGAGAGAACAATCCTGCTTTTACCATCAGAGCCGACGAGAATACCAAACATAAGGACGTAGTCTTTGTAATGGCCATCGCAGAAACCTATAAGTTTAATTTAGCAATCGCAACCACACAGGAAGAAGAATGAGTTTAGCCATAAAACATAAGGATTTTGAAGAGAGAGACCGCCGCAAAAGCGCGGCCATAACCTTTATAGTCTCTTTACTGGTTTTTTTGGGCATTTTCTTCTATAAGTTTACTAAAATCACAGAAAAGCCGGAGGAAATCACCACCATGCTCATCAACTTTGGTGACAACCGGAATGGGAATGGTGCTGAGGAACCCGCCGAAGAGGAAGGGAGCCTGGCCGCTGTTCAGGATATTTCAGTTCCGGAGCCTGCGGAGCAAAATGTTACCAAATCGCAGCAGGAAATGAGCGCACAGCCCATTCAACCTGTCGTGAAAGAAAGAGTTTTAACAGGCAGTAATACCAGAGTTACGACTCCTAAAACTGAAAAAACAGTCAAAACAGTCAGCAAAACCTCTGCTAAAACCGCCGTTACGAAACCGGCCAGCGTAAAGACTTCATCTAGTAAAGCGACCACTGCCAATTCCAGGACCGGGAGTGGCGATGGCAAAGGAACAGCCGCCATTGGTAATCTAATAAAAGGAAGAGGCACAAAGACCGGTACTCAGGGAACGAGTGGTACTATTGGAAATGCCGGAGATCCTTTGGGAGGCGATGGCAATGGCGATAGCAGGATTGGTGTAGACAGAAACCTTGTCGGATTCATTCCCGGAACAGAGGGCAGGGGTGGTTCGCAACCTCAGAATAATTGTACAGCAACCGGTACCATTTCTATAGCCTACACGGTAGATAAAGCCGGAAACGTAGTTTCTGCCAGACGTTCCGGCGGCATTTCAGATGCCTGTGTTGTTTCAACCTCCATTTCGTGGGTAAAGAATTATGTTAAAGCGGAAAGAGCGGCTACCTCCTCCACAGGAACCTACAGGATTACGTTTTAGGGATATAAGTACTTCATACCAAACCCCCTCGCATAACTAGCTTCCAAGAAACTTATTCAGTTCACCGATTCGTGCCATAACGGGCAGAGAAAAGATCTGGCTTTTCTGAAGCCACATTTCATAATAGAGCTTTGCTTTTTTCGCAAAGTCAGTATTTGCAACTTCTTTATATTTGTAAAAGAAGAGGTTTCCTAAGAGGTCGTAGTAGGCGATGTGGTGGGCTGTATCTTTCGATTCTACCCATTCTGTAATAGCTTCAGAATTTTTAGCAGCCAGGTCCTCAAACGTCATTTTAAAGACATCCTTCATCTGGGTCTCAAAAATCACCTGTTCATCTGCCAACTTCCCTTCATTCTTACCCAGCAACCTGTTGGCAAGCATCTCTGAAAACTGCTTTACAATGCGGATAATGTAGTCTTTGTCATGTATCATATTCGGTTCGCTTTAATAGTTTTAAGCCACTGGTGATTTTTTTCAGTTTAACCGAAGAACAGGTAAGCCAAAATAATGGAGGTAATGATTCCCACCAGGTCGGCAAGCAGCATCGCGCCAACCGTATACCGGGTGTTCCGGATGCTTACAGCCCCATAATACACCGCAATAACATAGAACGTAGTATCCGAACTTCCCTGTAAAATACCTGCCAGTCTGGATGGGAAGGAATCCGCGCCGAAAGTCGCCATCGTATCCACCATCATACCACGCGCGCCGGAGCCGGAAAGGGGTTTGATAAGTGCAGTGGGGAGGCCGTCCACAAAACGGGTGTCGGCACCGGCTGCATTCGCGATCCATTTCATTCCGTCAATGACCACTTCAAATACGCCTGAAGTTCTCAGCAGTGAGATGGCGATTAACATTCCTACCAGATAAGGTATGATCTTCACACAGGTCCAGAATCCCTCCTTTGCACCCTCGATAAAAGCGTCAAAGACATTGATTTTCTTGTAGATGCCACCCAGAATAATGGCAAAGAAGATGAGCAGGATGATGCCGTTGCTCAAAACTTTTGAGAAATTAGCCAGTTCTGCCTGATTCAGCCGTACCAGGAAGACAACCAATGCTGCTATCACGGCGGAAATTGCGCCAACATAAGCAAGGACCACCGGCTGGAAGAGGTTTATCTTCTGTTTGATGGAAACAATGATCATGGCTGCCATGGTTGCGGCAAATGTTGCAATAAGGCAGGGCAGGAAGATATCTGTGGGGTTCTGCGCATTCATTGATGCCCGGATCGCGATAATGGAAACGGGGATGAGCGTCAGGCCACTGGCGTGCAGGCAGAGGAACATGATCTGGGCGTTGCTTGCTCTTTCAGCAGAAGGATTCAGGGTTTGCAGACTTTCCATCGCTTTGAGGCCGAAAGGCGTCGCGGCATTGTCCAGACCCAGAAGATTTGCACTGAAATTCAGCATCATATGTCCAAAGGAGGGGTGGTTTTTTGGAACTTCAGGAAACAGTTTTGAAAAGAATGGCTGGATCATCCGGGAAAGGAGGTTAATGCCGCCCGCCTTTTCCGCAATGCCCATGAAACCCATGAAAAGGGTCATGATGCCTATGAGACCAATGCAGATTTTAACAGCGGTTTCGGAAGTCCCGATTACGCCGTCGGTCGTCTGCACACGGTAAACCTGCACATTCTGTTTGAGGCTGTCGGTTTTGTAGGATATATGCCGGTCTTCGAACGCTCCGGATTTCAGCAGCGATTCTTTCGCTAGAGGAGACATGGAAGCTATGGGCTGCTCAGCAATCTGTACCGTATCGCCGCCTTTCCCCACTACCATGTCATTGTAGATGTCCTTGTAGTTCGGAAAGAACAAATATTTTATGCTGGCAACCACTATAGCAATGATGATGAATGCCGACCATATTCTGCTTAGAACCATTATTGAAAATTTTGATAAAAATAAGTCTTTTCAGAAAACAATGTCAAAAATCATGGCCATTCTCTTCAAAATTTTTTATGATTCATTTTAAAGTTTTGTAACTTTAGTTTTCCAAAAATTCAAATGCACCCCATTTCCTTTTTTGAAAGTTCTTTTTGAAAAATTAAAATTATCATATTATGAGTGCACACACAAAAGATTTACGTAATGTGGTGATGCTTGGCCATTCCGGTTCCGGCAAAACCACGCTGATAGAAACCATGCTGTACGAGGGAGGGGCGATCAAGCGCCGTGGCAGCGTAGAAGGACACAACACGGTGAGTGATAATACCGATTTGGAACACGAAAGGGAGAACACGATTTTCTCGCACCAGATGTTCGTAAACTGGAAGAATAACAAAATTAATGTTTTAGATACGCCGGGATTCGACGATTTTATAGGTGAAGTGGTTGCTTCCCTGAAAGTTGCGGACACGGCGTTAATCGTTTTGAATGCAGCCAGTGGCGTGGAAGTGGGTACGGAACTCGTGTGGGAATATGTGGAGAAGTACAGGACGCCGGCAATATTCGTCATCAACCAGATGGACCATCCAAAAGCGGATTTCGATACCACCCTGCAGCAGGCAAAGGAAAGATTCGGACCGAGACTGGTTCCTATACAGTACCCGCTGAATTCCGGTGGCAATTTCAATCAGATTGTTGATGCGCTGCGCATGGCGATGTATGAGTTTCCAAAAGATGGCGGGAAACCTGACAAGAAGCCGATTCCGGAAAGCGAGATGGCCCGCGCAAACGCGATGCATAATGCCCTTGTCGAAATCGCTGCCGAAAATGAAGAAGGCCTTATGGAAAAATATTTTGAGGAAGGTAACCTTTCTGAAGAGGAACTTGCCAAAGGCATTACCATCGCTTTGGCTCACCAGCAGTTTTTCCCTGTTTTTGTGGCTTCCGGACTGAAAGATATGGGCAGCGGAAGGATCATGGGCTTTATTGATGACATCGCACCGTCACCATCCGACAGACCAAACCGGGTCATGGAAGACGGCAGCGAGGTCGCATACGATCCGGCCGATAAAACGACAATTTTTATTTATAAAACAACCTCCGAACCGCAAGTCGGCCTGCTGTCGTACTTTAAGGTGCTGTCCGGAACGGTGAAACCGGGTGACGAACTCGTGAATGCCAACAATGGAGAAGTGGAAAGAATAGCACAACTGTTTGTATCCGAGGGAAAGGACCGTACGCCGGTGAACCAACTGGAGGCCGGTGATTTGGGTGTTACGGTTAAACTGAAATCAGGACATACCAATAACACTTTGAACAGCCGGGGGGTAAACCGTAAAGTACGCCCCATGGAATTTCCGGAGAGCCGTGTCCGGAAGGCAGTGAGTGCAGAAAGCACCGCTGATACCGAAAAGCTTTTCGCAGGTCTTAATAAAATAAAGGAAGAAGATCCTACTTTAAGGCTGGAAATCGACAGCGATACACACGAGGCCATTTTAGGGGGTCAGGGACAGCTCCACATTGACCTGGTAAAGCACCGCCTGGAGAAGGAATTTGGGGTGAGGATGCAGATGAAAAATCCTAAAGTGTCCTACCGCGAAACCATAACAGGAAAAGCCGACGCCGACTACCGCCATAAAAAGCAGTCGGGTGGCGCAGGACAGTTCGGGGAGATCCACATGCGTGTTGAAAATTTCTACGAGGGAATGGATGACCCTACAGGTGTGAATATCAGGCAGAAAGATATTGAAGATTTACCGTGGGGTGGAAAACTCGCTTTTTACTGGTGTATCGTCGGTGGTACAATCGATAACCGCTATATTGGAGCCATCAAGAAGGGAATCATGCAGCAAATGAAAAACGGACCGCTTACCGGTTCTCCGTGTCAGAATATCCGGGTGTCGGTGTACGACGGAAAGATGCACAGCGTGGATAGCAATGATATTTCGTTTCAGCTGGCTGCTTCCGGCGCTTTCCGTGATGCCTTTAACAGGTCGCAGCCGCAGTTGCTGGAACCGATGTATCAGGTGGAAATCCTCTGTCCGGATGATGCCACAGGAGATGTGATGGGAGATCTGCAAACCAGACGGGCGATGATTTCCGGCATGGATACAGAAGGGCACTACCAGAAAATTATGGCTGAGGTTCCGCTGGCAGAAATGAATGATTACGGATCAACGCTCCGCTCCATAACCGGCGGTAAAGCAAAATTCACGATGAGGTTCTCGGATTATCAGCTTGTGCCCTCAAATGTCCAGCAGGATTTGGTGAAGAGACACAGTACCGAAAGCGTGGAAGTCTAGTAAATAATTGATTAATTAATTAACAGCCGGTCTTACGATTGGCTGTTTTTTTTTACCTTGTTACAGGAGTTGCCTTTCGGCGTTGGACATCTCTTCATTTTCATCCAAAAGATAGACAAGTTCATTGCCGGCATCCTGGTGCAGGTCTTTCAGTATGACCGCGTGTCTGGTCTTTTCAAAAAGTTTATCCACAAAAAAACCGGTTTCAAAGAACTGACGGTGGATTCCAGCCAGCATTTCCATGAAAAGATTCATTCCCACCCGGTTGTTGTGCAGGTCCATTGTCTTTTCCAAAGGTGCATTTGGAAAGATTTCCTCATGCATATCCGTTATTTTTCTGCAAAACCGCAGTGCCTTTTCTGGCGATGAAACCTTGGAGCAGTACATCATGATCAGACAGGTCCAGAGGGCATGTCGGTAGGCATTGCCAATCCCGTTAGCAGCGTTGGTTTCCGGGAAATACTTCCTGGCCAGTGTGAACGACTGTATGGTCGCGTAAAGACTTAGAAGGGAAAAAACAGGATGGGGAACACTTGTCCGCAGGAGCTTTAAAATTTTTTTAAAACTCAAAGTGGAAATGGTCCTTATGAATATGGTAGGAATGTTCCGCATAAAAGAAATCTCACCCAATTAGGTGAGATTTAAGTGGTTTTGTTACAAAATCAGGCGTTGCTCAAAAGCCTTACGGTCTTGGAAACGGTCTCTTTTATTTCTGTCCTGCGTACAATAAAATCAACAAATCCTTTTTCCTGGATGAATTCAGCCGTTTGGAAACCTTCCGGCAAATCCCTTCCTATCGTTTCTTTTATTACCCGTGGTCCGGCGAACCCGATGAGGGCTCCCGGTTCGGCCATTATGATATCGGCTGTCATCGCAAAAGAAGCGGTGATTCCTCCAAAAGTAGGGTCGCACAGATACGCGATATACGGAAGTCCGGCCTCGGAAAGCTGTGCAAGTTTACTCTGCACTTTTGCCAACTGCATCAAAGAATACGTAGCTTCCTGCATTCTGGCGCCCCCGGACTGGCATATGATCATATACGGCAGCCGGTTTGCGATGCAGTAATCCACTGCCCGGCGTATTTTTTCTCCCATTACGGAGCCTAAGGAACCACCGATGAAGGCGAAATCCATGCAGGAAATTACCATTTCGGTACCATTCACCATCCCTACTGCATTCCGGATCGAATCCGTAAGCTTCGTTTTGGCTCTAACCTCTTTCAGACGGTCGCTATAAGCTTTGGTATCCTTAAAATTAAGGATGTCTATACTTTCCACATCTTTGTCCAGCTCCGTGTATTTGTTCTGATCAAAAAGCATTTCGTAGAACTCGTTGCTCCCGATCCGCACATGGAACCCGTCTTCCGGAGACACATAATTGTTCTTTCTGAGTTCTTCATGTTCCACAACCTTCCCGGAAGGGGTCTGATGCCACAGGCCTTTGGGAACATCCTTTTTATCTTCCGTGGAAGTGGTGATGTTTTTCGCTTTTCTTTTAAACCAGTCGAATGCCATTGTTTTCTAATTTTAAACTGAATATTTCAAATGTACCCTCAAAGGTCATCAACCCAACTGCGCTGTTTCTTTAACGGAGTTTATATTCTGAAATGCAGTATTTTACTTAAGTGTGTTTACGTTGTTCAGATCTTCAAATGCCTGAACAAGTCTTGTGCTGAAGGTTTCTTCCCCTTTTCTTACCCAAACCCTTGGATCGTAGAATTTTTTATTTGGTTTGTCATCACCCTCAGGGTTTCCGATCTGGGCTTTCAGATATTCTATCTTTTGGGTCATGTAATCCCTGATTCCTTCGGTATAGGCAAACTGAAGATCGGTATCGATGTTCATCTTGATTACGCCGTAATCGATTGCTTCCCGGATTTCCTCCAGCGTGGATCCTGAACCGCCGTGGAACACAAAATTGATTGGTTTGGCCACTGTTCCGAATTTTTCCTGAACAAATTTCTGAGAATTGTCAAGAATTTTCGGCGTAAGTTTCACATTTCCCGGTTTGTATACTCCGTGAACGTTACCAAATGCCGCAGCAATGGTAAAGTTTGGAGATATGGCTTTCAGTCTTTCGTACGCATAGGCCACTTCATCCGGCTGCGTGTAGAGTTTTGAAGAATCAACACCACTGTTATCCACCCCATCCTCTTCACCTCCGGTCACACCCAATTCAATTTCCAGGGTCATGCCCATTTTGGCCATCCTTTCGAAGTATTTGCATGAGATATCCATGTTCTCTTCAATCGGCTCTTCGGAAAGATCGAGCATGTGTGAGGAATAAAGGGATTTTCCGGTTCTTTTGAAAAAATCTTCATTTGCATCCATAAGTCCGTCAATCCATGGCAGCAGTTTTTTTGCACAGTGGTCGGTATGCAGGATTACGGTAGCGCCGTAAGCCTCGGCCAGGGTGTGGATGTGCTGCGCACCGGCAATTCCACCCAGGATCGCGGATTTTTGACCGTCGCCACTTAATCCTTTACCACCATTGAAGGCCGCTCCACCGTTTGAGTACTGAATAATTACAGGAGAATTAAGTTTAGCCGCTGTTTCCATGGTCGCGTTCACATTGCTGGAACCAATAACATTTACCGCCGGAAGCGCAAATCTATTTTCTTTAGCATACTGAAAAAGGTCGGTAACCATTTCACCTGTGGCAACACCTGCCGGAAACATTCTGCTCATAATTTTTACTTTTTAGGGATTGAATTTTGGGTTTGAAATATCGTGTAAAGTTAAGGATTATTTGCGAAAAACATCAGTTCCGCTTGTCTTTTCCCCACAGGAGCCTCTCCCTCAGTTTGTCGAAGAAGTTGATGTCTTTGGGAAGCAGCAGGTTGAGTTCAAATGGCGCTTTGCGTACCCGAACCTCCTCCTCAATATCCATTTCATACAGCCGGGAGTCCAGTGATAGCGAATACTGCGGAACGCGGCTTATCACCTTCAGGCGGATTTCCACATCATCTTTCAGTACGATAGGCCTTACATTCAGATTATGGGGAGCGATAGGGGTGATTACGAAATTGTCGTTTGTAGGGGAAATGATGGGACCGCCACAGCTCAGTGAATAAGCGGTGGAGCCTGTAGGTGTAGAAACGATAAGACCGTCCGCCCAGAATACGGTAAGGAAGTCATCGTTTATATAGGTGTCCACTGTAATCATGGAGGTGGTTTCTTTCCGTATGATGCTTAAGTCGTTCAATGCATAAGGAAATGATATCGAATTCTTTTCTGTAAAGACTTCAATGACCGACCTTTTACTTAGCAGCAAATCGCCCTTGATTATGCTGTCAATGTTGTTGAAAATATCTTCCTTGCTGAAGCTTGCAAGGAAACCCAGACGGCCGGTGTTTACCCCAATTACAGGAATCTCCAGATCCTGAATAAAGATGAGTGCATTGAGAATGGTGCCGTCGCCCCCGAAACTGAAGAAAAAATCGACATTCTGGGTCTGCAGGTCTGCCTTGGAGCCGAAAGTTTCAAAATCTTTGGAAAACTGCAGGTCTCTGGCGGTATCTTCATGCAGTACGGATTCAATATCGCGTTTGGCCAGTTCCGAGATGAATTTGCTCAGATAGAGGAAAGTATCAAGGTCTTTTTTTTGTGAATAAACAGCAGCTTTCATCGTCAACCCTTTTAAAATTCCAGAAATTTTTGAAAGAATCCAAAACGGTCTTTCAGCAGATCCTCCTTCTCGTCATTGTAGTGCTTGTGAACCACGTTGTAGCCATATCTTTCGAAGGTTTCATCGATGGATGTCAGGTTTTCACTGCTTATTTTCAGGGTAAGCCAGAAATTATCTTCGTTGATGGCACTTACATAGCACCCGTATATTTTCGCATTATTTGTTTCCACAATCTGCGAAATTTCGGTGAAGGAGTAATGCTTGGAGGTCGTCTGTATGGTCAGAATCGCTCCTGGCTCCGAAAATAGAGGATACTTGGAAAACTCATTGAAAATATCGTCACAGGAAATATAGCCCAGATATTTTTCGGTAGTTCCTATTACCGGTACGACGTTGGAATTAAAGATATGAAACAACTTTACGGTATCCAGAATATTGCCGTCCGCAAGTATGGCAAAACGTTCAAAGTGAAGTTCCAGGCTGCCCAATGTGCCTTCCGGGCTTTCCTCCAGAAAACTCTGGCTCAGGGCTCCGACAAAGACTCCTTTTTTCTTTATGAAAACGTGAGAATAGCCAAATTCTTTCGCAAATTCTGAAGCTTCTTCAACAGAATCCGACCAGTTGAAGGCGGGATAATCTTTTGAAATATAATCTTTAATAAACATTACGCTAAAATAATAAAATTTAGAGACAAGAACGGGTGCAGGAAAATATAAATGAAAATCAAAAATAAATTTGGAGACTATTGGAAGAAAATAATATCTTTGTCGCCTTTCATTTTTACTTTTTATTAGATTTATTTCAAACTGCACTGTCTTTTAAGGCTTTGCAGTTTTTTTATTTTAAATTCCCGAAGAACTCCCACATCACGATTCCAGCACATACCGAAACATTCAGGGAGTGTTTCGTTCCCAGCTGGGGAATCTCCAGGAAAGTATCGTACAGGGTAAGCCCTTCTTCGCTCAGTCCGTCCACCTCGTTGCCGAGAACCAATGCATATTTACCGGATTTTTCAACAGTGAAATCTTCTATGTTTTTGCTGTGGGTGGTCTGTTCGATACCAATTACGGTAAAACCTTCATTTTTCAGATTCTGAAGAGCGTCGGATATGTTCTTTTCATAGATCCAGTCCACACTCTCCGTCGCGCCCAATGCGGCCTTGTGAATCTCGCGGTGGGGCGGCACCGGCGTAATCCCGCACAAGATAATCTTTTCAACAATAAACGCATCGGCAGTCCGGAATACTGCACCCACATTATGCATGCTCCGCACATTGTCCAAAACCACAACCAAAGGGATCTTTTTGGTCTGCCTGAAAGTATCTACATCAATCCGTCCCAGTTCTTCGAGCTTGAGTTTCTTCGTCATTCACCAGTTTATATTGCAAAGATAATTGATACATAATAAAACAGATACCTGAATTTTTAATTTTAAAAGGCACACGTAAACTGTAACACATTCAAATCACAGTAAAATTAAGTTGGAAGTTACCGAACATTTGTAACTTACATTCCGTTGGTTATAGGGTTCTGAACCTATTTATTATGAGGATGGTCCTTAAATTATTTGTATTTTTACCCTCCTAATTTTAACGAAAAAGATGGCGAAGGCGAAGAGTGAAACTCCTTTAATGACTCAGTATAATACGATTAAGGCTAAGTATCCCGATGCACTGCTGTTGTTCAGGGTGGGAGATTTCTATGAAACTTTTGGGAAGGACGCCATCCGGGCGTCTCAAATCCTGGGTATCGTGCTGACTAAAAGAGCCAACGGTGAGGGCCATATTGAACTTGCCGGTTTTCCACACCATTCCATTGATTCCTACCTTCCGAAGTTAGTACGGGCCGGCCTTCGGGTCGCCATTTGCGACCAACTGGAGGATCCGAAATCGGTGAAAGGAATCGTAAAAAGAGGAGTTACAGAACTGGTGACACCGGGAGTGACCTTTAACGACCAGGTCCTGAGTTCCAAACAAAATAATTTTCTGCTTTCCGTTCATAAGGATAAGGAAAACTATGGCCTCGCCCTCGTGGATATCTCCACAGGGGAGTTTTTACTCTCAGAAGGTAATCTGGAAAAGCTGCTGCATGTGGTGAACACCTTTGACCCGAGCGAAATTATTTTTCAAAGGACAAAGGAGCTGCCGGCGCGGCTTAAAAACCGCAGTAGCTTCCGGCTGGAGGATTGGGCTTATCAGTACACCTACGCGGTGGATAAGCTCACAGCGCATTTTAAAACAAACTCACTAAGAGGGTTCGGCGTGGATCAGATGCAACTTGGGATTACTGCAGCCGGTGCCATTTTTGCTTATCTGGTTGAGGATACGCACCACGATTTACTTGCCCATATTACAAGGATCCAGAAAATACCGCAGGAAGATTACCTGATGGTGGACCAGTTTACCCTGCGCAACCTGGAAATCGTATATCCCGTTAATAAGGAAGGTAAAAGTCTGCTTGATATTGTGGATAGGACCAGGACCCCGATGGGTGGGCGTCTCCTGAGACGGCGCATCATCCTGCCCCTGAAAAAGGTTGATGAAATTAACAGAAGGCTTTCGCTTATCGAATTCTTCCATGATGAAGACCAGCTGAAATTTGAAATTCAGAGCTTACTGAAATCCATTTCAGACCTGGACCGACTGATGGGCAAACTGGCCGCAGAAAAAGTTTCACCGAAAGAACTCGGTTATCTCCGACAAAGTCTCATCAACATCAACATAATAAAGGGAATGCTGGAGCCTTATGGAGATGTTCCGGCGTGGCTGGAGCCACTGAACGACCTGACTGCCCTTACCGAATATTTAATCCTAAATCTGAATGAAGAACTGCCGGTGAGCCTTTCCAAAGGAAATGTCATCAGGGCGGGTGTTTCTGACGATCTGGACTACCTGCGGGGACTTCAACAAAGGGGAAAATCATTTCTTGATGAGATGTGTAACCGGGAAGTTGAGAAAACGGGGATCTCATCCCTTAAAATTGATTTCAACAATGTTTTCGGATATTATATCGAGGTCAGGAACACCCACAAGGACAAGGTTCCGGCAGAATGGATCCGAAAGCAGACCCTCGTGAACGCCGAGCGTTACATCACAGAAGAGCTAAAAGAATACGAAACACAGATTTTGGGTGCCGGGGAAAAGATCTCCGTACTCGAACATCAACTCTACCGTGACATCTGCGAACATGTAATGGATTTTATAAACCTGATCCAGGAAAATTCCGGAATTATTGCCCAGATGGATGTTGCAATTGGATTTTCGGAGCTCGCGGTTTCGGAAAGCTATACCCGGCCCACCCTCAATGATGGTTTTGGAATAGATATCAGGGAAGCCAGGCACCCGATTATCGAGAACGCACTGCCGCTGGGCGAAAAATACATTCCGAATGACATATTTCTGGACCGGGACACCCAGCAGATCATCATGGTAACCGGTCCGAACATGGCTGGAAAATCCGCTATCCTGCGCCAAACAGCTCTTATCTGTCTGTTGGCACAAATCGGAAGTTTTGTTCCCGCCAAGCATGCGGAGATAGGCATTCTGGATAAGATTTTTACGCGCGTAGGTGCCAGCGACAACATTTCGGCGGGCGAATCTACCTTTATGGTGGAAATGAATGAAGCGGCCAGCATCCTGAACAATATTTCAGACCGCAGCCTGATTTTACTTGATGAACTGGGCCGCGGGACTTCTACGTATGATGGGGTTTCTATTGCCTGGGCTATTGCCGAATATCTGCATCAGCATCCTGCACAGCCGAAAACCCTTTTTGCGACCCACTATCATGAGCTGAATGAAATGACGCTTAATTTTGAGCGGATCCGGAATTTTCATGTGTCCATCCAGGAGAACAAAGGAAATATCATCTTCCTGCGGAAACTGCTGCCGGGCGGTAGCGAACACAGCTTCGGAATTCATGTGGCGAAACTCGCGGGCATGCCCAGCAAAGTGGTACACCGCGCAACCGAAATCCTGAAGACCCTCGAAGACAGCCGTACACCTAAGGCCGGAAAAGAAAAGGTTAAAAAACTGACGGAGGAAAACCTGCAGCTGTCCTTCTTTCAGCTTGATGATCCGGTCCTGGAGAACATACGGGAGGAACTCACCAAAATAGACATCAACACCCTTACTCCAATAGAAGCGCTGATGAAACTCAATGCAATCAAAAAAATGATTGGGAAGTAATACGTAAGAAAGGAAATATTTAATTTGGCCACTTTCTCGCAGAAAAAAAGATTAGGAAATTGGGAATTTCCGAAAAACATAACTTTGGACTGAAATCAAACATATGAAAAGAGACCTCTACATTGACTATGCAAAGGGATTTGCTACCCTGGCCATCATTTTGATCCATACGGTCTTTTGGTCCGGCCAGTTTTACATACCCACGGAATTGCGGGTGCTTTCACTCCTGATAGATGTGCCTCTTTTCTATGCCCTGTCGGGACTGACGTCCGGCGGAAATGTGGAGAAGACCCTCTACAGGCTGCTTAAACTTCAGATTACCTTCATGATCTTTGTAACCTTCCTCTTTTTTCTGGATTATCTCTTCAAGGTGTTTGGTCTGAGTACCTTCGGTCTGTCCTGGATGCAGGAATTCTACTCCACATTTGGGGCAAAGTACGTACCTCAGAATATTTCAAATGTTCCGCAATGGCAGAATCTCGGTAATTGGTATTTACATCAGTACACCAACGCCGATACATTTCCTGTAGTGATGGGCAGTTTCTGGTACCTGAAAGTCTATTTCATACTTACAGTTTTCGGGGTGCTGATCCTTAGATTTTTCCCTAAGCACCTTAACTGGTTCATCTTACTGTGTTTCGGCCTTACGCTACTTTTCAATGCGTTCCCACACTATTATCCCACAGGGCAGGTGGGTTATGTCGCACTTTACCTCGGGATTTTCCTGGCGGCTCATCGGTTAAAGGGAAAAAAGATTCCAACCAAACTGATCCCCGTATTATATGGCATCCTGATCTGCATTTTGGCTATCGTGTTCTGGAATTACGGGAAGGAATATTTCCTGCGGATGAATAAGGCCAAGTTCCCCCCTAAGATGCTCTATATCCTCTGGTCCGGCCTGTCGCTCATCACCCTGTTCGTCCTTTATAACCGCCTGAAAATCACTAAGGAAAGTTTCATAACCTATATTGGTAAAAATGCGATATTCTTCTATTTCGCGCAGGGCATCAGTTCTTCGCTGGTGTACTTTGCAGTGGCCGGACTGAAGGATAAGATGCAGTGGTGGGTTCTTATGATCTTAATCTATCTGCTTAACGTGATGCTGGCCGTTCTGATTGCTGAAGGTCTGAAGAAAGTGGATGTATTCGGCTGGAAAGTCCTTGAGTTTTTACGCAAAAAAACCGCCTCAGATAAAATCTGAAGCGGTTCCAAGTGACAATATATATGAAGTGATTTAGTCGGTTCTGTTGTTACCTCTTGCGATCAAGGCGATTACTACGATCAAAACAAGCGCTCCAATTACCCAATACAGTGGGTTTGTAAACCATTCTTCGGTAGTGGTAGTGGTTGTCGTTTCAGAAGTTGTGATGTCCACATCAGCAGACTTGGTTGCATCCTGTGCAAAAGCAATTACACTTGAGAAAAACATGATGGTCAGTAAAAATAGTTTTTCAAAACGTCTCTTAACAAAATTTGTAGTTTCCATAATTTAATTTATTTAATGTTATTTCTTCAGTTTCAATTTGAATGCCATAAAATTTTGGATCTGCGCAATAATGTAAATGATATAAGTTAAAAACGTAATTATGAAAAATTCTCAGGCGGCTTCACACCATTTTTTAGAATAATAGTAACTTTACCGCAAATTATCATTTCATGTTTAAACTGAAACTCCCCACAGATCCACGCTGGGCAAATATTGCCGAAGGAAACCTCAGCGAAATACTTACTGATCATGCGTGGTGCGAGCAGAAAGCAGCTACAAATTCCATCACCCTCATCACCATGCTGCCGGAGTATCCTGAAATGGTGACTGAACTCCTGAAAATAGCACAGGAAGAGCTCGATCACTTCAGCCGGGTGCATGAAATTATTTTAAAAAGGGGCTACGAACTCGGTCGGGCAAGAAAGGATGATTATGTGAACGATCTTTCAAAATTTATAATTCAGGGAAGCAGAACGGACCTGATCGTCGATAAGATGCTTTTTGCAGCCATGATAGAAGCACGAAGCTGTGAACGGTTTAAAGTCCTGACGGAAAACATCAGGGATGAGGAGTTAAAGGTGTTTTACCGCGAACTTATGATTTCCGAAGCAGGCCACTACACAACCTTCATAGGCTTTGCGAGACAGCTGGGTGATGAAGAAAAGGTGAACAGGCGTTGGGAGGAATGGCTGGAATATGAATCAAAGATTATCCAAAGCTACGGTACTAAGGAAAGCATTCACGGATAGTTGAATTAATCATCATTTAGTAGCAGCTTTAATCCACAATGAAAAAACTACAGACCGAAACCGTTGTCAATGTTCTTCTGAAATCTTTCTTTCAGGGGCTGATGATTGTGGGGCCTTTCGGGCTGACCGTTTTTTTTATCTGGTATATCATCTCTTCAGTCGACAACCTATACCCCGCAATGGCAGCAAAATATCCCGGAGTCGTTTTCCTATCCATTATTTTTATCATCACGCTGCTTGGCTTTTTGGGAAACAAGTTTATTGTAGGGCGCTTCCTGCTGGACAGGATGGACCTCCTTCTGGAAAGAACCCCAGGAATCAAGCATATTTATACGCCCACAAAGGATGTAATGTCTTCTTTTGTAGGAGACAAAAAAAAGTTTACCCGTCCGGTTTGGGTCAAGACTGCCGAAAATCCGGTCATCTGGCGTATTGGGTTTCTAACCCAGGAGGACATGACCGATGTGGAAAAGCAGCATTACGTTGCGGTTTATCTGCCCCATTCCTACGCTATTTCCGGCTGGGTAATCATTACCGAAGAGAAAAACATCAAACCCGTCGTTGGAATGAGTGCAGCTGCCGCAATGAAGTTTGCTGTAAGTGGTGGCGTTGCGGGCTTCCATTCGGATAAGAATGTGTTCAAAGCTCCGGAGTAAGGGCTTCTTCCTTACTGTTTACCAATTCCCGCAGTGTCGCGGGCCACACCTTTCAATTCAATTTAAATTTAAAATTCAACAATGAAATTACCATACGCAGAACCTTACAGAATAAAGATGATTGAAGAAATCCGCCAATCCACTCCGGAAGAAAGATCTGAATGGCTTAAAAAAGCAGATTTCAACCTTTTTAATCTGAAGTCATCCCAGGTTTACATCGATTTATTAACGGATTCCGGAACCGGAGCAATGAGTGACCGTCAGTGGGGCGCTCTGATGATGGGTGATGAGAGTTACGCAGGCTCCCGCTCTTTTCAGGAACTTTACGACACGGTGAACAAAATCACCGGATTCCAGTATCTGCTCCCAACCCACCAGGGAAGGGCTGCCGAGAATGTGCTTTTTTCTGTTTTGGTAAAAGACGGTGACATCGTTCCTGGAAATTCACACTTCGACACTACAAAAGGGCATATCGAAATCAGAAAAGCACATGCTGTAGACTGTACAATTGACGAAGCTTTTGACATTGAAAATCTTCATCCGTTCAAGGGAAATATTGACCTGGAAAAACTTGAGGCAGTGTACCAGGAATACCCAAAAGAACAGATTCCGTTCTGTCTGATCACCATTACCTGTAATACTTCGGGCGGACAGCCGGTCTCCCTGGAGAATATTAAAGCAGTGAAAGCCCTTTCGGACCGGTATGGTATTCCCATCTATTTTGACAGTGCCCGTTATGCTGAAAATGCCTATTTCATCAAGAAGAGAGAAGCCGGACAGGAGCACCGCACAATAAAGGAAATCTGTAAAGAGATCTTTTCCTACGGTGATGGGATGACCATGAGTTCAAAAAAGGACGGATTGGTAAACATCGGTGGTTTTATTGCCCTAAAGGATGAGGAAGTCTTTCAGAAAGCTTCCAACTTTACGATTATCTATGAAGGTTTCATCACGTATGGAGGTTTAGCCGGGCGCGATATGGCCGCGCTGGCCGTAGGACTGAATGAAGCCACAGAATTTGACTATCTGGAAAGCAGGATTTCGCAGGTAGAGTATCTGGGGAACAAACTGATGGAGTATGGGATTCCGGTCCAGAAACCGATAGGTGGGCACGCCGTATTTGTAGACGCACTTAAATTCTTACCCAATGTTCCACGTGAGGAATATCCAGCGCAGACGCTGGGTCTGGAACTGTACAAGGAGGCCGGCATCCGGGGGGTAGAAATCGGAACCCTGCTTGCGGACCGCGATCCGGACACCAGGGAAAACCGCTATCCGAAACTGGAACTTCTGCGTCTTGCAATTCCGCGAAGGACGTATACGAACAATCATATGGATTATATTGCGGCAGGGTTAAAGAATGTTTTTGACCGCAGGAACGAAATTAAGAAAGGATATAAGATAACATGGGAACCACCTATCCTGAGACACTTCACCGTAAAACTGGAGGAGGCAGACGGACTGGTTAAGATGGAATCTAAAGCCTAGATTTAAATAAATGTAGAAATATAAAGCCGGAAAAAATCTTTTCCGGCTTTTATTTTGTAATGAGCAATAAACTATTCTGCTGCAGAACTTCCACCTCTGTTTAAATCGAAGGATGCGCCCACAAGGAAAGCAAACTGATTGTTCAGACGCCTGTACCCCGTGCCTTCCGTATTGTATTTCGCAATCGGGAACTGAGTTTCAGCAAAAACACCAAAACCTTTATCGAAGAAATACCGAACGCCTGCATGGCCTCCGAAATTCTTCAGACCCAGGTTCAGACCCGGATAGATGTCGAAGTTCTGTGGAAGACCCATCACATCTCCAAGATGCGCGTTCACTCTGGCTTTCACATCAAAACGGTGTTCTGCTTTTACATCGCCGTCTAAAATGTTCTCCTCCACGCCCAAAAGATATCCGGCTTGTGCTCCGATTGAAAAACTTTCACCCAAACCATAATCCAGCGAAGTTACGATACCGGTTCCGCCAGCCTGAAAATTGGCGCCCAGATTTACCCTCATATCTCCGGGACCACGAAAAGCATCGTTATCGCTCTGTGCACTTGTAAAACCAAATGCAGCGACTGCAACGGTCAATAATAACTTTTTCATAATTTTAAATTTTACTACGGCAAAGATACCGATATTTATTTTTTTGATACTTTATATAGTTTTCCGCTGTCTGTTACGGCATACAGGTTACCGTCTGCCCCGCTGAGGACATCACGGAAACGTTCGTTCTGGTCTGCAAGGAGCCATTCTTCACCCGTCACTTTATTGTTTTCAATAACCAGCCGGATGATTTTTTTACCGCTCAGGCAGCCGACCATCAGGTTGTTTTTCCACTCAGCGATGGTTCCTGTGTAAAAATCAATTCCGCTGGGCGAAACAGATGGATCCCAGAAATAAACCGGCTGTTCAAGACCCGGCTTCTGTCCGATTCCTTCCCCAACTTTCATTCCGCTGTATTCTTCGCCGTAAGTAATTGTAGGCCATCCGTAATTTTTGCCCGGAGTGATCCTGTTCACCTCATCCCCACCTTTAGGACCCATTTCGGCATCCCATAATTCGCCGGTTAACGGATGGATTGAAATTCCCTGTGGATTCCTGTGGCCCGTAGAGTAGATCTCAGGTTTCCAGCCATTTATCTGCGGATTGCCGGCAGCTGGTTTGCCGTCCTTCGTAATTTTTAAAATTTTACCCAGATAGGCCTGCTGGTCCTGTGCCAGTGGCCTGGTCTCCATATCTGACCGTTCACCGGTGCTCACAAAAAGATTTCCGTCCTTGTCAAAAACCAGACGGCTCCCAAAATGTTTATCACCGTCATAGGTGGGTGTCGCCCTGAAAATCACTACCGGATTCTGAACTGTTTTTTCATCTGCTGAAAGCGTTCCTTTTGCTACGGCAGTGTGATTTCCACCCGATACAGGTTCAGAATACGACCAGTAAAGTGTTCTGTTGCTGCTGAAACCAGGATCTAAAACGACATCCAAAAGCCCCCCCTGACCATCACTTTCTACTTTTGGAAAACCGGTTACTTTGGTCACTGTTTTCCCATCCGCAGACACAATGCTCATAAAGCCCGATTTATCGGTAACCAATAACCTACCGTTGGTAAAGCTAATGATGCCCCAAGGTTTGCCAAGGTCAGAGGTAAGGATGTCTACTTTATAGGGGGTTTTTGTTTGGACGCCATTGATTCTGGTTTGCCCATCGAAGGCAGCGGCGATATCGGTGTTCCTCTGGTCCCGCTCAGGATTTCTGGTGTCCTGTGCTACCTGCCCGCCATCACTGGCTGTGGGTTGGGTTTTCGTTCCGTTCTGGCAGGAAAGTGACAGCATTGAAATTACGATTGCTGATTGTAAAAAAGTGCTTCGCATATTTTTTATATTTTAACAAAAATACAATTTAGAGTGCTGTTTTGCTTATAATATTCTAAAGATTTATATCAAAATTAGTCAGCCATACTTCTGCTGGCGATGTTTTTGTATTTTTGAAAGATGAAATTTAACCTTCAATCCGAATTCCAGCCTGCGGGTGATCAGCCTACTGCAATAGAAAGACTTACAAATGGTTTGGAAATTGGGGAGAAATATCAAACGTTACTCGGGGTAACAGGATCAGGGAAAACTTTTACGGTAGCCAATGTGGTTCGTAATGTGCAAAAACCCACGATCGTGCTGGCACACAACAAGACGTTGGCCGCTCAGCTCTTCATGGAGTTTAAAGAATTTTTCCCCGACAATGCGGTCGAGTATTTTGTTTCCTATTACGACTACTATCAGCCGGAAGCCTTTATCGCCTCTTCCAACACCTATATTGAAAAAGATCTTTCCATTAATGAGGAAGTGGAAAAGCTGAGGCTCTCGGCAACGGCAAGTCTACTCTCAGGACGGAGGGATGTCCTTATAGTTGCCTCCGTTTCCTGTATTTACGGTATAGGAAACCCGACAGAATTCCACAAATCCCTTATCTCCCTGCAACTGGGCGAAAAGATGACGAGAACAGGACTACTACATTCTCTGGTAAGCGCACTGTACTCGAGGACACTGAACGAATTTCAGCGCGGGACATTCCGCGTAAAGGGAGATGTTGTAGATGTGTACCCGGCTTACGCCGACAATGCGGTCCGGATTCAGTTCTTTGGTGATGAGATTGAAAAAATACAGTCCTTTGATCCTGTTTCGGGAAATACGATGTCTGTTTTTGATGAGATCAAGATCTATCCGGCCAACCTGTTCGTAACCAGCAAGGAAACTATGGTTGGAGCAATCCGTTCCATTCAGGATGATTTGGTAAAGCAGGTCGATTTTTTCGAGAGCATTGAGAAGCCTTTGGAAGCTAAACGGTTACAGGAAAGAACCGAACTCGATCTGGAAATGATAAAGGAATTGGGATACTGTTCCGGAATTGAGAACTATTCAAGATACCTGGACGGAAGGCTTCCCGGATCACGGCCCTTCTGTCTTTTGGATTATTTCCCGAAGGACTTTCTGATGGTTATTGATGAAAGCCATGTGACCATTCCGCAGGTGCACGCCATGTACGGTGGCGACCGAAGCCGGAAGGAAGCTTTGGTGGAATATGGGTTCAGACTGCCCGCTGCCATGGATAACCGTCCGCTTAAATTTGAGGAATTTGAGGCGATGCAGAACCAGGTCATTTACGTGTCAGCGACTCCTGCAGATTATGAGCTGGAGAAAACCGGCGGTGAATACATTGAACAGATTATCCGCCCGACAGGACTGTTGGATCCCATAATTGAAGTCCGCCCCACCATCAACCAGATCGATGATTTGATTGAGGAAATCCATAAGCGGGAAGAAGTGGATGAGCGGGTTCTCGTAACTACACTCACCAAAAAGATGGCAGAGGAACTTACCAGGTATTTTACAAAATTCGGGATCCGGTGCCGTTATATCCATTCAGATGTGGAAACGCTGGAAAGGATACAGATCATGCAGGACTTAAGAACTGGACTTTTTGATGTGCTGATTGGCGTAAATCTCCTTCGGGAAGGCCTTGATTTGCCGGAAGTTTCCCTGGTCGCGATTCTGGATGCTGACAAGGAGGGTATGCTGCGTTCCCGCCGCTCCATGATTCAGACCGTCGGCAGGGCGGCGAGAAACATAAACGGCAGGGCAATCATGTATGCAGACAAGATGACCAAAAGCATGCAGGCCGCCATTGATGAAACCAACTATCGCCGCGAAAAGCAAACATTATATAACAGCGAGAACAACATCACGCCAACTCAGATCAGCAAGAAGATTTCTGAAGCATTGGTAGGACGTGCCAAAGATTTCCCGGATGAAAAATACACCCAGAAAGAGATTCTGAAGCAGGTGGCTGAAGAGCGTGCATCTTACGGTTCTGAGGATATCGAAAAAATCATCGGTGAAAAGCAATTGGCTATGGAAAAGGCTGCTAAAAACCTTGATTTTATAAAGGCCGCTAAACTCCGTGATGAAATTTCAGCACTTAAGGGATAAAAAAGAATCCTTAAAATTCTGTAACAGGTTTTATGGGATAATTGGTAATTTTGAATTAATCAAATAAATAAACTGTTATGCAAACTCCAAGACCGATGCTCACCCTGAGCCAAGTAATGCAGAAACTAGCCCAGAAGGGCGTTACTCAGGAATTCCGGATGAATGAAAACTGTGAAATGAAACTCAACAGTTCCGATAAGGTGTACAACGCTCACGAACTGAAGATATTAAAAACATTTCGCTTTGAGGGGTTCAGTAATCCTGATGACAATGAGGTTCTGTATGTCGCTGAAGATACAGCGGGCAACCGCGGGATGATTATTGATTCGTATGGTGCGGAAAGTAATTATCCGGGAGAGAAATTCGATGATTTCATCCGTAATATTCCGGTAGAAGAGCGGGAGGAATATAATTTTGAAGCCAACAACGATACCGCTCAGATTTAATCCGTTTGTTTCTCTTTCTTTCTGAAAACGCGCTGCAGTAAATTGCCTTTTTTGGGCTGACCGTCTTCGGTCTGGATCGCTTTAATCTTATCCTTCGTATTCTGAACCTTGGTCTTTACCGAGGTTTTTGTGTCTTTTACCGTTGCTTTGGTGTCCGTAACGGTATTGCGGACCGTCTTTTCTGTGTTTTCTACATTTGCACCGATAAGCGTTTTTTTAAGTCCCTCCTGGATTCCCTGCCAGAACAGGTTGAAAAATGATTTGGCGGGGTCTCTTTTTACATTGTCAACCACTACAGATTCAGGATAGATTCCGGAATTGGTTTTAACAAAGACGTTTACGACTGCAGAAAGGAGCTTTTTCTTTTCACCGGTGTCCTTCAGCAGCGAAACCTGAAGGTCCTTATGCTTCAAGTTCAGCGTTCCGTTCAGCCCAGACACTGTTCCCCGGAAATTGAAGATGAGGTCCTGTATTGTCCCTGTAGCCCTCGCTTTAAGGTAAGGTTCAATGAAGGCATTAATCCTGGATGCGGGCAGATCGGCAATGTTTCCTGCGATGGTAAACGCATCGTTCTTACTTGCAGTATCCATAGTCCACTGTACATTCATCGGAGAAGCATTCATAAAACTGCACCGCACGGAGATTGGAATCCTGGTGGGTTTTCCCGCGGCCTTCCCGGAGTTGAGGTTTTTAATGTTCATGTTTAAATTTCCAAAGGTCAGTTTACCGGGCCCTTCACTTTGCTTGGTATCTTCTTCATAAACCAGTACGGAGTTTTTGACATCCAGATTATTCACAATGACGGGAAATTTAATTTTCCTCAGGAGTTCCGTGTACATCGGTTTGATGCTGGGGTCATCCTTGGGTACCTTGCTGCGGAAAATGTTAGCATTTACCCCACTAAGATTCACTGCGCTCGCATACAGATGCTTATCAGCAGAAATCAAATCCCAATTTCCGTTTGCGGTAATCTGATTTACTTTTATATCATACAGGTCCTTTTCGTACGATATCATCCGGATAAACTGCGCGCGGGAAACCATAGGGCGCATGGAAAAATTGTTCACCTGTAGGCTGCCCCTGTTCAGTTTTAACAATCCCGCATTCAGAGTGTAGAACTGACTGATGCGCCGTGAGAAATTACTGGTGGTAAAACTGAAATTTCCTGTTTTAAAGGGGATTCCCTCCTTCGCAGTCTGTGCATTCATCTCCAGATTCTGTACCTTAAGGTTAAGATTGTTAAAGGTGGTGGATTCTGAACCTTTGCTGAAAGTAAAGTTGGGCCCGGTGATTTGTAAATTTTTTACGATAAGTGGAAACAAGATCCCCTCATAGGTCGGCTTTTTCTTCGCTGAGGTCTGCGGGGATGAAATCCGACCCCTTAAACCGCTTATGAGCGCACTTTGAGCATTGAGTTTGAGTTTATTGTTCTCAAATTTCCATTCATCCATCTTCAGGGCAACCTGAACCGCACTGAAATTGGCGAGTGTTTTTGCCGATGTTGCCACGGTTGGCTTCACAATGAGGTTGCGTAAATCTATAGCCTGCGGGCTTATCGCAAAAGAGGAGGTGACTACGGAATGGGTATCTGAATGGTAGTTGATGTTTTTTCCTTTAAGGTTAAACTTCTCATAGGAAAACGGGATGTTTCCTTTTGCTGTTTCCTCATCCATTACCAGTTTATGGATATCAAGATTCAGGTTTTGTGCACTGAAAAACTTATTTCCATTTAATTTAACGATCTCAACTGTTGCGTTATTCAGGACAATATCCTCCAGGTTTAACTCGTACGTAAATTTCTTCTGATTTTGGACCTGAGGCTTTGAACTGAATATTTTAATTTCGGGATTTTCAAACCTCATATTGGAAAGTGAGACTTTATTGTTTTTAAGCACAATATCCTGAAAATCGAGTTCCTTCGCCTTGAAATCAAAAAGATTTCCCCTGTTTGGATAAGATTTGGCAAACTGCGCATGGTTTATGAGCGGCATCAGTTTGAAATCACGGATGTTCATTAAACCGTTCTTTGTAGTTATAGTAGCGGCCGAAATGGCATAAACATCATCAGGACGGTAGTAAAAATTTTTACCGTTAATGTCATATTTATCAAAAACGACCGGTAGTTTTGTTTTAACGGACTCTTCAGTCATCTGAAGATTTTCAACAAAAAGATTAAGATCCTCCACACCTACAAATTTTTGTTTGTTGTGTCTGAACATCCTGATGTTACCGTTCTCTATCCTGATATTCTTGAAAACGAATGGGTTCCTTTTCTTTCCGGTCTTGTCATCAATCGGTTTCGCCAGTACAACGTTAAGGTTTGGATTAACCATCAAGAGGTCGGAGGAGTTGATTCTTTTGTTGAAGACCGCATCATAAATTCCGAGACGGCTTATTTCCAGCTTGTCCATTGTGCCGGCAAGGCCAATAACATTTTTATTTTGCGGATTTTTACTGTTAATCGATATCCCTGTAGCCCGAATGTTGCCGGTTCCCAGTGCGACATCCAGTGATGTGTAGGAGATTTTATAATCCGAATTGTTCTTTATATAGCCGGGCAGGTTGTTTTTGAGCCAGTAATTCAAGCCAAGATTGGCCAGAAGGAAAAGTCCCGCCAGTATTGCCAGTATGATTGCGCCTCTGCGAAGTAATTTTTTGTTCAAGTTGGAGTGAATTTGGCGCTAAATTACACCACATCAGAACAATACCAATTATAAGATGTTTACGGATTATTACAAGATTTTAGGAGGCTCAAGACTTCCTATTTTCAAACCTCCAGTTCAATTACATATCCCTCATGTGCGCGCACATTAATGAAATTACCGCCTTCAAAGGAAAGGTACTGACCCTTGATGCCGTTTAAAACTGCTTCAAATTCAGGACTTTTATCCAGGGTAAAAGAATTTATTTTTTGCGGGGCTTCATAAGGATAATCCATGCGTACCATTTCATGTTCCATGGAATAAAAATTCTTGAAATCTTCAGGAAAATACTCTTTTATCTTTTCACGAAAATCTTTAAGGTCCAGGTCATCTTCGAAATCATCCTCCAGCATCTTGCGCCAGTTGGTTTTATCTGCAAGGTGCTCTTTAAGCGCGACCTCTATCATGCCCGCTTCATATCTGTTGTCGGTTTTGGCAATTGGAAGTGCAAATGTGGCACCCTGATCGATCCAACGTGTCGGGATCTGGCTTTCTCTGGTCACGCCCACCTTTACATCGCCGGTATAGGCAAGATAAACGATGTGCGGATGCAGCTGAATTGATTTTTCCACTTCCAGGTCCCTTTCTCCGATTCCAAGGTGAGCGGTTGATAGTTCGGGACGGATAATCGTTTCGCTCGCATAAGGACTTTCAAAAAAACATTTTTTGCAGAAACCCATCCGGTACAGTTTTTCATCTTTCCCGCAGCTCAGGCATTCATACCCAATATGTTTCATCCTGATTTTCTTTCCTATAAGCTGGTTCATGATGATGAGGTCATTGGAAAGACAAAGATGGTATTGGATGGGCTTCCCGTTTTCGGTACTCATTTTCAGAATTTGTCCGGTGAATTTCATTTTTTGAAATAATTTTGAGTAAAAATAAGGATTTAAGATTTCACCGGCTAAATTTTATAAATTTGTCATTGCAAATAAATACAGATGATTTATCTCGTTACGGGTGGCAGCGGCTTTATAGGATCACACTTGGTGGAAAACCTTCTTAAAGACGGACATTATGTCATAAACGTTGACAATTTTGATGATTTTTACGATTACCGGATAAAAATCCGAAATACGCTGGAAAGCACCGGAACAACTACCCCTATTACATTCAGCAGCCGGGCTTCCGATATTGAAAACGTAATTTCCGCTACTGCGTCTCAAAACTACCGGCTTTACTATCAGGATATCCGCGACAAACTGGGGCTTGCGGAAATCTTCGACAAACACAGACCTGACTTTATCATACACCTTGCCGCACTGGCAGGAGTGAGGCCATCCATTGAACGTCCGCTGGACTATGAAGACGTAAATATCCGGGGCACAATGAATGTGTGGGAACTTTGTAAGGAATTCAGCATCAAGAAATTTATTTGCGCTTCTTCTTCCAGTGTTTACGGGAATAACGAAAAAATACCTTTTTCTGAAAATGATGCTGTAGACTGGCCCATTTCTCCTTATGCAGCCACCAAAAGATGTGGCGAAATCCTGGGTCATGTGTACCATCATCTTTATGGGATTGATATGATTCACCTCCGGTTTTTCACGGTTTACGGCCCACGGCAAAGGCCCGATCTCGCGATTCACAAATTTACAGAGCTGATTTCTGCAAGCCAGGAAATCCCTTTTTATGGGGATGGAACCACCTCCAGGGACTATACTTTTATAGATGATATTGTAGATGGAATCGTCAGGGCTGTACACTACCTGCAGGAGCATGACCAGGTATATGAAATCATAAACCTTGGAGAGAATGAGATGGTGGAACTTGAGCAGATGGTTTCAACGATAGAAGAACAGCTGCATAAAAAATCCCTTAGAAGGATGCTGCCTGCACAACCAGGGGACGTTTCCCAAACCCATGCGGATATTGATAAGGCGAAATCCCTGCTGGGCTATCAGCCGGCCACAGATTTCCAAAATGGCATAAAAAAGTTTGTGGAATGGTTTTTGAGAAAATGAGGCAAATCAGGGGTGCCCGCGTGAGAGCAGTATTACTGTTAATAAAGTGGTTATCGCTGGATGTAAAAATCAAATTAATTGAAAATCAGGACGAAAAAGATTTTTTTTCCCATCTATTTTTTTACTTTTGCAAAAATTTAAAATACACAGAAACATATGTACTGGACACTAGAATTAGCTTCATATTTAAGCGACGCCCCTTGGCCAATGACTAAGGCAGAACTTATTGACTATGCCATCAGAACCGGGGCACCCATGGAAGTGGTAGAAAACCTTCAGGCTATTGAAGACGAAGGGGAAATTTATGAATCTATTGAAGAAGTATGGAGCGACTATCCAACGGATGACGACTTCCTGTGGAACGAAGACGAATACTAGAAATATAGTCGGATGCAAAGGTTTGCACCGGCTTTTATTATTTTAGAAATATTCTAAAGTTTAATTATTAAGTCGCTGATTCAATTTAAAGACAGCAGAAATCAATCAATATGAGTTTTTTAAACAAAGTTCTTAAAGGTTTTTTAGGAGATAAAAACCTCTCCGACCTCAAGGAGGTAAAAAAAGTGGTGAGTAAAATAAAAGCGGTGGAAGGAAATGTCCAGCAGCTTAGTGATGACGCCTTACGGGGGAAGACTGCTGAGTTCAGGGAGAAAATTAAAGAGGCTACCGCCAACATTACTTCCCAGATCACACAGACCAGGGAACAGATTCAGAACAGTACCGATATTGATGAAAAGGAAGCTCTTTTTACTAAAATTGATACACTTAATAAAGAAGCCTACCAGGTTGAAGAAAAAGTATTGGGGGAGATTCTTCCCGAAGCCTTCGCGCTTGTGAAGGAAACTGCAAAACGCTGGGCTGAGAACGGAGAAATCCGGGTAACAGCAACCGACTGGGACAGGGAACTTGCCGCAACCAAAGATTTTGTGGAAATCCAGGGAGACCAAGCCGTGTGGAAAAATCGTTGGAACGCCCACGGTACAGAGGTGATTTGGGACATGGTACACTACGACACCCAGTTTATTGGTGGTGTGGTACTGCACAGCGGAAAAATTGCTGAGATGGCCACAGGTGAAGGTAAGACGCTGGTAGGAACACTGCCTATTTACCTGAATGCGCTTCCGGGACGTGGGGTACACGTCGTAACCGTTAACGACTATCTTGCAAAAAGGGACTCCGCATGGATGGGGCCACTCTATCAGTTTCATGAACTGTCCATCGACTGTATTGATAACCACCAGCCGAACTCTGACGGAAGAAGAAAAGCATATAACTCCAACATCACCTACGGTACCAACAACGAATTTGGTTTTGATTACCTGAGGGATAACATGGTGGCATCTCCAGACGAACTCGTACAGGGAGAACTCAATTTCGCAATTGTGGATGAGGTGGATTCTGTTTTGGTAGATGATGCCAGGACACCGCTGATCATATCCGGGCCGGTTCCACAGGGAGACCGTCAGGAATTCGACGTACTGAAACCATCTGTAGACCGCATCGTTGCCGTACAGAAACAGACCGTTACGCAGATCTTTAACGAAGCAAAAAAATTAATTGCAGCCGGAAATACCAAGGAAGGTGGTTTCAAACTGCTGCAGGCTTACCGTGGTCTTCCTAAAACCAGACAACTGATCAAATTCCTTTCGGAAAGTGGAAACAAAGCGCTTTTGCAGAAAGTGGAAGGTCAGTATATGCAGGATAACAACCGGGACATGCCGATTGTGGATAAAGACCTTTATTTCGTAATCGACGAGAAAAACAACCAGATAGACCTTACCGATAAAGGCGTGGAATACATGTCACAGGGTAATGATGATAAGGATTTCTTCGTTCTGCAGGATATTGCGACCGAAATTGCAGAACTTGAGGTTAAGAACCTTACAAAAGAGGAAGAATTTGCGGCCCGCGAAGAACTCTTCCGCGATTTTGCGGTGAAGTCTGAAAGGGTGCATACGATGAACCAGCTTCTGAAAGCCTATACTTTGTTCGAGAAGGATGATGAGTATGTGGTGATAGATGGCGAAGTGAAAATCGTGGATGAGCAGACCGGACGTATCATGGAGGGCAGACGTTACTCCGATGGCCTTCACCAGGCGATTGAAGCGAAAGAAAATGTAAAAATTGAAGCGGCAACCCAGACTTTTGCCACCGTTACCCTTCAGAATTATTTCCGGATGTACAACAAACTTGCGGGAATGACGGGTACGGCAGAAACCGAAGCTGGCGAATTGTGGCAGATCTACAAACTGGACGTGGTTGTTATCCCGACCAACAGGCCAATTGTGCGGGACGACCGCCAGGATCTGGTTTTCAAAACCAACCGCGAAAAATATAACGCCGTTATTGAAGAGATTGAAAGACTGACTGCTGCAGGACGTCCGATTCTGGTGGGTACCACCTCTGTGGAGATCTCGCAGCTACTTTCCAAGGCGCTTCAGCTGAGAAAGATTCAGCACCAGGTCCTGAATGCGAAACTTCACAAAAAAGAAGCAGAAATTGTTTCAGAAGCGGGGCGGCCGGGACAGGTTACCATCGCTACCAACATGGCGGGTCGTGGAACCGATATCAAGTTGAGAGAAGGAGTTAAAGAAGCCGGCGGTTTAGCGATTATCGGTACCGAAAGACATGATTCCAGAAGGGTGGACAGGCAGTTACGTGGTCGTGCCGGACGCCAGGGAGATCCGGGAAGTTCCCAGTTCTATGTGTCTCTGGAAGATAACCTGATGAGACTTTTCGGTTCGGAAAGAATTGCAAAAATGATGGATAGGATGGGTCATAAGGAAGGGGAAGTGATTCAGCATTCCATGATTTCAAAATCCATTGAAAGAGCACAGAAAAAAGTGGAGGAGAACAACTTCGGCATCCGTAAAAGGCTCCTGGAATACGATGATGTGATGAACAAGCAGCGTGATGTAATATACAAAAGAAGGAAAAATGCACTTTTCGGTGATCACCTGAAGTACGACATCTCCAACATGATCTACGATGTATCGCACTCCGTTGTTTCAAAAACGAAGGCGGAAGGAGATTTCAAAGTCTTTGAGTTTGAAATCATCAAAAACTTCACAATGGAAGCGCCCGTTTCTGAAGCGGATTTCAAGAATAAATCTGTTGCTGACCTTACTGAAGTGGTTTACAGAGCCGCACAGGAAGATTACAGCAAACGTTTGGCGCTGATGAGGGAGAAATCATTCCCCATCATTGAAAACGTTTTCACAAATCAGGGTTCCATGTTCAAGATGATCCAGGTTCCTTTCACGGACGGCATCAAAACGATGACGATTGTGACCGACCTTCAGAAAGCCTATGATACCAAATGTCAGAGTCTGGTTGATGATTTCGAAAAAAACATCACCCTTTCCATTATAGACGAGAATTGGAAGCACCACTTGCGTGAGATGGATGACCTTCGCCGCTCTTCACAAGGCGCGGTCTATGAGCAGAAAGACCCTCTGGTGATTTACAAGCAGGAATCGTTCTATCTCTTCAGCGATATGGTTGATAAAGTGAATAAGGAAACGATATCCTTTCTCTATAAAGGGGAAATTCCTCAATAAAAAGGTAGTAATATCTTTGAAAATACGGCGGAAATTTTCCGCCGTATTTTTTATGGTCTTTTATTTGGGCTATTTCCAAAATTTGTTGTCTAAAACACCGCGGGGTGTTTATTTTTCACTAATTTTAAGTCCCAATTTTTAAAACATGGCATTAATAGATTTGTCCAGGCAGGTTGCTTTAGGAATAGACATCGGCGGAACCAACACCAAATTCGGTTTGGTTAACCACCGTGGTGAAATCCTTGCGAAAGGCGCAATGAAAACAGATATACACGAAACGGTAGAAGGTTTCATTGATGAACTTTATCAAAACGTCCAACCGTTGATTGAGGACCACTGTGCCGACAAACTTTTTGAGGGAATTGGGGTAGGAGCTCCTAATGCTAACTACTATACAGGAACAATAGAACAGGCTCCAAACCTGAACTGGAAAGGAATCGTTCCGTTCGCGGCACTCATGGAAGAGAAATTCGGGAAGCCCTGCAAAATGACCAATGATGCCAATGCCGCTGCGCTTGGAGAGATGATGTACGGCGCCGCCCGCGGCATGAAGGATTTCATCATGATCACATTGGGAACCGGTGTCGGAAGCGGCATCGTTTGCGGCGGAAGGCTGGTTTATGGACACGATGGCTTTGCGGGAGAATTGGGACACGCCATAGTGAAGCCCGGTGGCCGGAAACACTGGAGTACGGGTTCAGAGGGTAGCCTGGAAGCCTATGCTTCCGCAACGGGAATAGCCATCACTGCAAAAAAAATGCGGGCGGAATTCCCGGAATCTATGCTCAATGAATATGCAGAAGAAGAAATAAATTCAAAAACAGTACACGAATGCGCATTGAAGGGTGATCCGACTGCAATCGAGGTCTTCCGTTACACCGGACAGAAACTGGGAGAAGCGCTGGCGAATTTCGTCATGTTTTCATCGCCTGAGGCCATTCTGCTCTTTGGTGGAGTAATACGGGCCGGAGACTTTATACTGAAACCTACCAAACTGCATATGGAACGTAACCTGCTGCCGATTTTCCGCAACAAGGTTAAACTCGTCTTCAGCGAACTGAACGAAGCCGATGCGGCAATCCTGGGCGCTAGTGCCCTGGTTTGGGAAAAATAACGGACCACTGGGTATCGCGGGATAATCATCTTTAATCATGAAAAAGTTTTTACTACTTTTGGTCAGTTTTGCAATCATTTCCTGCAATGGGCAGGAGAGTAAAAGCGTTTCTAAACCTATTAAGAAAATGAACAACAATAAAAATTTAGAGCAACTTGTATTTGGTGGCGGATGTTTCTGGTGTGTGGAAAGCTGTTTCAATATGCTTAAAGGCGTGGAATCTGCAGTTTCCGGCTACTCGGGAGGGCATAAAGCCAATCCCACCTACGAGGAGGTGTGCACAGGTGAGACCGGCCATGCTGAAGTGGTACAGATCAATTACGACCCAAATATCATATCGTACGAACAGCTGATGGAAGTTTTCTTCTTTTTGCACGATCCGACACAGCTTAACCGTCAGGGGAACGACATCGGGACCCAGTATCGTTCCGTCATTTTTTATAAGGATGAAGAAGAAAAAGGAAAAGCACATGCCGCGATCCAACTTTCAGAAAGTTCCGGCAAATGGAATGGAAAGTATGTTACAGAGCTTACCGAACTGAAAAAATTCTGGCCGGCCGAGAGCTATCATCAGGGATATTACAATCAGAATCCCAATCAGCCCTACTGTTCAGCGGTGGTTGGCCCGAAGATCCAGAAATTCAAGAAATATTTCGGTGAAAAGGGATGGCTGGAAACCGGAGCGGAATAATACAAGCGGAGATTAGTCTTCGCTTTTTTATCTCCTCACCATCTCCGTATGCGGAATATCGTCTTCCAGATATTTTTTGCCGGTATCTGCAAAGCCAAATTCATCATAAAATTTCAGGAGATAATCCTGTGCGGAAATACGGATTTCGGCTGTGCGGAAACGCGCCTCAACGGTATTGATGGCAAATCTCATCAGCACTTTTCCAAGTTTTAGATTCCGGAATTTTGGAGCAGTCAGTACCCTTCCGATTGAGGCCTCAGGATATTTTATGCCTGGGTTGAAAATCCTGCAGTACGCGATCACTTCTCCGTTTTTCTCGGCCCAAAGATGAACGGCCTGTTGGTCATATCCGTCCAGGTCAGGATAAGGGCATTGCTGTTCCACCACAAAGACCTCAATTCTTACGCTGGCAATAGCGTAGAGTTCATCAGTTGTAAGTTCACGGAAAGTCTTTACTTTCCAAACCACTTCATTCATCAAAACGGATTTTGTTTTTCTTTAGAAGATCGTTGGTCTTGGAAATGTTTTTCAGAATTTCGGCGCAGCCTTCTTTTTTCTCAGCCGAGGTGATGTACATAGGCGGCAGTTCTTCCCAGAACTCCAGCATTTTCGCCTTATAGTCCTCAACATTTTTTATTACGGTATTTGGCTTCAGTTTGTCTGCTTTCGTAAACACTACGGAGAAGGGAACCGCACTTTCGCCACACCATTCCATGAATTCAAGGTCGATTTGCTGGGGGGTATGCCGCGAATCGATCAGTACGAAAAGGTTCACCAGATTCTTACGGTTCAGGATATAGTTGGTGTTCAGTTTTTCGAAATCCTTCCGCATGACTTTAGAAACGCGCGCATAACCGTAACCCGGCAAATCGGTAAGGTACCATTCTTCGTTCACTACAAAATGATTGATGAGCTGTGTTTTACCAGGGGTTTGCGAAGTTTTTGCCAAGTCCTTGTGGTTCATCATCGCATTGATCAGTGAAGATTTTCCAACATTGGAACGCCCGATGAAGGCGTACTCCGGCATAGTCGGCTCAGGGCAGTCCTGCCACCTCTGTGAACTTTTTAAGAATTCAACGGTTTTGATTATCATATCTTAAATTTAAAAAAAATTGGAAGTTCCTCACTTCCAAATTCACTGCTTTACTTTAGTCCCTGCTTTTCAGCCAGTCATAAAGGATTTCGTTAAAGGTGTCTGGTTTTTCCATCATGGCTGCATGTCCACACCGGTCAATCCAGAAGAGGTCGGAATCGGGAATCAGTTTGTCCAGTTCAGTGGCCACTTCAGGCGGAGTTACATTGTCCTGTTTACCCCAGATGATGCAGGTAGGCGTTTTAATCTTATGAAGTTCAGGTTCCATATTGTGCTTAATGGCACTTCTGGCAAGCATTACGGTCTTAATGCCTTTGCTGCGGTCGTTCACCACAGAGAAGACTTCGTCCACCAGCGATTCTGTAGCTACCTTAGGGTCAAAAAACACCTCTTCAGCTTTTTTGCGGATGTAATCCCGGTCATTTTTTCTCGGGAAGCTGTCGCCGAATGTCCTTTCGTAGAGGCCTGAGCTGCCGGTCAATACCAGGTATTTTACCAAATCCGGACGGGAAAGGGTCAGTATCAGCCCTACATGTCCTCCCATTGAATTTCCCACGACAATCGCAGGTTCGCCCACTTCTTCCTCGATGAATTTTGCTACAAATTTGGCAAGACTGGACAGGTTCGTATTTAGAATCGGTAAATCGTATATCGGAAGATGGGGGAAGTAGACTTTATATCCTCTCTCTGAAAAAAATTCTATCAGTTTTGTAAAATTGCTCAGACCACCCATAAGCCCCTGCAGGAGCACTATCGGTCGACCTTCTCCTTCCTGAATGAAAGTGAATTTTTTCTGTTTTTTAGTTTTAAAAATCATAGATTTTAATCAATCCCTGCAAAATTACAAATTCCGTCTCTTGAAAGTCGTAATGACTTAATATTTTATAAAAATAATCTTTTATTCTGAAATTCAGAGGATCTGCTTTAAATTTTTCATCGGGAAAAATCGCTTGTTTCAACTTGTTTGGACTCAATAACTTACCGCTATTTTCTACTCACAGTCAAAAGTTATGCACATTGAGTTAAAAAGTGGGAAAAAGTGGGAGGTTTTAGAAATAAATATATAAATTTGTCCCAAATGAGGAATTTCATTGGTACATACGAATGCAAAATAGACGACAAGGGTCGCCTGAAGCTGCCTGCATCTCTTGCGAAACAGATGGAGAACTTTGGTGGTGATTCCTTTGTGGTAAAGCGTTCCGTATTCCAGCCGTGCCTGGAGGTTTATCCTATGAAAGGCTGGGAAAAACTCATGGAAAAAATCAACAGACTGAACCGATTCCAAAAGAAGAATGCAGACTTTATAAGGAGTTTTACCGCCGGATTGAAGACCGTAGAGCCGGATACCGCGGGAAGGCTGCAGATTTCCAAAGACTTGACGCTGTTTGCAGACCTGAGGAAAGACATTGTGATTACAAGTGCCGGTGAACTTTTTGAGATCTGGGACAAGGCTGCCTATGAAAAGGTCATTATGACTTCCGAAATAGATTTCGCCAAACTTGCCGAAGAGGTGATGGGCGAAATCAGTTTTGATGATGAAATTTAACATCAGAATTTAATCTTTACACAAAAACATGTATCACAATCCCGTCCTTCTTAAACAGAGCGTAGATGATCTGGTCACCGATCCGGACGGTATTTATGTGGACTGTACTTTCGGTGGTGGGGGCCACTCCCGCGAAATTCTTGAAAGGCTCTCCCCCAAAGGCAGGCTTTTCGGATTTGACCAGGATCTGGACGCGCTTAAGAACAATTTGACCGACGACCGGTTTACCCTCGTAAACCAAAATTTCAGGTTTCTGGAAAATTCACTCTTGATGTACGGAATTACGCAGGTTGACGGTGTACTGGCAGATTTGGGCGTGTCATCGCATCAGTTTGATGAGGCTGGACGCGGTTTTTCAACACGCAGCAATGCCCCTCTGGATATGAGGATGAATGTGATGCAGCATCTGGACGCAAAGGCCGTGATCAATGATTATGAAGAAGAACAGCTGGCTGATATCTTTTACTACTACGGCGAACTCCGCGAGGCCCGTAAGCTGGCCCGTGAAATTGTTCATCATCGGAAAATAAAAAGAATTGAAACAACGGAAGACTTGAAGAAGCTCTTCAGTTATATACCGCAGTTCAAGCAGAATAAATTTTTTGCACAGGTGTTCCAGGCGGTAAGGATTGAAGTGAACCAGGAACTTGAAGTACTGAAAGACATGCTTCAGCAGGCTTATAAGATACTGAAACCGGGCGGAAGGCTGGTCGTGATTTCTTACCACTCACTTGAAGACCGTCTGGTGAAAAGGTTTCTTAAAAACGGCATGTTTGAAGGAGAACCGCAAAGAGACATATACGGGAATTATCAGAAGACATTTGAACTGATTAAAAGTAAGGCTACCGTTCCCGACGAAGCTGAAGTGGAAGGGAATTCCCGCGCCAGAAGTGCGAAAATGAGAACAGGAATAAAAATCTGAGTTGGATAACTCAGTCAGGTGAAGATACATTGGCAAAAAGAACGACATATAAACCACAGAAGAAACTGACTTTTATAGACATTATAAAGGGAAATTTTCTGAACAGGGACGAAATAAAGACCCACTACCGGTATTTCCTGCTTCTTTTCGTGCTGATGATGGTCATGATTTACAGCAACCACCTTGTAAACCAGAAAATAGAGGTTGTAAACGAACTTAAAGAACAGACAGAAGAATACAAATCGAGGAATGCGTACGCGCAGAGCAGGCTCATCAAAGTAAAAATGGAGTCTGAACTGGGAAAGGAAATGATCCGGGATTCGCTGCTCCCTTTGGAAAGCCATCCTCATAAATTATTGATAAAACTGGACAGTACCGATGCAAAAGCAAAGTGATTTCGACAACAAAAGACGTAAGACGTTAAGATGGGGCTACCTTTTTGCTTTGGTGGCGTTTCTTGTCTTTGTGCTTTTTCTTGCCCGGATTCTAATATTGCAGAACACCAACGTTCAGGAAATCAAGCAGGATTACATCAGTAAGAATTACCGAGAGGCCAAACTGAAAGCTGCCCGAGGAAATCTGTACGCTTCAGACGGCTCGATCCTTGCCACCACGGTGATGAGGTACGACATCTACATCGATTTCAAGGTAATCAGAGATTCTGTTTACAGCAACAACATCGGGGCACTTACGGATTCACTCAATGTGATGTTCGGGAAACCGAGGAGTATTTACCGCCAGAGGTTCGATGAGCAGCGGAGGAAGAAAAACCAGTATTATTCTCTCGCTAAAGGTCTTGATTTTGATGAATACGACCGCATACGCAAATTTCCCATTTTCAAAAGAGGCAAGAACAAAGGTGGTTTCATTGTAGACCGTAATTTCAAGCGGGAACTCGCCACTACGGAAATAGGTGCCGGGACCATCGGTATGGACAACGGGCAGTATAAATCGGGGCTTGAAGCAGCATTTTCCAAATATCTTTCCGGAACTGATGGTACCCGACTGGAACAGCGGGTGAATTCAAGCCAATGGAAGCCTATAGATTTCTGGAGGGCCAAGGAACCCGTAGACGGACAGGATGTTTTCACCACACTGGACTTAAGGATTCAGGATATTGCCCATTCAGCGCTCGAAAAACAGTTGATTAAATTCAATGCACATCACGGAAGCGTCCTGGTTATGGAAGTGGCTACCGGTAAAGTTCGCGCGATGGTCAATTTGACCAGAACAGAACCCGAGGTTTATGTAGATACCTATAATTATATCCTGAAAGACGGAATTGAGCCCGGTTCCACCTTTAAAACCGTTTCACTTCTTGCCGCAATGGACGACGGCTTTATCGATGAAAAAACAACGGTCAATGTAGGCGGTGGCGTTTGGAATTACGCAGGACAGAGAATTTCTGATGGGCACGGTGGCGGTACCTACGAGATAAGCGATGTGCTTGCAAAATCAAGTAATGTGGGCACAGCCAAGCTCATCACGCAACATTATGCGGACAACCCACAGATATTCCTGAATCATTTGAAACGCTGGAAGATGTTTGATAAAATGGATATTGAACTTCCCGGAGTAACCAAACCTAAGATTGTAACCCCGGAAAACAAAAGATGGAATGCAGCCACCCTTGCTTCCATTTCTTACGGCTACTCTACCAACTTTAATCTGCTTCAGCTTACCACTTTCTATAATGGCGTAGCAAACAAAGGAAAGATGGTAAAACCACTGTTCATAGATAAGATCATGCAGGACGGAAAAGTCACCTATGAAGCGAAAGCGGAAGTGATGGTAAGTAAAATGGCGTCTAAAGAGGCCATTGAAATGATGACCTACGCACTTACAAAAGCAGTGGAAAAAGGAACAGCGCGAAGCATTTTTACCCCCAACCTGAAAATGGCGGGGAAAACAGGTACTGCCCGTTTCGAATACTGGCTTCCCGGACCTATGAAATACAGGGCCTCATTTGCAGGTTTTTATCCGGCAGATAAGCCGAAATACACCTGCTATGTGATGGTAGACCAACCGGATGTGTCCAAAGGATTTTATGGTGGCCTCGTGTCGGCACCTGTTTTTAAAGAAATTGCCGGAAAGACCTTCCTGAAGACTCCACAGAACATAGAACAGTCCATGCTTGTAGACAGGAAAGTGGACCTGTCCAAAATGACTGCACCGAATGTAAAAGTAACAGTGACCAGGGGGCGCATGCCAAGCTTAGTAGGTTTGATAGGCAAAAATGTGATTCCGCAACTTGAAAATGCAGGTTACCGCGTGGATTATAAGGGAGTCGGCAAAATAAGGGAACAGTTTCCGGAAGTGGGAACGGTCATCAGCAGGAACCAGCGGATTTATCTGAGTCTGCAGAATTAAAAAAAGTAAAAAGTAGTATCTATATAAAGCCGCAAGCGGCAGACTTTGTTTAAATGAATTTATTAGAATTGTTAAACAGGATCCCCACGTTGGAAACTCACGGTGAAATGACCCGTGAAGTTTCCGGTGTGGATTTCGACAGCAGGGTGGTGGGTGAAGGTTCACTCTATGTAGCGGTGCGCGGAACGGTATCGGACGGACATTCTTTTATAGATTCAGCCATCGCAAAAGGCGCAAAAGTAATTGTGTGCCAGGATTTTCCGGGAGATTTAATTCAGGATGTGACTTATGTTAAAGTGAAGGATTCTTCCAAAACTTTAGGCTGGCTGGCTTCCAATTTTTACGGAAACCCATCAGAGAAACTGAAACTGATTGGAATTACCGGAACCAACGGCAAAACATCGGTATGTACCCTGCTCTTTGATATTTTTGACAGTTTGGGGTTCAGTTGTGCGCTGATTTCCACAGTGGAATACAGAATCGGGGATCGCGTGATTCCTTCCACCCATACGACGCCCGACGTCATCCGCATCAACAGGATGCTCGCAGAGGCAGTGGAAGCAGGCTGTGAATATGCCTTTATGGAGGTGAGTTCCCACGGCCTCCACCAGAACAGGACTGAAGGCCTGAAGTTCAGCATCGCCGGCTTCACGAATCTTTCACATGATCATCTGGATTATCATAAAACCTTCGATGAGTACCTTAAAACAAAGAAAGGATTTTTTGATGCACTGGACGCTGATGGAGTTGCAATTACGAATCTGGATGATAAAAACGGCCCGGTAGTGATGCAGAATACTGCTGCAAGGAAGAAAACGTACGCACTCAGGACGATGGCAGATTATCATGGGAGACTGCTGGAGGCGGATTTTAACGGAATGCTGCTCCATTTTAACGGAAAAGAAGTCTGGACCACTTTAACCGGTCGGTTCAATGTATATAACCTTCTTTTGGCATTTGCAATATCCGTTGAACTGGGATTGGAGGAGGAAGAGGTCCTTCGGGCCATTTCGCAGCTGAAGCGCGTGAGTGGCCGGTTTGAAACTTTAAAATCTGAAGGGGGTATTTTCTTCGTAGTGGACTATGCTCACACCCCAGACGCACTGGAAAAACTGTTGGACAGCATCAATGAGATACGGACCAAAAACGAAAGACTGATTACTGTCTTTGGCTGTGGCGGCGACAGGGACCGGGAGAAAAGACCTCAAATGGGAAAAATTGCGGCCAGAAAATCTACGCTGGCAATCATTACCTCGGACAACCCCCGGTCAGAACGTCCGGAAGACATCATAAAAGAAATTGAAGCCGGTGTAGAACCACAGTACTTCAGCAAGTATACCACGATTCCCGACCGCAAGGAGGCCATTAAGATGGCGATTAAATTTGCTGAGCCAAAGGACATTGTACTGGTAGCGGGTAAAGGCCATGAAAATTATCAGGAGATTAACGGAGTGCGGCATCACTTCGACGATAAGGAAACCATTGTTCAACTTTGGAAACAAATGTCAAAATAGGAACCTACCTTAAACCATAAACAAAGAAAATGCTTTACTACCTGTACGAATATTTTACTGCAAACGGAATTCACATTCCGGGGTTGAACCTGCTTCGCTACATCTCGTTCCGGGCGGCTCTGTCAGTTTTGCTGTCGCTGATCATCGCTTTGGTATATGGTAAAAGAATCATCAATTACCTCAGGAACAGACAGATGGGCGAATTGGTTCGCGACCTTGGCCTGGAGGGTCAGAAGCAAAAGGAGGGCACGCCAACCATGGGAGGTTTGATCATCATTTTGGCCACTCTGATCCCAGTTTTACTGTTTACAAGGATATTTAATGTCTACATCGCACTGCTCATCGTATCAGTGGTATGGATGGGTGCCATTGGATTTATAGACGATTATCTGAAAAAAATAAAGAAAAATAAGGATGGCCTTTCCGGAAAATTTAAGGTGATAGGTCAGGTTGGCCTCGGTCTAATAGTGGGGGTTACGATGTATTTTCATTCAGATATCACAGTAAAGAGAAAGTATTCGGACGCACGCATCGTAAACCGGAACAATGTGGAAAAGAATTTTATGCCTACTGAAAAATCCACGGTGTCGACGGTTCCTTTTTTCAAGAATAATGAGTTTGATTACAGCAAACTGCTTTTTTGGATGGATGAGGAAGGCCAGCAGGAATGGGCCTGGGCCGTATTTATCCCGCTCGTGATCTTTATTGTGACCGCTGTTTCAAACGGAGCCAACATTACGGATGGTATTGACGGCCTTGCGGCGGGCACGAGTGTCGTAATCCTGCTCACCCTCGCATTCCTGGCGTATGTCTCAGGTAATATCATATTTGCAGACTATCTGAACATCATGTTTCTCCCCAACATGGGAGAGACCACCATATTTGCCGTGGCTATGGTTGGTGCAGTCATCGGTTTTTTCTGGTACAATACCTATCCGGCGCAGGTTTTTATGGGCGATACAGGAAGTTTAATGTTGGGAGGGGTAATTGCCGTGTTAGCCATTATTTTAAGAAAAGAGTTGCTGATTCCTGTACTCTGCGGAATTTTTCTCGTCGAAAATATTTCCGTGATGCTTCAGGTGGCGGTTTTCAAATACAGGAAAAGAAAATTCGGGCTGGAATATGCCCAGAATAACAGGTTTTTCAAAATGTCGCCGCTGCACCACCATTATCAGAAAAGCGGGTACCACGAAAGCAAGATCGTGAACAGGATGATTATTATCGGCGTAATGATGGCAATTATTTGCCTCATCACACTTAAAGTACGGTAATTGACTGAAGAGGAATTGGAGTGTAAAGCGACAGGAGGAAAAGGCTTGGTTTAAAAAATAGAAAAATGAAAATAGTTGTTTTAGGTGGGGGAGAAAGCGGGTTTGGAGCAGCATATCTGGCAAAGAAAAAAGGGCTGGACGTTTTTCTGTCGGATAAAGGTTCCATCAAGGAAAATTACAAAACGCTCCTCATTGAGAACAGTATTGAGTTTGAGGAAGAAAATCATGATGAGGAAAGGATTCTCAGCGCAGACTGGATTATAAAATCCCCGGGAATTCCAAAAAAAGCCGACCTCATCAGTAAAATACACCAAAAGGGGATACGGCTGTCCTCGGAAATCGAGTTTGCCGCCGAATTTACAAATGCGAAGATTATCGCCGTAACAGGCAGTAACGGCAAGACCACGACCACATCACTCATTTATCATATCCTCAAAAATGATCACATGAATGTAGGACTGGGCGGAAATATCGGGAAAAGCTTTGCGAAACAAGTGGCAGATGAGAATCATGAATATTTTGTGCTGGAGGTAAGCTCTTTTCAGTTGGATGATATTCAGAATTTCAGACCGTATATTTCCCTGTTACTGAACTTAAGCCAGGATCACCTGGATCAGTATAATTACAATTACGAAGAATATGCGCTGGCAAAATTCAGGATTGCCGAAAACCAGGAAAACGACAATTTCTTCATCTACAATAAAGATGACGAGATGAGCATTAACCTCCTGGAAAGACTTGAAATTAAAGCCAAAACACTTCCTTTTTCGCTGAAACAAAAGGTGCAGGAAGGGGGTTATGCGGATGAGGATAAGATTTTTATTAAGCTGCAGGATCATTTTTCCATGAAGATTGAAGACCTGTCGCTTGTTGGGAACCATAATGTTGCAAACAGTCTGGCGGCCTCCATTGCCGGTAAGATCCTGAACATTACCAACGAAAGCATCAGGAATTCCCTGATGACGTTTCACGCGGTGGAACACCGGCTGGAGCAGGTCACAGAGATTGAAGGGGTGAAATATATTAATGACAGTAAAGCTACTAATGTAAATGCGGCCTATTATGCCCTGGAAAGCATGAAGAACCCCACCGTCTGGATTGTGGGTGGCGTGGACAAAGGCAACGACTACACCGAGATCGAGGAGTTGGTAAAGAAGAAAGTAAAGGCCATCGTCTGCCTCGGCATTGATAACCAGAAAATTATCGATTTTTTTAAGGATAAGAAGGATTTCATTTATGATACTTCAAGTATGGAAGAAGCGGTTAAGATAAGCAAATCCGTAGCTGAAAAAGGCGATACAGTATTGCTCTCGCCGTGTTGCGCAAGTTTTGACCTGTTTAACAGTTACGAGGACAGAGGTAAGAAATTCAAGCAGGAGGTTCTTAAAAAATAATTTTATTAAAAGCATATAGCATCAGCATCATGAACGAACAGAACACAGAAAACAAGATTGAATTCCTGAAGGGCGATAAAGTCCTTTGGATGGCAATCATTGTGATTTCTGTCTTTTCCATTTTCCCGGTCTATTCCGCGAGCTCAAATCTGGAGTATATCGTGAACAACGGAACCACCACCGGTCACGTCATTAAGCACATGTTTTTCGTCGTGCTCGGTTTAATCATTATGCGTGTGGTAGGTACCGTAAAATATGAGGTTATAGGAAAGTTAAGCAGCATTCTGCTTGGTTTTACGATCGTTTTGCTCTTTATTACGATGTTTACAGGGCAGACCATAGACGGTGCCAGTGCCTCGCGGTGGCTCAAGATCCCAGGAACGCCCATCTCCTTCCAGCCATCCTCATTCGCCTATCTCATGCTCATCATTTACCTCTGCAGATATCTCACAAAGAAGATTAAGCGGGAAAGGCTGCCAATTGAAAATATATTCTACATTTTCGGGTCTATTCTGCTGGTACTTTTGCTTGTTGGGAAGGATAATGGCTCCACTGCCCTCATGATCCTTATTGTTTCGGTTGCCGTGCTAATCGTTGGGCAGTTGAACTGGAAGTACATTGCCGGGTTTATCGTCACTGCTTTTGTTGGTATTGGATTGTTCGTCACCGTTGCGTTGACTACTGATCTGATCGCGGCCAACCGGGTGGATACCTGGAAGAGCAGGGTGGAAGTGTTTATGAACTCGAAGAAAAGTTCACAAATAGAGAATGAAAGCGATAAGGCCAAAAACTATCAGGTGATGCAGGCCAAAGCGGCTATTGTCCATGGTGGTATCACAGGGATGGGACCCGGCAAAAGCGCACTGAAGCAAATGCTTCCGCAATCCGCCTCCGATTTTATTTTTGCCATCATTGTAGAGGAATACGGATTCTTCGGCGCTGCATTTTTAATTGCGCTCTATTTCATTATTATCATCAGGATTGTGATGATTGCCAGTAAGATGCCGGCTTTTTTCGGTTCCCTGCTTGTGCTGGCAATGGGCATCATGATTTTTGTGCAGCTCGGGGTTAATATTGCCGTGGCTATAAACATCATACCGGTTACAGGGCAGCCACTGCCCCTCATCAGCTATGGAGGAACGTCCATGCTGGTAACTTATATACAACTTGGCCTCGTTCTGAACGTAAGTTCAAGGATTCAGGTGTTCGATGAGGAAGGAATGGGCAAGAAACAGAATATGGAAGAAATAAATGATATTGCGTAAAGGCATCAAAAGGTATAAATGAGCAGGAAACTTAAAATATTAATGAGCGGAGGCGGAACAGGTGGCCACATCTTCCCGGTCATCGCGATTGCAGACGAGATCCGAAAAAGGTTTCCGGATGCTGAATTTCTGTTCATTGGTGCCAATGGTAAAATGGAAATGGAAAAGGTGCCGCAGGCAGGTTACAGGATCGAAGGCATCGACATTGCCGGTATCGACCGTGGCAACCTGCTGTCCAACTTCGGTTTGCCTTTCAAGATTTTAAAAAGTCTCTGGAGGTCAAAACGGATAATTAAGGATTTTAAACCGGATTTTGCCGTCGGAACCGGAGGTTTTGCGAGTGGACCTGCACTTTTTTCGGCCTCCCGGTTAGGGATTCCCATCTTTATTCAGGAACAGAATTCCCATGCAGGCATCACCAATAAACTGCTCAGCAAAAAAGCAAAGAGGGTCTTTACCGCCTATCCGGAGGTCGAAGGCTTTCCAAAGGAAAAAACCTCATTTTTAGGGAACCCCGTTCGTAAGAATATTGTTGAGGGTATGGTTGATGAGCAACTTGCAAAGAAAAAACTGGGACTGGATGTGAATAAACTCACCATACTGTCTGTGGGTGGTTCTTTGGGTTCAAGAACTTTAAATAATGGATGGAAGAATCATATGGAGAAATTGATTCAGCAAGATTTTCAGCTGATCTGGCAGACTGGAAAGACCGATTATCAGAACCTGATAAATGATGACAAGCTGGAGACCGTGGATACCTCTAAAATTCAGATAAAGGAATTCATATCCGAAATGGCCCTGGCCTATTCTGCAGCCGATGTGATTGTTTCCAGAGCTGGAGCTATTGCGATTTCGGAACTGGCCGTGGCTCAAAAACCAGTCCTGTTGGTACCGTTTCCTTTCGCTGCTGAAGACCATCAGACAAAGAATGCAATGAATCTGGTGAATAAAAGTGCAGCAAGAATGGTAAAAGACGTCGAAATGAAACATAAATTCTGGCCGGTCTTACTGGAAATGTGTGAAGAAGAAAGGTTAAGAAAAGAGATGTCTGAAAATCTTAAATTCTTTGCAAAACCGAAAGCAGCAGAAGATATTGTGGATGAAATTTTTAAAATAATAAAAGCATGAACGTAGAAAGATATCAAAACTTCTACTTCGTAGGAATTGGAGGAATCGGAATGAGTGCCTTGGCGCGCTACTTCCATGCGTCCGGAAAAAAGGTGCTGGGTTACGACAAAACCCCCACAAAACTGACCTCGGCACTGATTTCAGAAGGAATTGATATTGTATTCGATGACGTTGTTGATGAAAAAATACAGCTTTTAAATAAAGAAAATACCCTTGTCATCTTTACGCCGGCCATCAAGAAGCTTGGTATATTGAGTCATTTCCACGACAACGGCTTCACGGTTCTGAAGAGGGCGAAAGTCCTCGGCATGATTACCGAAAACACCCAGTGTATCGCGATCGCCGGGACCCACGGAAAGACAACAACCTCTTCCATGGTAGCGCACCTATGCAGGGAATCCAATCTGCCTTTCTCCTGCTTCCTTGGGGGAATCGCTGAAAATTTCAAGTCAAATTTCCTCTACAATGGAAATGAGATCTCCGTCGTTGAAGCCGACGAATATGACCGGAGTTTTCTCTCCCTCTCTCCGGACTGGGCAGTCGTTACCTCTACCGATGCAGATCATCTCGACATCTATGGCGATAAGGAAACCATAGAGCGGGGGTTCAGAGATTTTGCAGACCTGGTGCCGGACAACGACCAGCTCTTTGTGCGAAAGGGAATTGAAATCGGCAGACCCTGCAAGACTTATGCAGTGAATGAGGAAGCCGATTACTATTCGGATAACCTCAGGATGGAGGGCGATAAGATTTATTTTGACTTCCATACCCCCACAGCCGAAGTTGATGATTTTGTATGGGAAATTCCCGGAATCCACAATGTGGAGAATGCGACCGCAGCCCTTGCAGTCCTGCACAATCTGGGAGTGGATTTTGAGACCCTGAAACGCGCAATTGCTTCATTTAAAGGCATTAAAAGAAGATACACCAAACATTTTTTCGACAGCGGAAAGATTTATATAGACGATTATGCGCATCACCCCACAGAACTGAATGCGGTAATTGGCTCCATCAGGACATTTTACCCAACAAAAAAGCTCCTTGTGGTTTTCCAGCCCCATCTGTTCAGCAGGACAAGGGATTTTGCTGATGGATTTGCAAAAAGCCTTGAAAATTCGGATGACCTACTGCTGCTTGCTATCTATCCGGCCAGGGAACTGCAGGAAAACTTTCCGGGCGTCACCTCGGAATGGTTGTTGGAGAAAGTGGAACATGAAAAAAAGGAATCGTGTACACTGGATGCGACCTTGAATAAGATAAAGGAAAGGGATTTTGATATCTTGCTTACCGTGGGCGCCGGGGACATTGATACCCTGTACGACCCAATAGTCGAATGGCTTTCAAAATCATAAGGATACATTAAATATAAAGCATAAATAAAGAAAAAGTTCCCGAGTGAACAGATGATATATGAAAAACAAGTGGAGAATATTGAAGATACTTGCAACGGTGATCATTTTTGGTCTGCTGCTGAGTTTTTCATTGAAGCGTTTCAATAACGCCTCCATGGAAAAGGTGTCGGTCAATATGGTCTACCCCGCCAATAAGGAGAAGGTGTACTTTATAGACGAGAAAAACGTAAGGAATTTCATCAGCAAATCAAACCCTACTGGAAGGATAGGCGACATTGATATACCTGCCATGGAAAAGGAAATGAACCATTTTCCTTCGGTGGACAGTGCCAACGTTTACCTGAACCTGAACGGCCACCTGAATGTTGATATCGTACAGCGGGTGCCGGCGTTCAGACTTAACAGGGACGGCCTGGACTTTTATGTAGATGATAAAGGAAATGAATTCCCAATCTCCAAAACGTACTCGCATCCTTCCATGCTCGTGCAGGGTGATGTAAAACGGGGTGAATATGTGAAACTCGCAGAGTTGGTAGGTAAGATTGACAAGGATGACTTCAGCCGGAAATATTTCATTGGTGTTTCAAGGGAAAAAGGTGGCTATAACCTACTAACCAGCGACGGACACTATAAAGTGGAAATTGGCACGCTGGACAATATTGAACTAAAGGTCAAAGGATTCAAGACTTTTGTTGAGAAATTCTTGGTGTACCAGCAACCGGACAAATACAGCAGGGTATCGGTAAAATATGACAATCAGATTGTAACGACCCTCAATCCTTATTTTGAGGAAAATGACAGCATCATTACCGCGGCTGGCAGGGAACTGGAAAAAATTCCGGCCCTTGCCGAGAAAAAGGCTGCAGCGGTGCTGAAAGCGGCCACAAAAAAGCCGGAAACGAAACCCAGGGAAAAGCCTAAGATCAAGCGTAAGGTCACAGCCGATGCCAAATCCAATGTCACGCCCACCCGCAAAAAAGCGGAAGCTAAGACGCCGGAGAAACCAAAAACTGCAGCAACAACCAAACCTAAAACGGCCGCAAAGCCTGCGATTGCGAAACCAAAGACGGAAACTACTCCAAAAAAGAAGGCAACGGTAAAGATTGAGTAAGTAACGCAGTAAAATAATTAATTCAGAAAAAATCAAATCGACATACAAATGGAAAATCAAGAGTATTCAGTAGGACTCGATATCGGAACAACGAAAATTGTTGCGATTGTTGGCCGGCGCAACACTCACGGAAAAATAGAAGTTCTGGGAGTGGGCAAAGCGAAAAGTCTGGGGGTTCACAAAGGCATCGTGAACAACATTTCCCAAACCATTAACTCTATAAAAGCCGCCGTAGCGGAAGCACAGGCAAGTTCCGGAGTGGCAATCCACAAAGTTACCGTAGGAATAGCAGGCAAACACATCCGTTCACTGCAGCATTCCGATTATATAATGAGGGAAAACCCCGACCAGTTCATCAGCGAAGATGATATTGATGCCCTGAAAGAGCAGGTCAAGAAGTTGGTTATGCTGCCGGGCGAAGAGATCATCCATGTCCTTCCACAGGAATATAAGGTTGACAGCGAAGGTGAAATCCACGAGCCGGTGGGTATGCACGGAAAGCGTCTGGAAGCTAATTTCCATGTGGTGGTTGGACAGATGGGCAGCATCCGTAACATCGCACGGTGTGTAAAGGAAGCAGGTCTTGAAATGGAAGCTCTGACGCTCGAACCTTTGGCCTCATCGGAAGCGGTGTTAACCAAGGAAGAAAAGGAAGCGGGAGTTGCCATCATCGATATCGGTGGGGGAACCACAGATATCGCTATTTTTAAAGACAATATCATTCGCCATACCTGTGTGATTCCGTACGGAGGAGGCATCATAACCGATGATATTAAGGAAGGTTGTTCCATCATTGAAAAACATGCAGAACAGCTGAAGGTGAAGTTCGGCTCTTCACTGCCCGATATGGAAAAGGAAAGTACCTATGTCACCATTCCCGGCCTTCACGGTAGGGCAGACAAGGAAATTTCCTTACGCACACTGGCCGAAATCATTGGGGCACGCGTTGAGGAAATTCTGGAAATGGTGAACATAGAACTGAAGGCATATGGTGCATTCGAGCAGAAGAAAAAACTGATTGCAGGAATCGTACTTACCGGCGGTGGGTCCAACCTTAAGAATTTAAGACAGTTGGCTAATTTCAGTACAGGTTTTGACAGTCGGATCGGTTTTGCGAACGAATATGTTGCCAATGACAAAAACCATTACCTGAAAGGACCTGAATATGCAACCTCAATCGGGTTGCTGATGGAAAGTCTCAAGATCCGCGACAAAAGAACAGTTTCCCCTGCGGAAGAGGAGATTATCAAGGAAAAACAGCCATTAGCTGAAATTCAGACCGAAAGGTCGGGTCCTCAGGAATTTATGCCTCAAAGCCAAAACCAGGTAATGGAAGAAGCAGTGGAGAAGCGCAGAAAAGGACTTACTTTCGGACAGTCTTTAATGGAAAAAGTAAAAAAATTCTTTGAAGAGGTAGAATAAAAACGCCGAACATCTTCAAACAGTATCAAAATATAAAAATCAATAGATATGGAAAATTATAGCACGCAAGGGTTTTCATTTGATTTGCCGAAAGGTAACTCCTCTATAATAAAGGTCATCGGTGTAGGTGGTGGCGGTAATAATGCGCTGATGCACATGTATGAAAAAGGGATTCACGGAGTGGATTTCATCATCTGCAATACAGATGCACAGACGTTGGACAACAATCCTGTTTCCAATAAGGTTCAGCTTGGGGTAACCATTACCGAAGGTCTTGGTGCCGGGGCAGATCCGGAAGTTGGAGAAAAAGCGGCAATCGAAAGCATTGACGATATTAAAGCAGCGTTGGGCCAGAATACAAAGATGGTCTTCATCACTGCAGGAATGGGTGGCGGTACAGGAACCGGTGCGGCGCCTGTCATTGCCAAAATTGCCAAGGAAATGGGAATTCTGACGGTGGGTATCGTTACCGTTCCCTTCAGTTTTGAAGGAAGAAGGCGCCTGGATCAGGCCGACATCGGACTGGAAAAACTACGGAACAACGTGGATTCCCTGATAGTCATCAACAATGATAAGCTGAGACAGCAGTTCGGAAACCTGGGCTTTAAGCAAGGCTTTTCCAAAGCGGATGAGGTTCTTACGAACGCTGCAAAAGGAATGGCAGAAGTGATTACGGCGCCATTCACGATCAATATTGACTTCCGCGACGCGAAGTCAGTACTTCAGAATTCCGGAACGGCTTTGATGTCCACAGGGATTGCAAGCGGTGAAAAAAGAGCGGAAGAGGCGGTGCGCAAGGCCCTTGATTCCCCGCTGCTGAATGACAATAAGATTACAGGCGCAAAGGATGTATTGCTTTTAATTCAGAGTGGAAGCGAAGAAGCCACCGAGGCTACAATGGACGAAATTGGTCTGATAAACGACTACATCCAGAGCGAAGCAGGAAATACGGCCAACATTATTTTTGGAGTCGGCACAGATGAAGAGCTGGGCGCTGCCATAAAAGTATTGGTTATTGCAACCGGTTTTGCCAACGATAACAAGAAAAATACCGGTCCGGTTGAGAAAATTAAAATCAACCTGGAAGATTTTAGCGAAAATTCCGCTTCAAAACCATCGCCTTTCCGGTCACGGAATGAAAGGGAAGAGCTGGAACCCACGGGAACCTTCGGTTCGCATGGCCTGTTCCGGTTAGATCAGGAAGATGAACCGGTGACTACCGGTTTCCAAGCAAAGTCTGCTCCCGAAACCTTTGTAGAGCAGCCTAAAAATGAATTCAGGATTGTGGAAAAAGAGGAAATAAGAGACGAGAAGTCTTCATCTGACTTCCGGACATTCGAAGAGCCCGCACAGGATTATGATCTGTTCTCATTTGAAGATGACAGCAGTGATGCCACTGACCTTCAGGCACAGTCCTTCACTTTTGAAACCGAAGACAAACCGGAGCCGGCAGTTCAGGAGGCTGCAACCGAAGCAGATACTCCCGAAATCTCATCTTTCTCCGAAGAAAAGGCAATGGAATTCAGTTTTTTCGTAAACGAACCGATTAATGAAACTTTGGCATACTTCAGCACGCCCGAGGAAGAAATTAAACCGGAACCGGTTCAGAAAACCGAAGAACTGAAAGCTGAAAACCCCATATCCGAAACTTTTGAGGTGAAGAATGAAACACCCAGCCCAACACCTGCGGCTGAGGAAGAATTTACGTTTATCAACAAAACTGTCGATCAGGAAAAAGTTTTTGAGAGAAGGAATAAACTGAAGGAATTCAATTCCCGGTACCAGGTTACCGAAAATGAAAATGATTTCGAAACCATACCTGCCTTTAAGAGGAAGAACATTTCGATAGAGAACCAAAATGCTTCCCAGCAGAAAATCAATACCTACCTCTCCGAAAACAGCAACGGGCAAATGCAGGTACGCGAAAACAGATTTTTGAATAAGGACGTAGACTAGAAGGCATCTAAAAATTAAAGGGAATGAGTTTAGAACATACCATCAGCGAAGCCATTAAAACCGCAATGCGCGAGAAGGACAGAATTGCACTGGACTCTTTACGGGCCGTTAAATCACAGATCTTACTTTTGAAAACAGAGGCCCGGGGTGCAGAAGTTTCACCTGAACAGGAAATTGCAATCCTGCAGCGCATGATAAAGCAGCGAAGGGATTCATTTGAACAGTTTGCCGCTCAGGGAAGGAACGATTTGGCCGATGTGGAAACTGCACAGATAAAGGTCATTGAGCAGTTCCTGCCAAAACAGCTTACCGCTGAAGAACTGGAATCAGAAGTCGGTAAAATCATCACCGGGACAGGAGCAGAATCCCTGAAAGATTTAGGTAAGGTCATGGGGATAGCCTCAAAGGCCCTGTCCGGAAGATCGGATGGGAAAAGCATATCAGAAATGGTAAAAAAACTTCTATCCTGACCATACACGGATTTCCATTGCGTATTTCATCCTTCGCACTTCGTAATTCGCACTTTTTAATACCACGGATATTCAACCTTTGCATATCGATTTGATTTGGGACCCGGAGCATTTTGTTCCGGGTTTTTTTATATTCCATCACCTTATTATTTATCTTTACTTCCGGAAATTTAATTTTAAATTAACAACGTTGTCGTTTTACACTCCTAACTTCGTTAAAAATTGATAATGTCCGAAAAGCGGAATTTAGAAATTGTAGTCCTTTCAGACATCCATCTGGCTACTTATGGTTGCCATGCCAGGGAATTGGTGGCATATCTGAAAAGCGTCAGTCCAAAACTGCTGATCCTGAACGGCGATATCATAGACGGGTGGGCTTTTTCCAGGAAATACTTCCCGAATTCCCACATGGCGGTACTGAGCGAATTTTTCAGGATGATGAAAAACGGGACCGATATCATCTACATCACCGGCAATCATGACGAATTCCTGCGGAAATATTCGGACCTGAGGATGGGAAACCTATTCCTGACCGATAAATATTTACTTGAAATCAACGGCGTAAAGCACTGGTTTTTTCACGGAGATATCTTCGACCATACCACGAAAGGAGGTGCGAAGTTTATTGCGAAGATTGGTGGAATAGGTTACGACTGGCTTATTTTGGTAAACCGCGCTATCAATTTCTTTCTGGAAAGTTTAGGTCAGAAAAAAGTTTCTCTTTCCAAAAAGATTAAGAACTCAGTTAAAAATGCTATAAAATTCATCGGTGACTTCGAAGAAAAAGCGATTGAACTTGCCATTGAAAATCACTATGAATATGTCATCTGCGGGCACATTCACCAGCCAGCCGATCGTGTAGTTACCACCGAGAAAGGTTCTGTGCGCTACCTCAATTCCGGAGACTGGATTGAAAATCTTTCCTTCCTGGAATATAATGAAGGGGTGTGGAAACTGGAGTTTTTTGATGCTGCCAAATATGAGGTTCCGGAAATTGAAGCCAACGACACGTCGGTAAACATGGAGGAACTCATTCACCCCAATGTTTTTGCAGCGTTCGTAGGCCAGAAGATATAGCTATCTTTTCAGAAAAGCATCCCAACCCTGAGCATTCAGCGCAATGAGTTCATTGCTTCCGGTAGCGACCAGGTAATTACCCTGCTCCTGTTCTACCGCGTGCCCGATGACCGTGAAATCAGGATGGTTCTTTATTTTGTCAAAGTCATTTGCAGAAATGGTAAACAGCAGCTCAAAATCCTCACCTCCGTTCAGGGCGCACATTACAGGATTCAGGTTGAGTTCATCTGCCGTGGTCATGGTAAGCGGGTCCATCGGTATTTTTCCCTCATAGAGCCTGAAGCCAACCTTGCTTTGGTCCGACAGATGGAGGATTTCGGAAGACAAGCCGTCCGATACATCAATCATCGATGTTGGCTTAATGTCCAGTTCCTTCAGCGTATTTTTGATGTCAGTGCGCGCTTCAGGCTTCAGTTGCCTCTCAAGGATGTAGTCGTACCCTTCCATTTCAGGCTGCATATTGGGATTGGCGAGGAATACGGAATGTTCCCTCTCCAGAATCTGCAAACCTAAATAGGCACCTCCCAAATCACCGGTGACTACGAGTAAATCCCCCGGCTTTGCCCCGTTTCGCTGCACAAGATTTTCCGACTGCTCCAGGCCGACTGCCGTAACGCTCATCACCAGTCCGGAGGTGGAACTTGTAGTATCCCCGCCTACAAGATCCACTTTGTAACGTTCGCAGGCAAGTTTAATCCCGTCATAAATTTCATCCAGAGCCTCCACCGGAAAACGGTTCGAGATCGCCAGTGAAACGAGAATCTGAGTGGGCACTGAATTCATGGCCGCCAGGTCGCTGATGTTAACCACCACCGCTTTGTAACCCAAGTGCTTCAACGGGACATATCCCAGGTTGAAATGAACGCCTTCTGCCAATACATCGGTCGTAACCACCACTTTTTGATTTCCGGGATCGATTACCGCGGCATCATCACCAATAGAAACCTCCGTGGAGGGATTGCTAAAACTAAAATTTTCGGTAAGGTGTTTTATAAGCCCGAATTCTCCGTAAGCTGATATGGGGGTAAGTTCGGGGTTTTTATCTTCAAGCATAATTGGTCAGTTTTCGGGTTGGGGAGGCTTTAGCAATGCTTAATCCTTACTTATCAAAGAAAGGTTCAATGTTTTCAGGTCGGAAAGGCAGTGCTTTAATGTCCTCTCTGGTAAAAACCTTATGGTTTTCGGATTTATAGTTAAGCAGGACTTCCAGGATGTCGTCCGGTGGGGTGGTGGATTTGCGCAGCATCATGTCGATCCAGACGCCAAAAGCTTCCGCGGTGGCACAGTGCGTACCGTCCGGCAGGTAGAATTTGTGAAGGAATTGGTAAATACTGCCGTCTTCAGAAAAACCGTCAATTTCCAAGCTAACATAGACTTCCTGATCCAACAGGATCTCCTTGAAAAAAGAATAGCGCTCGTGCAGGATTACAGGACCTATTCCCCAGCGGTTCAGTTCCTTTAACCCCATTTTGTTTTTGGACATGAAAGACATTCTCGTTTGGGCGCAATACTCTACATAAGTGGAATTCGCTAAGTGACGGTTGGCGTCAATATCGCTCCAGCGCACTTCAAATTTATGGTGATATACAGACATTTCTTTAGTGTTGTTTTAAAGGCCTCAAATTTACGATTAAAAGGTGGGTTGGAAAAATCGTATTTTTGCCGAACGATATGGATAAGAAATCAGTCATTATAATTGGAGGCGGCGCCGCGGGATTTTTCTGTGCAGCCAATCTGGATAAAACAAAATTTCAGGTGAAAATTCTGGAACAGAATTCCGATGTGCTGCAGAAGGTGAAGATTTCCGGCGGCGGCCGGTGCAATGTGACGCATGCCTGTTTTGACCCTAAAGAACTGGTGAACTTTTATCCGCGCGGAAATAAGGAGCTGTTAAGTGTGTTCCACCGATTTCAGCCCGGGGACACCATGGATTGGTTTGAGCAGAAAGGTGTCGATCTCAAAATTGAGGACGATAACCGCATTTTTCCGGAAAGCAATTCTTCCCAGACGATTATTGACACCCTCGTAAATGTGGTGCATGATAAGGGTTTTGAGGTACTGACGAAATCGGTTGTCCTGGCGATTGAAAGAACTGGCAACCAGTACACCGTAACCACTACATCAGACCGCTATTCTGCTGACTATATCGTGTTCGCTACCGGAAGTTCTCCCAAATCCCTGAAACTTGTTCAGAATTTGGGACACCGGATTGTGGAATCGGTTCCCTCCCTGTTTACCTTTAACATTAAGAACGAATTCCTGACCGATTTACCCGGTACCAGTTTTCCGAATGCGGAAATCTCCATACCGAAACTGAAGGTTGAGGAATCGGGGCCAATGCTCATCACGCATTGGGGGCTTTCCGGTCCTGCGGTTCTTAAGATTTCCGCCTGGAAGGCCCGGGAACTGGCTGAGCTCAAGTATCAAACGGAAGCGGTAGTCAATTTTCTGGGACTGGATTTGGATGATGCATCGGAGACTTTCTATCAATTCAAAAAAGATAATCCAAAGAAATCCATTGGGAATTCAAAGATCTTTGAAATTACTACCCGGTTCTGGCACAGAATATTATGGCTTTCGAAAGTTGATCTGGAAAAAAGTGTTTCCAATATATCGGCAAAGGAACTGGAGGCAGTGGTGAAAAATTTGTGTGCAAATGTGATGAAGGTTTCCGGGAAATCGACCTACAAAGATGAATTTGTTACCGCGGGTGGGGTGGAACTTAAGGAAATCAACTTCAGGAACATGTCCTCCAGGATATTGCCGGATTTTTACATTGCGGGCGAAGTGCTTAATATTGATGCGGTAACCGGCGGCTTCAATTTTCAGGCCTGCTGGAGTGAGGCGTGGCTTATCGCGGAGGACCTTAACGGAAAACTGTAGGATATGGGTCTTTCCTTATATAGCAAGTGGTCTTGTTGATGAATTTTGGGCTAAAATTTGACAGTAACGCTTTGTTATTCAGAAATTTTTATTACTTTTGCACACTCAAATATGTAATTATCAACCAATAAATTTATAAACAATGTTTGCAATTGTAGAAATAGCAGGGCTTCAATACAAAGTTGAGCAAGACCAGAAGTTGTTTGTAAACCGTTTGAAAGGTGAAAAAGGAGACAAGGTATCTTTTGATAAGGTTCTTCTTACCGTAAACGGTTCAACAACAGTAGGCGCCCCGGCTGTAAGCGGTATCACCGTGGATATCGAAATTTTAGACCACGTTCAGGCGGACAAGGTAATCATCTTCAAGAAGAAAAGAAGAAAAGGTTATGCTAAAAAGAACGGTCACAGACAACAGCTTACTCAAATCATCGTAACCGGTATCACCGGCTTTGATGGCGAGAAGAAAGCCAAAAAGGCGGAACCGAAACCGAAAAAAGAAGCAGCAGTTACAGAAGAAGCAACACCTGCAGCTAAAAAAACCACAAAGAAATCTGACAGCGAAACCGCTGAATAATTTAAACCAAAAAACCTTAGAATAAAATGGCACACAAAAAAGGAGTTGGTAGTTCCAAAAACGGTAGAGAATCACATTCCAAGAGATTGGGCGTAAAGATTTTCGGAGGTCAGGAAGCTATTGCAGGAAACATCATTGTAAGACAGAGAGGAACAACCCACCACCCTGGTGATAACGTAGGGATGGGTAAGGACCATACTTTGCACGCACTTGTAGACGGAAAAGTAGTTTTCAGAAAGAAACAGAACAACAGATCATTTGTATCTATTGAACCTAACGCGTAATTAAAATGCGTTCCGGGTTTTTCCGGAGATAAAAATTAAAATCCCTGATTCTATAGGAATCGGGGATTTTTTTATGCAAATATGACTGTAGTCAGCAGTAATTAACCAAAAAAGGCGTAAACTTGTATTTAATTAAAAACACAAATTATGTTAAAGAAAATCTACCTTTTCGGCTTTCTCTTTGTAGCCTTATGCGCTGTAAACGCCCAAAACAACCCCCTAATCCTTAAATTCTTTGTAAGCGATGCCGCGGACGCAAAGATACGGCTTAATACGCAAGGCACTTATGCTTACACCTATGTGAAAACTAATAATGCTTCCATAACGGGAAGCGGTTCAGGCGTTTCAGGTTTAACGGAGATTACGGTGCCGTCTATTGGGACTTACAATGTATCTATTACACCAACTGGTATCTTTAGATTTAATGGCGGACCAGATATTGATAAAATTGTTGAACTAACGCAGTGGGGACAAATTAATTGGAATACAAATCTGGCAGGAATGTTCGCAGGATATGCCAATATTCAAATTACAGCCACCGATATTCCTGACTTTTCGGGAGTAACAAATCTGAACTCTTTTTTTTCAGGTTGTACCAATCTCTCAATTGTAAACAATATAAACAATTGGAATGTCAGCAGTGTTACTGATATGAGTAGCTTATTTTATAACGCAAAAGCATTTAACAAGCCAATTGGTAATTGGAATACTACAAATGTAACTAATATGAATAGAATGTTTTTTTATGCTGACGCATTCAATCAAGATATAAGTAGTTGGAATGTTGCAAATGTAACTGATATGAGCTACATGTTTAATCGAGCCAAGGCATTCAACCAAAATATTAATAGTTGGAATGTTTCAAATGTTCAGAATATGTCGATGATGTTCGAGGCATCGCAGGCATTTAATCAACCTTTAAATAACTGGAATACCTCCAATGTTACAAATATGTCTCAAATGTTTATGTATCCCAGTTTTAATCAAGATATTTCCTCATGGGATGTTTCAAATGTAACTAATATGTCCATGATGTTTTGGTCCAATTCAAGTTTCAATAAAAGTTTAGGAAGTTGGACACTCTCCCCATTAGTAAATTTAACCGAAATTTTTGGTTATAGCGGTTTAGATTGTGGAAATTATGGTGCGACTTTAAAGGGGTGGGCTGACAATCCAAATTCTCCACTTGGGAGATTAGTGGGAGCAGTGGGAAGGTCTTTTGGTAACGGAGGCCAAATTTACCGCAATCAATTAATTAACAGTAAGGGATGGACGTTTGTTGGAGACAGCTACTCTCCAGGTTGTCTGGAGCCTTTTTTAGCTGTTGAGGATCTAACTTCAGGAAAAACCAAACTGACGCTATACCCCAACCCCGCTGCAGAAACGGTTTTCATAAAATCGGAACAGAGAACGAAATCGGTCCAGCTAATCGATGCTTCAGGGAAAATTGTGCTTAATGCTGCGCAGACCAACCAAATAAGTGTACATCACCTGCCTGCGGGCGTTTATTTTGTAAAGGTTACCCTTGCCGACGGATCGGAGAGTACCCATAAACTTATCAAGAAGTAAAAGAAGTAATTCAAATTAAGAAATAAAGTAAGCCCTGTCAACTGACAGGGCTTACTTTATGTGCAAGATGTTAAGTTTAAATTCCTTTTACGCCTTACGCTTGGCGGTGGCCAGCAAATAAAATGCGTAGACCTCAATCAGCATTCCAACTACCATTATGGTATTGTACATGTAACCGTTTTCCTCAGTCTCCCGTATCTTGATGGCAGCACCGGTAAGAACGGTAACTGCTCCAAGGATAAGGATCATAACTATCTGTTTCATAAATAAAATTGTCGTCATTGGGCGTATAGTAAAGGTATATATTTAATCTGAATATCAGTCAGTTAATATTTAACATGCAAAATTGTGCCAATTTGAGGAAACACCGGCAAAAAAAGGACCTGCTTCAGCTAAGTGCTGCAACGACAGTAGTTTAAGTTTTAAAAAAAATAACTTAATAGAAGAACTGAATGCCTGCTTTGATGCCGAATTTGGAAGCATTTGGATCCTGCAGGTAGTTCCCGCGCCAGTTGAAATCTACGCGGAAGAGCCTCAGGTTCCCGAACCCAATATTTTCAATACCAAAACCATACTCGTAGTAAATGTTCCGGTCCGGAGCCGAATATTTGTACCCTTCTACATTGATGGCTTTGGATTCCTCACTTAAGGTTCCGTATGCACCGCGGATGAAGGCCACTTCGCGCAGTTTGAGTTTCTTTATGAGCGGAATGAAGGAGAGGATCTTTCCGTTGAAGTGGTGCTCCAGGTGGGCCGTGGTATAGGTGTCGGCTACAAATTCATAATAATTCAGCTGCGAGAAGGTGTTCGTCACCAGGCTGTAGGACTGGTTCCCCGGAATCACATTCTGAAGGGCGAGGGGTACAGGGTCGAAATTTTTGCCCGCCTCGAAACTGAAAAAAGATTTCCCCCAGCTTCCGATAAGCATCGGTTTGTAGAACATGAACTGCAGTTTGTTGTAGCCATAGTCGGCATTGAAAAGGTTTTCCAGGCCTCGCGTATATTTCAGGACGATGGTTGGTGCGAGCGTGCTGTGTTCATACCGGTCAACGCCTGTCTGTGAGAATTTGGCACCGGGTCTTGCGATCAGGCTGAGCGTAAGATGGGAATCATTAACGGTTTTTCTCAGCATTCCGTCATTATCATGATAGTAAAGGTTGAACCCTTCTTCATTGGCCGATTTTATACTCTGCAGGGTACCATCGAGCCTGACGGTGAGGTTCTTCAATGGGTCAACCGCTGCAAAGACGTTGGTCTGGCTTACAGAGCTTAGGGAAGCGTTTTCGCCGCGTCCGAATACGGAGGACGAGGCAAAGCTGCGTGACATGATTCCGTCGTCCGTAGTGAGCTGTACGCCCAGCTGCATGACGTCGCGCCGGGAACCTGCACCCACCGTAAAACGGTTGATCTTATTGCACATGTATTTCGCCTCGGCACCATACTTGAATTTCCGGTCCCGGAAACCATAAGCGCCATAGCCCTGGATCCGCCAGTCATCATTCTGGGAGAAATACGTCCTGCCCCCAAGCCGGATGCGGTCTCCCTCCACTTCATTCCTTCCGTAAATGGAATAAAGGTCTCCAATATCTATGGCTTTGCCTACATTGTAATAGCCCGACGCAAAGGTTTCGTATGCCTTTGCAATACGCTGGAACTTTGGGGTGTCCTCCAGCCTGTCCAGCATTTCATAGATGCCTTTTTCCTTTTGGCTCAGGGAGTCCGTGCGGGCCGATTGCCAGTAAGCGTCATCTTTCTTCACAAAATCTTCAGTCATTTCCGACTCCCGGGCCTCAAAATCAGCGTCGGTAAGCGGTGGATTGAAGATATACTCCGAATAATCAACACTCCGCGTGGCGACCAGGCTTTTAGCGGTTTTGTTTTTTGAAAAAGGGGAAAGGTCAAGCGAAGTCCGGTACTTTTTCGGAAGAAAAGTATTTTCGTCGGGATTGTCATATTCAAGCTCCGTGAAGATGCCATTCACGAAATTCACATTCATTTTCTTAGTGGATCTCAGCGTCGCCTGGGTTACCGCATAATGATCGGTGGAGATATAAAGCTGCCCCTGAAAAGCAAGGACATCTGATCTCTTAGGTTCATACCGGATTCTGAAGACTTCCTGACCGTTTACGGAAATGGTATCCATAAGTTCATAATTATAAGTACTGAATCCGTCTCTGGATACCGGACTCTGAAATCCGATGTCAAAATAATTGATGATATTATCATAAATGTCAATCTCCTTATACAGGTTTTTGGCGGTAAGCGTAACAATCTGATTGTCTTCGAAACCCGATGTTTTTTGGGCGATCAAAAGCCTTTTCTGTTTCTTTGAAGGTTCATTCTGGCCGAAGTTGGTATATATTGACTCATTCAGGAAAACCGGAAGCGCGAGCCTTCCGTTGTCCGCAGAGTCGACATAATCAAAGATAAAATCCAGTTTCTTGAAAACTTTCCGGTCCATAAAGGCACTGTCGATATTTGCGATATCAAACTCGATCTTTTCGTACTCTTTAAAGGTATAGGTCTTGAATTTCTGAAGGCCGTTGTTCCGTTTCCGTTTCCAGACCTCCTGCATAATTGCATATGCCGGGTTTTCCTTTTTATTTTTATAAGTGGATTTTCCTTTTTTAAGAACTACCTCCTCCAGTTTTTTCTCCCGTTCCACCTGCGCTGCACCGCCAAACGAAATCAGAAACAACATTAAAATCAAAGGGTTCAGGTAATATTTTTTATTCACGAATAGGATGTTCTAAAATCAGGAAACACTTTACAATAATTGTGCTAAAAAAAGAAGTTATGCAAGGGATGCAAACAAAAAAACCATCAGAATTTTCTGATGGTTTGCTCCTCCTCTTGGGCTCGAACCAAGGACCCTCTGATTAACAGTCAGATGCTCTAACCAACTGAGCTAAGGAGGAATGTTTCTCTTTGCTTTAAGCGTTTGCAAATATAAAACGTTTTTTATTTCTGCACAAACATTTGTGCTATAAAATTATATTTTTCCGGTGAAAATTTTGAAAATATCATTTCCGAATATGAGCAGCATTAAACCCAGCAGGAAAATCACGCCGATCATCTGCGCATGTTCCAGGATCTTTTGCGGTACTGGCTTTCCGGTAATGATTTCCCACAGGGTGAACATGACATGTCCGCCGTCCAGACCCGGGATTGGTATAAGGTTCAGAAAGGCCAGCCATACCGAGAACATTGCCGTAAAGCTCCAGAAAGCAGGCCAGTTTACACTCAGCCCACCATCTTCACCTTTTTCAACAGGCATCATTTTCACAATGGCGATTGGTCCGCCCACACTTTTATAACCCTGGATCTTTGAATTGAAGATAATCCGAAACTGCTTGATTTGCGTAGTAAGGGCATCAATAGTCCTTTGAAATCCGCGGGGTATTGCTTCCAGAAAAGTGTACGCTTTCGTGACCTTTATTTTGCTGTCAGCCTTCTCCAATTCTGCAGCATCGAAAGAAAATCCGAGCTTTCCGTCTTTTCCGACCAATGCATTGATTTTGGTTTGAGTTCCGTTCCGGGAAACATCAAGAGCCACTGGTTTTCCTTTATTTACATCGAGTTCTTCGCTAAGCTGATCAAAATACGGTGTACCCTTTCCGTTTACCCCAACAATTTCATCGCCCTTCTGAAGTCCTGCCTTCTGTGCGGCACTGTTCGGCAAAAGGGAGTCCACCACGGTCTTAAATCTTGGAGTAAGGTAAAGTTTAGCTTCCCTTTGACGGATCACCTCTGCTATACCATCCTCATCAACTACAAAGGTATGCTCCTTGCCATTTCTTTCCACGGTCACTTCATTACTGAAGAGGATGTTAAGGGAAGCGGTTTCGTAGCGGTCTGCAACTTTACCATCCACCTTCAGGATTTTATCTCCATTCTGGAAGCCCATTTTTTTACCAGAGCCCATGACGCCGATGCCATCCTCGAATTTGTTCAGGTCGCGGTAAGTTTCACCATTGAAAAAACTTAAACATGAATAGATGAGCCACGCCAGAAAGAAATTAACGGTTACCCCGCCAAGCATTATGATTAACCGTTGCCAGGCAGGTTTGCTTCGGAATTCGTAAGCTTTTGCCGGTTGCTTCAGCTGTTCGGTGTCCATGCTTTCATCCACCATCCCGGCGATTTTCACATAACCGCCTAAAGGCAGCCAACCGATACCGTATTTCGTGCTTTCAGGATGTTTGCGCCAGTCGCTGTCCGGAAGATTCTCAATATTGATGGGGATTTCCCTCTTTTCGCCATTCACCATGATGGTTTCAGCATCAGGTTGGTTTTGGGCTAAGAATTTATACTTCCATTGTCCGTTTATTTTCTTCATTGAAAAAAGGGAAAAATACGGGTCGAAGAAGAGGAAGAACTTTTCGGCTCTGGTGCGGAACCACCTTGCCGGCAGGAAATGCCCAAGTTCGTGGAGGATTACTAAAATAGATATACTGAGGATAAATTGAAAGATCTGTATCGTTAATTCCATTAAATTTTTTATTAATTTGCAAATGTACTAATTATGAAAAGCATGCCAAAAGGAAAACTGCCTTATTAATAAACCTTTTGTCAATTCTTACTCTTATAATAAAACTGTTATGAAAATTTCTGGTCTTAATCTGGATATTCAGTGGAAAAACAAAAGCCGCAATTTCGAAGAAATCAGCGAAGCCTTCAGCAATGAAACGGCCGACCTTTTTCTGCTTCCGGAAATGTTCGCGACGGGGTTTTGTATGGAACCGGAAGAAATTGCAGACCGGAACAATGAAACCCTAAGCTGGATGCAAAATTTTGCAGCAGAGAAGAACGCTGCGGTCTGTGGAAGTGTTTCTGTACAGGATGGCAGCGGTTTTTATAACCGTATGTTCTTTGTAAAGCCTGACGGCACCTTTTCCAAATACGATAAGAGGCATCTGTTCTCCTTTTCCGGAGAAGATAAGGTATATAAAAGCGGCAGGGAAAGAGTGGTTGTGCAGTATGCTGATTTGCGGATTTTGCTGCAGGTTTGTTATGATCTGCGCTTTCCCGTCTTCTCCCGAAACAATGATGATTACGACGTTGTCCTGTACGTTGCGAACTGGCCGGAAAAAAGGGTAAGCGCGTGGGAGCATCTGCTGAAGGCCCGGGCCATTGAAAACCTTGCCTACGTTTTTGGTCTGAACCGTATCGGGAAGGATGGAAACGGGCTTTTGTACAGGGAAAGTTCCCAAGTTTTCTTTGCAGACGGATCGGAAATTGCCTCGAAAAACGGAAATATCGTTTCTGTGGATATCGATCTGGAAAAATTACAGGACTTCCGGACCCACTTTCGCTTCCTTGATGACCGTGATTCCTTTAAAATAGCAATGGATTAATTTTCCGAAGAATGCTTTTTCAGCAGGTCGGTTAGCGTGTTCACGTCGTGCACCCCGCTTTCTTTCCAGAGCATTTCCCCATTCCTGAATATCGCAAGGGTTGGAACTCCACGTACGCCATACTGTGCTGCAATCGCAGGATACTGGTCCACATCTATTTTAATGATCCTGGCGGTCTCGCCTATATTTTCCTTTACCGCGTTCAGCACAGACGACTGTACCTTGCAGGGGCCACACCAGGTGGCGAAAAAATCAATGAGAACCGGCCGTTCCGAGTTGATCAGTTCCTGAAATTTCTGTGACATGTTTTAATTATTTAAATCGATAAATCTATTTTCTTCTCGATCTCCTTTGGCTCGGGAAGTTCAAGTTCGGGGGTGTCATCATCGGAGAATTCATCTCTGTAAACCTGAATCAGAAGTACCGTCATGGACACCAAAATAGGTCCAAATATGAGGCCCATGAATCCGAAAAGATTCAGTCCCATGATAATCCCGAAAACGGTGTTAAGCGGGTGAATATTTTCAAGTCTTTTCAGTAAGGTAAATCTGAGGATGTTATCCGTTAAACCCACAATAATCATACAGTACAGCAACAGGCCTACCCCACCGGTGGTATCCCCTTCAGCAATCATGTATATTCCTACCGGCACGTACACCATGGCTCCTCCTACAATAGGAATCATGGAGGTAATGGCGGTCAAAGCAAAAAGCAGGATGGGACTCGGCGCTCCGAAAATGAAATAACCGATTACCGCTACGATACCCTGACCCAGAGCGACCACCGGAATTCCTACTGCATTGGCAATAACGAGTTTCCTGAATTTTTCACCTATAAGATTGATATTCGCTCTCTTCAATGGTGTTGCGGAACCGATAAGCCTTTCGAACACCCGCGGTTTTTCCAGCAGGAAATACAGCATGAAAAACATGGAGAGCACGATTGAAAGTGTATTGAAGGTACTGCTTACCGCTGAAGTAGAAACTTTACCGGCATAATCTTTCACTTTCTCCAGGTTCTCTTTACTTAAAATGTCAAACTTTGTACGGGAATAAATGTAGTCATGGATTTTATCGAGAAAAACATTGAATTTTTCCATGTACTCCTTTGAATCGCCAAGTTTGTCAATAATCATATCTCCGATGAGGTACACCGGAACAACAAGCACCACCATGCAGATGAAAATTATGAGCAATGACGACCAGACGGGTTTCCATTCTTTTTCTTCCTGAAGATAGAAATTGAACTTCCTGCAAACGATATAAAGTGTAAGTGCTCCCAGCAAAGATGGGATAAACATGGAAAGATTGCTTACGATAAGATAGACAAAAGCGCAAATAATAAGGATCAGGAAGACCTGCTTTATTTTCACACCGCTAATCTGGTACTTTGAATTTGACATCGGGAAAATGATTTAAAAAAGCAGCAGTTAAATTCACTGCTGCTCAAATGTACAAATTAAGAATTATATTTTTTGTTAAATCATTCTGGCTGCGGAACAATCTGCTTTGGCACGCCGTTAAACGCACAATACACGGAATACATTGCGGCGTAGAAGAATGGCGCCGTTGCTAAAATTCCGATACCACAAAAAATAACACCCGCTACAGTAATAATGAGGGAAATGAAACTGACCCCAAGGATGGTTCCGTAATTGGAAGAGGCTGTAGCAAAACTTTTTTTGATGGCCTCCAATGCCGTGGCATTTTCAAAAAGGATGTAGGGAATCCCCAGAAAGAAAAAAGGAATAATGAAGAACATCGGGATTACACAGAGCATTAATCCAATCATCATTGCCAGTCCCATAATAAGACCGAAGATCATATACTGAAGGGTATTCTGACGGAAACCAATAAAAAAGTCACCAAATGCAACAGACTGACCTGTGTTGGCTTTATGCATCGCATATACATAACCGGCATAAATGGGGTATAAAAGAAGTCCCAAAAGGTAGGAAAGAGCCATGCTCTCTTTATATCCCGGAACGTCAAAAATCCTGAACATGCCGCCCGGGTCGGTAAATCCTCCGTCTTTCATCAGGTCTTCCATTTCTGCCTGAGCTTCCAGCGCATTATAGCCAACCAGAGGACCCAGTAGTGAGGAAGCAACCATGGTGACAATAATCAAAATAAGGGTAACCAGGATGCTCCATCCGATAATTTTTACAAAATTGTTGAACGCGTGACTGATGATATCACTGAAATTTCGCTGTGGTGCAGTTCCCTGCATGTCAAATTCGTTAAATGTTTCCATTGTAAGTTTTTTAGGTTTCTAAAATAGAATTTTTTCGCCAAGATTCAAAATGAAATCAGGGATATTATGAATTTTCCTTAAATATGGTGCGGTACAGCGAATAAATCATGGCAGTAGGAAAGGCCAGTGTAAAAGGTAAACCTACTAAGGTAATTGCACCAATATATTTAAAAGCGATTGCCACCAGCATCCCTACAAGGATGGCCGGGAAAAAATTTCTCCAGCCCTTTATATTGAAACGGAACGTCTCGAAAATCTTCTTATCCATGAAAAACATGAGTGGAGCCGTGAAGAGGGTGAGTCCAATCCAAACCGCCGCGAGGACTACGGTTGGGATGGTGTAAAGGAAAATCATGAACCAGAAAAGGTAATAGCTCGTATAGATGAAAAAATTCACACCCAGATATCCGGCAAAAAGGTCCTGTATGGTCGGTTTTTCGCCCAGATCTATTTTTCTGTACATTTTAAAGAGTCCCAGATTCAAAGGATACAGAAAAATAAGGGTACCAATGATCACCCACGAAAAGTTGATGTAATTGGGATTGGCAATCAGTCCTTTTTGCGCTTCGGCATAAGTCGCTCCGTTTTGCATCTGTTCAATGCTGGCCAAATAATCATCCATGATTCCGTAATGTTCGGCAAAAAAGAAAAGAACGGTGATCAGTACGGAAAAATAAATGAGGCTAAACATAACCTGGTAGACCAATGTTTTATTCCAGTAATAAAAGGCGCGGCTCAATATGGACTGAATTGTTGATTTGCCGGGATGGTTCTGACTCATGAACTTTAAAATTTTCTGCAAAGTAAGGTTAAAAAAAATTATTTTTGCTTTATGAAACCCCATTTCCACCCGAACTTCGATAAAATGGACGCGCTTTCGCAAAGGAAAGCACCTTTCTTTTTTATATGTGATTTTCTGATGGAAAATGTGGAGATTTACACCCCGGACGAAATTGAAAAAAAGGGTCTACTTGTTGATTTTCCAAAATTTACGAGCGGTAAGCGTTCACAGACCACTGCTGTTTCGCTACAGCTGAAGAGTTTTCCGAAGACCATTCAGAATTATGGGAAAGGGTTTGACACCGTGCAGAAAAACCTCCATCTGGGCAATTCGTACCTAACAAACTATACCTGTAAGACCGAAATGGAAAACAACCTTTCGCTGCAGGAAATTTTCCACAGTGCTAAAGCTAAATACAAAGTCCTGTATAAGGAGAGGTTTGTCTTTTTTTCGCCGGAGACTTTCATTGAAATCTTTGATAATGAGATTTTTACCCATCCGATGAAAGGAACCATTGACGCTTCCCAACCAAATGCTGCAGAAGTCCTGAAGAATGATGTTAAGGAGAAAGCGGAACATTATACCGTAGTTGATTTGCTCCGGAACGATTTAAGCATGGTGGCCGATGAGGTAAAACTGGATGAGTTCCAGCGAATCGATTTTATCGGGACCGGGCAGAAGAACCTATATGCAATGAGTTCCGAAATTTCCGGCAGGCTGAAACCCGAATTCCGGGGCAGGATTGGCACGGTCATGAAAACGCTGCTGCCCGCCGGTTCGATATTGGGAGCTCCAAAACAAAAAACTTTGGAGATCATTAGGGAAGCCGAAGATTATGACCGCGGTTTCTATACCGGAGTTTGCGGCTGGTTCGATGGTGAAAACCTGGATTCCTGTGTCATGATCAGGTTTATGGAAAAGGAAAACGGCAAATTATATTTTAAAAGTGGAGGCGGAATCACGCATTTAAGTAAATTAGCCGACGAATACCAAGAAATGAAAAATAAGATTTATGTCCCCATTCATTGAAAGCATTAAAATCGAGGACCAGGAAGTTTTTCTTCTGGACCTTCATCAAAAGCGTGTTAACGATACATTTGCCCATTTCGGGCAGGAGGGATCTATCGATCTTTCCAAGATTTTCAAAAACCTGGAACATGATGAGGACGGCATGTACAAACTCAAGATTACCTACAGCCTTGACAGGACATTCCGCACGCAGCTTATTCCGTACGCCATATCGGAGATTGATGATTTTCAGCTGGTGGAGAATAATTCCTTTGATTATTCCTTCAAATTCGAGGACCGGAAGGAGTTTGAAAGGATGAAGGTAAAAGCCAGGGCAGAGGAAATCATCATTGTGAAGAACAACCACATTACCGATACTTCATACTCCAACCTGCTGTTTCTGAAAGGAAAGGACTGGTTCACCCCTTCAACATTTCTTCTGAACGGTGTACAGCGTCAGCACTTGCTGAAGAAAAAGAAAATTAAGGAAACCGAAATCACGTTGCAGTCGTTAAAGGAATATTCGCATTTCCAGCTTATTAACGCAATGAACGATTTCGACGACATGTTCATCTACCCCATGTCAAAAATCAGGAACCTGCCTGAAAATTCGGATTACCTCGAACTGTGACAGCAGTAAGCGCACAGGACTACATTTTGCCTAAGATAGAAATTCAAAATATCCTTTCAGTATCTCCGCATTTTCAATTTCCGCTGTATCCACTTCCAGAATTTTAGGTTTTGCATCCGGCTTAAAGAAGTTGTCCAGAACCCTTAACAAAGTATCCTCATCATCTACCTTTGTATAGGAGAATCCGAAATTTTTCGCTAAAAGTTCGGCATTTCTGTGATGCTTTGTAAGTATAAATTCATCCAGCGCATTTGTAGAGCTTGGCCCCGGAATGATCTTGAAGATATCGCCACCACCATTGTTGAAAATGATAATCCGTGTGTAGGGCGGAATGTATTGGTTCCACAACCCGTTGATGTCATAGAAAAAACTCACTTCTCCCGTAATCAAAAGAGTCGGATTGGCACTCCTCATTGCATAACCCATCGCGGTGGAGGTGCAGCCGTCAATTCCGCTGGTCCCACGGTTGCAGTGGATCCTGAACTTTTGGAAATCAAACAACTGTGCGTATCGGATGGCCGAACTGTTGCTGATATGGACGTGGTAATTCTGCGGTATCTTCAGGGAAAGAACTTCAAACAGTTTGAAGTCGGAGAAGGAGGTGTTTGCACAATATTCCAGATGTTTTGCATCTCTTTTGTCCCGCAGTACATCCCACAGGTTAAAGTAGGCGTGAGGTTCTAATTTTACGAAATTCAGCAGTTTGCCAAAGAATGCTTCCGGCTGGATTTCAATTTTCTGAGTGAGGGAGAAGTACGTATCGGGCTGCCAGACTTCATCGATATGCCAGTGGCCCTTTGGATGTGCTTTCCGCAGAAACTGCTTCACTTTTTTCGAAACAACATTCTGCCCGACAGTGATGAGCAGGTCCGGTGCATAAGTCCTGCAGTCCTCCTCCGAAAAGCTGAAGATATACCGGTCTATATGACTGAAAAACTTGTCATTATCCAGGTTGGAAGTGGCTTCCGTTAATATCACTGCACTGTGGTTTTTAACGAGTTGGCTCAGCTGCATCTGCAGTTCTTCGCTGTACTCCCGGGTCCCCACTAAGATCAGGATCCTTTTCGAAACATTCCACTCGGCAACCAAATTAGAAGGGAGTTCATATTTTTTCTGGCGGATGGTCTTTTCCACGGTCGGATAAAAAGGAAATTCGGAGACAAGGTCGTAAAGCGGTTCCGTCAGAGGAATGTTGATGTGCACCGGACCCTGTTTCTCAAAACAAAGTTCTATTGCTTTTTTGATGATACCGAAATTCTCCTCATCTGCATTTTCGCGGTCATCCTCCAAAAGCTGAAAATCGCCGTAGGAATGCTGATGGAACAGGTCTTTCTGCCGAATGGTCTGTCCATCAAAGATATCCACATAATCCAAGGGCCGGTCAGCGGTCAGAACCAGGAGGGGTACATTCTGATAAAATGCTTCCGTAACCGCAGGGTAATAGTTGGCAGATGCCGAACCGCTGGTGCACGTGACGGCTACGGGTAATTTTTCGCTCTTTGCCATTCCCAGACCCACGAAACCGGCACTCCTTTCATCTACGATGCTGTAACAGTTGAATTCATCCGTTTCCGAAAAATGGATCGCCAACGGGGCATTTCGGGAACCCGGCGATATCACGATGTTGAATATTCCGTACTCTTTTAAAAGATGTGCTAAGATTTGTATGCTGTGTTTGGAAGAGAATTGTTTCATTTAAAGTTTTTCATGTTATTCCGCCAACGGAAACGATACCCCGGGACTGGTTTTTTAGAACCGAAACCGTGCAAATTTACTGATAATTAAAATTTTAATAATTTAAAATCCTTTAAATTTGCAGATGAATTTTTAATCCAATAAAATGAAACAAGTTCCCAGTGTGGATTTGCGTGATTTCCTTTCGGGTGACCCGGAACGCAAACAAAAATTTGTAAATGAAATCGGAAAAGCATACGAAGAAATTGGCTTTGTAGCCTTGAAAGGCCACTTTCTGGACGACAGTCTGGTTAAGGATCTGTACGGTGAAGTGAAAAATTTCTTTGACCTCCCCGTAGAGGCCAAGCAGAAATATGAGATACCAGGGATCGGCGGTCAGCGCGGATACGTTGGGTTCGGAAAAGAAACTGCGAAGGGATTCAAGAAAGGAGATTTAAAGGAATTCTGGCATTTCGGACAGTATCTGGATGCAGGCTCAGAATATTCAGAAATTTATCCGGAGAATGTGCAGGTTGATGAAGTTCCTGAATTTAACGAAGTGGGGAAGGAAGCTTACAAGATGCTGGAAAAAACCGGGGTCTATGTTTTGCGTGCGCTGGCACTGCATTTAGGACTGGACGAATTTTATTTCGATAAATTCGTCAAAGAAGGAAATTCGATTTTAAGGCCCATCCACTATCCGCCCATTACGGAAGAACCTGATAACGCCGTACGGGCAGCAGCGCACGGGGATATCAATCTGATTACCCTTCTCATGGGTGCCCAGGGAAAAGGACTTCAGGTGATGAATCATGACGGGGAATGGATTGATGCTATAGCAGAACCGGACGAACTTATGATCAATGTTGGGGACATGCTTTCCAGACATACCAACAACAAACTGAAATCGACGATCCATCAGGTGGTGAATCCGCCACGGGAACTTTGGGGAACATCACGTTATTCCATTCCGTTCTTTATGCATCCGGTAAGTGAAATGCCTCTGAATGCGCTGGGAAATACAGTAGACGAGAATCATCCCAAGCTGTATGAAGATATTACCGCCGGCGAATTTCTTCATGAAAGGCTCGTTGAACTGGGTCTGATTAAACTATAAGATACTTAAACTAAAGAGGACGGACCATTTGGATCCGTCTTTTTTTTTCCGGCGGTGCAGGTGCTTATTAAAAGAGCCGCAGTTGCTGGTCCTTAGACCCAGTAAAATTTTCTGTGGAGAGGTTCCGAGGCTCCTGGTTCTTGAAAAACTTCCTTTTCCCGAGCGCGAACGTGTCATGGATCATCCCCGCAATGTTTCCCTCGCCTTTATACCTCTCATGGAATCTTTTCTCTCCGAGATGCCCTCCCCGCATCGATCGTATTAAGTTCAACACCTTTTGGGCGCGCTCAGGAAAATTAGCGTTGATCCAGTTTATGAAAACTGGTTCCACCGTGTCATTCAGCCTCACAATGATATAGCCGAAACTCTGTGCCCCGGCTTCAGAGACGGATTTCAGGATGGTCAGGCTCTCATCACTGGTCAGTCCGGGAATCACCGGCGCGACCATGACTCCCGTTGGAATCTTGTTTTCAGAAAGGATTTCAATCGCTTTAAGCTTATTGTAAACGGAAGAGGTTCTGGGCTCCATTTTCCTGCGAATTTCTTCATTTACGGTAGGGATACTGAAGGAGACGGACACGAGATTCTGTTCCGCCAGCGGTTTCAGGATATCTAGATCTCTTAATACAAGGGCGTTTTTCGTCAGTATGGAAACCGGATGCCGGTAATCCAGACAAAGCTGTAAAATTTTACGGGTAATCTCAAAAGTCCTCTCTGCAGGCTGATAGCAGTCCGTATTGCCGGAAAGTGATATCGTTTTTGGAACATAATTCCTTTTCTGAAAAAATTTTTCCAGAAGTTCGGGTGCATTTTTCTTCACCATGATCTTTCTTTCGAAATCGGTTCCGGCTGAAAATCCCCAGAATTCGTGGGTTGGCCTGGCAAAACAGTAGGAGCAGCCGTGTTCACAGCCCTGATAGGGATTAAGAGAATATTCCATCATAAGGTCCGGGCTTTTAACAGGATTTACAATGCTCTTCGGGAATACCTCAGTGAACGATGTTTTAGCCTTTTCAACATCCTCTGGAGCCGGTTCAAAGGTATAGCGGTCGAAACGGTTGATTTCGTTTCGCTGTGCGCCCTGTCCTTTGATGCTGTTATCGTCCATATGGTTCGGCAAAAATAAACTAATGTAATTTACTTAAGTGAAGGTCAAAAAAAATCCTGTAAAAAGTACAGGATTAAGTTTTGTTGCTACAGGATTAGAGCATGGCAAGATATTCTACGCCATGATTCCCTTCCTCCCTGTATCGTTTATCAAAATGCCTGTGGAAATCGGAATAGTAATCGTCATAATCCCTGTGTTTTTTTGAGAAGAATTTCCGCAAACCAAAAATTCCCAAACCGATAAGGATTCCCAAACTTCCGGCCAATATGATTCCTGTTTCTTTTTTCATATACAAGATTTAATTAAAAACGGTGTGCAAAATTTGTTCCTTTTAACGATGCTCTGTTTTAAATAATAGTTAAATTTTGTTTAATTTTGAAAAAAAGCAAACTAATGAAACCCAATACCTTTTTACTTTATGCGGGAGCTCTTCTTGCATCATCATGTACTACTCAAATGGTAAATTCACTGAAATATCCTGAAACTAAAAAGACAGAACAGACGGATCTGTATTTTGGAACTTCCGTTGCCGACCCTTACCGATGGCTGGAAGATGACCGTGCGGAAGACACTAAGGACTGGGTGCAGAGGGAAGTGAATTTTACGAACGATTATCTGAGCAAAATCGGTTTCCGTGAAGGGATTAGGGCACAGTTGAAAGATATCTGGAATTATGAAAAGATCGGGGCTCCGTTTAAGGAAGGTGATTTCACTTATTTCTACAAGAACGATGGTCTTCAGGCACAGTCGGTTCTTTACCGGACGGATAGGAACGGTAAGACGGAGGTTTTCCTGGACCCCAATAAATTCTCACAAAAAGGCACGACATCATTAGCCGGCGTATCTTTCAACAAAAAAGGAAATCTGGTGGCGTATTCCATATCAGAAGGAGGCAGCGACTGGAACAAAATCATCATCATGAATGCCCTGACAAAGGAGATAATTGATGAAACGATTGCAGATGTGAAGTTTTCGGGTGCCAGTTGGCAGGGCGATGAGGGATTTTTCTATTCCAGCTACGATAAACCGAAAGGAAGTGAACTCTCCGCAAAGACCGATACCCACAAGGTCTATTTTCACAAGTTAGGAACGAAGCAGAGTGCTGACCGTTTAGTGATTGGCGGCGACTCCTTTAAAAGGAGATATATGGGGGTTGGTGTTTCCGAGGACGAACGTTTCCAGATCCTCAGTGCATCAGAAGCAACCAACGGCAATGAATTTTATATAAAGGACTTGAAGAATAAATCGGATTTTATGCCGCTTCAGAAAGGCTATGAGTATAACACCGATTTTATCGATTCCAAAGGAGACTGGATTTATGCTCTGACGGACAAGAATGCACCCAACATGCGTCTCGTAAAGTTCCATGTAGACAGGCCTGAGGTTTGGACAGATGTCATCCCTGAGAGTACAAACGTGCTGAGCGTTTCAACCGGATCGGGGTATATATTTGCAAAATATATGACAGACGCAGTCACTTCCATAAAGCAGTTTGATTACGACGGTAATCTGATCCGTACTGTGGAATTACCGGGAATCGGAACCGCTTCGGGGTTTGGGGGAAAAGATGATGCGAAGGAACTCTATTATTCTTTTACCAATTATATCACACCCGGAACTATCTATAAATTTGATCCTAAAACAGGAAAATCGGACATTTATCAGAAACCGAAGGTGAATTTCGATCCGGCAAATTATATTTCGGAACAGGTATTCTACACGTCAAAGGACGGCACGCGAATTCCGATGATGATCAATTACAGGAAGGGAACTAAAATGGACGGTAAAAATCCGACGATCCTTTATTCTTACGGTGGGTTCAACATCAGTCTGCAGCCCGCATTTTCGGTAGTGAACGCAATATGGATGGACAATGGCGGGATTTATGCCGTTCCGAATATCCGTGGCGGTGGCGAATACGGAAAGAAATGGCATGATGCCGGTACGAAGATGCAGAAGAAGAATGTCTTTGATGATTTTATTGCCGCAGGGGAATATCTGCAGAAAAAAGGATACACTTCCAGGGAGTATATGGCATTATCCGGAAGATCCAACGGTGGGCTTTTGGTCGGAGCTGTAATGACGATGCGTCCCGATCTGGCTAAAGTGGCGTTTCCGGGCGTCGGTGTACTGGACATGTTGCGTTACAATAAATTCACTGCCGGGGCGGGGTGGAGCTATGATTACGGTACTGCCGAGGATTCCAAAGCGATGTTTGAGTATCTGAAATCGTACTCGCCTGTGCATAATGTGAAAAAAGGGGTCTGCTATCCGTCCACCATGATCATTACCAGCGATCACGACGACCGCGTTGTGCCGGCTCACTCTTTCAAATTCGGTGCTGAACTTCAGGAAAAACAGTCCTGCAGCAATCCCGTTCTCGTAAGGATTGAAGTGAATGCGGGTCACGGCGCTGGCCGGAGTACCGACCAGGTAATTGCGGAAAATACAGATTTGCTCAGTTTTGCTCTTTATGAAATGGGAATCAGGAATCTTAAAAAATAGAAACAGAAAAGAGGCTTTCCTTATGGAGGCCTCTTTTTATTATATTCAACAGGGAAGTTTATCTTCTCGTACGCTGCCTGATGGGATTCAGCAGTTCCGTAAGTCCGTTCACCTTTATTTCATAAATGGTGGATAGCTGCATGCCCAGTTTGCCGCCCGGCATTCCTTTGCTTTGGAACCATTCAAGATACGAAATCGGAAGGTCGGCAATGATAACCCCTTTATATTTTCCGAAAGGCATCTTTTCGGCACAGATTTCGGCAAGGATCTGCGGATTCAGCCCTTCTGTCATTCCTGATGGTTTTGCGGTTGATCCGGTGCTGAACCTTTCTTCCCCTTTGGTTTTTCAAACATGGAGAACATAAGGTAACCCATGACCATTCCATATGCTGAAGAATTCAGAGGTTTGGAGGTAATGGCGCAACTGCCGCTGTTGCAGCCGATGAAATAATAGTAGGCGAATCCCAAAATTCCACCCAGGACGATGCCCGCAATGCCTAACTGATATTTTCTAAGGAAATTCATAGTTCAATTTCTTTTGTAATGAGGAATAAATTTTTATCCAGAATGCCGTGGACACTGTGTTCAACATCAACCGGAATTTCGAAAATATCGAACTCCTTCAGCGTTAATTCTTCGTCCGGCAGGACGAATTTTATTTCGCCTTTCAGCACAATCAGTGTGGCCGGAATCTCTGTGGTGTGTTTTTCGAGTATGGTTCCGCGACCCAATGCCACTGCGAACTGCTGAAGGGTTTCCGTTTTCTTAATCTGAAATACGGAGGGTTTATTCAGCAGAAAATCTGTGTATTTTAATATATTCATTCCGTGCTTAGTTTAAAGTTTTACTTTGGCAAACGAACTGTGAGGTGGGCACTTTTTCTGTTTTCTTAATCCCGTTGAAACCGCCTTCAACCTCCGTGAAGTTTCTGATTCCGCGGGAATTAAGAATACTCGCCGCAATCATGCTCCGGTAGCCCCCGGCGCAATGCAGGAAGAAATGTTCCTTGTCAGCCAGGCTTCCAACCCACTCTGATATTTTATCGAGCGGCCTGTTGTAAGCCTCATCCACATGTTCAGCGGCATATTCTGTTTCCTTACGGACATCAATCACTTTGGAATCTGCTGTAAATCCTGAAGCAAAGTCTTCCGGTGAGATTCTTTTGATTTCATCGGTTTCGTTGCCCGAATTTTTCCAGTTTTCAAAACCGCCCTGCAGGTAACCGATTACATTGTCAAACCCTACTCTGGAAAGTCTCGTGATGGCTTCTTCTTCGGTTCCCACCTCGGTGATAAGCGCAATTGGCTGTTTTACATCAACAATCATTGCTCCGACCCATGGTGCGAAATCACCCTTCAGGCCAATATTAACAGAATTGGGTACGAATCCCTTATGAAAGTCCGCCGCGCTTCTCGTATCAAGAATCAATGCGCCTGTTTCTTCCACAGTAGATTCAAAACTCGCCGGCGATATTGGATTCAGGCCTTTATTCATCACGTTTTCAAAACTTTCATATCCACCTTTATTCATGGCCACGTTCATGCCGAAGTATTTTGGCGGGGCAGTAAGACCATCCAACACCGCTTCCACAAAAGCTTCTTTATTGGGTTGATTGAGCGCATAGTTTGTTTTCTTTTGGTTCCCGAGCGTGTCTACTGTTTCTTTCTGCATGTTCTTTCCGCACGCGGAACCTGCGCCGTGAGCGGGATAGACCGTAATGTCATCTGCAAGTGGTAAAATTTTATTCTGAAGGCTATCGTACAGGATTCCGGCGAGTTCTTTCTGGGTCATATCTGCGGCCTTCTGTGCAAGATCAGGTCTTCCGACATCCCCTAAAAACAGGGTGTCCCCGGAGAATATGGCAGTTTCCTTACCCTCCTCATCAATAAGGAGATAGGTTGTGCTTTCCATCGTATGTCCAGGTGTGTGCAGTACTTTTATCTTCACTTTACCGATTTCGAAAATCTGCTGATCCTCGGCAGTAATTGCTTCAAACTCAGGTTCTGCGGAGGGTCCGTATACGATTGGGGCCCCGGTCTTTCTGCTTAAATCTAAATGTCCCGAAACAAAATCTGCGTGAAAATGGGTCTCAAAGATGTATCTCAGGTTGACGTCATCTTTTTCAAGTCGGTTAAGGTAAGGCTGGATTTCGCGCAGCGGGTCTATGATCGCTGCCTCATTTTCTGAAACGATATAGTAAGCGCCCTGTGCCAGGCATCCGGTATATATTTGTTCTATTTTCATATTTTTGATATTATTGGTTATGGCAAATTTCGCCTTATTTGTTTTAATTTTCTGTGATGGAGATCACTTTTTCAATTGATGAAGGCAATTGCTTTTATTTAACTGAATCTACTCAGGCATCTTGAAATTTTCATGCTTACATGACCTGCTTTATAAGCAGTTCATTCAGGATGATGAAAATGGCCATGACCAGTACAAACCAGCCGAACATAGGCCGAAGCTTCCGGCCTTCTATTTTTTTCGCAATCTGTACCCCGATGAGAATTCCCACCACCGAAAGTGCGGTAAAGGATAAGAGAAAATTCCAGTCTATAGGCACTTTGTCCAGCGAGGAAACGAATCCGATCAGGGAATTTATTGAAATGATGAACAGGGAGGTTGCCACCGCCTGTTTCATGGATACCCTGAGCAGCATAACGAGGGCAGGGACAATGAGAAAGCCGCCACCAGCCCCTATGAATCCGGTAATGATACCCACCAAGAGCCCCTGGGACATTAGGAGGGTATAGTTGACCTCATCCGATTTCCTGATTCTCTGCCGGTCAATTTTCCTGATCATCTTGAATGCGGAAATAAGCATCAGCAATGCAAACAGAACCAGGACAAACATTTCTTTCGTCAGCGTGATGCCCCAGCGGTTGATGATGAAAGGTGGTAAATGAGGCAAAACGACCCGCCTTGAGAAGAGGATGCCTAAAACCGAAGGTAAGCCAAACAAGAGCGCGGTCCTAAAATTCACCGTTCCCTGCCTGATAAATCCCACAGAGCCGGCAGAACTCGTGACGCCTACCACAAACAGGGAAAGGGTGGTGGCGGTGATGGCGTCAATATTAAAGATATAAGCGAATACAGGCACACTCAGGATGCTTCCGCCTCCGCCTATAATACCCATTACCAAACCGATTACAATTGCAAAAAAATATCCCAGGATTTCCATGTCTGCAAAAGTATTTATTAATTTAGGTATGTTCTGTGATGCTGTTCACAGAACCCTCAGGAAATGCTGATAATCTTGTATGTATTCGTTCCCAACTCCAGGCTGTCGCCGGTTTTTTTGCCCTTTATCTTCGGGTAAATGGGCGCCTCGGGAGAAATGCAGAATACTTCCTTTCCGTTATATTTGAATGCAGGAAGCGCAACACCCAGGAAAAAATAATTTTTATCAGTTTCTACCAAAGCACCATGTTCCGCCTCGGTATACGTCTGGTCCTTTTCGCCAAGTACGAAGGTAAGGTCGGCTTTCTCTTTGTTAAGCATCTTTTCGAACCGGAGTTGCATGTCCTTTGCTTCAGTCTGGCGTGCGTAGTCGTCCGGATCGGAAGTGTCATCCTCGTCCATATCCGATTCCTTTTTATATAGTTTTACAGAATTCTGCAAATTTTCAATCACTTTATTTTGTTCGTCCAGGATCCTGGACAGTATTTCTTCTCGTTTCATTTTTCTAATTTATAAGCGTACCAAATCTACTGAAAATAATTGAATTTTGAATGAAGAACCCGACCCGTACTTCTTGAATTTTAAACGAAAAAAATGGTCTTATCTGCAAGGAAAATAGATCTGTTTGGAGTTCGGCTGGAATTGCTCTTTGTTCCAGATACGCCTCACATCTTTGAACCTTCATTTCTTCCCATATTGTCGGTGAATGGCGGTAAGGAAAGCTAAAGCAAGGGAATTGAGTTCTGTATTCTCAGGGTTCTTCCAAATTAATAAATTTTACTTTTACCTTAAAAAATTTTACCTTTAGCGTTTAAAAGACAGAAATTATGGGAGACAGGGCTAAATTTATCCAGGACCTCAACACGAGATATACTCCAAAAGGGGAGCACATTATTCTTGGAAAAGGGATTCTGGGTAGTGAGGTGATAACGGAAGTGGATGTCATGTTACCGCTGAAAACCATTAACCGTCACGGACTCATAGCAGGTGCGACCGGAACAGGTAAAACAAAAACTGTACAGGTTTTTGCAGAGCAACTTTCGCATGCAGGAATTCCGTCCCTCGTTTTGGATATCAAGGGGGATTTCTCAGGAATTGCAGAACCAGGGGCCAGAAATCCTATTATTGATGAACGCTACGCAAAAACCCAATTACCATGGGCTGCGCAACGATTTCCGGTTGAACTGATGACTATTTCTGGTGAAAAAGGAGTGAAACTTCGCGCAACCGTTACCGAGTTCGGTCCCGTTCTCCTTTCCAAAATCCTGGATTTGAATGAAACACAGTCCAGCATCATGTCCATCGTTTTCAAATACTGTGATGATAAGGGCCTGCCGCTTATAGATCTTGAAGACCTGAAGAAAGTACTGAAATATGTTACCGACACCCCGCAGGGTAAGGCGGACATCACCAATAATTATGGCTCCATATCGCCGGCCTCCCTCGGTACAATCCTTCGTTCGATTGTGGCAATGGAACAGCAGGGCGCTGCGCAGTTTTTCGGCGAACCTAGTTTTGATGTGCTGGATTTACTCCAGCAAAGAGAAGGCAAAGGCGTTGTTAATATTCTGCGCGTCGGAAATATCCAAAGCCAGCCGCAGCTCTTTTCCACCTTTATGCTTTCGCTTTTCGCTGAAATTTACATGACCTTTCCTGAAGAAGGCGATACCGGCAAACCGAAACTCGTCCTTTTTATCGATGAGGCGCATTTGATTTTTAAAGAGGCTTCAAAGACCCTCCTCAACCAAATTGAAACGATGGTGAAACTTATCCGTTCCAAGGGGGTGGGAATCTATTTCATTACGCAGATTCCGGGCGATGTCCCGGAAAATGTCCTCAGTCAGTTGGGTTTGAAAATTCAGCACGCACTGCGTGGATTTACCGCTAAAGACCGAAAGGAAATTGATAAGGCAGTGGAAAATTATCCCATAACAGAATTTTATGATGCCGGTCAGCTCATACAGAATCTCGGGATAGGCGAGGCATTTGTAACGGCTTTGGATGAAAAAGGCATACCTACCCCGCTGGTTCATACCTACCTCATTTCCCCGGAGAGCAGAATGGATGTTCTTAATGATGTTGAGGTCGCAGACCTTACTTCAAGGTCCGCATTGGTGGCAAAATATGAACAGGCGGTGGACAGGGATTCCGCATATGAAATGCTGACCTCCCGTATGGAGCAGGCTGTGCAGTCTGCTGCTCCTGATCAGAAAGTAAAACCGGTAAAGGAGGAACCTGGAATGTTTGAAACCGTTTTGAAATCCAGGGCAGGAAAAACCTTTACCAATACGCTTATGCGTGAAGGCGCAAAGGCGATTCTGGGCATGTTCGGTTTGGCAAGAAGAAGATAAATTTGGGACAGAGAAGAAAACAATGTATTCAGTAATCGATATAGAAAGTAACGGAGCAGGTTTCAGGAAGGAAAGCATCATTGAAATTGCTGTCTATAAATACGATGGTCACGAAATTGTGGACCAGTTTCTGTCCCTGGTCAACCCCGAGAGTGAAATCACCCCTTTTGTTCAGAAACTGACCAAAATAACTCCGAAAATGGTTAAAACCGCCCCCCGGTTTCACGAAATTGCCAAAAGGGTAGTCGAGATCACGGCCAACACCACCTTGGTAGGACACAATATTGAGTTCGATTACCGCATGCTCCGGCAGGAGTTCAAACGCCTCGGTTATGATTACCATATTAATACACTGGATACCATACCTTTAGCTAAGAAACTGATTCCGGAGGCGGAAAGTTATTCGTTGGGAAAACTGGTAAAATCTCTCGGGATCCCGCTTTTGGATCATCACCGAGCTTCCGGCGACGCCAGGGCCACCCTTGACCTTTTTAAATTGTTGATTGTCAAGGATAAAGATTCGGAAATTATACAGCAGCATCACGAAGAAGTAAACGCAAAAACGTACTTGAATAAAATCCGGGACCTTACCCAGGATTTACCGGCTGAACGCGGGATTATCTACCTCCAGAATGCAGAGGGAAAGATTATCTTCTCTGATTTTGTGGATGATTTGAGTAAGTTTTCCAAGAATGTCTTCAACTCTAAACTGAAGCGCTGGAACCAGATCCAGGAGGATGTTGAACAAATCCATTACGAACTCACCGGCAACGATGTCCTTGCGAAACTGATGATGAAGACAAAAGGGCTCCGAAAACGTGAAAGCCTCCCGTTTGGTCTTTTTCACCGGAACGGCAAATATGCGGTGGAAAAGATTACAACTCAGAAAGAGGTCAAACCGCTGCTGAAATTCAAATCCTTCACTCAGGGACTGAAAGCAGTAAGCTTCATTAAAACCCAGGGACAGTTTGAAGATGTAAAGGAACTTATAAAACAGGTTTCCATGAAGAACCGGAATGAACTGTGGCTTTCTGAAGGCCGGACCCTGGGCGAAAAGTCGTTTATGGTAATTGAAAACGGCAGGCTCAATGCTTATGGGTTTTACGAACTGCACACGCAGATCCAGACCTGGAAGAAGATATCCAAACTTAAAATGGACCTCCCTGGCTCCACGCAGGATATGCAGAATGACCTTCAGCTGGCCCTTCTACGCGGCGATTACGAAATTCAGGCATTGCCAAAGTAAATTCTCTGTAAATTTCTACATTTGCAACTTCAAATGTTAAGGTGTTGTACAGGTTCATTTGGAAACCAAATTAAATTGCCTCTTTGGACATTCAGCATTTCAAAAATATATTCTTTCCAAAAAAATTAGAGAATGACCAACAAAGATTTATTGAAAATAGCCGACCAGTTCGGTACTCCGGTTTATGTTTATGATGCGGAAAGCATTAAAATCCAGTACGAAAAACTGACTTCATCCTTTGCAAAACATACCCGGTTTTTCTATGCTGCAAAGGCACTTACCAATATCAATATCCTGAAATATGTAAAAGGTTTGGGTGCAAGTCTGGACTGTGTATCCATAAACGAAGTAAAATTAGGGCTGCAGGCCGGATTCACGCATGACAAGATCCTTTTTACCCCAAATTGTGTGGATTTAAAGGAGATTGAAGATGCCATGGAGCTAAAAGTTCACATCAACATTGACAATATTTCCATTCTGGAACAGTTTGGAAACAAGTATGGGGGATCCTATCCGATATTTGTCAGGATAAATCCGCACATCTATGCCGGCGGAAACCACAAGATTTCAACCGGGCATATCGACTCTAAATTTGGTATTTCCATTCATCAGCTCCGACACATCGAACGGGTGATGAAATCGACCAACCTGCTCGTGGAAGGTCTTCACATGCATACCGGCAGCGAGATTAAAGATCCCGATGTGTTTCTGCAGGGACTCGAAATCATGTTTGAACTCGCGGAACATTTCCCGAACCTGAAATATCTTGATATGGGTAGCGGATTTAAAATCCCCTATCAGGACGGTGATCTTGAAACCGATGTTAAAACCCTCGGCAGGAAGGTGGAAAAAGCGCTGTCGGAATATCAGAAGGTGACCGGTAAGAAATTTCAGCTTTGGTTTGAGCCCGGAAAATTCTTAGTCGGAAAGAGCGGGCATTTTCTGGTCAAGTCAAACGTCATCAAACAGACCACTGCGACCGTCTTTGTAGGAATTAATTCTGGTTTTAACCATCTGATACGCCCCATGTTTTACGATTCATACCATACGATAGAAAACCTTTCGAATCCCAAGGGTGCTGAAAGGATTTATACCGTGGTGGGAAATATCTGTGAGACCGATACTTTTGCCTGGGACCGGAAATTGACCGAGGTGCGCGAAGGAGACATCCTCGTATTCAGAAACGCAGGCGCCTACGGTTTTGAGATGAGTTCCAACTTCAATTCACGACTGAAGCCTGCGGAAGTGCTGTTTCTGGACGGCAAGGCACATCTGATCAGAAAACGGGATGAATTCGCGGATCTGCTCAGGAATCAAATTGAAATTCTTTAAACAGGTACTGATGAAAAATATTTTCCTTTTACTCCTGCTGAGTTTTGGCCTGGCGGCTGGCCAAACCACCACGACCGATGAGCATCCACGGATTATCTACACGCAGCCAGCTCAGTTTCCCGGTGGGGATGAGGCTTTTCTGGCCGAATTTCATAAAATGGTAAGAGGATACATCGACATGAACCAATACGCTGCCAACGGGGTCTTTAATTTTATATTTGATATTGATGTAAAAGGTAAAATCACGAATCTTCAGATTTTACCAAAGGTAAAGAACAGCGAAATGTTCATCGAGGATATGATGTTTGCAGTTAAACGGATTAAACCGAAATGGACACCGGCGCTACGGGATGGAAACCCCGTTAAATCTACACATGTTTTAAAAGTCACTTTCACGTCAGACCATTTTGACCATGATTAATACACTTTCGTTTTCCTGAAATTTAAAAAAGCGTTAACTTTAATCAAAATTAGAAGAAATGAAAAATCTGGTTCTTATTTTAACATTTGTATTTGGCTTCTTGCCCGCCCAGACCCTGATTGAAGACAGTGAGATTTCGGAAAACGCAGAAGAGTTTGGAAGAATTGCTGTTGCCTACGACCTGGATAATCCTACTGAATTTTATAGGCTGAAGTGCGAGAATCCCTCCTATGCTCAGTTTTCGGGTGGGGAAAGCGCATTTAAAGAAAGTCTTTTCAAAAACATGAAAAGTTACCTGGATACGGGAATATATTCCGTTAATGGAACTTTTGAAGTCCATCTCTTCATCAGTAAAACGGGAGAACTGCAGCGTTTTCTGCTTAAACCCGAGGTCCCGAACAGCAACCTGCTGTACAGAGACCTGGAGCTTGCCTTGCGTAAAATGAATCCTAAATGGACTCCGGGCTCCTGCAACGGCACTCCTGTCGATTCTAAATTGCGGCAGAAGGTGAATTTCCGCACAGATAGTTTTGATATTTAGAACTCATTTAAAGATTAGATTTCAACTTTTTATCGAGCTTCAGTGTAAAGCGTAACATTCGATTGGTTCCTACTGATTCCTATGGATCCTAAGAAGAAAAACTTCCGGACTCGCGGCAATTTTAAATTCCATTAGGACAATTACCAGATGTTCCGCAACATGCAATCGCCTGCTTGTCCGTAATAATACCCTTCCCCCTCAAATTATAAATAAAAATACTATCAACTTTCTAATGATTAAGTTTTACATTCTTTTAATGATGTCTCTTTTTTGCAGTGCAACAGCACAGAAGCAGCCGGTAATCCATGAAACGTATCCTCCAGGACAGGAGTTCTATCAGGGCGGCAGGCAGCAGCTGTATCAGGACATTAATCAGGTCTTAATGGATAATAATTTTGCCAGATGCGACGATCACGACCAGATCTATACGGCCTCAGTGCTGGTACGGGAAAATTCGCGTGTGAGTTTTGTAAAGGATTTTGACAGTGCAAACATTGCGAAAAACAGATGTGCATACGATCTTTTCCGTAAGGTTCTGCCGCAGCTGAAACGATGGACATCTGCCGGCGTAGGTGGGAAACCGGCAAATGCAATAGCACAGGTCCGCTTTGTTCCGGCAAAATTGTTTGAAGGGTATGAAGCGGGATATTCCGGAGATGAGGTATCTTCGATTGCTGAGTTTCCGGGTGGAATAAGTGCGTTCAGAACAGAGTTTATTAAACATTTTAATATAAACGCTGTTGATTCAGAAACAAGTTCGGTGAGAATTGAGCTTACTTTTGTTGTAAATGAAAAGGGTGAGATGGAAGATGTTCAAATATCTGGAGAAAACAACTGGGATATGGCCGTGGAGGCAGTCCGTGCCGTAAGCCAGATAAAGACCCGGTGGACACCGGCTATTGCTTATGGTTTGCCTGTAAAGTACCGGATGCGGATGCCACTGGGGATGAATTTTGAATAAATGGTAATTACATCCGGTCTGCTTACTCACTAAGGTCCGGAACTGAAAATTTATTGCATTCCAGGATTCTGTTATTTCTCTGAATATCTTATCTTCGCCTCCTAAAAACTATTGATTGTTTCAATTTAAAATCTTTCCGGCTAAATGATTATCCCATGAGTAAGTTTTCTATTTTCTTAATGATGTTAATCTTTTGCGACGTAGCTGCGCAGGATAAACCCGTAATTTACGAAGCATATCCTGCCGGGCAGGATAATTATGTGGGAAAAAAAATCGGGTTGTACCAGGATATTAAAAATGCAGCAACTAAACTGCAATTGCAGCCATGTGATAGAAAGGAGATCTATACCGCTACTGTGCTCGTTGAACCTACAGGCAAGATAAAATTTGTGAAGGATGTTGACAGTGTGTACATCCGCAACAATAAATGCGCATACGACTTCAGTAAAAAATTACTGCCTTATCTTAATGGCTGGATTCCTGCCAAAGTGAATAATCAACCAGTGCCGGCTTTAACAACCTTCGAAGTACATCCATTTATTATCCATCACAGTAAGGAAGATGTATCCCAAAACCTCTATAAAGAACCGCAGTTTTCAAAGGGAATTAACGAATTCCGAATGCTGATGGGCGACACTTTTATGAGACTCATTAAGAATAATAAAGATGCTAGAATGGTGATGACTTTTGTGGTAAATGAAGATGGCACTATGGAGGATATCGCATTTAACGGATCTTTTGATGAGAAGGTACTTGCAGCAGCAAAATATGAAACCGAAAAACTGAACAGAAAGAAAATGTGGAAGCCGGCAACCTTTAACGGCATTCCAATCCGACATCGTTTTAACATGCCCATTAGGCAGGAATTCAGTTTTGAATTGGAGCGTAGCAATCTGGAGGAGCAGTCTCCCCATTACAAACAGGGAAAATCTTTTTAGGCAAAACATATCCTGCCATTCTGTCACGATAATTCTTATCTTTGCACTTTAATTTGTCTGAGAATTCAGACCGGACTCTGATTCCCAGCATCTAACATTGATTATAGTGCAGGAAAAATATATAGACGAAAACAAACAGGGCGAGGCCTTTGCCATCGCCGAAAAGCCCACCAATTCCAAGAAACTCTTTTTGGAAAGCTATGGTTGCCAGATGAATTTCTCCGATTCAGAAATTGTAGCTTCTATCCTGAACGAACAGGGGTATAATACGACGCTGAACCAGGAGGAAGCCGATTTAATTCTGCTGAATACCTGTTCCATACGCGAAAAAGCGGAACAGACCGTCAGGATGCGTCTGTCCCAGTTCAAAAGCCTGAAAAAAGCAAAACCCAATTTAACCGTTGGAGTCCTGGGCTGCATGGCCGAACGGCTAAAAACCAAATTTCTGGAAGAAGAACAGCTGGTTGATCTCGTTGTAGGCCCGGATGCCTATAGGGACCTCCCGAATCTGCTGAAGGAAACCGACGGTGGCCGGGATGCCATCAACGTAATCCTCTCCAAGGAAGAAACATATGCCGATATCAATCCGGTGCGGCTGGGCGGAAATGGGGCTACCGCTTTTGTTACCATAACAAGAGGCTGCGACAACATGTGTACGTTCTGCGTGGTGCCGTTTACCCGCGGCCGGGAAAGGAGCCGGGATCCGCATTCCATAATTGAAGAATGTATAGGATTGTGGGATAGCGGTTATAGGGAAATCACCCTCCTGGGACAGAACGTAGATTCTTATCTTTGGTATGGTGGCGGTCCGAAAAAAGATTTTAAAAGTGCTTCTGAAATGCAGAAACTTACTGCGGTGAGTTTTTCGCAACTTCTCGATATGGTGGCGGTTGCAGTTCCTGAAATGCGCATCCGTTTCTCCACCTCCAACCCTCATGACATGACCATGGATGTGTTTGAAGTGATGGCCAGACACCATAACATCTGCAAATATGTTCATCTTCCTGTTCAAAGCGGTAGCAACAGGATTCTGGAGAAAATGAACAGACAGCATACCCGTGAAGAATATTTGAATCTGATCAGGAATGCAAGACAGATCGTTCCCGATATTTCTTTCTCTCAGGATATGATCATCGGCTTCTGTGGTGAAAGTGAAGAGGATCACCAGCTTACTTTGTCACTGATGAAGGAAGTGGAGTACGATTACGGTTATATGTTCGCCTATTCCGAAAGACCAGGGACTCCCGCCCACAAAAAGATGGAGGACGATGTTCCGGCTGAAGTCAAGCAGAGACGGTTAACCGAAGTGATTGCGCTTCAGGGTGCGCTGTCCCGCAAACGGATGGAAGGTTATGTGGGGAGAACCCATGAAGTCCTTATTGAGGGAACCTCCAAAAAGAACGAAAATCAGTGGAAAGGCCGGAATTCCCAGAATGCGGTCTGTGTTTTCGATAAGCAGGAAGGGCAGAAATTAGGCGACATTGTGACTGTTTTTGTATATGGAAACACGCAGGGAACACTTTTGGGGACAGCAGAATAGGTTTGTTTAAAAACTTTTAAGCTTCAGACCCTTCACTAAAATTCATTTTTAAACATGACAGACCTACAATCCATAAAGACCCGCTTCGGAATCATCGGTAATTATCCTGCGCTGCACCGGGCACTGGAGAAAGCAATTCAGGTGGCGCCCACCGACATTTCTGTTTTGGTGATGGGTGAATCCGGCGTTGGAAAGGAATTTATTCCCAAGATCATACACGGGGAATCCCGGCGGAAGCACCAGCCTTATATTGTCGTAAACTGTGGTGCAATACCTGAAGGAACCATCGATTCAGAACTTTTCGGTCACGAAAAGGGAGCTTTCACAGGTGCCACGGCGACGCGTAAGGGGTATTTTGAGGTTGCAGACGGAGGTACCATATTCCTGGACGAAGTTGGTGAACTTCCCTTACAGACCCAGGTTCGTCTTCTCCGCGTACTGGAAAGCGGTGAATTCATGAAAGTGGGATCGTCACAGATCCAGAAGACCAATGTGAGAATTGTGGCGGCGACCAATGTCAATATGCTCAAAGCTATTGATGACGGAAGGTTCCGTGAAGATTTATATTACCGTCTGAACACCGTTCAGATTGATATGCCGCCTCTGCGCGAACGAAGAGGAGATGTGCATTTGCTTTTCAGGAAATTTGCCATCGACTTTGCGGAAAAATACAGGATGCCAGAACTCGTTTTGACGGAAGATGCAGTTAATTACCTGGAAAATTATGCTTTTCCGGGAAATATCCGCCAGTTGCGGAATCTGGTGGAGCAAATGACTGTTGTGGAACAGAACAGAACGGTGAATTCAACAAAACTTGCAGAGTACATTCCAATGAATGCCAATCTTCCAGCAGTGGTGCAGAAAACAGGACCGGGTTCCATTTCCAGCTCAGAGTTCAACTCCGAAAGGGAAATCATGTATAAGATCCTGTTCGACATGCGCAGTGACCTGAATGATTTGAAATCCCTGACTTCGGAACTCATTAAAAACAGAGGAAACGATGACCTGAGCAGTCAGGAAAAGAACCTGATCAACCGCGTTTTTACACCCGAACCCCAGACACAGAACCAGAATTCTCTCCTTTATTTTGAGAACAGCGCCCAGAATCAGACACATCATCCTACGATGTATTCAGGCTCAAACGACGAATATGACGATGTGGAAGATATTGAAATTGAGGAAACTAATTCACTGTCGCTGCAGAACAACGAAAGAGAACTTATTGTGAAAGCACTGGAGAAACACAAAGGGCGGCGCAATAAGGCGGCGGATGAACTGGGCATTTCCCAGCGGACGCTTTACCGTAAAATCAAACAGTACAACCTTGAAGATTAAAATGGATATAGATAAGAAAATTGCCGGCATCATTGGAGTTTTTCTGCTTTTTACAGGAGTTCTCCAGTCCTGCTACACATTTACAGGTTCTTCCTTAAGTCCCGAAATCAAGACGGTGCAAATCAATGAATTCATTAATAATGCACCTCTGGTGAATCCTACGCTTGCACAACAGTTTTCTACGGATATCCAGAACCGTTTTCTCCAAAGGACGACGCTTAAAGGAACGAAGGAAAATCCGGATATGCTGATAGAAGGTGAAATCACGGACTACAGCATTTCACCGACAACGATCTCGTCCAATGTGAATGCACCCGGTGGTAATATTCAGGCGGCACAGAACAAACTGACGATTTCTGTAAAAGTGCATTACGAAAACAAAATAGAACCGGACAAAAGCTTCGACCGTATTTTTTCGGATGAAGCAGTGTTCAGCAGTGACCTCGATATCAATGCAATTGAAGCCTCGCAGGTTAAGCTGGTGAATGAAAGGATTATAAATAAGATTTTTAATGATATTGTAGCCAACTGGTAATATGAACGCACGAGTTTTAGAACTTCTTAAGAATCCGGATTTTTTGCAGGCTGAGGATTTGAAATTGCTTGATGCTGAAATCAGGTCCACACCGTATGTCCAGAACCTCCGTGCTTTATTGCTTATGGGCACTTCCCGGTTTGATGGGGATAACTATCAAAGTGTGCTTTCCACGACGGCTGCCTATACGACCGATAAGAAGATTCTCTATCAACTGATCAACGGGAAAGTAAAGGGGGAAGTGATTCCCATAAAAACTGACTTTCCTGAGCAGGTCAGAGAGGTAGAGCCAACGTTAGTGAGGGAAAATCCTGTTGAGGGGGTTACTGAGACAGCGGACACTGCCATTCCCGAACCGGCAGTGGTTGTGGTTGTGCCTGAATCCGATGGTCCCGGGAATTCGTTTACGGAAATAGTACCTGTGGTAAAAGCAACCCCAAAACCGGTTCATGTGGACGGGCAGCTGAACAGGATTCTCTTTGAAGGTGAAGAGGATTTTCTTGAACAGGAAACTCCTAAAATCGATAAGGAAGCTTCTGCGGAAACCGGACAGCTGGTGATAGCCCACCCGGATCTGCCTGCCCCCAAGATATTCACTGAAGAATCGGCACCCCAAAATGCCCTGATCCATAAGCAGGAAATTACAGAAAAGATTGAAGAGTACGAGGCTGTTGTTGAAAATCCTCAGGCAGGTTCACCCGAACTGAATGTTAATGTGGATGAAATTGCTGACGATGCAAAATTGATTAAAGAGCATGCAGTGGTTAACTTTCAGGGAACAGCACCTTTTATGCCCGATGTCAAACTGACACCCGGACGCACAGTCCAGGCAGTTGAAGAAGTAAAAAGACCTCAGCGAAATAAGCACGAGGAAGAGATGCAGCGCCTCATTGCGGAGGTAGAGCGGAAAATAAAAGAAAAAAAATCAGGTGAAACTGCCCAGCCACGGAGGGAAATTGAAGAAACGGTTAGTTCCGACATCAGTTTCACGGATACCCAGGAATTTCAGGTTTCGGGAAAAGTGGAATTGCCAGAACCGGAAGTACAACCCCACTCCACCCAAGCATCTGCAACCCCGGTGGCTGCGCAGGCTGAAGTCAGGAAGGAAGCGCCTCAACCAAATTCAGCGCCGTCTGAGGAAGCAAATCCGGGTAATGAAAAAGTTTCTATTCAGGACACAGAGCCTAAATCTACATGGAAACCCATGAACTTCAGCGGAAATATACTGGACGCGTTACTTACCGGCGGGGAAGAGAACAAAATCCCAAAACTGACAGCACCGGAAACCCCAACTAAGAAAGCAGAGCCGGTGACCAGCGAAAGTGAAACTCCTGTAGTCGTGCCTGAAGGGAATGTAGGGTCGGAGACCAAAAATTTAGCAGAAGAAAGCAATGTTCCTCAGTTCATCAATACCTGGCAAAGTTGGCTGAAAATAGAAAGGACGCAACCTCCGGCGGTGGGGATTCCAGAGGTACCCAAGGAAGATAGGAAAACCGTCATCATCGAGAAGTTCATAGAAACCGCTCCTAAGATTTCCCAGCTGAAGGACGAGAGCAGTTTTGTAATAAGAGAGAAAAAAGGAGATATCTCACATTTGATGACCGAAACCCTGGCAAACATCTATACTGAGCAGAAACTTTATGCAAAGGCGATTAAGGCATTTCAGATTTTGGCCGAAAAGCATCCGCACAAAGCAGAGTATTTTGCTGAAAAAGTGAAGGAGGTTAAAGAGTTACGCAGTAAAATTTAATAGAAAAACCAAATGAAAATGGACAGCACCACCTTAGTGATCGGGATTATTATTTTGGGATTAATCGCCGGTTACCTCAGCGGGCTGGTAGGCATTGGGGGCGGAATTGTGATGGTTCCTGTACTGGTCTTGCTTTTTGGTTTTACGCAGCACAAGGCTCAGGGCACTACACTCGCACTGCTTATGATTCCGGTGGGAATTTTTGGCGTGATGAACTATTATAAAACCGGCAATGTAGATGTGAAGACTGCTTTACTTCTCTGCTGCGGTTTCGTTCTGGGCAGCTATTTTGGCAGTAAGACAGCAATCACCCTGTCGCAGGATACGCTAAGGAAAGTTTTCGCGGTGCTGATGTTCGTGGTGGCGGTCAAAATGTTCTTTCAGAAATGAGAATGCAGAAATGGGCAGTTTTGCTCGCAATTCTGACTTCAACAGCAGTTTTTGCATGTAAATGTAGCCATCAGGATATAAAAAGTTCTTTTGAAGCCGCTGATTTTGTATTTATTGCAGAAATCTACAGTGCAGGTAATGAATTTCCCAGTGTTCAGCCTAATAATCCAAATTTCCTGAGCAAAGCAAAACTTTACAAGACCTTTAAATCACCTTTAGATCCCAACTATTTTACCACTCAGGAAGTTACCCTCTTTACCTCATCTTTGGATACCTGTGATTATCCATTTTTTAATAACGGTAAATATCTGGTTTTCGGATTTCTTGATCCCGATAGTTACTTTATATATTCCAGCCATTGCCTGTCAACTAAACCGCTCAGTGAAGTCTCGGACACAGACCTGGCCTTACTCAAAAGGCTCACTGCTGAAAGTAGGATCGTAAAAGAAGATTCGAAAGATTTACAGGAATATTTGATCGAGATTCTGGACGATCAGTCCAATCGGAAAATGAATACTCTTATCTTGGAAAACAAGGGTTTTTCTGCAGAAAATAAATACCTAAAATACTCTCTTGCCTTAACCTTACTGATGCTGGTGAGTGCTTTCATTTACTTGTATCTGAGAAAGAGAAAGTAGAGTAAAACTTACCTTTATTCCAAATGCTTCCTTTCCACCGCTTCCACGTCAACTGTTTTTGAATTTCGGTCCGAGTTGAAATTCCGAAACTTATTCCAGATCCTTCTTCCCATTACAAAAACTACAATCACCAGAGCTACAGCTGCCACAGCAGCAATAACAGGTGCAGCAAGTGCCAGGACAGACATAATTCCTGCGCCGGCAGTTTCCGTAGTTGCAACCACCGAATTACCCAAGCCTCCGGTGGTGGCAGTGGATGCCGCCCGTGTGCCGGCAAAACCGGAACTTATGGCTGCTGCAGTTCCGCCTCCGGCAATTAGTGCCAATGCCCATTGGGGAAAAGTACCAAGATCGGCGAACTGGCTTGCGAAAAGCACGGAGCCTGCTACGGTTGCCAGTGGTACCGACATCGTATCCAGCAGGTGGTCAACATAGGGGATGTAGTAGGCCAGGATCTCAACCACAGTGGCGATTCCGGTTGTTATTAAGGTGGGAAGGCCGGCCAGCCAAGAAAAAGTGTCGTTCATAGGAATCCAGCCCATAAAAGAGGCGAGGCTTACGGCAAACATGGGAAGGAAAACCCTGAAACCCGATGCAGCGGCCAGCCCGATTCCGATAAAGGCGCTCAGCACATAGGGTAAAAATGGTATGTTGTCGAACATTTTAAAAATACATGTGGGTTATCAAATCAAATTTACAAAAAAGCAATTGAGATAACCTAAATTTATTTTTTTGATGCGCAGAGCCTTAGGAAATTCTGTTCAACCTCCTCATATGTTCCAGGCCTTTCCGGCGAAACCCAGAAAAGCATGGAAATGCTGTTGCTGCCGAAAGCTTCGGTATATACATCTTTGTTCAGCCTGTAAACTTCACGCAGCAGCCTTTTGATCCGGTTCCGGTCCACGGCTTTCTTGAAATTTCTTTTTGAAACAGAGACGCCGATTTTTTGGTGAGTGATTTCTGCGCTGGAATGGCAAACAATCCTCAGACTTCCGTTTGTCTTCCACTTGCCTTTGTCAAACAGTTCCGCCAGCTCTTTTTTAGACTTCAGTTTTTCCTGTCTTGGGTAATTGAATTTATCCGCCTTTATATCAGTCATTTCGTAATAGATAATTAATTACCTCAGCTGCCGCGTAGAGTCCAAACAATGCCGGGATGAAACTGATGGTTCCATAGAAGGATTTCTTGAAGTTCGTTCCGTCAGTCAGTTTCAGGCTTCCCTCCTGCTGAATCTCATTTGAAAACACACACCGAACTCCTTTGTTTATTCCTTCCTTCTTCAACCTTTTACGCACCTGTTTTGCCAAGAAGCAGTTATGGGTTTTGCTGATGTCACGGACAAGCACTTTGCTTGGATCCATTTTGCCACCGGCACCCATGCAGCTTACGATCTTGATTTTCTTTTTCCTGGCTGCCTTGATCAGGGCTATTTTAGGGGTAACACTGTCTATACAGTCCAGCACGTAATCGTATTTTTCCCGCATCAGAATCTCCTCCATGTTCTCTGGGTTCAGAAATTCATTGATTTTCGTCAGTTCCAGTTTTGGATTGATATCCAGTAAACGGGTAGCCACCAAATCCACTTTGGGTTGCCCCACGGTTGAATGCAAAGCGGGCAGTTGCCGGTTGATATTGGTTAGGTCTACAATGTCGCCATCCACTATCGTCATTTTTCCTACTCCTGCCCTAGCCAGAAATTCCGCAGCAAATGAGCCTACACCGCCCAAACCAATGACGAGCAAATTTGCTTTTGACAGCTTTTTCGTGCCCTCTTCCTTAATCAGCAGTTCCGTGCGCTCCAGCCAGTCCTCGTCCATTTATTTAATATGATGTTGTATTACAGTCAGGTTTTCTTCAATTTGTACCATCAGTTGTTCCTGTGTTATTCCTTTTAGCCTACTCACTTTTTCATAAACTTCGGCTAAATCAAAAGTTGCGGAATCCGACTCAAGAAATAAGCGCTCCACTGGAAAACTTCTAACAAATTCCTGCAAATTTACATTTTGTAGGAGTGACTTTCCAAAACTCAGATAGAAATCGTGCTTCTGAAGCTCGCCTCCAACTGTTTTTCTTTTATTGAAGCCATGAATTACCATCGGAACTTTGGCTTTATTCTTGAAGGCGATGAGTTGTGAAAACCTTTTGACACAGTGGATGATGAGCGGTTTCCGTATTCTGTTGGCGAGTTCAATCTGCCGCTCAAAAATTTCTGCCTGCAGTTCGTCACTGATTTTTGATAAGCCGTCAAGTCCGCATTCTCCAATCGCGATACACTGTGGATGTGTGGAAAGCTCCGTGAGCCAGCTGAGTTTATCTGCTGACCTTCCGTCGATAGAGTTAGGGTGTATACCCACCGAAAAAAAAGATTTTGGAATATTTTCGCCAAATGTCAGGTTGTAGATGCCATGAAGGTTAAGAACGTTATGGTGGTGAAAATCAAAGAAGTCCATCTTTCAAATTTAGAAAAGTTTTGAATTAAACATTTGTTTATTTGTTAAAGTTTTGTTAATTTTACTTAAAATCAAAGTCATGGGAAAGAAATTTACGGATAAACAGATTCATATCCTGAATGTCGCCGAAGAACTGATTGCCAACAAAGGTTTTGAGGGAACGTCTGTTCGCGATATCTCCGCCAAAGCCCAGATCAATGTGGCCATGATTTCCTATTATTTTGGATCCAAAGAGAAAATGATGTTCCATCTCTATCACTTCCGCGTTCAGCGCACAAGGGAGCATTTTGCCGAATTCTCGGAAACCATAAAGGACGGCAAACCGGAGATGCAGATGAGGGAAATCATCAAGTACATTGTAAGCCAGCTTTTTAAATATGCATATTTTCATGGCTTTGTATCTCAGGAACTACGCCAGAATGAACACCTGAAGCAGGAACTTCTTGCATTTTACCAATTCTGTGTTATGAAAATTGATGAGGTACTGAAGAAGGGGATTGCATCCGGTGTTTTTACGTTTGCACCGAAACCGGAAGACATTCTGTCTCTTATCTTAGGGACGACTCTTTTCACCATCAGGAACAGGAATTTCATCGAACTCTATGTACGCAGCAATACAGACCAAAACTATAATAAGGAAGCAGAAAAAAAGGTAAAGGCAAGTATTATGCTTACGGTGTTTGCGCTTTTGGGTTTTGCACACGAATAATTATACGTTAAATACTCTTAAAACGAAAAGTATTGGTAAAAAAATTATATTTTTGCAAACTGATAGGCTTATAACCCAATTTCTGAAGCCGCACGACAAAAAATCCTATGAAAAAATTTATTGTTATCCTTATTACCGCATTTTTGGTTACAGCCTGTAACACCATGCATGACCAGGCGCTGAAAAGTGCAGATAAGGATTTTATACTGAAAGTAGCCAACGAGCATTTTGCTAATAAAAAATGGGCTAAATCACTTGCTCTTTACGAGAGATTATCCAATCTGGTGGCGGGTACAGACGATGCTCCGAATGTGGTGTTCAATTCGGCATATGCAAACTATTACGATGAGAACTATAAGCTTGCAGGACACCAGTTCAAAAATTTCGCGGTAACATTCCCGCAGGATCCAAGAAAGGAAGAAGCGGCCTATATGTCTGCACTTTGTTATTATGAAGGTTCCATGGATTATAACCTGGACCAGACCAGCACAGAACTGGCCATAAATGAACTGCAGAATTTCCTGAACGAATATCCCGACTCCGAAAGATCGAAGAACATTAGCCAGCTAACTGACGAATTATCCTATAAACTTGAGTTTAAGGCCTATGAAAATGCACGTCAGTACTACAAAATGGGCGAGTACAAAGCAGCAGATGTGGCATTTGAAAATGTACTTGGCGACTTTCCGGCAACAAAACTTCGCCCGGACATTTATGATTACATCATGAAATCACGTTATGAACTGGCCGTAAATTCTGTATTCAGTTTAAAACAGGAGCGAATTGAAAGCGCAATGGCATTTGCAAAACTGGTTGAAAAGGAACTTCCGGGAACGGAATACTCCAGAACCGCAGCCTCACTGAGAGTAAAGTTGGTGAAGGAACAGGAGAATTTCAACAGATTACAAAAACAGGTGGAGGACCAGAAAGTGACGCAGGCAGCTAAGCAGCAGCGCGAGGCCGAGCGTCAGGCATCTGATGCGGAGAAAACTACCATGCAGGCCCTGCGGGACAGCGTAAAGGTGAATACGCCACCGCCGGCCGTTACTTTACCAATTGAAAAATAATCAGTACATTTGCAGACTTAATAAAAACAAAACTCCCTCAAAATGAGCGCAAAAGATAGCAGAGCAGAATTAAATACCATTACGTACGATAAGGATAAAATTGAAAAGAAAGTTGGTTCAATTTATGAAGCAATCGTGATTATGGGGAAGAGAGCAGAACAGATCAATGCTGAAATCCGTACGGAACTGCATGGAAAACTGGATGAATTCGCCGTTCATAATGCAACTTTGGAAGAAGTTTTCGAGAACCGGGAGCAGATTGAGATTTCCAAGCATTACGAAAAGCTTGCAAAACCCACCTCCATCGCAATTAAGGAGTGGTTGGATGATGAGATCTATTTCAGGAAGACAGAAGACAGAAGCTAAACGTTTCCCATTTTTTATATATAAGCCACAACAGGTAAACTGTCGTGGCTTTTTTTACCTGTATCATTCAAAAAATGGGTAATTTAGTACACAAATTATTAACGATGGGTCTTGAGCACAAAAAGATACTGATTGCGGTAACTGGCGGAATTGCCGCCTATAAAATAAACTTCCTGATTCGCGATTTCATAAAAAAAGGCGCCGAAGTGCAGGTCATCATGACCCCCTCCGCCTTAAATTTTGCTTCCGCACTAACCTTTTCAACACTGTCAAAAAATCCGGTATTTTCAGATTTCTACGGGGTGAACGGAACCTGGAACAATCATGTAGAACTCGCCCTGTGGGCAGATGTGATGATTGTTGCACCCTGTACTGCCAATACCCTGGCGAAAATGGTTCACGGCCAGTGTGACAACCTCGTCATTGCAACCTTCCTCTCAGCAAAATGTCCTGTTTTCATTGCACCCGCAATGGACCTTGATATGTATGCACATCCTTCCACCCGTCAGAATCTTGAGATGGCTGAGGATTACGGTCACTTCATCATTCCGGCGGAAGAAGGCGAACTGGCGAGCGGCCTGGTAGGACAGGGACGAATGGCTGAGCCGGGGACCATAGTGAAAGAGGTGGAAGATTATCTCGATTCAGGAAAGCAAAGCAGGAATTTCGCTGGGAAAACCATTCTCATCACTGCAGGTCCTACTTTTGAAGCCATAGACCCGGTGCGCTATATTGGGAATCATTCCTCCGGCAAAATGGGCTTTGCCCTTGCTGAAGAGGCAGCGAAAAGAGGTGCCAGGGTCATCCTGATTTCCGGACCATCCTCCCTTCAGACCCAAAATAAAAATATAGAATTGCATCGCGTGACCTCGGCAAAGGAAATGTTTGAGGAGGTCTTCAGGTATTATGAAGGTGTGGACGTTGCCATTGCAAGCGCTGCCGTTGCTGACTATGCTCCGAAAGATGTTGCTTTGGAGAAAATCAAGAAGAATGAAGACAACCTGACCATAGAACTTGTAAAGAATCCTGATATACTGGGAACCATGGGTGAAAGGAAGACCAGGCAGTTCCTCGTAGGGTTTGCGCTGGAAACACAGAACGAAGAGGTCAACGCCAAAAGTAAGCTGGAAAAGAAAAATCTGGACATGATCGTGCTCAATTCACTTCGCGATGAGGGGGCAGGATTCCAAAAGGATACAAACAGGATTAAAATCCTGACCGCGGATGCGATGGAAGAATTTGAGCTCAAATCGAAAGAAGCGGTGGCTCAGGATATTCTGGATTTTGTGGAGAAGAAAACATTAAAATAAATTCAGTAAATTTCCGTTTTGAATTTCAGTATACCCCGATGAAAAGATTCCTTACCATATTCTCCCTTTTCCTTTTTGCAAACCTTGCATTTTCGCAGGAAATTTTTGCCAATGTAACGGTGAATGCCCAGCAGTTGGCGGGAAGCAATCAGCAGACCTATAAAACACTTGAAAAAAATATCCGCGATTTCATCAACAAAACAAGCTGGACCGGAAAAAAACTGCAGAATTTTGAAAAAGTAAAGTCAAATTTTTCCCTTGTCATCACCGGAAAAGACGGAAACCGTTACAACGGAACACTGGTTGTGCAGGCTGTAAGACCGGTGTTCAATTCCACATATGAATCACCCCTTGCGAACATCAACGACACCAAGATCGTTTTTGATTATGTTGAAAATGAGAACCTTGTTTTTAATGAGCGGCAGTTTTCCGGAAAGAACCTGACCGATATCATCAGTTTTTATGTATATCTGATTATGGGTTACGATGCAGACAGCTTTCAGTCTATGGGTGGTCAGCAACACTTTACAAAAGCCCAGCAAATCTCCAGAAATGCAATGAATAAAGGGTTTGAAGGGTGGTCTGTCGTGGAAGGGCCCAGAACCCGCGGCTCCCTTATTGATGGGATCATTAATCCCAACTACAACCCGATAAGAAGCATTTACTACACCTACCACCGTTCCGGTTTGGATAACCTGAACAACCAGGACCAGTCCAGTCCAAAAAAGATCATCGCAGAATCGCTGATGGGCCTGAAGCAATACGAAAACTCTTTTCAGCAGAATTACGCAATCAACCTTTTTCTGGACAGCAAAGCCGGTGAGATCTACAGTATTTTCGATTCCAAGAACAACGGCGCGGTGAATATGAATGACCTTAAACAGCTTATGATGACCCTCTCTCCCAAGAATTCAGATACCAAGTGGAATAACTGGAAATAATTTGCGGAGTTAACTATTTACCAATATTTTTGCAGAGCTTTAGGTTTTTCTTAAAGCTCCTTTTTTATTATGCTGAACCGAATTTTTATAAAGAATTTTGCGCTTATTGATTCACTGGAAATCTCATTGAATAAAGGTTTGCAGGTAATCACTGGTGAAACGGGAGCCGGAAAATCCATTATTTTAGGTGCTCTGCGCCTGATCTTGGGCGAACGCGCCGACGCAAAAGCGATCCAGAATTCCGACAGCAAAAGCGTGGTGGAAGCAGAATTTTCGCTTGATGCCACTTACCGAACCTTTTTTAAAGAGAACGACCTTGATTTTGAAACACAGACCATCGTGAGGAGGGAAATTCTACCCACGGGCAAATCCCGGGCGTTCATTAACGACGTGCCTGTAACGCTTGAAGTTTTGAAGAGTTTGACCGGCAAACTCATCGATATCCATTCACAGTTCGAAACTTCCAATCTCTTTAATGAAGAGTATCAGTTTAAAATCATTGACAGCCTCTCGGAAAATAAGAGTCTGGTATATAACTACAGGCAGGAGTTCGGCGAATTCAGGAAACTTAAATTATCCCTGGACCATTACCGCTTGCGGCTGACTGAAGGAAATAAGGAATCCGATTACAAATTTTTCCTGCTGAATGAACTGAACGAAGCTGCGCTGGATGACTTTGATCTTGAAGAAGTTCGAAACCAATTAAAAAAGCAGGAGAACGCCGGTGCAATTACCAAAAACCTTAAGGACATCTTCTTAAAGCTGGATGCAGAGGAAATAGGACTGCTTGATTCCCTGAATTATATAAAGTCGAAACTCGGAAGGGTGGCAGACCTCTCGCATGAATTTTCGCTGCTGAATACCAGGTTAGGGGAGAATATTTTAGAATTTAAGGATATAATCTTTGAACTGCAGAACGAGGCGGAAAAGATTGAAATAAATCCCGTAATCCTGGAAGAGCTGAATGAAAAGGTGAACCGTATTAATAGTCTCTTTCTCAAACATCATGTGAATTCTGTTCCTGAACTTATTGAAATCCGAGATGCGATTGCGGGCGAGCAGTCCGGATTTGAAGAACTGCAGGGTCTGATCGCGGATACCGAAAAGAAGATTGTGGAGCAGGAGAAGAAACTCAATAAACTCGCCGAAGACCTATCCCGTAACCGTAAGAAGTCAATACCCGACTTTAAACGGGAAATGGAAATTCTGCTGAAGAAACTGGGCCTTGAGAAAGGCAGGATTGAGGTTGAACTTACACAAAAAAAGGATTTTACAACTTTCGGGAAAGAAGATATACGCCTCCTGTTTCAGGCGAATGCCGGTTTTCCTTTGAAACCGATTGAAACCGCAATTTCGGGAGGGGAGCGTTCGCGGGTAATGCTCTCCATCAAGAAGCTGATGGCAGAAAATGATGAACTTCCGACCCTGATCCTGGATGAGCTGGATACCGGCGTTTCAGGTAAGATTGCGGAGGAAATGGGTAACGTAATGCGCGGCATGGCGCAGAACATGCAGCTGATCGTCATCACACACCTCGCGCAGGTCGCAGCAAAAGGCGATGATAATTTTAAGGTGCTGAAGGAAGAAATATCGGGTAAGACCCAAACCAGAATTATCCCTTTGAACCGTGAGGAAAAGCTGCAGGAAATTGCACAACTCCTCTCGGGAGCCAGGATAACGGACGCAGCGGTTTCGCAGGCGAAACTTTTAATGGATTGATTAAACGGATCTAAAACGACAGAGGATGTATTTCAAATTACTTTCATTAGAGCTTAAAAACTTTTTAAGAAATCCTCAATTCGGGGTTAATATCACCATGAAGATCCTGATGGCGTTCACTTACTTTTGGATTGGGGCTTCATTTTTTGGGATGGCTTTTGGTCTTTATTTTTTTGTAAAGGAAGAAATGGAGGTGGACCCCATCCGGGTATTCTGTAAATATTTCCTTTATTATGCCGCGCTGGATCTTATCATCCGATATTTTATTCAGCAAATGCCTACGCAAAACATCAAACCGCTTCTCACGCAGAATTTGTCCAAGAGAAAACTGGTGAACTACACGATACTGAAGATATTTTTTCACTTCTTCAACTGGGGCTACCTGCTTTTCATGATTCCATTCTGTGCCCTGCTTATCTTTCACGGAGGTTATTCGGTAGCAGGAGTTTTGATGTTCCTGGCCGGAATTATGTTCACCTTTTACTTCAATAATTTCCTGAACATCCTCCTGAACAAAAAAAATGCGGTATTGTTCACCGTGGCAGCAGTTTTTGTAGCATTGGCAGCGCTGGAATATTACGGCTACATTCATCTGTCTCAATATTCCGAAAGGATTTTTTACGCCTTCTATGACCTTCCCGGGGCCTTTCTTATACCGGGTTTCGCGGCCCTGGGCCTCGCGTATCAAGCGCATCGCAACATCCTGAGAAATTTCTATCTGGATAAAGGTCTTGAACTGGACCGAGTGGAAGGCAAAACCGAAAATATTGAATTACTGAACCGTTTCGGCGTAACAGGAACTTTTCTTAATAATGATATCCGGCTTCTGAAGCGAAGTAAGGCCGCTAAATCTGCTTTTTTGGTCAGTATAGGCTTCCTCTTTTATGGACTTTTGTTTTTCAACTCAATGTATCAGTCCGATTTCATGAAGCTGTTTGCGGCAATTTTTGTAACCGGCGGTTTTATGATGATGTTCGGGCAGCGCGTACCGGCCTGGGACAGTTCTTACTACCCACTTATGATGACCCAGAAGGTCCCATATAAGGAATTCCTGATGGCAAAATGGTCGCTTATCGTATTCAGTATCTGCATTGCCATGCTGTTTGCCACTGCATATATTTATTTTGGCTGGGATACCTATCTTACGGTACTCGGTGCGGGTATGTACAATCTGGGGGTTAATTCCTATCTTACGCTACTGGCAGGTGCTTATAATAAACAGCCCATTGACCTGAACTCCAGAGCAAAAAGTTTTGGTGGGGGAAAGAATAATTTTAACATGAAGGTTATGCTTATAGCGATTCCACAGATGATACTTCCAATGGCCGTTTTTGCCCTTGTAAAGCCGTTTTTTGGCATAACAGCGGCCGTGGCAGCGCTGGGGGCACTTGGACTTATTGGATTTTTACTCCGGAGCAGGATCTTTAACCTCATTGTGAAAGCCTACCAAACCGAAAAATATTCCACCCTGGAAGCATTTAAGAAAGAAAACTAATTGCCGTACCGATGATAACGATTCAGAACATTACAAAAATTTATGGCACAAAGAAGGTGCTGGACATCCCAAAACTTGAAATTCCAAAGGGGGAAAGCTTCGGCCTGGTAGGAAACAACGGAGCGGGAAAAACAACGCTTTTTTCTCTGCTTCTGGACCTGATTGAAGCCAATAGCGGGCAAATTCTTATTCATGGAGAAAATGTGGCGAGGTCTGAAGCCTGGAAAAGCAGGGTTTCAGCATTCATTGATGAATCATTTCTGATAGGCTACCTGACGCCGGAGGAATATTTTTATTTTCTGGGCGAACTGCGGGGCCAGAAGAAAGTCGAAGTGGATGAATTCCTGAAACAGTTCACAGATTTCTTCAACGGGGAAATCCTTAATGCAAAAAAATACATTCGTGACCTTTCAAAGGGTAACCAGAAGAAGGTGGGAATCATAGGCGCACTCATTGGAACCCCGGAAATCATTATTTTGGACGAACCTTTTGCAAATCTGGACCCTACGACGCAGATTAAACTGAAAAAGCTGATCCGCGAGTGGTCCAAAACAGAACAGGTCACTTTCCTGATTTCTAGCCACGACCTTGCACATACCACGGAGGTGAGCAACAGAATTGTGGTTTTGAATCACGGTGAGGTTGTGAAAGACATTACCACAAATCCGGAAACCTTAAGGGAATTAGAGACTTTCTTCGCAAGTAGCGTTCAGTAAAGCCCGTTTATACTAAGACTTTTTAAATAGTCCTCGAAAAATTTTTTCTGTGAATCAAAAGCGATATCGTCCATAATGATCTTATGTTTCTCCAGCCAAATGGCCTCAGAGATTTCAGACAGTTCCGGCTCAACAGTAAATTTATTTTCAACCGCATATTCGTAGAAAAGGTCAAGGGTTTGATAATCAATTCCTTTATAATGGTAAAGATTCGGGAGACTGGTGAGATACTTCAGTTTCGTATCGTCAATTTCCAACTGGAGTTCTTCAAAAAGTTCGCGTTTACACGTAAACTCTGCACTTTCGTTCGGATCCACAAAGCCCCCGGCGAGATCAATTTTGCCTTTTTTCGGTTCCTGATTTCTTCGGGTAAAAAGAAATTCACTTCCGCAGCGTACTACCACAGCCACTGCTCCCGCCACATTGTGGAATAAGACTAAGCCGCAGCTGCAACTCCATTTTTTTTCGCCATCCCACTGTAACTGCTCTGCGCCACATTTCGGACAGAATTTCAATTCCTCGGTCATGAGATGTTACGGGGATGGTAGTTCAGGATGACATCCCGCAGTTCCTCCGTTTTCAGGTGGGTGTAGATTTCCGTCGTAGTGATGCTGGAATGGCCCAACATTTCCTGAATGTACCGCAAATCGGCCCCGTTCTGCAGAAGGTGCGTAGCGAAGGAATGACGGAAGGTATGCGGAGAGATCCGCTTGCTAATTCCGGCTTTTTCTGTCAGTTCCTTGATGATGATGAAAACGATAACCCGCGACATTGCTGAGCCCCGGCTATTAAGAAACAGGATATCTTCGAATTTTTTGTTGATCTTGTATTGGGAACGCACGTTTTTGATGTACTCCTTGATGAGCCGGGAGGTGTAATCGGCCAAAGGCACAAATCTGGATTTATCGCCTTTTCCGTCAACCTTCAGGTAATTTTCCTTAAAGTTGATGTTCGATATTTTGATGTCAATCAGTTCGGAGACCCGGAGCCCACATCCGTAAAGCACCTCAATCATACACTGGTTACGTTTTCCGAGGTCAGTGGACACATTGATAGCCGCAATGATCCTTTCAATATCTTCAAAGGAAAGCGTGTCGGGAAGATACAGACCCAGTTTGGGACCCTCCAGCAAAGCTGCGGGATTGTCCGTTCGGATCTCGTCTTCAAGCAGATATTTGAAAAAGGCCTTAATGGATGAGACCCACCTTGCCTGGGAACGTTCGCTGAACTTTTGCTTTGACAGCTGATACAGATATTCCTGCAGCTGCGGGTATGAAATTATTGCAGGACTCACACTGTCGAGTTCTGTCTCTGCATATGATTGCAGTTTCCTGATATCGCGCAGATACGCGTCCAGGGTATTGGCGGAAAAATTCCTTTCAAATTTCAGGAAATTTTCGAAATCCTTTACTTTTTCAATCCAGCTCATCATCTATTTGTGTTTTTATGGTTATTGCTTTGTGTCAAAGTTCACTTTCAGGTATTCGCAATACCTCAATTCCGTGATTTTTCAGAAAATTGATCCCTTCTCCATCGGAATATTCCTGTACATAAACCAACCTGCTGATGCCTGCCTGTAAAACCAGTTTGCTGCATTCCTTGCAGGGCGACAGGGTAAGATAAAGGGTGGCACCCTTTGCCGACTGGGTGGATCCTGCTAATTTCAGGATCGCATTGGCTTCTGCATGCAGTACATACCAGTGTGTGTTTCCTTCAGCGTCCTCGCACTGGTTTTCAAAACCGGAGGGGGTACCGTTGTAACCGTCAGAAATAATCATCCGGTCCTTTACTATGAGAGCACCGACCTGCTTTCTGGTACAGTAGGACAGTTTAGCCCATTCCCTGGCCATCTTGAGGTACGCAATGTCAAATTTACTGTTTATCAATGAATTAGGTTCAAAAATATTTAAAAATCAGAAGTTTGGTTTTCTTTTCTCCATAAATGCAGCAACCCCTTCCTTCATATCATCCATTTCAAACAGACGGCCAAAGGATTTTATTTCTTCCTCATAGCCCATTGCAGTATCCGAAAGGTTAACGGCCTTAATGGCTTCAGCGATTCCCATGGGCGAATTTCCCGCGATGGTATTGGCCAGTTCCTTTGCTTTTGGCAGGAGTTCTTCCAGGGTGAACACTTCGTTTACAAGTCCGATTTCGCGGGCCCGTTCTGCTGATACCATCTTCGCGGAGAAGATCATTTCGTTTGCGATGCCTTTTCCAACCAGCTTTGGCAGCCTTTGTGTGCCTCCGTAGCCCGGAATTAAGCCTAAGGTGACTTCAGGCAGGCCAAGTTTCGCATTTTCCGATGCGTATCTTATGTGGCAGGCCATCGCCAGTTCCAGTCCGCCACCCAATGCAAAACCGTTGATTGCGGCAATAACAGGCTTGGACATATTTTCAATTTTGTTGAAGAGGGAATTCTGGCCGTTCCGCGAAAGCTCTTCGGCCCGGTCTGTTCCAAAATCGCTGAATTCCTTGATGTCAGCTCCGGCTACAAAAGATTTCTCTCCGCTTCCTGTAATGATGATTACGCGACAGGAGGATTCATGATCCAAATTGTCAAGGACATTCCCGAGTTCCGAAATGGTCTTTGCATTTAATGCATTCAGTGCCTGAGGTCTGGAGATGGTTATGACTGCAACTCTGTTTTCTCTCTCAACAGTTAAGTTTTCGTAACTCATAATGGGTTATGGTTGTAATGAATGAACCTGCAAATTACGCATTTTTTTAACAACGCTAAAAGGTGTCTGAATCCGCTTTGTTTTGCCGCTTCAATGCCCCTCAGCTCTTTCCATGGCTGAGCGTATTTGCATCAATGCTGATGTGCAGGCCCCCCGCAATTCGCATTCCCAACTCTATATTTGCCCTGAAGAAATGACAAAGCTGCCGGTTGATGATTTCGTCTCTTTTTTCTCCGCCTATTCCCTGCATACTGTCTATGATATTGTGAACCAGCCTGTCGCGGTCTTCCTGATTCATTGCTTTGGTATATAAGAGTCCGGGCTGGGTATAGTGGTCATCGTCATTTTCATTCCTGTTAAAGTGGCGCACGTCGTTGCTGTCGATTTCATATTCGAAACTTTTGTACTGCGGGTCGGGCCTTACCCCATCGTAACTGTTCGGATGATAATTGGGGGCATCTCCATAACTGCCGGAATTAGCCATCGCTCCGTCTCGCTGGTAATTACGGACCCCGAAAGGGCAGCGGTTTACCTCCAGTTGGTTTGCATTTACACCCACTCGGTAGCGCTGTGCATCTGCATAGGAAAAAAGCCTGCCTTGAAGCATCTTGTCGGGCGAGAAACTGATGCCGTTGATGAGGTTGCTGGGTGAAAAGGCCGCCTGTTCCACATGCGCAAAAAAATTGGAGGGAATTTCGTTCAGCTCCATTTCTCCAACTTCAATCAGCGGAAAGTCATCCTTAAACCAAACCTTTGTAACATCAAAAGGATTCCATCTGAACGCTGCGGCCTGTTCTTCGGTCATCACCTGAATAAAGAGGGTCCATTTGGGGAAATCCCCTCTTTCTATGGCTTTGCAGAGATCTTCCTGAGCAAAATCGGGATTTTCACCCGCTATTTTTACAGCCTCTTCCTGTCTGAAATTCCTGATTCCCTGTTTTGTCCTGAAATGGAATTTCACCCATACTCTTTCATTCGCGGCATTAATCATTGAAAAGGTGTGGGACCCGAAACCATGCATATGTCTGTATCCGTGAGGAGTTCCACGATCCGACATCAGGATCATGACCTGATGAAGACTTTCAGGATTCAGGCTCCAAAAATCCCACATCATGGTAGCGCTTTTCAGGTTCGTTTTAGGAACCCTTTTTTGGGTGTGGATGAAATCAGGAAATTTCTTTGCATCCTTGATGAAAAAAACCGGGGTATTGTTGCCTACAAGGTCCCAGTTACCATCCTCCGTATAAAATTTCAGTGCAAAACCACGCGGATCCCTCGCAGTGTCCGCACTGCCTTTCTCACCTCCAACGGTAGAAAACCGTGCAAACATTCTGCAGCTGTTTCCAACTTCAGAAAAAAGTTTTGCTTTGGTATATTCTGAGATATCATGTGTTACTGTAAATGTGCCGTAAGCACCAGAACCTTTAGCATGCACTACGCGTTCCGGTATTCTCTCCCGTACAAAATGTGCAAGGTTCTCCTGCAGAATAAAATCCTGCAGCAAAACCGGGCCACGCGGTCCCACCGTCTGCGAATCCTGATGTTCAAAATAGGGCGCGCCCGAGCCGGAAGTAAGGTCTTTTGAATTCATTTCATATGATTTTGTCATCACAAATTTAATGAATTAGCACTTCAAACATCTCTTTAAATTTCAATAAATATTATCAAAAACGATGTATATTTGTCATAGATAAAAGTAATCAAATGAACATTCAGCAGTTAGAATACCTGATCGCGGTAGACAAGTATAAGCATTTTGGTAAGGCGGCCCAGGCGTGCTTCATTACCCAGCCCACACTTAGTGCAATGATTCAGAAATTTGAAGATGAACTGGATGTTAAAATTTTTGACCGCACCACACATCCCATCCGGACGACTGACGTGGGAATCCAGATGATTGAACACGCAAAGACCATCATTGACTCGGTAAACGAACTCCGCAACAAAGCAGATTTGCTTAACAATGTGCTGGGGGGAAAGATTAACCTGGGAATCATTCCCACTGTGTCCTCCTATATTTTGCCTTCAGAAATATTTGATTTTTTAAAGCAGAATGAAAAAGTGATCATGACTGTGAAGGAAATGACCACCGATAACATCATCAAAGCCTTAAAATCCGGGGAACTGGACGCGGGGATTATTGCCACCCCGTACGATGGCGCAAACGAATTTTACCAGGATTTTTTGTTCAATGAGGAGCTGATGCTTTACACCTCTGATGCGGATCAGAAAAAGGACACTTTTGTGGTTCCAGAAGAAATAAATGTGGAGAAAGTATGGCTGCTGGAAGAGGGGAACTGTCTCCGTACACAGTTTGAAAACATCTGCCATCTTAAGGAAAACGCACTGAAGCCGAAAAATTTGGAATTTCTGGCGTCAAACGTCAGTACACTTATCCAGATGGTGGATAAGGTAGGGGGAATTTCGATTCTGCCTGAGCTTGCAGTACAGCAACTGTCAGAAAGTCAGAACCGAAAGGTGTTCCGTTTCCGCAAGCCTTTTCCATACCGGGAAATCAGCATTGTTTACTATAAACCGACGTACAAACAGAAGATCATAGACGAAATGATAAGCGCAATTAAGGGTTCGGTTGAGAAAAAACTGAATTTCTCCAAAGCACCGGGGGATTTTGTTAATGTGAAGCCTCAGTAACGGCTGTACAAATATCTTTTGCTTACATCTTTTTGCGGTATCATAAATAGTCGTTAAATTTGCCGGAGTTAATAAGAGGAAAAATTTGACTGATTGCAACCTCAGAAAATAAATGCTAAAACAGAATTCCCTTCTTTTCTGTGTGTTTTCTTTCAGGTTTTCCCCATTTTTATAATTTTAAAAACACACAAAATATGTCTTATTTATTTACATCCGAATCTGTTTCTGAAGGGCATCCGGACAAGATCGCCGATCAAATTTCCGATGCACTGATCGATAACTTCCTTGCTTATGACAAAAAATCAAAAGTTGCCTGTGAAACTCTGGTAACTACAGGGCAGGTGGTGCTTGCCGGTGAGGTGAAATCGGAAGCTTATCTGGATGTTCAGACCATTGCCAGAGAGGTGATTAACGAAATAGGTTACACCAAAGGCGAATATATGTTCAACGGTGATTCGTGCGGTGTAATATCTGCAATCCATGAGCAGTCTCCGGACATCAACCAGGGTGTAGACCGAATCACAGATGATGCTGATTTTGAAACGAAAGCAAACGCGCAGGGAGCAGGAGACCAGGGAATGATGTTTGGTTATGCAACCAACGAAACCGAAAACTTCATGCCGCTTGCTTTGGATCTTGCCCATTCCATTTTGCAGGAACTGTCCGTATTAAGAAGGGAAAATGTGGCAATCCAATACCTTAGGCCGGACGCGAAATCCCAGGTAACCATCGAGTATTCGGATGACCACAAGCCGGTAAGGATTGACAGTATTGTAGTTTCCACACAGCATGACGAGTTTGGAAGTGATGAAGCAATGCTGGCGAGAATCCGCAAAGATATTGTAGATATCCTCATTCCCAAAGTGAAATCTAAGCAGAAGACGGCTATACAGGATCTTTTTAATGACCAGATCAAATACCACATTAACCCCACAGGCAAATTCGTGATCGGTGGTCCTCACGGGGATACAGGACTGACCGGAAGAAAAATCATTGTGGATACTTACGGCGGAAAAGGTGCGCATGGAGGCGGAGCGTTTTCGGGCAAAGATCCTTCAAAGGTCGACCGGAGCGCGGCCTATGCAACAAGGCATATTGCAAAGAACCTTGTAGCGGCTGGAGTTGCCGATGAAATTCTGGTTCAGGTTTCCTATGCAATAGGTGTGGCAGAACCTTGTGGTCTGTATATTAATACCTACGGAACTTCCAAAGTAAATCTGCAGGACGGAGAAATTGCTGAAAAGGTAAGGAAACTTTTCGATTTAAGACCGTTTGCCATTGAACAGAACCTCAAACTGAGGAATCCAATCTACCAGGAAACTGCGTCCTACGGACATATGGGGAGAGCACATTATACCGGAAGTAAAACCTTCAATAAAGGAAGACAGAATGAGCTGACCATCACTGACCTGGAATTCTTCACGTGGGAGAAACTGGACCGTGTGGATGATATTAAGACTGAATTCGGAATCTAGAATTTTTTCATATTATTAATATAACTGCTTCACAATTAAATGAAGCAGTTTTTATTTAACTTTACGACTCATACATAATCTATAAAATGAAATTGAATATATTTTACTTCCTCATTTTCCTGTTGTTCTTCGGGAACTTATCCAAAGCACAGTTTACAGTACATAAACTCGTTCATGCCGGATATGTATATCAGAACGGAAGTTTTGGAGAAGTGGGTGGGAGGCTCCTTTTTCTTGAGAATGATGATCTGATCTTCAGGGCGGGAGCGGCTGCGTTACTCGGATCAGCCAACGGGAAATTTGCCGTATTGCCTAAGGTGCAGGGAGATATCCTCATTAATTTTGAGAGAAATGTAGATTTGTATCATTCGTATTACTTTTTGGGAGGGGCGGAAATTACCACCAAATATATTGCTCCCAAAATTGGCGTTACGCTCTTTGGTCTTATAGATTTAACAGGTGGCTATGCTTTTCCTCTGGATAAAAAGGGATTGAACGGAAAGGAGATGAAGGGCCTGAATGTAAATTTTACGGTAAATGTCCCTACCGTACTGATCCATGATCTTTTGAACTGATTATTATTAAATGATATGATCTTTTTGAGTAAATTTGGCACAGTATTGAAATTATAATTATATTTACCACATAATATTTAAGCTTATAGATAAAACTTTTACTTCTTTATAATCAACAAAAATGTACAGCTCTTTAGTGATAAAGGGTTGGAATTAATAATATTGAAGTAAAAATTATGAAATCTACGTCTGACAGCTTACTTATTTCCCTATACCAGGCGGGCGACGAAAAATCACTTGCCAGTCTTATCGAAAGACATCAAAAGGAACTGTATACCTTTATTTTCTATAAAGTAATGGATGCAGACCTTGCAAACGATATCTTCCAGGATGCCTTTATGAAAATCATCGTTACCCTCAAAGAAAGAAAGTACAATGAGGAGGGGAAATTCATATTGTGGGCAAAACGTATTTCGCACAACCTTATCATTGACCATTACCGCCTCAAGGCTAAACACATGAAGGTATCCGAAACTTCGTATGATAACGAGGAATTTTCCATCTTCGACCTTATCCGGGAGCAGGAAGAGAATATTGAAGACCGGCTGGTAAGCCAACAGATTCACAGTGACCTGTTTAAAATGATTGCATTCCTTCCGGAGAACCAAAGGGAGGTCATTAAACTGCGGTTCTTTGACGGGCTTAGCTTTAAAGAAATCGCGGAACAAACCGATACCAGCATCAATACTACCCTGGGCAGGGTCCGTTATGCGCTGATCAATTTGCGGAAAATAATGGCGGAAAACCGGATAATTCTGACCAGATAACAATATTTTGAAATAACTGCCGTTTTTAGTGAAAATACCTTTCGCCTATGAAAAAAATTGACACTTTAAACCAAAAACTATTGAAACCTAGAAGACAGACCATCAGTTTCCTCATGAGTTATTCCAGCAGCATTGATGTTTTGAAAACGAAGAGTACAACACTGATTGTTCACAAGAACTGATCTTAAATTCTTAAATTTGTGCTGTATGAAAATTCAGCACATTTTTTTTGATCTTGACAACACACTCTGGGATCACCGGAGGAATGCATATCTGACCCTTAAGGACATTTACAAACGGGAAAACGTATCCGAAAAATACAGCATTGGCTTCGAGGAATTCCATAAGGAATATTTCACCCTTAACGAAAGGCTTTGGGCCCAGATCAGAGACGGGGAAATTGACAAAGAACATCTGAGAAAGCACCGCTTTTACGATTCCTTCCTTTTTTTCGGTATCGATGATTTTGAACTCGCCCAGGTTTTTGAACATAATTTTCTGGATGAGATCCTGAACTACAACGATTTGGTGGAGGGCTCCTTTGAAATACTGGAATATCTTTCCGGGAAAGGATATCAGTTGCACATTTTATCAAACGGATTCGAGGAAGTTACGTACAGAAAATGTGAACTTTCAGGCATTCAGAATTACTTTACAACCATTACCAGCGCAGATGAAATCGATATACGTAAACCCCATCCGGAGGTTTTTGAATACGCGCTTAAGAAAGCAGGTGCCAAGAAAGAAGAGTCGGTGATGGTGGGTGATGACTGGATTGCTGATGTGGAAGGGGGCAAATCATTTGGACTGGCCGTTGTGTTTTTTGATGTCTTCAACGACAACTATGAAGCGGAGGGGGTGAAGGTCATTAAAAAGCTTACGGACCTAACAGAAATACTTTAACTGAATGCCGGAACAAAGAAACCCTCTCAACTGAAAGGGTTTCTGTTTTTTAGGAAGTTATAGCATCAATTGGATTCCAATTCCACCTCGTAGGATTTTTTTGCATACTTGGTCAATGACCCGGTTGCGGCATCAACTCCGACTCCAATTACGCCACCAATAAGGATATTGCCTAACGTAACGGCATTAAATTTCTTTTCTAAGGCTACGCTTTGATCTTTGTAACCATCCAGTTTAAAGTCTGCGGTAGATTTACTTAGGCTTCTCTGAACGGCAACCGTACACGGCGTCACGCATTTCTCCACATTCTTCACATAAACCTTAGCACCCGGCGGGCTTGACGTGAACGTAAGGTCATCCTTAGTTCCGGTAATGATACTGGCGCAGGAACTCATAGAAAGAGTTACGACGGCTAAAACAGGAAGAATTCTTGTTTTCATAAATAAAGTTATTTTTTTTAGTGTTTTTTCAAGTGGAATTGCGTTCAGATACTTTGCAGGTGTTAGACTCCATTTCTTTTTATGAACGACAGGCAGCGTAATATTACATACCCAGGCTCTGTCTGGTCCTTTTCAGAGTTTCAGCTGCTACTTTTCTTGTTTTCTGTGCGCCTTCCTGCAGTTTTTCTTCGAGTTCGGGAAGGTTGTTCATATAATAAGTGAACAGTTCCCGTTCTTTTGAAAACTTTGTAAGGATTAAACTCAGGAGTTCGTTTTTCGCATGGCCGTAACCAAAGTTCCCTGCCAGGTATTTCGCTCTTAAAACCTCGGTTTCCGCAGGGCTGGCAATCAGTTCAAAAAGTGCGAAAACCTTGTCCGTTGAAGGGTTCTTTGGCTCTTCAAGTGTTTTGGAATCGGTTTCAATTCCCATGACCTGCTTTTTGAGTTCCTTTTCGGGAAGAAAAATGTTGATGATGTTGCCCCGGGATTTGGACATTTTATGTCCATCCGTTCCGGGAACATATTTCGTGTCTTCCTGCAGTTCAGCCTGCGGGAGCACAAAGACCTCACCCATCTGATGGTTGAACCGGGCGCCCATATCTCTTGCCATTTCCAGGTGCTGAAGCTGGTCTTTACCAACAGGAACCACCTCTGCATCGTACATTAAAATATCTGCGGCCATGAGAACGGGATAAGTGAAAAGTCCTGCATTTACATCGTCCAGACGGTCGGCTTTGTCTTTAAAAGAGTGCGCCAAAGTCAGTCTTTGGTATGGATAAAAACAGGAGAGATACCAGGAGAGTTCACAAACTTCGGGGATATCACTCTGTCTGTAAAAGAAGGTCTTATGTGTATCCAGACCGCAGGCGAGCCAGGCTGCCGCGATTTCGTAGGTATTTTGTCTGAGCTCTGCAGCATCCTTGATTTGGGTCAGGGAGTGCATGTTGGCAATAAACAGAAAGGATTCGTTTTCCGGTTTTTTGGACAGTTCGATTGCTGGAATAATCGCTCCCAGCAGATTTCCGAGGTGGGGTGTACCTGTGGCCTGAATTCCAGTGAGGATTCTTGACATTTTAGTATATGATTTTTGGATGAAAACGGGTCCTAAAAACCCGGCAAAAATAGATATTAAAAAACTTCAGTCAAAGAGCTGAACGATTGAATCTGAAACTTATCTTTAAAAATCCAGACCGTGCGGGAAGGCTTTCTTCCTGAAAATCAGGAGAAGCACAGCGCCCACCGTGATAGCGGAGTCGGCCACATTAAAGATGTATTTAAAGAATTCAACGTGTTTGCCGCCTATGAGGGGCCAGTTTTCAGGCACATGCCAGTCTACGAGCGGGAAATGGAGCATATCCACCACGCAGCCCTTCATAAAGGTTGAGTAGCCGTTTCCGAACTCGGTGATTTTTGAAATACCACCATAATCAATCCAGCGTTCGATGCCTTCGTCGAATACGGTTCCGCTGTCGAAAATCATTCCGTAGAACATCCCGTCAATCAGGTTTCCAATTGCTCCCGCAAAAATCATCGACATTGGGATCAGAAGATAGTTGGAAACACCCTGTTTCAGCCACTTATTGAAAAGGTAAACCATACCGCCAATCAGGAAGATCCGTATGAGCACCAGCAGATATTTGCCCAACAGGCCGCCAAAATGAAAGCCGTATGCCATTCCGGGATTTTCAACAAAGGTGAGCTTGAAACCGGGTAATACATCAACGCTTTCTCCAAGGTGAAAGGTGGTTTTTATATAAAATTTTGATACCTGGTCGATTAAAAGAATAATGAATGTGATGAGGGCAATCTTCTTCATTACTCGTCGTTCTTCGGTTTGTCTTTAAAACTCCTTTCAGGCTTTACGGTTCTTTTTGTCACCGGTTTGGATTCAAATTTGGAACTCGGTTTAAGGGTCCGGTTATGAAATTTTTCATATTTAATCCCCATTTCCTTCATTACACTCTTCAGCGCGTTTAGTTCCATCTGGTTTTTTGGGTGAACGATCAGTGCTTCCATCTTTTAATTTTGTAAATGTAAAATGTACAAAGTACAATGTATCCTTCTCAAAATACACGGCACTTTGTACATCCTACTTTGTACGCTGTACAGTTTTATCGTTGTAAATTCTTTGCTTCAATGCTCAGTGTTGCGTGAGGAACGGCTCTTAAACGGTCTTTACCGATCAGTTTTCCTGTAACCCTGCAGATTCCATAGGTCTTGTTCTCGATCCGAATCAGTGCGTTTTTCAGGTCGCGGACAAATTTCTCCTGCCTTCCTGCCAAAATTGCATTCTGCTCCTTGCTCAGCGTTTCTGCCCCTTCCTCAAATGCCTTGAAGGTGGGCGACGTATCATCGGTACCGTTATTCTGGTCGTTAATGAAACTTTCGCGGATCAGCATTAAATCTCTTTCTGCTTTTTCTATTTTTTGTTGGATAAGTTCTTTGAACTCTACCAAATCGTTGTCACTGTAGCGTTGTCTTTCTTCTGCCATAACTTTTTTCTTTGAGGTCGTTTGTTTACTTAAAATTTTTCAATTCCGGAACCTTCCGGTCTGTTCAAAAATTTCAAATGCATCAAACCCTGTTTACTAATACATTAAACTTTAAATCATCGATCTCAATTACATCAAAAACCGAAAGTGAATTTACAATTTCTATTTTATCTGACAATACTTCTTCCGAAATATATGCACTATTGTTGATAAGTTCAGTTTCAAACGGAGAATTTCCTTCCAACTGAATTGAAATTCTGTCCGTTAAGTCAAAATTCTTGTCTTTCCTGAGGCTCTGTATTCTGTTAATGAATTCTCTGGCGATTCCCTCTGATTTAAGTTCATCGGTAAGAGTTAAGTCCAAAGCCACTGTCATTTTGCCTTCGTTTGCTATTGCCCAACCTGGAAGATCTTTTGTGATAATTTCCACATCTTCAATATTAATTTCATGATTTTCAATTTCAATGAATTCTGTCGCCTCAAATCTAAAAATTTCATCATTAGTTAATAATGCCAATTTATTTTTAACCAAATTCATGTCTTTACCCAGTTTAGCACCTAGTTTTTTAAAATTAGGAACAACAGATTTTTCAATCATGTGGTTAGCTAAATTGACCTCTAATATTTCTAACTCCTTAACATTTACTTCTTGTTTAATTAAATCTGCCATTGCGATAATTTTATCGCCTAATTTATCATCCATTACTGGAATACGAACTACTTGTAATGGCTGTCTAACTTTAATATTATGTTTTTTACGTATTGAAAAAACCATCGAAGTAATCTGTTGGGCCAGATGTGTTTTCTCTACCAAATCCTGATCAATTAGGATTTCATCGGCCAGCGGGAAATCGGTTAAGTGAACAGATTCTGCAGAATTTTTTCCTGTAATATTGTTCAGGTCCTGGAAAAGCTGATCCATAAAGAACGGTGCAATTGGTGCTGAAATTTTAGCAACAGTTTCCAGACAGGTATATAAGGTCTGGTAAGCCGAAATTTTGTCCTCAGAATAATCTCCCTTCCAGAAACGTCTTCTGCAAAGTCTTACGTACCAATTACTTAAATTATCATTTACGAAATTATTGATTGCTCTGGCCACTTTCGTAGGTTCGTAATCGTTGTAAAATTCGGTGACTTCTTTTACCAGAAGATTTAATTCAGACAAAATCCATCGGTCAATTTCGGGACGGTTTTCGATGTCTTTTTCCGAATAAACAAAGCGATCCACATTCGCATAGAGTGCAAAGAAGGAGTATGTGTTGTACAGAGTTCCAAAGAATTTCCGGCGCACTTCATCAATACCCTCCACATCAAATTTAAGGTTTTCCCAAGGGTTCGCGTTGGCGATCATATACCAGCGTGTCGCATCGGGGCCGTATTTTTTAAGCGTTTCAAACGGATCCACGGCATTTCCGAGACGTTTGGACATTTTCTGTCCGTTTTTGTCCAGAACCAAACCGTTCGACATTACATTTTTGTAGGCCACTGAATTAAATACTGCTGTACCAATCGCATGAAGGGTATAGAACCACCCTCTGGTTTGGTCAACACCCTCTGCTATGAAATCAGCCGGGAAGGCCTTTCTTCCGTCAATCAGTTCCTTATTCTCAAAAGGATAATGCAGCTGTGCATAAGGCATGGACCCGGAATCGAACCACACGTCGATGAGGTCGGCTTCTCGTTTCATCGCTTTTCCAGAATCGGAGACAAGTATTATTTCATCCACGATATTCTTATGCAAATCAATTTTCGCATAATTTTCTTCGGTCATGTTCCCGGTTTCAAAACCTTCGAAAGGATTTTTTGACATGAGCCCGGCTGCGATGGATTTTTGAATTTCAGTCATCAACTCTTCAACAGAACCAATTATGATTTCCTCTTTCAAGTCATCGCTTCTCCAGATCGGCAACGGGATTCCCCAATATCTTGAACGGGAAAGGTTCCAGTCGTTTACATTTTCGAGCCAGTTAGCGAACCGGCCGTCACCGGTAGATTTCGGTTTCCAGTTTATGGTTTCGTTCAGTTCGACCAAACGGTTTTTCACGGCGGTCATTTTTACGAACCAGGAATCCAGCGGGTAGTACAGAACAGGTTTGTCCGTTCTCCAGCAATGCGGATAGGAGTGAACGTATTTTTCTACCTTAAAGGCTTTGTTTTCGGTTTTTAAGAGGATGGCGAGGTCCACATCCCAGGATTTCTCCGGAGCAGTACCCTCATCATAATATTCGTTCTTGATGTATTTTCCTGCAAAAAGTTCGGGGGTGTTTCCACCTGCAATAAATTTCCCCTGAAGGTCAACCAAAGGAACGAGGTTGTCGTTCTCATCTTTTACCAGCATCGGTGAAATGCCGTTTTCTTTAGCCACACGCGCATCATCCGCTCCGAAAGTAGGTGCAATGTGCACGATTCCGGTTCCGTCTTCGGTGGTAACGAAATCCCCGATAATTACTTTGAACGCATTTTTGGGGTCTTCTGCCGGTAAAAACCAAGGAATTAACTGCTCATATTCAGTTCCTGCTAAATCAGACCCGGTAAATTCCGCAAGAATTTGATAGGGAATAATTTTGCTGTCCGAAGTATAATTAGCAAAATCTTCGGCAGTTCCTTCCGCATATTTTTTTCCGAAGTTTTTCTGCAGAAGAACGCTGGCCAAGATGATGTTTATTGGCTCGTAGGTATATTGATTAAAAGTTTTTACTAAAACATACTCAATGTCCCGGCCTACCGCAAGTGCAGTGTTGGAGGGTAAAGTCCAGGGAGTGGTCGTCCACGCAAGAATATGGATTGGGTGCTGTCTTTCTTTGTCAAATTCCGCCCAATGCAATGCACCACCACAAGTATTTTCAGCAATATCGCAACTTTTAATGTCTGAATTTTCAGAAGAAGTATTCTGTATTTTTGCAGTAAGTTTTTCAGATAAATTTTTCACCATAAACTGTGCTACAACAGTCGTATCCGAAACATCGCGGTACGTTCCGGGCTGGTTAAGTTCGTGCGAACTCAGTCCGGTTCCTGCAGCAGGGGAGTAGGGCTGTATGGTGTAACCTTTATACAGTAATTTTTTGTCGTAAAGCTGCTTCAGAAGCCACCAAACAGTTTCCATATACTTCGGTTCGTAGGTGATATAGGGGTCATCCAGATCAACCCAGTAACCGATTTTTTCTGTAAGGTCATTCCATACGTCGGTATAACGCATCACCGCGTTCCTGCAGGCCTGGTTGTATTCTTCAACCGAAATTTTCTTGCCTATATCTTCTTTTGTGATTCCAAGTTCCTTTTCAACGCCCAGTTCTATGGGCAAGCCGTGCGTGTCCCAACCGGCTTTACGGAAGACCTGTTTTCCGTTTTGTGTCTGATAACGGCAGAAGATATCCTTCAGCGCCCGCGCCATTACGTGGTGAATTCCCGGCATACCGTTGGCAGAAGGCGGACCTTCATAAAAAACATACTCCGGTTGTCCCCCGCGAATTTCCACCGACTTTTTAAAGGTCTCGTGCTGGTTCCAGAATTGGGAAACCTGATCGGCTACGGTGGTAAGGTCCAGGTTTTTATATTCGTTAAACTTCTTCATTTACAGTCAGTTCAAAAAGAATGATCCTAATTAATTAAGTTTGCGAATATAGGAATTTTTGATGAAAATTTATGCTGCTACCGCGGGGAATTTTAAGGGTCCGTTCTAAAGAAAAACAGTATTTTTGAAAATAATCCCACTAAAGACATACACTTGAACCCTTATCCGCCCATTGAATATGCTTCCGCTGCTGAAATCAAGGCCTTACAGGAGCAGAAACTCACCCAGCTTCTTATTTTTCTTAAGGAAAACTCTGCGTTCTACCAGCGGCTTTTTTCAGAAAACAATATTGATACAACCTCAGTAAAATCGCTGGAAGACCTTGCAAAAATTCCGGTTACCTCTAAAACCGATATCCAGCAGCATAATGATGATTTTTTCTGTGTCGAAAAAAATCAGATCGTAGACTACAGTACGACTTCAGGTACTTTGGGAGATCCGGTAACTTTCGGCTTATCAGATAAGGACCTGGAAAGGCTTTCCTACAATGAAGCAATTTCCTTTGCCTGTGCCGGCATTAAAAAAGGCGATCTGGTGCAGATGATGACCACCATCGACAAAAGATTTATGGCCGGACTTGCCTATTTCCTGGGTTTGAGAAAACTCGGCGCAGGAATCATACGGATGGGTCCCGGGATTCCGGAGCTTCAATGGGACTCCATTTTGAGGTATAAGCCAAAATATCTGATCACTGTTCCGTCATTTTTGCTTAAAATGATTGAATATGCGGAAAACCACTCCATCGATTATAAAAACTCATCGGTTTTCGGAGCCGTATGTATTGGTGAAAGTCTGAGGAATCAGGATTTCACGCCCAGCCTTCTCGCCAAAAAAATTACGGATAAATGGGACATCAACCTTTATTCGACCTATGCTTCTACCGAAATGAGCACCGCATTCACCGAATGTGAATTTCAAAAAGGAGGTCATCTTCATCCGGAGCTCATTATCACGGAAATTCTGGATGAAGACTTAAATCCCGTACCCGAAGGAGAGAGCGGTGAACTGGTAATCACCACGTTTGATGTAGAAGCAGTACCCTTACTTCGTTTCCGGACCGGCGATATTGTGAAGGCACACCACGAACCCTGCGAATGCGGAAGGAATACCTTAAGGCTGGGCCCCGTAATCGGCCGCAAGCAGCAGATGATCAAGTACAAAGGCACCACACTGTATCCTCCTGCATTTAACGACCTGCTCAATATTTACCCCGGAATATCTGCCTACCAGATTGTCATTCAAAGCAACGACGTCGGAATGGACGAAATTATTGTGAAAATCAGCTGTGAAGATGAATCGGAGAAATTTACGAGGGAAGTACGGGACCATTTCCGGGCCAAGTTAAGGGTCAGTCCAGAGATACACATACATCCAAAAGAGGAACTCCTGAAGGAAATCAATGACAACCGGAGCAGAAAACCCCTCAATTTTATTGATTTGAGGGACGCCAATTCCGATGGAAGGTAGACTTTCCTCAACCACAAAAAATTTATTCAGGTTAATACAGAAATAAAGAATACGGTCTCAAAAACTGAGACCGTATTCTTTATATTTTCATTTCCTCCTCCTTGTCTATCAATGCGGCGAGATTACGGATCACATGGTCGTGCTTTTTCACAAATGGATTTTCTTTGTTCCAAACATATCCCGCCAAAACTGCGCATATTTTGCGCTTCACATCTTCATTTTCCGCCTTGTGAAAAAAGAGTTTCTGAAGGTTGCCGGTATACCACTCCTTAACATAAGTAGAAAACACGCGGACTCCGGATAAAATATAATCCGAATAATCGTGCTCCCAGTCTATTTGTTCTCCTTCGATCTGGCGTTTTGCAAGTTTTGCAGCAAGGATTCCCGATTCTGTAGCGAAAGCCATCCCGGAGGAAAACACAGGGTCCAGAAATTCCGCGGCATTCCCTGTAAGAGCATATCCGTCACCATACAGCTGTTTCACAGCGCAGGAATAATTCGTGAGTCTTTTCGGTTCAAAAAGAAACTCCAGTTTGCCATATCGGTCACGGTAGTAGTCCGACTTGTTTATGGCGTTCCGCAGCGCTTCTTCCGTGTTTCCGGTTGCTGACAATTGGTCTATATATGAAGTAGGCCCAACGATTCCAACGCTGGTGTTTCCGTTGGAGAATGGGATTACCCAAAGCCAGACTTCGGTTTCGAGGATGTCAAAGGAAATCAGTGTTCCCTCCTGTCCTGCGACGCGCGTGGTATCCTTAACATGGGTAAATATTGAAGAATGTGGTTCCATTGTAGAAGGTTTTTCCAAATCCAGCAGCCTTGGCAACACCCGGCCGTAGCCGCTGCTGTCAATAACGAATTTGGCGTGGATTTCCTTCGTAGTGCCATCCTTATCTGTAACTGTAGTGATGGAATTGGTGCCGTCAAATCTGATAGCAGTTACCTCCGTTTCAAATTCGAGGTCGACACCTTTTCTGATAATTTCCTGGGCCATCACATTATCAAAATCGGCACGTGGTACCTGCCAGGTCCAGTCCCAACCTTCACCAAATTTATCACTGAAGTCGAAAACGCAGACTTCCTCACCTCTGATGAACCTTGCGCCCGGTTTTTTTTCAAATCCCTGACTCATAAGTGCTTCCAGCAGTCCGGCTTCCTCAAAATGATCCATGACCCGAGGGATAAGACTTTCACCTATAACAAAACGGGGGAATTTGGTTTTTTCCACCACCTTAACGTGCAACCCGTTGTTATGCAAATATGCAGAAGAAACGCAGCCCGAAGGACCAGCTCCAATCACCAGTACGTCCACAACTTCTTTATTCATAATTTGTTTAGTTTTAATATCTTTGCGAGCAAATTTAGTCATTTTGGGCTATTATTTTATTTTTTTAAGAACATGTTGAATGAGACTAGTCAATAATTTAAAAATTGAAGACTTTCAGAGGGTAATTTTTGAAAATGAAAAAATCGAGCTGGACGAAACTCTGATGCAAAGGGTGGAAGAAAGTTTTCAATTTCTAAAAGAATTTTCAGAAAAGAAAGTAATCTACGGTGTTAATACGGGTTTTGGGCCTATGGCGCAATACCGGATTCCTGAAGAGGATAAACACCAGCTCCAGTATAACCTTATCAGAAGCCACGCGTCCGGCGTTGGTACCCCACTTAAACCGCATGCTGCCAAAGCGTCCATGCTTGCAAGGCTCAATACCCTTTCGCAGGGGAAATCTGCCGTTCATCCCTCGGTTATTCTGCTTCTTAAGGAACTTATCAATCAAAATGTTACCCCGCTCATCTTTGAACACGGCGGTGTTGGAGCCAGTGGCGACCTGGTTCAACTGGCGCACCTTGCGCTGGTGCTGATTGGAGAAGGAGAGGTATTTTATAAAGGAGAAAGAAGGCAGACGGCAGAAGTTTATAAGGACTTGGGACTCAGTCCTATTACAATAGAACTTCGGGAGGGAATCGGCTTAATGAACGGCACATCGGTTATGTCGGGGATTGGGATTATCAATTCCTATCACACCAAGCGGCTGATTGATTTTTCCATCCGCATGAGCTGCGCGATTAACGAAATCGTGCAGGCTTACGACGACCATTTTTCGGCGTCACTGAACAGTACCAAAAGGCATGAAGGTCAGCAGAAGGTAGCCGGGAAAATGAGGGACTACCTTCAGGACAGTCAACTGATCCGGAAAAGGGAGGATCACCTGTATAATAAGGAAACAAAAGAGGAAATCTTCAAGGACAAAGTGCAGGAATATTACTCTTTGCGGTGCGTTCCACAAATCCTGGGACCGGTTCTGGACACCCTGGAGTTTGCTGAAAAAGTGCTGGAAGACGAGATTAATTCCGCAAATGATAACCCAATCATCATTCCTGAAGAGAAGCACGTCTATCACGGTGGGAATTTCCATGGAGATTATGTTTCGCTTGAAATGGATAAACTCAAACTCGTGGTAACCAGACTGACGATGCTCGCAGAAAGGCAACTGAATTACCTGCTGAATTCAAAAATCAATGAAATACTTCCTCCGTTTGTAAATCTGGGACGACTGGGTTTCAATTTTGGAATGCAGGGCGTGCAGTTCACCGCAGTTTCCACAACCGCTGAAAACCAGGCACTGTCCACCTCAATGTATATCCACAGTATACCAAATAACAATGACAATCAGGATATTGTAAGTATGGGGACCAATGCGGCGGTGATGTGCGAAAAAGTGATCAATAATGCTTTTGAAGTGCTGGCAATTGAACTCATAACGATTGTGCAGGCAATTGAATACCTTGAATTTAAGGATCAGGTTTCTTCATCAACAAGAAAACTTTATGATGATGTCCGTGAAATTGTACCTCCATTTGCCGAGGATTTGGTAATGTATCCTTTTGTGGAAAAAATCAAGAACTATCTCATCAACAGCTAACTGAACACCATGAAATGTGCCATAATAACCGGCGGGTCCCGCGGCATTGGAAGTGCCATATGCCTTAAACTGGCCGAAGAAAAAAAATACCATATCCTCATCAACTATACATCAAATGAAGCTGCTGCCAATGATACTTTAGAGAAGGTGAAAAATGCTGGTTCGACCGGCGAAATCCTGAAATTTGATGTGTCTGACTATGCTGAGACCCAGAAAGTTCTTGAAAGTTGGCAGGAAAAGAATCCTGAAGCCATAGTTGAGGTCATTATAAACAATGCCGGAATCACCAGAGACGGGCTTTTTATGTGGATGAAACCGGAGGACTGGAACAGTGTCATCAACACCAGCCTGAATGGGTTCTTTAATGTAACGAACTTTTTCATCCAGAAAATGTTAAGGAACAAATATGGCAGGATCATCAATATGGTTTCCGTGTCAGGACTGAAGGGAACGGCCGGGCAGACCAACTATTCCGCCGCAAAGGGTGCGCTTATAGGCGCTACCAAAGCACTTGCGCAGGAAGTAGCCAAAAGAAAGATTACCGTAAATGCCGTAGCACCGGGATTCATAAAAACCGATATGACGCAGGAATTTGATGAAAGTCAACTGAAACAGATGATTCCCGTCAACCGTTTTGGTGAGGCCGAAGAGGTGGCAGACCTTGTGGCTTTTTTAGCTTCTGATAAGGCCTCCTATATTACCGGTGAAGTGATTAACATCAACGGTGGGATCTATTCGTAAACAACTACTAATTTAAAAGGTCGATATAAAGAAAAACTATTTTTTCAGATGGAAAACAGAGTCGTAATCACCGGAATGGGAATTTATTCCTGCCTCGGAATTACATTGGATGAAGTTAATAACTCGCTTTACCACGGAAAATCCGGCATCATATTCAGCCAGGAAAGGAAAGATTTTGGCTACCGCTCCGGACTTACGGGTTACGTTCCAAAACCTGACCTCAAGACCCTCCTGACCCGCAGACAACGTATCAGTATGGGTGAAGAAAGCGAATACGCTTACATGGCCACACTGGACGCTTTCAAGAACGCTGGTATCTCCCAGGATTTTCTGGACCGCACCGAAGTAGGAATCCTTTACGGAAACGACAGTGTTTCCCAGGCCATTATTGAGGCTACAGACATTGTGCGCGAGAAAAAAGATACCACACTCATGGGTTCAGGGGCGATATTCAAGTCTATGAATTCCACCGTGACCATGAACCTGTCCACCATCTTCAAACTGCGTGGCATCAATCTAACGGTCAGTGCAGCATGTGCCAGCGGATCACATTCCCTCGGGCTGGCTTATCTTATGATTAAAAACGGCCTTCAGGACATTATCGTTTGCGGTGGTGCACAGGAAACAAATAAATACGGAATGGCAAGTTTCGACGGACTGGGCGTGTTTTCAATGAGGGAAGATGAACCAGCTAAAGCTTCAAGGCCTTTCGATTCCGGCAGGGACGGACTAATCCCGAGTGGTGGTGCCGCAACCTTGATTGTGGAAAGCCTGGAAAGCGCTAAGAGACGTGGTGCCACCATCATTGCAGAAATTGCAGGTTATGGATTTTCATCCAATGGCGGCCATATTTCCACGCCTAATGTGGACGGTCCCGCCACAGCCATGGATCGCTCCTTAAAGAATGCCGGCATGACTGCCGGCGATATTGATTACATCAATGCCCATGCGACTTCAACCCCGATTGGAGATGCCAATGAGGCGAAGGCGATCCACCGTATTTTTGGTGGTGAAATACCGGTTAGTTCCACAAAGTCAATGACCGGACACGAGTGCTGGATGGCTGGCGCAAGTGAAATCGTGTACTCCGTCCTCATGATGCAGAAAAGTTTCATCGCACCTAACATCAATCTGGAAGATCCCGATGAAGATGCAAGGAATATAAATCTCGTTTCAGAGACCACAGCGCAAAATATTGATGTATTTTTGTCTAATTCTTTTGGTTTCGGCGGAACCAATTCCTCTCTAATAATTAAAAAATTTGATCGTTAAATAGATAAATGATGGAAAAAGAAAAAATTGTTTCAATTGTCAATGATTTTTTAGTCAATGAATTTGAGGTTGACGGAGATGAAATCCAAAGCCACGCACCCCTGAAGGAAACTTTGGGGCTGGACAGCCTGGATTATATCGATTTGGTTGTCATCATTGAAAGTAATTTCGGGGTGAAGCTTGGCGAGGCTGATTTCAAGAAAATGATCACCTTTGACGATTTCTACACCACCATTCAGGAAAAAATCGGTGCTAAAGAGTTGGTATCTTAACCAGCTGCAGGTATCATAAAAATTTTTCATTTCTCAGGGTTCTTTTTAAGAGTTTTATAATGGCAAAATGGACCGGAAAATCCCGTGGAACCTTACTGGGATACAGGATTTTTGTTTATTGTATAAAGAATTTTGGTGTAAGGGCTGCCTACGGTGTACTCTACTTCGTTGCCTCGTGGTATTTTCTTTTTCTTACCAAAAGCAACCGCTATATCTTTTATTACTTCCGGGAAAGATTAGGCTGGACGCATCCGAAAGGCAGACTTGCTGTTTGGCGTAATTATTTTGTATTCGGTCAGACCATTATCGACAAAACGGCAATAGGAGCCGGCCTCAGGGACCGTTTTACCTATGAATTTGACGGAATAGACCATCTTAAAAGAATGATGGAGGACCGGAAGGGCGGTGTTCTTATCAGTGCCCACATTGGCAATTTTGAAATTGCGGAACGCTTTTTCGGGGAGATTGATTTTGATTATCAGATCAACCTTGTGACTACCGATTTTGAGCATGGAGTGATTAAGGAATATTTGGAGTCCGTCTCCGACAGGAAAAGCAGCATAAAATTCATCTTTATAAAAGAGGATATGTCGCATATTTTTGCGATTAATCAGGCTCTTTCCAACAATGAGCTCATCTGCTTTACCGGCGACCGCTATTTCGAAGGTTCTAAATTCCTCGAAGAAGAGTTATTGGGCAAAAAGGCCAAATTTCCTGCGGGCCCTTTCCTTATTGCCTCGCGCCTTAATGTACCTGTGGCTTATGTTTATGTCATGAAGGAGCCGAACCTCCATTACCACCTTTACACCCGAATTGCTCAGGTGAAACACCGCGATGCGCAGGGACTCCTTCAATCGTATGTACAGAACCTGGAAAGTATGCTTAACCAGTATCCGTTGCAGTGGTTCAATTACTTTGATTTCTGGGAAGATGTTGACTGAAATTTCTATATTTTTGGGCTTAATCTGAAATTGTTTTGACGAAAGAATTCGACATACTGGTCATCGGTAGCGGCCTGGGCGGTTTGGTTTCTGCTTTAGTGCTCGCTAAGGAAGGCCTAAGTGTCTGCATTCTCGAAAAAAACAATCAATTTGGTGGAAACCTTCAGACCTTCTCCCGCCGGAAACTTATTTTTGATACCGGCGTTCACTATCTGGGCGGACTTTCTGAAGGCCAGAACCTATACAAATACTTCACTTATCTGGGAATCATGGATGAGCTGAAGCTGAAGAAACTTTCTGAAGACGGCTTCGACAGGATTACCTTTGATGGAGATGAGACGGAATATCCGCACGCCCAGGGATACGATAATTTTGTTGAACAGCTATCCTCACACTTTCCTGAAGAAAAGGAAAATCTGGAGCGTTATGTGAGCGAAATCCGGCAGGTCTGCGACCAGTTTCCACGATATAATCTGGTGGAAGGGGAGAAGTATTCGGACGACCTGCTGTATATAAACGCTGCTGAATTCATCAAATCCATCACCAATAATGAAAAACTTCAGGCCGTTCTTGCGGGTTCCGGTTTCCTTTACGCGGGAGTTGAAAGCAAAACTCCGCTGTATGTTCACGCCCTCACTGTGAATTCCTATATCCAGAGTTCGTACAAGTGCACGGACGGAGGCAGTCAGATCTCAAAACTGATCATCCGTGAACTCAGAAAGTATGGTGCCGAGATTCATAAACATGCAGAAGTCACCGATTTCTGTTATGATGAAGAAGGGGTACTTTATGCAGTGCGCACAAAAAACAAAAAGAAATACCACGCCCGCAGGTTTATCTCGAACATCGAAATCAGAAGGACCATGGAGTTGGCAGGAAAGGATAAATTTAAGAAATCCTTTACCCACCGCGTGGAAGACCTCACACCTACTTCCTCCTGCTTCAGCATTTATCTGGCTTTGAAAGCGGGAACCGTACCTTACTTCAACCACAACTACTATCATTACAAAAGTACAGACGGTGTTTGGGCGGCCGGCAATTACCAAAAGCAGGACTGGCCGGAATCCTATATGCTTTCCTGCACACCCTGCCGGAGGAATCCCAGGTTTGCTGAAAGTTTTACGGCAATTGCCTATATGGATTTTGAAGAGGTACAGCAATGGCAGGAAACAGGAAATACCGTGGCTGATCCCGAAGACCGCGGTACGGCGTACGAAAACTTTAAGAGGAAGAAAGCAGAAATGTTTGTGGAGTTCCTTGAACAAAAATTTCCCGGACTGCGGGAGAATATTGAAGGCATTTACACCTCCACGCCGCTCTCTTACCGAGATTACATTGGCAGCTACCGCGGTAATATGTACGGTTACATTAAAGATTCCGGAAATCCGCTTAAAAGCATGATATCACCAAAAACGAAGATCAGCAACCTCTTTCTCACGGGACAAAGCGTAAATATGCACGGAATCCTGGGAGTGACCATCGGGGCCTTTGTAACCTGCTCGGAAATCCTGGGTAAAGAACTGGTTGATGAACGTCTAAAGACTGTAATGTGATTCCAGGATGCAACACTTTAAAGAGGATGAAAAGAATACTATTCCTCTTTGCCTTCTTTTCAGCAGTTTCCTGTGGAGTTGGGAAATCTGCGCCCCATCTTCCCGATACATCATCTTATAAGTTGGAAGTGCCGTATCCAACAAAGCTCAACGACAGCACCTTTGTTTATCAGGATAATTTTCTCACCAAAAACAAGCAGAACCTGTGGGAACTTTTTATTTCAGGAAATCCTTTACAGTTGGGACATAACAACGGTTCTTTAACGCAGGGTCTGATGCAGAAACAGGAGAAGATCTTCTTTTCAAAGGTAGAGGAATTGGTGCCGTCGCAGGGAAAGCAATGGCTTCTGAGAAATGTCCTGAAATTCTACAACCGCAACATGCACCGGCACATCCGCAACGACTTTCAGGCGGAGATTTACGGATTATCCCACTATTCGGGAGACACTTATGATTATATTGCACCTAAATTTCAGAGAAATCTTTACCTCCACGGCGCTCATGACATCGGGCACGCCCTGCAGGACCTGATGCTTGTGGGCTGTTCATCACTTGCCGTGTGGGATAAGCAATCCGAGAATGATAAACTGCTAATTGGCAGAAATTTCGACTTTTATGCCGGTGATGATTTTGCAAAGGAAAAAATCGTCTCCTTTGTAAAACCCAACGACGGAATACCCTATATGTCCGTCACCTGGCCGGGAATGACAGGTGTCGTTTCGGGCATGAATGCCGAAGGGCTTACAGTCACTATTAATGCAGGCAAATCCAGAATTCCGCTCAGTGCCAAAACGCCCATTTCGCTGGTCACCAAAGAGATTCTTCAGTATGCAAAGAATATTGAGGAAGCGATAAACATCGCCAAAAAGAGAGAAGTTTTTGTATCTGAAAGCATTATGGTGGGCAGTGCCGCCGACCGAAGAGCCATCCTTATTGAAATGTCACCCAGGAATTTTGGGGTATTTGAAGTTCATAATTCACCGCAACTGGTCTGTTCCAATCATTTCCAGTCCGAAGCTTACGAAAACGATGCGCGTAATCAAAAACATATTGCCGAAAGCCATTCCCAGTACCGTTTCGACCGTATGGAAGAGCTCATTGGTGAAAATGAAAAACTCGATCCGCAGAAAATGGCCGACATCCTTCGGAACCGTTCCGGGCTGAAGGAAATTCCGCTGGGTTATGGCAACGAAAAGGCACTCAACCAGCTTTTGGCGCACCATGCGGTAATATTTTCACCGGAGGAGCGGCTGGTTTGGGTTTCCACCAGTCCTTATCAGCTGGGGGAAATGGTCTGTTATGACCTTAATAATATCTTTGCTTCTGAAAAAGGCGGGACTAACCTGGGCAGCAAGGAGCGGAATATACCACGTGATGGTTTTGCCGACAGTCCTGAATTTCAGAATTATGAACTTTACCGTATTAAAGACCGGGAAATGGACCGAGCCCTGTTACGCGGACTAACCCTGTCGCCGGAGTTTATAAAACAGTACCAGGCACTTAATCCTGACCTTTGGAGCGTGTACTACAAGGCCGGGAAATATTATTTTGAAAGGAGGGAGTATATAAAGGCACAAAAAGAATTTGAAAAGTCATTAACAAAGGAGATTACTACCGTTCCCGACCAGAAAAGGATTGAGAAGTTTCTAAGGAGGTTGAAAAGAGCTACCGATTAACCGCGCTATTTTCCGCAGGACTGAACTTTTCCAGAAAATAGTAGAATCCTACTCCAAAAAGCACCGATACCACTGTAGCCAACACCAGACTTCCCATGACATATTGCAGGAAGTGTCTTTTTACCAGTTCCAGGTTAAACCCCTGATCCATAAAGTTGGTTTCCGCCCCCAGGATAAACCCGCCAATGGCCAGTGAGCTGCCGATGATAAGTGGAATGAAGGGTGGTATGCTGATGTTCGAGAACGCGAACGCCAGCACTTTGTTCAGTTTCAGGAGTACCGCCAGGGAAATGGCGAGAAAAGTTTGTAAACCCCAAAATGGCGACAGGCCGATGAAGGTTCCCAACGCAATGGACATGGCTTTCTTGCGGTTACTGCCGTCACTTTCCAGTACATCTTCCTTCAGGAAACGTTTAAAGCTTTTTTTTTTGAAATTCCTTATGAATTTTCTGGGGGCAATGTAAAATATGGCAATCATTACCAGCACGGTGTTCAGCAGGCCAATCCGAACGAAATCCGTGAAGGGCCGGAAATGGGAAACGCGTTCCTCCGGATCATAAAGAACCTTAACCGGAACATTTTTTACGGGCACCCCATTCCATGCGGTCCTCACCATAATCTCAATCTCAAATTCGAACTTCGGGGTATAATATTTTTTTGGAATTTTATTCAGCGGATAAAGCCGATAGCCGGATTGCGTATCTCTAAGGGTGATGCCGGTCTCAAACCAAAACCAGAACGTTGAAATACGGTTGCCAAAACTGCTTTTTTTAGGGATGCCTTCCTGCTCCATGTTACGGTCGCCTATTAAAAGGACTTCTTTACCTTCCTTCTCCAGGGCTTCCACAAAAACAGGAATATCATCAGGATAGTGCTGCCCGTCCGAATCAATCGTAAGCGCATGACTGAAACCCTGCTTTCTGGCTTCTGCAAAGCCTATTTTCAGCGCATTGCCCTTCCCGCGGTTTTCAGGGAGGCCGATGATTTTTAAAGTTGAGTATTTTTTCAGGATTTCTGCAGTCCGGTCGGTCGATCCGTCGTTCACCACAATGATGTTTTCGGTAAAAGTCAGCACCCCGTCAATTACCCGCTCCAGCGTTTTATGGTTGTTATATGTGGCAATCAGGACGCAAATCTTGTGCTTTCTTAGGGCATCCTGTGTTTCAGAAAGGGTCATGATCCGTTATTTCAGCTTGAGTTTTTCTTGGGCGGTAAATGATTTGGAAACGGCTGCAAATTTTTTGATCTGCGCCTTCAGAGCGAAGTTCTGGCTGGTGAAATTTTTAAGCAGAAAAGCCTTGTCTGCAGCGATATGTGTGTCATATCTGATGAATTTCGGCAGGCTTTCCTGAATGCTTAACCGGATGAGTCTTAGCTCCGCATTGTCGGAATCCGTTTTTATGGAATTTTCCAGGGATTTCACTCCGGCGGCTATTATTTTTTTTCTGCCTTCACCTTTTGCAAATTTGGCCTGAATGATTTTGGCTGCTGCTTTATACCCCGTCATTGTTGAACCCGTACCGTTTGCCACCAGTTTTGCAAAGTTGTCAGCGTTCTGTTTGGTAGTATGTGCAGTCGGGAATTTAAGCCTTGCGGTGTCAAGGTCAGGACCCTGTAAAAAAAAGACGAAAGCGGTTATAAATGCGAATATCAGTTTCATAAATTAAATCTTTTTGTAATGAACTGACATCTTTAAAGCAATAGTCCCGCCAAAAGACGTGATGTTCTTTACACGCACGGCATCACCCTCCTCCTTGAATTCAAGTTCGAGGCTGAGTTCCGGTGTTTCTTCCGGGTTAATGATGGCCATGAATTTTACATTGTTCGCGGTAGTGAGGAAGAGTTTCCTTTCCAGGATTTTTTCAGATATATCCTTTACGATCTGCATCATACATACGCCCGGTGCTACCGGATTCCCGGGAAAATGTCCCTTGAAGATGTCGTGTGATTTGTTAAGCGTTACGAGTGCAGTGTAGCTATCCCCGTCAGACTGCTGGCAGGAATTTAAAGTATAGAAACCGTTCAGTATACTCATGTTTTATTTTTTGGTCGGAGATTAAGAAAAACTCAATAAACGGTGATTTGATTCAGTTCAATGCTCAGCTTAAAGTCTTTGTGTATCAGCGATATTGCGTCGGCGAAGATAGCAGATTTCCCTTCAAAAATGAAATTAATTTTTTCCTTTCTGTTTTCGGTAACCACGATTTTCTTTAATAATCCATCGTTTTTGTCATAGAAAAGATAATTCTTTTTCATTTGAGTCCCCGAAGAATAGAAGCGGTAGGTATTATCTTCAAAAGATTCAGAAACGGGAAAACCGGCGTTCAGCAGAATCCTGAAGTCTTTTTCGAGGAATTTTTTCACCACTTTCTTATCAAGATCAGGAAGCAGATAATTCACTTTAAAATTGGTCTGGGATATTTCAAAATCCAGCATCTTATTGCCGAAATCTGTGGTCATGACCACCCGGTGTGTATCCTCCGCAATCTTTTTCATGATGAGGATGCCGCTGAGGTCATTGCCGTAGATCTCAATTTGTGCTTTGTACAGGTAGTCGGTCCCGGTGGAACTGAAATAGTCGTTCTTGACTTCAGTTACGGGGTTCGGTACAACAACAGCACCTGCTGCTTTGTAGGATTTGCAGGACTGTACCGTAAGGATCAGACTAAAGACTGAAAACAGACGCAGGAACCGGCGCATTGACCTTGGTGTTTTTAAAGACAATATTCGTAGTGTCGCCGGAAGCTTCCAGCATATTTACCTGCGATACGACCGTTTGGTTCTGTGCAAAATAGAGGTCTACCTGTTTTATATATTTCAACAACTGCGTGGATTTCGGGATAAATCTGGCAATGTTGTGGGACCCGTGTTTAAAATAACTTACCGTGAAATCTGGATCATTCAGGAGGTTGCCATTTGCACTGCCCACAATGAGTTTGTTCAGTTTCTCAAAATTTTTACTTTTGGCATCTATGGAAGATCTTTTGCCCTGGTCGTTGATGTAAATTTTACTGTTTTTGAAAACAACACTGTACTGGTAAGGTTTGGTGTACCTCCAGCTTAACAAACCCGGAGACTGGAGCGCCATTTGTCCGGAAGTTACGAGGTCTTTGTTCAGGAAGTCTATTTTCTTGGTCTGTACAAAATTGGCCTGCAGGGTCTTTATTTTCTTATTCTCCGCCGAGATTTGTGTGGTGAAATTCCGGATTTCCGCTGTCGTCATCCTGGTCTGGGCCGATGTAAAAACCCCGAAGAAAAGCAGGAGCAAAGCTATAATGTTTATTTTCATTTCTTAAAGTTGAAAAGTTCTGATACGGTTACACTTCGGTAATTTTCGCGCTCCAAAAATAGCAATATTTCCTGCAACACGCGGTACGATTTATCCGAGGTGTCATGAAGTAAGATCACACTTCCGGGTTTTATTTTGGGCAGAATCCTTTTTAGGATCTTTTTCTCATCGCTGATAGCCGTGTCGAAGCTCCGGATATTCCACCCGATTGATTTCTTACCGGTCTTGCGGATGGCCGCGGCAATGCCGGGGTTGGTAATGCCGAAAGGCGGACGGTAAAGATCCGTCTTCACTCCAACTTTTTTTAACATGATCCGGTCGTTTCGTACAATCTCCCTTTTCATTTTAAATATTGAAAGAAATCCTGTTGTTTTGGAATGCGAGAAACTATGATTGCCGACATCGTGGCCTTCGGCTACTGTTCTGATAAAAATTTCCGGATGCTTTTTTATTTGCGTCCCAATGCAGAAGAAGGTCGCTTTTTGGTGATGCCTGTTAAGGAGATCCAGAAACTTTGGGGTAAATTCGGTAGGGCCGTCGTCAAAGGTGAGGGCGATGATGCGGTCCTTCGCGTGTGGATTGCTGATGTAGCTTTTCAGAAACCATTTAAAGTCCATGTTGGCCACTCCGAGAAAAGTGATAAAGCTAAAAAGCACCAGCGCAACAAAATACATCCAGATTTCCCCTTCAAAAAAATAGATGGCGAACGTTAGTGCTGCAAAAACGAAAATGGATACCCGGTGTTTCAAAAGTTGAAATTAAGCAGATCTGTTAAATGTTTGTTTCCCGGACCAATTTACGCAACCGGCCGTCAGGCCTTTTTCAGCAATGTAAGACTGTGGTCTTCGCCATGCAGGTGGTTATAAATCAGGATATTACGGATGGGATTTTTCTTAAAATCTTTGTTGATTTTCATCACCTCCGGAACTTCCTGACGTTTCAGGATCTGGTTGGCCAGAAAGAAGGCAAATCCGCTGGCGGTATTGAATTCGCCGCTCAAATGTTTGAAATAAAGCTGACAGGAGTTCTCAAAAAGAGGTAAAGATGCTTTGTAATATCCATCAGATTTTAAATCTCCACTAAAGCCCAGCAAAACCGCATCAACGTCGGATGAATTAAGATTGTTTGTCAACAGGAATTCAGAGATGAAATCTGACACTTCAGATTCTTCAAGCATGTTGATAAACGTAACAGCCTCCAACTGTGCACAGGTGCTTTCAGATTTTTCTGAACCGAGTACAAAAAATGAAGAACCTTCGCCCCAAACCACGCCGTCAGAAGTTGAATTCAGTACATCCGCAGGCAAATCTGCCTCCTTTTTTATGGTACCATTGAGTTGGTACAATTCCATCGTTCTCGGGGATTTCTCGTCCGTAGCGCCCACCAGGACTGCTTTTGCTTCCTCGTGTTCCAGTTGGAGTTTGGCATCCAGCAGGCTCATTTCCAATGAAGAGCCCGGGTTTACATACGTGAAGTTATAGGCATGGCAGGAATTTGCAAGTGCAATCTGGCCTGCGACTGTGTTGTGTGTCGACTGGATGAAGTGCGTAGGGGTCAGAAATTCCTCCTCATTCCTTATCACGTTGCTCAGGAACCGTTCGGAGTCTTCTTCACAACCCATTCCGGTGCCTACGATAATCGCATCCGGCATTTCAATACCGGCTTCCTGCATGGATTTATGTGCAGCCACTGCGCTCATTTTCACGGTTTTGGACATCCTCCTGATTTGCGCTGGCGGAATAAAATCTTTATAATTCGGGGCGATGGCATTCAGCAGGACCGTCGCAGTGTAAGGTTTCATTTCATGGAAAAAACCTTCATTCAGGGTATCCTGCGCAGAAATGCACACGGCACTGTTAACATACACCGGCTTCATGATTTCGAAAATATTAAAGTGGAACAGTTGCCTCCAAAACCGAAGGAATTGGACAGTACATGGTTCATTTCCTTAAATTTAACCGTTGTTACGGGAATCAGATCGAACTCCTCCATCGGGGTTTTAAAGTTTAAATTCGGAAAGATGACCCCATTGTTGATGGCCAGAATGGAATAAACGGCTTCAATTGCAGCAGCTGCAGCCAGGGTATGACCTGTAAATGCTTTTGTAGAACTGAATTCAGGCACGTTCTCTTCGCCAAAAATGCGGATCATGGCCATGCCTTCCGAAAGGTCGTTATTCGGGGTTGCAGTTCCGTGGGCATTGATGTAATTGATGTCTTTTTTATTGAGTCCGGAAACCTTCAGGGCTTTTTCCATCGCAAGGTAGGCGCCGGTTCCTTCCTCCGATGATGCGGTCTGGTGGTGCGCATCATTGGCATTTCCATAACCGGAAAGATAAGCGAGGACTTTTTTATTTTCTTTCTTAACCACTTCCTCACTTTCCAGCACAAGAAAAGCAGCCGCTTCGCCCAGATTAAGCCCTTTGCGGTCGTTGTCGAAAGGGGTGTTGTAACTGTCGGTGACAATCATCAGGGTTTTGAAACCGTTCAGGGTGAATTTTGACAGGCCGTCGGTTCCGCCCACGATTACGCGGTCCAGAACGCCGCTGCTGATGAGTTTCGCTCCCATCATTATGGCATTCGCCGCGGAGGAACATGCGGTACTTATGGTGGAAACCAGGCCTTTTAAACCTAGAACTTCGGCGATAACGAGAGAAGAGTGTCCGGCATCGTGCGCGGCAATGTACTTCTGTTTATCGGGCTGGTTTTCGTAGTCGTAAAAATATTTCTCGGTAACATCCATTCCGCCCACACTGGTGGAGGAAATAAGCCCGGTCCGGTAGGCATTAAGATCTTTGATTCCGGCATGCTGAACTGCTTCGTGCGCCGCTTTGATGCCGAGTAAGGTGGTTCGGGCGTAATTGTTGTCTTCCGAAAGCCCGAGTTCCGAAATCAGGCCCTCATTGGATATTTTTATTTCGCCAACTTTCAGTTCTCCACGGTGACGGGTCTCCAGGAATTCAATTTCGGAAATACCGGGTCTGGACGCGACCAGCGAGTCATAGTTTTCTTCCACATTCCGGCCAATGGAAGAAATGATTCCCATTCCGGTTATGGCAATCTTTCGGCCCATGGATTATTTTGTTCTGTGCTGTTCAATATAGGAAGCCATCGTATCGATGCTCTCGAAGATCTCCTTCCCTTTCTTAGGGTCGGCAAGTTTGATTCCGTACTGCTTGTCCAAAAGGACGATGAGCTCCAGCGCGTCAATGGAATCCAGTCCGAGGCCACCGCCGAAAAGAGGTGCGTCTATCGCCACATCCTCAGGAGAAACGTCCTCAAGGTTCAGTACTTCTATAATTTTCAGTTTTAATTCTTCTCTTAAATTGTCCATATTTGATTTTTATAGGGTCAACAAATATACGAAACCTTTATAATTCTCCCCGTACAATTCCACCCAGCCGCACAGTACCTGATCTGCCTTTCCGGACCTCAGAAGCTGACCGGCGTAAAGATTCATAAATTCTTCGTCAAATTCATCCATTACAAAGAAGGCATTCTCTGTCTGAAGCTGATGCCTGATGCTGATTTCGCCCAGGCAGATATTGGGTAATGTGTACACAAAAACCGCCGGACTTGGGAAGTAATTTTCAACCGAACTGATGCTTTCCTGGTACTTCATATCGGTATCCAGGCTGGATGACCGGTTGGCGAAAACCAAAGCGGTGTTTTTATGTTCTTCATTCTTCAACACCATTTCCGAAGCCATAAAAGCGAGTTTGCTTAAAGCATCCATCTTGTGTAACTTGGGATAGTCAAAACCGAAATTTTTATAAACGGCCTTTGCAAAATCATTGAAATGGGGGTGTGCTTCCTGAAAAACCACCTCGTCATCCACAGTGATGCTGCTGTTTTCTATAAGACAGGTCTTCCGTTTTTTCATCGTGCAGACTTTTGAAGGATAATTGCCGCGTTGGAACCACCAAAACCTGACGCCGTTTTGAGGATATACTTAATTTCCTCCGTTCGGTTTTCAGAAATGATGTTCAGCGGCTTAGATACACCCTGTTTTTCGAGATTCAGGCTCGTAATCAGCATGTTATTTCGGGCACTTTCCATCGCGACTATGATTTCCAGCAGTCCGGAAGCGCCCAGACAGTGTCCGTAGAATCCCTTCAGGCTGTTCACCGGAACATCCTTCAGGCCGGCTCTTGTGAAGGCGATACTTTCCATGTCATCATTATAGATAGTAGCGGTACCGTGTGCCGAAAGGTAATGAATCTGTTCCGCTGAAATCTGTGCTTCCTTTAAGGCGTTTTGAATGCTGCGGAAAAGGCCTTCACCCGTTCTGGATGGCCCAGAAATATGGTTCGCGTCATTCACTGCACTTTCGCCCAGTATTTCAAAATACAAACCGTCCGAAGGGGTTGCAGAAGTTACATAAACAGCCGCCGCGGCCTCACCGATGGTAATGCCACCCCGGCATTCATCGTAAGGTTTACAAGGCTCCGAACTCATGGCCTGGAACGAATTGAATCCGGAAATCACAAACTCCGAAACCTCATCGCCGGCCAGCACATAAGCGTCGTCATACAATCCGGACTCAATCATATTCTTCGCTACTGAAACGGCCATCACGCCAGATACGCAGGCATTCGAAATGACAATTGGGCGGGTTTTAAAGCCGAAAAAGTCGGCGATTTTCTTCGCCAGCACTGAAAGGTAAGCCTCTTCAGGTGGCGCAACTTTATTTTTTAACAGTGCAACATTTCCTTTGGTAGTGGATAGGATGAAGGCAGTTTTTTCTTTAACTCCATGCCTTTCCACCAAAGGCTTCAGGCTTAAAAGGAGCATTTTTTCCAGACGCGTAAACTCATTGGAATTAAATTCCTGTGCGAAAATCACTTCCAGTTCTGTATTGTTGATGATGCCTGCGTAAAAGGGCGGCTGACCCTCAAAAGGATGATGCTTCCCGATGCCTGAATTCCCGTGCAGCACATTTTGCCAATTGTCTTCCACATTAAAACCCAAAGGCGTAACGCAGTTATAATCTGTGATATAGGTCGTCATCTTCTCCATTATGAAAGTCCCATTTTATCCTTCCATTCCTGAAAAAAAGGCGGATTGTAAAGCTGCAGGTTTCCTTCTGTATCGATGAAGACCTGAACCGTTTCACCGGCGCAAACCAACTTCTTTTCTTCATTAAAAATCCTGTAGCGGAACATCATCTTTGCCGTGGGCAAATTCACAAAAGTGGTTTCTACGGTGATGGTTTCGCCATATTTCAAAGGGAGAAAATGTTCACAAACCGTTTTTACAATCGGTGTAGCAAACCCATTGTGCTGCACATCGAGGTAGGAAATGCCGTGCTCGCGCCCGAAGGCTTCCCGGCCGTCTTCAAAATAAACGATATAATGGCCATGCCATACAATCCCGAGCGGGTCGCACTCGTTGAAGCGCACCCGTACCGTTTGCCGGTTTACGATGGCATCAGATGGAGTGTTTCTTTCTTTCATAAATTAAAGCAATAAGCACGGTTACGATATAGAACAAAAACAGGAGGCCAACCTCGGGCAATACCTGTGCATAACCGGCATCCCGGAGAATAATGTCGTAATAGGCGTTGAGTCCCCAGTTCATTGGAGAGAATTTTGAGAAGGTCTGCATGAAATCGGGCATCATAAATACAGGTACCCAAATCCCTCCAATCGCAGCCAGAATTACCACCGAAGTCGCACCCAGCGGCGCCGACTGTTCCTGGGTGTCCGTTAAAGTTCCGAGCAGGATTCCAAATCCGATAGCCGCCAAACCGGCAAAGAAAGTCACAAAAAGCAGTTCAGGCAGTTTTCCGGCGACTTCAAACCTGGGCAGGTCCAGATAGGGGAAAAGGTAAACACCCACCGCAAGCATCAGCAGAAACTGGATCATACAAATCATCAGATAGGTGAAGGTCTTGCCCAGGACATGTACATAATAAGGCGTATGGTTCGCCAGAATCCGGATGATCGTTCCCTGGTTTTTTTCCTTTACAAGGTTGATGGAAAGCGGCACCACGATGAAGAAGATGGCAAAAAGCGCCCAGGCCGGAACATTGTGCTGCACCGAGTTGGGAAGGGCTTCCTCTTCTCCTTTTGGCGTAATTTCCTTAAAGGAAATGAATTTCTGGTCAAAGGAAAGATCATCGGTAGTTCCCAACTGGTCCTGGAAGGCCGAATAGATTTTCTGGTTTTCTATGGTCGCTACCATTTCGTTCACCGAACTTTTCACACCACTCTTGAAGCCTGCGCTGGTTACCGGGTCGAAATAAAGGTGGATTTCCTTTGCTTTCGGAAGTTCACGCTGCACGGTTGTGGTATCCGCTTCGCCTACACCGAGGGAACTCACGATGGACTGCACCTTGAAATCGATGCTTTGGTTCATGTTCTCCGTTAGTTTCTCCGGAATCACGATGGCCATCTGATAATCGCCGTTGAAGACTGCCTGTTTGGCTTTGTTCTCATCGAAATCTTTGGTGATGAGGTCGAAGGTATCTCCCTTTTTCAGGCCGTCCATAATGATTTTGGACACCTCGGATTTGTCATTATCCACAAGCAGCAGCGGGATTTTGGTGCCTTCCAGATTCTTAAAGGTGGAATCCTGAATAAGGGTGATGGTGATGATGAGCACCAAGGGCATGATGAAGATGATCAGAATACCGCCCATATCACGTTTCAGTAGCAGGATTTCTTTCCAAAGGGCTCTCCAGAGTTTATATAACATCGCGAAGTTCTTTTCCGGTTAATGAAATGAAAACGTCTTCCAGGTTTTCGGCTTTTGGAGTCTTTGCAATGAGTTCCTCGGGACTGCCGACGGCGTGGATTTCGCCAATATCGATGATGGCGATCTTCGTACAGAACTCCTGCGCCTCCTGAAGGTGGTGCGAGGTGTACACGATGCTTGTTCCGTTTTGATTCAGTTCCTTCAGGAATTCTATGATGACGTTCCTGGACTGTACATCTACACCCACAGTTGGCTCATCCAGGAAAAGGACCTTCGGGTTGTGCATAATGCCGGCAATCAGGTTGCAGCGGCGCTTCATACCGCCGGAGAAATGTTCAATCTTTTTGTTGGCGAAATTGGTAAGGCCCACACGCTCCAGCATTTCGTCTATCTTTTGGTGAAGATAGGCGTGTTTCAACCCGTACAGCGAACCGAAAAACATCAGGTTTTCCTTTGCGGTAAGGGTAGGATAGAGCGCATATTCCTGCGGTACGATACCGGTGATTTTTTTAATGGAGTTCAGCCGGTTGCGTGGCGAGAGTCCGTTAATCGTATAGCTGCCGGAGGTCGGCTTAATCAATCCGCAGAGCATGGAAATCAGGGTGGTCTTACCGGCGCCGTTGGGGCCGAGGATGCCGTAGATTTCGTTTTCTGCGATCTCCAGGGAAATATTGTTCACAGAGAATTCGTCTGCGTTCTTATACTTCTTGTAGAGGTTTTTTATTTCGATGATGTTCGTAGCCAACACTAATGGTTTTGAGGCTGCAAAATAGTGATTTTATGATGAAATGGAAAGCGGAGAAAAGCTGCCAGGTGGGCGGGATGTTTATTTTTCGGTAAAAACTATTCTCTTTTATATACTGAAACCAGCCTTATGCGCTGCTACGTTACATTTTTATATATTCAAATTTGGTAACTCTTCTTAATTTAAAATCTTTCTCGCTCAAAATTCTGTCATAACTCTTTTTCATAATTATGGAATCATTTTTATCGTAGTAAAATTCATCTACCGTTTCTACGATAGAATTTGGTTCGAACCCGAATATCGTAACAGAACTATCTCTTTCACTAATCAACTTGTTCTTCGAATTATACTTGTAATAGGTTTTCATTTTTATATTCCCCCTAAATATCCAATCATTTATGATTTTATTGCCGTTTGGATTGTACGTAAATTTTGAAGATTTCGAAATAGTATCGTTTTCAAATTCAATTTCTTCGGAAACCCTATTATTTATATACTTGTACCTTGTCTTAAATTTTGAATTCCCCTTTTCTATCAGTTGATTTTTTGCGTTATATTTAAAGGTTTGAATGGTGTCGATTTTATGATTGAATTGATAAGTAATGAAGATCAGTTTGCCATTTTTATCATATAAATATTTGTAAATCAGGACAGTGGTTTTAGCTCCTCTTCTGTAAATAGATTTTACTGCGTCTAGTTTATTTTTTGAATTATAGTAAAAGAATGTCGAATTATTTTGGTTAATAATTCTTTGTTTGTTGTCCAAAACTTTCAACTTCTTCTTTTCAGAAATTAGGGAATCTTTATCGTCAAATTCTTTTTCTGAAATTTCGATGCTAACTTTTTTATTGTTATCCGAATATTTCAAAAGTTTCAATTCTTCCAAATCTCCTTTGCAGGAATTTATTAGAAATGTAAAATTGAGAAGGAAAAACAAAAATTTCTTTGGCATAGGCATTTTTTATCATTACTGGTAATGTTTGCAGATTGTTCTAATAAATATAAAGAAAAATTTTGTCACGGATTGCAAATCCGCGACATTGGTGGCTTATTGTCCACGCGATACAATCGCGCGGCAGCGAGGGCGACATCGGAAAAACCAGCTATTGCGCCAAACCGCTCTTAGCAGCAGTACTTATTTTAATTTTACAGCGTCAACTCGCTGAATTTGATATATTCCGATATTTAAATCATTTTGCGATAGCAAAACAAAAACTCCAGAAACGATTGCATATTTGTTATTAAAACGTAAACTCATAGCATAAGTATCTTCTTTATGCATAAGAAAAACCATTGCATTTAGTTTTTCATTTTTAATATAATCTTCTTCAGATTTATAGAATACAGAAAAAGGTAAGTCCAAATGAAGGAAGCCTGAAACACGAACATATTTTTTTGCATATTTTTCAGGAGATTCTAGTAATTCCTCAAAAGCGACCTCGATAATTTTAATTGAGTCATTTAATTTACTATAATCTCTGTTAAATATATTTACTGTTTCCACAGATTCGATTTTATTCTGGGAATTCATTTTAGATGAAATAAAAAACAGTAAAATAAGCAAAAAACTTTTCATCTTTTTCATTTAGAATTGTGTTCTAATCCTATTTTCAATAGTATTGCTACTAACGGTAGTATTATTCTTTTAATTTAGTTTCTAACTTGTGAAATAAAGACTTTTTAAGATTTAGGTTTTTAAATTCATCCAAAGGAATATCTACAATGTGTCTACCGAAAGCATAGGAAGAAACTTGGTATTCTCCAAATATTATACTTAATGAGTCTTTTGAGACCAAAAAATTCTCAAAGTTTTCCCAATCACTATCCAAGCTTTTTTCCCAAAACATACTTTTATCTTGTCTATCAATTTCTTCAATTGGTGTTTCAAGCCATTCATTGTAAATTTTTCTCAACTCTTGAAAGCAAAAGTCTGAAATAAAATTTAGAACTTTTTCATGGTCTTGATAGTCAAATAAGTCTCTAATATTAAAACTAAATGTTGGAGAAATGAAAAAATTATGTCCAGTGATGCCACCTGATCCATGGGCACCACCTGTATAAGTATAGTGATTTTCTACAATACTAATAATTGAACTATTTAAAAAGTTAAGGGATATGTCGTTGTCAAAATACCAAGTATCAACTCCTTCGTGGTTTAAAATATCAACGTCTTCTTCGGCTAATAAATTACTCCTACTTTCAATAATTGAAGAGGAATTTAATCCTGCGATGAATCTATTTAATTCGTTTAATGACTGGTTTTCGTTGTCAGTAAACTGAAAATACTTTGTTTCTATTTTTAAACTCTTCCGACCTTTTTTATGTAGAAACTCTTCTGAAAATTCTCTTATTTCAAAAGTTTTGTGTTTGTTTACTTGTTCTTGCTGGAATGCTAAATATTTATTTTGCTGAATATTTAATGATGTCAAAATAATTTCAAATGAAGTGTCCTCATTCAACTCAGTCCATTGGAAACTAGAAAGGTTTTCAGGAACTTCACATTTGTTCAATTTTATGGGAATCAAATAAATATCTTCTTCTAATTTTTCCTCATAGTACTTTAAAGCAAGTTTAAATTCTCGTTGTACATAGCCTCTCTTTTTTACAGAGTTACTTGACAGGAGTAAAATAACATAATTGGCTTCGCGAAGCCCTTTTTTTATTTCAAAATCCCATTGTTGTCCGGGAAGTAGTTTTTTCTTGTCTAGCCATGGGTTAAACCCATTGTCAAGTAAATAATCGTAAAGTTTTTCAGCAAGTTCGTAGTCTTCTTTTGCGTAACTTATAAATACTTTGTCAAACATCCAATTTTATTATATTGTTGGTAAATTATGCCGCTAACTCTCAAATCTACGCAAGTTTTATGTTTGGCGAAAATATTTTTCAAAATTGCAGGCATTCCCTTATAACCTGCACTTTAACGTTGTAAATCCTTTATCTCACCACCTCCCTCAATTTCCTGAAAAAAGCCTCCTCCAGATCTGCTATATTCAGCATGGATTGGGACAGGTTGTTGTAGATGTCGGATTTGCTGTTGCGGTTTTTGTACACGCGGGCAATGTCCACCGCGAAATCCCGCCACAGGTCGCCGATGTCGGTAATTTCTTTTGAAAGTTCTTTCAGCTCGGGTTTCTTTAAAATGTCTGCAGCCTCGGCTAAAAATGCGCCGTAAATGTACCGGAAGCCACCACCGCCGGTGCCTATTTCTTCCTGCATGCGGATGAGCTGACCCAGATAGTGGTTGGTCGTTTTTGCGCCTTTCTTTTCGGCCCATTTCGGGATGCTTCTGGCCACCCAGCGGATGGCTTTTACGCCAATTAGTGGCACCGGGGCGAGCATCTTGTTGCAGGTGTCCTTAATTCCTTTTACAATGGCTTTTTCAAGGTCCAGGTTAGCGGGAATGTCAGTTGGATAGTACATGTGGCCTTTTGGAGCCATAACGCCTTTCGCGTAACGCACGCGTTCCAGTTCCTTTTCGGAGAGGGAAGTGGTCTCGTTCATCACCGGATCGCTGATGAGGAACCGGTCGCCCTCCTTGCCGTACACCACAAGGTTATGCGCGTTGAAGTGAAACTTATATTCCTCCGGGAAATAGGTCAGGTGAAAAACGCCCACCTGTAATCCGGTCGGAATTTTGTTTTCAAGATTTCTTTCGAGGGCTGCCTGGGCTTCTTTCGGACTGGAAAATCTTTGTCTTTTTATTTTAATGCCGAGCCTTTTGGCGGCTTTGGAAAAGATGGCACCGGGCATCGGTCTGTAACTGAATCCGGGGGCAAAGTTGACCTTCAGAAAGGGCAGATATACAAAGTACAGCCCAGATCCAATCCCGAAAATCATGGGTTCGCTCAGGTTCAGACCTTTGTCCTTCAGTAGGTTGGAGGCTACGCCGTTTTCGCAGTGCGCGGTCTGGTGATGGGTGAAATTCAGTTTGGTTGTATCGTTCATCTATTTTCCGTCAAAATTCTTGAGTTCCTCCACGCTGATCCCGAAGGCATCCGCGTATTTGCGTAAGGTTTTATCGCTTAGTTTTTTAAATTTACCCGGTTTGGCGTGCTGCTTTACAAAGAAAGTCCAGATTCCCACATAACTCGAGAGGATGCTGAAATCCATCTTGTTCAGTTCCATAAAGTAAAGAATGGGACTGGCAGTTCCGTTTGCCACCGCAGCTTTGGCCTCATTCACGCGTTCGTTTATGAGTTCCATGCTTTCGTCCAGGGCCTTGGCCTTGGCTTCCCAGCCGGTGCTCCGCGCCGTGGTGTAGTTGCCGTTTTCGTCGGTCACGTAGTAAAGGTCCGTCATGTTGGCGGATTCCAGTGCACTTTTTTCCTGCGGAACTTCTTCTTTTTTCATAAATCAGAACTTAGATATCAGTTATTATTAGAAAGAGGTCAGACTTTATAGCGCCTTGATGAAAAGGCTGATCTCAGCTTCCACAAACAGCCGGTCCTCCAGATAGGTCATGCATGAAATGGTGCAGATGTCGCCGAACTGTGATTTGAGATGGGCTTTGGAGATAATCTCGCCTCCGACAGGCGGCAGTTCATGGATTTTCACTTTTTTAATGTTGGTGATAAAGCCAATTACTTTGGAGCCCGGATCTTCGTGGTTCCTTATTTCATCGCCAAAATCCTGACCGGTAATCGCGGAACAGGTTTGGGCAATGTTTTCAATAAGACCTGTTTCAACAAAAAAACCTTTATGAACAAAAATATTATCCGGCTGTATAAGGAAAGACGTGATGACCTCTTCCTTCCGGATTTCCAGAATCTTATCAACCATCAGCATCGGCTCGCGGTGCGGAAGGAAGTCCTGAATGTTGATGTGGTTTTGCTTTTCCAAAATTATTTCACGACCGTCTTCATTTCTGAAGTGGCGATCTCTTTTCCGTTTACCTTACTGCTGATTTTCACCAAAGTTACCCCCATCATTTCGTTGAGGATCTTCACTTCAGTTTCAAGCTGCATCCCAACTGCGGGAAGGTCTGTAATCTCAAAAGTCTTAATGGCACCGATATATCCCACAGGAGGTTCCTCATTTTTCAGAAAATACTGATAGCCGGTATGCAGCGCCACACTCTGTGCCTGATGCTCCAGCACGCCCGAGGCCTGAAAGAGTCCCTTTTCCACAAAAATATGTTCTTCCGGCACGGTGAAGGCGGATTTCAGTTCCGTTTCCTGCCATGAAAGCAGGGAGTCCACCATGACAAAAGGTTTTTTTTGCGGGATGAGGCCTTCTACAATACCTTTCTCGGTTACCGGGAGTGTAATTTCCATTACATTACGGTTAGCAGTGCACAGGAGTACGCAAACCTTCCGCTTTCCGGAATGCAGAGTAATATCTTCTCGTCTTTCTTCAGTTTACCGGAGGCCATCAGTTCTTCCAGCGCGATGTAGATCGATGCCGCACCGATGTTTCCGACTTCGGAAAGGTTGTAAAACCACTTTTCCTTCGGAAAGTCAAGGCCAACGGCCGCGAACTCTTCCCTTAACCCGTCTTTGAAATAGTTGGAAGAGATATGGGCCAAAACATAATCCATGTCGTCAGGATTCAGATTGTTCTTGTCGAATGACGCGCGGAGTGCCTGCGCACCTTTCTTGAGGATGAAATCTCCGAGGAGCTTGGTGTCCTGCTTCAGTGAGAAGATGGACTGTTTCAGCCATTCATCTGCCGAATATTCTGCCCATGATTTCAGGCTTCCGTCTTCCTGTTTCTCGCAGCCGGCATACATACAAGCTTCCAGTTCGTGGGCATAGGAAAAGAAGTCAATGAACTCGATTCTCAGGTTCACCTGGCCCTCACGTGGTTCTTTTTCCAGCAGGAAGGAACCCGCACCATCGGAAAGCATCCACCGCAAAAATTCCCTTTTAAAGGCGATGATCGGTTTTTCTTCCAGCTGTTTCAGATTTTCCGCTTCGTGATTGAACTTATCGGCAGTCATCCAGGCGGAGAACCTTTCAGAACCTACGCAGACGGCGTTGTTGGAATTGCCTGATTTTACAGACATAAACCCATATTGAAGGGCGTTCATTCCCGCGTTGCAAAGTCCCATGGAAGTGTTGATTTCGATTGAATGGCTGGGTTTAAGCACGCCATGAACCATGGATGCGTGTGAAGGCTGGATTTGGTCGGCCGAGGTGGTTCCGCAGGTTAGCAGCTCCATGTCCTCTTTGGTAAAGTTTTCGTCAAACAGTTTTTCAATCGCCTTTGCAGTGATCTCCGCATTGGTTTCTGTGGGTTTATGGTTCTTGTCCAGTGCGTAATATCTGGTTTTGATGCCATTGTTTCTTAAGATCAGTGCTCTTGCTTTGGATGGGGTATCATTTACGTAACCAAGGTAGTCTTCCATTTCGTCATTGGAAACAGGATTTCCCGGAAGATACTTGGCTGCCCTTGTGATATAAACGTGATTCATATAATATTTAGTTGTTAAATTCCCTGATAGTGTTCAATTTGTCTCTGTCTTTTTCTGTAGAAGAAAGGCGTCAGCAATGTATAAAAAAATAAAACAATGGGCGAGACCACCCAGATGGCAAACATGAGATAAAATTTGTAGACTCCGACCCAGAATTTCCTTTTTTCCGGACTGTTTGCAATGATGCCGGAGAAGACTGTAAAGAGTTTGTTGCCCACGGTCTCCACTTTTATTAGAAACGGCCGCACTTCCACAGCACCGCTCTGTACGAGTTCCTTCTGCATCCCTTCATATGTTCCTCTTTCTGCATATTTGATGATGATGTTGCCGTATTTTCCGGCCTCATCTATTTCCTTTTGGGCAATGCCTGCGGGGGGCAGCGGTTTCGGCTGTTCCTTTTTGCCGGTCTGCATCCAGTTCAGGATGGTGATGACGCTGGTGTAATTGTCATGCCTGTCAACCAGTGCAATATTTCCCACGAGTTTGGCATTCAGCCTTTTTAAATGCACTTTCAGTTTATCCTGAGAGAGCATCCACATGTTCCTTGTGCCGGAAACCGTAATCACAGGAGTATTTGCCATCAGTTTTTCCGCAAATTCACTTTTCAGGAATGAAATAATCGGAATGGACGGGGTCAGGAACCATACCTGATAACCAAAAAGGACAAGGTCATATTTTTTGTTCAGGATTTCCTGTGCAGGCGGCACCAGTTCCTTAGGCACTTGCAGGTAGCTTTCCGGGAAGGTATCATAAAATACGTCCGGCGACCACGGGAAAGCAAAATCTTCCTTCAGTTTGATCTCATAGTAGGTGACTTCATATTCTTCGCGGTTGGTAAAGACCCGGGAAATGTTTCTCATGATCTCTTCCAGCTGTCCCGTTTGGGAATAATACGTTACCAGTATATTTTTTGGCATTGTGATTTTATGATTTACTACAAAAATATTAAAATTAATCAATTATGTTAAAAACGGCAATATTATCGTCGTTAAATATGAGGCTGTAATTTTCTGGATGTATGTTTGCCGGTTTCATATTGAAATAAATGATCCGCGGAGGTTGATACGGTAAACCGGCAAAGTTCGGACCGTTCGCGGAGATCAGCAAAACATCCGGTTTTTTACCGACTTCTCCCAGGGTGTCCGGATAAAAAATCTTCCGTCTCTGCAGCAGGTAATTCTGTCTGGAGATATCCCTTTTATAGGGGTCTTTGTTGAATGAGAAGATCTTCCGTCCCGCCTCCTGCAAAGCGAGCAGGATATCGGTCTGTCCGAAATCATTTGAAATATGGAGCACCGTATCTTCGCGGCCAATCCATTGGTTGAGTTGGTGATAGCACTGCTTATTTTCTTCAAAATCCTTCTTCACTGCAGATACTACTTCATTTTCCTTATAATGAAAGCTGAGGAACAGCATATTACGGAAATAATTCTCATGCTCCAGCTCCGCCCGTAATGATGCGAACCCGCTCCTGAAAAAAGCATTGATCTTCTTCGTCCTTTCTGAATAATTTTTGCCAAAGGAGTAATCGTCTTTTGAAATTCTTTGCCCGACTTTTACGGTGATGCTTCCGTCAACGATAAAGACTTCCCCTTTCGGCATTACCTCCGAATTTCCGTGAATGTAAACCGGCAGGATATCCAGGTTAAACTGTTCGGCAAGATAGAATGCACCTTTATGGAAGCGTTTGACATTATTGTCGCTGGACCGTTCTGCTTCAGGAAAGACCATCAGGGAAAAACCTTCGTTTACTTTTTCCTGCAGTTTTTTCAGGTTGTTCTCCACTCCCTGGGAAACCGGGAAAAAGCCGAGTGCCTGTACGAGCTTACCAAAAACGGGTGAGTGGTACACCCAGTCATTCACCAGATAAACTATTTTGTGCGTGGCCAGAGCCATTGCCAGGGTGTCCAGGGACGAGGTATGATTGGCAATGATTACAGCAGGTTTTTTAAAATCTTCATTAAAATAATTAATCACCTTTTTACGTACAAAGGGATTGGAATACAGGACGGTCTTCAGATAGAAGGCGATAAACCTTTTGATGTTCTCCAGCCGGCCGCGGTGTGCTTTCGGAATGAAAAACCGTCCGAAAATTCCAAAGAGAAAGCCGCCCAAACCGTAGATTAGGAGAGAAAAAACTGAATTGAGCACGACCCTGAAAGTAACCGGCGACAGGCCCTTTTCTGCCCTCTTCTTAATAAAACCGAACATCAGCGGATACATGGCAAAAGAAATGATGACCACTGCCAGCATCCCGACCAGCGCGACGGTGGATACCGAGTGCAGTGCCGGGTGTTCTGCAAAAACCAGCGCCCCGATAGCCAGAACGGTGGTGAGCAGGGCCAGGATTATGGAAACACGGTAGAGCGGCAGCTGGTCTTTACCGGTCGTGAGTTCCTTCTGAAGCGCCTGCGTCAGAAAAATATTGAAATCGACTCCTGCGCCGAAAATAAGGGTACACACAATGGTGCTGAATATATTGAGTTCAAGCCCGAGAAAATATAAGATTCCGGCCGTCACAATCCCGGAAAGTACAATTGGGATCAATGCCATGATGGTGAGGTCAATATTCCTGAAGAAGAGAAGGAAAATCAGGATTACTGCGGCCAGCGAGTAGTTGATGAGGGTGTTGAAATCGTCCTTCAGAAGACCCAGAAAATTCTCATTAAGCTGCTGACGGTCTATGGCAAGTACATCATTATTTTTTTCCACATTATTTATAAAATCCTCCCTGTTTTTTTCGTCAATCTTAACTACGGTTGAAATGGTGTGGATGCCGCTTCCTGAGCCATAGAATTCGGGGAGCTGCAGTGCCTGAAGGCGTGCATAGTCAGAAATTGAGATGGGTTTATTATCGCGGTTCAGCATCAATTCAAAATCTCCGTAGGCTGCAGTATTAAAGCCATACAGCGCACCATTTCTTCTGAGTTCGGAAAGAACGTAAGTCTTTTTTTCAGGTGTCCAAAACGTATTCCATCGGTTAATCCTGACCTGCTGATCCTGTTCGGACCGTAGAATGTCTCCTACCGAACTGAAACTTATAATGTTCCCCTGCTCCTGCTGATTTTTCAGGAAACCGAAAAGCCGCGTATTTTTTTCCACTGCTTCCGCAGACGAATCTCCATAAGAAACCACATGGATGGACTTGTCAGTGAGGTCTGAAAGCCTGCCCAGTTTTTTTTCATTGGCCTGCATTTCCGCCGGCACGTAATTGAGGTCGCCGATGTTCTGGTTGAATTTAATGTGACTGAAACCAAAAAAACTTGCAATGATCAGCAAAGCGCAAACAATGACCAACCCTTTATTTTTTTCGTAGGGATAGGCTCCAATTTTATCGATGAAAGTCGGCTTTTCAGCTGCCGGCGTTGGTTTCGGCTTATACAGATGCGGAATGATGATGAGGGTGAACACCGCCGACAGCAGTACGGTGATGCTGGCGAAAATTCCCAGATCGCGCAGCGCTTCGGAACGTACAAACACCAGACACAGGAAAGAAACTGCGGTGGTGGAAGCACTCATGATGATCGGCTGTGTAATCTCCCGGAAAACTTCCTCAATATTGTTTTTGTGTTTGTAATGTGTAAGGATGTGAATGGCATAATCGATGGTTATGCCGATGAGTATCGCACTTACACTTAGGGAAATGGCCGATATTCGGTCCTTTACGAAGTACATCATCATAAGGCCGCCCGCGGCACCGAAAACGGTTGGGATAAAGATGATGAGCGGTGCCAGAAAATTCCTGAAATAAAAAATCAGCAGGATGAGCAGGACTGACACTGAAATCAGGACGGTACTTTGGATGTCCTTCTTAATCTGTTTTGCGTTTGCTACTGCAATGAGCGGGGAGCCGAAATAACTGATTTCCGTTTTTCCCGTGTACTTCCTGTTTATTTTGTCTTTTATGAAATTCAGTTTGTCTGTAAAGACCTCGTTGTTTTCCGTTTCGCCACCGCCGAATTTCGGTTCTATGAAAAGGAGCAGGTTTTTGCCGTCCTGCGTGACTACATAATTGTTTTCGAGCCGGAAATCCTTGCTCAGGTTAAGGCTGTTCAGTTTTTGAAGTCCCAGGAAAGAGAGTCCCAGCGGATCTTTTTTAATGAAATCCTTGGTCACCATGCTGGTGGGAGACAAGAGCGAACGGTAATTTTCTGCGGTCCGAAAGGCGATGCTGTCCTTTTTTATCCTGTTTTCAATCGTTACATAGTCGTTTTCGTCCAGCAGGATGGGAAGATTCCGGTTTACAAAATCAAATGTTTCCGTGATCTGTCCTTCATCCACCTTGCCCTGTATGGATTTTATATAGGTTTTGAGGGGTTCAAGTTCCCGGAGAAAGGAATCGGCGGTTTCAGAAAGATCGTAGCCGTCATTTCCGGCTTTACTTTCGATGATGACGATTATTTTATCAGAAAAATGCAGCTGGGACAGTACCTTAGCAGTGAGGTCGGACTTATCACTTTTCGGTATGATTTGGTTGATGTCTTCCTCAAACGTGATTTTTGAAGCGAAGAATCCGGTGACGAACAGAAATAGCACTGCAGTAAAGGCCGCCGCAAGTCTGTTCCTTCCGATAAAATAATATATGGCAATAAAAATCCGGTGCATAACTCAATGGGTGCAAAAATAATCCTTTATAATAAATATATGTGCTTTCCCAAAACTAAAAACAAAACAGCAATTTCACAGGGTGAAAACTGACGGTTAATCTCATCTTTTAAAGTAATTCCCACCATAACAGCATCTTGAAAAGCTGCTTATTTACAGTTTAGCCTGGCAGCCTCATATAAACGCAGCTCTTTTTTAAGCATCCTGTCATGAGCCCGTTGACTGAAAAATTTGCACATTTAAAAAAAACTCTACTTTTGCAAAAAATTCGAGGATGTCAAAAAATTTAGTAATCGTAGAGTCACCGGCAAAAGCAAAGACCATTCAGAAATACCTTGGGAAAGATTTTGAGGTAAAGTCCAGTTTCGGACACATCCGTGATCTTCCTAAAAAAGGAATGGGAATCGACCTTGCCACCTTCACTCCCGATTATGAAGTTTCGGCAGACAAGAAGAAAGTGGTAGCCGATCTGAAAGATGCAGTGAAGAAAGCGGATATGGTATGGCTGGCTTCCGATGAAGACCGCGAAGGAGAAGCCATCGCCTGGCACCTGGCTCAGGAACTTAAACTGAAGGAAGACACGACAAAACGTATCGTTTTTCACGAGATTACAAAGAATGCCATCCTGAAAGCCATTGAAAACCCGCGGCAGATTGACCAGAATCTGGTGAATGCACAGCAGGCGAGGAGAATTCTGGACCGTATCGTTGGTTTTGAAATGTCTCCGGTACTTTGGAAAAAAGTGAAAACCGGACTTTCTGCAGGACGTGTTCAGTCCGTAGCAGTGAGACTGGTGGTTGAAAGGGAACTTGAAATAAGAGCGTTCCAGCCAAAATCCAGTTTCAGGGTAGAAGGCGTTTTCCTGAACAGCGACAAACAGGAAATAGCAGCGAAACTGAAAAAAGATTTCGCGCAGGAAAAAGAGGCAGAAGACTTTTTGAATGCTGCGAAGGACACAGAATTTAAGGTTCTTAATGTTGAAAAAAAGCCGGGAATGCGTACAGCTTCTGCACCGTTCACCACTTCGACGCTGCAGCAGGAGGCAAGTAACCGGCTTGGTTATGGGGTTACATCCACTATGCGCGTTGCACAGCGTTTGTACGAAGAAGGGTTCATCACTTATATGAGAACCGATTCCGTAAGTCTCTCGCAGGAAGCAATAAATGGAGCCAAGGCGCAGATTATCTCTGAATTCGGCGAAAATTATTCGAATCCCAGGAATTACACCACCAAATCGGCCTCAGCCCAGGAAGCCCACGAAGCAATCCGTCCGACGGATTTTTCAGTAAAGTCTGTGGGCGACGCCCAGCTTAATAAACTCTATCAGCTTATTTATAAAAGGACATTGGCCAGCCAGATGGCAAATGCAAAAATTGAAAAGACCGTGATCGAAATCGGCGGTCCAAAACTTCCGCAGCACTTCGAGGCTCAGGGTGAAGTGATTGTATTTGACGGATTCCTGAAGGTGTACGGCATTACCAAAACAGATGAAGACGATGAAGAGAACAGCGAAAAACTGCTCCCAAAGGTAGTGGCAGGCGAAAAACTGGACTATAAGAAGATTGAGGCAACCGAGAAATTTACAAAGCCGGCGGCAAGATATACGGAAGCAGGTCTTGTAAAGAAACTGGAAGAACTGGGAATCGGAAGACCATCAACATACGCGCCTACGATTCAGACTATCCAGAACCGGGAATACGTGGACAAGAAAGAGATTCAGCCACAGGAAAGGGAAATCATGAAGATGACCCTTGGCAAGACCGAACTTAAAAAACAGGTTCTGACAGAAAAGTTCGGCGGCGATAAAAACAAATTTGTCCCAACCGACATCGGTGAAGTAGTGAATGAATTCTTAACGCAAAATTTCGCTGAAATCCTTGATTATGGATTTACAGCAAAGGTGGAGCAGGATTTTGATGATATTGCCAACGGCTCAGAAAAGTGGAAAGAAGTCCTGCAGGGCTTCTATAAGGATTTCCACCCCAGGATTGAGGATGTGGAGGAAAACGCAGACCGCGCAAACGGAGAAAGGATTCTCGGAACCGATCCGAAGACCGGAAAAAATGTGATGGCCCGGATTGGTCGTTTTGGTCCTATGGTCCAGATCGGAGAGCAGGACGACGAGGAGAAACCGATTTTCGCAAGCCTCATGGCTTCCCAGAACATCGCGACCATCACGCTGGAAGAAGCGCTGGAACTGTTCAGGCTGCCTTTTGATTTACAGGATTTTGAAGGAAATGCGGTAGCTGTAGGCGTAGGGAGATTCGGCCCATATGTGAAGTGGGGGGAGACCTTCATCAGCATCCCGCGGGGCGAGGAACCTCTATCCGTCACGCAGGAACGTGCCGAAGAGATTATCAGGGAAAAGCAAGTCGCCGATGCGCCCATTGCAATCTATAAAGGCGAACCGGTGACCAAAGGAACCGGCAGATTCGGGCCTTTCATCAAATACAAATCGATTTTCATCAACGTTCCGAAACGTTATGATTTTGATAACCTGTCCCAAAACGACATCAATGAACTGATTGATGCAAAACTCGAAAAGGAAGCCAACCGCTACATTCAGCAGTGGGAAAAGGAGAAGATATCCATTGAAAATGGCAGATGGGGACCTTTCGTAAAATTCGGAAAAGCCATGTTCAAGATTCCGAAAAACAAGAAGGACGAAAAGTTCAGTCCTGATGAGCTTGCCGAAGTCCCGCTGGATGAGGTTAAAAAATGGATTACCGCACAGGATAAGAATGCGTTTAATGAAAAGCCGAAAAAAGCACCTGCAAAAAAGCCTGCGGTAAGAAAAGCAACCGGGAAGACACCGGCTAAAAAAAAGTAAAATATAACACAGCTAAACGCTTTTCGTAACAAACAGAAAGCGCTTTTTTATTCTGCCCTTTTTGTTACTTTTGTTCCAATCTTTCAGAAAACAAAAGAAATTCATGAATATTGAAGATATCATCATTCCGCCGCGGGCAATAGAGACTGAAAAATGGCAGCTGGGAAACCTGATTTCATCTGAAGTTCAGGAAAACGGGATTGTACTGATCTTCTGTTCCGACTATCGGGGCATACCGCAGGGAGAGGCGGAAATTCACGACTTCAGGGAAGTAAGGCAGGCCCTTTACCGCCTCTCAAAACTGGATTTCGAAGTACCTATATGCGACCTGGGCGACCTTATTTCGGGGAAATCGCATGAGGATACACATTATATACTGCAGGAGGTACTCTCAGCCTGTCATTACAAAAATGCAATACCGGTAGTGATCGGAGGAAGCTCTGACCTGTCTTTCGCCCTGTTTTCAGCGCTGAACTTTCACCAAAAGGACATTACATATACGCAGATCTCAAACATCATATCTTTGTTTAACCAGGGTGCTGATATCACTGAGAAGAATTTTCTTGCAAAAATTCTCGGTTCCAAAACCTTCAGTTTGAAGAATTACCACCATTTGGGTTATCAGAAACATCTCAATGAACTGGACTCGGTAAAACTCATGAAGGAAGTGGAGTTCGATGTGATTCGTCTTGCTGAAATGATGAATTCTACGGTGAAAACAGAACCATTTTTTAGGAAAGCCGATTTGGTGACGGTTAATTGTGACGCTGTTGAAGGCCCAGCAAGCGGCTTTTCCGTGAATCAGCAGGTGAATGGACTTAACCGGCGTGAAGTCTGTTCTTACTTTAAAGAAATCGGGTTAAGCGAAAACTTAAAATCAGTGGGGATATTTAATTTTGATCCGAGTGGGGAAGATCTCATGAACCATCAGCTTTTGGCACAAATGATCTGGCATCTTATTGAAGGAATTAACATACAGAAATCCCACCCGGCAGAGCGTCCGTTGGAAACCTTTTGGGTTCTCATCGGGGAAGAGCAGTTTGCATTTAAACGGGACAGTTTCTCAGGGCTTTGGTACTTCGGAAATGGGGAGGATACCGAAAAACTGGTGCCATGTTCAGTTAAGGAATATGAAGAGGCGACGAAGGGGGTCCTGCCCGAAAGACTTAACCGTTTTAAACATTGAAAAGAAGGAATTGCATTTATTTCGGCCGGCGCTTTAGCAGATGTTGTAATTTTAGAAACAAAATGAAGCTGAATTTTTCACAATTTTGCTCTTAAGATCCGAAAAAATTATATTTATTTGTTTATATTTAACTAAATATTATGAATTTCAGTAATATAAAAATGTTTTATATTTGCAAAAATTAATTACTAAAAATAACCGTAATCTATATTCTCCTATGAATAAAAAACTATTACTTAGCTTGTTTGCCGTTATACTTACAATGGCAGGTTTAAAGGCGCAAAGACACGAATTAGGTGTTCGACTGGGAACGAGTAATTTGGTAGGAGATATAGGCAGAACAAATTATATTTTACAAATGCCTTTTGGCGATATAAAAACATATGGTTTGCCGGCATACGGGGGGCTTATTTACCGGATGAATTTCAACCCGTATCAGACTTTGCGTTTCGACCTGGGCTACAGTCATATTCAGTTTGGAGATGCCTGGGCTAAGGAGGAATACCGGAGAAATAGAAAACTGTGGGGCACCAACAACCTTATTGAAGCAGATGCGATTTTTGAATACAACCTTTTTCCTGTAAATAACGAACAGCAGAGGGGTATGTTAAGTCCATACATCTTTGCCGGTATTGGTGGGATGATGCACGATGTTACCCAAGCGACGTTAAAACATGACTACAGAAGAGATGCCGACGGTGTAGCCCAGGCTCCTGTAAACGAACTGGATTTCAATACAACAGCAGAATATTATTCGGGCCGTAAAATTACAGGGTTTCTTCCTTTCGGTATCGGTTTAAAGTATAAATTCAATTACAACTGGGCAATATCTGGAGAACTAATGTTCAGGCCAACACTAACGGATCAGCTGGATTACAGCACCATCAGTGAAAAAGATTTGAAAAACACCTACAATACGGATATTTTAGCGCCAAACACGAATACATCACTGTTGCAGACAGACATTTATTATGCAGTTTCCAAAGAGAGAGAAAGAGAATTCCTTAAAGACAGGGAAGTTGGAGATCCCAACGGAAACGACTGGATTAACAGTGTAACCTTAGGGATTACGTATTCCTTCGGAAGACCCCCTTGTTATTGTGATTAAGATGTCATCAGCAAAAGATAAAATAAATTCAGATCATATTCCGAAACATGTTGCCATCATTATGGATGGGAACGGAAGATGGGCAAAATCCCGCGGTGAGGAAAGGACTTTTGGCCATAAAAATGCAATTGCTGCGGTTCGCAACGCCATCAATGCCTGTAATGAAGTCCATATTCCCTATTTAACCCTTTACACTTTTTCTTCAGAAAACTGGAGCCGGCCAAATGAGGAAGTAAATACCCTGATGAATTTACTTTCTGAAACTTTATTGCTGGAGGCGGAAGAAATATTCACCAAAGGCCTGAGACTTCACATCATAGGCGATATTGAGAAGCTGCCCGCTCTTGTTCGCGACCAGCTTTTGAATGTGGTGGATTTAACAAAGGACAATAAAAAAGGCAATTTAATACTTGCGTTAAGCTATGGCGCTCAGAAGGAAATTCTGAATGCCGTAAAGCAGATCAGCAAGAAAGTGAAGGCAGGGGAACTGAATGAGGATGAAATTGATGAGAAAGTTTTTGAAAATCATCTCTATACAAAAGATTTTCCGCCTGTAGATTTAATGATAAGGACAAGCGGGGAGGTAAGGATCAGCAATTTTCTTCTCTGGCAGGTGGCTTACGCTGAAATGCAGTTTTTGGACATTCTCTGGCCGGATTTCACCAAAGAAACCTTTTTTCAGTGCATCGTGGATTATCAGATTAAAGAAAGAAGATACGGAAAGACCAGCGAGCAGTTGGAAGTGGAATAATTTAGTAAAAAGTTAGTAAAATATATAATGAAGTTTAGATTCATCCCTATTATTATGTTTGTTGCCTCGGCACATTTTTATGGTCAGGTAACACCGCCAGGGAATCCACAGGACACCAGTCCTGTATACGCCGAAAGCCAGGCTGGCTCGTACAAATTGAAGGATATCGTTGTAGATGGTGTCAAACGATATTCACCAGCGCAGATCCTCAGATTTACAGGTCTAAATAAAGGCGAAACTGTAGATATCCCCGGGCAGAAAATCAGCACAGCAATCCGGAAACTCTGGGAAACAAACTCGTTTTCCGAAGTGGAGGTTTATGTAGAAAGCGTAGAGGGTGAAACCGTCGTTTTAAGATTCTATCTTCAGGATTTAAAGGAACTTGGTGAAGTGAAGTTTACCGGGAAAGGGATTGGAAAATCCAAGAACGAAAAGCTTGCGAAAGATAACAACCTGAAGCCGGGTACCAAGATTACACAGAACTTAGTGTCGACCATCAAGACCAATATTCCCAAAGAATATGTGAAGAAAGGGTTTGCAGATGCCAGGGTCACCATTCAGGATAAAGTGAATGCGAGCGATCCCAATTTGGTAGACTGGACCATTGAGGTTGATAAAGGGAAACGGATCAAGATCGATCATATCGAGTTTGAAGGAAACCAAAGTGTGACCGACGCAAAATTGAGAAAGAAAGGATTTAAAGACACCAAACAAAAACGTTTTGGAATCGGAGCGATCCTGAAACCTTCAAAATTCATCCAGGAGAAATACGAAGACGACAAACATAACCTGGTTAACTATTACAACTCTTTGGGTTACAGGGATGCTCGTATCCTGTCCGACTCGGTATGGAGAAATCAGAAGAATAATTTTGAGATTAATGTAAAACTTAACGAAGGTAAGAAGTATTATATCGGTGATATCTCCTTTGTTGGGAATACTGCTTTTTCCACCGACTATCTTCAGCGCGTCTTAGGATACAAGACCGGCGATATATACGATGCCGTAGGTTTCAACAAGAAAGTGGGCGAAGATGGCGGTAAGGAAGACGATTCCGATATCAAGTCCATCTATATGAATAATGGGTACCTGTTTTCTAATGTGACCCCCGTTGAAAAATCGGTGGCAGGAGATTCCATAGACCTCGAAGTACGCATCAGCGAAGGAGAGAAAGCAACATGGAACCGGGTGACTTGGAGTGGTAACACAACAACCCATGACCACGTGGTTTTACGTTCACTACGGACAAAACCGGGAAATCTGTTTGCAAAAAGCGATATTAAGAGAACCTACTTCGATCTGGCTTCCATGTCCTTTTTTGACCCTCAGCAAATCGGTCAGGACATAAAACCGAATCCGCAGGATAACTCGGTAGATGTACACTGGTCCCTTGTAGAGAAAGGATCTTCGCAGGTTCAGTTACAAGCCGGATATGGTGGAAATACTTTTATCGGGACTTTAGGTCTTACCTTTAATAACTTTTCGCTTCGGAATTTCCTGAAGTTTAAGGACTTTAAACCGGTGCCACAGGGTGACGGTCAGACCCTGTCTATCCAAGCGCAGGCGGGCTATTATTTCCAGAATTATGGAATATCCTTCAGCGAACCGTGGTTATTTGGCACAAAGCCAACCGCTCTTTCAGTAGGTCTTAACCAGTCGCTTGTTACACAGGAGGACCAGATCGGAAATAAAATGAAACTGAATATCTTTTCAGCAAACGCGGGTTTGAATCGGCTTTTAAGATGGCCAGACGATTATTTCTCCCTGTATACAGGACTTCAGTTTCAAAGATATAACTTCAATAATTATCCATTCCAGTTTGGGGAAACTACAGAATATAACGGAAACGCGAACAACTTCAGCATCAACCTCGGCCTCAGCAGAAATTCTGCGGGTATCGATCCTATTTTCCCGACTTCGGGTTCCAACGTAGAGGCCTCGGTTAAATTTACACCACCATATTCACTCTTTAACAAGAAAGATTATTCCACACTGGCGCCTTCGGAGAAATATAAATTAATGGAATTCTACAAGGTGAAGATGAAAGGTGATTTCTACAACGAAATTATCGGTAAGCTTGTCCTTCGAAGTACTGCCGAAATGGGCTTCATGGATGGGTACAACAGCGTGCTGGGCGCACCGCCTTTCGAGAGGTTTTATGTAGGAGGTACCGGACTTTTCGGAGGAAGGTATGATGGCCGCGAACTTGTTCCGCTCAGAGGATATGAAAATGCAAGTACAAACGGAGGTACCATGGACGACGTTACTCAATTGGGTGGAGGTACTATTTTTAACCGTTTTTCGTTAGAATTAAGATATCCAATCTCCATGAACCAAACCGCGAAGATTTACGGACTTACTTTCCTTGAAGGGGGTAATGTTTGGAATAACTGGGGCCAGTTCAATCCTTTCCAGCTTAAAAGATCTGCCGGAGTAGGTGTGAGGGTTTATATGGGTGCTTTTGGTTTGATAGGTTTTGACTTTGCATATGGATTCGACAAGCCACTGTACAACAGCGAACCTTCAGGTTGGAAAACGCATTTCCTGATGAACCAATCTTTATAACAGCATAAATGAAAAACAGTAAAATAATTTTAGCATTCACCTTCCTTTTCCTTGCGTTGTTTATGAACGCACAGAAAATTGGGGTCGTGGATACCGATTATATCTTGGAACGGCTTCCCCAATACAAGGATGCCGAAGTGAGACTTAATGCTCAGGTGGATACCTGGCAGACCGAAATTCAAAACCTGCAGTCGGAGTTTGAACGTAAGAAAGCAGCTTTCGAAAGTGAAAAAGTACTTTTGATTGGTGACCAGCTTAAACAGAGGGAAAAGGAGGTTTCGGATCTGGACAGGAATATCAAGACGACGCTCAGTCTCCGCTTTGGGACCAACGGCGAAATTGCAAAATTGCGCGCAAACCTGACCCAGCCTTTTCAGGATCAGATTTGGGAAGCCATCAAAACAGTATCAGAAAAGAACGGACTGGGAATTGTCCTGGACAAGAGCAACAACATCAGTGTAATATTCCTTCAGAAAAGGTATGACTTCACCGATAAAGTTCTGGACTTTCTTACAAAGGGTACAACATCCACAAAAACTCCTGCTAAGAAATAAATTTTTAACTTTGCCGGAATTTTATAATCAAAAAAAAGAACCATTAATTATTAATCTAAATTATGAAAAAATTAAGTGTATTATTTGCTGCAGTGATGATGCTAATGACTGTAGGAGTAGCAAAGGCCCAAAAGTTGGCTGCTCTGGACTATGAGCAGGTACTGTCTTTGATGCCGGAAACTAAAAAAGTTTCCACTGATCTTGACACCTTCAGCAAATCCAAAGAAGCCGAACTTAAAAAAATGGGCGACACTTTTCAGGCCGATGTGCAGAAGTATCAGGCTGAAGGTGCTAAATTAACAGAAGCGCAAAGAAATGCGAAAGAAACTGAACTTCAGAAGACGCAACAGAATCTTCAGCAAATGGCACAAACTGCTCAGCAGGACCTGATGAAGAGAAGAGAAACGTTGTTGAAGCCCGTAATTGACAAACTGAACAATGCCATAGACAAAGCGGCAAAAGCAAACGGTTGGGATTTTGTAATCGATGCCAGTGCCCTTATCTATAAAGGTGGCCCCGATGCAACTGCAGCTGTTAAAAAAGAATTGGGTCTTTAATTTAACAAAGATTTATAAACCAGGACCATCTCGATTAGAGGTGGTTTTTTTATTTTTGCCGCATGGATAAAGAAATTTCTACCGTTGTAAAAGTCCGCTTCAGTGACTGTGATCCCATTGGTCACCTAAACAATGTAAAATACCTGGAGTATATGATGAACGCCAGGGAAGACCACGTGGAGTCTTATTACGGATTTACCTATGAAGAGTACACGCGGCGCACAGGCTGCACCTGGATTACGGTACAGAACGAGATTGCTTATCTGCGCGAAGTGCATTACAATACCCGGGTCCTCATCAGCAGCAAGACGATTGAAGTGAGGGACAGGATTTCAAAAGTGGAAATCTTGATGAAGAGCGAGGATGGAAAAACCGTCAATGCAGTATTGTGGATAACTGTGGTCTATTTTAACATGAAAACAAGGAAATCCGAGGTTCATCCCCTGGAAACGCGTGAACTTTTTGAAAAGTTTTTAGAAGAGGTAAAGGAGAAGACCTTTCAGGAACGGGTATCATACTTCCGAAAACAGAATAAACTGGCTTAAAAAAAGAAAATGAAAAAAATATTGGTGGTGGGTGCAAACGGCCAACTGGGCAATTGCCTCCGCAGGATCGCATTCGATTATGAATGGGATTTCACATTCCTTTTTGTAGGCTCCTCGGAACTTGATATTACCGACCGGGATGCAGTGCTTGATTTTTTTGAGGAAGAAAAACCGGATTTCTGTATCAACGCAGCCGCTTATACTGCTGTCGATTTAGCCGAGAAGGAACCCGAGCGGGCTTTCGCGGTAAATGCTGACGGTCCCGGCAACCTTGCAGAGGCCTCAAATGAAACCGGTACGGCACTGATCCATATATCTACCGATTATGTTTTTGATGGCGAAACGCAGATTTCCTATTCCGAGGATAATTTTACGAATCCCCCGGGAGTTTATGGTGCGTCTAAACTGAAAGGAGAAGAACTGGCTTTGGAAGGCAACCCAAAAACAATTGTTATTAGAACTTCCTGGCTCTATTCTGAATACAGCAGGAATTTTGTAAAGACCATGCTGAATCTTTTTGATCAGAAAGAGGAAATAGGGGTGGTGGGTGACCAATTTGGCCAACCGACGAACGCCAATGATCTTGCGGATACGATTATAAAGATTATTGCTTCCGATAGAAAAACCTATGGCGTATTCCACTATTCAAATTATCCTGAAACCACATGGTATGATTTTGCTGCAAAAATTGCCGAATATTCCGGGTCGGGCATCAGAATTAACAGTCTGTCGACAGCAGAGTACCCAACTCCGGCTAAAAGACCGGTGAGAAGTACGATGTGTCTGGATAAGATCGAAGAGCACTATAACATTGACCCGCGGCACTGGGAAAATAGTCTGCAGGACTGTGTGGAGAATCTAATGGATACCAAATGAAAAAATACGTATTAGGTCTAGCAGTATTCGCAATGAGTTTTGCGTCTGCACAGAATGTAATCTGGAATAAGGTGGTGAAGAGCCATGAGAGTACAGACAGGGTTCTTTATAAAATAGATCCGGCAGCAGATAAAGCAGAGTACTTGGGCGAAATTGAGGTTCAGGGATTTTCGGATAACGATGCCGAAGTTTTTGGAATGATCTATAAGAAGGCCAAGGAAATCGGAGCAAATGCATTTGCGTATAAACCCTTTGAAAGCGTTGATGGTATGCAGGCCCAATTTGATCCTTATAATTACAGACTCAGTTTTTACCTTCTTCCGCAGGATGCTTTTCCCAAGGAAGATGATGTGCTTTATATTTTTGCACCTCCGGCACAGGACCAGAATATCACTTTCAACAAGGAAACCCTAAAGTTCAAGCCGCGTTCCTTCACCAAAAGAAAACTGAAGAAGGGCGAAGTCTACACTTTATCCACCCGTAAATTGCTGGGATCCTCTGTTAAACTATCTGCAAGTGCCAACCAACCGGTACAGCATTTCCAGTTACATGCCTTCCAGGTGCAGTCCAATCCTTATGGTGAAGCAGGCATAAGTCTTAAATCAGGAGATGTAGTAAGGCTGGAACGTTCTTTTGCAGAGTTCCTTACGGTAATCTATCGGGAATTTTAGCGTCAGTTCCTCCCCACAACCCTGTTACATGTTAAAGTTGGCTTGTAAATACAGTTGGTCTTCCAGACTTCTGCGGGCATTGAAATTTTTCGCCCTAATTTTCAAAAGGTTATCTAAACTTTAGTAAAAATAGTGAGCCATGATTTGCAAGGGGAGGATAAAGACGTATCTTTGCAATCCCAAATCGAGAGAGGCGGGAGCGAAGTAGTAGATTAAAAAAGACAGGATGCGAGGAAGAATATAAGGCTTGAAAGAGTTTATTAAAATTTCTCAAAAAACATTTGGTCGATTAAAAAAGAAGTTATACTTTTGCAGTCCCAATTCGATATAAGAAAAAGGGGAAGCGCAGAAGAACTTTAGGACGGATTTGATAGGGGATTAAAACTCTGAGAATTTATTTGCTGAAATATAGACAGTTAATAAAAACTTCAATTTTTTTTCAATTTAAATTTGGTCACTTAGAAAATAGTTTAT
>JAIBEX010000010.1 GCA_019459455.1 Weeksellaceae bacterium
CGGGTCATTTGCGGGAAAGTGCAGGAATTAGGGTTTAAGTTGTTTTCACCATTTATAAAACCCTGTGAGGATGATGTGCTCCCATCCGAGAGGTGAGAGATGTGCCAGCTGTTCTGGTAGTGTGATTATTCCCTGCTGTTTCATATCATGAATAATGCTGCCTAGGTTTTTGGTATTCCAGTAGATAATTATTGCTGCTAACAAGTTTAGATACATCATACGCAGATGCTGGTTTTCTGATGTATGATCAGAGATTTCACCTCTGCGATTGAAGTTCAGAGCACGTTTCAACGCATGATATGCTTCTCCTTTATTGAGCCCCATTTGGGCGCGGCGTTGCATATCACTGGAGCTAATCCAGGTAAGGATAAAAATGGTGCGCTCCATACGTCCTATTTCACGTAATGCAATCGCCAGCTCATTTTGACGGGGAAAGGATGCCAGCTGGCGGAGTATCTCACTTGGCACAATACGATGTGTAATGATACTGGCAATCAGGCGGACAATATCCGGCCATTGCTGTCCAATGCGTTCAATGTTAGCTTTGGCCGTGAACAACTCTTTCATTGCTTTTGGTATAGTGATACCCTTCATTGCATAAAGGCGCAGCGATGACAGGTTACGCAAACGTGGAGCAAACTGATAACCGAGCAAGGAGCACATCGCAAAGACATGATCTGTAAAACCGCCTGTATCCGCATAATGCTCTTTGATGCGCTTACCTGTATTATTCATGGTTAACCCATCCAAAATATAGGGGGCTTCGTGGGCAGTGGCTGGAATAGTTTTTATAGCAAAGGGGCCATATTGATCGGATAGGTGTGTATAGGCTTTTACACCTGGTACGATACCGTACTTGGCATTAACGAGATTCATAGCTTCACCAGTACCGCCCGTTGTCATAAATTGTCCGTCTGATGATGAAGTTGTGCCATCCCCCCACGCAGAGCTAAGGGGTAACTTTCTATGCTTTTCTATGATGACAGCCAGTGCATCTGTCATAGATTCACTGGTGACATACCAGCTGGAGATACGCATTAGTGACCAGAAAGAGGTATGCGAACTGCTGCATAGTGCCATTTTCTTCAGCCCCATATTAATGCCGCCTGCCAGCAATACATTAAGCAAAGCAACCTCATCACTACAGGGGGAGCCGGTATGGACATGAGTAAAACTGTCTGTAAATCCCGTATCTTCATCGACTTCTCTGAGAATGTCGGTGATGGAAACTTCCGGCATTTGTTTATAGATATCCAATGTTAGCGTATCCATGCCCTCTGGCAGCTGGCGGTCAAGCCGGTTGACACGTATTTTGCCTTTCTCAATATAGCTGTTCGGCAGGGTGCACTGGCGTATCATCCGACTCACCTGCTTAATGCGCTCCTCCAGCAATGCTTGACGCTTTGTGAGCCATGTATCCGGCTGCAGCGGTATAGGTAGGGAACCGGTTTGCTCAGCCTGCTGTATTGGTAACAGTTGTTGACTCGTGTCTAGATGAGTGCGTGAATTATTCATCCAAATATCGCGGGAACGTAGACCATCACGAATAGCAAACAATATAGCGGTTTCCCAGAGCTTTCGTTCTGGATCATTACCCATCCGCTTGCACCATTTCGGATTCGCAAAGCATATAGGTAAATTACTATATGCTTGTTTTTCTGACTGATTTAAAGCTTTCAGCAATTCAATTGCGCTAAGCAACGGCTGTGCCGCTTGATTACCTTCAAAAATGATATCTTCCAGCATACGCTGTGTGTATCGCCTGAATTTACCATAGCCTAATAAAACAAACTCCAGCGGATCACTCTCCAGTTTTTTAATCAGCGCTTTGGCAGTACCCATAAGCGTTTCCAATGCATCTGTGTCTTGAATCACATCTGTCACAGCGGCATTGGTCGCATGGGCTTTTAGAAGCTTCTTACCTAATTGCATAAAGGATATAAGAGTTTCATTTGCCAGTTTCTTCTGATCAACCAACTGGTCGTCACGCATGCGCTTGCAATCACTATAAACCTTTCCCACAACCCGGTCATGCGTTTCCAGAACTGCGTCTATGATCATGGCTTTCCATTGGATAGCACAGGCGGCAAGAATCGCCATTTGTCGTTCTTCCTTAATATCACGCAACCCATCAGCATAGTATGTCTCACCCTGCTGTTGCAGCCAGATAACCCGATGTGCAGGAATACCTTCTAACAAAGACCCCGGGATATCTAACTCTTGAAGATATTCCAGCTTTTCCAGAAGCCGATTCACATCTGCTGAATTATGCCCAACTTCAAACCGCTTCAGCCAGCCATGTATCGTCAATCGCCCATCAACGGTTTCTTCCAACAGGGTATGCAAATTTTTCTTCATCCGTTCATCGAGCCGGGAAGCAATGCGTCCTACAATCTCCCGCTCAGCTGCAACACGGGCATCAGCGCATAATCTCTCAATCACTGTAATACCCGGTAGAATAATTTTGCGTTTCCGGCATTCTTGTACAAACAATGCTGCCAGCTCAGCATTATTACGTGTTTCTATTGCTGCTTGTGTTAGCCATACTACGAATTCGGCTTCAAAGCGGTGGAATGGGAGATAACCATAATGTTGCTGCAAGGCCCGTAGATGCTCATATCGGGTAACAGATTTATAGGTAAACTTTAAAAGTTGTATCTCAGATAATCCTATCTGGGCGCCGACAAAATCAATCAGTTCTTTGGGTAATATATCATCAGCATTCAGATAACGGCCCGGATAACGCAAGGCACATAATTGTAAAGCAAAACCAAGACGATTGTGATCATCGCGCTTTTTTTTGATACGGATGATGTCCTCATCACTCAAAATATAATAAGACAACATTGAGGATTCATCTGCTGGCAATGCCATCAAATCATTACGTTGTCGTTCTGTTAAAATTGGACGATGTACCATGCTTCATTTCTTTTCTATTATTTTTAGGGTGCACCTTAAAAGTACCGGAAATAAAGGTATTTTTATTATCCAGAATACCATTTATACTGTACTGATATTAAAAAACCATATATACAGTACCGAATGAGCAGAATTTATGGATATTTAAGAGCCAGCACTAAAGAGCAGGATGCAAAGCGAGCAAAACAAGCACTGGAATCATTTGTTGCTGATGCCGATCTGGTAATCAGTAGCTGGTTCAT
>JAIBEX010000018.1 GCA_019459455.1 Weeksellaceae bacterium
GTATTCACAAAGAACCCTATGAGTCCTTCAATCTCCTTATGATGCCGATTGGCTATGGGAGATCCCACGACAATATCTTGCTGACCTGTGTAGCGATACAAAAGAACTTGGAAGGCCGCTAAAAGAGTCATAAACAGAGAAGCACCCTCTTGCCGAGCTAACTGATTCAGCTGATCTTTAATCTCCTTAGAGAGATGAGTGTGATATGTTGCTCCTTTGTAGCTGAGCTCTTGAGGTCTTGGCTTATCCATAGGAAGATCCAAAAGATCAGGAATACCTGAAAGTTGCTGCTTCCAATAAGATAATTGCTTCTCTAGGACTTCTCCTTGAAGCCATTCTCTTTGCCATAAAGCAAAGTCACTATACTGAAGTGGTAAGGCGGGAAGAGAAACTTCCTTACCTTCAGCATAAGCATTATAGAGTTCAGAGAGTTCCTTGAAGAAGATCCCCATAGACCATCCATCACAGATGATATGATGTAGAGTGATAAGGAGGATATGCTCCTCCTTTCCAAGAATAAGTAGTTTCACTCTTATCAAAGGTTCAGAAGACAGATGAAAGGGGCTTGTTGCTTCTTCTTGAGCTAATCTCTGCGCAGATAATGCTTGCTCTTCTTTCTCTAAGAAGGCCAGATCAATTAAACATTCCCTGAGGTGAATCTCTAAATGAGGCAGGATTTCTTGAGAAGCTTCTCCTGCTGTTGAAGGGAAGATTGTTCTTAAAGATTCATGCCTCTCAATAAGAGAGTTAAGGGCTCTTTCAAGAGAACCTCTATCTAAGGAACCTCTTAATCTTAATGCAAGAGGAATGTTGTACAGAGCTGTGTCTGGTAAAAGTTGATCTAAGAACCAAAGTCGTTGTTGGGCAAAGGAAAGAGGAAGAGCCCCTTTTCTTATCTGAGGCCCAAGAGGCGGAAGAGAAGAAAGAACATTCTTACTCGTTAAGGAATCAACGATCTGGCTTAAAGTTGCAAGCGTTGGATGTTCAAACAGAGCCCTAAGGGGAATATCGATATTATAGGTATGTCTGATACGAGAGATAACTTGAGTGGCAAGAAGGGAATGCCCTCCAAGCTTAAAGAAGTTATCATGGATACCTATCTTCTCTACTTTCAG
>JAIBEX010000011.1 GCA_019459455.1 Weeksellaceae bacterium
TTTTTGGCGGCGCCCCCCCCCCCCCCCCCCCCTACAAAAAAGGATTTCCGCTGCCATCGCTCACGCATCAAAATATCTGGTTTAGATTCATTTTACGCCCTATTTTCGTATAAATGATTAAATTTGGATATGACAAAAGAAGAATCCATCAAGAACCTTATGCAGATCCCGGGCGTAGGTAAATCCATTGCCAACGATCTGTACCAGATAGGCATCCACAAAGTTGAGGATTTGAAAAAGAGGGAGCCGGAGGAACTGTTTGACGTTTCAAATGCTATGGTAGGGGTGGTGCAAGATCGCTGTTTGCTTTATGTCTTCCGCGGGGCAGTCTATTTCGCTGAGACCGCTGCTGAAAATCACGATCCCGAAAAACTGAAATGGTGGAATTGGTCCGATAAAAATTTAAAAAGATGAAAATCAATATTCAGAAAAACATAAAGATTTCAAATCCAGAGACCAGGGATTTTCTTGCAGACGCCTACTATCCCGAGGTTTCAGGAAAGCTGCCGCTCATCATCTTCGCACACGGCTACAAAGGGTATAAAGACTGGGGAGCATGGGACCTGATGGCAGAGCAATTTGCACAGGCCGGTTTTTTCTTCGTAAAATTTAATTTCTCCCACAACGGGACGACCCTGGAAAGGCCAAATGAATTCGGTGACTTGGAGGCATTCGGCAACAATAATTTTTCCAGGGAGATGTCCGATTATGATGCGGTACTGAACGTCTTCACTGAAAATCCCCATACAGACAGAAACAGGATAGCCTTTATGGGGCACAGCCGCGGCGGCGGGATTTCCCTGATCAAGGCTTTTGAGGATGACCGCGTGAAAGCGCTCGTAACACTAGCCGGAGTCAGTAATTTCAGTTACCGTTTTCCGTCTGGCGAGCGGCTTAAAAAATGGAAGGATTCGGGTGTCATGTATTCCGAGAATGGGCGTACAAAACAGCAGATGCCGCATTTCTATCAGTTCTATGAGGACTTCAAGGAAAATGAAAAACGTTTTTCGGTTCAGTACTGCGCACAGCATCTGGATAAACCTTTTCTGATTATCCAGGGCACGGAAGATGATGCGGTAAAGGATAAAGAAGCCTTCCTGCTAAAAGAATGGGCCAAGGATTCTGAACTTTTCATCATGGAAGGGGCGAACCATACTTTCGGAGCCAAAGAGCCGTGGGTGGACCAAAATCTGCCGCCTGACCTGCAAACCGCAACAGAAAAAATTATTCATTTTTTGGGCAAAAAATTGTAAATAAATCGTTTCATTGGTTACTTTTGCATCAAACTAAAAAATAAATGGAATTATTTTCAGTGTTGGAATGGCCCAATTTCGCCGATCCGCAAATATGGGTCAGTTTGCTTACCCTTACCTTTCTTGAAATCGTATTAGGTGTTGATAATATTATCTTCATTTCCATCATTTCCAACAAACTTCCGGAAAAACAACAGAAATTTGCCCGTAATATCGGTCTTGTACTGGCCATGGTTTTCAGGGTGATTCTTTTACTGATGATCAATTGGATCACCGGGCTGAAAGAACCTATACTTACCCTTGGCTGGATCACAGAGCCCGGTTCGGAAATACCGTTAGCACTTAGTTGGAAAGATATTATTCTCCTTGCCGGTGGTATTTTCCTCATATTGAAGAGCACCTTCGAAATTCACTCCAAAATGCAGATAGATGAGGTACAGCATACTCCTAAATCTGCTGCTTCAGGCTTAATGACGACCGTTATTATCCAGATCATTCTTGTAGATATGGTGTTTTCTCTTGATTCCATACTTACAGCAATCGGTTTGGTAGATAACGTCGTGCTGATGATCATCGCAGTAGTAATTTCCATTGGAATGATGATTGCCTTTGCGGGTCCAATTTCACGCATCATCAACAAACATCCAAGTCTGCAGATGCTGGCGCTGTCCTTCCTTGTAGTAATTGGTGTAATGTTGGTAGCAGAAGGTATCCATCAGCACATCAGCAAAAACATCATCTATTCATGTCTGGCTTTCAGTTTAGCGGTAGAGATGTTGAATATCGGCCTGCGTAACAAACAGAAAAAAGCCTTTAAGCTCAATCCCGACCTTAAGGACAACCTTGATATAGAATAATAGAGCAAAAATAAAGGAGTGAAAATTTTCACTCCTTTAATATGTTAAAGAACAAGTCGGCTCCAGGCCTCCTCTATTTTGCTTTCCAAAAGGAGTTGTTGTGCTTCCGAATGAATTGTTTCGTCGCCCGTGTAACCGCCGGTAGGCAGCTCTTCCACATTAGCCAACATTCCCAGGTCGTTGCCGGTAAATACTTTACTGTATTTTATCACATCCGGCAGTTGGTCAAATCCGATTCCCTTAGTAACCAGAGGTTTTGGAACCTCAAAAAGGTTGGTTTCATTATTCCTTGAATACCAGTTGCCGCCCAGTCGTGCCACCAGATCAAGTTTTTTTTGGTCCAGATTTCCTTCCTCATTCATATATTCCTCGCGGACGTGGATTTTGATTATTTCACAAATTACCAGGTTTCCGGCGCCGCCTTCTGTACCCAGCTGTTTCACCTCCAGAACCCTGCATTCCAGGTTCACGGGGCATTCTTCAATGAGTTTTGGCTTCACGAGGTCTGCATACTTCATCGTAAGACCGGATTTGACGAATTCGTTGACGTCCTTTTCATACTCCGTTGAGGCCAGCGAAATCTGCTGAACAATATTGAAATTCACGATGCCGATAACGACTTCCGGAACTTCCAGGACATTCTGCAATGTGTGTTTCGTGGTATTGTCCCGTACCCTCCTGGCAGGAGAAAAGATAACTACCGGCGGGTTCGAACTGAACAGGTTAAAGAAGCTGAAAGGACTCAGATTTACCGTGCCGTTCTTGTCTACTGTGGAAGCAAGCGCGATAGGGCGGGGTGCAATGGCGGTTTGCAGCAGGGTCTGTAACTGCAGATTATTTAAATCTTTTGGAGAGATGGTCTTCATTATTCAATTTTAGTAACCACAAAAGTCACAAGTTTTTAGGGCCAGAAGATAGGTGTGTATTGATTTGTGGTTCAATCTAGACCGCCGGCAGAATTTTACCCGTTACTTCACCGAAACCAAGGCGGATCCCGTTTTTTTCAGCAAAACCGCGCATGATTACCGTGTCATTATCCTCAATGAATTTGCGTTCCTGCCCGTCGTTAAGTTTCAGCGGGTTTTGTCCACGCCAGGTGAGTTCCAGCATGGAGCCGAAAGAGTTCGGGTTTTCGCCCGAAATGGTTCCGGAGGCATAAAGGTCGCCGACTTCCACATTGCATCCGTTTACGGTATGATGAGCAAGCTGTTGGGTCATATTCCAATACATGAATTTGTAATTGCTTTCGGAAATCAAAGTTTCCGTTCCGTTTTCCGGTTGCAGGTAAACTTCCAGGTTGATGTCAAAATTCTTGTCACCTTCAAATTTAAGGTAATCCAGCACTTCGGGTTCCTGAACCGGAGATGCGGTTCTGAAAGAATCCAGCGCCTCCAGGGTTACAACCCATGGTGAGACGGAAGAGCCGAAATTCTTTGCCAAAAACGGCCCTAGCGGTACATATTCCCAACTTTGAATATCCCTGGCGGACCAGTCGTTGAAAATGACCATACCGAAAATGGCATCTTCCGCATCTGCGGTGCTGATGCTTTCGCCCATTTCTGTATTTTTATTGACGATGAAAGCCATTTCGAGTTCAAAGTCAAGCTGTTTGCACGCTCCGAAGACAGGAAAGTCGGCATCTGCAGGCTTTGTTTGGCCTTTAGGACGGATGATGTCCGTGCCGGAAACAACAATCGATGAGGCCCGGCCGTGATAGCCCACCGGAAGGTGCTTCCAGTTCGGCAGAAGCGCATTTGCCGGATCGCGGAACATCTTTCCGACATTTGTGGCGTGTTCTATACTGCTGTAAAAGTCCGTGTAGTTGGGGACATGCACCGGCATCATCATCTTGACCTGGTTTAAGGTATAAAAACACTCATCTACACTTTTGGTATCGCCGGACAGGGCAGAACCTTCCAAAAGGAGTTCCTGAATTTTAAGACGGACCGCATTTGTTACCGGCTTTCCAAGTTCTATGAATTCATTTAAGGTGTAAGCTTCAAACACGTTGTCGTCTAACCCCTCAATCTCATTCAAATAACCAAAGTCATAAAGCGTGGCAATGTCGATGACGATGTCGCCGATCCGCGTGGCACAGGCAATGTACTCCTGTCCAAAAACAGCCACTCCGAATGGTATGTTATGTATTGAAAAATCTGAATTTTCTGCGTAGTTTACAAAGGATTTCATAAAGTGTATTGATTTTAAGAAAGGTTCAAAGCACTTGATTTAAGCTTTGAACCCTTTAATAGAAGATGAATTTATTTCTTAGTGAGGATGTCTTCGGAAATCCAGCGTTCGCCGGTATTAACATCAATAAGATAAAGCATTTTTTTTTGCTGCGTAATAAGCAGGGATTTGATTACCGGCGCCGCGATACGTTCGCCTTCCAGTTTGTCCGCTCTTACCGACAAAATGTTGTGTTTTGTGCGCACTACATCACCGGAAAAGATATTGGAAGAAGTCATGCCGCTCCGTTTGTCATCAAACAGTTCTACATACGTAGCAATATTACCCTTTATAATGATAATATTCCTTTCTGTGTGGTCCTCGAAATCCTTAATCAGTACAAATTTTGTATCATCAAGATTGATGTGCTTGAGGTCTCGATTGATACCCCGTCTTTCCTCCAAACGGTCCAGTATTTCATTTATGGATCCATACTGAGCTTTAAGGCCAAGCGCACAGAAACACATTAACAGTGCAAGGAATATTTTATTCATTGTAATTTGGTTTTTTTATCCGGGCACCAATTTAAAGGTTTCCGCGGCGTTCCTGTTCCTTTTCCAGAGCTTCAAACAATGCCTTGAAATTGCCGGCACCGAAACTTTGTGCACCGTGTCTCTCGATGATTTCATAGAAAAGAGTAGGACGGTCTTCCACCGGTTTTGTGAAGATTTGCAATAGATAGCCTTCTTCATCACAGTCAATAAGGATCCCTAAATCAGACAGTTTTTTGATGTCCTCATCAATGGTTCCGACCCGCTCAGGTACCATTTCGTAGTACGCATTTGGTGGTGCCGGTAAGAATTCAATTCCTCTGGCTTTAAGTTCAGTTACTGTCTTTATGATGTCCTTGGTGGCCACTGCAATATGCTGAACGCCTTCACCTTCATAGAAATCAAGATATTCTTCTACCTGTGATTTTCTTTTGCCTTCAGCAGGTTCGTTAATCGGGAATTTTGCGAAACCGTTTCCGTTACTCATCACTTTGGACATGAGGGCAGAATATTCGGTGTTGATTTGCTTATCATCGAAACTAAGGATGTTGACGAAGCCCATGACCTTTTCGTACCATTCCACGGTTGGAATCATACGGTTCCAGTCTACATTGCCTACACAGTGGTCCACATAAAGCAGTCCGACTTCTGTAGGATTGTAGTTGCTTTCCCATTTCTGGTAGCCCGGCATGAAATCCCCGGTGTAATTTTTACGTTCCACGAACATATGAACCGTTTCGCCGTAGGTGTACACGCCGGACATCCGCACTTCTCCGTGTTCATCAGTCAACGTCTGAGGTTCGAGGTAGGGCTTTGCACCTCTTTTGGTCGTTTCTTCGAAGGCAGAGTAGGCATCGTCCACCCAAAGCGCCAGCACTTTAACACCGTCGCCATGTTTTTTCTGATGTTCGCATATAGGGGAGTTCGAATTCAGGCCTGAAGTCAGTACCAAACGTATCTTTCCCTGCTGTACCACGTAGGAGGACCTGTCGCGAAGGCCTGTCTCCGGACCCGCATAAGCCACCGACTGGAAACCGAAAGCGGTTTTGTAGAAATGGGCCGCCTGTTTGGCGTTTCCCACGTAAAATTCGATATAATCTGTTCCGTTGATGGGCAGGAAATTCTCTGCCTGCGCTATTTTCTCCGCAAAAGTAAGTGTTGACATTGTATCATTGTTTTGAATTGCCAATTTACGAAAATTTTAAATGTATAAAAACAGAAAAGGTTCCCAGAATATTTCATTGCCGGAGATTGGTCAAAAATCAAAGAATCCCGAATATTTCGGGATTCTTTGATTTTTATAAACATTTGAACCGGTCAAAGGTTGCTTTTTCAAGCATCTCCCGGTCATCGGGGTGCGAGATGTCAATGAGGGCATTTGCGCGCTGCCTAAGGCTCTTTCCGTAAAGGTAGGCGGTTCCGAATTCCGTTACGACATAATGGATATGTCCTCTCGTGGTCACGACTCCCGCTCCCTGCTTCAGGAAAGGGACGATTCTGGGTACTCCTTTCTTGGTCCTGGAAGAGATGGCAATGATGGGTTTACCACCCTCCGAAAGTGCTGCACCGCGCATAAAGTCCATCTGACCACCAATTCCGCTGAACTGGAAGGTGCCGATAGAATCTGCACAAACCTGGCCGGTGAGGTCGATTTCAATGGCTGAGTTTATGGCCACCATCTTTTTGTTCTTCATAATGTTGATGGGGTAATTCACATGTTCCACATCCATAAATGCAAATGAAGGATTGTCATCAATATAATCGTATAATCTTCTTGTTCCGAAGGCAAAGCTCGTGATGGTTCTGTTGAGATGCGTACCTTTATATTTATTGTTTATAACGTCACTGGCGACCAGGTCTACGATTCCATCGCTGATCATTTCCGTGTGGACACCAAGGTCTTTATGGTTGTGAAGGCATTTCAGCACGGCATCGGGTATGGTTCCTATCCCCATCTGCAAAGTGGCGCGGTCGTCTATAAGTTCCGCAACGTTTTTTCCGATCAAAAGTTCCTCCTGGCCGACTTTTGCGCCATAATCGACCGTGAGCAGCTCTTCCTCGTGCCACACCATCTTATGAATTTTAGTGTAATGAATCATACCGTCCCCATGAGTCCTGGGCATTCTTGGATTCACCTGTGCAATGACTGTGGTGGCAGTGTCAACCGCGGTTCGTGCTACATCTACCGACGATCCCAGTGTACAGTATCCATGCTGGTCGGGAGGGGAAACAGTAACCATAGCTACATCCAACGGCATAATACCATTTTTAAACAGGGTAGGAATTTCGCTTAAGAACACGGGGACAAAATCTCCCTGCTCGGAGTTCACCGCTTCACGTACGGGTGTGGACACAAAAAGCGAGTTGATATAGAAACTGTCCTTATACTGTGGCTTTGCGACCTCCACATTTCCCTGCTGGGTAATCGAAACGAACTCTACATCCTTAAGCCGGGAGGCCTGCCTTGCAAGTTCATCAATAAGAAGGTTGGGTGTACATGCGCTTCCGTGTGAAAAGATCCTGTCGCCGCTTTTGATAAGTGATACCGCTTCTTCGGCGCTTACATATTGAACCATACTTTTAATATTATGTTGCTGTGAATAATGCTCAAATTTACTCCTTTCGGCCTGAACTTGAAATGAGGAAACTCAGTTTTCGCAAATTCTTTTCAAATTTTCCTTGCTCATAACAAAAAAAGTTTTTTACTTTGTATTTCAAAGTGCTTTTAAATTTATATTAACTTTAAACTCGACAAAATGATTACAAAAACACAACGCAGTCAGTTAATTTTCGCAGTTCCTACAGTCCTTTTGCTCATTCCTTTAATCGCCATGCAGTTCACGACAGAGGTGGACTGGGACCTTGCTGACTTCGTTATTGGGGGAGTATTGCTCTTCGGCACTGCCGCCATTATTAATCTGGTTTTAAACAAAGTCAGAACCCAAAAGAACAGATTGATTATTTGCTTTGCTGTTCTGGGATCTCTCTTTCTCGTATGGGCAGAACTTGCCGTCGGAATTTTCGGAACCCCATTCGCGGGTAGTTAGATATGACGGTACTAAAGAATTTCTTTTCAATTTGGTGGAAACCTGTTATTTTGTATTTAATAATTTACACCATTTACTTAACTGGATATATAATTGAAAGCAAGTTTGTTGTAGAATTTTTTGACTACATCCTTTCAACTGTTATCATGATAACAATAGGCTCGGCCATATATTTACTTTTTAAATCAAGATGGTATCATAGCGTTATTCAGATGGGAGTTGTAATCTGTACCTTGATTTGGTTATTTTCATATCTAATGTACTATCCCAATGATTTCTTTGCAGACCATTTAAGGATTCCAGAACACGTTAAATTCAGAAGTCCCACAAATACTGTGGATACCTTACGCCCCCGAACAGCTGTAAAATTTGAACTTAGCAACGGAAACCAGCCAGGAATGTACACCTATTACCTTTGGTATAAACCCAAAGAAAGAGGACAAATTTATCTGAAAGCATTTGAAATAACAGAGAACATTCCGCTTTCTTCAGAAGAAATCCAGGAAAGCACAATGATTGAAGTAAGTACTCCAGCAGACAGCATAAAAATATTCTATAAAGATTTTACCATTTATGAGGGAGATTGGGGCAAGCCGTATGGTTCAAAAATATCTGTTTACTTCAAACCAATCGGTAAATCTGAACAGAAGATACTGGAACAAAATTACATAGTTGAAGGTTGGATGCGCTAAGTGATATCAGGGTTTGAAAAAAAGCCAACCTATAAAAGTTAGCTTCTCATCTTTATTTTACTCCTGACTTCGGTCCTCCAGGTGATTTTCATCGTTCTCCAGCCAGGAAGTCAGGTAGGAGGGATCTTCCACTTTGAGGGCCTCTTCCGTAAGCTGCAGCGGCCGGAAAGGATCCACCATCACGGCGTACTCTTCGGTAAATTTCTTGCCTATACTTCTTTCCATCGCACCAGGATGCGGTCCGTGCACGATGCCGCCCGGATGGAGGGTGAAATCCATCAGATCGATGTGGTTCCTGCTCATAAAATCACCTTCGGTGTAGAACAGCACCTCGTCCGAATCGATATTGGAGTGGTTATACGGTGCGGGGATGGCCTGCGGATGATAGTCGTACATTCTGGCAACAAATGAACACACCACGAAATTGTGTGCTTCGAAATTCTGGTGGATGGGTGGCGGAAGATGGACGCGGCCCGTAATGGGTTCAAAATTCTTGATGTTGAATTTATAAGGATAAAAATATCCGTCCCAGCCCACCACGTCGAATGGATGTGTAGCATAAATGAAATCCCATATCTGGTTTTCCTTCTTCACTTTTATAAGAAATTCTCCTTTTTCGTCGTGCGGAGCCACAAAGGTGGGCGCAATGATATCTCTTTCGCAGAATGGCGAATGTTCCAGAAGCTGCCCAAACTCATTCCGGTATCGTTTTGGAGTGTAGATGGGGGAGTGACTTTCCACAATCAGAAAAACAGAGTCCTCGGAATGCAGTTCCACCTGGTAGATTGTACCTCTCGGAATAATCAGATAGTCCCCAAATCCAAACTCCAGGTTTCCCACAAAAGTTTTCAGAACACCGGAACCTGCGTGTACATACAGCATTTCATCACATTCCGCATTTTTATAAAAATATTCAGTGGATTTACGGGGTTTGGCAAGTCCCATCTTCAGGTCGTTGTTCATCATCAAAATCTTACGGCTGTCCAGGAAATCATCCTCCGGAGTAACGTTCATGCCTTTAAACATGCGGGGAGTTACGTTTTTCTGTACAGCCACCTTCGGAGTCACGTCTTTAGGCGCGCTGATGCTTTTAATTTGCGTCGGGCGGTGTATATGGTATAATAAGGAAGATATGCCATGAAAACCTTCGGTCCCGAAAAGCTGTTCGTAATAAAAATGATCCTGTTCTGATTTGAAAACAGTGTGTCTTTTCTGTGGAATTTTTCCGGATTGGATATATCTCATCTTCTCTTTTTTTGATTTTGGTAAATTTACAAATATTTGCAGAACAGGAAAAGAGAAAACCCTGGGTTTGGAAGGTGAGATTTCAGCATTTATATTTTAATTGATTTAGAACTACGATTATGGTTCAAAACTTTCAAATTTTCCGTTTTCGTAAAAGAGAACAATCCTTTTCACCTTATTTTCTTGATTATGAACAGGTTGTGGCTGACCGGCATTTTCCTGAGAGCCTAATCGCTGAGAATCGGCTGTAAAATCTTTTGCAGGAGCTTGTTCTGTTTTATTGGATTCTCGACGCTCTTCCGTTTCGATATGACCTGTGACTTTTTTCTGAATTCGGTCTTCACTTTCAGTAGATCCCAAATAATCATCCTCAATCAGGGTAAACAAATCGGGTAGGGAGGTAGTCTTGGGTTTTTCAGCATCGGCAGCAATGACCTCCGGTTGTTCCGTGCTCTTCAGCATTTCACCATCGCCGGTAATCAGCCAGTCCCACTGAAGTTCGGGGAAGCGATCCTTCACCTTTACCAAAAAATCCAGCGACGGCTTATTTCTGCCGGAAGTGATATGGGAAATGGAAGATCGCTGCACTTCAACCGCATCTGCAAATTCAGAAGAACTGTACGCGGAGTATTCTATAATCTTTGCAATTCTTTCGTTCAAATTCATAACATTATTGTAAAATTTACAATTACAAATGTAAAGATTAAATTTACAATTATAAAATACAAAAGTAAACGGAATTAAATTGCAACTATTTACAAAAGTAAAAACCAACTCCTAAGGAATTGGTTTTGTTTATATTAACCGATACACTTATGTTAATTAATGACGGGTATGGTCGTCCTGTTCAGGATCGTACTTAAGCTTACGATCCTTTTTCCTTTCTGGGAACAGCAGCGATGCTCCGATGCTCACGCCCAGGATTGATACGATAATAAGAAGGGAATGGGTAGTTTCAAAACCCCAGCCTTGCAGATAACTGTGAAAAATCATTTTCAATCCGATAAAGGTCAGAAGTACCGCCAGCCCAACCTTGAGGAATCTGAACTTATCTAATATCCCTGCAAGCAGGAAGAACATGGAGCGCAGTCCTATGATCGCGAAAATGTTGGAGAAAAATACGATGTAAGGATCCTTGGTTACTGAAAATATCGCCGGGATACTGTCTACTGCAAAGATAAGGTCGGTCGCTTCTATGATAAGCAGCACCAGGAACAGGGGCGTCATTTTCCTCACGCCGTCTACGGTTACCCAGAAACGGTCGCCTACAAAGTGTGGATGCACCTTAAAATACCGGTTAGCAAACTTTACCATTGGATGGTTTTGGGTATCAATCTGTTCGTCTTTGTCTTTTTCCAGGAACATTTTTATCCCGGTAATGATCAGGAAGGCTCCAAATACATACATGATCCAGTTGAACTTAGCGATAAGCGCAGCGCCGACAAATATGAAGATAAAACGCATGATGATGGCACCCAAGATGCCCCAAAACAGAACCCTATGATAGTTCTTCGGTGCTACACCGAAAGCAGTAAAAATAAGGATCATGACGAATATATTATCAACGGAAAGCGCATACTCTACAATATATCCGGTTAAATACTCAAGACCGAGATTTTGGTTATAGAGTTGGATGGAGTGATCGAAATCATCAGGAATGATCTTCAGGGGATGACTGTGCCGTGTAATTACCGTCTGCAGTTTTTCCATACTGTCTATTCCGTGGAGTAGGTGACCGTAGGTAATGAGTACAAAATAGAAGCACATGGAAAGTGCGACGACGAAAAAGCTCATGATTCCGGCTTTTTTCATGGTCACTACTCCGCCGGCTTTTTTCCCAAGACTCAGGTCAATGGCGAGGATGATTAATATAAAGATTAAAAATCCCGCCAGAAATAAAGTTTCATTATTCATATAAAAAATAAACGGCAAATATAGCGAAAAAGCAACTTTCAAAAGAATTTACATAAGTAAACAATATATAAGACCCCAAGTATTTTTAATCTGTTTTGTTTAATAATGTTATCATTAAACGGGAGTCAGGTTACATATTTTAACCTAAAGTAAGTTTATAAATTTGCTGTATGTAACACGTGTAAATTACTGAAAGTAAATACTATTGAAAAATTTCATTGAATTTTATGCAATCCACAATTTTACCAACAGACAAACTGACATTTGTTATTGTTTGATGAATTTACAAAGGTGAATTTCATATAACCAAAAAAATAATTTATTTTTGAAATCTGTAAACCCGTCTGCTGATGAATTTTGTAAGTTCCTACCAAAAAAATCCAAACTTCCCAAACCGCTATATTTCGCCCTTGAGGCTGGAAAAATTTCTACGCGAAAATCTCAGCGATTCTATTTCCGAGGTTGGAGCTTCATCTTTGGGAAAATCCATTTACATGATGTCCATGGGAACAGGATCAATTAAAGTGCTGGCTTGGTCGCAAATGCATGGTAATGAGAGCAATGCAACCCACGCAATGCTGGATATGCTGGAGACTTTCAAACATGCGCCGCTCCTCAAAAAGGAGTTATTTTCAAAAATCACCCTGGATTTTATATTCATGCTAAATCCGGACGGTTCGGAGAAGTGGGAAAGGAGAAACGCGATGGAAATAGACATGAACAGGGATTTTCATAAGCTTTCGAGTAAAGAATTCCCCGTACTGAAGAAGATTGCACAGACTGGAGGATATATGTACGGACTGAACCTTCATGAGCAGAGGACCATTTTCACCACGGATGGGACCCATCCCGCTACCCTCTCTTTTTTGGCGCCTTCGGTTAACTTTGAACGGGAGCTTACAGAAACCCGAAAAAAAGCGATGGCGGTGATCGCCAAAATTTTTGAGCGGATGAAGGACCTGCTTCCTAGCCAGATTGGTAGATACAGTGATGAATTTTACCCCACTTCTGCCGGTGATAACTTTACAAAGATGGGTTTGCCCACCATTCTTTACGAAGGCGGCCATTTTGCAGATGACTACCTGCGGGTGGAGAGCCGTAAATACTATACGGTTGCACTATATGAAGGTCTTAAGGCCATATCCGAACTTAGTGGCGATACCCTGGACTATGACCAGTACTTCCAGATTCCTGAAAATAAAGAATCGCACTACGACCTAATATACAGGAATGTCAGCCTTAATACTGATTTTGAGTGTATACTCGACATTGCAGTGCAGTACCGGGAGGTTTACAGGGAAGGTGAGGACGAGATTTCGTTTGTTCCCATCGTGGCAGAAGTCGGCGACTGCGGGAGAAAAAAAGGATGGAAAGAGATCGACTGTACCGGCAAAGTCTTTAAATCCGATTCAAAATATCCAAAGATCGATGAGGAAGTAAAATTTGAAATCATATGATCGAGGCCCCAGGCCAGGTTTTTTACGTATATCGTTTCTAACTTTCCGAATTATTGGTAAAAAATTCTATATTTACTTTTTCAATAATCTTTACCAATACTTTATATGAAGAGACAACTCAAACTTTGGGACGCCGTAATGCTTGTTATGGGCTCAATGATCGGGAGTGGTATATTTATCGTAAGTTCCGATATGATGCGGAATTTGGGCTCCGGATACTGGCTCATTGCCGTTTGGGTCATTACTGCGGTTATGACGGTAGCGGCGGCCATTTCCTACGGCGAACTTTCGTCCATGTTTCCCAAAGCCGGCGGCCAATACACCTATATTTCTGAAATCTTTGGGAAAATGTCCGGATTCCTTTATGGGTGGGGCCTTTTTACCGTCATTCAGACGGGTACGATTGCTGCGGTCGCCATGGCGTTCGGGAAGTTTACGGCCTATCTTGTCCCGTGGCTCAATGATTCGGAACCTTTATTCCAAAACGGCGGTTTCAAGATTACCTGGGTGCAGATCCTGGCCATCGTCATCATCATCCTTCTCACTTACATCAACACCAAAGGGGTTAAGAACGGTAAAATTTTACAGAATCTCTTTACAGCTTCTAAAATACTGGCGCTCGTAGGGTTAATTCTCTTTGGTTTCCTGCTTGTTAAAGATTCGCAGTGGACAGAAAATATGAGTTTGGGCTGGAACGGATTTCAGGACTTTGGAAAGGAAGTTGGAAATAATCTGCTCGCTACGGAGTGGAAATCCATTGGTGGAATGACGCTGATGGGCGGAATTGCAGCCGCAATGGTAGGTTCTGTTTTCAGCTCTGTGGCCTGGGAGAATGTGACCTTTATGTCCGGAGAGATTGAAAATCCAAAGAAAAATGTTGTAAAATCCATGGTCCTGGGTACGGCAGCAGTAATGTTTCTTTATCTGCTAGTCAATTTGGTCTATCTGAACGCACTGGACCGCGACGGAATTGCTTTTGCGGATAAAAACCGCCCGGCTGTAGCCGCCTCAGAAGTTATTTTCGGCAATATAGGAACGGTAATCATGGCCGTTTTGGTCATGATTTCCACGTTTGGGTGCATCAATGGTTTGGTCCTGGCCGGAGCACGCGTTTATCAGACCATGGCGAAAGACGGTCTTTTCTTCAAAAGCGCCATTGAAAACAATAAGCACGATGTCCCTGAAAAATCCCTCTGGATGCAGGGAATCTGGGCCTCCGTCCTGGCGCTGTCTGGCCAGTACGGCGATTTGCTGGATATGATTTCCTTCGTGATTGTACTTTTCTATATGATCACGGTGTTTGGGGTTATTTACTTAAGGATAAAAAAACCGGAACTGGAACGGCCTTATAAAACTTGGCTGTATCCGGTGACTCCTGTTTTGTATTTATTGATAGGAACGATGTTCTGTGTATTGCTCATCCTTTACAAGCCGCAGTACACATGGCCGGGATTCATCCTTATACTGCTGGGTGTACCGGTTTACTGGTACATCAACCGGAACAGAAACAGGGTTGGATAGAGCAGAATCTTACCTACGATTTTAATATTTTTCAGATGAAAAGCGAATTGATGAAGCAGACGTTTATAGTATTTATTTCCATTTTTGTGCTTGGATCCTGCGCCAGCTCCAGGAAACCCGTAAAACGGTCAGATCCGTATAAAAAAACCGTCGAAAAGACTGCAGAACTCAGAACGTTAAATTCCTTTTTCGACGGCAGAAGTTCCGCGGAGGTGGAGGAGTTGCTGAAGGATGCTGAAAAGTATCTTGGTGCACCTTACAAATATGCAGGAAATACATCCGAAGGCTTCGACTGTTCAGGACTTGTGTGTAAGGTCTTTGAGGAAAACAACAAGAAATTACCCCGCCGTTCCGAGGACCAGGGTCAGAAGGGACAGGAAATCGATATTAACAAGGTGCAGCCGGGAGATCTCCTCTTTTTTGCAACCGCAGGTGGGTCCAGGGTTTCGCATGTAGGAATTGTTAATAAAATACTGAAGGATGGCGAAGTGAATTTCATCCATTCATCCACCTCCAAAGGGGTCATTATTTCCTCTCTGAACGAAAAATACTGGAACAAAGCGTATCTCTTTGCGCGGAGAGTTTTGTAAATTTGCCGCACACAATAACAACCATCAGATTATGTTACAGAAGACCATTGAAAATATTTGGGATAACAGGGAACTGTTACAGAATGACGACAGCAAGGCCGCCATCCGCGAAGTCATTTCAAAACTTGATTTAGGGGAGATCCGTGTAGCCGAACCCACCGAAAACGGCTGGCAGGTGAATGAATGGGTCAAAAAGGCTGTGGTGATGTACTTTCCGATTCAAAAAATGGAAACCATAGAAGTGGGACCTTTTGAATTTCACGATAAAATACCTTTGAAGAAAAACTATGCCGAGAAAGGTGTCCGTGTGGTACCACATGCCATTGCCAGACATGGCAGTTACGTGGCAAGCGGAGTAATCATGATGCCGTCATACGTAAATATTGGAGCCTATGTAGACTCCGGAACCATGGTGGACACCTGGGCAACGGTAGGAAGCTGTGCTCAGATTGGTAAAAATGTCCATTTAAGCGGTGGTGTTGGTATTGGCGGGGTTCTCGAACCTCTTCAGGCAGCACCGGTAATCATTGAAGACGATTGCTTCATCGGTTCGCGTTGTATTGTGGTTGAAGGTGTGCATGTGGAAAAAGAGGCTGTTTTAGGAGCCAATGTGGTCCTTACAGCCTCCACTAAGATTATTGATGTTACAGGAGCAGAACCCGTTGAAATAAAAGGCCGTGTGCCTGCACGTTCGGTAGTGATTCCCGGAAGCTATACCAAGCAGTATCCTGCGGGCGAATATCAGGTTCCGTGCGCACTGATCATCGGTCAGAGAAAGGAAAGCACCGACAAGAAAACCTCCTTAAACGATGCGTTAAGGGACAACAGCGTGGCAGTTTAGTCAAGGGGTTATCCATCCGAATTCTTTATATGGCTGTTCCAAAGAATATCTTCCAAACCTTCAGGACCGGGGATCTGCCCTGGATCACCAGGTTTTATATTTCCCGGATGAAGAAGAAGAATCCGGGTTGGAGATACCGTTTCTATGACGATAAAAAAATCCTCACCTTTTTTGAGAAGGAATTTCCGCCACAGTATTTGAAAGCGTATAAAATGCTCACCATCGGTGCTGCTAAAGCGGACTTTTTCCGGTACGCCGTGCTGTACAGATATGGTGGAGTTTATCTGGATATCGACAGTTATGTAAAGACACCTTTTGATGAGTTTCTTAATGATGATGATGAATTTATCGTAACCAATGAAGGTAATCCGGGTTTGTACTGTCAGTGGGCACTGATCTCCGCTAAAAATCATCCGTTTTTGAAAAGGGCTTTGGAGAAAGTCGTGGATAATATTGAGACGCACCGGTTTCCGCATGATGTGCACCGTACAACCGGTCCTACAGTATATACCGACGCCGTGAATGAGGTTCTGACCGAGCAGCCTGAAACACCACACCGCCGGCTTGGCACCGATTTTAACGGCCACCTGAAGTTCAAGTATAAACTTGGCCGTATTTTCCTTTACGGTAAAAAATCGGAGCACTGGAAGAAGAAACAGCGCTCGCAGGACATCATTAAACCTGCCGAGGAATGAAAATAGCCTTTGATGCCAAGCGTTTTTTTCATAACAGTTCCGGTCTGGGGAATTATTCCCGGGATCTGGTCCGCATTTTAGCGACTTACTTTCCCGAAAACAGCTATCTTCTACTGAATAAAGATCAATACGGAAGAGGAAAAGAAATCCTGAACTTACCGGGTGTTTCATTCATCGAGATTTCCAGGAGTTTTCTCTCCAGACAGATCAATATGGGAAAGGAAGCCCAAGATGCCGGTGCAGAACTGTTCCACGGGCTTTCGGGGGAACTTCCGATGAAGTGGAATGATCGGCCCATAAAGAAGGTGGTTACGATTCACGACCTCATTTTCATGCGGTATCCAAAATATTATTCCTGGCTGGACCGTAAAATATATTTCTGGAAGTTCAAAAAAGCTGCGGAAAGTGCAGACCTGATTATCGCCATTTCTGAACAGACCAAAAGGGACATTATCCATTATCTGAAAATATCAGCGGATAAGATTACCGTCGTTTACCAGGGCTGTCACGCCGCTTTCAGGAATGAGACCGATAAGAGTGCAGAAAAAAAATTAAGGGATACTTACGCGCTTCCCGAAAGGTTTATCCTGAGCGTTGGGACCATTGAGTCCAGAAAAAACCTCCTGAATACGGTTAAATCAATTCACGGTACAGACATTCCTCTGGTTGTAGTAGGCCGAAAAACCAACTTTTATAAAAAGGTCTTCGGATATATTAAAAAGCACAAAATGCAAGGCCAGGTTCAGTTCTTAGAAGGCCTCACCATGGATGAACTGGCGGGATTGTATAAAATAGCGGATGTCCTTGTCTATCCCAGTTTCTTTGAGGGCTTCGGAATTCCGGTAATTGAAGCCCTGTTTTCCGGAACGCCGGTTATCACCAGTAACACGAGTTCTCTGCCGGAGGCGGGGGGCCCCGATTCCATGTATGTAGATCCCGCCAATACTGATGATTTAAGGTCCAAAATTTTTTTTCTGTGGAGCAATGAGGCGGAACGTACGCGAAGGGCGGAAAAAGGAAAAGTATATGTGCAGAAATTCAGTGATGAAAGAGTGGCCGGAGATGTAATGAAGGCCTACCGAAGTATCCTTTAACAAAAAATCCTGAGCGCTTACTCAGGATTCTCTTTTATCTTGTAATCATTATCTTTTTTGAGGAGCTTTGCCCTTCTGTATTCAGTTTGCCCATATAAACTCCTGTGGGCAGTCCGGAAACATTTATTTTCGTAAGGTTTTGAGTCCGCAGTACTGACTTCCCGCTCAAATCGACCATTTCAAAACTGACCTCTTTAGCACGGCTGTCCTTCGTTTTAATTTCAATAAAATCTTTTGCGGGATTTGGGTAAACGGTCCAGCCTGACGCCTGGTCCCCGTTACCGTTTTCCGCCACTGAAAGAGTGGAAGAGGCAACAGCGAAGTGCTGTACAGCGCCCAATGCCGCTTTGGTTACATTAAACAGATAGACCGGATCCATGTTCGGAATAATGTCATTGGAGGTGTGAGGGTAAGGATTTGAATCGCCATTACCTTCGTAAAAACCAGTGATAATTTCGTTGTTGTTCTGAAACGGAACGTAGTCTGAAGAATAGGCCGGAGCAACTGTGGTATTGGTCTGAAGGGTAGAGTAGAGAAGCACGCAGTTCTTCAACTCCTGGGTTATAACTGCTGATGCTGCATTGTTGGTAGTAGGATTATTGCTCATATCCTGTTCGCAGATAATGGTGTTGTGCGTCTGACCCGCCATTCCGCCAACCTGGTCCAGGTTAAAAACCAGCCTAATGTTCATTTTTGGTACCGTTGCGTTCACCACACTGTTTACAAAGTGCTGGCTGCCGTAAAGTCCCTGTTCTTCGCCCGAAAAATGAATGAATTTTATGGAATATTCCGTAGGGACGTCCTTCAATATCCTTGCGATCTCAAGTATTGCGTTTGTACCGCTGCCGTTGTCGTTGGCTCCCACGCCGTTAATGGTGTCAAAATGTGCGGTTACCAGGACGAATATGTTCGGATAGAGGGTGCCGGTTTTGGTCACCACCAGATTTTTGGAGTTGGTCGTATTAAAGGAAAACGGATCCTCCACCACCTGCGCAGTGGTATAACCAAAAGAGGCATATTTCCCTTTAAGCCAGTTCAGTGCGTTGGTATTGTTGGTGCTTCCTGTATTTTTTACACCGAAACTTACATAGTCCTGCAGGCCGGAATTGATATTGCTTTGCGAAACAAGGTTCACCCGTGTCGAATAGGCGGGGATAAAAGTCTGTGCGGACACGAGTATCGTGCAGACTATTAGAGTAAGATATAGTAATTTTTTCATTTTTATTTCTGTGCGCCAAAAATATAAAAAAATCCCGAACAAAAGTCCGGGATTATTATTGATAACAAAAAATTCTACATTATTTTATTTGATCTACAACTGCTTTGAACGCTTCAGGGTGATTCATTGCTAAATCTGCTAAAACTTTTCTGTTCAATTCGATGTTGTTTTTCTTAAGAGCTCCCATAAACTGAGAGTAAGTCAATCCATGTTCTCTGGCACCGGCATTAATTCTGGTAATCCAAAGCGCTCTAAAGTTTCTTTTCTTTTCCTTTCTGCCACGGTATGCGTACTGCATAGCCTTTTCTACGGCGTTTTTAGCTACAGTCCAAACATTCTTTCTTCTTCCGAAAAAACCTTTGGCCAACTTCATTACTTTTTTTCTGCGGGCTCTGGAAGCAACCGCGTTTACTGATCTTGGCATAATTTAAATTGTTTTTTTTTGAAAAGGGCGGTAATTTATTTCATTACACTTGAGTTGCACCGTTTCAGGGTTAAATTTTTTGAATTTTGAATTCTTATAAACCGGTTTGATTTATAAAAACTACTTTAACGCTAATTGGCGAAGTACGCTGTGCTTGTCCACCTCTGCAACGTAAGAAGTTTGCGTAAGATTTCTCTTCTGCTTCGTTTCTTTCTTTGTCAGAATGTGGCTTTTGTAAGCACCTTTTCTTTTAATCTTGCCGGTTCCGGTAAGCTTAAAACGCTTCTTAGCACCTGATTTCGTTTTTAATTTTGGCATTGTCTTCTTTTTTGTTTGTTATCAATAAATTGAGTGTGCAAAAATACAAATAATTTTTGGAATCTGTCTTCAATATGCTTATGTTTTTCATAAAGCAAAAAAAGAGACTTTTTCAAATCTCTTCATTTATTTTTTTTAAGAAAACCGATCTTACTTCGCAGGCTTCTTAGGGCTCATCATCATAATCATTCGCTTTCCTTCAAGCTTTGGCAGCTGATCCACTTTGCCTACATGCTCCAGTTCCTGTGCTAATTTCAAAAGGAGGATTTCTCCCTGATCTTTAAAGATGATGGAACGTCCCTTGAAGAAAACATAGGTTTTAAGCTTCGATCCTTCCTCCAGGAACTTCTCGGCGTGTTTCTTTTTGAAATCGTAGTCATGGTCGTCGGTCTGTGGACCGAAACGGATTTCCTTTACTACAACCTTAATTTGCTTGGCTTTAAGTTCCTTGGTTTTTTTCTTCTGCTCGTAAAGGAATTTTTTATAATCCAGAATCCGGGAGATGTACGGTTCTGCCTTGTCGGAGATTACAACCAGATCAAGTTCCTGCTCTTTTGCAATTTCTAATGCTTTTGCCAGCGGATAAACCCCCGGTTCTACGTTATCGCCCACCAAACGGACTTCACGAGCCCGGATTTTTTCGTTGATCTGATGCAAATCTTCCTGCACCCTTCTTTGTGGGCCTCTACCTCGGTAATTAAATTTCTGTGCTATTGTTTTAAATTTTAAGTTAATCTATTGCTTATTGCGTCCTGTGATTTATTCTCCAAACACAGCGTTGAATTCAGCTGCTTTTTTGAAATATCTGATGAATTCTTCGATGCTCATGGAACCCAAATCACCTTCACCCCGTCTTCTTACAGAAACCGTATTGGCCTGTTCTTCGTTTTCTCCCACAATCAGCATAAACGGATATTTATTGATTTCCGCATCCCGGATCTTCTTGCCGGTCTTTTCGTTACGGTCGTCAACCAAGCCGCTAATATCGTTATTTTCTAATAATTGTGAAACTTTTTTTGAATAATCTACATATTTTTCCGAAATCGGAAGGATGATAAACTGGTCCGGTGCCAGCCATAACGGAAAATCCCCCGCGGTATTTTCCAGCAAAATCGCAATGAAACGTTCCAGGGAGCCGAATGGCGCCCGGTGAATCATGACCGGTCTGTGTTTCTCGCCATCACTGCCAATATAGGTCAGGTCGAAACGTTCCGGTAGGTTGTAATCTACCTGTATGGTTCCCAACTGCCATTTTCTTCCCAGTGCATCCTTCACCATGAAATCCAGCTTTGGACCGTAGAAAGCGGCTTCGCCATATTCCACAACGGTTTTCAGACCTTTGTTTTTGGCTGCGGTAATGATTGCATTTTCGGCTTTTTCCCAATTTTCATCGGAGCCAATGTATTTTTCTTTATTATCCGGATCTCTGAGTGAAACCTGGGTAACAAAATCTTCAAATCCTAAATTTCTGAACACATACATTACCAGATCTATTACTCCTTCAAATTCAGTCATTAACTGATCCGGCGTACAGAAAAGGTGTGCATCATCCTGGGTAAAACCCCGAACCCTTGTCAGGCCATGCAGTTCTCCGGACTGTTCGTAGCGGTAAACCGTTCCAAATTCGGCGAAACGTTTCGGAAGGTCGCGGTATGACCACTGACCAACCTTATAAATTTCGCAGTGATGCGGACAGTTCATCGGCTTCAGCATAAACTCCTCGCCTTCATTCGGTGTTTTGATGGGCTGAAAACTGTCGGCACCGTATTTCTCCCAGTGTCCTGAAGTCACGTACAGTTCTTTGGAACCAATATGTGGTGATATTACAAATTCGTAACCTGCCTTCTTCTGCGCATCGGAAAGAAATGTTTCCAGTTTTTTTCTCAGTGCTGCACCTTTGGGAAGCCAAAGGGGTAGCCCGGCACCCACTTTTTCTGAGAAGGCGAAAATGCCGAGTTCCTTACCAAGTTTTCGGTGATCGCGGCGTTTGGCTTCTTCAAGCCGCTCCAGATATTCTGTCAGGTCTTTTTGCTTGGGGAAGGAGATTCCATAAACTCTCGTCAGCTGAGGGTTTTTCTCGTCACCTCTCCAATATGCGCCGGCTGCGTTCAGGACTTTTACGGCCTTCACGATTCCGGTGGAAGGGATGTGCCCGCCACGGCACAGATCGGTGAAACTGTCGTGGGTACAGAATGTAATCTGGCCATCCTCAAGGTTGGAGATGAGTTCGGTTTTATACGGATTATCTGCGTATTCTTTTAATGCGTCGGCTTTTGAAACGGGGTAGAGTTTGAAGGAGGCATCTTTACGGGCATTCTCCAGCATTTTTTTCTCAATTTTTTCAAAATCTTTATCGCTCAGCGTTTCATCACCAAAATCAACATCATAATAGAACCCGTTTTCAATCGCAGGTCCGATGGTTAATTTTGCGTCCGGATAAAAATCCAGGATGGACTGTGCCAGCAGGTGAGCGGAGGAATGCCAGAAGGCTTTCTTTCCCAGATCATCGTTCCACGTAAGCAGCTGAACGGTGGCATCCGAATCAATAGACGTTGAAGTTTCCACCTGGTGTCCATTCACCACTGCGGAAATGGTGTTTCTTGCCAAACCTTCAGAAATTGATTTTGCTACCTCGAGTGGGGTTACGGAACCTTCAAATACCCTGATGCTTCCGTCGGGAAGAGTGATCTTTACCATCTAAATTAATTGAAAAAATTAAGTTGCAAAAATACGACTTTTCCACGAATCTTTTCCTGTTTTTAGATATTTAATACGGGAAGTACTGAAAACTTAAGCGCTTCAGCTTTGAAGGATTTAGTTGGTTGGAATGACTTAACACGACACCGTTTAAACAATACACAGCGAAAAAGCGAAAATTAATTTTCGCTTTCTTTATCAGTGTTGTCGGTCTTGCCGTCTTTATGAAGTTTAGAGGATTCCCTGACTTCCTTCTTTATCATCTTTCCGGTTCCTACCTTGTGGGAGGACGCGGGGATATTGGGAAAGTCCTGGTTCTGTTTCTTTACCTCTGATTTATTATTTTTTTGCTCGCTCTTTTTCGGATCATCCATCGCCTTACATTTTTAGTTAACCAAAGTTGGTTATTCCTGAACAAATCTCATTATAGGATTCTAACCAATGTTTCTATAATTTAGAGAGATCAGAGAGATCGATGGTCCGGGTTTCATCAACAATATCATAGTCCAGTGCTTTTGCAAGAACAAAAATGCTGTTCAGGTTTTCCATCAGCTGTTTGCGGCCTTCTCCCCGCAGCTTGTTCTGGTCCACTCTTCTGTAAGCATCGTCCTTTGCGGATTTCGTTATTTTTTTGATCTGTACATCATCGATCCTGTTAAAAAAGGAATCGTCAATTGACTGTATTTCAACCGAGGGGGTGATACGGATATCCGCGCTTGGAAGTTCCTTGATGATGAGTCTTCTGTTCACGGAATCCACATCCAGCACCATTTTATTCAAATCGTAAGAAACCTGAGCATTGGTTTTCGTGAAGGCCATTATTTCATTTTCCGAGACCTGACTCCCAAGGATTTCAAAAGCTACCTTTGTCTTCTGCATGGTGGAAAAATCCTGCTCCATGACCACCATCTTGTTCATTTTGGTGATTTGGTTGGTCAGGATGTAATAATCATTCTGGGTCTTTTCCTCCACAACACTGGAGAACCTTCTGAACAGCAGGAACAGCACCAGCATGGCAGCTGAACCAATGATTATTCCTTTTATAATATCGCGGTTTTTCAAAATGTTTTATTTAAAAATGTCTTTAACGCTGGGATCGTGTTTCTTTATTATCTTCAGAAGATCCCTCTCCAGATACCCGGATACAGGATTTTCCACAATTCTGCCCAGTTCGGTCCCTTTTCGGGATACAATAATTGTCGGTACTTTGGTAATGCTATACTTTTTATGAAGACTGTCCGGATCCTCTTTCTTCCTGTCAACCCCGATTATGGTCAGCCTTTCGGAAGGAAATTCGGCCGCCTCCAGAATTTTCATGAGTCTTGGAAATTCCCGGTGACTGTCTTCGCACCAGGTACCCACAAACACCATGATGTCGAAAGTGTTCAGTTTCTCCTTTTTTAGTTCGTCCACCGTCTTACGGTCCATTGAATATTCTGTATTTTCCTTAACAAACCACTCGCTGTAAGGAGCTTTTCTGAACTGATCCGTACTTTGCTGGCCAAGCAGCATTTTTCCGTCTTTTTCGGTGTCTACCTCGCGGTTCAGTACGACTTTGGTCTGGGCCTTACAGGAGTTTACCGAAAGCAGAACAGAAGAGGCTACGGCTAAAGTTGATATAAATTTTTTCATTTTATTGTTGTTCAATGATTGTTTTCAGATCGGCGGGAGAATAGAATTTACTTTTTAACACTTTATGATCCGATGCCCGGTGCACGTTGTATTTTTCCCCGGACTTCTCGTAATAACTCTCTTCTCCTTTGCCTGTGTAAAATTCAACGGTCTCTTTTGCCTGAACTTCATCGTCGCATGCTTTGGACATGTTGGACCTTTGGACTTCACTGAACAGAGAAGGGAATTTTTTCCCCAGACCGAATTCCAAAACCGCGCCACTCAGTACATACTGCAAATCACACAACGCGTCTGCTATCTCTACAATGTCGTTGTCGTCTATGGCCTGCTTCAGTTCGTTAAGTTCTTCCTGGAGGAGTGAAACCCTGAGTTCACATCGTTGTCTTGAGGGTATCTGCGGGGTTTCCAGAACAGGGGCGTTGAACGTCGTGTGAAATTCTGCAACCATATTAAGACTGTCAATCTTATCCATCAGCAATTAATTTAAGGCAAATATAATAAAAGGAATAAAAGTAAAAAACACCGTTATCCATCGTTTAATAAAACAAAAGCATCCCTGAGGATGCCTTTGATTCTGAAATTTTAAATCAAAATACTATTTAGAAATTTCGCGACCAATTACGAGTCGCTGAATTTCGGAAGTTCCTTCACCAATTGTACAGAGTTTAGAATCCCTGTAATATTTTTCTGCAGGGAAATCTTTCGTGTAACCGTACCCTCCAAAAACCTGCACTGCATTATTCGCGATTCGGACACAGGCTTCCGAAGCGTAAAGTTTAGCCATTGCGCCTTCTTTGGTCATCGGTTTTTTTGCATTTTTGAGGTTTGATGCACGCTGTATTAACAATTCGGCAGCATCGATTTCAGTAGCCATGTCGGCCAGCATGAAATTAATGGCCTGAAAGCTATTAATTGGCTTCCCAAACTGTTGTCTTTCAAGCGAATATTTTAAGGCAGCTTTATAGGCACCACGCGCTGTTCCTAAACTTAAAGCAGCGATGGAAATCCGGCCTCCATCTAAAATTTTCATGGCCTGTTTGAACCCGGAACCAACTTCTCCTAAACGATTGGCATCAGGAACCCTCACATTGTCGAATATCAATTCTGCCGTCTCCGAAGCGCGCATTCCCAATTTATTTTCTTTTCTGCCGGAAGTAAATCCATCCATCCCTTTTTCCAATACGAATGCGGTCGAATTGTTTTTTGCTCCTTTTTCGCCGGTTCTGGTCATTACTACAGCGATATCACCCGAAATAGCATGGGTGATGAAGTTTTTGGCCCCGTTGATGATCCAGCCGTCACCGTCCTTCACCGCAGTAGTGTTCATTCCGCCGGAATCAGAACCGGTATTGTGTTCGGTCAGGCCCCAGGCTCCGATGACCTGCCCGGAAGCCAGTTGAGGCAGCCATCTTTGGCGCTGTTCTTCATTACCAAATTCGTATATATGATTGGTACAGAGTGAGTTGTGGGCAGCTAAAGAAAGACCTATGGAAGGATCCACCTGTGAAATCTCATCAAGTATGGTTACATATTCATGGTAACCCAAACCCGAACCGCCATACTGCTCCGGAATTACGATTCCCATGAAGCCCATTTCGCCAAGTCTGTGGAAAAGTTCCACCGGGAAAGTCTGACTTTCGTCCCAGTCCATAATGTTGGGTCTTATATTTTTTTCTGCAAAATCTCTGGCAGTCTCAGCAACCATTTTAATGTTGTCGTGCATCTCGGTATTCATAAAGTTTATTTGTTTTCAAATATACTTAAAATGTAGAAGTCTGAAAAAAATATTTTACTGCACAAAATGCCGATAAATACGCTGTTTTCTGATTGTCATCCTTTTATATTACTTATTTGCAGAATTTTAACACCTGTTTTCCATTGAGCGTCATATAAAACAGTAATTTAGCAGCCTATTTTTTACAATGAAAAAACTTCTATTTTTTGGATTTCTAATCCCCTTTTTTGCCTTTTCACAAGTTCCTGTTGGATATTACGACGGCACAGTTGGATTAACAGGATATGCGCTTAAGACCAAGGTATCAGAGATTATTTCCCGGAATTACAACTGGAACTATGGTGATTTACCGGGTTATTACAATCAGACTGATCTGGACAAATACTATGATCATGATGCAACGAATACCACTTTCCTTCTTGACATTTATTCCGAGATTCCGCTCGGTCCTGATGCATATGAGTATACCACCAGCCAGCTTATAGGTACTGCTTCGGCTGAAGGAATGGGATACAATAGGGAACATATCCTGCCACAAAGTACTTTTGACAGCTATTACCCCATGTACTCTGACCTCCACTTCGTAATACCTACAGATGCGCGGATTAACCAGCTCCGGAGTAACTACCCCCATGCGGTAGGAGGGGGTACCACCCATTATACCTTTTCGAATACTTCAAAAATCATGAATGACAACACCGCAGGATATGGGTATACCGGAAGAGTTTATGAACCTATCGACGCGTTCAAAGGCGACGTTGCAAGGATTATCCTTTATTTTGCGGTAAGATATGAAACCAAACTCGGTTCCTTTAATTATGCCCAAGGTTCAGGGCCTGCCAATGACACCAATCCATTTAACGGAACTGCAGAATATGCCTTTGATCCCGGCTATCTTGAAATGCTGAAACTGTGGCATGCCAATGATCCCGTGTCTACCCGCGAGATCGACAGGAACAACGCTGTTTTCAACCTGCAGAAAAACAGGAATCCATTTATTGACAATCCAGGTTGGGTGAATATCATTTGGTCCGAAACGCCGGATGCAGTTGCCCCACAGGCGCCATCAAACCTTGCGGTAACGCAGACCGGAGCACACTTCATCACACTCAGCTGGACGCCGAGCCCAGATACCGATGTTCTGGGATACCGTATCTATATGAATGGCAGTACAACGCCGGTAACGGTAACCAAGGGTACTTCGGTTTCTATCGACAGGCTGACCCCTTCAACTGCTCATTCTTTTACTGTAAAATCTTATGACAAGGCCTATCTGGAATCTCCGGCAGGTAATACGGCTTCTGCCACCACGCTGTTTGCCGATGCCTATGCCAAAGAACTAATGATCACGAAGTTCATCGAGGGCAGTTCCAATAATAAGGCGATTGAGATCCTGAACAATACAGGCCACACGGTCAATCTGAATAATTATAACCTAAGGATTCAGTTCTATAATTCCTCGAGCAGCAACTATTACTTTTCTGAATCGTTTCAGTTGGAAGGAACAGCCGCCCCGGGGGAGCGTTTCGTGGTGCGCAATCCAAAAGCCACCTTTACCTGCTACAGCAACGAACAGGCTAAATTTGTAACAGCCTCGGATCCTCTAACCTACAGCGGATCTCAGTATGTCGAGCTGTCTTACAAAGGCAATACCGCAGTTGATGCAATTGGCGTTAAAGATGCCTTCAACAGCCTGGGTGATCTATCGCTGTACCGCCAGTATGCAACCCAGCCTAACACTACATTTACCATTTCGGAGTGGCAGTCTTATCCGATGGACTATTGTCAGAACCTCGGCGTTCTGGGGGTTTCCGATGTTGTTTTGGCTGAAGGGAAAGAGATTATAATTTATCCAAATCCTGTTAGCAATGAACTGTTTGCAAGCGGAAAAGCAACAGGACAGGTGCAGGAGTCGAAGATTTTTGACCTCTCCGGTAAACTGATTAAAAGCGAAAGTTTCCCATTCAGATATAAAAAATCAATTGAAGTTGGATTTTTAGAACCGGGAGTCTACCTCCTAAACCTGGACGGTATTCCGTTTAAATTTATAAAGAAGTAAAAGATTTCCTTTATAATTTTTGGACTGCCCCTAAAAAGTGTCTAGCTTTTTAGGGGCAGTTTACTTTTGGAGCTTAATATTAATTCAGAATTTTCCGGGCAGAAAGTTTTAGGAATCTTATGACCAGGAGGACTGCGGAAATCGTAAGTCCCAAACCAAGGGCGATCCACATTCCGAACGCACCCATCTCCAAAGTAACGCACAGAAAATAGCCCAAAGGTATCGTGATAATCCAGTAGGCGATGAAGGTCAGATAACTGGGAATTTTTACATCCTGTATGCCCCTTAATATTCCGAGTGCGGTGACCTGCACTCCGTCCGAAAGTTGGAAGAGTGCGGCTATGATGAGCAACTGCGACGCGAGCATGATAACCTCCACATCTTCTTTCTTTGTGAAAAAGGTGGGTAGGATGTTCCTTCCGAAAATAAAGAAGAGTCCGCACAGGGTCATGAACAGGAATGAGATCTTCAGGTTGTTGATTCCCACCTTCCTTAGTTCCACAAAGTTCTTTTCGCCCAGTTTACGCCCAATCATTACGGTAGACGCAACGCTGAAGCCAATGCACAGATTAAAAGTGAAGGATGCCATGCTTAGTGCGATCTGATGTGAGGCGATGTCTTTGGATGAAATAAGACCGCAAATAAAAGCTGCGCCCGCGAAGGCAGTGACCTCAAAGAACATCTGAAGTGCTGTGGGAAGCCCCAGTTTCAGCATTTTGGTAAACATCTTTTTACGGAGTTCATCAATTTTAAGTGAAAAAGCCTTCACGTAACGCCGGGTCGTTTCGTGTCTTACCATCACAAAATACAGGAAAACAAGCATGAAAACCCTGGAAATCAAAGTGGCAAGTGCGGAGCCTTTGACCCCCATGGGAGGAATTCCGAACATCCCTTTGATGAATACATAGTTTAGCGCAATATTGATCACGTTTGCAAGTATTGTGGCCACGGTAACCCCTATGGTATAGCCCAGACCTTCCGACACCTCCCGAAGGGTCTGAAAAGCCATGAATGGCAGAATACTGAACGCCATGATGAAAAGAAAATCCTGGGTATCGGGAATAATTTCCACCGGCTGTTTAAGATGGGGGAGCAGGGGTACAAATCCAAGCAGCAACATCATCAGTATTAAACCCACCGCCATGTTGAGTACAAAGCCATGCCGGAAGACCGAATTAATTCGCTGGTGTTTCAGCTGGGCATGAGCTTCGGAAACCAAAGGCGGAATGGCGAATGAGATTCCCAAACCGAAAACAAAGACGGAAAAGAAAACGGCATTTCCAAGGGAGACTGCCGCCAGTGCATTTGCGCCCAACAGATTTCCTACGATAATATTGTCAAAAAGCTGTACCGACACCTGTCCGAGTTGGGTCAACATGACCGGGATGGCAAGTGTGAGTGCCTCTTTCGTGTAGTTTCTGTTCAGGAGCATCATTTAAAAAAAGAAAAGTTTGCAGCAAAAATACTGCAAACTAATCTTAAATCTGTGTTGTGAACGTTAATTTATTTTCTCACGAAAGCGGCAACATCTTCAGCAGTAACGGTAGTTCCTCCCAGGATAATGAGCCGTTCTACAATATTTCTCAGTTCGCGGATATTTCCGGTCCAGGTGAAGGATTCCAGGCTTTTAACCGCATCTTCCTCAAATACTTTAGGTGCGATGCCCTGTTCGTCAGCAAGCATTTTAGCAAAATATTCAACAAGCAGCCTGATGTCCTCCTTTCTTTCATCCAGAGGCGGTACATAAATTTCTATGACAGACAGACGGTGGTAAAGGTCTTCCCTGAACCTGCCTGCCTCAATCTCTTTCTGCATATTCTTATTTGTTGCGGCAATAACCCGCACATCCACTTTTATTTCTTTGTCACTGCCTACAGGCGAGACTTTGCTTTCCTGAAGCGCCCGGAGCACCTTGGCCTGTGCGATGAGGCTCATATCGCCAATTTCATCCAGAAATATGGTGCCGTTATTTGCAAGTTCAAATTTACCCTGCTTATCCTTAATTGCACCGGTGAAAGATCCTTTTACATGACCAAAAAGTTCACTTTCAATAAGTTCGGAGGGGATTGCCGCACAGTTCACTTCTACCATGGGACCTCTGTTCCGGTCACTTTGCGAATGAATGGCATGTGCAACAAGTTCCTTACCGGCGCCGTTGGGTCCGGTAATCAATACGCGGGCGTCCGAGGTGGCTACCTTACCGATCATGTCATGGATTTTTTTCAGCGCGGCACTGTCGCCAATCATCTGATACCGTTTGTTGACCTTTTTCTTCAGCGTACTGTTTTCTTTCTGAAGATTCTTGTTTTCCTTAAACAGTTTTTCCTTGTCCAGGGCGTTTTTCACACTGGTCATGAGGCGGTTTATATCAATTGGTTTTGCAATGAAATCGTAAGCCCCCTCTTTCAGACAGGCAACCGCGGTTTCAATGTCTGCATGACCGGAAATCATGACAAAAGTTGATTCGGGTTTAAGTTGAAGGGACTGTTTCAGAAGTTCGGTGCCTGACATTTTAGGCATCTTTATATCAGAAATAATCAAATCGAAATCTTCTTTCTCAATGGCTTTATAGCCTTCAAGTCCATCTTCGGCAGTGAAAAGTTCATCATTTGGGAGTTCTTCTGAAAGTATACTATGAAGTACACCTGAAATAGCTTTGTCGTCTTCAACAATAAGGATTTTCTGCATATGAGCTAAAATTTATTTTGATTTATTTTATAGGAAACTTTATTATAAGCAACAAATATCATTCCCTTGGATACGATCTTTTTTAAATTCACTTTAAAACTTAGGAGGTTTGCAAATGGTCAGCGGTAATCTCTTTCACCGAAAATTGCCGAACCAACGCGCACTGAATTGGAACCGCATGCGATAGCAATTGGGAAGTCACCACTCATTCCCATTGACAGTGTTTCGAGGCTTTTGTGTTGGGAAAGTTGATCGAAAAGATGCTTTAAGAAGGAAAATTCGCGGCGGATCTGATTTTCATCAGTAGTAAAGGTGGCCAGACCCATGAGGCCGGTAATCTCAACAGATGGGTAGGCTCCCTGCAGCCATTTCTGGAAGAGTTCTTTTGTTTCGGAAACTTCCATTCCGAATTTCGTTTCCTCTTCAGCGATTTTAACCTGTAGCAGTACCTTTATTTTTCTGTTGACATTGAGTGCCTGCCTGTTGATTTCCTCCAGCAGTCTTTCGCTGTCCACACTTTCTATGGTACCCACAAACGCTGCGATAGTTTTTACTTTGTTCGTTTGCAGATGTCCGATGAGATGCCATTTGATGTCTTTTGGAAGAACTGTCTGTTTCTCCAGCAGTTCCTGCACCCTGTTTTCGCCAAACACACGCTGACCAAGCGTATAGAGTTCCTGAATTTTTTCCGCTGGATGGGTTTTCGATACCACCACCAGTTTAACAGTGGCAGGGAGCTGGGCTACGATTTTTTGATAATTTTCCCGCAGAAATGTATCGTTCATAAAAAGGGTGTTTTTCCTGTATTTTAAATGCCAAATATACCATAAATTTGTTTCAAGTTTAAAACACAAATGATGAGCAATTTAGAAGAACACCTCCTGAACTCCGATTCCGAGCGGCTGCTTAGGGCAACTTATGAAGAAAATAATTATGCTGCTGTAAATGGTACGAGACCTGCCGGGAACCCCGATTCCTTAACCTGCAGTTTTGACCTTGGACTTATGCAGCAATATCTGGACTATGTAAGGAACGAAGCACAGGAGCGGGAAATCTCCAATGTAAAGATTACCGTGTGTTTTGCACAGTATCCTGATTACGATTTCGACCCGAGGCTGAACCCAGCTTACAAGGGATACCAAACCGTATTGCTTCGGGCAGGAAGAGGTGATGACGATACTCCCATTGCAGGCATTTCGGCACTTAATTTCGGCAACCTTCATCCACCTTATTAATCCCTTATTTTTATGGAATCAATAAGAGACGCCGGTAGTTTGGCGCTGAATCTCTATTACCTGACTCTTATCATTTTGATGATCTACCACCGGAAATACTTAGGCAGTTATGTGGAGATTATCATTTTGGCCCTGTCCGTAACATTTCTGACGGAAATAACAACCACCATGCTCCAATATTATGGCGGGGTGCAAAATACCGTAGCGTATTATGTTATTGGTATCGTTGGCATCGTGTATTTGTTGCTGATGCTATATTTTTACAGGCTGATGCAGGATCGTCTTCTGAGGAGAATTCAGGGATTTTTGATCATTCTGCACGTCACAAATTTTGTTGCTTCTGCAATGCTTATAAAGGATTTTTTTCTCTTATTTCCGGAAGTTACCAACTTCATAAGCATTTTTGTTATACTGGTGTCCCTGTTCATCTTTCTGTATGATACTTTCAACTCCGACAAAATCCTTCATATAAGGGGTTTTTTTCCTTTTTTTGTAGCAGTAAGTCTGACCTTCATCTATGTTGGACTGGTTCCTATTCTTTTTTTCAGCAGCCGTATTGTGCTGCAAACGGAAAAATTGATCTTTTACATCATGCTTTTCACCATCAACGTCCTGGGTTACTCCATTATGCTGGCTGGAATTTTTTTTGCAAAAATCCAAAAAAAAGGCATAATTTAATGGGATGAAATTTGAAGGTTCTGAATTACTGATCGTTTTTTCTTCTCTGATTATTTTAATGGTTTTGATCATGATGATTCTCATATATGTGGGATTCCTCCGGAAAAAGACTGAAATGGTCATGCACGAACAGGATAAGGAGCTGAAATTTGCCCAAGAGCTTGCACTTTCTCAAATCGAAATGCGGGAACAGACGCTTCGGTATATAGGACAGGAACTTCATGATGATATAGGGCAAAAACTTTCTGTTGCCAAACTGCTGAACAACAAATTATATTCGATCCTTCACAGTGATGAGAAGGAATATCTGAAGGAAATCAATGACTTGCTGGGAGAATGTATAAGTGACATCAGGAATCTTTCCAAAACATTTATAGCTGACCATATAGAGCATTTGGGCCTGGTGGAATCTATCGAAAGGGAAGTAAAACGTATTAAGAAGCTTGATTTTATGAGCGTAAGCTTTATCTTCAACAATCACGATATAGATATCAATCCTAAACACTGTTTAATTCTTTTCAGGATGGTTCAGGAATGTCTTAACAATGTTCTTAAACACTCAAAATCCAAAAAACTTGAAATTATTCTGGATGACAGCAGTGAAACCCTCGAAATCCGTATAATTGATCACGGAGTGGGAATTCCCAAAAATGTGCCCACAAACGGCAGTGGCCTGCGCAACATTACGAACCGTGCGAAAATAATTAATGCCGATTTTTTAATTTCCTCGGAACTGAATGGTGGAACAGAGATAAAAATTATTTACCCTAAACCTTAAAACCATGTACAGGATTAAAATTGCGATCGTGGATGACCATAAAATGGTTTCCAAGGCAATCGAGGATATGATTGCGGCCAATCCTAAATATGAAGTGGTGTACAACTGCAGCAACGGGGATGAGTTTATAGAAAGCCTTAAAGACCAGAACATTGATCCCGATGTGGTTCTGATGGACATTAATATGCCCTTTCGAAACGGAGTAGAAACTACCCTCTATCTGCAGCGTAAAAAGCCCAAGATTAAAGTGATTGCACTTACGATGGAGGACAATGAGAATACCATCATTAAGATGATGAGAGCAGGAGCCAAAGGGTATCTATTGAAAGATATGCCTCCCGAACTTCTTTTTGAGGCCATAGAGACTGTTTACAGTAAAGGCAGTTTCTATACAGATTTTCTTACACAACGCCTTATGAAAGTGAAAAACGATGAGAACAACGCGAAACATATATTTGAGGATTTGAAGGATAAAGAGAAGGAGTTCTTAAAACTTGCGTGTACCGAGATTACCTATAAGGAAATTGCTGATAAGATGTCCATGAGCCCTAAAACTATTGATGGCTACCGCGACAGTGTATTCCTGAAACTGGATGTAAAAAGCAGGGTAGGACTCGTTTTATTCGCAATAAAACATAATATGATTTAAAAATTAAAGTGTATTTGGGTGATTTTCCCCTTTTCAGAAGGAAAATATATAATTATATTTGAACTTTCTGTTTTCACTAAAACACAAGTGATGATTTAAGCCGGCCCTAAGCCGGTTTTTTTTATTGGTGCTTTCTTTGTGGCGGCAGTCTGGATTATTTTAATCTATTTAAGATATCCCGAAGTTTTTTCATTCCCTCTGTCGCAGATTCCGCAAAGAAGTTTTCCCCTTTTACATATCTGTTTTCTAAATTGGGATCAATTACAAATACCTCACAGCTTTTCGGAACTTTATGTATAAGTCCTGCTGCCGGATACACTTGCATGGACGTTCCCACGATTAAGAACAGTTCCGCAGTTTTTGCAATCTCCTCGGCGGCCTCCATCGCCGGCACCATTTCACCAAACCAGACAATATGCGGCCTTAGCTGGTTACCCTGCCCGACTGTATCTCCAATGTTGAGATCGTTCTCCCAATCAATAATGGTACTTTCGTCATTAACGGGCCGCGCTTTCTTCAGTTCCCCATGCAGATGGATTACTTTGGTAGAACCAGCCCTTTCATGCAGATCATCAACGTTTTGTGTGATAACAAAGACATCAAAATCCTTTTCCAGTTCAGCCAGAATACGGTGTGCTTCATTGGGTTCTACTTCCTTTAACTGCCGTCTCCTGGCGTTATAGAAATCAAGGACCATCTGAGGGTTTCGGGCAAAGCCTTCAGGAGAAGCTACATCTTCAATCCGGTGGTTTTCCCACAGTCCGTTGGAGTCACGAAAGGTCTTAACCCCGCTTTCAGCAGAAATTCCGGCACCCGACAGTACCACCAGTTTCTTTTTCATGTCAGTATTTTTTTCAGAGCTAATCTATTTTTTATTGCCGCAGTGCCCCAGGTATTGTTGAAAAACACATAAACAGTCCTTGTGGAACCTCTAATTTTTTCGGAAAGATCATTCAGTTCTTCATCGGAATACTCAGATTTGAACAGTACCGGCACGCCATGAAGTCGGTAATACGCAAACTTTTTATTGTTTATGATGAAATCCCGGGGTATATCTTTCGGAAAACTTACACCGGAAAACACGATATTTTTCTCTTCTAAAGCCTTGTAAACCTCCGGTATCCACCATGATTTGTGCCGGAATTCAACAACACTCAGATATTTGTTGTCTACTGTGGCCAAAACTTTTTCAAGATTCTCCTCTTTAAAATGGAAAGAGGGTGGCAACTGGAAGAGGAAACCTCCAAGTTTTTCCTTCAGTCCCTCGTGAATATGATTAGAGAAATCGGCAGTTTCTACAGCGGTCTCGTTAAGTCTTTTAAGATGCGTAATTGTTTTCGGAATCTTGATGAAGAAACTGAAATCTTCCGGGGTTAAACCGTACCAGTTTTCAAGTGTGGTGGTTCGTGGCCGCCGGTAGAATGTTGAGTTGATTTCCACGGCGTTGAATTTTCCGGAGTAAAAAGTGAACTGTTCGCGGGACGGTAGGTCTTCAGGAAAGAAAAATCCTTTCCAGTCACGGTTTGAAAAACCGGAACAGCCAATAAAAATTTTATTCTTCATGCTTAAGAAGGCCTTCGGTAAGTGATTTCCACTGAAATTTACTGCCTCCTATAATTCCGCCTGCCGCAACCAGGCTGTTTCTTATCTTTTCCAAAACATTCAGATTTTCTGTATTGGGAACTTCGTTTCGGCCATGAACTTCTGCAGAAATCTTAGGCCCTTCTCTTTTGATAAAGAAATTGGAAGTGGCCTTTGGGTCAAAAAAATGGGCGGTGGTCTCGTCAGGCTTCGTCGGATTCGGTGCAGGGCGGACGCGAATATAAACGTGTTCCCCGGCCGGTCCCTGTTCATCTTCTACATGTTCGACCCTTACCCAGTCGAAACCGTCGCCAGTAGGGTTGTGAAGGCCCGGTACCTTAATGCTGAAATAGTCTCCGATTTCCGGCTTTCTAAGCAAGAGTTCACCTTTGGCGTCCCGATGCGAGAATTCCGCTTTTTCTTCGCCGGCAAAAAGCTCCCATGAATTAACATCCAGAAACCTTTTTCTTACAGTGATGAAGTGCGCTTTGGCAAGGTGGTCACTTTTAAATTCTATTTCGGATACAGTATCGCTCTTTGCGCCTGTTTTGTGTGGTGGAATTTTATCCTGCATAATTTTACAAATTAAGATAAGACGTTGTGCGATTATTTTCCGAATTCTTCAACCATGCGTTTGTTGAACGCGGGAAGGTCAGCGGGTTTCCTGCTGGTCGTTAGGTTTCCGTCCGTTACCACTTCCTCGTCCACCCAATTCGCGCCTGCATTTTTCAGGTCCTTTGAAATGGCTTTAAAGGAGGTCATTTTCCGGCCTTCCACTACGTCAGCATCAATAAGGGTCTGCGGACCGTGACAAATTGCGGCCACAGGTTTATCCGCAGTAAAAAAATTCTTCACGAAGCGAACAGCACCCTCGTCCGCGCGCACCGCGTCGGGATTAAGTACACCACCGGGAAGCAGAAGTGCATCATAATCATCTGAGTTTGCGTCAGTCACTGTTTTGTCCACTGCTACCGAGTTGCTCCATTCATGGTCTTTCATGGCTCTGATGCGTCCGGACTTCAGGGAAACGATTTCCACTTTTGCTCCCGCATTTCTAAGTGCTTCAACCGGACTTTCCAGTTCGGACTGTTCATAACCGTCCGCTGCTAATACCGCAATTGTTTTATTTTCAAGGTTTGACATAATGTTAGGGTTTTAGGTTTTCAAAAAGGGCAACAAAAATATTGCCGCCCTATGTCTATAATAAAAATGATGTTAAAGCTTTGGTGTTATTTGGCTTTGAGATTTATTTCCGACTTGGCCAGTTTGGTCAGGTCTTTATCGCATGCCTTTTCTTCACTCAGCGTGGCGAGCATCAGCCCAAGAACCTCTTTCTGTCCCAGTAACTTTGCATATGTTGCCAGGGTGCCGTAAGAAGCAATTTCGTAGTGCTCCACTTTTTGGGCAGCTGCTATGATGGCTGCATCACGGACAGCTCCCGGTTCTGTTTCTTCCAGGATGCCTTCCGCTTCTTTCAGCAAACCATCCATGGCATCGCATTTTACCGCTTCCGGCTTCAGTTTTAAAGCTTTAAAACCAGCTTCCAACCTTTTCACCTGCTCTTTTGTTTCGTCAAGATGCAGGTTTACCGCATCTTTCAGCTTTTTGGAGGTTGCATTCTTAGCCATTTTAGGAAGATTTTTAACCAGAGCCTTCTCGGCCCAGTACAAATCCTTCATACCGTCTATCATAAAATCTTTCAGTTTGTCAGCTGCATCCGCTTTGGGAGCAACTTTACCGCTTGCTGTTGTTTTCTTTGCCATAATATTTATTTTTTAATGTTTGGTTTTATAAAGTTAAAAATCCTGATTTATTCTACATAATCTGCTCGTCCATAATTACGCTTTAGTGAAAAATTGGTAATAATTCAATTATAAAAATGAAAACTTAGCTATTTTGGCAGGTTAACATCTGCCGAATTTAAACGTAATGAATTCAAGATTACAGAAACGGAACTCAGACTCATGGCCGCTGCCGCAATCATCGGACTTAAAAGTATTCCGAAAAAAGGATACAGTAAACCCGCTGCAAGCGGAATGCCAAAGGTGTTGTAGATGAAAGCAAAGAATAGATTTTGTTTGATGTTCCTCAACAGATGTTCACTTAAAATCCTTGCTTTTGCTACCCCCAGGATGTCGCCTTTCAGCAGGGTAATTGCTGCACTTTCAATTGCAACATCAGTCCCGGTACCCATTGCAATCCCCACATCCGATTGTGCTAAGGCGGGTGCATCGTTGATACCGTCACCGGTCATTGCCACGGTTTTACCTGATTCCTGCAGTCTTTGTATTTCTGCGAGTTTATCCTGCGGCAATTGTCCCGCGAAGTATCTTTTTATCCCCAGTTCAGACGCCACGGCTTTGGCCGTATGCTCATTGTCCCCGGTCATCATAATCACTTCGATCTTTTGATTCTGCAGATATTCAATGGCTTCACGTGAAGTGGGTTTAATTTTATCTGAAAAACTCAGAAAGCCCAGCACCTGAGTCCCTTTGGCGAGATAAGAAACTGTTTTAGCCTCATCCTGCTTGTCTGTAACCTTCTGTTTTAGGTTTTCTGGAAGTGCGATGCCGAACTCCTTCAGCAGTCCCTCATTTCCAAGAAGTATAACTTCACCGTCAACGGTTCCCTTAAGTCCTTTTCCGGAAATATTTTCAAACTGATTAACCGCCTCCAACCCTTCGTCCTTACCGGAAGCGGAAGATTTTTTATATTCAGTCAGAACCGCACTTGCCAGCGGATGTTCCGAATTCCGGTTCAGTGCGGCAGCCAGTTGCAGAATTAAATTTCTATCTGTGTTTTCTGCCGGGAAAATATCGTCCAGACTTGGTTTTCCTTCGGTAAGTGTCCCTGTTTTATCGGTAATGAGGACGTTTACTTTCTGCATTTGCTCCAACGCTTCAGCATTTTTTATGAGTATTCCGTTTTTTGCCCCCTTCCCAATACCAACCATCAGGCTCATCGGTGTTGCCAGTCCAAGCGCACAGGGACAGGCTACTATCAGCACTGCTACAGCGTTTACAAAAGCCAAAATCAGACGGTTTTCTCCGCCGAAAATGTACCATGCGATAAACGTAAGGACTGATATGGCAATAACGGTTGGAACAAACATCCGGGAAATTCTGTCCGCGAGTTTCTGTATAGGGGCTTTGCTGCGACTGGCCTCATTGACCATCTTAATGATTTGTGAAAGCAGTGTTTCGTCACCTACCTTTTCAGCAATCATAATAAACGCGCCGTTCCCGTTGATGGTTCCGGATGTAACCCTATCCGGAGTTTGTTTTTCAACCGGAATGGGTTCACCTGTAATCATGCTTTCGTCAACACTGGAGGTGCCTTCGGTTATCTTGCCGTCCACAGGAATTTTCTCACCGGGTTTCACTCTTAACAGATCCCCGATTTTCACATGCGAAAGCGGAACTTTTTGCTCCTGACCGTCAACAATTAAATTCGCCTCATCGGGAGACAGGTTCATCAGTTCCTTTATGGCACTTCCTGTCCTTTTGTGGGCTCCCGCTTCCAGCAATTGTCCCAAAATAACGAGGGTAAGGATTACAGACACGGCTTCAAAGTAGAGGGGAGTTTTTCCGTCATGCACCATTTCATGCGGTAAAATACCAGGAAAGGCCAGGGCAACAAGACTGAAAAGGAATGCGGCGGCAACACCCAAAGCGATTAAACTGAACATATTGAGATTCCAGGTCCTGAAGGAAATCCAACCCCGTTTCATTAAAAACCAGCCTGCGTAAAAAAGAACCGGCAGGGTTAAAACAAACTCCAGTATTCCCTGGATCCGGTACGAAAATGGAAAATCAAAAAACATACCTCCCATTGATAGAATAAAAACCGGAACCGTGAATATAAGCGCCGTTATAAATTTCTTCTTTAAGGTATTGTAGGTCCTATCCTCTTCCTCAATTTCCCCGGAGTGCAGTGCGACGAGGTCCATACCGCAGATTGGGCAGTCACCCGGCTCATCACGGATGATTTCCGGATGCATAGGGCACGTGTACTGTATCGGTTTTGATTTTTCAGGATATTTTACAAGGTCCATACCGCATACCGGGCAACCGACATTAGAATCGTACACTTTGTCGCCTTCACAGAACATGGGACAGTAGTATTTTCCAGCGTTATTGCCGTTTACCGTTGTCGTTGCTGGATGGGCGGCATGTTTGTGAGTAACTACCTGACCGTGGATTTGATTCTCCGCGGTTTGGAGCAATTCGGGGGAAATCTGTTCCAAATGCATATGGCACACCGGGCAGCCGTTGTCCGAACCGTAGGTCTTGCTGCCTTCACAGAACATGGGACAGAAATACTCCCCAACCTTATCGCTGAAATCGGGAGGAAGATTTGTTTTGGAGAATGTTTGAGGTTTGTTTTGGTAATCCGACCTTTCCTCGATTGGAACCAGAAACATATTGCAGACCGGACAGCGCTTGCCCGCTGCAAAATATACTTTGTCGCCCTCGCATTCCATCGGACAGTAGTATACTGAACTGGGTGAAACTCTTTGGGAAGGGGGGATATGACCGTGAGGTTTATTAGAATGTTCCATATTTATAATTATGATTCAAAGATCCTGAAATGAATCTGTAAACTGTTATAAATAGAGGGAAGAAACTTATAAAATTCAGATTTGATCCAGCGGGATGCGGTGTCTTTCCTTCAGATTTTTGAAGTGAGACGGTGTGAAGCCCGTCACATTCCTGAACTGGGCGGAGAGATGCTGTACGCTTTTATAGCCGAGTTTTCCGGAAATTTCAGTGAGGGTAAGTTCACCGTACAGCAGAAGTTCCTTCACTTTTTCAATTTTCTGAAGGATAAAGTACTGCTCCAGCGTCACATTTTCATGCTGGGAAAAGGTCTTGGAAATGGCACTGTAGTCCTTGTGGAGTTCATCTGCTAAATGTTTTGACAGGATAAAATCTTCTGAAACGTCCAGACCGTTTATGATCAGGATTACGGACTTCTTTACCTTTTCTATCAGGCGTTGCGAAGAATCCTCCAGGATGTTGAAACCAATTGCCTGCAACTTTTCGTCCACGACCCGGATCTGTTTATTATCAAGATTTTTAAGGGTCTGAACTTCTCCCAGTTGAGCGGAGCTGACCGCAATGTCCAAATCATTAAAAATCTTCTTCACCGCGGTAATGCAGCGGTTACATACCATATTCTTAATGAAGATTTTCATCAGGGCTGATTCTTAAGGCGGTCAGATATAAATTCAATCTTCGTTTTTCCGTGGCGGGTTGGTTTACCGTCTTCGTTCACCCCTACAAAAATAATTTTATCAATGGTGATGATGGTTTGCCTCGTCATCATATTTCGGACATCGCAGGTGAGCGTGATGGAGGTGTTTCCAAAATCGGTGGCTTCAATTCCGATTTCAATGATATCTCCCTGGCTTGCGGAGCTAATGAAATTAATTTCGGAAATGTATTTGGTGACGCAGCGTGGCGTTTCCAACTGAACGATGGCGTAAAGTGCTGCTTCCTCGTCAATCCACTGTAGCAGCCGGCCTCCGAAAAGGGTATGGTTTGGATTTAAATCTTCCGGTTTAATCCATTTTCTGGTGTGATAATTCATATGGGATAATTTTGAAGGGTAAAGTTACCTTATATTCAGTGAAACAGGTTTTCCGGACTCCTTTTGATAAGATAGAAAAAATAAATGGCCAAGCATCTTTTGGTGCGCATGGCTTCAACTTGCTGATGTGTTCACCAAAACAGATATAGTCGCGGTACCTGCGGATTATCGTGGCATTTTAATCTTTAACTTTGAAAAAAAATAAAGGTATGGATTTTTCACCAATTATTATAGGAACCATGCGGTGGGGCGTTTGGGGCGCCAACCTGTCCGCAAAGGAAGTTCAGCGTTTAATTGAAGAATCTCTGACTCAGGGTTTTTACACTTTTGATCATGCCGACATCTATGGCGGCTACACCACGGAAGCACTTTTTGGGGAAGCTGTTTCAGATATGAACCTGCCCAGGGAATCTTATCAGCTTATCTCAAAATGCGGAATTGAGTATATGGGTGGGAGCAAGAATTACAGCATCAAATCCTATAATTACTCAAAAGATTATATTCTGAACTGTGTGGATGAAAGCCTTCAGAACCTGAAGACCGACTATTTAGATGTTCTGCTGCTTCACCGTCCGTCCCCTTTGATGGATCCCGAAGAAATCGCGGCCGCCTTCGGTATCCTTCGAAGCAACGGTAAGGTCAGGGATTTTGGAGTCAGTAATTTCAGTGCATCACAGTTTAACCTGATCCACCAGTATTTTCCTTTTCTGGTAACGAATCAGGTGGAGATCTCGGTAAACAACACGGGCGCTTTTTATGACGGTACGCTGGACCAGATGATGATAAAAAAGTTAAGGCCAATGGCGTGGTCGGTCCTTGGTGATTATTTTACTGTAGGCTCCCGACAAAATGAGCGAATCCGAGAGGTTATTGAGCCGCTTTGCAGTAAATACGGTGCAGAGGAAAATCAACTCCTTATTTCCTTTCTGCTGAAGCACCCGTCGGGAATAATTCCGATTGTGGGCACCTCCAAAGCAGATAACATCGCTAAATTCAAAAAAGCGCTGGATATCAGTTTGGACCGAACCGACTGGTTCCGCATCCTGGAAGCCAGTGCCGGCAGGAAAGTTCCATAAAAACTGTAGCTAAGCGCTACCTCTCCTTAATAAGCATAAACCCATCGTTGAAGTAGTAGCGTGTTTTCCCGGAAGTTTCCCGCACAAGGTTTTCAAAGATGATCTTGACCTTGTATTTTTCAAAATTCACTTCAGTTGAGATTTCATCAACCGGAATGCGATCAGTTTGGGAAGCATAAGCCGCTAGTTTTTTCTCGACAAAAGGTAGAAGGTTCACTGTTTCCTTTCCGTTCAAACTTATTTCAAACACCGGCCTGTTCTGCTGCAACCGGTTGATCAGGACGATTTTATCACCGTTGATGGTGGGTCCTCCCTGGTTCATGTTTTCTGAGAAGTGATTGAGTTTTGACACATACTGGTAGCCTTCCGTCCGGTAGACGAGTTTTGGGGTGTAAATCTCCGTACGCTGCCTGTTGTGGCGGTTTTGATCCACGTTTTTGAAGAAGCCGGCCACTTTTCCACGTACATTGCGGTATAACTGATTCTGTTTTTGCTGATTAAGTTCGTTGATCTGTGTGACGCTGAGAAAAAGGTCCAGGTATTCGTCTTCGCCCCGCTGCTGAAGAAAATTGAATTTGTCCGCAACTTCATCAACTGTTTTTGCCGAAACCCGCTTGGTGAAATCAATTTTCCCGTTGTCCGTTAGTTTATGCCTAGACAGAACCTTTTCCAGTTCATTCTTCTGGCTTCTCTTTGACACAGAAAGTGCGTTGAAGTAAGGGAAGACCAGCGAGAACATCCCGAAGACAAAAAGGGAAACTGGAATGAACCGTATGCTGCCGTTCCTAACAAAGATGAAATAAAGCACAACGGTCGTAAGCCACAGTGCTACCAACAGCACGAAATAACGGGGTTCCGTGTAACCGTATTCCAGGATTCTGGTAAATATTGCCGTGAAAAGGAGGATAATGAGAGGAGCCAGCGTGTAGTAGAAAGCTTTGCTGAACATTTTTACCCAGGATTTTGCCCCTTCTTCCCTGAGTGGATGAACGAGGAGCAAAGCAAGGATTCCCACCACCGAATAGGCAAGGATAAGATAGGAGACCCAACCGCGCGGCAGTTCCCAGTTGATGAGGATTTTGAATGAATAAAAATAGAGGATAAGCACGTAAATAAGCAGGAGCGGAATCAGGACGTACTGCGTGAAAAACTTGAGGATCTGCGGGTAATTTCCGTCTTTCTCCAGTTGCTGAAGGCCACGGTCTCCAAAAAGCAGAAAGATAAAGCAACTCCCAAAAATCGCCAGAAACGAAAATGTTTTGGGGTAAAGCGTCTCTTCGAAATTAAACTCAAAAAGTTTATCAACTGCAAGAATCGCCAGCATTACTCCACCTACCAGAACACCGGTAAAAACTGCCGTAAGAAAAATATTAATGAACAGGTTCTTGTTATATTGCCAAAACTTGAGTTCCCTGTTCTGACCAAAAAAAGGAATGAATGAGACCAGAAGGTGGGATAGAATATAGGTCGGAATGAGGATGAAGGCATACATTTCCGTAAAATCCTTTTCCTTCTCCGGTAAAATAAAATAGAAACCCGTCAGAAAGGCCAGGGCCCCCAGCTCCAGGAGCATCCTTTTTCCAATGCGCTGCGAAAGCATTTTAACCGCAAACATCACGGATATTCCAAGGCATGCGGTGAAAATAAGTTTAATTACAGAAAACTGATTTACCGCATTGTCCATCTCGATGGCCACCACAGCCGACAGTGCAGCAATAAGTGCCATTGTGAGGATCATCGGATAGCGAACAAAGATGTCATCGGCTTTTCCCCAGATTTCCTTTAATTTCTGTTTCATATCGTGGTGTTTTCAGGTTGAAGGCTCATCACCGCCGAATTCATCCCGTTTATTTCTTCTTCTTCTTTTTTTTTTCTTCTTCGTATTCAGGATTTCATCGGCAATCTTATGTACTTGCTGTTTTTTTGAGGCTTTCTGCTTGTTTTTAGGCTTGGAAGTGCTTCGGTCCAGCGTTTGGACAGGCATATTCTCCTGTTGAAGGAGTGCAATCAGTTCCTCATCAGAGTTATTGCAGAACTGTTCTACGAAATTCTTCAGCAGATACTTCCGGTAATCATCAAAAGGAATTGCCGCCGAATATTTAAAAATCCGTCCCTCCTTTATCTTGCCCAGAAAGCCTTTTTCCACCAGGATTTTCAGGTAGGTGGACACGGTGTTTTGATGGGGTTTCGGCTCCGGATGCTTCTCCATGACGTCTTTCATGTAAAAGGTATCAAGTTTCCAGAGAACGGTCATCAGTTTTTCTTCTGCAGTGGTAAGGTTGTTTATATTCATATAGTTCTGAACGGTATTTTTTGGAATTCGGTTGTCCGCTATCTTCTTTTAATGCAGCTGGATGTCGGTATAAAGATAAGCAAAAGAAACAATGAGGGCCAGCACCGCACCCATCATCACCTCTGTAGGGGTATGTCTTTTCAGCACCACGCGGGTAAAACCAACAAGCGCAGCAATTCCTGTCCAAATGAAGCCAACGGTGGGATCAAACGTGAAAAAGAGTGCTGCAGTGAACACGTTGAGGGCAGTATGCATCGAACTTTTGATGTAGAAGTTGCTGATCTGCATCAGGATAAGGAGCACGAAAAGAAAAAGTATGGTCAGGTCCACCTGTCCGTCCAACAGGTAGTTTACGCCCAGATAAATGATCAAAGCAATGGCGATCACCATATAGAGACTTTTTCGTTGGTTTCGGTTGGAAACATCCATATTGCTGTACGTCCCTCTCTTCACATTCCAGTATATCCAGAGGCTCACGGGAAGAATGAGGATGAGAAGGATGGGCACGAATTCGGTGAATGCCTGTTTCCAGCCATAGTGCAGGGAACTGTAGTATACATAATAGAGAAACAGCGAGGTCAGCGGATTGAAAAAGTTTGAAATAAACCTTGATATAAGGATGAGCGGAGATGAGCTTTCGGTGTTTTTTGCCATATAAAGAACTAAGCATCCAAAATTAACCATTTTAAGACAATTGTCATGTTATGCTGACATTATTAACAAAGATTTTTCCTACTTTTGCCTGATAATTTTCACTTACAATGAAGGAATTTTCAAAAGAAGTTTACCTGAAATGGTATACCGACATGACCATGTGGAGGAGGTTCGAAGACAAGTGCCGCTCCCTTTACCTAAAACAGAAAATCAGAGGTTTTTTACATTTATATAACGGTCAGGAAGCGATTCCTGCCGGGTTTACCCACGCTATGGATCTCTCCAAAGACAGCATGATTACGGCTTACAGGTGTCATATTCATCCAATGGCGATGGGGGTGGATCCAAAAAGGATTATGGCTGAACTCTGTGGTAAGGCCACCGGAACATCCGGAGGAATGGGAGGTTCTATGCATATCTTCAGCAAGGAGCACCGATTCTACGGAGGTCACGGAATTGTAGGAGGTCAGATTCCTTTGGGCGCTGGTATTGCGTTCGCCGACAAGTATTTTGACCGGAAAGCGGTGAACATCTGTTTCTTCGGAGACGGAGCTGCAAGACAGGGTTCACTTCACGAAACCTTCAATATGGCCATGAACTGGAAGCTTCCTGTAGTTTTCGTGGTGGAAAATAACCAGTATGCAATGGGAACTTCCGTGAAGAGAACTGCAAATCACGAGGACATTTATAAACTTGGTCTCGGTTACGAAATGCCGTGTATGGCCGTAGATGCCATGGACCCTGTGAAGGTGGCCGAGATTGCTTACGAAGCCATTGAAAGAGCCAGAAGAGGGGACGGACCTACCTTCATTGAGGCACGGACCTACCGATATAGAGGACACTCTATGTCTGATGCGGAGCAGTACAGAAGCAAAGAGGAAGTGGAACTTCATAAGCAGGATGACCCCATCCAGTTGGTGAAGCAGAGAATTCTGGAAAACAAGTGGGCTACCGAAGCAGAACTTGAAGAAGTGGATAACAAATCACGTGATTTTGTAGAAGACTGTATAGAGTTCATGGAAAACTCACCATATCCGGATCCTTCCAAGATTTACGATTATGTTTACGCACAGGAGGACTATCCTTTCCTGGATAAAGTGGAGAACGATTAGTTTATTAAGATAAGGAGATGCTCAGTTGATTCCAGGATTAACTGGGCATCCTGTTAACACATATCACATTAAAAATTATGGCAGAAGTAATTACAATGCCCCGTCTGTCGGATACCATGACGGAAGGTAAAGTTGCAAAATGGCACAAGAAGGTTAACGATCCCGTTAATGAGGGTGATGTTTTAGCAGAAATTGAAACAGATAAAGCCGTTCAGGATTTCGAATCCGAAGTGAAGGGTGTCCTTTTGTACATTGGTGTAGAGGAAGGAGCGGGTGCACCCGTTGATTCCGTGCTCGCCATCATCGGTGAACAGGGCGAGGATATCTCCACTCTGATGGGGAAAGAAAACGAAACAGCACCTTCAAAGGCAGAAGACAAACCTGCTGCCGCATCTGCATCCGGAGTTCCCGAAGAATTTAAAACGGAGAACGAAAACACCGCAGTGGAAACTTCAGAACCGGTGGAGAAAGAAACAGGAAGCGAAACCGAGGGGCAATCAAAAAATGCGCCTGCCGAAATGCCGGCGGGTACCGAAGTGATTACAATGCCCCGTCTTTCCGATACGATGACTGAGGGAAAAGTGGCCAAATGGCATAAGAATGTAGGCGATACGGTGAAAGAAGGCGATATTCTCGCGGAAATTGAAACCGATAAGGCCGTTCAGGATTTCGAATCGGAATTTAACGGAACATTGCTCCATCAGGGAGTTTCGCAAGGAAGCGGAGCACCGGTTGATTCTGTCTTAGCCATCATTGGACCTGCAGGCACCGATGTTTCAGGCGTACTTTCCGGTGGAGGCAGTAAGCCTGTAAAAGCCGAGGAAAAAACAGAAGTTAAAGAAAATAAAACGGAAACTCAACAACCTGCTGCGGCAGCTTCCACCGCAGGCGACCGTGTCGCGATTTCACCATTGGCCAGAAAGATGGCCGCTGAAAAGGGGATTGATGTAAACGCATTGCAGGGATCCGGCGAAAACGGAAGGATTGTTAAGAAAGATGTGGAAGGATTCATCCCGGGTCAGGCTCAGGCAGCCGCACCCGCGCAAAAAGAGGCCGTATCAGCACCAGCTTCAACACCGAAACCTGTAGTGAATTTTGTAGCGGGTGAGACCACCGAAACCCCGAACACTCAGGTGCGGAACATCATAGCTAAGCGTCTTGCCGAAAGTAAATTCTCCGCACCTCATTACTATCTGATGGTGGAGATCAACATGGATAAAGCGATCCAGGCACGTACGGAAATAAATTCACTTCCGGATACGAAAATCTCATTCAACGATATGATCATCAAAGCAACGGCTATGGCCCTCAGGAAGCATCCTCAGGTTAATTCATCGTGGGCTGGAGAAAAGATCATTCACCATGGGGATATCAACGTTGGGGTGGCCGTCGCGATTCCTGATGGTTTGGTCGTACCCGTACTTCGGAATACGGACCAGATGAACTATCTCCAGATCTCCGCAGGGGTCAAGGATATGGCTTCCAGGGCAAAAAGCAAAGGACTTAAAGCAAATGAAATAGAAGGTTCAACTTTCTCGGTTTCAAATCTTGGAATGTTCGGTATCGAAACCTTTACGTCCATCATAAATCAGCCTAATTCTGCCATCTTATCGGTAGGGGCTATCATTGAGAAGCCGATCGTGAAGGATGGCCAGATTGTCGTTGGAAATACAATGAAACTTTCATTGGCCTGCGATCACAGAGTCGTAGACGGTGCAACAGGGGCACAGTTCCTTCAGACACTCAGAACCTATCTGGAGCAGCCACTGACATTGCTGCTGTAAAAACAGTTAACATATACACAGAACCCTTTCAGTTTCCAGCTGAAAGGGTTTTTTAATTGAAATTCCAAAAAATATAAGTATTTTTGGTCCCATGATCAGAGCCAAAAATATACATAAGTGTTACGGAGATTTACATGTGTTAAAGGGGGTGGATATCCACATCAAAGAAGGTGAGGTCGTGTCCATTGTAGGTGAATCCGGCGCAGGAAAATCAACCCTGCTGCAGATCCTTGGAACCCTGGATATGCCAACAACTCCTGAAAAATATGGCTCACAAATAGCTCTGGATGGTCAGTCTTACATTAGCATGAATGACCGTGAACTTTCAAGGTTCAGAAACCGCAACATTGGTTTTGTTTTTCAGTTTCACCAGCTTTTGCCGGAGTTCACCGCTTTGGAAAACGTATTGCTCCCGACCCGGATTTCGGGCAGGAATGAAAAGGAGAGTCTGGAGAAGGCGTACAGCCTGTTTGAAGATCTTCACATTGCAGACCGGATTCACCACAAACCAAACGAAATGTCCGGAGGTGAAGCCCAGCGGGCAGCAGTAGCCCGCGCACTCATCAATTCCCCGAAGATCATTTATGCCGATGAACCTACAGGCAACCTGGATTCCAAGAATGCGGATGACCTGCACCGTCTTTTCTTCGATTTAAGGGATAAATACAACCAGACCTTCGTGATTGTAACGCACAACCCCAACCTCGCAGAGATTACCGACAGGAAGCTCGTAATGAAGGACGGCCAGATTCTGTACTAGCAGGATTGCTACGACTGGCACCAGGCTCTTGCAGGGAAGGAATTATTTAGTAATTTTAAGTCTCACTTATTATTCACCTCGAGCATTTAAAAGATGTCCATAAAACACCTCGCAGAAGACGACCGCCCACGCGAAAAGTTCCGGATGAAAGGCAAGAATGCCCTTTCGGATGCAGAACTCCTGGCCATCATCATGGGCAGCGGAAACCGGGAGGAGAGCGCTGTGGATTTGGCAAGGAAGATACTCAAGTCGGTGGGGGAGAACTGGCATGACCTCAGCAGGCTCACCATCGCCGACCTGGTGAAGTTCAAAGGAGTAGGCGAAGCAAAGGCCATTTCCATTTCTGCAGCTCTTGAAATTGGCAGAAGGCGGGCGGCTCAGGAAGTTCCTGAGCGGAAGCAGATTGCCAGCAGCATTGCAGCTTTCGAATTCTTCAGACCTTACCTGGGTGACCTTCAAACAGAAGAGTTTTGGGCGCTTTTCGTTAACCAGAACAACAAGGTCCTTCATTTCTGCCAGCTTACCAGCGGGGGAATCAACTATTCAGTGGTGGATGTCCGCATCCTGTTCAAAACCGCACTGGAGCATTTCGCGACCGGAATTTTCATTGCACACAACCATCCGTCCGGCAATCTAAAACCCAGTGAAGAGGACCGAAGGATTACCAAACAGGTTACCGAAGCGGGCAAGCTTTTGAATGTGACCTTAATCGATCATTTAATCTTCAATCAAAACTCGTATTTCAGTTTCTCAGACGAGGCTATGCTATGATAAGAAGGCTGGACCATCACGAAATCGATTTTGAAAAATACACTGAATGCATCGAAAAATCGGTGCAGAAAAACATGTATGCCCGAAGGGAAATCCTGGATTTTTGGTGTGAAAGCTGGGATATTCTGGTGTGGAAGGATTATGAGTACGTGATGCCACTGCCCCTGACGAAAAAGTTCAGTCAGAAGTTTGTCACCTGTCCAATATTCTGTCAGCAGTTAGGGATTTTTGGCTCAGAGGATTCTATCGAAATCAATGGGCGGTTTCTGTCGTATATGCAGGCTAATTTAGATATTTACCTGTACTCTTTCAATGCGGGAAATCACTTCCAACGCGATCTCAGTTTCAGGAAGAATTACTTTATTCCGAGCGGCTCTTTTGCTGATCAGAAGAGAATATTTTCAAAGGGAAGGAAGTCGGCGATAAAGTCGGCAACCCACCTCAATTTTGACTTGACTGTATTAGACGCCGCGATTCTGGAATTTATAAACCGTTTTTATAAAGGTTTGTCGAAGGAGAAGGATAAAAAAATGCTGCTGGACTATCTCCAATTTCTGCACAGTAAAGAAATGTTGAAGGTTTGCAGCGCGTCACTGCACGGCGAACTTCGGACGGTCGCCCTGATGGCCGATGACGGGGAAACCTTATATCTTATCGGTCTGGTGAGTGACGAAAAGTTCCGCATCGAAAATCCGACTTCTTTCATCATCGATCAGATCCTTCAGCATCACCTGGAAAAACGCAATTTCAGTTTTATGGGAAGCAATGTGCGTAATATCGAAATATTCAACAAGAGCTTTGGCGCGGAATTAAAGGAGTACCCGGTGATTCAGCATTCAAAAAAAGAAGTGCTGATTCAGTTTCTGAAGAACAAGCTCAGTTAGACCATTGATTCCAATTAATACGAAAGATGATCAAATCATTATATCAGAAATTATTTTCAGAAAGAATGAGGTACCGGTTTCATGTAGCAATGAGGAAGGCGAGGGCGTTTTTCCTGCAGGGAAGCGAATTTTACTGCCCCTGTTGCGGTAAATCTTCCAAACGGTTTCTGAAAAAAGGAAATGGAATTGAGTCCAGGGAGCATGCGGTTTGTCCAAATTGTGGGTCGCTGGAGCGCAGCAGGCTGCTTTTTTTATACTTGAAGAACGAAACTGAAATCTTTAAGAATAATCCTTCAATATTACATTTTGCCCCTGAGGAAAGCTTAAAATCGCTGTTCCTTGCAAATCTGAATTATACCGACGTTGACCTAAATCCCAATCTGGCGACTTATGCAATGGACGTCACCGATATCCGTTTTCCGGATGGCCATTTTGATTTCATCATCTGCTCCCATGTTTTGGGACATGTGCCCGATGAGAAAAAGGCGCTGAGCGAACTGTACCGTGTCCTAAAAAAGGGTGGAGACCTGTTCCTGCTCTCCCTGATGGATTTAAATTCTGCACAGACTGTTGAAGACGACCGAAACAAAAGTCCGCAGCAAAAACTGGAGGCATACGGAGAAAAGGACCTGCAAAGGCTTTACGGAAATGATTTTGAGGAAAGAATAAGAATGGCGTCCGTCAACATCCAAAAAATTGATTACCGCGAACATTTCAGTGCGGAAGACAGACAACGGATGGCACTCGGCGACGGCAACAGGGAACTGATCTATAAGGTGACCAAAATCTAACGTGGGGCGAACGGTTGCACCGTTACAGCAGCCAATCTATTCTTCTAAAACACTTTGCGGTTTTTTATCTTTTATTTTCCTATTTTTGCAGTCTCAAAATAAACAATGTTCAACATCGGCAGTTATATAAACTCACCCTATTTTCCCTATTTCTTTACGGTGCTTTTGGCTATACCGTTCCTTGTATTGTTAAGGCAGTTCGTTTTTGAATACATCAAGATGAAGAACCAGGAACTCAAGATGCTTTCGGTAAAGGGAAATGCCGAAAACAAAAGCCAGGCCTATGAACGCATGGTTCTCTTTCTGGAAAGGATGAAACCGGCCAACCTGGTGAACAAATTCGATAAGAGCCTTGCAAAACACGAATACCTTTTTCTTCTCGAGAAATCCATAAGCGAGGAGTTTGACTACAATTCCTCACAACAACTCTATATCACAAAAAATTCATGGGCAGATATTGTGAATTCTAAGAACGCAATGCTGAAAATGCTGCACGATACCTATGAAAGCCTGGGAGAGCATGCAGACCTGTCGGATTTCAAAACCGTTTTTCTCATGAATTACATGAACGGACAGGATTTCATTTCAGAGAACATCGAAGCGTTACGGAGGGAAGTTCTTCTGGTTACCTAATAAAACAACAAGATTCAAATGATAATGATACCAAATTTTAAAGCACATCCATGGCACGGGATTTCCGCAGGTGCCGATTCTCCTAACGTGGTGAACGTTTTTGTGGAGATCGTTCCCAGTGATACGATAAAATATGAGATTGATAAAGCCAGTGGTTACCTGAAGGTGGACCGTCCACAACAGTTTTCGAATATCATCCCGGCGCTGTACGGCTTCATTCCGAGAACTTACTGTCATAATGAAGTGATGAAACTTGCGGTTGCAAGCGGTGCAGAAGATGTAAATATGGGGGATCATGACCCGCTCGATATCTGTGTGCTAAGTTCGCACAATATTCACTCGGGAGGAATGCTGATGGAAGCAATTCCAATCGGAGGTTTTAAAATGATCGATAAAGGGGAAGCCGATGACAAGATTGTTGCGGTTATGGTAGGAGACCATGCTTTCGGACACTTCAGGGACATTGCGGAACTGCCACAGGCAGAGGTGAAGAGGCTGATGCACTACTTCCTGACCTACAAAAACCTTCCGGATGAGCCTGCGAAATGCAGGATTCAGGAAGTTTACGGGGTTGCCCATGCAAAAGAGGTCATAGAGGCGTCAAGACGCGATTATGCCAACAAATTTGGCGGTTAGGATTTACTATTTCAGTGTATAAATTAGGACGGGTGAATTGCCTGTCTTTTTTTATTTGCAACATCGCAGTTCAGGCACATAAATTTTGTGGATTTATGCCGATATTTAGATGTTTTTATTATCTTTAACCCTTTATTAACCTGCATTAAAAAATTATTATACTATGATGGATTTGTTTTATTTGGTACCTGTATTCGGTATAATTGCCCTGATCTATACTTTTGTGCAAAGCAACTGGGTTAAGAAACAGGACGATGGTAATGAGCGGATGCGGACCATCAGCGGGCACATTTCCGATGGCGCCATGGCTTTTCTTCATGCAGAGTACAAAATCTTAACCTATTTTGTAATTGTTGTAGCAGTTTTGCTTGCGCTAATGGGGTTTTCAAACAGTAACTCCCACTGGACCATAGGACTGTCCTTCATTGTAGGTGCCGTTCTGAGTGCGACAGCCGGATATATCGGTATGAAGATCGCAACCAAGGCAAATGTCAGGACTGCCGAGGCGGCCAGGACCAGTCTCGCGAAAGCCCTTAAAGTTTCCTTCACCGGAGGTTCCGTTATGGGAATGGGTGTTGCTGGACTCGCAGTTTTAGGTCTCGGTACACTTTTCATCATCCTGAAGCAGATTTTTGCACCCAATTCGGGTGTGGACAGCCTCGAAATGGAGCGTACCATTGAAATCCTCACCGGTTTCTCCCTGGGTGCCGAAAGTATTGCCCTTTTTGCCAGAGTAGGCGGTGGGATCTATACGAAGGCAGCAGACGTGGGTGCCGATCTTGTAGGTAAAGTGGAAGCGGGGATTCCCGAAGATGATCCCAGGAATCCTGCAACGATTGCCGATAATGTTGGCGATAATGTTGGTGATGTAGCCGGCATGGGTGCCGACCTTTTTGGATCTTATGTGGCCACCGTATTGGCTACTATGGTCCTGGGCCGTGAAACACTTTCTCAGGATGCCTTTGGGGGTTTTGCACCAATCCTCCTGCCAATGCTTATTGCCGGAACAGGAATCATCTTTTCCATCATTGGGACGCTGTTTGTTAAAATCAATGATAACGAAGGCGCTTCCACGTCAAACGTACAGAACGCACTGAATCTTGGAAACTGGGGAAGTATCGTAATCACCGCTATTTCATCGTATTTTCTTGTCAATTACCTTCTTCCTGATACCATGGTTCTCCGGGGTCACGAATTCACCAAAATGGGTGTTTTTGGAGCCATTATCGTCGGTCTTGTTGTGGGTACTTTGATGAGCCTCATCACCGAATATTATACTGCTATGGGCAAAAGGCCTGTAAACAGTATTATAAGACAGTCCTCCACCGGACACGCAACCAATATTATTGGCGGCCTTGCGGTAGGTATGGAGAGTACCCTGCTTCCGATTCTGGTCCTGGCAGGAGGTATTTACGGTTCTTACCTCTGCGCCGGTCTGTACGGGGTTGCTATTGCCGCCGCCGGTATGATGGCGACAACCGCGATGCAGCTTGCAATTGATGCTTTCGGCCCGATTGCCGACAATGCAGGAGGTATTGCCGAAATGAGTGAACTTCCTAAGGAGGTGCGTGAGAGAACGGATATCCTGGATGCGGTTGGAAATACCACCGCAGCTACTGGGAAAGGATTTGCCATCGCTTCCGCAGCACTAACTGCATTGGCATTATTCGCAGCGTTCGTTGGGATTGCCGGTATCGACGGTATCGATATTTACCGTGCCGATGTCCTTTCCGGACTGTTTGTCGGTGCGATGATTCCTTTTATATTCTCTTCACTGGCAATCACTGCGGTGGGTCAGGCTGCCATGGCCATGGTTGAGGAGGTGAGACGGCAGTTCCGCGAAATTCCAGGGATCTTGGAAGGGAAGAGCGAGCCTGAATACGAAAAATGTGTGGCGATCTCCACAGACGCGTCCATCAAAAAAATGATGCTCCCCGGAGCAATCGCAATCGTTTCCCCACTGTTGGTGGGATTCATTTTCGGACCTGAGGTGCTTGGAGGATTCCTTGCTGGAGCCACCGTATCGGGGGTGCTGATGGGAATGTTCCAGAACAACGCGGGAGGTGCGTGGGATAATGCCAAAAAGTCATTTGAAAAAGGTGCCGATATCAACGGAAAAACTTTTTATAAAGGTTCAGACCCTCACAAAGCTTCCGTAACGGGAGATACCGTTGGAGATCCTTTCAAGGATACTTCAGGACCATCCATGAACATCCTAATCAAGCTTATGTCCATCGTTTCATTGGTCATCGCGCCAACACTGGCACTGCTTCATGCAGATCAGATCAGAGAGAACAGAGCCGCGAAACTGCATGCACTTCAGCTTGCCACAAACGGAACTGCTGCTCACGGCACTGCGGTTCCGGGAACTGATGCTGCACTGATTCCCGCCGGCACAGGTACAGTATTGGCTGAACCAACCGGTACCTTAAATAAAGACGGAGATTTTGTGTACGACACCGGAAATATTGCACCGGTCCCACTTCCGAACGGAGATGTAATGAATATCGGAGAAAGAAGTCGCATGGCTTATCTGGCGAACGGTCTGGCTCAGAAAGATCAGGCTCTGCTTGGAGAAAACAGCTGGTTCACGGTGGAAAATCTTTATTTCCAGACGGGAAGCAGCGATTTGAAACCTGGATCGATAGACGCCATCCAGAACATCTACAAAATGCTTGAAGCCTATCCGAACCTCCGGATTAAACTGGGCGGATACACGGACAATACGGGTAATGAAGATACCAATCTAAGACTTTCCAAACTCCGTGCAGAAACAGCGAAGCTGAAACTTATGGAATTGGGAATCGCTGCAGACCGCGTAGAAGCTGAGGGATACGGATCACAGTTTCCGGTATGTGCTGAGAATGATACCGACGATTGCAAAGCGAAGAACAGAAGACTTGATGTTCGCGTACTTTCAATGTAATTCAGATTAGACACATAAAACAAAAGCGTCACTTTTCAGTGGCGCTTTTGTTTTGGTAGCGTAAATGATTATTCAGCATGGATCCGTTCAAAGGCGTTTTTCAACTTATCTGCCGCGATAATGAGGGTTTCGTCTTTCTTCGCGAAGCAGAACCTGATTTTTCCGGTGTCTTTCTGATCATGATAAAAAGCCGAGTAGGGAATGGAGGCCACCTGAGCCTCCTTGATCAGTAATTCCGAAAATTCCTTATCGGATATAGGGTAGAGTTCCCTGTTGAAGGTGAGCGTCTGGAAGTAGCCCCCTTCCGCCTTCGCTTCAATTTCAAACGGCAAATCCTGCATCAGTTTGCAGAAGAGGTCCCTTTTATCCTGAAAAAACCTTTCATTGGCTGAGATATCAAATACTTCCAGATATTTTCCAAGGGCATACTGCGCATGTGCGTTTACTGTGAAGGTCAAATATTGGTGGATCTTCCGGAACGCTTCGGTGAAATTTCGAGGCGCGATGATATAACTTGCCTTCCAGCCCGAAATATGGAACATCTTTTCAAAAGAGTAAATGCAGAAGCACCGCTTCTTTATCTCCTGATGATGGAATGCACTCTGGAATTCCCGGCCGTCGTAGCAGACCAAGTCGTACACCTCATCTGAAATCACGACTACTGAGGTATCCTTTATGAGCTCCCACAGCTGATTCCAGTCTTCTGTACCCCATACCTTACCACTCGGGTTGTTCGGGGAGTTTACGATGATGGCTTTCGTCCGGTCCGACAATGCTGATCTGATCTTTTCCCAGTCCGGTTCTATACCGTCCATCTGTACAAAAACAGCTTTAGCACGCCTGATTTCCACCGCCGGGACATAGGTATTGTAGCAGGGCTCCAGGATAATCACCTCGTCCCCTGGTTCCAGAAAACTCGCAAAAGCGACATACATTCCGTAGGTCGCGCCCGGGACAATTGAGATTTCATCCGGAGTGAGCTGGATGGGGTTGGCCCTTCGCAGATTAAATTCCAGCAGATTTTCCTTCATGAACGGCAATACATATTTGGATGCATACGGGTTCATGTCGTGGTGGGTAGCCTCGATCAGGAAATTTTTAAGGCGTTCATCCAGGGCATAATCCGGACAGCCCTGAGCGAGGTTGATTGCCTGGTGTACTGCCGCCAAATCGCCTATTTCGGAAAAGATATTCACATCCCTGCCGGAATGCTGGTTCTTAAAATCCATGGAGAACGTAAAATTTTACCATCGTTAAGTTAAAAGTAAATATAAAATTTGGATTTGGTCCGCTATTTTTTTTCATAAAGGGCTGAATTACAACTTAATTTAGTATGCAAAACATCCCATATGGTTTGGGATTATTTTTTATCTTTAGAAAAATTTAAACTATGAACAGAGCCATTTCCGCCATTTTCTCCGTGTGTGTCCTTACTTCCTGTGCATCAGCTAATCTCGGGTATGATGGCCGGGCATTCAGAACCGGATACGAAAGTATTTCATCCGCGGATCTTAAAAAACACCTTTATGTACTTGCTTCCGACGAAATGCAGGGACGCGACACCGGGTCTGAAGGCCAGAAAAAAGCAGGAAGGTATATCATTGGGGAATATCAGAAAATGGGAGTTACTCATCCGGCACCCCTGGCGGATTATTACCAGAAAGTCCCGAAAGAAGCGCTGAACGGAAGAAGGGGAGCGCTGCCGGACTCCGAAAATATCCTTGCCTTCATCAAAGGAAGCGAGAAACCGGAGGAAATCATCGTGCTGTCTGCACACTATGACCATGTAGGGATCAAGGACGGGCAAATCTATAATGGTGCCGATGACGACGGCAGCGGAACAGTTGCTCTGATGGAAATAGCAGAAGCTTTTAAAAAGTCAAAAAAAATGGGCAAGGCACCAAAACGGTCTATCCTCATCCTGCACGTCACTGGAGAGGAGCACGGTTTGTTGGGTTCCAAATTTTATGCTGAAAATCCGGTTTTCCCGTTGGCGAATACGGTGGTGAACCTGAATATCGATATGATCGGGAGGAGCGATGCCGAAAACGAGGGAAAAAACTATGTATACGTCATAGGATCGGAGATGCTATCCACCGAACTTAAGAAAATAAATGAAAGTGCAAACAATGCCACGCAGAAACTGCAGTTGAATTATAAGTATGATGATCCGAATGATACGCAGCGTCTCTATTACCGGTCGGACCATTATAACTTCGCAAAAAACGGAATTCCGGTGGCCTTTTTCTTTGACGGTATACACGAGGATTATCATAAACCCACCGATGATGCAGATAAGATTGACTATGAACTCCTTAAAAAGCGTACACAGTTAATCTTTGCAACGGCCTGGGAACTGGCAAACCGCGAAGCCAGGATTGTAGTGGACGGCAAAAACTCGAGATAAAGCATTGATATCAGCCGAATGCGACTTCGCATATAACCGAACATTGTGGGCTGAACGGATTGCTTTAGGTGTAAGCGTTGTCAGGAAGTGTCCTTAAATTTAATAAAAGTAAAATGAAATATCTGTTCACAATCTTTTTTGTGTTCTTTATAGCAATAAACGTTAAGGCACAAACAACCACTAGGACTTATTACACCTGTCCGATGCATCCCCAGGTGCAGAAAGCCGCACCTGGAGACTGCCCGATCTGTAAAATGACTTTGGTGAAGAAAACAGTTATCGTGAGAAAACCCGCAGCACCAAAACCGGCGGTTAAAGCAACTCCAAAATCAGCCCAGGCGCCAACTCCGGTATTAAAAAAAGCTCCTGTAAAGAAGGTTTCTGTACCTGCAATTAAAACAGTTCCACCAAAAAAGGCGGCTGCAAAAAAACCCACTGCAAGAAAATCCACTGCAAAAATACCGCTGCCTGAAAAAAAACCCGAAATGCAGCCCGAACACACGGCGTCAACCGAAATGAGGAAGTTGTACACGTGTCCGATGCATCCCGAAGTAATTTCGGACACTCCCGGACAATGCCCCAAGTGCGGAATGGATTTGGTAAAGAAGGAGGATCACACCCAGCATCAACGTGAGCTTAACGGCGCAATTCCTAAAAGTCCCACCGACAAAATTCTTCCGCTTCCGGTTAACCATTTCACCGATGGAAAGAAAGTCACCTATCATCTGTATGTAAAAGATACGCTGGTAAATTTTGCAGGAAAACAGAAAAGAGCCATTGCGGTAAACGGTCAGATTCCCATGCCCACACTAGAATTCTATGAAGGGGATACTGCTGAAATCGTGGTGCACAACCAGATGGATGAGGAAACCTCCCTGCACTGGCATGGAGTACAGCTGCCCAATAAAGAGGACGGCGTTCCCTGGCTCACCCAGAAACCGATAAAGCCACATTCCACCTATACTTACACTTTTCCGATCATCCAGCACGGGACGCACTGGTACCATTCGCACTCCGGACTGCAGGAACAGATAGGAATGTATGGTTCCTTTATCATGAAAAAACGCGACAGCGACCCCACATTCCGGAAAGGAATTGATGACCTGCCCACAGTTCCCCTGATTATAAGTGAATGGACGAATCTGAATCCCAACAACGTTCACAGAATGCTGCACAACGCGAACGACTGGTTTGCCATAAAAAAGGGAAGCACCCAAAGTTATTCCGAAGCGGTAAAAGCAGGACATTTTAAAACAAAACTGACCAACGAGTGGAAAAGGATGCTGGCCATGGATGTGAGTGATGTTTACTACGATCAGTTCCTGATCAACGGTAGCCCAGGAGCGCAGTTTCCTCAGTTCAAAGCGGGAGATAAAGTACGGTTGCGGGTATCCAATGCCGGAGCTTCCTCTTATTTTTGGCTCCAGTATGCTGGCGGAAAAATTACCGTGGTGGCCAACGATGGTAACGATGTAGAACCCGTAACTGTAGACCGCCTGATCATCGGGGTTTCTGAAACCTATGATGTGGTGGTTACCGTTCCTGAACACGGAGTCGCTTATGAATTTTTGGCAACACCTGAAGACCGAACAAAGTCGGTTTCGGTATACGTTGGTGATGGCGTAAGACAGCCGGTTCCCCCGCTTCCGAAACTTCGGTATTTTGAAGGAATGAAAATGATGAATGAGATGATGGATATGAACGGAAATATGAAGGACATGGGCATGAACATGAGTATGCAGAAAATGGATATGAATACCGTAATGTATCCCGAAATGATGGACATGAAAAAATCTGGGGAGACCGAAGAGATGCAGATGGAAGGGGATCATTCAGGACACCAGATGGCCAACACGGACATCACTACCTTAAATTATGGGATGCTGAAATCACCCTACGACACATCACTTCCAAAAGAGGCGCCGGTACGGGATCTTACCTTCGCACTTACCGGAAATATGAACCGTTATGTATGGAGCATGGACGACCGGGTCCTTGCGGAAAGCGACAAGATATTGGTGAAAAAAGGTGAGGTCCTGCGCATTAAACTGGTCAATAATTCCATGATGCGTCACCCGATGCACCTGCACGGTTTTGACTTCAGAACGCTTAATGAGCAGGGCGTGCAGGCGCCTTTAAAAAATGTGCTCGACATTATGCCCATGGAAAGCGACACCATTGAATTTCTGGCAAAGGAAGACGGCGACTGGTTTTTCCACTGCCATATCCTTTATCACATGATGGCCGGCATGAACCGGGTATTTGCTGTGGGCGATTATCAAAACCCCGAACTTCCCGATAAAAATGCTGCGTACAGAAAACTGCAGCGGGAAAGCAATCAGTGGCATCTTTTTGCTGAAAACGATTTTGCCACCAATGGGAATGATGGGATGGCCATGCTTCACAATACCCGGTGGAACCTTTCTGCAGAGTGGCGGTTAGGGTATGGCGCAGCACATGGTTATGAAACAGAAATCCATTTGGGACGATATGTAGACCGCATGCAGTGGCTTATGCCGTTTATAGGTTTCGACTGGCGTTACCGAAGGATGGGAATGCACGATATTGAAAAAAATATTTTTGGACAGCAAAATACCAAAGACGAAAGGGCAACATTTTCTGCCGGATTTGTCTATACGCTGCCTCTGCTCGTTAATTTTCAGGCAGAAATTTTCACGGATGGGATTGTAAAGCTCCAGTTAATGCGCGAAGACATTCCGCTGACGCCACGTTTGCGGGGCGCGTTCATGGTAAATACCGACCGGGAATATATGGCTGGGGTAAAGTATATCATTACCAGGAATTTTGCGCTCTCTTCTCACTATGACAGCGACATGGGTTTCGGGGCAGGGTTTACCTTAACGTATTAAACAGGATTTTTAAGAAGAAGTAGGTTACATGCCTTCGGGTAGATGTCCAATCCATTGGCAGCTGTAATTTGGAGAGAACTGATAAGAAAAAAAGGCCAGGTAATTTTACCAGGCCTTTTACTTTGATTATTTTTTCTGTAGCCTCACCAGGAATCGAACCTGGATCTAAAGTTTAGGAAACTTCTATTCTATCCGTTGAACTATGAGGCCAAAAGTTTCGCCAATTTACAAAAGTTTTAAAAGATTTCGGGTATAAATTCCCTTTAAATTCCAGCACTGTGCTGGAAAAAATGAACAGAATGAGCGGTTATTTGAGAATTTAAACCATTATAAAAGAATCCGCTCTTTAGGAGCGGATTCAGTAGATAAAGACATCTCATTTTTTTAGTTAGACAACAACAAAAAAGAGAAGCCGACAACGCTTCTCTTAAAATTTATATTAAGTTTTAATAGTTTCGATAGAGAAAAAAGTAAAAAGGTCTTCACTTTGGTTCTTATTTCACAGTAAATGTAATACTTATTTTAATACGAAATGTAAACCAAATGTTAAAATTCACATTTTACTAACATTTTTTTGTGGATAAGTCGGGACGATCAGGATTAATATCGGACTGTAGTACAACGCCACACTACTGCTGTTCGGTAATTTCAAATTCCTCTTTAAGCAGTTTGATTAGTTCCTGCTCAGTCATTCCCCGGTCCGATTTAAAATGGAAGTTGACCATTGGATCATCCTTGATTTTATAGGGTTGCTCAGTTTCAAAATTCAGAATAGTGCTTAGGTGCATGTTAGTTCCTTCTATCAAGTAAATTTTGTCTTTCTGTTTGTTTTGCGTGAAGTAGCTACTGCTGCTGTCTCTGCAGAACAGCCCGACAATGCGGAGTTCATAGTTTGTGTTCTTGTCGTTGATGATTTCGGTGTGCTGGTAGGAAAGATAGGCCGCCGTAATCAAGACAAAATTAAAACAGGCATGAAAGAGAACAGCCCACAAAAAGCCCAGCCGAAGCCTAATATACCCTAAGAAAAGCCCGGTGATGGATTGGGAAAGTATGAGAAGTGGCAACAACACCAGGAAGAGTGCATTCCATTCGTTGGTGAAATTAAAAGAATGCACGAAGCCAAAGAGCAAGGCAATCAGATAGAAAATGACCGCAAAATGGCGATTCCAAAAATTTGAAAATACCGGTTTGCCCACAATCTTATCCGCCCATCTGACCAGATAGTTTCTCTCCGACTTCAGCGGAAACCTGAACACAAATTCTTCCCAAACGGGAGCAAAGACGGCGGCGATGAAGAGAAGAAACCAAATTGTGAACCCGCTGAGCATGTTGGATTTTTCAATTTCCATTACATGTTCATCAACCCACCCTAGCAGCGGTATGATCACCAGCAGATTTAAGAGCATCACCGCAAAGAAGAGCACGGTAAAGATCCTGTAACGGTCGGTTGTGGTCACCGGCTCTGTAAACCGGTCCTTCGGCTTTTTTAAAAACTGTAAAAACTTCTGAATTTCTGTCGTAATTTCCTTCAACATACCTTACAGTTTACCCTTTAAAAACCTGGCCGTATGGGACTTCTTATCTTTGATCAGGTCTTCCGGGGTACCGGCGAAGACGAGTTCGCCACCGTGTTTTCCCGCATCCGGGCCAATGTCCAGAATATAGTCGGCAGATTTAATGATGTCAGGCTGGTGTTCAATGACGATTACCGAATGTCCGAGTTCGATCAGCGCCTGAAGGGAAACAAGGAGTTTATTGATATCGTGAAAATGAAGCCCGGTGGAAGGTTCATCAAAGATAAACAGTGTTTTATCGGTTGTGTATCCTTTTACAAGGAAAGAAGCAAGTTTGATCCGCTGCGCCTCACCACCCGAAAGGGTAGAGGAGCTTTGTCCCAACTGCAGGTAACCCAGCCCAACATCCTGCAGCGGCTGTATTTTGGTTACAATTTTATTCTCTTTATTGTCCTTGAAGAATTCCAGTGCCTCGTCAACCGTCATGTGCAGGATGTCGGAGATGTTTTTGTCATCGAATTTCACTTCCAGGATTTCGCTTTTGAACCGTGTTCCTTTGCAGCTTTCACATTCAAGCTCTATATCGGCCATAAACTGCATGGATACATTGATTACCCCTTCGCCCTTGCACTCTTCGCATCTTCCGCCATCCACATTAAATGAAAAGTGTTTCGTCTTGTAACCCATCATCTTGGACAGTTTCTGCTTCGTAAAAAGCTCCCGGATGTCATCATAGGCTTTCAGATAGGTCACCGGGTTGGAACGTGAAGATTTTCCAATCGGATTCTGGTCGATGAGTTCTATATTTTTTACCAGTTTTTTCGGGAATTCAACACTGTCGTAATCACCCTTCTTACCGCCCATGCCTAACTGGATCTGGATTTCGTTGGTCACGATTTCCTTCATGAGCGTGGATTTTCCGGAACCGGAAACGCCGGAAATGACCACCAGACTTTCCAGTGGAATTGTGAGGTCGATATTTTTGAGGTTATTCTCCCTCGCCCCTTTGACCTCAATAAACTCCTTCGGTTTTCTGCGCTTGGCCGGTGTCTTAATCTCCAATTTTCCTGTCAGATATTGTGCAGTAAGCGAATCTGCATTTTTAAGTTCATCAAAATGTCCCGCGAAAACCAGTTCTCCACCCAGGTAGCCCGCTTCCGGGCCAATGTCGATGATATAATCCGCAGCTTTCATCACATCCTCATCATGTTCCACTACAATCACCGTATTTCCCAGGTCCCTGAGGCTTTTCAGTACCAGTATGAGGTTTTCAGTGTCCTTGGAATGGAGACCGATAGAAGGTTCATCCAGAATGTAAATGGAACCCACCAGCGAGCTTCCAAGGCTGGTGGCCAGGTTGATCCGCTGGCTCTCCCCGCCGGAAAGCGTATTTGAAGTCCGGTTCAGGGTCAGATAGCCAAGTCCCACCTTATCCAGGAATTCAAGGCGGGTGGTGATTTCGTACAACAGCCTTTTTGCAATGTCGGCATCGTGTTGGGTCAGTTTTAAAGATTTTATGAGCGGGAGAAGTTCATCCAGCGGCAGGTCAATCATGGACTGAATGTTGTGGCCGTCCACTTTCACCCATTGGGTCTCTTCGCGCAAACGAAGGCCCTCGCAGGTAGGACACAGGGTTTTTCCGCGGTAACGGGAAAGCATAACACGGTACTGAATCTTGTAGAGGTTGCTCTCGAGCATTTTAAAGAACGCGTTCAGGGACGGGAAGTTGTGTGATCCGTCGCCTTTCCACAACAGGTTGCGCTGTTCTTTCGTAAGCTGGAAATAAGGTTTGTGAATCGGGAATTCATTTCCCACCCATTTGATGAAGGATTTTTTCCATTCGCTCATGCTTTCGCCCTTCCAGGCGGCAACGGCCTCCTCGAAAACCGAAAGGTTCTTGTTCGGGATTACCAGATCCTCGTCTATGCCGATGACTTTACCGTAGCCTTCGCACTGCGGACAGGCGCCGTAAGGGTTGTTGAAGCTGAAAAAATGTACGTTCGGCTCCAGGAATTCCATTCCGTCCAGTTCGAATTTATTTGAGAATTGCTGTACCGATGCGGTTTCCATATTCTTCAGCGAGCAGTAGCCGTGCCCTTCATAGAACGCCATCTGGATTGAATCGGCAAGCCGCTGCAGAAAATGTTCATCGTCTTCATACGCAAACCGGTCAATTACGAGGTGGATGTCCATGTCCTTTTCGGGCATGAAGCCAAAACTTTCCAGATCTTCGATGCCGGCCACATTTCCATTGACCTCGAGCTTTGTGAAGCCGGTAACCTTCAGGGAATTCAGGGTCTGGTTAAAACTGTCCGGGCTGAAGTTCAGCGGGGCACGGAGGAGGAACGCGGTACCTTCGGAATCTTTTATGAACTCGATTACATTGGTTACACTGTCCTTCTTTACTTCCTTACCCGAAAGTGGGGAAAAAGTATGGCCTATCCGCGCAAAAAGCAACTTCATATAATCATAGATCTCCGTGGATGTCCCAACGGTAGAGCGGGGATTGGATGAGATGACCTTCTGCTGGATGGCGATGGACGGTGCCAGTCCTTTGATGCTGTCGATTTTCGGCTTTTCAAGCTTTCCTAAAAACTGGCGGGCATACGAACTTAAACTCTCCACATAACGGCGCTGACCTTCGGCATAAATCGTGTCGAAAGCCAGGGAGGATTTTCCGCTGCCCGAAACACCGGTAATGACGACCAGCTTGTTTTTGGGGATGAGTACATCTATGTGTTTAAGGTTGTTGAGATGCGCGTTTTTTACAAAAAGTTCTTTCTTTATATCGATGTTTTGCTGTGTTGCCATGGGTGAAATTGAGAAGTACAAAATTACACAATTTTTAGCTGTAATATTTTTGAAAGATCAGGTGTAAAAAATTGAATTTCAAAGATGATGATTGTGATTTTCCGTACTAATTAAGATTGTACATCCAAGTGACTTAAAATACAACTTTTTTTCAGATTAACCTGCTTTTAAGTTCACGACTTCATTTTTATATTTGCTCATTCGGAACTGGTATTATAGAAATACCCATCTGATGAGATTCTCACCTTCACTTCCATCCCGAAAAAAATGGAAAAGATAATGACGAAGTATTTTTTAAGTTTTTTACTTTTAGGAGTTGCCTCCGATCTCCTCGCGCAGGAAAAGCAGTCTGACATTAGTGAAGTACAGATTTACGGGAAATTTTTAAATCTGCCACTGCGAAAGGTGAATGAAAATATCACCGTTATTTCCAAAAAAGAGATTGAGAGCTCTCCTGCGCGAAGTGTGGATGAACTGCTGGCTGAGGTTACCGGAATTGATGTACGGAGAAGGGGATCAAACGGCGTACAATCCGATGTTTCAATCCGGGGCAGTAGTTTTGAGCAGGTAATGATCCTCGTTAATGGGATCCGAATGAACGACTCCCAAACCGGGCATAACTCCATGAGCATTCCTTTCGACCTGGATACGGTTGAAAAGATAGAAGTTGTGAAAGGCCCTGCAGCCAGGAGATTTGGTCAGAATGCATACGCTGGGGTCATCAACATTATAACGAAACCGGAGTCTGAAGAGCGTGCCACGGTTACGGCAAGCGGGGGAGATTTTGGAACCTACGCTCTTGGTCTTTCAGCAAACTTTGGCGGCGAAAGATCTTCCAGTCTGGTCCAGTTGAATTCCGAAAGTTCCGAAGGGTACAGACATAATACCGATTATAAAATCAATAACATTTTTTTCCAGAACCTATACCGTTTAACGAACGGGAACCTCAAATTTCAGGCTGGCATTCAGGAGAAGAAATTTGGAGCAAACGGCTTTTATGCCACACCGGCAGCAACGGAACAGTATGAAGAAACCCAGGCTTCTGTGGTCAGTTTTGGAGCGGAGAAGAGACTGGAGGGGTGGAAGATCAGCAGCAGTCTCTACTGGAGACGGGCACAGGATAGGTACGAATATGTGCGTGGTAAGCCATATATTTACAGGAATATGCACATCGGGAATAACATAGGGGCCGATATAAACAGCACCTATTTTTCCGGCCTTGGCACGACCGGTTTAGGCGTTGAACTTCGTAAGGAATTTTTGGTGAGTAACAATTTGGGAAAACACGAACGGTTCCTGACCCAGCTGTTTTTTGAGCACCACTTTTCTTTTTTTGAGGAGCGACTTGATATTTCTCCGGGAATTTCGTGGGCAAGTTATGACTCGGAGGGGAATTTTTTCTATCCCGGCCTTGACGTCGGTTTTGACTTCAACAAAAACCATAAAATTTACGGAAACATTGCAAAAGTAAGCCGAATTCCCACTTTTACCGATCTGTACTATGTGAGCAAAACGGAAACCGGAAATCCAGACCTGCTGCCGGAGCATGCATGGTCTTCTGAATTGGGATACCGCTTTCAGCAGAATAATTTTTCGGCCAAAATAAGTGGGTTTCTCCGCAACTCCGAAAACTCAATAGACTGGGTAAAACAGACTGAGGCAGAGGCCTGGCGCGCTGAAAACATAGGTGCTATTGAGACCAAAGGAATAGAGGTGGAGTTTGGACAGCGGTTTAACTCATTTGTCCGGTCCTATTCCGTGGGTTACACTTTTCTAAACAGTCATCAAAAACAGAGCAGCCAAAATCTTTGGTCCCGGTACGTGCTGGATAACCTCAAGCACCAGTTTACGGCAAAACTGGAAAACCAATTATTCAGGGATTTTACGATGCAGCTCGTTTACCGCTACAATGAAAGGGTTTCCATGGGAAGCTATCAGATTCTGGATGCGAAATTGACCTACACACGAGGCAGCCTTAGGGTATATGTTTTAGCAAATAACCTTACCAATTCCGAATATACCGAAACTTTCGGTGTTCCCATGCCGCGACGCTGGTTCCATGCAGGTTTTTCATACAGAATTGGTCTTTAGGCTGATGTTAAATTTTGTATGAATCAGTATTTTTCCTTAAGGTAAAGGTAGGCGTTCAGGTATTTATTGAGCCGTTTCATATCCTTCGGTGTCATTGGCTTAGTAAAACGGGTGAGGTCCATATTGTCCCGCAGGTCATTTAACTTTACCGCAACAGCAAGCGCAGAGCGTTCGGTCTGTTTGATGAATTCGGTATAATCCTGATCGGGCGGATTTTTCGTGAGACATTCCACCGCATAGACCACATGATTAGGAAAGCCCTCCTCCAGGAGCAGTTCATAGGTAATTTCCGGACAGTCTTCAATCACATCGTGCAAAACCCCTACGGTTTTTTCATCATAGGTTTTTCCGTAATTCATGACCCGCATAATGTGTCCCACATAGGGTGCTCCGAACTTATCCGTCTGTCCCCGGTGTGCTCTGGTTGCAATTTTTATCGCCTTGTTCAAAAGTTCTTCTTTTTCCATAATCTTAAATCTCCACGTTCAGTTTTTCTATTTTTTTACGGTTGCCTACCACCCATACAATATCATCCAGCTGCAGTACTTCTGACGATTCCGGATTTAGAATCCTTTCGTCGCCCCGTCGTATGGCAATCACCAGACCGTCCGTTTTATCCCGGATGCCGGATTCCTGTATGGTGAGCCCTTTTTTCACCGAGTGGTGGTTGATGAGTATCTTACCCAGTTTAATGTGGTCTATATTCTGCTCCTCAATAATCTCCTGGCTGTCGAATACGGGTTTGAAAATCTGGAACTGGTCATCCGTCGCGATTATGCCCACTTTGTCATAGGGCATCAGTACCTGATGGCGGTCCGGAGTGTGAATGAGTTTACCGCCTCTCCGGATGTAACCCACATTGATGCCGTACTGCTCCCGCCACTGCAAATCCAAGAGGCTCTTCCCGATATAATCTGCCAAAGGCTTAACTTCCAGTTCAACGATGTGCACATCCCAGGCGGCCAGGCTGTTCTTGATATCGGAAGTGCCCGCCAGTGTAGTCACCGCCTCACTTTGGGTGTTTACGGCACGGTCATTTAGGTTCGTAATGAAGCGCTTTTCAATCCTAGTGTAAAATTTGTTGAGTCTCTTTGAAAAGACGACCATAAGGGTGATGGCAACAGGAATCGTGATGAAAAACGAAACGGTAGTGGATGCAAACCGGTCCAGAAAGAACCCGAGAATCGCAATTCCCAGTGCAAACCTTATAATTTCAATGGTGAGCAGCGGTCCCCGGTTATACTTGGTCTTGGTCCAGAGTTCCTTATATGCCACCGAACTGGGTCTTTTCACCATTAACGCCCATAAAAAAGGAAGGATAAAGAGGACGGGGATCGCATTACCGATGATGTTCTTGATGTCGTTGCTTTCCAGATTTTGGTTGATGGCCGGGATGATGAACCGTGCAAAAAGCAGATAAATGGCCATGATGATAATGCCGTTAATCAAAATAATCCTGCCATAATTTTTAAGTATGGTCTGCCAGCTGGTTTCCGCCTGTATGTTCTGCGTATTGGAGGAATATTTGTTGATTTTGGTGATGTATCTTGGCGGAACCACCCTTACCAGCCAGTTGTAGAAGGGTTCAGAGAATTTAATAAGATAAGGGGTTGTGAACGTGGTAATCGCAGAAACGCCCACCGCCACCGGAAACAGGAAATCCGAAATCACACCCAGCGAGAGGCCCAGGGTGGCCACGATGAAGGCAAATTCACCGATCTGTGCCATACTCATCCCGACCTGAACCGACTGCTTCAAAGGCTGCCCGGAAATCAGGGCGCCAAGTGCGGAACTGAACATTTTACCGAAAAGGGTTAGAAGGGTAACAATGAGAATTGGCCAGGCATAGGTAATCATGGCCTCATAGTCAATCATCATACCTACCGATACGAAAAAGACGGCGCCAAAAAGGTCCTTAACAGACTTCAGCGTGTGTTCCACCTTCTCTGCCATCTTGGTTTCTGCAATAATTGAACCCATGACGAACGCACCAAGTTCTGCCGAAAAGCCGACATAAGTTGCAATGAGGACCATACCCAGGCAAAGGCCAATGGACAGAATCATGATAATCTCATCGTCCAGCAGGTGCTTGATTTTCTTCAGAAAAGTAGGAAGCAGGAAGATTCCAAGCAGGAACCAGAGGCTCAGGAAGAAGAGCAACTTCGCGACGGTAAAGAGGATCTGCGTGCTTTCAAATTCTTTCGTAACGGCAATGGTGGAGAGCAAAACCATCAGTAAGATAACCACGATGTCTTCGACTACCAGGACGCCGAAGACTGTTTTTGCAAAGTTTTTGGTCTTCACCCCCAGTTCATCAAACGCACGGATGATAATCGTGGTGGACGAACTTGCGAGCATCCCACCCAGGAACAGGCTGTCCATGGTGCCCCAGCCGAGCATCTTTCCGGTAAAATATCCGGCAATCGTAATGAAGATGATCTCTACAAATGCCGTTACGGAGGCCGACCCTCCCACATTCATCAGTTTCTTGAAACTGAACTCAAGACCCAGACTGAAAAGCAAAAATATGACCCCGATTTCGGCCAGTGTTTTAATGTTTTCGCCGTCAACGACCGATGGAAAGATCTTGAAATTGGGGCTTACCAGAAAACCTGCGATAATATAACCCAAAACCAGCGGCTGCTTAATCTTCCTGAAGATAATGACGACAAATGCCGCAACGATTAATATTAATGCTAAATCCTCTATCAGCTTCGGTAAATGTCCCATCCTGCGTAAATCTGTATTTTCCCAAAAATAGGGAAATGCTTCAGTTTCTCAAAGTATTTCCTCTTTAAATTCTATTTCTAATGCTCTTCTAATGGAGTTTACAAGGGAATTTTTATACCAAAAGTTTTAATCTTAGCGGCTTTAAACTTCCAGCAAAACGGTTCCAACCTTGGAGACCGAAATGGAAATGAAAGTGGAGATTTTGAGGGGTTTGTTGAAGAGGTAAATGTTATCATTGCTCAAAGTCGGGAGACTTTGCGGAGCGGGGAACCTTCCGTGTCTCGCGAACAAGACGAAAGCTTAGTTATTATGCACTGTTTTTTTTATAATTCTAATGGTTTCCAATTTTTGTCTCGTTGTTCGTCTTTTGTTGGTTGTCTTACGTTTGTAATCATTTCTCTTTCACAAGCTCCAAATTCAATAAAATTTTTCTGCCCTTGTTTTAATGAAACTCTGTTTGCTCCCCCATTATATTTCGGGTGGGCAAGTTGAATTGGGTCGTCTTCCCAAAAACAAACTTCACAAATGTCATATGAACCATTGGGTTTTTCTCCAAAAGTCTTATAACCACAACAAGGACAAGCAAATTTTGCTGTTACCATATTTTCCACCAAGGTTTTTTGTTCTCAAACGAATAGTAACTTCCACCTGTCAACGTTTTCGTGTCAAGGTCATACTTAAACTCAATCCATTCGTCAACTTCGTGCATAGGATTATATGCAAGTCCTGACACCAAATTATTTTCAACTTTAATTTCAGCTAATCCATCCCACGATATTCTTTCTGTGTCCCAATGTGTTCCGTCAGGCTCAATAATTGTCAGGTCGGTTTGGTCTTGCAAAATAAGTCTTCCGTCTGGTGCGTTTAAAACTGTCGAGTAACCAACGCCAAAAATCGAAATTGGTTTTATTTCGTCTGGGTTCAGTATGTAGCAAGTCCCGCAAGCAATTACTAATAAATTGGCCGTGTCTTTAAGTTCGTATATTATTTTCAGGTCTGTCCAACCAGGTTTAAAATTAGCAACCCAGTCTGTTCCGTCAGACTTGTAAAAGCGAACAGGAAAACCTTCCGAATAAAATGTTTCGTCACTTTCAGTCACAGAAATATACATTGGTCCATAGGTGGGCAATGCTTCTAATATTTCATATTTTTTTGTTTCTGTCAATTTTAGTCGTGTCGTCTGTTAGTGTTGCACATAACCCTCAAATATGCGAATATCTTCTCATATCACCAAATTTTTGATTCGCTGTATTATTTTGATATATACAAAATACGAAGGTGTTCAGATATACGGAATGCGAACATCCTTATCCTGATGTTTTCTACTCTCATAGGCTGTAAATTTTTGTTGCGTGACCATAAAAAACGCCTTGGTTCCCGAGGCGTTTTGCTTTTTAAGATTTGGATTGCTTCGTTCCTAGCAATGACATTATTTTTCGGCAGAATCTTTTTTAGATAATTCAAGTTTTTTTTCTGGCAAGAATTGAAGATTTGGAATTTCAATCATTGCTGCTTTGGGCTTCTTCACCATCATTACATACAGTTCTGGCTTGTCAACCTTTTTGACCAGCATTTTATATTCTATGCTGTCGACTTTAGGTTTTAAAACTTTTACTGTTGATGGCGTAAGTTTAAGTGGTAAAGATGGTTTCCCCGGAGCAGGTTCACCGGATTTATTTTGTGAATATGAAAAAGCTGAAAAGCATATCAGCAGCAAACTCATTATTTTCATGATTGATTTTTTATAAAAGTAACAAAAATTACGGAAATAAAAAACGCCCCGGTTTCCCGAGGCGTTTTTAAGTGCAGTTTAAAACTGTTTTTAGTAATGACCCTTCTCTACATAATGCGCGGCGATTTTTTCAGTCAGGGCAATTACGTTCGGTTGGTTGGTATATTTGGTGAATCTTCTGAGACCTGAAAGCATCATGCGCTGTTCGTCACCTTCTGCAAAGGAAACAATACCCTCTTTTGCAGCAGCGATGATCTTTTCAACCGCTTTATAGAGGTTCAGCTGTGCCATGGCCACTTCTACAGAATCGGCAGCAAAGCTTTTCTCAGCCCTCAGGATTCCGGATTCCGCCATATAGATCTGGTTCAGTATCTCGGAAGCGTTCAGCAGAAGATGCTGCTGCTTTTCGATATCCATCATGTATTTCTGAAGCGCGGCTCCCGAAACCATCAGGAAGACCTTTTTAAGGTTTGCCATAACGGCTTTCTCTTCACTCAACAGTTCAGAATAATCGGGAACTTCGAACGAAGGGATTCCGGTCAGTTCTTTTCCGATCGCCATTGCCGGACCCATAAGGTCAATCTGGCCTTTCATCGCCCTTTTGATGAGCATTCCTACCGCCAACAGACGGTTGATTTCGTTGGTACCCTCGTAAATCCTTGAGATCCTGGAGTCCCTCCAGGCTGCTTCCATCGGTGCATCCTCGCTGAAGCCCATTCCACCGTAGATCTGGATTCCTTCATCGGCAGTAAGCTGTGTTAAATCTGAAACAAAAACCTTTAATATTGAAGCTTCTACAGCAAATTCTTCCACGCCTTTCAGTTCTGCTTCCTGGTGGTCCATTCCGCCGGCAACGAGTTCGTCGATCTTGTCCTGTACATCTTTTGCGGCACGGTATGAACCTGCTTCCGAAACGAAGATTCCGGTAGCCATCTCGGCGATTTTCTTTCTGATGGCGCCAAAAGTGGAGATTGCTACGCCAAACTGTTTTCTTTCGTTGGCATATTTTGTTGCCAATCCCAGAATTCTACGTTGTCCGTCCAGATTTGCGGCGGCCAGTTTAATCCTGCCGACATTCAGCGCGTTCAGGGCGATTTTGAAGCCGTTGTTCCTTTCACCTAAAAGATTCTCCACCGGCACCTTCATGTCGTTGAAAAATACCTGGCGGGTGGAGGAGGAGCGGATTCCCAACTTATGTTCTTCCTCACCGAAAGAAAGCCCTTCCGTTCCGGTTCTTTCTACAATAAATGCCGTAATGTTTTTGTCGTCATCAATCTTTGCGAAAACGATGAAAATCTCCGCAAAACCTGCATTTGAGATCCACATTTTCTGTCCGTTGATGACGTAGTGCTTTCCGTCTTCTGTAAGTTTCGCTTTAGTTTTCCCGGAATTGGCATCAGAGCCGGCGTCCGGTTCCGTGAGGCAGTAGGCGCCGAATTTTGCCCCTGTGGCAAGATCGGGAAGGTATTTTTTCTTCTGTTCTTCCGTTCCGTAAAGCAGGATAGGTAAAGTACCGATGCCAGTGTGCGCGCCGTAAGCCGTAGCAAGTGAACCGTTGGCTCCGGAAATATAGTCGCAGGCCAGCATGGTGGTTACAAATCCCATCCCGAGGCCGCCATATTCCTCCGGTACGGTAACTCCGAGGAATCCCATTTCGCCCAGCTGACGCATTTTTTCTTCGGTCAGTGCATAATCTTTGTTTTCAAAACGTTCTCTGTGCGGAATAACTTCCCTGTCAATGAATTCCTTCGCAGAGTCGCGCATCATTTTCTGTTCGTCGGTAAGTTCTTCCAGGGTGAAGATATCGTTAGCTGGAGTTTCGGTAACCAAGAAGTCTCCTCCGATCAGTGATTTTTGTGTGGTATTGTCCATGTTATTTAATTTATAATTTTGTTTTAGGATGGTAGACTAATAGAAAATAGACGGATAGATGAAAGATAACCACAGTTACATATTGTTATCTATCCGTTTAATATCTTCTCCCTTTTCTATTCATTTAATGTGTTTTGAAAAACCATCGTTGCCCTTTGCCATTCTTCAATTTTGATTTCGAGAATTTCTAAAATTTCTTTTGAAATATATTCCCGGTAGTTTGCTAAAAGCAATTGAGTTTGCAACTCAAAGGATGATCCTAAAGCAACATCAATAAAATGACTAAAAGACTTGTTGGTTCTGCTGGAGCCCTCTGCAATATTTGAAGGGATAGATATTGCGCAACGGTCCAGCTGACTTTTCATGCCATACTTCTCTGTTACTGGTAGAGTGGAGGTAATGTCTAAGATATTTTTTGCGACATCTAAGCCCATTTGCCAAATCTTCAATTTCTTGAAATTATGTCTTTTAAAATCATTCATATCAGAATTTTACTCGATAAAAGTGTCTATGCTCTATCCGTCTATGTTCTGCTTGTCTTTTACAGCAGTTCAAATATCGAAGCTGCTCCCTGGCCTGTACCTACGCACATGGAAACCATACCGTATTTATTGCCGCGTTTCCTCATCTCGTCCAGAAGCTGGACCGTAAGTTTTGTTCCCGTACATCCCAGTGGGTGTCCGAGTGCAATGGCACCGCCGTTCACATTCAGGATGTCCGGATTAAGGTTTAATTCTTTTTTAATTGCGACGGATTGAGAAGCAAAGGCTTCGTTAAGTTCAATTAAATCGATGTCTTTTAATTCCAAACCGGCCTGCTTCAACGCCTTTGGAATGGCGTAAATTGGCCCCATTCCCATAATTCTCGGTTCCAAACCTGCCGCTGCGTAAGCAACTAATCTTGCTTCGGGCTCCAGACCCAGTTCCTTCACCATTTCTTCGGACATGACGATCACGAAAGCGGCACCATCGCTCATTTGCGATGAATTCCCGGCAGTAACACTTCCGCCGTTTGCAAAAACCGGACGGAGTTTGGCCAGACCTTCAAGGCTCGTGTCCTTTCTGGGTCCTTCATCTACTGAGAAATCAAACTTCTTCGTCTGCATTTTCTGGTTTTCATCCAGGAAGTTATATTCCACTGGGATAGAAACGATTTGGTTTGCGAATTTTCCTTCTTCATTGGCTTTTAAAGCTTTTACATGAGATTCGTAGGCAAACTGATCCTGTTCTTCGCGGGAGATTTTATACTGATTCGCCACTTCTTCTGCAGTGTAACCCATTCCCCAATAGTAATCGGGATTTGTCTTTGCCATGGCTGTTTCAGGAACGGGTTTGTAACCGCCCATCGGAATATAGCTCATCGATTCGGTTCCGCCTGCGATGATGCAGTCGGCCATTCCTGCCTGAATTTTTGCGGAGGCAATTGCGATGGCTTCACTTCCGGAAGCACAGTATCTGTTTACCGTTACTCCGGGCACTTTGTCGGTCTGCAATCCCATGAGGGAAATTAAACGGGCAACATTCAGTCCCTGTTCGGCTTCGGGCATTGCGTTTCCGACAATCAGGTCATCTACGCGGTCCTTGTCGAGCTGCGGTACAGCGGCCATTAATTTTTCAATGACCGTTGCGGCCAGAACATCGGGTCTTGTAAATCTCAAACTGCCTTTTGGCGCTTTGCCAACAGCGGTTCTGAAACCTTTAATTATATATGCTTGTCTCATATTATCTGTATTATTAAAAATTAGTTTAAGAAAAATTCGCCTCGTAGAGGCAATCTGTAAATAGCCTTTTGTTTGGTTTTGCGGAGCTCCGTAGGAGCGACCTGTTAATTATCCTCAATCCATTCAAACAAATATTTTGGATTATATTCTATATCAAATTTTTCCAAAAACTCTAAATATTCGTTTTTAAAAGATTTATTTTTATGATGTTCTTCTTGATTTAAAATATATTTCACAACCACATCAATACTGCTTTTTGAATAGGAAAATGCTCCGTAGCCTTCCTGCCAATTGAATTTTTCCGTCATCCATTTTTGGTCATTAATGAATTTCGAAGAACCCGCTTTTATATCTCTAACCAAATCTGAAATTGTAATTGTGGGACTCATACTTACAAGCATATGAACGTGGTCGGGCATTGCATATACAGCAAATAATTTCTGACCTCTGTTATGAACAATTCCTGTAATATTTATGCAATTCTTCCCTTTTTTCTTTTAAAATCAGATTTTGTCTTCCTTTAACAGCGAAAACAATTTGACTATAAATTTGTGTATAGGTGTTTGCCATAAAATTAACTGGTCGCCTCTGCGAGGCTCAAAAAAACCTGTGACATTTTCTGCTATTATCAGTTCGCTCCTACCGGAGCTTCCTTTAATTTCTAAGCGGTTTACCGTTCTGCAGCATGTACTGAATTCTCTCCAAAGTCTTTCTCTCGCCGCAAAGCTGCAGGAAGGTTTCCCTTTCCAGGTTCAGTAGATATTGTTCTGTTACGATTGTCGGTTCGGAAAGATTTCCTCCTACCAGCACATTTGCGAGTTTGTCCGCGATGAGTTTGTCGTGCTCCGAGATATATTTTCCGGTAAGCATCTGGTCGGTTCCAACGTAGAACATCCCGAGGGCGTCCTTACCCAAAACTTTTACCTTTTGTTCTATCGGTTGGGTATAACCATGTTCGGCTAAGCTTTTTGCCAGCATTTTTGCAGTCATGATCTGACGGTTTTTATCAACCACCACAATATCTTTATAATCTTCCAGGATTCCCATATCGAACGCTTCATACGCTGATGTGGCAACTTTTCCCATCGCGATATTCATGAATGCATCACGGAGACGGTTGTTCTTAACGTCATCGCTGTGGAATTCTCTGGATGTTCTGATCGCAAATTCTTTGGTACCGCCACCGCCGGGAATTACGCCGACACCGGTTTCCACAAGACCAATGTAGGTTTCTGCCGCAGCAACTACGCGGTCGGCATGCATCGTCATTTCGCAACCGCCGCCTAAGGTCATTCCGTGTGGAGCTACTACGACTGGGATTGAGGAATAGCGTACACGCATCATTGATTTCTGGAAGTAGGCGATTGCCATATTCAAATCATCCCAGTCCTGCTCAATCGCCATCATTAAAATCATAGCCAAATTCGCCCCAACGGAGAAATTCGCACCTTGGTTACCGATAACCAAACCGTCGTATTCTTTTTCTGCAAGGTCAATCGCTCTGTTCAGACCGTCTAAAACTTCACCGCCTAAAGAATTCATTTTCGAACGGATCTCGAAATTGATGATTCCATCGCCCAGATCCTGAATCGCAGATCCTGAATTGCTCCAGAGGGTTTTGTTTTTCCTTATGTTATCGAGGATGATGAATGCTTCCTGGCCGGGAATATTACTGTAATTCCCTGAGTTTTTATCGAAATAAGTGCTTTGACCTTCGTCGTTTACTTTGTAAAAAGTTTCAACAGTTTTAACCCAATCGGAAACTTCATAACCGGCCTCTTTTGCCAGTTCAATTCCCTTTTGGACACCCACAGCATCCCAGATTTCAAAAGGACCGTTTCCCCAACCGAAACCTGCACGCATGGCATCGTCGATTTTATATACTTCATCCGAAATTTCAGGTACTTTGTGGGAAACATAGGCGAATAGGGCTCCCAAAGATTTCCGGTAGAGCTCCGCAGCTTTATCCTTACCGCCGATGAGCACCTTGAAGCGGTCAATCGGTTTGTCGATATTTTTTGTGAGTTCCAGGGTAGGGAAGTTGGATTTTCCCTGAAGTTCATACTCCATGGTATCGAGGTTCAGTCCGTGAATCTCCGATTTACCTTCCGGGTTCTTGATCTTTTTGTAGAACCCCTGTTCGGTCTTGGAGCCCAGCCATTTGTTATCCACCATTTTCTGGATATAATCAGGAAGGGAGAACACATTGTTGAAATCATTCGCTTCAAAACCGCTCTGACTTACGCCGTTCGCAACCATCACAAGCGTATCAAGTCCAACCACATCGGCGGTCCTGAAGGTTGCCGATTTTGGACGGCCGATTACTGGTCCTGTCAGTTTATCGATATCAGTCACATTTAAGCCTAAGCCTTTGACTTCGTGCAGGAGATTCATCATAGAGAAAACACCAATACGGTTTGCGATAAATGCAGGCGTATCTTTTGCTAAAACCGTGGTTTTTCCTAAAAACTTCGCGCCGTAATTCATGTAAAAATCAACAATTGCAGGGTCGGTTTCAGGAGTTGGAATAATTTCGAGGAGCGGTAAATATCTTACCGGATTGAAAAAGTGGGTTCCTGCAAAATATTTTTTGAAATCATCGCTTCTGCCTTCAATAAGAAAATGAATTGGGATTCCGGAAGTGTTGGAGGAAACTAAAGTCCCCGGTTTCCTGAACTGTTCAATTTTTTCATACACCGATTTCTTGATGTCGAGTCTTTCAACCACCACTTCAATGATCCAGTCGGTGTTCTTTATTTTCGGCAGGTCGTCATCGAAGTTACCCACGGTGATACGCTCGGCAAACTTCGGTGTATAGAGGAGTGCCGGACTTGCTTTTTTCAGTTTTTCAAGATTTTCTGTCGCAATCCTGTTCCTTACACTTTTGTCCTCTTTGGTCAAACCTTTTTTCTGTTCGGCTTCACTGAGTTCGAAAGGAACGATATCGAGAAGCAGCACTTCCACGCCTATATTGGCGAAATGTGCGGCAATACCCGAGCCCATTATGCCCGAACCAAGAACCGTAACGTGTTTGATTCTTCTTTTCATCTATTAATTTTTAATAATTTTTCCTGTTAGAGGTAACCGCTCGACTACCTGTTTTTATTGTTCAGATTATTGGCAATCTTCAGAATGTCCGTCATAACTTCCTTGAAGATTTCCATCTTTTCGGGCTCAATTTTTTCAATGACTTTTTTATTGAAGTTCAGCACCGCTTCCTTGGAGAGATTTCTGCTGTTAAGTCCTTTGTCTGTTAGTTTGATAATAACCTCTCTTTTGTCGTTCGTGGTTTTTTCCTTGTAGATGTAGCCGTTGTCTTCCAACAATTTAATGATCCGGGTTAATGAGGTAGGCTCTATAGCCATCTTTGGACCCAGATTGGTACTTCTGGTTCCCTCTTTCGGGTCAATTTTCAATAGGGTAAGTGCCTGTACTGCAGTTGCATCGTGGTCATGTGCGAGTTCGGAATACATCTTTGAAACAGCAAGCCAGGTGGACTTAAGTATGAGGTCCACATTCTCAACTTTTTCGTTATTTTTATTTTCCATATTTAACTGTAATCGTGATTTAGACAAATATAACAAAAAATACTATGCATGCATAGTATTTAGAAGTCAATTTGTAACTTGCTGTAATACAATATATTATTTGATATGATTCGCATAATACTATGCGCGCATAACAAATATAAATTCGGCTAAAAATGTAGAATTAATGAAGGTTGGAGAGTAAGTATGAAATCTCTGCAAATGAATTGCAGTTTTTTTGAAAATTATGACCTGTTATAACCCAAATCGGGTCTATAAATTCAAATCTGAGATGCGAAAGGTTTTTCGCTGCGTTTTTTTGGAGAAAGGAATAGAGCATTTCCTTCTGTAAAGCGGGAGCAATAATCTGCGGCGGAACGAACGCATCGCTGAAATTGAAAAGTTTTGGGTTCAGCATGTCATCATGCCGTAGCAGGATATCTTCAGTGATCCCGGGGTCAAGTTGCCCTTCATTCACCAGCCAGATCTTGTCTGCAAACTCCTTGGAAAGACGCCAGTCGTGGGAAGAGAACAGGATGAGCTTGTTGTGCTCCCTGGCCAGTTTCCGTAACAACTTAAGGATGATGACTTTGTTTTCTTCGTCGAGGTGTGTAGTTGGTTCGTCCAGGATAATCATCGGGGAATTCTGCGCCAGCGCCCTGCCTATGAATGCCTTCTGAAGGTTACCATCTGAAAGTTTTTGTAATGGAAAATCGGTGTACTGGCTTAAATTCAGACTTTCGATGATTTCTTTTACGTGCTGTTTATCAGCACTGTTCAGTTCAAAATAATAAGGATAATGAATATATTTTCCGAGCGAGACCAAATCCCTAAGTGTATAATTCGCGGGAATCTCTGATTTCGACAAAACTACGGCAACCTGCTCCGAAATTTCCTTGTTGGACAGAGCTTCCACATTTTTCAATAAGAGCAGTACTTCGCCCTCCAGAACAGGAGTTTGGTTCAGGATACTTTTAATCAAAGTGGTTTTGCCGACACCATTATTACCGATGATCAGACAGATTTCGCCTAAATCCAAGCCAGCGTTCACGCCTTTTATTAAAGGAGTTGTATAGCCAATGGTTGTATTTTTTAATTGCAGGAACATCTTTTTTTTAAACCACAAAAGTCATAAAACAATATGTTGTGTCATTATACTGCGCTTCTTCCCTTATTCATCATCATCGTCAAAATTACAGGAATCCCAAACAGTGACGTAATGACATTTAATGGGAACTGCGTTGTTTCTGAAACAATGGAAAACATCTCCATGATGAACATCCCCAGGATCATATTCAAGATCCACTGCTGCCAGAGTTTTGCCGGATTGTAAATCATCCTGCTGAAGTGCGGTATCACGATGCCGATAAATAAAATGGGTCCAAGAAAAGCAGTAACAGAGGCCGAAAGTAGTGAAGAAGCCACAATGACAAACAGCTTAAGGTGATTTAAATTCACACCGAAACTTTGCGCGTAAGAGGTGCCAAGGGAATTTCCTATGAGTGGTTTAATGGATTTGAAGCTCAACACCAATCCCAAAATAATGATTCCCGTGAGCACCCAAAGTTGGTTCCCTGAAACCTGGCTGTTCGCCCCAAAACTCCAGAGGATGTAGTTTTTAAGACTTTGATTTTCCGCATAGAACTGGAGGATGGAAACAATTGCGCCGGCCAAAGCCGAAACCAGGAATCCAAAGATGATCAGAAACGATTTATCCTGAAACCGGTGCGAAAAAGCGAGTAGAATAACCATCAGCAGCAGACTTCCCAGAATAGCTGAAATACTGATAAAACTGTTCTGCAAAAATTCAGGCAACTGAAAATCCTGGGATAGAAAGATATAAAATGCAACACTCAGGCTTGCCACAGAGGTGATTCCGAGCACCGAAGGTCCCGCGAGCGGATTCTGGAAATACTCTTGTAAAAGAAACCCCGAGGTTGGAATGGAAATACCCGCCAAAAGCATCGCCAAAACCCGATTAATACGGAGCTGTGCGATTTGGGAGTTTTCAGAATCTGAAAAAAAGAAATCCGAAACACTCAGTTTCATAAAACCGATATTCAGGTTAATCACAACCGAAATAATGATTCCGATGAGGATGAATACGCAAATGGTTTTGAAGTTGGACATCCTTTAACAAGCCAAGAGACAATACATTTTAATTGGAAATGAATTCTTTCTGAATACTAATGGAAGATTCTGCGAATCTCTCTTGATTACTTAAAGGAATTTATTTTGGTGTCCAGCTGCTCTTTGGTCATCATGCTCATGTATTCATCGGTTTTGTCGCGTTTACGCATGTAGGTGAAAGGGATTCCGCTGCCGTCCCAGCTTTTGAAATTTTTGCTGAAAAAATCGGGTTGCAGCAGGGTGCCGTCCAGCAGGATTACATTTTTTGTAAGACCGTTTTCTTCTGCGAAATTTTTTACGTCGGTAGGCCAGTCCGTTTTCTGATCCAGGCTTACAAAGGTGAACTTGACCGGCTGATCTTTCAGCTCCAGCATCTTTTCCTTGAAATGAGGAATCTCCCTCATGCACGGGCCACACCAGGTTGCGAAGAAATTGGTTACATAAAGGGTGTCATTGTCTTTCGCTGCTAAAAAGTCAGAAATTTTTTCAGGGGAATATTCTACAGCTGTGAATAGGGCTACCGGTTCGTTGGTCTCCGGTACAGTAATGCTGTCGGTGCTGAAATCTTCATTTTCGGTCACCACTTCCTTTTTATTGCAGGAGGTAAGGGCTGCAATAACACACAACGATAAGAATAACTTCTTCATAATTTTTTACTATTTTTGAATGGACGATATGGAGAAACAATTACCCAATGCGAGGCAGTATGATTTTCACCGCCTAAAAATAACGAAAAAGCACCAACTGACCAACTCAGTCTTTGAACTGCAGTTTGAAGTTCCCGATCATCTTAAGGAAAAGTACAGGTTCCGGGCCGGCCAGTACGTTGGTCTGAAGTATGAACACAATGGGCAACTTTACATCAATGATTTCTCCATGACCTCTGCTCCCCACGAAGAAAACATTTCGCTGGGGATTAAAATCAATTCCGGCAACAGTTCCACCAGGGACCTTTTTCACAGATATGCCGTGGGCGACGAGATGGAGGTTTCCGAACCTAAAGGTCGTTTCACGCTGGTGTCCAAACCGCACGAATTCCGTACAATCATTGGCTTTGCAGGGGGGATAGGCATTACGCCTTTAATCAGTCACTTCAAGAATATTCTGCACACCGAACCGCGAACCCGACTTTATCTTTTTTACGGAAACCGTAAATCGGATGAGATTGCTTTTAGAAATGAGCTTGATAATTTGGCCCGAAAGTATGGCGACAGGCTTCATATCTTCTACTTTTTCTCCCAGGAGGACACCACCGATAATTTGTTTCAGGGAAGGCTAAATGAACAGAAACTTAAACTCATCATCAATCAGATTCTGCATCTGGACGATACCGATGAGGAAAGCACGATTTGGGATGCGGTGGACGAGGTGCTGATTTGTGGAAAGGGAGAAATGATAAAGTCCCTGGCCAACGCCTGCTATAACAACGGTATCCCGAAGAAGAACATCCATTTTGAACTTTTTGAGGAGTACAATGAAGACATTTATCCACAGGAACAGGAATTTCCGCTCGTGGAAAATATTGAAGTTGAATTCCGGATCAACCACCGAACCTTCAGCACCACGCTGGAAAACAACAGGACCAAATTACTGCAGCAATTGCTGATCAAAGGATTTCCGGTTCCTTACTCCTGTAAGTCCGGTATTTGCGGAAGTTGTGAATGCTATTTGCTGGAAGGGGAGGTTGAGCTTCTGGAAAATGAATATCTGACAGAAAAGGAAGAGCAGTCCGGCAAAATACTGGCCTGTATGTCCGTTGCCCTAAGCAATAGAATAAAGCTTAATTTTGATATGGTTTAAAACTAATCCTTAAATCTCCACCGTCTCCTGAAACGAATACTAGACATATTGAAAACATTCTTCTCCCTGGTTGAAATCGGGGTGCTGCTGGTTTTACTGGCCAACATCTGGGTGTTTTCTGTAATCAACGGACGTACCTATACTAAAATCTCAAAAATTCCGCCGCGGGAAACAGCTCTGGTCCTGGGTACCTCACCGAAGATGCGTTCAGGTGCCGGAAATCCCTATTTCATTAAGAGAATGGATGCCACGGCTTTACTTTTTCATCATGGGAAGGTGAAGAAAATTATTGTCAGCGGGGAAAAAAGTAAAGGATATGATGAGCCGGCAGCGATGAAACGGTTCCTGGTCTATGAGGAAGGGGTGCCGGAGAACATTATCATTGAAGATCCGAAAGGTTTCAATACGCAGAAGAGTATCATCCGCTGCAAAGAAGTGTATAAAATCAATGATGTAATCATCGTATCACAGGGATTCCATAATTTGAGGGCACTCTTTTTCGCACGGAACAATGACCTGAATGCGTTGGGCTTTGATGCCCAGGATGTCTCACTGCCCGAGAGCTACTACAGGAATCAATCCCGTGAAGTCCTGGCCCGGGTTCTTGCCGTCCTGTATTACGTTCTGGGAATATCCCCTGACTGATCCTTAGAATGGATATCCGAATGCAAAGTTCAGCGTCGGTTTCAGTGGCTGTATTTTGCTGAACCTCCACCGTTCGCCTTCGGGCTGGTTTGGATCGTATATTTTGTATGCAAAATCAACGCGTGCGGTAATGTATGCCACATTAATCCTTAATCCCAGGCCACTGCCTACACCCATCTGTTTCAGGAATTTGTTGAATTTAAACTGGTCTCCGAAACCGGTATCCTTCAGGCTCCAAATGTTTCCTGCATCAGTAAACACCGCGGCTTCATACATATCCGTAATCGGTATGCGGTATTCCACACTGGAAGTCAGCTTTACATTTCCCATCACAAAAGTCCTGATCCGCTCGTCAAGTTGTGAATCGGCCGGTCCAAGTCCTCCAAAAGGCCTCCAGGCGCGAATGTCGTTGGAACCGCCATTGAAATAGGACCGTACAAAAGGCATCTGGTTGGAATTGCCGTACGGAATGCCCAAACCGATAAATTGCCGCATCGCCAGGGTCTGTTTGCCGAATGTAAGATATTTCCTTACATCGATATCAAATTTAACAAACTGCGAAAGTGGCATTTTGAAGAGCGTTTTCTGTTGCCCTGTGGTAATTCCTTTTTCGGACTCTTTACCTGCAACAAGACTCAGCAGGTTACCGGCAACCTCCACTTTTCCGTTAAAATAAAACGGATTGTCGAATTCCTTTTTACCGATCTCATTATAAAGGAAATTGTAGATAAAGGAAGAGATCAAAACGTCCTGTGTCTGTCGGTCTTTGTTTACCAGCGACTGCCTGAAGGTGTTGTATGCATTCAGATCATACCCGGACAATGAACTTCCATAAGCGGGATCGTTCAGAATCGTTGCTGAAAACTCGTCTGAACTGATCTGACCATCCACGAACTGTGCATAGAGCGCGGGCGAATAGTTGTTGAACACATAATCTCTCACATCTGCATCGCGTGGGAAATACTCATAATAGCGGTCTTTGTTCCTCGTCAAACTGAGTTGTGTATTGAAGACGGTCAGCCGGTGGGAAACCACATCGTTCACGTTGGCAAAATAATTCAGTCCGGTATTAAAGTTGACCCGGTCCATCCCTATATTTTTCTGGAAAGAAGCTCCGAGGCTGATGGAAGAGGAGGGTGAGTATCTTTTGGGAATCAGTTTGTAATAACTGAAAGGCAGCAGCAGCCTTGGAAAGCTCAGGTTAGCATTGGCCGAGAGTTCGTGCGCCCAAACGCGGGTGTCCAGGTCCTTGGAATTCCTGATCCTTCCCACAATCCAGGAAAACGAAGTGTTAAGGTTTTCAGCACCTCCAAATACGTTTCTCGTCGTAAGATCCACAGATGGCGCTGCCGCAAGGTTGAGCAGTTGCGAATAGTTGACGTCTGCAGCAACTTTAAGTTCATACTTCGGCAGCGGCTTCAGCAGATAAAGTACATCCACAATACTGTCGTTCGGCGCAGCTGTGCCTCCTCTTCTCAAGGAATCCTTTGCCTTTATCAGACTGAAATTATTCATGGCCAGAAAATTTCTTCGTGTAAGGTCAAGATTTTTCTGGTTGTAAAGTTCCCCGTTTCTTAAAATGACCCCCCTCCAAAGTGCGCTGCTTTTAAACTGGTCGTCCAGCATATGAAAACGGACTCCACGCAGGGAATCGCGGGTCGTGTTGTGAGGAAAATCGTTGGCATTTTCTATAACTGCAACATCAATGTTTCCTATGGTGGCGGTTTTATACGGTGAGTCCACTGAATCCTTATGGATTTCCATAGTCACCGGTACATTTTTCCTGCTCGTAAGGGTATCTGCCATGAAGAAAATCTCCTGTCCGGAACTGTTGAACTGATAGTAACCCCGGCTTCTCATTAGGTCGTTTATCCTTTTCACCTCCTTTTCCAGCGCGGTTTGATCCAGGGTCTTTTTGGACCGTATGGCACTTGCAGTTAAATCCTCTTCGTAGATCCCTTTGATTTTCTGATCTGGTATGTCGTAATAATAATCGCTGATAAGGGTAGGGTCTTTCGGAGTGATCAGATACGTTACCTCGGCCTTTTTTGCGGCGGAATCCAGGTCGTGGCTGAATTTTGTTGCTGCATCCCAGTATCCACGAAAAACAAGACGCTTCCGGATGGAGTTAGCACTGGTTTCACTCTTGCTTTGGTCCAGGATTACCGGTGGCTGACCTATATTATGAAAAAAACGGTCCCAAAACAGGCTTTTACCCACATATTCAGGGTGACCGTATTTGATGAATAGGGAGTCGCGCAGTTTTCTGTTCCGCATATCCGAAGGGTAGGTCATATACTCGTTCAGGATCGTGTCGTACTTAGGGTTGGCCATGTTATACATCCACAGGCCTACCGGAAAAAAAAGAAGCTGTTTTTTATTGGGTTTCTGACTTACGTAATCCGGAAGTTCATCTTCCAGTATTTTTTCGCCTTCGTACTTAAAATGATTTTTGACCAGCAGGTATTCACCATCCGGTACCTTTTTAGTTGTGCTGCAGGCGTAAAGAATAAGGATTACGGTTGCAAAAGATAAAAATATATGATATTTTTGAAGATATTTTCCTAAATGCTTACGGCTCATACAATAAAAATATTACAGTCTCTCGACAAAAAAAAGTACCGTCAAAAGCACAATTTATTTGTGGTTGAAGGTAACAAAAATATACGTGAACTGGCGCATTCCCACTATAAAATTACAGAAATATTTTCTATAAATCCCACGGCTCTGGACTTTCCCGACGTGGATATTACTCAGATAAATGAAAATGAACTGCGAAAGATAAGTTTTCTTCAGCATCCTAAAGATTCGGTAGCGCTGTGCACGACAAACCCGGAAACTTATATCGACCAGTGCGCTTTTCAGCTGGTTTTAGACGGTATCCAGGATCCGGGTAACCTGGGAACAATCATCCGTCTTGCCGACTGGTTTGGCATTGAACAGATCGTCTGTTCGGAAGACACCGTGGATTTCTACAATCCAAAGGTTATACAGGCGACCATGGGTTCCTTCACGAGGGTCAATGTAGTGTACAGGGACCTTGAAACCTTCCTTCAACAATCGGAAAATCTCAACCTCGGTACCGATATGGAAGGAGAAAATATTTACTCCTTTAATTTTCCTGAGAAAATAAACCTTATACTCGGTAACGAAGGCAATGGTCTGCGCTCCGGAACAGAAAAATTCCTGCACCACAAAATCACCATACCGCGGTTTGGGAAATCGAAATCGACGGAAAGCCTGAATGTCTCCATGGCGGCGGGGATTGTTTTAGGACAGATATTCTCCGATCAAAAGTTTTGATTCTTTATTGAGTTGAACCCTGGTGAATTTACATCACCCTGTTTATCCATTTCATTTTTTCTTCGGAATAGGGAGGGTATTTCAAGTTAGGTTCTCCCCAGGTCGCGCGGTCCATCACTGCTTTACGGTGCGAAAAAGCTTCAAAACCATATTTTCCGTGATAGCTGCCGATGCCTGAGTTTCCAACGCCGCCAAATGGAAGATGGTCATTGCTCAGGTGCATCACCACGTCATTGATGCAGCCTCCGCCAAAGGAAAGGAGTGAGGTGAAGAGCTCTTTCTCCTCATTGTTTTTCGTGAAAATGTACGCGGCCAAAGGTTTTTCAGTTTCCAGGATTTCATTAAGCGCCTCCCTGAAATACTGGTAAGTCAGAACGGGTAGCACGGGGCCAAATATTTCTTCCTGCATGACTTTATCTTCCCACTGCACATCCGTAAGAATGGTAGGCTCGATGTAGAGGTTGTTTACGTCATGGTTTCCACCGAAATAAACCTTTGCAGTGTCAATTAATTCGGTAAGCCGTTTAAAATTCTTTTGGTTGATGATTTGGGTGTAGTGTTGCTTGTCCGGTCCGTATTCGAACTTTTTAATATACTGGCGCAGGTATTCCAGGAATTTATCCTTCACTTTTTCATCTACTAACAGATAGTCCGGCGCTACGCAGGTCTGTCCGGCATTCAGGAATTTACCCCAGACAATCCTTTTTGCGGCCACATCGAAATCAGCGCTTGCGGTTACAATCACCGGCGATTTACCCCCAAGTTCCAGGGTTACGGGTGTTAAGTGTTTCGCAGCTGCTTCATAGACAATCTTTCCCACTCTGGTGCTTCCCGTGAAGAATATCTTATCAAATTTCAGTTTCAGTAGTTCTGTTGTTTCCTCAATTCCACCTTCCGCAACGTAAAGAAACTCCTCAGGAAATTCCGGGTTTATGATTTGGGCCATTACTGCCATGGTATGGAAAGCAATTTCGCTCGGTTTTACAATACAGGTATTACCGGCGGCGATTGCAGCAACCATGGGCGAGAGTGAAAGCTGATAGGGGTAATTCCATGCGCCAATGACGAGGACGCAGCCTAAAGGTTCACTGTAGATTTTACTTGTAGCAATCTGGTTTACTAGGTTGGTCTTCGCACTTTTGGGTTTCGCAAAACGGTCCAGGTTTTTCAGGTAATAATCAATATCCTTCAGCACAAAGGAAATCTCTGTGGTGTAGGTTTCAAAGCGGGACTTTCCGAAGTCTTTATAGATGGCTTCATACAGCACATCTTCATTTTTCTGGATAAGGGTTTTAAGCTGTCTCAGTTTGTGTTTCCGGAAATCAGGGTCTTTGGTTTTATGTGTTTTATAAAATTCCCTCTGCTTTTCTAAGATATGCTGAACATTCATTTTGATTTTTTATTAGAACACAAATTACACATATTTATTTGAAAAGGGAATGCTAAAAAAATGCGGTGACGGTGATTTTCTATTTATATTTGTGTATTGCAGGTGTAATATGGTTTTTAAAGATAAAAGGGTTCTGATTACCGGCGGTGCATCCGGAATCGGGAAAATAATGGGCAGGAAGGCCCTGGAGCGTGGTGCTTCGGAACTGATCATCTGGGACATCAATGCAGAGGGTTTGGAACTTACGCAGGTTGAATATTCCGGCATTGGCGGTAAGGTGTTGGCCGTAAAAGTGGACCTCTCCGATCTGGAGCAGCTCATCTCGGCTGCAGCAGAAACCAGAAGCATCAGCGGTGTACCGGATGTAATCATTAACAACGCAGGTATAGTAGTGGGGAAATTGTTTCATGAGCACACCCACAGCCAGATCTCTAAAAGCATGCGTATCAACGCCGACGCCATGATGCATATCACGCTCGAGTTCCTACCGGAGATGATGAATCGGAATTCGGGAGCCATCTGTAATATTGCCTCGTCCGCAGGTTTGATCTCCAACCCGAAAATGTCGGTCTACGCAGCATCCAAGTGGGCAGCGGTAGGGTGGAGTGACACGCTGAGACTTGAGATTGAGCAGTTGGGAAAGAATGTTTCGGTAACGACCATTATGCCGTTCTTTATCAGCACCGGAATGTTTGAGGGGGTGAAATCGCGGCTCCTGCCGATCCTGGAGCCCGAAAAAGTTTCGGAAAGGATCCTATCCGCAATCGAAAACAGGACGAAGATGCTTGCCATGCCGCTGCCGTACTGGTTTATCCGAATTTCACAAGGCCTCTTGCCGCTTCCGGCTTTTGATTGGGTTATGAAAAATGTATTCGGAATCTATGATACGATGAAGGAGTTTAAGGGCAGACAGAAAATTTGATGTAAACGGTATTGGAATCAAAATACGCACTCATCATTTTATTCGGATTAGTGCTGTTTTTGTTAATCTGGGCTTTTGTAACGAAAAGAAAATATTTAAGTTCAGGAAGTACTAACCCTATAGATGAAGGTCAGATCCTTGAATTGTGGATACGTATAATCTTTTTCTGCCTTGCCATTATCTTTAAAGTGATCAGTAAATAAAAAAAACCGACTCATACGAATCGGTTTAATGCTTTTACATAATTAAAATCCTATGCTTCTTCAGCAGGAGTTTCCTCTGCTTTAGCTTCAACCTTCTTAGGCTCAGCTTTTGGAGCTGCCGGTGCCGGTGGAGCATCAGATACTACATCAAACTCATAGGTATATTCTACATCACGGTGCAGTCTTACCTGAGCAGAGAACTTACCTGTTCTCTTGATGTTATTTCCTGGAATTTTGATGTATTTTCTGTCGATTTCAACACCTGCCTTAGCCAGTTCTTCAGCAAGGTTTGCATTGTTGATGGAACCGAAAAGTTTATCACCTGAACCAACCTTAGTCGCGATGGTAAGCGGTGTTTTCTTAAGCTGTTCTATTTTTGCCGTAGCATCCGCAACCAGTTTGGCTTCGTCTTCTTTTCTTGCCTCAAGGGTAGCTGCTAGGCTGGCTTTGTTTTTTGGAGTGGCCAGAAGCGCAATACCTTTAGGTAAAAGGAAGTTTCTTGCGTATCCCGGTTTTACACTTACCGTATCAAACTCAAGTCCTAAGTTTTCTACGTCCTGTTTTAGAATAATATCCATTGTTGTTGTCCTTTTTAGATTGGAGATTCAGAGAATTGAGATACGAGATCTTCACCTTAAATTCCAAATAGTTAGATTAAATTAATTAAATCAGCAACAAGATTATAAAAATTTGATTGTCAAAAGTTTCTAATCTCTTGTCTGGTGATCTGTTGTCTTATTTCAGCATATCTGCTACGTAAGGCATCAGTGCAAGGTGTCTTGCTCTTTTTATTGCAGAAGACACTTTTCTCTGGTACTTCAGGGAAGTTCCGGTATATCTTCTTGGTAGGATTTTCCCCTGCTCGTTCACGAACTGAAGCAGGAAATCAGCATCTTTATAATCAACGTGCTTGATTCCGTATTTTTTGAATCTACAGTATTTTTTCTGAGATTTGGTATTGATATCAAGCGGAGTAAGGAATTTTACTTCTGATTCTCCTCCGGCTGAGGCTTGTTTAGCCATATCGTCTATTGCCATTTTCTGTAATTTTTAGAGGGTTAAAATTAAGCTTTCGCAGTTTTTACTTTTGTTCTTCTTGTAACCGCGTAATCGATTGCGTGTTTGTCAAGTTTAGTCGTTAAGAAACGGATGATTCTTTCATCACGCTTGTAAGCAAGTTCTAAATTTGCTACCACATCGCCTTCACCTTTAAATTCAATTAAAGTGTAGAACCCATTCTTTTTCAGTTGAATAGGATAAGCTAATTTTTTCAGTCCCCAATTTTCCTTGGCAACGATTTCGCAATTGTGTGAAGTCAAAAGATCTTCAAATTTTTTCACTGCTTCCTCCACCTGTGCGTCAGATAGAACGGGAGTTAAAATGAAAACAGTTTCGTAATTGTTCATAATGTTAAAAATATTGTTAATTATTTTGAGGTGCAAAAGTATAAATTATTATTAGAATGTGCAAGAAATTAATAGGTTACCCTCAAAATTTAAGCCTGCTTTTTAATATTTTTCTGATAAAGCGGATATTCCACCTTCATCCAGCCGAAAAACAGTCCATTCCTCCATCGATTTAGCCCCCAGGGATTTGTAGAAATCTATGGCGGGTGTATTCCAGTCCAGTACCGACCATTCCAGGCGGCCACAGTTTTTTTCGTGGGCAATTTGGGCAAGTGCAATAAGAAGTTTTTTGCCGTAACCTTTGCCCCGGTATTCGTGTTCCACAAACAGATCTTCCAGATAGATGCCCGGCTTACCTATAAAAGTGGAGAAATTATAAAAGTAGAGCGCAAAGCCTACAGACTTACCATTTTCTTCGGCCATCAGGACTTCTGCAAATTTCCGGGTGAAAATATTTTCCTGAAGTTCCTCCACCGTCGTGACCACATCCTTTTCGAGTTTCTCGTAAACGGCGAGCTTTTTAATGAGGTCGAATATGACTGGGGTGTCCTGTGGTGTGGCTTTTCGTATTTGGAACATGAAATTCTGGTTTAAAAACAAAAGTAAGTATTATTAATCGAGCTTCCCAAATCTGTGTAACTTCTGCTGCGACCGATGCCGGTCACCGCTTGTGAGTCTTTGGAAACGGTGGAAGCAAAGACCTCCGGAAATTTCCGGAGGTCTTGAATTCGTCAACTGACTTTATTATTTTTTGAGCGTGTTAAATCTCCGTGTTCATATCCCAGTTCTGCAGGTAATCGTGAACATGTTTCAGGAACATTCCGCCCAGTGACCCGTCTACCACACGGTGGTCGTAGGAATGAGACATAAACATCAAACTGCGTATGGCAATTACATCACCATCCTTTGTTTCCAGAACGGCAGGCTTCTTAACAATGGCTCCCACGGCAAGAATCGCGACCTGCGGCTGTGGAATAATTGGTGTCCCCATCAGATTGCCAAATCCGCCAACATTTGAAATCGTGTAGGTGGCACCCTGAGTGTCTTCGGGTCTTAGTTTTTTATTTCGTGCGCGGTAAGCCAGATCGTTAATGGCCTTTGCAAGTCCGGAAAGGGACAGCTGGTCTGCATTCTTGATTACCGGTACAATCAGGTTGCCGTCCGGAAGTGCGGTCGCCATTCCAATATTAATGTTTTTCTTTTTGATGATTTTATCACCATCCACAGACACATTGATCATTGGGAAGTCCTGGATCGCTTTTACAATCGCCTTCACAAAAATCGGCATGTAGGTCAGTTTTTCACCCTCTCTTTTCTCAAAAAGATCTTTATGTTTGGTTCTCCACTTCACGACATTCGTAACATCCGTCTCAATGAAAGACGTTACGTGCGGCGAGATCCGCTTGGAATTCACCATGGCATCAGCGATTATTTTCCTTACCCGGTCCATCTGGATTACCTCGTCACCTGCCCCTACCGTCACAGGTATGGCAACAGGAGCTGCTGTCTGTACAGGAACTGGAGAAGCCGGTTGTACAGTTTCGGCTTTCTGAACCGGCTGTTTTCCTCTGTTTGAAACATAAGAGAGGATATCTTCTTTGGTAATCCTTCCTTCAATACCGCTGCCTTTAATTGATTTCAATTCGGTCTCTGAAATGTTTTCCTGCTGTGCGATATTTTTCACCAGCGGAGATAAATAGAGATCCCCGGAAAATTCCTGCGGAGTGGAGGTCAATGGTTTTTCAAGTTCCTTTATTTCATCTGTCGACAGTTGTGGGATCTCGGTTGAAACAGCGTCATGTGATTTTGGCTCCTGCGGCTGTTCAGCAACAACTTCACCAGCACCCGCAACTTCTAGGATGGCAATCGCTTCCCCTATCTTTGCCACCTCATCCTTTTGTTTAAGAATCTTGACGATTTTCCCCGAAACCGGCGTCGGAACATCAGAATCAACCTTGTCCGTTGCAATTTCAACCACGGAATCGTCTTCTTTTACAGTGTCTCCCTCACCACACAACCAGCTGATAATTGTAGCTTCCATCACGCCTTCTCCCATGGAGGGTAGTAATAACTTATATTCTGCCATCTTAATTTTTTAGATTTTTACAAATATATAAAATTCCTCAAATATTTTGAGGAATCTGTAATTTAGTCCCGGTGAAATTCAATGTAAATCTTTTCGCCAACCTTTAGGCCGAAAAGGCTTTTGGCCCCATTGTCTATGTTTCCCTTATAGATGGTAAGCTCTAAAAGGCCGGCCTCATTAAAGATAGCGGCTGGCTTTCCGTGGAATTCGGTTTCTTTTTTCCAGTCGGTAACGAGTTCAGTGTAGCTGCTGTAAATTTTGGACAGTGCGAGGTTTCGGAATTTTATGATAAAACCGTCATAACTTTTCAGGTTTTCATCAAAATAATTTTTGGTGATGTTGGAGATGATGTTTCCAAAATTATCGATGTAAAGGACCTCTCCGAAAATCAGGTTGTCTGTGCTTCCCGCTTTCGGTAACGACAGCTGTCTCGGTGTCTTGAATTTCCTGCCAATAACCTCGGGAAGGCCCCCATTCTGTAAATGCACTGCCGCGGGTACTAAAACATCGGTGGTGGTAAAGTTCACCACATCATCAAACCGTGTGTTGTAGGTGATTTCGTAAACCGCTTCTGGCTTTATATCAAAAAAAATCAGACTGAGAAGCCCATTGTCCGCAGCTAAAAAATAATGTCCGTCTGCTTTGTAAATAATGCATTTCCTGTCCTTATGGAAAAAACTGTCAACCGATATGATATGTATGCTGCCCTGCGGAAAGTAGGGGTATGCATTTCCCACAATATAGGCGGTCTGCTGAAGGTTGTAAGCCTGAATATCATGGGTGATGTCTGCAATTTTTGCATCCCTGTTCTGCGACAGTATCCGTCCTTTTATCGCAGCAACTCTGTGATCGGTATATCCAAAATCTGAAGTTAAAGTTATAAGGGGCATTTGGTTTGTAGAAAAAACGGGGTGAACTGCAAATTTAATTTAAAAAATAGAAATCGGGCCTTATTGTTGATAAGAAATAGTTTTCGGATTGAAAAATAAATTCTATTTTTAAAAACTTAATTACATATAAATTACACTGAATGTTTGAACTGAACTATGAACTGGAAGGGATAGATACCAAAATTTTCTATGGTGTCAACAATCAATTCTACAATTTAATAAAATCAACATTTCCAACACTTAAAATTACAGGTCGCGACAACGTGATCTTTGCGATGGGGAATAAGGAAGCCCTCGACATTTTCCGTGGGAAACTGGAGGATTTGGTGAGTTTCATATCAAAGAATCACTCCTTGACCCTAAAGGATGTGGAGAGTATCCTGAACATAAAGGATGAAGTGGAAAAAGAGCTTGTTTTTGATACGGATATCATTGTGAAGGGGGTAAACGGCAAGGTTATAAAGGCCAAGACCACCAACCTTAAAAAACTGGTCCGCGAGAGTGAGAAGAAAGACATGGTTTTCGCTATAGGTCCTGCCGGAACCGGAAAGACCTATACGTCGGTAGCACTTGCTGCCCGCGCTCTTCGTGACAAGGAAGTGAAGAGAATTATCCTGACCAGGCCTGCCGTGGAGGCAGGGGAGAGTCTGGGCTTTCTTCCCGGTGACTTAAAGGAGAAGATGGATCCGTATCTGCAGCCCCTCTACGATGCGTTACGCGATATGATACCCCACGAAAAACTGGAAAGTTTCATTGAGAAAAAGATTATCGAGGTGGCACCCCTGGCATTTATGAGGGGACGTACACTCGACGAAGCCTTTGTAATCCTTGATGAGGCACAGAATACCACCCACTTACAGATGAAGATGTTCCTTACCAGAATGGGAATGAATGCAAAGTTCATCATCACTGGCGACCCAAGCCAGGTAGATTTGCCCCTTCGGCAGAAATCGGGGCTGAAGGAAGCAATGAGAATCCTAAAGGATGTAAACGAAATCGGGTTTGTACATTTGACGGAAGAAGATGTGGTCCGGCATCCGGTGGTCCGCAAAATCATCAACGCCTACAGTACTGAAGAAAAGAGGGTGAAGGAAGAATAAGCACATTAACTTTAAGACATTAATACCTAAAATTATACTTTTTTAGGTATTTTTTATATAATCATTTGATTTTGGTCCTCTGCAATTGCCTTCGGAATGATAATCTCTATCTTTGACGCATCAATAAATAAATTACTGAAAAAATGAAAAAGTTATTATTATGTGCTGTTGTTGTAATTTCAGCATCAGTGTCTGGCCAGAGAGCCCAGAAAGGAGACCTGCAGTTAAATGCAGGAGTTGCATTTCCACACAAATATGCGGATAATGTAGGACTTTACGCAGGCCTGGACTATGGCATCCACAATGATATTACGCTGGGTGTTGAGGCCCGTTTCGGAGCAAAAGACTATGGGAATGATGTGGACGGAAGATGGTTTGGGATTGGATTCAACGGGAACTACCACTTCAACAGGATTATGGGGATTCCGAACAACTGGGATTTTTATGCCGGACCGACCATCGGATTCAATACCTTTACATGGAAACATCCAAGCAACAATAACTGGAATGAGCCGCACAAGTCAGAAGTAGGGGTTTCAGCACAAGTAGGGGGACGTTATTTCTTTACCAATAACTTCGGCCTTAATGCTGAAGCAAATGTAGGAAATGTCTTTAACGGAGGAAAATTTGGGATTACCTATAAGTTCTAAAAAATCAATGATTTTGTATCCTAACCACCTTCTTGGGTGGTTTTTTTTGTCTTATTCTAACTTTTTAACTTAAATTAACATTAAATTGAGATAAATATTTATATTTGCCCAAAATATAAACTAGTACTTATGAAAAAACTAATTTTAGTGGGTGCCTTGGCACTGTTCGGAACCGTAAACGCTCAGGAGTTTAAGTATGGATTGAAAGCAGGGTACGCTGCTTCTAAAATGACCATCAAGCCAAATGCTACAGAATATGGCAATCTTGAGGAAAAATTCAAACCAGGATTTTCTGCAGGAGGATTTGTTGAATATATGTTCAGTGAAAAACTGGCATTACAAGGGGAGCTTCAATATGCCAATTTAGGTGGTACATGGCGGGCTAATGTTTCTGAGCCCGGTATATCCATGACCATGGATGTTAAAAACAGTGTTAATCAGATATTGATTCCTGTTTCTTTAAAATACTATGTGCTTCCCCAGCTGAGTATTTACGCAGGACCATTTGCCGGTTTTAAAACATCAGTTAAAAGCGACCTTGAAATTTCCGGACTGCCGGCTGATGTAATGTCAATGATTGAACCTGAAATTGCTGCGTTGGAAGCTGAATTTGAAAGAGAGTTGGATGAAGGTACACAATCTACACAAATTGGAGTTTTCGTCGGAACAGATTATAGCATTTATAGAGGACTTTTTGTAGATGCGAGATACAGTTTGGGATTAACTAACTGGGTAAAAGATCCGATGAATGGTGAGGAATCAAAAATGAGTTTCTTTCAAATTGGTTTAGGGTATAAATTCTAAACAGGACAGCAAAAGGTACACTTATTAAATTAAACCCTGTTCTTCGGAACAGGGTTTTTTAGTGATAAATATCTGTCCGGGTTATCAAGGAACGGCCACGAAATGGTTTTGTGATGCTTCATTAAAAATGATACATCATAGCTGTTCATCTCAGTTAATTTTGGAGATTTTAACAAAATATTATGAAATGTTAATAATTTTTATATTTTTGCAGCGACAATATATATAAACTTATGAAAAAATTATTATTAGTAGGTGCTCTAGCACTTTGTGGCGTTGTAAGCGCTCAGGAAAATTCAATTAAAGCAAATCCTGCCGCATTACTCGGCGGAGCTGATTTAGTAACCTACGAAAGAAAACTGACGGACAATATTACAGGTGTGATTGGTGCCGGTATCGGAGGTTTCAAATTTGGCGGTTACAAGTACGAAAGCTTAGGTGGTGGTCTTCAGGGAAGATATTACTTTGATGAAGCGCTTACAGGATTTTACGGAGCGGTAATCGGTGATTATCTTACTGGAAAGGTCGAGATGAACTCAGCCGATTTTGGTTTTGACTTTGGCGATGGCTCTGCTGATGCTGACATGAGCTCAGAAACCGATTTCTCGGCGATTGGAGCAGGTCTTAGAGCGGGATACCAGTGGGTTTTCGATTCCGGATTTACCCTGGACCTGAATGGTGGCGCATCTTACAAATTCTATGATTACAAGTCGGACACAACAAATGGAGGCGAAACCGACACCTCAAACCTAAAGGGGAACGGTATTCTTCCTGCCGGGTCTGTAGGTCTTGGTTATACTTTCTAGTAAAAAATTCAGACTTTAATGATTACAATCCTGTTTCTTTAGAAGCAGGATTTTTTAATGATAAATATCAGGTCGCAGAATTTCGCCGTAAAACGCCTTATAATTATTTTTGCGGTCGTTTAATTAAAAAAAAATAAACATGAAAAAAGTATTATTAATGGGTGCTGTAGCAGTTTTCTCGGCAGTCAGTGCGCAAATGGAGCAGGGATCCTGGGTGATTTCAGGGAAGACCGGAATCGAGTTCAACGCTGTAAACACGAAGTATGAAACAGAAGGACTGTCTTTTGACGGTGCTAAAGTGAACACCTTAAACATTACACCGAGTGCAGGTTACTTTGCGGTTGATAATCTTGCCATTGGAGTGGATTTAGGATATACCTCCACAAAAACTACTTTCAACAATGACCAATTGGGAATTAACTTCGAAGACGAAACTTCCTTATTTACGGTGATGCCAAATGCTACCTATTACTTTATCCCAGACAGCGTCGTACGGCCATATCTGGGGGCAGGAATTGGTTACGGAAGCTTAACTTCTGCTGATTTCTATAACGAAGGGAACACAACGAAAGGTGGTTTGCTTTTGGGAGCTAAAGGTGGCATGGTTTATTTGCTAAACAATAAGATAGGTATTGATTTTGGGGTTGGTTATAACAGCTTTACAACCAAAGAAACTGTAGAAGGTACAGAAATAAAGACTATTGCAAACGGATTTGGTGTTAATGCAGGTTTCTCTCTTTTCCTGAATGGTAACAAAGTAAAAAAGGAAAAAAAATAATTGAATCAGATAATTAAAGAAAAATCCCGGATCTCATGATCCGGGATTATTTTTTTATAATTGGAAATGAAGACTACTTTCCAAATAGATTACCGCCCATGCCCGGCATTTTAGGCATTCCCTTGCTCATCATTTCCATCATCTGTTTACCCTGCGGGCCCTGCATCATTTTCATCATTTTTCCCATCTGCTCAAACTGTTTCATCAGCGCATTTACATCTTCAATCTTCCGTCCGGCACCTTTTGCAATCCGGTTTTTCCTTTGGGTATTTATAATGGATGGTCTCCTTCTTTCATCAGGCGTCATGGAATGAATGATGGCTTCTATATGCTTGAAGGCATCATCATTAATATCCACATCCTTTATCGCTTTCCCAACTCCGGGGATCATCCCCATAAGGTCTTTCATATTCCCCATTTTCTTGATCTGGTTGATTTGCTGGAGGAAATCATCAAACCCAAATTCATTCTTGGCAATTTTCTTGTGCAGTTTTTTGGCTTCTTCCTCATCAAACTGCTCCTGAGCCCTTTCAACAAGTGATACAACGTCCCCCATGCCCAGTATCCTGTCGGCCATCCTTTCCGGGTAGAAGAGGTCCAGTGCTTCCATTTTTTCGCCGGTGGAGATGAATTTAATCGGTTTTTCCACTACAGAGCGTATCGTAAGCGCGGCTCCCCCACGGGTGTCACCGTCCAGCTTGGTCAGTACTACACCGTCAAAATTCAGGGCTTCGTTGAAGGCTTTCGCTGTGTTAACGGCATCCTGTCCGGTCATGGAATCCACCACGAAAAGGGTTTCATCCGGCTTTGTGAAATAGTGAACGGATTTAATCTCGTTCATCATCTGCTCATCAATGGCCAAACGTCCTGCCGTATCTACAATCACCACATCGTGGCTGTTTTCCTTTGCAAATTTTATTGCATTTTCCGCAATGGAGGATGGGTTTACCGCACCTTCTTCGGTGTAAACGGGTACTCCGATCTGTGAGCCGAGGACCTTCAGCTGCTCAATCGCTGCCGGCCTGTACACGTCGCAGGCTACCAAAAGAGGTTTCTTGCTCTTTTTCTGTTTCAGATAGTGTGCGAGTTTCCCAGAGAATGTTGTTTTTCCTGAACCCTGCAAACCGGCAATCAGGATTACACTTGGTTTTCCGGAAAGGTTAATTCCCTCATGGGTACCACCCATCAAACCGACAAGTTCATCATGGACGATCTTGGTCATGAGCTGTCCCGGAGTCAGGGATGTGAGGACGTTCTGTCCCATTGCTTTATCCTGGACCCTCTTGGTGAGGTCTTTGGCAACTTTATAGTTAACATCGGCATCAACAAGGGCTCTTCTGATCTCCTTTACGGTTTCCGCAACGTTGATTTCGCTGATCTTACCCCGCCCGGAGAGGTTGTGAAGTGCCTTGTCTAATTTATCCTGTAAACTGTTGAACATTTTCTTTTGATTTTAAAGGTTTGCAAAAATAGGGAAATTTTGAAGAAACTGAAAAATTTGGTCCTGGACATTTCTGTTCCTTTTATATTGCGTATTTTTGCGCAAAGTTAGGTTAATGTCCGAAGAACCCCGTCCTCCGGAATTCAGAAAGAAGGAAGGAAAGGATTTCCCAGAAAGCAGTTTCCGCCAGTATGCCGCTTATTCATCCGTCGTTATTCAGATGATGGCCGTCATTGCCCTCGGTTTTTGGGGAGGTAAGCAGCTCAACGATTATCTTGAACTCAAAAATAATCTGATCACCGTAGGCATCGGACTCACTGCGCTAGGCCTTGCATTGTACAATACAATTAGAAACCTCGAAAGAATCAATAACAGGAATTAATAATGAAGATTACCAAAAACACCCTTATTGTCGTCCTCTATTTCGTCATGTTCGCGGTGCATTTCGTCCTTTGGCAGCTGTTTGTGAAGGATTTCGTACCCACCTTTATCAGGTATTACCTTTTTCTCTCTGTAATTTTCATGATGGTGCTCACCGTACTGTCCATCCTGAAAAGGATTTATCCCAATTACCTGGGTTTTGCCTTCATGGGTCTGCTTCTTGTTAAACTTTCGCTCATGTTCATCGTGATGAACAGATTGAACCTTGCCGTTGTGCCGCAGTTTAAACTGCATTTCATACCGCCGTATCTGATTTCACTTGTACTTGAGACCTTGTACGCGATCAATTTGGTGAATTCGGTTACGGTGGATAATTCAAAAGATGAAAAAAATCAGTAAATCAAAGTTTGTTCCGACGCAATATTTTATCTATTTTTGCAAAACTTTAAAAAGACATATATCAATGCTGAAAAGAGCTGTACTACTAATCGGATTTTTAACGTCATTTTCACTTTCTTTTGCCCAGCACGAAGTTAACGCTGTTCCTACAGAAGCCACAACTGCTGCGGTGGCTGCACCGGAAACTGAAACTCAAAAAATCCAGAAGGAGAATAAGGATTTCATTGATCACCATTTACTTGATGCTCACAGTTTTGATATTATGGTTACCAAAGAAGGAAAACACATTGGGTTTCCGCTTCCGGTAATCTTCTACGATCCGGACAACGGACTTCATACCATGATGAGTACAGCCTTTCACCACGGGGAAGATGTGGTTGAAAGCAAAGGAGGCTTCTACAAACTATACCACGAGAAAATTATAAAGACCGACGCAGCCGGAACCGTAAATTACGACGACAAGCACCACGCGACCAATGAGAAGGTCCTGGATTTATCGCTTACAAAAAGTGTCCTCATGATATTAGTGACTTCACTGCTGATGCTCTGGCTTTTTGTTTCAATGGCTAACAATTATAAAAAATCTTTGGTTCCAACCGGAGCGGGAAGATTTTTAGAACCTATCATTTTATTTGTAAGAGACGAGATCGCAAAACCAAACATCGGATCAAAATACAAGAAGTACATGCATTACCTGCTTACCGTATTCTTCTTTATTTTATTCCTTAATATTTTCGGTTTGATGCCATTTGGGATCAATGTTACGGGAAACATAGCGATTACGGTTGGTCTGGCACTTATCACTTTTATACTTACGCAGTTCACCGCCAACAAGAACTACTGGAAGCACATCTTCTGGATGCCTGGAGTACCGGTGCCTATGAAGTTTGTAATGGCCCTTATTGAACTTTTAGGGGTGTTCATTAAACCGTTCTCACTTCTTGTCCGTCTTTTTGCGAACATGACGGCAGGTCACATCGTTATTATGACGCTCATCAGTTTGATTTATGTTTATAAGAACTGGATCGCAGGATCTTTGTTCCCCCTTCTTACCCTGATGCTTTTCCTGATTGAGATTTTGGTAGCCTTTTTACAGGCGTACATTTTCACCATGCTGTCGGCAGTATATTTTGGAATGGCAAATGAAGAACACCATCACGAAGAGGCTCATTAAAGAGCAGACAAATATAAAAGTGACCACTTAAACAGAAACTAATTTTTTAAATTATATATTATGGAAATGCCAAGAATCATTGGAGCGGGTTTAATCGTAATTGGAGCAGGAATCGGTATCGGTAAAATCGGTGCTGCTGCCCTGGAAGGGATGGCTCGTCAACCGGAACAGGCTGGTAAACTTCAAACTGCGATGCTTATCGCTGCAGCACTTGTAGAAGGGCTTGCATTTGCTGCATTATTTGCAACAAGCGAAGGATAACCAAAAAAATAATCACCAGTCGGGAACGGTTGGTTACGATTGGTGATTTTTATTTTTAAAAAAATTAACAGTAATTTATATATTCATAATTTTTTATGGAAGATTTAATAGCACAGTTTTCATCAGGTTTATTTATCATTCACACCGTCATCTTTCTGGCACTAATTTTCCTTTTAGGGAAATTTGCATGGAAACCAATTCTGAACGCTGTGAACGAAAGGGAAGTTTCTATCCAGGACGCGCTTAACCAGGCGCAGATTGCGAGAGACGAAATGAAAAACCTGCAGGCTGAGAATGAGCGCATCATCGGCGAAGCCAAGTTGGAGCGTGATGCCATTCTTAAAGATGCCAGAGAGATTAAGGACCGAATTGTAAATGAAGCAAAAGATGCCGCAAAAACGGAAGGGAACAAAATGATTGAGCAGGCCAGACAGTCTATTCAGGCAGAAAAGTCCGCTGTAATGGCTGACATCAAGACCCAGATCGGTGCTTTGTCTGTAAACATCGCTGAGACGATCCTTAAAGATAAGCTGGATAACAACGATGCTCAGAATGCTTTGGTTCAAAATATTCTAAACAAAACTAATCTGCACTAAATATGCTTACCTCCAAAGTAGCAAAAAGATACGCACAGGGTTTACTGGATTTTACGCAGGAAGCCGGCAGTACTGAATCTGTTTTTTCTGAGATGAAGGATGTGGTGAAGATCATGAACGAGAGTAAAGATCTGAATGCCTTTTTTGCAACACCATTTATAGATGGAAAGAAGAAAATGGCTGCAGCTGAGCAGATTTTCAGGGAATTTTCGCCGGTGTCCAGAAACATCATCAGTCTGGTGATTAAACAGGGACGGGAAACGCATATGAAAGGTATCGCGCAGGAATTCATCAGAAAAGTGGAAGATCTGCAGGGTATTCAGAGAATAACCCTCACATCTGCTACTGCACTTTCCACGGAAAATGTGGACCAGATCCTGAACGCATCCGGTTTGGTAAATCAGGATTCTCATTTTGATCTTAATACCCAAATCAATCCTGACATCCTGGGTGGTTACATCCTTAGAGTAGGAGACCAGCAGGTAGATGCGTCAGTTAAATCAAAACTGAATAAATTAAGAAAAGATTTTCAGATAAATTAATCCACAAAGAATTTTATGCTTCGCATTTCGGTTAGCACTGAAGTAGCTTCAAATAAAAGATACAGGGATTAAAAACAATAAAAATTAAGTAAAAACAACCACAAAATGGCAGAAATAAATCCGGCAGAGGTATCCGCGATACTGAAGCAACAATTAGCAAATTTTAATACCCAGAGCAACGTTGAGGAGGTGGGGACAGTTCTTCAGATTGGGGACGGTATTGCTCGTGTTTATGGTTTAGAAAACGTACAGTACGGGGAATTGGTTAAATTTTCTTCAGGTATTGAAGGTATCGTACTTAACCTGGAAGAAGACAACGTAGGGGTAGCACTCCTGGGAGAGTCCAAGCAGGTTAAAGAAGGTGACACCGTGAACAGAACCAACAGAATCTCCTCCATCAAAGTGGGCGAGGGCATGTTGGGAAGAGTTGTGGATACCCTTGGAAATCCGATTGACGGTAAAGGCCCTATCGCTGGTGAACTTTACGAAATGCCGCTGGAAAGAAAAGCTCCGGGTGTAATCTACAGACAGCCGGTTAACGAGCCGCTTCAGACAGGTATCGTTGCTATTGACTCCATGATTCCAATCGGTAGAGGTCAGCGTGAGCTGATCATCGGTGACCGTCAGACCGGTAAGACGACCGTAGCAATTGACACCATTTTGAACCAGAAAGAGTTTTATGATGCAGGAGAACCTGTTTACTGTATCTATGTTGCCATAGGTCAGAAAGGATCTACCGTAGCACAGATTGTGAAGACGTTAGAGGATAAAGGAGCAATGGCGTATACGGTAATTGTTGCAGCAAATGCATCCGACCCGACTCCAATGCAGGTATATGCCCCAATGGCGGGAGCTTCGATAGGAGAATTTTTCCGTGATACCGGCAGACCTGCACTTATCATTTATGATGATTTGTCCAAGCAGGCGGTTGCATACCGTGAACTTTCCCTTCTTTTAAGAAGACCACCGGGCCGTGAAGCGTATCCTGGAGACGTTTTCTATCTTCACTCCAGACTTCTGGAAAGAGCAGCAAAAGTGATCAAGGATGACACGATTGCTTCTCAAATGAACGACTTACCGGATGCACTCAGACCAATGGTAAAAGGTGGCGGTTCCTTAACGGCACTTCCAATTATTGAAACTCAGGCCGGTGATGTTTCCGCTTATATCCCGACCAACGTAATCTCTATTACCGACGGTCAGATTTTCCTGGAAACAGACTTATTTAACTCCGGTGTACGTCCTGCAATCAATGTAGGGATCTCCGTATCCAGAGTAGGTGGTAACGCGCAGATTAAGTCCATGAAGAAAGTATCCGGTACTTTGAAACTGGACCAGGCGCAATACAAGGAACTGGAAGCTTTTGCTAAATTCGGGTCTGACCTGGATGCAGCTACGATGAGTGTAATTTCCAAAGGGGAAAGGAATGTTGAGATCCTGAAGCAGCCCGTTAACTCACCACTTCCTGTTGAAAACCAGGTGGCTATGGTGTACGCAGGTACGGAAAACCTCTTGAGAAATGTTCCTGTTCGTAAAGTAAAGGCGTTCATGAAGGAATTTACTGACTTCCTGAAATCCAAACATCCTGAAACGATGGCTGCCATCAAAGCAGGTAAGATTGACAGTGAGGTTACAGATGTACTGAAAAGTGCAGCTTCAGACCTAGTGGGAAAATATAACTAAAAAATATTCAAAATTCCGTATGTATAATCAAGTATTGTACATACAGAATCTTAAATTTTGAATTCATAAAGAATGGCAAATTTAAAGGAAATACGCGGAAGAATTACCTCGATCGGTTCCACGATGCAGATCACCAGCGCGATGAAGATGGTGGCAGCTGCGAAACTGAAAAAAGCGCAGGATGCAATCGTGATGCTGAGGCCTTATTCCGAAAAACTGACCGAGCTTATAGAAAATGTAAGCGCAGGTGCTGATTTGGAAGATGTTTCCACCTTCACTGCGGAACGGGAAGTAAAAAAGGCACTTTATATCGTAGTGACTTCCAACAGAGGTCTTGCAGGAGCGTTCAACTCGTCTGTGGTTAAAGAACTTACGCTGCAGCTCAGTAAAGTTTCGTATGAGACGGAAATACTGGCAGTTGGAAAAAAAGCCTACGATGCTGTTCGCAGAAACAGAACCGTGTACGGAAACCAAAGTTCCGTATTTGACCAGATGAGTTTTGATGCCGTGGCAGGTTTTACCGAGCAGGTAATGAAGGACTACACCGAAGGGAAGTTTGACAGGGTTTTTGTGATTTATAACAAATTCATTAACGCAGCTACCCAGGAGGTGAAGACGGAGCAGGTGCTCCCGATTTCCTTACCGGAAAAGAAGTCAGGCGTGAACATCGATTATATTTTTGAACCAAGCGGCCGTGAGATTTTAGAAAATCTGATTCCAAAATCCATTAAGACGCAGGTATACAAATCCGTTTTGGATTCTGTTGCAGCCGAACACGGAGCAAGGATGACCGCAATGCACAAGGCAACAGACAATGCACAGGCACTGAAAAACGATCTTGTCATCACCTATAACAAAGCCCGTCAGGCAGCAATTACAAATGAAATTTTGGAGATTGTATCCGGTGCGGAAGCCTTGAAAGGAAAGTAAAATATTTCAAAATATATAAAAGAACGCCGGAATTTCCGGCGTTTTTTTATATTGGTATTTCCAGATGCACCAGCGTACCGGTTGCTTTTCCGGCATCATTCTCCATATCGATGATTTTCAGGGAGTATTCTTTTGCGTAAAGCCGTTCCAGCCGTCTTTTGGATATTTCGAGTCCCAGCGATTCTTTTTTATTGAAGGTTTTTTCACTGATTTTTTTCGCTTTCTTACGTCCGATCCCGTTGTCCTTTATTTCGATGCATATTTTGTTTTCCTGCAATTTGGAAATGGTGATTTCAAGTTTTTTTTCTCCACCTTTAGGTGCCAGTCCGTGCCATACCGCATTTTCCGCAAACACCTGAAGCAGGAAGGAGGGAATCCTGATGTTTTCCGCGTTTAGTTCATCATCTATTTTTATAGCATACTGTACTGCACCTCCAAAGCGCATGTTCTCGATTGACAGGTAATTTTCCACATTTTCCAGTTCTTCCTTCAGGTTCGTCTCCTTGTGGTGAATTCCCGTAAGGATATTCCTGAATATTTTTGAAAACTTGTTTAGGTAATATACCGAGTTCTGGGTATCGTTTTTTACGATGTAAGCTTTAATGGAATTGAGCGCGTTGAAGATGAAGTGTGGATTCATCTGTAGGTTCAGAATCTCGTGTTCCATCAGGAGCAGTTTTTTTTCCTGTCTCAAGGCTTTCTGATGCATATAGAAATAATAAATGGTCCCGAGAAATACAAGCAGGATAACCGCTATGGAAGACAGGAGCTTGTTGGAACTGAGTCGCAGCGCCAACTGGTCCTGCTGCTGTTTCAGGACATTTATTTCATTTTTTCTTCTTTCTAAAGTGTACTTGTTCTTGAGTTCGCTAATGCTCCTGAATGTACTTTCATTATTGAGCAGTTCCTTTTCGGCGGCAAATTTTTTATAATAGGCAAATGCGGAGTCCATTTTGTTCCCGCGTTCAAATAGCCTGGACAACAGTTCGTAGGCTTCGATTTTGGAAGAGGTAAATCCTTTGTCCTCCGCGATAGACAGTCCTTTTCTGATGGTTATTTCCGCTTCAGGTTTTCCCTGTAAAAGATAGAGCCAACCGGTGTTAATATAGGACATGGATGTATAGAAGGCATCCTGTATTTTTTCAGCCTGCGAAATCGTGGGTGAGATGTATTTTTCGGCCTCTTTTATCTTCCCCTGTTTCAAATAAATTCCCCCAATGCTGTTGTTGCAGATGAGTTTTCCAAGTTCCGAGTTTATTTTTCTGTTGTAGAACAGTGATTGGCGGTAATTGAAGAGGGCCATTTCCAGATTGTTCTTTTTTTCGTAAATCCCGCCGATGTTTTGATAGTTGATGGCGAGGCCCAAACGGTTATTTATTTTCTTTTCGATTTCAAGCGATCGCTGAAAATTCTGCATCGCGTCGTCCAGTTGGTTCATGGTCAGATAAACATTCCCAAGGCTGTTACAAGAAATTGCGATGTTCCTGAGGACCGTTTCGTTGGGATTTTCAACTTCTTCAGCCAGTTTAAGTGCATTTTGATGAGAGGAAATAGCTGGGATAATGTCATCCTGCCTCCGGTAAACTACTCCTATTAAATTTATGGTGATGATGGTCTGTTCCCTATTCTTATTTTTTACTGCAAGCGCGAGCGCGGTTCTGTGGTGTTGGTGAGCGAGCTTGTAGCGCGATTTGTCGCGGTAGAAAATTCCGAATTTATTGAGAAAAAAAATTTCAGCAGTGGAGTTCCCGTGCTCCCGGCTTAGACTCAAAAATTTCCGCAGAGAAAGCGTATCGTAGGAAATCTGTCGGTACGTGCTGTCCAGAATTGCATTATCCACTTTTTTATCACTCATTATATCCGGAATTTTCTGTCCTGAAATAAAGCAGGAGAAAAAAAACAAGCCCGTCCACAGATTAAATCTCATGATGTCAGAATTGATCGAGGAAACTGGTCTTTTTTTGCCGGGATACCGGAATTTTAGCCTGGTTGGTTAGCACAACGTAGGAATCGCTTTTCAGGTATTCCTGAACTTTGTTCATGTTGATGATGTATGAATGATGCACCCTGAAGAAATCCTCAGTCAGTTTTTCCTCCAATTGCTTTAATGGTATTGAAACGACAATTTTCTTTCCGTTTTCAAGAAATATAGTAGAGTAGTTGCCATCGCTCTCACAGTATACGACCTCCTCCGGTTTCAGGAACATCAGTTTTCCGTCTGTGTTGATGATGATCTTTTTATGCCCTTCTCTCTCTGCCTTCCCCTCCAGTTTCTCCTCCAGATAATCAATAAGGTGATGCTCTTTCTTAAATCGTTTTATTTTTTCTATACAGAGTTTTACACTTTCGGAATCTGCAGGTTTCTGAAGAAAATCCAAACACTGCTGTTTGATTGCCGGCAGGGCATACTCATGATAGGCAGTTGTAATGATTACCGCAAATTTTCTGTTGGGGAATTTCTCAAGGAATTCAAAGCCGCTCATTTCGGGCATTTCCACATCTACAAAAACAGCATCAACCGGATTTTCATGCAAATATTTAGCTGCTGCAGTCGCACTGCTGAAAGAGGGTAGAATCCGAATGTCTTCCTTTAGATTTTCCAGTTCCCACTTCAAACAGTCCAGCGCATCCTGCTCGTCGTCAATAAGTATTACGGTAATCATCGGGGTAGTTTATTTCAAAGTTAGCGATAAAATAAACTACTATTTAAAAATGCTGATGAATTTGGACTCAATTCGGCATCTTTTTACCAATATAATCGATTAAACATAGAAAATGGACAGATTATACAATTTTTGTAACCATTTATGTATAGGAGGAGCACTATTGGCAGATTTGTGTATAATTTTGATAAACAAAACTAATAACCATTTTTTCTTCAAAACCGTCTCAGCATCCTGGGACGGTTTTTTTTATCGAGCATCTTCATTCAATCGTCCATATGCGATAATAAAAGAAGCACTGACAGAATCAGTGCTTCCAACCTACAAATAAAAATTTACTTTTTATTTTCAAGCGCTTTTATCCTTTTTTCCAGATTTTCGATAATGAGTTGCTGCTCCTGCAATGCCTTGAGCGCAACCACTGCCAATCCAGAATAATTTACAAACAGTTGGTCCTGTTCGGACGGATTACCGTCGTTGGCCGTATGGGAAGTGACCAGTTCAGGGAAATATTTCTGCAGATCCTGGGCAGTTACGCCAATATCTTTCCGATGTTTGGGATTGTTGTTTCTATATTCATATCGCCATAAATTGAGTTTGTTTACAGACTCCAGGACCGGATCCATTTTTTCGAAATTGGTTTTTACCCTGGCATCAGATAAAGAAGTATATACTCCGGTAACTCCGTCAAAACTGCCCAAATTGGTTGCTTTACCAATAATCATGTTACCGCTTATGGAAGGGTAGAGACTCCATCCCGTATTTGCGGTGGTATTATGGATTCTTAAACCTGCATATTCAAAGGTACCGGAAATCCCGTTTACCTGAAATCTGTAATCCGGAAACCGTGTACCTACGCCTACATTTCCTATGGAATCCACTGTCATTTTCGGCGTACCTGCAATATTAAGGTGCACACTGCCTAAATTGTTGGTAGCACCTGTTCCGAAATCCACATCTTCATTTTTCCCGGAAAAACTACCCATATACCCTCTGTAAACGCCACCTTCATAAAGACCGAGCCAAAGACCGGACGCGCCGCCCCTGAGACCGCTTCCACCATGCGAAGTAGCCTGGAGACCTTTTGCAAATTCGGAATATGGCACACTCAACAGTTGACTGCTGCCTGTGATGGTGTAGGTGGTACCGCCGGTAGGGTCGGCTTCAGTTTTAATGTAATAAGGTCCGTCGTACCAATCTATAGTCGAAAAGGTGCCGACCTGCGGGGTCCCCGAACCTATTGCTAAGGTCACCAGTCCATTCGCATTTGTTATAGGAGCCGGACTGTATGTTTCTGCGTAGACCACTGGCCCCACTGCGGATCCCCTGAGTACAGAGACCTTCATCCCTATGGGCTGGCTGGCCACAAGAGCGTTACTTGCATTCCTTATGACTGCCTGATAACTCATCCTGTTGGGAGATTGGCCATTGACCAAGCAAAATAGTAGAAAGAAAAAAATTGAGATTAAAGTTTTCATAAGTTTGTGCTTTTGAGGTTTATACTTTATTTTTTAATGATTTTAAATGTTTTGATTGGTGTGGAATGATCCAGAACCACCAAAATATATACGCCCGAACTCATGGTCTGCATAGGTATTACCGTTTGCTGTTCCTTGATTTCTGTTTTGGAGATTAATCTTCCGCTTTGCTCCACCAACTGATAATTGAGATTTCTGATTGACCTGTTGGTGATACTTAAAGTGAGGTCGGCCATTGTTGGATTGGGATAGATGACCATTTCCAATTTAACATCCGTATTTTGTGAAATTCCCAAGGTGGTTATTTCAAATGGCTGCTGTACGCCTTCAGATACGGAAACGCCCGAAGATTTTGTTGTAAAGAAAATCTGCCCGACAGAGTAATCTATTTTGCCCGAGGATCCCGAGATACTCCCTCCGGAAGCATTAACAGAATACTGGGCGATGCAGAATTGTGCTGCACACAGGTAAAAGAGAAGTAGGATTTTTTTCATAATTGTTTTTTTATAGGTTATCGTTCGTTGAATTGAAAGCACACCCGCTTGGGTACCTAACAAATTCGTGCGGGAAGAATAGATGGGGATGTTTATTGGCCCTCAATTGAGGTTCAGTTAATCCGGTGCAGTATTAGACTCGTTCATAGTTTCAGGTTTTAGTTGTAATCAAAATTATGTAAATAATTCAAGTGAAAATCTGCCGCTACCGGCCGCACCACGATTATTGTACGTGAATATCTGCATTTTAAAAAGTTATACTGCCTTCTGTACAGTATTTTAAACCACTTGTACAAAGGTGGATGGTCATTATTTTTTTTAGAGTAAATTTATAATGAGTCAGAATTCCTTCCATTGTGGCACAGGGCTGAAAAATGAGGTTATTAAATTTTGTATACCTTTGCAAAAAATATTTTTAATTTCTAAATGGATTCGGACATAATCAAGCTGCTCCTGGCTTTATTCTTAGTACTACTGAATGGCTTTTTTGTAGCAGCAGAATTCTCAATCGTTAAAGTTCGTTATTCCCAGATCCAGCTTAAAGCTGCTGAAGGGAATTCAATGGCCAAGCAGGCCGAACACATCATTAAGCATCTGGATGAATATCTTTCTGCAACGCAGTTGGGTATTACACTGGCTTCCCTTGCCTTGGGATGGGTGGGCGAAAGTGCAATGCATCATATTATTGAAAAGCTTTTCCACTATTTTAATGTAGCAGTGGAGCAGGCTACAGTGACCACCATTTCACTCGTCATCAGCTTCCTTCTGATCACGGTAATGCATATTGTTTTTGGAGAACTTATTCCAAAATCAATTGCCATCCGCAAAGCGGAGGCCACGACCATGGCCATTGCGATGCCGCTTAGGATTTTCTATACTGTTTTCAAACCGTTTATCTGGGCCATGAATAAAATGTCCAATGCGGTTCTGCGCCTCATGAAAATCCATCCTGCATCCGAGCATGAAATCCATTCAACGGAGGAATTGCAGCTCCTTGTGAAGCAGTCGGCGGATTCCGGCGAAATTCAGGAAGAGAACTATGAAATTATCAAGAATGCCTTCGACTTTACGGACCACTCTGCCAAACAGATCATGGTGCCGCGTCAGAATATTCTCTCCATTGATATTGAAGATCCGATAGAAGAAGTCATCACCCAGATCATGGACAGTGGATATTCAAGGATTCCGGTCTATACGGATTCGATTGACAATGTAATTGGGATATTTTATGCAAAAGAAATCATCCGTGAATATGTGCGGCGCAAAGGCGATATCACCCACGAAGACCTTCACCGTTTAATGCGGGAGGCCTTTTTCGTGGTTGGAAGCAAGAAGATTTCAGATCTGATGAAAATCTTTCAGCAAAAAAAACAGCATTTGGCTGTGGTTATTGATGAATTTGGTGGTACGGAAGGTATTATCACTCTGGAGGACATCCTTGAAGAACTTGTCGGAGAGATACAGGATGAGGAGGACGATGAGGAAAAAGTCGTGGACCAGGTTGGAGACAATATTTTCTGGGTTCAGGCCACGCAGCCACTGGATGAGATCAACGAATTTCTGCCGAAGAAATTTCCGCTGTCCGAGGAAGGTGAGTTCAACACCCTGGCAGGCTACATACTCCACGAGCTGGAAGATATCCCGGAAGAAAACCAGGAATTCGAAATGAACAGTTACCACTTCAAAATTCTGAAGATGAATAATAAAAGTGTGGAGATGGTGGAACTGGTGTATGACGAACGGAATGTGGTGGATGAAATTGTGGAAGAACTCGGTGAAATATAAAGAAAGGCCAATGCTTCGAAAGATATATTTTTCAAGAAACTACGAGGATCCGAAGCGGGAGTATGACGAGGAAGTCATGCTGCTGGAGCAGGAGGACGAAATTAACAAACTCATTCTCTGGAATGACGATGTAAATACTTTTGATTTTGTAATTGAATCTTTAATCGAAGTTTGCAAGCATACCCCCGAACAGGCCGAACAGTGCACCATCCTGGTTCATTACAAAGGCAAATGCACGGTAAAAACAGGATCCATGGATGTTCTGAAACCCATGCATAAACAGCTGGGCGACAGAGGGCTTACAAGCGAAATCGTATAGAGCACAAACCGAAATTAAATGTAACCCTTGTTGAAGAATGAGGGTAATTTTTTTCCATGACACCCTGTGAGGACTGAGCTGTTTTCTATTACGCAGAAGGACAGCATGACCCGACTGTTCCACCCAGCGCGCCCGTGTTCAAAATGATTTCATTGATAAAATTCATGGTGAAATGGTTGAATAACCAAAAATAAATGACGATTTTTGAACTTCTCAAATAATAAACCTAAAACCCAAAGATAAACAATGGAGCAAAATATTTTAGACTGTGTTATTGTAGGATCGGGACCTTCCGGATTTACGGCGGCGATTTATGCTGCGAGAGCCGACCTGAAACCACAGTTATATACGGGACTTGAACCTGGCGGACAACTTACGACCACTACGGAAGTTGATAATTTTCCAGGATATCCCGATGGGATTACGGGCCCGCAAATGATGCTTGATTTGCAGAAGCAGGCTGAAAGATTTGAGACCAAAGTTCATTATGAACTTATTACGAAAGTGGAATTTTCAAAGGAAACAGGCGGTATCCATAAACTGTGGGCGGGCAATAAGGAAATTCTCGCCAAAACCGTCATCATATCGACCGGAGCGACGGCAAAATATCTTGGAATTGACGATGAGAAAAAATATGCCGGTGGAGGCGTATCAGCCTGCGCGACCTGCGACGGTTTTTTCTACAAAGGGAAAGATGTGGTTGTGGTAGGTGCAGGAGATACCGCAGCAGAAGAAGCAACCTATCTTGCGAAACTGACCAATAAAGTGACGATGCTCGTACGTAAAGATACATTTCGTGCATCCAAAGCCATGATCCACCGCGTTGAAAACACTGCTAACATCGATGTGAAATTCAATCACGAACTCATCGGGATTGAAGGGGAGAATGCCTTAGTCGAAAGGGCGGTTGTCATCAATAATCTTACGAAAGAAACTTCCAAAATTGATGTACACGGTATCTTTATCGCCATCGGACATAAACCGAACACCGATATTTTTGCAGGTCAGATTGATTTGGATGAAAACGGCTACATCAAAACCGTTCCCGGAACTACAAGGACCAATTTGCCGGGTATTTTTGCGGCCGGCGATGTTCAGGACCATATTTACAGACAGGCAATCACTGCAGCAGGAAGCGGATGCATGGCCGCCATGGATGCTGAAAAATATTTAGCAGAACTTCAATAACTGAAGACTCAGTTTCAGCTATACGCAACCGGTAAAATAACCGTCGGAGGTTCAAAATAAACTGATGAAAAACTTATTGCTCATCTTCCTTGGAGGAGGCTTTGGGAGTGTGCTCCGGTTTCTGGTCTCCAATTATACCCAAAAAATCTTGAATTTTGGCGGTTTTCCCCTGGGAACTTTCTTGGTCAATATAGCAGGATGTTTCCTGATTGGAATTTTCTCGTCCTGGTTTCTTAGGGAGGAGGGTATTTCTAAATTCCTACTGATTGCCGGTTTTTGCGGCGGTTTTACGACTTTTTCAACCTTCTCTGCGGAAGGTCTGATGATGTGGCAGAACGGAAATTACATCATGTTGCTGATTTACATCGTTTTGAGCGTTGCAGTAGGATTGGTTGCCGTATTTCTTGGGTCAAGGATCATGATTTAAATCCCTTACTGAACTGAGACAATGTTTCTACCTGATAATCTTGTTATTATCGGGACGGAACTTTTCTTTTCCGGTTAGAAGTTCAAAGAAAAAACGAAAATCGGAAATAAGGGTCTGCACAGGTGCTTTCAAACCGGTGGGTTTATTTTTCTCAAAGAAAACATGTCCAAGTGCCGGCACTCCAAGCAATGTGATTGGAAGGTACCATAAGAAGCGTTCCTGGCCGGAATAGATCACATAGATCGCAATCCAGATGGTGAAAAAGATCCCCAGAAAATGAAACACCCTGTTCAACGGTTTCATGTGTTGGGTAATATAGAATTCATGGAATTCTTCGTATGACGTTGGCTTTTTATCCATTTTTAATTTTTATTGATAGGCAGCTGAATGCTGCAGTTTTTATTGGTTCTTACTTTCTGACCAGATATGCATTCACGAACATATTATAGTTTAGTTCAGGTCACCGTTCAGATCACGCTGGAGCTTGCTGTTTTTCATTCCGTAGAAGAAATAAATCAGCAGGCCTATTGCAAACCAGAGTCCGAACCAGAACCAGTTGTTGTGCGTCATTCCCGTCAGAAGATAGAGACATGAACTTAGTCCCAGCAAAGGAATGAGGTTCAGATTCTTCGTAAAGGAGAGAAAAACCAAAACCAGATTTATAAGCAGGTATACAAATACCGAAAACCTGAATTCCCCCTGTTCCGGATCGCTCCAATTCATCAGTTCTTGAAAAAATTCCGGCTGCCATAAATAAAATCCTCCTAATCCTCCTAAAAACAGGACCGGGAATATAAATTTTGAATTGATATAAGGCATATGGAACCTTCCTTTGAGTTTTTCTTTCCGGGGCATAAGCAGAATTCCGCCATTAACCAGTACAAAGGCGAAAATGGTGCCGATACTCGTAAAATCAAGAATAAACGATTTATCGGTGAACAGAATCGGTATTCCTACTGCGATTCCTGTAATTACTGTCGCGTACGAAGGGGTTTTGTATTTTTCATGGATGGCGGAGAACCGTTTGGGCAAAAGTCCGTCCCTGCTCATGGCATACCAAATACGCGGCTGCCCCATCTGGAAAACCAGCAGTACGGAGGTGATGGCAATGATTGCAGTAACTGAAACCACAAATTCCATCCAGGGAATATTTCCATTTTCAGGTGCAAAAATAAAGGCCAGCGGGTCTCCTACACCTTCAAACTTACGGTAGTCCACAATTCCGGTGAGAATAAGGGTCAATGCAATATAAATCACCGTACTCACGACCAGGGAGATAATCATTCCGCGGGGAAGATTTTTCTGGGGGTTTTTCGTTTCTTCAGAAAGAACACTTAATGCGTCAAACCCGATATAGGCGAAGAACACCCCGGAAACCGCAGCCATAACTCCCGTGAAACCGTTCGGCATGAAACCCTGCACCCCCTCGTTGTTTGTGGGCATCCAGTTTTCTGCATTTACATAAAATACACCCACTGCAATAATCAGGAAAATGACCGCAATCTTCAGGATGACCAGGAGGTTGTTGAAGTTTTTACTTTCTTTAACGCCGATGTATACCAACGCCGTGATACATGCGTTGATGACCAGCGCCGGAATATCTACGATGAATTTAAGTCCGCCCAAAATAGGGGCCGAGGTCCACGCGTTAATGAGGTTTTTGTTTTCGGAGCCGCCTTCAAAAGCCTTTTTTGCTTCAGGATAACTGGTGGAAAGATAATCCGGGATGTGTACCCCTAAACGTTCCATAAAACTTGTAAAATAGTCACTCCAAGAAAATGCGACATAGATGTTGCCGAAGGAATATTCCATGATGAGCGCCCAACCGATAATCCAGGCCATCAGCTCGCCGAAACTGGCATAGGCATAAGTGTAGGCAGAGCCCGCAACAGGAATCCGGCTTGCAAATTCAGCATAGGATAGTGCGGTGAAGCCGCAGGCAATTCCGCATATAATATAAAGCGTAATCACACCGGGACCTCCACGGAAAATCGCTTCTCCCAGACTGCTGAAACTGCCTGCGCCTATAATGGCCGCCAGACCGAAAAAGACGATATCCCAAACACCCAGAACGCGGTTTAAACCGGTGGAATGATCGGCCTCGCTGTAGTGTTTTCTCCTGAAAAGTTGGTTCATAAGTTTATTTGATGTAAACAAATGTAATAAAATAACCGAAAAACCGCTTGCGGGAAGCGGTTTTTATTAAAATTGTCGTCATTAATTAATATTATTAATCTGCAATCAGCCGTTTAATTCTTGATCTACGAACCTTAATACTGTTGTTTAAAAAGAAACGGTTGTTTTTTATTCCAAAATAACCCGTAATGAAGTCTTTTTTCTCAGCAGAAATTTTTTCTGTAAATATTTTATTGAAGGCCTCTTTCCGTAAATTCAGGTTTTCAGGAGATATATTTTTATCAATAATGTAAAAATCAAATGGGTAATTTGTTTTAGCCATCAGTTCCTGAACCAGCTCCTCCTTATTGGTGATGCCAATGAAATAAAAATTGATAGCATTGCCATGTTTTTCCATTAAATTTTTGTACCCTTCCACGATTTCAATATTATTCTCACAATTGGGAACCCAAAACTGAACAATACTTGGATTGTTGCAGGATTGGATTTTAAAAGCCAGTTCATCTGGTGTTAGTGAATAGATTTTTTGTTGAGCATAGGTGAATGCATTCAACATAAGAAACAGAATGATACTATATTTCATCGATTACATTTTAGCAGACTTTATTTAAAATTTCCCATTTGCAAAATATCAAATATCGTAAAAAAGCGAACATGATAAAAGTATTAAAACTGCAGCGGTCTTCACCGGTGAGTTTTAATCAACGTATTTTAATATAACTTTAACGTTATCCACATGTCCACATTAACGAAAACACTTGTGAGGGTAATAAGTAATCAATATTTTCGTTGATAAAATAACCTTCCTAAATCTGAAAAATGAATTCGAAGAAAATAGTCCTGGCTGCCGCCGTTTTTTATTATGGCTTCTCCGCAGCTCAGCAGTCCAAATATTTCAGCGACCGGGACCAATACACGTACAACCTTGCCGAAAACCTCTACCAAACCCGCATTTTCAATGCCTCCCAGTATGAATATGCGCAGCAGTATTTCTACAATCAGAACCTTTCAAATTCGAAAAAAGAAGCCGCGCAGTTCTTTGACAATGTAATCGGAGTCATTCTGCAGAAAAATCATGCAGAAGAAGGCCTGGCTGCATTTATAAAGGAATATCCGAATTCTGCATTTTTCGCGCAGGCCAACCTGCCACTTGCCGATTACTATCTTGCCCAGAAAGATTTCCAGAAAGCTTTGGAAACACTTCAGAACGTTAATCAGTATCAGCTTTCACGCGAAGAAAACTCGGATTATATTCTTAAACTGGGTTACGCCAAATTCATGACCGGCGACAGCCCCGGAGCGATCCGTGCGCTGGAGGAAGCCTACAACAGTGGAGACACAGAAAATAAAATGGAGGTGGCGTATATGTTGGGGCATCTTTATTATGCTGACCGCCAGCATGACAAAGCCTTTCAGTACTTCGACAGTATAAAGACGGACGAGAAATTCGCAAAACTTGTGCGGCCTTACTACGTGCAGATGTACTATAACGAAAAAGACTATGACCAGGCAATTGCTGAAGGTACACAGTTACTGAACGAAGATATTTCCGAGGCGTATAAAGCAGAAGTTCATAAAATCATAGGGGAGAGTTACTTTATGAAAACGGATTACACTGCGGCTTACCCACACCTGAAGACTTTTCTGGAGAGCAAGGAAAGTCCCAGCGAAAGTGACCTCTATCAGATGGGCTTTGTTGCAGCACAGCTTCAGAAATACGACGAGGCCGTTTCTTATTACAACCAACTGATCAACAGCAATTCGGCATTGGCACAGAACGCATACTACCAGCTTGGAAACGCATATATTCAGACGGGTAAGAAACAGGAGGCGCTGTCGGCCTACCGCTCAGCCTACCAAATGACCTATGATACCAGAGTGCAAAGGCTTGCACATGAGCAGTATGCGAAACTGAGCTACGACATCGGAAACCCGTTCGAGGCCGCTCCCAAGGTGATACAGGAATATATCGATAAATATCCGTCGGAGAGCAAAACTGCTGAAATGAGGAGATTACTCGTAAAATCTTATCTTTATTCGGGTAGCTACAAAGAAACCCTTGCAGCAATCGATAAATTACAGAATTCAACACCGGAAACCGATAAGATTGATCAGGAGGTGTCCTATTTATTGGGTACCGAAGAGTTCAACAAAGGTAATTTCGATGAAGCGGAACGTTATTTCTTAAGAAGTCTGGAATTCAGCATTAATAAGGAGTTTAACAGCAGGGCAACCTATTGGCTCGGGCAGACTTATTATCAGAAGGAGAATTATCCTTCGGCGATCGTACGTTATGAAAATTTACTAAGTACTTCCGGCTTTCCGGAAAAACAGCAACTGACCTACGATTTGGGCTATGCCTATTTCAAAGCCAAAGATTTCACCAGAGCTCAGCAATATTTCAGGGAATATTTAAAGAATCCAAAACCCGAGTTTAGGAACGATGCTGAACTGCGCCTTGCGGATACCCACTACGCGAACAACGAACTTTCCGAGGCAATCGCAATCTATGACAAATCCGAAAATATTGATGATTACACGCTTTTCCAGAAGGCGATGGCACTTGGTTTCCAGGGAAACAGCAGTGAGAAAATGGTCACCATGAAAAATCTGGTAGCCCGATATCCAACTTCTGATTATGCAGATGATGCACAGTACGAAATTGCCGTTGCCTATGCAGCTGGCGATGATTTTGTAAATTCCAACGATTATTTCGGACGGGTAATTAAAAACAGCAACGATAGGGATTTGGTAGCCAACGCGCAGATTTACAGGGCCCAAAACTATATAGACCAGAATGATGATACCAAAGCCCTCGCGGAACTTAAAGCCCTCGGTACCCAATATAAAAACACGGCCTACGCCTCAAAAGTGGTACAGGCTTCCCGTCCGCTCTACCTGAAAACGGGCGATGTTACAGGTTATGAAGCCTTCGCCGCCTCGCTGGGCGTGCGGATTGAGTCTTCCGAAATTGATGAGATCAACCTTTATTCCGCGAAGCAGTTTTATACCAGTAAAGAGTATAGTAAGGCGATTCCGCTTTATGAAAAATATTTAAGCCAGAATCCTACAGGAGAGGGGCTTTACCAGGCGCAGTACGAACTCGGGGAGAGTTATTACCAAACCAAGAATACGACCAAGGCCGTTCTTGTCCTCCAGGATGTCGCTGCCGTGCAAAACGATTACCAGCAGGATGCGCAGACCCGGATTGCCCAGATTTTCCTTGCACAGGGAAATACCGTGGAAGCTAAAAAATACCTTCTTGATCTTTCGGTTTCAGAAAATGTAAACATCAGGAATTTTGCGAATGTGGAACTCATGAAAATCTATGCGGATGAGAAGAACTTCAGCGAGGCAGAAAAACTTGCAGACCAGGTACTTTCAAATCCTAAGAATTCGTCAGCTGTTATGGAAAGTGCACGTGTGATTAAGGCAAGAAGTCTTATGAACAGTGGCAAAGACGCCCAGGCTGCTTACGCAGCACTGGAAAAATCTTCAAATTCCGAGGTGGCTGCTGAAGCACTTTATGCCAAGGCATTCTATCAGAACAAAGCTAAATCTTATAAAGCCTCCAACGAAACGATTTTTAAACTCGCCAATAACTATGCTTCCGAAGATTACTGGGGCGCCAAAGCCCTTGTGGTGATGGCCCGAAATTATATCGGCCTGAAAGATAACTACCAGGCAAGTTATACCGTCGATCAAATCATCGCCAATTACCAGGATTTCCCGGAAATCGTAGCCGAGGCCAGAGAAGTAAAGAAATTAATTAAGTAACAGTCCCCATAAATTATAGAGCAAATTACCAACTCCGTGTTTTGCGTGAGCCCTGTAGTTAAAATGAGTATTATGAAGAAAAGAGTTCAAATTTTATCCCTGCTGTTTTTAGGAATCTCGCAAATCGCTTTTTCCCAGATCAAGGAAGAAAAACTGATATTGGACCGGAAAAGGGAACCGGAGGTGAAGAAGATTGAAAAGAAGAAGACCTCTGTGGAGACCATCAAGAATTATCCGCCGGAAGAGAAATCACAGAATCCGGTAAATTATGACCTGACCAATGTTCCTGCGGTTTCCGATTTTACCACCTCAACCATCGAAGGCGAAGATATTTCCCCGAAACTGGGAGTGGATTATCAGCGCAACTATCTGCAGTTTGGAATGGGAAACTATGGTAAAGTCCTTTTTGACGGTAATGTTTCGTATGTTATGGAAAACAAGACCGAGGTGGGTGCCGATGCACATGTGCTCTCAACGAGCGGGCTGATGAAAGATTACCCCTGGGACAGTAATTCCAGTAAACTGGACTTGGGTGCTTTCCTGAATTCTTACGGCGAAAAGGGGAAATTTAATGTGAATGCAGGTTTTGGTTCGCACGATTACAACTACTACGGGATTTACGCCCTTCAGCCGGCTGAAGACATCAACCTGAAACAGCAGGTGCAGAACATCGCCCTGAACGGTTATTACGATCATTATTCCAATGAAATTCTGAACGACATAAGGCTTAAAACTTCATTTGTTACCGATAAGTTCAATGCAAAGGAGACCTATGGAGCGGTGGACCTTAATCTTTCAAAACACCGGGTAAAATTCCCGATTGAGGGTGTGGAGTTTAATGCTGACCTGGGATTGGGTGTCGAAACCCTGGATGCTCAGTTCGACCTGCTTGATAAAAACAGTTCAAATTATTTTGAAGGATTCATAGAACCGAAACTGTCCTTTTTCAGAGGCAAATCCTATTTGATGATAGGTTCCGGTTTCAGCTTCCTCAATTCAAAAACGGGCACCAACATGATTCCGGAAACACTTGCGACGAACAAAAGCTACTGGTTTCCGAGAGCAGAAATATTTTTCGCCGGCTCCGAGTTGGCAAATCTCTATCTGGGTGTTGACGGTGGTTTAAAACACAATACCTATGCATCGATGCTGGAGGAAAATCCTTATCTGGTCTCCGATCAGCAGATACGTCCTACCGAGACAAAATACAGGGTTTATTTTGGGATCAGGGGAGATGTGAATCAGAATATCAAATATGACGTTTCTGCCGGTTTTGCTAAGGTGAACGACATCATGTTCTTCAAGGGCAACAGCATCTTTGATATGGATAATACGCTGAACCGCTCGGCCTATAATTTTGCAAATACGTTCTCAGCGGCTTATGACAACGGGTCTGTAAATGAAGTGAAAGCTTCCCTCCAGTATTTTCCGTTGGAAAATCTGGCCCTGGACGGCGACTTCAGCTATAATTTTTTCAGATTGAACAATTATGATGAAATCTATAATAAACCTTTGGTGAGTGCAGGAATAGGAGCAAAATATACGATGCTTGACAAGAAACTGCTGCTCGGTTTCAAAGGATTTTTTGAGAGTGAGAAAACCACTAATTACTTTGAAATTCAGCCCGATGTTGTATCACCTGAACAATATTATGTTACCGAATATACCAATGGAAAGGTGGGTGGATATGCAGATCTGAACCTTTCGGCAGAGTATAAGGCGCATAAAAATGTCAGCGTCTTCGTTATGGGAAACAATCTGCTGAACAACAAATACGAAAACTACAAAGCATACCGTGTTCTTGGCGCTCAGTTTCTGGGTGGCCTGAAGGTCAGTTTCTAAAAAGTAAATAGGATCAGAAATACCGTTTCAATGAGTTGGGACGGTTTTTTTGTTGAAGGAACTTCGGCAATTCAAACTTATTAAATTAAATTTGTTCTATAAAAATTAGACTATGGAGAATGTGTTTGACATTAAAGACAGCCAAAATTACATTGACAGAATCAACCGCCTTTCACCCGAAACCCAGCGGCAATGGGGTAAGATGAGTGCAGACCAGGTTCTTGCCCATTTAAATGTTGCGTATTCCTTTATTTTTGAAGCAGAAAAACAAAAAAAGCCCGGCGCAATTGCCAAATTCTTCCTGAAGAATTTTGTAAAGCCAAAGGTGGTGAACGCTATCCCGTATAAGCAGAGTTTACCAACAAGTCCCGTTTTCATCATCTCGGACCATAGAAACTTTGAGGAGGAAAAAAAGAAGCTCATCGGAAACATCCAGCGTGTTCAGCAGTTGGGAAGGGAGGCTTTTGAAGGAAAAGAGAATTCCAGTTTTGGAGTTTTGAGTGCTCAGGAATGGAACAACATGCTTGCAAAGCACCTGAACCATCATCTTAAACAGTTCGGAGTATAAAACACATTTTAAAAAACAGATTTTATGAGAAAATTATTTTTGCTGTTTCTGCTCATCAGCGCTTTTGCCTTTGCCCAAATGCCAAATGTTTCCAAGGTTTGGCTTAATAACAGTCAATTTTATTCAGGAACCATCGGTAACAGCAACACGCCCCTGAAACTTAAAATTCTTCTTTCCCAACAGGACCGGAAAAATGACCAGGAATATTTTGTTTCGGGGATTTCCGTAGTGGAGAGAAACCTGTCCAATTTTGAAGGTAAGCTAAAGATTACCAAATATAAAAGTGGAAAGAAACGGAATACCGTTTTTGGTGAATATGATTTTGCCGAAGAGCCCAAGGGCAAACACTCCGGAACCTTTAAAGGAAAATTTGTTTACACCTTTAAGTGGAACAGGAAATCCGAAACGGTTGAAAGTCAGTACCTGGAATTCATTGGAAACTGGAAGAGTTATGACGGTACATTAACTTATAAAACGAACTGGAAAAATCAATAACTATGGTAAGAAAAATTTTAGCCGTCCCCGCAGGGCTTCTCGCCGGCGGAATCGGCATTTTTTTAATTGAGGCGCTCGGTCATCAGCTTTATCCCCTTCCCGCAGGTATGAATCAGAATGACATGGAGGGCATGAAAACGTATGTAACTACGGCTCCCTTTATGGCGCTCTTTTTTGTGATTATTGCATATGCGGTGGGTGCGCTGGTATCGGGCTTTGTTTCTACAAAAGTTGCGGCGGATCGCAGCAAGCTCTATGCTTTGCTCTGCGGACTTATATTCCTTGTACAGTCTATTTATATGATGTATTCTCTGCCTACACCTACGTGGTTCTGGATTGCAGGTATACTGGTCTGGTTCATCGTGCTGGTAGGTTACAGGCTGGCAGTCAATAACATCGTTAAAACAGATTAGTTATGAATTTAGGTGCATTTTCAGTAAGTCTGAATGTCAGTGATATTCAAAAGTCCCTCGAATTTTATGAAAAGCTGGGTTTTCAGAAAATGGGAGGAAACATTGACCAAAAGTGGCTGATCCTCAAGAATGGTGATGCCGTTATCGGTATTTTTCAGGGCATGTTCGAGAAGAATATTCTCACTTTTAATCCCGGTTGGGATCAGAATGCAAAGAACCTGGAAGATTTTACAGATGTGCGGGATATCCAGAAGCATTTAAAAGAGCAGAACATTGTTCTTGATAAGGAAGCAAACGAACATTCCGGAGGTCCGGAACATCTTATACTTCAGGATCCGGATGGAAATGTAATCATGCTCGACCAACACAGATATAACACTCAAAATAAACCATGAAAGTTCTAAAAACCGTTCTCTACATCATCCTTGCGCTTATTGTGGTATGGCTCACAGCTGCAGCGTTTGTTTCTGGTGACTGTAAATATGAGAAATCCGTGGTCATCGATGCGCCTGCTGATGAAGTTTGGCAAAACACCAACAGCCTTAAAGCCATGGAAAAATGGAGTCCCTGGAATGATAAAGATCCCCACATGAAAAAAGAATGGAAGGGAACAACCGGACAGCCTGGCGAAGAGCACTGCTGGGAAGGTAATGACGAGGTAGGGAAGGGCTGCCTTAAAGTGCTGAAAGTGGACGCCGCAGGTAAAAGAATCGACGTTCTGATGAAATTCCTTACACCTTATGAAAGTGAAGCCCGGGAATATGTAACCGTGGTTCCGGAAGGCAACGGCAGCAGGGCGACCTGGGGATTTACTTCCCAGATTCCGTATCCTTTTACCCTCACAAAGTTTTTTATGGACCTGGAAGATGCGATTGGAGCAGACTTTCAGCTTGGGCTGGAGCGCCTGAAAGCGGTGTCCGAGAAGCCTTAAGAATGGAATAAAAGCCCCCGAATACTGGGCGCAGTTTTAAAAATAAAAATTAAACTTAAAAAATTAAATTATGGCAACAGTAAATGTGTATCTGACCTTCAACGGTAATTGTGAGGAAGCATTCAACTTCTACAAATCGGTTTTTGGAGGCGATTTTCCTTATATCGGCAGGTTTGGCGACATGCCCGCGGAGGGTGGCAAGGAAATGTCGGAAGCGGAAAAAAACAGGATCATGCACGTCTCCTTACCAATTTCCCAGGAAACAATGCTCATGGGAAGTGATACCGGGGGTGAATGGGCTACCAGCTTCCTGCAGGGGAACAACTTCGCGCTTTCCCTGAATACTGACTCAAGGGAGGAAGCTGACCGTCTTGCGGCCGCACTGTCCGAAGGTGGAGTAGTAACCATGCCTCTTGCCGATACCTTCTGGGGTGCCTATTTCGGGATGTGGACCGATATGTTCGGCATCAACTGGATGGTAAATTATGATGATCCTGCAAAAGTGCAGCACTAAATAAGTTGCAACCACCTGAACTAAAAAAACTGCTGATCTACTCAGCAGTTTTTTTAGTTTTAAACTTTTCTGTTCTCAAGAAACATGATACAGGTTTTGTCAGTTAACTCCTGATCCATTTCCACAGTTCTTTCATAGTTGCTTTGTTTCCGTACATCAGAATTCCAACCCGGTATACTTTTGCCGCAATATAAACCATCAGGAAGGTACTCAGGATAAGCAGAACTATCGAAAGTAAAATCTGCCAGAGCGGTACTCCAAAGGGAATCCTTGCGACCATGGCCACCGGTGATGTGAACGGAATGATGGACAGCCAGAAGCCCAGCGGCCCGTTCGGGTTGTTGATGATGGTGATGCTACCGTACATTCCAATCATGAGCGGGATGATGGCAAACAGCGTGAACTGCTGGGTTTCCGTTTCATTATCTACCGCCGAGCCGATTGCGGCGTACATAGAGCTGTAAAAAATATACCCAAAGAGGAAGAAAAAGAGGAATACAAAAATCACCAGCGGAACATTCATTTCAAGCAGGATGTGAGAGACTTCTCCTGCAATTTGCGCAAAGTCCAGTTGATCCACCATCTTTTCACTGCCGGCAGGCAGATTCTGCTTCATGGCGGCAAAGCCGGTATTCAGGACCAATGCACCCATTACGGCCATCGTAATCCAGACAATGAACTGGGTGAGCGCCACCAGCGTAACTCCGAGAATCTTTCCCATCATCAGCTCAAATGGTTTTACGGAAGAGATGATGATCTCCACAACCCGGTTGTTCTTTTCCTCCAGTACGCTGCGCATCACTCGGACACCGTAAATAATGATGAACATGAAAACAGCGTACATCAGAACCATTCCGAGGCCGTATTTCACGCCGAAATCAAGGTCGGTGTCCACCTGGTTTTTATCGTTAATGTTGCTGCTTTTGAGTTCGAAATTTTTATCCAGCTGCACGATCTCTTCTTCCTTTATATTGAGCGCCTTAATCTTCACTTCTCGTAATACAGCCGAGAGATCCTGGACGATGCGCTGCTTCGTTTCGAAACCTATTTTGTCGTTTACAAGGAGTTTTGAGTTTTTTTCAAGATCATCAAAACTTTCTCCCTGCAGTGGAGCCAGGATCAAAAGTCCGTCCGTTTCCTCCATGTCTTTCAGCCCTTTAACCATCTGTGATTCAGAAGCCGGGTTTACATAAACATATTTCAGCTTTTCGTCGGATTTAAGTTTTCCCTGGAAAAGCCCACCCTTGTCGATTACATTTACAGTAAACTGCGTCTCATTGGCCTTAAGCATCACTGCGATAAAAGCCCCAAAAGCAATCATGAGTACCGGAGCTAAAATGGTGAGAATGATGAAGGATCTCTTCTTTACCTGAGTCAGATACTCACGTTTTGTAATCAAAAAAATATTATTCATTTGCGTTCTGTTAGTGCGTCGTAATTAATGAAGTTACTTTAGGAGCGATACAGGTTCAGGCTGATCCTGAAATTCATCACGGACCGCGGTAATAAACACCTCGTTCATACTTGGGATTTTCTCCTCAAAAGAGCGGATTTTACCAATTCCAACCAGTTCCGAAATCAGGTTGTTCTGATTTCCGTTGTTGCTGATCTCAAAAGAGAAGAGCTGGTTTACCGTAGAAAATTGATCTATTCCGTGAGCACTGCGGAAGTTCTGAAACTTTTCATTATCCACGTCCGAGAGCGTAACCCCAAAAATATTTTTTTTGAACTGTTCGCGCACATCAAAAATTTTACCGTCCAGTATTTTTTTTGAATTATGGATAAGCGCTACATAATCACACATCTCTTCAACACTTTCCATGCGGTGGGTGGACAGGATGATGGTGGTTCCGCGCTCCTTCAGGCCCAGAATCTGGTCCTTGATGAGATTGGCATTTACAGGATCAAACCCGGAAAAAGGTTCATCCAGGATCAGCAGCTTTGGCTTGTGAAGCACCGTAACCACAAACTGGATCTTCTGCGCCATTCCCTTGGAGAGTTCACTGAGTTTCTTTTTCCACCACTGGTCTATATTCAGCTGTTCAAACCAATACTTAGCCTCCTGCAGGGCCTCGCTTTTGCTCATTCCCTTCAGTTCCCCAAAGTAGAGGAGCTGATCCCCCACCGTCATGTTTTTATAAAGTCCGCGTTCTTCGGGCATATATCCAATCTCCCGGATGTGTTTTGGATTAAGCTTTTCTTCGTTGATGAAAATCTCGCCGCTGTCGGCTTGTGTAATCTGGTTGATGATTCGGATAAAAGTGGTCTTTCCGGCACCATTTGGGCCCAGAAGCCCGTAAATACTGCCTTGAGGCACGTTGATGCTGAAGTCCTGTAACGCAATTTTTTTTCCGGCATTATACGACTTCGTAACCTGTTCTGCTCTTAACATATGTTTATTGGAACTTTTAGAAAAATAAAGTGGGAAGTTACGTAAAAATCTGTTTTCAAGCTTTAAAAGAGACAGGGTAAATGGTTTTGAAAATTCAAATTTTTTATTAAATATATATAAAACCAGTATTTATTAAATTTATTTTTAAACAGTATATAATTGATTAACAGTAATAAAAATACTTTCAAACGACTATAAACGATAATAATTATTTTTTAACCGAATAAATTTTCCAGGGCGTTGAATTTTTGCAACTGAGATTTGAGAATACCAGTGAGTCTCTTATCTAAGTCTAACAATTAAATTTTATTATCATGTCACTAAGAAACAGAGTAACCCTAATCGGTCACACAGGAAAAGAAGTAGAAGTTATCAACTTTGAAAAAGGAGGAATGAAAGCAAGTGTATCTCTTGCAACAAACGATTTTTATACCAACGCGATGGGTGAGAAAGTAGAAGAAACCCAATGGCATAATCTGGTTGCCTTTGGGAAAACAGCCGAAATTATGCAGAAATATGTGCAGAAAGGGAAGGAAGTGGCCATTGAAGGCAAACTGACCTACCGTTCCTACGAGAAAGACGGGCAGAAAATGTATGTAACTGAAATACGGGTGGATGAACTGGTACTTCTCGGAAGCAAGTAGGAGTTTTTGAAGCCGGAGGGCAGTGTGTTTTTCGGCTTCATTTCCTTTTTATTAATAAGAAATAATTAACCGAAAAAAAACATAACGTCATGAAAGTTAAAGTTTTAAAAATAAGGATAGATGACAGTTTCATACGTACCGACCAACAGAAACTGGATAAGTTTTTAGCGGACCATCAAATCGTGAAATTTGAATCTGCATTTATCAGGGATGAAGAGTGCTGGTCTGTCATTCTTTATTACGAAGACCGGAACCCGATTCTCAATGAGGAGAAGCCGGAAAAATACAGTGCCAATAATGATGAGGAGCTGAACACCGACGAAGTGAAGATTCTGGACTCGCTACGCCTCTGGAGAAATACAAAAGCCAAAGAGCAGAACCTGCCGTCCTATTTCATTGCGACAAACAAAGAACTGATTTCTATCGCGAAATACAAACCGGCAAAGAAGGAAGAACTGCAGGAAATCAAAGGCTTTGGTAAACATAAGATTGAAAATTATGGTGAGGAGATCATCGGTCTGGTAGAGAGCGTATGAAAAAAGTCCGGAATTTCCGGACTTTTCAGTTGGTGATTAAAAGGTGAAGCCATTCTTCCGGCCCAACTCCTGGATGGACTTTTCCATTGCTTTTCCAAGGTCGTCGGCAGTGCTGTTCCCACGTTTTTTAATTTCCTCATCAATGTAGTTCTGCCTTTTGATGGCAAGCTCCGTAATTTCCCTTTGGACCTGACTCCGTTGCCTGGATTTTTCACTTACAATTTTTGCAATCTCCGTTTTGGATTTCCCCTTCAGTTCAGCGGGCAGATCTTCGGATTTCATTGTATTCACGAAATTTCTGTCGGATTCCGCCTTATCCACCAAATCCCATGATTCCGCGCGGTATGCTTCCTTTTTGGATTTTGAAACCGTACGCTCAACAGCATTCGCTTTGGATAGTGAAGCAGCATTAACGTCCTGCATGGCCTGACTTGCTTTCTTTTCGTAACCGGTTGCCCCATATCCGATGTAGGTGTCATTCAGTTGAAGATTCAGCGCGGAGATTCGGATGTCGTAGGGTGTTTCAATGAAGATCACTTTCTGGTTAGAGTCAATGTTGAAGTATTTTCCGCCTCCCAAAACGGCACCGTCCTGCCAGTAAGTCTCAATCCCTTCTTTGCGGTCGCCGCAAAAAATGGTGTTTACAAAAATTTTCTTTTTCTGGGCATCAGAAATGGCTTCCTTATAATTAATGCCTTCCTGGTTGAAAGGTTCGTTTCCCGCAATGTAAATCAGTTTCATTGCTTTTGTATTTCCGTTCCATTCCAACTGCGAAACGGCATCCTTTATTACGGCACCGCAATATTCCGTTCCGCCATTTGTTCGCAGTGAAAACAGTTTCTCCGAAATAAGGTCCAGATCCTGGGTCAATGGAGTTACCTTTCGGATCCAGTTCCGCTCCCTGAGGCCGTCGTTGCCGTATTCGTAGAGTGCAATCTCAATTTTTGGCGCCCTGCCATCATATTTGAGTGTAGATAACGTGTTTACGATATTCCAAAGCCTGGATTTCGCCTGCTCTATCAACCCATCCATCGAGTTTGAAGTGTCCAGCAGGAGCGCAACCTGAATGGTATTTTCTGCAACGGCATCGGGTACCGCTGCCAGCGAGGGTTGATAAGTTGGGGCCTGCTTAACTTCATGCTGCTTGCTCCCTTTTCCTGAAAGTGTAAGTGCAAGAAAGCTTCCTGTAAGCAGCGCGGTGTTGACTAAAATTCTTGTTTTCATAATGTGGTGGATTTAAATTTCTAAAGTAAAATTAAGGACTGAAATCAGGCTGTTCTTCTCAACTTGGTGAAATGGCAGTTTTGCTGGGTGAAAAGCGTTTATGGTTTGATGTTGAGGTCTTTTATTTCACCAGCCGGAGTGATTACGAAATACTCCTTGTGGCTTTTCACTTGGTGAATTCAGGATGCAAAAAGGTTGAATTTTTATTTTCCTCTTTTTATATCAAAATTCATCGTAAGATTTACCACATACTGTATCCCAATTTCAGTATCGGAGCCATTGATGACTTTGTCAAAATTGCTGTATCCAACTCCTTCATAATAATAAGTTTTGCTTTTTCTTTCATCTTTACGGATAAAATTGTTGCCGCTGTAATAATTGGTATCAACATTGGAAGTTTCGAAAGCAGCGTACTCCTGATACTGAGTTTTCGGAAAAACGGAATAAAAATTTTCTGTTCCTTTGGGTTCTCCTACGTAAGCCAGGCTGAACCTTCTCTGATATTCCTCTTTTTTTGCATTTAGGATTTTGTAAGACTCATCCATTAGTTTTTGCCTTATTTTTTCAATATCAGTGTTAAAATAATCTACTTTGATAATGTCGAAAATTTGATATTCAGAAGCCTTGTTGATGATTTCTTCAATCTGTTTATAATTGTTGACTTCTATGATGATGTTTTTTTTGATTTCGAAACCTACCGTTTTTTGCTTTGCAATCCTTTTACTTTCATCAACATCATAATCGTAAATTCTGTTTTGAGAAATAAAATCCACAAAAATATCTTCCTTCCGGATTCCGGATTTGGTAAGACCAAGGTTAAAATTTTTAACTCTTGTATTTATTTTTTCTAGCGATTTACTAACACTCTCTGATTCTTCGGTCACACCCAGCACAATTCGGAATTTGTCTGCTTTTTGATTCTGCAAAACATTTACATGTACCGTCAGCGTATTGTCGGTTATGGAAAAACCCGGATTTTGATTGAAAACAGAATGTCGTTCAGAATTGTTTTTCTGCCCGTAAACGCTGTTTCCGCTTATTTGTGACGTGACAAAATTTGAATACAGCAAAGAACTTGTGAGAAATAATTTGAAGATGATTGTTTTTACATTTTTCATAGATTAAGTTTTATAGTATTACCTGCAAAATTATTGTTCGGTCTTGCTTACGGTTGCTAAACTTGGTGAACGGCCCGGTTCACTTGGTGAATGGCTTTTCTGTAGACTTTATATATGCTTATCTTTGTTTTGTGAAATTTTGTAAGATTTTTTTAGTTCTCATCACCTTCAATCTGAGCAGTTTTGTCTTTGCCCAGAACACGAATGAGGTGAAGAGCATACAGGCTCCTCAGCAAAAACTGGAGCATGCCATCAGCACGAAAGATGAAAATCAGGAAGCAGAGGCGTATGTGGATCTGGGGGATTTCTATCTGAACCAGAATAACCTGCCGAAAAGCGAAATTTATTATCAGAAGGCAAAGCAGATTTATGAAAAACTGAAAGATGAGAGAAATCTTTCTGCAGCCTCTCGAAAACTTGCACATGCACAGGAAAGACAGAATAAAAATACCGCCGCTGCGGCCAGTTATGATAAAGCAGCAAGTGCGGCAGCTTCTAAATATCAGACGGTCCTCAACTCAAATGATGCCAGCCGGGTTCGCAGCACTTCTCTGGAAAGTAAGAAGAAAGCGGTACAGCAAAGCATACAGATGAATGTGGAATACCGAAAGTCCGAGGAACTTTCGCAGGATTATCAGAACATGGCCGAAATAAATGTACAGCAAAACAATATTCCTGCAGCTACAAAAAATTTGGAGAATGCCTACGAGCTGAGTAAAAAAGAGGAACCCGCCAAGGCGTTGGAGATTAACCGTAAAACAGTGGACCTGCTTGTTGAAGAGAAATCCTTCGATAAAGCAATTGCCACAAAGAAGGAGGCCCTGAACGAAGACTTTGTACAGGAAAACAGCCAGGAAAAGGTTACCCAGATTCAGGAACTGGCAGATATTTACCTTAAAAGTAACGATACGGAAAAGGCGGTGGAACTCCTGCAGAACTCCTATAAGCTGGCACTGCAGGAAAATCATACCGTTGAAGCCCACCGGAGCTTGATGAAACTGGACTCCCTTTTTGCAGCCGACGGTAATCCAGAGAAGGCGATTCCCCTGTACAAAAATTTCCTGTCCACCTTACCCACGCTGCTCACCGAAGACAGTTCGCTGGGAAATGTGAAGATGATGAAGGATATTGAAATCCGCATCGCACAACTTGAGAAAGAAAAATCTCTGCAGGAGCAGCTGCTGAAGAGGAAGAATTTATTCAACTATCTGCTCATTGGCGGTCTTTTCCTGGCGCTTTGTTTTATACTGTATGCTTTGCTGATGCAGAAAAAGCTGCGTATCCAGAACAAAAGAATAGAGCTCCAGTCTTTGCGGCGCGAAATGAATCCGCATTTCATCTTTAACAGTCTCAATTCCGTTAACCAGTTCATTGCAGAAAACAACGAGCTTGAAGCCAACCAATATCTCACCCGATTTTCCAAACTGATGCGCGGCGTGATGGAAAATTCCAAAGATGATTTTATTCCGCTGAATGAAGAACTTGATCTGCTTAAAAACTATCTGGCGCTCGAAAAAAGCCGTTTTCATGATAAATTCGAGTATGAAATTGAAGTGGATCCGGAACTGAAGGGCGACCATATCCTTATTCCGGGCATGCTGATTCAGCCATTCCTGGAAAATGCAGTGTGGCACGGTCTCCGTTACAGGACCGATTCGGGAAACCTTCAACTTTCATTTAAGAAATCGGAAGACCGTATTTTTATAACCGTAACGGATAACGGGATCGGTATTCAGAAGAGTAAGGACCAGAAAACGGTGCACCAGAAACAGAGAAATGGACGGGGCATGAAGAATACTTTGGAAAGAATTTCCCTGCTCAATGACCTTTACCGTCGCAACATTACCTGCTCCGTGGACGACAGGAACGGTGAAGGAGGCGTACTGGTCACCTTAAAAATGAAATTAAAGTAATATGAGGATTACAGCGATAATAGTTGATGACGAGCATACTGCCCGAAAAGTCCTGTTAAATTACCTTAACAAATACTGTCCGCAGGTAGAAATCCTCGGCGAAGCCGCGAACATCCGGGAAGCCGTGCCGCTCATTGAGAAAGCACAGCCCCAATTGGTTTTCCTGGATGTGGAAATGCCCTACGGAAATGCCTTCGATGTGCTGGAGGCCACGAAGCACTGCCAGTTTGAAACCATCTTTATCACCGCCTTTTCAGAATATTCGTTGAAAGCCCTGAATCTGAGTGCGTCATATTATATCCTGAAACCCATTGACATCCAGGAGCTCATTACTGCCGTGGCAAAAGTTGCAGAAACTTTAGAACAAAAGCAAGCCTTCAGCCGTAATCAGGTCTTACTGGAAAACCTAAAGCAGAAACCGGATAAACAGCAGATCATCCTGCCCACGGTGCAGGGTTTTGATGTGGTGAAAATTGATGATATTGTCCGGTTGCAGGCCGATGGGAATTTCACGCACCTTTTCATGAAGGACGGAAGTCGGAAAATGGTCTGCCGCTTCCTGAAATATTTTGATGAGCTGCTGGATTTTCCGCTGGTACGCGTGCACAGATCGCACATTATCAATACCGTTTATGTAGCCTCCTATCACAGGAACGGGGAAATTGTGCTGAATGACGGCACGGAAATCGAAGTTTCATCCACCTACAAAGAGGCATTCCTAAAGCTATTTTAGTTACGGTTCACGTCAATCCCTTACAATTCCTTATTTTTGCATTCGGAGGCAGATAATTTTTCGAATCCGCATAAAATACCGAATAGAAATGAAGCCAAGCTTAGCGAAAGGGACCCGTGATTTCAGTGCCGGGGAAGTTATTAACAGAAGACAGATTATTAATACCCTTCAGAAAAATTTTGAACTTTTCGGTTTTCAGCCTTTAGAGACCCCAAGTTTTGAAAACCTGTCCACCTTAACCGGGAAATATGGGGAAGAAGGCGACCGTCTGATTTTCAAGATACTTAATTCAGGCGATTATGCTTGCAAAGCAAAGGAGGAAGACTGGAACGCGAAGAATTCGCAAAAGCTGATTTCGCAAATCTCGGAAAAAGCTCTCCGTTATGACCTTACCGTACCTTTTGCCCGGTATGTCGCCATGAACCACGGACAGATGGTCTTTCCATTCAAGCGTTACCAAATCCAGCCGGTTTGGCGTGCCGACCGTCCACAGAAAGGCCGTTTCAGGGAATTTTACCAGTGCGATGCCGATGTCGTGGGTTCCGAGAGCCTGTGGCAGGAAGTGGAACTTGTTCAGCTGTATTTAAAATCCTTTTCTGATCTGAAGATACCTGTAACCCTTCACCTGAACAACCGCAAAGTGCTTTCGGGCCTCGCAGAATATGCAGGGATTTCCGACCAACTGATTGACTTTACCGTCGCCCTGGACAAACTTGACAAAATAGGGAAGGAGGGAGTCATAAAGGAACTTTTAGAAAAAAACATCGAACAAACCTCGATTGACAAGCTGGATTTCCTCTTTAGCCAAAGTGACGATGCCCTGCAAAATGTAAAGCAGCTTAAAGCGAAATTTCAAGGTATTGAAACCGGAACAAAAGGGGTAGAAGAACTTGAATTCGTGCTCATAAAATGTATGGAACTCGGCATTCCTTCGGACCAGTTGAAGTTTGATATCACCCTTGCCCGGGGCCTGGATTATTACACAGGCGCCATCTTCGAAGTGAAGGCCAACGGTGTGGAGATGGGTTCAATTGGCGGCGGCGGCAGGTACGACAACCTGACGGAGGTTTTTGGCGTTAAAAATATCCCCGGAATTGGGATCTCGTTCGGACTGGACCGGATCTATCTTGTAATGGAAGAGCTTAACCTGTTCCCGGATAATACAGATTTCGGTGTGCATTATCTTTTCGCGAATTACGGTGAACAAGAATCTTTAGAAGCGTTGAAAATCATTGCTCAGCTGCGTGGGAAGGGTATTTCTGCAGAACTGTATCCTGAACCTACCAAACTGAAGAAACAATTTACCTATGCCGAGAAGAAAGGAATTCCGAACCTGGTTTTCTTCGGCGAACAGGAAATATATGAAGGAAAAATAACAGTAAAAGATCTGGCCAGTGGTGAACAGAAAAGCACTTCATTGCAGGAATTCTTCAATAACTATACTGCATAGGGGGACAGTTTTAGCTGAGGTAGTCCTGATTTTATCATAGAACACAAAACAGAGGTAACACATGGAAAATTATCTGGACATTAACCGCAGTTCCTGGAACGCAAAGGTGGAGCCCCATCTGAAATCAGATTTTTATTTTGTCGATGAATTCGTGAATGGCAGGACCTCACTGAATTCAATAGAACTGGATCTTCTGGGAGACGTCAAGGGTAAGCAAATCCTTCACCTACAGTGTCATTTCGGTCAGGATTCCATTTCGCTTTCACGGTTAGGGGCGAAGGTGACGGGAATCGATCTGGCAGACAAAGCGATTGATGCTGCACGGGATTTAGCCGCCCAATGTGGAACGGATACTGAGTTTGTGATTTCCGATGTCTATGAACTTCCAAATGCTGTGGAAAGGAAATTCGATATCGTTTATACAAGCTACGGAACGATTGGCTGGCTTCCCGACCTTGATAAATGGGCCGGAGTAATCTCACATTTCCTGAAACCGGGCGGCAAATTTATTTTTGTGGAATTCCATCCCGTCGTATGGATGTATGATGACGATTTTACGCACATAAAATACAGTTATTTCAACGAGCAACCGATACTCGAAACCTACGAAGGTACCTATGCGAACCAAAATGCTCAACTGATCCAAGATTATGTAATGTGGAATCATCCAACGTCGGAGGTTCTGACTGCATTGTTGAATCACGGTTTGGTTCTCAACTCCTTTCAGGAGTATGACTGGTCTCCGTACCCTTGTTTTAGGCATAACGAAGAAGTAGAAGCGGGTAAATACCGAATACCTCAGTTCGGGAATAAAGTTCCACATGTATTTTCACTGGTGGCCACAAAAAAACTGCCCCACTAAAGCAGGGCAGTTCTATGAAATTTGAATTGTTGGTCAGATTACATATGACTGTTAACGTCTGATTTAACTTCTTCCACTTTGTTTTCAGCTTTGTTTGTATATTCATTCGCTTTGTTCTGAACTTGGGAAGCAACATCAGATGCTTTACTTTTCAGATCGTTACCGAATTTACCAAGATTATCTTTTGCAGTATTAAGTTTGTCCTTAACTGCCTGCTGTTCTTCAGGAGTTGCATTTTTGTATTTCCAGAAAGCCAATGCTCCCAGTCCTAATAATGCCAGCAGTCCATTTCTTTTAGTGCCCATAGTTTTAAGATTTTAAGTGTTATTTTATAATTTAAATGTTACACTTCTATCTGTAAAATCTATGCCAAAGGGAAATTAATGATTTTAAAATTTAGTTAAATAATTATATAATTTTCCCAAATCACCGTCGTTAAAAAAATAAGCAACTGCAACATTATTCAAAAACATCAAAATGCTGCCCGTCAAACGATGCAAAGACCATGGTAGGATGACTGTCTTTATGATAAAAATTTCCGGCAGCATCAATTCCAATCGCACCGGCGAAGCCATCTATTTCCTTAAGTTCCGCAAATGTCTTTTCAAACGCACGTGAAATGTCCATCCCGTCTGTGACGCGCGTAACGATCTTTGCAGCGGTAGCATTGCTGACAATGTCTTCGCCGACTCCAGTGCAGCTCACCGCGCAGGCTTTGTTGGCATAGTTTCCGGCAACCGTTGCTGAATCTGAAATCCTGCCCACCAGTTCGAAGCCTTTTCCTCCTGTTGAGGTAGCTGCTGCCAGCCTTCCTTTGCTGTCCAGTACGACACAGCCGACGGTTCCCAGCCCTCCATTTTTTATTTTTTCTTCATATTCTGTCCTTCTCTGCGGGATTTCGGGCGAAAAGTCTTCAACCCCATGGTCAGCGGCGTACTTTTTAGCTCCTTCACCTCCCAATACCCGGTCATCTTCCTGCATGAGGGATGCAGCAATCAGAATTGGATTTTTTACCTGCTGGATGTTGATGACCCCACTGAACTTCTGAGTTTCACCGCTCATCAGGGAAGCGCTCATCCGTATTTTTCCGTCACGCTGGATTTGTGAACCCTTGCCGGCGTTAAAGAGTTCATCGTCTTCCAGGAGGGATACCGCAAATACTGCTGTTTCTTCTGCAGTATGGTTCTGCAGATACTCAAAGGACCGTTGTGCAATGTTCTTCAGCGAATTTTGTTTGGCTGTTTTGGTATTGTGGGTTTGGCTGCTTTCGGAAAAAAAACCGCCGTGAATGATCAGTTTCATAAAAAATAATTGAAAGGTGTAGTGGTGGTTGTACGCTTTATAATCGCGGAAAATCCATTATTTAAAACCGCATGCCGCTATTTGCCGACTGTTGGAATAGGATTGTACTGCGAATTCTCAATCGTGAGTTCTTTGGTTTTGAGGTTGAAATGGTCGTTTACCGACATCACATGTACAATAAGGTTATCGATTGAAACCGGCTCACCCAGGTTAATGTTCGTTAAGTTTGTGTCCTTTATAAACCTGCCATCCACCAAAATCACAAGGCCGGAACCTACGGCGGTCATGGAGTCATCTTTGATGAAAAGTCCCGTGTCCTCACCCAGACCAATGCCTAAGGTGCGCGGGTTATTTACAACGGCCTGAAACAGTCTGCCAATACGGCCCCGCTGTACAAAATGGGTGTCTACAATCACATTGTCAATGAAACCGAGACCCTGTGTAGTTTTAATCTCACCTTTCAGCAGCGCTTCGCTGCTCGAACCCTGATAAATCATGTTTTCAGACGCAGCGGCAGCACCCGCAGATGTTCCAGAATAAAGGAAATCGGTTTCCTGGTATTTTACGAGGATCGCATCATGAAACCGTGTACCGCCAAGGATTGACGTAAGTCTTAGTTGGTCTCCACCTGTAAACATCACTACATCTGCATTGTTTGCCCGTGCGACCATCGCGTCCGAATTGGCCTGTTCCCGATTCTGGATATCAAGGATATTGACATTTTTTGCCCCCAGAAACTCAAAAGCCTTCTTGTATTCCGGGCCAACAATTTGCGGGATTTGTGAAGCGGTGGTTATGACTTCAATAACCGAGTTTTCCTTATTCTTACTTTCGTTGATGATTTTGCGGAGAATTCCCCTTTCAAAGAAATTCAGATTTTTCTCCACACTCTGGTCGTACTCGGTTTCTGCAAAACTGCCTTTATTTACAGCACCACCGATAATCATTAATTTTCCTACAGGTTTCATACCCTGCAAATTTAGGAAAATAATCAAGTGCAGTATTTTGAAAGATGTTTTTTCTCGGATTTTTCACGCAAAACTTTTATTTTCAAAAGGTTTGCATGTATTTTTTATACTGATAAAAAGAATAGAGTGAAAGTTTTTCTTTGAAACCACAAAAACTTTGTTGAGTACGCATACTTTTCAGGGATTTCATTTATCTTTGATAAAGAAAGTAAACAAAAATTAATAAACGACACTATTTTTTAACATGAGAATCGAAAAAATACAGGCTCTCCGGGGACCCAATATATGGAGTATCCGCAGGAAAAAACTAATACAAATGCGCCTGGATCTGGAAGCGCTTGAGCACTTTCCAACCAACAAGATTCCGGGATTCCGCGAACGGATAGAAAAACTACTTCCCTCACTTTATACTCACCGATGCTCAGAAGGACATGAAGGCGGATTTTTCCACCGTATTGAAATGGGAACCTGGATGGGTCATGTCATTGAACATATTGCCCTCGAAATTCAAACCCTGGCCGGAATGGACACCGGCTTTGGAAGGACACGTGAAACAAAGACGCCCGGCATCTATAATGTCGTTTTCAGCTATCTGGAAGAAAGTGCAGGTCTCTATGCTGGCGAAGAAGCGGTGAAAATTGCAACAGCGCTTGCGGATGATGTGGACTATGACATCAATGCCTGCATCCAGACCCTCAGAGAAATCCGCGAAAAAGTCCGTCTGGGGCCATCAACGGGAAGCATTGTAGAGGAGGCAGTGGCCAGAAGAATCCCCTGGATCAGGCTGGGCCGCAATTCACTGGTCCAGTTGGGTTATGGAGTCAATCAGCAGCGGTTTCAGGCTACCATCACAGGGAAAACCAGTTCAATAGCAGTTGATATTGCCTGTAACAAGGAAGCGACAAAAAAAATGCTGGAGGAGGCCGCAATACCTGTTCCCTCCGGGGACCTTGCTGGGGACGAGGAAGACTTGCGCCGCATCATTGACAATATTGGCTATCCTGTCGTGTTGAAACCGTTAAGTGGTAATCATGGCAGGGGCCAGTCCATTAATGTCCGCGACTGGGATACCGCCGTTTTGGGTCTGGAGCATGCCAAAACTGTGTCTGCAAAAGTTATTGTTGAAAAATACATTACGGGATACGATTTCAGGATTCTCGTCATCAATCATAAAATGATCGCCGCCGCGCGCAGGGTACCTGCCCATGTGGTTGGTGATGGTGAGCTGAACATGCAGCAACTTATTGATAAAGAAAACCAGGATCCCCGAAGAGGCTATGGTCATGAAAATGTGCTTACAGAAATTACAGTAGATAAGGATACCTCTGAGTTGCTGGAAAAATTGGGCTATACCCTGGAATCCGTTCCACAAAAAGGGGAGGTGGTTTATCTTAAATCCACCGCAAACCTCTCCACGGGTGGGACATCCATAGATGTTACAGACATGGTTCACCCCGAAAATGTAACGATGTGTGAACGTGTGTCGAAGATTATCGGACTGGATGTATGTGGAATCGATATCATGGCCGAAAATCTAACCCAGCCACTTAAGGAAAGTGGCGGTGCAATCCTTGAAGTTAATGCCGCACCCGGTTTCCGGATGCACCTGGCCCCGAGTGAAGGATTACCGAGGAATGTAGCAGCTCCTGTAGTGGATATGCTTTATCCGCCAGGCAGACCTTTTACAATTCCGATCATTGCGGTAACGGGAACCAATGGTAAGACTACCACGACCCGCCTGATCTCACATATCGTAAAAAATAACGGCTACCGCGTAGGCTTCACCACTTCGGATGGTATCTACATTCAGAATACAATGCTTACGAAAGGTGACACGACCGGGCCGATCTCTGCGGAATTCATACTGAAAGATCCTACCGTTGAATTTGCGGTTCTGGAAACAGCAAGAGGTGGAATTCTCCGTTCCGGGTTAGGGTTCAGTCAGTGCGACATCGGCGTTCTTACCAATATAAAAGAAGACCATTTGGGACTAAGCGATATCCATAACCTAAAGGACCTTACAAGGGTAAAGAGGGTAGTGCTGGACAGTGTAAAGAAGAATGGATGGTGTATCCTGAATGCAGACGATGAATACTCCATGCGTCTCCTGAATGACCTGCCTGCCAAGGTAGCCATTTTCAGTATGGATGAGGACAATCCGCATATGCGGAAGTTCGCTAAAGAAGGTAAGACCACCTGCGTTTATGAGGATGGATACGTGACGATAAAAAAGGGCGACTGGAAGATCCGTATTTCCAAAGTGAACAATATTCCGATCACGATGGAAGGCAAAGCCAAATTCATGATCGCAAACGTTTTGGCGGCAAGTTTGGCTACTTATCTACATGGTTTTGAGATCGAGGATATCGCAAACTCACTGCGAACTTTTATCCCCAGTGCCCAGCTTACACCCGGACGACTGAACATTTTCAACTTTAAGAACTTCAAGGTGATGATTGATTTTGCGCACAATGCTGCAGGATACGAGGCCATAGAAGATTTCCTGACCAACATCGAAAGCCCTAAAAAAATTGGGATTATTTCCGGAGTCGGGGACCGCAGAGATGAGGACATTCGCGAGTGTGGGAAGATCGCCGGCAGGATGTTTGACCATATTATCATCCGCAACGAAAAACACTTGCGTGGAAGGACAGAAGAGCAGATAAACGGTTTGGTGATAGACGGGATCCAGTCTGCAGGAAAAAACCCAAGTTTTGAAATTATCCCCAAGGAAATAGAAGCGCTGAAACACGCGATGAGCCTTGCCGAAGAGGGAACTTTCATTACCGCTTTAAGCGATGTCATCTCCAACGCGATCGACCTCGTACAGGAATACCAGCACAAGGAAATTCTGGAAGAAGGAATCCACTGATTTTAATATCCTACTATAAACATGAAATCCCGGCAGCGCCGGGCTTTTTTTATTGCTTATGATCCTGAAATCTTAATAACAATTAGTTTCTTTAAATCCTCGAAATTGCTGATGTCCCTCACATCAACCCGTATTCCCCGACCTTCTGCGTATGACCTTGCGTCCAGCAGCTCCGTCTTAATCGCTTCTGAAACGGTGCTGTCAATAACCTGAACGGTGGCCTTAGGTCCAAATACAAAGGCGGCTTTGAAATACTGGTCTCTTGGAAGGAGATAAATTAAAATCCTTTTGTTGTCTTTTACACGGTAACTCCAGCCATACTTTTCTCCGGTGAACTTCCATTCAGCAGATGCCTTGGGAGCACATTCCTTCGCGAACATTTCCAGGTTTTTCCAGATCTGCGCGCTGCCTCCCAGGGCCTGTTCCAAATCATGAGCCGTTGGTTCATTGTTTTTATCTGTGAAAATGCTTTTCATGATTACCAGTTTTTATCTACCATATAGACCATTTGCGCAATAGCAACGGCGCCCAAATTCAGTTCGCGCCGGTTTACTTTTTCAAAGGTGTCCTGGCTTGTATGATGGATGTCAAAGTAACGCTGCATATCGGGAACGAGCTCCGCCAGTGGAATGGCCAATTTTTTAAGTGGTGCGATATCCTGTCCGGATGTTTCCTGCGAAAAATCGTACACGCCGTATGGAAGAAAAAGATTTTTCCAGGCAAAAACCAAACGGCGCCGCTGTGGAATCATATCCAGAGAAATTCCCCGTGGTGAATATCCTCCGGCATCACTTTCGATGGCGAAAATATGAGGTTCCCCAGACTTTTTTACGTTCGCAGCATAGGTTTCTCCTCCGTGTACCCCATTTTCTTCATTGGCGAAAAGTACAAACCGTATGGTATGGTTGTTTTTAATCTCTAATTTTTTAAAGACCCGCAATACTTCCAGGATTTGCACCACCCCTGCACCGTTATCGTGCGCACCTTCCGATATGTCCCAGGAGTCCAGGTGCGCACCCACGACGATTACGCTTTTATCTTTGTTACCAGGGATTTCTGCAATCACATTGTGATTTATTTTCTCTCCCTTCGTGCCGGATGTTGTGTTTATTTTAACGGTAACCTTTTGGTTTTTCACAAGCTGTTCAAGTTCATCACTGCTTTTTGCACCTATGGACAGGGCAGGAATCTTATTTTTGTCAAGGGCGTCATAATACATGCTTCCGGTGTGGGGCACGTCATCAAATGCGGACGTGGGAGAGCGTGTAATAACCGCCTTTGCTCCCTTTCTGCTTGCCAGGGAGGGTGTAGACCAACGGTATTTTCCTGCGACAAGGTAGGCCTCGCTGGGATTGATGATGGTTTGGTCAAAAGCATAATTAAAAAATACGATTTTGTCTTTTACGTCGCTTGGGAACATTTTATTGAATTCGACCAAATCTTTTGCAAAAATAAGTTCTCCTGTCAGGTCTTTACCGCCGGTACCCTCGGATCCACCAAGTGCTAAAGTGCGAATGTTTTTCCAGTTGCCGTTTGCAGCCTTAATCTGTAAATTTTCCCGGCCTCTTTCCCATACGGGAACGGTCACGTCCTGCTTTCTGATGTTTTCTCCGCCATTATCCGCAAACTTCTTTTCCGCCCACTCCACAGCCCGGTCGTAGGCAGGTGTTGCCGCAAAGCGCGGACCGATTCCCTTTACCAGTTCATGCAGGTTGTCGTAGGCATTGCTGTTCAGCATGATTTCATTAGAAATTTTCCTGAATTCCCCTGCGTAATCCACCTTTGGTTTGGTAACCGGTTTTCGCTGGGAAAATAAAATTCCACCCAGAAAGAGTGGAAGTATGAATATGGCTTTTTTCATTACATCTAACTTTGAAGGCCTAAAAATAGTAATTTTTTTATTTCATGTCGTACATGATAAGGGCAGTGATGAGTTTAGGTTCAATGTAAGTGCATTTTGGCGGCATGCTGATCCTGTTATCCGAAATCTTGATCATCTCGTTGAAACTAACAGGATAAACTCCGAATCCAACCGCTCCCTCACCGGCGTCCACTTTCTCTTTCATCTTAATGATTCCGTCCACGGAAGAGTTGCCTTTTACATATTTTATGCGGTCGGAACTGTCAGTGTTCGCAATACCCAGGAGGTCTTTCAGGATGTATTTATCCAGCAGGTGATGATCCAGATGATCCATAGAGATCTCAGGATTCCGCAGGCTGTGCTTTACATGAAGAGAGTAGAACTTCCCATCGAGATACATGGAAATATGAAATTTTTGTGAAGGATAATAAGGCGTGTCTCCTTTCTCGTGGATATCGAATGATTTCTCCAGTTTTTTCAGGATTTGTGGAGCCGTTAGTCCGTTGAGATCCTTTACGATCCGGTTATAGTCATGTATTTTGATGGACTGGTTGGATACGATGAAACTGAAGATGAAATTGTAGGGTTCGGTTCCCTTATGTTTTCTGTTTTTTTCCTTATGGTTTTTTGCATTCAGTGCAGTGGAACCAATTCGGTGGTGACCGTCGGCAATGTAAAATGAGTCCACCTGTTCCAGAACTTCTTTGAACTGCTGCATTTTCAATCTGTTATCTATTCTCCAGATTTTATGTCTGATGCCGCGGCTGTCATAATAGTTCAGCAACGGGACATTTTTTTCCTCGTGATTCATGAGAAGTTCCACCTTCGAATTTGCAGCATATGTTAAAAGCACCGGTTCTGCCTGAAGGCTCACCTTGTCCAGATAGTGCGCTAACTTTTCTTTCTTCTGCGGAATTGTACTTTCATGACGTTTAATCTTACCATTCCAGAAATCATCCACAGAGACTAAACCCAAAAGACCGCGAAATACCGTCTTATCCGGCTTAATCTGTTCGTAAAGATAATAAGAAGAGGCATCCTGTATGAGTTTATTTTCATCCACCAGTTCCTCAAAGTTGCTTCTGATCTTCCTCAGGTTCCTGTCAATATCCTTAGACTTGCTTACCACGTATGGTTTTATCATTTGGATATACGATGAGTTTTCCTGGGCTTTTTTGTTAATTTCTTCCTGCGTAAAATTGTCCAGAGGGTGAGTAGGGAAGACGTCCAGAAAATCTTCATTCGGTCTTATTCCGCGAAATGGTTTGAATATAGGCATCTTACTCTAGTATCTTTTTAATGTCAATAATTTGCAGTGCAAGTTCTGTTCCTATTTTTTCCTGAGCATCCAGCGTATTACCACCTAGATGAGGCGTTAAGGAGAGGTTTGGATTCATCAGCAGCGGAAGTTCTGGATTAGGTTCATTTTCAAAAACGTCCAGTGCAGCTCCCGCTACTTTTCCCGATTCAATGAAATCAAGAAGAGCAACTTCGTTCAGAACACCACCCCGCGCTGTATTGACAATGAATACGCCGTCCTTCATCTTTTCAAACTGAACAGTATCCAGGATATAGCCTTCTGTTTTAGGAGTGTTGATGCTGATGAAATCTGTGTTTTTAAGAAAATCATCCATATCGTTTGTTGAGGAAATCTTAAAACAGACTGTCTGGCCGTCGAAAAACTGAAGAGAAATGCTTTCTGTACGGGGTTTTCTGGTAAGGACTTTCACCTTCATTCCAAGAGAAATCCCGATTTTCACCACTTCCTTTCCTATCCCGCCAAAGCCGATTACTCCCAGCGTTTTACCTTCCAGTTCGGAGGCGTTGGTGTATGATTTCTTCAATTCGTTAAACTGTGTATCTCCTTCCAGAGGCATCATCCTGTTGGACTCGTGAAGGTACCTGGCCAAACTAAAAAAGTGAGCAAACACAAGCTCCGCAACCGACCTTGAAGAAGCATTTGGAGTATTGATGACGTAAAGCCCTTTCTCAATCGCATATTCCACATCGATGTTGTCCATTCCAACGCCGCCTCGGCCGATGATTTTCAGGCCGGGACAGGCATCTATTAAATCTGTGCGCACTTTGGTTGCGCTCCTGACTAGAAGCACATCAACCGCATTTTCATTAATAAAATTAATAAGGTGTTCCTGGGATACCTTTGCTTCCAGAAGTTCGATTCCGGCTTCCTTCAGCCTGTTTTCACCTGCTTTAGAAATTCCGTCGTTGGCTAAAACTTTCATAAATTTTTTCAGATAAATTATGGGAAATGGTGGATGTTCGTTTTTTTGGAAAGATTACAGGGATTTCATGACATCAACAAGAACCTGAACACTTTCAATCGGGAGGGCATTGTACAGACTCGCACGGTAGCCACCCAGGCTACGGTGACCGTTCAGCCCACTGATTCCCGCCGCTTTCCAGGCACTGTCGAAGGTCTCTTTTTTGGTCTCATCCAGTAACTGGAACGAAACATTCATTAAAGACCGGTCTTCCTTTACACAGAAGGTGTCAAAGAGCGTATTACGTTCAATTTCGTCATATAAAAGTTTTGCTTTGGCTTCGTTCCTTTCCTCAGCAGCGGCAATTCCGCCATTGTTTTCCAGATGCTGCAGCGTTAAAAGTGTGGCATACACCGGAAAAACGGGCGGGGTATTGTACATGGATTCTTTGTCGATGTGGTTTTGGTAATCCAGGATGGAAGGAATGTCCCTGCCGGTCTTTCCGAGGATGCTCTTCTTAACCACTACCAAAGTTACTCCCGCAGGACCCATATTCTTCTGTGCGCCAGCGTAAATGAGGTCAAATTCGGAAAAATCAATCACCCGGGAAAAAATATCGGAACTCATATCACAAACCATCAGAGTATCCACTTGCGGGAATTCCTTCATCTGTGTACCGTAGATGGTATTGTTGGAGGTGCAGTGAAAATAATCGTAAGTACTGTCCACTTTATAATCCCTTGGGATATAGGAATATTTTTCGGATTTGGAAGAGCCCACCACATCCACGGTCCCGAATTTTTTTGCCTCTTTTATTGCGCCGGCTGCCCAGGTACCGGTATCAAGATAGGCTGCCTTTCCGTTTCCGGACTTCATAAGGTTAAAGGGAACCATTGCAAACTGCAGGCTCGCACCACCTCCCAGATACAGGACTTCATAGTCATCACCAAGCATCATCAGCCGTTTAATAATTGCCCGGGCCTCGTCCATCACTGCCACAAAATCTTTGCTCCGGTGCGAAATTTCCAACAGGGAGAGCCCAATGCCGTTGAAATCCAGGATGGCTTCTGCTGATTTTTGAAATACTTCCTGCGGTAAAATACAGGGACCTGCGCTGAAATTGTGTTTTTTCATTTTCTTAAAAATTTATGCAAACTGCTATATTTGCGGGTTCGGTATTGGATTTAGTTCGTGAACAATAGGTAAAAAAAAGCCCACCATAGATGAGCGGGTTTCGTTATTCTCCGTGTAAGAAGGCTTTTTTCTCGAGTAAACTTTCCGTCGATTCAACATGTTCTTCATCGGGGATGCAGCAATCCACCGGACATACGGCCGCGCATTGTGGTTCTTCATGGAAACCCATGCATTCCGTGCATTTATCCGTTACGATAAAATAAACATCATCACTTACCGGTTCCTGGGGTGTATTTGCGTCGATGGTAAGTCCGGACTTCATGACGACCATTCCCGAAAGGCTGGTGCCTTCGGACGCTTTCCAGTCTACCGCTCCTTCATAAATGGCATTGTTAGGGCATTCCGGTTCACAGGCGCCACAATTTATACATTCATCTGTTATTTTGATAGCCATTGCTACTTTTATTTTTAAATTTGCACAAAATTACTAAAAATCTGCCAATTTCCCACATAATGAATACAGAAAAGCGAATTTCAGGACTTTGTAAACTAGGTGTTTACCTTAAAAATTATTTAAGTAGAAATCCTGAAAATTTTGATGATATTGATGGAGAATTTTCGGCTTTATTGCGGAAATCTGAAACCGAAAATCCCTGGTTTACGCTGGAGAATCAAAAATTTGCCCTGAAACAATGGAGCGGCTTGCTGACGGAAGAAAACATAAAAAAGTGGCTCAGCAGTTACCGACCCGTCGAGGTGCCCAAAAAAGTAGGTCTTATTTTAGCAGGAAATATCCCGATGGTGGGTTTCCATGATGTGATTTCGGTGGTGCTCAGTAACCATATTCCAGTCATCAAACTTTCATCCAAAGACCGCCTTATGCTGCCCTTTCTTCTGAAAAAATGGGATGAATTCGCAGAGGGAAATGTGAAGTATGAAATTGTAGATAGGCTGGAGAATTTTGATGCCGTAATTGCCACCGGTAGCAACAACACGGCACGATACCTTGAATTTTATTTTAAGAACCACCTCAGCATCATCCGCAAAAACAGGACCTCAATTGCCGTTATCAAGGGCGATGAAACTGATGCAGAGCTACAGCTTCTGGCAGAAGATATTTTCAGGTATTTTGGTTTGGGCTGCCGCAACGTCACGAGCATCTTAATGCCGGAAGATTTCAAGGTGGACCGGCTGTTTGAGAATTTCCCGGATTTCAAAGACGTAATAAATCATAACAAATACGCCAATAACTATGAATACAACAGGGCCATCTACCTTTTAAATATGGAGAAGTTCTGGGACAATAATTTCGTCATGCTGAAGCCCGATGATAAGCTGTTTTCTCCGCTTTCCGTCATCAATGTTTCGTATTACAGGGATATTGAAGAAGTCAGGAAATTCATTGCAGAAAACGAACAGGACATACAGGCGGTTGTAGCCAAAGAAGGGCTTGGTCTGGACTCCATCGGTTTTGGTGAGGCTCAAAATCCGGGTCTTGATACCTATGCGGACAAGGTGGATACGATGCGTTTCCTGGAAGTTGTCTGATTATTAAACGAAAAGTAGTATTACAAAAGGCATCCAACAATAAAAAAAGGACTTCAAAACTGAAGTCCTTTATATTTTTAATTAGATTAGGTTATCTGTCAATTGATCCCAAGACCTTTTGCGCAAAGCCGTTCAGGGCATCTCTCTCGCTCATTCCGTTCTTCACGTTCTGGTGTACTTCCAGCGCGCCACAGATGTCGGTTATGAGTTCGCCAACCACGTTCAGGTCATCTTCTGAAGTACCTCTGAATTCTGAAAAAGATTCCAGGACTTCCAGTGTTTTCTCCAGGTTTTCAACCGACTGGTTTTGATAAAACTGTCGAATAATTGGTAATTTCATCAGTTCAGTTCTTTAAAAAGATTAATGAGGCTGTCCTGCTGGTTCGTCTGCACCTGATTCACGAGTTCTCCTTTGCTGAAGATCGCGAAGGTCGGCAGGTTGTCAACTTTTGCCAGCTTTCTGCTTTCCGGCAGTTTTTCCGCATCAACATAGTAAAACGGGATGTCTTCATTTTCGGACGCCAGTTTCCTGAATTTCGGTTTCATAATCCGGCAGTTGCCACACCAGGTAGCACCGTACTGCACGACTACTTTATCATTCTCTGCAATAATTTCCTGAAGTATATCCTCAGTCAGTTCATTATACATAACTATAGAAAAAATAGATTAGTTCCGGTGTTTGGCCAGATATTCGGCAGTGGATTCGCGGTTGGCACTCATGGCCTCTTTCCCTTCTTCCCAGTTTGCAGGACAAACTTCTCCGTTTTTCTGAACGTGTGTATAGGCATCAATCAATCTGAGGTATTCCTTCACATTTCTTCCCAAAGGCATATCGTTTACCGACTCGTGGAAGATTTTACCGGTTTCATCAACCAGGTAAGTAGCGCGATAGGTTACATTGGAACCGGTGAATGTTTCGTTTCCTTCTTCATCATACTCAAAATCCTGGTCTACAATTCCCAGGATGTTTGCCAGTTGCCTGTGCGTATCCGCAAGAATGGGGTAGGTTACCCCTTCAATACCTCCGTTGTCTTTGGGAGTATTCAACCATGCAAAGTGAACCTCGTTCGTATCGCATGATGCTCCAATTACCTTGGTATTTCTTTTCTCAAATTCACCTAAAGCCTCCTGAAAAGCGTGAAGTTCCGTAGGACAAACAAAAGTGAAATCCTTTGGGTACCAGAATAAAAGCACTTTTTCCTCATTTTTTGTTGCTTGTTCGAAGATGTTGATCTTCAGATCATCGCCCATTTCGGACATGGCGTCTACCGTAATGCTTGGGAATTTCTTTCCTACTAATGACATAATTAATAATGTTTATTGTTGTTAATTTCGTAATGCAAAAGTATGAAAGTTTATCTATTGAAACAATTAAATACGATATATAAAAACTATCGAAATGATTTTTTGATTTTTCAAAATCTATAATTCATGTCATCATGCGATTTCAACGCGGGAGAGACAGTCCTTTATCCTCTTCATTGCCTCCCTAAGGTTTTCCTCGGAAGCTGCATAGGAAAAACGAAGGCACTCTGGGTTGCCGAAGGATACCCCGCCTACTGATCCTACTTGGGCATTCTCAAGTAAAAACATGGAAAGGTCATCCGCGTTTTCAATTTTTTGCCCGTCCAGTGTTTTGCCGATGTAGAATGACACATCCGGAAAAAGGTAGAAGGCCGCCTTTGGCAGCAGTACTTTGAAACCCGGGATTTCTTTCGTTAATTCATAAAAGAGATCCCTTCTTTTTTTGAATTCGTCAATCATAAATCGATATTTTGAAGGATCGGTTTGCAGTGCAGTTATGGAGGCGCGCTGTGCCACCGTATTGGCTCCGCTGGTCATCTGGCCCTGCACCTTGTCACAGGCTTTCGCAAGCCATTCCGGGCAGGCGGAATAGCCGATTCGCCAGCCCGTCATCGCAAAGCCCTTGGACATTCCGTTAATCACCGCAACCTGTTCGTAAATTTCCGGAAATGCCGCGATGGACCTTGTGGAGGTCTCATAATTTATATATTCATAGATTTCATCGGAAATCACAGTTACATGAGGGTGCTTTGCGATGACTGCGGCCAGGGATTTCAGTTCATCGTAGGTATAATAACTTCCGGATGGATTACAGGGCGAACTGTACAGAATCGCTTTTGTTCGGGGTGTTATGGCCTCCTGGAGCTGTTCCGCAGTAATCTTGAAGTCATTGGTATAAGAAGTATTGATGATTACAGAGGTACCGCCCATCATCTTCACCATCTCGTCATAGCTGACCCAAAACGGTGCGGGCAGGATCACTTCATCCCCGTCGTTCAGCAGTGCTGCCAGTACGTTCAGGATGGCCTGTTTTGCCCCGTTTGATACGCAAATCTGATTGGGTTGGTATGTTAAGCCGTTGTCCCGTTTCAATTTGTGCACAATTGCTTCCCTAAGTTCAATAAATCCTGTCACAGGCGAGTAGTGGCTGTAGTTCTGGTCTATCGCTTCATGCGCGGCCTGTTTTATATTGTCCGGAACATCAAAATCAGGTTCGCCCAGAGTAAGACTGATGACGTCTATACCCTGTGCGCGCATCTCACGGGCTTTGTTGCTCATTACAAATGTCTGGGAATATCCAAGTCTTTTAATTCGGTCTGAAAGTCTATCCATAGTGAAATTGTCAATATTACAAAGATATGGTTTAGAAATTATTTTGACAGTAGAGAAAGGAAAAGTATTTTTGTACGAAGAATAAAAAAGATGCCTGCAGATTTAATTTTAAAGTACTTTCCGGAGATTACCGAAACCCAGAAAAACCAGTTTGATGCACTGCAAAACCTTTACACGGAATGGAATGAAAAGATCAATGTAATTTCACGAAAGGATCTCGATTCGCTTTATGAAAAACACATCCTTCATTCGCTAGGCATTGCCAAAGTGCTCCGGTTTTCGCCGGGTACGAAGGTGCTCGACATCGGGACCGGTGGAGGCTTCCCCGGGATTCCGTTGGCCATTCTATTTCCGGAGGCACAATTTACTTTAATCGACAGCATTGGCAAGAAGATCACTGTCGTTCGGGCGGTTGCTGAAGGAATAGACCTCCAGAACGTAACCGCTGTGCATGAACGGGCGGAAAAACTTAAAGAAAAATTTCATTTCGTGGTAAGCCGCGCTGTTACGCAAATGCCGGAATTCCTGAGGTGGCTGCATGGAAAATTTGAAAAGGAGCAGTTTAACGAAAAACACAACGGCTTGCTGTACCTAAAGGGGGGCGACCTGGGCGAGGAGCTTGCGGGTCTGCGCTGTGAGATTTATGAACTTAAAAATCACTTTACGGAGGAGTTTTTCGACACGAAAAAAGTGGTATATTTATCCAAAGGGAACTTTAAATCGTAAGCTTCTGGCAATGTTCCCATCAACTAAAGAAAAAACACCCGCACTTTGCAGTTTTTAAATAAGATTTTCACGGAACTACTCATTCAAAACCCTGATTTATCGGGGTTTAACATTGTCCTGCCAGGAAAGAGACCGGTGGTGTTCATTAAACGGATCCTTGCAGAGAAAGGCTATTCGGGGTTTCTCCCTACTTTTTACACGATTGAAGATCTGATTCTGGAAATATCAGGTAAGCAGAAACTGCAGGGAATTGCACTCTGGTTATTTGCGTTTGAAGTATATTCCGGCCTTAACCTGACTCCGAAGGATGATTTTTCAGGCTTTGTGAAATGGTTTCCCACCATACTGAAAGATTGGGATGACATCCTGAAGTTTGCGGACAGTGACGAAGCAGTACTTCAGTATATGTTCGATGAAGAAAGGATCAAGGACTGGGCCCAGAATCTGGGTGAGGAGGATGCCGAGGTTCCGCGGAAGAAATACCTGAAGTTCTGGCGCAACATGAACGTGTATCTTCCAGTTTTGAAAAAGCGTCTTAAGGAAAGAAACTGGGCAACTTCCGGGATGATCCACGAGGAGGTGCGGCAAAAAGTGGACGCGTTTGTAAAACTTACGGATAAAAACTTTGTCTTCTGTGGGTTCAACGCTTTTACGAAGGTTGAAGAAAAACTCTTGCGCGGCCTGCTGCAATGGGACAGGGCTCAGGTATACTTCCAGGCTGATGAATACTATATGAACGATGAACGGCAGGAGGCAGGTAAATTTCTGAGGGAACACCGGAAGTGGAAAGAATTCAACCTTAACCGCGAATTTAAATGGATAGAAAATGATTTCGCGAAGCCGAAGAACATAAAAGTGTATGAAGTCTCGGGAAATATTTCCCAGACCAAAATGCTGCCCGGAATCCTGGAGCAGCTGAAGGTGAGCGGCTGCGGCGACCTTTCCGATACCTCCGTCGTGTTACTGGATGAAAACCTGCTGCCCGCGGCACTGGATGCGCTGAGCGGTTTGGAAAACCTGAACATTACCATGGGTTTTCCCCTGAAAAACCTCGGTTTCAGCAATGCGGTGAAGCACCTGTTTCATGTGCACAAGCAGTTGGAAAAAAAAGCAGGCTCTTACTATTACAATGATGTGCTGTCTGTCCTGGAAGAACTTCCCAACGGTGAGCAGGACCTCGAAATCATCACCCGGTTCAAATCGTTCATCGAGGAAAAAAACATTGTTTACCTGTCAAAAAAACTGCTTACGGAACAATTGGGAAATCTTTCGTATTTCCAGCTCTTCCTGGTTCCAGAAAACCTCCTGATTTTTCTGGATCAGGTCATTCATTTCTGTTTCAAATTAAAATTTAATGATCTGGATGATATACAGTATGAAAATATCGCCCATTTTGAACGGTCGTTCAGGATCATCCGAAATCAGCTGGCTCCTTATCACTTTGAAATCCGGATGGAAACACTGGAGGTTCTCATAAACCAGCTCGTGAACTCGGAGTCTATTGACTTTCAGGGGGAGCCCTTGCAGGGCTTACAGGTCATGGGTCTTTTGGAAACCAGACTTCTGAACTTTAAAAATATCATCATGCTTTCAGTGAATGAAGGTAAACTGCCGCTCGGGAACACGCAGAATTCCTACCTGCCGTTCGATGTTCGGGCACATTTTGACCTTCATACTTTTCTGGAAAACGACAGCATCTATGCCTACCATTTTTACCGCCTGCTGCAGGATGCGGAAAATGTACACCTTCTTTTCAACGCGCTAAGTTCGGGCGTAAACACCGGGGAAAAAAGCAGGTTCCTTACCCAAATGGAATTTGAAGACCGGTTTCATACCATGGAACATGTCGTTATTGAAAATGCGTCGGAACCGATGAGTCAGCGTCCGGTCACCATCGAAAAGACGCCGGCGGTGCTGCAGGAACTTGAAGAATGGAAGAAGAGGGTATCGGCAACGCACCTTACCGGTTACCTTTACAATCCTCTGGATTTTTATCTGACGAAAGTTTTAAAGGCCAGGGAAACCAGCCAGATTGAGGAGGAACTTTCGGTAATGAACTATGGAAATCTCGTTCATTATGCGCTTCAAGTTATTTATGAAAAGTATGAAGGTAATATATTATCAGAAAGTGATTTATCAATATGTGACGAAATTTTACATGAAGCTATTAACCGTTCAATTGCCCAACTGAACCATCAGCCGGAATTCTATGAAAGAGGGATGAATTTTATTCACAAATCAGTGGCGTTCCGCGCAGTGAAAAAGATTATTCAGCATGACCGGGAACTGGTAAGAAACGGACACCAGTTGAAGATTCTGGCACTGGAACACCGGTTTGAAAATGTGGATTTTTATCTGGATGATGAAGGTAAAGACCAAATATCTTTTTACGGATTCATTGACAGGATCGACGAACTGGACGGCACGCTTAGAATAATCGATTACAAAACCGGAAAAACGAAAGACCTTAAAGTCTCCATTGACGAAAAGAACAGGGATGAATATCTATTCAGCGATTCCAAAAAGCAGGCTCTTCAACTCTGCATCTACAACTATGTGGTCCAAAACCTTCCCGAATTTAAAGGTAAAAACATAGAGACCGGCATCTGGAGTTTCGCTGAGGTCAACAAAGGCGTAGTGAAACTTGAATTTGCCAAGGGAGACTTAGCGGACGCCATGGTTTCCGTTAAAAATCTTATTCTTGAGATTCTTAACCCTGAAATACCCTTTACTGAAAAGGTGCAGGAGTTTTATGAGGTCTGACGCGTTACTTTTTGATTAGTTTCCGGATGTATGTATTTTTTTCCGTCCGGATTTTCAGTATATAAACACCGGATGAAAGACTGCTGACGTTGGTACTGTTGCCGCTAAGTTGCTGCACGTAAATGAGCCTTCCCAGGAGGTCATAAACTGCAACGGTTTTCACTTTTTCAAAGGTCCTGAAATATACCAGGTCTGATGCGGGATTTGGGTAGATGAGAAAAGCATCAATATGATTGCTGTGGGCAGCACTCAAAAAAGACTGCACCGCATTTCCAAAGTTTAAAATTCCGTAACCGATCTGGACATTGGTATTGGGATACAGAGAGGCGGTCTGTCGTAGGGTATTTCTTATTGTTTCGCGGGAAGTTCCCGGTATCGTAGCCTGGAGCAGACAGGCAACACCTCCCGTTGCCAGGGGAGTGGAGAGTGATGTCCCACTGGAAGAGGTCGCTGTGTTATTAAAGACGGTTGCTGTGGCAGATCCACGTGCACTGGCGTCCGGTTTTACAATTCCAAGTGCATTTGGTCCATAGGAAGAGAACGGGGATGGATTTCCGCCCGCATCCACTGAACCTACCGTAAACACTTTAGCGTTATCCGCCGGTGTCCCGATGTAATGCCAGGGCAGCGTACCCGAATTTCCAGCCGCCGAAAGCACGAAGATCCCTTTTTCTGTTGCGATTTGTGCCCCTCTCGCGATAAAGGAGGTCGTTCCGTTCATATCCGCATAGGTATAACTGTATCTTGGATCATCAAAAGTCGTATATCCAAGGGAAGAATTTATGATATCCACCCCTTTGCGGTCGGCCTCTTCAGCGGCTTCAATCCAGTAAAGTTCCTCTTCCGGAATTTCCACAGCCGCATCTTCGGTTGCATAGAGATAAAAATCAGCATCCGGCGCCGATCCAACGAACACATTGTCAATATATCCGCCAATTACCCCAAGAACGTAGGAACCGTGTGAATTAAGCGCGGTGTTGTAGATGTCGGTATTTTTCTGAATGAAATTATAGCCACCCTTTATTTTGTTATTGGTCCAAAGTCTTTGGTAGGCAGAACCGGTATTAACAGTGGGAAATCCGGTATCGATCACAGCAATGGTTATGCCGGTTCCGGTATAACCCGCAATGTGGAGGTTGCGGAGGTTGATTTGCTCGATCTGGGCGAGTGCTGTTCCGTAGTTGAAGTTCACAAGTGCCGCCTTTCCCATAAGTTCAAATTTGTTCTTATGCTGCGGTTGGTTTTTTAAATCGGCACCGCTGTTTTTTGCAAAACTTTCCACACTCTGAACGTAGGGCTGGGCCTGAAGCTGAGAAATTTGGGCAGGGGTGGCCAATACAGCAACTCCGTTCAGCCATTTTGAATAATCCGTAACCATAAAACCTAAATTCTGGATATTCTGGACAAATGTTGGTTCTATAGGCGCGTCCTGGTCATTCAGCGGAATTCCCAGTGCAATACGTCTGTTCAGGGACTTTTGGCTCAGTTCGGACAGGGGATTGGCGTAAAAGGCCGCCTTGTTTGGCTTGTCATTAAAATAGACAAAAACCAGTTCAGTTTGCGCCGAAACAGCGGTGAACAGAAGTACGAAGAGGACGAGGGTAAACTTTCTCATAAATTTCTGTAAATGTTTAAATATATGTAAATTTACAACTTATTGTAAACGGTTATGAAAAAAATTCAGATGGTTGATCTGCAGACGCAGTATTTCAAGATAAAGAGTGAAGTGGACAATGCGGTGCTTAATGTGATGGAATCGGCAGCCTTCATTAACGGGCCTGAAGTAAAGTCCTTTCAGACCGAACTGGAAAATTATCTGAATGTTAAACACGTAATTCCCTGTGCGAACGGTACAGATGCACTTCAGATTGCATTGATGGCTCTTAATTTACAGGAAGGTGATGAGGTTATTACTGCAGATTTCACCTTTGCAGCCACCGTGGAGGTCATTCACCTTTTAAAACTTAAATCGGTTTTGGTTGATGTAGATTATGACACTTTCACGATGGACACCGACAAACTGAGGGCAGCAATAACCCCCAGGACAAAGGCCATAATTCCGGTACATCTTTTCGGACAGTGCGCCAATATGGAAGCTGTTTTGGATATTGCAAAAGCACACGGCCTGCACGTGATAGAAGATAATGCCCAGGCGATTGGAGCCGACTTCCTGTTTTCCGACGGTACTTCCAAAAAAGCCGGTACCATGGGAACGATGGGTACAACCTCATTTTTCCCATCAAAAAACCTGGGCTGTTATGGAGACGGCGGTGCAATTTTCACTGAAGATGATGACCTGGCTTATAAACTTCGGGGTATTGTAAACCACGGCATGTACGAAAGATACTACCATGACGAAGTGGGAGTAAACTCCCGTCTGGACAGCATACAGGCTACTGTTTTAAGAAAAAAACTTCCATTACTTGACGGATATAACGAGGCCAGGAGAAAAGCTGCCGATTATTACGATGAGGCTTTCGCAAGCAACCCAAACATATTAACCCCCAAAAGGGCAGAGAATTCCACGCACGTTTTTCACCAGTACACACTCCGGATCCTGAACGGCAAGCGTAACGGGTTGCAGCAGTTCCTAAGTGAAAAAGAGATTCCTGCCATGATTTATTATCCGGTAGCCTTAAGAAAGCAAAAGGCATACTATCAGGACAGCGATCCCAAAGATTTCCAAAATACCGACAAGCTTCTGGAGCAGGTAATCTCATTGCCGATTCATACGGAACTGGATGAGGAACAGCTTAAATTCATTACAGATGCGGTGCTGGATTTCATGAAGTAATACTGGATGCGTTCTTAGTACGGAGGACATAAAATTATCAACAAACATTAACAAAAATGAATCTAAATCCCGAATTATAACAGGAGATTTTATGAAAAAAACGACCAATCAGACCCTTACGAATCCATTGCCTGTTCCCGAACATGAAGAAGAACGGATTAAACAACTGGAATTCTTTGATCTTTTACATTTGGGAAAGGATCCTGACCTCGATGTATTTGCAGAGACTGCATGTCTGGTTGCGGATTGTCCTGCTTCACTCATCGCCATGATGGAACGGGAGACCCAGACCATCCAAAGTTGCGTAGGTCTTTCCTTCGATTTCGTGGACCGAAAGGACACCGTTTGTCAGTATGCCATCGCCAGCGGTGAAATGCTGGTCATAAATGATACCTTATTGGACTACCGATCCTCGAACAATCCGCTGATTCACGCTGCCGGAATCCGCTTTTACGCCGGAGTTCCGCTTCTGGATGACAAAGGATTGGCGCTTGGTACTCTCTGCGTGATTGATTACAAGCCCAGGACTTTATCAGACCATCAGGTAGTTTCCCTGAAAAAAATCGGGAAAGCTATTACGACGATGTTAATGATGAAGAAAAAAAATCTCCAGGCGGAGTATTTTGAACAGACCTTCAGCGTTACCAATAATTTAATTTGTGTACTGGATAATGAACTGAATATAAAAAGCGTAAACACTGCTTTTGAACTTGCTGTAGGCGTTAAGCAGGAAGACCTCCGCCACCGGAATTTTCTGGAATCTTTACGGGATCCGGACCCGAAACTGAAAATCCTGACGGAGCATCTGAAGATTTCAAATGAGGGACTTGAAATTATCACGACTACCGGTACAAATTCCTCAGGAAAAGTAGTGATTGAATGGTTTTTAAAGCATAATCAGAGTCAGACCGAGATTTTCTGTTTTGGAAAGAATGTCACTCATCTTATAGAGGAAAAGCAGAAACTTGAAATCTCCGAAAGGCGCTTCCGGAATTTTTTCGAAAATGCAATCGGCCTGATGAGTACCCATGATCTGGAAGGTAAAATCCTGTCGGTTAACAAAAAGGGCCGCGAGGTACTGAAATATACAGAGGAGGAAACCCGAACGCTCAATTTAAGGGATCTTGTTCCAAAGCAAAATTTGCCACTTCTGGAGCAGTATCTTCAGCAAATATCCATAAATAAAGAAGATGTGGGTACTATGGTATTAACAACCAAAGACGGTGAAGAGGTGTTCTGGATGTATCACAATATGGTGGATACCGATGAGGAAGGAAAGCCTTATGTGGTTAGCACCGCCTTAAATGTAACAGAAAAGTTTGCGATGGAAAAGGATCTTCTCTATACAAAAAAGATTCTGGAGCAAACCAGTGCTGCGGCTCAGGTTGGTGGGTGGGAAGTAAATCTCAAAAAGAATTCGGTGTTCTGGTCAAAGTCGGCCCGAGACATTCTTAAAGTGGACTCTGCATTTAAGCCCGATTTGGAAAATGCCTTTGGTTTTTATAAGAAAGAAAGCGAAACCAGAGTGCGGTTCCTCTTTGAACGTGCCGTTAATGAGCAAATTCCCTTTGATGAAGAGTTTCAGCTTGTACAACATGGTGGAAATACGCTTTGGGTCAGGGTAATTGGAATACCGGAAATGGAAAATGGAAAATGTACCAAGGTTTTTGGTATCATTCAGAATGTCGATGTTTTTAAGAAAATATATCTTGAACTATCCCGCAAAGAAGCAATGCTGGAGTCCTTTGTAAGTTACGTTCCTGCCGCAGTGGCCATGTTCGATCAGGATCTCCGTTATCTGGCGGTGAGCAGAGCATGGTTGGCGGAGTTTTCTATGGCAGATCGGGGCATTATAGGTAAAAACCTGTTTGAAGTTTCATCACATATTCCCCGGCAACGGATAAACATCTATATGGATGCCCTTAAGGGAAAAAGCTACCGTAATGAAAACCTGGCTGTCCAGGTAACAAATAAGGTGGAACTGCAGCATTACAAACTGGAAATAAGCCCTTGGTATCTGTCGGAGGGAGTAGTGGGAGGGGTTACTGTATCCACAGTAAACATTACGGATACAGTGAAAGCCAATGTTGATCTGAAAAATGCAAAAGACATGGCCGATTTGGCCAGCAAAGCAAAATCGGAGTTTTTGGCGAATATGAGCCATGAAATCCGCACGCCGCTGAACGGAGTTATCGGATTCTCTGATCTTTTACTCAAAACGCCACTAAATGAGATGCAAACCCAGTACCTGAACTACATCAATGAATCCGGAGAAAGCCTGCTGAACATCATAAACGATATTCTCGATTTTTCAAAGATAGAAGCAGGAAAAATGGAACTGATTATCGACCGGACCAACATCTATGACATGGTAAGCCAGGTATTGAATGTGATACTGTATCAGTCTCAGAAAAAAGAACTGGAGCTGCTTCTTAACATCGAGCAGGGCTTGCCCAGGAATATTCTTTTGGATGAACCCCGTATCAAACAGGTCCTTATTAACCTTTTGGGTAATGCAGTGAAATTTACAGGACAGGGAGAGATCGAGCTCAAAGTGCAGAAACTTAGGATGACTGCTGAGCATATTACGTTACGGTTTGCAGTGAGGGATACAGGAATAGGGATTCCATTGGAAAAGCAGCAGCGTATTTTCGATGCCTTTACGCAGGAAGACAGCTCAGTCAGCAAGAAATATGGCGGAACCGGTTTGGGTCTTACGATTTCAAACAATATTCTCAAATATATGGGAAGCAGCCTTACCCTTTCCAGTCAGCCCGAGCAAGGCTCCGTCTTTTACTTTGACCTGACACTTCCTTACGAGGTTGGTGATGCATCGGAAGAGGGAGATATTGAGGATTTAAACATTGGCCGCGTCCTTATTGTTGATGATAATGAAAACAACAGGATGATCCTGCAGCATATGCTGGAATACAAAAACATCGAGTCGAAACTTGCGGCTAACGGGATGGAGGCGCTGCAGATCCTTACGGCCGGTGAGCGCTTTGACGTGATCCTGATGGACTATCATATGCCGGTAATCTCTGGTCTGCAGACCATTGACAAAATAAAAGAACTTTTTGAGCAACAGGACGAACTGTCGCCGCTGGTGGTACTTCATACTTCCTCAGAGGAACACGAGGTAATAAATTCCTTTCGCCAAAACGAAAAGAGCTACTGTTTACTTAAGCCAATCAAATCCGACGAGCTTTATAACACCCTCCGACTCGCGGTAAAAAATATCAAGAAAAAACATGTGGAGGAAATCAATCTTCTGCCGAGAGAGGAAGCTGGGTTCGCGCAGTTTCAGAATGTCTTATTGGTAGATGATAATCCGGTAAATATGGTTTTAAACAGCAAAATGATGCAGTCCATCGCCCCGGAGGCCCGGCTTACAGAGGCACTGGACGGATTGCAGGCACTGGAACACTGCCGGAAGGAAAGGTTTGACCTCATCCTCATGGATGTACAGATGCCTGTAATGGACGGCATTGAAGCAACTAAACAGATCCGTACATTATCCGAATATGGTGGGGTTAAAATCATCGGGGTAACCGCGGGAAATGTATCGGGCGAAAAAGAAAAATGTCTGCAGGCAGGTATGGACGACTTCCTGCCCAAACCCCTTCGCCGGGCGGACCTGCAGGGAATGCTGGAAAAACACCAGGATGCCAAAAATTCGCAGGAAGCCCTGAGGAATCCCGAACAGTATCTGGATATGGACCATCTGAATGAGCAGGTTGGTGACGATGAAGAGTTCAATAGCATGTTCCTGAACCTTGTAGTTAAGGAACTGGAAGCTTCCCGGATAAATTTGAACGCTGCTGCGGAAGGCAGGGATTTTGAAGGGATTAAAAAGATCCTTCACAAGCTGAAGGGGACAGCCGGGACAGCCGGTTTATTCAGTCTGGCAGAAACTGCCGGCAATTGGGAAAATCAAATAGAAATAAATCCGGAGGATTCCGCCATGAACGAAGAAATCTCTACCGGAATTACAATTGGGTTGGATCTAATAAAAAAATTGATTAATTAAAAATAAAGCATGCATATTTTAGTAGCAGAAGACGACGAACTGATTTTAAAGACCATTGAACATAAATTATTGAAAGAGGGATATCAAGTTATTCTAACGCGTAACGGAAAAGAGGCCATTGAAACCATACAGAATACCGAAGTGGACCTTATTATCACCGATATTATGATGCCTTTTGCCTCCGGTATCGAAATTCTTTCGGCAGTAAAAGCCACTGGCAAAGCCATTCCGGTCATCATGCTTTCCAGCATGGGGCAGGAGGAGGTCATTCTGAACGCCTTTGATTTAGGGGCATCCGATTTTATTGTAAAACCCTTCAGTCCAAATGAGTTGATGTTGCGGATAAAACGGTTTTCCGTACCCAAATAATGCTTATATGCCCGAGTCATTACATCTCCTTGTTTACATTTTCATAGGCATACTGACGGTAGTTCTATTGCTGATTTTTGCGGTGCTGTTCTACAGTTTTTATCTGTACAGGGAATTGCAGCACCGTAGATTTTGGGCAGTACTTATAGACAGAAAGGTCTCCAAAGCAATTGTTCATGGCATTCACGATTCTGCGACAAGTCCGCAGTTCGCCAAGGTCTCGCGACAATCCGGTTTTCGTGGTTTCTTTCTGGAAATGCTGGTCAGCTCGGAGAAGAAATTTTCCGGCTTGGCACAAGGCGAAATTAGGGGGATTTTCCATTCCTATCACCTGGAGAAGGAGGCATACAAAAAACTTAGCCAAAAAAAGCCCTATCTGATTGCAGGCGGAATACAGGAACTTACTGCCATGAATGTTGAGGAAGCAATCCCTCAGATATCGGTTTTTGTAAACCACCCGTCTCCGCAGGTTTTCCAGGAGGCACGTTATGCAATGGCAGCCTTTAGGGGATTTGAAGGTCTGCAGTTTCTGGATAACATTTCCAACCGTATTTCCGACTGGCAGCAGTTGCGTCTTCTTCTTTCCATTACCCACATTCCCGAAGGTTCGGAAAGTACAGTTTTGCGCTGGCTCGGAAGCCCTAACAGTTCAGTGGTTATTTTTACGCTAAGTCTTTTAAGGAAGTTTCAGCTTTTGTCCCATTATCCCACAGTGTGGAATTTACTGGATCATCCGAACGAAGACGTGCGGGGCAAGGCAGTACAGACGCTGCAGTGTCTCGAAAATACTTCAACCATGGTGGATCTTATTGATGTTTTTCCTAACCAACCCCTTCTGGTGCAGCTGGAGGTTCTAAAGGCCATGAAACGCTCCCGGGACCAGCGCTGTGTACCTTTTCTTCAGAATTTGCTGCTGCATTATGAGAACATAGCAATTAAAATCGGAGCTTCAGAAACGCTTTTTGCTCTGGGTCACGAGGCCTACCTTAAAAAACTGGCTGAAAGTGATTCTTCCTCCGGTCATTTAATAAAAATTATAAAACACGCCTTGCAGGAAAGAGTATGTTAGAGTTTTCTCATCTTCTTTATAAAATACTGGTATGGCTGTTTTTAATCTATGGCAGCGCGGTGTTTATCATCTACATCTGGGTAGGAGTGTATGCCCTGGGCGCTGTGGTAAACTATAAAAAACAGAATACATTTACCGATTACAGCATTATTGCTTCAAATCCCAATGCGCCAACATTCACTCTTATCGCTCCAGCGTACAATGAAGGCATGACGGTGGTGGAAAATGTACGTTCCCTGCTCTCCCTGTACTATCACAACCTCGAAATCATTATTGTAAATGACGGAAGTAAAGACGATTCCATTACAAAGCTAATCGAAGCATATAACCTGGAGTCCGTATCCTTTTTTGTGCAGGGTGAGATTCCTACCAAACCCATCCGGGGAATCTATAGAAGTAAGAATCCGGCGTTCAGCAAACTGATTGTTGTGGATAAGGAAAACGGGGGTAAGGCAGATGCACTAAATGTTGGGGTCAATATTTCTTCCGGTGAATATCTGGTATGCATCGATGTAGACTGTATCCTGGAGCAGGATGCCATTCTGAAACTCGCGAAACCTTTCCTGGAGCAATCTGAAAAACGCGTCATTGCCTGCGGGGGTGTGATTCGCCTTGCAAATAACTGTAAAGTGGAAAACGGAAAGGTGGTGGAGGTTAACCTGCCGAAAACACTGCTCGGAAAAACCCAGGTACTGGAATACATACGTGCATTTGTACTGGGCAGGATGGCCTGGTCCCGTGCCTCCGGTCTCATTCTTATCTCCGGAGCCTTTGGGGTTTTCGACAGAAAAATAGTCCTGGCTTGCGGTGGGTATGATAAAGATACAGTGGGCGAGGACATGGAGCTTGTGGTCCGTATGCGGAAGTATATGGAAGAGCGGAAGGAACCCTACCAAGTCGTCACCATCCCCGATCCCCTTTGCTGGACAGAAGCTCCCGAAAGCAAAGATATCCTGCGAAAGCAGCGTAACCGGTGGATGCGCGGTACCATGGAAACCCTCTGGAAACACCGGAAACTCATGTTTAATCCCAAATACGGAAAATTAGGGATGATCAGTTTGCCTTATTGGTTCTTTTTTGAATTCCTGGGTCCGGTTGTAGAGTTCCTGGGGTATGTTGTTTTCTTCGTTTTGCTCGTTTTGGGCGTCATTAACTGGCCTTTCTTCATTGTGCTTTTTGCGCTGGTGCTTTCCTCGGGATTTCTCTTTTCCATTTACGCCATCCTTGTGGATTTGGTAAGTCACCAGGTATACACGAAGCGTAAAGATTTTGTATCGCTTATCGGCACTGCGCTGTTGGAGCCTTTTTACTTTCATCCGATGGTGGTGAAAGCGGGCGTGAAAGGTTTTGTAGATTACTTCAAGAAGTCCCATGCCTGGGGCGATATGACCCGGCAGGGATTCAACCAGGAAACAAAGAATCTTCCGCTCGCGCAGCGGGTCATAGCAATCCTGAAATTGGGTCTTCGGTCCTGGGGAGTTGTCGCTTCGGTCTTTATACTGTTTTTTATGACTTCTGTAGTTGTTGAATGGGCGTGGTACCGGTATCGTGTGGAAGGATTTAATACGGACCTGATTATTGGAAACCTGCTGCTGGATAATGTACTTTTTATGTTCAAAATACTGTTCGGTCTGGGAATCCTGTATCTGGTCGCGAATTTTATTAAAGAACAGTGGGCGCGCAATATGGCATTGATTGTATTTACCAGCATGGTTCTTTTCCAGTTTGTACTGTTCATATATTTCTCGGAATCCGGAAACTTATTAGGCGCAGACGTGCAGTATTATGACCGCGAAGAAATGAAGCACACACTCGATGCAAGTGGAATACTGAATTTTACAAATGTAGGCCTGGGGGTAATTTTAGCGCTTGTAGCCATTGTGCCTTTCTGGTTTGCAAGCAGGACGTCCTTTAAATCCATCGGTGTTGGACTGGGAATCCTTATCTTGGGCTTAGCAGCACTCTTCATTCCAAGGCAGGTGTTTATGCTGCACGACGTAAAGGAATTCGAGCAAAATGCCGCGAAAAGCAAATGGGAGTATTTTTTCAGTTCCAACATTAACAATATTATAAACCAACATCCTGAAATTACCGGTCTGCTCCGCAATTCGGGTGAATTTACGGTACATTCCGGGATGTTGAATGAGGATTATCCCTTCTGGAAAGAAGAAAATACAAGGGATTTCCTGGGGCCCCTGCTTAACCCTTCGGAAAAGACCCCTAATCTTGTCCTTGTGGTGATGGAGGGGTTCGGACATGCCTACACGTCCCCCAGCGGATATATAGGCAACTTCGCTCCTTTCCTTGATTCACTGGCCGGAAAAAGTCTCTATTGGGAAAATGCCCTGAGTTCTACAGGTCGTACCTTCGGGGCGCTACCTACGCTTACGGGCTCGCTACCCTTTGGCAATAATGGCTTTTTAGAAATTAATGAAACGCCCCCTCATTTTAATCTATTTAATGTTTTGAAGAAAAACGGTTTTAGCACCGGTTTCTTTTATGGGGGAGATGCCGGCTTTGACAAAATGTACAGGTATTTAGAATACAGCCGAACGGACCGTATTGTGGATCAATCATCCTTCAGCTCCCCGTACCGAAAACTTCCATCAAAGAAAGGCACCAGCTGGGGATATGAGGATCAGTCGGTATTTACAAAAATGCTGGATATGCAGACGGTGGGAGAAGTGCCCTATTTTAATACCCTGTTTACCCTGTCCACACACAGTCCTTTTCTCATCAACAATACTGCACATTACGAAAAAAGGTACAAACAAGTTATGGCCAGCGGCAAGCTTACGGGCCCACAGAAGCATTGGGCGGGAAAACATAAAAAGCAACTGACCGCTGTACTGAATGGAGATGATGCCCTCAGGGGGTTCTTCTCTAAATACCGGCAGCGTCCGGACTTCGGAAATACGATATTTATCATAACTGGGGACCACAGTATGCCGGAAATTTTGTTGCAGTCCAAAATAGATCGCTTTCACGTACCGCTGGTCATTTACTCTCCTTTAATTAGGGAGCCCAAACGCTATAAACCGACTGTAAGTCATTTTGATGTAGCACCTTCAGTGCTGGCCTATTACCGGAACAATTATAATATAAAAACACCTAAGACTGTAGCTTGGGTTGGTTCTGGTCTTCAGGGTGGGTCTGATAAAGTCACTGCAGGGATACCGATAATGAAAAGTAAGGACCAACTGTATAATTATGTATACGGAAACTATCACCTTGAGGAAAATCAGCTTTTTTATCTGACGGGACTTGAGGAAGATCCCATTGCAGATGGCAAAGAGCTGGACCGGGTGGAGGCGCATTTCAATAATTTCAAAGCCATGAATGCACGCTTCAATTCTGCTAAAAAACTTATGCCGGACAGTGTACTTGTAAGGTTCTTTAAGTAAGCTTCCGCAAAATATAAGACAATCATCACGCGGAAGAGCGGTAGATTACCCCTGAGAAAAAATATACAAATAGGGTGAACGGGTTACGGAATAAAACGTTTTGAATTTTGAAAAGCTATGAATAGTTGCCGCCCTAAAACTTCTTCGTATACCCCAGGGAAAGGTCAAATTGGTTTCCTTTGGTACTAGGGCGGTATTCCTGGTTAAAATACATCGCTCCGATGGAGAATAGATTGGTTTTCTTAACTGAAAAATTATACTCCGCACCTAATTTAAAGGTCTTCAGTTTATATGTTTCACTGTCCAGTAAGTTATTTCGGTTCTCCTCCGGACTTAACCCGGTGCCTGCCTGAAAAGCAATGTAATCCTGTGCTCCGTTGAAGTAATAGCGCACCGTACCGGTATAGGAATGGGAAATATTCCGGCTGTCCGGGGAAATATAGGTACGGAGGTTGAACCAGTAATTTTTATAGTATTTTCCTACTGCTGCCGTGTACAGCCATATCTGGTCTGAAAAATAAAGTTGACGGTAGCCGATTTCTGCTTCGAAGCTTTTTGGAAGGTTGGCGTTCAGGGATACACCAGTCCGGTATTTTGGAAAAATACCTACATCGTTGGAGTAAGCACCGCCTACATACAGATAAAACATATCTGAAATCCGCGGGTAGGCCTCCAATTCAATTTGGGTTCCCGTTTCACCAAATTTATTAGCCAGGTTTCCTTTTAGTATTACTGAGCCTATGGGAGTTACACGCTTATAACTTAGTCCCAGCATCTGCCAGTCATCATTAAACTGTTTGTCAAAGTGGGTGTACCCGTAGGTAATTCCTACCGCGTTCCTGGAGGTCATATCGTTAAGCCTTACCAGTAATTCACGACCCTCTGTGTGCGACGGATTTATTTGAAGCAGGCGCGCAACGGCCTGTTCAGCCTCCTCATAACGGTTCATGCTGTTGTAAATTTTGGCCTTCAAAAGCCATAGAGGCTCCGATTGGGGGTTTAGAGCGAGCCCCTTATCCAAAATCTGCAGTGCCCTGTTCTCCTCCTCATTCCAGTATTCAAGGGAAGCATAAGCAAGATAAAAATCCTGATCTTTCACCTCCTTCTCTTCCAGTCCTGCGAAAACAACTCTGGCCTCAGGAAGATTTTTGTTCCATGTATAAAGTCTGCCCAGAAAGACGGCCACATCGGTATAATCCGGCGACTGTTTCAGGGCCTGCTTTGCCAGTGCAATGGCAGTGGGATAATCCTTGTGTTCAAATGCGGCTGTTCGGGCCTGTTGGAAAAGACCGTCGGCTGTCGTGGACTGCTGTGCAAAAGCGGCAAGAGGCAGCAGGGTAAGCAGCAGGGTATATACAATTTTTATTACGGCTGAGGTAGGGGATGCTTTCAAAATGTTCAGGGGTTATGTTGCGGCAACAAATATATTGAACTTTTCGCTTTTATAGGTTCTTAGCCACAAGAAATGATCAACAGGACTTCGCAGTTTCAGGGTTTAACGAACCCATGCTACCTCGAAGCAATCAATTTTTATAAAAAAGAGTTCGGACACCGGAAGAAGGTGTTCCTAAAAAACCTGAGGGTAAAGATTTTTTATCTTTTTGTTGAAAGCGACGACAGTGCAAATCACAGGTTCGGAGTCATTCATAGCTGCCCCCAAATGTTGAGCAGCACTACTAACGAACTAAAGGCTATAATGGCAACATTCAGCAGTTTCCATCCGGGGTGTGGCAATTTTAAACAGATGCTGCTGATGACAATCGCTGCACCAGAAAGTAGAACCTGAACTGCAGTAATGCCCCACAATCCCAGAAACGGAGGAAAATAACTTAGATAGATCTGAACCCGTTCCTGCTGATCATCTCCCGTTTGAAAGGCGTAAATCCATAAACCAACTATAGCGGTCGCGACAAGGAAGCAGGCAGCGGAAAGGAGAGTCAAAGGTTTAAATCTGAATGGTTTTGCGATGGTCATAGGTCTGTTTTTTGAAAAATAATCCTGATTTGCCCGGTCTGAAAAGCTTGAATCCGACACACCGATTATTTAGCAGTGGAAAATGATGCGGCGTGTTCGGTCTTTAAAAAGACCTTAAACTCCGTACCCTGATCCAGCTGACTTTCAACCAGAACCTTTCCTCCCGCATTGCTTACAATCTCCTTCACCAGATACAATCCGATACCGGTACCTTCAATTGCGTTCTCCAACCTGTGATATTTTGAAAAGATGGACTGCAGCTTAGATCCATCGATGCCTATCCCGTTATCCTTTACAGCTATCACCACAAAGTCACCTTCCGTATAAGTGCTCACTGATATGATGGGTGGCCGTTCTGCAGCTTTGAACTTTATTGCGTTGCTGATGAGGTTGTAGAGTATGGTCCTTAATTTCCTTCTGGAAAAGGTGATTTCAGAACTGTTTATTTCACTTTTTATGGTAGCCCGGGCAGCGGTTATATTGTCATTTAAGGTGAGCCGCACATCTTCCACTATATGTTCAAAGTTCAGGAGTTCATCTTCCGTTTTATATTTATAGGCACTTTTTCTTTCTTCCGTTAACTCCTTAATCACCGTGTGCATTTTAGACAGCGCACTGTCTACAATTTTCAGCAGCGACCGGAATTTCTTTTCATCGTAAGGGGAGACCCTTTTGAAAAGGTCTATGGCCAGCACCAGATTGGTCAGTGGGTTTTTAATGTCATGCGAAATCGTGTCCAGCAGGATTTCGTAATCGGCCAGCAGACTTTCCTGTTCTTTCAGGTCTTTAATCCGCATCGTGATCTCAACAAAAGTCATGATGACGCCATCCGTTTTGTTATCCTTAATTTTTACGTACGGAATAATGTTCATCTGGAACCAGCGCAGGTCGGTGGTCTGTATCTCCTTCTCCAGAATCTCGTTGGTGGTGATGACGTGCTGAATGTTCTCCACAATGCTTGGAAACCTGAAGTTGTCCTTTATATCGTCAATATGCCTGCCCACATCGCTGTCTGAAAGGCTGAACTGTTTCATGGCCGGAGGTGTAAATTTCTGCAGCTTCAGTTCCCCGTCTATGAAAAGCTGAGGAATGATGGTATTCCGGAAATAATTTACCAGATCATCATTTTGTGCAGTGAGTTCCTGAATTTGTTGCTTGGGGTTCGACATAAAATATTGTAATTAGAGATTCGGCGGCATGTACAACGGGACACAGAAAAGGCATCTGGCTTACTTACTTTGCACCGGTTATCGGTTCCTTTACAAATATAAATCAAACTTTGCGTTAACCGCTAAATACCATAAGAAATTTCCTTTAGTTGTGAAAAATATAAGGAAATACCTGACAAGAGCCTGTAAACTTTTCGCTGAAAAACAAAAACCTCCAGTCAAAGGTCGTGAGTTGGCTTCGGGTAGTTAAGCGTTTGCGCGGCTTCAGGTTTGCGTTTTAAAGTGGATTTTTATAAACTATTTTTGCAGTTTCGAAATTTTCAACTTTACACTTTCTATTCTTTGAATAGTAATCGATCGTATCAAACTGCGGCAGAAGTGGGAGTGAGGGTTTTGTCGGTGAAGATGCCTTTCATAGTGATACAGGATAGGGATTATCCTGCGGTCTCAGAGAAATCCGTTACCGCGCGTTTTTTAAAGTAGACGTAAAGCATGATTCCAAAGACAAGTTCAATGACGCCACCTGCCAGTGCAGAAATAAAGGCATCTGCCTGCAGGGCAAAAAGGATGTAGGCAGCAAGGCCTAACAGACACCCCAGAATCCAGTACATGCGCAGACCGTAAAGGCTTGCAAAAGTGAGGTAACGACCGCCAATGATCAGCAGCATGCTCTGGAAAAACCATTCCGGCTGCACCATGGAGACACCGTAGGCCAGCGGGATGCACATGATCATCCAGACGGTTCCTTCCATGGCGGCTTTCGCGAGGGGATTGCTTTTGTCATGTTTTCCGGTAACGCCGACGAGTTTGCCGATCAAAGTACTGAGCGGAAAGATCATCATGCCGCCGATGATTAAAGTCCACATGCCGGTATTGGAACCGTAGCGGTCCACCGCCAGGGCGGAAGCGAGCCAAACCAGTCCGGACGTAAAAACCCCGACTGAGCCGTATCCATAACCTGTTCTCATGTCGTTTTGGGCATTCTTGATACTGTTTATCATTTGTTTTGGGTTTTCATTGTTTTTGAATACGGAGGACTGTTCCGTGCTTCCTGACTCAAACGTCCCTAAAAAACCGAGCTGAAGGCTGTGCCTTAATTTTGTCATAACCTACTGAGGCACGGTGTGGGGCTGTATTTTATCCCCCGTACGTGTGATATTCGGTTACGGTCCAGTAGTATCCATCCGGGTCGCGAAAAGAAAATTCTTTTTTTTCGGCGTTCGGGTTCAGGTGAAGCTCCTGATCCACCGGATAATCCATTTTTTCAATGTTCTCTCGTATGGTTTCCAGGTGATCTGTTTTATAATAGAGGAGCAGGCCGTTTCCCGCTGTAAGATGCTGATCTACGAGGGAGGGGTGCCCGTTTTCGCCCCATTTGTGGAGGCAGATGAGGATTTCACCGTTTTCATCTTCAAGCACTGCAAAATCATCGCCGCCGTGGGTCCTTCTACAACCGAATACACACTGATACCACTGTGCACTGGCGCTGACGTCTCTAACTGCGATGATGGGGTCAATTTTGTTCATAAGGCTGAGGTTTTTTGTGCAAGTGGGTGGAGGGTGGTCTCTGTTCTTCTGCTTTCAGTTTTTTAAATCCCTGTTTCAAAGGTTCATAAGTTCCTGTTGTGTGGTCAAGTTTATAAGAGAACGTAAACGTCTTACCGGTTAATTTTTCAATGTCTCCATTGTTAAAATGCAAATGCAAAGTATCCCTGATGGTCGTATAATGTCCCGTCGCCGTACATGAGCCGTGATTCATCTGATTTCTTAGCCAGTGCTTCTTGTCATTCGGTAAGTGCTTTTTTATTGTCATTTATAAATTGTTCAAATGTTGTTGGTTGTCTATTGGTGATTTTTTCCACCCAGTTAGTTGACTCAGGTTCTTTTTGAAATCTTGCTAAATAGTGAAGCATAATCATTACAAGAATAAACATAGTGGGTGTTTTTTCTTTTCTTTTGGTGAGGAAAAAACTTACAAGGTTTGGAGATATATATTGAATGTCAGTTCCTAAAATGTCGCTTAATATTCTTGCCATTTCCGAAAACGTCAACTTTTCATTGCAAGTTAATTCATACGATTTATTGATATGCAACGATATGTTTGTCAAGATAGTTGAAGAAACTACACCAATGTCACGAACGTCAACCAGAGTAAATTTTGCGTTACCAGCAGGTAGATAAATTCTTTTTTTATTCACTAAGTCGTTATGCAAAGTAGTAGTAAAGTTTTGCATAAAATAAGCAGGTCGTAAGAATGTGTATGGTATTTTGCTGTCAACAATTAGTTTCTCAATTTTGTGGTGCGGTATTATTTTACTTTTCTCAACGCCCTGAACTGATAAGAATACAATATGTTTAACTCCGTTTTCTTTACAGGTGTCAATGATAGGTTTAAAATATTTTTCTACCTCTGAAATTTGTGGCGGTCGTAATAAAAAAAGGATTTCACAGCCGTCCAACGCGGTTTTGTAGGTCTTAACATCGGTAAAGTCAAATTGGGAAAAATTTACTTTGTAATCAGATAATTTAATTCTGTCTTGGATTGAGTTTCTTACTCCAGCATAAATGGCAAGCTTATGGTCAATGTATTGCAATGACTTTATGACTTCCGTCCCAACATTTCCTGTCGCCCCTGTAATTAAAACTTTTGTCATACTATTTATGTGAAATGTTTGTCATTGTAGTTCCGTCTGTTAGCATTGGCTATAATGACCGCCCGGCTTTGTCGTCGTTTCGGGAGGAGCTTTTTGGCTCAGTCCGCAATGCGTCAAAGGCGGCAGTTGGGAGAACGTCGTGCGAATGCAACGATGGTTTCCCGACTGTCGGCGGAGCCGGGCGGTCATTGGGAAAAATCGTCCCAAAGGGCGATTTTTCCCAAC
>JAIBEX010000003.1 GCA_019459455.1 Weeksellaceae bacterium
AGGAGCTTTTTGGCTCAGTCCGCAATGCGTCAAAGGCGGCAGTTGGGAGAACGTCGTGCGAATGCAACGATGGTTTCCCGACTGTCGGCGGAGCCGGGCGGTCATTGGGAAAAATCGTCCCAAAGGGCGATTTTTCCCAACGGTTTCGGGCTTTGCGTTCGGGCGGGTTTCGGAGCACAAAGTTTCAATTTATTACTAAAGTTTATTAAAAGCACTAAGCTCCAAGTTTGCACGTCAGCCCGCCTGACGCAAAACCCGTGTTAGCGGTAGTGTTTTATTCATCCATTTTAATCGTCCTGTCAGGTAACCATTTTAGCATTTCCAAAATTGTCTCTTTGTCTTTGTCGCTATTAGTCCAGCCGTGTTGAGATTGCATTACATTTAGAATATAAGGTCTGTAAACTTTTTGCAAGCGCCAATTTGTAATAAGTTTCGCAGGTATAATCATACATACATTTCTGCTTGTCTTACGGTGTCTGCCTATTACTTTAATGTTTTCGTATCCGTCACCCCATTGTGCTGGAAGACAGTAAACCTTTGTATTGGGCGAAAAATGCTTCGTCCCATGCTTTATTTCTTTGTCAATTCCAGTAGGACGTTCGTCAACGATATTACCAATTAAACACCAAATAAATTTTGCCTGGTCGTCAAGAGGTTTGTCGTCAATGTCAGAATTGATATTGTCAACTGTGTTGTCCTTACGAAATATATTTTTTATCCAGTCAATCATAGTGTGTGTTGTTCGTCCTAACATTACCGCTAATGACCGCCCGGCTTTGTCGTCGTTTCGGGGAGGAGCTTTTTGGCTCCGATCCGGAATGCGTCAAAGGCGGCAGTTGGGAAAGCGTCGTGCTAATGCAACGATGGTTTCCCAACTGTCGGCGGAGCCGGGCGGTCATTGGGAAAAATCGTCCCTAAGGGCGATTTTTCCCAACGTTTTGGTGTTTGCTTAGTGGCGGATAAATCCGCAGGATTTGTCCGCTGGGAATAAAGATAGTAAAAAGCGCAACACTAAGGTCGACTTTGTCGACCGCCATTAAGCAAACATTTTGTTGCCGGCTGGCCATTTCGTCCACTGTGACGTAATGGTCAGTCCATATTTGTATTTCCCTTCGTTATTGTCGCGGAGATAAGTCTGTGTCGATGTACACAAAATTGTCTGCGTAGTTGTTAATTATGTTTGTTCAATTGTTTCTCTTGTCTTGGAATAGTTTCGAATGACTTTGAAAGTTGTCCACGTAGACATAATCATCATGGCATAAATAATTATATATTTCTTATTGAAAAAACTCTCTGTAAATAGGTCTGTCGTTGAAAGAATTAATAAACTATTTCCCACAAACCAAATTGTCACGATAATCAAAAGGTTTCTCTTTGTCGGATGAGTCATCCAATTTCTCTTTTGTTCATTTTGCTTGTCAATAGTGTCCGTTTTCATTATTAAATCATTTTTGTTTCTGTCCTGTCCCGATGGCTTGCCGGCAATGACCGCCCGGCTTTGTCGTCGTTTCGGGGAGGAGCTTTTTGGCTCCGATCCGGAATGCGTCAAAGGCGGCAGTTGGGAAAGCGTCGTGCGAATGCAACGATGGTTTCCCAACTGTCGGCGGAGCCGGGCGGTCATTGGGAAAAATCGTCCCTAAGGGCGATTTTTCCCAACGGTCGGGTATTTCTGTTGGCGGGATTATTTTAACTGGTTTTTGTAAATATAACAAAATGAACAATTAGCGAAAATCTTCAAGATGTAAACTTCAACCCCGCTAATAGAAATGCCTTGTTAGCAGAAGTACTTATTATTTAAAGATTTTATATGGAAATTGTTCATTCGCACAATTTTTATTTTCATTTACATAAATCAGTGTATCTTTTTTAATTACGAATTTTTCATTACTAAATTTTGTATAGAACTTTCCAATTTTTTTTGGTTCGCAATTTTCAATTGTTGTTTCGATTTTTTCCTTTGTGACAATATATTTGTCTTCACAATAAGGCGAAAAATTATTTACATACAAACATTCTGTAGGCATTAAAGAATTGAGTATCAAAGTGTCATTCTTGATATTCCAAGTTCCGTTTGAATGTGTTTCACTTAAATGACCTTCTTCGGAAAACTGAAAGGTTTTGTTAGTGTTTAAAACTAAACTCCCTTTTGTATAGACATCTCGCTCAACATTCCAATTTCCAATGGTTTTTTTCGCTAGCTCTTCTTCACCATTTTTACTTTCACATCCCAAGAAAAGTGTAAAGTATAAAAAAAATATGTTAAGGAGACGGATTTTCATAGTATTTCTGCTAATGACCGCCCGGCTTTGTCGTCGTTTCGGGGAGGAGCTTTTTGGCTCCGCACCGGAATGCGTCAAAGGCGGCAGTTGGGAGAACGTCGTGCGAATGCAACGATGGTTTCCCGACTGTCGGCGGAGCCGGGC
>JAIBEX010000014.1 GCA_019459455.1 Weeksellaceae bacterium
GTCTCGGATTGCTTCAAGGCGAAGACAATCTGACTTTCTGTAAATCTGCTTTTTTTCATTTGATTTTTCTTGTATTAAAGTTAATTACTTTATCGAAAAATCTCTACTTTTAGGTGTTACGGTTTTGTGGGAGAAGGTCAACCACGATGTTGATCTTTACGTTAATCAGTAGCTTTCTTTTCATTAGTACATATGATCTTATTTTCCAGTTCCAAGAAACAAATTATACAAATATTTCCAAGGATAATTATATAATGGTGTTTCTTATTATGGGATGCTTAATAAGTATTTATCTTTACAAGGAAGGATTTAAAGACCTGGATAGATATAAATACTATCATAAAAAATATTACATTTACTTTCTTCTCATTGTCATTGGCACTTTCGCACTGACAATTTGGGCGGGATCTATTAGCCGGAAGAGAATTTTTGAAAAAAGGAAAGCGGAAAAAGCACACATACAACAGGGCGACCGAGAGAATCCTTTCGCCTGGGTTAGCTAAAATATAGTCTTCGCATTAGTTCGCACATTGGTACCTATTGCCGTTCCTAAAATATTTAAATAGCTCAAACATAATTCAATTTAACATAATATAAATTATAGGCATTTTTAAACTGAACGTTATGGTGCACTTTTAATATCCTTTTCTAAGAACCACTCCAATACTTCCTATCTCAACATTGCATCAGCCGTGCTGTCATTCATCAGGATTTTTCTACCACATTCTCAGCGGTTACGGTTTGCTCGGCGGATCACTGCATCATTTTCTTTAAAGCAAATTACCTCGATTTCTATTACCGGTAACATTCCGGTTCCAGAATTTTTTATACATTTAAAGTTGTAAAAAAATATTATGAAGAAGATTGTTTTATCACTCCTCGTTTTCGGATTTGCACTGAGCTGTGAAAAAAAGAATGAAACGGTAATGAAAGACGTTACCAACAAAGATTCGCTGACCCTTAACAAAAGTGACATCCAGATTGATGAAATCCCGGAAAACTGCTATATGGAAGCCACCGGTAAAGATTCCCTTTTCGTGAAATTCAGCGATAATCTCGGCACCGTGACGGGAAAAATGCATTACAAAAACTTCCAGAAAGACAGTTCCTCTGGCGATATTGTCGGTATTTCCGATGGGGACACCATTAAGGTTGATTACACTTTTCAGGCGGAAGGAACGACTTCAACCCGCGAAATCTGGTTCCTGAAAAAAGACGGAAATCTGGTCGAAGGTATTGGCGACTACAATGAGACCGGCGAGCAGTACAAAGATCCAAAAAGTGTTAAATTTGACGGTGGCCACAAACTGAAACCGGCAGCGTGTGAAAAGTTTGACCGTAATCTGAAATAAAGGCAATGTTTTCAGTCCTACTGTTTGAACGAACGTCCTTTTTTTATAAATTAGGTTGGTTAATGTTCCTGAAATGAAATACAGCGATTCCAAAAATAAACAGAGCCTGAGTGAACTCCTGGAGACCAAGCACTTCGTGGAGCATATTTCCGTGGACTGTGTTATCTTTGGATTTCATAACCACAAACTCAAAGTTCTGCTCCTTAAATATCCGGAACTGGACATGTGGTCCGTACCCGGAGGTTTCGTATTTGAAGATGAAAATGTAGAGGACGCCGCACACCGCACGCTTTTTGAGAGAACAGGTTTTGAAAAACTTTTCCTGGAGCAGTTTCACACTTTTGGTAATATTAACCGCACGGATTTAAACAATCCGCACCGCATCCTGCTGGAAAACCGGAACATTTCTGTTGATGAGAACCACTGGATTTATCAGCGGTTCGTTACGGTGGGATATTATGCACTGATTGATTACAGCCTTTCCGCTTCATTTCCCGATTCGCTGAATGAGACCTGCTGTTGGTTCGATATGGATTCTTTGCCTCCCATGGCCTTTGATCATCAGGAAATTGTAGAGAAAGGCCTTTCTTACCTTCGTAAAAACCTTGACTATAAAATTGTAGGGAGCAACCTGCTGCCTGAAAAATTCACGATGAAGGACCTTCAGAACCTTTATGAGACCATACTTGATGAAAAATTTGTACGCAACAATTTTCAGCGGAAGATTTTAAGCCTTAACATGCTGGAGCGCCTTGAAAAATTTTATGACGGCTCGGCCAATAAAGCGCCCTATCTGTACCGTTTTCTGGAAAGATAATTAATTCAGGGCACTGATCTCCTCTATGAATTTGTCCACAGTTTCCTCTTGGGTAGCCCATGAAGTGATGATTCTAATGGCAGACGTCCCATCTCCTATTTTTTTCCAGACATAAAAATCAAAGTTTTGCGATAATTTATCAATCATTCCTAGGTTTAGAATCGGGAAAATCTGATTGGTATAGGTTTCCGCAAGAAAGCTGCACCCGATATTTCGAAACGCTTCCTTGAGTCTCATCGCCTGCATGTTTGCATGCGCGGCCAACTCAAAATAGAGATCATCCTTCAGCAATTCATGAAACTGTATACCGAGAAGCCTTCCTTTCGCCAGCATCGCGCCTTTCTGTTTTATATGAAATCCAAATTCCGCCTGCAGGTCCGGATTGTTAATTACAATGGCCTCCCCTATCAATGCGCCGTTTTTTGTGCCTCCCACGTAAAAGGCATCGGTCAGGCGTCCTATATCCTCCAGCGCGAGGTCGTTGTGTTCAGAGGTCAGTGCGTTTCCGAGCCTGGCGCCGTCCATAAAGAGATAAAGTTTGTGCTTTCTGCAAAATTCGGATAGATCCTCCAGTTCTGTTTTGGAATACTGCGTTCCGATTTCCGTTGAATTTGAAATATAAACTAGTTTCTGCTTTACCTGATGCGGAACATTGGTATGTATGTCAAGTACGTTTTGGATGTCTTCGCACCGAAGTTTTCCGTCCCCGGTTTCCACCCCGTGAACTTTATGACCGGTGGATTCGATCGCGCCGCTTTCATTGGTGAAAATATGGCCCGTTGCGGCTGCCACAACACTTTCATGTGGACGTAAGATTGCCGATATTACAATCAGGTTAGCCTGGGTGCCACCGGAAACAAAATAAACCCTGGAGACGGAATTGTTTAGTTTTTCCTGAATCAGTTTTTCAGCAGCGAGGCTAAACTCATCGAGACCATAACCGTTTTGCTGTTCCATGTTGGATTTCAACAAGGCCTCCAGAATCCGTGGGTGTGCACCCTCGGAATAGTCGTTTTTGAAAGAATATTTCATACGGTAAAAATAGGAATGCTGGAACAAAGATGAAACACCTGATCTGCTGTTTTTTTTAAACTTGAAAATAATGTTAGTTTTGTATAATATTTAATCTAACATTTTGAGAAATACCCTGACCGAAGAAAATTATCTGAAAGCCATCTTTCATCTGATAAACGACGAACATACGGTGACAATCAACGAACTGAGCAAGTTCCTGAAAGTAAAAATGCCATCTGTAAACAACATGATGAAGAAATTTGTGGAAAAGAAATGGGTAATCTATGAAACCTATAAGCCCTTGGTAATTACCGGCAAAGGTATGAAGGAAGCCGCGCTTGTGGTGCGTAAACACCGCCTTACTGAAATGTTTCTCGTCGAAAAAATGAACTTCGGATGGGAAAATGTGCATGAAATCGCGGAGCAGCTGGAACATGTCCATTCCACTATATTTTTTGAGAAGATGGACGAAATCCTGAACTTCCCGAAGTTTGACCCACACGGGGAGCCGATTCCCGATAAGGAGGGTAATATTATCGCCCAGGACCTAAAGAAACTCAGCAGCTGTAAAGTGGGAGATATAGTCATCTTCAAGGCTGTAACGTATTCCGAACAGGATTTCCTGCGATACTTAAATGAAAGGAAGTTGAACCTTGAATCAACTCTGGAAATCATCAAGATTGAAAATTTCGACCTTTCGGTGAAGGTCAGGTTAGGAACTAAAAATGTAATCCTGAGTTCGAATGCGGCGGACAAAATGCTGGTTAAAGAATAAAAAAAACAGTGCAGAAATGCACTGTTTTATACCTACAAATGGAAATTATATTTTATTTTCCCTTTGCCTTTAAAGCTTCTTCTTTTGCTTTAAACTCCTTCTGTTTCGCTTCGTTTCGGGTCGTTGTGTACAATCCTTTCAGTAGCGTAACAGCATCTATGTTGTTGGGATCCGCACTGTGCCATCTCTCCACGACCGGAATAGCCAACTTAAACCGCTCCCTTCTTGCATCCATCACTTTATTGGCCTGTTCTACCTTCCCGGATTTTCTTAAGGACTCGTACTCGCTAATCGTAGCATCATCGTCTCCCATCGTCAGATATGCGAGATTCTGATAAGCGTTGGACAGTTTGGGATCAAGATCAATTGCTTTCTTAAAAGCAGTTTCTGCATCCGTTTTAAGAGCTGGATCTTTACTTTGAAGTACGCCTAAGTTGTACCAGCTTACTGCATCGTTAGGATTTTTGCTGATATAATTTTTCAGTGAGGCTGTAAACTCGGCAGTTTTTCCTGCTTTATAATAGGAGTGGCTTTGCAATTCCGAAAGCTTAACGCTGGTTGGGAATTTTTTAAGTCCTTTCTCAGTAAAGGCAATCGCATCATCATATTTTTCGGCATCCACGAGAATTGACGCGTAGGTTTCATAAATCTCAGGTTCAATGCTTTTTGACGTCTCAATTTTAAAATCTGAGTAATCAGCACTTTTTTTCAAGGCTTCCCAACTTGTCCTGTCAAAATCAAAAGTCTTCCCTGTAGCTTTCTCTTTTGCCGTGTACGTTGTTTCAACACCGTTATAACCGGAATTAATCAGTTCGTTGAAGCTTTCCAGCGCCTTCAGGTTATCCTTCGCATATACATGACTCAGCGCGGAATTATAAAGCAACTGCCCGTTTACCTGACCTGCGGCCTTCAGAAGATGATAGGCCTCACGGAATTTTTCAGCGGATGTTGAGTAATTTTTTGCGTTATAGGCATCAATTGCCATCTTGTTAGCCGACTGTACCAAAGGGTTTACCGCAGCAGCAAGTTTTGTGGACGTTGAAGGCACGTAAGTTTCCTCCTTTAACCCTGCAATACCTGAAGCATCCGCGGCAGCTTTACCTACAAAATAGACCTTAGCTTTACCATCCTTACCGGTGTATATTTTAGATTTTCCCAAGTCGTTAATCTTCGCAAGGTAAGCTGCCCCCTCTGTCGCTTTTCCGGACTTCAGTAAAGCAAGACCTTTGGCATAGTAATACTGCTCCAGAACTTCGGGTTCCAGAACCTGTGTTTTACCACCCATTGCAGCTTCTGCAGCACTGATTTGTGCATTTGCGGTTGCAATATCTCCGGCTTCAACCGCTTTAAAAGCAGCGGCTACCTCTTTTTTCTGCGCCAAAGCAATGGTAAAGGACACCAGTGCTATACTTAAAAATATTTTTTTCATTTAGATATACTTATAAAATTCTGTTTAAAATTAATTATAAATTTTACAATTCAGCATCTTCATCTTCCTGATTTTCATCATCTCCGTCTTCTTTTTCTATCTGTTTCTGTTCCTTTTCTTCCTCTTTCTCCACTTTTTTCAGATAATTTTCATCGCCCATATTGGTCATGGAATTGTCTCCGGATAAAGGCACCTCACTGAACTCAACCTGGTCGCTGATTACCCCTGCAGGTAAATCCTCACCCTCCAATTCTTCAACCGCTTCAACTTCCTTATCCATTTCAACTTTGGCAATCGCAGCGATCTCGTCCGTACTTTTCAGGTTAATCACTTTTACTCCCTGGGTATTCCGGCCCATTACGCGGAGTTCGTCTACACCCATTCTAATGGCAACTCCGGATTTATTTATAATCATAAGTCCGTCCCCATCCTTCACATTTTGGATAGCAATCAGATTGCCTGTTTTTTCCGTTATGTTCAAAGTAATTACTCCTTTTCCTCCCCTGTTGGTAACTCGGTAATCTTCCACCGCGGAACGTTTGCCATAACCTTTCTCTGAAACAACCAAAACGCTTTCATTCGCGACATCGTTCGCAATTATCATACCAATAACCTCATCATCATTCTCGAGTGTAATACCCCGGACACCAATGGATCCCCTGCCTACAGCCCTTGCTTTCTCTTCAGGGAAACGGATACATTTTCCTTTCTTGGTCGCAATCATAATTTCCGAATTACCGTCTGTTAAACGCGCACCCAAAAGCATGTCCTTATCGCGGATTTCTATCGCATTAATTCCATTCGTCCGGGGTCTTGAATAAGCTTCCAGAGATGTTTTCTTAACAGTGCCGTTCTTCGTAATCATCACCACGTTCATCTGATTCACGTATTCCTCGTCCTTCAGGTCGTTGGTCCTGATGTATGCCTTAACTTTATCATCAGCCTCAATATTGATAAGGTTCTGAATTGCCCTCCCTTTTGCAGTTCTGGACCCTTCCGGAATCTCAAATACCCGGAGCCAGTAACATTTCCCTTTTTCAGTGAAGAAGAGCATATACTGGTGGTTGGTAGCGGAAACGATGTATTCCAGGAAGTCTTCGTCTCTGGTCGTGGCGGCTTTGTTACCTACACCTCCCCTGCTCTGAACGCGGTATTCTGAAAGTGATGTACGCTTGATGTATCCTGCGTGGGAAATGGTGACCACCACCGTTTCATTCGGGATGAAATCCTCAATGGACATATCGCCGCCGGCATAATCGATCTCCGTTCTTCTTTCGTCGCCATATTTTTCCTTGATTTCAAGCATCTCCTCTTTAATGATCTCGAATCTCCTCACTTCGTTTGCAAGGATGTCTTCAAAATTCTTGATCATGTTCATTATTTCTTCGTACTCCGCACGGATCTTGTCCAGTTCCATACCTGTAAGACGGGCAAGCCTTAAATCCAGGATGGCCTGTGCCTGAAGATCCGACAGGTCGAATTCAGCGATTAGTCCGTCCTTCGCATCGGAAGGATTTGCACTGTTCCGTATAATGGCAATGGCTTTGTCCAGGCTGGCCTGAGTAGCAATCACTTTCATGAACCCTTCAAGAATATGGGCTCTTTCCTTCGCTTTTTTCAGTTCATATTCGGTCCTTCTGATGATGATTTCATGCCGGTGCTCCACAAAGTGATGAATGATATCCTTTACATTAAGCTGTTCCGGTCTGCCGTGAACAAGTGCAATATTGTTTACGCTGAAAGAAGTTTGTAGGGCTGTATATTTGTAAAGCAGGTTCAGGACAACGTTCGGGATGGCGTCGTTTTTCAGTTCATAAACGATCCGCATCCCTCTCCGGTCAGATTCATCACGGATTTCGTAGATACCCGGGATCTTTTCCTCCTTCACCAAATCGGAAGTACGGGCAATCATCTCTGCCTTGTTTACCTGATAAGGGATTTCTGTGATGATAATCGCGTTCCTGTTGTGAACCTCTTCAAAATTCACCTTTGCGCGAACCACAATCCTGCCCCGCCCGGTATGGAAAGCATCACGGACACCATCGTAACCGTAGATTATTCCTCCTGTCGGAAAATCGGGAGCAATGATGTGCTTCATTAACTCATCTATCGTGATGTCTCTGTTATCGATATAGGCACAAATCCCGTCAATCGCCTCCGAAAGGTTGTGAGGAGCCATGTTTGTGGCCATACCCACCGCAATACCTGAGGCTCCGTTTACCAATAGATTTGGGATACGCGTTGGCATAACGGTAGGTTCCGTCATACTGTCATCAAAGTTGTTCTGGAAATTTACCGTATCCTTATCCAGGTCGGCAAGGACCTCGTCTGAAATTTTCTTAAGCCTTGCTTCGGTGTAACGCATCGCAGCAGGCGGATCGCCGTCCATAGAACCAAAGTTACCCTGTCCATCTACCTGCGGATACCGCAGACTCCACGGCTGGGCCATCCTTACCATCGCATCATAAACCGAACTGTCTCCGTGCGGGTGGTATTTACCAAGAACGTCACCGACAATCCTTGCTGATTTTAAATGTTTCCTGTTTGAAAATACATTGAGTCCATACATCCCGTAAAGTACCCGCCTGTGAACCGGCTTCAAGCCGTCTCTCACATCCGGCAAAGCTCGGGATACGATTACTGACATCGAATAATCGATGTAAGAAGCCTTCATTTCATCAACAATGTTAATCGGTATTACCCGTTCTCCTTCTGTATTCATATATAACTATTAAAATGATTTTCAGGGTCTTGAGAACCCTGTAAAATTTTATTGAAATTCAATTTATAATAACGGGCTAATTTACAAAAATTATAGCGATTTTTGTCCTGGAATTTATCAACAATCATCATAAAAATAGTTAAATAAATGAGCATACTGAGCCTTACATTTCATGCCCCGGTACTGAGTTTGGATGAATGGGAGAAATACTCGCGAAATGAGTTGACAGAGATGGTTAATAATCTTTTTGATGTGGAAAAATACATCCTTTCCGATGTAGAAAGTGAGATGATCAGCGAAGGCCGGAATACAAATTTACTTCTTCTCTTCGATAATGATGAAATACGTGCTTCATTCCTTGAAAATGAGCTCGAAAATATAAGTGACCGAATCGACCAGAGGTTCGGCGAAGAGGTCATGATTTTCAAGACCCTGCTCAATTCATTTTCGCAAAGGATATAAACAGATAAAGCGGGAAATTTTCCCGCTTTATCTTTAATCAGAGACCCTGTCTCCTACTTTTTATTTTTGTTTTTGTACTTCTTGTTTTTGTTCTTGTTGTGTTTGTGGTCATCGTCATCCCAACGGTCATTGTCCCAGTTCCCATTTCTTTTTTTCACCTGACCCGGTGCATAGTCCTTGGCACTTCCACCGTAAACCTTTTTAGCCTGTCCGGGAGGCAAATTCTGGTTGTTTCTTGGATATACGGCTCCACCATTACCCGATAAAACTCCGGGTCTTCCGTATACATCGCCGGATCTGATTACACGTCCGTCCTGATATACGTTCCCACTACGGTCCCTGTAAACTTCGCCCTGTCTGTACACGCTTCCGTCCGGACTTCTGTAGACTCTACCGTCGTTCGGATATCCTTGAGGATAATTATTGGGATAGTTGTTCGGATTGTTGTTTCCGAAAGGATCATTCATTACACCACAGGAAGTTAAAGTGAGCGCTAATCCTGAGGTCAGCATTATTTTGAAGATGTTTTTCATTATAAAAGATTTAAAGATTTACATAAACTGTTCAATGTTGATGCCAAACTCTCAAAAGCTCCTTCTGCCTTAAGCTTATACCGCTTTACCTATTTCTTCAAGTACAAAAGAAGCTTCGCCTTATGAACTGTACTGGGATCCAATTCTTTGCAAGAAATTTCAGGTGTGGACTTACCTGTTTTTAGATGTTTTCCCGATGTGGGCCTGTTTTTTTATGAAGGACGAGATATAAAAAAAAGCCGAAATTTCCTTCTTTTGGTATGAGATGGTGATATTATTAATATTTTTGTTTGTTGTTCTGCAAGTTTTCTTGCTTGCCGTTCTTACGGTCTTTGTGAGTTTCCGTAGCTGTTTTAATGGAATCCTTAATAAAATCTTTGCGCGATTTTCGGGTAGTATGACGCCTACTTATAAATTTTCCGGTATTTCCATACCAGGGCTTAGGAACAACATCTCCGGACCTGATGACCAGTCCGTTTTGATAAAAATCACCATTGCTGTCTCTGTAAATGTCACCTTCCCGATATAAAGTCCCGTCCGGGCTTCGGTATACTTTGCTTTCAATCTGGTTACCTACTACATAGTTCCGACCGTTTTCAGCAGACGCCGGCTCATTTACACCGCAGGAAGCAAAAGTGAATGCCAATCCTGAAGTCAGTACTAATTTTGATAGATTTTTCATTATAAAAAATTTAAAGATTTACATACACTGTTCAATGTCGATGCCAAACTCACAAACGCTCTTTAGTCCATTAATTATAGCACTTTACTTCTTCTTTCCATGAGGACAACATCACGCCAAACCCCGTTCATTTCCGCAATCCTTTCTCGTGTGCCGACAGTCCTGAATCCCAATTTGGAGTGGATAGCGATGGACGCTTCATTTTCCGGGAATATACCGGACTGAAGGGTCCAGAAACCATGCTCCTCGCTGTCAAGGATCAGTTTTTTCATCAAAACCGTTCCAAGGCCTTTTCCCTGAACGGAATCATGCAGGTAAATGCTCACCTCGGCGACGCCCTTAAAACATTCCCGGCTGCTCATTGGTTTAAGCGCTGCCCAACCCACCACGGTTTCATCTTCATCCTCCAGGACCCATCGGCATACATGGAAAAATGTCATGTCCCAGTTTTCCCAGTTTGGCGCATCCTTGTCAAATGTAGCATTTCCTCCGTCAATCCCCTGTTTAAATATTTCTATGACACGCTTCCCATCTTCAGCGTGCATGTGTCTTATCTCGTAGTTCATCATCTTCTTGCTTTTCAGATTTACAATACCGTCGTTAGGCAATACCGTTCAAAATTCAAATTCCGTTAACGCTGTGATTGCCTATTACTCTTCCAGTTCTTTTTTCAGAAATTTGCCCGTCATCGACTTCCTGTTTTTCACCACCTCTTCGGGCGTTCCTTCGGCCACGATCTTACCGCCATATTTGCCGCCTTCCGGACCTACATCAATCATATGATCGGCCAGTTTTATGACATCCATGTTGTGCTCAATGATGATAAAGGAGTTTCCAAGATTAACGAGTTTGTTTATGGCCTCCATCAAAACCTTCACATCCTCAAAATGAAGTCCGGTCGTAGGTTCGTCGAGGATATAAAGGGTATTCCCCGTTTGCCTTTTTGCAAGTTCTGTTGCCAGTTTGATCCGCTGGGCTTCCCCGCCCGAAACGGTGGTGGATTGTTGCCCTAAGGTAATATAGCCCAAACCAACATCCTGCAGGGTCTTTACCTTATTGAAAATCTTTGGAATGGGAGCGAAAAAGTCCACGGCCTCATCAATGGTCATTTCCAGGACATCTGATATGGATTTCCCTTTATAACGAACCTCCAACGTTTCGCGGTTGAAGCGTTTTCCGTTACAGGTTTCGCAGTGCACGTAAACATCCGGCAGAAAATTCATTTCTATCACCTTTAATCCGCCTCCCTGACAGGTCTCACAGCGGCCGCCTTTCACATTAAAGGAAAAACGTCCCGGTTTATAGCCCCGGATCTTACTTTCGGGGAGTTCAGCGAAGAGCGTGCGGATGTCGGTGAACATGCCGGTATACGTTGCAGGATTGGAACGTGGGGTCCGGCCAATCGGCGTTTGGTCCACATCAACAATTTTATCAATATGATCAATACCCTCAATTTTCTTATAAGGCAAGGGCTCCTGAACACTACGGTAAAAATGATGGTTCAGGATTGGATACAGGGTGCCGTTGATTAGGGATGATTTTCCGCTTCCGGAAATCCCTGTTACAACTACCAGTTTACCCAAAGGAATCTCAAGGATTACATTTTTCAGGTTGTTTCCGGAGGCACCTTTCAGTACAATGCTTTTGCCATTCCCTTTACGCCGGACCTTCGGAATCTCGATCTTTTTCCTGCCTGTGATGTAATCTGCAGTTACCGTATCTGCTTTCAGAAGCTCATCCGGTTTTCCCTGCCACAGGATTTCGCCGCCATATTTCCCGGCTTTCGGGCCAATATCCAGAACATGGTCTGCGCCCAAAATCATTTCCTTGTCATGTTCCACTACAATCACGGAATTTCCGATATCGCGAAGGTTTTTCAGGGAATTGATGAGTCTGGCGTTATCGCGCTGGTGCAGCCCGATGGAGGGTTCATCCAGGATATACAGTACATTTACGAGTTGAGATCCAATCTGCGTAGCCAGGCGTATCCTTTGGCTTTCTCCACCGGAAAGAGTTCGGGAGCTACGGCTTAAACTGAGATAATCCAGTCCCATGTCCAGCAGGAACTGGAGTCTTGTTTCTATTTCTTTCAGGATTTCATGAGCGATGATGCTGTTCTTTTTTGAGAATTTTGGCCTCACCTGCTCAAGCCAGTCTTTAAAATCGGCCAGGGAAAGGGCACTGATCTCGGCGATATGACTGCCGTCTATCCTGAAACTTAAACTTTCTGCCTGAAGTCTTGTTCCTGCACACTGAGGACAGGTCTCCTCCGTTGTAAAATGCCTCTCAAGAAGCACCGCATCATAGCTTTCCTTGTCGTTGATGATGTCTTCCATAAAAGGAATCAACCCTTCGAAATTGACTTTAATTTTCTTGGAAATACCGGCATATTTCAGATCCTTGCTTATCTCTTTGGAAAGCCCGTAATACATATAGTCCAGAACCTCCTTTGGAATATCTTTAAACGGTGTCTGCAAATCCAGGTTGGAAATCTCCAGGATGTTTTTGATCTGGGCGAGCACCCATTTGTTGTTTTTTATATCCTCCAGAGGCAACAGGGCACCCTGACTGATGGACAGCTTGGGATTATCAACAAAATAATCCGTATTAATTTTTTTTATGACGCCGAGTCCCTTGCAGTTGGGGCAACTTCCTTTTGGGGAATTAAAGGAAAAGGTATTGGGTTCGGGCAATGCCAGGGAATGACCGGTGTCATCGTCCATCAGGTTTTTTGAAAAATACTGGATATCGCTGTCGTCCAATTTTTGAATTCCAATAACACCCTCTCCCATATCCAAAGCGGTACGCAGCGATTTTTCCATGCGGTTCTCCGTCGCATTTTCGCCGATGATCCAGCGGTCAATCACGATATCGATATCGTGGGTTTTGTAACGGTCCAGTTTCAGGTCGTATTCTATGTCCTGAAGTACACCGTCGATTCGAGCCTGACTGTAACCTTTTTTAGCCATCTGGACAAAAAGTTCATGATAATGCCCTTTTCGTGAGCGTACCACGGGGGCCAGGAGCATGATCTTTTCACCTTTGAAATTTTCCTTGATTGTTTCCAGAATCTGTTCTTCGGTATAACTGACTAATTTTTTTCCGGAACTTAATGAATAGGCATCGGACACCCGCGCAAACAAAAGTCGCAGAAAATCATAGAGTTCTGTAACGGTTCCAACGGTTGAACGGGGGTTTTTATTGGTGGTTTTCTGCTCAATAGCGATCACAGGGGAAAGCCCTTCAATCTTATCCACGTCAGGCCGCTCGAGACCTCCCAGGAACTGCCGTGCATACGCGGAAAACGTTTCTATGTACCGCCTTTGGCCTTCTGCAAAAATGGTATCAAACGCAAGTGAAGATTTTCCACTGCCGGAAAGGCCGGTAATCACGACCAGTTCGTTGCGGGGAATCTTTACATCAATGTTCTTTAAATTGTGTTCACGTGCTCCGTAAACCTCTATATATTCTTTGGTATCGCTCATTTTATGTTCCGTCTTTTTTTGAAAAACCGAATGTGCAAAAATACGGAAATTAATGTAAATTTCTTACCGTAATCATGCTTCACATAAAAAATTAGGACAAAGAAAGTTACTGATTATGACCGTGGTCTGTCCCCCAAATGCATATGGATGGAAAGGAAATTACTTAAATAAAGTTGCAAACAGGTTAAAAGAAAAAACCCGGTAATTCCGGGTCTATTTTTTCCTCTTGGCTTTGCTTTTGGCCTTTGCCTGGGCCCGGTTCACACCCGGCTTTGTTTTAGGCGGGTTCCGTTTGTGCGGACCACCCCAGTTTTCCTTTTTGTTTTTATCTTTCTTTTCATGAAATGCCCCACCGCCTTCTACAATCTTGACCGTATGTGCATTTTTCATCACGACATCGTCCTGCTCCGAAGCAATCTTTTTTGGGTTAACCTTCACGGTCTCAGGGAAAGGAATTATTTTCAATTCCTTATCCATAAGAAGTTCTATATCAAGCAGAAAAGGCTCCTCTCTTAAAGTTAAAAAAGAGACCGATTTACCGTCCTTGTCAGCACGTCCGGTCCGACCGATCCGGTGAATGTACTGTTCGGGAACCTCCGGAATTTCAAAGTTAAATACATGGGTAATGTCAGAAATATCGAGACCCCTGGCCATTACATCGGTGGTTATGAGTCCGCGTATTTCGCCCTCCTGAAACTGTTTCATGGCCTTCAGACGGTAATTCTGGGATTTGTTGGAGTGAATAACGTCAAATTTACCGGGGAACAGCTCTTCAATTTTAGTGAACAGAAGGTCTGCGTGCTTTTTATTGTTTGTGAATATGAGCACCTTGGACATATCGGGCTGAGTTTCCAAAAGATGTTTCAGCAGGTTGACCTTGGTGTTGAAGTTGGTCACACGATATGCGGTCTGTTCAATCTTCTCCAGCGGTGTTCCGGATTTAGCAAGGGAAATCTCTACAGGATTTGCGAAATACTCTTCCAGCATTGCATCAACGGCATCCGTCATTGTCGCAGAAAAGAGGATATTTTGCCGCTTTGCCTTCATCATTTCAAAAATATGGGTAAGTTGTGGTCTGAAACCTAGACTTAACATCTCGTCAAATTCATCAACTACGAGTTTCTGCACCTCTTTCAGCGAAATTGCATTATCTATTGCCAAATCCATCACCCTACCCGGCGTACCTACCAAAATATCGCATCCATCGTTAAAAAGCAGTTTTTGGGTATTGATGTTTTTTCCGCCATAAATTCCAATCACCCTGGCGGTCGTATTCTCCGCAAGCTTTTCCAAAACTTCCGTTACCTGCACTACCAGTTCGCGCGTCGGAACCAAAACCAGGACGGTCGGATTTCCTGTTCTGTTATATTTCCACATTTGAAGGACCGGCAGCAGATAGGCAAGTGTTTTTCCGGTTCCGGTTTGGGCAATTCCCATGATATCCCGTCCGGAAAGGATTGCCCTGTAGCTTTTTTCCTGAATTGGAGTCGGTTCAAAAAGATTGATATCCGCCAAAACATCGAGGATCTTTTCAGACAAATCAAAATCTGCAAAAGTGATTTTCATGTGTATTCTATAATTTAATGGAGTGCGCCAGAGGCAGCGGTTTAATGCTGCAAAGCTAAGGAAATTAATTTTGAGAGCCCTGTAGTCGTCTGAGGGCTGACCTTTCCTTTATTTTTTGTAATTTTAAATCATTAAAAAAGTAAAATTGCTATCGATATTTAATTCACCAAAAAAAAAGAAGTCGTACAGAGAAGTTTCACTTGTGCTATCGGGCGGAGGAGCGCGGGGATTTGGTCATATAGGGGTCATTGAAGTCCTTGTGGAAAAAGGATTCCACATTCACAGTGTCAGCGGCACTTCAATGGGAGCCCTGATTGGAGGCCTGTATGCGATGGGGAAACTTCACGATTTCAAGCAATGGGTGACTACCATGGGGAAGTTCCAGGCGCTTGACCTCATTGATTTCTCCATCCGGAGAAGAGGATTTCTAAAGGGAAACCGCGTCTTCAGAAAAATGAAGAAACTCTTTCCCACGGTCAATATAGAAGAGTTGGAAACCGGATATTCGGCCATCGCTACTCAACTTTACGCAAAGAAAACGGTGTGTTTTGAAAAAGGGGATATTTATGACGCCATACGGGCCTCCATCGCTATTCCAACTATTTTTTCTCCTGTCGAGATTGAAAATGATGTTTATATTGACGGTGGTGTCCTTAACAATATTCCCGTTGAATACGCCAAAAGGAAAAAGAAAGACCTTCTGATTGTGGTGGATGTGAATGCCTTTATCCCGTATGAGGGTACAAAAAGCAAGGTACGGAACTTAAGTTCAAACGTAAATGTCTTTACAAATGCACTTAGCCTACTTATAGAGACCAATGCCCGGAATTCACTGAAGGCTTTTCCTCCCGATATCTTAATACAGCTTTCCAGGGAGTCCTGTAACATGCATGATTTCTTTAAGGTAAAGCAACAAATTGAATATGGAAGGCAGTGCGCGGAAAAAGCAATCGATGACTTCCTGAAAGATGAGAAAAAATGAAATCAAACTATATTTTACTATCCGCATTTCTTTTTTTTGCCGCCTGTGGTGAGAAGAAAGACCAAAGTGACCCTGCTGTTAAAACTTCAGGTCCAGTGAGGTCATCCAATAATACGGTTCGTGTAAATGAAAATCTGGAAAAATGGCTGCGTTTTTACCGTGCAGGGAATCCCGACTTTTCTTTTGACCGGTTCACTTTAACTGACAGTGCGTCCATCAACTATAATTCAAGCAATGTTCCCGCAAATTTTGAAGTGAATTTCAATAAGGTTTATGAACCCTTTCTGGTGTACAGTCCTGACAGGACAAAGTACATTGACTTCGACAGCTATCACTGGATACCGGATGAAAATGGAAATCCGGGTTTTGAAGCAGACCAGCAAATTACCCTCGTTCATCTCCCTTCCAAAAACGTAAGGCAACTGGCTTTTTTCGGACCATCCTTTACCATCGAGGAAGCATTTTGGGAAGGCGACAGTGTAGCAGTTATGCTGGGGAACACCTATGAGAAAGTACCTTTTTACATTAAATATAATCTGAACAGAAATATACAGCACACGTACCGCTACCCCGATACCCTGACGTTCGAAAAATCCTATATAGAAGAGCGCCTGAAATTAAAGGGCATTGGTGGAAAATAAATTTTTACGATCTTATAGCTCTTCAGATTGGGCTTACTGAAATAAGAAAGCCTTGAAAAAATTTCAAGGCTTTCTTTTTATAAGCTAAATTCTTAAGGTTATTCCCATTCAATCGTTGCCGGCGGCTTACTCGAAATATCGTACGCTACACGGTTTATTCCACGAACTTCGTTTATAATCCTGTTCGAGACGTGTTCCAGAAATTCCCACGGAAACTTGCTAAAGGTCGCCGTCATGAAATCGATGGTATTGGCGGACCGAACTACCGCAGTGTACTCATAGGTCCTCTCATCGCCCATTACACCGACTGATTTTACCGGGAGCAACACCACAAAAGCCTGAGAAACCTGTTCATAAAGTTTGTTTTTATACAGTTCCTCAATGAAAATATCATCCGCTTCCTGCAGAATTTTCACCTTTTCTTCATCCACCGCACCCAAGATCCTGATCCCAAGTCCCGGACCCGGAAAAGGATGACGCATCACCAGATGGTGTGGGATACCGAGCTCTTCACCCACCTTACGAACTTCATCTTTAAAGAGTTCGCGCAGAGGCTCAAGCAGTTCCAGGTTCATGACCTCAGGAAGTCCACCCACATTGTGGTGGGACTTGATTACTGCCGATGGACCCTTCACAGACTGGCTTTCAATGACGTCCGGATAAATGGTCCCTTGGGCCAGGAACTTTGCACCTTCAATCTTGTGGGATTCTTCGTCGAAAACTGCGACGAACTCATTACCGATTACTTTTCTTTTTTCTTCGGGGTCGGAAATTCCCTGCAGTTTTTTCAAAAACCGTTCTGAAGCATCCACCATATCAATTTTCATATGGAAATGCTCCCCGTAATTTTCCATCACTTTTCGGCCTTCCTCTTTACGCAGAAGACCGGTATCAACAAAGATGCAGGTAAGCTGGTCTCCAATTGCCTTATGTATTAAAACTGCAGCTACAGATGAATCTACGCCTCCGGACAGTCCCAGAATTACCTTTTCAGAACCTACTTTCTGCTTTATTTCAGCAACTGTTTTATCAATATAGTTGCTAAGTTTCCAGTTTCTGGGGGCACGGCAGATGATTGAAACAAAATTTTCAATCATCCGGGAGCCCTCTTCTGTGTGCGAAACCTCCGGGTGAAACTGTACGCAATAGATTTTTCTGGCTTCGTTGGAGATGGCCGAAATTACATCGGTGTTCGCATTAACCACAAAACCTTCCGGAACGGTTTCCACCTCATCAAAATGACTCATCCACACCGTTGAAAACCTGCTTACACCGGCGAGAAGTGCATTGGTGCGGTCGATCTGAAGTTTTGCTTTTCCATATTCACCTTTTACTCCTTTTTTCACTTTTCCACCCAATAAATGAGTGGTTAGCTGCATGCCGTAGCAGATTCCGAGAATGGGAATATTCTGGTCGAATAGCCTTTGATCCACCAGATTGGCATTTTCTGCATTCACAGAACTTGGACCTCCGGAAAGAACGATTCCGGAAGGGTTTCTGGCTAAAATCTCCTCTAATGGGGTATTGAAAGGAATAACTTCGGAGTATACTTCCATTTCCCGAATCCGGCGCGCTATTAACTGATTGTATTGAGAGCCGAAGTCCAGGATGATGATACCGTTGTTCATACGTACTTTGATTTACTTACTGTTTTGATTAAAAAAAACGTGAAAACTCACGTTTTAATATTTTAGAATTTGCCGATATCCTCTCTGTAGAAAGCGTAGTCGAACTGAATGGCTTTTGCGTCATTATACACTTTGTTCCTGGCTTCGTCGAAACTTTTTCCGGTAGCAACCAGATTTACTACACGTCCGCCTGCAGTATACACTCCGCCTGCTTTAGTGGAGGCGCCTGCAAGCAGAACACTGCTTTCCTGTACACGGTCCAGATGACGGATTTCGTACCCTGTTTCATATTTTCCGGGATAGCCTCCCGAAGCCATTACGAGACATACGGCTTTTTCGTCACTGAACTTAAGTTCAATATCTTTTCCGTCTATACAGTTGTTGATGGTGTCCAGAAGGTTGTTTTCCAGAAGAGGCAAAATAACCTGCGTCTCGGGATCACCGGAACGCATGTTGTATTCGAGAAGGTGACAGCCTTTCTCCGTAATCATGAGCCCGAAGAAAATAAAACCGGTAAACATCAGGTAATTGTCCTTCAGACCTTTGATGGTGGGTTCAAGAATGTTTTTTCTGAAATCCTGGTCATGTTCCGCCGTGTATTCCGGACTTGGTGCTACACTGCCCATTCCCCCTGTGTTCGGTCCGCGGTTTCCGGCTCCCGCGCGCTTATAATCCTTTGCGGCGATACAAGGAAACAGATCTTTACCATTGGAAAAACAGATGATTGAAGCTTCGAAGCCACGCAGATATTCTTCGATGACGACCTTGATGCCTGCATCGCCATAAATCTTGTCTATCATGAAATCGTGGATCGTTTTCATTGCTTCATCCCTGTCTTCAGCGAGTACTACGCCTTTTCCCTGCGCAAGTCCGGAAGCTTTGATGATTAAAGGATAATGGGCAGTTTCCAGGTAAGCCTTGGCATCCACATAGGAACTGAAGATCTGAGCTGCAGCCGTCTTTACGCCATAATCCTGCATGAATTTTTTAGAATAAGCCTTACTTCCTTCCAGATTAGCCACCTTTTTTGAAGGACCAAAAATGCGGAGCCCTGCTCGGGTAAAATCGTCTACAATTCCACTTACCAGAAAGGCTTCAGGACCAACGATGGTCAGATCTATTGCTTCTTTCACTGCGAAATTAACCAGTTCCTGATTGTCCGTAAGTGAGATATTTTTCCCAATCTGCTCGGTAGTCGCGTTACCTTTAGCAAAAAAAATCTTTGAAATCCTGCGGTCCTCAGAAAGCTTTTTGCCAATTGCAGCCTCACGGCCACCATTTCCTATGATAAGTACTCTCATTATAAAGTTTATTTTTTTAGATGATACAAAATTACTAATTTGAAAGGGGAATTCAAATCCACCTGAAGGTAAAAAGTCTTAATTAAAGTTAAATTTTTAGTGGAAAAAATGACGCATACCCGTGAACATCATTGGAAGGCCATGTTCGTTCGCAGTTTCAATGCTTTCCTCGTCGCGCAGGCTGCCCCCAGGCTGAATGATGGCTTTGATCCCTTCCTTAGCGCAGAAATCCACTACATCGCGAAACGGGAAAAAGGCGTCTGAAGCCAGAACGAGATCACCGTCAAATTTCTCTTTCGCACGCTGTACCGCGTGCTCGGTCGCCCAGATTCTGTTGACCTGTCCGCCGCCAATACCAAGGGCCTGATTTCCGTTAGAAACTACGATGGCATTAGATTTTACATATTTCACGACTCTTTGAGCAAAAAGCAGGGCCTTTTCCTGTTCTGTGGTAGGCTTTGCAGTTGTTACGGTCTTAATCTGATCCGAAAACTGATTGTCTGCGCCCTGAACTAAAATCCCACCGTCTACCTTGACCCAGGTCTGCGGGTCCGACACTGGATTCTTTATTTTAATGATTCTTAAATTTTTCTTTTTCCTTAAAATTTCCAGGGCAGCGCCATCAAAATCCGGCGCCATCACAATTTCCAGGAAGGTTTTGTTGAGTTCTTCAGCCGTTGCAGCATCTACTTTAAAGTTCATGCCGATGATTCCGCCAAAGATGGAGACCGGATCGCACTCAAAAGTCTTTTTGTATGTTTCCAGTGCTGACGTTCCTACGGCTACGCCACAAGGTGTTGAATGCTTCACTGCACAGCACGCCAGGTCGTCTTTAAACTCGCTTACCACCTTCCAGCAAAGATCCATATCGCGGAGATTATTGAAAGAGAGTTCTTTTCCGCCAAGGGTTTCGAAGTCTTTCATGGCGCCACTGTCTGTGGTAGAAACGTAATAAGAAGCGGACTGATGTGGGTTTTCGCCGTAACGCAGATCAGAGACTTTTTTGAAGGAGGCGTTAAGATACTGCGGATAATCCTCATCCAGTAGCATTTTGGAGATGGCACCGTCGTAAGCGGAAGTTAGGTTGAATACCTTGCCCGCGAGTTTTTTGCGGGTTTCCAGTGTGGTATTGCCGGTTTCTGTAATCTCTTTCTTTACCTTATCATAATCCGCGACATCGGTGATTACCGTCACGGAGTTGAAATTCTTTGCGCCAGACCGTAGCATGGACGGACCGCCGATATCTATGAATTCCACTTTTTCGTCCAGCGAAATAGCTGCATTCGCGTGTTCAAAAAAAGGATAAAGGTTTACGATTACCATATCGATAAGCCCGATTCCGTGTTCCTGAACAGTTTTCATATGCTCCTCACTGTCGCGCACGGCCAGTAATCCACCGTGGACCTTAGGATGCAACGTTTTTACGCGTCCGTCCAGCATTTCCGGGAATTCGGTTACCTCATCGATCTGGACCGGATGAAGACCGGCTTCTTTCAGGTGTTTGAATGTTCCACCGGTTGAAACAAGTTCGTAGTCGTTTTCTTCTAAAAATTTTGCAAAATCAATGAGTCCGGATTTATCGGAAACAGAGATCAGTGCTCTTTTTTTTGACATTTCTTTCTTTTTTACTTTTTAATTTGTCTTTTTGTCATCGGTTCCAATGCTGATACCGGTCGATTCATTTCTTTTTTTGTCGGAATGAATTCCAACGCTAAGGTATCGGTCGTTCCTACGGAACTCTCTCTTTTAATACTTTATTAATGGCAACCGGGAGGATTTCATGTTCAATCCTGTGAATCTTTTCGGCTAAACTTTCCACCGTTTCATTATCTGCGATTTCAAACGGTTTCTGCAGAATGATCTGGCCTTCATCAATTCCGGGGGTTACAAAATGAACGGTAGCACCGCTTTCCTTCTCTCCTGCTTCCAGCACTGCTTCATGGACATGATGCCCCCACATTCCTTTCCCGCCGAACTTCGGCAAAAGTGCCGGATGTATATTGATGATTTTTCCGCTGAAACTCCCGCAGAATTCCCTGTTTAAGATTGACAGGAAACCTGCAAGGACAATTAAATCGGTAACTTGCGGTAAGACCTTAGCCAGATTTGCAGAAAAATCCTGCCCTCTTTTTATCAGCATATTTGGGATGCCGTGGTTCGCAGCACGCTGAAGTCCAAAACATTCGCGGTCTGCCACCACCAGAGTAACCTGCGCATTCGGAATCTCCCCCGATGCAGTACAGTCAATGATTCTCTGGAGATTGGTCCCTCCACCGGAAACTAAAACAACAATATTCTTCATATTCAGAGGTCATGTATCAGACGCAGGAAGACCTGCCGTACACCATCCGTTATCTAGTTCAAGATGATTTTCTCCGGACCTTCCGTTATTTCACCGATCTCATAAGCATCATCCAGGAGGTCCAGTACTTTTTCGGCATGTTTGGGATCAATCACGATAACCATACCGACTCCCATATTAAAGGTTCCGTACATTTCTATTCTGTCAATGTTCCCGCGCTTTTCCAGTTCGAGCATTACGGTTGGAATTTTGATGGCCGCGGTGTCAATGTTTGCACATAAACCGTCTGCAATGATCCGCGGAACGTTTTCTATAAGTCCTCCACCCGTAATGTGGGCGATTCCGTACACCTTCACCTCTTCAAGCAGGCTGTGAATCGGTTTGTAATACAGTCTTGTAGGAACCAAAAGGGTTTCGTAGAGCGGTTTTCCTTCAAACTCTTCGTTAAAGTCCGGAAAAATTTTTCTTACCAAAGAGAAGCCGTTGCTGTGAAAACCTGAACTTGGAAGGGCAATGATCTTATGGCCGGCCCTAATCTCTGATCCGTCTATGATCTGGTCTTTTTCCACGATTCCTACACAAAAACCCGCCACATCATAGTCGCCGGGTTTGTACATTCCGGGCATTTCTGCGGTCTCACCGCCAATGAGGGCGCATTCGTTATCCTTGCACGCTTTCACCATTCCCATAACAATTTCAGCAGCAATTTCGGAATCCAGTTTGCCACACGCGAGGTAATCAAGGAAAAAAAGCGGTTTTGCCCCATGACACAGGATGTCGTTTGCACACATGGCAAAACAGTCTACGCCGATGGAATCGTATTTTTTGGAGTCCAGGGCCACCTTCAGTTTGGTGCCCACCCCATCGGTACCGCTTACAAGCACGGGATTTTTGTACCCTGCAATTTGGTAGAATGCACCAAAACTTCCCAGGTTATTCAGTACATTTTCATTATGGGTTTCGGCAACGGCCGATTTTATCTTGTCAACGGTTTTGTAGCCTTCTTCCTTGTCTACACCGGCGGATTTGTAGGTATTGCTCATTTTACGTTTACTTTAGATTTTAGCTAAATAAAAAAGCCGACAGTCATTCAGACGTCGGCTCACAATTATTTTTCGGCGAAGATTACGCATCCAGAATCCTGGAAATTTTCTATTAGCGAATGTAATCTCTGCAGTTTCAATGTGAAAAAATTTGGTTCTGCGAAAATATGGTTTTTAAATGAAATTTGAAAGTGGTATTTGAAAAAATAAACCTTTACTTCTGATTGAATTTCCTACTTTTGTTCCTTCAAAAAAATAAATTTATGGCGTCAGGCTTTTTTGCGATATTGGATGATATTGCTGCTTTAATGGACGATGTTGCAGTAACTGCAAAATTAGCTACCCAAAAAACAGCTGGAATTTTAGGAGACGACCTGGCGGTAAATGCCGAGAAAGCGACCGGTTTTCTGGAGTCCCGCGAGATTCCTGTTTTAATGAAGATCATGAAAGGCTCTTTCATTAACAAACTCATCATTGTGCCTGTCGTTTTCCTGCTTCAATGGATGTATGAGCCCGCAATTAACATTATTTTGATCTTCGGGGGATTTTATCTGGCATATGAAGGGGTAGAGAAAATCATTGAATTCCTTTTTCACCGGGATAAGACAGGACACGAGGTCATAGAAGAAGCGGAAGAAGTTTCAGAAAACGGGGAAGAAATTGAAAAAACCAAAGTCCGGTCCGCTGTTACCACAGACTTTATTTTATCGCTGGAGATTGTAATCATTGCACTGGCTTCCGCCAAAGAAGGTTATGAAGTACTAAAATCCAAATTTGACCCTTTGCTTGTAGAAATTGTAACGGTTTCTATTGTGGCCATCATTGCTACCGTAGGTGTTTACGGGATTGTCGCTTTAATCGTGCGTATGGATGATGCAGGCTATAAAATCATCAAGAGATCAGGAAAGGAAAGCGGATTTTTATTTTTTCTTGGAACTTTTCTCGTAAAAGCATTGCCGTGGGTGATCAAAGGATTGGCTGTTGTTGGTACAATCGCTTTAATTTTAGTTGCAGGTGGCATCTTTGTGCATAACATCGAATGGCTTCATCATCATTTCCTTCCGAACCTAAATTCACTTGTCAGGGAGACGCTGGCGGGTATTATTGGAGGTCTGGTCGCAATTCCGGTTTTCGCCTTAGGAAAAAAGGGTCTAGCACTGGTAAAGAAATAGCATCTGATTAATTTATAAACTTAAAAAGCGGGAAAATTTTCCCGCTTTTTTTTTGACCAATGTTTTTATTTAGTAGTGAAATGTTGTTTTACAACTTCCACTTTTGATTTCAGTTCTTCCAGTTTTTCAGCATCAATAACTCCTTTTCCTTCCTCAAATCTTTCCTTGAAATTGGGTAAAGAAAATGAAGCAATCACATTGGCACCGCTAAAAGGAGCACGTTTCATGAAGACTTCTATTACATTCTTTCCGCCGCCGTTTCCGGGTGCAGTTGCCATCAGGAAGATGGGTTTGTCACCGAAATGTTTCCGGTCTTTGATTCGTGATACCCAGTCAAATACATTCTTGAAAGCCGTTGAGTATGCAGAGTTGTGTTCAGCAAGGGACATGAGGATCAGATCATTGCTGTCAATTTTCGCAGCGAAATCTTTTGCCAATTGTGGGATTCCGTTTTCCAGCTCTCTTTCATGCTTATAAATGGGCATTTCAAAATCATTCAGATCAATAAGATCCACCTCATCGTCTGGAAAAAATGAAGAGGCAAAGGTGACGAGTTTTTTGTTGATGGATACTTCGGAATTGCTTCCGGCAAAAGCAAGTATTTTCATAAGGTTAGATTAGGTTTAGGTGAGTAAATTCGGTTAAATATAATGAATTTAAAATTCCATTGGTACTTCCATCAGTAATATTTCTGAGTCTTCCAGTGTTTCCAGCATGAAGGTTTCCGCTTCCCAAATACCGAAGCCGTCTCTTGTTCCCAAAATCTGACCGGCAACTTTTGCAGAACCTTTCAGCACAAAAACATAGACTCCGTTTCTTGGTTTCTTAACCCTGTATTCCTGGGTATGTCCTTGTTCGAAATTTGCCAGGCTAAACCAGGCATCCTGATGAATCCAAACGCCCTCATCACCCTGATCTGGAGATAAAATCTGCTGGAAATCATTGATTTTTTCGTTTTCCTTTATGCTGATTTGGTCGTAGCGCGGCGTAACATTCTTCTTATTAGGAATCACCCAAATCTGTAAGAATTTCACGAGTTCATCCTTATTTCTGTTGTATTCGCTGTGCTGAACCCCTGTTCCGGCGCTCATGACCTGGATTTCCCCTTTTCGGATGACCGCGCTGGTGCCCATGGAATCCTTGTGTTCCAGATCTCCTTCCAGCGGAATGGATATGATTTCCATGTCGCGATGCGGATGAGTACCGAAACCCATTCCGGAGGCCACTTGGTCATCATTCAATACCCTGAGGGCCCCGAAATTCATTCTTTCAGGATTATAATAATTGGCAAAACTGAAGGTATGATAGGATTTCAGCCAGCCATGGTCGGCGAAACCTCTTGTATCTGCTCTGTGGTAAACTGTATTCATCTTTAAGAATTTATTAATAATGCAAATCTACCGCATTAACAGTCGCAAAACATTGATATAGGGTAAGTTCGCACCTTTTAAAAATTAAAATTCCGCCAAAGAATTTCGGCGGAACTGTTTAATTTCACTCTTGGTTATGCATATTTATCAACCGTCGCTGACCCTGCAATTGCTGCTTCCACAGCGGTATCGTCGTCGTGATCCACGCCCTTTAGCGTGAGAGAAATAATAGCGGCGATTATCATTGCGATTCCTCCAACCACAACATACCCGATTGCATAATTTCCAAATACACTGTGCACAATGGGTCCGCCAAAGATTCCGTTCACAATTTGAGGCAGTACAATAAAGAAGTTAAAAATTCCCATATAAACCCCCATTTTTTTAAGCGGTATGGCATTAATCAACATGGCGTATGGCATCGCTAAGATACTTGCCCAGGCGAACCCTATGCCTACCATCGGGATCCAAAGCAAGGAAGTATCTTTGATGAAATACATGGAAATAAGACCTATCCCTCCGCACAATAAAGCCAAAGCATGGGTCTGTTTCTTTCCTATTTTCTTAGCCAGGGGAATGAGCGCAAAAGCAAAACCGATGGCAAACAAATTATAGTAACCGAACAGTTCGCCAACTAGATTTCCGGCGTTGTTAAACTGCTCGGACTTGGCATCATCCGGCTTAAGTCCGAAGTGATGAGTAGCAATTGAACTTGTAGTGTAAACCCACATTGTGAAGAGCGCAAACCAGGAAAAGAACTGGACAACGCCTAAACTCTTCATCAGGGGCGGAATTTTGGCAAAATCTCTTAAGATATCGGAAAACCTCGGTTTTACGTCAGACGGCTCCTCTTCTGTAAAATCTGCAAAATCCTGCGGTGAATATTCCTTTGTCGATAATACGGTATATAAGATGGTGAGCAGAAGTACCGCTGCTCCCACGTAGAAGGAATAAATTACCGAATCTGGGACAAAACCTTCAGGCGCAATATTGGACACGCCGAGTTTTGTGAGCCAAGCAGGCATATTGGATCCGATTACAGCACCTATTCCAATTAAAATGGTCTGAACTGAAAAGCCTACCGTTCCCTGATGTTTTGGTAACATATCCCCCACCAAGGCCCGAAACGGCTCCATTGCAACATTAATTGAAGCGTCCATAAGGGCAAGGAAAAGCACCGCGAACAGTAATACACCTCCGGCCATAAAAATGCTTACAGAAGCGGCATTCGGCAGGAAAACCAAACCGACCGCCGTTAAAACTGCCCCAATCAGGAAATAAGGTTTTCTTCTTCCCCATTTGTCAGACCAGGTATGATCGCCCATATGTCCGATGATGGGCTGCACAATAAGCCCTGTAAATGGAGCCACAAGCCAAAACCACGACAGATGGTGAACATCTGCTCCGAAATTCTGGAGGATCCTGCTCGCATTACCATTTTGAAGACCAAAAGCCATCTGGATTCCCATAAACCCCATGCTCATGTTGATGATTTGTGCAAGGGCTAAATTTGGTTTTATTCTTTTAGACATAATCAGTTTGTATTATTATGGATTTTTAATTCTGTTTTTTCTTTAGCTCAAGAAGCAATGCGTCCTCGATGGGAGTTTTTGTTTTGATCACGTTGTCGGAAACGTCATTGGGTACCGTCATGGATAAAACGTAGTGCCTGATTTTCCATTTACCACCTATCTTTTCCATAACGCCTGAGCCGCGGCAGATTTTCATCTGGGTATCCAGCAGTTCATCGAACCAGGCATAATTACCGTCTTTGCTAAAGGTTATATTTCTTTTAATTGAATTGAAATTCCAGGCCTTTCCTTTATCAAAATGAGGCTTTGCATAGGCCATAAAGGCTTTTTTATCCCAGATTTCGGTGGCATCGGTTCCAATGAATGTGAATTCGTCGGCATAGAGGTCAAAATAGTTTTTAAAATCGGCTTTTGCTGCGAATGCATTGAGATCATCGAGAACTTTATTGATGTTTTTCTTTTGAACGTTCTCGTAAAAGCCTTTGGTCTGGGCACTTATGTTTACGAAAGAGAAGAGTAATATTGCGAGGAGAAGAGTGAGTTTTTTCATGTTATTAATTTTGGATGAACGGTTTGCGTATTGGCGATGGTGCGGCTTTAACGCGTATACTTTCTGATTATAAATTAATCTTCGGAACATCTGAAATAGTTAAACTTGCGCTTTACCCGCACTATTGCCAATACGATGTTATCTGCAGGCGTTGTTATTTATTTACTTTATTTACTTTGCAAATATAAGCTGGTAATGGATCAAATATTTTTTCAGTTAAATAATCTCTAAATTCTGTTGTTTCATTTACGGTATCATATAATCCATTTTTATTAAGCTTAAGTCCAAACTTATTTTCTATTTCATCTGAATTATAACAAATAATACTATGAAAGGAACCATCACAATCAACTCCAATTAAATCATAGCCTAAAAATTTTTCTTTTGGATTTTCTGGAGTTTTTTTCATTAAATTTTTCCTGAGTATAAAGTCTCCATTGTTAAAATTGTATTCACTTGCTTTATAATTTTCATCAAAATCGTTTATCAATAAATTTGTGTCTTTTTCTGAAAAGTTTATACTATAAATTTCAATATCAGAAACGTTATTAAGAAATAGATCTTTAAATTCTTCAGCTAATTCAAGATTAGGAAAAAGATTTGCCAAGTTTTGAAATTTTGAATCAGTCCAATTTTGTATTTCCAATATTTTTTTATCATTAAGCTTTAATTCGGATTTTTGGACATCATTTAGTTTCTGATTAACCCAACTTTGAGTCCACGAATCAAAAACAGAAAAATTAATACAAGACGAACAGGTATGTGATATTTTACCTCTTAAAGTTCCAAAATTTATTGGCTTAATTTTAATAATATTATATCCTCCTAAATAATATGTAGTACTATTCATATGCTTGCAGATAACTTGCGGATAGACGCAATAATATTTTTTTAAATTTATATTTTATTGCATCCAATCTTATCTCAACTCTAAAATTAAAGAAGATTTTGCGGAAACCGTCAGTTTATTTTTAGAGTCAATTGCTATTTTTTTTCCTGAAAGAATATCCGTTCCGGTAGAAATCCCTTTCAATGATTCCGCGAAACGGATCAGGTCAAAATTCTGTTCCTTATCATTGTTGTTAATGACAACCATCAATCTCTCCTTGTCATTGTAGCGGAAATAGACATATACCTTATCTTTAGGCATGTAATGCGTGGTTTGTCCGGTGTGAATGACCTCTTTTCCTTTTCTCCAATTCAGCAGTTTCTGCGTGAAATCGTAAAATTCCCTCTGTTCCGATGTTTGGGTTTGGGGATTGAAAGCATTCTGTGAATCGCCTTTCCAGCCTCCCGGAAAATCTCTTCTGATATCCGCGTCGCCTTTTGATTTTTCACCGCGCATCCCGATTTCTGAACCGTAGTAAATCTGTGGAATCCCGCGAACTGTAGAAATTAAGGTCATCGCCATTTTGTAGTAGCGTGAATCACCATTAAAAATCTCGTTAAACCTTTCCGTATCATGGTTTTCAAAGAAAACTAAGATATTGTTAATGTCGGGATACAGAAAATCGTTTCCGAAGGAATTGTAGATTTTAATCATTCCTTTATCCCAGTTGTCCTCTTCTTTCAATGCTGACGGTAAATCGGTGTAGAGCGTAAAATCCATCACCGAAGGGAGATTGGAGTTGTAATTGTCGATCTCACCAATTTTAGAATTTTTCTGCCAATAGGAAATGTGAGCCGGACTGTACATCCACGCTTCGCCCACGATATTGAATTTGGGATATTCGTCTGTAATCGCTTTTGCCCATTTCGCCATCGCCACTTTATCATTGTAGGGATAAGTATCAACACGGAGACCGCCAAGTTCAGCGTACTCAATCCACCAGATTGCGTTTTGAGTCAAATATTTTAAGACTAAAGGGTTGCTTTGGTTAAGGTCGGGCATCGTGGTGTCGAACCAGCCGTTCAGGGCTTCTTTTTTATCCACTTCTGCCACATTTTTATCGAACTGTGACGTTGTTCTGTAATTGGAGCGTTTGAAACCGTATTTTCCTTCACCGTCCGGAAACTGATGGATCCAGTCTTTCGTGGGCAAATCCTGAATGAGCCAGTGCGAAATTCCCCAGTGATTCGTCACATAATCCTGGATCAGCATCATGCCGCGTTTCTGAAGTTCACGGGAAAGTTCCAGATATTCTTCGTTGGTTCCGTATCTGCCATCGATTTTGTACAGATCGGTTTGCGCATAACCGTGATAAGAAGTCTGTTTTTCGTTGTCTTCATTAGCCGGCGTAAGCCAAAGTGCGGTTGCTCCAAGGTTTTTTAAATAATCCAAATTGTTGATGATCCCACGCAAATCACCGCCATGCCTTCCGTTTGGTGCATTTCTGTTGAGTTTGTCGGCCAAATTTTGCTGGGAATCATTGGATGGATCACCATTTGCAAATCGGTCCGGCATTATCAGATACATCACATCTTTGGAAGTGAAAGAATTTCTGTCGGCAGAATTTGGCTTTCTGGTTTTGAGCTCGTAATTGTAGGAATAAACCGGTTTATTCTTTTCCTTAAAATTAATTTTGAAAGCAGAAGCGTTAATTTCATCGGTATTTACGGTAATGAAAACGTAATTGGGATTTTCGGTTTTCGTAAGATTTTTTACCTGAATTTTATCTGATAATTCAACCGAGTATTTTGAAATGTCTTTCCCATAAACCAAAATTTGGAGTTCGGGGTTTTTCATTCCTTTCCACCAGAAGGCGGGTTCTACTTTCTGGATCTGAGCAACACCAAAGGCGGAAACGAACAGAAAAAGTAATGATAGTTTTTTCATTTTTTTTAATTTGAAAACAACCTTGTGAAGTTCGAGGTTTGACAAGGTTGTTGGTGTTTTGAGGTGAAGCGAGCGAAGCGAGCGCTAATTTTCACCCAGTTATAAAATAGCCCCGATGGAAGCGGCATCCGCGGCTGGATACAGCAGGATAAAAACTCCCGAAAAAATAATTATTTAACCACCTTAACCGAAATCGCGTAACCGCCGCTTCTCGCCATTTTCATCGGCAGTTTGGATTTGCTGGTCACTGTTTTCTTATAGATTTTATAAGACTGCGGGTTGTTAATATAGTCTGCATTGTCGCCATCGGCATATACGGTAGCTTCATATTTTTTCCCTTTGGGAAGGAAAGAAAAATCTACTGTATAGTTTCTTGCATTTTCATCAGTAATTCCGCCGACATACCATTCATCTTTTCCTTTTGCTTTTCTCGCCGTGTGAATATATTCTCCCGGCTCTGCAGAAAGGATTTTGGTATCGTCCCAATCAACGGCCACATCTTTAATAAACTGGAATGCATCCATATGCTTCGCGTAATTTTCCGGTAAATCTGCCGCCATTTGGAGCGGAGAATACATCACGACATATAAAGCCATTTGCTTCACCAGGGTGGTTTTCACAAATCTGGTGTCCCCCGGAAAATAATAGTCGAGTTTGGTCTGGAAAATTCCCGGAGTGTAATCCATCGGTCCACCCATGAATCTGGTAAACGGTAAAATTGTCTGATGATCAGGATTATTTCCGCCAAAAGCTTCGAATTCCGTTCCACGTGCAGCTTCGGCCGCAATCCAGTTCGGATAGGTTCTGCTTAAACCCGTCGGTCGAACTGATTCATGTGAGTTGACCATGATTTTATAGTCATTTGCTTTCTCAGCAATGCGTAAATAATGGTTGATGGTCCATTGTGAATAATGATGTTCGCCACGTGGAATGATGTTCCCTACATAACCGGTTTTTACAGAAGGATAATCGTATTTGTTCATCAGTTTAAAAGCTTCATCGGCCCACCTTTCATAGTTTGTCGCTGACCCTGAGGTTTCGTGGTGCATCATGAATTTCATGCCTTTGGAATGGGCATAATCGTTCAACATTTTGATGTCGAAATCCGGATATGGCGTAATAAAATCAAAAACAAATTCTTTGCTGTGCCCAAACCAGTCCTCCCAGCCGGTGTTCCAGCCTTCAATAAGCAGGGCGTCGAACCCGTTCGCCGAGGCAAAATCGATATATTCTTTTACTTTTGTATTGTTCGCGGCGTGTTTTCCGTTTGGTGTTAGTTTTGAAAAATCGGTCTTGCCGATATGAACGTTATTGGCGGTGGAATAAGACCAGTTGGATTTCCCGATGATCATTTCCCACCAAACACCCATGTATTTTGTCGGTTTGATGTAGGAAGTGTCTTTGTACTGCGTAGGTTCGTTCAGGTTAAAAATCATTTTCGAAGCCAGAACCTCTTCTGCTTTAGGCGAAGCAATAATTGTTCTCCACGGGGAAACTGCCGGAGTCTGAATATATCCTTTTGCTCCCTGAGCGTCAGGAGTTAAATGCGTTTTAAACTTGAAATTTGCCGCATCCAGTTCCAGGTTGGAAGCGGGATAGTTGATAACCGCAGCCTCAGAAAGATTCACATACAGCTGGTCTTTCCCTTCTTTTTTCAGCATTAAAGGAGTCTGAACGGCATTTTTAATTAAGGTCTGTGAAGCATTACCGTCATAGGAGGTCGGCCATTTTCCAGGAATTTCGGAAAGATTTGTGGTCTGGGTTTGATATTCCTGGGAATCATAGTCACCGGCGAGCCACCATGCTTTCATATCAGTAGGAAGGTCAATTTCGGAATCTTCTTCTCTGATGATGAAATAGTTCAGGTTTTTCTGCTGCGGGAATTCGTAGCGGAAACCAAGTCCGTCATTAAACAAACGGAATTTCACTATGATATGTCTGTCGTTGGCGTCCTGATTCAGCGTAACTGCAAGTTCGTTATAGTGATTGATATAGGACTTCTTCTCGCCCATAATCGGCTCCCAGGTTTCGTTTTTGGTATCGAATTTTTCAGCGGTTTTAGTAAACCCACTATCCAAATTTTTTCCTTTCTGGTCTTTATTTTCAATTTCTGACGCAAACTGAATGTCGCCGTCGCGCAAAAGTCGTAACCCCAATTTGGAATCTTCAACAACAGTTTTCCCCTGGTATTTAAGATTGTAAAAAGGAACCCCACTTTTGAGCTGAAAATTCATTTCAAATTTTCCGTCGGGCGATTTTAAAGACTGTGCGTGAAGCGCGAAACTTCCCATCAGAAGGAAAAGCGCAGAAATTTTTATGTTTTTCATAATGAAATTTTCGAATCAATAAATTTAGAGAAAATACAGGTGCTGGCAAAGGAATCGGGGCAACATTTAACAATAAAAATAAAAAACTGCTGCTTAAAAAGCAACAGTTTCCTTGTGTTAAAATATAAATGTTAATTAAAGTTTGGTAAGGGTCAATTTATAGAATGCGGAGTTGTGCAGGTCTAAGACAATCTTGTAATTTCCTGCCACATCGATCTTATAACTTGGGTCACCTGTAACTGTTCCTTCAGCATTCAGGAAGGTCTTAACACCTGTTCCTGAAGTCAAGGTCTGATCCGCACTTGCCGGCTGAAATTTCATTTGCCAGTCATCGTTCGCCCTGAATTTGAAGATTCCTCCTGTACTTAGCGCTATGGAAGCGATTTCCCAGTTTTTGGTGGAAGGGTTGTACACGAAATCGGTATCAGATCCCCAACCTCCGGGCGTGGCATCACCAATAATCCCAAAGTTTGCTATAGTAGAGTTATAGGTGTTTCCGGTCCAGTCTACCTTAATGTAGTAAGTACCTGCAAGGGCGGCCGGAATATTGGATTCGCCGTCTTCAACAAGGATTCCTGTGAAGCTTCCGTTGTCTCCTTTGTCACCAGCCCAGTCCTGATTGATGGTGAATTTATATTCGCTGTTCGGGTTGGTTACATAAATGAAACCTCTGTATTTACCGTCGCTTGAAGGGGAATAAAGATTAAAAGTATTTGCCGGGTTCCAGTCCGCATAGCCTGCGGCTCCTGCATAACCACCGGGAACGTTGATTTTTGGATAAATTAAATCCGGGTTCGGAGCGTAAGGAGTCACTGAGAGTGTGATTGCATCTGAATAGTAAGTATTCACAGAATTTAACTCTGAAAGTAACCTTACCTCCACCTGTCCGATTTGATCGGGTGTCAAACCAAGAGCAGCCACAAGATTGTTCATTTCAAGGTGCGTCAAACTTACGGTGTTTACTCCCTGCGGTAATAAATAAAGTTGGCTTGGGCTAAAATTGGTGCCTTTCTTCCCAAATTCAAGATAACTTTTCTCAGCGATGTTCGCGCTGAAAACAGGATTTACCCATGTAAAAGTTACCACATTGGTATTTGCTGTAGTCTCGGTCAGGACAAGGGCCTGCGTATTTGCTGTAACGCTTCCCTTTGCCGTCAGTCCCAGAACTGGGTCAGTTTCGGCATCCTTACAAGCAAAAAGGATAATCCCTAAAACTGAGAGTATCATTAATCTAATAACATTTTTCATTTTAAATAATTAAAGTTTTGTTAATAACCGTTGTTTTGAGTCAGGTTGGTATTAGCCTGACGTGCAGAGGCTGGTATAGGGAAAACCCTGTAATCATCAGAGATTGCAGTTCCGTCTTTTTGACCTCCTTTCCAAGGCCACAGGTATGAACCTCCGGTAAATTTACCAAATCTAATAAGGTCCTGCCTTCTGTGACCTTCCATTCCCAATTCTCTTGCTCTCTCATCCAAAACAGTCTGCAGGGTCATGGAACCTAACACAGTTGCGCCTGATCTCTGTCTGACCTGATTCAGGTAAACTAACCCCTGTGCAGTGGTAGCAGTGGTAGCTCCTCTCAATGCACATTCAGCATACATCAGATATGCGTCTGATAATCTGAATAACGGAAAATCCGTAGATGAAAATGAAGTTGCTGAACCAGTACCATCGGAGTTCTTGTTCCAGAATTTAATGGATGGGAATCCGTGAGACCATTCTTTGTAGTCCGTCATTTCATAGGTATGCCCGGTTGTCCAGAATAACTTGGCACGTTGGTCTGTACTTGCAGCAAGGTCGGCTGCGCTGTTACCAAACAGTCCATACCATGCTTTTGTTGCCCGGTGACCACCCCAACCTTCTGTTGCGCCATAATCTGAAAGTGTCATTGTGGTAGAGTTAAGACTTCCGTTCACAATATATGTGGTATTACCAAAACTTTGGGAGGTGGCAGCATCTGCTATTAAAGGAAAAATAATTTCTTTCGAAGTGTTATTATCCATGCTGAAATTCTTCCGGTAATTGGTTTCCAACTGGTAGCCTGAAGCAATTACTTTGGATACATAAGTTGCCGCATCGTTGTATCTTGCTGTTCCGGTATACACTTCTGCATTCAGATACAGTTTTGCAAGAAGCATTTGTACCGTAGCTTTGTTTGCCCGTCCATAGGTATTGGAGGGAGCAATGCTGTTCTCTATAGCCAGTAATTCACTTTCAGCAAAAGCAAACAGTTGCGCTCTCGAACTTTCGGGCAGCGGTTGGCTGGATCCAAATGTTTCATCATTAACCAGGGCGCCTTTACCAAAGAAATCTATAAGGTAGTAGTAAGACAATGCTCTGAGATATCTCAGTTCACTGATATACTGCTCTTCATTAGGGACCTCTACTTTTTCTTTAAGGATCAGAATGAGGTTGGTCGTTTGGGGAACGGTATAGTAAATCCGGTCATAGACATATTTAAAGTACTTGTTGTTCTCATTCCACCCGGAGGTGGTGGTTAGCTGATCTAACCCGTTGTCTCCCCACCTGTTTTTCATGTCGTCGGCGGTAAAATCATTAAGATTAATCAAACCTCTAACGAATGGTGATTCTCCCGGGTCGGCTCCCGCAATGTCACTTGCTCCAGGCCCGTTAACACTTGAAAGCGCAAAAGTGGAATACATCCGGGATAGAAGTCCTTCAATGGCTTTTGGATCCTTCTGAAGTAACTGTTCCAGGGTAAGTTCATATTTAGGTTCAGTTTCCAGATCGTCTAAGCATGAAATCGTCAGAAAACCGAAGACGGCAAGTAAACTTACTATTTTTAGTTTAAAATTTTTCATTTATGTATGTATTAAAAATTAAAGTTAAATCCAATGGTATAGATCCTTGGTCTTGGATAGAAATTGTTATCGATACCGTTAAAGTTCTCCGGATCCTGCCCGTCGTACTTTGTGATGATAAATGCATTGTTCACAGAGCCGTAAACCCTTAAGTCTGCATCTTTAACCACATTCTCAAATTTGTGACCAACTGTTATATTGTCCAGTCTTAGGAATGAAGCATCGTGCAGGAAATAATCGGATGCAAACATATTGTCTGTTGGCTGAACGAGGTTAAACGAAGATTCACCATCATAAAAGTTAAGCGCATTATTCAAATGTTCGGAATTTGATGGGAGCGTTTGATTTACAAATCCCTGTGCCACTTTACGTCCGTTATAGACTTGACCTCCTATCTGACCTCTGAAATTTGCTGTGAAATCCCAATTCCCTTTGTTTAATGATGTTCCAAAACCGTAGAAGAAATTTGGAACCATCTGTACATAATAACGGTCATCGTTGTTCAGGATTCCGTCATTATTGCGGTCCACAAATACATCAGCTAGTGGATCTCCATTTGTGTCATAAATCTGTTCAAAAACCCATGCTGAGTTTGGTTGCTGTCCAAGCGCATGGTAAGAAACATTTACCCCTGTACCTACAGGCAATGTAGTTCCTACTACATTAATCCTTTCATTTTGAAGTTCCAGGATTTCCCCTTTGTTATAGGTCATGTTACCAAAGATATTCCAGTCTGTTGTTTCAGTTTTCACTGGGTTGATGTTTAAGTTCATCTCAACCCCCCTGTTTCTCAGAGAACCAACATTGGAAATCACTTCATTGGTTAACCCCTGTCCTGGGGCAACAGGCGCCGGCAGTAAAAGATCTGCTGTTTTACGGTCATAAACGTCCAATGCTCCGGAAAGCAGTCCACGTTCCAGGATTGAAAAGTCAAGACCCGCATTCCAGCTCGTGGTTGTTTCCCACTTCAGATCCAGATTAAATGGAAGCGCAGAATAAATATTAAATCCAGGTAGATATTGTGCATTATCCTGTCCCAATGAGAATAGTGGTCTTGAGGGGTAGAAACCGACTCTTTCGATTGAGGTAACATCCTGCTGACCGGTTTGACCCCAGCCCAATCTCAGTTTGAGCTCCCTTACCGAAGAGTCACTGAACATTGACTCCTCATGCATTTTCCAGGCAAATGCAACAGAAGGGAAATAACCCCACTGATTATCAAATCCTCTGAAAATCGATGATGCATCGGCCCTGAATGTCGCAGTAAAGAGATACTTATTAAGAATGTCAATATTAGTTCTTGCGAAGAACGACTGTAAATTCAGGTGGTTAAAATACCCGAAAGTCGGGTTTAAAGCATTTTCCTGAGGAATCCTTATACCTGTCCCAGCAGGGTCTGCAATAAACTGCAGTTTATCTCCTTCATATCTGAAATCCTGGTAAGAATATCCTCCCTGTATAAGGAAGTTGCTGAAGAACTCATTGATTTTTCTGCTGTAAAGTAAGTATGCATCCATGTTCTTGTTATCCGTATGCTGATTTTCAGAATAGGCAAGACCTGGGTTATAGATTAAATTGCCAAGCGAATTAGCGGTAAGGTTAATGATGGAGTTTCTCGCATTTTCGTCATAGGTTTCCCTGATTTCCGTTTTGGAAGTCTCCATACCTAAATTTAAAACTGCTTTTAGATCCGGTAAAAAATGGAATTTATAGTCAAACTCAACATTACCTAAAAACTTCAGCGTATTTTCCGGACGGTGCCTTTGGGTAAGCAAAGCCAGTGGATTGGAATCATACGTTAAGTTGTACACATTGTTTTGAATATAGTTGTTCTGATAATATCCCCCAAAATAATTCTGAGATGGAGAATTGCCCCAAACCTGGTCACTATAAACTGGTAAGGTAGGATTTCGCGAAATTGCGGAACCAATGGCCCCTCCTGCATCTACAGCAGATTTATCAAATGAAAAACCTTTCGCGTTGATGTCTATTTTCAGATGATTGTCAAACAAACTTGGAGTAAGTCTTAAAGCGGCAGAAACTCTTTCCAAATCATCGTTCCGTACTACACCCTCGCTTCTGTTGTAACCCAGTGATAACCTTGTAGGAATGCTAAAAACCCTGCCGGAAGCACTAAAATTATTGTCGGTAGAAACAGAATTACGGTACACCACATCCTGCCAGTCGGTATCGTAGATACGCCCTGCGGTATTGGTTGCCCTGTCTCCGCCTACGCCAAGTTTCCAGACATGCGTTGGAAAGTATTGGTTCACATAGTCTACATAGGTATCGGAGTCCATTACGTTCATGTATCTGGTAACGTCACCGATAGAGATGTTTGTGGAAAAGTTAAACTGCGGTTTGTTAGTGCCTTTTTTGGTTGTAATTATAATTACCCCATTGGAAGCACGAGCACCGTAAATTGCAGAAGCTGACGCATCCTTTAATACCGAAAAACTCTCAATATCATTTGGATTTACAAGGCTTAACGGGTTCTGTATCCCGGCGCTATTCGTAGCATCAATCGGAACACCATCAATTACAATCAGTGGGTTATTGTTTGCCAATAATGACGATCCACCTCTGATCCTGATATTCGGTGCTGAATCCGGTGATCCGCCTGAATTTGTTATCCTCACACCCGGTGCTTTACCCTGGATTAGCTGATCCGCGGATACGATTGCACCCTTGTTAAAGTCTTTCGCTGTTACTGCAGTTACGGAACCTGTAAGGTCAGATTTCTTTTTACTGCCATAACCAATAAGCACTACTTCTTCAATTTGTGCCTCGCGGGGCGCGCCAACTGTGTCCGTAGTTTGTGCCTGCATCATTGTCCCTGCCAGTAAAAAGGCTGGGGCAATTTTCAAAACTGTACTGAAGTTTCTCACAAAAATAATTTTTAGGTTAATATTCTGTTAATGTTTAATTCTCGTTTTCGTTATTAAGGTCTCTAAATTACATTTTTTTTACATCACTATCAATTATTCTAAAAAATCTTATAGCTATATGATGGAAATCATTATATTAAGCAGGTATTTCCGATAATGCGCTCATATACAATCTATTATAACATTTGATTTATATTATATCAATAGGATACAATAGAAAATGTTTAAACGTTTGTTTAGCTTTTTATCTTGCCATTTTAACTTTTTTCTTAACTTTCTGTTAATATTTGCCAATTTTACATAACATTTCTGTTTTAATATGGACTGCAGAAGCACTATCTTTGCATCTCAAAATTTGATACGCTATGTCTGAAAGAAAGATGATCACGGCAGCACTGCCGTACGCTAACGGTCCCGTCCATATTGGGCATTTGGCGGGAGTTTATATCCCTGCTGATGTTTATGCGAGATTTCAGAGAAGACTGGGAAAAGAGGTAGCTTTCATCTGCGGTTCCGATGAACACGGCATCCCCATTACAATCCGGGCGAAGAAGGAAGGTGTGACCCCCCAAAATATTGTTGATAAATATCATGAGGTCATCAGGAAGTCGTTCATGGACCTGGGCATTTCGTTTGACGAGTATTCGAGGACCACATCAAAGAAACATTACGAAGTCAGTCAGGATTTTTTCACGACACTCTATAATAAGGATAAATTTACAGAAGAGGTATCTGAACAGTACTTCGATGAACAGGCCGGTGAGTTTCTTGCCGACCGCTATATCGTAGGAACCTGCCCGAATTGCGGCAATGATGGTGCTTATGGAGACCAGTGCGAGAAATGCGGGTCCACCCTTTCTCCTTCCGAGCTTCTTAAGCCCAAATCGATGCTGAGCGGGAACGTGCCCGTTTTGAAAGAAACCAAAAACTGGTATCTGCCGTTAAACGAGTATGAAGATTTTCTAAACGAATGGATTATTGAAGGTCATAAAGACGACTGGAAACCCAACGTTTACGGCCAGGTGAAGTCATGGCTCAACGACGGCCTGAAACCCAGGGCAATGACCCGGGACCTGAATTGGGGCGTGCCTGTTCCGCTTCCTGATGCTGATGGAAAAGTACTTTATGTATGGTTTGACGCTCCAATCGGATATATTTCCTTTACACAGGAATGGGCAGAGAAGAACGGGAAGGACTGGAAAGACTACTGGCAGAATGAAAATTCAGACCTTATCCATTTCATCGGAAAAGACAATATCGTATTCCACTGCATTATCTTTCCTGCGATGATGAAAGCACATGGCGGCTACATCATGCCAACCAATGTTCCGGCTTTTGAATTTTTGAACCTTGAGAACGATAAGATTTCCACCTCACGGAACTGGGCGGTGTGGGCACATGAATATGTAGAGGAGTTTCCTGGGCAGCAGGATGTACTGCGGTTTACCCTCCTTTCTTCCGCTCCCGAAACGAAAGACAACAATTTTACCTGGAAGGATTTTCAAACGAAGAACAATTCGGAGCTCGTAGGAATCTTCGGGAACTTTATCAACAGAGTCGCCGTCCTGATCCATAAATATTACGGCGGAGTTGTACCCCAGGGCGATGTAAATGCACCCGAACTTGAAGAAATCGCAAAAGCTGCCAATGAAATTGAGACCTTCCTGGAGAATTTCGAGTTCAGAAATGCCCTGTCTTCGCTAATGAATCTGGCCCGTTTCGGGAACCAGTTCCTGCAGACTGAAGAGCCATGGAAAACAATCAAGGACAATCCGGAAAAGGCAGCGCACTCCCTTTTCATCGCCGCACAGATTGCGGTTGGTCTGGCACAGACCTCTGAACCGTTCATGCCATTCAGCTCAGAGAAACTGTTAAAGATGTTCAATGTCCCTCAAATCACCTGGAAGGAAATCGCAAGCGATAAAATACTGATTGAAACCGGACATCAGATCAATACGGCTGAACTGCTGTTTTCCAGGGTTGAAGATGAAACCATTGAATTCCAGATCCGGAAACTGGAAAACACCAAGGAGTCCAATAAAAAAACAAATCCAAACGCTAACCCCATGAAAGACGAAATCCAGTTTGATGATTTTACAAAGATCGATTTAAGAACCGCCACCATCCTCACCGCTGAGAAAGTGGAGAAAGCGGACAAATTGCTGAAGTTTACGGTTGATACCGGAGTAGATGTCAGAACAGTGGTCTCCGGAATCGCGGAAAGTTTCACACCGGAAGAATGTATTGGCAAACAGGTGATGATTTTGCTGAACCTTGCACCAAGAAAGATACGCGGGATCGAATCCCAGGGCATGCTGTTGCTCGCAACGAAGCCGGACGGAAAGCTGACCTTCATGTCGCCAGAGGCGGAAGTGGATAACGGAATTGAAGTCTCATAAACGTTCCCTGGACCACAATTAAAAGCAAATCATTTCGGTTTGCTTTTTTATATTTTTAAAGGTTACTTTAAGATAAATTTTATGGTTATGTTGGGCGATGCACAACAGAACCAGTCACTTTTTCTTAAATTTAAAAGAAATTAGGAAAGGATGTGGTTTTCAAAGTCTGTTGAAGATACGGTAAAAGAACTGGAGGTAAATCTGGAAACCGGTCTCTCCACGGCCGAAGTGCGTAGCCGTAAGGAGAAGTACGGCACCAACGAACTGGTTGCAAAGAAGAAGAAAACGGTTTTCCGGATGCTTCTTTCACAGCTGAACGACTGGCTCATCTATGTGCTTTTCGCCGCAGTCTTCATCACCCTTCTCATGGGCGAATATGTGGATTCCGCCATCATTGTCATCGTTATAATCATCAATGCTGCCATCGGCGTATTTCAGGAAGTGAAAGCCGGAAATGCAATTGAGGCACTCATGAAAATTTCCTCCCCAAAAGCCCTTGTACGCAGAGACGGAGTAACAAAGGAAATTCCTTCAGCGCAACTCGTTCCGGGAGATGTAGTCGTCCTGGAGGCCGGGCGAATTGTACCCGCGGACCTGCGTTTGACTGAAACTGCAAACCTGCAGACTGAAGAATCTGCACTTACCGGTGAATCCGTGCCCGAAAATAAGCTTGCTGAAGCCATTTATAAGGACCCGAAAACCCCTGTTGGAGACCGCGAAAACATGGCCTTCATGTCTTCGGTAGTCACCTACGGCCGTGGAACCGGCGTGGTGGTGGAGACTGGAATGAATACCGAAGTCGGTAGGATTGCGCATCTCATTAACGATGAAGAAACCACAAAGACCCCTCTTGAGATGCGGCTCAATGAACTGGGTAAGATGCTAGGAAAAATAGCGGTGGGAATCTGTATTTTTATATTCATATTGTCCTACTTTCAGGGGCGCGATCTTGCAGAAATGTTCCTGACTGCCGTTTCGCTGGCGGTTGCTTCTATTCCCGAAGGTTTGGCCGCCATTGTTGCTGTGGTACTTTCGGTAGGTGTTACTGCGATGTCGAAGAACAACGCCATTATCCGAAGGCTCCCTGCGGTGGAAACCCTGGGTTCGGTAAACGTCATCTGTTCGGATAAAACCGGAACCCTAACCCAGAATAAAATGACCGTAACGCAGGTCTTTACTTCCGAAGGATTGATTGCTCTCGATGATGATAAAAAGGATGAACCTTCTCCCTCAGCAGAATTTCTTGCAAAAGGAATGATTCTGTGCTCCGATGCTACCCTGGAAAACGGCGAGGCGACGGGCGACCCAACGGAAATCGCACTGCTTGTGCTGGGAGACCATATGGGCCTGAACCGTAAAAAAGTCGCCTTCTCCTATAAGAGAATGAATGAGCATGCCTTCGATTCCGACCGTAAACGCATGTCGGTCCTGGTTGAAGATGAGGAAAAGAATCATTTTGTATTTGCCAAAGGGGCGCTGGCAAGCCTTTTTGAGGTTTCCACAAGGATAATGTCAAAAGGGGAGGCACAGCCGCTCACTGAAGAAGGGAAAACCAAACTCCGGGAAGCTGCAAAGGAGATGTCGAACGGTGCATTAAGGACCTTAGCCTTGGCCTACAGGACAGCGAATGCCCAGGAGTCACCGGAAAATATGGAATCGGAAATGATCCTGGTGGGTTTGGTTGGCATGTTGGACCCTGCAAGAGATGAAGTGAAACCGTCGATTTTAGAGGCAATGAATGCCGGCATCCGGACCATTATGATCACCGGCGACCACAGGAATACCGCATTCGCCATTGCAAAGGAACTCGATATCGCCCGGGACATTAGTGAAGTCATGACCGGGCCGGAACTGGAAGAACTTTCCGAAGTGGAAAGGTTGGATAAAGTAGATCATATCAACGTTTATGCACGGGTATCACCTGAGCATAAAGTGAAGATCGTACGCGCACTTAAAGACAAGGGAAACGTCGTCTCCATGACTGGCGACGGCGTTAACGACGCGCCATCCCTCAATGCAGCCGACATCGGCGTTGCAATGGGCATAACCGGTACCGATGTGGCCAAAGGTGCAGCCCACATGATTTTGGTAGATGATAATTTCTCCACTATAGTGAAAGCCATTGAACAGGGAAGAAACATCTATAATAACATAAAAAAGGCGGTAATATTCCTGCTCACCTGTAATCTGGGTGAAGTGGTGACTATGGTTGCTGCCCTGATGATCGGATGGGCCTCTCCATTGGTTGCAACACAGCTCCTCTGGATTAATTTAATCACCGATTCACTTCCTGCGATCGCATTGGGCCTTGATATCGGTGATAAGGACGTGATGAAGGAAAAACCGAGGTCACCTACCGAAAGTTTTTTTTCCCAGGGCGCCGGAACCATGACGGTACTTGGCGGACTTCTGATCGGGCTCATCACCGTTTTTGCTTTTTGGTACGGTCATTATGAACTGGGCTACTCCCCATTTGACAGTCATATTCCGGAAAAGGTGCTTGCAAACGGGCGAACCATGGCTTTTATGGTCCTCATTGCATCGCAACTTTTCTATTCACTGGGACTTCGGAGTTTTAAAAAACCACTGTATAAAATTGGGCTTTTCAATAATAAATATCTCATCGGTGCCATCATCCTTGGTTTTGCCTTACAGTTGGTCGTGTTGTTCATTCCCTTTATGCGCGAAGCTTTCAGGCTTCATATGCTGGACCAAAAGGGTTGGGTAATGGTTGTGATTCTGGGACTGCTGCCTCTTCTGACGCTGGAGCTCTACAAAATCATTTCTTTTAAAAGGAAATAAAATGAGACCAGATAAATTATAAAAGCTGCACCGTTGAGCAATGCCTTTTAATCATTTATGCCTCAATGACAAAAATAGGATGACTTTTCCACGAAGGCTTCGGAAACCGTTTTGCGGATTCCATTGCACAGGGTTGGAACACCTTTGTCGGTTTTATGTTAGGACTTGTTTCTCTATGGCCGTTCTTTTTGCTGATTCCTGTCATCATTTTCATTTTTCGCAAGAGGAAGCGCCGCAAAAAATTCAAAAAAGACTAAATTTGCTATTAAATATTACAAAAATGAAAAACTTTAGAGCAGTTATAACCAAAATCGTACTTCCCGCAGTATTACTTTCAACAGCGGTGGCATGCGGAAGCAGGGACGATGAATTTTCAAACGAACAGTATGTCGGAACCTGGGACTGGGTAGCCACCATGGGTCCTAACGTGAACGAAACACCGGTGAGCACAGGAAAAACTGCAAAGCTGACCTTTACTCCTGAAGGAACATATAAAGTTGAGGAAAACAGCACGGTACTAAGCGAGGGAAGTTATACACTCTATAAAGGAATTACGTCCACTGACCATGTGGAAAAGATGTACATTGACTTCTCCAACTATCCGGATAAAATGGTGAACAGCGTAAGCGCAACCGACCTTTCACTGGGCGACGACTCGGTGAACGGACTTACTTATCACTACAAGAAATAAATTCTATTTCCCCAGGACAAATACAGCCGGAATTTTATGAAGTTCCGGCTTGTTTTTTTGCCAGTCTCTGATGCTCATCGTCCTGAGGAACTCATCCTGTGGATCATTGATGTTTGCAGCGATGCACAGTTTGGCACCCGGCGAAAGGAATCTGCACAAATCCTCGAACAGTGGGTTGTTACGGTACGGTGTCTCCATAAAGATCTGGGAATAACCCGTTTTCTGTACCTGGCTTTCCAGCCACTGGATCTTAGCCTTCTTCTCCGTTTTGTCGATTGGCAGATACCCGTTGAAGGTAAATTCCTGACCGTTGAAACCGCTTGAAATCAGTGCGAGAATTATGGAAGAAGGTCCGTTTACCGGAACCACTTTTATCTTATGCTCGTGGCACCATTTTACCATCAGGTTTCCCGGATCGGCGATACACGGGAGGCCTGCCTCCGACAGCAAACCAAAATCCTGTCCGGCCTTCATTAAAATCTGGGCTTCCTGCAGGTCTGCAGTCTTGGAATACTTATCCAGTAAATACAGTTTAAGGTCGGCTTGTTTTTTTTCAGGAGCAAAAAATTTAATGACCTTTCTGGCCGTCTTTTCATTTTCTACAAAGAAATGGTCGGTCTTAAGGATATACTCTCTTATTGACGGTGCAAAATACTCGATGGGCGAATTCTCGGATAAGTATGCAGGGATAAGGAATAACATTTTACTTCGTTTTATTGATGAGTTGATGGCTGATGATTCCGGAGGCCTGATCCAATAGTGAAAAAGTTTCCTCAAACCCTTCCATCTCACTCCAATACGGATCCTTAACTTCAAAATTATTGATATTCATTCCGGCTGCTTCAAGAAAAAGAGAAACCTTACTCCTTTCCTGTTCGTTATCCGTCATTTCAATAACATCATGGAGAACCTGCCTGTCCATGCAGTAAATAACATCGTAGCTCTGAAAATCTGAAGTAGTAATGGGCCGTGATCTCTGTTTGGAGATGTCAACTCCGTGATTTTGCGCCGTTTTTACCGCGCGTTTATCCGGATGCTCCCCTTCGTGCAGCGAAATGGTACCGGCTGAATCCACCTCGAATCCAAGGGGAAGTTTGGAGGCTAGAATTCCTTCGGCCAGCGGGCTGCGGCAGATGTTGCCAAGACATACCATCAGTATTTTCATTCCTTTTGTTTTGATCTTTTTCTAAAAAACCCTTTCAGCCCGGGTAAGGCTGAAAGGGTTTTAAGTTTTCGCTACAGAAAAATCAATGTTTCAGTTTTTCCGTGAGCTCCTTTACGTATTTCTTTATTTCCTTGTCAATTTTGGAAACATCCTTTATCGTTTCACAAGCATACATCACTGTACTGTGGTCCTTTCCTCCCATTTCTTCGCCAATTTTAGTAAAGGTGGCGTTGGTATATTCCTTGGCGAAATACATGGCAAGTTGTCTGGGCAGTGCAATCTCTCTTTTCCTTGTCTTGGATAGAAGCTGGTCCCGCTGTATTCCGAAATACTCGCAAACCACCTCCTGGATATATGGAATGTTGATGACTTTCTTCTTGGTTGATGAGATCTTGCTGATGGTATCTTTCAGAAGTTCAAGCGTAAGTTCCGACTTGTAGATGGTAGAATATGCAATCACCGAATTAATGACTCCAATAAGGTCCCGAACGCTGCTCTTTACTTCGTTGGCCAGAAAGTCCAGCATATCTTCCGAAAGTTCAATGCCGTCCCTGCTCAGTTTATCAATGATGATCTTTCTTCTGGTATCATAATCAGGCGCCTTTATTTCGGCCGCAAGCCCCCATTTAAATCGGGATACGATACGTTCCTGAATATCCATGATATCTACAGGTGCACGGTCAGAAGTCAATACAATCTGCTTTCCGTTTTGATGCAGATAGTCGAAGATGTGGAAGAAACTGTCCTGTGTAGCCGATTTCCCGGAAAGGAACTGGATATCATCAATGATGAGTACATCCACCATCTGATAAAAATTGGCAAATTCAGTCTGCTTGTGAGCCTTTGCGGCTGATACAAACTGCTGGATGAACTTTTCGGAAGAAAGGTAAAGTACCACCTTATCCGGTAATGTATTTTTTACCTCCAGACCTATCGCGTGTCCCAGGTGGGTCTTCCCAACCCCATAACCTCCGTGCAGGAAAAGTGGGTTAAATGCTGTGGCACCGGGTCTTTTTGCAATTGATTTAGCCACCGTTGAGGCAAATTTATTGCTTTCACCTTCCACGTAGCTGTCAAATGAAAAATCAGCTTTAAGGTTGGAATCGATGTTTATTTTTTGAATACCCGGAACAACAAACGGATTTACGATCTTGTTTGATGAAAAATTCTGAGGCATGGTTTCCTGAACTTTCGGCGACGGGGTGGATTTTCCCTTCACGTTAACCGTGATTGGTTTTTCCTTTCCCGCAGGCTTGTTTTCCATCACCTGATACCAAAGCTTCACGCCTTTCCCGATGTATTTTTTAAGTGCTGCAGAAAGCAGGGACAGGTAATTGTCCTCAATGTATTCCTTGTAAAAGTCACTCGGAACCATCAGCGTAAGGTTATTGTCAACCAGGGAAACCGGCTGAACCTTATCAAACAGTAAATCGAAAGAGTTTTCGAGCTTTTTCAGGTTGGAAGAATCTTCTGCAGCATTGAGATTATCCCTCATAAACTGCAGGCATTTCTCCCAGATCAGTACTAAGTTTTCATTCATTTGTTCTGCTTCAATTTGGCCTCAGTTATTTTTGTTTTTATCGGGAAAGCAAAGATGGAAAATATAATCATTAAAAAAAAACTCTTGTGCTCTTGATTATTAAAAAATATATTTGTATGTATAAATATTCACTATAGATGATACACTCAATACACACATTACGTGTACGTTACGGAGAAACAGACCCCATGAAGTATGTTTATTACGGCAACTATGCCGAATACTTTGAGGTCGGTCGGGTGGAACTCTTCCGAAGCATCGGAATGCCATACGACGAAATCGAAAATCAAGGAATTTGGCTGCCGGTATCAGAGTATAAAATTAAGTATTTAAAACCAGCTTTGTATGATCAAATTTTAGAAATTCATACCTATATTAAGAAAATTCCTGGCGTTAGGATTGAATTTGAATATGAAATTTATAATGAATCCAAACAGATGATCACTGAAGCAGCCACTACCCTCTTTTTTTTGGATTCCACTACAAACCGAATTGTGAAATGTCCGGATTTCCTTATGAACCTGATTCAGAAAAACTGGAACGGACCACATGAAGAAGAACACAATAGGTCGGAGGATATGTAAATAATCGGAAAATTTTTAAAAAAAATGCCGATACTTCATTCTTTTTATTATTTTTGTAAAAGATATAAATTAAAAGATTATGAAAAAAATATTCTACCTATTTGCACTTTGTGCGTCTGCAACTGTTTTTGCGCAACAAAACCGTGCAGAGCCTGTGGTTATTATAGACGGAATGCTCGCTTCCAACGCTCTTATTACCAATGAGAAAAAAAATATTCAGTCCACCACTACGTACAAAAAAACCGATTTGCCTGTAAAACTGAAAAACTTTGAAAGTTTGGCCGGAAATGGTTTGGTTTCTGTTCAGGTGAAGGAAAATTATTATGACAAAATATCTTTGAAAGCACTGAACAGGGATTTTAATCTTGCGCCTAATAATCCTGTTATGTTTGACGGACACCTTATTACAGATACCGAAATCGTTGTTCTGGGTAACGTTCTCGAACAGATGGAAGTGAATGTCGTTGACGGTAAGAAAATACTGAGCATCGGAACATCGCAAAAAGCGCCCTCAGCTACCGCTATAAACTAGATTTGGATAGCATAAATAAATTAAGCGTTCTCCGGAGCGCTTTTTTTATTTGATTAATTCGGAACGTAAGTACGGATCAGTACTTCCCCTTCCACTTTTTCTGCAATTCCTCGGTAATCTTATTTTCAGTGGAATTGTTTCCGGGACTGTAAAACCTGGTGCCTTTTATTTCTTCAGGCAGGAATTCCAGGTCTACAAAGTTGCCTTCATGGGAATGGGCATAGCCGTAATCTTTTCCGTAGTCCATCTCTTTCATCAGTTTGGTTGGAGCATTGCGCAGATGTAAAGGCACCGGCAGGTTACCAGTCTTCTTTACATAAGCCATGGCATCATTTATCGCAACATAAGTGGAGTTGCTTTTCGGTGAAACGGCCAGATAAACTGCTGTTTCACTAAGGATGATACGCGCTTCAGGATTGCCGATGACGTTTACAGCCTGGAAACAGTTATTAGCTATTACAAGGGCATTTGGATTGGCAAGGCCAATATCTTCAGCTGCCAGGATGAGCATTCGCCGTGCTATGAACTTAATGTCTTCACCTCCCACGAGCATCCTCGCAAGCCAGTACACCGCACCGTTGGGATCAGACCCCCTCATGGATTTTATAAAGGCTGAAATAATGTCGTAATGCTGTTCCCCATTTTTGTCATAGAGGGCCATAGTTTCCTGCAAAACCTGCAGCACATCTTCATTGTTGATTTCCTTCTTGTTAGAATTCCTAAAGTTATTCAGCACGTTCTCAACTGCATTGATGAGCTTGCGCGCATCCCCGCCCGAATATTGAATGAAGGCTTCCTTGTCTTTTATTCCGAAACCGGCCGCATGTTCTTCATTGTATTTTTTCAGGGAAATTTCCGTCAGTTCTTCCAGTTTCTCATAACTTAAAGACTTCAGGACATACACTTGCGAACGGGAAAGCAAAGCGGAAACCACCTCAAAACTCGGATTTTCCGTAGTCGCACCAATCAGGACAATCCATCCCTTTTCCACGGCGTGGAGTAACGAATCCTGCTGTGACTTGTTGAAACGGTGGATCTCATCAATAAAAAGTATTGGTGACTTTCCCGAAAAGAGGTTCTGTTTTTTTGCATCCTCGATGACTTCACGAACATCCTTTACCCCACTGGAGACCGCTGAAAGCTTGAAGAATTTTCTTCCCGATTTTTCTGAAATAATTTCGGCAAGTGTTGTTTTTCCGGTTCCCGGCGGGCCCCAGAAAATGAGCGAACTAAGAGTGTCGTTCTCGAGCATTTTCCGGATGGCCCCCTGTTTTCCGGTCAAATGTTCCTGACCCAAGACTTCGTCAAGGGTTTTGGGGCGCATTCTTTCAGCTAAGGGGGCATTTGAAATCACAGGTTCTGTTTAAGGGACCAAAGTTAATGATTATCGGGCAAAATACTTCAGCCAAGAAAGCGACTAAAAAATTCAAATTATTGATAAATTACAGTATTTTTGCACTGTCTTGAAAATCACATTTAACAAAATCATCACATTTCCTTTGGTTTTACTGATAAAGTTCTATCAGTGGTTTATCTCGCCCATCCTACCCAAAAACTGCCGCTACGAACCCACCTGCTCCCATTATATGGTAGAAGCACTTCAGGTCCACGGCATCTTCAGAGGATTCTGGCTGGGAGCAAAAAGAATTGCACGGTGCCATCCGTGGGGAGGTGAAGGTTATGATCCGGTTCCGCCAAAATGTGACCATCAACACGTAGAAAAATAAAGAAATTATGCTGAACATTTTATCCACCACCTGGGACCCTTCAACAGGAATACATTTGGGCCCCATCACCCTTCACTACTACAGTTTAATGTTTGTAATTGCTTTCGGGCTCGGGTACTACCTGATGACGAAAATGTACAGAATTGATAATGTGAACCTTAAATATGTGGAACCCATATTTACCTGGACCCTGGTAGGAACCATCCTGGGAGCAAGACTCGGCCATGTGATTTTTTATCAGCCCGAACTTTTCCAACAGGATTTCTGGTCGGTTTTTTTGCCCATACAGACCAAACCGGAATTTAAATTTACCGGTTTCTCAGGGCTCGCAAGTCATGGTGCCACCATCGCGGTTATTTTGACCACGCTTTACTATTCCTACAAAATCATCAGGAAGAACCCACTTTGGGTCTTTGACCGCATAGGAATCGTGGTCGCTTTGGGCGGCACGTTCGTTCGTATCGGTAATTTCTTCAATTCTGAAATTATTGGAAAACCTGCTCCGGAAAATTCACCGTTTGCTGTTCTGTTCCCGCAACAGAGTTCCGAATACGGTGCGATAGTGCCACGCTATCCTACCCAACTTTTTGAAGCAGGGGGTTATTTCCTTTTATTCATTTTACTTTGGATCCTGTACCGATATACCAATAAAAAATATCAGCAGGGCTGGCTGTTTGGCCTTTTCTTCATCATCCTCTGGGCCATCAGGTTCTTTGTAGAATTTCTAAAGGAACCTCAGGGCGACGAATTCATACAGTTTGCCGGACTGAATACGGGACAGGTACTTTCACTCCCCTTCATCCTTGCAGGTTTTGTAATCATGTGGTATTCTACAAAGAACAAAATTACCCAGGCAGAAAACGAAAAACCAGAGTAAAAAACCTACGAATCATAAAAAGCCTCTCAGTTTATCTAAGAGGTTTTTTTGCGCTTACTTCACTTCGGAAATGCGGATGGTTCCTTTATTCTCATGGTACATCATGCAAACAACCTGGCCGTCAAATTCGGGACAACTGTCGGTTTTCGCAAATTTTGCGGTGACCGTGGCACCTTCTTTTTGGTTTTTAAGGATAGCTGCATTGCAGACGAGATAGTCTTTACCTTCAACGCGGAGATATGTTCCGGTACAGTCCCGGGTTACGGTGGCCTTCTGTCCGTCTGGTACAGCAGCACAGGCTACAGTAACGGCAGATAGTGATAGGGCAAAAGAGAATTGGATGAATTTCATTTTAATGATTTTATTCACCGAAACAAAATTCACACCCTTTTAGCAAGTGAACTGAAAACATTCCCGAGTTCCATCACCAAATCGGAAGCCACCATAGCCTCTCTGGAATGTTTCTCTGCAGCCCGGTCACCGGCACTTCCATGGAGCCAGACACCAAAGATGGCCGCCTGCTCGGATGAATATCCCTGCGCCAAAAGAGCCGTGATGATTCCGAGTAATATGTCACCGCTTCCACCCTTTGCCATGCCGGAATTACCTGTGACGTTATAGTAGACCTTTTGGGTTGGGGTGATGATTTGCGTGTGATGGTCCTTTAAAACGATGAATATTCCCAAATCTCTTGCCTTTTGTTTTGCGAGTTCCAGCCTTCCGAATGAATTCTCTGACGTTCCGAATAGCCGTTCAAATTCCCGCGGATGAGGCGTGATAACTGAATTTTCAGGGATGAATTTCAAATGTGCAGGACTCTTTGAAATGATGTTGAGGGCGTCTGCATCCAAAACAAGCGGTTTTTTGTAATCCAGTAAAAAAATCAGTAGAGCCTCTGCTGTTTCGGGATCCTGGCCCAAACCGGGCCCCATTCCCACTACCGATTCCTCATCGACCTCAATTTTGTTGATGAAATCTTCGCCTCCGTAACGGTACATCGCCTCCGGGCAGGTTGTCTGCAGAATTTCATATCCGCATTTTGGAGCTAAGGTATAGGTAATCCCAGAACCTGCTTTCAGGGCTGCGTGTGTTGCCAAAACGGCTGCTCCCATCTTGCCAAAACTGCCGGTAATTAACATTGTTTTTCCATAGTTTCCTTTATGAGAAAATTCATTTCTGGGCCGATAGATTGCTGTGATTAAAGACAAGTCGATCACAAATTCATCCGAAAGTTCGGTACTGATGAATTCCGCACTCAGACCAATATCACGAACATGTATTTTTCCGCAGAAAAAACCGGTTTCAGGATGCAAGAAACTCTTTTTCCAGAACTGCAAACTAAGCGTATGATCTGCGAGAAACACAGCCGAATCCGGTTCGTGTAAACGGTCGGCAAAAAGTCCGGAAGGGATATCTATAGAAATTTTAGGGATGCAAATCTTATTCAGGCGAAGAATTAAATCCGCAGATTTACCTTCAACCTTCCGGTTGAGTCCGGTACCGAAAAGGGCATCAATCACCACGGATTCCACAGCTATATTAATACGTTCCAATTCTGCAAAATCAAAGATATCAATGCCTGAAATACCTTGCATAGCTACAAAATTTGCCCGGGCGTCAGTGGTGAAGTTTTCATTTTTTTTATCAACGAAAACATCCACATTAAATCCTTTCTGGTAAAGCAACCTCGCGATTGCCAAACCGTCGCCACCATTGTTTCCATTGCCACAGAATATGTAAAAGTATTCCGTCTCAGCATAATGAGTGGATAACCAATCCGCACAGGATAGGGCCGCTCTTTCCATCAGACTCAGAGAGGAAACCGGTTCGCTTTCTATAGTAAAAGCATCACATTTTCTGATCTGTGCTGCAGAAAATATTTTCATGGAGAATTTTTTTTGCTTCCTTAAATTTAGTAAAATTAAGTGAAGAGGGCGCTAGTCATTCAACACAATAAAATCTGGTGAAATTTTAGAAACAATTGGCGTGCATTTTAAATAATAATTAATTAATTTTGATTGCATTAAAAAATATAATTATGGGATTTGTACAGGAATTTAAGGATTTTGCATTCAAAGGGAATGTAATGGATTTGGCAGTCGCTGTAATCATCGGTACTGCGTTTGGTAAGATCGTATCTTCACTCGTTGAGGATGTGATTACCCCATTGTTATTGAACCCTGCGCTGAAAGCCGCCGGTGCTGAGAATATTGCAACCCTCACGTGGAATGGTGTAAAGTATGGTAATTTCCTGTCGGCGATTATCAGTTTCCTCTGCATTGCCATGGTGCTGTTCTGGTTGATTAAAGGAGCAAACAGATTCAACAGACCTGCTGAAGTGGTACCTCCGGGACCAACCAACGAAGAAATACTGCTGACTGAAATCAGGGATTTGCTTAAAACCAAATAGAAAACCCGAACATTGCTTCTTATAACCCGGAAAAGTCCGGGTTTTTTCTACTGCACCTGCAAAATACTGCAGATCTGGTGGGCTAAAGAAAGGCCAATCCGGTCCTGCGCCTCTAGGGTAGAGGCTCCCGTGTGAGGCGTGAGCGAGATCTTAGGGTGATTTAAGATTTCTCTGGACGGTGTGGGTTCGTTGATGAACACATCCAGTCCGGCGAAACTCACTTTCCCGGAGTCCAGGGCGGCAATGAGTGCATTTTCGTCAATTACGCCGCCCCTCGAGCAGTTGATAATGGCCACGCCTTCTTTCATCATTGAAAATTCCTTTTCGCCAATCATATATCCTTCCGCCTGCGCAGGTACATGAAGGGTTATAAAATCAGCGTGTCTCAAAATCCCTTCCATAGGTTCTGTCTCGATATCGACGTTGATATACTGGTGGTTGTAAAATTTCACCTTAATGCTGGCTTTTCCCACATTACTGTCGGCGGCAATCACCCGCATTCCCAAACCGAGCGCTATCCGGGCCACCTCCTGCCCGATTCTGCCCATACCGATGATTCCTATGGTTTTTCCGCGGAGTTCAATACCTTTTTCGTACGATTTTTTCAGTTTTGAAAAAGCAGAATCACCGATAAGTGGCATTTGCCTGTTGGAGTCCTGCAGAAATCTCGCTCCCGAAAACAAATGGGCAAAAACAAGCTCCGCGACTGATTCAGATGAGGCAGAGGGGGTATTGATTACATGAATGCCTTTGGAACGGGCATATTCAACATCAATATTATCCATCCCTACTCCGCCTCTTCCGACGATCTCGAGCGAGGGACAGGCATCTATCAGTTCCTTGCGGACCTCGGTTGCGCTGCGGACAAGCAACGTCCTGATTTTATTTTGATTGATGAAATCAATAAGAGATTCCTGAGGGACTTTCCCGGTAATCACTTCGAAACCCTTCTCACTCAGAGCATCAATCCCCGACTGGTCTAAACCGTCATTTGCTAAAACCTTCATCCTGTTACTAATCTTTAAATACTTCAATCGTTACCTGCTTCTCCACCATATCGGTAAACTTACCTTTATATCTTGTCGCTTTAACAAGGTGATTATCTATCCAGTGATAGTTGCCACCGCGCGGTTTTCCGCAGAGTACACTGTGATACTTGAAACCGTGCTTGTCCAGCCAGTCGATGGTGAGTTGCTTAAGATTTTCCGTTCTTGAGGTAAAGAAACAGATGATATGACCCTGGTCGTACCAGCGGTTGATCGTTTCCAGTGCATCAGGATAAGGTTCACAGTCCACCATCCTTTCCGGTTCCTCATTCGGTACATCGTCGGTTATGGTACCGTCAATATCAATCAGATAGTTTTTGATATCTCCTTTCAGCATTGGGCTTACGTGCCCTTTATATTCTAATTCCATTCAGATGTATTTCAAGTGTCAAAATTACAATTTTTGATTGGTTTGCAGGAGGTTAAAATTGGTTTTATGGATAATTGACTCCTTTTAACGGAATATACTTCAAAAAATTTTATCAGCCGCCTTTTAAGTCTTAATTTTGTGAGAATGGAAGAGCAAGTGGTTTTAGTGTCGGAAAATGATGAGATTTTGGGTACAATGGAAAAAATGCAGGCCCATGAGAACGGCATCCTCCACCGCGCTTTTTCGGTCTTTTTATTTAATGATATAGGTGAAATGCTCCTTCAGAAAAGGGCTGCAGAAAAATACCATTCGCCAAACCAATGGACCAACGCCGTATGTTCCCATCCAAGGGTAGACGAATCTTACCTGCAGGGTGCCAAACGCCGTATGAAAGAAGAACTGGGCATTGATACCGAACTCACGGAGAAATTCAGTTTCATATATAAAGCGGATGTGGGCCAAAACCTTTGGGAACACGAACTGGACCATGTGTTTACCGGTACCTTTAATGGTGCTTTTAATTTGAATGAAGAAGAAGTTTCTGAAGTTCGCTATATCGGCATGGATGACCTTAACAAGGAAATGAAGGAGAGGCCGGAACATTTTACAGAATGGTTCAAAATTATTCTGGAGGAATACCAACATCACTTATAAAGCTGAACTCGGAACCGAAAACACTCGTTTTCAACTGACTGTAAAACAATAAAAAAATCTAAATAAAATTTTAAAAATGGATAAAAGAACTTCCCTGTTTGACAAACATGTTTCTTTGGGTGCTAAAATGGTACCTTTTGCGGGTTTTGAAATGCCTGTGCAGTATTCCGGCGTCACGGAAGAGCATTTTGCCGTGCGTGAAAAAGTTGGAATCTTTGATGTTTCCCATATGGGGCAATTTTTTGTAGAAGGGCCGTCAGCGAAAGACCTGCTGCAGTATGTAACCACCAACAATGTAGATGCTCTGGAAAACGGAAAAGCACAGTATACCTGTCTGCCAAACGGCCGGGGTGGAATTGTAGATGACCTGATTGTCTATAAAATGGCCGACGAAAAATATTTTGTGGTGGTAAATGCGTCCAATATTGATAAAGACTGGGCCCACATTTCAAAATATAACGAAAAATTTGGCGCCAAACTGACGAATGCTTCCGATGAAATGTCCCTCATCGCCCTCCAGGGTCCCCAAGCTTCAGAAACACTGCAAAAACTGACCGAAACTGATCTTTCGGGGCTTCCTTACTACCATTTTACGGTTGGTTCTGTGGCAGGCGTATCGGAGGTGATCATTTCCAATACAGGATATACCGGCAGCGGTGGATTTGAGCTTTATTTTAAAAATGAGGATGCCCTGAAAATTTGGGAAGCACTGACGGAAGCAGGTCAGGAATATGGTCTAATCCCGTGCGGACTGGCTTCAAGGGATACCTTACGGCTTGAGAAAGGATTCTGCCTTTACGGAAACGATATTGACGACACTACTTCGCCACTGGAAGCAGGCTTAGGTTGGATTACGAAATTCGACAAGGACTTTGTGGATAAGGAAACTTTTGCAAAGCAAAAAGAGGAAGGGGCAACCCGAAAACTGGTTGGCTTTGAAATGCAGGAAAGAGCAATTCCGAGACACGATTATCCGGTGGTTGATACGGAAGGAAATGTTATCGGAAAAGTGACCTCCGGCACCATGAGTCCGATGAAGTCTGTAGGAATAGGTCTGGCGTATGTAGCAAAACCGCATTTTAAAATAGGATCAGAGATTTTCATCCAGATCAGAAATAAAAATGTACCGGCAAAGGTGGTTAAACTTCCATTTGTTTAAACAAAGCATTAAAGTGGTCCCCAAGGCCAGAATAATATTAAAACCGTTGGATTTTCAGACGGTTTTTTCTTTGGAAAAATAGTTCGCGGCACTATATCAAAGGCAACAAACTGCGGCAGAAAAACTTCTGCCGAATTTTATTTGGAGGTGTGGGATGGCCGACAATATTTCATAACACCGTTGCCATGATATTATGTCAGAATATTGTATTAGCATTATACAGGCGCTGAAATTATATCGTTGTTTATGGGAGGTGCTGGAAACAGAAATTATTTCCAATCCTGGTGCTCCGCTTGCACCGGCTACCTGCTTTAGTAGTTCCGAAACAGCGGTTTGCAGAATTCACTCCGGAAGTTTTCTTTGCGTTTGAGTATACTCCGATGCCCTGCCTCGTGGATGGCTGACAAATCATGCAGGCCGCTAGACCTTGACGCAACGCCTTATCGGTGCCAAGAGCTGTCGATACATTCTTTACCATCCGACAGATGATACTTAGACCCCGATGGAGTTTTGTAGACGGTTTGTGATGTTAAGTTTATCGATATAAACAGAAGAAATACCGCAAGGAATTTCATTTTTAATCGGCAAAGTGCGAACGCAGTGCTTCGAGATTCTTTTTATCGTTTCCGATGAATATCTCGGTGTCTGTTACAAACACGGGTCTCTTAAGAAAGGTGTAATGATCCAGAATAAGTTCTTTAAAATCCTCTTCCTGCAATGTCTTCAGGTCAAGCTCCCGAAGTTTGATCTGATTAGACTTTTTGCTGAAAATCGCCTCATACGAACCTGCAAGTTTATACATGTGCTCCACCTCCTCTTCAGTAATTGGATTTATCTTAATTTCGCGCATTTCCCAGTCTTTCAGACTAAATTTTTTTAGAATTTTAAGGCACGTATCGCAGGTTTTAAGGTAAAAAACTTTTTTCATTTTGCTAATTTAAAAAAAATTAAATGTCTACCTACAAAAGGGGTGATTATTTTAATCAAAAAACATCCGAATTATCAAAATCCGGATGCTTTTTTTTATTTTATACCTCTTTATTGAGGAATTACGAGAACCTGTCCCGGATAAATTTTGTCCGGATCAGAAAGCATTGGCTTATTTGCTTCAAAAATTCTGTTGTACGCATTAACGTCACCGTAAACTTCCTTCGCGATTTTGGAAAGGGTATCCCCGCCTTCCACCGTATGATATTTAGGCTGCACCACCGGTGCTACAGGGGCTGCCGTCTGTGCCGGTGCAGGCCGTACAGTCATCTGGTCGTTCACCCCGTCGATACCTTGCACATTTCCCGCTGCTACATAAATTTTCCCTTTTTCGTCCCAGTTTTTAGCTTCACCCTGCACGGTTACCTTATCATCAGCTACTGTAAAGGTCAGTCCGGAAAGATCGAATCCGTATTTGGCCACGTGATCACGCACTTTTTTTGCCTGTTCTTCAGGTTTTTCACCTCCTCCAAAAATTTTCTCGCCTACGTTTTTTAAAAATGAACCTAGTCCCATGTGATTTTAATTTTAATGTTATTTTTACTTAAGATTTTCTTTAGTTTATTAAAGGTATCAACTTTTATGCTTCCCAACCGTTAACAGGTTGTTAAATATACAGGAGTGATTTCAATTCCATTGTGAGTCAATATCTTATACTGTCGAATTTTCTTTAATTTTAAATTAAATAATTAAAATGCAAAACATCCCCATCAGTTTCCAGTTCATATCCGAACCCAGCGACGTCAACTACAGCGGCAATGTTCATGGTGGAAGTGTTATGAAGTGGATCGATCAGGCCGGTTATGCGTGTGCGACCACCTGGAGCGGCAACTATTCGGTGACCGTGTATGTTGGTGGTATCAGGTTTTACGAACCGATTAAGATAGGCGAAATCGTAAAGGTAGAAGCCCAGGTCATTTACACAGGCACTTCAAGCATGCATATTTCCATCAACGTATTTTCCAGGAATCTTAAGCAACCGGATTTCGACAAGAAAACGCACTGCATCATTGTGTTTGTGGCTGTGGACGAAAACGGAAAAAAACTCCCGGTGACCAAATGGCTTCCCGAAACCGAAAAGGAAAAGCAAAATGAGGCGTATGCAATCCGGCTTATGCAGTTGAGAGAACAGATTGAGGATGAGATGAAGCCTTTTCTTTAAATGCTTAGTGTTTTTATATATACTTATCAGGTAAACGTGCAGTTTAACGTCCAACACTTACGCTTACTGTCAGATTGCTGTTGCCCTCTTTTTAGCAAGTGTGAAACGCACGAGATACTGGGCAAGTGAAATGAACATAATAAAATGTGCGCTTACTACAATCTCAGATGATCCAATGAGATAATAAATAAAGGGTTGTGAAACCGTAAAAAGAGCGGCTGTCATAAATGCATTATGCATTAATATCGCACGTAGGTACCTGATAGAATCATTCTCAGTTTTTTCCGCGGCAAACGCGGCCACCGACATTGCAGCAATAATCAATGTTAGTGCAACCAAATAATCTGCTTCATTTAAAAGCATTTGTAAATAACCCGACGTTTGCAGCAGGAATATTGCAACTCCAGCTGCTGCCAGAAGAGCCGCTATGATCTTGAAGTAGTTGGGCAAAAGAGGAAATGTAAATTTCATATGGATTTAATTTTAGTTGATCATTTAGATGAGTAATAAGATGCCAATTATCTTAGTAAAAATAACAAATCCCTCCAAAACTGGAAGGATTTACCATTACTATTATCTGTTGCTGAAGATCTATCTTGCAATATTCACCGATCTGGTCTCGCGGATCACAGTCACCCGAACTTGTCCCGGATAGGTCAGTTCATTCTGAATCTTTTCAGAAATATCATAAGAAAGTTGTGAGGACTGATCGTCGTTCACCTTGTTGCTTTCCACCATCACCCGAAGTTCACGTCCGGCCTGTATCGCATAAGCACTGGAAACACCGTCAAAACTCATTGCAGCCGCTTCCAGGTCTTTTAAACGCTGAATATAGGATTCCAACACCTGACGTCTTGCGCCCGGCCTTGCACCTGAGATCGCATCGGCAACCTGAATGATCGGAGAAAGAAGGGAAGTCATTTCCACTTCGTCGTGGTGCGCACCGATGGCATTTACCACCTCGGCATTTTCACCGTATTTTTCAGCCCACTGCATCCCCAACAGGGCGTGTGGAAGTTCGGATTCCTGTTCCGGAACCTTTCCTATATCGTGCAGTAAACCTGCTCTTTTTGCCATCTTAACATTCAGTCCAAGTTCTGCAGCCATTGTAGCGGCAATGTTGGCCACCTCACGAGAGTGCTGAAGAAGGTTTTGGCCATAAGAGGACCTGAATTTCATTCTTCCCACAATTTTCACCAGCTCCGGGTGAAGTCCGTGGATTCCCAAATCAATGATTGTCCTCTTACCTACTTCAATGATTTCTTCTTCAATCATCTTTCTCGTTTTATCTACCACTTCTTCAATCCTTGCAGGATGTATTCTGCCGTCGGTTACAAGTCTGTGTAGGGAAAGTCTTGCAATCTCTCTTCTTACTGGATCGAAGCATGAAAGAAGAATTGCTTCGGGCGTGTCATCTACGATGATCTCAACACCGGTCGCAGCTTCAAGGGCGCGGATGTTTCTTCCTTCCCTCCCGATGATACGTCCTTTAATCTCATCAGATTCAATATTGAAGACTGATACTGAGTTCTCGATTGCCTGTTCGGTACCGATTCTCTGAATGGTCTGTATGACGATTTTTCTAGCTTCCTGCTTTGCATTGAGCTGCGCTTCTTCCATGATACTCTGTACATGCGCCTGGGCTCTGCTTTTCGCCTCTGACTTCATGGCCTCTACGAGTTCAACTTTTGCTTCCTCCGCACTGTAGTTGGCTATTTTCTCAAGGGTTTCAACTTTCTGCGCCATTACAGTGTCCAGTTCCTGCTGTTTCTTCTCAAGGATCTCATGCTTTTTGGAATAATCTGCAATCTGTCTGTCCAAATCTTTCTCCAGTTTTCCAGCTTTGCTCAGTTCGTCATTCAGTTTCTGTTCCTTGTCTTTCGTTCTCTTCTCGGCATCCTGCATCTTTTTTTCTCTGCTTTGGATTTCGGCATCGTGCTGGGATTTAAGCTCCAAAAACTTCACCTTTGCCTGAGATTCTTTTTCCTTTCTTACAGCCTCTGCTTTCACATTTGCTGTTTCTATAATGTTTTCGGCATTTTTCTTTGCATCCTGAACAATGAATTTTGCTTTAGTATTAAGGGAACTTTTAGAAAAAACAATTCCTAAAATGGCTCCGATAATTAATGCTGCAATGCCGACGATAATAACGGTTAGTGTCATATATATTGAGTTTTATGTATTTGTCCTGTGTTTATGTTTGGTTATATTTTAAAAATAAAAAACCTACAACAGTTCAGTGATATAGAGTAAACTCCTAATCAACACGATTTGAACTGATTTCCACTGTCTGTAATCCGCGGTTGCGGCACGCCATTCACTGGACTTTTGCTCGGTAATTGTTTAGCGTTGAGTTTACCTTTAATGTGTTAGAACTATTGTAGGCAGTACTGTATGAAAAAGAAAAATCTACTTTTCCAGGTCTTCCAGCAACTTACTGATTTTCACCAGCCGGTCGTTGGAAGCATTTATATTTTTTTCGTTGACTGCGGAGGATACTTCAGCATTGGTTCCCAGTTTTAGGGCACACATTGCAAGTGCATCCTGCTTATCCCTGACATCGAAATTAAGTTCAAAATCCTTAATCATAGTTTCAATCAGCTTCCCAACTTTTCTCAGGGTTTCTTCCTCTGCTGCAGGAACATTCAGCGGATAAACCCTACCGGCAATGTTGATGGTAATTCGTCTTACATCCATTACAGTCCACTGTTTTGAAGCTCTGCAATACAGAAATCCACTTCTTTCATTAACCTGTTGATGTGATTCTTCATCAGTCGGTTATGTTCGGGATTTCCAGATATTGCTGAATAAAGTTTTATTTTCTTTTGTTCTTCTGCGAGTACCTGACTTTTCTTACGCTCTTCATCATATTTCTTTTTCAGCTCTTCATGTTCCTTATCCAACTCCGCATATTTTTCATAGAGGGTCCGGTAACTTTTGCTGACATTAGAAATCTTTTTCTCCAGTTCCGAAAAATTATTTTCTAATTCTTTGAGCATTTCAGGTCTTTAAAATTCTAACAATTAAGCAAAAATATAAAATTTAATTTTGAATTGACATAAAACCCCTCTAATTTTTTGGCTTTAATGAAAATAAAAAGAGAAGGTCATCACTAACCTTCTCTTATGCTTTGTTTTAACGTTCTTTATTACTCAAACTTCAGGATAAACATGAACGCCCTGGACTGTGCCGTCGAGATGGCTTTAGCCCAGTAAGGTGGCGTGGTTGGATCGTCGGAAACCATTTCATTGTTCAGGAAAAATGTTCCGCGGAAACCCGGTGTCAGTTTAAACCTGTTAAAATAAATCTGCACCCCCATTTCTGCCGACCAGGCAAAGTTGTGCTGTGTAGATCTGAATACTCCCTGCAGGTTGTCGTCGTTGTTTTTCGCATTGGATTGGAGGTTCATAATGTAATTTACCCCTGTTGCGGCATACGGACGGGTATTGTACCAACGGTCTCCATGGATTTCTATCAGGACCGGAATATCAAGCAGTGTTGCTTTTATGTTCCTCACCTTATCGGCCTCCGTCAGAGTTTTAGGGGTAAAAGGTGGATTCGTAAGGGTTCCTGCTGAATACTGGTCGTTAGTTTGTGTTTCAAAACGGACTTCTCTCTGAATGAACTGCAGTCCAGGCTCCAGTCTTAAATCGAAATAGTCGTTAAGACGCATCTTTCCAATCAGACCAGCGCCGAAGCCATAACTGGGTTTGGCAGTGACTAAATTATGATTTACATCCATCCCGTACCTTGGATCCAGTACCAAACGGTAATCGTAAAGTGCCCCGTTAAGATAAAAACCCCAACTGAATTTCTGCTGGTCAAAACTCTCCAGTTTATCCATCCTGTTGCGGGTTCTGAATTGTGCATCAGCAAAAGTAGCAAATGCTAATGATGTTAAAACCAACGATTTAAATAAAATTCTATTCATGTGTAAAATTAATTTTTTATACCTTTTATAATGCTCCTTAGACTTCTACTTCGTCGCTTTATAAATGGTGGCAATGCCCAAACTTAGTTTTTTATATTCTACATTTTTAAAACCGGTATCCAAAAGAATCTGCTTCATCTTTTCCCCGAAAGGAAATGCATTCACCGAATCCGGCAGGTAGGTGTATGCCCTGTTATCCTTGGAAACCAGTTTCCCGATCTGCGGCAGTATGTTTTTAAAATAAAACATATAGAAAGGAGCGAGTATACCTTCGACTTTTGAAAATTCCAAAATATAGACACTGTGGTTTTCCTTTACTACCCTTCTCAGCTCTGCCAGTCCTTTTGTCAGATTTTCGAAATTCCGTACACCAAAAGAGACAGAAACTGCATCGAACCGGTTATCTTCAAAGGGAAGATTTTCCGCATCACCCTTCTGCATGGAAATTCTGCCGTCTAAATTAAGTTTTTTTATTTTAATAATCCCAACATTTAACATTTGCTGAGATAAATCCAGTCCAACAACCTCTGCCTGCGTGCCTTTTTGAACGGCAATCGCCAAATCGCCGGTACCGGTTGCAACATCCAGCACTTCCTTTACATTATCTTTCTTCATCCAGTTCACAAGCGTATTCCTCCAGGCAACATCAATCTTCATGGAGAGCAAATGATTCAGCAAATCATATTTAGGAGCGATGTTATCAAACATATCCTCCACTTCACTTTTCTTGCTGGCGTCCGAATTATAGGGTTTTACCTGTTCCAAATTTATGTTTTAAAATTGATAATATTCTTTATAGTAGTTCAGGAAGTCCTGCTTCCTGTAAATCTTGGTTCTGGCCTCAGTTTTCTGGATATTCTTAATCACTTTATCGAACTCCTGGTCCACATTGTAGTAAAAGTCTTCTGTATAAAGGCCTTTAAACAGCTTAGGTGCCCCATGATAGGTCTTGCCGTCAATTATTGTTGTACCCAATGCCAAAAGTAATGAATCTTTCTTTACATCATAACCGTAATACTGGGTGTTGATATAATAGTCCTGATGTGCAATATTAACGAGTCCTCTCACTTTATTCACCGTAAATACAGAATCATAAAGCTTTTTCTTATTGCTGTCAAAAACCTGTATGCTGTTTTTCCCTTTAGGCATATACATCTTTACATACTGGCCCGAGGTAATTATCCGTTCTTCCGTGTTGTTTATCTTAAAATAATAGACATCAGGAGTCGGATTGTCAACCAAAATATAATCTTCCTTAGCGAGAAAAAGAAAATACACCCCGAAAGCCATAACAACCATAAATACCGAAATTACAAGACCGGTGACGGCGGGATTCTTCTTCATATTATTACACAGCTATTTTTGCAAATTTACTAATATTTTTGGTTCTGCCTTATAGATTTTAATTCATACATTTGCATTTATATTTTATTTTTAAAGATGCCGAGTACAATCATAATAGGCTCTGGGAGCTATCTTCCGCCCAGAGTAATAGGTAGAGACCATTTTTTAGACAGTGAGTTTTATACCGATGCAGGCGACAGGATAAATAAACCCAATGGTGAAGTCATTGACAAGTTTGTTGAAATTACTGAAATTGAGACAAGGAGGTATGTTGATGACAACCAGGTGAACTCCGATATAGGTCTGGCAGCAGCAAAAGAAGCGATTTACGACGCTGCAATAGACCCTGAGCAACTGGATTATATTATTTACGCCAGCAACTTTGGGGAGGTGAGCGAAGGTACACGGTCTAATTTCATGCCCAACATGGCAGCCCGGGTAAAAAGCAAACTGGGTATCAAGAACAGAAAATGTATCACCTACGACATGATCTTTGGATGTCCGGGATGGGTGGAAGCAATGGTAATGGCCAATCACCTTCTGAAGGCCAATGCCGCGAAAATGATTCTCGTAATCGGATCTGAAACACTGAGCAGGGTCACAGATCCCTACGACAGGAACAGGATGATATTTGCCGACGGAGCTGGCGCTGTGGTGGTAAAAGCCACGGAAGAGGAAAATGTAGGCATTATCGCTCACAATACGATTTGTGATAATGATGTGGAACTTACCTACCTCGAAAATGCCCCTTCTTTAAATAAAGAGGCCGATCAGTTTCCTCTTTATGTACGAATGCAGGGCAGGAAAATTTACGAATATGCCCTTAAAAATGTTCCTGTTGCCATAAAATCGACTATTGAAAGTGCAGGTCTTACCATTGATGATATCGATAAAATCCTTCTTCATCAGGCAAATGCAAAAATGGACCATGCCATCATTGAACGGCTCATGAAGCTGTATGACAAACCGGAGTATGACCTTGCGATTGCACCGATGACGATTCAATATCTTGGTAACTCCTCTGTAGCTACCGTTCCTACCATGTATGACCTTATCATAAAAAATGAGATGAAGGGCCATCAGTTCAAGGAAAAGGGAAATATCGTATTTGCCTCGGTTGGGGCCGGAATGAACATCAACTGCATTGTATACAGGTTTCCTTAAAAACCAGCGGCTTTACACAACATCCCGGGCACAGAATTTTTAATTTTTGTGCCCTTTAAATTTCCTAATTGAAATGCAAAAGAATTTTCTCATAATCACCGTCATCATCTTTATGCTGGAATTTTACGTTTTCCAGGCCTTCAAAAGCATCTTTGACAAACCAACCGCTAAAATCATATACTGGGTAGTTACCGGTTTAACCTATGCGCTGCTTGTATTTCTGATGCTGACCATGAACCGCGCCGACCGTGAGCACTACCGCATCCAGTTCATTGTTTCAGTTTTTCTTATTTTCGTTCTACCTAAGCTCTTCATTATTGCCTTTCTTTTAATCGATGACATCATAAGGCTTTTTGAATTTGGGCTTAATTTTTTCAGCCATAATAAAACTCAACACTATCCGGAACGCAGAAAGTTTCTCAGCATCATGGGCATGGGTCTGTTTGGCCTTGCAGCAGGACTTTTCACGGACGGTATTCTGTTTGGAAAGTACCGCCATCGGGCCCGGACAGTAAAACTTAAGATTCCGGGACTCCCGCAGGCCTTTAAAGGATACCGGATTGTTCAGATTTCCGATTTGCACAGCGGGAGTTTTTTTAACCCCGAAAAGTTAAGACCTGCTATTGATTTGATTAATGAGCAAAAGGCCGACCTGATCCTGTTTACAGGCGATGCTGTAAATAATTTTGCAGAAGAATTCGAAAGGTTCATACCACTGTTTTCACAAATTAAGGCACCGGATGGAAAATTTTCCGTGCTTGGTAACCATGATTACGGCCACTATGCCGAATGGGCATCCAAGGAACTGCATAAAGAAAATGTGCCTAAACTTATACGCCTTAAAAGAAGTGCGGGATTTGAGACCTTACTTAATGAACACCGGATCATTGAGAGAAGTGGGGAAAAACTGTATATCATTGGTGTGGAAAACTGGGGTTTGAAACCCTTTCCCCAATATGGTGACCTGGATAAAGCTTCCCACGGAATCCCTCCGGAAGCAATCAAGATCCTGATGAGCCATGATCCCTCTCATTTTGATGAAGTGGTGAAAAACCATGCTGCCAATATACAACTCACCGTTTCCGGCCACACGCACGGGATGCAGTTTGGGCTTGATTTGAAAAATGTAAAATGGAGTCCGGTGCAGTACCGCTATAAAAAATGGGCTGACTTATACGAAAGTGCAGGCAAATATCTTTACGTAAACCGTGGATTTGGAGTTATTGCCTATCCGGGAAGGGTAGGAATATTTCCGGAAATCACCCTGTTTGAGCTCAGTTAGATTTACATTACAAAATCCTTCATGGTAGAGGTGGCAACGTCATTGTCATTGATCCAGGTTAGCAAACCGTCCAGCTTTTCTTCCATTTTCAGTCCTGTGTTATATCTCCTGAAAAAGGGAATATGGATTTTATGATAGGAAAAATCGGTAAATTGAAGCATGTTCAGGTAAACCAAGACATACTCACTGCTTTTCAGCGTTTCAAAAACCATGTTTTCATAATATTTCATCGGAAGATACTGAAAGATGGTCTCATTGTACGGGAACTGCGTGATGGGTGCAATGCTTTCCGGAATCACTTCAACGTCGGTGTCGGTATAAATCGAGGTTTTCCGGCTCAACCTCTTAAAAAGGTAGGTAAGTTTCATTTTCTCAACCGGCGAAACGTAATAGAATTTATGCGTGCTGATTTCTTTAGCCGAAAAATGATCAAAGACCCTGATTCCTTTTGCACTTTTACCTATAAATTTCACTACAAGCTGCAGAGCCTTTTCCGTATCACCCCAGTTTCCGTTATGGTATAAAGCAATCTCGTGTCCCTTGCTGTAAACTTCCTTCGTCAGAATTTCGAGTTCCGGAACCAGATGCGAAGCTATAAAAAAGGTTGCCGGGACGTCATGATGTTCCAGGACCCGCAGCAACCTTGCCGTATTTTTCATAATGACCTCCAAAAGCTTTTCCGGACCTATTTTCAGTTTATTATCTAAAAATAAATCCGAATCTGTAATGTTAAAGCTTAAGAGAACCATGTAAAGTATTTATTGGTTGAAATGTATAAAGGCCTATCTTAAAACAGATTATTTAGAAAAAATGAAGCGATGGTTTAATTATCAAGTTTGATCCGCAAGTTTTTAATCATGTCCTTTGTCATCTCCGTAATATCAAAATCGTAGGTCAAATCCCAGTCTTTTTTCGCAACAGAATCATCGATGGACGATGGCCAGGAATCTGCAATGGCCTGACGGAAATCCGGTGCATAATCGATTTCAAAATCGGGCATTTCCTTCTTTATTTCTTCCGCAAGTTCTTTCGGGGTGAAAGATAATCCACCAAGATTATAAGAAGAGTGAACAGTCAGGTTTTCTTTGGGAGCAGCCATCAGTTTCAGAGTCGCATTGATCGCATCATCCATATAAAGCATCGGCATGGCTGTATCTTCGGAGATAAAACTCGTGTAGCTACCTTTCTCTACCGCTTCATAAAAAATTTCAACGGCATAATCTGTTGTTCCTCCTCCTGCAGGAGTTTTCCAGGAAATAAGACCCGGATAACGGATGCTTCTTACATCCACACCGAATTTGTCATGATAGTATTCGCACCACTTCTCCCCTGCCATTTTGGAAATTCCGTAAACGGTGGTCGGGTTCAGAACTACGTCCTGTCCTACATTCTGCTTTGGGATTCCTTTCCCGAATACCGCAATTGAGCTCGGCCAGAAGACTTTTTTCAGTAAACCTTCCTTTGCCATCTCACAGAAATTCAACAGAGGTTCAACATTGAGTTTCCATGCAAAAAGAGGCTGTTTTTCCGAAGTCCCGGAAAGCAGGGATGCAAGGTGATAAACCGTGGTGATTTCATAATCCTTCACGACCTGTCTTACCAGTTGGGTATTGGATACATCCATTCTTTCATAAAACCCTGCGGAAGTCAGGTTCTTGTCCCAGCGGTCCAGTCCTGAAGCGACCACATTTTCAGCGCCATGAATTTCAACCAATCTGTTCGTGAGTTCGGTACCAATCTGCCCGAGGGCACCTGTAATCAGGATTTTTTCCGTGTAGGACTCCATTTGTAATATTTAGAATTAGATTTTAGCAAATTTAGAAAATTTGAACTGTTTAAAAAACTATTCTTTACTTTTGATAAAACTTTCCTCAATGAAAAAACTCCTGTTCTTACTCCTCCTTTCCTCAAATCTTACGTTTTCGCAATTCACCGATATTAACATCATAAAAGAGGTCCGCACCAAAGACAAAGGACTGGTGGTTTCGGCACATCCCCTGGCCAGCGAAGCAGGGGCAAAGATTCTGAGAATGGGCGGAAATGCGTATGACGCCGTAATCGCGACCCAGCTGGCCCTGGCAGTTGTTTATCCGCAGGCTGGAAATCTGGGCGGTGGAGGATTTTTAGTAGGAGTTAAGAACAGTGGTGAGAAATTCACGATTGATTTTCGGGAAACCGCGCCTGAAAAATCATCAGGCGACATGTACCTTGACAAAAAAGGAAACGCCAACACTGACCTGTCTCAAAACGGGCGCTTAGCAGTAGGCGTTCCGGGTTCGGTTGCGGGATTTTTCGCGACCCTTAAACATGCAAAACTTCCGATGGAAAAGCTCCTTCAGCCGGCAATAGATTTGGCGGAACAGGGATTTTCTTTAACTGAAAAAGAAGCCGGACTTCTGAACAGTCAGATGGAATATTTTAACCAGCATAATAAAACCATGACTGTTTTTCAGCAAAAAGAACAGTGGAAGCAAGGCGATATTCTGGTGCAGAAGGATTTAGCGCTGACTTTGAAACTGATTCAACAAAATGGAGCAAAAGGTTTCTATGAAGGTAAAACAGCGGAACTTATTATTGCCGAAATGAAGCGCGGAAACGGAATCATCACTTTAAAGGACCTGAAAAACTACAAGGTCGCCGAAAGAAAACCGATTGTTTTCGATTATAAAGGGAATGAAATTGTGTCGATGCCGTTGCCTTCGAGCGGTGGAATTCTGTTGGCTCAAATGCTAAAAATGTCAGGTTTTGAGAATTTGGAAAAATATAAGCACAATTCAGGGGAAGCAGTTCAGATCATGGTAGAGGCGGAAAGACGGGCTTTTGCTGACAGAGCGGAATACATGGGTGATCCGGATTTCATTAACGATAAAACCCAATTGCTGATCTCTGATGAATATCTGAAAAGCCGCTGGAAAAGCTTCGACAAGAACCTCGCTACACGAAGTTCAGAAGTTGGAAAAATAATTCCGCAGCCGAAAGAATCCACGGAAACAACCCATATTTCTATCCTTGATAAAGAAGGTAATGCGGTGGCTGTAACCACGACATTGAACGGGCTTTACGGCAGCAAAGTCGTGGTTACAGGTGCCGGATTTTTCCTCAACAATGAGATGGATGATTTCTCAGTAAAACCAGGCGTTCCGAATATGTTTGGCGCAGTGGGCGGCGAAGCCAATTCAATTAAACCCGGTAAACGGATGCTGAGTTCGATGACGCCAACCATCGTTCTGAAAAACGGAAAACCGTTTATTATTGTCGGAACACCGGGTGGCACCACGATTCCTACTTCGGTGTATCAGTCCATTGTGAATGTGATTGATTTTAAACTCAGCCCAAATATGAGTGTCAATGCTCCCAAATTCCACCACCAGTGGCTTCCCGAAAATGTATTGGTGGAACGTCATTTCCCCGAAACCACCATCAAAGCGTTGGAAAAAAAGAATTACAAACTGGAAAGGGTCTCCCAAATCGGCAGGACAGAAATGATTGTAATTGATGAAAAAGGAAATGCTGTTGCGGTTGCTGATGGGCGTGGTGATGATTCTGTAGGAGTGGAATAGGTTTGGGTTAGAACCATTTGACGTACATTTAAGACCTCACGCTATCTGATATTAAAAAAAATGGTCAAGAAACTAAAAACGGTATTAAATTATATAAAATGGATTTCAATTCTAAGTCTTTTACCGGTAATTTTATCCTTTGGGTTATATCTTCAAATTAGTGATATCAGGAAAAGCAAAAATGATTTCAATATATCCGAAGGAAAAATAGATATCGTGGGATTTACAGATAGAGTTCATAAAGGGAATGCCTATAGAAGCTTTTCTATTAAAACTGAAACTAAAGTTCTATTTGTGAAATTAAAAAAAAATGGTAATTTATTTTCCTTCTTCTCTAAGGATGCTCAGGTTTATAACCGTCTATTTGCAAATCTTAATGAAAATGACATCGTAAAAATTTATCACGGGCCCCCAAGTGACACCCAGAATACGATTGACATTATTCAGCTTGAGAAAAACAATAACGTATTGATCGATAAGTTGATACATGACAACAAATTAATTGGACAAATTAAATTTATTTCGATAATATTATTTATATACTTTGCCTTTCCCGTAGTATTTTATATTTTATCCGCAATTGAAGAGAGAAAAGTTCATGGAAGATGATAAAATACACTTTTTTTGGGACATTTCATTCCGAAGATTCTAACTGTGCTTAACTATTCCCCGTCAGTTTTTTCAGCATCCCATTAAAAATCAAACCATGAAATGGCAGAACTGAATACCAATACAGCCTTCCGGACAAACCCAGCGGCCGGAAAGTCGCTTCCTGATGAAGGATTCCGTCTTTGATCCTGAACTCCAGCCAAGCTTCGCCCGGAAGTTTCATTTCGGCAAAGAGCAGCAAACGTTTTTTCTCTTTATCCGCGTAAAGGACCCGCCAGAAATCTACAGAATCACCTGCTTCCAAATTGTTTAAATTTCTGCGGCCCCGTCTTAAACCGACGCCGCCAAACAGTTTATCCAGAAAACCCCTTATTTTCCAAAGGAAATCAGCATAATACCATCCGGTCTGTCCACCAATACTGAAAATTCTTTCCACCGCTGCAGTTTCGTTGTCAACTTTCATCGACCGGACATCTTTGAAGCAGCCTTTGGACGGAACTTCCAGATACTGCCAGACATTTCTGGCGTGGAAGGAACCTGTAAAAGAATCGTACCAACTGGAAAGCACATCATTCTGTTTTATTTTGTCAAAAGCCTGTCTGATTGCTTCTTTGTAAGAAAAAAGATGGATGCCGAGATCTTCTGCTAAAGTGTTCTTCTTTGCAATCACGTCTATTTTCATACTGTCTACCAGATTCTGAGCTAAGGAATAGGTGGTGCTCGTAATGAAATAAAGCCAGTAAGATGAAAGCTTGGGCGTCATGATCGGAACCATATAGACATACCTTTTTAAACCGCGGACTTCTGCGTACTGCAAAAGCATTTCTTTGTACGTCAGGACATCGGTTCCGGCAATATCATAATTTCTATTGTAAGTAAATTCCTTTCCCAAAACGCCCACCAAAAATTGAATTACGTTACGGATGGCGATTGGCTGGGCTTGGGTGCTTAACCATTTAGGCGCGATCATTACCGGCAGTTTTTCTACGAGATCCCGGATGATCTCAAAGGAGGCACTTCCCGATCCTACGATTATTGCCGCACGCAGGCTGGTAAGGGCATACCTCTCACTTTGAAGGGATTCCTCAACTTTTTTTCTGGACTGCAGGTGTTTTGAAAGTTTTTCTTCATTGATGATTCCGGTCAGGAAAATGACCTGTTTCACAGCAGTTTTTTCGAGCGCGCACTTGAAATTTTCTGCAGAGATTCTTTCCTTTTCTTCAAAATCACCCTCGTTTGATGACATGGAATGAATGAGATAATAAGCAAAATCCACATCCTGCGGAATATTTTCAAGGGTGGAGGTGTTCAGAAAATCATTCTCAATAATCTCAAGCTGTTCCAGGTGGTTCTGAAAAAGTTTGGTGCTGAATCTGTTGCGGTCGCGTACGGAACAGACGACAGAATGACCTTCTTCCAGAAGCTGTATGAGCAAGCGCTTGCCTATGTAGCCGGTTACGCCGGTGAGAAAGATTTTCATGGCTGCAGGATTTTTTCTAAGATCTTGTATCGGCTTTCAAAAATGGTTCTTACTTTATTTTTGACCGGCGTTCCCGCAATTAAATCTCCCAAAATCCCGAAAGGCAGCTTGAAATTCACGATGTCCGTCATTTTAACTTTACCGTCCGAGGTTTCTTCGAAATGATGTTCGTGGTGCCACATGGCATACGGACCGAAACGCTGTTCATCCACAAAAAACTTTTCTTTAACCAAATGGGTTATTTCGGTGATCCAGTTGTTCTTAATAAAAGGAAGAATACCTATTTTATAGGTAATGATCTGTCCCTGGTAGGTCTCCGAACCCGGACTGTTGGTGATATGGAAATTCATTTCGTCCGGTGTGATTTTATCCAGATTGGTGGGAACGGTAAAAAAGTCCCAAGCCTTTTCCAGCGACAGAGGCAGAATCTGTTCAGAAGTTAAGGTATAGATTCCGGACTGTTTGTTAATGTTAATTTTCATGATTTAACGTTGGTGTTGAAGGATAATTCGATTTTTTCTTTAGATATTCAAACAACAGGATGATGCTGTACAGAAGGGTAAAACAGTAAAAGCTGTCTTCCAGCGGCATCGTTCCCACACGGATTCCCAGGTTTTCGGCATTATCATAAAACACCACAGGATTTTCGGAGTAATTTCCTGTCAGCGCATTATTCACAAAATAAAAAGGAATGTAAATCACAATAAAACTGAGGTAAAAACGCTGCGCATCTTTAAGTTTATGAATGATCTGCAACAGCATGAGGACAGCAAAAAGACCGAAGCTGCAGACGGTGTAGATTTTATCATAATTAAATAACGCGACCAAAAAACCCAATACAAAGAGTACGTAAGTAATCCACTGTGTTATTTTTTCATTCAACATTAGCTTTGGAAGGAAATACTCCAAAGCATAATGGATAAAGACACTGGCGTAAGGAATCAGCAGAAAAAACAGATACTCCTCCAGCGGCATTCCGATAATCCTGAATCCGATTAAATACTGGTCGTTGAACCCCCAGACATTCATATACGTGAAGTAAATGTCCCAGGCGATAAAGAATAAACCTACAAGCAAAATTGAGGTAAAAAAAGGTTTCCAGTATTGGATAAAATGCATCCTTTTACGCTCAAAACTGAAAAGGAATGGCACAGTAAAACTAAAAAGATCCAGCAAAAGATAATAGTAAGACTCCAAACCGGCTGTTTTTAGGAGGTTGACAATTTGGCTTCGCGGAAATATTTAAGAGGCACGAAGAGCATACCGAAACATTCTCCGTGCTCCTTATCCAAATGCTTGTGATGTATTTTGTGTGCTTTTCTTAACCCGCGGAAATACCAGTTGTTGGTCTTGTCAAACCATTTGAACCGGCGGTGTATTAAAACATCGTGAACCAAAAAATAGGATATGCCATAAAATAAAACGCCCAAACCGACGAAAAACATCCAGTTAAGACCGTTCCAGGTTCCAAAATAACACAGTAAGATACAGGGAACCGCAAAAACCACGAAAAAGAAATCATTTTTTTCAAAAACGTGCGGGTAACCCGGCTGGTGGTGGTCTTCGTGAAAATACCAACCGAGACCGTGCATGATGTATTTGTGCGTGAGCCAGGTAACGCCTTCCATTGTTACATAAGTGCCCAAAGTAATCAATATATAAAGTACAGCTTCCATTCTTTACAGTTTTAAATGCATCTTAATTCTTTTAATAAGATCCTGGTCTTTCGATTTTTTATATTCTGCTAAAATATATTTCCGGTCGCTGCTGATGTTCTGACTGTAATTTAATATGCCGGGCGTCTGCTCCTGGGATATGTAGCGCATAAATCTGATTTCCAAATTATGAGGATCACTTTTCACTGCATTTTCAAGAGCCCTTTTTCCTTTGTTAAAATACGAATATTTACTTATAGGATTCATTGCATGTTTTGCCATAAAAAAGTTTCCAACGGCAAAAAAAGCCTCGTAGATAGGTTTGCCGGTCCTGTCGAAAGCCCGTTTTGAACTTTCCAGCAGCGTTTTGGAGGCGACAGGAGAATCTTCACCTTTCTGTAAAAGGAACCGGTAGTCCGCCAGTGTCTGCGCATTGAGCAGCATTACAAAAGTGAGAAAAAGGGTAAATAATAGTCTCTTCATTATATTCGTACGAGGTTTAAGTTTTTATTCAGCATCATCTCTCCGAAAAGATATATTTTTCTGGCATTTGAAACGCGGATTCTTTTGGTAAGAAGCAGTGCCGGATCGGTCTTTCTTATCTTCTTAAACAGATTGATATAATACTTGTACGCCATGAACACCGCAAGTCTGCTGGATATAGGCAGCATCTTAATGCCGATGAATGCGTGGGCAAAGTCTTTGGCGATGTCTTTTTCGATCTCTTTTTTGTCTTCCGAATTGAATTTACTGAAATCTACATTCGGAAAGTAAGTGCGGTTCAGGTCATTAAAATCTGCACTGATGTCCCGTAAAAAATTGATTTTCTGAAATGCGGCACCCAAACTCTGTGCGTAAGGTTTCAGTCTTTCATATTCTTCCACTTCACCATTTACAAATACCTTCAGGCACATCAGTCCTACCACTTCGGCAGAACCGTAAATGTACTCATTGTATTTTTCGTCGTTTAAACCCTTAATCTCACCCAGATCCATCTTCATGGAATGCAGAAAAGCATCCACCAAATGCTGCGGGATCTTCTTCTCTCTCTGGGTTACACAGAAGGAATGAAGAATTGGGTTCAGCGAAATGCCGATTTCCAAGGCATACCGATAGTTCTGTTCGAATTCATCCATCAGTTTTGCCTTGTCAAAATCGTGGAACGTGTCTACAATTTCATCGGCAAAACGCACAAAGCCATATATATTGTAAATATGCTGCCTGATTTCGGGCTTGAAGAGCGTAGAGGCTCTTGAAAATGAGGTGCTGTATTTTTCGGTCACCATTTTCGAGGAAAGTCCGCAGACTTTATTAAAAATTTCCAGGTTATTCATAGTTATGTGTTTTTAGAACAGTTGGTGTTTATTTTTAAGAATATAGTCTGTAACTACTTTTCCCGAAATCAAAGCCGGGGGAACTCCGGGCCCGGGAACCGTAAGCTGGCCGGTGTAAAAGAGATTCTTGATTTTCTTATTGGTGATACTAGGCCTCAACACTGATGTCTGCAGCAAAGTATTCGCTAAACCATACGCATTTCCGCGGCAGGAATAATAACGTTCTTTAAAATCCTGAACCCCGAAACTTTTTTTAACGATCACGGAATCCCGAAGATTTTCACCCGTGTTTTTTTCAATACGATCCATGATGATCTCAAAATAGCGGTCATGGATTTCTTCTGAATCCTTTAAATCTACAGCAACGGGAATAAGGAAAAACCCGACTTCCTTGCCTTCCGGACAAAGGTCTGCATCGGTTTTACTGGAGAAATTAGCATAAAAAAGCGGTTTTTCCGGTAATGTTTTGGTGTCGTAAATCTCTTCTGCATGACGTTTAAAATCAGTATCAAAAAATAAGTTGTGATGCTGAAGCTGCGGAACTTTTCTGTCAAAGGCCACATAATATAAAAAGGAAGACGGAGCGAAGGTTTTCTTCTGCCAGTAATCCGGGGTGTAATTCTGTTCTGTAGATTTCAGCAAGGTTTCGGTATGCGCATAATCTGCTCCGGAAATTATGAGGTCTGCTTCAAAAGTACCATTTTCAGTAATAACTGCTTTCGCACTATTGCCTTCTGTACGGATTTCTGTAACTTCTTCATTTACCAGAAAGGTCACGCCTAATTCTTCGGCTAATTTCTGCATCCCTTTCGCCACCGCATTGAATCCCCCTTTTGGATACCAGGTTCCCATACCGAAATCAGCGTGGTTCATAAAATTATAGAAAGCAGGCGTGTTGTTGGGTTTCGCGCCTAAAAATAAAACCGGAAATTCTAAAATGCTTCTGAGTTTAGGGTTCTTAATGTTTTTCCGGACGGTTTCGGAGATGTTCTGGACAAAGAGTGGAAGCCGTTTTGCAGTTTCTACGCTCACCAACTCCAAAATGGATTTTCCCGGGTTGTATACGAGATCCTTCATGGCGATTTCGTAATTGGCTTTGGCTTTCTTCATGAAATCCTGTAAATGTTTACCACTGCCCTTTTCAATTTTTTCAAAAGTTTCTATAATTTCTTCCAGCCTGTCAGAAATATCTATAAAATCATTTTTTCCAAAATAGACGCGGTAACCCGGCGAAAGTTTCTCCAAGCTGTAATGATCTGAAACTTTTTTTCCAAAATCTCCGAAAAAACGTTCAAAAATATCGGGCATCCAGTACCAACTTGGACCCATATCAAACTTAAACCCATCAATTTCAAGCAGGGAAGCACGCCCGCCAACCTGTTCATTCTTTTCAAGGACAGTCACCTGAAAGCCCGCCTTAGCCATATAACAGGCGGATGCAAGTGATGAAAATCCTGAACCAATAATGATGACTTTTTTCATACCTATTTTATTGGTACAAAACTATACTTTTAATTTTATAATAGAAATATTTTGTACTATATTTGCAATACAATTTATCAATGATCACCATTTGCAACACGCAACATCAAAACTATTTTCTGTAGCGAAAGCCGCTTTCAGGAATGTACTGTAATCTATATCATAGAAACATTGGTGCAAATCCCGACACCCAAATATCTCGCCAGTTAATGGTGTGTGAATTTTACGGTCATTTTATTCCGCAGATTTAGTGATAAAAGTATCTTTGCACAACAGGAAGCAAGTGCATAATGGGGTCAAACATCCTGGGCAGGTTCAGGGGTTTTAAAATGTAAATGAACCGGGTCCAGATAACAAAATTAAAGAAAACCATGGAATTACATTTAATTATTGATATTTTAACAGAACTGGATAGTTTTCAGAAAAATCACCCCAACAGCCAACCGAGTCTGGAGGATTTCCGGCTTTACCTGAACCAGAAAGCATACGAAAAGGAAAATCCGAGAAATTTAACCGAAAAGTTTGATCTTGAGGTTTTCGACCTGGAAAATGAAATCGCTAAACAGGTGATTATGCTGGGACGGTATTCTAAACAGCTCATCAGGAAATCACTTGAAAATCATCCGGATTTGGTGAACGAAGATTTCACTTATCTTTTCAGGATGATGGATTACGATAGCCTGACCAAAATGCAGCTGATTGAAAAAAACGCACACGAAAAACAAACCGGCATCGAAATCATCAAACGTTTGGTAAAAAATGGTTTGTTGGCCGAAAGTCCGGATGAACACGACAAAAGAAGTACGCGGATTGCCGCAACTGCAAAAGGGAAAAAGGTTTTTTTAGAGTCAATGCAGGATATCACTGTTGTTTCCAAAATTATGTGCGGACAACTTACCACCAAAGAAAAGGAAACCTTACTGAACTCGCTGAAGAAACTCAACACATTTCATCATACCGTTTATTCGAATTTCAAAAATGAGAACACCTCCGAAATTCTGAAATTACTTTAATATGCCTCAAAAATTATCCGTTTTTTGGTTCAGAAGAGACTTAAGGCTGACCGATAATCATGGATTATATAAAGCCTTAATTTCAGGAAATAAGGTATTGCCGATCTTTATCTTCGACACCGAAATTCTTGAGAAGCTTGAAAACAAGGCAGACCGCAGAGTCGATTTTATTGTTCAGGCTCTCAAAAAAATTAATGCAGAACTGGAGGAAACCGGAAAATCCATTACAATTTTTCATGGTAAACCTTTAGAAATTTTTAAAGATCTGATTGCAACTTATAATGTAGAAAAGGTTCTCTGCAATGAAGATTACGAACCTTCTGCCATTAAAAGGGACGCCGCTGTTAAAGACTTTTTACACAAAAAAAATATAGAATTTCATTCGTACAAAGATCAGGTTCACTTTCATAAAGATGAAATACTGAAAGCGGATCAAACTCCTTACACGGTTTACACGCCCTATTCAAAACAATGGCATTCAAAATATAATTCGGAGGAAAAACCACATTATCCTTCCGAAGATTTTCTCCAAAACTTAGAAATTGTTGAAAAACAAAATCTTTCATTGGAAATGATTGGCTTCAAGTCTACGGGTCTCCAGTTTCAAAGTCCTGAAATCAATACCATAATTCTAAAAAACTACCACGAAACCCGGAATTTTCCGGCTACCAGGACCTCGGAGATGAGTGTGCATTTACGGTTCGGAACCATCAGCGTCCGTGAACTCGGCAAAACCGCAGCAGCACTCAACGAAACTTATCTGAAAGAGTTGATTTGGCGGGAGTTTTTCATGCAAATTCTCTATCATTTTCCCAAAGTGATGCATCAGTCTTTCAAACCAAAATACGACCGGATTCCGTGGCTTTATGATGAAGAAAGTTTTAGAAAATGGCAGGAAGGAAAAACCGGATTTCCCATCGTTGATGCCGGAATGCGTGAACTGAACGAAACCGGGCTGATGCATAACCGGGTAAGAATGGTTTGCGCCAGTTTTCTCATTAAACATTTGCTGACTGACTGGAGAATTGGCGAAGCGTATTTCGCGGAAAAACTTTTGGATTATGATTTGTCTTCCAATAACGGAAACTGGCAGTGGACGGCAGGATCCGGCTGTGATGCGGCACCGTATTTCAGGGTTTTCAATCCCGAGGAGCAACAGAAAAAATTTGATCCCGATTTTATTTATATTAAAAAATGGGTAAAGGAATTTGGGACTGCAGCATATCCAAAACCAATGATTGACCACCGATTTGCACGAGAAAGAGCCCTGGAAAAGTATAAAAACGCATTACAGGAAAATTTTTAAATCAAAATTTTAAGGCTTTTTGGAAGCACTTTTATCTTTACCGGTGACTCTATACGGTTAAATTCACCATCCAAATGCCAAATATCGGAATCCACGGCAAATTCAATTTCCGGCACCGAGAGGTAATGAATATACTGATTGGGCACCAACTTCTTGGTGAACATCCGGTACGCAAAAATTGGCGAGTGTGCTAAGGGGAATTTTTTGACCAGCGCAATTTCAACCAGTCCGTCACTTTTGCTGGCCAGGGGTGCGATGTAGGCATTATTACCAAACTGCCGGGTATTTGCGATGTTGATCATCAGATATTTGCCGTCAAATTCCCGGAATTTTTCTTCAAATCGGACGGAAATGGGCTTGTAGTTCAGAAAGGTCCTGATGGAAGTTCTGATATAGTTTGAAAAGCCGCGGGATGTTTTTTCAAAGGCTTCAATCACCGCTCCGTCGAATCCAATTCCTGATACATTAATCGACAGTTTGCCATTCACGGTAAACGTATCAATTTCCTTCACCTGTCCCGATTTAAGTTTTTGCAGCAGGGCATCCAGATTTCCGGAAAAATTGTTTTCATTTGAAAATCCGTTCCCCGAGCCGGCGGGAAAAATAGCCAACACTTTTGTTGTGTTTATGATGGTTTTGGCCACGGTTGAAATGGTGCCGTCACCCCCTACTGCCACAAAAACATCCACCTCATTAAAATGTTCCTTTATAAAGTCATCAGTTCCCCGTACAGAATCTGAAATAAGATACAGCGGATCCTCCACTTTGCTCCTGAGCTCTCTGATAAAGGGCTGGTAATTTTTTTTTGCGGAAAAAGGATTTATAATGAATGCTACATTCTGCATGGCTGTAAAAATAAGTAGGGCTGATGATCCTCCGGCAATTTATCTATTTGATTGACATTCTCGCTTTAAAATCGGGTTTAAGTGCATTGGATATCTGTGCAAACGGAACCGAAATATCAATGATCCCTGCTGCATAAGGTCCAATTTCATACTGTCCATATACGAAGGTAATCTCATTTGCATCAAAGTAAAAATTCTGATTGTAGGTGAGCGTATTCGGTTCAAAAAGTTCGCTTTTTCTCTGACCAATACTTTTTAGCAGAATGGTGTTCCAATTAACCGCCGAAACATCCACAATATCATTCAGCATTAGTTTTTTCTGATGTGCGAGGTCAATCACCTGGTAATTTTCATAAGCATAGCCGTGAGCACCGCCTGTATAGCCATCACCGGTAAACTGTACTGTAAGAAAACCGTTTTTATTGTCAAAAAGATTCATTTCTGAATTCTGATTCCATTTCTGCGGGTGGGCCGGCATAAAATCAGTGAAATCCTTTTTTGATGCGACAAAATATTTCTGCATCCGCAGCCTTGCAGTCTTGTCCACGGCGGCTTTTGAATATCCCGGAAGTGGTTTACCTTCATCATAGAGTTCACCTTTATAAAGGCTGTCCAGGACTGGTTTGTTTAAACCTGAAAACACCAGCAGTTTTTTATGGTAATCAAGGGTTAGGGTTTTCGAAATGACCACCGAATCTGCAACGGTTAGCGAATCTATATTCGGGGTGGATGCCGTCCGGGATGCTGAAGTTTTGGATTGAATTGCAGGCGTATCCGTTGTTTGCTGAACTTCCTCCTTTTTGCAGCCTGTCAGGGCTATAAGCACTATCGCCGAAATTAAAAAATGGTTCTTCATGGTCAGAATTTATTTACAGAAAGCAAAAAACCGTCCAAGCAGGACGGTTTTAATATCTAATTGTGTGCTACACATCAATCCGTGCGTACTTCGCATTTTTCTCAATAAACTCCCGTCTTGGCGGCACCTCGTCACCCATCAGCATAGAGAAAATACGGTCTGCTTCTCCGGCATTGTCTATGGTCACCTGCTTCATGGTACGGCGTTCAGGATTCATAGTGGTTTCCCAAAGCTGTTCCGCATTCATTTCCCCAAGACCCTTGTAGCGCTGCACATCAACACCTTTTCCATCCGGAGCCATCTCGAGCGTATACTCTTCACGTTCCTTCTCGTTCCAGGCATAGATTTTCTTGTTTCCTTTCTTCAGCAAATACAGTGGAGGTGAAGCAATATAGACATATCCCTGTTCAATAAGCTCTTTCATGTAGCGGAAAAAGAACGTAAGAATAAGTGTGGAAATGTGTGAACCATCCACATCGGCATCGGTCATAATTACCACTTTATGATATCGTAATTTGCCAATATTCAGGGCTTTGCTGTCTTCTTCAGTTCCTACAGATACGCCAAGGGCAGTATATATGTTCTTTATCTCTTCATTATCGTAAACCTTGTGAATCATTGATTTTTCAACATTCAGAATTTTTCCTCTTAGCGGAAGAATGGCCTGAAAATGACGGTCACGACCCTGTTTTGCTGTTCCACCTGCGGAGTCTCCCTCCACCAGGTAAATTTCTGAGATCGCCGGATCTTTAGAAGAACAGTCGGCAAGTTTGCCGGGAAGTCCTGCCCCACCCATAGGGGATTTTCTCTGCACCATTTCCCGTGCTTTTTTGGCTGCCTGCCTTGCTTTCGCGGCAAGTACGACTTTCTGAACAATCAGTTTCGCTTCGTTCGGGTGCTCCTCAAGGAAATTGGTGAGCATTTCCCCTACGATCTTATCAACCGCACCGGCCACTTCCGAATTTCCCAATTTGGTTTTGGTCTGGCCTTCAAACTGTGGTTCCATAACCTTAACGGATATAATTGCCGTCAAACCTTCGCGGAAGTCATCTCCTGTCACTTCCACCTTTTCTTTTGCCGGAAGCCCGAGTTCATCGGCAAATTTCTTTAAAGTCCTCGTTAAGGCCCTTCTGAATCCGGTAAGGTGTGTTCCACCCTCATGGGTGTTTATATTGTTGACGTAAGAGTGCAGGTTTTCGTTGAAAGAAGTGTTGTAACGCATGGCAACCTCTACCGGAATGTCATCACGTTCGCCTTCCATGAATATTACATTATCCATGATGGCTTCCCTGTTACCGTCAATAAATTCTACGAACTCCCGAAGACCGCCTTCTGAATGGAAGACTTCAGTTGGGAAACTTCCGTCCTCTTCAGCCTCTCTCTGGTCAGTCAGTGTGATGGTAATTCCTTTATTGAGAAAAGCAAGTTCGCGTAAGCGGGTTGCAAGGGTGTCGTAATTGTACACCAATTCCTGGAAAATGGTATCATCCGGCTGGAAGAACACCTCGGTTCCCCTTTCCTCAGTGGTCCCGATTTCTTTTACGTCGCTTAGTGCTGCTCCTTTCGAATATTTTTGCTGATACACAATGCCATCCCTGTTTACCGTAGCCACCAGCGATATGGAGAGCGCATTTACGCAGGAAACCCCTACACCGTGCAGACCACCGGAAACTTTATAGGAATCCTTGTCAAACTTCCCGCCCGCTCCGATCTTGGTCATTACGACTTCCAGAGCTGATTTCTGTTCTTTTTCGTGGAAATCCACCGGGATTCCGCGTCCGTTATCTTTTACAGAAACCCCTTCACCTTCGTGAATGATTACACTAATGGTATCGCAGTGTCCTGCCAGGGCCTCATCTATTGAGTTATCCACAACTTCGTAAACCAAATGGTGAAGTCCTCTGGTTCCTACATCTCCAATGTACATGGAAGGTCTCATCCGTACGTGTTCAATACCTTCTAATGCCTGAATACTGCTTGCTGTATACTGTTTTTGACTCATAATTGTTGCTATTTGCCGCCAGCTTTGGGCCCTCAGCAAATTCTATTTTTAAGTATAATTTTAATGATTGTTCTGCGGTTTGCAAAGACTTACAAATATCGGAAAAATCGCAGGAATATGAAAGTTAAAAGTGGTTAAAAAAAAAGAAATTTTCCACAAAAGCAAAGTCGATTTTTCAGCAGTTTATAATCAAACTATTTGGCGCGAAGCATTACTTCCACCCTTCTGTTTTTGGTCCGGTCCAAATCGTTGATTTCCGGGTAAACGAGAGGATTGAGATGCCCTAAGCCAACAGATTTAATCCTTTGGGCGCTAATCCCTTTTTTGATTAAGTAATCCTGAACTGTCTTTGCTCTGTTTACTGAAAGATTATATGTTCCCAAATCTAAATCCAACCCGTCAAAATCTTCGTATTCACAACAGATATGTCCCTGAAGTTCAACAGTCATTCTGGGGTTTGTTTTCAGAATTTCGTAGAGTCTGAGGAGTTTAGAATCAGCTTTTGGCAACCAGACATGACGGCCACCAATAAAATTGATTTCAGGAAGCAAAAAAGTATCTTTTACTTTCATTTCATTAACTTTTACGTCGAAAAAACTCGGGAAATTCTTTTTAGAAATTTTTTCGCCCGGTAAGAACTGTTTTTCTATAAAAATATCGACTCGGCGGTTTTTTGCAAGTAAAGCTTCTGTACTGTTATCGTTAATCTGTTTTCCTTCGCCCAAACCGACAGAATTTCCCAATTTGACATTTTTCCCCATTTTAACTTTCAGATATTCACTAACGCTCATTGCCCTGTTTTCTGAAAGTTTTTTGTTGAGTTCTGCGCTCCCTAAAGGATTCGCATTACCAAAAATGCGAAAGGTAAGATTCGATTTTAACTGCGATAAACTATCCAGTTTTTTTTTGGAACCCGGGCTCAGATCAAAACTGTTGTTCTCAAAATAGACTGAGGTAAGCATCTGTGAAGAAAATTGCACGGATAGAAAAAAGAAAAAAAGCACAAGAAAAGGTTTCATTTAATCAGTTTTTCTTAAAAACGCCAGCGGATCACTGTTTATTATAGAATAATGCAATGTTGAAAAACATTAGTCTGGCACTCTCTTATGTTTCTCAGGACAGGTGAAAGCCTGAAACAATTCCGCGCTTTTAATCTCTTAACCAAAACTTTCCTTAATGACAAGAACTGCTTTCCAATTATTGACCCGTCTTTTACTGACGGTTATTGCAGGGTCCGGATAGGAGATTTGGAGTTCTATATTAATGAGGACGGAATAGAATATATCAAATAATAAATCCTGAAATGTTTTTCAGGATTTATTGATTAGAATATTTGGTTTGATTTCCCTTATTCCTAAACTAAAGTCATCAAAAGATTTTCTTCAATTTTCTCCACTTTTACCAAATTATGCTTGGTTAAAACCTTACTCGCTTTGTCCCATTTTTTACCGGAGAGCTGTGCGCGGGTTTTTACCTCTGAAAGTTCCATGGCCTCTTCCTGAGAGTTCAGGATTTCCAGGATTACCTTCTCATCTTCTCCAAGCTCCACCTGAGGTACCGTTTTCTCCGGTTTCATCTGAGGAAAAAAGAGAACTTCCTGAATGGAGGCATTGTTCGTTAAAAACATGATTAAACGGTCCATTCCAATTCCCAGACCTGATGTTGGAGGCATTCCGTATTCCAGTGCTCTCAGGAAATCGTTATCAATAAACATCGCTTCATCATCACCTCTTTCGGAGAGGGCCAGCTGCGCTTCAAACCGTTCTCTCTGGTCTATCGGATCATTAAGTTCAGAGTAGGCATTGGCGACTTCCTTACCACAGATCATCAGTTCAAAACGCTCCGTAAGGCCTTCCTTGGTCCTGTGTTTCTTAGTTAAAGGCGACATTTCTACCGGATAGTCCGTTATAAAGGTGGGCTGTATGAAATTTCCTTCGCATTTCTCACCGAAAATCTCATCGATCAGTTTTCCTTTGCCCATAGTTTCATCGACCTCAATACCGATTGACTTTGCAAAATCAAACAATTCTTTTTCCGATTTTCCGGTGATGTCGAAACCGGTGAATTTTTGAATGGCTTCTGTCATCGAAATTCTGGGATATGGCGCTTTAAAATCGATCTCATGCGCTCCAAAAGTGGCTGTAGTGATTCCATTTACCTGGACCGCACAGAATTCCAGCAGTTTTTCGGTGAAATCCATCATCCAGTTATAATCTTTGTAGGCCACATAGATTTCCATCGCGGTGAATTCGGGGTTATGCGTACGGTCCATTCCCTCATTCCGGAAGTTCTTGGAAAACTCGTAAACCCCGTCAAATCCGCCAACAATAAGCCTTTTTAAATAGAGCTCGTTCGCAACCCGAAGATATAAAGGAATATCCAGTGCGTTATGATGGGTGATGAATGGCCGGGCCGCGGCTCCCCCTGGAATGGACTGCAGGATTGGCGTTTCCACTTCAAAATAACCTGCGTCGTTGAAGAATGTACGCATGGCGTTGAAGAGTTTCGTTCTTTTTACAAACACCTCTTTCACGTGTGGGTTTACCGTTAAATCCACATAACGTTGGCGGTAGCGCTGTTCAGCATCGTTGAAGGCATCATGCACTACCCCGTTCTCATCTGTTCGCGGCTGCGGAAGCGGGCGTAATGATTTGGTGAGGATTTTAAAATTTTTAACCATCACGGTCATCTCACCCACCTGTGTCATAAAAAGCTCACCTTCAATACCGATGATATCACCGATGTCCAGGAGATGTTTGTAGACCTCATTATACAATGTTTTATCCTCTCCGGTGCAGATTTCGTCGCGGTTGAAATATACCTGAATCCGTCCTTCGGAGTCCTGCAGTTCAGCAAAACTGGCCTTACCCTGGATTCTTCTGGTCATCAGGCGGCCGGCAATCTGCACTTTCTTTCCCTCCTCAAAATTCTGTTTTATACCCTTAGTGGTTTCTGATATTTTATATTCCTCGGCCGGAAAAGCGTCGATTCCCATTTTCTGAAGGGTCTCCAGTTTTTCTCTTCTGATCAATTCCTGTTCTGATAACTGCATGTTTTCTTGCTTTTTAAGAGCGCAAATTTAGTGATTTTTCCTCAATGTAATTCGCGCTGGAAAATAATAAAAGCAGTCCCAGACGACCGCTTAAAAATCATTTTTTGATGACTTCAACTTACCATGAGAAGTATTGAAGCATCGTCACAATCATTTGGAAGCTGCAGAATCGGTTGCCACTGGATCTACTGTGGAAGTAGCTGTGGGTGTCGTAACCGTTTGTGTACTATCCACGCTGGTAACTTCAGGCTCCTCCAACATTCTGTTGCTTTCTGTTGATGATTCTTTTTCTGTACAGCTTGTAAGTATCAAACCGCCGATGAACACAATTACTGATAATTTTTTCATTGTCAATTTTATTTTGGGCAAAAATAGAGTTTTACTTCTTAATGTTCAATTTTAAAGCAGGCAATTGAAGAATCCGCATCACTTTATTTTTATTTAAAGTAAATACAAATTGCAACTGTCTCACACTTAAACAACTATAATTTGTACCTTTGGAAGGTGAAACGGCCGATTGTTTATTTACTGCTGTCCATTTACCTGCTTTCGTTTACGGAGGTACGGCAGGTAATGAAATTTCCCAATCTGGTGGAGCATTACATTTCCCATAAACTCACAAACAAAGACACCACACTGTTTTCCTTCCTCAAAATGCATTACCTCGATGACCAGTTGGTGGATTCGGATTACCAGCAGGACATGAAACTTCCGTTCAAAACACATGAAGCAAATGCCTTTTCCATTAATTTGCTTGCGCTTCCTGACCGTTTTGGATTCCTGATAAAAGTTCCGGAAATATTCCGGAAAAAAGCACCTATTTTTTCATACAGTCCAAATTATGCTTCCAATTCTTTAGCATCTATATTTCGTCCGCCGATTTTAATTTAAGTAGTAATCCAGCATAAGAAATATTTTCAATAAAGCTTTATTGAAGAAGTTTCGCATTCAATTATTATTTAAATTATAAAATCAACAAAATGAACAATGCACATCTGCATTTGGTGGTTAACCATTTGCCCATAATATTTCCTCTTGTAGGAACAGTCCTTCTTGTCATCGGTATTTTTAACTAAAACCGAAATCTCCAAACGGAATGCTTATATCACTTTTATTTTAGGTGCTCTTGCATCAATAGCTGCAATGGCAACCGGAGAAGGTGCCGAAGAGGGTGTCGAAAACCTTACCGGCGTTGCCGAAAGTTTAATTAAAACACATGAGGAAGCTGCTGAACTATTCGCAGGTCTGTCATATTTTTTAGGGGGAATAAGTACGGTAGCGCTTTTTGCCAGTTTCAAGAACTATACTTTTTCTAAAATAATGCCTTTTATTGTAGGCTTATTTGCCTTGGCAACATTGTTTTTTGCTCAAAAAGCCGGTACAACAGGTGGCGAAATCCGTCATACGGAAATCAGAAGCGGAGCCGCAATCCAAAACTCCGAAGGAAACGCATCGGAAACGGGCGATCATGATGATGATTAGTGTCATTTTAAAGCTTTTGAACATCATAAAATTATTAAAATGAGCTCATTGGTTCGTAAATTTACTTAGTTGACAGCCCGGAATGCAACGTAATATTGGCTTTGCTTAAGATTGGCAAAGTCTTTTTTTATATTTTTGCGGGATGAAAATTTTGGTCCTGGACAATTACGACAGTTTTACCTACAACCTGGTCCAAATGACGGAGCAAATAATCGGGAAGCATGTTTTTGTCTCTAAAAATGATGAGATTTCGCTTGAGGAGGTTGAGAGGTTCGACAAGATCATTCTGTCACCAGGTCCGGGAATACCTTCGGAATCCGGTATCCTATTGGAACTGATCCGGAATTTCTACACCAAAAAATCCCTACTGGGAATTTGTCTGGGGCAGCAGGCGATTGCAGAGGTATTCGGTGGAAGCCTTTTCAATCTCAGGGAAATCTACCACGGTGTCGCCACGGAAGTACAGGTCCTGGGCGCCGACAGTAAACTTTTCCGTAATCTTCCTGAAAAATTTAACGCCGGCAGGTATCACAGTTGGGCAGTAAATCCGGCCGGTTTTCCTGAAGAACTGGAAATTACTGCGACCGACTCCGAAGGGATGATTATGGCCCTACAGCACCGTATCCATGATGTACATGCGGTTCAGTTTCATCCCGAAAGTGTCCTGACTCCACTCGGCAGGCAAATGTTGATGAACTTCATCATCGATTAATATTCTCTGCATAATAAAATTAATCCTTAAATTTGACCTTCAAAATTCAAAATGACAGCAACTCAGAATAAGACTTTAGTGTTTCGGGACCTTGGGCTGATGGACTATATGCCGGCGTTCGACTACCAGGCAAAGTTAATGCAGGATATCATTGACCTGAAACTCAAGAACCGCTACAGGACCGATGGTGAATATGAGGAAACGCCAAATTATCTGCTTTTTGTAGAACATCCACATGTATATACTTTGGGAAAATCCGGAGACGAACATAACATGCTCGCCAATGAGCAGAAGCTGAAGGACATCAATGCCACCTATGTTAAAACCAACCGGGGTGGTGACATTACCTATCACGGTTTTGGACAACTCGTGGGCTACCCTGTGTTGGACCTCGACAATTTTAAATCGGACATTCATCTCTATATGCGCAACCTGGAGGAAGTGATCATCCGGACGGTTGCCGAATACGGTCTGAAGGGCGAAAGAAGCGAAGGGGAAACCGGCGTCTGGCTGGATGTGGGGAAACCCTATGCAAGAAAAATATGCGCCATGGGCGTGAAAACATCAAAATGGGTTACCATGCACGGTTTTGCACTGAATGTGAATACTGACCTGCGTTATTTTGAATACATTATCCCGTGCGGAATCAGAGATAAGGCGGTGACCTCCCTAAAACGCGAGCTGGAAAGGGAATTTTCTGCAGATGAAATCCTGGAGGTGAAGGAGAAGATAAAAAACCATTTCAGCCAAATATTTGAGGCAGAACTTATATAGAACAAAAGAGCGGATGATGCGCTCTTTTTTATTTAAAGCGTCTTATATCCTTTATAGACCTGCGCCGTTTCTTCAAGGAGCGGAGCCGACAGCCTTCTGAAATCCTGAATATGATCGGTTCCCGTGTGCTTATAATGGTGCTCCGCGGATTCCCAAAGTTCAACAATGAAAAAAACGCCTTTATTTTCACCGTCTTCCACCAAATCATACTGCAGGCATCCCTCTTCTTTACGGGTTTCATTTACCAGTTTTTTCAATATTTCAACGGCATCCATAAGGGAATTTTCGCGGAAACGGAAAAGTGCAACGATGTAAAGTTTACCCATAACTTTTAATATTTGAACAAAAATACAAAAAGACGCGAAGAATCGCGTTGGCAGCGGTAAATAAAATCCGTATGTTCGTACACACCAACAACATCTCTGCATACTATGTTCTCAAAACAGGAAGCACAACAGTTAAGAAAAGATTTCTGGATAGCCTTCGGGAAAAGTTTTCCGAGAAAATGGCTGCTTTATGACACCAAGGTCAAGGATTTCTCCTTTAAATTCTCGGCAGATAATAAAAAAGCGGAGGTTTCCCTGGACATTGAGATGAAGGACGAACTCTTTCGCAACGCATACTACGAAAAAATATGGTCGCTGGAAAACCTGCTGAAGGAGCATATCGGTGACTTTCAAAAAGACGAATTCTACACGCTGGAAAACGGTAAAGTGATTGCAAGAATCTGGGTGACTAAGGAAGAAGTTTCCATTTTCAACAAAAATACGTGGCAGGAAATTTTTGAATTCTTTGTGGTAAAGATGGAAGCTTTTGAGCGCTTTTATTACGAGTATGAAGATTTCATTAAAGACGTCTAGACTGGTATCATCATTTTTTTACGCGAATGTTCTTTTTCTGAACCAGAAGAATAAACCTCCCAACAGCCCAATGATTCCCAAAGGCAGGATAAGGTTTAACCATTGCCAATAACTCTTTTCGTCATCAATCCGCTGTCTGTCCAGTAACCTTGCTTCAATATTCCGGTTACGGAGTTCCATAAGATTGGCATCGTCCAGAAGAAAGTCCAGGGCATTACGTAAAAACTGTTCATTTCCATAGGTCTGTTTCGTGAGCAGGTCTTCCCCAAGTGGGAGCGGTTTGCCTTTCAAAAGTTGGTTCCTGCCAATATCGCCGTCCGAAATCACGATCATCCTGTTATCGGAACTTTCACTTTTAAAGCCAGGGAAGGATTGGGACTCAATCCTGGATGCATACGCGGACTTGAATTTTCCCTGCAGCGAAACTGCGAAGATTTTCGGAGCAGAAGGTTTTTCAAACGCGGCTACGGAATCGGCACTTACAATCTCGGAGAGGGAAACATAGTTCGGAACCGGTTTTACCATGGTCCTTTCGCTGCTTTCGAAAAGCACGGTCGTCTTTATCCCCGGCCTGCTGAGCGTGTCTATGGCGGTTGGGAACTCAAATTTAACCGGGTTGATGTTTTTTGTAATGGGATTCTTATTTCCGGCGATACCCAGAGGAAAATACGGCCACAAAAAGGAGCTGTACTGTGGATTCCCGGCAACTTCACCGGAAACAATGCGTATGAGCGCCGATTTCTTCACGTCCTTTACGAGTCCTGAATTAATCCGAACACCGTAATTGAAGAAAAAATCATTCATATTGGTTTCCATGGGATATGCCATAATTTTTTTTGAGCGGAAAAGCGTGTCCATTTCAGCATTCACTGCATCCATCATCCAAAGGGTCTTACCGCCGTTCATAATGTACTGGTCCAGGATTACTTTCTCTCCATCTGTGAAAGCCTTACGCGGTTTTGCTATGACCAGGGCATTCATCTGCTTCAGTTTGGGCACATCGGCCAGACTCAGTTCTGTGCCGTTTTCAGGAATTACCGGGCCCGAATTGTAACTCTGAAGTGCCATCTGCATGAAACCCTGAAATTCCTCTGGCCGCAGCTCGTCCTGATTGATGAGGATTCCCACATTCTTCCTGCTGTCCTGCGTGATATCCTTAATGTTTGAAACCAGACTGTACTCCAGACCTTCGATTGATTTATTTAACTGCTCCGAAGCCTCAATACCGCTCTGATTTACGATAAGCGGTATCGAAGTCCCGTAGGTATCATATTTTATAACTGCATAGGGGAACATGACAATCTGCCGAACTTCCCCGTCCTTCATATCCGGAAGTACAGAAGGCTGCAGCCCCATTGCCATCAGGGTATCCTGGGACATTTTCGTCTTTATGGGATCAATGAATCTGTAATCGACCTTCGGATTGATCTTACGGAACTCTTCAAGCATGAAGCGGGTTTCATTCTGAAGCTGCCTGAAACTGGCAGGAAAATCACCCTCCAGATACACTTCTACCATCAAGGGCTTCTTGACTGAGTTCAACACCTTTACCGAAGATTCGGAAAGAGTATACCGTTTTTCCTTGGTCAGGTCCAGTCTTAATGAAAATATTCCGAATACGCCCAATAACAGGACCGTCGCTATGATGATATACAGGATTGAATTCTTATTCATTTTGTACTTAAACATATTTACTTCTTCTTTTCGACAAAAACTTTAGACAGATACAGAAAAATTCCAATTACGAGAAGGAAATAACTGACATCCCGCAGGTCGATCAGCCCTCTTGTAAATCCGAGGAAATGCTGGTAGAACCCGATACGCGATAAAATATAATCTGCTCCACCCAACAGCTTATAACTGGCGAGCTGTTCGATTCCGAAATAGAGGATGAAACACATAAATACCCCAAACAAGTAAGCCATGATTTGATTCTTAGACAGGGCGGAGGATAAAATTCCAACCGCTGCAAATGCTGCCACCAGAATGACCAGGCCAAAGTAGCTTCCGAGCGTCGCACCGAAATCGATATTGCCTTGTGGCACACCTAAAACATAAACCGTATACAGGTAAACCAGGGACGGTATCAGACATAAGATGCCTACCAGCCAAACGGATAGAAATTTGCCCACGATGATATCTGAAATACGTACCGGTTGGGAAAACAGCCAGTTCAGCGTACCGCCCTGATGCTCCTCTGCCAGTGATTTCATGGAAAGCGCTGGAATGATGAACATCAGAAGCCACGGAACCAGGACAAAATAACTTTGCAGAGTGGCGGTACCGATATCAAAAATATTTGAATCATTTTCAAAGAAAAAGAGAAACAGCGTTCCGATTAAACTGAAAGCAGCGATGATGATCCACGCACTCCAGTTTCCGAAATAACTCCAGAGTTCCTTTTTAAATATTGCTGTCATCTGTTTTTAATTATTTGAATCTTTTGGGTTATCCTTTATTTTTATTCCTGTTTACCATTTTTACGGTCATCATAATGGCCAGGACCAACAATACAAATCCTGTGATGAGCTGCCACCAGAATTCGATCACTGAGGATTTCAAAATCACAGTAAAAACCACCAGGAAAAGGATGAAGGTTGAAATTTCATTTGCCTGACGCAGTTTGATATTGGCCGTGGGAAGCTCTGCACCATCCAGGGATTTCATCTGCAGTATTTTTTTCCAGGACCAGAAGTGGTAGATGCCGAGTCCCAAGAGGAAGGTTAACTTTAAATGAAACCATGGCGTCTTCATCAAACCAAAATTCAGAAGGATTAAAGCCAGACCGCTCAGCAGCATAATGATCCCCGCGGGTACAGTGATAATATTCCAAAGTCTACGGGCCATGAAAACATACTGTTCCCGGAGAATTTTCCGTTTGGTTTCCTCAAATCCGTCCGTGTCCTTATAGTACACAAACAGCCGCACAAGGTAAAAAAGCCCTGCAAAATAACTGACCATGAAAATGATGTGAACTGCTTTGATGACGGTATAAAGCATCGAAAAAATTTAACCGCAAATATAAGCTATTTCTCCCAAAAAAAAATGGTGAAACAACCGCTTCACCATTCCTGTTCTTTAAGGTTGGATTAAATAACATCCAACTCCTTCCCTACCTTCGTAAATGCGGCAATCGCTTTATCCAGGTGTTCCCTGGTATGCGCCGCCGACAGCTGTACGCGGATTCTTGCTTTGTCTTTCGGAACGACCGGATAAAAGAAACCGATTACATAGATTCCCTCATCCATAAGTTTTTCTGCCATTTTCTGTGATAGTTTCGCGTCGTAAAGCATCACCGGGACAATGGCTGCATCGCCATCCGGAACATCAAATCCTTTGGCTTTCATCTCGGTACGGAAATACGCCGCGTTTTCCATGACTTTATCGCGCAGTGAGGTGTTATCAGAAATCATGTCCAGTACTTTTATAGCAGCACCTACAATTCCCGGTGCAAGTGAATTGGAAAAAAGATAGGGTCTGGAACGCTGACGCAGCATGTCAATTATTTCTTTCTTTCCGGAAGTAAATCCTCCGAGGGCACCGCCCAATGCTTTTCCGAGTGTTGAAGTGATAATGTCTACCCTGTCCATCACGCCGTTCGCCTCATGCGTGCCCCGGCCCGTCTTACCTATAAAACCTGTTGCATGGGAATCGTCCACCATCACCAGACAGTCATACTTGTCGGCCAGGTCGCAAACGCCTTTCAGGTTGGCCACAATTCCGTCCATGGAGAAAACTCCGTCGGTTACGATGATTCTGAAGCGGTGGTTTTTTTCGGACGCGGCCTTCAGCTGGACTTCCAGGTCTTCCATATTGTTGTTTTTGTAACGGTATCTTGCGGCTTTACACAATCTTACCCCGTCAATAATGGAAGCATGGTTCAGTTCGTCCGAAATAATGGCATCTTCTTCCGTGAAAAGCGGCTCAAAAACACCTCCGTTGGCATCAAAACATGCAGCGTAGAGGATGGTATCTTCCATACCCAAAAAAGTGGAAATCTTCGCTTCCAGATCCTTATGGATATCCTGCGTCCCACATATGAAACGTACAGAAGACATGCCGTAACCATGGCTTCCGATCATATCCTGCGAAGCCTTCATCACCTCTTGATTATTGGACAGTCCCAGATAATTGTTGGCACAGAAGTTCAGCAGTTTCTTACCGTTTGCCTCAATCTCCGCAGACTGTTGGGAGGTAATGATTCTCTCTGTTTTAAAAAGGCCGTCGTTCTTAATGCCGGTAAGTTCGTTCCGGAGGTTCTCAAGATACTTTTGTGAAATCATTTTCTTTGAATTTTAGAAGTGCTAATTTAAGAAAAAGCGAGGGAAAATGTTCCGGACAGGCCGTTATTTCTTAATAAATTTTAAATACTGCCCTTCAACAGAAATAAAGTATACCCCCGGTGAAAAAGCGGTAAGACTGATGCTGGTTTTAGGTTCATAGCGACCAACCCGTGCCAATTTGCCGTCTGAAAAGTAGATCTTAAAATCGGTAGAACGGTCGATTCCTCTAATATAAAGTTCATTGCCGGCAGGAACAGGATAGAGTGCTATCTCTTCGTATTGAATCTCCTGGGTTGACAGATTACTGTCCATTTGGACAGTAGAATTATCTTCGAGGATCTGATGTTCATAATTAAACTCTACAGATGCTACGGTGAAGGTTAAAGGGAAATTGAAGTACTGATTATTTGCCGTGTGTTCAGGCTTCAGGTACGCCACTTCTCCCAAAGTCCCGTTTACCTTTATAGGCAGAGGCATTTCGTAGAAAGCCACTGAGGCATGACTTTGGGTTTGCGATGCCTGTATGGTGATGGACTGATTGGTATTCTGCTTCCATTTAATCGTATACGAAGGATATCCCTGCCCATACACCCAGTCATTAAAAAATTCTGTAAAATTCCTTCCTGTTGAGGTAATAAGAGAAGTGTTCAGATCGCCTGTGCGTACGTAATTATAGGCCAGGTTTGGACGCTGATGGTAGTCTTTGACGGCCTGATAAAAAACAGGATCGGTTAAAATCCACTTCAACATTCTGACGATGTATCCACCCTTGGCATAACTAAGACGACCGTTAAAAATTGTATTAACACTGCCGAGATTCGCATCTGCTACATACACGCTGCCTCCAGGACTGGAGGTAATAAAATCCTTCTGTCCTATCAGATAATTCATGAACTGCGTATTGGTCATAATCAGTTTTTCATTCACCAAGTGCTCGCCAAAGGTGGCAAAACCCTCGTTTAGCCAGATGTCGTTCCAGGCGCCACAGGTAACCTTGTCTCCAAACCACTGGTGGGCAAGTTCATGGGCAATCAGTTGTTTCGTAAAACCTCCCATGGACGACATCGTCTGGTGCTCCATGCCCCCGCCAAACTGAAACTGCATATGGCCGTACTTTTCGTTTCTGAACGGATAAGTCCCCAAATAAGCTTCAAAAGTGGTCATGGCCTGTTTGGTCCATTCAATATTAGCCATCGCTGCAGGATCAGCCGCCGTGGACGGATAAATATAGTTGACGAAGGGAAACGGCGGGCTGCCAATGACATCATTCAGTTTTGTATAATTGGTGATGGCAATTGCGGCAAGATAAGCTGCCATCGGATACTGGGTGCGCCAAAAGGTTAGTTTCTGGCTGCCCGGAAGCAGCGTTTCAGACATCAGTGTTCCGTTTGAAGCGACATTATATTGCGCAGGCGCGGTGATTTTTATATCAAATCTTTCAATCTTGTCGTTCAGACTCTGCTTGGTCGGAAACCAGTCCTGTGCGCCATAAGGCTCTGAAAGGGTGGACAGTATCGCTGTTGAATTCTGTGTATCGAGAGAAAACGCATTATAGCCCACAGCTGGCGCTCCGGAATAATGGATCGTCAGTGAATCCAGCGTATTGGTAGGTAATGCAGTGACAAAATCAACTTTTACCTCATTGCTTGGAAGCTGTTGAAAATTAAGACTGTTTCCATGATGGCTCACCTGTGAAACCGTAAGCTGAGAGGTAAGGTCTAAGTAAATGCTGGATATGGACTGATTGGGTATAAAATGTGAGGTAACACTTCCGCTTACGTGATAAACTGAAGGATTAACCGTTAGGTCCAATCGCTGGTATCTCAGATCATAATTCAGCGTATTGGGATTGATGTTACCAACATTCATTTTCTGCACGAAAGCATTCTTTTCCTTCTCAATGAGTGTTTGGGTATCTGAACTCTGAACCTGAGCAAATGTCTGGATATATAAGAGAGACAGCAAACATATAATACTGTTTTTCATTGTAAAAATTTAGGGTTAAAGATATGAAAAAACCCTTCAGGGCATGAAGGGTTAATAATTAATATCTGTTAAAAATTACAGGCTTAAAGTCGGGGCCAGGATCCTTTCCATCCTTTGCTTCACCTGCTCCACAGATCCTGCATAATTATTCACCATTAAAGAAAAAACGAGAGTCCGGCCGGTATTGGTCTTTAAATACCCTGCAAGGGTTTTCACTTTGTTCAGGGTTCCTGTTTTTGCAAAAACCTGCCCATAACCGCTACCCATAAAGGATTTCTTCAGCGTTCCGGTTTGGCCGGCTATCGGAAGAGAATCGAAGTAGATTTTGTAATACTTTTCATTCATCAGGGCCGTCAGATACTTCACCTGTGCAATGGGAGTAACCAAATTGCTTCTGGAAAGTCCACTTCCATCATAATAACTTAGTCCTTTCACATCAAATCCAACTTCATGTAAATGACTTACGACAACAGATCTCCCTGAATCCAGGGTCTGGTCGCCTTTTTTCTGGAACCCTACCATCCGAAGCAGCGCCTCTGCCAGTGCATTATCACTTCTCTGATTGGTATCATATACAATTTCGCCCAAGGTCGGTGACTTATAAGAGGAAATAAATTTTCTTGCTTCAGGTGCTACTTCGGTGATTCTCGTTTCCACTTTTCCGGAAACCGGAATGCCGTTCTTCACCAGGGATGCTCTTAATGTGTTTGCCAGCGTAAAAGGTGCATCGGGAATTTTGGTGGCAACTGCTGCTCCATCAAATTTTTCAGCATACACCATTTTATTGATGTAAGGTGAGATATAAAAATATCTTTTAACATCATTTTCGAATGGATTTGCTTTCTTGGCAATCAGTTTTTCGTTTGCAGGATTAATGCCCGCAGTTGCACCGACAGGGAGATAATAATTCTGATGCTCAAGCCACACAATGTTTTCCGGCAGAAGCGCCACCTTATTTTCCTTGAAGACCGCATTCTGAATGATGATGCTGCCATTCAACTTCTTTATACCTGCGTTTTGAAGAGCGTACAGGTAACCGGCTGTAATACCACTGTACGTGCTTGCTCCTGCCTTTCCTGTACCCAAAGACGGGTCGCCGCTTCCTACAATATAAAGGTTTCCGTTCAGGACACCCTCCGCGTCTACCTCTCCAGAATGTTCCAACTGGGTAATCCAGCGGAATTTGTCGCCCAATAGACTAAGGGCAGTTTCTGTGGTCAGAAGCTTCGTTGTAGAAGCCGGAATCAGGGAAGCCGATTCGTTATAGGAGGAAATGACCTTCTTTGTTTTCGGGTCATAAACGACAAATCCCCAGTCTGCATTCTTAAGGACCGGATCGTTCATCATACCGTTCAGGTTGATGTCGACAAGTTCTTTGGCGGTTAAAACCACCTTTTCTGCAGCTAAGGAATTGTTTGAAGGAAGATTGTTTGTCTGGTTTTCATACATTGTCGGGTACTGCTTCACCGAGCTGTTGCTCAACTGGGCAGCCATCAATGCTGAAAACATTACCGAGACTCCGGCTATATAATTTTTCAGTTTAATCATCATAAATTTTTTGACATTTTATATTTGATTAATACGGTTCGCAATTGTTAAAAGAACTTCTGGCTTTCTCACGACCATCTAACTAACGGGCCAAAAATATAAATTATTGTTGAATACCAATGTGTTAAATAACATAAATCGCTAAAAAGTCTGTTAAAGTTTGTTAAAAATCCACGAAAATACTCTTTTTGATGCTGTGGTAACCTGAAATCTCATCAAATTCATTTAAACCGACCGTTATATAATTTTTGAATTCTTTATACTTTTTTCCACGCGGGAGCTTAAGAAGAATTTGATAATGGAAAAGTAAATTGATCTTTCCCACGGGTGATTTTTCAGGGCCTAAGATACATTCGGGCGGCAGATATTTTCTTAAAACTGATCCTAAAAACTGGGAAGCACGGTCCACTTTATCTTCTTTTCGGTGCTTCAGTTCAATCAGGACTGTTTTGGTAAACGGCGGATAGTGAAACTTTTTCCGTTCTTCCAGGAGGTAACTGTAGATCTTTTGAGGATCATTCTCGCGGATCAGCTGAAAAACGAAATGTTGCGGGTTATAGGTCTGAATAATGATTTTGCCTTTGCCTGAGACCCTCCCTGCACGTCCGGAGACCTGAGTAATAAGCTGATAGGCACGTTCTTCAGCCCGGAAATCCTGCACATAAAGCATATGGTCTGCCCTGGGAATGGTCACGAGTTCAATATGGTCAAAGTCCAGACCTTTGGAAATCATTTGTGTCCCAACGACAATGTCGGTCTCCCCTTCCTCAATTTTTTCATACAGCTTTTCATAGGCGAATTTCCTGCGCATGGAATCTACATCCATACGGTCCACTTCAGCATCGGGAAATATTTTAGTCAGCTCTTCGTGGATCTGTTCTACCCCAACCCCGCGGGTATTCAGGTTTTCGGAAAAACACTTTGGGCAGGCTTTTGGCTTTGCGGTCCTGTGTCCGCAGTAATGACATTTAAGCTCATTGGAATATTTGTGGTAAGTCATCACCACATCACAGTTACTGCAGTACGAAACATAACCGCAGGTCTCGCACTCCACCACGTTCGCATAACCCCTCCTGTTATGTAATACCATGACCTGCTTTTTTTGTTCAATGTTTTGTCTGATTTCTTCCAGAACCTGAAGGGAAAAATTACCGTTCACCTTTTTGGTTTGCTGGGCTTCCTTAAAATCAACCAGTTCAAATTCGGGGAGGTTTACATTACCGAAGCGCTCACGGACTGCGACATACCGTAGCCTTTCATTTTTGGCGAGCCAATAGCTTTCCACCGACGGAGTCGCGGATCCTAATATTACCCGCGCAGTAAAAAGATCCGCTAAAATCAGTGCGGCATCCTTTGCATTGAAATAGGGTGAAACTTCCCTTGGCTTGTATGCTCCGTCATGCTCTTCATCAACGATGATGAGTCCGAGATTCTGGAACGGCAGAAAAAGCGCATTCCGGGTTCCTATCAGGACCTTAATTTCATTATTCCGAATCTTTCGCCAGACCTCCACCCTTTCAAAATCGGTAAGTTTCTGATGGTAAAACCCCAGTTGTTTCCCGTACTTCTTTTCAAGCCGCTGAGCAATCTGTTTCGTGAGTGAAATCTCAGGGAGCAGGAATAGGACGTTCTGGCCTGCAGCAAATGTCTCTTCTATTTTTTCCAGATAGATATGTGTTTTTCCGGAAGAGGTTACTCCGTGAAGCAGCACATTCTTACCTTCCTCAAATGCACGGTCTATTTCAGTTTTTGCCCGTTTCTGGTCAGCACTAAGCGCTTCCAGCTCTTCCGTTTCCCCCTCATAGGACTGCAGCCGGTCTTTCTGGAGATAATACTCTTCCACCAACCCCTTCTCTTGGAGGCCTTTTAACTGTGAATGCGCAAAATTGCCCTCTTCGAAGAGGTCCGATTTCCTGATGTTCAGTTCCGGATTCCCTGTCTGTCTTTCGAGGATCAGCAGAAAGAGTTCCTGCTGTTTTGTTGACCTTTTCAACTGAAGAAGGATTTCCGGTAAATGCATGCGCACCGAGGCTTCATCCTTTAACCTAACAAAGGCAACCTCTTTCGCTTTATATTTTTCGGCAATCTTTTCGTCGACTTCAATATATTGCAGGTCGATAAGCGAGTTGATTGTTTTTACAATGTCCCGCTTCGGAATGAAGGCTTCAATCTCCGAAAGGTTGATAAGCTGCCGGACTTCCAATGCCTGAATGAGGTACATTTCATTGACATCGAGATTCTGGAAATCAACCAGAACATTTGGTTTAAGCTTCAGATACGTCTCACTTTCCAGTTTCAGGGAGCCAGGGAAGGAAAATCTGTAAATCTCGCCTAAATTGCAGAGGTAATATTCTGACAGCCAGGTCCAGAATGCGAGCTGCTGATCTGGAATAATCGGAGAATCATCCAGAATGCTGATGATCTCTTTCGGAACAAATCCTTCTTCCCTTTCATCATGTATCGCGAATACAATTCCGGTATAAATTTTCTTTCCCCTAAATGGAACCAGCACCCGCATACCTATTTCTGTCTTCCCCTGAAGGTCGTCAGGAATGCGGTACGTAAAAGTTCCTTTGAGATTGAGAGGAAGAATGATTTGAGCGAAATTCAAGGTATTGGTTTTCGTGATTTGTTTACTGCTTACGCTGTTTACATCAACAAAAATAGCAATAAAATTCCGCAGGACCGCAGGCTGTAGGGACAAAAAAGGAACGGACCTGAGCCCGTTCCATTTGCCTTATGATAAAAGCAGAAATCTGTTTTTCCGAAATCAGTTGCTGTTCCTTCTTTTTAATTCTTTGGCAATCAGTGCCAATTCACGACCAGTCTGTCCCGCAACCGAAGTGTTTTCCTGGGCCCTGCGTGTAAGATAGGGAACTACGTCTTTCACTGGTCCATAAGGGAGGTATTTTGTTGCGTTATACTTGTTTTCGCCCAGGAAATAAGTGATGTTATCACTCATGCCATACAGCTGACCAAAATGAATTTTATCGTGGTCATTAGGAAGTGAGTGTTCGCGCATCCGGTCCATGACCAACTCAGTAGACTTCTCATTATGGGTACCGAAAAAGGCGGAAACCCTGTCCATATTCTGCATAACGAAATCAATGGCTGCATTGAAATTGTCGTCCGTCGCCTGCTTATTGGGTTGGATCGGATCCGGATATTTCATCTCAGCAGCCCTTTCCCTTTCCTTTTCCATGTAAGCACCCCGGACAAATTTGTATCCCAGAAAATAATTTCCTTCAGTCGCTCTTCTAAGATCCTCCGCCATGTATTCCAGACGGCCTGTTCGGTACATCTGGATGGTATTCCAGACAATAGCCTTCTCTTTATTGAATTCAGCCATCATCTTATTCACCAGATCATCCACTGCAGTTTGGATCCAGGTTTCCTCAGCATCGATCATAATGATTACATTCTTCTCGAATGCCAATCTGCAAACTTCTGAATATCGCTTTACGACACGCAGCCATTCTTCCTTTTCGCTGGTGGTTAATTCGGAACCCGACTGAACTTCCCGGTAAATCCCCAGCCTTCCAAACCCTGTCGGCTTAAAAACAACAAACGGGACGGCCGGGTTGCCTTCCGCGAATTTTATGTTCTGTTTGATTTCTTCACAGGTATGGTCAAAAGTAGCCTCATCTTCCTTTCCCTCAATCGCATAGTCAAAGATACTTCCAATGTGGTGTTTGAAAAGCTGATTCACAACCTCCGTGCTCTTCTCGCGCGTCTCACCGCCGGCAAACTGCTCAAAAAGGGTTTTACGCACAATGCCTTCAACAAAAGGAAAGTTATTGTGTATGGTAAAATTCAGGGCTTTTATTCCAAGATTTGTGACAGTAGGATGCTCTATCGTTTTAAACATCCAGTAGGCTTTTCTCAGCTGTTCAGTGGTCTTCTCCTGAAAAGCGATTTCGGTATCATTAAATATGGACATAAAATGGTGGAATTTTGTGGTTCAAATTTAATAATAGTTACCGTAAAAAAAAAGGGTTTCAGTACTTCAGCACGATGCCGTCGGTAAGCATCGCTATAATTCCGATGAAAATCCAGATCCGCAACAGATTCAGGGCAAGGATTTTCGAGTGGTTTTTCCCATCAAAAATCAGATAGATTACTGCGATTATAACTCCGATACCGCACAAAAAATACCACCCCATAATTCGGCCTAAGCCCAGCCAGTCCGTGATCAGTGCCGAAACTGCGAAAGCGCAAAGCAACAGAAAAGTGTTTATGGACTGTGCTGGTCGGTCCCCAAAGAAATTGGGAACCGTAGTATATCCAAACACCTTATCCGCACTTTTCGTAATCGTATCTTTTATGATATCTATCAGTAAAAGCATCAGGAAAAGATAGACCGCCATCATGAAAATCTGTACGGAAAAAGTCTGATAATATACCAGCATTCCAAAAAACGGGTAGAGGGTAAGGGCAACAAATGTAAGGTTGTTAATGACTAGCAAGCGGCTTAATTTATGGCTGTAAAACCACATCATGAACTGGTACACCACGAAAAAGAGCACCACCCTTGGCGAAATCAGGAAAGCAATCCCTAAAGAGAAAAGATTGAGCGCAAGATAGGCATACAGAAAGTATTTTTGGTCCAAAAACCGCTGGAACCGGGTCCGGAAAGGTTTGATAACATGATCCTTTTCCCTGTCGTAAAACTGGTTGATGATTCCACCGGCAAGTATGCTCAATACACTGCAGAAAATAATGCCATGTACTTTGAAATCAAAGACGAAATTTCTGAGGCTTTCTTCCTGATTGAAAAGGAAAAAGGTAGAAACATAAAGGGCGAAGGTGAGCAAAACAGTCATGAAAAAACGCGCACCCAAAAGGAAACCCGTAATCTGCGAAATTCTGTAAATAATGGGGTTTTTCATAAACTAAAATCATCGCCGCCCGAAAACAGGAAGTTGGTAAATAGCGGATTGCTACAAGATTTTAGAATCTGTAGATTACTTCTTTGTTGAAACCGGTCAGCATTTTTTCAGCTTTCTCATAGTCCCTGGTGAAACCTAAAATGTAACCACCACCTCCGCTTCCGCAAAGTTTAAGGTAATAGGCATTCGTGTCGATTCCTTTTTTCCAGATTTTATAGATACTTTCCGGAATCATGGGTTTGAAATGCTCATAGGCCCAAACGGAAAGATTTTTGAGGTTCCTGAATAAAGGATTCATCTCTTTTTTCAGAAAAGCATCTATGCAGGCATTGTTATAACGGATGAATTCTTCCTTAAGGGTCTTACGGAAACCTTCTGTTTTCATCTTTTCAAAAAAAATCTGAACCATAGGACCGGTCTCTCCTACCATTCCGCTATCAATAAGGAAAATAGCTCCTTTCTTTCCGTCCATGCTTTCAGGGATCGAAACTTTATCTACATTTTCCCTGTTCTCGATAAGGATAGGCAGATTCATATAACAGATCAGTGGATCAATTCCGGAACTTGTTCCGTGGAAATAGCTTTCCAGCAAACCGAAGACCTTCTTCAAATCCTTCAGTTCGTCTTTTGAAATGGTTTCAGGATTATAATTTTTTAAAGAGTATTTCTCAAAAATGGCTGCTACAAGAGCCCCTGAGCTGCCTACCCCATAACCCTGAGGAATATTGCTGTCAAAAAACAGATGATTGTCAATGTCTTTAATGAATGCATCAATATCCAGTTCAAACCCTTCGGGCAGCTGAAGACCCTGCAAATAGGCTGAGTACTTTTTAAGATGTGCATTGGATTTTACCTCGAAATCGGAAAATGATTCAGAAAACTTGAGGGTTCCTTTATAGAAACTGTACGGAACCGTAAGGCCCTGCGAATCCTCGATGATTCCGTATTCACCGAAGAGAAGGATTTTGGCGTAAAATAAAGGATTCGTCATAGTTTAATTAAATCTCTCATTTCCAATTGCAAAGGTACAAAATTATATTACAGCAGGACGTTGTCATTTTAACAAATTTCAAGCCATAAATTTGCTGATATTTTAATTTACAAAACCTCCCTTTCCTTGATTATCCTGATTTTGAGGAAACGGATCAGGACGAGTCCAACAGCAAAGAACGCTGTCATAGACAGAGCGGCATAGCGCATGTTATTGAACTGGTCGATCAGTGTTGCGAAGATGAAGGTTCCTAAAATAATTGCCAGTTTTTCCAGGACATCATAAAAACTGAAATAAGTGGTGTTGTCGTTGCTTTCTTCCGGCAGCAACTTGGAGTAGGTTGAACGCGACATGGCCTGCAAACCGCCCATCACGAGTCCAATAATCCCTGCCACGGCATAAAACTGATATTCCACATAGGGATTTTCATTGTTAAGAAAATACGCGGACAGGCAGGCTACCATCCATAGTACAATTGCAATCGATATGACATTCTTGTTTCCTATGCGCCTTGATAACCGTGAAAAAATAACCGCTCCGATAATGGCCTCAATCTGGATAATCAAAAGTGTGGCGATGAGTTTTCCCTGATCCAGGTTTATTTCACTTTTACCGAAAAGCGTGGCCATTAAGAAAATGGTCTGCATTCCCACACTGTAAAAGAAAAAACTGGACAGGAAGAATTTCAGATTTGTATCTTTGAAAAGCGTTTTTCCGACCTTGAAAAGCTCGTTGAAACTCTCCTTGCCCACATCGATGTAGAAGCTGGCATTATCTTTTAAAACCTCCCAGAATCCTCCCTGCTCTTCATGTTTCTTGAAGATATTCTTATAGTTCAGAAGTACAAGATCCTTCGGAAGCTGGTCTTTTACATTACCGAACTGCGGAAGATGTCTGAACGTATACTGCGCAAAACCAAACCACCAGGCACCGGTTAGAAGAAAAGAAATCCGGGTATACATTTTTGCCTGTTCCGCATTCTTGGCAAGCACCTGAATGAGGACAAGGCAAATGATGACGAGAACCACAGAACCAATATAACCGTACACATACCCTCTGGCAGAAAGTGCATCCTGTTTGTCCCGGGTTGCAATGTCGGGCAGAAAGGAATTGTAAAAAACAAGGCTTCCCCAAAATCCTACACTCGCCGTAATACTGAAGAGCAGGCCAAGGAAAACGTTGTTCATGCCGGTGAACATGGCCAGTCCCATACAGGAAGTCGCACCCAGATAGCAGAAAAACTGCAGGAAGGATTTCTTGTTCCCAATCGTATCTGCCAAAGAAGACAGAAAAGGCGAAAGCAGGACGACAATGAAGAAAGAAATGGTCAACGAGTACCCATAAATTGCATCCGGGTGATAGGTATCCCCAAAAAGGTTGATTTGATGCCGTACCGGAACATTAATCCACTCGCCGGTCTTTTCCACAAATTCTTTCTTTTCCGAAATGGTGGTCAGGATAGCGTAATAAATCGGAAATATGGTAGAGGTAATCACCAGGGAATAAACGGAATTAGCCCAGTCGTAGGAGGCCCACGCCTTCATGATTTTCGGGTTGTTCTTAATGTTTTTTGGTGGGTTTGGATTTCTTTCCTGCATTTGGAATGGAATATTTAACAAAAATAAAAAAACCATTAAGAAAACTGTTAAAATTAACTTTAATTCTTAATGGTTTCTGCTTATGAGATGTTTGGCTTACTGCATGTTTTCGATCACAATGGCGGAAGCTCCTCCACCACCGTTACAAATCGCTGCCGCGCCATATTTACCGTTGTTCTGCTTTAAAACATTTATTAAAGTGACGATGATTCTGGATCCTGAACTTCCGAGTGGGTGACCGAGTGAAACAGCGCCGCCGTTCACGTTAACCTTTTCGGAATCAAGACCCAGGATCTTGTTGTTTGCCAGCCCAACTACTGAAAAAGCTTCGTTAAACTCGAAGAAATCGACGTCCGATACTTCCAGGCCTGCTTTTTTCAAAGCGATGGGAAGGGCTTTGGCAGGTGCCGTGGTAAACCATTCAGGTTCGTGTGCGGCATCTGCATAGGAAACGATTCTCGCAAGCGGTTTAAGGCCCAGTTCTTCCATTTTCTCACCGGACATCAGGACCAGTGCCGAAGCACCGTCGTTCAGTGTGGAGGCATTGGCTGCAGTTACGGTTCCGTTATCTTTCTGAAAAACCGTAGGCAAAGTTCCAATCCGCTCGAAGTTTACAGACTTGTACTCTTCATCCTCGGCAAAAACCCAAGGGTCGCCTTTTCTCTGCGGGATTTCTACAGCAACGACTTCATCGGCGAACTTACCTTCGGTCCAGGCTTTTGCAGAACGCTTGTAAGATTCAACTGCGAAATTATCCTGGTCCTCTCTTGAAAATTCATATTCCGCGGCACATTTTTCAGCGCAGACGCCCATGTGCACTTTGTTGTAAACGTCAGTCAGGCCGTCCAGCACCATTCCGTCCTGCATTTTCACATCGCCCAGTTTGGTTGCGTTCCTTGCATTGAAATAATGAGGTACCGCCGACATGTTCTCCATTCCACCGGCAACGATGATGTCCTGATCTCCAGCTTTTATGGATTGTGCAGCCATCATGACCGCCTTCATTCCTGAAGCGCATACTTTATTGATTGTGGTTGAAGGGGTTTCGTTGGAAAGACCGGCTCCAAGTGCAGCCTGTCTTGCGGGCGCCTGGCCCTCACCTGCCTGAAGGACATTTCCCATGTACACTTCCTGAACCGCTTTCGGGTCGAGGTTAATCTTTTCTAAGGCCCCTTTAATTGCCGCAGCACCTAATTTTGTTGCCGGAACAGTGGACAAACTTCCCATGAAACTTCCGATTGGCGTTCTTGCCGCAGATACGATGAATACTTCTTTCATTTGTAAAAAATTATTTATTTGAGGGCACGCAGTCCTGTGCCGCTGAATGTTATTTGGAACCGCTAATTTACGAAAAAAAACACACCTGTAAAAGGGTGCTTTTCACTATAGTAAAGGTATTGGATTAAGCTCATTCCGATCTGAGAGAGCAATAATTGCTCAAAAAAGCAAGAGCACCATACGTTTCAAAAAAATTGCACTTAAAATAAAGTGCAAGGTATATGCTTAATTATTCAACTGAAAAAGAGATCAGGCTTCAGACATCTTCGTATATTCGAAAACAAGCCAACTGAAATGCTCCCATTTTACGGCATCGTAAGGATACTTTTTCATGAACTCCGCATTGTCGCCAAAAAGAAAATTGTAATGCTCTTCAAAATCACCTTTCTTCAGCCAAATGACTTTATCATTTTTTCTAACATAAAACGACTTGGTAACTCCGCCGCCAACCTGAGGACTGGAAAGTGGACCGACGCTAAAGGTCATACCACCGGTTTCGGCCGCAATTGGATCGGCATAAACCTCAATGATACCGCTGAACTCCGGATTGATGAGCTGCATAAGATACTCCTTTTGCGCCTTTTTGTTTTTCAATGACACCATCTGGTTACGCAGGTACACTTCGTCTTTATTCGTAATCTTGGAAGGGCTTTTTCTGCTCCAGTTATTAATTTTGTTGAAATAATTGGCGGTACGCATCCCTTTCTCAAAACCTGAAACGGGAAGATACATTTCCGCAATATTCTCAGCGTTGAAGGTTTCATCTTTCCCGCTTGCGGAGTTTCGAACTTTTATGGAATAGATCTGTCCTTTCTTTCTGTCCACATCTTTGGCAGGGCCTTCCACTGTAGTGGCATCTTTCAGGATGACCCTGGCGTTTTTCTTTGGAGAAAAACCGGTGAACATTTCTTCAAAAAGATAATTGTCCATGTCCTTCAGTTCCTCTTTGGAATATTTCACTTTCTGGCCGAATGACAGGCCGGTAAACAACACTAAAGACAGTGCGGCAAGTCTGAATTTCATCATTTTTATTATGTTAGTGGTAATTTAATGTTTTACTTCTGCAACTTGGGTGGGATCGTGTTTGTGTTTGAACATCACTGCAAAAAGAAGGGCAATAACAAGGGCATAACCTGCGAAAACGAGCCAGATCTCGTGCCACATTTTATCGCCGTTTTCTAGGGTAAAGTAAGTCGCAATCAGCCATCCACTCACCAGACTTCCCATAATAGCACCAAAACCGTTCGTCATCATCATGAAAAGGCCCTGGGCGGAAGAACGTATCTTGTAATCGGTAGTAGTTTCCACAAAAAGAGAGCCTGAAATATTAAAGAAATCAAAGGCCATTCCGTATACGATACATGAAAGAACAATGAGTCCGAGACCGAAACCTACCGGAACCCCGTAGGCAAAGAGCCCAAAACGTAGGACCCAGGCAAACATCGAAATCAGCATAACATTCTTGATTCCATAGCGTTTCAGGAAGAAGGGAATGGCAAGAATGAACAGTGTTTCCGATATCTGAGAGATGGACATGATTAATGTGGATCTCTTCACTACGAAACTGTCTGCATATTCCGGAATCTTACCAAAATCCGAAAGATAGGTGTCGCCATACATGTTGGTGAGCTGGAGCGCCGCACCCAAAAACATGGAGAACAGAAAAAAGAGCGCCATTTTGTAATCCTTGAGCAGGGAAAAGGCATTCAAACCCAGTTTCTCGGACCATGGGGCATTTTTCGGTATCAGGTTTTGTGGCGGACATTTGGGAAGGGTAAATGCGTAAATGCCGAGAAGAACTGCAAAGATTGCTGCTATGTAGAACTGGTTACCGGAGTCTTTATTGCCGGACAGGTTCGTAATCCACATGGCTACGATGAAACCTATTGTTCCCCAAACCCTGATGGGTGGGAACACCTTCACGACGTCGTAATCGTTATTTTTTAAAATGTAATAGGCAATTGAATTGGAAAGCGAAATGGTAGGCATGTAGAACATCATCGCGAGAAGCATCACCCAAAAGAAATTGTCCGGTGTAGTGACCTGCGGCAGGAAGAAAAGCGTGACACCGTAGAGGATGTGAAGAATTCCAAACAACTTCTCTGCATTCATCCAGCGGTCTGCAATGATTCCGGTAAGGGCAGGCATAATAAGGGATGCAATACCCAAGGTCGCAAATACTTTTCCAAACTGCTCACCTCCCCACTGTTTCGTCCCAAACCAGTACACGCCAATCGTAATGAGCCATGCGCCCCAAACAAAAAACTGCAGAAAACTCAGGATGGTGAGTCGTAATTTCAAATTCATAGTTTATTTATAAAGATTATTCAATTTTCTTTTTTCTCCTTTTAATTTCTTCCTGAATTTCCATTGCAGTGTCAAAATCTTCATCCTTTACTGCATCTTCCAGCAGTTTCTGAAGTTCTTCCATGGAAAGGGCGCTGAGGCTCTGGTCTGATGCAAGCTCGCTAAAAACCGGATCCTCTGCAGGCTTCTCTTCTATTTCCAGCAGAATACCCGCTTCATTCAGTACCTCTTCGGTAGTAAAGATCGGGGCGTCAAAGCGCACCGCCATGGCTACCGCATCTGAGGTCCTTGCATCAAGTACAAGCGGATGACCTGTCTCGTCGTTCAGGAGGTTGATATTTGAAAAGAAAACCCCATCAACAATCTGATAAATAATCACATTAGCAATAGAATGCTTCGTTTCTATTATGAATTTTGTAAAAAGATCATGGGTGAGCGGACGTGGCGGGTGAATATCCTTCTCCAGACCCAGGGAAATAGACTGAGCTTCAAAATTTCCAATTACTACAGGAAGTTTTACGTTGGTCTCCTCGTGCTCCAACAACAGTGCATAAGCCCCCGACTGGGTCTGACTGTATGAAATTCCACGGATGACAAGTTGCTTTAAATCCATAACTACAAATATAAATTAAAATTAATATTTAAAGTTAGATATTGCCCAGATTTTGCGCTGAAAATAAAACAGTCCGGATAAAATCCGGACCGTGTTTTAAATAAGTCATTCCTGTTATCCTTTCAGTGCCTTTATTTTCTGCGTCAGTGCAGGGATAATCTGGAAGGCATCGCCAACGATACCGTAATCTGCAGACTTAAAGAAAGGTGCTTCGGGATCGCTGTTAATCACCACGATGGTCTTGGATGAGTTCACACCCGCCAGATGCTGGATCGCTCCGGAAATTCCGACCGCAATATACAGATTTGGAGAGATTGCCTTTCCAGTCTGCCCCACGTGTTCTGTATGCGGCCTCCATCCAATATCCGAAACCGGTTTGGAACAGGCAGTCGCGGCGCCTAGGGTGTTTGCAAGGTCTTCAATCATACCCCAGTTTTCAGGACCTTTCATTCCACGTCCTGCTGAAACCACAATCTCTGCTTCCTTCAAATCCAGTTTTCCTGAACTCTGCTCGTGGGAAAGTACTTTGGTATCTTCATTCGCAACCGTAAGGTCTTTCACTTCCTCGGAACCGGTTACCGGATTCTCCTTCACACCGAAGGCATTCTGAGAAACGGTCACAATCACTCCCTGGGCGTCAGCTTTTGCATGCATGAATCCTTTTCCGGAGAACGCTCTTCGTTTAACCTGAAACGGCGTAATGCTTTCAGGAGCTTCCAGAACATTGGTAATCAGGGAATAATCCTTCATAATCGCCAGCATGGGCGCTACAGATGACGCGTCGGTGGTATGAGGGAATATCAGGATATTTCCGTTTGCGACCTCGTTCACCGCCTGAGCGTAGGCTTTGGCACTGAAGTTCTTCAATCCCTCATCCTTGATGTTGATTACCTGGTTTGCACCGTATTTATAGAGGGAATCTGAGGAGTCGGTCGGGTTTACAGCAATTGCAGTAACCGTATCGCCCAACTGATCGGCGATGGTCTTTGCATAGGATACTGCTTCAAAGGCGGCCTTTTTATAAACTCCATTTATATTTTCTGCATATACGAATATTGCCATTTTATAGTTTTTAAATTAAGATTAGAAATTAAATCACTTTTGCTTCTTCGTGCAGTAACCTTACGAGTTCATCAATATTATCTGCTGATACCATTTTTACAGCGGCTCTGGCCGGAACGGAATCATAGGAAACCCCTTCCACTCTAACTTCAGTAGCAACCGGCTCCTGGACCTGTAGCGGTTTTGTACGTGCGGACATAATTCCCCTCATATTCGGGATAATCAGGTCTTTCTCATCTACCATTCCTTTCTGTCCGGCAATGACGGCAGGAAGTTTTACGGAGATGGTCTCCTTACCCCCTTCAATCTCGCGAACCGCCTGAACTTCAGAACCGTTCACTTCAAGACCTACACACGCATTTACAAAAGGTTGGTTAAGCAGTTGAGCCACCATACCGGGAACGGCACCACCATTATAATCAATGGATTCCTTACCGCAAAGGATCAAATCATAACCTCCGTTCTGAGCGATGTGTGCAATCTCTTTTGCCACAGAAAAACTGTCCTTTGGATCTGCATTCACCCTTACCGCATCGTTGGCACCTATGGCCAGAGCTTTTCTGATCACAGGCTCGGCGGCGGTCTCTCCCACATTTACCACAGTGACCGTTGCTCCCTGCGATTCCTGAAGCTTAACAGCTTTTGTTAATGCAAATTCGTCCAGGGGGTTAATGACCCATTGGATGCCTGTTTTGTCGAATGCAGATTTGTCTGCCGTAAAATTAATTTTTGAAGTAGTATCCGGAACACTACTGATACAAACTAATATTTTCATGTGTAATTATTTTTAATTTAAGGCACACCTACCATTTCATGTGTGCACTTATTTTATTTGTTAAGACACCGTATCCCAATGGGTTCAGATGCCGTGATTTGAAGCTCTTTAATTTCGCTAAGATAAAAAATAAATATTATGCATGCATAGTATCATACCGCTTTTAATATTTATTACATAAATTAACCGTTGGGATTGGAGGGTCTGATTTCGATTTTACTTGGCAGGGAGCGGGGATTCATCTTCAGGATATCCAGGACCAGGTCGCCGATATCTTCGGGCTGGATTTTCCAGGCATCTTTCTCCGACGGTTCATTTCCGTTGAAATTGGTAGATACGGAACCCGGCATAATGGTCGATGCCTTGATGTTGTACTTCCTTAAATCAATCATGGCAGCCTGCGTAAAGCCAACAGCTCCAAACTTGGAGGCATTGTACCCGGCTCCTTTTTCAAAGAAATTAGTACCCGCCAGACTTGAAATCGTGATAAAATATCCTTCCGTTTTTTTCAGTTCCTCTACCGATGCCTTCAGCGTATGAAAGATGCCTGTAAGATTGGTGTCGATCATATCGTTCCATTCACTAAGTTCCATTTCGTCTACCGCCTTGAAAATTCCCAGACCTGCGTTGGCAATAACAAAGTCCAGCCGGCCAAACTTTTTTATGATTTCTGAAACCGCATTTTTTTCATCTTCAAAGCTCCTGACATCAGACGCGATACCAAAAACTTTGGTCTCATCCAATGATAAAATCCTTGCGGCCTCCTCGGCATCTTCCTGATTTCTTCCCGAAACAGCGACTTTAATGCCCTCTTTCAGTAAAACCTTTGCAATTCCGAAACCGATTCCCTTGGTTCCGCCCGTTATATAAGCCACTTTGTCTTTATGCATTACGCTAAATTTTTGTGGCCTAAAGATAAAAAAAACGCCCCATTCAGAAGTGTTTTTAAAAAAGTTTATCAGAAAATCGGTTTTGGGTAATTTTGAATCAGCTCCATACCGAATTCACCTTGTTCAAATTTTGTCATAAACATTGATGTCAAATTCAAACAAAAAAAACGCCTCAAAAAGAGGCGTTTCAAAATTGGTTATTATAATTTATTTCTTAATAAATTTCTGGGAAGTTTTTCCGTTCGCAGTCTCTATGTTGATGATATAGGTTCCGGATTGAAGCGCTCTTACATCAACTGTATTGTTGATAAGTCCGGCTTCAATTCTTCTTCCGGACATGTCGGTAAGAGAAACTGCATTTACTTTATCCTTAGATTTAATGTTCAGAATATCTGATGTAGGATTTGGATAAACTGATATAGTGCTGTTATCAGAAACAATATCATTAACACCCAAAGCACCAGTGATCGTAAATGTGTCCAGAGCTAGCGAAACTGCACTCGCCTGAACTCCTGAAAAATGATTGAATGCTAAAAAGTAGGTGCCATTTGACGGTGGAGTGAAGGTCGCACTGTACTGAGTCCACGTAGTGCCTGCAACAGTACTGGAAGTCCAAACTGTAGTTGTTTGTGCCGCTTCAGTATTGTCAGTTCCATAGGTTAATTTTATACTCTGTGGTGGAGGTGTTGCACCAAACAATCTTAAATAGAATGTAACCGTATAGATTTTATTGGCAGCTAAATATAGAGGAGCGGAGTACAGCCATCTGTTTGTAGCCAAAGTTGTACTGTTGTTTGAGAATACCATTTGAGTCCCAGCCTGCGGGTTGCCGGCCGTAGCATTAGTAGACCAACTGCCTGACCAACCGTTAGCAGGATAACCGGCTGCGTTATCGAAGCCGTACGCATAAGATGGAGTTGGATCCGTTGCTGTAAAAAATTGGTAAGGACCAACCCACGTACTTTGGCTGGATCCACAATTATTCCTCACATAATATTGATATCCGGTACCAGCTGTAAGACCGCTTATCGTTGCGCTGGTCGTCGCTGTATTAATAACAGTTCCGGTTCCTTGTACAAACCCTGGTGCACCATATTCGATATCGTAAGAAGCCGCTCCAGATACAGCAGTCCAGCTAAGTGTTGCTGATGTAAAGGTTTCATTTGTAACATTCAAAGTACTACCGTTAACAGGCAAACAAGAAACAGGAGTAAAAGCAAGACTCCATGTGAAACCAGCAGCTGACCACCGGTCATCCCACTGGATATAATAGGTTGTCCCGGCTAAAACTGTAACCGTAAGGGTAGATAGATAGTTAGTTGCACTAATGTCATCATTTCCACCTACACAAGTTAGGGCAGCACAGGTACCAGAGTATATTGACACACGGGTATCGTCGCTTAAGGGAGCAACATTCGTAGAGATATTGGAGGAAACCACCAACTGTCCGTTTGAAGTTGGAGTATAGGAATACCAAATTCCTGTCGGTGCGGCCTTATCACCATTCGATTGGTCACAACTCGTAACATACGTTCCCGTTATTGCTGGTGCAGTGTGCGTACCGGGAGTCACAGCCGTAGCTGTCGCGCAGGTTAGCTGGGCTATGGCAAACTGCGAAGCTGCCAGCATTAAACCTAGTAAAAGTTTTTTCATTTTGTTAATATTTTAAATTGTTTGTTGTAAAATTAAATATAAATTCTTAATTGACAATACTTTTTAAAATATTTACTTATCATATAATTACATATAAAAAGACCTGACATAATGCCAGGCCTTTAAGGTAATAAGGGTTATATTCTAAAAATCCTATTTCTTAATGAATTTCTGAGAAGAGTTCCCGGCCTCAGTCACCACGTTTATTATGTATGTTCCTGACTGAAGTCCTCTCACATCAACTGTATTGTTGATCACTCTGGCTTCAATTCTTTTTCCTGACATGTCGGAAATAGAAACAGCAGTAACTTTATCCTTAGATTTAATGTTTAGCATATCCGAGGTTGGGTTGGGATAGATTGCAATAGCATTTTCGAACGATACCAAGTCGTTAACTCCCAATTGGCTCGATGTAACTGTCACCGTATCAATGAAAATATAATTAGCAGTTGTTATTGCTGTTCTCGCAGGGGTATTGTTATTGAAACCAATGTAATAATTACCGGTAGTTGTAGGGGTATACTGTAAGGTTTCTGTCGCGTACGTTAAATTGTTATAGTTTGTATGCGATGCCAAAATGGTCGCTCCCGTACCGCTGTTAGTGGAATTAATTCCAACTGAAAAATTCACCGGCGCGGTCGTAGCAGCCGTACTAAAAGTCCGGTAATAGTATTGGATGCTATAGGTAACACCTGCCGTCATAGCCAGTGGACGTGAAAAAATCCAGGCATTCTGCGCAGTAGTAGCTATTTGACTGCCAATAAAATATGTGGGACTATGAGCATAATCATTCGCAGTATTTCCATCCGTAGCGTCGTCAGAAAACCAACCCCAGGTACCCACATTTCCTGTAGGTTGATTCCCCCAGCCTAAATTGAAGATATAATTCTGATCTGCGGCCGGTTCAAAATTCATAGCATAAGGATAGGTTGATACCGGTGCTGAATTTGTTGTGCCAACAGTAATTTTTCTCCATTCACTTAAAAGGCCTCCCCCACAGTCTGCACGGATATACACATCATACGCTTTTCCTGGTGCTAAACCAGTCACTGTATAGGTGGTACCGTTTGTAACAGTGGCACTAGATCCGCCTCCTCCTTGAGCATAAGGTTTTAGTCCCCATTCAATCTGAGCATTAACTGCGGGACTCCAGGTAATTGATGCGGAATTTTCCGTGTATGCCGTCATTGACAGATTGTTAATTGCCGCACATGGAACAGATTTAGCAAAGTAGGTGGCTGGCCTAAAGTTAGAAACTGTCAGTGTTGTTGGTAATACCGTAAGACTTTGTGCACCTTTAAGACCTCCTACTAAAGAGGTATTACATAGTGCTATGTTCCCTGTGGTTGCCAAAGTCCCAGTGGCATTCTCGTATTCGAACGCTACGTAAACAGCGCCTCCGGTGTAGGTAAAAGGACTTCCTCCCATAAACGGAAAATTTACCTGCCCCGTGGTAGCCGGTATCGTAATTGTCGAATTGCTAGCTAGAGTCATGCCTGTAATTGCAGTGGTCCAATCTGTGCTTTTTGTATTCGTAGCGTCCGTACTGTTTTGCAAATACACCTTCAGGGTACCCGTCGTAGCAACGTTTTGTGCTGAGGAATATAAAAAACCTATCCCAGCCAGTGCGTTTCCGCTGGTTAGTCCTGAACCAGCCATTTCAGCTGCAGTGATAATATAAACAGTTCGTGCATAACGAGTTGCCCCCTGCGGAGCCCTGGAATTTGCGGAGGTTGATCCATTGTCGGGTAAAGACAACTCCCACTGCAAGGCTTGGCCATAAAAGATTGTCGCCGTAAAAAATACTAGTAACAAAGAGAATAGAGTTCTTTTCATGTTTTTAAAGATTTAAGAATTTAATTATTGTAAAAGTATATATAAAATACTAATTAGCAAATATTAAACATAAAATTTCTTTACTCTATAATAATTCATAAAAAAAAACCCGGAATTATTGCCGGGTTTTCAGTTCTACCAGACCTAAATCTCAATTTTTTGCATAATTCTCAAAAAACAGCGGAATGCTCTCGATGCCCTTGTAAAAATTATAAAGTCCGTAATGTTCATTTGGCGAGTGTATGGCATCCGAAGCAAGCCCAAAACCCATCAAAACCGACTTTGCACCCAATACCTGTTCAAACATAGCGGTTATCGGAATACTGCCTCCACTTCTGTAGGGCAATACTTCTGTTCCGAAAGCGGTTTCCATTGCTTTTTTGGCGGCGGCAAACTCTTTGGAATCACTTGGCAGCACGTAGGGCATACCGCCGTGGTGCGGATTCACCTTCACCTTCACATTTTCAGGTGCTATTTTTTCGAAGTATCTGGTAAATTTCTCCGTAATCTCGTCCGGAGTCTGATAGGGAACCAGACGCATAGAAATTTTTGCAAAAGCCTTAGATGGAATCACCGTCTTGGCGCCTTCGCCTGTGTAACCGCCCCAGATTCCGTTGCAGTCCAGTGTCGGACGGATAGAAGTTCTTTCCAGGGTGGTATATCCTTTCTCGCCTTCAACACCGCTTAAACCAATGGAAGTTTTAAAGGCTTCCTGATCATCTTTCAGTTTACCCATTGCTGCACGCTCTTCCGAAGAAACTTCCTCTACATTATCGTAAAAACCGTCAATGGTGATGTGTCCGTTCTCATCTATCAGATCCGCAATCATCCTGCTCAAAACATGAATCGGGTTTGGAACCGCCCCGCCGTATAGCCCAGAGTGAAGGTCCCTGTTCGGGCCTTCCACTTCAACTTCCACATAGCTCAGTCCACGAAGACCGGTGGTCACCGTGGGTTGTTCCTTTGAGTATAAACCCGTATCCGAAATCAGGATACAGTCGCAGGCAAGTTTTTCCTTATTTTCATTCACGAAATCCCCCAGGCTTTTTGAACCCACTTCTTCTTCCCCTTCGATGATAAACTTAACATTACACGGGAGGGTATTGGTTTTCATCATCGCCTCAAAAGCCTTGATATGCATAAAGAACTGGCCTTTATCATCGGCTGAACCCCGGGCGAATATAGCACCGTCGGGGTGGATTTCCGTTTTTTCAATATACGGTTCAAAAGGCGGCTTCTTCCAGAGATCCAGCGGGTCAGGCGGCTGAACGTCGTAATGTCCGTACACCAACACCGTAGGAAGATTTTTGTCGATGAGTTTTTCTCCGTAAACAACCGGATAGCCTTTGGTTTCGCAAACCTCAACCAAATCGGCACCTGCATTTTTCAGGTGTTCGGCACATTTGTCGGCGCACTTCAAAACTTCGTCCTTATAGGCCGGATCGGCTGAAATTGATGCGATTTTAAGGAGTTCAAAAAGTTCGTCCAGATAACGCTGTTTATTTTCATTGATGTAACTAAGGGTTTCTTGCATGATTTTATATTGTAAAGTTGTTGAGTTGTTGAGTTGTGAAGTCGTTATTGTTGAGTACAGTTTGGGATTAGTACGAATGTGAAAACTGTAACTGTAAAAATAAAAAAAATGCCCCGCACAGGCAAGGCATTGGTCTATTATTAAGCAAATTCCAATGAATTTTAAGAAAACTTCAGTTTAAGGTTGAACCTGAGCGGAGTCTTTAGCAAGTGCAGCTTCCGGGGCTGCAGCAGTGCTGTCCTTTGCAACCGGAGTTACTTCCACGGTCGCATGCTGTGGTGCTCTGGTCTCATGCGCGTCGTAGCGGTCGGCACCTTCCTCAATTCTTAAAACTCCCTGATTTCCGCCGGCCTGCACCTTTTTACAGCTAACAGCTAATGCGGCCACAGACAATACCAATACCAATTTTTTCATATCTAATTTTCTTCCTGGATTATATGCGGCCAAAATTAAGAAATATTGCGTGTTTTTACAAAACTTTTATTTTGATTTCAGAATTATTTTGCCTGCCACCGACTGCGTAAAAATAAGGTAGCTTGTGCCGCCGTCTAAAACCTTGTACTTTTTTCTGATTTCGTCCGGACTCAACGGATGGTTTTTAGAGACCAAATTATACTTTTCCCCTTTCTTAATAGACTTTGCAGCCACAACTTCCACTTGCAAAATTCGGCCCGGAAATTCCTGAAGCAGATTTTCCGAAGTGTAGAAGTGCGTATTCGGGTGCAGTTTTTTCAGGCTGAATCTTTCAGCTATGAGGTTAAAAGCACCGGATTTAAAGACCGCACTGTTCGGAATATAGAGGTATCGTGCCGGAGCGGAAAATACAGATACTGCGGAAGCTTCTTCCTCCGGATTGAAAACAAAATCCGGTTCCGCACTTTCCAGATTTACGCAAACCACTTTCGTTTTCCTGTTCTCTGCCTCCAGGTAAACCACCAGTTCCTTCACTTCATTTTTAACCGCAATGATTTCAATTTTCGACAAGTTTCGGAGCACGGACCACAGATACGAGATATCAATCAGCGGCGAAAGTTTGATGATAATTTTGTCAGAAATGGTTAAAAGTCGGTCCTGGATCTCAAGCAAGTTTGGGGTCAGGTCCCCGAGCAGGAATTTCTTATTGTTCTTCCCGTCACGCCTGGCCGGATCCAAGTAGACGGTATCAAACCTGTGCGTATTCCATTCAAGAAATGTTTCGAGTGTTTCATTAATGAACGTCGCTTTCCTGCCTAAGACACTCCAGTTGTGTTTTACGGTATCGAGAAGTTGTGTATTATGTTCTACCAGAGTGACTTCCTCAAAATGAGAAGAAAGAAACAAGGCATCAATTCCAAAACCGCAGGTGAGGTCCAGAAAGCTCTTCCCCTGGAGATTTGTAGCCTTATAGTCAGCAGTAGCCTGCGAAGAAGCCTGTTCAAGGTTCAGGTTGGGTGGAAAAATGATCCCTTCCTTCACGAGAAAGGGAAATTTCCTGCCTGCCACTTTCCTACCTTTCACCTGCTGGGCAATTTCCTGTATGGTCACCTGTGGAAAGGGGGTTTTCTTCAGCAACAAAGCGTGCAAATCCGTTTCCAGATTTGCACTGATGAAGTCCTGTACTTCTTTCCTTAGGATAGGTTTTTTCAGCATAATGTTACCAAACCTGAGCAATAGGCTTAAGCTACTCAAACATTTCGGCCAGACGAACCCTTTTGATTTGGTCGGGTCCATAAAGGTCCTCGGTGTTCTTTGTCTTTTCCAGTTTTGGATAAAGATTTACTCCGATGAGTTTAATTCTGCCTTCTTCCACCCATTTCTGCTCGGCGACCGCCTGTTCAAAAATCTTTTTCTGTATCGTCCCGTTTTTCAGCATGGCACAGTAACCTCCTTCTTCCTCGGTTTCAAGGAAAAACTGCCAGGCTTTGTCTGCAAATTGCTGAGTGATTTCTTCCACATAATAACTTCCGTTCGCAGCATCATCAAATACATTAATTATGCTTTCATACGCCAGCACAATCTGCTGTTTGAATGAAATCTCTTCAGAAAGTGGATTACCCTCATCCAGTTTATAGTTGTTTGAAAATACTGCATCGGCACCGCCAATCAATGCTGCTGAAAGTTCTACCGTAGAGCGGATCAGGTTGTTTTCCGGATCATTTTTAGACTTGTTCCGAAGGGAACTCTCTGCAAAAATATAAGGAATGCTGTCCATCCCAAATTCTTTGGAAAGCAGGTTGAAGAGGAGTTTGAAAGCCCGCAGCTTGGCTATTTCGAAAAAATAATTTCCACCTACTGCAAACCTGAAGACCAGTTTGTCAAGAATTTCTGGGCCAAATAATTCCGTAAGGTCCTTTGCTTTCGCGAGTGCAATTCCCAACTGCTGATAAATTGCAGCCCCTGAGTTCTGGTGCAGGGAAACATCGGCACAAATGTTCCTGTCAAAGGATTTTGCAAGCAGTTCTTTTCCCAGATTCTCATCAATTTCACCATTCCGATCGTCCGAAAACAGGTCGATGAGTGAATAATAACTGTTTGTTTCAATGGCGGAAATGTGTTCTGCGAGGTCTTTGTTGTTTATAAAGATTGCTTTTTCTTCCAGATTTTCAACATTTTCATCAAGCAGAAAGGCAATCACATCATCTTCCATGTTTTCCTGATAGCGTGCCACCAACTGCGTTGATTCTTCCACTTTGGGAAGGTTCCGTAGGGGCGTGGAGACGGCACTGTAGTATGGTTTCACCAAAATGCCTTCCAGGTTTTCCTTTTCCAGTACAGCATAGATGTCCTCTGTTTTCAGTTGCTTTTGAACCAGGTTCTCCCAGTCCAGATATGAGGTTTTTGCGAACATTTCAATTTTTTAAAGGTGTTTGCGTCTAGTTTTCAGTTGACTTTTTTATATGCGTACTGTCCACCACCAGAATGAAGATCTCTTCATTTGGTTTTTTCATAAAATAATTTTCCCTTGCATACTTTTCCTTTTCATCCTTGTTGTTCATCAGTTTGCGGTAGAAATCATCATTCTTTTTATATTCCGATTTGTAGTACGCCAGTTGGTCTTCATATTTGTTGATCTCGCTGTTCATCTCGTTGATCACAAGGAACGAAGTGCTGTCGAAAAAGACCATCCAGACCAGGAAAAGGAAAACAGTCACGAAATACTTGTCAATGATGTATTTCCTGAAAAATTTCATAGCCGGTGATTTCGGCTTGATTGGTTTTATTAAATCATCATCCATGACTAGTGTGTTTTTTTAAGGGTGTTGTTGATAACCGTTGAAAGAAAATCGATTGCCACGGTATTATGTCTCATGTTCGGTACAATGAGGTCGGCTTCATTCTTTGAAGGTTCTATGAATTCCTGGTGCATCGGTTTCAGTGTATTCTGGTACCGGTGCAGCACTTCCTGCAAGTCCCGGCCCCGCTCCTGGGTATCGCGGCGGATTCTCCGGATGAGTCTTTCGTCGGAATCTGCGTGCACAAAAACCTTAAGGTCGTATTCTTTCAGAAGTTCCGCGTTGGTGAGGACCAAAATACCTTCAACAATCAACACATTCTTAGGCTCAATCTGGACATGGTCGCCCGTTCTGGAGTGTGTTACAAACGAATACACCGGCTGCTCGATCGGTTCATTGTTTTTAAGCATCTTTACGTGTGCAAGCAGCAGTTCAAAATCAATGGATTTCGGGTGGTCGTAATTAAGAACCTCCCTCTCTGAAAGCGTAAGATGCTGATTGTCATGATAATAATTGTCCTGAGAGAGGACATTCACCCCTTCCGTATTCAGTTGCTGCAGAATTTTGTTTACCACGGTCGTTTTTCCTGATCCTGTTCCGCCTGCAATTCCGATAACGAGCATATAGTTTTGTTTTTACAAATATAATATTTTACTTTATTGATTACCGCACGTCCAACGTATTTTTCGGAAAATGAAAACATAATTACAACCTGTTGTGTTAAAGGAAGCCGGCCGGAAAATTCACCATGCTGGTAAGAAAATCCGAAGACCACCTTTAGGGCCGGGGTAAAGGATTCGGATTTTCTTTGGGAATCATTTAATACGCCTTCACGACTTTACAACTTTACGACTCCACGACTTTCACCACCTTCCCCAGTTCCCGGATCTCCCTCCTGATATCAAACAGCAGCTCCCTTACCGGTTTGCTGTTCACATCTTCCGGCTCGGATGCTGCGGTGGAGATGCTGCAGGCGTATTCCCAGATTTCCAGGATGTCGGAGGACTTCAGCTCATAGGGTTCGTAAAAGGTATTGTCGGAGGCGACTTTCAGTGTTTTTGCGTTCTTCTCCAGGAGCCTTTTGTACACGATCCCCTCATTTCTCGTGATGAAGATATAGGTCTTCTTTTTCTTCAGGTCGGCAATGGACTCGGTATATTTCCCGATAATGTAGGTTCCCTCGTTATAGGGCGGCATGGAATCTCCTTCCGCAGGGAAAGCCCTGTATTTTCCGTTCCTCAGGAAGGGCAGCGAGATCTGCTGCAGGCTTTCAATATACTCCGGGTCGCTGTAGCCCGTCAGGTAACCCATCCGCGCCTTGTGCGGAATCACCTCGATCCTGTTTTCCCCAGCCGAATCTACGGTTACGGGCAGGACAATCCTGTTGTCCGGGAGCCTCATTATTTTGTCGATGGGGTATTTCCTGAGGTCCACGGAAACCAGGAGGTCTATGCTCACATGGAAGTATTTGGAGATCCGGAGCAGCAGATCGATGGGCGGCTCGGTAGCCCCGTCTTCATATTTGGCATACCGGCCGCGGGTGATTGCGAGGCTGTCCGCTGTTTTCTGTTGGGAATCCCCGAGCTGAGCCCGCAGATACCGCATGTTTTCTGATAAAACTGACATTGCTACAATTTATAGCAACAAATATACTTCTTTTTGCTATAAAACATAATAGTTTTGCAGTATGGAAAGAGCGATTGTGCATATGGATCTGGATACCTTTTTTGTGTCATGCGAACGGCTTCACAATTCAAAACTCGACGGAATCCCTGTGATCATCGGAGGTGGAGACCGTGGCGTGGTGGCCTCCTGTTCCTATGAAGCCCGCCATTTCGGGGTGCGCTCCGCCATGCCCATCCGCATGGCCCTCCGGCTCTGTCCGCAGGCGAAAGTGGTGCGCGGAGACCATGAAATGTACTCTGCCCTTTCGCACACGGTGACCGAAATCATCCAGGAAAAAGTACCGCTGCTGGAAAAAGCCAGCATCGATGAATTCTACCTGGATCTTTCCGGTATGGACCGCTTTTTCGGCTGCTACCAGTGGACGACGGAAATTGCCGAAGCCGTGACCAAAGAATCCGGGCTGCCCATCAGTTTCGCCCTCTCCACCAACAAAACCGTCTCCAAGATCGGCACCGGGGAAGCCAAACCCGTGGGCAGGCTGCAGATCCGGGCTCCGGAAGTCAAACCTTTTCTGAACCCGCTCTCCATCCGCAAGATTCCCATGGTGGGCGATGTTACCTTCCAGCTCCTTTCCCGCATCGGCATCCGCAACATCCAGACTTTGGCAGAGATGCCCGTGCCCGTGCTTCAGCAAATGATCGGCAAGAATGGCGGCGAACTCTGGAAAAAAGCCAACGGCATCGACGAAAACCCCGTCGTTCCTTATTCCGAAAGGAAATCAATCTCCACCGAACGTACCTTCACCAACGACACCATGGACCTCCCGGCGCTGCGGGGAATCATTACGGGCATGGCCGAACACCTGGCCTATCAGCTCCGCAAAGAGAAATGGCTTACCTCCACGGTCGTACTCAAGATCCGCTATGCCAATTTTGATACCGAGACCAAGCAGTGCCGTGTGGCCTATACCGCCGCCGACCATACCCTGTCGCGCTGCGCCCTCGACCTTTTCACGAAACTCTATACCCGGCGCATGCGCATCCGGCTCGTTGGCCTCAGGTTTACCGGCCTCGTGCACGGCAACCACCAGATGGACCTGTTTGAGGATACCGAGGAACTCATGAACCTCTACCAGACCATGGACCGCCTCAAGAACCGTTTCGGAAACACGGCGGTGGGCCGCGCCTCGGGGTTTGAATTCGAACCGTTCAAAGGATAAAATATAAATCCGTGTACCATGTTTCTGAACTGTCATACCTTTCACAGCCTGCGTTACGGCACCCTACCGGTGGAAGAACTGGTAAGGCAGGCCGCGGAATACGGCGTCACCGAACTCGTGCTTACCGACATCAACACGGTAACGGCCATCTATGATTTCAAAAAGGAATGCGAGGCACAGGGCATCAAACCCATCGCGGGGGTGGAGATCCGGAAGGAAAACCAACTGCTGTATATCGCCATTGCCCGCGAACAGAGCGGCATCGGCGAGATCAACCGCCTGCTTACGGACCACAACTGTTACGGTGCCGACCTGCCCGAAACCGCGCCGGACTTCAGGCACGTCACCGTCATCTATCCGCTCAGCAACCTTCCGGAAACCCTCAAACCAAACGAATACATCGGGCTTCGGGAAGAAGAGGTGAACCTCCTCATCCGCCCCGCACTGAAAGCGCTGACCGGCAAAATGGTCATCCTGCACCCCGTGACCTTCAGCACCAAAAAAGAATACAACCTGCACCGCGTACTGAGAGCCATTGAGGGCAATACCCTGATTTCAAAACTCACCCCCGCCGACTGCTGCGCGCCGGATGAGGTCTTTAAACCGGTGGAAGCGCTTTTAGCCAAATTTGAAAGGTATCCGGAGATTGCACAAAATACCCGGAACATCCTGCAGGACTGCCACTTCCACTTCGATTTTTCCGCACCGAAGAACAAACAGCATTTCACGGGCAGCCGGGAGGAGGATGAAGCGCTGCTGCGTAAACTGGCTTATGAAGGCCTGAAGAAAAGATATGCGGAACATGATAAAGCCGCCCTGAAACGGGTAGAAAAGGAACTGGAAGTCATCACCGAACTCAAATTCAGCGGGTACTTCCTCATCACCTGGGACATTGTTCAGTACAGCACCCGCATGGGGTTTATGCATGTGGGTCGCGGCAGCGGGGCCAACAGCATCGTGAGTTACTGCCTTGGCATCACCGACATCTGCCCCATTGAACTGGACCTCTATTTCGAGCGCTTCCTGAACTCACACCGCAAGTCCCCGCCCGATTTCGACATCGACTGGAGCTGGCAGAACCGCGATAACATCCTGGAGTACATCTTCAGCCGCTACGGCCGGGACCATGTGGCCTTCTGCGGCACCAATGTGGAATTTAAATACCGCTCCATCTTCCGCGAGGTGGGCAAGGCTTTCGGTTTACCCAAAGAAGAACTCGACGCCCTGGCCACGAAACCCATGGAAACCCACGACCCGAATGCCGTGGTGCGCCTCGTACACCAATACGGGAAACTGCTGGAGAAATTCCCGAACCAGCGGAGCATGCACTCCTGCGGCATCCTGATTTCCGAAGAACCCCTTACGAACTTCACCGCGCTCGAAATGCCGCCAAAAGGCTTCCCCATCGTACAGTTCGACATGCATGTGGCGGAGGATATCGGCTTTGAGAAATTCGACATCCTTTCCCAGCGCGGCCTGGGCACCATAAAGGATGCGGTAAACCTCATCCGCAGAAACAAGGGCATCACCGTCGACATCACCGATACTTCCCTCTCCAAGGATGAACCCATGGCCAATGAATACCTGAGCCGCGGAAAGACCATTGGCTGTTTCTATATTGAAAGCCCTGCCATGCGGGGCCTGCTGCGGCGGCTGAAATGCGGCGACTACCGGACCCTCGTCGCCGCCTCCTCCATTATCCGCCCCGGCGTGGCCCAGAGCGGCATGATGCGCGAATACATCTTCCGCCACAACCACCCCGATAAGTTCGAATATTTCCATCCCGTCTTCGAGGCGCACCTCGGTGACACCTACGGCATTATGGTCTATCAGGAAGACGTCATCAAGATCGCTCTGCATTACGGCGGGGTCTCGGCCGCGGACGGTGACATCCTGAGGCGCGCCATGAGCGGCAAGACCCGTTCCCTGAAGAAACTTCAGGAAGTAAAGGACCATTTCTTCGAATGCTCGGCCAAACAGGGACACCCGGAGCAGCTTTCGCGGGAAGTCTACCGGCAGATTGAGTCCTTTGCCGGTTATTCCTTCTGCAAGGCGCACTCGGCGTCCTATGCGGTGGAGAGTTACCAGAGCCTCTACCTTAAGGTGTACCACCCCATCGAGTTTATGGTGGCGGCCATCAACAATGGCGGAGGTTTTTACCGTACGGAGGTCTATGTGCACGAATGCCGCATGGCCGGCGCCGAAATCCTGAATCCGTGTGTAAACCGGAGTGAGGTGGAAACCACGGTATACGGCAGACAGGTTTTTTTGGGACTGATGCATATCGAGAAGCTGGAGTCGCGGCTTACGCAGTTCATTCCGGAAGAGCGGAAGAAAAACGGCGGCTATACCTCGCTGGAGAACTTCATCCGCCGCGTGCCCGTGGGTGTGGAAACCCTTCAGATCCTCATCTTCATCGGCGCCTTCCGTTTTACCGGAAAGCAGAAGAATGAGCTCCTTATCGAAGCGCGCATGCTGATGGTGAACTTCAGGCCCGAACACCGTTTCGCCTCTATCTTTGAGGAGCCTGTGCGGGAGTACAGTCTGCCCGAGCTGAAGAGGAGTCCTTTTGAGGATGTCTTTGACGAGATTGAGATCCTGGGCTTCCCGGTCTCCTGTTCGCCCTTCGACCTCCTGCAGACGCGCTACCGGGGCGATGTGACGGCCTCCGGTTTACTGCCCCACCATAAGAAGCAGGTGAAGATGCTGGCTTACCTGATCTCGCGCAAGCAGGTGCCCACCAAAAAGGGCACCATGTATTTCGGGACGTGGATCGATGCCGAAGGCGAATATTTTGATACGGCGCATTTCCCCGACAACCTGAGGCAGTATCCTTTCCAGGGCGGCGGCTGCTACCTGCTGCTCGGCACGGTGGAAGTGGATTTTCATTTCCCGACCCTTACCGTCCTGAAGATGGCGAAAATGCCCTTTATTCCCGACCCGCGTTACGCCGCCGACCAAAAGAAACAGTACGAGATCCACCAGCAGCTCCGCGAAGACGTAAGCGCCACCCAGCGCCTGCCCTACCCGCAGGAACACGAGATTGGACTGCCGAGGGGGAAGATGGTATGAAGGCAGCCACTTCCTCATCCCTCCTGTTCCGTTGCACTGCATCATCAGTTTTTCCATGACTTTAATGTTCGGGGGTTTTTAACGGAACAAAGTTGGGAAATTTGCGAACCTGTTTTTAAAACGGGCAAAAACTTTCCAGAATTTTCCATTCTTTTCCATTAAAGGGAACAAAAAAGCATTTTTGGTCAAAACAGGGACTGGCAAGGCAGGTGCTTGATCATTTGCAAACGCCTTTTATCAGGCGGATTAAGAGCAGATTGGGCAGGTGGGAACGCAAAAATAAATTTGCATTTCTATATCCCTTCTATATCCTTTCTTCGATAGTTCTATATCCATTCTATATCCGTTCTATATCCACTGTTCGTATACTGTTCGATGGTTGGGGCCGGAAAAGGGTCAGAATTGAAGGCAAATTTGTATGATTTGGATCATATTTCCGGATTTTTACCAGAATTGCTATGGGGCAGATCGCACGATGAGCCATCAAAATTATGAGCGAAATGGGCGGTGGGGAATTGCGATTTTTTATTTATTGCGTGTTTGGGGGCACGGATTACAAATCCGCGACATCGGGGTTACAAATTCGCGATATCGAGCGCCGAAAGCGAAAATTTCTATACGGACCAAAGAGGAGCAGCCACATGATAATCTCTACTCTCTTTGTCCAGTGGTTAAGATTATGTATATTTGAGAATACGAGTACTAGCTTGAAAATACTCCAGAACGACTTCATTAATTAGTTTACAATTATATGATCCCAGGAAATATCACAAGAGAACATTTGTTAAAAGCAATTTCAAAGATCGACGACGAGGGAATACCTAAAGACCGGGATTCGAAATACTATGATGTTATGTATAATGGACAAAAATATCCTCCTAAGCTAATAGTTTCATACGCTAATATATTTGCAAACGGTAAAGAGCTGGACAGAAATTCCTTTCGAGGTGGGAAAAACACACCAAGTTTTAATTTGCTTGAGGTAAACAAATTTACAATTGTGGAAAAAGCCAACGGAACAGATACAAACTTTTATCCTGAATTGCTTAAATTCTTGTCACAGGCGGGAAGTGAAAACCTAAAGACGAAACAATATAAGGCCGAATTTTTGGGAACCAAGGTCGTTGTGAGTTTTGGAAAAGGAAACACAGCAAAAATTCCATGGATTTCGTTTTTACTCGGAACTAATACCACCAGCAAGGGTATATATCCTGTGTTACTCTTTTATAAAGATTTCAACTTATTAATCTTAGCACACGGAATAAGCGAAACAAATAAGCCAAATATTGAGTGGTCTCTACAGCATCCAAAAACAATTAATGATTATTTTCAAGAAAATTACGGTCAGAAACCAGCACGATATGGAGCTTCTTACGTTTATAAAACATACAATGTAAACAACTTACCATCAGAAGAAAAGCTCAATACGGATCTTGCATCAATAATTAATACATATAAGCAAACTTTAAAAGAGACAGTTGAAAATCCAAGCCCAATTATGGAATTTGATCTTCTCAGTTTTAAAGACAATTTAAGGATGTCTGGGTTAAGTTATTCAACTAACCTAAGTACTAGATTTGCTGCTTCCCTTCTCACTAAACCCTTCGTTATCCTCACCGGTTTATCTGGATCCGGAAAAACCAAACTGGCGCAGGCTTTTGTCCAGTGGATCAGCGAGGACGACAGTCAGTATAGAATAATTCCCGTAGGTGCAGACTGGACTAACCGTGAGCCGCTGTTAGGCTATCCCAACGCCCTGAAACCAGAAGAATATGTTAAACCGGATAGTGGCGTACTGGATCTGATTATTCAGGCCAACAACAACCCTGAATTACCTCATTTCCTGATACTGGATGAAATGAATTTAAGTCATGTGGAACGGTATTTTGCTGATTTTTTGAGTGTGATGGAGTCGAAAGAAGAAATTCCGCTCTATGCGGAAGGAATTGTTGAAAACGGAGTTCCGTCAAAACTCAAGGTGCCATCTAATCTGTTTGTTATCGGGACGGTTAACATCGATGAGACGACCAACATGTTCAGCCCTAAAGTATTGGATAGGGCGAATACCATAGAGTTCTGCGTATCTCAGGAGGAAATGGCATCCTTTCTTGGTAACATCAAAGATATAGACATGGAAGCACTTTACGCGAAGGGAGCGGGAATGGCCAAAAGTTTTCTGGACATGGCAGGAAATAAATCATTTGCAGCAAAGGATACCGGTACCATAAACGGCACCCTTTTAAAATTCTTTGGTGAACTGAAGAAAACGGGAGCTGAATTTGGTTACCGAAGTGCCAGCGAAATATTGAGATTAATACATCAGTTGGGTGCTTTGGATGCAACAATGGAAACCAATAAAAAAATAGACATTGCCATTATGCAAAAGCTGTTGCCCAAGCTGCATGGTTCCCGTAGAAAGTTGTGTCCGGTGCTTGAGACCCTTGGGGAGTTTTGCATTTCAGAAGATCTTAAAATTATCAAAGATGTTTTTGAAAACACGGATTTTGATTTCAACGGACCGAAAGTGATCTATCCGCTTTCACTTGAAAAAATAACCCGGATGTACCGCGGAGCTATTGACAACGGATTCGCCAGCTTTGCCGAAGCATAACAATGAATCCGCTCCCTAACATAGAAGTCAACCTGGACTCGGTAAAGGAGGGCCTGCGCCTTTGGATTGATGCGCGCAGCCCCGACTCTTTATTTGATGGCGGGGAAAATGCAGAGGAAAACAATGAAGCGAGATTTCAGCTGGTCGAAGGATGTTATTACGACTATCAAATCAGCGACGCCGACTATGTTCTGGGTGATGTAGGGGAAAATATAATTCAACGGCATAAACTAATTTACAATGCCGGTACGATTGCTCCTAATATTTTCGTAGGCACCCTATCCGTTCCCCTGATTATAAAATCAACCTCAGAGGAATGCTGTAAAATAGAGTTGGAAGTTCAATCCATAAAATCCGGATATCGCGACGATTACCGGGACATGCTTGAATTCATTACCGAAAAATGCACCGATTTATTACTGCAAACCAGTTCTCCGGTTTCACAACACTTTGAGATCGATTACGCAAGAGACAGTAAAACGCTCTATCAAAAATTCTCGTTTATCAAATCCGTAATCGGAACAGACGAATTTGCAGAGGCGGTTCACCGCATAGTAACGGCACCAGTAACCAAATGGACGGAAATTACAATGGAGAAGGACATTCGAAATGCCAGGAGATTTACAAACATTAATATTAAAGAATTTCTGAAAGGAGGCCGGAGAACAAAACTACCTGAGGCACATTATTTAAGAGTCTATGGCTTGGCAACGCTGCCCGAACGAATAACTTCAATAAGAAAAACGGACTCCCTGGACACACCTGAGAATCGTTTTATCAAACATGCACTGGAGGGATTTTTGAAATTTTGCACCGATATCAACAGCCGGGCAAAAGAATTCAGGCATAAAAAATTGGAAAAAGAATCCGAGACTCTTATTCGGGAACTGGAGGGTCAGCTGCACCACAGTATTTTTAAGGATATTTCAAGACCCACTACATTAAAACTTAACAGTCCCGTTCTACAACGCAAGGAAGGTTACCGCGAAGTACTGCGAGTCTGGCTCATGTTTGATCTCGCAGCCAAACTAATCTGGACCGGTGGTGATGACATATACAGTGGAGGAAAAAAAGACATCGCAACACTTTACGAATATTGGCTCTTTTTCAAACTTCTGGATCTATTTGGATCCATCTTTGAAATTGAACCAAAGGATATTTCGGAGCTGATAAAGGAAACACCGGATGGTTTAAATCTGCAAATAAGACAGGGCAAGTTCACTGCACTTCGTGGAGTTTATGACTCGGGAAGCCGAAAGTTAAATATTCGTTTCAACTACAACCGTTCCTTCAGTGGAAGAAAAAAGTATCCAGATTCAGGGAGCTGGACTACGACGCTTCGACCGGACTATACCCTTTCCTTTTGGCCTGTGGGCATTTCTGAAACCGAAGCGGAAATACAGGAACTCATCGTACATGTTCATTTTGACGCCAAGTATAAAATTGCCAATCTAACGGATTTTCTGCAGCAAAATACGGAAACTGATCTTGACGACGAAAAAACAGAAAACCGGAAAGGCATTTATAAAAATGCGGACCTGCTAAAAATGCACGCATACAAAGATGCAATCAGAAGAACTGGTGGAGCCTATGTTTTGTATCCCGGAGACCAAGCGATTAATCAAAAAGGATTTCATGAAATTATTCCCGGACTCGGAGCTTTTCCGGTAAAACCATCCAAAACCGACAGCGGAATCGGTGAGTTAAAAGGTTTCCTACTCGAAATTATTGAACATTTTATTAATCGCGCCTCACAAAGAGAGAAGATTGCTTACAGAGCATTTGATATATACAAAGAACCTCCGGAATCAGACAACACAATCAATGAAGCACTTCCGGAACCCTACAACACAAACAGGGCGCTGATACCTGACGACACTTTTGTATTGGTGGGCTATTATAATTCTACTGAACAATTTGAATGGATAACGAAGAACAGGCTGTACAATTTCAGAACGGGGTCAGGTACCGGTTCGCTTATTCTGGATAAGGAAACCGTAAGTTCAAAATACCTCCTGCTACATACAAAGGGTGATACGGGCTCCGGTGAGTTGTGGAAAGTAGTTAGTAAAGGACCGAGAGTTTTTTCAAAGGAGGACATGATAAAAAAAGAATACTCCTCACCATCCCAGGATAATTATTTAGTTATAGAAATAGCACCTATTTCAGACTCGGAATTTCAAGAGGCAAGGTGGGATTTCCGGAAGCTTAAGAACTACAACGCTGGCAGAGCATCAGCATTTCCATTTACAACAAGTCTTGCAGAATTAAGTAAAAACACGATCAAAAAAATTAGAAGCAATCATTAAAAGACCGCAACGCGGCCACAATGCTCGAATACATCTGTCATTTTTATTTTTCAGTCCTAGGTAAATTTATATCAAAATGTTTAAATTAGCATAACGAAGTACCATCTTGTTATGATTACTTACGAGTATGCTACCACCGAGGACAATCAGATAATTTCTATCCAACATGTAACGAATGCTAATCGTTATAACAAATTTTATTGTTTAGGCTGCTCATCCCCATTGACGCCAGTCCTTGCTAAATTTAAAGCCAAACATTTTCGACACAGAAGCGACGTCTGCAGTAGGGAAACATACCTTCATAGACTAGGGAAATATGTCCTAAAATCTCGTTTCGAAAATCAAGAACATTTTACAATTGAGTTTCTTTCAGAAAACACTTGTAACCTATTTTCTACTTGCGAACTCAAAAAACATGTAAATTGGAAGTATTGTAGAAAGAGGAATGATTGGCACAAAATTGACCTAAAAAAATACTATGACACCTGCTCAGTTGAGAGAAGCTACAACGGTTTTAAAGGCGATTTGGTTTTAACACATAGCAATTTTAAGGAGCAAAAACCAATATTTATAGAAATAGTGGTATCACATAGTATAGGTGAAGAGAAATCAAATTCTGGAATTAACATAATAGAAATTTTTGTGCAAAATGAAAAAGATTTATTTGCGTCGATTTGTGAAAATGACACTTCAACAGAAAAACCGTTAATCCATTTTTACAATTTTAAAAGAACGCATATGCCCATTTCTGAGCATAAATATTTTTATTTGGAGACCACAGTGAATAACCTTATACCCCTGTTTCATCGGAACCTGTAAAGTGTTCTGAGATCTCTCAAATGGACTTATCTCAGAATCCTATAATTTTCCCTGACATAGGAAAAGATAAAACTATTCTGTACAGGGGCGGAATTGACATTTCTCTAAGGAAAGGACACAGAATAAAGAACTGTTACCTCTGTTCACATTTTAGTTATTGCAAATTGAAAATTGGTGCACAGAGCGTTTTAAATAGTAGCTTATCAGATGCTGTAATAAACAGATTTGTAAAAGCTTCAGATTGCCCCCATTACCATATTAATTTCCTGCAAGTGGAACAGAACTTAAAGGAAATCCATAAGAAACAAATCCCCTATATAGTAATCAACGAGCCTCAAGATAAATAAAGATGGCAAGGAAGTCGCTAATAACATGTCCCTAGAGCATTTGACGAATTAATAATAGTGAAATAGACATTTAAAGTAAAAAATACACTTTCCATGACCCTCTCACCAAAAGCACAAAAAATATACTCCCAGATTAGCGCAGCGGACACCAAACTCGGGGACCTCCGCACGATCGCAAAGGAAATTAAGAAAGACCATACGATGGCTGTGGAACTGTGGGCCACGGGGAAGCTCTACCCGCGCCTCCTCGCAATCCTCATTTTGGATAAAAAGGAACTCACCGCGGAAGTTACGGACCAGCTGCTGGCGGATATGACCAAACATCCCGCGGCCGAAAGCACCCAACTCGCCGACTGGCTTATGGCAAACCAACTGACGAAAGATAAAAAAACACTGGCCCTGCTGGAATCGTGGGAACACCATCCTTCGGCCCTGCACCGCCGCCTCTTCTGGTATCACCAGGGACGCCTGAGGTGGGTGGGACAGCAACCGCCGGAAAATACAAAGGATTTGCTGGCGGCCATTGAAGAACGGATGGGAACCGAAGCACCCGAAGTGCAGTGGGCCATGAACTTCACGGCGGGCTGGATTGGCATCTTCGACGAACCCTACCGGGAGAAGTGCATTGAAATCGGCAAGAAACTGGGCCTTTACAAAGACAAACCCGTGGCCCGGAACTGCGCGCCGGACTACCTGCCGATGTTCATTGAAAGTGAACTTGAAAAACGCAGCCGTGTGAAATAACGTGAAAAAATGAAGTGATCGCAGCGTTCATGGTCCGGGGAATACTCCCCTGCCGAACCCCTGACAGCTGATTATTTTGTAACTTTATTCTGCTAAACAAACTCCCGACCGGTCGTCGAAACACCGGCGTGGTTAATCAATTTAAACCAGCCCAAATCACTAAAACTGAATGAAAAAACTGATCCTGCTCCTCGCCTTTGCGGTATCACTCCCTTTATTTGCACAGCAAACCAAAGATGATGAACAGTTTATAGCACATCTTAAAAAAGACACCCGGACGGACAAAAATGACCGCGCGGTATGGAATCTGCTGAACGATTTTTACGAAGAGGCGCTGCAGTCCGATGCGGGGGAACTGAACAGGAAGACCGTAGAGAAAATGCAGAAGCTGTATGCAGACAAAAGGGCAAAGAACATGCAGATCCTCAATTTATTTATGGCCTATAACAACCACATCAGCCAGACCGCAGCGCAGGGGAAAACGCCGGACAGCGGATTGCAGGTGGATCTGATGCTTGAACTGGAAAAGGAAATGGCAGATACGTACGGTAAGGTGCCTGCAATCGTGCGGATTTATAAAGCAGAAGCGCTGGTTTCTAACGGGCAGCATAAAGAATCCGCCGACGTCATATCGGCGGGACTCCTTGAATATCCCGGTTCCGTTCCGCTGAAGGTCTACCACTTTTTGGAAACCAATGATGAACGTTTAAAAACGGATCTGATCAAAAACCATCCGGATCACTGGATGGTGAAGCAGTTTGGAATCCGGTAAAAAGGCAGAGCTTTATTACTGCAAACCTTTGCAGGACCGTCCGCCTCCAGCATTTAAGTCCGGACTGCATCACCCTGCTTAAAAATGCAGAGGCCATTATTGAGGTCAACCTTGTGGAAGGCCCCACCTATCTGGTGCCTGAGCAATCGTCATGTGTTGATTTTTATTTATAATCGCTAAAAAAACGTGAAACCCTTCTCTGTCTGCAGCTAAAACGAGGCTGACTCCCAGGTTGCTGTCTTTTTCGATAGGTCATTTAACCGCTTTACCGTCAGTACTTTAAAAAATATTTCCTAATTTTGAGGTGTACCCATATTTTTTTCAATCGGTCTTCTTCATTTGTAAGCCTATGGAATCAAGTCACCTCACCATCATCGAATTTCCGTCCAACCTTGGACTGAAAGAACCACATCCCGGTCATGAGCCGGGAGTCCGCAAATTGCCGGACTTCTTCAGGGAAAACGGTTTCCACTACGCGCTGAAGGCTGACAGCATTATACGCCTGGAGCCCCCACCGTATGCAATGAAATCGGACCCGGAGTCAGGAGTCAGGAATGCAGATGCCATTGCAGATTATGCAAAAAAACAGGCAGAAGTGCTGGAGGAGGTACTTGCGGAGGGTCAGTTTGCCGTGGTGTTAGGGGGTGACTGCAGTATTCTGATCGGCAATGCACTTGCTTTAAGAAATATGGGCGAGTTTGGGCTGTTCTACCTGGACGGTCACACGGATTTTATGCTGCCGGAGCAGTCGCAGACGGAGGGGGCAGCGGGCATGGACCTGGCTTTCATCACCGGTCACGGCCCTTCCAAACTGACGGACCTTGACGGCCGTAAACCCTACATCAGCGAAAAACACGTCTGGTGTGTGGGCAACCGCGATATGGAAGACTGGTATGTGGATGCCATCGTGCGTTCAGATATCCAGTACACGGACCTGGTTACCCTGCGAAAAGAAGGCATCGCAAAGTGTGTGGAACGGTTTCTGGACATGGTGAAAAAGGAAAGACTCGCCGGCTTCTGGATTCATTTTGATGTGGATGTGCTGAACGATGAAATTATGCCGGCGGTGGACAGCCGGCAACCGGATGGGCTCCTGTATCCAGAACTTCAACACCTGTTTGAGTTGCTGCTCGCCAGTCCGTGTGCCGTCGGTCTTGAAATCACCATCCTGGACCCGGACCTTGATCCTGAGGGCCGATACACGAAGGAACTGGTCAAAAGCCTGACAGCGGCATTTTCAGCGGCTGCAGCGCCAGAAAAGCATGACTGTGAAGAGGCTGCAGACAGATAAAATCCGTAAGTGTCAGGTGAGATAAGTTACAGAATGCCTGACACACACCTCCAGGTCTCCCCATACAAATCCGGCTTGCTCTGCTTCCGTACGGAACCGGAGTTCATCGTGTTCATAAAAATTAAGATGCAGGTTTCCGTCATCACAGAGGCGTAGCGACAGGGGAACTTCGTTCTCAGCGGAGATCAGGAAGATGACGGGTACGTCGTAGACCCCGGAAAAAAGAAAAAGGGGAAGTGTACCGGAAAGGGTACCTGTATCCACCAGGTAGGCCGTTCCGTTTCTGTTCCTGCCTCCGGTCCTTTTAAAAAGGTTTCGCTTGCGGTAGTTTTCAAACTCAAAATCCATCAGGTTGCGGTCCGTAAAATCCATCAGGAAAAGGCTACGGATGTTCAGCGCGTTCAGGAAATCCTGCAGGACGCGGGGAAATTGTGCCGTGTAATCCGCACGGCTTTTCGCTGCCCAGCTCATCACCGCGTGCCCGCATATGGCTCTTGCAGTTGGATGCAGGGGCTGCAGGTGGTCATAAAAATTACGGATTACCGCGGCTTCATAAGGTACGGTCAGATCAGCGCAGCCGGCATAGCTCCGCTGAAAATCCGCGATCAACCGGTCTGCAAACACCGACTGCCTGAATATCACTTTCCTGGGAACAGGTTTGAACATAAACCAGTAATCCGGATTATAGAATCCTACTCGTTTTTGTCCAGATACGCAGCATATACCAGGAGCCCGCTGAGGATCAGGTTATCGGTATTTTTTGTGTTTTTTGCCTTGTACTCGTCGCCTGCAAACTCGAACATCTTCGTTTCCGGGTCATAGGTAAGGGTATTGCCGGTGCTTTCACTGGACCTGATGTTGAGGGTGGTTACGTTCTCCATAATCATGAGCGTGAATTTCTGGGCGGCCATTTCTCTGCCTCCTTTTTCAATCACGTAATTTCCGGTATGTTCCGTAATATGGTGGGTGCTTCCCAACATATCCACACTGTATTTTTCGCTTTTTGGGTTGCTGATGGAAACGGTAAATCCATCGGACACCATTTTTTGCGCAGATACGGAGATCATCATCAGGGAAAAGAAGAGGAAAAGTACTTGTTTTTTCATAGGGTTTGTTTTATTTTTTTTGAGGTTTATTTAACCGGAAATCTGCAGCGAACAGGTCCTGCAAAAGGATCTTCAGTTTTATGTGCAGATGCCGGCCGCTAAAGATATGAAATAATCACTTCCGAAGCGAAGGTATTTCTAAATCCGTAAAACTCACGGGCAAGCTCCAATGCTAAGTCCTGTTCTTCAGTCTGGTGATGAGCTTCAGCAGTCCTTCGCGGTTTTTTGCGTCGTGGTAAAAGCGGGGCAGTTTCTCCAGAAGGGTAAAATGCGTCCGGCCTTTGTGTTCGCGCAAGGTGGCGCCAATGTAGCGTTCCAGATATTCCAGATGTCTGAAGTTGTAGGCATAGAACACGCCGTTGCGGAAGGGGGCCTGCAGCCAAAGGGGTTGCCCAAACCAGGAATGGGCCGCCAGATGTATGGTGCCATATGGAAGCACATCGGTTGTAGTTTCTTTGTGACAGCCGCAGGAGTCACAGAAAAGCCGTGCTGTTTTCCTCTCAGAATCTAAAGTGGCAACTGCTTTTTTAGCACAGGCGGGGCAGACCACCCAGACTTCGCGTTCGAAATCGGAAAGCCGGAGGTTTTCATCCTGAAATCGGTTGTTCATCGGATCCTGATTAAATGCATTACCTGCCGTCCAGGAATTTTTCGATTAAGGGGACTGCCAGGTCACTTTCCCGGAAGTCAGGTTTCAGCGTGGTGATCTCGCCGATATAATCGCCGTGACCGCCGGGGATAATGGCGAGGGAGGAGTGCTCCAAAAGCCGGTTCTGTTCCAGCCCATGTTCCGGCGTGATGACGTCACGGTCGCCGATGATGATGAGTGCGGGAACTTTCACCGTTGCGATCTTTTCATCGGGGATGTCTTTAAAGTTCACCATGCGGGCGGCATCTTTGTCATGCATGACCTGGAGACCCGCCGGGTCCTGCGCAACACTCCGATACGCCAGCTGCAGCGGTTCGGGCATGCGCTCAAGCCTGGCACTGTTCATGAATTCCCAGAACCACGTTGGTACGCCTCTGCGGTTGGTAAGTGCAGAACCCAGAACCATTTTATGGACAAGCTGCGGATGCCGGATGGCGATATGAAGGACGGTGGTGCCGCCGTTACTGAATCCGAAAAAATCCGCATTGTGAATACCAAGATTTCGGAGCAGCGCGGCAGCATCATCTGCATCCTGTTCAAAGGTAACTCCGGTATCGCGGTCTCCGGTGCGTCCATGCGCCTGAAGTTCCACCGCAATGACCATTCTGTTTTCTGCGAAAAGCGGAATTACCTTTCCAAAGGTGGTCTGTATGGTAGACCCGCCGCCGTGGAGCAGCACCAAAGGTTTGCCTTTTCCATAGATTTCATAATACATGTTCAGGCCGTTCACTTCGGAATAGCCGCTGCGGAACAGGGAATGACGTGGCACCGGGTCGGTCATTTTACTAAGATTTTGGAGATCACTCCGAACCAAAGTTAAAAAATTATTCGGTAACGCAGCAAGAGAATTTACCTCTCCATACAGAAAACCCCCTCAGGATTTAGGCGCTGAAAGGGTCTTCTATACAGTACTTGCAGTCAGATTTCTTAAAGTCTCCCGGTGGTGGTTATTAATGCGATTCGTTATTCGTCACCGTTAGAACTACTTCCATGTTGTTCCTTGTCGCATTGGAATAAGGACAGATCTGGTGGGCCTTCTCCGTTAGTGAGCGGGCTTCCTCTGTCGGCACGCCGGGTATATTTACCGCGAGTTCGGCTGACAATCCGAAACCGCCGTTGTCCAGCTGGCCGATGCTGATTTTTGCCGTAACCGATGTTACCCCGGTCTTCACGTTTGAGAGACTGATGACACGTTTAAGCGCACTGTCGAAGCAGGCAGCATATCCTGCGGCAAACAGCATTTCGGGATTTGTGTAATCGTCATTCGCCCCGCCCAAGGCTTTGGGCATTCTTACCTCGAGGTCAATCAGGCCGTTTTCACTTTTCACATGGCCATCGCGGCCGCCGGTTGCGGTTACACTGGTGGTGTACAATGTTTTCATATTTATTTCTGTATTTTGTTAAGTATTTTATTTATAGACTCTTTCAGTTCCTGAAGTTCACCTGTTTCCAGATCGATTTTTTCCAGGATCCTGGCGGGTAGGCCACCTGCTTTTTCGCGGAGGGCTTTACCGCTGTCGGTCAGGAAAATCTGCACCACCCGTTCATCCAGGGTGTTGCGCTTTCTGACGATAAAACCTTTCGCCTCCAGCCTTTTTAAAAGCGGGGTCAGGGTGCCACTGTCCAGGAAGAGTTTTCTGCCGATATCGCAAACGCCAGGGCCGTCCTCTTCCCAAAGTACCATCATGACGAGGTACTGCGGATAAGTCATGTCCAGTTCTTCCAGAAGCGGCCGGTAAAGGCCCGTAATTTCCCTGGAGAGGGCATAGAGCGGAAAGCAGATCTGCTGGCCGAGGTGCAGGGCGTCGGGATTTTCCATAAAACTGAAGGTTTTGATGAATTATTTTCTGATGATGAACTCTTCCATAGGCAAACGAACCTTTTTCATGGTGGACAGCCAGTCTTTTTCCGCATCACGGTAGCCCAGGTAGAGTAGCGTCACACTTTTAAGTCCCAGTTCGTGAAGCCCAAGGATCTCGTCCACCACCGCGTTGCTGAAGCCTTCGGCCGGGGTGCTGTCCACCTTAAGCTCTGCCGCCTGTGCCATGGCCAGTCCCAGCGCGATATAGGTCTGCCGGGCTGTATGGGCAAAGTGCTGGTGTGCGGTCTGCGCACCGTAAAGTTGCTTCAGCTGGTCGGTATAACTGCTGAAACGGCCGCGCGGGAGTTCGCGTACCTCGGTGTGATGGTCGTATACTTGATCGATTTTTTCAGCTGAATACTGATCCCAGGCGGCGAATACGAGCACATGCGAACAGTCGCGCATCACCTCCGGGTTCAGGGCACCGGCGACCATTTTTTCCTTCAGTTCCTGGGTCTCCACAACAATGACGCGGAAAGGCTGCAGACCCGATGAAGTAGGCGCTAGTCGGGCCGCTTCCAGTATGCTGTTTACATCCTGTTCTGAAACTTTTTTGGTTGGATCATAGGCTTTCACCGCATGTCTCCAGTTTAAATCCTGTAATAATGACATCTTTAAATTTTTGGTTGATAATAATTTTTCTGAAAATCCAGCCGAAATAACTGCGGCTGTTTTAACGGGACAAAGGTAAACTCAAAATACATTGTGCACAATTAAATTGTAATAAACAAACATTAGACAGAATCTATCAACTTCTAAAGTCAAACGCTCGCTAAATTAGGTTCACAAGTATACCTCGCTCAAACATTGGCATAAAAAAACCCTTTCACTGCTGAAAGGGTCTCATCTTATTTTAGATCATACCGGTCGGCATTCATGACCTTGGTCCAGGCCTTTATAAAATCATTCACAAATTTCTCCCTGTTATCGTCCTGCGCATAGAATTCGGCATAGGAACGGAGCACGGAATTGGAACCGAAGACAAGGTCTACCCTGGTGGCCGTCCATTTGGTTTCCCCGGATTTACGGTCCACGATGTTGTACAGGTTATCCGAAACCGGAACCCATTTCAGGTTCATATCAGTGAGGTTCACAAAGAAATCATTACTCAGCATTCCCGGCCTGTCCGTGAAAACCCCGTGGTTGGTTCCGCCGTGGTTGGTATTGAGTACCCGCATGCCGCCCACAAGTACGGTCATCTCCGGGGCCGTAAGGCCCATAAGCTGGGTCCTGTCCAGCAGCAGTTCTTCTGCAGATACCACATAATCCTTCTTGAGCCAGTTCCGGTACCCGTCGTGCACCGTTTCCAGTTCTTCGAAAGACTCCACATCGGTCAACTCCTGCGTGGTATCCCCTCTTCCCGGGGCGAAAGGTACTTTAACCGCATATCCCGCTTCCCTGGCGGACTGTTCTACAGCTGCGGTACCCCCCAACACAATAAGGTCGGCGATACTTACTTTTTTATCCAGGTTCTGCTGTATCATTTCAAGGACGTCTAAAACCTTGTTAAGCCGCTCCGGTTCGTTTCCTTCCCAGCTTCTTTGCGGTTCCAGGCGGATTCTGGCGCCGTTGGCACCGCCCCTGTAATCGGATCCACGGTAGGTTCTGGCGCTGTCCCAGGCAGTGTTTATCAGTTCAGTTAGCGTCAGTCCGCTGTTCAGGATCTGCGTTTTGAGGCTTTCAACCTCGTCCTCACTCAGGGTATAATCCACGGTTGGGATAGGGTCCTGCCAGATAAGGTCCTCTGCCGGTGCATCTGCGCCCAGGTATCTGGATTTTGGACCGAGATCACGGTGGGTCAGTTTGAACCAGGCGCGTGCGAATGTATCGGTGAAATAATCAAAATCGTTGTGGAAGCGTTCCACGATGGCGCGGTATCCGGGATCCATTTTCATGGCCATATCAGCGTCCGTCATCATCGGGTTTCTCCGCACATTTGGGTTATGGGCATCTACCGGCTTCAGTTCTTCCGGAAGGTTTACGGGCTCCCATTGGTTGGCACCGGCCGGACTCTTCGTTAGCCGCCATTCATGGTTCAGCAGCAGGTCAAGGTATCCGTTATCCCACTGGGTGGGATTTGTGGTCCACGCTCCTTCCAGACCAGAAGTTACCGTATCCGGGCCATTCCCCTGTCCTTTCGGATTGATCCAGCCAAAGCCCTGGGTTTCAAGGCCTGATTCCTCCGGATCACCACCCAGAAGAGAGGCATCGCCGTTACCGTGGCATTTTCCAACGGTATGTCCGCCCACAGTAAGGGCTGCTGTTTCTTCATCATTCATGGCCATCCTTTTGAAGGTCACCCTTAAATCAGCTGCCGTTTTCAAAGGATCGGGATTACCGTCCACCCCTTCCGGGTTTACATAAATGAGTCCCATCATCACTGCGGCCAGGGGATTTTCGAGATCTCGCTCTCCACTGTACCTGCTGCCTTCACTGCCTGTTGGGGCAAGCCATTCCTTCTCGGATCCCCAGTAAATCTCTTTTTCCGGGTGCCAGACATCTTCCCTACCGCCCGCAAAACCAAAGGTTTTAAGCCCCATGGACTCGTAGGCCATATTTCCGGCCAGAATATACAGGTCTGCCCAGGAGAGTTTATTTCCGTATTTTTTCTTGATGGGCCAAAGCAGTCGCCGGGCCTTATCCAGGTTTGCATTGTCGGGCCAGGAATTGAGCGGGGCAAAACGCTGACTTCCCGTATTGCTGCCGCCACGTCCGTCGGCTGTCCGGTAAGTTCCGGCAGAATGCCATGCCATGCGGATCATGAGTCCACCATAGTGACCCCAGTCCGCTGGCCACCATTCCTGGCTGTCGGTCATGAGGTTTTTTAAATCGCTTTTCACGGCTTCAAGATCCAGTTTACTGAATTCCTCAGCATAATTAAAGTCCTGCCCCAGTGGATTGGTTTTTGTGTCGTGCTGCGCGAGAATGTCAAGGTTTAGGGCTTTGGGCCACCAGCTCATCACGCTTTTACCGTCTTCGCTATTGGCGCCGTGCATCACCGGACATTTACCGGATTGCCCTAAGGTAGCTCCCGCAACAGGAATTGGATTTTCTTCGTTCTGACTGTGGATGGTTTCTCCCTGAACGGGGTCATTCTTGATGGGTTGGTTGGCCTGCTCCATGGCTTCCTGAGCTTTTTGGCCTTCATGATGCGGACAGCGTCCTTCTGAATTTGTCATATTGTACTGTTTTTATCAAAGTTATGAATTATGGTTCATTAAAAACCGACCGGTACCATCTATTATAATGAATTACATGATAGTTTAAATAAATAGAAAACGGCGAAACTGATTGTGTCTGTTTATCAATCTTGCTTTTTTCATCCTGTATTATCTGATTCCCGAAACACACAACCGTAGGAGCCAGGCACCGTTGTTTTGAAGTATTTAAAGGTGATTTATAAGATGGCCGCCCTTTTATTTCAGAAAAAAATATGCAAATTTGCAGCCTGTTCATAGATGAAGCTGAAGTATGAAATTATGCATTGCCGAGAAACCAAGCGTTGCCCGTGATATCGCCAAGGTCCTGGGGGCCGACATGCCTAAACAGGGCTATTTCGAAGGCAACGGCTATTGGGTCACATGGACCTTCGGTCACCTCTGTACGCTTAAGGAACCTCATGACTACAGTGCACACTATAAATCCTGGGACCTCGTCTTCCTGCCCATTATTCCGCAGAACTTTGGCATCAAGCTTATCCCGAACCCGGGAGTAGAAAAACAGTTCCGGGTGATTGAAAAACTGGTGCAGGAGTGCAATGAAGTCATCAACTGCGGGGATGCCGGCCAGGAAGGAGAAGTCATCCAGCGCTGGGTTCTCCAAAAGGCGAAATGCCGGAAACCGGTGAAAAGACTCTGGATTTCCTCACTGACCGAAGAAGCGATTAAAGAAGGCTTCGCCACGTTAAAACCTGCGGCTGATTATAAGAACCTCTATCTGGCTGGTAATGCCCGGGCGATAGGCGACTGGCTTCTGGGCATCAATGCTACCCGGCTTTTTACCCGCAAATTCGGCGGCAACAAAGGTGTGCTTTCCATTGGAAGGGTGCAGACCCCCACCCTTGCCATGATTGTGCAGCGGCAGAAGGAAATAGATGCTTTCAAGATGGAAGAATACTGGGAATTGAAAACTAAGTACCGGCATGTCCTTTTCAGTGCCACCATTGAACGTCTGAAATCAAAAGAGAAAGCCGAAAAAGGCCTCGATTATCTGAAGCAACACCCTTTTGAAATCGTGTCTTTCGAAATCAAGGAAGGAAAAGAGAAAAACCCACGGCTCTTCGACCTCACCGCGCTTCAGGTGGAAGCCAACCGGAAATACGGATTCTCTGCAGAGAACACGCTGAAGTACATCCAAAGCCTTTATGAAAAGAAACATACCACCTACCCGCGCGTAGACACGACCTACCTTTCTGAGAACCTTCACCCGAAAGTGGCCGGTATCCTGGGAACGATGCATTTTTATGAAGAACTCACCGCGCCGGTGCTCGCCCAAGCCATTCCCAAATCCAAAGCGGTTTTTGATGATGCGAAGATTACGGACCACCACGCCATCATCCCCACCGAAGTGCCGCCTTCCGGTCAGCTGACGAGGGAAGAAAAACTCGTCTACGATCTCGTGGCCAGGCGGTTCATTGCCGTTTTCTATCCCGAATGCAGGATTTCCAACACCCTCGTTGAAGGCCGTGCAGGTACCATTCCTTTCAGGACCAGCGGGCGGCAGGTCCTGGAGCCGGGGTGGCGCGCCGTGTATGTAAATGACAAGGTGAGGGAAAAGGTTGAGGTTAAGGATGAGGTTAAGGATGAGGAGCAGGAGATTCCGGAATTTAAAGTGGGCGAAACCGGTCCGCATAAGCCGCTCGTCCATCAGGGAAAGACGAGTCCGCCGAAACCGTACACCGAAGCCACCCTGCTCCGCGCCATGGAGACAGCGGGTAAGCAGGTGGAGGATGAAGAGCTGCGTGAAATGATGAAAAACAATGGCATCGGGCGGCCTTCTACGCGGGCGAACATTATTGAAACGCTGTTCAAAAGGAAATATATTGAACGGAAGAAGAAAAACCTGTTTGCGACGAGCACGGGCATGGATCTCATTGGTATCATAGAGGACGAACTTCTTAAAAGCCCTGAACTGACGGGCGAATGGGAGTCCAAGCTGAGGAAGATTGAGCGAGGGGAATACGAAGCCCATCTCTTCAAAGAAGAACTCATCGCTATGGTGACCGCCCTCACAAAAAAAGTGATCAGCGAAAAAGGAAAGGTCATTTCATTTCACGAAGAGATCCTTGCTGCAGAGAAAAAGGTGAGAACACCGCGCATAAACACCGCGGTTGCCTGGGAAGAAATAAAGTGCCCGAAATGCAGCGGAAACTCCCTCATCAAAGGCAGGACCGCTGTAGGATGTACCCGTGACCGCGAATGCGGTTTTAAAATACCGTTTACCGTGTTTGGTAAGAAACTCACAGAAAAACAGATTCAGGATATCATCGTAAAAGGGAAATCCACGAAACTGAAAGGGTTTACCGGTCATCCTGCCAGGCTTACAGAAGGGGTTTTGCATTTGGGCGAAGGTGGGATGGTGGAACTTGTTCTTTAAGGCTCAGGTTCAGGTTAAGGTTGAGGTTAAGGTTGAGGTTGAGGAGGGACAGAAAATTCATCAGTTTTCTGTCCATTTTTTCATTAATTTAGTACTGGAGATCCCTTGCTTCTACCAAAAAGACTTTTATATTCATGATGAAGAAAACGATTTTTACCGTGCTTATTGGATTGGCAATGCTCTCCTTCACCGGTCCCGACGAATTTCTGACCGCTCAGAAAAAGCATGAACGGGTGCGGGTGGCCCTAAAGGAAAAGCACGCTGCGGTGGAGAACATAGTAAAGAAACACGGCGGCGAACTGGATCAACTGAATTTGCTTTTGGTTGCTTATAAGGACAGCGATGTTCTGGTAGTTTACGGGAAACTGCCCAAAGACAAAGTGTACAGGAAGATCCATTCTTATAAGGTCTGCTCCCGATCCGGCGAACTGGGGCCAAAAAGGAAAGAAGGGGACGGTCAGGTACCGGAAGGGTTTTATCATATTGACCGCTTCAACCCCAACAGCCAGTTTTACCTTTCACTCGGAATCAATTACCCCAATCTTGCCGACCGGCGGAAAAGCAGGGAAGCACGTTTAGGTGGGGACATTTTCATTCATGGCTCCTGTGTAACCATTGGCTGCCTGCCCATGACCGATGACCTGATTAAAGAGGTGTATCTTCTGGCGGTTTATGCAAGAAACGGCGGACAAACGGAAATTCCGGTGTATCTGTTTCCCTTCCGGATGACCGATAAAAACATGACCGTGTACATGAGCAGATACCGCGACAACCCCCAACTCCTCGCCTTTTGGGAAAACCTGAAGATCGGACATGATAAATTTATGAAGTACGGCAGGAAACTGAAAGTGCAGGTAAACAGTAAAGGGGATTATGAATTTTAGATAATGCTGAGTTCGGATTTTATCCGGTTAAACCAAACAAATTCTGCTAGCAATTATATTCTAATTAAAATGAGCATAAAATACCATCTTCGGTCAAGCCTTATAAGAATCTCAACCATCATTCTTCTGTTCCTTTGTGCGTGCGCTGAGGCCCAAACACACCGGTTTATTTATGAGTACCGTTTTGTACCGGATTCTACTAAAACAGACCGCATCATTACCGAAAACACCAGACTTGAAATCTTCCGTGATCATTCGGAATTTGTTAGTGATCTAAATGCACTACGTGATTCTGTAATTTTATCTTCAGCTAATAAAGGCAATAATTCTGACGATACTGCGCCATCGGGAAAATTCAACAGCAAAATATGGAAAGGCAAAATAAAGGTCTATACCACAGAGTCCATTGGCATTGAAAGATTTAAAGTAATTAATGACCGAGAACTTCGCTGGGAAATTTCAAGTGACATAGAGACCATTCAGGGTTATCAGTGTCAAAAAGCAACACTTACTCATGGAGCACGAAAGTGGATCGCCTGGTTTACCCATGAAATTGCCATCCCGGACGGGCCCCATATTTTCCGGCAACTTCCGGGCTTGATTGTTAAGGTGAGTGACCTCCAGAACCATCACTCTTTTTTACTGATTGCCAACTATCAAACATCCCATCAAACTTCCTATTTTAAAGAAGAGCCGCTGCGCAAAACGTACGAAGTAAACCGGCAACAGTTCAATAAAAAATGGAATGCCTTCCGGGCAAATCCCATTGGTGGCAGTGAACAGTTTAGGCTGATGAACCGCCAAATTTCAAGAATGCAGTCATACGATTCCCATGGAAATGAACGCAATATGGACCAGGTGCGTATGGAAGAGCGCAAACAGGCGCAAAAGAGGGTTAATGACTTTAATAATTTCATTGATTTGGAACTCTACCGTTAGTTTAATATCTGCAAAATATCCACAGAAAGGTGGCTATTTTTGTTAATCTGAAACCGTTAACGAACAGCCAGAAGCCAAAGTCCCAAAGCCAATTGGCAGGAACGATGGGACCTCTTTCTGAAAAATCCTGAAAGCAGGTGTTCCGTTGCTTCTCGCCATCTTTAAAAGACCAATAATGACCGAAAAAGAAATTACTTCCTGGTTGCTTTCGGGCGATCCTTCCATCCAATACCAGGTTTGGCGTGACCTCCTCAACAATGAGAAGCCAGAACTTTGCAGGAAGATTGCTTCTGAAGGATGGGGCGCGGTATTTTTGAAAGAGAGGCAGGATGCCGGACACTGGGGACGCGGCTTTTACCAACCCAAATGGACCTCCACGCATTATACGCTGCTGGATCTGAAAAATCTCGGTATCAGTCCGGAAATTCGGGAAATACACCAGACCCTGCAGATGATCTTTAGTTCTGAAAAGGGACCTGACGGCGGCATCAACCCCTCCGGAACCATAAAACAAAGCGACGTCTGCATCAACGGGATGGTCCTCAATTATTCGGCTTATTTCAATATCTCACAGGAAGACCTCATCTCTGTTGTAGACTTTCTGCTCGGTCAGCTGATGCCCGACGGGGGTTTCAACTGCAGGTCCAACCGTACGGGTGCGCATCACAGTTCACTGCACACGACCCTTTCGGTGCTGGAAGGCATCCTGGAATATCAGCGTAATGGTTACCTGTACCGCGTGGATGAACTGATGAAAACCCGGCAGACGGGCGAGGAGTTTATCCTGATCCACCGTCTTTTCCGTTCCGACCATACCGGCGGGATTATCCATCCGGATTTCTTAAAACTCTACCACCCAACCCGCTGGCAGTACGACCTCCTGAAAGCACTGGACTATTTTCAATCAGCTAAATCTGCGTATGATCCCCGCATGAGGGAAGCGCTGCAATTCCTCGACAAAAAGAAGAATAAATCGGGGCTTTGGAGTGCCAGCCGGCATCCGGGCAAAACCCACTTCAATATGGAAGCGACACGGACCCCCAGCCGGTGGAATACCCTCCGGGCACTGCGGGTGCTGAAAAGATATGGAAATGAGGCTGAGGTTGGGGGATGCAGTGGAACGTGATGGAGTGGAGGGTAGAATCCTAGAAAGGCACTGTGCTGGATAATGGACTAAAATGCATTCCCGACAGCGATCTGAAAAGGTGCTGTGCGCGTTATAATTTATAAAATATTACCTTTGCACCGCACCGGCTAAACGCAGATATACAAAAGAAACTTTAACAGAAGGAGTAAAGCCTTCGCTAACCCTACAATAATGACAATAGAAAAAAACCACGTGGTAGCGCTTCATTATACGCTGAATGCCATTGAAGAAAATGGAGAGCTCACCTTCATTGAAAAGACCGATGCCGAAAACCCGTTCACCTTCCTCTATGGAGTGGGCATGATGCTTCCAAAGTTCGAAGAGGAGCTTCAGGGAATGGTCGCAGGCGACAAAAAATCGTTCACCATATCGCCTGCAGAAGGCTATGGAGAAAAAGTGGAAACGGCTACTACGCAGCTGCCGGCTGATATGTTCGCCGAATCCGGCATGCCACCGGTAGGCGCGGTACTGCCTTTGCAGGACCAGGACGGAAACCACCTTACTGCGGTAGTGATGGAAGTCACTCCGGAAGCCGTAACGGTTGACCTGAACCACCCAATGGCAGGCAAAACCCTGAACTTCGACATTGAAGTGGTGGTAACGCGTCCGGCAACTGAGGAAGAAATCTCTCATGGCCATGCGCACGGTGCTGATGGGCACTCGGGCCACTAGTTGATCTCAGTGCAAAAAAGTTGAAGCTGCGACGAAGGTCGTGGCTTTTTTTGTATATGATGTTCCGGATTCCCGACTTATAAGACACTCTTAACAAATGAGGTCACGTTACGTTACCGATCGAAATGTTTATGGTGTTAAAATCAGGGTCTCTTCATCAGTTCCTGATAAAAACGGCGGCCTTCCTCTGCCAGTTTTTTATTGCTGATCAAATGCGCTGGGGTATTAAGGTTCTTCATAATGAGTGCGGAGGTCGCTTCCATTCTTGCTTTGTACACAGCCGGACTTTCCGCACGCTTATACGGGAAGTCATCGTACACGGGAACTTCCGGGTCACGGAATTTATCCTGCAGCATGGTGTACCGCTGATTCACCTGGCTGAAAAGCCCGCCATAGGTTCCGGAACCGTATGCTTTCAGCCACGTGATTTCGCCAAGCATCCTCAAAGCATCCTGTTCCAAGAATGGATGCTTTTTCTGAAGTTCTAAAAAATCACGCTTATACTCTACTGCATTTCTCAGATCGTTCACTGCACGCAGGAATTCGTTGTAATACAGTTCGGCAGTTACGGTCACCACTTTGGTTTCCGTCTCCTCATCTCCGCTGAGCACTACCCTGCTTAAATCCAGGTCCGGACTTTCGGTAATTTCGTGCAGCAGGCTGTGATCAGTCACTGAAAAAGCACCTGCATCCCGGTTTTGGCTGTACCCGGAAATGCTGCAGCACACGAGGATCATCAACAGGTATAACTTCATAAAATGGGTTTAACGGTTAGGATGACATATATGACTTAGAGTTCCGACTTATGTTTGGCGCCAGCTTTCTTCAGCATGTCGTAATATCTTTTCAATGTTGGTTCTGCTGGTAAACCCTTGTTCCTTTCGATTTGACTTTGAACGTAATCCAAAACAGTCCTTCCATCAGTTTCATCAACTTTATTAAAGTTAACCTTCCATTGGGCCATATCAAGGATGAACTCATCAAACTTGAGATTTACGGCAAATTTTATTAGATTCCCATTGGTGACATCAAACTTTGTATTGTTACAAATTAATGTTCTTTCATTTTCTGCCCAAACTTTTGAAATTTTCTTGCCTATTTCTTCTTCGCTGTCTTTTTTCACGTCAACACATGCAGCCTCAAGGAATTTTCTTTGATATTTCCAAACAAATCTTCCCTGTGGATTTGGATCTTTTTCAGCACTATCTACAAACATACACAACCCACGCAGTTTCTTCGGATTGGGGCAGGGCGTGGTTTCGGTGGTTTGGGCAAATACAGCAGACGCTGAAATGGTGACCGACAATAGGGTGAGCAATAAACGGTTTTTCATGTGGTGAGGAATTATTAGTTACAGTTCCGACTTATGTTTTGCGCCTGCATCTTTTAACATTTGATAGTATCTTTTCAAAACCGGCTCGGTGGCAAGACCTTTGTTGGCTTCAATCTGAGAGTGCACATAATCCAGAACAGTTTTTGCGTCAGTTTCATCGACCTTGTTCAAATTAACTTTCCATTTGGTTACATCAATCAAGAATTCATCAAATTTTAGATTCACAGCAAACTTAATTATGCTTCCATTCGCTACATCAAATTTTGTGTTGTTGCATATCAACGTGCTTTCATTCTCTGCCCAAACTTTTGCTATTTTCTTTCCAATCTCTTCTTCACTATCAATTTTGACATTAATACAAGCAGCCTCTAAAAGCTTTCTCTGGTACTTCCATACGAAACGTCCCTGTGGGAATGGATCTTCTTCCTTACTACTCACAAACATACACAATCCACGCAACTTCTTCGGATTTGGGCAGGGCGTGGTCTCGCTGGTTTGGGCCGATACAGCAGACGTTGAAATGGTAAGGGACAAAATGGTGAGTAGTAATAGATCTTTCATGACGTGATAATTAAATATTTACAGTTCCGACTTATGTTTTGCGCCCGCTTTTTTGAGCATTTCATAATACTGTTTTAGAGTAGGTTCTGCAGGAAGACCTTTATTTCGTTCGATTTGAGATTGAACATAATCAAGAACAGTCCTTCCATCCATCTCATCTACTTTATTAAGATTGATTTTCCAATGTGCAACATCAATCACAAACTCATCAAACTTTAAATTTACTGCAAATTTTATGATGTTTCCATTCGCAACATCAAACTTGGTGTTATTACAAATCATGGACTTTTCGTTTTCCTGCCATACCTTCGCAATCTTTTTTCCAATCTCTTCTTCGCTGTCTTTTCTCACGTCAATACATGCAGCTTCTAATAATTTCCTCTGATATTTCCAGACGAAGCGACCTTGCGGCTTAGGATCCTTTTCTTTGCTATCCACAAACATACACAACCCACGCAACTTTTTCGGATTCGGGCAGGGCTCTGAAGAGGCCTCTGTAGTTTGGGAAGTTGCAGATGTAAAGAAAAACAGGAGAAATAAAATGAGCAGCTGGAAAGGGTTCTTCATGTGGTTTTATTTAAGATAAAAAACGAAATGGATAAAATGCGCAGAGTACCTCTAATAAAGTTCAAACGGTATACTTCCTTTTAAGCATTACCATCCCTCATCAGTTGCGGACACCGTCAGGCTGATGGAGGTCAGGTGATTGCCCGCGGCATAACAGGCGCCTTTGTACGCTCCGGTAGATTTCTGGTATATGCCGTATTCCGTGGTCAAGGTGGCGTCATAATATTCACTTTTGAAATCATAGATCACAGTGTATACAGGTTCGTTATTGCTTGTGCAGGAATTCCAGGAGCTGGTATACTGCTTGTGGGTAAAGTTTCCGTAAGTACTCCGAAGATAATCTGTTGCGATGGCCAGCTGTTCATTGCTGTAGGGATATCCGCTGAAGATGGTATAATCACGGGTGGTTTGAAGACTTGCAGACATTGACACAGGAAAACCATCGTCAAACCGATAGGTTACACTTCCCTTACCCATAATGCCGGTATTGGCCTGTGACCAGCCGGGAATAAGAAGCGTGTATCCAATGATATCGCCCAGATATACCCGGTATTTGGTATAGGTATCCACCTCATCCCAGTGGTCCGATGCCTGCAGCATTGCCCGCAGGTCTGCCTCCATCACCGTCAGGAAACCTTCGAGGTTTTTTCCTTTCACCTTAAGGTTTTTTTCTTTTCGAAGGGTGGTCTGAATCCCGCCTACATCATTCGTGAAGTAGGCACGGGCATTCTGAACCACCACGTCAATCGCTTTGCTTTTGGAAGTGCTCCAACCGATGCCTTTCACATATTCATAATTGAGTTTCTGGGCATTCATGCCCGCATACAGCAAGAGCAGTGCGAATAGTACAGATGCTTTCATGGTTTAGCGGTTTATTGTTTTGAGTAGTTTAAATCAAAGATAGAAAAAACATGGAAGCGTCGCACGGGACTTTGTTTCCAAAAAAAAGTATTTTTCTTAATCACGAATTAGGAAGTTTGCGCGGAATATTCTTACTTTTGTGCCTCACAATTCCGATGCCCGGATGGTGAAATTGGTAGACACGCTCGTTTCAGGTGCGGGTGCCCACAAGCTTGCAGGTTCGAGTCCTGTTCCGGGCACAACAGAAAGCCTTCTTGTAAAAGAGGGCTTTTCTGTTTCGTCATGTAGTCCGAAGATGAACGTGTGCTTAACGGACTTTATTAAACATCCCGGAGGTCAGCGAAGAGTTTTAAAGATGATGCGCTGCAACCTTAACTGGAAAATAAAATATTTTCCATCATTTGCGTTTTTGTGTTTTTTTAAAAGGCATCACCGCACCACTTGCCCTTTACTTAGGATTGGCGTAGCAAACCGTCTGTCCGTTTTCATTGTAGCAGTACGGTTTGATGATCTCCTCTGCTATGTTCTCTGCAGCCCGCTCGCAGGAGTTAAGACCTAACGCGGAGATGCCTAACAGCGCAGCTGCGATTGCAAAAGAGAATTTTTTCTTCATGTTTTTGTTTTGATGTGTTTGCTCAATTCTGGTTTTCATATGGTTAATATATTGGTTCGTATTTCCGGAGCCATCCGGTGGCTCTTCACTTGACTGTACAAAAGTCCGTATAATACCAACAGCATGAAATACCCCAAAAGGGGTATTTATTAACAAACTTTTAGTACTTTTACTTAATAAAAGTTAATATATGGAGTCAGACTTTGAGAATAATCCCGCCAAACAGCATCCACTTATAAAAGTATGGAACACCCATCCGGGATTTCTGCAAAGCGAAACCAAAATCTACAAAGTTCCCTCCATTGACAAAATCATCGCCGAAATCTTCTCCGTCGGTGAATATTACCACTACACCCTCCATCTGCCGGACAGTACCCTTAGCAACCACCATGAAAATGTACTGAAAATGCACGGCATAACTACCCAACCCCAGTACCTTGGAGACATCATTGACCTTATTCACCCGGACGATATGAACTTTGTGCAGGAAGCCGAACTGATGACTGTGGAAATGATGAAGGAAATCGGTTTTGAACACCAGATGAACCTCAAATCCAGCTATTGTTTCCGCATGCGTATCGCATCCGGAAATTACGAAATGTTCCACCATCAGGCCATTCCCACCCTTAAGTCGGAATCGGGACAGCTGCTGGAAGCCGTGAATATCCATACGAACATCCAGCACCTGACGCCAAAAAACAACTATTATGTCGTGGTTTCCGGAATTGGCGAGAGGGATGATTTCCGCCAGATGCAGTGGTCCCAACAGGAACTTTCGGCGGTAGACTCCAGCGGACTTTCCAAGCGGGAAATCGAAATCATCTCGCTCCTCGCAAAAGGCCTTACCACCGGCGATATTTCAGAAAAACTGCACATCTCCATCCACACCGTGCGAACCCACCGCAAGAACATCCTGGACAAGACCCGCTGCAGAAACAGTTCGGAATTGATCTCCAAAGCTTTTGAGCAGGGGTATCTGTGAGGTGGTAATGTGGTGATGTGATCAGCGATCATGAACTGAATAGGATTTAAGCGCGTTCGCAGGAGCAAAGAAAACAAACCCTGCTGAGGTCTTCAGTCATCAGCCGGGAATCCAAGACATGGATGGGAGAAGACCCAGGAGGTAATTTGTGTGTTTTTTGTGCCGACTTCAGCATCCTGATCATTCGATAAAAATATACCCCGCAGACAACCATCTTTATATCATGGTAAACTATTTGCATCGGCCACTGTATTAATCGCTTCATCTTAATTTAAAGAATATGAATAAGACATTAACCATCACCCTGCTGTCCCTGTTTACTGCACTGTCCCTCAATTCGTGCAAGGAAAACGAGGTGGACCAGCTGAAAAAAGAGAATGAGGAACTAAAAGAACAGAAAGGCCTTACCAGGAGCGATTCCTTGGAAATCTACAATGCCATCCATCAGGACGCGAAAAGACGGTTTACCGCTACATTTCTGGACAGTTTAAAAAAGAACGATGTCCAACTGTACAAAGTGATGATTGAAGAGGCCGAAGCCCGGAATACGCTGTTGCTGCGGGATTAGCAAAGAGTCAGCTCTTTTAACTGTTATTTTTAATAAATTTAGCACTTATGATTTCCCAAACCATCGGCAAAAGTGAGATGATGATAATGCCGAAGATAACGGTCTCAAAGTTTTGCTGCACAATGGGAAGATTACCAAAAAAGTAACCCATAAGGGTAAGTCCCCACACCCAGACAAACGCCCCAATAATGTTGTACTTTAGAAAAGTAGCGTAATTCATGGATCCGATTCCGGCCACAAAAGGCGCAAAAGTTCTTACAATGGGCACAAATCTGGCGATGATAATGGTTTTGGGACCATTTTTTTGGTAAAAATCCTGGGTCTGCCCTATGTATTTCGGATTTACCAGCTGCCTGTCCCCTATTTTCCAGCCCAGGATTTTCAGGCCCACATTCTTCCCCAGATAATAGTTCAGGGTATCTCCCAGAATCGCAGCCACTGTGAGCAGTGCCAAAACGAGCCAGAGGTTCAGGCTTGCCGTTTCACCAGTCGCGCCGATGACTCCCGCACAGAAGGTTCCGGCCGCAAAAAGCAGCGAATCCCCCGGAAGAAAAGGCATCACTACAAGACCGGTTTCCACGAAAATGATGAGGAAGAGAATCAGGTAAATCCAAAGTCCATAATCCACGATCATGGTGAAAAGGTGTTTATCCAGGTTTAAAAAGAAATCCAGCACGGTTTGTAGAAAATCCATAATTCTGTTTGGGTTTAAGTGGCTGCAAAAATAAGGTAAAGTACAGACATAATCAGCAGTTTTTCAGCATGCAGCTGCCTAAACTTACCGACAATTCCGGAAGGCCGCATTCGGAATATGCATTAGAATTTTGAGACAGCTTTGTTTTTGGCGTTTTAAATTTGGAATAAAAGTTACCGTGTGTAATCCGGGAGAAAATGCCTGCACCTTCAGCGGGTTGCATTTATGTTCCTCTTATCTTTTAAAAATAGGGGAAAATGTAGGATATCAAGCAAAGTTTTATGATAAATAGCTGCAAAGTTTGTGGCTTCGGAACACAACCGTCCTTGTTAAGTTTATCATCGCCAAGAGACGGGTCAATAAGTTGACCAGCGCTGAAATCGGAATCCGGCCTGGTCTGTTCATGTAAGGCAATGCCTGCTGTAAGAATTACATTCTGACCGATTCCAAGAGACGGACCTATAAAGATGGAAATATTGCTGAAATCCGTACCTAAACCGGCAGTAAACCCAAAGTCAACATTACGCTGGAAATTCATGAACGTAAACATCAGCGCCGGCGTTACATCCAGTTGCATAAGAAGCCCTCCGGCAAAACACCCAATTTCAGTAGCAAAATAAAATTGAAGCGTATCAGAAGACAGGGTTTGTAAGAGGGAGATTGTATGATGACAGACCAATTACTTTTCTCAGATGGCGGGAGGAACTCAGGATGGCTGAAGTTCCTATTGTACATCCCACCCTTTTTTACTATATTTAAAACTTAACCTAATAAACTAAACACTTAAACCATGTCATTAACATTTTTACTTTTGGTTCTGATCGCGGTGGTGGTAACCATTGGCATCATTACAAAGAAACTCAACATCCTCACGTATTCCGAGCCGGACCGGAACGGGGTCCGCAAACCTAACGGTGTGCAGTGGCGGCCGGTGACTTTCATTATGCTGGCGTGCATCGCCGCACTCTTTCAGCCAATGAACTATGACGTCATCAGTGTGGGTCATAAAGGCCTTCTGATCAACCTTCTGGGCGACAAAAGAGGCGCCTCCAACACGGAAGAGGTATCGGGTGTCGTTTTTTATAACAAATACACCCAGGAAATACAGGAAGTTCCGCTGGATCAGCGCCACATCGAATATCCAGAATCCATCATCGTGGCCAAAGGCGGTTTTCCGTGCCCCATTAAACCTTCATTCAACTATTCGGTTAAGGAATCCACCGCGGCGGATATGTTTACGAACCTCCGTTCCACCTATAAAAAGGGCGGTCTTGAAGCCATTCAGGAAGGCTGGCTCAACAATGCGATTATCGGTGCGATCAACGATGTCGCCAACCGGCATTCCATCGATTATCTTTTCAACAACCGGGAAACCTATGAGGCCGAAATCCTGTCTGAAGTGAACAAAAGAATAGGCAAGTGGTTCCTCGTTTCGCAATTGAAGACCAATATCCAGCCACCTAAGGCCATCCGCCAGTCCATTGAAGATAAAGCCACTGCGGATGCCGATGCGATTAAAGCAGAAGCCCAGGCAAGGGTAGCCCAGGCCGACGCCCAAAGAAAGATACAGCTTGCAAAAGGGGATTCGGCCTCGGTGGTGATTCGCGCGCAGGCAGAAGCAAAAGCGATCAGCCTGAAACAGCAGTCCATAACCCCAACCTATGTGGAATACCAGCGGGTCCTGAAGTGGGACGGTGTAATGCCGTCTACGGTTCTGGGCAGCGGGTCCAGCACCCTTCTGAACATTAAATAATATATCTAAATATGAAAGTACAGTTTATCTCCGAAGAGTTCAACGATGCGAAAATCACCTATGAGGTCCTGGAGTTTCCCTCGCCTCCGCTTTTCAATGATTATATTGACCTTCTTTCCTTCGGCACTCCCGAAACTAGATCGGCGCTGAAGAGTTACCTGACATCCTCCGGAAAGTTTCCAGTGGCTCGTATTGCAGGCCGGCAGTGGAAATCAGAAAAGGGCGAGGTCATCCTGCTTCTGCAGCTCACCTTTGAACCGCTGAACAAAAATACGGAACCCTTTAAGAAAAGGCCCCGAGTTAAAGGTACCGATGAACCCAAAAATTACAGAAGGAATCCCTGACCCGGAATTGGTGGAACCCATAATTTTCAGATCATAATGGCCGGGCGCAGGGATTTGCCCGACGGCCGAGTTTCAACCTATTTTTCATATTGCACTATGACAAACAAATTAATATCACTTGCTTTTTTACTGATATCATACACGCTATTCAGTCAGGATATAAAGCTAACTGAGCAGGAAATGCAGATTAAACTGGACTCCATAAAGACGGAAGGAAATCTTTTGTATGAACTGGAAAATGCGTCGTGGCATTCCACCGACCTGGTAAAAGAGAACAGGAAAATGAGAGATTCAACCGGTATCTTCTTAACCTACAAAAGCGGTGAAACTGTTAAGACCGTCTTTCTAAATAAACCTGCAAATAAAGTGATCGGCGAATACACGTTTGTAAACAACGCTAAAAAACCATCTAAAAAGGCTGAAACCGAAAGAGAATTATCTCCTTTGGAGCTGGAGCTGAAGACGGTCCGTGAAAAGGTAATTTCTCAGCTTTCTGATAAGAAATACGAAGTTGCCGTTCCTGAAGGTTTCAGTTTAAATATCATCATAATTCCTTTCGGGGAAAAATATAAAACGTACTTAATCACAGGAGCATCCGAGCCGGGAGTGATCCCTTTTGGCAATGATTACCTTTTCATTTCGGATAAGGCCGGGAATATTGAGGGGTATAAAAAATTTCACTCCAGGCTGATACCAACGTATGTTGCCAATGCAAGCGGAGATTCAATAACGATGGCAACCCACAGTCATCTGAAAACAACTCCATACATTTCCGCTACCGATATCTGTACCTTCAAACTATATGCACCCTTAACTAAAATGGAGCGGTTTTCGGTCTACTCACCAGCATTACAGACCTATTTTGAATATAATTACAAAAAGAATACATTAGCAAAAACAAAATCTCCACTTTAAACAACACTGCATTATACCAGCCATATATACTTTAATTTAAATCCTATGAGATCAAAACTTCACTTTTTACTTTTATTCTTTTTTGTGTTTAACATTATCTATTCACAAAAGATATTCAAAGCAATAAATGACCAGGATATTGATAAAATAAGTAAAATACTGGAAAAGGGAGAAGATATTAATGTGAGGGGAGAAAATGGCATTACCCCCTTATTCACAGCAACGGGCACAGGTAATTTGAAAATAGTCAATCTATTGCTTTCGAAAGGGGCTGATGCCAATATTGAAATGAAAAGCAAAGGGACTGCACTGCATATGGCATCTCAGGAAGGTTTTACGCAGATTGCGAAGTCCCTGTTAGAGAATAAAGCCAATGCTAATAAACAGGATCTGAATGGTTGGACTCCTTTGATCTATGCTTCCAGAAACGGTAAATTGGATATTGTAAAATTATTGGTTGACAATGGAGCAGCGATTGATACGAAGGCTAATGACCGTGCTACGGCTCTTGCTATTGCAGTAGCAAAAAACAATACCCACATCGCCAGATACTTATTAGATAAGGGAGCAAATGTTAACAATCTGGATAAAGACAATGAAACGCCGGTAATGTATTGTGCATCTGGCGGCAAAGCCGAAATGCTTAATCTGCTGCTTAAATATAATCCGGACCTGACCATTACAAATAATGCAGGGAAATCTGTACTGGACATAGCTAAGGAGAGGAGTTATGATCAGATTACAATAATTCTGCAAGGCAAATAAGAGCGGCATTCGGCAGGTATTGAGCAACGGCGGCATTAATACTGTAAAGGATATGAACCTATGTTGTTCAACTTCCGGTTTTACTTATTCAATGCAATTGTCATCCCCCGGGGGAAGGATGTCGCACAAAACTTCTTTGATTCTTTATGACATGGAAGCAATGCAATCCCATTTTAGCGTTCCTACGGAACGCATTTTTCCGTTAAACGCTGAGTTCGCTTTCTGTACCGTTGCAGAGATTTTAATACCTCCAGATTTCCCGGCTGTTTAAAGATTTTCAGTCGCTCCGTATTTTGGCGCACCCAATGCGGAATAATCACCAATTTAATGTAATCCTTGTGAAATCACATCAGCAGCCTGCCCATCATTCCCCATTCACGAATCTTGCGTCCCAACTTTGGTTTAAAAATTGATGCGGTGAAACACCGGTTCCCCGTAGGGATTCTCATTCCCTGCTCAGCTGAGCTTCCAGTAAAACACAAACATCAAACAAATATTAAAGAAATGGACAAGAAAAAGAACACCACAGAAAAGAAACCGGCGAATGGCGAAGCCATGCAGCTTCGGGACCTGTTTAACGACGGACTGAAAGACATTTACTATGCTGAAAATGCCTTGTTAAAAGCGCTTCCGGATATGTATGAAAAGGCATCCAACCACAAACTGAAAACCGCCATCAAGGATCACCTCGCGCAAACCGAACAGCAGGTGCTGAGGCTGGAACAGGCCTTTCAATCAATGGGCATGAAAGCCGAGGGTAAGAAATGCCCGGCCATCGAGGGTATCCTGGAAGAAGGAAGGGAAACGGTGTCAGGTGCTGCGGAAGGCCCGGTGCGCGACGCCGCGATCATTGGAAGTTCCCAGAAAGTGGAACATTACGAAATTGCTGCTTACGGTACCCTGTGTGCTTACGCAAAAGTACTGAACGAAAGGGAGGCGCTTGATTTGCTTCTACGGACATTAGGAGAGGAAAAGAAATCCGACTGCCTGCTCACCACCATTGCCGATACAAACCTGAATTCCCAGGCCGCCGCCGGCAAACATAAGTCAAAGGACCTGAACGCGGTTTAACAAAAACACAAATCCAATTCACAAAACATTATGAAAGTAAACGAACAGGAACCATTTGAGAATGGTGCCAACCCCAAACTCGAACAGCTCGGTAAATATAAAGTCGATGACCACGGTGAATTTATGACCACCGATCACGGCGTAAAGATTAACGACGACCAGAATACGCTGAAAGCAGGCGACCGCGGCCCTTCCCTTCTGGAAGACTTTATCTTCCGCGAAAAAATGACGCATTTCGATCATGAGCGTATTCCGGAAAGAATCGTGCATGCAAGGGGATCCGGTGCACACGGCGAATTCCAGCTTTACAAACCGATAGGGAAATACACAAAGGCAAAATTTCTGAACGATACGGGCATAAAGACTCCCGTTTTCGTACGGTTTTCTACCGTACAGGGGAGCCGCGGGTCCACCGACCTGCCACGTGACATCCGTGGTTTTGCAGTGAAGTTCTACACCCAGGAAGGGAATTATGATCTCGTGGGCAACAATACGCCAGTGTTCTTCATTCAGGATGCCATGAAATTCCCGGACCTCGTTCACGCAGTGAAACCTGAACCGGACAATGAAATACCGCAGGCCGCATCTGCACACGATACCTTCTGGGACTTTATCTCCCTTATGCCCGAAGCCATGCACAACATCATGTGGCTGATGAGTGACCGCGGGATTCCAAGGACCCTGCGTTCTATGGAAGGTTTCGGAATCCATACCTTCAGATTTATCAATGACGAGGGCAAATCACATTTCGTGAAATTTCACTGGAAGCCGCTGCAGGGCGTACTTGGGCTTGCATGGGATGAAGCGCAGAGGCTGGCCGGGAAAGACACCGACTACCACAGGCGTGATCTTTGGGAATCAATTGAGAAGGGAATGTATCCGGAATGGGAACTCGGCGTTCAGATCGTACCCCAGGAGGATGAGCATAAGTTTCCTTTTGACCTTCTGGATGCGACTAAAATGATACCTGAGGAACTGGTACCGGTAGAGATCATCGGAAAGATGACGCTGAACCGTAACCCCGACAACTTCTTTGCGGAGACCGAACAGGTGGCCTTCCACCCAGGACATATCGTTCCGGGCATCGACTTCACCAATGACCCGCTTCTGCAAGGCAGACTCTTCTCCTATACCGATACCCAGCTCTCCAGACTCGGCGGACCGAATTTCCACGAAATACCTATTAACCGCTCGATTCCGGATGTAACGAATAACCAGCGTGACGGCATACACCGCATGCAGATCCCGAAAGGGAAAGTGTCTTACCATCCGAATTCCATGGCGCAGGGATGTCCATTCCAGGCGATGATGAAAGAAGGTGGCTTCACTTCTTTTGAGGAGCGCATCGATTCCAGCAAAATCAGGAAGAGGAGCAAGAGCTTCTTTGACCATTTCAGTCAGCCAACGCTGTTCTACAACAGCATGAGTCCACACGAAAAACGTCATATTCAGAATGCCTTCGCCTTTGAACTCGGCAAGCTGCAGCGCGTACCAATCCGGCAGCGCATGGTGAACATGCTTCTGGAAATCGATGAGGACCTGGCAAAAAAAGTAGCCGATCAGTTGGGGTTGGTTCCGGAACGTCTGCCGCAACCCATCACCGGCAGCATTCCTGCGGACGGAGATCCGGCAGAGCATCATTCCATTAAGGTGGATCTTCCGATTTCGGAAGCGCCTTCCGTAAGTATGATAAATAAACTGCCGACCAACATCAAGGCCAGAAGGATTGCCATCCTTACAGCCGATGGTGTGAACGATGAAGCCTTCTCCCGGGTGAAACTGGAACTTTGCGAGCACGATGCCATCGTGCAGATCATCGCTCCAAGACATGGGTTTGTAACCACGAAATCGGGCGACCAGTATCCGGTGGATGACAGTTTGCTCACTACCACCTCCGTTATTTTCGATGCGATCTACGTGGCCGGAGGCGACGGGGTGAAAACCTTACTCGAACATGCGGGCGCACTTCATTTCCTTTCCGAGGCGTACAAACACTGTAAACCCATCGCATCAGATGAAAACGGAGTTGAGTTGCTGAAGAAAGCAATTCCTCAGCTGAAGGATCCTGAAGACGGTGTCGTGACCAACGGCAGTGTGGATGAATTTGTAGCAGCTATTATCCTGCACCGTTTCTGGGATCGGGAACTCAACCCTATTCCAGCTTAATCCATCATGATTGTAATACAGGAGGCTACCGAAAGGAGCCTCTTTTTTGTTTTCAATCTCTTTCTGTGATTACATTTCCGATAAACTAACTTCATATTGATTGGTGCTTGGTGCAGCACCTTCTACGGAGGGTTAACGATATAAATTACTTACTGGCTGTTAAGAAATAAAAAAAACAGTTAACTGATTTTTTTAATTATAGAACGTAAAAGGAATCCGGTGAACAGAATAACAATACCCACCGCCATAACTTTGAACGGTAATGAAACTGCCATAGCAAGACAGCCTGCTAAACCCAGGACCGCAACGAATTTGCCATACCTCTGTTGGTTTTTTGGCTGTTGGAGGGCTGCAATATTGGTGATACCATAATACAGCAAAATAGTGAATGAGGCGGTGCGTACAATAAATTCGAAGTTTCCGGCAGTGGCCAAGACCAGGATTATTGCGCCGGTAAAACCTATACCTACATGGGGAACCTTATATTTTGGGTGAATTCTTTCAAAAAAAGAGGGCAGATCCCTGCGCCTGCCCATTGCAAACATCATACGGCTGATACCCAGAATCTGACTGAGCAAAACCCCAAGCATTGCCGCAGCGGCACCAATGATGATTATCCTGCTTACAAATGGGGAATTTAATGATTGGGCTGCCAATTGTAACGGAGATTTACTGCCGGACATTTCCAATGTTCCGATTAAACCCACGGCAACAAATGAAACCAATGAATAAAGAACAATTGCGGAAATGATGGTGATAATAATTGCTTTGGGAATGGTTTTCTCCGGATTTCTCACTTCTTCCGCGAGGGTCGCAATCCTGGCGTAACCGGTAAATGCGAAAAATAAAATTGCTTCCGATTCCGCGATTCCTGAAAAACCAAACGGTGCGAATGGTGTAAAATTAGCAGCCTGCACCTCCGGAAAACCACTAAATATAAAATACGACAAGGATATCAACGTAATGCTGACAATAAATAAATTGAGTTTCCCTGCCTTCCGGATGCCGAACATATTAGCAACAGTAAGCAAAATGACTGCAACAACCGCTATAACTGTGGGTGAACCAACGGGAAAAATCTGGTAAAAATAATTGCCGAAGCCAATCGCTACCACTCCCGCAGCAGACAGTTTACTTACCAAAAACATCCAGCCGGCAGAAAACCCAAAGACTGGATTGAGCAGTTGATAACCATACTCATAAGTTCCCCCGGACCTGGGATAGACAGCCGCCAGCTGTGCAGAACTCAGACCGTTGAAAGATGCTACCAACCCCGCAACTAGAAGTCCCACAAGAAACGATGGACCGGAAACTCCCGCGGCAACACCAGTAACCACAAAAATTCCGGCACCTATGATTGCTCCCAGCCCTACACCCACAGCATCTGTCAGGCTTAACGCCCGGACCAATTCAGTTTTCCCTTTCATCTGTATTTCGGTAAATGTAGCGGTCTGATGAAAATGCACCGCCACCTTTAATCAAAAGAAATAGACTGCCTAAAAGCATCGCCAAGTCGTTTCTGCCTGCGTGCATCATTTTCCAGAAGCCTTCTTCAATGAAGATACCGTATTTAGTGACTGACATCGCGGCAAGCATGATGATAATTAACGGGATGCTGGCCAAACGGGTGAGCAGGCCGAGAAGAATCAGGGTTCCGCAGATTATTTCAGAAACACCTACCAGCGCTGCAAGATCATCCGGATTTGAAAATCCTATTTTTTCAAATCTGCCTGCGCCGACTTCTTCGGGAAATAAGAATTTCTGAATTCCCTCAGACAAAAATACCACGCCCACCATACACCGGATAATAAGGGTTGACCTGTCTGTATCTGTTCTGATTAAGGATTTAAGCATTATTTATGAGTCAATTGGCGATGAAAATTGTAAAGTTATACATTTTCAGGCGTTTTCTGGATACCACTTCCTCTTCAGCCAGAAGGCCACATTCACCAGGGCGATGAGTGCCGGGACTTCCACCAGCGGCCCTATGACCCCGGCAAAAGCCTGTCCGGAATTGATGCCGTAGACACCAATTGCCACAGCAATGGCAAGTTCAAAATTATTGCCCGCTGCCGTAAAGGATACTGCGGCGTTTTTGGAATAGTCCGCGCCCAGTTTCTTACCCAGAAAGAAGCTCACCAGGAACATCAGGACAAAGTAAATGACCAGCGGCACGGCAATGCGAAAGACATCAAAAGGAATCTGAACGATCATTTCCCCCTTCAGGCTGAACATAATCACGATCGTGAAGAGCAGCGCAATCAGGGTTATCGGCGAAACCTTCGGGATGAAGACCGTAGTGTACCATTCTTCGCCTTTAGCCTTCAGCAAAAAATAGCGGGTAAGAAAACCCAGTACGAAGGGAATACCCAAATAGATGGCCACACTTTCGGCGATCTGTGCGATGGTAATGTCGACTTCGGAACCTGTGATTCCAAAGAGTGGTGGCAATACGGTGATGAAAAGGTAGGCATAGATGCTGTAGAAAATCACCTGGAAAATGCTGTTAATGGCTACCAGGCCGGCGGCATATTCGCGGTTACCTTCGGCAAGTTCGTTCCAGACCATGACCATGGCAATACACCGGGCAAGACCGATCAGTATTAAGCCGATCATATATTCCGGCTTATCGTGCAGAAAGACAATTGCCAGAATAAACATGAGGATGGGGCCAATCACCCAGTTCAGAAGCAGCGAGGTGCCCAGTATCTTCGTGTTTTTAAAAACCTTCGGCAATTCCCGGTACCGTACTTTCGTGAAAGGCGGATACATCATGAGGATGAGTCCGATGGCCAGCGGAATGTTGGTCGTGCCGTAGGAAAATGTGTTGATGAGGTTTGATGAATTGGGATAGAAATAACCGATGGCCACTCCGAGGAACATGGCCAGGAAAATCCAGAGGGTAAGGTTTTTATCCAGGAAGGAGAGTTTTTTCCTTTTGTGCGGTGCACAGTTGTTTGCTGACATAAAGTTGGGGTTATAAATGCGTTGTTTTCGATGTTTGGAAAGTGCAGGCTCTATTTTATCAGGCTCATCACATAATACATTTCAGCGGCAATCTCCAGGCTCCTGTTGTGGTAAGTTAGTTCCATTTCCGGGCTTCCGTCGCTGGCTTTCGGATCCTCAAATTTAACGGCAAACCGCTTCTCGGCACCGGATATAAAGGGGCAGCCCGCATCAGCATTGGAGCAGGTCATGATCGCTGCAAAGTCTGAGACAGGATTAAACGCATCGTCATATGTCTTGGAAAAACAGATTACGGGGTGCGCATTTTGGGCATATTTAACGGTATAAACCGGATTTGCGCTATCCGACAATTGTCCGATTTCGAATCCCTGCTTTTCCAGCGTTTCCGCTACTTTTGGGAACATGGCGGTGGCCTCGGTACCGCCGGAGTAACAGAACACCTCCCTGATTCCGAAATGCGCTGCCATCACCTGCGCCCAGATTTGGGAGAGATGACTTCTTCTCGAATTGTGGGTACAGATAAAGTTCAGGTTAATCCTTTCCCCGACGTTTGCTTTTCTCTGAATGAATTCCGCTAAGGGCTTCAAAATTTCCTTTCTTTCTTCCGCTACCCGCATACCGGCAATGGTGGAGATGCTTTCTTTTAAATCATTAAACATGCTTCTTCAGTTAATTTATTGTTGAATGGTAAGTTTAGGCAAGGTTGAAGGTAACAGTTAGCAGCACCCGGATCCCGGAACACAGTTCCCGGCCTGTAGTGCAGACAGCTGAAGTTTTGGTTTCACCTGGGGAATACCACAGGCGTCCTCGGCCAGACAGGCGGTTGTTTTTGTGGTGAGTACAAAAGCGGTCCCGTTGAAGGCCAGTCCGAATTTCCCGATCGTGGACTGCTGGTATTCCACTTCAATCTCTGCATCTTCCAGCCCCAGCGTAGCCTCGGAGAGGGCAATGATCTTTCTCAGTTTCTCAGCTTCCAGGCGGTGGTCACTGTCCGTAGAAAACCAGAGCTGGAAATTGATGGCTTTCTCGTCGCGGATCACTCTCCCACAATCGATGAATTTCTTCGTGATCTGCCCTACTTCAGTCACATGGAAGTGCTCGGGTACTGTTTCGCCGTTCTCCAGAACGAAGTGAAGTTCGTCCAGTGTGTTCAGGATGGTCTTAATTTCAGAAAGTCTCATAAGTAAATGATTTAGGTTAAGAATTAACAGCACCCTTTTTCCAGTTTATCTATTTTATGGAAAATATGGTTGATGAAGGTTTCGAATTTTTTAATGGTTTCCTTGTTGATGCAGTAGTTGATGGCCTTTCCGTCTATGGTGCCCTGTATAATCCCTGCATTTTTGAGCTCCCTTAAATGCTGGGACACGGTGGCCTGTGCAAGCGGAAGTTCATCCACGATATCATTGCAGATGCAGGTATCGGTGGTGAGCAGATAGTCAATGATGGCAATGCGGGCCGGGTGGGCCATCGCCTTCAGCAGTACTGCCATTTCATTCTGTTCTGCGGTGAAGTGTTCGGTCTTTGTAATTCCCATAATTGCTACTTATATTATTGTATTGCAATATTACGATATTAATCAGCAATGAGCAAAGGAAAAAATGGATTATTTTTATGTGCAGTAAAAATAGTAAGGTCGTTAAATCGCATGGCTGTAAAGTCGTGATCCTGCAAGCGGTCGCAGGCAGTTTTGAATAAAGTCCATTCAAGCGCCGCTGAACACTTCTAAAAAAATAACTAAAAGTTAATTAAGCCAAGGAAAGTTTTTTTCTCCCGTAAGGCGCTGCATTTTAAAGGCCTCAACACACAAAAAAGGAAGCGTGTCGGTGGTTTGCGATTATGCGGCGGCCAGATCCAAACCTCATGGAGTCTTCTTAATGGGCGCGAGTAAAAGGTAGAAGACCCACGCAAACCAGGAGATCAGGAGCACTGCCAGGATCCACGCTGCCTTTTCCCGTCCCGTGGTTTTATTGGAGGAAGCAATAGCTACTATTGGCAGGATCCAAACAAAGAGGATGGTGCCTAAGACTAAAACGGTACTGAAATTTGCAGCGTCCATAATTTTGTTTTTTAGGTTGAAAAAGTAAACAGCCCATCTGTTCAAGCGGACGAAAGTCCTTCCAAATATAAATAATTTTTCAAAAACATCCGCTTTTTAATGGCGGTAAAGTCGCTGAACCCGTTACTACAATGCCTGATGGAGATTCTCATTTCTAAATTCTCATTTCTAAATTCTAAATTAAAAAAGGGTGTTTTTCCTGTTGTTTTTTGCCAATCTCCGATGTAAATTTGTATAGGATTAATAACCGTGCAAACAGAAAAAACGAACCAACCATGTATTAAGAATCCTGAGGTATCCCTTACTTCAGGGTTTTTTTTGCTTAAACAGGGTAATGTACTAAAGACGGTTTTTTGCAGCAGCCGGCGGGAATCAATGAGCTGCGGAGGAAATCTCCAATCATACTGTACCGTCCAACAAAAAAGGCCGCAACTGAATGCGGCCTTCATAAATGATATGAAAAGGGATTATTTGTTTGCAACAATGTTCAGTTCCAAATCCACTTCCTGGGAAATCATCCAGTCTTTCGGATCGCCTTCCGTTCCGTAGGCCAGTCCCCAATCCTGTCTGTTGATGGTGAAATTGGAAACAAGCGTTAAACCGGTTTCAGTAACTTCAACTTTTGCAGGGAAGGTTACATTTACCGTTTTATCCTTGATGGTCAGGTTTCCGCTAACGGTTTTGTTGGCGCCCTCCACTTTGCTTGCTGCTCCCGCGGCAAGGTCATCTACTTTTGTGATTTCGAATTTCACGCCTGGGTATTTAGCAGCGTCAAAGAAGTCGGCGGCTTTCAAATGCGCATCCAGGTCAGCGGAAGTTTTTCCGTCGCTCAGTTTAGGATCTACAGCTGTCGGATCAGTGGTCAGGCTATTGATGTCGGAAGTCAGCGTTCCAGCAGTCAGGGCTCCGTTCTCTACAGTAAAGGTTCCTGTAGCTTGTGTGGTCCCGAATCTTGGGTTCAGTCCACCTTTGTGGTAGGCCGTCCATTTCACGGTGCTGGCTTCAGTGTTTACCGCAAAGCTTTCGCCTGCAGTTTCAGCAACGGCCTGCTCAGTAGCGGTGCTCACCTGGTCTGTTTTAGATTCTTTACATGCAGCCAGGGTAAGGATTGCCGAAAGTGCGAGAATTGATAGTTTTTTCATGTTTAAAATAATTAGGTGTTAAAATTTGACTGCAAAAATAGGGTACCTCCATTTGGGAGCACTTGACCTATGATAAGAAACTGAAAAAAATACCTGGGGGACAGCATGTATAGTTACAACCTTGCTAAATAACCAAATAAAAAAACCTTACCGGAAAGACCCCGATAAGGCTAAAAAACAACAATTATAATGAACTAAAGGGTAAAATTCGTCACCAGATAAAAAGCAGCCCACGCTACAAAAATCAGGGCGATGACCCAAACCCAGACCGGAATGGTTCGTGGGTTTTCGCTTCCTTTGATGATAAAGCTCTGGTTTCTTCCGGTATCGTACGCATTAAGCATCAGTGGTAAGGTTCCGCTCACGGTTTCGTTATCGGAAAGGCCTTCCATGTGGATAATGGGGCCGTTCCGCACGGTAAAGCGGATGACCTTCAGACCTTCCTTCCGGTCGAACTTACTAACGATCCTAAGGGTGTGCTCACCGTCGGTGAGTTTCGTGGTGTCCAGATTAAAGACCACCGGAGTCTGCAGTTCGGCCACCGGATTAGGTTCATCGTCTATATAAAGCAGGACCAGTGCGTTGTGTTCAGGCATTTCTTAGGTTTTTAAAAATCCAGTATGGTATTCTTGATGTGTTTGCTGCTCTTTTCACCGGGTTTAATCAGGTATTTAACCGAATAAAAAAGCGTAAGGAGGGTAATGACCGCAATAAGGGCCACAATCACCCAGTCCCAATTCGAGCTTGGACCAGTTCCATGCGTAAGTTCCTGCGTAACTTTGGGCTGCTGCAGTTTGCAGGCATCACACGCCCGGTACCACACAGAGCCCAGCAATACCAGTAACAGGGTATAACGTATTTTTTTCATCTTATTTAATTTTATCCATGATGGCCTTCACCTGTTCTGCGGTTACCGGTTCGGCTGTATTTCCCCAACTGCTGCGCTCATGATTGATGAGTGCCGCCACCTCCTCCGGTTTAAGCCCCGCATTGGTACCTACCGCCGGCATTTCTGCAAATTCCGGCCTCGCGTTGTACCCTTTCATAATAATCGTTACAAAAAGCTCCAGATTCTCCCCAAGTACCACAGGGCTTCCTTTCAGCGGCGGAAAGGCACCGGGCAAACCCTCACCCCCCGCCTGATGGCAGCTGGCACAGTTGGCGGTAAACAGTACACCACCATCCGGAAGACTGCTTCCGCTGGCGCCCGCTGCCGGTTTCTTCGCCTTTTTATATAAAAATTCCCCCGGCTTAATGCTTGTAGGCAAGTCGGTTTGCTTCAGACTCAGAAGATACGCTACCAAATCCTGTGCATCCTTTGAAGGAATGATTTTACCTTTAATTCCGGTTCTGAAAGCTGCCGGAACGCTCACCTCCACGTCGCCCGGTGCCGCGTCTTCCTTTACCAGAAAAAGCCACTTGTACGAAGGCATTATTGATTCGGGAACTACCGACCTGGGGTTATATAAATGGGCATACTGCCATTCTTTACTGGGCTGCCGGGTACCTATACTCGTCAGATCCGGTCCTGTTCTTTCCGTTCCCATCAGGGTGGCGGTATTCTGAAAGAGATTCAGCCTGCGGTTCCGCGCATAGTCCGCAGCCAGGCTTGGGCGGGATCCAAAGACCTCATCCATGTCCACATTCCTTACCTGCTGGGTGTGGCAGGCCACGCAGCCTTCCCTAATGTATACGGCCTTCCCGTTGTTCTCACTTTCAGTAAGTGCCACGCTGCCCGGTAAAGGCTGGTTGATTTTTTTATTATCCAGAGCAGGCAGGATACAAATGATCAGCGTTAGGACCAGAAAGAAAGCCAGTGCCGAGGAGAACAGTTTTTTATGGTTGTTGAAAAAATCCATTACACGTTTGCTTTTTTATGGTGAATGATTTCCAGGAGATCTCCCGGAGTTTGGGGCAGGCGGATTTCTCTCCGGGGTTTGATCATCCGGTAAAAGTTGTATGCAAATACGATATGCGAAATCCACATCATGGTGCCGCCAATGGCACGCCACAGCCAGTAGGGAACCATCGTAACCACACTTTCAATAAAAGGCTGTTTATCCATCCACTGTATGCCTTTCAATGTACTGCCGATCATAAGAGAAATGGTATAGACCAGTACACCGATCAGCGCCAGCCAGAAATGAAGCCCCACGGTGAGACTCGGCGGCTGGTAGGAAGTTATTCGCGGAACCAGCGTATAGGTAAACGAAAACAGCATAAAGGTGATGATGCCGTACATGGTAAGGTGGGAGTGTGCAACCGTAAAATCGGTAAAATGCCAAAGCAGGTTCGTCGTGCGGAAGGCCTCCACGGTCCCCTGCATGGAACCGGTAAAGTAAAAGATAATGGATACCACATAAAACGGAAGCACATAACTCAGTTTCAGGCGGTGCCAGGAGCCGGGTATGGTCATCATAAAATTCACACTTCCGGCGGCTACGGGAATCACCATCCCTACGCTGGCTACAATCGCGACGGTCTGCATCCACCACGGAATGGCACTAAAGATGAAGTGATGGGTTCCGATCAGGGTATAGAAAAGAATCTGGGTCCAGAAGGCCAGGATACTCAGGCTGTAGGAATACACAGGGCTGTTGAGTTCCTGGGGAAGGAAATAGTACATAAGCCCGAGATTCAGGAACATAAACCACATCCCAACGCCCTGGTGCATAAAATAACCCTGAACAATGGTTTCGCCAAGGCCCTGCTGCCAAAAAGGAAGATAAGCCACTATCAGAATCGTGATCACGAACATCATGGCTGAAACGATGTACCAGTTGGATACATAGATCTCTTCCGTCTTCCGGAACGCGATGGTTTTAAAAAGATTATACACCGTGATGATGATGCCTGCAGCGAACAGGGCCATCACCGGCCAGATGTATTCCCGGTATTCACCCCCACTGTTGTTGATCCCTGCCATGAGTAAGATGCTGCCCAACAGTACCGCAGAATTCATCAGGATCAACGTACTGTACGCGGACTTAAGGTTGAAGATCCTGGTATTCCCAACCCTCGGAACTACGTAATAGGAAAACCCAACCATGGCCATGGACGCCCAGCCCCAAAAGACCATATTGGTATGCACGGGCCTTAACCGGCCGAAACTGAGCCAGCTGATGTGGTCGGCATCCGGTGCCACGAATTTGATGCCGAGGTAGAACCCAACGGAGGTCCCCATAAAAAGCCAAAAGATCGCACATCCCAGATACCACAGAATGAGTTGCTTTTCATTGGCAGGAATCTGTATCTTTCCCCTGGATTTCCTTTTGGTATGCAGAAAGCGGATATCATGAACCTCCGTGGCCTGGTCAATCAAACCTTTAGGATCGTGTATATTCCTGTTAGGCGAAAGTTCATTTCCGGCCAGCTGGAATTCCAGTTCGTGACGTCGGGCCTCCAGCTGAGCAATTTCACCAGGTGGGAGGTTCCTGATCTTTTCGCTGATGTCTTTTAGTTCTTTCGTTTTTAGCGTATCCGAAATCATCCGGTTAATTCGGACCAGAATAAGGATCAGCGCAAAGATAATGGGTACGGAAAGGAGAATGATGGTGAGCTGCAAACCGGGCTCGTTCAGAAGTTTGTCCATGATGTATTTTAAAAAGATCCGCTGCTTTGGGGTCTATAAAATTACACGGCCTACAGGTTAGGCTTTATGACCTCAATCATAAAGTCTCACCTGCATTAGTAGTAAATTTTACGCTCTTTTATTTGAAGCCGTCCTGCCTTTTCCATCATTTTAACGGTCCGGATCACGGTTTCCACCCGGAGGCCGGTGAGGTCGGCCATCTGTTGTCGGGTAAGCGGAATCTGATAAAGTCCGCCGGCGGCTGGGGTGTGGGTCTGTTTAAAATAATCCATTAAACCACTCAGGCGTACCCAGGGGTCCTTGGAAAAGAGATTCTGTGACATCAGCATCTTATAGTAAAGCCGCTGCGCCATATTCCTGTTGATTTCCAGTGCGTATTGGGGATGCTCCCGTAACAGTTTGAAAAAATCATCCTTCGGAAGTTCCATCACGTACAGGGCGTAAGCGCGGTGGCATTGGCGGGAGAGGTCTTATTCAGAAAAAGTAACACTTCTCCAAAACACTGTCCGGCCTCAAAGATATGCTGTATAAACTCCCTGCCGTCGTCACTGGTGTTGCTCAGTTTTACCTTGCCGGAAACGATCTGAAAATAATGAAGTCCCAACGAATGCTCTTCGTATATATAGTCCCCGGCATCGTAACAACGGACCGTACCTTCATATTTCTTTAGCATGTCAACAGGAATCATGCTTAAAGATAGCAAATTGTTTTCAAGACCGTACGAAAGACCAGTATAAAGGAGACGCTTGTTAAAGCCTTACACCGTAATTCCAACAGGTTTTGTATATTCAGTTAAATTTTACTGCGGTAGCCCCACCGAGATTTCTTCTGCATCATCATAAAAATAACCGGTCTCGATTTTTTTATCATGAACCTTGTCAGTGTACTCCCCTACCAGGTTTCCTAGTTGGGTTTTGATTCTGATTTCAGCGAAATAACAGGTACTGCAAAAATTTTCTTACAAAAAAAGCTTCCTTTCGGAAGCCTTATTGATTATATTTCTGTTACAGAACGCCCGTCTTCAACATACATTCCTTCATCTTTTCGTAGGTTCTTTCAATATCGTGATCAAGGCCGATAGAAAAACGGATGAGTCCCGGTGAAAGACCCATTTCCTTCTGTTCGTCTTCCGGAATTTCCGAGGAGGTTGATGTTCCTGAGGCGGAGAACAGCGTCTTATAGAAACCAAGACTTACCGCCAGATAGCCCAGGTTTTCATGCTGCATCATCTCCATCAGCTCATTGGCCTTTTCCACCGTCTGCACATCCAGCGCTATAAGTCCACCATAACCGTATTCTTTATGCATCATGCCGGTAAAGAGTGTATGCTGCGGGTGGCTGGCCAGTCCCGGGTATTTCACCTTAAGGCCGTCTTTTTCCCACCGTTCAGCCAGGTACTGCGCATTTTCACTGTGTTTCTTCATGCGGATGTGCAGCGTCCGCAGGTTCTTCAGGATACTTGCAGCGCGCAGACTGTCCATGGTAGGTCCGAGCAGCATGCATGCACCGCTGTTCACATTTTTAAGATCATCGATGAATGCGGAGGTACCACAGATCACCCCACCCAGCGTATCACTGCTGCCGTTGATGAACTTCGTCAGACTGTGTATGGTGACATTAGCACCCAGCAAAACGGGCGTAACGGTGAGGGGCGAAAAGGTATTGTCCACGACCAGCTGCAGGTTATGTCTTTTCGCGATTGCCGAAAGGGCCTCCAAATCTGCAATCTCCAGCAGCGGGTTGCTCACGGTTTCACAGTAGATCATTTTGGTGTTCTCCGTAATAGCGGCTTCCACTTTTTCCAGGTTCGTAATGTCCACGAAAGAGGTATCAATCCTTAATCCCGGTAAAAAGTTCTTCATAAAGGCATAAGTTCCGCCGTAAATGGTCCTGCTGGAAACGATATGGTCGCCCGATTTGCACAGCTGCAACAGCACAGAGGTGATGGCTCCCATTCCGGAGGCGGTGACGTTGGCAGTCTCGGTGCCTTCCATCTTGGACAGGGCCTCCGAAAGGTAGAGGTTACTCGGCGAGGAATGCCTGGAATAGAGGTAACAGCCGTCCGCATTCCCCTCGAAGGTATCGAACATCGTCTTTGCCGAAAGGAAGGTGTAGGTGGAGCTGTCGGATATGGAAGGATTCACCCCGCCAAATTCACCAAAATACTGAAGGTCCTGAATGTTGTTTGCTGCATCAAATTTTTTCATTGCACGTAATTTTTTATGTTCCTTAAAAGTCCGAATCTCAGGAGTGAAAGACAAGTAAAGACGGTATCTACAGAATATAAAACGGAACATTCTGCATTATTTAGAATTAAATTCTATATTTGATATGAACATTTACCCCACACCAAATAATTTTCATATGAACCTGGACGAAAAAGACCGGCGCCTCCTCACTCTGCTGCAGGAAGATTCCAAAAGAACGACTAAAGCTCTTGCCACCGCACTGGATCTCTCGGTAACCGCCGTTTTCGAGCGCATTAAAAAACTTGAAAAACAGAAGGTCATCGAAAAGTACGTGGCCATGGTGGACCGCAAACTGGTACACCGGGATTTTATGGTCCTCTGCCATGTGAAACTCATTCAGCACAGCAAGGAATACATTACCAGGTTTGAAAGGGAAATAACGGCTTTTCCGGAGGTCCTGGAATGCTTTCACGTGAGCGGCGACTACGATTATATCCTTAAAATCAGTGTGGCCGACATTCAGGAATACCGCGAATTCATGGTGACCAAACTGACCAACCTGCAGCATATCGCGAGCACCCAAAGTTCCTTTATGATCAAGGAGGTGAAAAGCACAACGGCAGTTCCCCTGTAATATAGTCCGCCACCGTTTAACGGAATTTCCCCAACGGAATTTCCTTTAACGGGTCGCCACCGTCGGTGTACAGACGTCCTTCTTTCATTAGAGCTGCAGCGATACGTGCCAGTACTTTTTCTTCCAGTTCAGGATGGCGGCCATCCAGGGCTCCCACGCGTACGGCAACCGCCAGATCAAAGGGTTGTTCTCCCGGAAGGAGTTCGAAATCTTCCACCGCGGTCTGCCGGAACATGAGACGGCCTGTCTTTACTGCGTTTTCCGAACCGCTTATCGCCTGGGCTATTGCTTTTGGAGACCGGTCCACCCCCAGGACTTCGCCGTTACCGATGCGTGCACAGATCGCTCTGGCCATCGCCCCGGGCCCACAGCCAATTTCCAGGACCCGCATCCCCTCCTTCAGCGGCAGTGCGTCTACAATATCCTGCAGCCGTTGAGAAATTTGGTTTTTCATCGCTTATCAAATTACATTCGTGTGTCCATTTCCCTGGCACTCACTGCTAAAATAATCATTTCATAAGAAAGAAGCCGCTGCTGTGCTTGCGACAGCACGAAATTGGACCGTCCGAAATCCGTTTTTCGATACTTTTTCATAAATTTATCCCACTTATCCTAAAAACAATGAGGAAAGAACCGGGATCTTTTCATAATTCCGTACCGATCAAGAGCACTTTTAACTGTATGAAGGCAACTTTTTTTGAAACACCGGCGCAGTTCAGGGCATGGCTGGAACAGCACCACCACACCGAAAAGGAACTCCTTGTCGGCTTCTATAAAGTGGGCAGCGGGAAGCCCTCCATTACCTGGCCGCAGTCCGTGGACGAGGCCCTTTGTTTTGGCTGGATAGACGGCATCAGGAAATCAATTGACGCTGACAGCTACAGCATCCGTTTTACCCCGCGCCGGCCCACCAGCATCTGGAGCGCCATCAACATAAAGAAGGTGGGTGAACTCACTGCAGCAGGCCTTATGAAACCCGGCGGACTGAAGGCCTTCAGTTTACGCAGAGAAGATAAGTCCGAAATCTACTCCCATGAAAAGGAGCCTGCCGTCCTTGCTTCCGCCTATGAAAAACAGTTCAGAAAGGACAAAGCGGCCTGGGACTTCTTCGGGAAGCAGCCGCCCTCCTACCGCAAGGTCATCATCCACTGGATCATGAGTGCCAAACAGGAAAAAACGAGAAAGTCCCGGCTGGACAAGGTCGTCGCCGTAAGCGGAAAGGGACAGCGCCTGACCTAAAGCCGGGTTCTGAATACCGCTGACTTTTAAGGCATCATTTAAACCCTTACCTTTGCCGGTTAAAATTCCCAACGTGCCGGAAACTGAAATTCTGATCTATCTGTGCCTCGCCGCATTTGCTGCGGGCTTCATCGACGCGGTGGTGGGTGGCGGCGGCCTCATCCAGACCCCGCTCGCCTTGGCCTTCCTGCCCCACCTTCCGATAGCCACCGTGATAGGATCCCTGAAGGTTCCGGCGTTCAGCGGGACGGCGCTGGCCACCTCGCAATACCTCAGAAAAGTGAAAATCGACTGGAAGCTCCTTATTCTCATGGCGGTCCTTGCCTTTGCTTCGGCCTTTCTCGGATCGCAGCTGCTCACGGTGGTCAGCAACGAGTTTATGAAACCGGTTCTCCTGGTGGTCCTGATCGCTCTGGCGCTGTATACCATCTTTAAAAAAGACTTTGGTAACGCCAAAGAGAAAACGGTTCCCTACCACATTGCCATCATCAACGGGTGCATTGCCAGCATTGCAGTGGGCTTCTACGACGGATTTATCGGGCCGGCTACGGGTACCTTTTTTATTCTCGCCTTTGTAACGCTGCTCGGGATGGATTTCCTGAAGGCGAATGCCAACGCAAAACTCATCAACCTCGCAACAAATGCGGGTTCCATTTGCCTTTTCCTACTAAAGGGGCAAATCATTTGGGCCATTGCCCTCCCTATGGCCGTCTGCAACGCGCTGGGTGGACTCGTAGGCGCCCGCCTGGCCATCCGGAAGGGGAACCGGTTTATCCGCTATCTTTTTATTTTCATCCTAATCCTGTCCATCGGGAGGTTTGGGTATGAGGTGCTTTTTGTTGAATTTTAAAAAATGACCGGAAAGTTCAAGTTTGACAAAGTAACAGTTTGATTAGCTCAAAGTCAGAGACTTTGCGCAACAAGGGCTTAACTTTTTTCTACTGAAGCTGCCGGCTGTGGCTCCCTTTTGCTGAAACGCTGTTCGGGTGTTCCACAGGCAGCCGTCCACAAGAGCCATGTTTAAAACCGCGTTCAAAACTTCTGCTTCGCACCGTACGGCCTGCTGTTCAGCGGAGCGGCATTTCTTACCGGGGTTCCGGATCCCAAGCCATGTTGCGGTAAGCGATGGTGGTTCGGAACTGGGCCTTCTGTGCTGCGGTGAGCGTGGTTTGATAGATATTTTCAAACAAAAATACCGCTTCATCAAAATTGCGCAATCCTATATTGTGCAAATAGGCCATAAACTGCGCAGGGTCGCCCGCCAGTCCCGAGAAGATTCCTTCTCCCTTCGCATTGCATACTACGGCTTCAACCAGAGCGGTGTGGGTGGCTTCGTCGTATTTAATCAGATCCAGCATGTGGGTGGAGGGCAAGCCGCTTCTTTTCGCGGCATGGACCATCGCGTTGAATTTATGACCGATTTCCTCGGTGTCAGGCTCCGCCGTATGTTCTTCATCGCCATAGTCGCCGGCAATATTATCGTAATAGGTCATGCCCGTATAAGGATTCAGGATATTCACATTTGCTTTCAGCCGGTATCCCAGGAACAGGAACACCCCGGTACTGTAGGTTACATCCTCTGCTGTTTCCATTAAGGTGGTCTCACTGTTCCAGATCTGTCCTATATGGCTTCTGTAACTGAAACTGTACCCGTACCTGTTCCAGTATTCCGCAAGTAAATGCTGTTTCAGTTTCACCGCTTCCGACTGCATTGCTGCGATATCTACCCCCACCAGTTGGTAGAGGTCACACTGGTAAGACGGCCACCCTTCGGGCTGGCATTCCTCTCCCTCCGTCATATTGAAAAAAGTACGGAACACCTGATGCGCTGTGGGCGGAGGCACCTTCTCACAGTACGGTACTGACGGAAGGGTTTTAACGGCAGGAACGGGATTTCCCGCAGGCAGTCCGGCATCCAGGCGTTTCAGCTGCCTGCAGAGCTGGTGGAACCGGTCTATATCCTCTGTCCGGATGTTGATGAGGATGCTCCTCACGGTGCGACCGGTGCTGCTGTCTGTATGGTCTTTCCTGAAATAAGGCCCGTAAATGACCTCATGGGTTTGCGGGATCGGGCTACTGAAGAACACATAGATGCGCCTGCTTATTTTATCCTGACCCACGAAGTCGAAGTCCTTCCAGGGAATACCGGTATAACGGTCTGTGGTCCGTGCAAACCTTTCTGTCCGGTCAAAGGCAACCGACAGGTAACTGTCGGATTCATGGGCAAAGGAATTAGCATCTGCACTCATCTCATTCTTATGATGCTGGATGTCTGATGAGTAACTTGATCCGTTCACGATCGTACGCATCTGCTGCGCAATTTCATTTCTTGTTTGGGAGAATGAGTCCGCACACCAGAGCAGAAGCAGGAGTCCGAAAGTTTTTATGGTCATGGTATCCGTATTTTAAAATCTCATATCCTGCAAAAGTCCAATAAATACCAAAGCCAACAAATACCCCAAAAGCAGTATTTGATGGCCGTGGAGGATGACTGCCGGCTCCCTGAAGACGCAGGACAAAGAAAAACAGCCTTGTCATAATGAAAGACATAGACGGGCATGGGATCTGCGACGGGGTGGAAGAAAGATCTGCTGAACTTGCGGAAGCTTCCCCCGCTGCCGCGCGATTCATTCGCGCGGCAGCATGGGAAGAGTTCCCTCTCGTTCCCTCTCTAAAAATTGCCTATTTGTTTCAGTTTTCCGTTTTCACCATGGATCTTCTTGTCCGTTTATATAATTGACACTCCCCGACATGCTCCCGTTCTCATGATAGAATTTCCAATTCCCTTCTGCCTTTCCTTCTATAAAATTTCCTATGGATTTCAGTTTTCCATTTTCATGATATTCCTTCCATTCTCCTTCCGCTTTTCCGTCTTTATTATTTCCGGTTTTTTGGAGATTTCCGCTTGCATAATAACCCTTAGCCTCTCCTTCTGCTTTTCCTTCTTTGAAATTTCCGGTTGATTTCAATTGTCCACTTGCATGATATTCTTTCCATTCTCCTTCCTCTATTCCGTCTTTAAAATTGACAACCTCACCCAGGTTTCCGTTTTCAAAATAACCCTTAAATTCTCCTTCTGGTTTTCCGTCTTTAAATTTTCCGATTGATTTCAGTTTCCCATTTTCATAATATCGCTTCCATTCCCCTACTTCCTGTCCTTTTATATAGCTGCCGATTATACCCAGTTTTCCATTTTCATGATAGAATTTCCATTCTCCTTCTTTTATATCCTCTTTAAGATGGCCGGTCTCCGACAGGTTCCCGTTTTTATGGTAACTTTTATGTTCTCTGGTTTGTGTGAAGAAAGAAACACTAAACAGCAAAAATGCTGCGGTAATAAATGTTTTTGTGATCATGACTTTTACATTTAATTTGTTTTTATGTTTTGATGTGGGTCTAATCTGCCTGTATATCATTCATTTGCAGTACTATTCAAAATTATAATTTTTTTTTGATAATATAATGCTGTTTAAAAATCTTTGCTAAATATTCTGGCTTTAACTTTGTCTAATCTCTTCCGCGATTTGCTTGATGCATAAGAATGAAAAGATTTAAGGCCTTGAAGCCGGGCTAAAAAAAAGTTCTGACTAAAAATTTCTAAAAGTTTAATGTAGAAGCCGGCATTCTAATTCAGTGGGCTGCCTCTTTTTGCCCCGCATATTCCTGATGATAGAAGCGCTGACCTTCTTTGGCGCCCGCGCGGTTTTTGTAAAGGTTGCGGTGACTTGAAAGATTCTGCATGATTTTTTTTGCCGTTGTCCACATCCGCTCTTTATATGCCAGGGCGGGTTCTTCTCTTTTATAATGAAAATCATCGTAAACGGGTAGCGCCGGATCGTCCCAGCGGGACCGCAGGAGCGCGTACCTTTCCAGTACTCTGCTGAATATGGTGTCGTAGTCTTCCGTATTCCAGGCTTTGTGATAAGTGAGTTCTGCCATCTGATTCAGTGCAGCTTTATTAAAATAGTGTTCGGAATAACTGTAGCGCAGGTCGGCGAGGTCATTTTTAAGGTTAACCACATCTTTCAGCTGGTTCACTGCACGCAGGAAGTTCAAATAGTACATTTCGAGGCTCAGCGCTACTGTTCTGGTTTCGGGCTCACCGTCCCCATTCCAAACGGCTACGCTCAGATCCACCCCGGGACTTGCAGTAATTTCCTCCAAAAGGTTTTTATCGGTTATGGAGAAGGAGCCTGACCTGACATTCTGCGCGAAGGCCACAATGCTGCAGCATAGAAACAGAAGAAGTTGGAATGGTTTCATCGGGCAATTTAAGGTTTGTGTTGTGATAATTGAGAAGTTATATTGATTACCAATTGGCATGTGTCACGCACAGGCTCCCGTAATTCAAAACCCTGTATTATTAGTAATTTTATAAGAAAAACGGATATAATCTTACCAGTTAACAGTATTCACCAGCGCTCCTATGTACTCTTCTGTTTATAATCACGTTCTCCCTTTCCACATGTGACCGGCGATATACATACGAAGAAGACAAGCCTTACTGCTGTTGGAAAAACGGCCAGAAAACTGTTATGCCAAACCTAAATAATCCGTAGGTGGTTTAAAATTACGTTTTCTCACTAGGAAATGGCGGTTCTTATCACCAGCACTCTACATTAGCCTTAATTGTAGCTTTTTGCATGAATTAGCAATGCACTCAGCATCAGTTTTTCCATTGTGCTGGCATCCCTCGGGATTTTGTCCATTTGCCTATTCAGGAACTCCTTGGTGAAGAAATCGTAAAGTAATGAATTACCGGTCTCATCGGATTCCCGAAAATTGATTCTGAAAACGCCTTCGCCCATCTGCAGGGTTGAAAACTTTTGGGCTTTTATCAGTTTGCCGTCTTTTTCAATCCGGTAATTTCCGGTGTATTCCTTCATCATTTTTGAAGTATCTTTATAAGTGACCATGCGCTGCGTATACTCGATGTCGCTTAGTGAAACCGTGTAACCGTCGGCAGACATTTTCTGCGCGGAAGCAGTGATCATAAAAAATGAAAACAGAAAAGTCAACAGGTGTTTTTTCATTTGTATGTTTTAAGTCGTTATCAGTATTCGGTTGGTAAATCTGCTTATTCCCCATTATTTTCAAGATACTTTGCGTACACCAGCAAACCGCTGAGAATGAGATTTTCGGTGTTTGAAGTATTTCTGGCCTTGTGGTTTTCCCCCGCAAAATCGAAGGTTTTGGTTTCGGGTTGGTAGGATAGGGTGTTACCGGTGTCCTGAGCGGTTCTGAAGTTGAGGGTTGGGGAACCGTCCATATTCATCAGGGTGAATTTCTGAGTAGCGATCTGTCGGCCACCTTTTTGTATCCGGTAGGTGCCGGTATGCTCGGTAATGTTCTGGACCCTCCCGAAGAATTCTGTTTTGTACTTTTCACTTTTTACGTCACTAATGGAAAGGATAAAGCCGTCGGCCTCCATTTTCTGGGCGGAAGCGGTGAAGAGGGCCATGGAGAAAAGAAAGATATAGAGTTGTTTTAGCATTATATTACGTATTGGTGAGTTGTTAAAGGTTTTAAAAATAATTAAAGGTTAAGGAACGTGACCGCATTGGACCACACAGAATTTTTTAATTAAAAATAGAATCTGAGGAGTGAAATTATACAAAATTTATTTAAAACCAACAAAAAGATGAATTATTTTTGGTATTTTAACTTTACTGGTAAATAAAAATTTAAACGCCGCTGCCGCACGATTCCTATCGTGTGGCTACTACAACATTTTAAAACCTGTTACAAATCAAATGTTCTTAATACAACCCCCGCTGCCGCGCGAAATCGAAGATTCGACGAAGTCAATCCTATCGCGTGGCCACCATATAGTAAAACCGGTTACCTTTCATAGCTTCCGGCTTCGGTTCCAAAATCAAAATTACTGATTTTTCTCCATCAAAACGGTGCACCGTTGCACTACACCGTATCTAAAATGAAGCGGTGCGAATTTTGTTATTGATTTAAATGCCCGTGGGGCAATGGACAGATCAGCAGAAAACTGCACCAAAGTTCTGCATCGTCAGAAGGCCGGCACACGGTCCTTGCTGCGGTGATCAAACGCCCGCCCCTCCTTTGTAAACAGAAATATCTATCTTTATTTAAATATTTGAATATGAAAAGAACCAAAATTACGCTTCTTGTTCTCGCCACCGGACTGCTGTTTTCCTGCACGGTACAGCCAAATAGCAGTGGCACCGCCACTCCTCAGGAACAGACCGCCACGCAGGGACAGAACAGCATCGTCCGTTTTGCCGATATTGAGGTGCTGCGCTATGACGTGCCGGGTTGGGACAACCTGACGCTTAAAGAGAAAGAATATGTGTATTACCTCAGCCAGGCCGGCTATTCAGGCCGCGATATCACCGCGGACCAGAACTACAAAAACAACCTCACCATCCGCCGTGCCCTTGAGCACATTTACCAGAATTACAGCGGTAACAAAACCACAGCGGACTGGCAGAATTTCGAAATCTACCTCAAACGGATCTGGTTTGCGAACGGCATTCACCACCACTACTCCAACGAAAAGATGAAGCCGGCTTTTTCGAGGGCCTATTTTGATCAGCTTTTAAAAGAGACCAACACCCCCCTGACCACCACCGTGGCCGATGTACTCTTTAACGATAAGGATAATAAAAAAGTAAACCTCGATCTGAGCAAGGGACTTCTGGAAGGTTCGGCCGTTAATTTCTACGGCGAAGGCGTCACGGCAGACGAAGCCCACGCGTTTTATGCCAACATGAAAAGCCCGGATCCACAGCGTAAACTTTCAACCGGACTCAACGCGAAGCTGGTGAAAGAAAACGGAAAACTGAAAGAAAAAGTCTGGAAAAGCGGCGGCATGTACGGCGCGGCCATCGACCGGATTACCTACTGGCTCGAAAAAGCGCGTACGGTGACCGAAAACCAAAAGCAGGCAAACGCTTTGGCCTTACTGATCCGGTACTATAAAACCGGCGACCTTAAAACCTGGGACGATTACAACGTCGCGTGGGTGGGTGCCACCGAAGGCAATATCGATTATATCAACGGCTTTATCGAAGTGTACAGCGACCCGCTGGGCCACAAAGGCTCTTATGAAAGCATCGTGCAGATCAAAGACTTCGACATGTCCAAAAAGATGGAGGTGCTATCGAAGCAGGCACAGTGGTTTGAAGACAACACTCCCCTTCTGCCGCAACATAAGAAAAAGAATGTGGTTGGCGTTAGCTACAACACCGTAATCGTCGCTTCTGAATCCGGCGATGCCTCCCCAAGCACCCCCATTGGCGTTAACCTCCCAAATGCCGACTGGATCCGGGCTGAACACGGCTCCAAATCCATTTCGCTGGGTAACATCATCGATGCCTATAATAAAGCTGGCGGTTCGGGCCGCCTGAAGGAATTCGTAAATGACGACGAAGAACTCCGCCTGGCACAGAAATATGGCGATCTCGCGGGTAAACTGCACACTGCACTGCATGAGGTCATCGGTCATGCGTCGGGTCAGTTAAACCCGGGCGTGGGAACGCCGAAGGAAACGCTGAAAAGCTATGCTTCCACCATGGAGGAAGGCCGCGCGGATCTTGTGGGACTCTACTTTCTCTACAACCCGAAACTGCAGGAACTCGGCCTTACCGATGACTGGAAAGGCGTTGGTAAAGCCGCGTACGACAACTACATCCGGAACGGACTCATGATGCAGCTCGTGCGGCTGGATCCCGGTGCCGATATCGAAGAATCGCACATGCGGAACCGCCAGTGGGTCAGCGCGTGGGTATTTGAAAAAGGTAAAAAGGACAATGTCATCGAAAAGGTGATACGCAAGGGGAAAACCTATTACAACATTACCGATTACGAAAAACTTCACGGATTTTTCGGCCAGCTGCTGCGCGAAACCCAGCGCATCAAATCGGAAGGCGATTATAATGCCGCCAAAAACCTTGTCGAAAACTACGGCGTGAAGGTAGATCAGGCGATGCATAAAGAAGTGCTGGCGCGTAACGCCCAATATAAGGAGGCGCCGTACCGCGGTTTTGTGAATCCCTATATTACGCCCGTTAAAAACGCCGGCGGCCAGGTCACCGACTACGTATTACAATATCCCCGGACCTTTGCGGAGCAGATGCTGCGCTATTCGAAGGAATACGGTTTCCTGCCGGATCAGAACTAAACATAATCTTCCTACAGCAGCCGCCTCAACATGATGTTGGGGCGGTTTGGCTGCGGCTTCACTCAGCCACATGGTAGGACGTTGAAGGTGATGCCAGGAGTTCTTTCGCATCGGGGCTGTTATTCGTATACTCCGGCTCGAAGTGAGGAAATCGAAGATTCGGCGTAGCCACACTTCGCGCAGCTCGGAGAAACTATTGCTATATCTGAACAACAAAGCCGGCCGATCGGCAGGCTTAACTTTCCTTGGTTTCATCCGTAATACCTGACTAAAAACACCCAGAAAAGGATGCACAGTACTACAAAGCCTAATACGATTCTTTTGGATTCCCCAACGGTGTTCTTGTCTGCATAAAAACCGTTGATTTTTTCAACCATATCACCTTTACCTACTACCCAAGAGGTTATATATATATGCATATAACAAAATAAAATTACTGATACATACATATAAGGCTTAAGATTTAATATTTTATCTAGCAAAATATAAGAAGGGAAATAAAATAACAAACCTATAACAAAGCCTAATGTGATATTTGCATTAATATTTTTATTATTACTATCTTTTACCAAAGAGTGTTCCTGTAAATAACACTCATAATAAGCATATAGAAATGCAGATTTTAATTTAAAAATTATATTTTTCATTTAATCATAGGTCTAAATAATCCCCCGCTGCCGCGCGAATCCTTTCGCGTGGCCACCATATAGTAAAACCGGTTACAAGTCAAATGTCCTAAATACCCCCCGCTGCCGCGCGAAATCGAAGATTCGACGAAGTCAATCCTATCGCGTGGCCACCAATAGTAAAACCGGTTACAAATCAAATGTCCTAAATACAACTACATCATCCAACAGTCCTTTTTCATCCGCATAATCAACTGCACTGCTATACCCGTAATCTTCTGCTCTGTAAACCAATCCCGCTTCAACAGGATTCTGATGCACATAATTGATTTTCTGCTTAATGACATGGTTGCTCCATAATTCGATGGGTTTATTATCATGGTGCCAAAACTGATAATTCGTAACATTCGAACTCTTTTCTGCCTCTCTTCTAAATGCTTCCAATAAAAAATCTTTACGGCTTCTCGCTCAGCAAAGTCTCCTGACTTTGCGTTAAAAAATACTCATTCTTCATAATTACGAAATCTAAAAAATTGCCGCGCTCCGCAAAGTCTCCTGACTTTGCGCTAAAAAATATTCATTCTTCATAATTACGAAACCTCGCTCCGCAAAGTCTCCTGACTTTGCGCTTTAACAAAAACTCATTCTTCATAATCACGAAATCTAAAAAATTGTGAAGTTTTTGAAGTGTCAATCACAGGATTGTCAGCAAGTTCTACATCGATAATTCCTTTGCCCAAAACGTAATTGGAAGCCGATGAATAGATAAAATGCTGTGGCTTTTCCACAAGGCCTGCACGCACAGGATTAAGATGAATATAATTGAGTTTGTCCCAAAGAAAATGAAGTGAATACACTTCCTCCGCATGATTTCCATATTGCCAAAACTGAAAATTTTTATTCCTTGAATGGCTTTCCGTCGCATTTCTAAAGCGTTCGAGCATCCATTCTCTGCGGCTTTCGGGTTCGTTTTGGATGGCATGCAAAATACGTGTTGCAGTAAATTTCTTAAAATCGCGGACAAGGTCTGACAGTTTTCCATCCTGCGACTGAATAATCAAATGAATATGATTGCTCATGATAACATAACCATAAAGGATCATCCCTTTATCCTGAATACAAAATTTCAGACAGTTGATGACAATATCCCGGTAACCAAGCCTGGTGAAAATATCAATCCAATCGACCACCGTACAAGTGATGAAATGCGCTTTGGTTTGGTCTCGGATCACGTATCCTTCTTTCATCATTTAAAGATAGGATTATCTGGGACAATATTGTTAAATATGACCGACAGTGCTCAAAGTCAGGAAATCACAGATTCGGCGTAGCCAGACTTTGAGCAGCAGGTAATATACGCTCAAAAAAGGGCTATGACAGCAAGCCCTGCTTAAGTGTAATTATTTGCGAATAATCTTTGACTGGTATTTTAAATCGCCCACGGAGATATTGATGAAGTAAAGCCCCTTTGGATAATTACTCAAATCAATTGAAGAATTCTGCATGTTGTTAAAGCCTTTCTCCAGAATTTTACTTCCTGCCACATTATAAACAGTAACCGTTCCTTTTAAACCACCAAGGCTGCCATCCACTTTAAAATAGACCGTACCGGCCGTTGGATTGGGATAAAGAATGATATTTTTCGTATTAGAAGCGAGCGCTGCCGTGGCTAAGGTGCCGCCCCCCTGAAGGTATAGATTGTGGAAAGCCTGATAAAACTGGTCGACCACCACAGGATCATGAATCATTAAAGTATTTTCGTCATTCTTTGTTTCGGCAGATGTGCTCCAGTTATGTGATCCGGTTAAGACAATGGGATCGGAAGCAGCATTGAAATTATCAACCAGCATAAACTTGTGATGCATAATTCCGGAGCCGGAATACTGCACCATTTTGCTTGCACCAATTGCACTTTGAAGGGCAGGGAAATCGTTACCGGTGGGATTCTGTGTATCAAATACGCCCTGAACCATATTTAGCCCGGAATTGTACTTATTTATCAGTGCATCCCTTATATCATCTCTTGTAATAAGCATTGTAGAAATCTCCAAATCACTGTTTGCTGAATTGATAACATTAATTATCTGAGCAGTCACGCCATCAGAAGGACTGAAATAATTTTTTACCACCTTGCCTCCAATCAAAAAAAGATGAGGGGTATTGTTTGTCTTGTAAGGGCCGAATTTGGCCATGGAAGCATTGGGAAGCAGGACTGATGAACCCCACATTTCCTCAAATTCCGTTCTGTATGCCTGCGCTAAAGCCTGATCCTGTATAACTATCGCGTGGTTTTTATCAGGACCGTCAATCTGAGCGGCAGTCCAGTTGGTTGAACCTGACCACACCCAGGGCATATTTGGATTAGCACTGTCTGCATCAAATACCACAAATTTATTGTGCATAATGCCATATTCTGAAAAAGTAGGACTTGGCAACACGGGGATTGCGGGATTAAGGAGCGGGATCATCTGGCTGCCGGTACTGCCGTCATAAACCACCCTTACCCTTACCCCTCTGCCATAGGCATTGTTTATCGCACCTGCTATGCCAGTGGTGCCACTGGGCGAATAGCTGTTGTAAATGGCAATGTCAAGGGTACTCTGACAGGCATCGATATAGGTGATCAGCATGTCATCTAAGGTAGAGCCCAGATTTTGAGCCGGTTGATACTGCGCTACGGAAGTATTTACCGTATGATTGAAATAGACATTCATGACGCCGGTAGAAAGCGATTGGGCCGCAATGGACGCTGACATGAAATTTTTATATTGGGAATCAGCCAAAGAATACCGGAACGTAATAAACTCAGATGGGTCAACATCCGTAAGGATATAGGTATACTGTTTTGCACTGTCAATTCTTACGTTTTTTTCAACAAGAGATTCTGAATTGAATGCGCTGAAGGAAACATTTTTATCAAACGATATTGCGATGTTATCCGGATGGTAGGTTACGGTATAATCGTTTTCCTTTATGGTTGTTTGGGAGAAAACAAGCGTAGAAAAAAAGCTGAATAAGCACAGAAAAAAGATGGTTTTTGAATTCATAAGTATCTTACCTCAAGGTGAAAATTTTGTCGGGCCAAAGATAGGTTGAACTTCCGCATTATCGCTGAAGTTTATCTATGATTTATGTTGCATTTACCTAATCACCCAAAGGTTATTCCCAAATACTGCTAACGCAACGGTCATCAGGGGGTGCGCAAAATGAGGAAATGGAAGATGCTCCGAAGTCAGACTTTACCAGGCGGAGGCCGCCATTACATCCTTCGCGGGCCGCAGGCAATGGGTGTGGGAGTCGGTGAATTGTTGAGTTGTGAAAGCGGGACACTCCGCTGGCTGAGCAGGGAACCCTGGTGGCTGAGCGGAGCCGAAGCCAAAAACAGGAAAAACACCCTTTAAAAAACAGGAAAAACACCCATAATTATTTCAAAGGTTTGTTTTAATTTAGCTTTCCGATTTTGAAAAAACACAACCATTAAAACACAAAGCGATGAAAACAAACGACTTCTCCCACCTCAACTACAGCGAAATGGAACATGAGTTCAGGAAAATCGCTGCTGCCTGTCCGGATATTTTCGACCTGCAGAAAACCGACATACTTCTGGACCAGGACATCTGCGATTATCTGAAGATCTCCGTCAGGACCCTTCGGAAATTCTGCCGCCAGAACAAAATCCATTACCTGCGCCTCGGCGGGCGGTATTACTACATCCGGCAGATCTTCGTGATGAACCTGATGAAAATCTGCAACGATTGAATCAAAGGACCGTTTGCCTGCGGCCCGCCCCTGCTACTCCCGGCAGCGAAGCAAAATACGCAGCCTATTCGTAATGAGCTTACAATACCTTTTGAGGCGAATGGGACCATTATTCGCATATTAAATGGAATTTCCCTAAGAATATTGCAGTTTTTTACGCTAACTTGTATCACTTTAAAAAGCCTTACCGGAATCATTTAAAAAAAACAACCATAACCTAACCTTAAAAACCTGAACATGATTAAATTCAAACTATTGGCAATCCTGTTGGTGGCATGCACCTTCAACCTTTCTGCGCAAAGCAGATCAGAAATTATTGCAGACATCAACGGCCTGCTTCAGAATGTGAAAAACGTACGCATAAAGACCAGCGACAGCCGGCCCACGCACATCACGCATCCCTACATCAGTTTTACCGAGCACAGCAGTAAAAAGGGGTGGGTTTCCTTTACCAGCGTAACCTCCTGGGGAGGCGATTATGCAGACCTTACCCTTACCTATTCCTTTGATCCGAAGAATATTGAAGAAGTAAGCCTGAACGATGAGCTGGACAAGGAACGGGGCAACAAAGCGTTTCTGTTCGCTCTCACCCTCGACGACAATGAAGTGGAGGTCACCAGTGTGCAGGACGGCACCACGAAGCACAACAAGGAAAACATGGTGGTCATGTATATCATGATGAAAGGCAGCGATGGCTATGAGATCTATGACGACCTGGAAGAGCTCTTTGCTGAACTTGCGAAAGCATCTTAACCTGTTTGCTTTTCCGCAGGGATCCGTGAACTCTAAGTACGGGACCGTATAAAAATTGATTATGCCGCACCATCACTTACGTGCGGGTTTTTAAGTCCGGACGGTAATGGCTGTAGAGAAACTCCCGGAAATTCCTCACATCATCTGCAAGAGCATAACCGCCATCCAGTGGGTGTACCGGTTATAAAGCAGTGCTTTCAGGGAATTGGGAATACCGTCATCCTCATTAAAAAGTGGCAGTACATCAGTTACATATTCCTGCATGCGCGGATGGTCATTACTTCTCTCCTCTTCATTTTCTGTCCACCGTTGCTCATACTCCCAGATCAGGCGTTGATTATTTGCGTTATCCAGCGGTTCGGTACCGGGGCCTTTGTAATAGCGGGTGAAGGTGTAAAGAGGGTTTGTACTCATGTTCTCCTGTCTTATAATCGTGCCTATAATACAGACACGGGTGTCAGGCAAAGGAATAGTGAAGCGTTTTAAAAAAATAGACCCAGCAGGATTTTTAACAGATTTTAACATTTATCACAAATTTACAGGTGTTTTTTTATAAAAAAAATAACTTTTCTGATATATGAATATTGGATTAGTAATAGTAAAATTGTAAATATAAACTCACAAAATATACGATTATGTCAAACAATCAAAATCAACAGGACGGCGGAAATTCCCAAAATGAGGGAAATAACAACAATTCCGGTCAGAATAACGGTGGAAACCACGGCCAAAACGAGGGCAAGCAAAATAATGGGGGCGAATCCCAAAAACAAGGGGGCGGTTATCAAAACAGTGACGGTGGCCCAATGCCGGGCTCGGGACGAAATGATGGCGAAGCAGGAAACCAAAATGCGAACGAAGGAAACCGATCCGGCTCCGATTCTAACGATGAAAACGATAACGGACGTCAGGGAAACCGGGGCGGTAATGACCAGCAAAATGGCGGCAACGGCAACAATGGCGGTGGCAACAGCGGAGGCAACGGAGGCAACGGCAACGGCAACAATGGCGGCAACGGCGGTGGATCCGGTAATGGCGGAGGCAATGGCAATAAGGGCAACTAACTTCCCATCCATTTAATAATAAAAAAGACGCTCAAAAAGCGTCTTTTTTTTTAGATCCTAACAGGATTTTCTCAAATGCCTCCAGCGGGGGAAATTGAAGAAGTAAGCCTGAACGATGCAGTGGATAAGGAACGGGGCAACAAGGCGTTTCTGTTCGCCCTCACCCTCGACGACAATGAAGTGGAGGTCACCAGTGTGCAGGACGGCACCACGAAGCACAACAAGGAAAACATGGTGGTCATGTATATTATGATGAAAGGCAGTGACGGGTATGAGATCTATGACGACCTGGAAGAGCTCTTTGCTGAACTTGCGGAAACTTCGTAGGCTGTTTACTTTTCCTCAGCCTGTTCCTTTGCATCCTGCACAGGGATCCGTGAACTCTAAGTACGGGACCGTATTAAAATTGATTATGCCGCACCATAACTTACGTGCGGCTTTTTAAGTCCGGACGGTAATGGCTGTAGAGAAACTCCCGGAAATTCCTCACATCATCTGCAAGAGCATAACCGCCCGTCCAGTGGGTGTAACGGTTATAAAGCAGTGCTTTCAGGCTATTGGGAATGCCGTCGTCCTCATTAAAAAGCGGCAGAACATCACTCACATATTCCTTCATGCGCGGATGCTCAGCACTTCTCTCCTCTTCATTTTCTGCCCACCGTTGCTCATACTCCCACATGAGCCTTTTATTATTTTCGTTATTCGCCGGTTCGGTACCGGGGCCTTTGTAATAGCGGGTGAAACTGTAAAGAGGGTTGGTACTCATGTTCTCCTGTTTTTTAATCTTGCCTATAATATGGACACGGGTCTCATAGCCCGACTGCAATTATCCAGACTAGAATGTGTGCTTTAATAAGGCTCAAAGTGAGGAAATCGAAGATTCGGCGTAGCCACACTTTGCGCAGCTTGGGGGAAAAATGCAAAAGAGGCATTCTTATAATTTAATAAAGTAAAACAAGCGGGAGTTATACAAAAACAAGTTTAGAAGGCTGCAGATGGTTCTCCCCATCAAATCGGTAAGCGACAAGCTTTCCTCCCTTTGCTACGCTAAAATCCAAACAGCAAACATTATTTCTAATTAGTTCAGGAATGCCTTGAAGCCAGTAATGTCCGAAGAAAACGGGTTTATCTGTTTCGGAGTAATAACCGGATTTTAAACTTACCGGTTCCTTTGGTAGCCCCTCAAAATCATGGACACTGTAAGCATGCAGTGATGTCTCTGCGGGATTTAGCCACCAACGCACCCGAATTTCCTTCCTGATATTTCCGTCTTTATCACTGAAGGTGATCTGTTTAGGGAGTGCCAATTCCTTTCCTTTCAGCGTTTCTTCAACAGCATGATGCAGTGGCGTTTCCTTTTTTACAGACTGTTTAAGCAGCGTGTCATCTAATATTCCCTGTTTAATGTTATTTTTAAGGAAAGCAATATTTGATTCATCCCAGCAGGCGTGGGCTGCCCTGAAAGTGGGTTCTTCCCAAAAAATAGGAAGCGATTTAAACCACTTGACGTACTGGTCATATTCCTCCTGATCATTCTGAAACTGTTTTAAAGTGTCTGCGTGCTGAAGTATATTTTTTATGGAATGTTTGCGCAAATGGCCCCCTTGAGACTCTTCCAGGTGAAAACATATCGCGTTATATTCATGATTTCCCATGATGGCCACTGCATTGCCCGCATCTACCATCGCTTTGGCTATTTGCAGGGTTTCTTTGATTTGGGGACCCCGGTCTATAAAGTCTCCCAGAAAGAAAACTTTCCGTGTTGGATGCGCGTAAACTCCATTGGTTTTTTGATAGTCTAGTTTAACCAAAAGTTTCTGCAGTTCGTCTGCATGGCCGTGGATGTCTCCTATAAAATCGTACATAAGTATATCTGTTTTTGTTGTTGGCCGAAGATTTACAGAATGTCGGTTTCCACTAATCTTTAAATATTTAAATTGTAGCCATCAGTTGTTTGTTCTTCATCTTTCATTTTAGACTGACCAGATCCAATATGTTCGCCACATTTCGGACATTCAAAGTCAACGATAAAGTGTTCCTCAGAAAGGTTTTCAATATCTAATTCGGAGCCTTTGCCTTGCCAATCACATTGGGGACAGGAAAAGTTTTGGTTCTGATAATTTTGGAGATTAACTTTCATGACGAAATATTATTTCTTTAAGACTGTATTGAACCATAATATACTTGCTTCCCCATCAGTTTTTTCAAGTGGGGAGATTTCTCTGGAATGTCTAATAGCGTTTCGTAATGTTCCCAACTTGCGAAAACGTTCATCTAATTCTGTTTTATTTTTGAAAGTTGCTGCAAAAGATGGCCAATTTAATTTAGACGCAATAGTTTCAAAATATTCTGACATGTCAAAAAATTGAATTCTTTTATCAAACGAATTATAATCATCGTAAGTTTCATCAGGACGTTTCTTAAGTGTTTGCAGTACTCTAAAGTCAATTTTTTCTTTTATAGTTTGAGATACTAAGTTTTTATACACTTCAAAATCAGAACCCAAATTAACTATAATTGATTTTCGTAATGATAGTTCGATTTCCTCAATTTTAGCATCGAGCACTTTTAAGTGCAAAGGTATTTCAATTACCTCGTTTATCAGATGATTCTGAATTTCGAATATAATAGTCCTTTTTCTTTCCATTAAAAATTCTTCATAATCTTCTTTGGTAAAAGGATCTCTTAAAAGAATTTCGACCGCTTTTTTACTAATTAAGTGCGATGAAAGTGCCTGATATACTTTTTCTTCATCATTATTCTCAAACATTTCCTTTAAATAGTCGTTTGGAAGGCGGTTTGAAATTATGTGTCTGTTGGTAAAATCCGAAATAGGTGTGCGATTCAGAATACTATTAATTGATTTACCTGCGAATTCTTTGAAACGTGAATAAGGAACAATATGATGATCGTCCAGTTCGCTATATTCAGGAAGTTCAAACGTGCTCCAATCCCGAGCTTCCTTAATCACTAATAAATTGAATATCGCGTTATAAATTGCCGATCCTTTTGGGTTCTCATTTATTAAATCTAAGTTATTAAAGTTGTTGTCAAAATCTTCAATCACGTCCGGAACTAATTCGTCATCAATAAACCACTTTTTAAGATCCATAAAATCTTTAGCAGTAGTTGATTCCACAGAACTGCTATATTTATTCATAAAAATAGATGACCAATACCATTTCCTGATTTTACGGTTAACATCAATAATATTTGCCGGCTTAGTGTGGGCTACAAATTCTTTAATGGCAGCAAAAGCCGGAATAATAGAAGGATACGGAAGGAAACCTTCTTTAACTGCTCCATAATCTCGGGGGTTTTTTAAGGCATTTATTGCATTCACTAATGCTTTTACAGACTGATTCCAACGCTCCCTAAATTCATTTTCATCCTCAATCAGTACAATCTGCTCTGTGCTACCATCGGATTTCCTTACCGTTTTAGTGGACTCCGGAACTAAATAGTATAAATACTTAGATGAGCAATATGCCTGTTCTAAAATGGACATTACCTGTAAAATATAGATTTTCATTTTTTTGTTTTCTATATATTCCAGTTTAGATTCCGCATCCTGCCACATCTTCTTCAGAAATATATCTTTAGGACGCAGTATCGCATTTAATAAATCAAAAATATCAAGCCGTACGCCCTTAGAATTTATCTGCGTAAAAATGTCACACACTTTAGCAATATCAATATGCTGATCAAGTTCAATGTAACTGACGTAAAACTGATTCAGTAATTCCTCAATTATATTGCGAAATATTTGTGCACCACTGACGAAGTGTAAATATGTCTTTTTTAAATTTTCATCATCGCATCGCTCTGCCTTGTTTTGCCAATAATCCCTATATTCCTTTATCCAATCGCTCGTTCCCCAACTGCCGCCTTTCATTTCACTTAAAGGAAAAATATGGCTATGAAACTGCTGTTCTTTACTGTCTAAAAAATCGCGGTATTTTTTTGTGACAAACTGGTACTGAATGAAATTTTCATAGTCTTCTTCAAGCAAAGCACGGATATCCAAAAGAAAAATACAAGGTTTTGATCTTTTAGGAAAAGGTTTATCAGGACCAAAGAAAGCATAGTGAATGGCAGTGAGTCTTTGTTGACCATCCAGGACAATATGACGAGGATCTTTTTTACCGGAATAGGCATAAATAGGTTCGCAACTAAGCGTTTTAAAATTATCAGTATTTCCCTTCCATAACAGAAGTGTACCAATATAATAATCCATAAAAATTGAAGAAAGCAAATCCTTCACATCCCAAGGCTCCCATTCAAAATCTCTCTGAAAATCGGGAATAACATATTGACCATTATTAAGATTACCAATTAAACTTCCCAAATGAAGACGATCTGCCTTTTCGACATTTTTCATATTTGTAATGTGTTTTGTTTGTTTCTAAATTCTGAGCAACAGGATTTACTTTAAAATCAATTTTTGTTTTGTAACATCATAACTGTAATTGACGATGCCGCCTGAAATTATTAACTCTATTACTTCATTGATGATTGGCAGGGGAACTACAAACCATTCCCGTGGGGTTATTCTTTGCTTGTTTTCGTCGTATAAATCAATATTCAGGCAGCATTCACCGAAGAACCGGTGAAGTAAGTTTTCAAAATTCTGAGTATTGAGATTGTAGCATTTATAGGTCGCTTTAATTTCTACATCTGCAAAGAGATAGGTAGCCTGTTTTGCGGCATTTTTTATACGGTCCTCAACGGAAGTTGTAGAAAAGCCAATCTTATAGAGGTCCTTAATTTGACTGATTTTTATATTTTTGCCCTTTGATTTTAAAACATATATCCAGCCGCTTTTTACATCCTCTTCCTTCACTAAACCTGAATTCTTCCACAACTCATCTTCTATACTTTCAGCCGTTTCGGTAATTAATTTTCCACCTTTTTGAATTACTTTCCCTAAGGATCGGAATAGGAGGTTAGAACTTGTGCCATTTTCGAAAACGGTTACAGTTCTCCCATCCAGCCGCTCGCGGTCGCCGGACTTTAATTGTTTAAATTCCTTTTGCAAATCAGCAGATTCAAGATAAAGCATGATCCCATCGGCGATATAAAATTTACCAACCTTTAAGTTCTCTTCAAAATTATCAAACTGCCTTAACTTTCTCTTGCCTTCTTTTAATTCTTTATGAACTTTACGAAACATATCTTCATATTTCGCAAATTCTTTTTCTACCATTGGCTGACGCTGTGCGACAAAATCGGTTTTAGCTCTGTCTTCCGGTTTTGGTGTATGGGTAAATGTAAATATGGAATTATCCGCGTCAGATTCCAAAAGACCTAAATCATCATCTTCCAGGATATCATCAATCGTTATTTCCTCCACCGCTACCTCCCCAAGGAGATTGTAGCGGTCAAAAGGTTTCAGAACTTTTTTATGTGCTTCATTGGAGCGGAATGCTTTGAGTTTTGATAAAAGGCCGTATTCTGACATTGAAGATGTAGAAGGCTCCCGACCGGTTTTCTCGTAGAACTGATTGATCTCCATAAAGACGTCCGTCAAACGGTCTTCATCGGTCTTGACTATGGATCTCTTTTCTTTAAAATCCAATAAGCCGAATTCGTCATCATCAAAAATATCGTCTAAACTTTTAGGCATTTTGCTGTCTTTGTCTTTTTGCTTCTCTTAAAAATATAATGGCTTCAGCCATGCGGACTTCTTTTTGGTCAAACGACTGCAAGCTTGGCTCTTCGCCTGTTTTCGCCCGGAACTCCTTAATCTTCGGCCACAGAAGAATGGCTTCCTGTTCCGTCATTTCGATCTTAATTGCCGTAATCGTGTCCTGAATTGCTTTTAACATTCTGGTTGTTACACTTTTCGAAAGGATTTCGAATGCACGCTGGAAGGGATTAATGGAGTCAATTAAATCAATATGGATGTCATCAATATTTACAAAACTGCCTGCCATTCTAATGAACTTCTTGCCGCCCTGTTCCTCAACGGTTCCCGCTTTTATGACAGAATCCACTACTACATACTGTCGTACCGCCTCTACTTCTTCGTCATTTAAGTCCGGATAGACTTCACGGATGATTTTGGGGATAAGAACGGTATTGATGGTTTCGGGTTCCAGATTTCCGGGCATGGCTTTAAGCATGGTGTCGTCCTGCAGAATCCGGGCTTTTAAATCATTAATGTCACTTTCGATAATATCTTTGGCTCTCTGTGAAGTGGGTAACTTAAATCCTTCAATATGTAAAGTATCATCACCGTCACCATATTCATCTTCATTGTCTTCGTCATCATCGTCATCATTCTTCTTCGGTTTAAATTTGAAGTTCGGCGCCAGAACCTGCTCCATTAAAAGTGATGCGGTAATCGCCTTCAGCATATTGTTTACGGCTACTTTCACATCATCATCTTCCGCTTCCGGAGAGGCAATCAGGTTGGTGAACTGTGCGTGGGTTTTGTTTGAACTGTCTCGGGTTGCCCGACCAATAATCTGAATAATTTCGGTTAAGGACCCTCTGTACCCTATGGTTAAAGCATGCTCGCAGAAAGGCCAGTCGAAACCTTCTTTCGCCATCCCCAATGCAATGATCATGTCAATATCTTCAGGACTGCTTACTCCTCTTAGATAAGCTACTACCTTATCACGTGATCGCGGATCATCATTCACCAAGTCTGCAACTTTTAGGATTCTGCCGGAACGTTTGCTTTTAATATAGATAATTTTGGTTTCTTCGTCCTGGTATTCAATTTCTCCCAGACAGTCAATAATGTGATTTACCTCCTCGTATTTCTGCTTGGAACTTTCGGCAGAATTTACAGAAGGAATATGTATAATGGTTTTCTTTTCTTCGTCCAGGATTTCTTCAAGAGCAGATAAACCTGTTTTAGGATTTGGTTTATAATATCGGCCCATATAAAAGTGGTAGCCAATACCCAACGATTTTAGGTAGTCATATCCATTGAGCTGCTGGTAGTAATTGTAAGTAACTTTCGTAAATTTAGCTTCATCTTCAGGCATTAGAACCGGAACGCTGTCTCCGCGAAAATACGAACCGGTCATGGCTACCAGATGTGCCGTGGATTTTGCCATGATATTCCTGATGACTTCACCTAATCGGTTTTCACCATCCGCAGAAACGTGGTGGAATTCGTCAATCGCTAAAAGGGTATCATTCAGGTCTGTTGGCTGGATGCCTTCAAAAGCGAAGCGTAATGTTGCGTGGGTGCAAATTAAAATTCTTTCATCGCTTTCCAGAAAACTGATAAATGCTTTTACTTTGCTTTTATCGCTGCCCGGCGTGCACAGGTTATATTTGAGATTTGGTTCCCAATTGGCAATAAAGCCGTGGCTTACCAGATCAGTAGGACTGAATGATGCACCAATAGACCGTTCAGGAACTGCTACAATTACTTTTTTGATATTCTGGTTGACCAGTTTATCTAAAGCAATAAACATCAAAGCACGCGACTTTCCTGAAGCCGGTGGCGCTTTCAGAAGCAGGTATTTTGCAGTGCGGCCTTCGTAAGCTTTCTGCTGCATTTCGCGCATGCCGAGCTCATTAATTTTTTTGCTTTGTCCCGTCTGTGCGTACTGGACTTCTACCAGATTAATCGGCTTAAGGTATTCAGGATGGTGAATTTCTTTTTTCGCTACGGTCTTTTTTTCTTTTTTGGACGATGGAATCATCACTGAAAAGTTTACACTATCGTACTCAATCTTACCAAGCAAAAGATTGATGGCGTCTGAAGAGAGGCTGTGACCTTTGGTATCAAGGTTAGCAGGAAATTTATCGCCGTTGATTACCACTCCTTTCAATTCTATCAGCATCCGTGGGCTATCGGGATTGTAGCCGCCCTGCAAGAGTAAATGGGTTTTTGGTTTCAGTTTGTCATACTGACCTTTGGTATTTTTATGAAAAAGTTTCTGCAAATAATGATCGGAAAGTTCGCGATATTCTACATTTTTAGAACCGCTGCGCATTTCGTGGAGGTATTCGTTTTTTATGGGCAGGTAGAGCCAACTGTCTTTGGTAAGACCGAGTTCGTTTATTTTCGTTTGCAGCGCTTCAGTATAATCCATTTATGTCTTTTTAATTCTTTTAATTCTTTTTCGTTTTCCAGAGAGTCTCTTTTCTCATTCAAATCAATAAGTCAGCAAATTTTTTAAAGCATCGTTAGTCGTTAAAAACTATCGTAAAATTCCTGATCTACAATCTGCCCACCCAACTCAGCATTATATACTACTTTGGTGTTAGCTTCCAAACTGTATTCTTTCCTTCCTTTACGTTTTGCAAATGCTTTTGTATTGCCATCTTCGACGGGTATCAGTTTAATCACTACCTGTTCATAATCATCATAAAGAAAAACAGTTTTTTTATTATTCAGCGCGTCATATATGATTTCAATATTACTCATAATGCTGTTCTTGTTTAGCGACAATTTATATTACGCCAGTTGGACTTTCTATTTCGCCACTTTTCGCTTCGTTTTCTTCTCCTTCGCCCACAAAGTATCTTTTTTTGTCATTTCGTCGTACATTTTGAAAAGGTACTCGAGGCGTTCGGCATCGCTGGTGAAGGGGGCGAGGCGGTAACAACGCTCTATGGCTTCGTCGAGTTCGCGGTGGGCATTCTTCAGGTCTTTGGGCATGGTATCGGGATTGTAGAGCCAAGCCATGGTTTTCTGAGGAAACTTAGCACGCTCGTCTAAAATGGCAAAAACATACTGGTTGATGATTTCTTTCTGTTTTGCGGTAATGTTAGGAAAAGGGAAAGTGTTGTAGCACAACTTTGCGGAATAACGATAATCGGTTTTTAGTTTCCCACCCACGGCGTCTACCCAAACCATGTGCATTTTGGAGTGGAGGATGCCGAAAAGCCAGGGTTGAGAAGTCGCTATTACTAAACAACTATTACTTGATTTATAATTTTCATCGAAGAAACCGATAGGAATATATTCTCTGTTTTCAGATGTGGTAGAAGGGATTAATATAAAATCAGAATTAGGAGGTTGGGTTATCTGAGCAAAAAGATGCGGAACAACTGCTAGCTGTGGTCTTGATGAATTAATTCTTTCATTATAAACTAATTTCACTCTTTCATTTACCAGGGGTAAGGCTACCAGTTCATCATCCTCTATATCTTCTAGCCAAAGGCAGTATCTTTTTTTTCCGTTCAGGAATTCATGCGCAGACAGCAATTCTTTAAACCACAATTCCGATCCTGGTTCCTTTAAAATGAAATCTTTTTTCTCCTCTTCTGTAAAAAGTAAATGACCACCGTCAGCAGGCATATTGCCGAAATTCATAGATGGAAATTTCGAGATTGACTGATTTTTACTCTCTACATAAATATCGTTGCTATCAAGTAAATACGCGTTGATGTTTTTTACCTCTTTCTTGACCTTATCATTAAATAGTAATTTAGGCTTAGCTGATTTATTTGCCAAACCGACAATTATAACAGTAACACCGGCATTCCCTTTGGCATTGTTAATCCATTTAAATGACTGGTAAGCAAAATTAATTTCAATATTGTCATTCAGGATACGCGGCCAGGTTAATGCCACCAAAAGCCCCTGACAAATTGAATTTGTGGAAACAAAAGCCAGCTTGGAATTAATTCCGTCGATATACTTTGCACCTTTATAAAACCAGATGGTCACATAATCCAAGCTTTTATAATCCTTCCGGAATACGAGTTCCATATCCTTCTTTTGCTCTGCATCCTGATTCCTACTGCCCAAATACGGTGGATTCCCAATAATATAAATTTCATCGTTTGCCTCTTTAGGGCAGGCCTTTTCCCAATCGTAGGTGGCGGCATTGCCTAAAGTAATTTTACCGGATTCCTTCAGCGGTAAAATAGGATCGGTCTGGCCAAAACCTTCGAGTTGGTCTACAAAGACCTTGTTCATTTGGTGTTCTGCCAGCCAGAGGGAAAGAATGGCCATTTCGTGCGCAAAATCCTTAATCTCAATTCCGTAGAACTGAGAAAGCTGTATCTGGGGATAGTAGATTTTTGCCTGTTTGCCTCCAAAATTAATCTTCTGCTGGGTTGGTGGTATCGCCACGGTATCACCTTTACCGGAGAAATTCATTTTAGTCTGTGCTGTGATCTGCGCCTCTGCATATTCATTTTCGATTTCTATAAGCTGCTGAATGATTTTAATCTCCAACAGGCGGAGTTCCTTGTAGGTAATGATGAGAAAATTTCCGCTGCCACAGGCCGGATCAAAAAACTTAATATCGGATAAACGGGTTAACAGCTTCTCCAGATTTTTGGCGTTATCTCTGTTTTTTTCAAACTCTTCATACAGTTCATCGAGGAAAAGCGGTTTGATGAGTTTCAGGATATTGGGAACCGATGTGTAGTGCATTCCCAAACCGGAACGCTCTTCAGGATCAGCCACTGCCTGGATCATGGAACCGAAGATGTCGGGATTGATCTCGTCCCAGTTCAGGTTGCCACAATCGAGGAGAATGTCCCGTGATTTCTTGGAGAACCTGGGAATCTTGATTTCATCTTTGAACAGGCCGCCGTTGACATAAGGAAAATCTTTTACCGCAGAAGGATGATCGGATTTTCGGGAGTTGAGCTTCGCGAACAGGTCTTTGAAAAAAACATCCAGATCGGAGCCATTTTCGGCGGTATTGTTGGCGAGTGCGTCGGTAAACATGCCTTCTTTTTCAAAGATGCCGGTGTCTTCGGCAAAGAAGCAGAAGAGCAGTCGTGAAAGCAAGATGTTCAGACTGTGGCTGTCGCCTTTATAAAGCTCGGGATTATCCTGAACGACAATATCATAAAAATTAGCCAGCGCGTAGGAAGCATCCCGGTCTGCCTTGTTGTCGTTGGTGGATTTATAAATTTCGGCACCGGTGATGGGCACGAAAAAGTCACGGTATTTCGGGAGATCGGTAATGGGAAATTCGCGGTTGACTTTGGTGCGCAAATCCTTTGCAACTACATTTTTGTAGTCTGTCAGGAAGATGATGCGCGGGTTTTCTTTCAGAATGCGGGGATCGTGAGAAAGTTCTTCGACCTCAAAAAGCATATTGCCGGTTTGCCCTTCTTTAAAGAAGATTTTGCCTTTGTACAGAATTTCGCCCGCCACTTTGAACCTGTTAAAATCGCCTTTTTTAAGACGCGACACTGAAGCCTTTGGAAAACCAAAAGCCAGGAGAAAATCGTAGATAAATTCTGAAGGGTTTAAATTGAGAACCAGATTTTCGAGATGCTGTTCGGTTTCTTTTGAGGTCATATTGTGTTTTAGTAAAAGTAGTTTTTTCTCTTAGCGATTTTGTTTAAAACATTTAACAGCTTAAAGAAGTCGGGTTTCTCATCAAGGGTTTTTGATTTTATTATGTTATCATCATTATGATCCACATAAGGATACTCGTTACTGCCATAAACAATTTTGCTTGTTTTTCTTTTATTATAAAGTATTTCAAGTTCCCATTGGGTACCATCCATGACGTCGTTGTCGTCATACTTTCTACGCCATTCCGTCACCCGGATTGTATTGAGGGTATCTATTAATTCTTTCTGAAGTAACGGATCCAATGACAGCTGTGGTGACGGTAATTTATTTATATTATCAAATGTGCTTTCACTAATATCATAAAAATCGTCACGTATTCTTATTTCGTTACTACCATCAGGATAACCACCTATATTGAACATGAAATATTCTAAAGTTTTGATCTGAACTGCCATAAATCCAAAGATAGGCAATAAGGATTAGAGAAGAAAATAAAGAAAATAATGAGTTAATAAATCCCGCAGATAGGTTAAGGAAATAGTGCGTGAAAATAATTATTAGGCCAACTGTTGTAAAACTCTCATGTAATACTTCTTTGAAGCGCATCTATTTTTTACAAAATGCCTGCAAAAAATTTTCTCCTATGGAGTTAGGATTTACATATTGCAGCTCAATTTCATAACTTTTTATATGTAAAGTTCGTAAAACGTTGCCAGACTTATCATAGGTAGTTGTTTGGACGACACCTATCTGTTTTTCCTCACAGTCAAAAAGCCATAAATTTAATTGATATCCATCTACAGTTTTATTTTTACCATTATCATAATAAGTAATTTGCGGTGATGCAATTTTTATCCAAGCTTTATTAGTAGAATGGGGCTTATAATAGTACGTTGATTGCTTTGCGTCAGTACCCAGGTTTAGCCACTCTTCTGTTTGCGAAAATAGATGTCCGGCCAAAAACACTGTAACCAAAAGTAAAATATTCTTCATTTTAATAATTTATGTGTTTTTAAAGTAGTTTTATCAAATATAAATTTACGCAAAATTTGCATATAAATAATATCTGTAACCCACTATTTATTAACATTATACCATAAAATTATAGAGTCTACTAAAGTGGAACATAAATAGAAATGATATTTTTTATTTCTTGAATTTTAAAGCATTGCTATCAGCTTCGAAAAATTTGGCAATCATCCAGCAATTTCAATACTTTGTAATACATCCGATGTCGTGGCTCCATAATCCGTAATCTCCGCAATTAAACAAAACGGCCTTCACTTAGCGTACGCTTTCACCCCCTTTCCGGCCCCAAACATCGAACAGTATACGAACAGTGGTTATAGAACGGATATAGAATGGATATAGAACATTCGAAGAAAGGATATACAAATATGTTTTCCCTTTTCAGGTTTTTACCAGCCCAAAACTCCGCCACTGCCCTGCCAGTAAGGGTTTACGTAAGTCCGTAAACTTGCGGCTTCAGGTCCTTTTTTGTCCAAAAATGTCTTTTTGTTCCCTTTTATGGAAAAGAATGGAAAATTTTGGAAATTTTTGTCCCAATAAAAAGACAGGTTCGCAAATTTCCCAACTTTACATCACAAACCAATAAAAACCAATATCATGGGAAAAGTTTATGACTCACTGTTATCTGGCACTTCCGGCCGCACCGGCAAGATTGTAGTCGCCAACATGTTCGGGAACGAAGTTTCAAAAATCCGTCCCCGCAGACGAACCTCAGCGCCAACGCCTAAGCAGCAGCTTATTCAGCAGCGCATGACCCTCAGTGCAGAATTTATGCAGTCCTACCGCGGGTATGCCTGCCAGCACTTCGGCAAACGCATCGGTATGAAATCCTGTTATAACCTGGCCATGACGAACCTCATGAGCAGCTTCGTCATCGACAATGTTGCAGGAACCATCACGCCGCAGTATCCGGCCATCTCCTTCTCCAGAGGAACCCTGCTGGCCGCCGTACCCCTCACCCTCGCCCTGCCCACCCCGGAAACCCTCACGGTAACCTGGCAGGACAACAGTGCCGGTGATGCAGCCCGCGAAACCGACTGGGTACAGGTCCTTATCGCAGCCAAAGACGAGCCCCTCACCTCCTTCGTGGAGAATGCCGCACAGCGCAACGCCGGAACCTACACCGCGAACCTCCCGGCCCAGATGGTGGGCAAAGACCTCCATATCTTCCTTGCCTTCCGCGACACCGCTGGCGAACAGGTTTCCAACTCCGTGTATGCAGGCACCATCATCTAAGCTCGCGAAGCATCATTAACCATTACAAAGCACAGGTCGAAAAGGCTTGTGTTTTTTGTAAGCAATAAGCTTTAGGCGATACGCTTTATGCAGCTGGCGGATGGCTTTTAGCTTATGGCCTTTGGCTTTTAACCACAGAGGAGATTTGCCTAAGTTGTATGGCTTATTGCTTACGGCTTGCTGCTTTTAACCGCAAAGGGCACCAGGGATTCACAAAGGGCACGGGCAGGAGTCTGTAATCCAGACACACCCGTGGAGTTCACCCGGCAACCCACTAACCGTGTCAAGGTTTAAAACCTTGACACGGTTATTTACCTGTAAGTGTGGGCGTGTAGCCAAATGTACAACCGCTTAACCCCTCCCAAAACGACATAGGAGATTTTTGCGTTAATAAAAACCGTAATTTTCTTTCTTAACAATAGTTATACACTTGACTCAAGAAAAATTTACACTGTTCGAAGCGCGACACAAACCATGAACTATTCACCTAAGTGTCAACTCGCGCAAGTTTGTAAATTTTATAAA
>JAIBEX010000020.1 GCA_019459455.1 Weeksellaceae bacterium
CCGTCCCCCGCCCCCCCCCCCCCCCCCCCCCCCCCCCCCCCCCCCCCCCCCCCCCCCCGAAAAACTATTTTAAAAGACTAAAAAAAGGACGCTCAAATTTTGAGCAGCCTTTTTTATTTCACTAAAGGGATTACTCTTTAAGCAGTTTCTTAATAATGATCTGGTCTTTCGTGTGAATCCTGATCAGGTAATTCCCTTTTGGAAGTTCGGACAGGTCCACTGAGTTTTGAGATACACCTGAAGAACGGACAATTCTGCCCGACAGGTCATACACTTCGGCCTTCACGATTCGCTCTTTGGTTTTAAAGTGCAGCAAATCCTTAACCGGGTTGGGGTAGATGCTGAACTCTTCAGTCACCGTTTCAGATGTGGAAAGGTTTGACTGTACGGTAGTCGTGTAGGTATTGGTTACGATCGGTGCATTGTAATCAAAGTAGATATTCGCGGTATTGCTGAAGGCATTTCCTACCGTTAGGGTGGCGAGCGTTTTTATTTTGAATACCACATATCCGTCGTTGGTGGCATCGGCAAAGGGCAGCTGTATGTTCTCAAAGATGAATTCAACTGTATTGGGACCGGTAATCCGCGTAACGAAACTGTGGCTTCCGCCCACGGCTACGAGTGAACTGAGGTTGAATTTAGAGGTATCAATGATATCTTTCACCACCACGTTCTGTGCATTTGCGGTTCCGGTATTCTCAAACCGGATCAGGTAGTGTACATAATCCCCGACCTGTGCCTGGGCAATGGCCGTTCCCTGCAGACAGGTCTTGTCGTTCGGGTCGAAGGAGTTTACCACCGTTTGGTTCAGTGTAAAGGTGTTGTCCGCCGGGGTTTCATCGGTTGAGCCCGTGACCTGGGCTGTGTAGTTCAGGATTTGTCCGCCGGTTAAAGGTGGTGTGGCTGTTGGCGTATTCAAAGTAAACGTCAATGTAACCTCCCGGGTTTCAAACGGGAGCAGATTGGTGAAATTCCAGTTCAGTGTACCTGTGCTCTGGGATGCTGGGGCAACTGTTGCGGTGGTAAAGTTCATCAGATTATCATCATAACTGAAAGCCAGGCTGCCGGACTGTGCAGCGGTTCCTTTGTTCTTATAAATTATTTTATACTTTGCACTGAATCCAGGAACTGCGGCTGTTATCGGAATAATGGCAGCTTCCAGGTCGTTGTGGTTGCCGTTTGCAGTAATACAGAAATTCTGCGTAAGTGGACTGGTTTGTGTTGGGAAATTGGCTGTTATACTTGCCGGAGAAATGGTAAAGTAGGTTGGGTCTTCCAGCACGGGAGTGATGGTGTGCGTTCCGGCCTGAACAGGAATAGAATAGTTTCCAGATGTATTGGAGATGATGTTTCCGGTTATACTTCCGTTTGTGATTGTGAATTTCTGAAAAGGTTTTAGAGGGTCAGAAGTATCACACCCATTGTTATTGGAATCGTACTTTGTATTTCCTTGTATGGTATAAAAAGTTCCACCGGGTGTGAAAGAGCAGTAGGAGTTGACCGTAGTAGTATAATTATAATTTTGGATGTAAGAATGGAAGTATATGATTTCTGAGGGATCGATACAGATATATTGAAGTGCTGTATTTGGAAAGAACTGTGATGAATTTGTAGCTTGAGATGATCCATTTTTAACATTAAGTGATATTAAATAATCGTTATTATCACATTCAATTATATTTAGCGCTTGATTTTGACTGAAATCCAGCATAGTAAAATTATTATTCCTACAATTTAAAACATTCAAATTAGGTAGCATTGAAACATTTAAAGTACTCAAATTATTATATGCGCAATTTAAATTGTACATCAAGGGCGAATAACCAAAATTTAAGGCAGTTAATGCGTTATTTTCACAATATAGATTTGTTAATGCTGGAGTATTTTGAAGTGTAATATTGGTGATTTGATTATTATTACAGTTCACCATTTGAAGAAGGTTCAAATTACTGATATTTAATGTAGTAAGGAAGTTATTGCTAACGTTTAACTGCCTCAAATTGCTCAAACTACTGACCTCAATGTTACTTAAGTTATTGTTATTTAAAACTAAATATTGCAGACCAGTGCACCCGTTTAGATTTAAGGATTGCAACAGGTTGTTGCCACTGCATACAAAATTGTATAATATAGTATGATTTTGAAGGTTGATATTGGTCAAAGCTGTACTACTAATCTGTAAATCGTATAAATTATTTGACCCTTGAAAATTAATGTTTGTTAATTGTTGATGCCCTGCAATATCAGCTTTATTCAATAACAATAAATTTCCCAAATCCAAACTATTGATATTTGAATTATGAAAATAAATTTCCTTTAGGGAAGGACAATTTTGGACATTCAAACCTGTCATACTATAATTCAACGCACTTGATAATTTTTCTAAACTTGAATTTTGAATATTTAACGAAGAAAAATTATTTGCGGCGATGTTAAGAGTCTTTAGACTTGTGCAACCTTGAATATCTAGAGAAGATAGTTGATTGAAATTTAAATTTAAATCTTGTAAAGAGCTTAAAGTTAAAGATAATGATGTTAACTGATTACTCTGTACCAATAAAGTTATTAGGTTAGAAAAGGAATTTATTCCGATAAGATTACTGATTGAAGCTGATTGTAAGTCGAAATAGCTGACGTTTAAAGCTTCAGAATTTTGAATCTCTCCGTCACTATTTGCGTCCACCACGGTCCAGTTGCCTGCCAAGTTTTTTGCAATTTGGTTATTGGTCGTATTCGCAGCCAACAGCTTAGCCTTAAAATTCGCATCCGGAATATTTACAATTTGCGCATTGGAACCTGCGAAAAGCAGGATCAGAAAGAACAGGTAGATTTTTTTCATCAGTGATTTTTTCGCTGATAAAGATAATTATATTTCGGTACCAAAAACTATTTTTTTATCAGATCCAAGAACTGCTGTTCATCCAGCACTTCTATGGTGCCGATGTCCTGCGCCTTTTTCAGTTTGCTTCCCGCTTTTTCGCCAACGACCAAATAGTTTAGGTTTTTGGAGACCGCAGAAATATTCTTTCCGCCGTGTTTTTCAACCATTTCCTCGGCTTCATCCCGCGTGAAAAGCGAAAGTTTCCCCGTGAAAAGGAAGGTTCGGCCTTTCAGGACATTGCTCAGGAGTTCATCCGTGTTTTCCCCTTTTTCCAGTTGTACGCCGTACGATTTCAGACGCTCAATCACCAGCAGGTTTTCCTGATTGCTGAAGAAAGCTGCGATGCTTTCGGCAATCTTTCCGCCAATGTCTTCCACCTGTACCAGTTCTTCCGCGGTGGCATTTTTAAGGTCATCTATACTGGAGAAATTTTTTGCTAGTTTTTTTGCCACTGTTTCGCCCACATGCTTGATGCCAATTCCGTACAGGACTTTTTCAAAAGGGATTTCCTTCGACTTTTCAATTCCTTCAATGATGTTCTGTGCGGACCGGTCAGCCATTCTTTCCAAAGGCAGCAGCTGCGCCCTGGTCAGGGCATAGAAATCGGCAGGATTTTCCACAAGTTTCGCGCGGTAGAGCTGTTCAATGGTTTCAGCTCCGAGGTTTTCAATATTAAGGGCCTTTCGGGAAACATAGTGAATCATACGTCCCACGACTTGCGGCGGACAGTGCAGATCGTTCGGGCAGAAATGAATGGCCTGGTCTTCAATTTTTAAAAGTTCGGTGCCGCATTCCGGACAATTTTTAATGTATTCAATCTCAGAACTTCCCGGCTTTCTTTTCTCCAGATTTATCCCCACAATTTTCGGGATAATCTCCCCACCTTTTTCCACAAACACACAATCATGCTCATGCAGGTCCAGTTTCTTTATAATTTCTTCGTTGTGCAGACTCGCCCTTTTTACCACCGTTCCGGCAAGTAGGACGGGTTTCAGGTTGGCTACCGGAGTTATGGCACCTGTTCTCCCGACCTGGTAGGTCACTTTCTGAAGTTCGGTTTCCACCTTTTCTGCCTTGAATTTATGCGCCATCGCCCAGCGTGGTGATTTAGCCGTGTAGCCCAGGTTTCTTTGCTGTGCCAGGCTGTTCACCTTTACCACGATCCCGTCAATATCAAATCCCAGTTGATGTCTTTCGCCGTCCCAGAAAGTAATGAACTCTTTCACTTCATCCAGGTTTCTGCAAAGTTTCATCTGTTCTGAGATGCGGAATCCCCATGATCTGGTTCTCTGTAGCAGTTCCCAATGCGTTTTTGCAGGATTTTCCTCTGAGATAAACTGATAGAGAACGGAAGACAGTCCGCGTTTCCTCACCTCCGCCGAATCCTGGATTTTCAGGCTGCCGCTGGCAGTATTCCGGGGGTTCATAAATGGATCGAAGCCTTCTTCCTCCCGCCTTTTGTTGATTTTTTCAAAGTTTTTCCTCGTGAGATAGATCTCGCCGCGGATGAAGAACCTTTGCGGATAATCGCCCTTCAGCTGGAGCGGAATGTCAGAGATTGTCCGGACATTGGGCGTAATTTCATCTCCCTGAAATCCGTCGCCACGGGTTACGGCTTCCTTCAGTAGTCCGTTTTCGTACAGGATGGAGATAGAGGCGCCATCATATTTAAGTTCGGCTACAAATTCCACGGGCTCGTTCACCGCTTTCTGTATTCGTTTTTCCCAGTCTTCCAGGTCATTGAAATCGTAGGAATTATCCAGGGAATACATCCGGAACCGATGCCGGACGGTGGGAAAATTCTTTGTGACTTCGCCTCCGACGCGCAGGGTGGGTGAGTTTGCATCGTGGTATTCGGGATGTTGTTCCTCCAGCTCCTGAAGTTCCTTCAGTAGGGCATCAAACTCAAAATCGGAAATAGAAGGTTCGTCCAGCGTATAGTAGTTATAGTTATGCTGGTGAAGTTCGGTGCGCAGGTCTTCTATTTTCTTCTGAATGTTTTCGGGCATCGCGGAGTCGTTTCAGCAAAAATAAACAAAGTTGGGAAGCGGTACGAAAAAAAGTAAATTTTATGGCAGGTGTAACGGGCTACCAAGAGACCTCGTTTGGCAGAATGTGGTAATAAACGTACTTTTGCAAAAATATTGCGATGCAAAACTACCTGGAATTCGACTTTAAAATCACCCCACTGCAACCCTGGAATGAAATCCTTATGGCGGAACTTATAGAAGTCGGGTTTGACAGTTTTACCGAGGAGGATGAGGGTATTCTTGCCTATATTCCCAAAGATATTTTTGATGAAAATGAACTTTCGCAGGTGTCCTTACTCTGTAAAGAGGATGTCAGAATTTCCTATACTTACAAGGAAATGCCGAACATCAACTGGAATGAGGAGTGGGAAAAGAATTTCGAACCCATTTATGTTGCAGGTAAGGTGCTGATCCGCGCTGAATTTCATGAACCCAGGCTCGATCTTCATGAAATCGTGATCCAGCCCAAGATGTCCTTCGGAACCGGACATCACCCTACCACTCACCTGATGATACAGCAGATGCTGGAAATGGATTTTAAAGACAAAACCGTGCTGGACATGGGCTGCGGAACGTCGGTCCTGGCAATTTTCGCAAAACAGAGGGGTGCAGGAAGGACCGTAGCAATAGACATCGATGAATGGTCGGTAGAAAATTCAAGGGAAAATGCCGAACGAAACAGGGTTGAACTGGATATTTCACTGGGAACCGCTGAAAATCTTGGTGCCGAAAAATTCGACATTATCCTTGCCAACATCAACCGCAACATTCTCATTTCTGATATTCCTACGTACGTATCTGTGCTGAACACAGGCGGACAACTTCTTCTTTCGGGACTTTGCTTTTTTGATGTAGATGATATTATGGAAGTCTGCACAGCACAAAACCTGATGTTAAAAAACAAGCAACAGCGCGAAGAATGGATGTCCTTATTGCTTGAGAAAGCCTAGGCGTATAGTATAATCTATTTTGAAGGCCGGTTTTTCTCCTCGATCCATTTGCCCAGGTATTTCGTGCTTTGGTGCTGATGGTGCTGAAGTATTTGTCCAAGAAAATTTTCGTTCCTTAATTGCTTAAGATTTTCAAAAATATAGATTATTCTTGATGACAGTTCAGGTAAAAAAAGGTTTTTATCAAACCGATCATTAACAATTCGGTAGCCATTTTCCTGTGCGTTGCTCCATTCATCCGCGTTGGTGTACAGCAAAACCGATTTCTCAATAAAGCCTGCATCATTATCCACGATGTATCCGTTCCACGGCAGTTCACCGTGCATTCCTTCAGCACCCACCGGAGTCGTCACATTCGGCAGTCCAAACGCCAAGCATTCCAGCAGTTTCCCTTTGATACCTGCACCGAAGGATATTGGAGCCAGCAACACCCTTGCGTCATCAAACACAGTTACAACATTTTCGGCGCGGCCTATTACCAGAAAGCCCTCTTTAACATTATGCAGTTGTAGTGCCTTTTCCGGCGTATAGGCCCCGTAAATGTGGACTTCGGCAGCGGGAATCCGGTTTTTAATCTGCTTCCACAGTCTTTTAATCTGTAAAACGGTCTGCCAGTTCGGTTCGTGAAGGAAATTGCCGATGCTTACGAAATTTTTCCGCGCAGAAAAGGGAACGGAACTTTCTTTGTTTTCTGCAAATAAAGGCAGGTAATGCAAAATCTGAGGATCAATTTTGAATTTTAGGGTCAGCAGTTCCATCTCGAATTCCGAAATGATTAGTGACAGGTCACATCGTAAAATGGATGCCATTTCCCTCCTGAAAACGTCATTCAGAAGATCGCCGTTCTCAAAAGATTTATTCTGTTTAAAGGCTTCCTGTCTTGCTTTTCGCAGGAAATGCAGGTCTTCGGTATCTAAAATCTTTACTGCATCGGGACATTTCTCCGTAATTTTCCAGCCAAACTGTTCCTCTGTAGTAAACCGGTCGAACAGGACGATATCGGGCTTCAGGGCTTCAATGACGGTCTCAAATGAGGCATCATTCAGTTTAATGATCTGTGTTTTGAGGTCTTTTTCAGATAATTCTGCACTGAAATCTGAAGGATTGGCAGAAGAAAGAAACGTGATTCTATAATGTTCAGAACGGAAAAAATCAATGAGTTGAAGCATCCTTTTTCCCGCAGCAGTGGAGTTTGGTTCGGGAAAAACGGTTCCGATTATCGCAAGGTGCTTCATACGGCAAAAATACACAAAATAGCCAATTCCTTCTTTCATCTCCTGTAACGGGATATTACTTCGTCCCTTTTCATTAACTTTGTAATATGTTCAGTTTAGGAAATTTTCTTACCCTTTCAACTTTCGGCGAAAGCCACGGACCTGCCTACGGAGGCATCATTACCAATTTTCCGGCAGGATTGGAGGTGAATTTTCAGGATGTACAGCACCAACTGGACCGGCGGAAACCGGGGCAGTCTGCGCTTGTGACTCAAAGAAAGGAAAGTGACACCGTGCAGTTCCTATCAGGAATATTTAATGGTATTACTACCGGAACACCAATCGGCTTTACGGTTGAGAACGAAAATCAGAAATCAAAGGATTATGAACATCTTGCTGAAGCCTACCGTCCCAGCCATGCCGACTTTACCTACGATCAGAAGTTCGGCATCCGGGATTACCGCGGGGGTGGAAAATCTTCGGCCCGGGAAACGGTGAACTGGGTCGTTGCCGGAAGTCTTGCAAAGCAGCTACTGCCGGGTAATGTGGAGTTCAGAGCCTATGTTTCTTCTGTGGGAGAAATTTTTTGTAAAGAGCCCTATTCGGAGCTTGATTTGGATTTGATTGATTCCAACGAGGTCCGTTGTCCGGAGCAGGAAACCGCTACGAGGATGATCCGGAAAATAAAAGAGATAAAAAAGGAAGGCAATACCATTGGGGGCACGATTACCTGTGTCATCAGGAATCTTCCGGCAGGAATTGGTGAACCGGTTTTCGGAAAACTCCAGGGAGAACTCGCCAAGGCGATGATGAACATCAATGCAGCAAAAGGTTTTGAATATGGTAGTGGCTTCGCCGGTGCGAGGATGACCGGCCGGGAACACAACGACCTTTTCAATGAGGATTTTTCAACGCAAACCAATTACTCAGGTGGAATCCAGGGCGGAATTTCCAACGGTATGGATGTTTATTTCACGGTAGCATTCAAACCTGTGGCTACAATCCTCCAGAAGCAGGACAGCATCAATATGGTGGGAAATAGAGTAATTCTTGAAGGAAAAGGAAGGCATGATGCCTGCGTTTTACCTAGAGCGGTTCCTATTGTGGAGAACCTGGCGGCATTTGTGGTGGCGGACCTGTTCCTGGTTAACAAAATCAGAAGGATTTAGTGACACCGGTCACATTTAAAACGAATACTTAAACCGAATTTTGTAATAAATAATTGATATGCAAGAATACTGGACGAAGGCGGTGAACTTCGGAGAATATCTAAGGACAGCGGAAGAAAGGATGGCAACCCCCAAGACTGCTGAAGATACCGAGAAGAAGGAATATTATGAGCTCGGTCTGCAGCGAATGAACAGAACCCTAAAGACGTTTAAGAATGATGAGGCACAGATTGAGAAACTGCAGTCCAAAAATTTTAATGGAAAAATCCTCGTAATTTCCGAAGCCTGGTGCGGCGATGCCAGCGCTACAGTCCCCGCTTTGGTAAAGTTTTTTGAAGGTCGGAACGAAGTCAAGATATTTTTACGCGACAGCGATACGTCCTTAATAGACAGGTATCTCACCAATGGAACCCAATCCATTCCCAAAGTTCTGATTCTGAACGAAGATTTTTCAGTACGTGCCGTTTGGGGTCCCAGACCGGAATATGGAAATGAACTTTTAAGGAAATTCAAACAAAATCCAGAGTCCTATCCGCGGGATGATTTTTACAACGACCTGCAGGTGTACTACGCCAGGAACCGCGGAAAAGATGCAATTAACGAAATTTTAAACCTCATTTGATATGATTTTTTTTAAGAAGAATATCATTTACCTGGTCTTGTTGGTGTTACTTGCTTTTTTCGCTTTTGTACCGGGAGTCCGCACGTATGTGCAGCAGCATTTTCTGCCGGTTGCGGCGGTGCAGGATGCGGTGATGGTAAATGAGGCAGATTACGACATCAAACTGAAAGGCATCAATACAACCAGTACAAATATGAAAAATTTCAGGGGTAAGAAACTGGTTTTCCTGAATTTCTGGGGCACTTGGTGCAAGCCCTGCCGCGAGGAGTGGCCTACGATCCAGAAGCTTTATGATTCCAAAAAAGGAGAGATGGATTTTGTGCTTATTGCGATGATGGATAAGGAAGAAGATGTCCGTAAATTTCTGCAAGAAAATAATTATACAGTGCCCGTTTATATTGCAGAAAGCCCCATCAATGGCAAAATCCTTCCAAAAGTCTTTCCCACCACCTTTGTGCTGGATAAAAACGGCAGGATCCTTATGAAGGAAACTTCAACCAAAGACTGGAACACCGAGTCTGTTCACCAGTTCATAGACAAACTGAGTCAGTAAAAATCTGCCATACTTTATATATTTCTTAACAGTGCCAGTACAACCTTTGGCAAGTTAATTGTTTAATTTTGTGTGTTCAAAAAATCACACCAAACACCTATGAAATATTCAAAAATCGAACTCGCAAAGCAGGCTATCAAACATAAAGGATTCATAAAAAAGATACCTGATATTGTGCGGATGGTTAACTATTGGAGAAAGGGACAGTACCCTGTAAATGCACTTGATTTGATTTTACCTTTGCTCGGACTCCTGTATGTAATCTCACCGATTGATTTACTTCCTGAAATAGCGATTCCGATCCTGGGTGTGGCTGATGACTTGGCAGTACTTTCACTGGCGCTTCCTAAACTGCTGAAGGAAGTAGACAGGTTTCTTCTTTGGGAGGCTGAGAGAAACGGGAGCCTTCAGAACGTAATTGATGCTGAAATAATAGAGGAGAAATAAATTCATCGGAAAAAATACCTACCCCGTTATTTCACGGGGTATTTTTATGTCCGGTTTTATCCTAATTAGCCCACGGACTGGTGTTGGTACATTATCTTCAGCAAAATAAGATCCGATTAAACTGTTTTTCAATTGATGAAATTTTGTTAATTTTAGAAAAAAATAAGGATGAGAATAGAAGCCGAACATGTAGCCGATTATCTGAGTAAGGTTCCGGACGAACGCAAACCTGCAATGCAGAAACTGTACGAAACAGTAAAGGAGAATCTGCCGGAGGGATTTGAGGAAGGCGTGAGTTATGGTATGATGGGATGGAATGTGCCGCTGGAAAACTATCCAAACGGTTATCACTGTACTCCGGGAGAGCCGCTCCCGTTTATGGGGATGGCCTCACAGAAAAATTTCATTGCCTTTTATCATATGGGAATGTATGCAGACAAGGAGCTCCACGACTGGTTTGTGTCCGAATATCCAAAACACAGCAAACGAAAACTGGACATGGGAAAATCCTGCATCCGTTTCAAGAAACCTGACGAAATCCCGTTAGAATTAATGGGTGAACTCGTGAAAAAGATGTCGGCTAAGGACTGGATTTCAATCTATGAGCAAAACCTGAAAAAGTAGGAATTAGCAGTTTGTTTTAGGGTTCTCATACATATCCGACTGGTCTTCAAAGGTGGTATCAAGACATTTAAGATCCTTTTCAATAAGGAGGAATAACTTTCCAGCCTCGCCGTTGTCCTGATAGCCCTGTACGGTGATTTCATCCGTTTCCGTAAGGATATCCAGTTCTTTTGTTGGGAGCAAAACCGAAATTTTACCATTCTCAAATGTAGAGTGAAGCGCCTCGGCAGTTTTATCCTGCTCCAAAGTGTAGGAAAATATTTTATTTTCACCTATCACGGTCTTTTCTTCCACCTTTCCTGTTAGTTTCAGGTTCTGTACGTCGGTCTTGGTCAGGCGAAGCCGGATGCTGTTGCCTTTGATTCTTATTTTCATGGCTTAAATTTAAAGATTAGAACTGAATTTTTTCTGCACCGCAGTATACATTCGCATTTCCGTTTTTCAAAAAACCGATTAACGTCATGCCAAAATCTTCGGCTGTTTCCACCGCCAGTGAACTGGGTGCGCCTATCGCGCAGACCACCTGGATTCCGGCCATCGCCGCTTTCTGTATCAGTTCAAAACTGGCTCTCCCGCTTAAAAGCAGAATTTTATCCTGCAAAAAGAATTCCTCTGAATTCGATTTCAGAAATTCAGCTCCAATGAGCTTATCCAGCGCATTATGCCGTCCTACATCTTCACGCAGTGAAGTGAGTTTCCCTTCGGAATCAAACAGTGCGGAGGCGTGGATTCCACCGGTGGCATCAAAGGTTTCCTGTGCACTTCGCAACTGACCCGGAAAGGTGAAGACATGTTTTATGTTTACCCTCATTTCTGTTCTTATCTCCGGAATCCGGCATACCTGTTTTATGGCTTCTATACTTTCCTTGCCGCAAACCCCACAACTGCTGGTGGTATAGAAATTCCTTTTCAGTTTCTGCAGTTTTGCATCGAAGTGCGGATTCAGATTTATGGTGATTTTGTTTTCGGCAGAGGACGAGGATGCCGTTTTGCCGAGATCATTCCTTGAAAAAATAATTCCTTCAGTAAAAAGAAACCCAACAGCGAGGTCTTCATCGTTTCCGGGAGTCCTCATGGTAACCGATATCGTGGAAGTTTCGTTTCCCGATTTGAGGGCTATTTCCAGCGGTTCCTCCACAGCAAGTACATCTTCTTTCGGAATTATATTTGCGCCGAAATCTTTGATTTTTTTTATGAAAACTTCTTTAATCATTATTTTCTGATGTGAATTGGACTGATGGTTGAAGCTGATTATCGTTTGTTAAAAAGGGGACTAAAGTTATGAAATTCCTCGCTGCTGTTAACGTTAAGAAGGAAGTCGGCATTTTCCGCTTCAATTTTTTCTGTTTTTATCCCGATCAGGAATCTGCTTACGGAATTTCCGCCCTCGGCAAAGTAACCCTGTAACTTTCCGACTGCCTCTTTTTCAAAGATGGAAATAAGCGGTTCTGTACGGTCGTTTTTCACGTAACAAATGGCTTCATGTTCTTCTCTTCTGGCATTGAAGAGTTTTATAAGATGCTCCGTTTTTAGGAGAGGATAATCGATGGCTGCTACAAAATAGCCGGTCTCCGGATCAGATTCCATCACACTTAACAGTCCTGTAAGCGGACCATTATCTTTAAAGTCCGCCTTGTCCACCACAAAAATCCCCTCTTCATTTTTTACCCAGGTCTTGTACTGATCTTCGTTAACGGATACCACTACTTCATCGCAAAAAAGGCACAGCATTTCCCGTACTTTCTTCCATTGGATGGCATGGTCATACTGCAGCAGGGCTTTGTCCCTTTTCATTCTCGTGCTTTCACCACCGCAGAGCACAAGTCCCTTCAATGGAACTGAACGATTGTTTTTAAAGAAATCCAGAGGCAAAATTTTGCAGGATGTTATTTTATAATGATCCAGGAATTCATCAACAAGAGTATCTCTCACCACAAAGAGAAGTTTTGGTTTTAACGGCCCGTTTTCATGGAGAATTTTGAGAAGAAATTCATGAAATCCCTGCTGTTTCCTCACTTCCAGAGGCCCGATCTCATCAATGACAAGCCATTCTGTGTCCCCCTGGAACTGCAGGTAAAGCTCTTCAGCAGCCCAACTGAAAGTTTCCTCATCAAAAACATACTTTCCAACCTTTAACGTTGAGTTTTTGTTTTCCATTGGCCGCAATTCCCAGGTCTTCAGATTTTGAAAGGAGCGCTTACCATCAATTTTGGGAGAAAGGAAACCAGTTATATTTATAGATTTTTCAGCCCAGCGCAAAAGGGAGGTGGTTTTACCGCTTCCTTTTCTGCCTGAAAGGATGAAGATGTTCTCATTGAAAATCATTCCATAAAAATAGGGAAATTATTCGTCGTCGGAAAAAAGAGCAAGCGCCATCCACGTTAAAAGGAATGTTTTTATTTTTCGGAACATACTACTTTCCTCTTCTGCTATAACATACGCATGCCTCGCATGGCTTCTGAATTGTGGCACAAACTCCAGCACTTCATTCAACTGTTTTTTATTCCTCAGTTTTTGTGAATTTTTCCAGCGTTGAAGCAAATATTTAAACAGGGGATTGATTACAAAGAACAGGATGCTCAAGGCGGCAAGGGTTCTTAAAAGGGAATAAATGGCCCTGTTCATAGAACCGGACAGAATGAAAACCAGGGCGATGAAAAGCATGATGAATGCAAGTCCGAGTATCCTTGTTTTCATTTTTCGTTTACGGGCTGGCGGAACATCTGCCACCCTCACCGTGCGCACTTTCATGATTGTGGCCTGTTTCTGAATGGCCTGCGGAAGCTGCACCGCAAAATTACCGGCTAAAATCCCTCCAATAAAGTAAATGAGGCAATAAATGCCCACAATAACGACGGGCAGAAGTTCGAGACTCTGCAGGCTGAACTGTTTTGCCAGAGAACTGAAGAATTCCTGAAAAGCTTCCCAAATGTTCTTTCCAAAGATGAGCACGAGCATCAGTAATTTCTGTAAAGCACTTTCCAGAAGCGCGATGACTCCGTACAGGATGGCAGAAAACCTGCTGACGTCCATTAATGTATAGATTGCGGCTCCCACGAGACCCTGAAACATGACGGCCACATAGGCAGTAATCGGGGAGTGCGGGCTCGCGATCGCTTTGATCAGGATTACGATAAGGGTAGCCTGAACAATGGTCCTGAATTTTCTTTCGGTATACATTGCCATAAAAGTCACGATCATCACCGCAAAACTTCCGAGGATGAGTCCGCTGAATGGCAGTTTCATGGCGTGGAATATGCCGCCCAGACCGCTTTCGCTCACGGCCCAGAGTGCCGTAAGTTTGGTGATGAGGTTTGGTGAAATGTATCTTGCTTTACGCATGAAATCTATATAAGAAATGCAGCCTTGACGCTGCATTCTGTACTGAAGTTAAATGTTAAATTCTTTCAATGTCGGCGCCCAGGGCTTTCAGTCTGCCGTCTATGTTTTCATATCCGCGGTCTATCTGTTCGATATTGTGAATGGTAGATTTCCCTTCCGCAGAAAGAGCGGCGATCAACAGTGCGTTTCCGGCTCTAATGTCCGGAGAAATCATGGTGGTTCCGCGCAGCGGCGATTCATGATTTAATCCAACTACCGTTGCCCGGTGCGGATCACACAGGATAATCTGTGCACCCATATCAATCAGCTTATCAACAAAGAATAACCGTGATTCAAACATTTTCTGATGAACGAGCACTGTTCCGTTAGCCTGAGTGGCTACCACAAGCACGATGGACAGTAGATCCGGCGTAAAACCCGGCCATGGTGCATCCGAAACCGTAAGGATCGATCCGTCGATGAATTTCTGGATCTTATAATGTTCCTGTGCGGGAATGAAGATGTCCTCCCCCGATTTTTCCAGCTGAATTCCCAGTTTTCTGAATGTGTTTGGAATAACCCCCAAATGGTTCCATTCTACATTTTTTATCGTAATTTCCGATTTGGTCATCGCTGCCAAACCAATCCAGGAGCCAATTTCTACCATATCCGGAAGCATCGTGTGCTCAGTGCCGCCCAGGTAAGTGACCCCTTCTATTGTTAAAAGATTGGATCCTATTCCGGTAATCTTTGCCCCCATCCTGTTCAGCATCTTGCAGAGCTGCTGCAAATATGGTTCACAGGCTGCGTTGTAAATCCTGGTTTTTCCTTTAGCTAAAACCGCTGCCATAACAATGTTGGCGGTACCTGTAACCGAGGCTTCCTCCAGTAAAATAAATTTACCACTAAGCTCCTTGGCCTTCAAACAGTAGCAGAATTCATTCTCATCATACAGAAATTCGGCACCCAATTCCACAAACCCCTGGAAATGAGTGTCCAGACGTCTTCTGCCAATTTTGTCTCCGCCGGGCGTTGGCATGTATGCTTCTCCAAAGCGGGCAAGCATCGGACCCAGCAGCATAATGGACCCGCGTAGTTTTGCTCCGTCTTTCTTAAAATCTGCTGATTTTATATAGTCAAAATTGACTTTGTCGGCCTTAAAGGAGTAATCGCCATGTGCATGCTTGGTTATTTTCACTTCAAAATCGGCCAGAATTTCAATAAGCCGGTTTACATCGTGGATGTCCGGAATGTTTTTTATACGAACCTCTTCATTGGTAAGCAAGACGGCGCACAGGATTTGCAGCGCCTCATTTTTCGCCCCTTGAGGCGTAATTTCACCGTGAAGTTGTTTTCCGCCCCGTATCTGAAATGTTCCGCTCATTACTTCCTTCTGTTTTGATTCTGTGGATTCCGGTGCCTGTTTTGATTTTTAGGGTTCTGTCCCTGGCTTTGGTTTTTCTGGTTTTTATTGCGGGTGCTGCTGTGGTAAATCTTGCTTTTTTCAAGTGATTCCAACCCGGTCAAATCCAGACGGTCTTCAGAAAGTTCCTTCAGGTGCCTGAAAATAACATCATCAGTAACATGTTCTTTATTATAGATGTTGTAAGATTTCTTCATGTTATTGGCAATAACCTCGATCAATGCCTCTTTTTCATCGCCTTCTTCGAGTACGATGGCCTTCTCTATCAACTGGAGAATGCTTTTTCCGTAGAATTTAAAATCTCCCTGGAGCTTTGGGTATTCCATTTTCTTTGGTTTTTCAGCAAGCTGCTCGCGTGTCGGGAAAGGGTAGGGTGAAGTTACATCAAGGTCATATTCGGCAAGGATATAAAGGTGATCCCAAAGTTTATGTTTGTAATTCTCTTCATCACGGAGTTGTGGGTTTCTCTGACCCATAAAATCTACAATGGCTACTGCCATTTCATCCCGCTCTTCTTTGTTTTCAAGTTCCTTGCAGCGTTCAACCAGCTGCTGTATGATGCGGCCGTATTCCGGCATATGTAGTTGTGTTCGGTCGGTATTGTATTCCATAGGTGCAAATATAAGGTTTTGTTGGAAGTTGGAAATCGGTAAGGTCTGTAGATTTAGGAAATCATCTTTTTTCGCTGTGCTTCGTTGGGTACAAAACATTTCTGCGAAGATAGTTTCAGTCTGTTTGCTGCGATTTTATCATAGATTTTATCCGAAAAGAACCTCGGAAAAATATTGAGCTGCGCCAGTAAACCGTACGTGCCGCCCAAAATTTTTGCGATCTCAAGGACTGCCTTCGATTTTACGAGATAAAAAGCATGGGGTTTCCAGAGATAAAGGGTGTTGAACTGATTGGACTGCAAACCTCTTTCCCTTAGGAATTGCTGGCCAAAGTCGGACTGTAAGGCGGAAAATAAAAACCGGTCGTCGCGGTCTTTTTCTATAATCCATTGAACCCAGTAATTGCAGAAACCGCAGTCCCCGTCATAAAAAACGTAATATTTTGTAGGAGCGGTCAAAGCAAGCTATTTTTTTGCCTCCTCTGGGGGAAGGTCATATTCTGTGCGGATGTCACTTTCCACAGACTTGAAATATCTGACGATTTCGTCCCGCTGCGCCGTGGTGAATTTCGCTTCCGGATGGCCTAAGATATATGATTCCAATGGCATTTCGCCTGTTTCAACCATCTCTACTGCTTCGTAAAGTTTATGGGCCTGCCTTTTCGGTTCATAAGTCGCAAATGTGGAGAAGTTAAGTTTTTTACGACCCTCATCAATATGGGACTTCAGAAACCAGGCTATCGGTTGGATATTGGTGTACCACGGATATTTTGTTTCGTTGCTGTGACAGTCGTAGCAGCCATTGCGTATCAGGTTTGCCGTGTTTTGCGGAGTATTTTTTATGGTCAGGAAATCCATTCCCTGATTCACAGGTGGATTGGTCCTATCGATCCTGAAAAACTGAATAAGTATAAAAGCGACCAGCAAAACGACGAGTATTTTCTTCATTTAAAATGATTTGATCAGGTGAATTTACAAAATTAATAGGAAAAAGACTTCTTAAAATTTTAAAACCTATCTTTGCAAAAATTTTTGGGCTTCAAAGGATGAAGTAACCCATTAATAATTACATTATTAAACAAAATTTTATGAGCAATATCGTTGCAATCGTTGGGCGCCCCAACGTAGGAAAATCAACCCTTTTTAACCGTTTTCTAGAAAGAAGAGAAGCCATTGTAGATTCCACTTCAGGTGTTACAAGAGACCGTCATTACGGAAAATCTGACTGGAACGGTGTAGAATTCACCGTAATTGACACCGGTGGTTATGAAGTAAATACCGATGATGTCTTTCAGGAAGAAATCTCTAAGCAGGTGCAGCTTGCGATCGACGAAGCAACGTCCATCATATTTATGCTGAATGTGGAAGAAGGCCTGACGGATACCGACCAGGAAATATTCGAGATGCTCCGCCGTTCAAACAAGCCGGTTTATGTAACGATTAACAAAGTGGATTCCGCAAAGGAGGAACTTGCGGCTACAGAATTCTATCAGTTAGGCATTGAAAAATATTTTACCCTTTCTTCTGCAACGGGTTCCGGTACAGGAGAGCTGCTGGATGCAATCGTAAGTGAATTTCCCACTACAGATTATAAGGATCCGTTTGAAGGCCTTCCGAAAATTACAATCGCCGGAAGACCTAATGTGGGTAAATCTACTTTAACCAATGCGCTTCTCGATAAGGAACAAAATATCGTAACCGACGTTGCGGGAACAACAAGAGATTCCATACAGACTTTATACAATAAATTCGGGCACGAATTTGTTCTGGTGGACACTGCCGGTATGCGCCGTAAGGCAAAGGTTAAGGAAGACCTGGAATTTTATTCCGTCATGCGTTCCATCCGTTCCATTGAATACTCAGATGTTGTAATAATCATGGTGGATGCAACCATCGGCTGGGAATCTCAGGATATGAACATTTTCGGCCTTGCCCAGAAAAACAGGAAAGGAATTGTGATTGTCGTGAACAAATGGGATTTGGTGGAAGAGAAAAAGACCAACACCACCCGTGATTTCGAGAATCAGATTAAAGACAAAATCGGCCAGTTTACAGATATTCCGATTCTGTTTATCTCCGCTTTAACTAAGCAGAGGATACTGAAAGCCGTGGAAATGGCCATGGAAGTCTACGAAAACAGGGCGAAGAAAATTAAGACATCGAAACTGAATGAAGTGATGCTGCCCGTTTTTGAACATACTCCGCCACCGGCCAACAAAGGGAAATATGTTAAGATAAAATATTGTGTTCAGCTGCCGACCCCAAGCCCGCAGTTTGTGTTTTTCTGCAACCTGCCACAGTATGTGAAGGAGCCGTATAAAAGATTTACGGAAAACCAACTTCGCAAATACTTCGGGTTTACCGGTGTTCCGATAGAAGTGTATTTCCGTCAGAAATAAGACATTGGCCTTTCAGTTTTTCTGAAAGGCTTTTTTTTACATTTTTTTTCCGAAATTTGACTTATAAATACGATTTATGACAACTGTTTTATCCGAACAATTCTCCCTTGTAAATACCTGGATTAACGAACTTCGCAATGTAGACCTTCAGACTGACCGTCTGAAATTCCGCAGGAATATGGAACGCATCGGGGAAATCGCGGCTTTCGAAATCAGTAAGCATCTTGAACAGAAGGAAATTGAAATTACCACACCACTTGATAAGATTAAGGTTCGGGAGATTGCTGTTCAGCCCGTTATCACCACCATTTTGCGGGCCGGTGTGCCTTTGTTCCAGGGAATTCTGAATTATATTGATAAAGCAGACTGCGGCTTTGTAGCCGCCTACAGAAAGCACGATGCAAATGACTATTTTTCCATAAAGCAGGATTATCTGACCTGCCCTAACATTGATGGCCGGCCACTGATTGTCGCGGATCCGATGCTGGCTACCGGCGCAAGTCTTATTGAAGCCATAAAGGACCTGCTGAACCACGGAAAGCCCACGCAACTCCATATCGTAGCAGCAATCGCGTCAAAACAGGGGGTTGAAACCATCCGCAGTGCTTATCCGGAAGCGTATATTTGGGTGGGCGTAGTTGACGAAAACTTAACTTCGAAAGGGTATATTACCCCTGGTCTGGGCGACGCCGGCGATTTGTCATACGGTGAAAAACTGCAGCGATAACGTTTTCAACTTTAACCTTCACCTTAATCCACGGCCATTACCAGCACTGAGACCTTATTGTTTCCTGTTTTCAGGATTTCCCAGGCTACGGAACTCATCGTATTTCCGGTGGTGAACACGTCATCTATGAGCAGGATGTGTTTATTTTCTATAGTTCTCGTGATGGAAAAAAGGTCTCCAGTCTCCGCACGGTGTGATTTGTCTTTTTTTGCCTGTGCCCTGCGGTAATGATTCCTCCGGATTAAGCCGTGGTCAAAAGGAATGTTAAGTGTTTGTGATAAGGTCTCTGTGAAAAGGTGAAGCTGGTTGTAGCCCCTTTCTCTTAGTTTTTTCGGATGAAGCGGAACGGTAACCATCAAATCGGGTTTTGTACCTTTAAACTCCAACCGTTCGTAAACCCAATGCGCCAGGACCTTTCCGGTTTTTTCCCTTTTTCCGTATTTAAGCTGATGAACTATTTTCCGGCTCAGGCTGTCTTTTTCAAACTGCATCAGCGCTAGGGCATTTTCAACCGGAAATAAGAGTTTGCATCTTTCCTTCAGCATATTGTCTTCTGCAAATACTTGGTGTGTGAAATGAATCTGGCCAAAACAGATTTCACAGACCAGTTCCTCACCGCTTATGATACGGTTGCATTCCAGACAGCGGTTTGGGAAAATGAGATCTAGGAGGCTCATCGCATTTTTTTTATCGAACAATAAAGTTTTTTGTTAAAGACTTATTAATTTAATCACGTCATTCCTGAATACCATAGACCAAATCCTTTTTTATCATAAGGATAGATTTCTTCATATTCTCATTGAAAATTTCTTTTTCCAGACGAAGCGGCGGTGCCTGTCGGACTTCGCAGTTAGGAATGCTGCAGAATTCGCAGGTCACACCTACGTTTACCGTTTTAATGCGGTCACTTTTCGCAAAATTTATCTTTTTAAGGGAATTTGAATTAAGTAAAATCCCCAGACAGTAACTTCTGTTGGTACCGTCTGAAAACGGATTTTTCTGTGAGGTTGAAAATACAAGATACGTAAGTCCGCTGTCCTTGTAGTGGGAGATCTGGGCATCGGTAACGGTTTCGTTTTCCTTCAGATTCATCAGATTTTTTACCGCAATCCATCGTCTGCAATAGTGTTCATTCGTCGCATTGGCATGCGGTGCCTGCTGTTGGTTTAAATGGAGTTCCTTTAAAATTTCGAGTTTGTCTGAATTTTTCTTCTTGGTAAAGCAGAGATAGAATAAATCCTTTATTCCCAGTTCCTGAGGCAGGATGTTGGTCAGCCGGTAATAAAAGGTTTCCGGTGAATTGGTGAATTCGGCGATAAGGTTTTCAAAATTCTGAGGTTCCCATTCATCAGCTTTAAAAAATTGGGTGATTTTCTCCGTTAGAATTCCCTTATGAATCAGCAAACACCCCGCAAAATAAGAAGCGTAATAATTGTTGAGCAGTTCCTCGAAACTCGTAAAATCCAGCCAGGAGTAGGTGTTAGGTCTTGGGTGGAGTTTTAGAACGTTATAGCCGATCTCTTTGGCAAATATGAAAGTTTTCTGGTCTTCGTCCAGGAGTTCATTTAGAAGGAGGAGCCGTTGTTCCGGGATAAAAAGTGACCGCAGTTTGCCGGTAGCACCGTACGTTTCAAAATCAAGCTGGCGGATTTCGTACATAAACTGTTCGCTCAGAATTTTTTCCAAGTCTGCCGATCCTGGTTTTAAGGGGAGCACCTGTTCGCGCGCATATTCCGAAGCTTTTTCCTCTATTGCGGGGAAATAATTGTCATACAGTTCCTGAAAACTGCGGACTACCGCAAAATAGAACCGTTCCTTGCTCAGGTTGTAGTTTTTGGATATCTCAATAAGGGTATTCACGAAAGCAGTCACCTTTTTCGGTGCGTCACTGATGATGCTGATGAGGTTGTTTTTGCTGATCCCGAAAAGTTCCAGCGGAATTTCCTTAAAGAAATCGGACTGTATGATTTCAACAATCGGGGAGAGGCTTTTGTCAAGCTTCGTTGAGACCAGATCGTTGTACGGGCAGTTCAGCGCGGCTGCAAGTTGGGCGATTTTGTCGTGTTTCGGATATTTTTTGCCGTTTTCAATCTCGTTGAGGTAGGACTTGGAAAGGCCGGTCAGATTCGAAAGATCCTGAAGCGAAAGATTTTTCTTTTGCCGGTACTGTTTCATTTTCAGTCCGAAAACGGTTCTGATGAATTCGCCGTCATGCATCATTTATGCTGAATTAAAATTTATAATCTTTCTAAATAGTTTCGGAAAACCGATGGATGCAAAGTTATAGAAAATTTAACAGTTGTTCGCATAATTGTTTTCTAATTTAATTAGCGAACGTTCGCTAATAGTGAAAAAATTTATTTTAGCTTTGTCCATGAATTCATTAAATATCAGGCAGCATGGAAACATCAATTCAGTTTAAGATTCTTGCAACAGAGCAATACAGGGATATCTTTTTGCCGGAACTCACCGACTTTTTATCCGAACTACATTCGCGGTTTGATGAAGAAAGAAAAAATTTATTGAATGCCAGGAAAATGGTCCATGTCGAATTTGATCATCACCAATTGCCTGTGTTTTTGCCCGAAACCGAAGGAATACGAACCGGTAATTGGGTATGCAGTCCGCTTCCCGATGATTTGTTGGATAGAAGGGTAGAGATTACCGGTCCCGTGGAACGCAAGATGATTATCAACGCGCTGAATTCAGGAGCCTCCACTTTTATGGCCGATTTCGAGGACAGCAATTCGCCCACCTGGGAAAACTGCATGGAAGGACAGAGAAATCTTACGGAGGCAGTAAGCCGGACTATCGGCTTTGAAAATGAGAGTGGCAAAAAATATGAATTGTGCGAGAAAACTGCAGTTCTTTTGGTTCGTCCGAGAGGTTTGCATCTGGAAGAAACGAATATTGAGATTGAGGGACAGCCCGCATCCGGTTCGCTGGTTGATTTTGGAATTTATTTTTTCCGGAATGCAAAGAAACTTATAGAAAACGGAAGCGGACCTTATTTTTATCTTCCCAAACTGGAACATTATAAGGAAGCCCGCTGGTGGAATGAGGTCTTTAAATTTTCTCAGGATTATTTGAAGATTCCGCAAGGGACTATTAAAGCTACGGTGCTTATCGAAACCATTACGGCGGCTTTTCAGCTCGATGAAATTTTATATGAACTGAAAGAGCACAGTGCCGGACTGAATTGTGGACGGTGGGATTATATCTTTTCCTACATCAAGAAATTCAGAAATCTCCCGGAATTTCTTGTTCCCGACAGAGATCAGGTGACCATGACCTCACCATTTATGAGCGCGTACTCAAAACGGGTCATTCAGGTCTGCCATAAAAGAAATGTACATGCCATGGGCGGAATGGCTGCGCAGATACCTGTAAAAAATAATGAAGAGGAAAACAAAACGGCTTATGGAAAAGTTCGTGCCGATAAAGAACGCGAGGTAAAAAACGGCCACGACGGAACCTGGGTCGCCCATCCCGGGTTGGTGCCGGTCGCAAAAAAAATATTTGACGAACTGATGCCTGGGAAAAACCAAATCCACAATAAGTTTGAGGAGTACAACATTTCTGAGGGGGACTTGCTTGAGATTCCGAAAGGAACCATCACTGAAAACGGGGTCCGGAAAAACATCAATGTGGGGATTCTTTATATCGAGTCCTGGCTCATGGGTGTGGGCGCTGCAGCGCTTTACAATCTGATGGAAGATGCAGCAACTGCCGAAATCTCCCGGACTCAGGTTTGGCAATGGCTTAAAAATGAAGCCAGGTTGGAGGATGGCAGGACCTTATTACCGGGTTTGGTTTTGAGATGGCAGGAAGAAGAACTCACAAAGATTAAAGAATACGTTGGTGAAGAGCGCTATGAGAACGGAAAATTCAAACTGGCGGCCGAAATTTTCGACGAACTGGTTTTGAACGATCATTTTGAAGAATTCCTGACCCTGAAAGCCTATTCATTTATATAAAATCATCAAACCCAAATACAATGAAAAATCAAGAACAAATCCAGAATCTGGAAAAAGACTGGCTGGAAAACCCTAGATGGGATGGTATCAAGAGACCTTATTCCGCCGTAGAAGTATTAAAATTGAGAGGTTCTTACCAACTCGATTACACCATCGCAAAACTGATGTCCGAAAAATTATGGCAACAGCTTACCACTCAGGATTTCGTGGCCGGATTAGGTGCCCTCACCGGAAACCAGGCAGTGCAGGAAGTTGATGCCGGTCTCGAAGCCATTTATCTGTCCGGATGGCAGGTGGCGGCAGATGCCAACCTTTCCGGAGAAATGTACCCGGATCAGAGTCTTTATCCAGCGAATTCTGTCCCAAGTGTGGTGAAAAGGATTAACAGTGCCTTGCTGAGGGCGGACCAAATTCAGTCAGTGAATGGTGTAGAAGAATCAGAAAAGAAAGAATACCTCGTTCCAATTGTGGCAGATGCTGAAGCGGGTTTTGGCGGGAACCTGAATGCCTACGAACTCATGAAGCAGATGATTGAAGCGGGTGCGGCCGGAGTCCATTTCGAAGACCAGCTTTCTTCCGCGAAAAAGTGCGGCCACTTGGGTGGAAAAGTTTTAGTTCCCACCCAGGAAGCCATCAACAAACTCATTGCAGCGCGTCTTGCAGCCGATGTGTGCGGAGTTCCTGCCATAGTGGTGGCAAGAACCGATGCCGATGCGGCCGATTTACTGACCTCAGACATCGATGCACGCGACCAAAAATTTGTGACAGGAAAAAGAACCACCGAAGGTTTTTTTGAAGTGAATAATGGGGTAGACCAAGGCATCGACCGGGGTCTTTCATACGCGCCATACGCCGATCTGATCTGGATGGAAACCTCCAATCCTGACCTGGATTATGCCAGGAAATTTGCAGAAGGCATCCACGCAAAATTCCCCGGAAAAATGTTGGCGTACAACTGTTCCCCATCCTTCAACTGGGCGGCGAAACTGTCGGTTCCGGAGATGGAAACCTTTCGAGAAGAACTGGCGAAAATGGGTTATAAATTCCAGTTCATCACGCTTGCCGGCTTCCATGCCTTAAATACCTCGATGTTTGAACTGGCTTTGGCTTACAAAAGACGAGGGATGGCCGGGTACAGCGAACTTCAGGAAAGGGAATTTGCTTTGCAGAAAGAAGGATTCCGTGCGGTGAAACACCAGAATTTTGTAGGAACTTCCTATTTTGATGCACTGCAAACCGTCATCACTTCCGGGAATTCCTCTGTAGTGGCGATGAAAGATTCCACCGAGGCCGCACAGTTCCATTAAGAGAATCCCAGAAAAAGTAATTAAATTATTGTTGTTAGAAGATCCTTCCATTTTCAGTGGAGGGATCTTTTTGGTCGTGTCTTTTCCATTGCTGTCTTGCCACGAAAAGACGAAATTAGTTTTCAGGAAAATCGCCCAATCACCAAATCATTACATTATCACCTCAAAATCTTATCTTTGCCAAATGATTAGAATCACCAAAATCTTCACTTTTGAAACAGCCCATGTCCTCTACAATTACGACGGTAAATGCAAAAACATGCACGGGCATTCATACAAACTGTTCGTGACCGTAAAGGGAAATCCAGTCAACGTTCTGGAAAACCCAAAGAACGGAATGGTTGTGGATTTTGGTGATATAAAGGACATCGTGAAATCAGAGATCATCGATGTTTGGGACCATGCGGTATTGCTTAATGCTGGTTCGCCCCACAGAGATTTGGGCGAAGACCTGGAACAGAAAGGCCACAAGGTGATTTTCTGTAATTTCCAGCCCACCTGCGAAAACATGCTCTATGAAATTGCTGAAAAGGTAAAAGGCAAACTTCCGGAGGATGTTTCGCTGGCCTATCTCAAACTTCACGAAACCGAAAACTCTTACGGTGAGTGGTTTGCGGAGGAGAACCTTTAACCACAGCGACCTAGCTATAGCACAGCGGAGGAGGAATTTTCTCCGATAACACTTTGAAAAACCGAGATTATCGTGGTATAAAAAATTAATAATCTTTTGTGAATAAAATAGACCTTCTTCCAAATAGAAAAATATATTTCGCTTCCGACCAGCACTTCGGCGCTCCCAACCCCAGGGAGAGCAAGGTTCGTGAAGAGAAATTCATCCGCTGGCTCGACTCAATAAAAGCCGACGCGCAGGTTCTTTTTTTGATGGGGGATCTCTTTGATTTCTGGCACGAATGGAACCACGTAATCCCAAAAGGATATGTGCGCGTCCTGGGAAAACTCGCCGAGATGAAAGATTCCGGAATTGAACTGTACATGTTTGTCGGAAACCACGATCTGTGGATGAAGAGTTATTTTGAAGACGAAATAGGCTGTACCGTTTTTTTCGACAAGAAGTATTTTGAGATCGGCGGGAAAAATTTCCTGCTGGCCCATGGTGACGGGCTTGGTCCGGGAGACAAGGGCTATAAAAGGATGAAAAAACTTTTTACCAATCCTCTGGCGCAGTGGGGTTTCAAGTGGCTCCATCCCGATATTGCGATGAAAGTCGCACTCTATTTTTCCCAAAAAAACAAAATGATTTCCGGCGAGGAAGACAAGGAATTTCTGGGTGAAGACAAAGAGTTTCTCATCATTTACTCCAAAGAAAAACTTCAAACAGAGAAGATCGATTACTTCATCTACGGACACCGGCATTTGCCGATGGTTCTGGATTTGGAAGGTAAAGCCAAATACATCAATCTTGGGGACTGGATTTCGTATTTTACGTATGGCGTTTTGGGTGAGGAGGGGTTCAAATTGAAAACTTTTGAAAATTAACCACTTGTAATACATTTAGATCAGAAAGTTTTTTCTTCTTGTAAGAATTTCATCCACTATTATAATGCAAAACATCTTCAACATACAGACAGAATCTATTTTCCGGCAGAAATGCCTGGAAACATTCCGCTATCAGTATGAAAATGTGGAGGTCTACCACAGATTTGTGGATTATTTGAATATTGATCCAAATACGGTTGATACTGTGAATAAAATTCCATTCCTTCCGGTTGAAATGTTCAAGAACCATAAGGTTTTGAACCGGAAAATGAGCACGGACCTGTTCTTCCAGAGCTCGGGCACGACCCGGATGAACCTCTCCAGGCATTGGATTGCCGATGCAAACATTTATCAGGAAAGTATTTACAGGAGTTTTGAACAGTTTATCGGGCCACCGGAAGATTACATTTTCCTTGGGTTGCTGCCGAGTTATCTTGAAAAACAAAATTCCTCATTGATTTACATGGTCGATTTCCTGATGACAAAATCAGCAAAACCCGAAAATGGCTACTTTCTTTACAACCACGCTGAGTTATCTCAGCTTTTAAAACAACTTTCCCGGCAAAATAAAAAGGTAATTCTCTTCGGAGTTTCCTTTGCTTTACTCGATTATTTGGATTTCTGTAATGATCACTCAATCGATCACTCAATCACTCAATCATTTACTGTAATCGAAACCGGCGGTATGAAAGGCCGGAAAGAGGAAATGACGAAAGATGAACTGCTGAAGATTCTGCAAAAAGGTTTTGAAACCGACAAGATCTATTCGGAATATTCTATGGCTGAACTGCTGTCCCAGGCCTATTCCCTTGGTAATAATATTTACGAAAGTCCTGCCTGGATGCGCGTCCTCATACGGAATACGGAAGACCCGTTTTCTTACGTTGAAGAGGGAAGGACCGGCGCCATCAACATCATAGACCTGGCAAACATCCATTCCTGCAGTTTTATTGCGACCCAGGATTTGGGTAAGTCATTTGCCGGAAAATTTCAGGTTTTAGGGCGCATTGACCATTCCGATATCCGCGGCTGTAGTTTGCTGGTATCTTAATTTGATTACGCACATGCTAAAGATAGAAGAACTCACCTATAATTTTATTGCTCATTTTTATGATTTTGAGAAGGATCTGGTCCTGACCAACCATTTCCACTCCGATTGGGAAGCGGATATTTTGGTTGTTGATGTCGAAGGTTTAAGTCATGAGTTTGAAATCAAGTACTCAAAGAGCGATTTCAGTAATGATTTCAAAAAAAAATACGAGAATGCCATAACCAGGGAAAAGTTCCTGAAACACGACAAGATTTCGTGCGGCGATTATATCTGCAACCGGTTCAGTTTTCTCTTACCCATGGGGTTGATTGAGCCCGAAAAGATTCCCGGACACTGTGGGATCATCGAGTTTTATCACAATCCAGACACCTGGGAAACCACTTTTTATGAAGTCCGCAAGCCCCGGAAAGTCCATGAGGAAAAATTCTGGAATTTGGTAGACAAGGATTTTATGCTGAAGATGATGGCGCGCAACCTCTACTTCAAAAAGTTGGAAGTGAAAGGTAAACTGGAGGAGCTCATTCTTCCTCCCAAATACACCCATAAAAAATAACCGCTCAACTTAGATGGTTATTGTTCTTAAACTTGATACCTACTCTGGCAGTTTTTCATTAACTTGCAGTAAATTTATGACCTATTTTATATTCAGTTACTGACTTTTTATGTTATTTGAGTGCACAGTTTTGCACGGGTTTTGTTGATGTTGAGCATTTAAGAAAACATTATCTTTACCGTAAAATGCAGCATATGGGCTCAAATAAATTTAAAATCATTCTTTGGTCACTGGGCATCTTACTGGTGGTTTTTTTAGGCTTTTTTCTTTATCAGATGACCCAGGCGGAGTCCTTCAATTCCATGATGACCGTTTTAATGCTTCTGCTGGGACTTTTGTTGGGCGGAGTGATTGCCTTTTTAGCTTCAAAGAAACTGACTTCACAACCGCCTGTGGTAACTGAAAGTTCCCACACGATTGCAGAAAGCATGCGTAAAGTCTTCAAGATCGTTTCCGCCGAGGGACAGTTCCAGGAAATTTATAACTATGAGGAATCCACCAAGCTCTTTAACTTCATCCCCTCAAAAAAGAAAGCCCTTGTCATTGTTCAGGCAAAAATCCTTGTCGGCTACGATTTTGAAAAGCTGAAATGGGAAGTGGATGAACTCAGCAGGAAGGTGAAACTCATCGATTTTCCACCTCCCGAAATCCTTTCTACAGAAACGGATTATAAATATTACAATATGGAAGAGCAATTTTTCAACCTGTTCAGTAAGGACGATCTTGCAAAAATTCAACAGAACAGTAAACAGCAGGTCATAGAAGCCGCTAAAAAATCACATTTGCCGGAAGTAGCTGCAGAGCAGATGCGTATGTTAATGACAGAACTTCTGAGTTCCAAAAATTTCCTTCTGGAAAATCCTGCGACCATCACAGAAAACAGCAAACGCCTTGAAATGAAGATATAGTATTCTGTAAATAATTGATAATAAATCCATTGTCTTGATTTTAAAAATTATGTAATTTTTTGATATTAATGTTGTAAAGCTTTCAGTTTCGGCAATTCTGATATTTGAATCTGTAATTTTTTCAATCAGATTCCAGAACTTGCAATGAAAAAGTTGTTTAATCTCCTTCTCATATTTACAAGCTTTGTTATGTACGCCCAGGTGAACCGGTACGCGTCTTTCGCAGTATCGAACAGTGAGCGTTCGGATTTTTTAGTTGATATGGAGGAGGATAACCCTGATAATCGTGACTTCAATACTTTTATACATCTGTATATTTCTTCACACCTTAATGATGCTGAAATAAAAGGGCAGGGCAAATCAGAAACAGTGCTGGTACTGAAGTTTGCAGACAACGGAACGCTTCGCATGGCTGCAACGACCGGGCGGAACACCTCACTTAATAACGCGGTTCTAAAAATTTTTAAACACCGGGCGGGAAAAAGATTCAGGAATATGCCTGCACTCCATGCGCATCAGTTCCGCATACCAATTACGCTGCTACATTAATTATAAATAAACTATTTAGGAAAGCCGCTCTGATTTTCAGGCGGCTTTTTATTCGTTAAAGTCCTTCAAAATCACTACTTTTGCAGCCGGAAAAAACTTCACATTAAATCCATCACAAGTTATGCTATCAGTTCAGGGTCTAGGTCTACATCATTCAGGAAATTATCTTTTCCGCGACGCAAATTTTACCATCAAAAAAGCCGACAAGATTGGATTGGTGGGGAAAAACGGAGCAGGTAAGTCCACGTTACTCAAGATCCTTTCCGGAGAAATAAATTTCTTTGAGGGTAGCGTCGTACCGGATGGGAGCATTACGATGGGTTTCCTGAAACAGGACCTGGAGTTTGTTAAAGGAAGAACGGTTTGGGAGGAAACCAAACAGGCTTTTGAACAGATCAATCTCTGGAAAAATGAACTTGAAGAGGTGAACCACCAGTTGGCCACCCGTACGGATTATGAAAGCGAAGCTTATCATGACCTCATTCACCGGATGACGGATCTGAACGACACCCTTCACCACCATGATGCCTACAATCTGGAAGGCGATATGGAAAAGGTGCTGTTGGGACTCGGATTCAGGGCGGAAGATTTTCACCGGCTTACCGATGAATTTTCAGGCGGGTGGCGAATGAGGATTGAACTTGCAAAACTGCTGCTTCAGAACAATGACCTTCTGCTTCTGGATGAGCCTACCAACCACCTCGATATGGAAAGTATCATCTGGCTTGAGAATTTCCTGAAGGATTACAGTGGTGCCATCGTTTTGGTAAGTCACGACAAACAGTTCATGACCGCGGTTTGCAACCGTACTTTTGATGTGAATAACAGGAAAATTGACGACTATAAGGCGAACTATACCAAATATCTGGAGTTGAGAAAGGAACGCCGCGAGAAACTGGAGCAGGCAAAGAAAAACCAGGATGTCGAGATTAAGCAGATGGAGGACAATATCAACAAGTTCCGTGCTTCTGCTACCAAAGCCTCCTTTGCACAGTCACTGATCAAAAAGCTCGACAAGCTGGACCGTATTGAGCTCGATAATGAGGACGTTTCCAAATTCAATATCCGTTTTGTACAGTCGGTAGTGCCCGGAAAAGTGATTTTTGAGGCCGAAAATCTAGGGAAAGCCTACGGAAACAAGCAGATTTTTGATGACGTGGATTTTTTCATTGAGCGCGGAGACCGGATTGCCCTTTTGGGGCAGAACGGACAGGGTAAGACAACACTTGCCAAAATTCTTTCCGGAGATATTAAAGATTATACCGGTTCATGGAAACTGGGACATAACGTCAACATCGGATATTTTGCACAGAATCAGGAAGAGGTGCTGACGCCTAACAAAACCGTGCTTCAGGAAGCTGAAGATGCCGCTACAGAAGAAACCCGGCCCAGGGTGCGGGACCTGCTCGGAAGTTTCCTTTTTTCAGGAGAGGATGTGGACAAGAAGACACAGGTGCTCTCAGGAGGAGAAAGGAACCGTCTGGCACTCTGTAAACTGCTGCTAAGGCCGTTCAATACACTGATCATGGATGAACCTACAAACCACCTTGACATCCAGTCCAAGGAAATCATCAAGATCGCGCTTCAGAAGTTTGAGGGTACCCTGATTGTGATTTCCCACGACCGGGAATTCCTGCAGGGGCTTGCCGATAAGATTTTTGAATTCCGCGACGGTAAGATGAAGGAATTCCTCGGGTCGGTGGATGAGTATCTGGATTACCGTGAAAAAGAAAGCCTGCGGGAAATTTCCATGGAAAAAGCAAAACTCGAGGTGAAGAATCAGGAGATAAGGCAAGCCAGAAATGCAGCTGAAGAGATAAAGCAAACTCCCGATCCGCCTGCGGCACCGGTGTTCATTTCAAAGGAACAGAAACAGTTACAGAGCAAACTGAAAAAGACCGAGGAGAAGATTGCTGACTACGAAAAGGAGATTAAAAACCTGGAGGAAATTTTCGCCAAGACCAATCCGAATGCGGATGAACTCTCAAAATACGAAGAGCTGAAAACCGAGCTTACGGATACCATGCAGCTTTGGGAGGACCTCGGTCTCCAGTTGGAACAATAAATTTTAGTACTTTTGAACCGTGAAAGTCTCAGCTAAAGATAAAAGCGTGTTGGCGTCCACTCTGTTGGCCGTGTATGTTTTTATTGCCTTTTTTGCGGTGAACCTGCATCATCACAAGAGTGGTCTGGAATTCCGTGACTTTAAGTTTAAAAAATCACACGATACCTTTTCACAGGATTCTGCGACAGCCGAATTCACCGACTGTCTCTCCTGCCACCTGCTGCACGACGGTAAGAGCCTGGTGCCCCAGGAATTTCAATTCAGCATCTTTAGTGCAGCGTATTTTCAGCTTCAGGTTTCTTACTATAAAGCTAAATTCTCGACACTTCAGCACGCGCTGGTTCAGTTGCGCGGGCCACCTTCCGTTTTCATTTAGAAACTTTCGAAAAAGTATGTATTAAGGAACTGTTCCGGTTTCTTATCATGCGCCTAGCTCATTCTTTACGTAAAAAAAATTAAAATGAAAACGACATTCAGTATCTTGTTGGTCTTCTTTGGACTGACACTTTTTACTGCACAGAACTATTTCGATATTCAGGGAGTGGTCTATGATTTCCACGATAAAACGGTTTTGGTAAACGCCAGGATTTCGGTCGGAAAACTTGCCACTACCTCCGGTTCAGACGGAAAATTTAAATTAGCCAGTGTACCGGCAGGAACCCATGTGCTCACCGTTACACACCCAGACTGCAGTCCTTTTTCCGAAAACATCACACTGGACCGCGACCTCCAGCTTACCATTAATCTGGAGCATCATGAAGAGGATATCCAGGAGGTTGTTCTGCAGGGAGGACATAAAACTACGGGTTCACTGGTTTTAAAAACCCTGGAAAAAGAAGATATTTCCCGTAATTCCACCGAAAATCTTGGGAATGTATTGTCCCGGATTTCCGGTGTAGGAGCCCTGAAGACAGGAAACAACGTTGCGAAACCTGTAATACATGGTCTGTACGGCAGCCGCATATCCATCCTGAACAACGGTGTGAAATTGGCCGAACAGGAATGGGGTGTCGAGCATGCTCCCAATGTGGACATCAACAGTTTTGAACACATTGATGTGATTAAAGGGGCGTCCGCATTAAAATACGGCAGCGATGCCATTGGCGGAGTCATCGTGCTACAGCCGGAAATTTTTAAAAAAACCGATACCCTGAAAGGACACCTTAACCTCTCCGCTATTTCGAACGGACGCGGACTGGGATTTGATGCCGCCGTAACAAAGACGTGGGAAAACAGTTGGTTTGTCGCCGTAAACGGAGGCTTTAAGAAACTTGGCGACCTTCACAGTGCGGATTACAACCTCTGGAATACGGGCATGAATGCCAATTCCTTTAATTTCCATGCCGGAAGAAATGATTTTATGAAGGGGTATAATGTCAATTATGCCTTCACCAACCAGGAAATCGGAATTTTTCGCGGGTCGCATATAGGCAATCTGGAGGACTTCTACCGGGTAATCAATTCCGGCGAACCTATTTATTTACGTGATTTCAGTTATGAGCTGGACAATCCTAAACAGGACATCCAGCATCATCTTGCAAAGATTTCGGGATACAGAAGGTTAGAGAACATCGGAAAAATTTCCGCCGACTACAGCTTCCAGTATAACCACAGAAAGGAATTCGACATCCGTAGGGAAGAATTTTCCGGACTTCCGTCATTGGATCTGGAACTTTTTACCAATCAAATTAACGTAAATCATTTCATTGAAAGAGGGAAATGGAATCTTGAAAGCGGTATTGACCTGCTGTACCAGTATAATTACTCGACGGCAGAAACGATGGCAAAGCGCCTTGTTCCGAATTACCATAAGTACTCAGGAGGGGTATATTCGGTTCTTAAATATCGCTTTTCACCCGATTTCCGTCTGGAAAGCGGCCTGCGTTATGACTACACGAAATATAAGGTTAAAATGTGGTACGATCATGACGACTGGGACAACCGTTTTGCTTCAGAATTTTCGCAGTTTTTCCAATATGAAACCGACGGTGGGCGTGTATTCACCATCCCGGTCCTGACCTATAAGAATCTGTCCTTTAACGCAGGGCTTGAATACAGTCCGTCCAGGGCGCTGAATGTTAAACTCAACTATGCAAAAGTGGGCCGAACCCCCAATATTGCCGAACTGTTTTCAGACGGCCTGCACCATTCAGCGGCAGTTATTGAACTGGGTGATATGCGGCTTGAGAATGAAACGGGACATCAGATCAATATGAATCTGACGACTTCGCTGAACATACTCCAGGGCATGGAGGTTTCCTTTAATCCTTATCTTTTCATCACAAAAAATTTCATAAACCAGGTTCCAGATGGAATCCAGAATACGATCCGCGGCATTTTTCCGCTGTGGAAATATGAACAGATTCGGGCCACGATGGCCGGACTGGACCTCGATGTTGACTGGAAGCTTTCTAATGAACTCAGATACAAAGGGAACTTTGCCTATGTGTACGGACAGGACGAGACAAACAGCCAACCACTCATCATGATGCTGCCACCCAATTTCTCCAACAGCCTGGAATTTAAAAATGAAGCTTGGAAGAAGATGTACATCAGTGTCTCGAACCATACCTTTTTGCAGCAGAAAAGATTTCCGGTCTATAATCCTGAAGTGGAACTTAGTGAGAATGGCGTTGATGTGACCCGGACCCTGGACTTGTCTACACCACCGAAAGGGTATTCACTCTGGAACCTGCAGGCCGGGTTGGAGGTCACCCGAAATTTATCAGCCGGTCTGACGGTGAGCAATGTTTTTGACTCAAGCTATCGCGACTACCTGAACCGCATGCGCTTTTTCTCCAGCGAGATGGGCAGAAATGTGATTTTTAATGTAAAGTTTAACTTTTAAATTATTGAAGATGAAAAACGGTATTCAAATAAAATATTCGCTCCTGATTATGCTGTTGTTACTGATGGTGTCCTGCAGCAGGGCTGATGAGAATGATGATGTACTGGCCCAGGAGGAGATATCAAGCATGATCCTGAACGTGGAGGACGAACTCACCGGGGTCTCGCAATCCTATACCTACGTCGTGAATTCTGCGAACACCCCAGTCATCAAACTGCAGGATGGTAAAAGCTACAGCGTTTCTGTTGTTTTCCGAAATGGCAGCGAGGACATCACGCAGGAGATTATTGATGAGCGGGATGAACATTTCCTGATTTTCAGTTTCAGTGATTCCGACATAACGGTGACGAGGACCGACAACGAAGTCCGCAGCGACGGAAAACGCATCGGCATCCTGACCAATTGGCAGGTTAATGATGCAGTGACCGGAACCGCCCCGCAACTGAACCTGAAACTTATTCATGATGCCCTCTCGGTGGACGAGAGCCAGGATGGGACGTCCTGGGGCAGCGTGACGGGAGGGGAGACGGATGCACTTGCCATTTTCGGCATTAGCGACTGATTTTAAGTATTTTTAGCATAATTTGAGGTTAAGATTCTAAAATAAAATTCATACTTTTGCAACTCTTAAAATTTCGATATAACAATGAATGTAACAGCAAAAAACCACGATGAGGTTAGCGCTTTACTTACCGTAACGGTAGACAGAGCAGATTATAAAGACAAAGTAGAAAAGCAGCTTCACAACTACGCAAAAAATGCGCAGGTACCGGGATTCAGAAAAGGAAAAGTACCTATGAGCCTTGTTAAAAGGCAGTACGAAGCCCCTATTGCTTTTGAGGAGATCAATAAACTGGTTAACGAAAGCCTGAACAATTACATTACAGAAAACAAATTGAGGATGGTGGGCCAACCGGTTCCTGAACCGGTGAATGATTTTGACCATACAGCGGAGCAGCTTTCAGTTGCTTTTGAAGTGGGCTACGAGCCGGATTTCACCATCGACCTGTCCAAATACGAGGCACCGCACTATAAGGTGGAAGCTTCAGAAAAAGAAATCGGACAGTCTATCGAAAATATGCAGAAGCGTTTTGCAGAACAGGTTCCGCAGGACAAAATCGGTAAGGACAGCTATGTAGCCCTTGAGGTTTCTCAGGTGGTGGAAGATGATGCCGAAGGAACGCACAATCATCCTGCTAAAAAGGTGACCATCAATGCGGAAAACAAAGAAGCATTCAAACTGGTAAAATCCCTGAAAATGGATGAGTCGGTTAAAGTTTCCAAAACAGATTTACAGGCCAACGAAGATCTTGCAAAAGAACTCGGTTTCAGCAAAGCAGATGCCGAGCATCTGCACCACGACGAGATTGAAGTGAAAGTAAAGGACTTTTATGGCCTTAACAATCATGAACTGAACCAGGAACTTTTTGACAAGGTGTACGGCGAAGGAAACATCAAGACTGAAGAGGAACTGAAAGACAAGGTAAAAACTGAACTGGATGAGTATTTTCAGCAAAATGCAGATGTGTATTTCGTAAACAATATTCTGGAGCAGATTACCGAAAAAGAAGAAGTTCAGCTTCCTGAAAACTTCCTTGCAAAATGGTTGGTTTTCAGCAATCAGAACATCACAAATGAAGCTCAGGCAAAAGAAGTGCTTGAGAACGAAAAGGCATCCATCAAACATCAGATCATTGAAGGAAAACTGATGAATGACAACGATATTAAGCTTGATTATGAAGATGTTTTGGCTCAGGCCGAGCAGTTGGTTAGAAACCAGCTGGCGATTTACGGTATCCACCACCTTCCGGATGAGGAGGTACAGAAGTACGCTGTAGAAATGCTGAAAGATCAGGAGCAGGTTCGCCAGATTTCTTCCGAAGTTGCCATGGCAAAACTGAAGGATGTAATTCTGGAAAAAGCGACAAAAAAAGAAACGGCTATTTCACACGACGAGTTTGTGGAAATGCTGAAGAAATAGTGCTTGGGCCTTGGCTCATCATGTGATAGAAAATCCGTCCCGCAGTTATGGGACGGATTTCTTTTTGAAGCAGATTTCAGGTTTAATAGCTGAAAAATTCCAAGTCTTTGTTTTCCACCAGGTAGGTTTCCAAATTTTCAATTTCTTTACTGCTGATGTACACTTCCAAAGTGACGGTAATGCTTCCTTCCTCCTTTTCCAGGGCAATCTCGTTGACTTCCTTCGCGATGTTCCTTATGTCTTTCAGTATGTTGGATTTCCTGACGAAGCGCTCAGTTGATATACGCAGTTTAAGGATTTTGTTGTGGTGCTGGGGCAGCATGCGCCTAGTGAAAAATTTGGCGGTGTTGATGATTACAATCGCTGCGGCGAGAAAGGTAAAACCCATGTATACCTCGCCGAAACCGATTGCCATGCCTATCGCAGCCGCAATCCAGATAATTCCCGCTGTGGTCAGTCCGTACACATTGAAGCCTTCCTTAAAGATTACGCCCGCTCCCAGAAAACCGATACCGCTTACGATATAGGAGGCAATCCTAGTCGGGTCGCCCTCGCCTGCAAGTTTATACGAAAGAATTGAGAAGAGGGTGGAACCCAGACAGATGACGGTAATGGTCTTCAGGCCGGCAGATTTATCCTTCATTTCCCTTTCAAACCCCAGGATAAGCCCGGCAATTACCGAGAAGATGGCTTTGTAAACATCTAATAGCTCAAAATGTTCCGACATTTTTTATTTAAAGATAGATTTTTTTTATGAACTGAATTCCTTCTTCCACTCATCAGCGGCTTCCGAGAGGGTAAGGTAAAATTCTTCGCCGTATTTCCGGATAAGAGGCGTTTTTAAAAACTTATAGACCGGGACCTGAAGTTCTTTACCCAGGACACAGGCATCGCTGCAAATAGGCCATTCATGATAGTTAAGTGCGGTAAATGTTGAATACTGTGTTACACGGATGGGGTACAGGTGACATGAAATGGGTTTCTGCCAGTCCACAGCGCCATCTTCATATGCTTTTTCAATTCCGCATTTGGTGATTCCCCTTTCATCAAAAATGACATACGCACACTCTTCACCATTCACCATCGGCGTTACAAAGTCGCCGTCCTGAGGATCCACAGTCCACGTTCCCTGTTCTTCTAGTGCTTTTACCCCCTCGGGCCGCAGATAGGGTTTCACCTTTTCAAAAATGGCTTCCAGGATTATAGTTTCCTCTTTATCCAACGGAGCTCCCACGTCACCTTCCACACAGCACGCACCTTTGCACTTGGTGAGGTTGCATACAAATTCCTCGGAAAAAATATCTTCGGAAATCAATTTATCGTCTATCTGAATCATGTTGTTCGTATAAAAGTTAAAGGAAGCTGAGCAGTTTAAAGGCAACCACACAGCCTATAATGACCCACAACCCCAGTTCCTTTTGCCAGTATCTTTTTGTAAAACGCAGAAATCTGCTTAAGATTATACTGGCTGGCAATGCTAGTAGCAACAGAAATTCGAAGCTGCTGCCCATATACAGAAATACAGTGATGAGCTGTGCTATAAAGAAGATAAGCAAAAAAGAGTATTTAAACTTGCTGATCGGACTTTTTTTGTTGTAATGTTTAAAATGGTCAAAAACGGCATAAACCATCATCAGTGCAGCGGGTAAAAGGTACATAAGCTGTTTATATCCGGTATGGAATCTGAATCCTGTAAAAGGAAAGTAGGCGTCATTCCAGGAGCGCCAACCAATGAAGTACATGACCGAAAAATAGCTTAAGATAATAAGGAAAATGCCGAATATGAGCCGGAAAATGTGAAGCCCGATCCGGTTGGAAGTGGCCATGATATGCAGGATGACAAAAATAGCCATGGGCCAGGTCGCAGGCAGAAAAATATAATTCACGGCAAGTATGGCACCCACAATAAGATAAGATTTCCTGCGGAAGTCATCGTTGGTGCTGGTGAGGATGAGGATTAGAAATGAATTGGTGAGCAGGGCCACTGCAATTCCGATGTCCAGGTTTCCGGGGTAAAATGAAAAGATAAAAAAGGTATAAAGGAAGAGCGGAAGATGGGTGTGATAGGTAAGTCCAATGGTGTTGAAACAGAAATATCCCAACGCGATCCCCGCAAAGGTGAGCAAAGTGGAGAATGTATATAAAGTACTGAAATTAAATATGTTAAATGCTATTACAATTAAAAGTAAAAAGCCAATATATACCGGTACCGAAAAAATATTGCTTTCTTTTGAAAGTAATCTGAACATTTTTCTTAAATTTGTGCAAAGTTAATCTAAAAAAGAAAATAATGACGTCTTTCTTCCTGTTCTTAAGCGATGTTTTCAAATGGTCTTACGGCTTTTTCGAGGTTTTTGGAAATGTGGTAAACTGGCTGCTGTTCTTTGGATCCTGCATTTTGTTTGTGTATTGGTGCTGGATGCTCTATGTGAAACTGGGTAACAACAAAGACAAGGATTACACTTCACCTTCCAAAGAGATCCGTCCGTATTACGATCCTGAAATTTACAAGAAAGGTTAAATAAATTGATTATAAATAGAAACCCGTTTTTCAAGTGAAAAACGGGTTTTTTCTTTGGAAAAGTCTTCTTATTTGTGGCACGGGATGACGACTACCGGTATCGGTGACGTTTTAGTGAGGTCTTTGGTCAGGCTCCCTACAAACACATCGTAAATTCCGCTCCTGCCGTGTGATCCCATTACGATGTAGGCCGCGTTCTTTTCTGCCGCATATTCCAGGATGATATCCTTCGCTATGCCCTGTCTCAGCAGATGTTCGCATTCAACCCCATTCGAGGTGATTTCCTCCTGAAGTTTGTTCAGCTGCTGGAGTTCTTCCTTTATTTCATTCTGTTCAACCTCAGGAAAATACTGGAAACCCATGTCTCCGATTGCAAATCCGATATCCGACGGAGCTACATGGATCAGATGGATTTTCCCGTTGGTTTCTTTCGCGAATTTAACCGCACCTGCAATCAGTTTTTCTGCTGTTTCAGAGAAATCGATTGGCAAAACAATATTAACCATGATTATAATTTTTGTTCTTTAAAGTTACGAAAGTTTCTTCAAACGGTAAAGCAGGTCACTGAATTCGTAGGTCAAGCATTTTGTTGCCCCCCAGAAAAGCTTCCAGAATATCATTCTCCACAACCCTGCCGACTCCCTTCGGAGTCCCGGTGAAAATAAGGTCGCCAACCTTGAGTGTGAAGTACTGTGACACAAAAGCGATGATCTTTTCCGGTGAAAAAAGCATTAAGGACGTATTTCCGTTTTGCACCTCAGTTTTGTTTTTTAGTAAAGTAAAGCTGAGGTTGTGGAGGTCGAAATCTTTCTTTTTACAGAAATCTGAAATCACGGCAGAACCGTCAAATCCTTTTGCCAGTTCCCACGGAAGGCCTTTTGATTTAAGTTCGCTTTGTAAGTCGCGTGCGGTAAAATCGATGCCCACGGCAATTTCATCAAAATAACTGGCTGCATGGGCTTCCTGTATATATTTACCTCCTTTGGATATTTTCAGCACGACCTCAAGCTCATAATGAACATCACTGGAAAATTCAGGGATATAAAAATCCGAACCTTTCTTTAAGACCGCGGTATCGGGTTTCATAAAGATTACAGGGTTTTCGGGGATTTCATTGCCGAGTTCCTTTGCGTGTTCTGCGTAATTCCTCCCGATGCAAATGATTTTCATAAAAGATGTATTGAATTTTTTATACTTTAAATTCCTTATCGCAGTAATAGCAGTGGTAAAGCGTACTTTTTGATTTTAGCGGCAACCCCAGGAACAAAAGCGAGATACCGAATAATCCGCCGGGCTGTTCGTCGCGGTACAGGTGATTGGAACCACAGTTTGGACACTTAAAATCGAATTCCGGATTGGCAATCGTGTGGTCAACATCCAGTCTGGCTTCCTGATTCTCTGCGAAATCACTTAAGATCCCTGCTGCTTTTTCCTTCTCATTCTCAAATACCTGCAGCTGAATCCCGCCTAACGCTTGCGACAACAGCCAGTCTGACTGTATCGTTTGCTCATTGGCGATAAAACTTTCAATGCCATGATTGGCCAGAATCTGTTTATCACGATTGGCTTCTATACTGCTGTTGTAATATTTAAATTTTACCAGTGAAGGCATAGCTCTGTTAAAATTTAGACCTTAATTGGATTCCGGTAAGAACTTTCTTGGTATACCGCGGAAAATCTGCGTTCTGTATCCATCCGTAATAACCCAAGTCTTTCTGAAAGACGTCCTTTACGCGCTGTCCTTTATATTTCCCAAAGCTGAAAATTTCCTTATGGTCCTCATCAAACCCGATAAATCCGGCCAGGTCGGCAAATTTTGAATGAAATGAAAATTCACTCAGGCCGGCAATATCATTGGGGAGTTCATCGTAATGTCCCACCTGTGCATCCAGCACTTCAAACGTCGCTAAAACATCTGCTTCAGCGGAATGCGCGTCCACAAGTTCCTTTTGGCAGTAGAATTTATAAGCTGCGGTCAGATTCCGCGGTTCCATTTTATGGAAAATGGTTTGGGCATCCACCAGTTTGAATTTGCTGAGGTCAAAGTCGATTCCGGCTCTCAGAAGTTCCTCCGCAAGCAGTGGCACATCGAACCGGTTGGAATTGAATCCTCCAAGGTCCGAACCTACAATCATTTCCATCACCTTTGCCCCGATCTCACTGAATTTGGGGGCGTCTTTTACATCCTCATCACTGATGCCGTGCACAGCTGTGGATTCTTTTGGAATGTACATGTCCGGATTCACGAGCCAGGTTTTGCTTTCACGCGATGCATCGGGATTCACCTTCAGAATACTTATTTCCACAATCCTGTCCTTTGCAACGTTTGTACCGGTAGTTTCCAGATCGAATATGCAGAGAGGCTTAAATAGTTTTAAATTCATAGTTTACTAATCCTTGTGTTGAGTTTCATTTGTTCGTCTACCCGAACCGCTAAATTTATCTTAACTGCTTTTGAAATACAAGTGAGATGATCATATAGTATAGAATCACCAACGGTATTCCCACCATTCCAAAGATGATCAGGAGCAATATTCCCCCGATTAAAAGCGCAATCTTTGGATAATTATCCATGGGTTTCAGCGACTTGAATTTCATTGCAATCATTTTTATGGGACTGATGAGTAGCCACGATGATAGCGCGGTAAGCAGCAGTAAAAGGAGGGGGTTATCAAAGAGAGATGCAAAGGTGCCGCTTTCCATAAAGACATAATACAGACCGAAGATGAGAACCGTATTGGATGGGGTATTCAAACCTTTAAAATAATATTTCTGCTCATCATCAATGTTAAAGATCGCAAGGCGCAGACAGGAGAAAAGGGTAATGAAAAATGCAAGGTATTTGATTTCAAAAGGCATCATGACTCCCAGCAGCTCACTGCCGAAAGGTTCCAGAGCCATGTACATTGCAATTCCCGGCAGTAAGCCAAAACTCACCATATCGGCAAGCGAATCCAGCTGGCCTCCCAGGTTGGAGGAGGTTTTGGTCAGGCGCGCAACGAAACCATCGAAAAAATCAAGAACGAGGCTTATGATGATGCAGACTGCTGCGGTTCTGTAATCACCGCCAATAAGGTGTACGACACCAACGGAACCGGAAAAAAGATTCCCGAGCGTAAAGATATTGGCCAGGTTTTTTTTAAGAAAAGTCATATCAGCAAAAATAAGGCTTTTTTCCTCTTCCAAAGGACAATTCTTATGTTACGGCAATTTTAACAGAACATTAATTTAATGTAATTTTGCGGGTATGAATTTTTTTAAGGAATTTCGGTCCAGAGAGGTTCTGGTGCTTACGTACAGGCTTCTGCTGGTGTATTTCTTTTATCAGGTGGCCCGTTTTCTCTTCTGGATATTCAACAGTGACCTGATAAAGGTGGAGAGCGTTCAGGACTACCTAAATATCGCCTACCACGGATTTGCTTTTGATACGACCGCCATCCTGTATGTAAACAGCCTTTTTATATTGCTCAGCCTCCTGCCGCTAATCATCAATATGAAAAGTTATTACCAGAAAATGTTGTTTTGGCTCTACTTTATCACCAACGGCATCGCCTACGGCATGAACTTCGGTGATTTTGTATACTACCGCTTCAGTCAGGCCCGCCTTACCACTGCAGCCATGCATGTGGCGGAGCACGAAAGCAACCTCTTCAAAGTATTTTTAGTCTCTGTATTGCAGAATCCATTTGTACTGATATCCTTTGTGGGTTTAATGGCCGCCTGGGTGTACCTGTACAGAATAGTAAAGATCGGAGAGAGAAAACCGCTGAAACTTGTTCCTTATTTCATACTCTCTGTTCTCACCCTCTGTGCAGTGGCCACGTTGGTGGTAGGTGGTATCCGGGGCGATTTCCGGTATTCCACGCGACCCATCAACCTGGTAGATGCCAACAAGCATGTTAAGAATCCGGTGCAGGGCAATTTGGTTTTGAACAGTGTCTTTTCATTTTTCAGGACCCTGGGTACCAATAACTTCGAGCTGGTGAATTTTGTAGATAAGCGGTTTATAGAGGAGAACATTCATCCCTACAAACAGTATGACCGGTCAGTAGCACAGCGTCCCAATGTCGTCATTCTGATCGTGGAATCTTTTGGAAGGGAGTATTCAGGCGCATTCAACAGGGATAACAAAATCCGGGACTACGTTTCGTACACGCCGTTTATAGACAGTCTTGCAGCTGAAAGCCTAATTTTCCCCAATTCGTTTGCAAACGGCCGGCAGTCCATCCACGGAATGAGCAGTATCTTAGCAGGAATTCCAAGTCTTACCGATGCCTTTACCAGTTCTCCTTACTCCAACCAGAAAATACAGAGCATTGTATCGGTCTGTAACGAACTCGGTTATGATACTTCGTTCTACCACGGTGCTCCGAATGGCTCTATGGGTTTCCAGGGATTTGGTAATATCTTGGGCTTCAAGGATTATTTCGGGAAAGACGAATACAATAACAATGTGGATTTTGATGGGATGTGGGCCATCTGGGACGAACCGTTCCTGCAGTATTTTGCTCACAATACAGGCAAGAACCAACCCTTTATGGCTACTGTTTTCACCGCATCCTCTCATCATCCGTTTACGCTGCCGGCGCAATACAGGGACGAATTCAAAGAAGGAAAGGTGGAAATGCATAAACCGATGCAGTATACCGATATGGCGATTAAAAAGTACTTTGAGACCGCAAAGGGGAAACCGTGGTTTAGGAATACCATTTTTGTAATCACCGGCGATCACCCGAATCAGGTATATTACGGGGAATATGAAAAGATGTTGAACAGATTTGCCGTTCCCATTCTTTTTTACTCACCAAATCCGGAGTACCGGCTGAAAGGTGTAAACATGGAAAATGCACAGCAGATGGACATTTACCCTACATTGGCTGATTTGGTGGGGTATAATAAAAGAATCCGGAGCTGGGGCAGAAGTTTGGTATCCAAACAGAAATTCAAACCGCTTATCATAAATTCGGATGCCGTAAACAATCAGGTGATCAGCGGGAATTTCATTTACCGGTTTAATGGGAAAGAAGTGGAAGGTGTTTACGACATCAATGACCTCAACATGGACAGGAATCTTAAAGGAAAAGTGACCGGCAGTGAGGTTTCACAGGGTGAGAAATTAACAAAAGCATGGTATCAGGATTATATGGACAGGGTCATCAACCGCAGACTTTATTAATCGATTTTTACAGCTTAAGGGATTTATACTGTTTTTTGCGTTTATTTTAAACATATCTGTGAACTGTTAAAGGTGCGGCTCAATCCTTATGAATAGAATAATAAAAAGATTGCCGTTTAACATTTTTTAATTATTTTTATCAAATAATAAATCCATACAAAATATCAAAAGATTATGAAAAAATTTGCACTTGCTTTCGCAGCATTATTCGTTTCAGTCCTTTCGTTTGCTCAAATTGAAGGAAAATGGAAAACGATTGACGATGAAACCGGAAAGCCAAAATCAATTGTTGAAATAACTAAAAATTCCAAAGGTCAGTACGTAGGTAAGATTGTACAGCTACTTGCAAAGCCCGAAAACAACACGTGTATAAAATGCACAGATGACAGGAAAAACAAACCGCTCATTGGCCTTGAGATTATACGCGGCCTTAAAAAAGAAGGGAAGGAATTTTCCGGTGGAACCATCACGGATCCGAAAACCGGAAAAACCTATAAGTGTAACATCAAAAGGGAAGGGGATAAACTTAATGTGAGAGGCTATGTTGGTTTTTCACTTATCGGGAGAACCCAAACCTGGCATAAGGTTAACTGATTTATTTCATAAGATATATACCGAGCAGTTCAGGAATGAGCTGCTTTTTTGTTTATCGTTTCAATAAAAATTCATTAATTTTGTGCTCTAATTAATTTTTTACCAACTATGGCAGAATATACTTTCCGGGAGGTGATTGCGCAGGCAATGAGCGAGGAAATGCGTAAAGACGAATCCATTTTTCTGATGGGTGAAGAAGTGGCGGAGTACAATGGAGCGTATAAGGCTTCCAAGGGGATGCTGGATGAATTCGGAGCGAAAAGGGTTATTGATACTCCCATTGCAGAGCTTGGTTTTACAGGTATAGCGGTGGGATCTGCGATGAACGGGAACCGCCCGATTGTGGAATACATGACCTTTAATTTTGCTATGGTTGGGATTGATCAGATCATAAATAACGCCGCCAAAATCCGACAGATGAGCGGCGGACAGTGGAACTGCCCAATTGTTTTCCGTGGACCTACAGCTTCGGCCGGACAGTTGGGAGCAACCCATTCCCAGGCTTTTGAGTCATGGTATGCAAACTGCCCGGGACTTAAGGTAGTGGTTCCATCAAACCCTTACGATGCAAAAGGCCTGTTGAAAGCAGCCATTCAGGATAACGATCCCGTAATTTTTATGGAATCCGAGCAAATGTACGGGGACAAGATGGATATTCCAGAGGAAGAATATTATCTTCCCATAGGTAAAGCCGATATTAAGAGGGAAGGTACAGATGTCACCCTCGTTTCTTTTGGGAAAATTATGAAACTTGCCATGCAGGCAGCCGAAGATATGGAAAAGGAAGGGATTTCGGTTGAAGTGATTGACCTTAGGACCGTAAGACCGCTGGATTATGAAACGGTGCTGAACTCCGTGAAGAAAACCAACAGACTGGTTGTCCTGGAGGAGGCCTGGCCTTTCGGATCTGTAGCTTCAGAAATCACCTATATGGTTCAGCAGAAAGCCTTCGATTACCTTGATGCACCAATAAAGAGAATTACTACGCCGGATGCACCTGCACCCTATTCCTCTGCGTTGTTTGCAGAATGGTTTCCTAAGCTGGAGACGGTGAAAAATGAAATTAAGAAGGTCATGTATATCAAGGCTTAAAATAGATAGAAACTCTCGAAAGAGAGTTTTTTCATTTATAAAAAGTAATAAGTATTAGCCTGTAAATAGAATAACTTTGCCGATATTTTTAGAATAAATGGCAACAGAAACGGACGGGCAGCACTTTGACCTTAAGAAACTTTCCTATATGGGAGTTTTGGTCTCCCTTGGAATAGTTTTCGGTGATATCGGGACTTCTCCTCTTTACGTAATGAAAGCGATTGTTGGTGCGCGGGAAGATTCTGCAACACTTCCGGTGGATGAATATATAGAAGGTGCACTCTCCTGCATCATCTGGACCCTCACCCTGCAGACCACAATAAAATATGTAATTATTGCCCTGCGCGCCGATAACAAGGGAGAGGGTGGTATTCTGGCGCTCTACTCCCTGGTGAAGAAATTCAGGAAACGCTGGCTGTACATCATCGCACTGATTGGAGCAGCTACTTTGGTCGCCGACAGTGTGATCACTCCATCGCTTACGGTCATGTCCGCTATTGAAGGTTTGAAAATTTACAATCCCGAAACCCCCGTTGTACTGATTACCTGCGGAATCCTCCTTGTCATTTTCCTGGTACAGCAGTTTGGAACCAGTTTTATCGGAAAATTTTTCGGTCCTGTGATGGTGATTTGGTTTTTGGCGCTCGGAATATTTGGGTCTCTTCATATTTGGGATCATGTCGAAATTTTTAAATCCTTTAACCCCTTTTATGCCTATCAGCTCATCACGCATTCACCGAGCGCGATCATCATCCTCGGTGCCGTTTTTCTCTGTACAACGGGGGCGGAAGCGCTTTACTCCGACCTGGGGCATTGCGGTATAAAAAACATCCGTGTCAGCTGGATCTTTGTCAAGGTCATGCTGATCCTTAATTATCTTGGTCAGGGTGCCTGGCTGTTGGATAACATAGAAGTTGTGCAGACAAAAGGACTCAATCCTTTTTTTGGAATCATGCCCGAATATCTTATTCTGCCAGGGGTTATTTTGGCCTCGGCGGCAGCGATTATCGCAAGTCAGGCAGTAATTACCGGATCTTTTACGATGTTTACGGAGGCCATGTCCATCAATTTCTGGCCTAACCAAAAAATTGATTATCCTTCGGGGGTTAAAGGTCAGATGTATATTTCAAGGATCAATTGGGGACTCCTGCTCATGTGTATCATCGTAGTCCTGTATTTCCAGGAATCAGGGAAGATGGAAGCAGCCTATGGGCTTACGATTACCATCACCATGCTCATGACCACTATTCTGCTGCTGTTCTGGCTTCGAAGGAAAAGGATTAACCCACTGCTTATAATTCTCTTCGGGAGCGTTTACCTTTTCATAGAGCTGGGGTTCTTCAGTGCAAACATAATCAAGTTTTTTGATGGCGGATGGCTTACCATGGTCCTTGGAGGTTTTATCGGAGTCTGTATGTACGCCTGGTATAACGGCCGGCGCATCAAGAATAAATTCATCAAGTTCATCAGGTTTGATAAATATGTTCCGGTGATAAAGGAAATGAAACTGGACGAAACCATTCCGAAGTATGCCACCAATCTGGCCTTCCTGAGCCGCGCAAAACGGGAAGACGAAATTGAAGCCAAGATTATCTATTCCATCCTCCGCAAGCAGCCGAAGAGGGCCGATCACTATTTCATCCTCAACATCGTAAATCAGGAGGATCCTTATACCTTTAAATATACCGTTGATGAAATCGTTCCCGGCACTATTTACCGCGTGAATTTCCTGCTCGGTTTCAAAGTGGACCGCCGTATCAATGATTATTTTGATGATGTACTGAAAGACCTGATGGCTGAAGGGATCCTGCCTTCGCGCAGCAGCCACCCTTCCCTTCGGGCGCATAACATCCCGCCGGACCTGAAGTATGTCATCATCGACAATACCTACATCAATGACACCTTACTCACCGTTAAGGAAAAAATCACCCTGAACATCTACAACTTCGTGAAGTATATCGGAAGCGACGATTTCAAGGCGTGGGGCGTATCGCCGCACAATGTTGTGGTGGAATCTGCACCTTTGCTGGACCAGGACATCATGGTCAAGAAAATCCAGCAGGTCGCTTTCAGAAGGTCCGAAAACTAAGTAACAAGCCTCTGCAAAGAGGTTTTTTATTTTGAAAGAAAAAAATTCAATAAATTTGCCGTAAATAGTAACAATGGATTCGGCACAGAAAGAAAAGAATGTAGCACAGATAAAGGATGTCTTAAGACAGTATCTTATGGAGAAGGGGTTCCGGAATACACCGGAGCGTTATACCATCCTGGAGGAGATTTACAACATGGACCATCACTTCAATGTGGATGACCTGTATTTGCTCATGATGCAGAAGAAGTACCACGTATCCAAGGCCACCATTTACAATACCATTGAAATTTTCCTCGATGCCGGGCTTATCCGCAAGCACCAGTTCGGCGAAAAGACCCTCACATCCTCATCATACGAAAAATCCTACTTCGACAAGCAGCATGACCATCTGGTCATCTACAAGCGGGATTCCGACAAGGAAATAGCGGAGATCATCGAATTCTGCGACCCCCGTATCCAGAGTATCAAGCAGTCCATTGAAGATGCCTTTGGTGTAAATATTGATTCTCACTCGCTTTACTTCTACGGAACCAAAAAAGATTGATGAAGAAACTTTTTGCGCTTTTCCTCTTTGCATCGGTACAGCTTTTTGCACAGATTACCACCCAGCCGAAAGATCCCCTGGTAAAAGATCCGTTCTTTAACCAGCAGCAGGCCCAACAGCAGCAGGGAGAGAAGGTGAAGCTCATTCATTCTGATTTTGTAAAGAAGGATCCCACAAAATTCAACGGAAACACTTTTTTTGAAGGCAATGTTCAGTTCGACCATCAGGGTTCTGTGGTGACTTCCGATTTCGTGATCTGGTACGAAAAGGAGAATTTCGTAAAAGCCATCGGCAACGTAAAACTCCAGAATGCGGACGGGTCTGTAATCACGGCCGGCGAAATGGAATACGACGGAAATACCCAGCGCGGCATCGCACGCAAGAATGTCGTCCTTACTGATCCCAAACAGACCATCAGGACAGAAACCCTGTACTACGACCGAATCACGAACAAGGCTTACTTCAACACGGGCGGAACCATCACCGACGGACAGGGCGTAATGTATGCAAAGTCGGCAACCTACAACATCTCGACAAAGATGATCGACTTCACCGGCAATGTGAAAATTGAGAACAACCAGTATATTGTGGACGGTACCAACATCGTTCAGAACCAGAATACGAATGTGGCTACCTTCAACGGGCCTACAACCATCATCAACAGGCAGAATCCTACCAACAGGGTGTATACCGAAAGCGGCACCTACAACCAGAATACGAAGGAAGTGTGGCTCAACAGAAATTCAGTCATCTACTACAACAACAAAACGCTGGTGGGAGACAAGATGTACTACAACCAGATTACCGGCTTTGGTACCGCTACCGGAAACGTGACGCTGAACGATCCTCAGGAACGCCGCTATATTAAGGGCGGCTACGGGGAGATTTACGAGAAAATAGATTCCGCGATGGTTACGGAAAGGGCCTATGCCGTAAAAATCCTTGAGAATGATTCCATTTATTTTTCAGCGAACCGTATCCTGGCGTACCAGAAATTGGACTCCATGAACGTGAAGAAGAGTTTCCTGCGCGCCTACCGTCAGGCCAGGTTCTTCAAATCGAATATCCAGTCCCGGTCGGATTCTTTAAGTTTCAATGAGACTGACGGGGTGCTGCACCTCGCGGGCAGCCCGATTGCCTGGAGCGGAGCCAAACAGGTCTCCGGAGATAAGATCGAGGCTTATTTCGATACCGAAAACGAATACATCGACTCCCTGAAGGTCATCGGGAACGCATTTGCCATAAGTAAAGCCGATTCGCTGAACCTGAAAGACGAATTCAACCAGGTGAAGGGCAAGCTGATGATTGTATATTATAAGGAAAACGAGGTGAACATTGCTAAAGTCATTGGCAATGCACAGGCCGTAACCTATGCCGACGATGAGAACGAAAGGACCAGAGAGACCGAAAGAATCGGCGTTGCACTTTCCACCTGCGGGATCATTGAAGCACTTTTCGAAGAGCGACGGGTACAGATCATTTCCTGTAATATTGGTGCTTTGACCGATATTTATCCGATGAGCATGATTTCCAAAGAACTTCGGTTCCTACCCGGTTTCAACTGGAATACCAAAGACCGCCTGCTCAAGTGGCAGGACATCTTCCTGGATACGCCCAATTACGAAGAGGTGCAGTACACCGCAGACAATCCGCTTTTCGATGCCGCGCAGGCCGAGGTAGACAGGGCAAAAGCTGCGGAAGAAGCAAAGAAGCCAAAACGCGTCAGGAGGTAGCATCTTCTTGCTTCTTTGTTCTTTTCCTTTTCCCTTTTCCTTTTGCCTTTTTTCTTTTTTTTCAGGACGCCTTTATCCGCCCTTAGTTCATAGTGAGCAATGCCGAAGTATTCCCGCTTCTCCCGTCAAAAAATTTTTTTTTAAACGGGAGAGAGCTCCACTCAGGTCGGGACGCAACCAACTCCTACATCATTAGGATATTGTGTACCTTAGTTCTTATGAAACTCCTGCAGATATTTCTTGTAATCCTTTCCGTTTCCGCTTCGGCGCAGAACTTCAATATTTCTGTTGTTGGCGAAAATATCACCTATGATAAAAAGGTAATTTATAAGGTTGTGTTGGACCGGGACAACAGCTATGTCATTCATTCCAAAAAAGACAGTGTTTCAAAAGCATTTCAGGAGGACAGAAGGGTACAGGCCATCTGGAAATTTTTTCGTAGACAAAAAAATATTGATATTTAGGACCCTAAACTTCTTAAACGTCTTACTGAACTAAAGGCTCTGAAGGAAAAATACAGTTATTACCATACGGATACCGTCCGTATATCAAACCAAACCGCCGACCAGTTACGACAGTTGCTGGCAGCAGTTGAAAAGACTCCAACCGATGAATTAGAGGTTATCACTCCTGGATTTATTATGATTGGTGAAATGCAGTTGCGCTATCATTTTACACTCCCCTACAATGGACAAATGCGGGAAATACGGTTTACGAAAACAAAGCAGAGCCATCCCTTACTGTACGAACTCATTTCGGTGATTGAAGAAGCAACTTCCCGAGGAGAGCCCTAACATTATTAGTTCAGCATCGCCAGAAATTATGCTGATTTTGAGGATCCGTTAGATGTCGTTGTGGTATTTATGGGATGGGAAAATCCCAAGATGTAACGGTTACGGATTGCAAATCCGCGACATCTGGAAATGTTTCCAAGATAAAACTTAACGCAGATGGAACTACAGTCCTTGAATCCTGTTAATAAAAAAATTATGAAAAATATAGTAAAACAAGTACTGATTAGCAGTATGTTTCTCACGGGATTATTTTCCTGTACAGCGCAACAGATTAAACCTTTGCACACGGCTTGGGCTGATGCGCCTACTAGTTCCTATTTCAAAGATTCTAACAATGAGTTTGATCCGTATGTAGGAGTATGGGTCGCAAGCTACAGCGGTAAGACCATTGTGCTTAGTATTTGTAAGGAATTACAAAAACCTTTTACATTTTTTGGCAAGTCGTTTTTTCGAGATATATTGTCTGTTAAATTTGAAGTCAGAGATAACATTCACAATATAATTAAATCGACCTTTAATAGTAGCTTTTCTTTTAATGGAGATCACGCGATAAATAGTGTGGGTAAAGATCCCAATAGCAACGATTATCTCTTTGTTTATAACGGAGGTGACTGTGCCATTGGTATGGGTGTTATTTACTTGAAAAAAATTAGTTCAAACCAAATGTACTGGACTTATAAGCCCGAAACCGCTACGCTAAATGATATTACGTGCCCACCTCCTGTAAATCTCAATATATACCTGCCAAAAATCAATAATTTAATTTTCACAAAACAATAATTCAAACCGCCACAGGGCAGTTTTTCTTATTTTTGCACCATGCAAAACGATTTCTTTAAATACCAGGCTCAGACCACCCAATTCGCAGCCGGCTTCGAAGTGGAAAAAGCAGAAGGAAGTTACATCTATGGCAAAGACGGCCGGAAATATCTGGATTTTGTGGCAGGAGTTTCCGCCAATACCCTGGGACACTCGCACCCTAAAATTATTTCCGCCATAAAAGATCAGGCGGATAAATACCTGCACGTGATGGTCTACGGCGAATATGCTCAGGAAATGCCCGTGAAACTGTGTAAACTGCTTGCAGAGGCGACTCCCGACCCGCTGGAAGTCACCTACCTCGTAAACTCGGGAGCCGAAGCGATAGATGGCGCCCTCAAGCTGGCCAAAAGATATACCGGCCGGGAAGAAATCGTTTCCTTTCACAATTCCTACCACGGAAATACCCACGGCGCGCTGTCGGTTTCCGGTAACGAATATCACAAAAGGGAATTCCGGCCGCTGCTTCCTTTGGTTGATTTTATCGAATTCAACAAAGAGGAGGATCTGGACAACATCACACACAAAACCGCCTGCGTCATTCTGGAAACGATTCAGGGAGCGGCGGGTTTTCTCCTGCCTGAGGAGGACTACCTTAAAAAACTGAAAGCGCGTTGCGAAGAGGTAGGGGCATTGCTGATTCTGGACGAAATCCAGCCGGGTTTCGGCAGGACAGGTAAACTGTTTGCTTTCGAACATTACGGCATCGTACCCGACATCCTTGTCATGGGCAAAGGCATGGGCGGTGGGGTACCGGTAGGTGCTTTCATGAGTTCAAGCGAAATAATGGAAAGCCTTTCCCATTCGCCCAAACTGGGACACATTACGACCTTTGGCGGGAATCCGCTTATTGCAGCCGCCAGTCACGCCACTCTGAAGGAAGTGCTGGACAGTGGTTTGATGAGTGAAATAGCTGAAAAGGAAAAGCTCTTCCGGGATCTGCTTGTCCATCCTAAAATAAAGAACATCAATGGAAAGGGGCTTATGCTCGCGGTTAATCTGGGCGACCCCGAATACACCCTGCACGTAGCAAAACGCTGTATGGAAAAGGGTCTGATTGTATTTTGGCAACTGTACAGAAACGAATATCTGCGTATTTCCCCACCACTGATTTTAACCCTGGACCAAATCATGTTGGGTTGTAAAATTATTTTGGAGGTTTTGGACGAAGCGTAGAAAAATCATATGCTTTCTGTTGCATCGTTGTAAAATTAATTTATATATTGCGCAACAATAAAAAAGTGAACAGTATGGCGAAGCAGAAAGTGCAGTACGAATATCCAATGCACTGTCTTTCAGAGATTTTATACGAATACCTTGCGAGTGCCGAAGGCCTTTCGGAGTGGTTTGCCGATGACGTAATTGAAAAGGGGGATGACTTTTTTTTCAGTTGGGGAGGCGGTCCGGAAGAGAAGGCAACACTGATCCGTTATAAGCCTGAAAGTTTTGTACGCTTCCGCTGGGAAGAGGACGAAGGAACCAAGAATTTCTTCGAAATGACCATCGTGATTGATGAGATTACGGAGGACCTCTCCCTCAACATCACCGATTTCTGTAATCCGGGCGATGAGGAAGAAAACCGTCTGTACTGGGAAAACCTGATCGAGAACCTCCAGATTAAACTCGGAGCCGCCTAAACGAAACCGAATACACTACAAATTCATGGACGAGCGATCGTTCATTTGTTTTTTATAAAAAATGACGTCTTCTTTTACCACCGACAATTTTGAGCTGATAAACCGGGGTTTCCTCTACGGGGACGCGGTTAAGGTTTCTTTTTTCATCAGGAACGGACAGCTCATTATGGCTGAAGAGTGCTATTTCTTCCTGATGGCCTCCATGAGAAAGATGAGGATGAAGATCCCCCTTTCCTATACCCTGGATTTTTTCCGGAATTTACTGACGGAAAACATACTCCTACATGGCGTTACAGACGCCACGGTGCAGTTCATGGTGTACAGAAACACGGACGGGCAGCAACGTCATAAATCGGAAGTTTCTTTTTATTTTGAGGTGCAGGAAAATGGAGATGTACTGCAGCTAAGGAACGGTGTTGAACTTGATCTTATTAAAGAAATCAATGTAAACAGTAACCTGCTAAGCAACATCCGGGTGCATTGTCCGGAAAACATTTATGCGGAGATCTATGCGAAAGAGAATGACCTGGACGACGTAATTCTGCTTAATCCCCACAAAAGGATTGCCCGGTCCATCTCTGGGAATCTTATGTTTTTGGAAGGTAACGTTATCAAAGTTCCTAAGCAGTCTGAAGGTGCTTATATTTCACCACTAATGGAAAACCTGGTCACCTTTATCCACAACAACGGCCTGGCGGAAATACGTGAAGAGGAACTGATAGCATTCGAAAGCCAGAAATCGGAAGAAATCCTATTGGTTTCCGATAAAAAGGGACTGTTTCCAGTGCAAAAAATCAGGAACAAAACCTTTGAGAAAAACCGTTTTGCGGGGATGGTGGAACAGTGGCAGGCCTCTTTCCTCTGAGCTTCTGAGTTTCCCGGCCGTGACGTTATGTATTGACAAACCCGGGAAACAACGTTTTGTTAAAGTCATTTACCGGGTTTTATTTAATGTGTTATCAACAGAACGGGGAAGGTCATCTAAAAATTACATGATGATTTGTTAAACTTTAGTTAAACTACGCATTCTGGTTACTGCAGTTTAATTAAGCGATACATCTTCGGGCGCGTTGGCCCAGATCAGAAATTCACCGCCTAAATTCTGCATGATTTTTTTCCAAAGGTTATGATCGTTGGACAGGGTGTAATCCAGATCGTAGATGTCCACGACGGTCCAGAATTTCCTTTTGACCTCATTTTCCAGTTGCTGTGCGGCCCATCCTGAGTATCCTGAGAATACCTTCACGTTGTGAACATCCAGCCGATTATTGATCATTTCTTCGATAATGGTCTGTGTATCTTCGGTCAGGTAATATTCGTCGTTGATTTTAAGATGGAATTCGTTTACAGCCTTGCCTTTTACAATGAAGAAGGTTTTGTCGTTTTCTACGGGCCCCCCTTCATATACTTCCACTTTAAAGCCGAAAAGGTCAGCCACGCCCCGGCTTACATCTTCATTTTTTTTATTCAGGATAAGGCCAAATGCTCCGCTTTCGTTATGGTCCACCATAAGCACCACCGAACGGGAAAAAATGTCCCCGGACACGTCAGGAGTGGATATTAAAATTTTACCTTTGTAGGAATAATTCATGGCGGTTTCTTTGACGGGCAAAACCCTCAAATCAAAATTAGCAAAAAAAATAATGGAAAACCTACACGATAAGAGAAAAATTTACGACAGATCCGAACTTTTTGAAAGTCAGATTAAGCAAAACCCAATTGAGCAGTTCCGGGACTGGTTCATTGATGCGGAACAGTATCCCGCCATTTCAGAGCCCAATGCCATGGCTGTTTCGACGCTGGAAAACGACGGATGCCCGCGCACACGGATGGTTCTTTTGAAATCGTACACGTGGGAAGGTTTTATATTCTATACAAATTATGAAAGCCGGAAAGGGAAGGCCATTGAACTTACAAAAAGGGCGTGCCTCCACTTCTTCTGGCCACCCCTGGAACGGCAGGTGATCATAAAAGCGGAACTGGAGCGCCTTCCGGAAAACCTTAGTGACGGTTATTTTGCTTCGCGCCCGCGCGGCAGCCAGTTAGGAGCAGCAGTATCGCCACAGAGCGAGGTTATTCCCAATCGTGAATATCTGGAAGTAAAACTAAAAAACCTTGAGCAGGAATATGAAGGAAAGGAGATTCCGCGGCCCAGAAACTGGGGCGGTTTCATGGCGCGGCCCTATGAGATTGAATTCTGGCAGGGGAGGCCAAATCGCCTGCATGACAGGATTCTGTACGAACTCACCAGTGATTTTGACTGGAAGATTTCAAGGCTTGCGCCTTGACGGCAAACTTTCCCAGATAAAAACATCAAAAGCCACTTTTTACGGCATAAAAAAACCTCATCCGAAGATGAGGTTTTAATCTTTAAATAATCTGAAATTATTTTTTCTTACCGGATACTGCCGTAGCCAGATCAGCACCTGCCTTAAACTTGGCAACTTTTTTAGCAGCAATTTTGATCGGCTTTTTTGTAGCTGGGTTGATACCTTGTCTTGCAGCTCTCTCAGCAACAGAGAAAGTTCCGAAACCTACTAAAGAAACTTTTCCTTCTTTTTTCTGTAGCGTAGACATTACGTTAGACATGAAAGATTCTAGAGCAGCTTTTGCAGCAACTTTAGTAATTGCGGCATCCTTTGCCATTACCTCGATTAATTCAGACTTGTTCATAATTTTAATATTAAAAAGTTAGTGTTGTACTTTGTTATGATAGCAAATATAGTATAAAATTCAATATGTGCAAATTTTTTAGGAAAAAATAATGAAAGTTTTATTAAAATATCTTTAAACGTTCAAAAATGATAATTCATAGCGCATACAGTTAATGGGTGTTTGCTAAACAGAGGATTACGAATTTAGCCCTTAGTTGTCATGTTTTCGGCTTTGATATTCATTTTGGTTATTAATTGCGAATTCCTAAAATATATTATATTTATCATAAATATCAATTATTTAGTGTTTTATTGTTAATAAACTCCTTTAAACGGTGGTTTTTTCTGAAAACAGTGGAAAGAGCTCCTGTTTTTAATTTTAGGATATATTCGGATATTTATTAATAAATTTGCGCCATGCTTATTGAAGTTTTTAAATCCAAGATTCACAGGGTCCGCGTCACGGAATCAGACCTTAATTATATTGGCAGTATTACCATTGATGAGGATTTGCTGGAAGCTTCAGGAATAGTGGTGGGCGAACGCGTTTATATTGTGAATGTAAACAACGGCGAACGTTTTGACACCTATGCCATCAAGGGAAAAAGAAAATCCGGTGAAATATGCCTGAATGGTCCCGCGGCCAGGCGTGTACAGCGGGGCGACATCATTATCATCATTTCCTATGCCCAGATGACCCCGGAAGAGGCCAAAACCTTCCAGCCAAAAATTATATTTCCAAATGAAAAAACAAATCTTTTAACGTAACCTGTATTTGGAAACAATCAAAAAAAATAATCCGGTAAAGATGATCTTAACCATTGCCATTTCTCTGGCAGTGGCTGTTTTTTTTATGTGGTTGGCATTCCGGGGTCTGGATTTCGGTAAGATTAAAAGCTATTTTGGAAAAGCGAATTATTTCTGGGTCGCCCTGGCTGCTGTATTTGGCGTTCTGGCTTATTGGTTCCGCGCAGTCCGGTGGAATCTGCTGCTGGAGCCCATGGGCTATAAGATTTCGAATTCAAATTCCCTCTGGACCATCTCCTTCGGATATCTGATGAACCTTACCATCCCCAGAAGCGGCGAACTGGCGCGTTCCACTGCACTTTACGGCGTTGAAAAAGTTCCTGTGGACAAATCGTTCGGAACGATCATCCTTGAAAGGGTCGTGGACCTGCTCTGTATGATCGGTTTCCTTGCTTTAACCCTTGCCTTCAAATACGATGCAATCCTAGCTTTCTATGATTTCGCAACCAAGAAGAAAGGGGGAGATACCGGTGGTTCCTCATTATGGATTTGGCTTGTTTTGGCTGGTGGAATTATGGGGGCGGTGCTCTTTTTTACGTTGCGGAGAAAACTTGAAAGAATCGCTTTTTTCGGAAAGATCTATAGTATTGTCGATGGATTGCTGCAGGGCATTATGTCGATCTTCCGGCTGAAACAACCGGTTAAGTTCATCCTGTATTCACTGGCGATCTGGATCTGTTATTATTTGGCCGCCTACCTTGTCTGCTTTTCCCTGCCGGAAACCTTCGGTTTCACCGTAGCCGACGGCTTTTTTATCATTGTCGTGGGAACGCTGGGAATGATGGTTCCTGCGTCCGGAGGGATCGGAGCCTTCCATTTTGCCTTGAAAATCGGTATTGGGGCACTCTTTCTTTCGATGGGGAAATCCTTTGAAGAAGGGGCCGAAGTCGGACTGGCTTACGCCTTTATCTCACACACCATGCAGCTCGTGATTATGGCGGTGATGGGATTCATTTCCATTCCCATATTGGCTAAGTCCAGAAACAACGTGAAGAAGCAAGTGATGGAATAAACGGTACTGATTTATACACTAAATTATTACGGTCTCCTTTTCTTCGTTGAAGGTGGATTTCCACATATTATCATGCCGGTGGTTTTAACCTCACCAGGTTTCAGCCTTTCCGAGGCCAATCAATCCCTTTCTATACTACATCTTGCTGATTACAAAATCTCGCGTATAAAAAAGACCCTGCAAAATGCAGGGTCCTGATAATAAGGAGTGAGCGCGACAGGATTCGAACCTGTGACCGTCTGCTTAGAAGGCAGTGCATCTTTGTTGTTTTTGTTTTCTATTATTTGTTAAAGTGGCTTAAAGACTGGTGTATGAGCTGTCTTATTATTTTTTGATTTCTATTACTTTCTTTTTATTGGTAAATTTGTGTTACCTATGTGTTACCTATATAAAATTACTTAATGGCCACTTTTAAAATTATACAGAAGGAGAAGGTGCTGTCCTCCGGTCTTTTCCCAATCTACCTTCGAGTCACCAAAGATAGGAAAAGAAGATACATCTCCACGGGTTTCTCATGTGAAAAAATGCAATGGAATCCCTTGAAAGAAAGCTTCCGCAGGAACTTTCTGGATCACGAGCAATATAACAGTATACTATTAACATTAAAACGACGAGCAGAAAAAATATTTGCAGATGCACACAGTGAGGGAATTGAACTGACATTAGAAGAATTTGACTCTCTTTTCTTTGATTTCAAAAAAGGTGAAAGAATTACAGTGAAGAAATACTGGGAACAGAAAATTGAAAATCTTCAAACAGCTAAGCAAGTTGGTAATGCCAGATCCTATAAGGATGGTAAAAACAGCTTTTTTAAGTTCGTTGGGGACCGAAAGGAATTATACTTCACAGATATAACTCCTGATTTGCTAAATAGGTATGAAAATTATTTAAGGTCTAATAATGGCACTGATGGTGGTATTTCAGTAAAGATGAGAACCATAAGATCACTTTATAATAAAGCTATTGGAGATAAACTGGTTTCGAAAGATGATTATCCTTTTGATACCTACAAGATCTCCAAGCTTAAATCAGCAAATACTAAGAGAGCTCTGGATATTACAGATGTTGAAAAAATTAGATCCTTAAATATGGAGCTGTTCCCTGATCTATTAGATTCACGGAATTACTTCGTTTTTAGCTATTATACAAGGGGGATGAATTTTTACGATATGATGCTGCTTGAATGGACAAATATTGAGGGAGGTAAGATTTTATATACGAGGAGGAAGACCAAAACGAATTTTTCTATAAAGATTACAGCTCCTGTACAGGAGATTCTTGACTATTATCGTTCACAGGGAAGATTGAGCAGATATATATTTCCAATATTAACTTCCGAAAATCTGACAGCACAGCAGATTGAATACCGGAAAGATAAGGTATTGAAAAAGTATAATAAGGACCTAAAAAAAATAGCAGCTAAATGCGGAATAGATACAAAAATCACAAGCTATGTCGCAAGGCATAGCTTTGCAACCAATCTAAAACAAAAAGGAGTCTCTACAGATATTATTTCTGAAGCCATGGGTCATCATAATGTAGGAATAACTCAGGTGTACCTAAAGCAATTGGAGAGTTCGATTCTTGAAGAAGCAGTTGATAAACTATTATAAGTGATAAAGTGACAGATTTTTTTAATCTCAACCTTTCATGAGAGGAAATTTCTTATAAATAATAATCTTAACATTAAGAAACATTAATCTTAATCCTTGCTGCGAGCAGGGATTTTTCATTTTTATATTAACTCTTTTAAATTAAATTATGCAGTTAAGACAATCAGAACGCAAGCAAGCCAAAATTAAGATGGCTTTGCAAGGATCAGCAGGCTCAGGAAAAACTTACTCAAGTTTATTACTGGCAAAAGGACTCACTGGTGGAGACTTATCCAAAGTAGCCATCATTGACACAGAAAATGGAAGTGCAGACTTGTATGCCCATCTGGGAAATTACAATGTTCTTTCATTAGCACCGCCATTTACACCTGAAAACTACATTAAAGCTATTGAAGTGTGTGAAAGTGCGGGCATGGAGGTTATCATCCTGGATTCCTTATCCCATAGCTGGGATGAGTTACTGGACTTTCATTCTAAGCTTGCAGGGAACAGCTTTACCAATTGGGCAAAGATCACTCCAAGACTAAATGCTTTAATCAACAAAGTTTTGCAGTGTAATTCCCATGTAATTGCTACCATGAGAACCAAGCAGGACTATGTGTTGAATGAAAAGGATGGAAAAAAGGTTCCTGAAAAAGTGGGGCTTAAAAGTGTAATGCGTGATGGGGTGGACTATGAATTCACTTTAGTCTTTGATGTGGATATAAAGCACTTTGCAGTATCAAGTAAGGACAGGACAGGGTTATTTATGGGTAAGCCTGATTTCATCATTTCAGAAGATACAGGAAAGCAAATTCTGGAGTGGTGTAGTTCAGGCAGTGTGGTAAAGAAACAGGTGAACAATTCTCCTGATTTTTCCATGCCTATTAAACCTGGGAAAAATTCATTGCCAAGGATTGATCCTGCTGATGCATTTAAGTGTGATGGAGTACAAAGTTTTGTGCCCAGTCAGAATTTGAAGAGTACTACAGAAGAAGAGGTTTATGAAGCCATAGGATGCTGTAAAACCATTCAGGAACTTGCTGCTCTACACAATGCCTTCCCACAGTTCCAAAGTAGCTTAAAAGTGGACTTTGAGGCTAAGAAATCACTGTTATTAAGTCTAACCAACCCAAACAACTTTTCACAAAATGGAAAATCAAGATTTCAGTAATTCTACTACCATAATAGGGAATAATAAGAGCAGGGATGTTGATCTGATTCTTAAGAGTGTAGCAGATAAGAAATCAATCAGGGATTTATTACTTGAAGATTCTGAAGATGCACAAATAATGCAATATATTGAACCTAGGTTAATATCCAAGGAAAATACAGTTCATAAGGAGGCTGAGCATATAGAAAATGTTCAGCCTTTTTATTTGGATAAAGTTTCCCAGGCATCACCTCATATCAGGCCAGAAACTAATAGTGATCATGTAGCACCTTTTATTGTAGCTAATACAGTAGAGGTGCCATTGATACATTTGCGAAAGGACTGTATCATCCCTGTGTTCAGTAAGGACAATGAGAAGACCATTGCACATCAGGAGTTCATTGAGGTGATATTGGATGCTGTAACAAAGGTATTTCCACAACATAGTATTGCAGATCCAGAGATACGTGTATCTCACCAGATTAAGGGCAGAACCCCTTCAGCTATCCATAAATCAGCAAAAGATCTCTTGGAGGAGGATAAAACCATCTATTATGAAAGGATGGCTTTTATGGTTAAGATTCCTAGCATCACTGAAGAGATTAATGGTAATAAACTGTCATTGTGTGTAGGAGGGGTCAGAAGTTATAATCAGGAAAATCTGTACTCTAGGAAGTCATTAGAGAAGTTTAAGTTCTTCATTGGCTTTCAGAATTTTGTATGTATGAATATGTGTATTTCAACTGATGGATTTCTGGAAAACCTTAGGGTCTCCAATGTACAGGAATTGGAGAGTAAGGCTGTTGAAGTTATGCGGAATTATAATGCAGAATTGCACCTGATGGAAATGAAGGAGCTGACCCAAGACTATTTATCTGAGCACCAGTTTGCACAGCTTATTGGTAAGTCAAGGTTATATCAACACTTACCTAAATCTGAAAGACAGAGAATCCCTGAACTTAATTTTAATGACAGTCATATTAACACAATGGCAAAGGATTATTATGAAGATCAGAACTTTTCCAGAATGGAAGATGGCAGGATTAACTTATGGAATGTGTTTAATCTCTTCACACAGGCTAATAAGTCCTCTTATATAGACACTTTCCTGGACCGGAATCTGAATGCCTTTGAATTTTCCAAAGGGCTTCAGAAAACGCTCAATGGTGATTCAGATTATCATTGGTTTTTGAGTTAGATGATACCCCACAGAAATGTGGGGTATTTTAGTAATTTCTTGCTCTATCTCGTTCCAAAGATTGCTGCCTTATTTTTTCCATGTTATCTAATGGTGAATAAGTAGCATTCTTAGTAGAATATGATGGGTCAATTATTAAAATTTTTAAATCTAGCAAGCGATATTTTATTACAGTTTTTGTTGTATTAAAAGTTGCGCAAAGATGATTGCTTAAGTTAATGTAATCTTCTTTATTTACCCTTTGTTTATCAAGAAAAATAGTTCCTTTATTTCTTATACTATTCTTCGTCTGCCACATTACTATTGCATTATAAAGCATATGCTCTGGTAATAAAAGACATGCTGCTAAATAATTTGCCTGCCATTCTATCCAATTTTTAGCATTATTTAATGAATATTTATTTTCAACAAAATCAAATTGAGCATCTGTGAAAGATTCGTATAAATTACCGTTAATTCTAACGTTTCGATGTAAAAAATAGTGAGCAACTTCATGGAAGACAATAAAACTATATTTATTGGAGCCTACAAGATTTTGATTAATCAAAATGGTATTTGTTTTTGGTATGAACTGTCCAAATTCATTGCAGGAGGAAGTTAAGAAGCCAAAAGTAACATTATGATATTTTTCTAAAAATAATATAAAATTTTCAATGTTTAGATACTTATATTCATTTCTACTGATAAAATCATTTAATATTCCTATGGATATTTTTGAAATCTCTTTCTTTGTAATCTTTTTTAAACCATAAATAGAATTTGTAAGAAATGATTCATATATCTTATTTCTAATATTTTCTAAAACCAATTCCGAATCTTCTCTTAAAATTCTTTCTTTTTTATCTAATATAATATTGTAGCCATCGTCATTTAATTGAATGAACATAAAACCTTTATTATTAGCGATTTTTTTTCCACTTTTTTGAAGTGGTTTCTTTGCGATAAAAACCCCCTTAGTTTGAAACCCCTTAATGCCAGAAAGTTTAGATTGAAACTCTTCGACATCATCAACAGGAATATTATGATTTAAATCCTTACACTCTATGATATATACTAAGGTGGGTTTTTTAGATCTAGGTAATGTTACTTCAATTGATAAGTCAAATACTATATCATCCTCCCTATCAGAAGAATAATATTTCTTCTTTTGAAATATCTGACAATTTTGCGGTATAATTCCTAATTCCCCATTTTGTAATGCGGTATTTAAAACATCATAGCATTTTTGCTCAAATATATCTCCCTTTTCTGTAGAATTCATTTAAATAATATCATTTGCAATAATATATTCTAAAACTTTCGCACTGGTCCATGCAGCTGTTTGTTTAGCACCATCGGTCTTATCCTGTGTATTATCCATTACAGATTTAATAATCATAGGGATTGTTCTTCCCCCATTAACTATTTCGCATGCTCTAGCGATGCCATAGCTTTCCATCTCCAATCCAATCGCTTTTCTATCTACAGTCGAAATATTTTCCACAAAAAACCCCTCATTATCAATTACTGATCGAACACAGGCAATTGGCTCAAAATGTAGCTGGACCCTAATGTTATGAATTGGATCACTATCAGAAATAAAAGCAATTATTTCTCTTCTATGTCTAGTGATTTCGGTAGTGAATGAGCTTGTAGTTGAGGTGGCTTCTATCTCTTTTCTAAATTCATCATCAGTAACCTTACCCTTATCTATAGTGAATACTTTTGTAGAAATAACTACATCACCCAGGTTTGTATCATCTGGCTTGCCTCCCATCACACCAGTCATTATCACAAATTTTGGATCAAATCGCACAATTAATTCTGTTGCTAAAATTGAAGCGTCAATCATACCTGTTGTTAATTGAGATGCATAGATTACTGATTTTTCTGGTTTAGATTTGAAAAATCCAAGCTCTATGAGATGTTTGTCATTTGGGATTTTTTTTATTTTTTCAATAAGTGGTAAAACTTTCTCCATTTCATCCTGCTCTAAAGCTGTAATTATAATATAATCCACTTGTAAATTGTCTTCTTGAAAATTGTCTTCACTTACTTGGCTCCCATTCTCCAGATGCTCATGTATAGTATATAAATTTAATTCGCCATTTTCTATGCTAGATCTAACTTTGTGGTATTTCTGCAGATTCATATTGATATATTGTTCTTCTTGTTCTGAAAACTCTTTATTTACAACATCGGATTTTACAACTTGCAATGTGCCGTCAGATATAAACTTGGTTTCAAGAAGTGGATATTTCTCTCTAATACCGGAAGATATAAACTGTTGAATTCCCCTTATATCTGAATAAAAGATATGAACCACCAAATGAATGTAGAAATTATTATTTAGTAATCCCAGTTCATGCTCAAACGATTCCCGACTATCAATTCTTGTAATCTTTTTAAAAGAATCTTTCCCCAAATTATTAATGTTGTTAAGAAAATGTTCTTCTTCATCCCAAACTAAAAGGACCACATCTTTACTATCCATGTATATTAAATTTTAAGATTTGAATAAATTTTTGATTTTTTAATTCTACGCTGTAGTCGTATTTAAAATTAAAAAGAGAGCTCTCCGAAAGAGTATTTAGACAATTTATTCCTTCATTGCTGGAGAATTCCTTTACAATATCCAGAAAAGAATTTTCAATCTTTACTTCCACATAATCAGTATCTGCTGAGAAAGTTAGATCGATTGCTTTTGTATTATCTGCATAGAATTTTAAATTATTTAATATTTCCTCTAAAATAATTTTCTCAACATATTTTTGAGGAATATTTATAACGAAGTCATTAATTACAACTGTGTTTGTATTTACATTGTTTGGCAAACTATTAAGACCAATAAATAATTTATCGCGAAATAGTTGAAACTGAGTTGTAGAGTTTCTAAATAGATCTCGAAACTCATCACTTTCACTTCCGTATTTATCATCGATATACTCTATAAATTGAATTGCTGTATTAAAATTATCAATATCATTGCTTTTTTGTTCAATGTTGTTTACAAAATCTTCTAAAAATGAATATAGATTAATTAGAGAGGATTTTTTTCCGTCTATCTGATTGTAGTAAATCAGGTATGGGTATGGCGTGAAGAAATCCTCGTGGGATCTAAAGAATGAAATTATTGGATTAAGCAAAATGGTTTTTAAATTCCACCAGCTATCTTTTACCAAATTTAATTTTTCTTTATCAGGGCTATTTCCTAACTTACTAGAGTCTTTGAGCTCTCGCAACGATGATATCATTATTGAAAAATTGATGCTGTACGCTTCTCTATTATCATGGTTTTTGGGCTGATCATTTTCCCAATAAACATCTTTAATTTTTTGCAGTTGAGATGGGAAATCTTGAGCTGTAGGCAAAGTATTCAGGAAGGAATAAAATCTTTTGAATTCCAATTTAGCTTTTGGCTTAATCTCTTCACTATTTATAAAATTTAATAATATTTCTTTTAAAAATAAAGAGCCTTGATTAGGCAATATATCACTTTTTGTAAGTGGGAAAAATTTCAACAATTTATACAATATATAGTTACTTGGATCCGTTTTTTTAAATGTGTGAGTTGCAAAATTTAGTAATATATCTAATTTTTCGTTATCCAATTGTTTTAATTTGAAATGATTTGAATAAATAATAAAAAATAGATGTATTAAATCCCGCCTGTTTTTGGTCCAATCATAATATAACATTTCTATATCCAGTTTTTTCTTCCCTTCTAAACCAAAGAATATAGAATCAATAAATTCTTCGATTTTTTCTTTAATGTCAGGCATGATATTAGAAATCCTTTCATAAATATAGGGTTCATACAAAAGGCAAATGCAAAGCAATTCAATATTCTTATATCTGTCTTTAGTTTTTTTTGTATCAGTCAAACTATATATAAATTCATTGAAAAAAGAAAAATTTTCTCTATAAAATCTATACCCAATAACTTTTCCTATCTCATCTCGTAATAAAATGATTTCTTTTTTGGGGATCTTTCCAGTCACCCTAGCAGTGGGGAGATAGCGGTAATCTTCGTTGATATCATCCTTTGGAGTCAGTGTGCTTAAGATTAATTCAGAGATATTTCTTATACTTGAAGGTAAGTTCTGAAAGGTTAGGACTTTTTTTATCCAATTGATTTCTTCCGTAAATGGAGAGTTACCAAGGTAGAAGGTGGGGATATGCCAATGACTTGCGAAGTAAATATTGATTTCAATAGTATCACTAATTTTATCGTCATCAATTCTCATTTCCTTTATTCTCGAAAAAAACTCTCTTTTGTGGTCATTCACTCTTCCTATCAAACTAACAACATCTATCTTTTTAGGCTTGAAATATGCTAGTTCGTTTACCATTTGAAGGATTGAATCGCCAGAACAAGAGCCATCATCAATTATAAGTATATTTTTCTTAGTTATGATTTTATCAAAAGAATCTGTAGTGTGTGGAAATTTCCATCCTTCATTTATATTAAATCTCTCTAGTTCAAATACCTTGACTGAATGATTATTTATTACCTTACTTTTAAATTTATTCCAATCAATACTCTCTATATCAGATCCCTTAGGATAAAATATATTAAGTTTGTCATCAACAGTTATTTTATATTTAAGTGCTCCATTAAAAACAGTGCTAATCAATGATTTTGATGAATCGCTAGCAAATAAAATATTTTCTCGTCCTATTATATCTTGTAGTTTAAAGAAATAGGGATGGATAAGATTATTAAAAATTTTATAATTAATTAAAATGTCATCATCTTTTATGAAATCTAAAAACCCTCTATTATCATTTGCAAAAATTATTGATTTTTTTAATGTAAATGCATCAGAAAATACACTAGGTAAGTTGGTGTAAGGGTTTATTCTTATGACATGCCTCAGTTCTTCTCGATCAATTTCTTGCCTGATATATTTTTTAACAGTGTATTTACTAGCAAAATGGATTTTATCCTTATAGTTCTCTAAAAAATCCTTTGAATTTTTGAAATTGTCGTCAATAGTGTTAATTAAAACGGCTATTTTATAGAGACTACTACCTTTCTCTTTAAGAATCAGTTCGACTCTTTTAGCTAAACTCCCCCCAGAAAGCACATCACCTACTAGAATATATTTTTTTCCAGAAATTATATCCTTATCCTTAATAACTCGGTCAAAAGTAAGATAGCTATCAAGATAGGTGCATCTATCTTTGTCAATTTTAGCTTCTTTAATTAGTAAATTTAAGATACGATGACTACTAGATGTTATTGCAATAAAATATGTATCCTCGTCAATGGTTCCAAGCTTCTTGAATAAATTAGACACGAGAACATCGCAATCTGCTTCATTGTTTAACAATTCCAGTAACTGAACAAATTCCTTTTGATAGTAGTTGCCATTACAATAATACAATCCTTCAGTTCTAACGCAATTATTCCTATCTAAAATATCTTTTATAAGTAAAGAATCAAGTGTTTCAGCAATATTTATATGAGATAGTAATGAATATAGATTTCTTTTGCCATCTAGATATTGAAAATTACCTAATAAATCGTGAGGTTTATTAAAGTCATCTATTGATTTTACAACTAAGTCGTTAAAGAATTCCAAAAGTTTTTTTTTGTCATCCTCATCAAAGATTCCTAACCATTCAATATCATTTTCGCCATATATTAAGGGGATAGGGTGCAGATTGTAATCTTTTACAGTACTAGATAAATTCTTAACTTCTTCTGCAATATTATTTATAAAATTTTTGGGAGGTGGGTTAAAGATTATAATATTATTGTTGAGATTAATTTCATAATTACTTAGCAAAAAAAATAACGCAATTTTATTTAGTCTTTCATCACTACAATCGTTAAAACTTAAACAATTAATATAGATGTGTTCGGTATTGTTAGCAAGCTTATCAATTAAATTCTGAATTAATTTATTATATATTTCACCCTTATCTACATTAGCAATTTCCCTATATATACTACTGATATTAATATATCTAATTTCAGGTATTTTATTCTTAAAATTTGGAATTTGCGGTTTTATTGAAGAATTGTCAAATGTAGATTGGCTCGCATCGAATGAAGGTAGATATATTGTAATAAATGTTCCAGGAAAAAACTGCTTCTCACTCCCAAATGTTCTTCCAATTTTATCTTTGTTAGTAGATGAGAAATCAAAAAGTAGTTTTCCTCTATTACTCCTTATAATCATTAATCCACCATACCTCTTAACTACTGTTAATACATCGAATAGTCCTCTAGGTATAATAACTTCATCATCATTTCCATTATAAATTTTTATAGGGTGCCTCGAAGAGTAGTATTCAAAAGAGTATTTTAGTATCTCATTGTCGTTAACATCACCATTGGGGAATTTGTCCTTGTAATCATTTACAAGTGTATTAGTTATCCCTTCTCCAAAGTCAAGAAAAGAATATTCAACTATTGGCTTGTTTAAAAAATTCCCATTTGGAAAAAAGAAATCTTTAGCACCTTGTAATTCTTCTTCGGCAAAGTTTTTTTTAGAAATAGATAGATCATCTTTTAACATGTTCTTCCTTAACGAAAGACTCATAAACGCAAATTCTTTTTGCGACTTAAATAAAGGGTTATTAACATGATCCAAATAGTTTTCGTAGAGCTCCTTCGTGATAATATGGCTAATAGTATTGTTAAGGAATGGATGCTCACATTTACTTTTTGACAGTTCATCTGAAACTGCAGCATTTAATTCAAATATTGGGTTTATTTGGTCATCAATTATTTTCTTATCAATATAATTTTCTATTTTTTCTAGTTGTATAAAAGGAGTTATTCGTATTCGATTATATAAATTTTGATCTGTTTTGACATTAAATCTTCCTCTTAATTCGTCAAGTAAAGTAGCATTAAATGGTATTATAGAATTTTTAAATTTAAAATATTCTTCCCATTTGTGATCGTCTGGCACAACTCTGTAAATCTTCCAATTATCCCAAAGATTGATTACATTTACTATCTTCCTTCTATATTCCGAATCAGTGGAATAATTTAATTCACAGAATATTACTCTAAATTTTGTTTTATTAAGGTATAGATTTTTGAGAAGCGACGTAATTAACAACAATGCTTGATTTGAAATCCACTCAACATTTTCCAGGTTAAAGGTATAGTTGGCATTCCTGTCCTCTTTATAACTTAAATAAAAATCATTAATAAATTTATCAATGTGTTTCTCACCTATTTTAGTTTCAAATTTAAATTCCATCTTTCTTATTTTGTATCCTCAACTATTTTGATCTCCTCCTCACTCAACCCATAAAGCTCATAAACCATCTGATCTATTTCTTTATCTGTAGATTCTATTTTGGATTGAATTTCTAAGGCTTTAATTTTTTCCTGGTCAAAATATTCTGCACATTCTGCTTCTTCTGAAAGGCTGAGTTTTATTTTTTGTTTTGCTAACTCTTTTATTAATTCTGAATATGTAAGATTATACCAATCCTGAAGTTTCTTTGAAAGCGTTTCTATTTCAAACTTCCTTGTAATAGTTCTTTGAAAGTTTACTGATATTTTGTGAAAGTCTTTATTTTGAGAAACGAGCGAGTCAGATTTTTCAATCAAGATATCTTGGAAAGACGAATTCTGAACTATTGGAATTGAAATTAATGGATTAATATCTACTTGAAATATTTCCCCTTGTAATTTTCCTTTCTTAAGCAACCAAAATTTAACAATTCGTGAATTTAAAATAGCTGTCAAGTATTTTAAGTTGATTCTATTACTTTTAATAATGTTATAGGTTCTATTTACATATGAATCAAACTCAACATAAGAAAATGAAGGTCTCTCACACTTGCGAATTGATAGAATTTTTTCTCCTAAGAAAATATTTTCATCCCTTGTACGATGTACACCATAAGGCTTATTATCAGAGGTAATTATTTTTTGAAATTTATCTAAATGGGCTTTAATATTAGGATAAGGGATTATTTCTGTCTGATTTTTAAACTTTGACGATGTATATATAACCCACAGCTTATTTCTAGGTTCATTATAATATCTATTGATTTCTCGTGGTGTATAAAAAGGCTTTAATAGATGTTTTTCAGCATCACTGAAATTGTAAGAATCATACTCGTTTTGTGATAAGTTAAATACACCATCACCAACATTAAAATTATTCCCGAGAACAGATTGGCTTCTCGTGTTAACAAAATCCTGTCCGATATCAATTCCTGAAAATATTTCATTGGAGTTCAAATGAAAGCTACCTCTGTTCTGAATTTTATCTAAAATTTCATCACTCTTATTATCAGTAAAGGAGAAAATATTGTTTTTGAACTTTTTCTTATCAAAGACAGAGGGGTAAGTAATATATTTTTCAGAACTCTCTTTATTCAAAAAGTCTAATATATCAGAAACTGTCAAACTTTTATCTGTTATTTTTGAAAAAGAAAAATTGTAGGACTTCTCAATCTCTTTCTTTCTCATTATATAAATCATTGTCTGAATACCAGCATCTGGAAATACTTTATAATCACCAAAATCAATAAAGTCTATTATTTCAGCAAACTCAAATACCTTATCGCGGAAATTTGAAGCTCCATCATTTGTAATCCAGTTGTTCGGAGCAATATATCCAATTAACCCCGTTTCATTTTTTGCAATATCCAACCCTAACCACCCAAAAAAATACCATAAATCCATTTTTCCTTGATAACATGAATGATTATGTAATCCACAAAAAGCATTTTTATTTGTTGCTTCTTTTATATAAGGCGGATTCCCAATCACCACATCAAAACCTCCTTTGGCAAAAACCTGTGGAAACTCTTCTTTCCAATTAAAGGTTTTTCCCCCAGCAATTTCGGGATCATCAATTAAGGAATTTCCGCACTTGATATTATCATTCAGACTGTTCAGTTTCCTATTGGGTTCAGCTGTCCTAAGCCACAGGGAAAGCTTGGCAATTTCCACACTTTCTTCATTCAAATCAACCCCAAATAAATTATTCTCTAAAATACTCTCAGAGTGGTAGGTAAATGTTAGTGAAGAGCCTGTAAGCTTTGTTTCGAGTTCATCAACATAATTATGCTCTGTAATCAAGAAATTAAGTGCTTCATTCAAGAATGCCCCAGAACCACATGCAGGATCTACAATAGTAAGTTGGTGTAACCACTGCCTGTAAGTATTCAGTTTCCCAAGAAGGTTTTCTTTGGTTTTAAGCTGCCGTTTTTTATCTGTGAAGTATTCCTCTTCAATGATGCCAATATCTAATTTCTTCTCTTCACAAAGCTTTCCAACTGTATTTTCAACAATGTATTTGGTAATGTATTTCGGAGTGTAAAAGACACCATCTTTTTTCCTTTTGGTTTTGGATTTGTCAATTTCCTGACCGTCAAGCTGTGCTTTTATTTCATCAATCTCATTCAGGGAATTTTCAAAAATATGACCCAGAATATTGACATCTACTTCACTGGCAAAATCATATTCTGAAAGTTTAGAGGCATGTTTGAATAGCAATTGATCATCAATGGCGATATGATCTAAAATTTCATCAGGTTTAAACAGACCTCCATTGTAAGCAAAGACATCATATCTTTTTCCCTTGAATCCAGTATTGAGGTATTCAAAGTATTTTTTGAATCTTCTGTAAAGGGGAACATATTCATCCCTGTCCTGCAAATCATTCCAATCTTCTAAAATCAGTCTGACTGAATTGGGTGGAAGTAAACCTCTGTCTTCTCCAAAGAAGAGGAAAAGCAATCTGTCTAAAAGCTTCTGGGATTTTTGGAAAAGTTCCAGTGCATCATACTGAGGATTCTGGGCAGTCAGATTTTGGAATAATTCTCTTTTAAAAACAGAATAGTCTTTATAAAGTTTTTTAGTAATAGCATCTTCCTGGCTTAATGATTCATCCTTTATTTTACCAGGAATGTTCTGTTGAATGTTTTCATATCCCAAGCATAAATAAAGCAAATTAAACTGCTCCTGATTAAGCTCAAACAGATTGAATTCAATATGTTCAATAGCATTGTCTATGTAGAGCCTCAGCTTTTCAAAATTTGAAGTGATGACATATTTACAGTTCAACTGGTTATTCTTGTAACCAAAAGCCTGATCCTCAATTTTAGATAAGTCTGTAGTGTTGGTTCCTTTTAATTCAATAATCCCAACAACATTATCACTGATGACAATTGCACCATCAGCTTTTTTGCTGTCTTTTACATTTTTATATTCTGTGGTAAGATTAAAGTTGGGAGTAGGATTTTTGGTGTAGCCCAAAACAGTAACAAAAAGGTCAATTAAAAATTCACCCTGATATTGCTCTTCTTTCGAACTCCTGATATTTTCCTGAATGGTTTGGTTGTGGAAATGATCACGAAATATTTCCCACTTTTTGGAAATGCTTTCATGATTTTGAGTTTTTAGGTATTTTGAAATTACAGTTTGCTGGAAAAGAGACATTCATCATGGTTTTAACAAATATAAGTAAAATATGTATGTAAACAGGGATCAATGCAGTATCTGTTAAAGTGTGGGTTGCTACAAAAAGTATCAGCTTTTATTTTGAGGTGTGATCTAAAATGATTCAACTTTGCATTATGAAACTTATTGCAAATATTGTGGAATCACCTGCTCCTGATGATGACTTTATCATTGTGAAATTTAGAGCAGACAAAACTTCACAACATTTCCAGGTATTTCTTGAAAATCCTTATGGGAAACGTATCAGGAAGTTTGAGGAATGGCTACTGGATATTAAGTTTAGAAGTGTAGTAATGAAGGATCTGGAGGGCAATAAGACCTATGATACACAGCTGTATTCTGAAATAGCTGTGGGAGTGTCAGAGATGATGAAGAAAAGCTACAAGTAGGTTAAAACCTGGTTCCCCCTTTAATCAAATCATCTATTACCCCTTTTATATACAGCTCTGTGGGTTCAGGAAGGGAAGCAACCTGGTATGCATCCTTAAGGTGATTCATAATCTCCTCATCATAGAGTGCGGACAGGTACACAAAGAGCTTTCTCCTGTCTTCATCATCAAAATAATATTCATTAAAATTGAAGATAGTACCAGCAGCATCTTCCCATTTCTCCTGGAAGTAGCCATCAAATTCTATCCCTTTGTCTATTGCTTCAGATTGGATGAGACCTATGGCATCTCTCCAGTAGGATTCCATGTCAGTAGGATCATCAATCATGTGATGTACTAAAATATCTTTTATGCTCATGAGAATAGTGTTTGAGGTAATTTATCAGGTTCAAGGTTCACTGCAATAAGCTGTGGATCATAATTAGGGAAGGTAAATTCTTCAATGGGTTTATCATTGAGGAATCTGTCAGCCATGTTGGAATTCAGGCAAATAGGCATTCTCAGCTTGGAATTATGGATAATGGACATCAGTTCATTTGAACCTGTAGTTACCAGCCCAAAACCTATCTCCTTATTATCCCAGACATCAAAGAAGCCTGCTATATAGAACTGGTTTTCATCCTTCCAGTGCATTCTGTGCTTCACTTTTATTGGGGTCTTTTTACCTGGATTAGTAACATGCATCCAGTCATAAAAACCACTTACAGGAATTACACACCTGTTATGTTCCACAGTTCTGTAGAAGGTATGGGTTTTCTCTGCTGTCAAGTTGATCCCCTGAGCTGGTTTATCCTTAGGAATCTCTTTTTTAAGCCCCCAGGTTCCATGAGTAATCTTCCTGCCCTGATAATCCAGTACAATAGGAATGGCAGGTCTTTCAAAGGCATTCACCTCCCTGGCAAACTGGTAGTTTCCTTCCACTATTTCAGCCCTAAGTCTGTCAGCAGCTTCCTCAATGGAGATACCTTCATTATCAACTCTGTTACACATAATATTGAATTTTCTCAATCAAATATAGAAATTTCATTACACTTACTATGCCACTAAAAAACCCATGTAGTGTTTCAATACTATTGATCCTAATATACCTGGAAAATTTTCCAAAAAATTTTTGGCTCACCTCTATTACTCACACGCAATCCTCCCTCACCAAGTACCCCCACCTATTTCTGGAGGGGGAAATACCCCCGCCACCTTTTATAAGCAAAGTTATTTTTCAGGCAGATTAAATTTTAGATGATAGCAAAATTTGGTTTGTAGAAGTTGACAGTGTGCAGAAAGGTTTTTCTAACTCAATAACTTAAAACAATGGTACGAATTATCAGTTACAAAACAAGAGAAAGAGAGGATGGAACACCATTTTATCTTTTAGTGGTTCAGGGTGGGATTGAAATGGTTAAATCCAAATCTACAGGGCAATTCTATGCTACTGCAAAGAAAGCAATGGTGTCTACCACCTTTGATGAAGATACCTGCAAAGGTTTACTTGGTTCAGAATTCCCAGGAAAGATTTCTAAGATCACCACTGAACCTTACCAGTACACCATTAAAGATACTGGGGAAGTGATCACTTTGGAACACAGATACATTTATCTTCCAGAAGGTGTAGAACCTGAAGAGGAGCAAGTTGCTGTGGAACTTGAGCAAGCATTACTCTAAAAAACAAATAATCCGTCCAGAAATTAGAGCCTATATAGTAGGTTTCAGAAACTGGACGGATCTATTTTTTTTCTAGTTCAATAATAGTGCAAGTATTGGTAGTCTTATAAATAAGGTACACGGAAACTTGCACTTTTTACTTCACCTAATTTCTTTTTTTTATGAAAACCAAACAGGTATCAGAAATACAAATCTCCTATTATCCTAACATATTGGAAGATTTCAGAGTAGAGAACAGCCAAAAATCCTTTGAACTGTTCTTAAATGAGTGGGAACAAAATACCCTTGAAATGCAGGAGGAAGTAAAACTGCTTCTTCTTAACAGAAACAATAGGGTATTGGGAATATATTCCTTAGCAAAGGGTGGGCTTACAGCATGTATTGTTGATGTTAGAATAATTCTATCTGTAGCACTGAAGTGTTTAGCTACAGGAATAATACTGGTTCATAACCATCCAAGTGGGAATTTAAAACCCAGCCAGGAAGATATTAAGATTACCGAACAATTGAGAGATGGATGCAAGCTTCTGAATATTCAGTTACTGGATCACTTAATAATTACCAGGCAGGATTATTTTAGTTTTGCTGATGAAGGGTTGTTGTAATCTCATTACATTAGTGCTTTATAAGAGTGACAAAGTGATTTTTTTCTATAGAATCACATATTGCAATTGGCTTAAATGTTAAAATTGACTCCTTACAATCATTTGAATTATCAAATGAAGTTTTTCAGAAAATCCATTTTCAAAATTTCCATCACTTTGTCACTTTTGATAAAAGACTCAGTCCTTATGCCAGCACGAAGGAGGGTTTTAGCACCAATAATGATCTAGATGATAATAGCTACTATTGTTTAACTACATAAATATTATAGCCAAATCCACCAATATATTATTTGATTTAGTTTGAAAAGGGGTGCTTGTGGGGATATAATTTCACAATATACTGATCTAGTTAAAACTTTTCTGCTAAAAAGGGAATTTATGAGGTTGGAGTAGGTCCAAGGTACCAGGACTTGTATATAGCCAAATAGAAAATTAGGTGATTTTTATATCCACTAAATCCTTAGCATTCACTTCAAGTGCCTCAGCAATTCTGAACAGCGTGAACACTGTGGGATTTGTTCTTCCTGATTCAATTCTTGAAATGTTGGTTGTGTCAATTACACCTTGCATTCTGCCTACAAGTTCTACTTGTGAGATTTCTTTGGATAATCTCACTTCCTTAATTCTTTTACCAACAAGTTTCAGAATTTCAGTTTTTTCCAACTTGACATATTTGACAAGTCAAAGAAACTTAATATATTTACTGTAATTAATGCCATATATGACAAGACTTAAACGATGAAAAAATATTTTATTTCTCTTGAGGGAAAACAAGATGGTCCTTTTACATTGGAGGAACTCAAAGCAAAAAATTTGTCTGATAAATACCTAGTTTGGCAAGATGGTTTTGAGGATTGGAAAAGCATATTAGCAGTTGAAGGACTCCAGGACACTGTCTTGAAATTACCTCCTTCTATTGAAGAAAATAAGAAGATTAAAGATGCCAAAGAAATCTATAAATTTACAGGTATTGTAATTATGGTGGGACTTTTCATAATTATTTATTTGAAAGCAGGTGGCACTGATGACAAATATGATCTTTTCGAGAACTATCTAGGAAATAGGTATCCATCTACTGATACTGATAGTTTGTCAACACAAGTACGGGTATTAATTGGTGCAACCTCATTGATTATAGGTGCAGTCATTGGTCTTCTGGTTTACTTTTATGGAATGATGAGAACGTACAAGGCAGCGTACAAAAAGCAACTTTAAAAAAATAAGAGTAATTCGAACTAATAAAAATAAACTTTAAAACACATTTTTATGAAAAAACTGATATTCTTTTTTAGCGTAATGCTATCTATGACAACAATTAAGGCCCAAGAAGGTTTCCAATATGCTGTCACTGGAAATGGGGTGGATTATTATTACAGGATTGAAAATGATATAATGGGCATATCAAAGCAGATCTGGCTAAAATACGACAGACCATCTAAAAAAGTAAAAACCAAGTCAGGTAAATACGTAACGAAAGGAGGAGGATTTACAATGGCTTATATGGAAATTGGATGTTCTTCTAAAACTCATCAGACTAATAATATCATTAACTATGATAATAATGGTAATCCAACTGAAAGGGATGATACACCTACTTTTTCAAAACCAATAGTCCCTGGTTCTGTTATTGAAGGCGTTTATAATGCTGTGTGTAGGAAAGAATAAGTAATGCTTTAAAATAACTAAAAGCCACTCTCAACAGAGTGGTTTTTTAATACCCAAAACTTAAATGAAACACACGTTTTTACCTTTCCAGATTGGAGAGGAATATGAAAATTGGGAGTTTGATTTGGATGTTTTAGAAACAGAAAGAGTGCCTGGATGTGATAGTTATACTTTTGCAAAAATAGTTCATTTCATAAGCCTTGCATCAACCAGAACAGAACTCTTATTTTGCCTCGATATATTGGAAATTGTAATTTTGTATTTTGAAACAGATGAACCTAAGCATTTTTTATTTGTGAAAAATTTCTTGAGTAATACTATGCTTGAGAATACGACAGATTATATTGATTGCGAATCTTATACATACTACCTTAACAATGAAGAGATATTGAAGATTATAAATGTCACTGGTGATCCAAAATTCAAAGTAGTATATGGTAATAAGAAATTTGTCAATCTAATAAATGAAAAAGGCAGCTCTTTTTGAGCTGCCATATTTTACTCTAAAAACCACCTAATCAGAATGTGTGTTAAGTATTAAAGACCTGATAAATTCCATACCTGAAGAGCTTACGAGACAGGAAGCGGAAGTCATGTAATGCTTAGAACTAAGCCCAATTACATCAATTCTTTTTTTGAAGAATCCTCTGGAAATATACTCCTCTTTTGGAAAATTATTTTCGTTTAATATCGCTTGTTCTCTTAGAAAACTGAACAGTTTATTTTGTCCAAAACCCTTAATATTTAATTTATCTGCTACTTGCTTTATTGTGAAAAAATCTTCTATTTTATGATATCCATACATTGCTTTGTTTTTTAGTTAATTTTCTTTAATTATTGTCACTTCGTCACTTCGTCACTTCAGTTGCAACCGGCGTGCATTCTGAGATTGATAATATCTTTTTAGGCTTTAAGATTTCAACATAAATTTTCCCATTGCTCTTACTGTGATTAATCTCCATACCTCTTGCCTTAGCATACCTGTCAAGCCATTTCTTGAAAGTTACAGGTGTCAACGTCCTCGATTCATATTGATATTTAGCTCTAAAAGCTTCATATAGTTCTGTTTTGTCTTTTTTAATGGTATCAATTTCCTCTGAGAATACAAAATTACAGTCGGCAAACTCTACAAAATCAATACTTGTCTCAGATTTCAACTTATTTTCTTTCAAATTTATGGAAGGGCAGGTAAGAATTCCGCATCTAATGTACCATTGACAGTAAATGAACATTTGGTTAAAAAAAACGTTCCACATATCTACATCCCAATCATCAAAGAATCTACATCCAAATTCCATAATCGGCGTATTTTCCATATTGTAACAAGGAGCAATTTCAATTTCTACCCTTCTTCTTTCATCTGAGGATCCTCCAGAACCTTTAACAACATAATTGCTGGTTATAAGTAGTTTGGGGCTAAGCTCAAATGGGATTGAGTAGCTTTGTTTTCCTTTCTGCTCAACAATCAGATCTCCAGTAACCACAGAATAAAAATCTTCAAAGTTAAAATTGGGATTAACATCATCTATTACCATTACTCTCTGTCCAATATTTACATCCTGGTAAAAAAACCTGTTGCCAGTCTTCACGATTGACTTGCCATCTTTGTGTAAGCAAGGTGTGATTTTGCTTACAGCTTTTGAGATCAAGGTTTTTCCAGTTCCACCGTTTGCTTCTCCAGCAAAGTCCAGTACCTCATCTACCAATATGATGGCTTTTGTGTTGCTGGGATCTTTATAAGATTGAATCAAATAACCTATTGCGGTGCAAAGCTGCTGATATCTGGCTTCAGTTCCTCCACTTACATTCAGTATAAATTGATTAAACATATTTTCAGGACACTCTTCAGGTATGTTAATATTGTGCTTAATAATTTGGTCCTCAAAAACAAAACCTTCAAAGTCTTCATAATTTATGATTTCCACCGCATCAACTTTCACAGAAATAATACCATTAGAATAGAAGAAAAATGATTGATCTTTGGTTGCTATATTAAGTTTAACATCCATAATTCTTTCCATGGCTAAATCAGTGGATCTTACAAGGTACTGACCTTCCAAAAATTCTTCCCACACGTCTTCTCTATGATCAATGTGCACTATTTTTTCTTTAAGGATGTGCATTAAGTCTTCGTGATCAACTCTCTTTAGAATGCTATTTCTAAGAATCTTCACCAACTCGTACCCCCCTTTGGGAAGTTTAAGTTTTCTTATTCCTTGCATCTCCAGATACTTAAGCACTGCAGCATTTTTTATGGTTACTTTTATTCCGCTGTTAGTAGGAACGACAGTGTAAAAGTTCCATGGTGCTGATTCGTGTCTTACTTCAAGACTGGTAGATACAGTTCCAATTGTTTCGTTTTGGAAACTATTATTTTCTTCTACCATTTCTGCATGCTTTAAAGTTCTCCATAAAATTTTGTGTTGTTTCTGATTTCGGTTGTTGCCTACTTTGCAGAATCCACTCATTTAGTTCACCCTTTTTGAAGTAAATTAACTTACCTGAGGGCTTGTAGTGTGGGATTTCTTTTCCACTGGTCAGCTTGTAGAGATGTGACCTGCTCATTGACAGGTAGGTTGATGCCTCATCAAAATTTAATATCTCCTTTGTTGAGAGGCTTAAGTTGCTGATTTTCTCATCCAGCTCTTGAATTGCGAAGATTATTTCTTCCATTTTATATTATTTTAATTATGAAGGAGGACTATCCACCCTCTACTATAAGGGAAAGATTCGCTGTTTTTACGAGACATTCTTAAATAAAAAACGAGGACATATATGTCCTCGTTGTAAATCAGTGAGTTAGGGTGCTTTTGGACTTGAAAATTATTGTCTATTAAGCCAATTCTTTAAAGTTTTTATTCCATTTTGCGAATATAATTGAGAGAATTTTATTTTTGAGTGATAAACAGATACATCAGAACAAACGTATATAGATGCTAAAGAAAATATTATGTTGATAATTTTAAAGGGCAGGTTTTTGAGGTTCTGATTGTCATCCATGAAAATTTCTGCGTCAAGTAAGAATTGATATAACTCCTTAATTATTTTGATGCGGAACTTTTTTTCCAGTTTTTCTACGTTAAAACCTTGATAGTGCTCAAGAATTGATTTAGTCCATTTTTTTTCACCTTCCTTATCAGAACTGAACTCTTTAATAAAAATTGAAAGTAAGTCATCAATTAGGAAAAAATTACTAATTGTTATTTTTTCATTTTGAAAATTAAACTGAATATTTGAAAGCTTATTCGAGGCACAATAACTTCCTGTTTTATAATTTGTGAAGTACTTTTGAAGTACTTGCACAAGTTTTTCCTTTTCAGAATCCAAAGTTTTTAGATCTTTTTGAATACCCCAACTTGCTGATTCATTTTGATGGATAATGTACTCCTTTTGTAGGTTTAGGATAATAAAAGTAAGAGTTTGGAAGTGTTTACTTGCAAAATAAGTATCATCTAGTTCATTAATCAAAATTTTTAAATGAGCTTCAATTAGAAACTCGTAGCTTGGGACATCAAACCAGGTAATAATCCGCTCCATATATTCACTTCTTTCATAAGCTTCTATATAGGCGAACCTATTAGTTTTGATTTTTAGAACAATATCATTATTATTGATATCTCTGTTGAGTAATGCTAGTGGAGTGTACAATCCGGCAGCTGAAAGATTTTGGTATAAATAGGTTTTTTTGAAAAGGATGTCCATCTACCAAAAATACACTTTTTATCAATTTAGAAAAATGTGTTACCTATGTGTTACCCAGCCCAAAATAAAAAAGACCCTACATCTCTGTAAAGCCTTTGTCTAAAGGTAGTGAGCGCGCCAGGATTCGAACCTGGGACCGTCTGCTTAGAAGGCAGATGCTCTATCCAGCTGAGCTACGCACCCTTCGGTACTGAAAAAAAAAATTCCCGAAGGAATTTATAAAAAAAAAGTCGGGGCGGCAGGATTCGAACCTGCGACCTCCTGGTCCCAAACCAGGCGCGATGACCGGACTACGCTACGCCCCGAATAACTTTTCCAAAGGTTGCGGAGGGTGTGGGATTCGAACCCACGCGACCCTTGCAGGTCGACAGTTTAGCAAACTGCTCCGTTAACCACTCCGGCAACCCTCCATTACAATATTCTGATGAACTTCTCTTCTGTAATTGCGAGTGCAAATATAAACAGGATTTAAGTATTAACCAAAAAAAATTACTTAAATATTTTTGTATTTTTGAAAAAATAATCACTAAAAATATTGAACTATGTCTAAGATGTTATATATCATAGGATTAAGCACCTTCCTTTTTTCTTGCGCGTCCCAGAAACCTTCAACGATACGGAAGACCTCTGCCAGAACCACCACCACAACTGCTAAAACTCCTGTAAAGCCGGGTCCTGTAACTGGCGTCCCTACTTCACGAACGGGACTGACGGTCCTTCATGGGGTGGAGTTCTATACGCAAAATATCGGCGATATCACCAAGAATGACAATACCATGAGCCATGGCTCTATTGTAATGGCAAAACCTGCAGGATATCACGTCGTGAAAACATACTTTCCGGCAGTGGCGCAGAACTTCAGACAACGATATGTCATCTTACATTATACGGCGCTAGACGAGGATAAGTCGGCCAGTGTGCTTACCCAACAGGCCGTTAGCTCGCATTATCTGGTTAACAATAAAAGGAATGACGAAATATATCAGCTGGTTGATGAAAATAAAAGAGCATACCACTCGGGTATCAGTGCCTGGCGGAAAGATAAAAACCTCAACGACACTTCAATTGGAATTGAGATTGTGAACCCAGGATTTACCACAGACGCTTCCGGCAAGAAAATTTTTGTTCCCTATGATGAGCATCAAATCAAGAAGATGGCAGCACTTCTAAAAGATATCGTGAACCGCTATCAAATTCCACCCACCAACGTCCTGGGACATTCGGATGTTGCACCGACAAGAAAGCAGGACCCGGGTCCTCTTTTTCCCTGGAAAAAATTATACGATCAGTACCAGATCGGAATGTGGTATGATGAAGCGGCTAAACAGGGCTTCATGACCCAAATGACTCCTGAAACCTTTATGATGGAACAGAGTAACTCCACCTTTATTTTTAAGGTTCAGACTTTCCTACAGCAGTTCGGGTACGAAATCAATCCAACGGGAGCGTGGGATACGGAAAATATGAAAGTGGTGGAGGCTTTCCAGTACCGTTTCCGTCCGGAAAATTACAGCGGCGTGATGGACATGGAGACGTGGGCCATACTGCAGGCACTGGTGCAGAAATATCCGCAGAAGTAAAAGGAAAGATATCAGAACAGAACGCATTTCACACGGAAATGCGTTTTTTGTTTTATGAAAAAGGCTTAACTTTTCAGCAAATATATATTCATGGAAAATTTCAGAAAAGAGAGTGATTTACTGGGGGAACTGAATGTACCGGCAGATGCATATTATGGAGTGCAGACGCAGCGTGCGATAGAAAATTTTAAAATCTCGGGACAGTTGCTGTCTTCGTATCCGGAATTCATCCGGGGTTTGGCGTTTGTAAAAAAAGCGGCAGCGAAAACAAATTACGAATTAGGTCTCCTTGATGAGCAGCTATATTATAAGATTGCAGAGGTTTGTGATGAACTTCTGGCCGGGAAACTACACGAGCAGTTCCCAATTGACATGATTCAGGGAGGAGCAGGAACCTCGGTTAACATGAATGCGAACGAGGTTATTGCCAACCGCGTCCTCGAGAAAATGGGCAAAGGCAGGGGCGATTACCAGTTTTGTTCGCCGAACGACCACATCAACCTTTCGCAGTCCACCAATGATGCCTATCCCACCGCGATAAAGATGGCTTTACTGCAGATGAATATGAAGTTAGCGGAGAATGTGCGGAATATTGTCACCGCTTTCCGGGAAAAGGGTGCGGAATTTCACGATGTGCTTAAAATGGGCCGGACACAGCTTCAGGATGCAGTTCCAATGACATTGGGTCAGGAATTTGAGGCCTTCGCAGCGAATCTGGAGGAAGATATTGACAAACTGAACAATAACGCGAAGCTTTTTGTTGAGGTTAATATGGGTGCCACGGCCATCGGGACAGGTTTGAACGCGCCGGTAGGTTATGCGAATCTATGTGCAAAAAACCTTGCGCAGATTACGGGCTGGCCTATTGTTTCTGCACCGGATCTGGTGGAAGCCACACCGGACACCGGATCTTACGTAATTTATTCGTCAGCTACGAAGCGCCTCGCGGTCAAACTTTCCAAGATATGCAATGATTTAAGGCTGCTTTCTTCGGGACCAAGAGCCGGATTCTTTGAAATCAACCTTCCACCCATGCAGCCGGGATCTTCCATCATGCCCGGCAAGGTAAATCCGGTGATTCCGGAGGTCGTGAACCAGGTGTGCTACAAAGTTATCGGGAATGACCTCACGGTTACCTTTGCGGCAGAAGCCGGACAGCTGCAGCTGAATGTAATGGAACCGGTACTCTCGCATGCCATCATGGAGAATATACAGTTCCTCTGCAATGCGCTGGATACCCTGCGGGAGAAATGCATTGTTGGAATCACAGCCAATAAGGAAATTTGTCTGAATATGGTAAAACACAGCATCGGAATCGTAACCGCATTAAATCCGTATATCGGCTATAAGAATTCGACAATAATCGCTAAGGAAGCGCTCGAAACGGGAAAAAGTGTTTACAACCTTGTCCTGGAGCAGGGACTGCTGACCCGTGAGCAGCTCGATGATATCCTGGACCCGAAGAACATGCTTCAACCCCATAAAATGTAAACGGTTTGAAATTCCTGATCATCATTCCTGCACATAACGAAGATAAGAACATCCTCTTCTGCCTTGAGTCGTTAAAAAACCAATCCTACTCTGCGTATGAAGCGGTGGTGGTAAACGACGGTTCCACAGACAGAACACGGGAAGTTGTTGAAAGTTTTGTGCTTCAGAATCCAAAATTCACGGTTAAGAATCTTGAAAGTTCTGCACACGAGCCGGGAGCGAAAGTAGTGAGGACCTTTAATAAAGGCCTGGAGCATGTTGATTTAAATAATTTTGATATCATCTGTAAATTTGATGCCGATATTGTGTTCCCCAATAACTATCTTCAGAAAGTAAATGAGGTCTATGAAAAGCGGCCGAAAGCGGGAATGGTCTCCGGTCTTGTGAGGATCAAGAAATCAGTTTTTGAAAAAAATCTGGCTTTCGATTTTAAAGATGAAAAACGGCAGTGGATTTTTGAGAACATCTCTTCCAGAAACCATGTGCGCGGACCGATAAAATCCTACAGGAAAGAATGTCTTGAAGACATGGATGGCCTGCGGCCCGTCCTCGGTTGGGACAATATTGATGTCATGCTCGCAAAGAAAAACGGATGGGAAGTAATTACGGTTAAAGATTTATGGGTGAAGCACCTGCGGCCAACCGCCTATAAATACAGGAAGCAGAAAGCCGAGAAACTCGGGGAATATTTCTACAACATCGGTTTGAATTTGCCGCTGACGGCCATTTCCTCCGCAAAATCTTCGTTTAAAAACAGGTCATTTTCTGAGTTTTTTACGACCCTGAGGACGTTTTTAAGACAGAAAGGCGAGAAACAATTATCTAAAGAAGAAATCCGGTATATCCGGAATTTGCGGTGGAGCGATATGTTTAAAAATAAATGATAAACAGGCAATGAGATATATAATGGGACTCTTAACGTTGTTTTTGATGGTTACTTTTTCCGCACAAAAACCCGCCGACCTGATCATCCACAACGCTAAGATTTACACTGTCAATCAAAGTTTTGATCTGGCAGAAGCGATGGCGGTTTCCGATGGGAAAATCGTTGCGGTAGGCAAGAATTCGGAAATTCTAAAAAAATACAAATCAAAAAACATTCAAAATCTTCGCGGCAAAGCGGTGTTTCCTGGTTTTATTGATGCACACTGTCATTTCACGGGTTACGCGACCGACAAATGGAAATTCGAATTGTGGGGCACCAAATCCTGGGAAGAAATCATTCAGAGAATGACGGCTTATTCCAAAACCGCGCCCATGGAATGGCTCTACGGACGCAGTTGGGACCAGAACGACTGGCCAGTCAGGGAATTTCCTAATAAAGAAAAACTCGATCAGCTGTTTCCGGACCGCCCGGTTTACCTAAAAAGAATTGACGGTCATGCCGCTGTCGCCAACCAAAAAGCACTGGATATTGCCGGAATTACCCTCAATACCAAAGTTGAAGGTGGGGAAATTGAAACGAAGAACGGAAAACTGACTGGAATTTTGATAGACAACGCCATGCTTTTGGTGGAAAAACATATTCCTGAAATCAGTGATAAGATGGCCATTCAGTATTTTGCGGAACTCCAGAAAGAATGTTTTTCCTACGGCCTCACCTCATTACACGATTGCGGCATTTCGGCACATACGTTTTCCCTTTTGGAGAAGGCCCAGGATCAGAAGTTGCTGAAGATGAAGATTTTCGCTCTGCTTGAGGACAAGCCTGCCACTTACGGAAAGTGGATAAGCAAGGGACGTTTTACCAATGGAAACATCACGTTTGGAGGTTATAAAGTCTATTCAGACGGTGCCCTGGGTTCCCGCGGTGCCTGCCTGCTGCACGATTATTCAGACAAAAAAGGCTGGAAGGGATTTCTTTTAAGCGACAGGAAGCATTTTAAGAATCTGGCAGAAAAACTTGGTAAAAGTAATCTTCAGATGTGTACGCACGCAATCGGCGATTCTGCAAACCGCACAATTCTCCAGATTTACGGGGACGTTTTGGGTGGTAAAAATGACAGACGGTGGCGTATTGAACATGCGCAGATTGTAGATAAAGATGATTTCGATCTGTTCGGAAAACATTCCATTATTCCGTCGGTGCAGCCAACCCACGCTACTTCCGATATGTACTGGGCGGAATCCAGACTTGGACCCGAAAGGCTGAAACATTCTTATGCCTATCAGGATTTACTGAAACAGAATGGCTGGTTGCCGTTGGGAACCGATTTTCCGGTGGAGGAAATCAACCCGATCAAAACGTTTTATGCGGCAGTAGTACGTAAGGATGCGAAATATTTTCCTTCAAACGGTTTTCAGAAGGAAAATGCACTCACCAGAGAACAGGCCCTGCGCGGAATGACCATTTGGGCGGCAAAAGCAGCGTTTCAGGATAAGGAGTTGGGAAGCCTGGAAGTAGGCAAGTCTGCGGATTTCATTATTGCGGGCCAGGACCTCATGACGGTTCCGGAAGCGGAAATCCTGAAGACCAAAGTGTTGGAAACGTACAGTAATGGAAACAAAGTCTTTTAAAACCATCAACCTTTCAATGATGTAGCTATCTTAACCTAAATCTTAGTCTGAACCTCAACCTTAGCCTTGAAAAAAATAGCCTACATAGAAGTTGATACCCACGCAGAGATCGCGCGGAATTTTCTGGAACTGATGAAGGGTTCCAGCGAATTTGCTGTAGATTATTACTTTTCAGAAAAAATCCTGAAACAGATCGGAAAACATCAGACCAATATTTTTGTGACGGAAAGTTCAATGCTGCTGAATCAGTTAAAAAATGAGAATTACGATCTGATCATCATAGGAACCGTGCACCGGTATTTTAACGTATTGGGGATCATTGCACGGGAATACAACACTGCCATCATTGTTCATAACCTTAAATTTACCGGGATTTCATCATTTCACCTTTTCCGGAACATCCTGAAAAAGGATTTCGCATACCGCCTGAAACTTATGCTGAAAGAGAGTTTGCTTTCCGCCTCGAAAGTTTACCAAAAAGGGAAAAACCTGCTGGTTTTGGATGAAAACCTAAGCAGTAAAAAATTAATATTCCTGCCGGTTTTTTTTAATGAATTTATTGAAAACATGCCCTCCGCAGTTTTCACGGTGGTCATTCCGGGTGCTGTTTCACAGAGGAGACGGGATTATGTGTCGGTGCTTAAGAAAATTACACACTTCAGAAATAATTTCAAAATTGTATTCTTAGGTAAAGCAACCGGAAAAGAACTGAAATGGCTTACAACGTTTGAAAAAAATAAACCGGAAAATATTTCCATTGAATATTTCACCGAAAAAGTCCCGCAACATATCTTTGATGAGTGGATGCAGCGGTCGAATGTGCTTTGGTGTCCCGTTCAGAAAAAAACAGAATTCTTCAGTAATCCGGAGATCTACGGTAAAACAAAAATGAGCGGAAACCTTGGCGATGCCATTAAATATGGAAAAATGGCCATTTTCCCTAAAGATTACGATTTGACCCGATATCCTTTCCTCGTGAATGAAAATGAGGAGGTGGAAAAGCAGCTTTTGGACCTTTCAAAAATGGAATTTAATTTTCAGGAAACGTTTTCGCGCAAAAAAATTGCTGCGGATCTGCACACTGTTTTGAATTCACTGGTGTAATTCCTCAGGCTATTTATTTACCAAATCTGAAAATGCTCCGTATAAATTTCCTGTTGATGTATTCTTCCACAGGGAAAATCCTGAGAAAATGATTGCCAATATAAATGAGCAACAGCACCACGGCGGGTTTGTAAAAGAGATTAATCAGGTTGTTTCCGAAATCGGGCAGCACTATGGCAACCGTAATGGCAAGGGTGGAAATGATGGATACGAATATCATCTCTATTGTTAGTGGATGAACCTTAAATTTAAGATAATTGAAAACGATTTTCACGATGTTGTACAGCGTTAGGGAAATTGCCGTGGCCAGAGCTACCCCTACAATCCCCAGGCTGGTATGCTCCAGAAAATAATAGTTCAGTACGATGGTAAGTACCGCCAGAAAAATCATAAAGACAATGTTGTAACGGTAATATCTGGACATGGAAATGATGTTGCCGTTAAAACCTGTTGCAAGATCAAAAAGGATGGCTGATCCCAAAATCCAGATTACCGGCTCCGACTCGCGGAGCATTGTCCCGTTTTTGATGTAGCTCACGAGATAGGGAAAACCTACGAGAATGCAGGAGAAAAGCACAGCGCCCAGAAAGAAGAGGCTCAGCGAGGTTTTCTTATGGAACCGATCCAGTTCCTCCATATCATTATCTGCAATACTTTTGTTAATTATAGGAGCTGATATGTTGAAGATCCCCAGCTGCGGAATTGAAATGAGGGAAATCATCGCAAAAAGGGTAGAGTAAATCCCCAGTTCTTCCATTCCGAGGGAATTACCGATCATGAACTTATCAATCTTGATCGCAATATAGTTTCCAATATTCCCCAAAAACCCGAAGAAACTGTAGCTTAGGATGTCCTTCCATAGATGGTCCTTCTTAATATATCCGGTACTGAAATCGGGTTTTATTTTTTCCAGTGAATTGGCATAGAAAAAATAGCCAATCGTGGATAGCAGAAGCATCCCAAAGAAAAAACCGAAAGCAGACTGCTGCGTCATCCCCAGAAAAATAAACAGGCAGAAGGCGCCCAAGTTGGCTAACTTCGGAAAGATGTTTTCAAAGATGTTAGGAACAACAATTCTTTTATAGTTGGAAACATACCGGTTAAATACGTGCGATATGGCGAGTAACAGTACCAGCGGAAGGATAATGTACTTTAGTTTCCACCACTCTTCTTCCTGATATTCAGGAAAAATGTAATGGAAAAAAAAGAAAAGCGCCGCAAAGACCACAAAATTGAAAACAATACCCAGCAATGAAAGGGAAAGGAGGTTCTGGTGTCTGCCATCTTTTTGTGACTGATGAAAAAACTTCACATTAGCATACGAAAGACCGAAAACAACAATGGGTACAAAAATTTCTGCGGTAGTAAGAATATAGCTTAGCTTGCCGTAAAATGCAAAATCGTATGGAAATAAAAAGTAATTCGAGATTGCTCCCAGGATAAAACCCAGATAACCAATGACCGTATATTTGAACCCCTGTCTTGCTACTACACTCATGATCCGGGGATAAATATAATGTTGTTAATATAGTTTTTCTTATTTTTCACATCAGCGGAGTTCTGCGCTTTTATTAGATCTTCGCTCAACGGGCACAGACGGAAACTTTGGCGGTCCAGATAGTGTGCGCCATACTTCCAGCCCTCGATTTCGGTAATCAGTCTCCAAACCGGTTCGTCATGATGCCGCTGCTCAATTTCCACCATCAGAGTCGGGCGGAATTTAAGAATCGTCTGCTTAGCGCCCTTCACGGTCCTCATTTCGTTACCTTCCACATCGATCTTGATGAAATCTATTCTCTGCAGTTTTTCCCTCTCGCTCCAGTCGTCCAGTTTCATCACCTCTACCAACTGCGTTACTGATTTCTCCTCATCTTTTTCAAGATAGCTTGTGTTCAGGGTTCCCCGCGAGGTAATCTCCTGCCCTTTGATGATAGGTACCTTCAGTCCGGCTGTTTTATTTTCGTCGGAGAGGGCGACAGGAAGGATGTGCATTTTTGGAAAAAGCCGCTTCAGCCGCAGAAAGAGTTTTTTATTGGGTTCAAAAGCGTAGATATTTTCCCCAGGCAGTGTTTTTTCCAGTTGGTACAGATAAGCTCCGACATTTGCTCCAATTTCCAGCACAACAGCGTTTTTGTCCAGGTATTCACCGATCCAAAGCAGTTCCGGTTCTACATTCCTGTTACTGACATTTTCCGCAGTCAGGTTGTTCAGTTTCTTGAAGAATCTGGTTTTGTAAAATGCCGTATTTACAAACTGTAATTGATCAGAAATGAAGTGGTATAAGGACATTTTGTGGTTATCGCAGGGAGCAAAGATAGAAAAATATGTTAATTTAATGTTAAACCTGTCGCAAGCCCGTTGCCTGAAGGTCATTTTAAAAGGTTTGTTTATGAGAATCATTAACTTTGAAAATCAATTATTTTACTATGAAAAAGATGTTTTTAGCCGCATGGTTTTTCGCAATACTCTCCTGCGTTCCTCTTCAGCAGGCGGGTAAGCAGCCATTTGTCTGGGAGGGAGCCAATGTGTATTTTTTGTTAACCGACCGCTTCAGCAACGGGAATCCCAACAATGATGTTAATTTTGGAAGAACTGAAAAAACGGCAGTACTGAGAGGCTTCGAAGGCGGTGATTTAAGGGGGGTAATCCAAAAAATTGATGAGGGATATTTCTCAGATTTAGGTGTGAATGCTATCTGGATGACGCCGGTTGTGGAGCAGATTCATGGCGCTACAAACGAAGGAACCGGAAATACCTACGGGTTTCACGGATACTGGACCAAGGACTGGACCGCTTTGGATCCCAATTTCGGCACGCGCGAAGACCTGAAGGAACTCGTACAGAAAGCCCATAAAAAAGGAATCAGAATTGTGCTGGATGCCGTAATCAACCATACAGGACCAGTTACGCCCCAAGATTCGGTATTTCCTGCAGACTGGGTTCGGACCTCACCACAGTGTACCTACGACAGCTATCGGAACACCACGGCCTGTACATTGGTGGCCAATCTGCCGGATATTTTAACTGAACATAATGCACCTGTGCAGCTTCCAAAGATGCTTGTTGTAAAATGGAAAGCCGAAGGTCGCTATGAAGAGGAAATTAAGGAACTGGAGGCGTTTTTTATGAAAACAGGCTATCCCAGAGCACCCAAATATTATATTATGAAGTGGTTGGCGGATTATATAACCGATTTTGGCATCGATGGCTACAGGATAGATACCGTAAAACATACCAACGAAGATGTTTGGAAAGAATTTCAAAAGGTTTCCCAGGAGGCATTCGATGAGTATAAAAGAAAGAATCCAAACCTGGTATTGGATGACAGCAGGTTTTTCACCGTGGGCGAGGTTTACGGCTATGGAATTTCGCAGAAACAGAATTATGATTTTGGTGACCGGAAAGTAAACTATTTCCAGAACGGTTTTGGCTCGCTGATCAATTTTGATTTTAAAGGCGATGCGACAAAATCTTATGAAGAAACGTTCAGTAAATATTCCCAAATCCTGAATTCGGAGATGAAAGGATACAGTGTCATGAATTACACCACCTCTCATGACGACGGTTCACCATTTGATAAAGACCGGAAGAAAACCTATGAAGCTGCTACGAAACTTTTGCTGTCGCCAGGCATTTCCCAGATCTATTATGGCGATGAGACCGCAAGGTCACTGACGATTCCGGGAGCTGAAGGCGATGCGACCTTACGCAGTAATATGAACTGGATTGATGTTGTGAACAATGTGGAAACAAAGAAACTTCTGGCCCATTACCAGAAATTGGGAAAATTCCGGGCAGCACATCCGGCAGTAGGAGCGGGCGTCCACCAAAAGATAGCATCTTCAGGTCAGTACTGGTTTGTACGCAGCTATAAGGAAGGATCTGCGGAGGATAAAGTGGTGGTCGGTCTTGATTTGCCCAAAGGGGAAAAGAACGTTAATGTTGAGGGCATTTTTCCTGCCGGCACGAAACTTCGGGATGCCTATTCAGGAAAAACTGCTCAGGTTTCGGACCGGAATCACGTTAGCGTTAACTCCGAGTTTACCATTGTTTTGCTCGAAAAAGAGTAAAAATGTATTTCTGTCGAAGTACGTAAACCGTTTGATTCATCAGCACGATTTTAAACAGACTTCCGCCAGACCGCAGGTGTTGGGAGTTGCTCCCCGCCTTTTAAATCCTTATCTTTGCGCGAAATAAAAAGTAAAATGTCCGATATAAAACTCAATACCATTCCGGAAGCCATAGAAGACCTGAAAAACGGTAAGGTAATAATTGTTGTTGATGATGAAAACCGTGAAAATGAAGGCGATTTCCTGTCCGCCGCGGAACTCACCACGCCGGAAATCATCAATTTTATGACCATTCACGGCAGAGGGCTTATCTGCACCCCGCTTCCGGAAAAAAGGTGTGACGAACTCGGTCTAGATATTATGGTAAGCCGCAGCAGCGACCCGAAGGAAACGGCATTCACTGTCTCGGTGGACCTTTTGGGCGAAGGAGTTTCAACGGGAATCTCAGCAAGTGACAGGTCCAAAACCATCCTTGCCCTTATGGACGAAAAGACCAAACCTGCCGACTTCATGCGTCCGGGACATATTTTCCCGCTGCGGGCAAAGAAGGGTGGAGTTCTGAAACGGGCCGGGCATACCGAAGCAGCCATAGACCTTACCAAAATGGCCGGCCTCAAAGAAGGCGGGGTGATTTGTGAAATCATGAATGATGATGGATCCATGGCAAGGCTTCCGGAACTGATGGAACTTGCAAAAAAACTTGACCTCAAAATTGTATCCATTGAAGATCTTATCCATTATCAGCTGAAGAAGGGCGATTTGATTGAGCGGATTGAGGAAAGGAAAGTGAAAACCTACTATGGCGATTTTGATTTCTATGCCTTCAAGGAAACCAGTACGGAGCAGCTGCATTTTGCACTGACGAAAGGAAGCTGGACTGTTAATGAGCCGGTTCTTGTGCGCGTGCAGGCCTCAAATTCCTACTTTGATGTGCTCAGCAGGCTGATCTCAGGTGAAAAACCACTGCTTGAAAAAGTGACTTCCATGATCAATGAAGAAGGAAAAGGCGCACTGATCTTCATCAACAATGTTTCCAATTCCGAAAATACCCTGCGCAAACTTCAACAGTTCATGGATTTCCAGGATGGTGCCGAAAAAAGACCCACCCTGGCTTCCAACTTCCGCGATTACGGAATTGGCACGCAAATCTTAAAAAATCTTGGCATCAACAACTTCCGCGTCATAACCCAAAGTCCCGATTTGAAGCCTCTTGTAGGCGGCTATGATGTAGAGGTTTCTGAAATTGTGGAACTAAAATAGGCACATTTCCTACCACCATACCATGAATTCAAAAGCAGAAAAGCTCGAAGCCTTCTCCAGACTCCTGGATATTATGGACGATTTGCGGGAAAAATGTCCCTGGGACAAAAAGCAGACCCTCCAAACACTCCGGCACCTCACTTTGGAGGAGGTGTATGAACTGTCTGATGCTTTGTTGGAGGAAGACCTGCAGGAAATTAAGAAAGAACTTGGCGATGTATTGCTCCATTTGGTTTTTTATTCGAAAATCGGATCAGAAAAGGGGAGCTTCGACATTGCGGATGTCATTAATTCGCTTAATGAAAAACTCATCTTCCGCCATCCACACATTTACGGTGATGTGGAGGTTAAAGATGAGGAAGAAGTAAAACAAAACTGGGAGAAACTCAAGCTGAAAGAGGGCAACAGCTCGGTTTTATCGGGCGTTTCGAAAGGGTTGCCGAGTATGGTTAAGGCCTACCGAATTCAGGATAAAGTGAAAGGGATCGGTTTTGAGTTTCACGACGCAGAAGATGCATGGAAAAAAGTGGATGAGGAACTGGCCGAGTTCCATGCCGAAACTGACTTGGATAAAAAAGAGCAGGAATTGGGTGACCTATTTTTCTCGCTGATTAACTATGCCCGTATCTCAGGATTGAATCCGGATTCCGCTTTGGAAAGGACCAATATCAAATTTATTTCCCGCTTCCGGAAAATGGAAAGCCTGGCCATCTCCACAAATCTCAAACTTGAAGATATGAGTCTGGAGCAAATGGATGTACTTTGGGAGGAGGCAAAAACCGTAGAAAATTCAAAAACTGATTAAGGAATTGAGGAGGACTGCGCCCAACGTCAGCCCTCAACTTTCCGTAAAAATTATTCAAAATACTGGTGATAAGTCACCATTGAATGTTCAAGATCCTCAGCCAGGCGGTCCGCTTCCGTTTTGTTATCGGTTTTCGCCAGAAGTTCAATTTTTTTCATATGATCCATAAGCCATACATGAAGCACATCGTGTGACTTACCGGTCATGGTGCAGCTCTTGATCAGTTTTTCGTTGGCTGTACTGAGATTGGAGGCTAATGTTTTAAACTCACTTTTATCCGAATCGTATGCTTCAATGAGTTTTTCCTGCTCCTGGATGTAGGGCAGCATCTCAGCATTCGTTTTCCACTTTTTGCCGTTGTCCAGTTCCAGACCTACGGTCTCGTTGGCGTGAGTTTCTGGCGCTGAATGGTCGTCAGTAGCGGTCTTTTCTTTGTAGGCTTTCGATGCTACCTGTTCTGCCACTTTTTCGTTTGATTTTTCACAAGCCGTAAAAGTTGCTAATGCCATCATCATGGGAATAATTAATTTTTTCATTTCCTGAATATTTTTTTATGGGTTAATAAAAATACTGAAGTTAGGATGATTCTGAATGCCATGGCACCAACTGTTTTTGTTTCGTATGCTCCACCGGAACTGATGTGAATGCCAAGTGCGATGTAAGCCAGGATTAGGATTATCAGCGCGATAATCAGTGGGTATCCGGACTTGCTTTTTCCTGTGACTGCCCGGTAGGCACTCAGGAGATATAAAACAGAGGCCACCAGATTTGCCCATACCACGATGGGTACGTAATTGCCTTCCATCTCCCTTATTCCGAACCAGTCGAAGATTACGGAACTGCTCATGAACAGGGTTACCAATGCAAAAAGAGAGAGTACGGATAACCAAAGGTTTGCTTTCATCATATGGTTGAATTTAATTGGTTTTATGGTAGCGGAGAACTGCCCATGAAATGAAAACGATTCCCATCAGTGAGATGACCCCAAAGTGAGGGAGCAAATCCGTAAAACCACTGTTTTTTAAGATGATTAACCGCATCGCATCCACCCCGTACGTCACAGGATTGGCGTAGGCTATGTATTTTGCCCAGTCTGTCATGCTTTCTACCGGAGTGAATAGTCCGCTCATCAGGATGAAGATCATCATAAAGAAAAACACGACAAACATGGCCTGCTGCTGCGTTTCGCTGTAAACCGAAACCAGGAGTCCCATTCCCAAAAGCGTAATCAGATACACCGAGACGAAACTGTATAGCAGGAACAGACTTCCCTGCATTTTGATATCGTAAATAAAGATGGTGACCAGAAGGCCAATTGTAAATGCCACCATAGCCAAAATCCAGAAAGGAATAAGTTTTCCGAGGATGAAATCCCGTTTTTTAATGGGTGAAACGTTAATTTGCTCAATCGTTCCAATTTCTTTTTCAGATACAATGTTCATTGCCGTAAGATAACCGCCGATCAGGGTGATGAGAAAGGCGAGGATACCCGGAACAAGCGCTAAACGGTAATTGTATCCTTCGTTGAACCAGAATTTCGGAACGATTTCAAATGCTGGTTCCTGGATTGCGGTCTCAAGCTCAGGAGACATCCTGATCTGAATCTGACTGTTAAAATCCTGGAGAATCTGGGCGAGGTAGGTGGCAGAAAGACCTGCCTTGGTACCGTTAATGGCGTTGATGGCAAGGAGAACTTTACCCCGGTTTTCACGCACGAGGTTTTTTTCAAAGCTGTTCGGAATTTCGATAATCAAGTCCACCTTTTCTTCCTCCACGGCAGCGTACGCTTCCGGATAGTTGGCTCCGTAATGCTGGATTTTAAAGTAACCCGATGCAGTGATCTTTCGGATCAGTTCGCGGGAATATGTGGATTTATCATGGTCCACCACCGCAATTTTTACCTCTTTTATTTCGTAGCTGGCCGCAAGGGGCAACACCACAAGCTGTACCACCGGCATTACGAATATGACGGCCAGGATGGCTTTGGTCCTGAAGATCTGCAGGAATTCTTTCCTGATTAATATGCCGAGTGTTCTGAACATTTTATTTTAGAGAATTGATAATTTTTAACCTTTCATCTTCAATTTCATTCCAGTCTGATCTTAAATTTTTTCATCGCCAGTACAAAAAGGACGACCATCATGCCAAGCAATACGAGGACGTGTTTCCAGATGACTTCCAGTCCTACTCCTTTGATCATGATGTTTTTCACAATTTCGTAATACCATTTGGAGGGAATTAAATTGGCTACGGCCTGCAGCGGGATGGGCATATTTTCAATGGGAAACATAAAACCGCTCAGCATCACCGTGGGAAGCATGGTGCCAATGAGCGAAATCAGCATGGCACTCTGCTGTGTATCTGTTAAAATTGAGATTAAAATTCCCAGCAGCAGATTGGTGATGATGAAAATAATACTCACCGAGAACAGCAGCATCAGATTCCCTTTAATAGGAAGATCCAGTAAAGTCACGCTCAGCAGGATGATGGATATGAGTATAAGGACCGACAGAATAAAATACGGAATTGCTTTCGCCAGAATGATGATCCAGGGTTTCATTGGTGAAACGAGCAGCACCTCCATGGTTCCGGTTTCTTTTTCCCGAACGATGGCAATGGCAGTCATCAGGACGCATAGAATGAGCAGGATTAGCGCCATTACACCCGGAACAAAATTGGGTGCGCCTTTCAGTTGCGGATTGTACAGCATTCGGATTTCCGGCTGCACACCGGCAAGAACGGGGCTGGCTTTTTGTCCGTAAAAGTCCAGGAGAATATTGGACATGAAATTATTGATCTGATTGGCCAGGTTGATGTCGGTTCCGTCGGTAATCAGCTGGAGTTGCGCCTTTTTTCCGGCCGACAGGTTTTCTGAAAAGCGGGCTGGTATGACCACGATCATCCTGATTTTTCCGGCTTGGAAGGCATCTTCCGCTTCGTGGATGGCTGTTAGATTTTTGTCAACGTCAAAATACGGATTGGCATGGATTTTCGAAATAAGTTCAATTGAATTGGGGGATTTGTCCTGATCCAGAACTCCGATTCCGGTATTCTTAACTTCCGTACTCAGGGCAAAACCGAAGAGCAGAACCTGCACCACCGGCATTCCGAAAAGGATAAGCAAAGTCCTTCTGTCACGCAGCACATGATAAAATTCTTTCCGTACAAAGGTGATGAGCTGTTTCATTTTTTAGTGGAGGGTGGACGGTTGATAATTGACAGGTGATGGTTTGGGGCGGGTAGTGGCAGCTATTTTCGGCCGAGGTTCTCTTTGGTGGTCTTAACGATTTTGATGAGCATTTTCAAAACTTCGGTACAGTCGGAATTTATTGAATTATACTCCGTCTCATTCATATATCCTCCTCTGTAGAGCAGCAGCAGCCAGTAATCGGTTTCATTTGCTTCTTTTAAGGCGATGTTCATTTTATTAAGAAAATCTGCTTTTGACTGCGCGTGTTCCGCCTCACGGATTAATGCTCCTACCGCTGTACCACTGCGCAGCAGTTGTTTGGAAAGGATGTATTCATGCTTTTCACCTGTCAGCAATTTGTACAGATTAATCAGCCTTATTGAGAAAACAATTGATTTCTCCGCCACCGTTTTATTGTCCATGATTACTATTTTTTAATTACCTTTTCATTCTCAACTTTCAACCCTCCACTCTCCATTATTCCGTTCTTTTCGCTCCCCGCGCCAGTTCATAAAAAACACCATCCATATCTTTGGTAATGAACTGTTTTTTCAGATTTGAAGGGGTGTCCAGCGCTGCAATTTTACCGTCGACCATAATGGAAACGCGGTCGCAATATTCAGCTTCGTCCATATAATGTGTGGTGACGAAAACCGTGATTCCCCTTTCCGATGCGTCGTAAATCATGCTCCAGAACTGCCGCCGGGTTAGAGGATCCACTCCGCCCGTTGGCTCATCCAGAAATACAATCTGTGGGTCGTGAAAGATGGCCACCGAAAACGCCAGTTTCTGTTTCCAGCCCAAAGGGAGTTCGGAGACGAGTTTGTTTTGCTCATTCTGAAGTCCCAGTTTTTCAATAAGTTCCGCACCTTTTCTTTTCAGTTCCGGTCTTGGAATCCTGTAAATGCCGCCAAAGAATGCCAGGTTTTCTTTCACCGTCAGGTTTCCGTAAAGGGAAAATTTCTGGCTCATATATCCAATGTTTTTTTTGATGTTTTCGGCTTCTTTATATACATCGAAGCCCGCTACGGTTGCATGTCCCGAGGTTGGAGCTGAAAGTCCGCAGAAGATGCGCATGGCAGTGGTTTTGCCGGCACCATTGGCACCTAGGAAACCAAAGATTTCCCCTTTTTTCACCTCAAAACTGATGTGGTCCACCGCGGTGAAATCTCCAAAAAGCTTAGTGATATTTTCAGCTTTAATAGCAATATAAGGCAGTTGCATGTTCATTTCAATGTTTCTTTCTTTCCTGTTCACGGTGGGAGAGCAACTGTATAAACCGGTCTTCAATACTGGCCCTCACAGGTTTTATTTCAATGTTTTTAAAGCCCTGAGCTGCTAAATAGGCTGATGTATTTTCTATGGAAAAATCACTTTGCTGATCTGCCGTCAGGTGAACAGACTCACCAAAAGCATAGGCATTTTTTTTCATATCATATTCCAGCAGTGCAGTCAGCACCGCGGATGTTCGGCCGGCCTTCACTTCAAACAGCCGGTCCGGAAAAGCGAGGCTGATGTTCTCCGGCGTGTCCGTGGAAAGGATTTTTCCATCCTGCATCAGTGCAATACGGTCACACAGGGCGGCTTCATCCATATAAGGAGTGGCTACAACCATGGTAATGCCCTGGGTTTTCAGTCGCTTGAGCATTTCCCAGAATTCTTTTCGTGAGACGGGATCTACTCCGGTGGTGGGTTCGTCCAGGAACAGCACTTTTGGTTTGTGGATGAGGGCACAGCTCAACGCCAGTTTTTGTTTCATTCCTCCGGAAAGCTGGCCCGCTCTCCGCTTTTTGAAGGGTTCTATCTGTACATAGATGTCTTTGATTAAGTCATAGTTTTCCCGGATGGTGGTGTTAAAAACGCTTGCGAAAAATTCAAGGTTTTCCTCTACGGACAAATCCTGATAGAGCGAAAATTTTCCCGGCATATAACCCAGAATCTTCCGGATTTTTTTAAAATCTTTTACTACATCAAGACCTTCAATGCTTGCAGCGCCGCTGTCGGGAAGAAGAACCGTGGTCAGTATCCTGAAAATTGATGTTTTTCCGGCACCATCAGGACCTATCAGTCCGAAAATTTCACCAGGGCTGACATCGAAACTCACCTCATCTACAGCCAGGATTTTGTCCTTTCCTTTGCCGTACGTTTTGGTGAGATTGTTGACTTTGATTGATTTCATGTCACTTGATTCTTCTTACTTTTCACCTGGCTCTTAAAACTTCACATCGCCATACATTCCTATTTTCAGGTAGCCGTCGTTTTTCACACGGATTTTTGCGGCGTAAACCAGGTTGGCTCTTTCATTTTTGGTCTGAATGGTTTTTGGGGTAAATTCTGCTTTGGAACTGATCCAGTAAACCGTTCCGGGAAGTTCTTTTGTTTTTCCGTCGCCTGCGTCAATTAAAATCCTGACCTGCTGTCCGGGTTTAACCTGTGCGAGCTGGTCGCCGGTAAGATAGGTTTTCAAAGTCATCACGGCCATACTTGCAACTTTGAATATCGGTTTTCCCGTGGTCGCAAACTCGCCCTCGTTCGCATATTTGGTTAAAACCATGCCTGAAATCGGACTTTCAATACTGTTGTTTTTTAACTGTTCGTTAAATTGCTGCACGCGCTTTTCAGCCGGCTTCCTTTCGCTTAAAACCGCCCTGTTCTGTAGGGAAGTGTTTTCCCGTGCCGCTGCAATTTGCTGATTTACGGTATTTAACTGGGTTTGCGCCGATGTTATTTGTCTTTGAATGACGTGCACCTGGCCATTTGCATCATCCAGTTGTTTTCGGGTCGCTGCATCAGCACGAACGAGGTTGGCGGTACGGTTGCGTTCCCGGACAGCGTTCTGAAGCTGTTCCTGCAGGAGGGCTACCTGTGCCCGCTGCGACTGATGTTGAGACTTCAAAACCTGCACTTGCGGTGCTGCAGAGCCGGTTTTCTGTTCTATGGCTTCGATGGTGGCAATTGCCTGTTCCTTTTGAAGCTCCACGCCGGCGGGATCAATGGTTCCTACTTTTTGATTTTGGGCAAGCTGCTGACCTTCTTCCACTTTCAGTTCCAGTATGTTGCCGGTGGCTTTGGCGGTCACCATCACTTCATCAGCTTCAAAAGTTCCCGAGGCGTCGTAATCCTGATTCGGGTCATTGCAGGCAAGAACAGCAAATGCGGTGAGAAAGAAAATGTATTTTTTCATTGGTTGTAGATGCTAAGGTTCAGGAATCGGTTTTATTAATTCTCAATTTTCCACTTTCATTTTGTTTGACAGGTCCGTTGTATCTCATGCTACTAATTCAATTGTTTAGTTGGGCTCTTAAGTTGTACTGTGTAAGTAAAAACTGGATTTCGTGAATGATTTTCTGGTTTTTAGCGCGGTCCAGTTCATGAACTTCCCGCAAATAATCGTTGGTGTTGATGACCCCGTTTTCCAATTGTGCCAGGGAGGCTCTCAGGATACGTTCGCGCAGTACGATGAGTTGCGCATCTTTGTCAATCAGGTTCTGAATTTTTTCGAGTTCATTGCTGCTTTGAAGCGTTTGAAACTGTTGGTTGAACAGGAAATTCTCTTTCTGAACTTCAATTTCCTCCTGCTGGATGGTCAGTAATCCCAAATCATTCTTCTGCGTGTAATATCCGGAAATCGGAATATTCAGACGTATGCCGGCGATGTAGAACAGGTCAAATTCATTCTTCAGCATGTTGAAACCGGGCTTGCCGTAACCTCCCTGGAAAAACGCGCCGAGTTTGGGCAAATTTTTGGAATGAAGGAGCGATTTCTGAACTTCCACCGCCTGTTGCTGAAGCTGGAAAAGTTGGAGTTCGGTCCGGTTATTTTCCTTGGTAAATTCTATTTTTTTAGGTCTCTGTAAAGCGGTGTTGGCGTTCAGTTTCTTATTAATGAAAACCGAAAGCAGATCCAGAAAGTTTTTCCTAACGGTTTCCAGTTCGATTTGCTTCTGTTCAAGCAGGATAAGCTGTGCCCTCAGAACATCCATCTGACTTCGCAGGATAACTCCGTTTCTGAGTTGGGCTTCCGCTTTACTGAGGCCGTTTTGGATATCCTTTTCCGTAAGTTTTGTTTGCTGGATTTGCTCATCAGTTTGAAGGATTCCGAAATAGAGCTGATTAATCCGCTCTTCCAGCTTATCCAGCTCCACCTCAATTTTCTGTTTTTCAATCCCGGCGGTTACATCGGCTATTTTTTTCTGGTTCGCAATCATTCCGCCGTCGTAAATCGTCTGCTGAACATCGGCATACACTTTATACTGGTCTTTACTCAGGGGTTCGATGGTCATATTCGGCAGGCTGAATGGAAGGCGCGTGACCTCATTTTGGTAAGTGGCCTGTCCCACCACCTGAATTTGTGGCAACCAGGCTTTGGAAGCATTCTCCGTGTTGAACTGTCTGGTTTTCTCAATGAGATTGTTGCGCTTTATGAGGGGGTAGTTCTGTTTTGCCATGGTGTAGGCTTCCTCTATCGTCAGGGTCTCCTGTGCGAATGAAAAGGAATACAGAAAGAGAAGCAGGATGGAAAGTGTTTTCATAATCGTCGGTTTTGCTTTACTTCGGATGGTCCAGAAGCACCTTGATCCAATGGGGGATGAGGGTTCTGCGTTCCTCCACAAATTTTTTAAATTCTGGGTCCGTCATGATATTAAACTGACTGAAAACCGGCTTTACGACAAACGGGAATATCGTCATGCTCAAAAAATTCAGCAGAAAATGAAAAGGGTTCAAATCGGGTTGTCTTTCTTTGATCTGTTCCATAATCACGGAATCCTTCAGGATTCCTTTTACCGGAAGTACGGAGGTGATTTCTGACGTTTTCTTTTGAATTTCGCTGATGACAAATAAGGGCAGGTTGGGGTTTTTTGCCAGGATTTCAAAGTATTTTTCGCTTACCAGGTCTATTTTTTCCTCCAGTGTAGTATTCTTATTGTTGAAAAGCGGCAGAATCTGCCCGAAAAGCAGGACCACTTTGACTTTCATAATCTGTTCGAACAATTTTTCCTTGCTCCGGAAATAGTAGTTCAGCAGCGCAAGGTTAATCCCGGCTTCTTCAGCTATATCGCGTGTTTTTGTCCCTGCATATCCTTTTTCTGTAAATACCTTGGATGCTGCGAGAAGTATTTTGTCTTCTGTCGATAGGTCCTGATGTTTCATCATTATTTTTTTTCCCGTCACAAATTTAAAACTAATTATTTGATTTAAGCAAATTATTTAATCAAATGATTAATTGTATCGTAAAGAAAACGCAATTCCGTAGAATTGCGCTTGGTAGTATTTTTGAATGCCTGGGTTTAAAGACCGAACTGCATTGCAAAAAGATCAGGGTAAACGCCGAGGGCAACAATTGCGGCGATAATGAAAACCGCCAGGATATTAAAGGTGAGGGTCACCTTTTCAGAGGTCTTGAAGCTGCTTTCCTTAAAGAAAAACATTGCAATAATGAGTCTCAGATAATAGGCGATTGAAATCGCTGAACCCAAAACGGCTACGAGAACCAGGAAGGCGGCTCCGTTCATGGCCTGTGCAAATAAAGCAAACTTACCCATAAATCCTGCAGTCAGCGGAATTCCGGCCATGGAAAGCATGGAAACAGCAGCTACGGTCGCCAAGAGCGGCTCGGATTTGGCTAATCCTTTGAATGCGCTGTAAGAGGTTTCCCTTTTCAGTTTTTCCACCCAGATTAGGCTCATCATCACTCCAACCGATGCCAGTGAATATGCAAAAAGATAGAAGGCCAGGTTATAGGTGGACAGGTTATTCAGACCAAAGAAAATCAGCGCAATATAACCAGCATGTGATACCGAAGAATAGGCAAGCATACGTTTCGCATTGTTTTGGGCCAGACCCATAACGTTAGCCAGAAAAAGGGTGATGATCAGGAATACCCCCAGTATGTTGACCCATTCATCATACAGTCCCACAAAACCGATGGTCATGAGTCTGAAGAACGCATAGAAACCTGCAATCTTCACTACACTCATCATAAAAGCGGTGATCAGGGAAGGTGAACCCTGGTAAACATCAGGGCTCCACATGTGGAAAGGCGCCAAAGCTACTTTAAAGGCCATTGCCGCGAGCATAAGGATCATTCCCATGATGAGCATCAGGTCTTTTGGATATTCTACGGCATAGGCGTGAATTTTATAAAGGTCAAAAGTTCCTGAAGTTCCGTAAATGAGGGTAATTCCAAACAACAGGAAACCGGTGGCGAAACAGCCCATCAGGAAGTACTTAAGGGAAGCTTCATTCGACCGCAGGTTTGTCTTGTTAGCGCCGGCCATCACATAGAGTGGAATGGACAGGATTTCTATCCCCAGGAAAAGGGTAACCAGGTTCTGATATCCAAAAAGCACCACCGCACCGCAAAGTGCAAAAAGCATCAGGGCGTAAAGCTCAGACTGGTGACTTCTGTGATTGCTGAAAGCAAAACCGCCGATGAAGAACAAAAGCACGGTAATCACAATGGAAATCTTTGTGAATAGCGCACTGTTGGCCCCGAATTCGAACATGGTCCTATACTGGCTGAAAAACTGCGCTTCCGGCAGGTAACTTACATACAGAGCCACTAAAAGTCCTGCAATCCCGATATATCTGGCAAATTTTCCCTGGTTGAAAACACCTGAAAACAGGGCTGCAACCGCTGTGAGAAATATAATTATTAAAACACTCATCTCTTTAATATCAAATTAACTTACCATTGATTGGTAGATAAACTTCAACGAACTACTCACCATTTCAATAATTGGCTGCGGAAAGATCCCGAACAGGATCACCATCACTGCCAAACTTGCCATTACGGAAAACTCTACATCGCTGAGATCTTTCACACTGGAAAGTACCGCTTCATCACCTGTATTGAACATCGCCTTCCCATAGAACCGGAAAAGGTATGCCGCTGCAAGTATAATGGTGATGCCTGCAATTACCGCTGCAAGAACACTGAAGTCGAAAACCGATTTGAGCAGTATGAATTCCCCAATGAATCCGTTGGTCAAAGGTAATCCTACCGATCCCAACAGGACCACCATGAACAGGACCGCAAATTTTGGTGCGACTCTGGCAAGACCACCCATCTGACGGATGTCCCTTGTTTTGAAACGCTTGTAAAGGATATCGGCGCAGTAGAACAGGGCCACAACATTGATCCCGTGGGCAAATGCCTGAACCAGGGCTCCTTCGCCTCCCTCTACCGTGAAGGTTCCTCTCATTACCAGCATAGCCGAAGCAAAGATGCCCGCAACCATCAAACCGACGTGCGAGAATGAGGAGTAGGCCAGAATCCTTTTAGAATCATTTTGAATAAGGGCGATTAAAGCGCCGTGCAGGACACCGATGATTGCCAGCATGATGACGATGGCTCCGGAAATTCCCGCTATGGCTTCCGGAGTTACCGGAAGTAAGTATCTTAAGATGCCGTATATCGCCATTTTCAGCATGATACCCGACAGAAGCATGGTTCCCTGGGTGGGAGAATACGTGTAAGTATCCGGTTGCCACGTGTGGAATGGAAATACAGGGAGTTTTACAGCAAAAGCAAAGAAAATGAACCAGAAAACCACCACCTGCTGGCTGAGGTTCAGGTCTGCATTATACATATCCGTGACCGCAAATGATGCCGAGTAATTATAGACATAAATGAAACCGGCCAGCATGAATAGGGAGCCTACGAAGGTGTAAACAAAAAATTTCGTGGTGAATTGGAACCTCTTGTTTTCCTGACCCCAAAGTCCCGCAATAAGCCAGATTGGGATCAGCGTTACTTCCCAGAAAATATAGAACAGAAGTCCGTCCAGCGCTGTGAAAACCCCGATCAGACCAAACTGCATCAAGAGGATAAGCGCGTAAAAAGAATTTCTATAATTTACCTTTTCGTTGTAGGAAGACAAAATGATAATCGGAACAAGGATATTGGTCAGCAGCAGGAGCAGCATACTCATGCCGTCTATCCCGAAATGAATTTTGCTTTTAATGAACTGTGACCACGCGAAACTGATTTCATGCTGAAGTACACTGTCCACCGTAGGACGGCTGTCAAACCCATACAGCAGGCAGAAGGTGACCAGCATCTGTATAAGTGCAATACCAAACGCCACATGTTTTCCTGCCTTGCCTTTAAACGCGAACAGTAATCCTGAACCTACCAGAGGTAAGAGTAATAATGCTAATAAATGGTACGACATTATTATTGTAATAAAAAGTTAACAATCAAAATAATTCCCACAGCCAATGACATGACCAGAACATAATTTTCTACATTTCCGTTTTGCAGCCTCTTCATGGAGTTTCCGCTGTCCTCAGCGCCTTCCCCCACAAAATCAACCACCTTGTCAAGGACATTGTTGTCGAACATTTTTCCGCCGCGTCCAAGACCTTCAACTGTTCTTACAAACAGGGCGTTGTAGAGTTCATCCACATATAATTTTTTTGCTGAAAGCTTTTCCCAGCCGGTATACTTATCCTCCGCAACCGGACGTTTTTTCTTAACAACATACGTACTTCGTACAAGGAACCAGACCGCAAAGAACATGGCAACCGTAAGCGCCAGAAGAATGAGTTCTGTGCTCAGTGAAAGTCCCCTGAGATTGGCTTCGAGCTGGCTTTTAATATTGTCGGACAGCACCGGGCTCAGCCATTCCTGCAGTTTGGAGTAATTTCCATGACCGATGATGTGCGGCAGATTGATCAAACCGCCAACCACTGATAACACCGCGAGAACCATTAAAGGGAGTGTCATATTCAGCGGGCTTTCATGCAGATGATGTTTCTGTTCTTCAGTTCCGCGGAATTCTCCGTGGAAGGTAAGATAATAGAGTCTGAACATATAGGTTGCCGTCATGGCAGCGATAAGGAAAAGGATGACCCAGAATACAGGTCCCTTAGCCCAGGCCGCTACAAGGATTTCATCCTTGGAGATCATTCCGGAGAAAAAAGGCATCCCCGCAATCGCAAAGGTCCCGATGAGGAAGGTGATATGGGTGATTTTAATCTTGTCTTTCAGGCCGCCCATAAAGCGCATATCCTGTTCACCGCTCATGGCATGAATGACGGACCCGGAACCCAGGAAGAGCAGCGCTTTGAAGAACGCATGCGTCATGAGGTGGAACATTGCCGCAGTATAAGCGCCAACGCCCAGAGCCACAAACATAAACCCTAACTGCGAAACTGTGGAGTAGGCAAGTACCTTTTTAATATCGTTCTGTCTCATTGCATAGAATGCAGCAACAAGTGCGGTAATCAGACCAATGAAAAGGATGCCGTCCATTACGGTGGGGGCCAGCGTATACAGGAAGTTTGAACGGACTACTAAATAGACCCCTGCGGTTACCATGGTCGCCGCGTGGATGAGTGCTGAAACGGGAGTAGGCCCGGCCATTGCATCAGGAAGCCAAGTATAGAGCGGCACCTGGGCAGACTTACCGACAGCACCGATAAAGAGGGCAGCACAGATGAAGATGATGACGGAACCGTCGGCTTCAAATTTCGATGCGTTCTGAGCCACGGAAAGGTAGTCCAGTGCATTGGTATGAAAAGCGATCATAAAGATTCCCATCAAAAGTCCAAGGTCACCGATACGGTTCATTATGAAAGCCTTTCTGGCGGCCTTTCCATATTCCTTGTTTTTATACCAAAAGCCGATAAGCAGGTAAGAGCAGAGTCCTACCCCTTCCCAACCGATGAACAGGATGATATAGTTGCTTCCCATAACGAGAAGTAACATCATGAAGACAAATAGATTCAGATACGCAAAGAATCGGTGAAAACCCTTGTCCGTATGCATATATCCGATGGAGTAGAGGTGAATCAGGGATCCGATGCCGGTAATGATCATGATCATCATCAGCGATAACTGATCGATCTGGAAACTGAAATTAACCTGTATGCCGTTCACGCGGAACCATTCAAAGGCCCGTGCGATTATCGGTTGGGAGTCTTTATCAAAATTAAGGAACAGATAGACCGCAGCACAGAAAGAAGCGAAAACCGCAAGTGTTGCGATGCCTCCCACCACATTCTTGGGAAGGTGCTTTCCGAAAAGTCCATTGATTAAAAATCCGGCTAAGGGTAAAAGTATAATTGCAAAAATCAAATTTTCCATCATTTCTATCCTCTTAATTTGTTAAATATACTTACGTCCACCGATTTGGTATTCCGGTACATCATCGCAATGATTGCGAGACCCACCGCCACTTCAGCAGCAGCTACCACCATGATGAAAAATACGAGGATTTGCCCGTGGCCGTCGCCCATATAACTGGAGAATGCTGCCAGCAAAAGGTTAACCGAGTTCAGCATCAGTTCCACGCATCCAAGGATGATGATGGCATTTTTCCTTAAAAGGACGCCCATAACCCCGAGGCAGAACAAAACGGTGCACAGAATTACAAAATAATTCAGCGGAACAGTCTGTATAAAAGTATTTACTTCTCCCATAATATTATAAATCTTTCTTACCGATAAGAACTGCACCCACAATACCTGCTAAGATCAGGATGGAAGCGAGTTCAAATGGCACAACATATTCGTTAAACAAAAGCCTTCCCAGGTTTTTGGTTAGGCCTACTGAATAATCGATGCCTTCTCCGGCAACGATATTCTGTTTCACCCCACGGAAAGCGCCCAGCATGCCTACCAAAAGAATTCCTGCACTGAAAACCCCGATGAATTTGAGGGTATTCTGTTTCTTGCTCTCATCCTCTTTGTTCAGGTTCAGCATCATCAGGATATAAAGGAAGAGTACCATGATGGCTCCTGCATAAACGATGATCTGGACAATTCCGAGGAACTGCGCATTGAGCAGGATATACATGCCGGCAATGGAGAACATGGTCACGATAAGGGAAAGGAGGGCGTACATTGGATTTCTTGCAAAAACAAAGTAACCTGCGCTGCCCACAGCTAAGAAAGCTACGAAGAAAAATAAAACCTGTTCCATTATTTAACTGCCTTTTTTTGTAGTTCGGACTGCCTCTCGGTGATGTCGATTCTGTTATCTTCGTCTTCCACCAGTTTATCTTTACCGTAAATAAACGAACCTCTGTTCGTTTCCACATCAACCAAACGGTCAGTCAGGTAGATGGCGGATTTTGGACAGGCCTCTTCGCACATTCCACAGAAGATGCATCTCAGCATATTGATTTCATATACCGCTGCGTATTTTTCCTCGCGATAAAGGTCCTTCTCATCCTTTGTCCTTTCGGCCGCGGTCATGGTGATGGCTTCTGCCGGACATGCAACGGCACAAAGTCCGCAGGCGGTACAGCGTTCGCGGCCTTCCTCGTCGCGTTTCAGTACATGGAGTCCGCGCCATACCTTGGCTCTTGGTTTCTCAACTTCCGGATAAGAAAAAACTTTGCCTTTAGGTCCTTCAATCGCATGTCGTAAAGTGATGAACATGCCCTTCGCTATTTCAGGAAGGTAAAGCTTTTCCATAAAGGTCATTTCCTTATTCGAAACAACTTTTGACCTGTTTGTAAGTTTCATTTGACTAAATTTCTTATTTAATATTTGAAAATTCGGATTTTCAAATTAACTCATTTCAAAAAACAGAATTACCGCTCCTGTAATCACCAGATTCAACAGTGCAAGTGGAATCAGGGTTTTCCAACCCAAATGCATCAGCTGGTCGTAACGGAACCTCGGGATTGTCCACCGGATCCACATGAAGATCATGATACCGATGATTGCCTTTGCTATGATCGAAACAATACTTAAGATTCCGGCAATGTTCTCGCCCCAGTTCTCCGTAACCCAGTTGATCCCCGGATAGTTGAACCCGCCGAAAAACAGTGTGGCAATTAGTGCGTTGGAGATAAACATGTTCACATATTCCCCGAACATATACATTCCGAAGTTCATGGAAGAATATTCTGTCATGTAACCGTTTACAAGTTCCGATTCACACTCCGGCAAATCGAAAGGGTGACGGTTGGTCTCGGCCATTGCGGCAACAAAAAAGATAATGAAGGCCAGTGGCTGATAAAGGATGTTCCAGTTAAAACCGTCCACTGCAAAAAGCCCCCAAAGTTTGCCGCTGCCCTGGTCCATGACAATTTTGTTAAGGTCCAGACTGCCGCTCATCATAATGATGGAAAGCAGGGAGAGCCCCATGGCAAGTTCGTAGGAAATCATTTGGGAAGATGCACGTATGGCACCAATCAGCGAATATTTATTGTTGGATGCCCAACCTCCGATCATCATACCGTATACGCCAATGGATACCATTCCGATAAGAAACAGAACGCCCACATCAATGTTCGCAACCTGTAGACTGAAGGATTCTCCGCCGATGTTGAGGGTCTTGCCCCACGGAATTACAGCACCGGTAATCAGCGCAATGAACATCGTAATTGAAGGGCCCAGCACGAACAGGTATTTGTCCGCATTTGCAGGGATGAATCCTTCCTTGAAGAAAAGTTTACCGCCATCAGCAAGTGGTTGCAGTAGACCGAAAGGTCCTGCTCTGTTTGGTCCGATCCGGTCCTGCAGGGCTGCCGCAAGTTTACGCTCACCCCACGTGGAATAGGCCGCAATTCCTAATGATACGGCAAATAGTGCTACAACCAGTATGATCTTAAAAGTGATTAATTCCATAAATGAAGTTCAAAGTTTAAAGCTTTGTTCAGAGATTATATTTTGTCCGTTTGCTGTTCGTCTGCAGTGCTGATCTCCTTTGCATGTGGATTATTGAGCAGGGTATGTTCGTCTTCCGCTTTCTGGTAATGGTTCAGTGAAATCACCGAGTGACGGTCGATGTGTCGTGGCCCTTCAATATTCCAGAATTTAAGTTCTTTTCTGTTAAAACGGCACTCGTTGCAGATCCACTCCTGTACTTCATCGTACTGGTTTTTTCTTGCGGTCACCCTTACAATCTCGTCGCCCTTCATCCACAATACTGCTTTTCCTGAACATTTGTCACACTTACAGGTTGCATTCATCGGTTTTGTGAACCAGACCCGGCTTGCAAAACGCGCCGTTCGGTCGGTTAGGGCGCCCACTGGGCACACATCGATCACATTTCCGATAAAGTCATTGTCCAGCGCTTTGTTGAGGTATGTGGAGATTTCAGCATGGTCGCCGCGGAAGAGGATGCCGTGCTCCCGTTCTTCCGTAAGCTGGTTGGCTACCAATACACATCTTGCGCATAGAATGCAGCGGTTCATGTGTAATTTAATGTATGGACCGATATCTTCCGGTTCGAAAGTTCTTCTTTCAAATTCTGTCCTGGTTGCTTCCACACCGTGTTCGTAACCCAAGTCCTGAAGGTGGCATTCACCTGCCTGATCACAGATAGGGCAGTCCAGTGGATGGTTCAGCAAGAGAAATTCGGTTACCGCTTTTCTTCCTTCCTGTGTTTTTGCGGAAGTCAGGTTTTTCACTTCCATCCCGTCCATAACACCGGTTCTGCAGCTTGCAACAAGCTTGGGCATTGGTCTGGGGTCTGCTTCCGAGCCTTTGGAGACTTCCACAAGGCAGGTCCTGCAGCGTCCGCCGCTGGTTTCCAGTGGTTTGTAATAACACATCGCTGGCGGAACTGATTTCCCTCCGATCTGTCTTGCCGCTTCCAGAATGGAAGTGCCGGGTAAAACCTCGGTGGTCTTTCCGTCAATGGTTACTTTGAATTTTTTAACTTCTTCGCTCATATCGATCAGCTTTAAGCCGTAAACATCAGGCTTCTTATTAATCCCTTTATGGGAATTTGGTTCCTCCTTATCCATGCATAAAACAGCAAAGGTTTCGGATGTCTTTTATCTTCTTTTATCGTGTTATGCGTTTGCGGCCGGAGCAGGAATTGGATCTGCATAACGGGCCAAACCATAATTCTGTGCCAGGCACAACTCAGGATTGTTCACGTGCCATTCAAACTCATCGCGGAAATGGCGAATTGCCGCCGCCACCGGCCAAGCCGCTGCATCGCCCAGCGGACAGATCGTATTTCCTTCAATTTTTCTCTGGATGTCCCAAAGCAGGTCAATGTCACTCATCGAGCCCATTCCGCTGTTGATTTTTTTCAGGATCTTGTACATCCACGGTGTTCCTTCCCGGCATGGGGTACACTGACCGCAACTTTCATGTGCATAAAAACGGGCTAAAGTCATGGTGTGCTCCACAATGCACTGGTCTTCATCCAAAACTTCAAAACCTCCGGAACCCATCATGGTACCGGTAGCAAAACCACCGTCTGCCAGGGATTCGTAGTTCATTAATCTGGGTTCGCCGTTTATTGTTTTCAGCAAAAGATTTGCGGGTAATACCGGCACGGAACTTCCGCCAGGGATGCAGGCTTTCAGTTTCTTGCCATTGGGTATTCCACCGCAATATTCATCGGAGTAGATGAATTCTTCCACCGTAATGGTCATGTCAATTTCATAAACACCTGGCTTGTTGATGTTTCCGCAGGCAGAAATAAGTTTGGTCCCGGTTGATTTTCCGACACCTATCTTGGCATATTCAGAACCGGTAATGTTGATGATAGGCACTACCGCCGCAATGGTTTCCACATTGTTCACCACGGTCGGGCTCTCCCAAAGTCCTTTCACGGCTGGGAACGGCGGTTTCAGACGCGGGTTACCCCGCTTGCCTTCCAGTGATTCCAGAAGTGCGGTCTCTTCACCGCAGATGTACGCACCGGCTCCCCGTTGGACATAAATTTCACAGTCGAAACCGGTTCCTAATATATCTTTACCCAAAAATCCGTTGGCTCGGGCTTCTTCAATGGCTTCCTCAAGAATGTCGGGAATCCAGGAGTATTCACCGCGGATGTAGATGTAGCCGGTATTTGCTCCCAATGCAAAGGATGAAATAATCATCCCCTCGATTAACAGGTGTGGCAGGAATTCCATCAGATACCGGTCCTTGAAGGTTCCGGGTTCGGATTCATCTGCATTGACCACCAAATACCTTGCGACTCCTTCCGGTTTTGCCAGAAAGCTCCATTTCAAACCGGTTGGGAAGCCTGCGCCTCCACGACCGCGGAGTCCGGAGGTTTTCACCTCTTCCACAATTTCTTCGGGAGACATTTTCAGGGCTTTTTCCACTGCTCCGTATCCACCTTGCTGGCGGTAAACATCAAAGTGACGGATTCCTTCTATATGTGCGTCCTTAAGTAAGAGTTTTTTACTCATTCCTTTAAAATTAATCTAAAATGGCCTGTCCCTGTCTGCAAAGCTCAAGGATTTCGTCCACTTTTTCAATGGTTAGGTTTTCGTGATAAAATTTTCCCAGTTGCATCATTGGAGCGTACCCGCAGGCACCGAGACATTCCGCCGGCTTTAGGGTGAACATTCCGTCCGCAGTCGTTTCGCCGTCTTTTATGTTCAGTGTGTGTCTGATGTGATCCAGGATCTTCTCGCTTCCCTTCACCATACAGGGTCCGGTTCTGCAGACTTCCAGAACATATTTCCCGACAGGTTTCATGTTGAACATGGTGTAGAAAGTGGCTACTTCATATACTTCAATCGGTTTGATTGCCAGCACTTCTGCCACATAATCCATTACCGGAACATCCAGCCATCCTCCAAATTCTTTCTGGGCAATATGCAGGACGGGAATTAATGCAGATTTCTGCTTTCCTTCCGGATATCTGCGCATGATCTTATGAACCTGATCTAATGTTTCAGGCTTAAAAGCTAAAGTCTCACTCATGGTCTGTCATCTAAAATGTACACTGTACAGAATATTATCTATATTTAATTAAAGTCCCGCTAATAGCGGTGCCTTAAAAATTTTACGCATCCAGTTCTCCTGCAATTACGTTCATGGAGCACATGGTTACAATGGCATCCGAAATCATCGAGCCTTTTATCATTTCGGGGTACGCCTGGTAATAAATAAAACACGGCCTTCTGAAATGCAGTCGGTATGGCGTCCGGCCACCGTCACTTACCAGATAGAATCCGAGTTCGCCATTGCCGCCTTCCACTGCGTGATAAACTTCACCTTTCGGAACATCGGTTTCTCCCATCACAATTTTGAAATGGTAAATCAATGCTTCCATATTGTTGTAAACATCGGCTTTTTCCGGAAGGTAAAACTCCGGTACGTCCGCGTGGAAAGGTCCATCCGGAAGATTTTTATAAGCCTGCTCAATAATTTTTAAACTCTCCCAAACTTCCTGCTGGCGCACCATAAAACGGTCATAGGTATCTCCGGCCGTTCCTAAAGGAATAATGAAATCAAAATCCTGATAAGACGAATAAGGATCAGAAACACGTACATCGTAATCTACACCGGCAGCACGCAGGTTTGGTCCTGTAAATCCATAACTGAGGGCCCTTTCAGCTGATATTGGTCCGGCTTTGATCGTCCGGTCCATAAAGATCCTGTTTCTTTCGTTGAGTGCGCAGAATTCGCCCCATATTTTAGGGAACTTCTTAAGCCAGGTTTGAAGCAGTTCATGGAACTTAGGATTGAAATCGCGCTCAAATCCACCGATTCTGCCCATATTGGTCGTCATCCGGGCGCCACAGATCTGCTCATACATCTCGTAGATGGCTTCCCGTTCGCGGAAAAGATAAGTTAAGCCGGTAATCGCACCCGCGTCCATGGCCGTAACTCCGTTGCAAACCATATGGTCAGCTATCCTGGCGAGTTCCATCATGATCACGCGCATATAATCAACACGTTTTGGCACTTCACAGCCAATAAGTTTCTCTACCGTCATATGCCATCCTATGTTATTGATAGGAGAGGAACAGTAGTTCATACGGTCTGTAAGGGTGGTGATCTGTGCGAAATTCCGTCTTTCAGAGATTTTCTCAAAAGCACGGTGAATGTATCCTACCGTCTGTTCGGAGTGCACGATTCTTTCGCCATCCATGGTCAGGATGTTTTCGAAAATCCCGTGGGTCGCAGGGTGGGTAGGACCCAGGTTCAGCGTATACAGCTGCCCGTCTATATGTTCTTCAGATTCGTACTGGTTGATTATGTTTGATAATGCGTTGTCTTTCATAATATTGGGCTTTAAGCAGTAAGCATTAAGCTTTTATCTTCCGAACATTTTATCTTCTTTATCCATTCTGGTACCATCCTCCAAGCGGTATTCCTTCAGCATCGGATGGTATCCGAGATCTTCCATGTTCAGAATCACCCGTAAATCCGGATGACCTTTGAATTTGATTCCGTAAAAGTCGTAGGTTTCCCTTTCCATCCAGTTGGCGCCTGCAAAAAGGTCGGTCAGCGTTTCGAATTCGGCTCCTTCTTTCTTGGTAAAAGCTTTTAACCGGAGTCTGAGACCTTCCTTCATATTATGGAGGTGATAAATGACTCCCAGTTCCTTTTCCTGATCCTCCGGAAAGTGTATGCCGCAAATGGCAGTAAGGAAAGTGAATTCCAATGTAGAATCCTTCAGGTGATGGATCACCTTTTTGATATCCTCTTTTTTTATTTCCAGGGTGAGCATTCCGTAGGGTTCTGCGCTGGTGACCACGCTGTCCGGAAATTCTCTCTTTATCGCATCTAAAACAAATTCGTTTGTCATATTATTCAGGATTCAGATTCAAAGCTGTGGTATATTGAATATTATTTAATTCCGTAAGATTCCAGAAGGTTTTGGTATTCCGGCATATCCCTTCTTCTTACGCTTTCGGCCTGGGCCAGTGCCTGAACCTGCATCACTCCTTCAATAATCTGCTCCGGTCTTGGCGGGCAACCCGGCACGTATACATCCACAGGAATGATTTTGTCTATGCCCTGCAATACAGAATAGGTATCGAAGATACCACCACTGCAGGCACAGGCTCCCACAGCCACAACCCAACGGGGTTCTGCCATCTGGGTGTAAACCTGCTGAAGGACGGGCCCCAGTTTCTTGGCAATCGTTCCGCAAACCATGAGCATATCTGCGTGTCTCGGTGAGAAAGAATTTCTTTCCATACCGAATCTTGAGCCATCATAAGTAGGGTTAAGGAATGCCATGTATTCGATTCCACAGCACGAAGTTGCAAAAGGCAGCGGCCAGAGTGAATGTTTTCTTGCCAAACCGACCACACTGCTGAGTTGGGTAGCAAAAAAGCCTTCGCCCTCGTACCCGGCGGGTGGCTGCGCATCCATTCTAACTACCGGTTTATTATCTGACATAATTTTTCTTTTAAAAGTTGAATTTTAATCTGTGCTCCATGGCTTCATTTCCCGATGCCACAAACATGCAGCAATCTCTATCTGTCCCAGTCCAGCGCACCGCGTTTCCACACATAGACAAATGCGAGAAAGAAAACGGCAACAAACATGAGGACGGCCATGAAACCGGCAACTCCAAATTCACGGAAATTCACCGCATATGGATAAAAAAACACGATTTCGATATCGAAAAGAACAAAGAGTATGGCCGTAAGGAAATACTTTACTGAAAATGGAGTCCTGGCATTTCCTTCCACCTCAATCCCGCATTCAAAACTCTCGTTTTTCCTGGTGTTGCTTTTACTTTGTTTTGGTCCCAGAAAGTGAGTTCCAACAAGGGATAAGAGAACGAAACCAAGGCCTACAGCGGCCTGTATAATTATGGGAATGTAATTTTCAGGTAAATTCATGTAAACTAATTATTTAAATAATCTCCTAATTAACGGGTTTCACAATATATCAAGTCAGCCCGCTGTTTTTATACCGATTCCTGGTAAACTTTAATTTGCAAATTTAGGCAAATAAAGGCAATAGGCGAAATTTAAACCTGAAAAATAGCTTTAAATAAAAAAGGAAACCGAATAATTTAGAACGGTTCCAAACAGTCATTTTTTTGAGGCCTTTTTTATTTTTCTGATTGCCACAAAAGCCACATATCCAATGTAAAGGAAGAGGAAACTGGCGAACAGGATATTGATGATTTCATTGAGCCTTTCATCCTCCACTCGAAAGAACTGGTTGTAGAAAATGAACGCAATTATGAGCAGGGCATATACCAGAAGTTGTTTTTTCATGGGGTGTCTATATTTCTCTGGAGTAGGTCCTTCTTCTTTTATGGTTAACCGGGTTATAATCCTGCCACAACAGTTGTATCGCTTTATTATCCTCGAGTTCCGGATTGGTTTCCAGATATTTTACGCCCTTTTTCTTAAAGATGTCATAGATTTCTTTGAAAATAATGGAAGTGACGCCACGCTTCTGGTAGTCAGGATGGATGCCGATGAGATAGAAATTTGCTCGGTCATTCTTTTTTCCTGCCTGCAGAAGATGCCACCAGCCTGTAGGCCAGAGTTTCCCGTTTGCCTTTTGCAGCGCGGTAGAGTACGAGGGCATGGTTACGGCAAAAGCCACCAGTTTATCATGTTCATCAGCCACGCATATGATGAAATCCTTATCGAGCAGTGAAAAATATTTGTCCTTATAGCTTTTTATCTGTTCGTCCGTAATCGGGGTATATGTGGACAGCGTTCTGTAGGTCTGGTCCAGAAGTTCGAACATCGGTTCGATTAACGGGAGAAACTCCTTTTTCGAGGTGAACTTCATCACCTTCAGCCTGTATTTTTCCTTTATCAGTTCATTAAATTTCAGGACTTTGTCCGGGAGGATCTCGGGAAAAACGATTTCGTATTCCACCCATTCCTTTTCCTTTCTGAGTCCTAAACGCTCGAAATGACTTGCATAATACGCGTGGTTGTACATGCCGATCATGGTTGCCAGTTTGTCAAAGCCCATGGTCAGGGTACCGGCCTTGTCCAGATTCGTAAAGCCCATCGGTCCTTCAATTTTTTCAAGCTGATGTTCCTTTGCAAAATCTACCGCCTTCTGTATCAATGCTTCCGAAACCTTCACGTCATCTATGAAATCAATCCATCCAAAACGCACCTTCCTTATACCAAGTTCCTTGACTTCCTTATTGTTAATCATCACCGCAATCCGGCCTACGATTTTACCCGCTCTATATGCGAGGTACTGTTTGGCTAGTGAATAGTGAAGTGCCGGGTTTTCCTTCAGATTCCAGACTTCTTTCTCGCCTTTTATTAAGGGAGGTACAAAATTTTTATTATTTTTGTAAAGTACCATTGGAAACCTGATGAAATCCATCATTTCCCTTTCAGTTTTTACCTGAACAACAGTTATTTCTGACATTTAATTGTGGCTTGATTTCTGAGAAACAAATATAACGGAAACGAATAAGATTTTGGGCATTTGGCATAGTTTTTACATCCAAGAAGGTAATTAAATTCAAAATAAAATCAACTATAAAATGAGTTATTATATTATAATCGGTGCAATTTTTATTATAAGCATGATTGTGCAGAACAGGCTTCGGTCCAAGTTTGCACACTATTCTAAGGTTCAACTTCAAAATGGGATGTCAGGAAAGGAAATCGCTGAGAAAATGCTTAGAGACAGCAATATCAATGATGTACAGGTTATTTCCGTATCAGGACAACTTACAGATCATTATAATCCTGTGAATAAAACGATAAATTTGTCAGAAGGGGTTTATATGCAGAGAAATGCAGCAGCAGCAGCCGTTGCTGCGCACGAAACAGGTCATGCAGTTCAACATGCGGTAGGATATTCCATGTTACAGCTGAGATCTAAGATGGTACCTATGGTGAATGTTTCATCGAGACTTCTTCAGTTTGTTCTGATGGCAGGCGTTGTTCTGATGGCAATGAGCGGGAGCAAAACCGTCCTTTTAATTGGGGTTATACTTTTCGCGGTAACTACGGCGTTTGCTTTCATTACGCTGCCTGTGGAATATGATGCCAGTAAAAGAGCTTTGGTATGGCTGAAAAGTTCCGGCACGTTGGCAAACAATGGCGAATACGAGGGGGCAGCGGACAGTCTTAAATGGGCAGCACGTACCTATGTGGTCGCTGCTTTAGGATCCCTTGCACAACTGATTTATTTTGCGTCCATGCTGACAGGAGGACGTAATAACAGTTAATCTGAAAAATTAAAAGATATATGATTCATCTCGGACAATTGTTCCGAGATGCTTTCTTTTTGTGACAGTTTTACCGAGGCTTGAATTCTGCAGTTTTCGTCCGTTACAAATTCAAATATCTTTGCACCGATCCTGTTCAGTAAGGTGAAGACTGAATTTTGCTGGTTGAAACCGAATTCAAGTTCAACCATTGTCTCAAGTTCGCTGGTGATGATTTTTCCCTGAGTCAAAGTTTCCTTTGCCGAATCCTTATATGCTTTTACAAGGCCTGAAACTCCCAATTTGGTTCCCCCGTAATAACGAACGACGACCACCAGGATATTCGTCAGTCCATGTGCGAGAAGTTGGTTGTAGATAGGCAACCCCGCGCTTCCGGAGGGCTCACCATCATCATTGGCGCGGTAATGTTCTCCGTTGAGTCCAATCCGGAAAGCGTAGCAGTGGTGGGTCGCCTTCGGATGTTCCGACCGCAGGTGCGCCAGGTTTTTTTTCAGTTCCTCTTCGCTCTGCACAGGATATGCGTAGCCGATGAAGCGGCTGCCTTTTTCCTTCAGAAGGACATTTTCTATCGGCTGGTCAATGGTTTGGAAATCGTATTGCATCTATTTCCGGAAAAATTCAATGGTGTTATCCCGGTACTGTTTTTTTTCAAGCGGTCGCTGACTGAACTGCGGCACTTTTGTACCATTACGTAACTGCAGCTGTTCATTTTTTATGATCACCATCTCGTCCCAAAGTCCCAGATTAATGAACTGCTGCAGGGTAAAGCTTCCGCCTTCAACAATCACAGACTGGATTTGTTCCTCATACAGTTTCAGCATCAGGTTTTCAACCAGACGCATCCTGTCCACTTTAATCAGCTTTGTTTTGCCGTGATCACTTTCCCGTTGTGAGTTGAAAATCAGCGTGCGGACTTCATCATCATAAAGGCTGTAATTCAAAGGAACTTTCAAATCAAGGTCTATAAGGATCCGGATGGGGTTCTGTCCTTCAACATGCCGTACGGTTAATGACGGATTATCGTTGATTGCGGTATTGGTTCCGACCAGGATTGCATGTTCGTCAGCCCTCATCTGATGGACGAACTGGTCTGTAATGCTGTTGGAGATCCGGATGGGTTTAAAATCCTGATCAAGAAATCCATCTCCCGACTGTGCCCATTTCAGGATGATGTAGGGTCGCTTTTTTTGATGAAAGGTGAAAAACCTTTTGTTGAGTTCCCGGCATTCTTCCTCCAACGTTCCGGAAATAACTTCAATTCCCACATTTTCAATGATTTGTTTACCCTTGCCATTCACTTTATCATGACTGTCCAGAGTTCCTATGACCACTTTTTTGAAGCCGGTTTCAACAATCCTGTCTGCGCAGGGTGGCGTTCTGCCGTGGTGCGCACAGGGCTCCAGGGAAACATAAATGGTGGAATCTTTTAGCAGCTCTTTATTGTGTACAGAGCTGATTGCGTTGATTTCAGCGTGGGGAGTACCGGCTCTCTTATGATATCCCTCGCCAATAATACGGTTATTATATACAATGACGCTACCAACCATCGGATTTGGATAGGTCTTTCCCTCAGCCTTACGGGCCAGTTCGATACAGCGTTTGATGTAAGATTCGTGATTCATGCGAATAAAAAACACCCAACTTGCGTTGAGCGTTTTTGTTTCAGTAAAAGATGGTATTAATACACTGCAGTGATATTCATTTCCGGCAGCTTTTCAAGATTCAGCATCTGGGTGAAATTCCCTCCGGAATATTCAATAATATAGGTTCCGGTTCCGGTTTCTGTCTTACCCATGCCAACGAAAACCTCTCTTCTTTCAGCGGCGTTCTTGTCGTTAATTAGGCGGTATTTAATAAGAAACTTATGTTCACCGATTTCCGTTGCTTCAACTTCCTTTGCACGTTTGTTCTCCATTATTTCCTCATGCTTTTTTTTCAGGGTTTCCCGAGGGTCGCTCTCGGGCTGAAAAGTAATGGTAATGCGTTCAGTAGATTTGGATTTAGGAGCATATTCCTGGACAATTACCCGGGTTTTCGGCTCAAGTATTGATTTTGTCATTTCAAAATTCACCACTTCCTTCTGCGCATTTTCAAAGGCCATAGGGCTTGGAACTCCCAAAAGGTCTTTTTCCTGAGCAAAAACCCCTATTGTAAGGCAGATAAACGAAGTTTGTATAAGTTTCTTAAACATGTATTATAAAATTATTTGTTAATTATTCGCCGGAAATGATATTGTGCAGACTCTGCTTCATGGTTTCCAGTTGTGTCTTTTTGTCTTCAATCATGTTGAATGTATCTTTCAATAACGGATTATCACGCGATGGATTGTGGAAGAAGCCTAAATTATTTTCAAGTTTTACAATTTCAGCCTCCAGGTCCGCGATCTGATTCTTTATTTTCCGGGCTTTATCGGTGATTTGGTTCTCCGACAGGCCTTCTTCTTTAAGTTCGTAATCATGGATCTTGTTGAGTTTCATTTTTTCCCTCAAGGCCTTGTTAAATTCGGTATTGATGGAAATCTTATCCCTAGGCACCTTCCCGATATTGTTCCAGGAGGTTTTGATCTGCTCAATTTTTTCGACGCTGCCTTCTTCATCGCCTACAGAGTTCAACTCTTCCAGCAGGGCTTTTTTCTGTTTGTAGTTTTCCTTCCAGTTATCGCCTGTCACCTCATTTTTGACGCGGTAATTGTTAAAGAATACGTTACAGGCCTCCCGAAATTCATCCCACACTTTATTGGTCATACTTCTTGGTACATGGCCAATCTTTTTCCAGTCTTCCTGTAGTTTTTTGAACAGCGGAACACCGGTCTCCCAGTTTTCAGTCTCCATAAATTCCCGCGCGGTCTTTATCAGCTTCAGCTTCTCATCAAGATTTTGCTGCTGACTGTTCTTTAAACCTTTATAAAACTCATTCTTGGTATTGTTGAATGTTCTCAGGATCTGCTTAAAATCATTCCAGTTCTGGTTCGATATTTTTCTGGGTACGCTTCCAGTTTTCAAAAATTCCATCCGCAAATCTTCCACAGTTTTAATGGCATTTTGCCAATAGCTGTGATTAGGCTCCTTTTCAGGACTTATGAGTTTTTTGATCTCTCCGATGATGGAGTTCTTTTTCTCCAGGTTTGCATTCTGCTCCCCTTCAATCTGTGCAGTGAGTTCTGATCTTCTTTCGTGAATCCTGTTTGATATCTCCCTGAATTCCTGCCAGGTTTTTTCCCTGAATTCTTCCGAAACCGGCTCTGCTTCTTCCTTCCAGAGTTTGTGCAGATACTGCAGTTCATTTAGTGCTTTTTGGACCGAAGGTTCATTTTCCAACTCCTTTGCCCTTGCAATGATATGCTCTCTTTTTTCGAGATTATGGGAGTATTCCTGTTCCAGATATTCCTTGTTCATGTCCAGCATCTGATAAAACTGGTTCAGATGATGAAAGTAATTATTGTTCAGCAGTTTGAATTCGGATTTTGCCACCTGACCTGCATTGCTCCAGGCCTCCTTAATTTCACGGATTTCCCTGAAAAAATTGGTCCCCGCTTCGGAGTGGGTGTAGAGGTTTTTAAGGCGCTCAATGATGGTCTGACGTATCGTCAGATTCTGGAAATGCTCTTCCTCCTGATGTTTGTGGAAATCCTCCTGTTTTTCGCGGTAAATATTTAGAAATCCTGATAGTTTAGTTTTGCCGGGATGTTCGTAAGTGGCATCTTCACTGCCTTCCGCATCGGCCATTTCGTGTTTTTTATCTTCAGTTTCATCATGGATGATCCTTGTAGCCTCATCACGAAGTCTGGCAAATTTTTTGAAATCGGCTCCGCCACTTTTGGAATTGATGATTTTTTCCATCTTTTCAAAGATCTGAACCAGGGTAAGGCCGGCCATATCATCTTCCAGGGCTTCATGTTCCTCATCACCCATATCAGCAGTTTCGCGGTCAATTTCAGACAGGACTTTCTCCTCCGGTATCTTTACTGATTTTTGCGTATCCAAGTCGGACTGATTTTCTAAAGGTTCATCCGGAGCACCGACAGAGGTGGGTTCTGTATCTTCGGCTTGCTCCACCAGTGGCTCTGGCTCCACCTTTGCTTCAACCACGGTCTCCTCCTCCGGAGTTACCTCTGCTGCGGCAACAGTTTCTTCCGTCATGTCAGCTTCCTGCGTTTCCTCCACAGCCCTTTCCTTTTGGTCAGCGCTAACGTCAGTTATCTCCTCTTCCTCAGAAATTTTTTCTGATTCGGGATGGTTTTCGTTACGCAGCTCTTCGGCAGTATCTTTAAGCTGAGCGCCCTCTGCAGGTTTCAGTTCTTCGTTTTCGGATTGTGGTTGTTCCGGTGTCATAGCCAATCTTTTTAAGATTAAATTTCAGAGTAGGCTGGTAAATCAATACCGCCCGTTATTACGCAATAAATATAAACAAAATTTCCTTCAAACCTAAGAATTAGGCTTAAAAAACTTAGGATACCACTCCAATGACCGTAATTTTAAAAAAAACTAAGTGTTCCAGATTTCCCAGGCCTTTTCTGCCTGCTGTTCCAGCATAAAAAGACCATTGGTTGTCCTTGCACCTTGCGCAGCAGCATTTTTAAGGAATTTCGTTTCGTTTGGATTGTAAATAAGGTCAATGACGAGGTGGATGGCGGTCAGTCCTTCAAACGGAAAAGGTACACATTCATTCACATTCGGGAAGGTCCCCACCGGCGTACATTGCACAATGATGGTATTTCTCGAGACCGCATCGGGTGTTAAATTCTCAAACGTAAGATCACCGTTCCGGAAAACCGTTTCGTAGGGTATCTCCATTTTTTCAAAAACGTACTGTACCGCTTTGGAGGCGCCACCATTTCCAAGAATAAGTGCCGATTTGTGGTGGTTTTTTTTGAAGAGTTTAAAGCTTTTTTCAAAACCGGCCGCATCGGTATTGTACCCCGTTTTCCTCCCGTTCCGGATCAAAACAGTGTTCACGGCACCTATTTTTGCAGCCTCTTCGCTTAACTCGTCAAGATAGGGGATTATTTTTTCTTTATAGGGAATGGTGACATTAAGCCCCTTCAGGTTTTGTTTTTTGAACACTTCCAGCACTTTTTCGATTTCATCAAGCTCAAAAAGTTCATAGGAATGGTCTTTCAACATCAACCGGTGAAATTTGTCCCCAAAATATTTTTTTGAAAACGAATAGGAGATATTTTTTCCAATCAGGCCGAATTTTTTTTCCTCGTTCATCCCTCAAAAATACAAAAAAGGCCGAAGTGAATTACGGCCTTTTCAATGATATTTGTTATGCGTTTTCCTATTTTACAAGGAATTTCGTGGTCTTATGATCAAGCTTTAAAATGTACATTCCTTTAGAGATGTTTTGCAGCTGAATTTTATCTGATGCTTTGAAAGGGTGTTCCACCGTTTGGATCAATCTGCCTTCCATCGTGTAAATTTCGGCTTTCGCGATTGTTTTCAAATCATTTCCACTTACATAAAGTGCACCGTTAATCACCGGATTTGGATAAACTGTGAATGGTCTGTTTGCAGAGACATCCTGTGTTCCAAGGGTATAACACGTCCAGGTCAAATCATCAAAAGCAACCCGGTTCGTAGTTAGGCTGTTGTCTGTAAGACTGATTACAGCAGGTCCTGTGATGTTTAGATTATCCACCGTCGTGGTTATAGAAGTGTCGGGTATACCGCTGTAAGGAATGGTACCCACAACAGTTCCGTTTACCCTTAGGTTAAAGCTGCCTGCGGTACCTCCAAATTTAAGTTGGGTGGTCACCGTAATGCTTTTTACACCTCCCGACACGGCAGAAGATGTCAACGAACCGTTCCTGATGGTGATGGCCCGGCCGTTTACGCCTTGGTCTGTTCTTGCATCGGTGGCCGTCCATGTAATGCTGTTGGTAGTCCAGGTTCTTGTCGCGTATGTATTGGAGTTGGCCGGGATATTTTCAAAATTCTCTGTTCCGCAACTTCCTCCGGGCGTCCCTGCAAGTGTGGTCGCAGTAATGGTATTACTTGCAGGAGAACTGTTTCCAGCCAGGTCTTTAGCGACCACGTAAAAACTGTAGGTTGTAGCCGGCGCCAGTCCCGTTATGGTTGCGGATGTGCCTGTAACGGTGCTGTGATATACAGCGTTTACATAAATGTCGTACGCAACAACAGCGATATTGTCAGTCGCAGCGGTCCATGTTAACGGAACAGAACTGGTGGTAGCGGTCCCTGTGCTTAAATTGGTTGCTGCAGTAGGTGGCGTGGAATCGGCTGTTCCCCAAATCTCATTGGCCCATTGTGGATTGTCGATAAATGGGTTTCTGTTGCCCTGGAAGGTATATGATGCATTGTTTCTTGTAATTTCAGCGGCAGAAACCGGATCCTGCGCATTCCACAAAAGAAGTTGCTGCTGTTGCCAACTCTGCAATCCGGGATATGGTGAGCTCCCTAACATGTCGCCGGAACTGAAAGTGCTGAGCTGACCCTCATATCTGGTGACAAAATAAAAAATCATGCGCGCAACATCTCCCTTAAACTCATTGATTGGTTCAAACACGGTTCCAAAGTATCCCGGAGATATGGAGGTGCCCAGTTTGGAGCCATTCAGGGAGGTAAAAGTGGATGTACCCACCATTCCGAACGGATAATTACTTCTCATCCCGTTTACTTTTCCATCGGTGGCCCGCACCGTATGAATGTCATTTTTCATCGGGCTTGCTTCGCTAAAAAGGCTTTGCGGGACAATATGTTCGCGGTTGTAGCAGTCTCCTTCATTGCTGTAATTACCGCATTGGTCCGTAATCGGAGTGAAGGTGTAAGGATCAGGTCCCAAAGGGTTTTCTGAGTAGATATCCAGTATCGTTGCGTCATTCTCATAGTGGTAGTCGCGGTCGGTGGTCAGATAACCCGTCCACAGTCCAGTATAGCCCTGGTCAGAATGGCCCGCGGTGATGATCTGGCTGAGCTGGGTCTTAAGCGCCTGCCCGGTGAGTCCGGTGGCAGAAGTGTAGTATCCCGCAGGCGGCTGGGCGGAAATCATACCGAAGAAAAGACTCAGTATGAATATGATAGATGTTTTTTTCATAATAAAATTAACTGTTAAAATAAGGGTGTAAAAGTACAAAAAAAATAAGAATGCCGACTTAACTATTGGTGATATACTGCCTGTTGATTTTAGAAAAAATCCAGGAAATCAGAATCCCGAAAGCAGCCGCGGTTGCAGCCACTATGAGGTAGTTCATGGGCAAGATACGCACAGGGAAGGCAAGGTCTATGGCGGCATTAGCCTTGAAAAAACCGGTCTGCAGCTGGATGAAGCAGATTACTGTGCCCAATATAAGGCCTACTGCAATGCCGGTAATCACAATTAAAATACCGGTATAGAAATAGGTTTTCCTGAGTTCGCTGATGGGCAAACCAAGTGAGAGCAGTGACCGTGCCTGCTGTTTCTTGTCCAGTTGCAGAATGATAATTGCCCCTGCAAGGTTGAAAGTCGTAATAAAAATCACCAGGACAAAGATGAAATAGATGAAAAGTTTTTCGATGTTAATCATCTTCCAGAAAGCGGCGTTTTCCTCCTTCTTTGTGGTAATTAGATACTCTTTACCGACTGCTGCAAGTAATTGATCCCTTACCGCGTCTGCATTTTCACTGTTCTTCAGTTTTATCAGGATTTGGTAGGCGGCCGTGTCGGGAAGATCCAGCAGTTGCTGTGCCAGTGCGATCGGCGCAATGATGTAGCTGTTGAGTTGGTCGTTTCCGGAGAAGACGCCGGTAACGTAAATATCTTTTTTGTTGAAGATGTCCTCTTCTTTATTGATGAGTCCCTTACCTGCGCGGGGCATAAATATGGTGGCGAAATCTGCCTGGCTTCCCACGGGAATGGACAGCCGGTTGCCCAACTGGTTTTCCATCACCACTTCATTGGGATATTTAAAATCGGGGTAGGTCCCGTAAAAGATATTCTTGTTTACCGGATTAACCGAAATATAAGCAGAATCCACTCCGCGCAGAAAGGCAATGTCGCCTTTGCCGGCGTAATCAATGTATACTTTCTCTTCAATCGCTTTGGAAAATCCGGCAATTTCTCCATTTTTTGAAAGGCCCTGCTGCAGTTTTCCGATATCTTTCAGCACTTTTCCCTCCCTGCTTTTTATGGTAAGGTCTGCGTGAAGGTTTGAGATGAGGTCGCGGTTAAGGTCTTCAAGGCCGGAAAACACGGAGATGATGATGAACATGGCTGCCACAGCCACCATCATGGCGATTGCCGCCAGCCAGGTGATAAAGGTAACCGCCGTACTGCCTTTCTTTGCAATAAGGTACCTTTTGGCTATGTAAAAAGCAGTATCAGCCACAGATTTTCTTACAGTGTTGGATTGTCGCCTTCGCCGCGGAGTTCCTTTTCTATTTTCTCAACATCGTCCAGCGTGGTGTCCAGATAGAAGTTCAGTTCCGGGATCACGCGGACCTGCTTGCCCATTTTCTGACCGATGAAATTCCTGTACTGGGATTTGTTCGTATCGATTTCCTTCATGATGGGGGTGCGGTATTCTTGGGGGAAAATGCTTAAATAAATCTTGGCGATGCTCAGATCCGGGGTTACCTTAACATCCGAAACACTAACCAGAAAAGTCTGTTTGCTTTCTGAAGACTGCTTGCGGAACAGTTCCGCAAAATCCTCCTGAATGATCTGGGCTACTTTTCTCTGTCTGTTACTTTCGTTCATGGCGCAAATTTACTATTTTTGTTTCAATTATTGGGGAGTGTCCTTTTTCTTCCGTGCGAAGCGGCCGGGGCTTAAAAAGGCCGGTCTCCGTGCAGTCGCTTTTTTTTCGGCGGCGGTGGCTATGCTGCAGCCGCCGAAAAAAAAGAGCTCCAACAATGCACTCCGCCCTCACGCAGGCGAGTCATCAAAACAAAGCAAGCATGAAAATAGAACATTTGGGTATCGCCGTAAAATCTCTGGAAACAAGTGACCGTTTATTTGCCCGCCTCCTGGGTAAAGATTGCTATAAGCAGGAATCCGTGGAAAGGGAAGGGGTTACAACCTCATTCTACGACATTGGCGAAAGTAAGATCGAACTGCTTGAGGCCACAAATCCGGAAAGTCCGATCGCGAAATTCCTGGACAAGAAAGGAGAGGGCATTCACCATATCGCATTTGGAGTGGAAGATATCAATGCAGAGATTGAACGTTTAAAAAAAGAAGGGTTCATCTTTATTTCAGAGGAACCCAAAGACGGCGCCGACAATAAACTCGTGGTTTTTCTTCATCCGAAGTCTACAAACGGAGTTCTGGTGGAATTATGTCAGGAAAAACCCGAAAAATAATTTTGAAAACCGCCAAAAAAATGTTATTTTTGCACACCCAACTGAAATTCTTATTTTTACCATAAAAATTTGGCCTTGTAACTCAGCTGGTTAGAGTAGCTGACTCATAATCAGCAAGTCCTTGGTTCGAGCCCAAGCTGGGCCACTCTAAAAATCAACCACTTACAGAAATGTAGGTGGTTGTTTTATTTTTGACTGAAACATTCGTGAACATTTATGCAGAAATTCTACGCTACTCCGGAAAAATTGGGAAGTAAGTTGATTTTTAGTATGGGAATCTGGCTAGGTATTGATAAAACTCTCCGAGCGCTGCTAAAGGTTTTGTAATTTGTCGCTGGTACTGTTTTTGCAAATAATCATTTTTTAACGGCCTTCGTAATAATTATGTTCGAAGGTCCCATAGGAAGCCTTTTACATCACAACTAAGATTTGCTGAATTATGTGTTTTACCATCAGAACAATGTATGCCATTAAATAATACCCTCTACAAACTAAGCCACTGGGAAACATGGGATTGGAGGATAAAATATATTCCGATCGTCCCCGTATGGGCATGGAACTGTATTCGCGCCGGCTCATTCTGGTTTTTCACCCCCTCCAATCCAAAGTTGGCGTTTGGCGGGTTTGAGGGAGTAACCAAAATGTCCATCTACGAACACCTTCCCCCGGGCACCTATCCTAAAAGCATCCGTATTCAGGCAAAACTTCCTTTTTCTGAGGTGGAAGAAATAATCTCCACCTCGTACAGTTACCCCTTTGTTGTTAAGCCTGATGTAGGCAGAATGGGTTTCATGTTCAGGATCATTAAAGAACCCAGTGAACTTAAATCCTACCATGAAATAATGCCTGTTAATTATATTGTTCAGGATTTGGTGACTTACCCAATGGAAGTAAGTGTTTTTTATTACCGCTACCCCAATGCTGAAAACGGCACCATAACAGGATTCATACGTAAGGAATTTTTAGAAGTTAAGGGTGACGGAAAATCCACTTTGGATGAACTAATGACTGCTTATCCACGAATCCGCTTCCGGTTGGAGGAAATGAGGACAAAGCATTTCGAAAACCTTCAGCTGGTCCTGAAAAAAGGCGAAGTATTTTATTTGAGTTACGCCCTGAACCTCAGTCGCGGGTGTAAATTGGTAAGTCTGGAAGATGAGAAGGATGAGCGTCTTGTCAAGGTGTTTGACGAAATCAGTTCGTATTCCGACACGCTTTTTTATGGCCGGTATGATATAAAATGTGCTTCCATCGAAGAGTTGAAGCAGGGAAAAAACTTTTCCATTGTAGAATATAACGGCTGTGGTGCTGAACCCCATCATGTTTACGGTAACGGCAATACCCTTGTTAAGGCGTGTAGGATCCTTGCCCGCCACTGGAATATCCTTTATGAAATTTCCAGGCACAATAAAGCAAAAGGAGTGAATTACGATGATTTTAAAAAAGGTTGGACTACCATGAGGAACTGCCGAAAGCATTTTGACCTGTTACAAAAGATCGATGCGGCATTTCCGGCGTCTTAAATTGAAGATACTGTAAAAAAAGCAATATTAGAGTTGAAGAAAATGGTACAGGATGAGTGCTGAAAACAATAAGAAATGACAGATCAAAAACCAACATCAGATATTATAGAGCAATATCTGGGACACATCACCAACGGCAGCTTTCCCTGCATTGCTGCAAAAGCGGCTGTGGCAAAGCAGCAGCTTCAATGTCTGGTTGTTGATCATATGGCCTGTCCTAAAGACGACGCTACAATATTACAGTTCCTTTATGACTTTGTAGATCAATACCGGAGTTCCGCAACGCTTTATCATAGTGCGGCGGTAATTTTTAAGGGGCCTGAAACCTCCACTGAAGAAGATTTTGACCAGCTTCTCTGGACCCGGCTTCAGGCACTGTACAGACTGGATGCAAAGAACTTCAATTATGATCCGCGGGTTGCATCTGATCCAAAATCACCGGATTTCAGCTTCAGCCTGAAAGAGGAGGCTTTTTTTGTTATCGGGTTGCATCCAAACAGCAGTCGGCCCGCGCGGCGTTTTAAATATCCGGTCATGACCTTTAATCCTCATGCTCAGTTTGAGCAACTCCGGGATATGAAGAAATTCGAGAATATGCAGCGCGTGGTCCGGAAACGCGACCTTGAACAGTCAGGTTCAGTAAATCCGATGCTGAAAGATTATGGGGAAGTCTCGGAAGTCTATCAGTACAGCGGCCGCCATTATGATAACCAATGGGAGTGCCCCTTAAAAATAAATAGAACATGAACAGTCCTGAAATAATTCCCCCGCGCAGCGGAACCGCCTTTCTACTGAAAAAAGGACAGCGTCTTAAGGTGGTGGACCTGCAAGGCGAACAGGTCTCCGATCTTGTTTGTTTTAACCTGCACGATAAGGGCGAATATCTCTCGTCCGGCCGAACAATCGATTATGCGGAAACCATTTTCCTTACCACGGGCCATCCCTTCTATTCCAACCGCAGCAAGGTGATGTTTGAAATCGTTGAAGATACCGTTGGGCGGCATGATTTTCTGCTGACACCATGCAGCGCAGACACGTTCAGAATCATTTACGGACACCAGGACCCGCACTGTGGCTGCTTCGGGAATCTTTGCAGTGCACTGCAGCCCTTTGGGATCTCTCCGGATCAAATCCCTGTCAGTTTTAATATATTCATGCATGTTACCGTGGACGGCGATACCGGAAAAGTTTCTGTTCTGCCTCCAAAAAGTGGGACTGGCGATTATATTATCCTGGAAGCCAAAATGGATTTAATCGTGGGCTTAACCGCCTGCTCGGCAGAGATGTCGAATAACTATTCCTTTAAACCGATCGGCTTTGAAGTTTATGATTCGTAAAACGACCCAATAAAATTTCATTTAGGCCTATCTTTTTTTCATATCAGAAACGTAGCAGTTTCCTGCCATATTCCTGTTGTCCTTTATTTGTTCTTTTGCGTATATTTGAGCGTTAGCAGTCCTTGTTGAACGACACTAAACAGACCAACGGCAGAACTATAAATATGAGAAAACAGTAATTTGACTTAAAGTGATAACCACAATGGATATTAATTTTGAAGCTGGAATTAACATTGCGATAAAAATTCCGAAAAGTAAGTACGACAAAACAGTTGATTTTTACAAAAATATTTTGAAATTAGAAGTCGAAGAGAAACCTATTGACAATCCTACCATTTCCAGAACTCACGAAGTAAAGTTCGGTAATAATGTTATTTGGTTAGACTGCGTTGACAACTACACACACTCAGAATGTTGGTTACAGCTTATAGTACCAAACGTAGGAGAAGCGACAAGCTATTTGCAGTCCAATGGTGTGGAAACCTGTGACGAACTTGAGGAACTTCCGAAAAATATGCATTGGATCCAAGACCCGGCAGGAACAGTATTCAATGTGCAAGAAAGATAAACAATTTGTTTTTTAGCCACAAGACAACGACCTGCTAAGATCGTTTGGTAATAGAGCGGCTTACGTGCCTCCATGAAACATTGGTGCAGCGCGCAGCATTAGAAGATCTATTGTACTGATCTGCTAAAATTCCGCCACATCGCAAAGTTGTGAAACTTTATATAAAATAACACCAAAGTGCATAAACTTAATCTATGGAATATTACACTTATTGGACAGTTAATGACGCGCCAAGTAATTCAACTCAGCCCCATTCCATTTTTTTGTGGATTTTTATCATTTCATTAATTACTTTTTTACTAGTTTGGAAGTTTAAAATAGAAGATGATGATAAAAAATTCTATTTGTATGCTTCCGGGCTGTTTGCATTATTAGCAGTTCCAGGATATATATATATGAAATTTGTTGGTGGAAACCCAAATGAAGAACGACTGGATAAATATCTTTCAGATAAGAAAATTAAAAATATCACTGGGCAAATTTCTAATTTCCGTCAAGCACAATCGGGAAGACAGACTTATGAAGAATTTTATGTTGACTCTATTAAATTTAACTATTTACATAATACCTTATATGAATTTGCGAACTTTGGAGGTGACCACAGTAAGGTTTTGCACGATGGATTGAATATAAGAATAAATTATATAGAAGGATACAAAGGTAATGAAATTCAAAAATTTGAAATTGCCAAATAGATTTACTGCATATAATGTAATAAACCTTGAGTAACTCCGATTGTTCCAAGAGGGATGCTACCAATCCTTTTCTGTCACCGGAACATAGGTTTTTAATGTCTAATCCTGCATGGACACATTGCAAAAATATAATTTGCCGAAGACCATGATCCTGCTTTTTTAACAGGGGCTCCTGTTTAATTTATAGCCCGAAACCGATTTTTTTAAGTCACCCGCTTTTTTCCGGAGGCGGTTACCCATTCCGTATGCTTGCAGTTTGGACATTCGCCGGCCAAACCGGGTGACTTCTCTTCGGTGAAGGCACAGAATATACAGGAATAGTGACCGTCAATTGTAATTTCTTTTAAAGGATCTTTCAGCGAATGAGGCATGGTGGACAAGCCGTACTTACTTTCTTCTGCGGGATAAAAAAAGACACTCAATTCTCCGGAGGTCTCCTCAATGGCAGTTTCCACCTGTCCCAGATGCGAAACTCCCCGAAGACGCAGCTCCGCAAAAAATTCATCGCTTCCGAGGTTTTCTTTTTTAAAGTTTTCAAGTACATAGACTCCGTCTTCAACAAGGCACGTGGGTTTGCCTTCAACCATATCCTCAAAACGTTTGGATTTTCCAATAAAATAGGTGAGTAGTGCATAAAGCGCTATAATGACCATGAAGACCAGCAGCGAGAAAACAATCCCTACTTCCTTGTAGAACATCGGATCCCCCGCTGCAGATCCTAGCCCGATTATGACCACCAGTTCGAATACCGAAAGTTGTTTTACACCCCTTTTCCCTAGAAATTTCAGGCCGATGACGATGATAAGAAACATAATGATGGTCCTAATGGCGACTTCGGGCAGAAACGACCAGTCTTCAGTTCCCAACAGGATGCCGGACCAGTCAACCGCAATTGTATTCTTCATAATCAGCTGTTTTTTCTAAAACCTGTAGCCAAAAGAATGCCTCTCCCGTTTTTGTTCCGTTGCTGCATTCTTAAATTAAGACATTGCCACATTTTACACTGGTAAATTGCTACGCCGCTACATTGGTACATTGTTAAAATAGTTACCTTATCTTAAAACCATACTCAGCTGCACCCTTTTCCGTGCCTCATCCACTTCCGTAACCCGCACCTGTACGTGTTGGTGCAGTTTTACCACTTCATTCACATCCGACACAAAGCCGTCTTTAAGTTGTGAAATATGCACGAGTCCGCTTTCCTTGATGCCAAGGTCTACAAAGCAGCCGAAAGCGGTAATATTGTTCACGATTCCGGGCAGGATCATGCCGGTTTTAAGGTCTCTGATGCTTTTAACGGTCGGGTCGAACTCAAAAACTTTCGCGGCTTTTCTCGGGTCCAGGCCTGGTTTCTCAAGTTCCTTCAGGATGTCTTTAATCCCCAGAATCCCAATGGTACCGGTGACGTATTTTTCAGGGCTGATTAAAGCAATCTTTTCCTTGTTCGCGATGAGATCTGCGGTCTTGAGGTCCAGGTCTTTCGCCATCTTTTCAACAATGGGGTAGGCCTCCGGATGCACGGCCGAATTATCCAGCGGATTCTTGCCGTTCGCGATCCTCACGAAGGCCGCCGCCTGCTGAAACGCCTTTTCACCGAGGCGGGGAACTTTCTTCACTTGTTTCCGGTCTTCGAAAGCGCCGTTCTCAGCACGGAAGTTCACAATGTTCTCGGCCATCTTTTCCCCGATTCCCGAAACGTAGCTCAGCAGGGATTTACTGGCGGTGTTCAGGTTAATGCCCACCGAGTTTACACATTTCATGACGGTGGAGTCGAGTTCGTTTTTCAGTTGGGTCTGGTCTACATCATGCTGATACTGACCTACACCAATGGATTTCGCATCGATCTTCACGAGTTCTGCCAGCGGATCGGAAAGCCTTCTGCCAATGGAAATGGCACCGCGTACGGTTACATCATACGAAGGAAACTCTTCGCGCGCAATTCTGCTTGCTGAATAGACCGACGCTCCGGCTTCCGAGACTACAAAGACCTGCGGCGGTTTATCGAAGGCGATTTTCTTGATGAAGAATTCCGTTTCGCGGCTGGCGGTTCCGTTTCCGATCGAGATTGCCTGGATGTTGTACGCGTTCACCATGGATCGGATCTTCTTCATGGCCATGCCGGTTTCGTTCTGAGGCGCGTGTGGATAGATGGTTTCGTTGTGCAGAAGGTCTCCTTTTTCGTCCAGGCAGACCACCTTGCAACCGCTGCGGTAGCCCGGATCAATGGCTAAGATTCTTTTTTCGCCCAACGGAGGCGCCAGAAGCAGCTGTCTTAGGTTATCGGAGAAAATAGAAATTGCTTTTTCATCGGCTTTCTCTTTGGCTTCCTGCAGGGTTTCGTTGGAGATCGCCGGTTCCAGCAGTCTTTTGTAACTGTCTCTAACGGCCAGTGAAATCTGCTCTGCACATTCATTACGGGACTTAATAACAGCCTGTTCGATGAGGTCAATCGCTTCATCCTTGTCAATTTCTATTTTGGTCTTTACAAAACCCTCCGCCTCGGCTCGGAGCATGGCCAACAGGCGGTGCGACGGAATCCGGTTCAGGCTTTCTTCCCACTCAAAATACTGCGCGTATTTCTGTGCAGCTTCATCCTCTTTTTTGGCTTTTACCGCTTTGGAGGTAATCACTGCTTTGCGCTGGAAAAGTCTTCTGAGGTTTTTGCGTACATAGCCGTTCTCGTTAATCCATTCGGCCATAATATCCCTTGCGCCCTGAAGCGCTTCCTCTTCCGTAGCGACTTGCTCATTAAGATATTTCGCTGCCAGAGACTGAAGTTCATTCGCTTTCTGGCTCATAATAATCTTAGCCAAAGGTTCCAGGCCCTTTTCCTTCGCTGCGTCGGCTTTGGTTTTGCGGCGTTTCTTGAAGGGCAGGTAAAGGTCTTCCAGTTCCTGAAGGTCAAAACTGCCTTCAATCCGTTGTTTCAGGTCCGGAGTGAGTGCGTCCTGTTCTGAAATGGATTTCAGGATGCTTTCCTTTCTTTTGATGAGTTCCTCAAACTGGGTCTTGAGTTTCGCAATCTGCTCAATCTGCACTTCGTCCAGGTTTCCCGTGGCATCCTTCCGGTAGCGGGAAATAAAGGGGATGGTGCAGTCTTCGACCAACAGTTTCAGCGTTGCATGGATATTTTTATCAGAAATATTTAAGGATTGTTGGATAAAACCGGTGGCTGTCATTGGTAATTTTTGGAAGTGCTAAAATAGGGATTTTGGTGATGTAATAATGCAATAAGGGAGGAATGTAGCAGTGGAACAGTGGAACAATGTCGCGCTGTGAGATGTTGCAATCCCGACATTACGAAGAGAATGCTCAAGGTCATGAATTCAAATACACCAAGTCAGACTTCGGGCAGCGTTCCGGTGTATGAAGAGGGTCAGAAATCTTAAACGTTAAATGCCAGTCCCAATACAAGAAACCTTTAAAGTGCCACCTCAAATATATTGTCAGCCTTTTATATTCCGATAATATCAGCCGTAATGCATTATTTATGTGCTTAATTAAGTAACTTGCAGCTTTTAGTATAACACCGTGTGAATATAGGCCTTATGAGTGCAATTGAACGAAATAATATTTTAATCAAAGGAAAAGGCACACAGGCTATGCTTTTTGCCCATGGATTCGGTTGCGACCAAAACATGTGGAGATACGTGACTCCGGCTTTTGAGGCCGATTATAAAATGGTCCTTTTTGATCATGTGGGTGCCGGTACTTCTGATTTAACGGCCTACTCAGCAGATAAGTATTCGCAACTGGAAGGATACGCGGCAGATATTGTCGAAATTTGTGAGGAATTGAAGCTGGATGAGGTGATTTTTGTAGGTCATTCTGTAAGTTCCGTAATTGGAATTATGGCCTATCTGAAAGCGCCGCACCTTTTTAAGTCCCTGATTATGATAGGTCCCTCTCCATCTTATATTAATGAGGGTGAGTATGTGGGTGGATTTACGCACGAGCAGATTACCGAACTGCTGGAATCCTTGGATAATAATCACCTTGGCTGGTCCATGGCCATGGCACCGGTTATTATGGCTAATCCGGACAGGGGAGAACTTGCAGAGGAATTAGCGAACAGTTTTTGCAGAACGGATCCCGAAATCGCAAAACAATTTGCGAAAACTACTTTCCTGTCAGATAGCAGAGATCTTCTTCCAAAGGTTAAAATTCCCACGCTTATTTTACAGTGTGCGGAAGATGTAATCGCTCCGGAAGAAGTTGGCGTGTTCATGCATCAAAAAATGAAGGACAGTCAATTCGTGTTGATGGAAGCAACGGGACACTGTCCCAACCTGAGTGCGCCGGAAGAAACGGTTCAGGCCATGAAACAGTTCCTCGCATGATCCTGGATTCGTCTTTAAGTAATGATATTCCTCAGACTGATGCAGATCAGTTTTTTGAAGAGTCGCTGTCAGGTTTCCTGATTGTGGATGATAAAAATAAAATTATCCGCTGCAACAAAAGGATTGCCGCCTGGTTGGAACGTTCTTCAGAGGAAATATTAAACAAAAAGTTTTCGGATCTCCTGTCAATTGGAAGCAAAATCTATTACGAAACCCACCTTGCGCCTCTTCTTAAAATGCAGGGCTTTTTCGACGAAATTCTAGTGGAACTTAGCAACACTTCGGGCAAAAAACTCAAGATTTTCGTTAATGCTAAAGAATCTTCCCCAAATGAAAACGGGCTTAGAAACATTTATTATACGCTTGTAGAAGCCTCGGACCGTGTAATGTATGAGCAAAACCTGCAGTTCGCAAAGAAGGTCGCCGAGAAGCAACTTGTGGCAGAGCGCGAAAATGTATTGCTGAGAGAGCAGTTAATTGCTGTTTTAGGTCATGACCTTCGTAATCCGCTTGGCGCAGTAAGCATGACGGTGGGTTATTTGGAAAGATCGATGACGGGTGATAAGCAGAAGAATCTTTTGGGCATTCTGAAACGGAGCTGCTATCGGATGAATGAGCTTATCGGACACGTCATGGATTTTGCGCGCACCAGAATGGGCGAAGGAATCGTATTAACACCCGGGGAGGTGGAGCTGGAACCGGTCCTTCAACACGTGGTGGATGAATTAAAATATTTATTTCCTGATCGGCAGATCAATACAGTCTTTTCTTTTCCGGAACCCGTTTATTGTGATCCGGACCGGATTTCGCAGTTGGCTTCCAATCTTTTGGCCAATGCATTTACCCACGGAAACCCGGAGTCGCCGGTGTGGTTTTCTGCCGGCAATCAAAATGATGAAATGACGCTTTCCGTGGCAAACGATGGAGAACCCATTCCCGAATCTCTGCAAAACATTCTGTTTACGCCGTTTAAACGCGAAAGCGACAGGCCAAGCAAAAACGGTTTAGGGCTGGGGCTTTACATTGCCAATCAAATCGCGCTTGCCCATGGTGGCACCCTGGCATTTACCTCTGATGAAAAGCAAACGCGGTTCACTTTCTCGATGACTGCGAAAAAGTAGATTTATCTCATTCCAAACCTGGTTGGCGTTACGTCATCTCGAAATAAAAAGAGTGACGCTCAAAGTGAGGACACTTTGCGCAGCTGGGTGCTGTAACTTGACCGTACATTTCCAAGATGGTCTTTGCCTCCCGGATATTTATTTTTTTAATGGAATCGGCGAATACTTAAAGTCTGAACGTCTAACTTTGCTTAAATCAAGCGAATTAATATCAGTATTCAAAGTAGTGCCTTCATTACTTAAGAAATGTTTACGCACGTGTCTAAAGCCTAATCTGTTTCCTCCCGGTGGGTCTTCTCCTTCGTTAAAAGTTGGATCTTCCAATCCGCACCCAAGTCCAGATTTTGTAATGCTGTAATAGTTTCCCTGAAACTTACAAGTAGAGTGGTATACACACCGCCGCTACCTACGGCGACCAAAAATTTCACGGCTTCATTTACTCCTGAAAATTCTGTACCGGTTACCGAGTTGCCTTCATAATCTACTACTTCACCCGTAGAGCTATAAAAGAACCCAGTCGCTGTATTAAGCAATAATTACCCGGTTTAAGTTCTGACGAAATAATTAATTATTGCACCAATAATTACAACAAAAGGAATCAATAAATATCCGGCAGTATTGTTTTTCATTCCTTCTTCAATAGTGTTTAATTTATAAGCCTCACTCATTTTTTTAGAATTGCATTTATAAACAAATAACCATCGTATTAACATACCAAAACCGCCAAAAACTAAATCAATCATAATTATTTTTTATTGGGACCTTATTGATAAATGCTTTTCTTCACGCCAGTTTTAGCACCAGTATTAAATCCCCAATTAAGAAACTGGCTATTAAAAGGGTTGAAACCGAAACTAACACCTAGTGTCATAAACTCAATGCCCGGCACTGAAATTTTTTGAAACCTTTCTCTTTCGGTCATTACTGTTGTCCCATCTTTATACTCTAAAGTTTTATCCCCTGCTGTCGCACGAATCCTTTCGTGTGGCTATTAAGATAATGTTTTTTGTATTATTTATAAATAAACATTTCCGGAGTCCATTGCACCATTACCTTGTTGCTCTGGATCTTACCATAGAAAGGGGTATAAAATTCACCATTTAACTTAATCCTTTTGCCAAATTTAGCCACAGCTTTCTTGCTGATACATAAAGATAAATCTAAATCGTAAAGAATATAAGGGGTTAAATAGAATAATTCATGATATAGTATTTTATTATTAAAATTCATCGGATTGAAATGAAGTTCATATGTTAATCTTTCTTTTGGTTTTAACCCTATAAAGATATCATTCATTCGCTAAACACGGGAATTCGCTGCGTCAATCTGGTTAAACGTTTAACTGTTTCCACTCGCAAATTGATAATCGTACTCTAAATATTTATAATTGCCCAGATTCTTAAGATTAACTGTAGGCATTAAAGCGGTCTCAACTGTTTCACTGCAAGTTCCAGGACCGTTCCCCCGAACATCGGATCTGTCGATAGGTATTGCGTAAGATTCGTTTGAATTGTTTATTAATTCAATATTCAACTTCTTGTACATACCTGTATTATCTGTAATTCTGATGTTAATAGAAATCTGCGAGGCTAACATATTAAAACAAAAGAATGTGAAAGCTAAAAAGAATTTTTCCATTATTTTATTCACGATTTTAAAAGTTTTGTAATATTTCAAAAATAGTTCGTCTATCCCTTTCAGGAAATGCGGGTACTCGCTATAAGTATGAGATCCCAATTTCCCCGCTGCGCAAAGTCTCCCGACTTTGAGCAGACTTCGTCTTCCACTACATCTGACATCCCATCAGGACATATAACCATACCCTCCAATGAGCCAGGATTTCCTAAAATATTAAAATCTCCTGCTTTTAGCTAATCTACGCAAATACTTTAAATTCCGAAACTGTTATTTAATACTGCAGATGGCGCGAAACCAAACCCAAATCCTACAAATTCCCTACTTTTGCCTCATGGATCACCAGACCACTTTCAACTATCTTAAACGCTTCCTGACCGATGAGCGGCTAACCAAAATTGAAAGGTATGCAGCCGAAAGTTCGGGTTATGCGCTGCCGGTAATGGAGGATATTTTTCAGTTCCGAAACGCTGCGGCCATTGTGCGCTCCGTGGAGGCCTGCGGTTTTCATAAGATCGTGGCCATGGAAAGTGAAAACGAATTCAACCCGTACCTGAAGGTCACCAAAGGCGCCGAAACATGGGTGGAGGTGGAGAAGATGCCGCACTCGCTGGAATCGCTGCAGGAAATTAAAAACCGAGGTTATAAGATTCTGGCCGTCTCGCCGGAGAATAACGCCACTATGCTGCCGGATTACGACCTGAAAGAACCCGTGGCGCTGGTTTTCGGTACGGAAAAGGAAGGCGTTACCGACGAGATCCTGGATTTTGCCGATGAAACTTTAGCCGTTCCGATGTATGGATTTACAGAGAGTTTCAATGTTTCGGTAGCGGCCGCCATTTGTTTTTATGAACTCCGGCAGAAACTCATTAAATCAGGTATAGAATACAAACTTACCGGTGATAAATTATGGGAACTGAAAGTCCGCTGGGCCAGAAACTCGATTCCGCGGGGAGAGCAGGTTTTGGAGCATTATTTAAGAGAAATGAATAGCTCACATTGATTATGGATGCAGATTCCGGCACCTGGTACATTTCTATCTACCCAATCACCTGTCCAAAGGTTCGAAATTACAATCAAACACCCGCAGGATGCGTTGTACATGGTCAGTGAGCACCATCTTAAGGGTGTGTTCAGTGACCTGTTTTTTGGTTTTGATAATTTACAACAATTACTTCACAAACCCAGTGTTGTTTACCGGTTTTTTGTTTCCCAAGAACTGAGATATGTCATTTTGTTGCTGCTTTCACGCGGCGTAACTTTACTGGAGCAATGAGGAATTAATGACCTTGTTAAGCTTAAAATCATAACATCATGAAAAGAATTGTATTTTTTTTGGCATGGATGATTTTCGGATCATCTACGCTGGTTTTCGGCCAGGGCACCTGGACTTTGCAAACCAACCCCACTACATCTCCCGGGGTGTCTATGCAGTTTGTGAGTGTAACGGAGGGATGGATTAGTTTGGATTCTAATCAACTTTTGCACACCACGAATGGCGGTATCAACTGGAATATTGTAACGCCCAACAGTACAGATGTTACCTGGGGTGCTGATGCACCAGGTTCCAGAATCAGTTTTATAAGTCCCACTACAGGATGGGTAATCAAAACTTTTGGAAACATTGACAATACGCCTCTCGGCGCTGTTTTATACAAAACCACCAATGGCGGTAACACCTGGACCAAAACGGTTCTTTCGAATACCTTTGGGGATTTAGGGGTCAAGGTACAGTTTGTGGATGCAAATAACGGTTGGATTCTCCTGTATAATATGAGTACCGACACGCCTACCTTTTTGAAAACTACGGACGGGGGAACCACTTGGGTGCCCACCAATGGTGGTGGTATTTTTTACTATCTGAATTCAACTACAGGTTATTCATTTGCGGCTGGACCAAATCTACCGCCCCCTTACACCATTTCTAAAACAACAAACGGCGGAGCAACGTGGACCACACTTTATACTGATAGTACGCCAGGGGGGCTTACTGCAATGCAGTTTCTCGATATTAATCAGGGTTGGGTTGTTGGTGACAATGGAAAAATAATGAAAACAACAAACGGGGGCACCACCTGGACATCAACTACGCCTCCCGGTTCGGAAAATTATAATGATCTTTTGGTAAACTTTGTGGACAGTAATACCGGCTGGATTTCTGCACGGGATAATAATCTGTTTTTTATGCTTCATACTACAAATGGAGGCAATACGTGGACGCAGCAATTGCTTCCTTTCAGTTCAAGAGTGTACAGTGCATATTTTTGGGATGCCAATAATGGATGGGCTGCATCAGACTGGAATTCAACTTCACCGGCTCAAATTGCTCGTTACACCAATACAGGACTAGGCGTTTCGACTGTTATAAATGAATTTAATGAATTTGCAGTATATCCAAATCCAAATAACGGAACCTTCAGATTCAGAGTGGAAAGTCTAAACTGGCCACTGCAGATCGAGATTTATGACACTGCAGGCAGAAAAGTTTTTACGAAAAATGTTGTTGTTAGGGAAGATAATGTAGTAGTATTCAATCCTCAAAACAATGGCTTGTACTTCGTTGCTGTTAAAGACGGAGAAAAAATTTATCACAAGAAAATCATTGTTAAAAAAGAATAAACAGAGTAGTACCTATTTGTCAAACCTACCGTGGTGCTGTACTAAGCGCCGCGGTTTTTTTTCTCCAAAAGCCTGGTGCCAGTCCTAAATTGGAGTTGTCTTTGGAAAGATTTTTGCAGGTGAACGCTAAATTTCCATTATGAAAAAAATACTGTTCAGCGCCGCACTGGGTTTTTCTGCGTTATCGTTCTCGCAGCAGGCACCCGTGAGGGAGGTTTATAACTATACTGCAAAAAATGACCGCGCCTTGATTAAAGCCAAGACTGACCTCTTTCTCCTCAATGTAATTTCGTCCAAAAAATTTACGGTGGATCCGATCAGTTCTGCCGATGACCATCTGGACCTTCACCTGATTATGCCCATAGCAGAGGGTAAGATTTCGTCGCGTGTGCGGTATGACTTTATGAAGGAGGGGTTTGTAGTCTCATTATCCAATACCAAACTCATTGGGAAGGATAAGAAAACAATCGCAATCAATAATGAGAAGGATGCAAATCACAAAAAGATACTGGATAACCTGAAGAATCTACTGTTCAGGGTTTACGAAAAGGAACTTTCCAAATAGGACTTTGTAAACATAAAAAAACCGTCTGAAAAATCAGACGGTTTGCTTTTTCTAGAAAGTCAGGAACAGCTTCGGGTTTACCGGAGTGTTGTTCTTATGGACTTCATAGTGAAGGTGTGGTCCCGTGGAGCGTCCGCTGTTCCCGGATTTCGCAATCACGTGGTTTACTTTCACTTTGTCGTTGGCCCGGACCAGGATATCCGAAAGGTGAGCATAAAGTGTGGCGAGTCCGTTCCCGTGCGAAACGATAACGCAGTTTCCATACCCGCCTTTCTGGCCGGCAAAAATCACGGTTCCGGCAGCTGTACATCTTACGTCGCTTCCATAGGGTACGGCGATGTCCATTCCTTTGTGAAACTGGATCTGGTCCGGTTCTGCGGGTGCGTTATTTACTTCTTTCACTATCATTTTCTTTGATGATGCCGGTGCGCTGATCGTTGCAGTGCGTGCTGCGGTTCCGGGCACGGTTACAGAAGCGTATACAGGTACTGTTTTCTTGGTCACATTTCCCAGACTGTCTTTCTCTTCAACCACTTTTACGGATACCACCCGACGTTCTGTTGTAGGTGCACTTGCAACTGTAACAGGGGTTTCCACCGGTGGGGCCTTCACAGAAGCCAGGACCGTCCTGAATGGAATGGGGTTCTTCCGTTTGCCGAAGTTCGAGGACACATAGCCGCCGCTCGGCATTCCCAGGGGTACCTGCATCAGTTTGTTCTGCAGGTCCATCAGGTACTGGCTGTAGCGGTTGGATTGTTTTGCGAGGTATACAGAACTTGCAAGGCTGTCCATATCCAGCATATCGATCTTGGTATTGGAAACACTTTTCGAAGCAAGGAATGAGTTGAGGTCCCGTACGGTATTGTCCACCAACTGCAGGTCATTCTTCATCTTGGCGTAGTCTATACTGTCTTTCTGGGTATTGATCTTCACGAGGTTTACTTCGTAATTGCGGTCGTCCTTACTAGTCCACAACTTTGCAATCACCAAAGCCTGGGCAAAGATCAGCGCTAAGAATCCACCCAACAGCAGCCTTACCTTTTTTTTATTGCTTAAGAACTTTTTCATTGTCAGTTTCTACTTGTCTTATTGGTATCAATTAGAGTCGGCAAATTTAATTAAAAAATGATGCTAAACTTTAATTTTTAACAAAACTTTAATAAAGCCTATACTTAACGCAAATTCGTTAGATTAATTGTGTAAAAAGTCATTGTTTTTTACACAATTGATAATGGGACCCCTTCGCAGTTTTCACTATCTTTGCAACCTCGAAGATCGTTATGGTAAAAAAGAGTACAAAAGCAGATAACCCTAAATCCCGGACCTCAAAGAAAGCAACATGTGAAATATCTGTGGGTGTTTTGGGAAGCGGAAGTTTTGCTACCGCCATCGTCAAAATGTTAGTGGAGAACTGTAAACTGGTGCACTGGTGTGTACGCAGCGAATTTGTGAAAGGGGCAATAGAACTTCGGGGACACAACCCGACCTATCTGACCTCCGTGAGTTTCAACCTGAAAAGCCTTAAGATAATCACCGACATCAACGAAATGGTGGCCGCATGTGACATCATCATACTTGCCACTCCCTCCATTTACCTTTCGGACGCAATGGATAAGCTGAAAGTCGGGCACAGGGACAAGATCTTTGTTTCGGCAATCAAGGGAATCGTTCCCAAGGTGAATGATATTGTAGCCCATTACTTGAAGAAGGAATTTGAAATCGGTTTCCGGAATCAGGCTGTGATCGCAGGACCCTGCCATGCCGAGGAAGTCGGGATGGAGCGTCTGTCCTACCTTACCATCGCTACTGTGGAAGATGAGGTTTCCGAAAAACTGGACCAGATTTTCAGCTCCTCATTCATCAAAGTGAATGCAAGTAAGGATGTTCTGGGTAATGAATACAGTGCGATCCTGAAGAACATCTATGCCATCGGCGCCGGAATTGCCAGCGGGCTGGGCTATGGAGATAACTTTACGGCTGTTTTTGTCTCTAATGCCGTCCGGGAAATGGAAACGTTCCTGGAAGCGATATACGAAGCCCCGCGTGATGTGAACGAGAGTGCATACCTGGGCGACCTTCTGGTAACGGCCTACTCCCTGTTCTCCCGGAACCGGAGTCTTGGTAACCTGATTGGTAAGGGATACACGGTAAAGTCTGCCATTCAGTCCATGAATATGGTTGCTGAAGGTTATTATGCCGCCGATTCAATTTATGCCACGGCAAAGGAGAAAAAGGTGAAGACCCCGATTATCGATACGATTTACAGCATCCTGTACGAAGGTAAAAGTGCCGAAACCCAGTTTTCCCGCCTCACGGCAAAGTTAAGTTGATGGTGAGCGCATAATATTTCTCAGCCCGGGCGACTTTCTTCATATTTTTTTCCGACATTCGTATTTCAATACCTCATTATGCCACAGTTTACGCAAACGAACCCCAAACCAAAATACGATGTTGTGCTCATTGGCGGCGGCATTATGAGTGCTACGCTCGCTGCTTTACTCCACGAGCTGGACCCCGCTTTGGATATTGCCATTTTTGAGCGCCTGGGCAGGTTCGCAAGGGAGAGTTCCGCGGCCTGGAATAACGCCGGTACCGGACATTCTGCCTTTTGTGAGTTGAACTATACACCGGAGCAGGAAGACGGGACTATCGATATTTCCAAAGCAGAACGGATTGCGGAGCAGTTCGAGATGTCCAAGCTCTTCTGGGCGTATCTTGTTGAACACGATTATATCGCAGATCCGAAGGATTTCATCAATACCTGCCCGCATATGAGTCTCGTTTTTGGTGAAGAGGACGTTCAGTTCCTGCAAAAACGGCACCGCATGATGACGAAATCACCCCTGTTCTCTTCAATGGAATTTACCCTGGACCACCAAAAACTGAAAGAATGGATTCCGCTGATCATGGATAAAAGGCCTGATTCGGAAATTCTTGCAGCAACCAAAATGGATTTAGGAACGGATGTGAACTTTGGGACGCTGACCCGTAAAATAGGTCAGCACCTGGTCCAGGAAGATGCCGTTGAGATATTCCTGTATCACGAAGTAAAGGATATCGATCCCATGGAGAACGGAAACTGGCAGGTTGAGGTGAAGGACCGGCTGCACGGTCACCGGCAGGCAGTTGAAGCGGATTTTGTTTTCATTGGAGCCGGAGGTTACGCACTCCCGCTGCTGGAAAGTTCGGATATTGAAGAAAGTGAAGGCTACGGTGGCTTTCCGGTATCCGGAGAGTGGCTTGTTTCCTATAGTGAAGAACTGATTGAGAAGCATGCTGCCAAGGTCTATACGCTGGATCGTGTAGATGCTCCGCCGATGTCGGTTCCCCATTTGGATCTAAGGATTATTGACGGAAAGAAGGCACTTCTTTTCGGGCCTTTCGCGGGATTTTCAACTAAATTTCTAAAGGAAGGAAGTTATCTGGATCTGCCGGAAAGCATAAACTTCCAGAACATACGTTCACTATTCGGTGCGTGGTGGCATAACCTGCCTTTAACGACCTATCTTATTCAGCAGGTGGCAATGACCAAGCATCAGCGTATGCTGCACCTCCGCGAATTTGTAAAGGATGCGCACGAGAAGGACTGGGAACTGAAGATCGCCGGTCAGCGTGTGCAGATCATTAAAAAGGATGACGAAGATGGAGGGAAGTTGGAGTTCGGGACAGAAGTGGTGGTGAACAAACGCGGAAACATTGCCTCACTCCTGGGCGCGTCGCCGGGTGCATCGACTTCAGTTCACGCCATGATCACCGTCCTTGAAAAATGTTTCCCCGAAAAGATGAATGGCGTATGGAAGGAGAAACTTCTGGAAATCATCCCGAGCTACGGTCAGGACCTTTCGGAAAACCCTGAACTTCTTGAGAAAATCAGAAGCTATACCAAAGAAAAACTTGGACTACAGTATTGATGAGATTGAAAATGAAAATCAATGGATGTGACCGCAGCAAATACAACCACAGTTCCTAAACCGGTAATCGCGCCGGAGATCCTGGAGAACCTTCAAACCAAAACGGAGGAGGAAAAGCAGGTCATCGTACACTGCTGCTTTCCGGGGACTCCCAATTTTGGCAGCCTGATCCGAATCTGGCCCTCTACGTTTTTAGTCGATGAGGCCTCCGGGGTCCATAGTCAACTGATCCATGCCGAAAATATTGCGGTTTCCCCCTACTGGACGGAAGTGCCTCCTATGAAGGATTTCTGGTTCACCCTTATTTTTCCGGGTCTTCCCAAAGGATGTAAAAAATTTGATATGAAGGAAATCATTGCTGAAGAGGGCGGTTTTTGTGTGCAGAACATTAAAAGAAACGGAACCGATGTGTACCGTGTGAAGATTTTGTAAAATGAAGCACAATATTTCGCGAATCTCCCTTAAAAATATCAAATCCCTTTTCTGAAATTACTTTTAATATATGAAAAATCTAACCTTACTGCTTTTGCTGATTTCCGTCTTTTCCTTTTCTCAGACTAAAAAAGAGTTGACTAAAGAAATCGGCGATTTTCAGCACGAACTCAACCGTGAATACTCGGATCCCAAAGAATCACCATTGCGCGGGACCAACTTTAAAAACTTTAAAGGTCACCCCTTCTTTCCTGCAGATTTAAAATACAGGGTTACTGCCAAGTTTACCACCACGGAGGATGCGGTGCCTTTTGAACTTCCAACTTCTTCCGGCAGGACTCAGCCTTACCGTGAATTTGGGACTGCAACTTTTGACCTTGACGGGAAAACATATGTCCTGAAAATTTACCAGAATTTGAATCTGATTAAAAGGAAGGAATACAGAGACCATCTTTTTCTTCCTTTCCGGGATGAAACGAACGGTAAGGAAACGTATGGTGGAGGCAAATATATGGATTTAAGGATCCCAACAGGTAAAGTGATTATTCTCGATTTCAATCAGTCCTACCAGCCTTTTTGCGCCTACAATGCATACGAGTACAGCTGTCCCATCGTTCCCGTGGAAAATACCCTCCCCATCAGCATCATGGCGGGCGTGAAGTATGACGATGTCTATTTTGAACATTAATTTTCAGCGAAAATTTGCTTCACAATATCCAGCGAGCCGGGCGTACGGAAGTCGGTAACATGGTAATGGCAGTAGACCAGTAGGCTGTCCAGAAATTCTTTTTTCAAACTCCCCCTGATTTGGATCCCATATGGAGTTTCACTGCTGATGATCAGTTTCCAAAGGGCTGAAACATCTTCGCCAAACAGCGGATGCCTCTGTGCGGCCACATAAGTTGCGGTTTCGGGGTCCAGAAATTTTTCATAACCCGATAACGGCAGAATACCCGAATTCTGCAAAATCTGAAGAAGGAATACGAGGTAGGACTGGTAGTGGTTTTTTTCCAGCTCATCAAGAAAAAGCAGGATCTCGCCGTAAAGTCCGGGATTGGGATGTTCATGCTTCAAAACCTGGTTTAGAAAATCTGCAACAAAGAAAACCACCGAACTGGCTTTTACGCTTTGGTAAAAATCAGGATTCTCAACCAAGTCTATTTTCGAAACCGGTAACAAAGTTTGATCTTTGTGTCTGCCGTCCACCGTAAGGCAGAGTTCTGCCAGCGGAAGGAGGTAGGCTTTTTTTTTGTTTTTCTTTGAATAAATCCCCCGAACAAAGAAGCTCTGAGAACCTTTTTCTTTCGTAAAACAGTGCAGTACGCAATCGTTATCACCGTATTTGATGTAGGAGAGCAGGAAGCCGGTAACGGATAACATCTGTTAATTTACGACCGCAATTTTTGCGGTCGCCTTATCGGTCCCGTCTGCGTTGGTCATTAACACGAAATATACACCCGAGGCTACCCGCTTTCCACGCTGGTTGTTCAGGTTCCATTCATAAAACCCACCTCTTGAAACCGCCTGATGCACCAGATTTCCCGAGGCATCCACAATACGGATGTTGGTCCTTTCAGCGAGGCCCCTGATGGTTACGGATCCTTTGAAATTGGAATATACCACCGGATTGGGATACACCAGGACATTTCCGAAATTTGAGGTTACATCTACTACATCGCCCTGATACACTACAATCCCGTCAAAGGTTACGAAGTAAACTTTGCCGGTTTTGTTATCTACCTTAATGTCGGTAATGCTGTTGGTGGGGATAGGTGAATTCTCGCGTGTGAAATGTTTTAAGGTCTGCTCACCGTTTGCACTAAGAAAATAGGCACCGCCACCGTCTACAGAGACCCATTTAAAATTTCCGGAATCCACTTCAACCTGAAGAATAGCACTGTCCCGGAAAAGTTCTTCCGGAATGCCATTCTGCTCAATGATAACAGGCTCCAGCTGCGGGCTGTTTCCAATTTCAGTTGATGCGGAGGGCAAGATGCGCAGTCCTGAATCTGTTCCTATCCATGCATCATCATTGTTATCAATTGCGACAGCGGTAGTACCAACGGAATTGGAAGGGAGCCCATTTTGTGCGGAAAGAACATAAGTTACATCGTCCGAAAAGTTCAGCGGTGAATTTTTGTAGTCGTGTACCGCAAATTCATTGGTGCGCGGTATTGGAATCCAGAGCATTCCCTCATAGATAACCGGCTTCTGCACCGCTGTTCCCACCGGCAGGCCTTTCATTTTCATGACATCCGCGGTTTTATCATAAACAACGATTCCGGTGGAAACCCCGGTTGCCCCGCTGCCAAACAGGCTCAGAGTGCCGAAAAGTACATTGTTGCCATCAAAAGCCAGGCCTACCGGCCGGTTGTAAAGAGGGGAATCGGTACTTGTGTTGTAATACTTTTGAAATGTAAAGTCCTTAATTGCAGTGTCGTATTTCATTTTATAGATTCCCTGCCCATTCGTAAGGGTGAAATTGGTAAAAAATACCTCGTTCAGATCAGTAGGGTTTGGAACCACATCCAAAACATTAAAAATAGTAGTGGTATTGTCTTTAAAATAGCTTGCATACACCCATTCGGTGCCAGTGTAATAATAAAAGCCAAGATTGTTCGGGTCCGGTGAGGCTGTATTATACCGGCTTTCCCGGGCACCAGTCGAGACCCAGACCTGGTCATTAGCAAGTTTTATTTTGTATGCACGGTTTTTATAAGGGCCATCCGGTTTTATCATATTTTTAGCAACATCCCTGATCCCGGAGAGTTGGGTGCCGGCGAAGACCTGTCCACCAGCGAATGTACCCGTGTTGCAGGGTTCCCCAAACCCGGCACTATTTACCGGAGCACCGCCGGTGTTGAAGACATAAATACGTTCGGTATCGGTAATGGTAATATGCTGTTCCGTAACCACAACATCATTGATATTCGTAAAAGTCTGAGGTATTTGACTGAAAGAAGTTCCGGTTCCGTAGTACACAGTGTTGGGAGTTGCATACACGACGGTTGTTTCTGAATCTGCATGGACGAAATTCCCTGCCGAGAGGTTTGTCCAGGTGGAATATACTGGGAAAGTTATATCGATATTGTGGGTCCTAAGCCCTGTAGCCGTTGCAGCATATACCCTGTCATCTTTAATGGTCGCCTCATTTGCAGCTTCAAAGATGCTTCCGTTTACAAAAAATGCGGACTGGGCGAATTCTTTTTTCTTAAGGTCGAAAATGGAAACGCCATAGTCTACCGAAATGACCGCCCGGTCACCGGTGATGGAGATGTGATTGATGTTTTTATCGCCGTTGAACCCAGTCGCAATAGGGATGTCCACGACATACGTAATCCCGTCGGGAGCGATAACATCCAGCGAACCGTTTTTATACCCTATTAAACCTGTTTTTGTCTGCGGATTATAGTCGAAGGCGGAAATTTTGACTTCATGCAGTCCGTTTGCCTTGGAAAGTTTCGTTATTTCACCCGAACCCAGATCATAATAAAATATACCGTTTTCGGTAGCGGCCATCAGCCTCCCGTTATCTTCCTTTATAGCAAGCACATTGTTGTAAGAAAACAGGTCACTCCATTTCTTCGAAGAAATCATCTGCCCGAAAACTGCCCCGCCGGAGAACATGATGATTGAAAACAGTATTATTTTTTTCATGGATGGTATTTTATGCAATTATGCTTTTATCGATTACCTGATTATGCCAGGTAATATTCTGAATATCTTTGTTCTTATTGAAATAAAAATCAATCCTTCCCAGCAGCAGCCCTGCCCAGCCCACCTGATTCACCAGGACGTTTTTGCCGGCTTTGTTCAGCATGGTTTGTGGTTCTTTAAGGAAAGTGTGGGTGTGACCGCCCAAAATAAGGTCAATATCTTGTGTATTTGCAGCAAGGATCTTATCGGAGACTTTCTTCGGTTCACCGCGGTAGTCAAATCCGATGTGGGAAAGACAGATCACCAGGTCACATTTCTTTTCGTGTCTTAAAAACCGGGAGTACTCCTGTGCGGTTTCAATGGCATTGAGATGTACGGTTTCCGCGTACTGCTTTTTCCCGACAAGACCTTCCAGTTCGATACCCACCCCAAAAATTCCAACGCGGATCCCGTTTTTCCTGAATATTTTATAAGGTTCTGTTAAACCGTTCAGAATTGTATTCTTAAAGTCGTAATTGGAGCATATGAATGGGAATTTCGCATTCGGAAGCACTTTTTTGAACCCTTCAAGTCCGTTGTCGAAATCATGGTTTCCCATGGTGGATGCATCATACGCCATCATCGACATCAGTTTGAATTCCAGTTCCCCACCAAAGAAGTTAAAGTAGGGCGTTCCCTGAAAGGTGTCTCCCGAATCCAGCAGAAGTACATTCTGCTCTTCAGAGCGGATCTTTTGGATGAGAGCCGCACGGCGTGCAAACCCACCCTGACTTGGGTTTCTGGAATAAGACGCTTCAAAAGGTTCTATGCGGCTGTGCTGGTCGTTGGTATGAAGGATGGTGAGCTTGAGATCCGTTTTTGGCGCAGAAAGAATCTGATTGCCCCCGAAAAGCATATTCGGAGCAAGCGTGAGTGCCAAAGTACCGCCGCCCAGCGTTTTTATAAATTGATTTCTATTCATTATTCGTCCTGTTGGGTTTGTTTTTGAAGATGAGCCGCAAATCGCTCGGGGCTTTCACTTCGGGATTGGCTTTGAACTTGTCCATGAAAAGGTCACGCATTTTAATCCCTGTATTGATGACCTGTCCGTCTGTAAAAAAACTCATGTTATCGCCACCTGCTGCCAGATAATCGGAGGTTGCGATATAATAGGTCTGATTCCTGTTCACGGGGTTTCCGGCTATTAGATAGCGTACTGGCTTTCCTGCATCCGTTTCAATCACCAGTCTGGAAACGGGGTTGTTTTTTTGGCTGGAAAGATAATAATCAAACAGCGCGGCAACCTGCTCGCCGGTCATTTTTACAATGACCACTTCATTCTCAAAAGGCATCACTTCATAAATATGCCTGGACAAAATCGCCCCCTTACCTATGGAAGTACGGATGCCGCCGATGTTGATCACCGCTGCATCTACTGCCGGGATTCCGTTCTTTTTCGCCCACTCATCAGCGCCTTCAAAGGTGAAATCAGCAAGCAGGTTCCCCAGGTTGCTGTTGTCACCTTGTTTGTTCAGATCCACTGCTGTATGGGATAGCCTGGTGTTCATTTTCCCTTCCAGTTCCTTTTTATAGGGAGCAATGACCTCCACAAGGTTTTGGTCTTCCGGCAGGTTTTCGCTTACAGAGATGTTTTTCTCTGGCTCAATACGGTTTAAAACGACCGGAGTCCGGCAGGAAGTGAGTGCAAGTACCGCAATAACCGCACCCCAGTATTTTAAATTCATTATTTTTTTAGATATCACCTACAAATATAAGATTTGAAAGCAAATTTTCACTTTTTTTAACGAAAATAATTGCCGGAAAGGTGTAAATTTGAGACTTAAAATTTTTAGCATGAGCAAACTAAAAGGAGTGGGTGTCGCTTTGGTGACGCCTTTCAATGAAGATTTATCGGTGGATTTTGATTCGCTTACAAAACTTATCAACTTCAATATTGATAATGGCACCAATTTTCTGGTGGTGTTGGGAACGACAGCGGAAGCTGCCACGCTCTCTGCAGAAGAAAAGCAGCGTGTTATTGCCCATGTGATAAAGGTGACTGATAAAAGGGTTCCCCTGGTGCTGGGAATTGGCGGAAACAATACGCTGGAGGTGAAAAAACAGATCGAAGAAGCAGATCTTTCGGCATTTGATGCGGTGCTTTCGGTTTCCCCTTACTATAACCGGCCCAATCAGGAAGGCCTCTATCAGCACTTCAAAATGCTGGCAGAAACCGGTAAACAGATTATCATATACAATGTGCCGTCACGTACGGGTCAGAATATTGAAGCGTCCACCACTCTCAGGCTCGCAAATGAATTCCCTAATCTGTTCATGATCAAGGAAGCTGCACCCAACATTCTGCAGTATTTTGATATCCTCAGGAAGAAACCTGATGGGTTTTCGTTGCTTTCCGGTGATGATGAATTTACCCTTCCGGTGACTTTAGCTGGTGGTGATGGTGTCATATCCGTGATTGGCCAGGCTTATCCGAAGGAATTTTCAACGATGGTACAGTTGGCAATGGACGGGAAGGTAAAGGAGGCATATGAAATCCATAATAACCTGGTAGAAATTACAAGGCTGATTTTTGCTGAAGGGAATCCATGTGGAGTGAAGGCAGTTCTCGCTGAAATGGGAATCGTGAAGAATTACCTTCGTCTGCCGCTCATTCCGGCTTCGGAAGGCCTTCACCAGAGGATAAAGGCGGAAATGAAAAATATTTAGATTATAAAATGGGCTCACGGGCCCATTTCTTATTAGAGAAACAAATTATTTATCTTAATGACAACAGTTCAGGCCACCGAAAAGGACATTCCGCTCATCAGGGAAATTGCAGCGCAGTCCTGGCGCGATAATTATGCTGGGATGCTATGTAAGGAGCAGATCGATTATATGCTCACAATGATGTATTCGGAAGAGGAACTGAGGCGGCATCTTAAAAATCCCAACTACCATTATTTCCTCATATTTGATTCAATCGCCAAACCGGTCGGAATCATGGGATTTGAACACCATGCCGAACCCGGATCTACAAAACTCCACCGAATCTACCTGCTGAAGGAAAGCAAGGGCAGGGGCCTTGGTAAAATGGCTCTGGATGTATTGAAAAACAGGGTTAGGGATGTAGGAGATACCAGAATCATCCTTAATGTAAACAGGAATAATCCCGCCATAAAGTTTTATTGCTCACAGGGTTTTCAAGTTTATGCTGAAGGTGTTTTCGACATCGGAAACGGATTCGTAATGGACGACTTTCTGATGGAATTTTTTGTTTAAATTTAGTTGATGAAAAAATTCGCTCTCCCCATAGCTTTCCTTTTTAGCTTCTTTGTTTCGGCGCAGGTACAGAAGGCAATCAGCGAGTCCGGAAAAGAGGTCGTCCTTTTTGATGATGGGACGTGGAGGTTTGCCCATGATTCTGACGCAAGGACCCTGGAAACCATCACCACCAACCCCAAACCCTTTTTGAAAAGTTTAGAATTGGTGATGCCTGTCCGCAGCACCAAGGTTAATATGGTGGTGTATTATGATCCGGCAAAATGGAAGGCGGCACCAAACCGGCTGCACAACATGGAGTATTTCTTTACCGGACAGGAAAATATGTTCGCCTCCCTTACCACCGAAAAAACACAGGTGCCGAATCTGAAGATTGTAAAGGATATCATCGTGGCCAATGTGCAGCAGTCGGTGGATTATTTCCGGCTGAAGGAATCGGAATACAGAAAGGTAAATGGGAAAACGATGCTGTATATGCGGTATATAGCCAATTTAAGGGGTCTCGATTTTGAATATGCAGGCTATTATTACATCACGAAGATGGGTTTTGCAATGCTGGTGGGCTACAGTATGCAGAATGATTTTGAACGTAATTTACCTGAACTTCAAAAATTCCTGAACGGTTTTGTAGAGGTGGATGCTCCGGCAGAGCCGCTACAACCGCCGCCACCGCCACAGTTGAAACCTTGATTTGTTTATTTCCTAAAAGACAATGAAATTCTGTAAAAAAGGTTCGGCACACTTTGTGCAACTTTGAAAGGCAGTTCAATTTTCAGGGCGGTTAACCAAAAGTAGTTTTATATGAAAAGGCTGGATTTTTTTGAAGATTATTTCGTGAGCCTCTATAAGAAGTTTGGGATATCAAAACTTACTTATGACAAGCATTTGCTCCATCTGGACGATAAGGATATGCATAAAATGGTTTTTTCGTCTGATGATTTCGATAAAGATTATGAGCGGCTCCAGGACCGCTGCAAAAAAGTGTACCGCATCCTCAAAAGAGGTTATCTGATCAGGGTGAGACAGGACTTCAGCAACAATTATTATGTCACGATAGACTGACCATCCTCCAGGAGTTTATTGTTAATGAAATTAAATTTCCCACGGGCTATGCTTGCGGGAAATTTCGCGTTAGTGCTTACATTTTGTCAAAAGGCCAAACATAATTTATAACCTATATTTTATTATCTTTACCAGTTAAATATGACAAGTTTTTACTAAATGAAAATTTACCTTAAATTTGATTTCAACGCAATCTGTAAAACGGTACTGGACCAAAAACTAAATGAGAAAGGTTTAAAATACCGCATTGTGAGCTTTGGGGAGGTGGAATTCCTGGAGCAGGTGCCCAAGGAGGAAATGAAACAACTCAGCGAGTCGCTGCGGGGGTATGGTATAGAAATCATTGAAAATCAGAAATCAGCATTGGTTCAAAAGATTAAGGATGTCATATTTGATATGGTATTCTCAGAAAAAGATGTTCACGTGAAAGCCTCCGTTTATCTGGCGGAGAAGTTGAATCACAGTTACGGATACCTGTCTAACCTCTTTTCGGAAGTCACCTATACTTCCATTGAGAACTTCATCATTCTTCAGAAGATTGATTACGCAAAGCAACTGATTGTAAACGATAAACTTACCTTGACAGAAATCGCGTACAGGCTGAACTATTCCAGCGTTGCACACCTCAGTACCCAGTTTAAAAATACCACCGGGATCACCCCTTCGCAGTTTCAGAAGATCATTACGAAGAGAAGGGAAATCGCCAACATGAAATAAACACCCAACACATACACAATGGTAAAAGAATACATGCACATTATACTTGCAGATGATGATGAAGACGACAGACTTTTCTTCACTGATGCTTTTGATGAACTCAAGATCCATACAAAAGTAAATACCTATAACGACGGGGCCGCACTGATGGAATACCTGAACAGCGAGGATGCCATACTGCCGGAAATATTATTTCTGGACCTAAATATGCCGAAGAAGAACGGGATCGAGTGTCTGCATGAAATAAAAAGCAACCCCAAACTGGCCAATATTGCAATCGCAATTTACTCCACCTCGTCTTCCGAGGAACATATTGAGGAAACCTTTGTGAACGGTGCTAATATCTACATCAAAAAACCAAGTGATTTCGGAACCCTTAAAAAAGTCCTTTCGGATGTGGTAACCATTAACTGGCAATACCAAACTTCCGGTCTTAACAAAGACAATTTCCTGCTTAGAATGTAAGAATGAAAAAATTCTTCTTTGACAGATCTTCCTTTCTCTTTACTGTAATATTTGTAGTGACTACGGCTCTCATGTTTTTCCTGATGGCCATAACCTACAAACATTTGGAACGACAGTCCGAAAATTCTGACTGGATGACGGACTCCTATGAGGTATCGGTAAAACTGGAAAGGGTGTACTCCAATCTGAAGGATATTGAAACGGAGAGAAGAAATTATATTCTTACCGAAGAGGAAGTCTCCCGCGTTCGCATTGACAGGAAAATGACTGAAATCAACAGTCTGATGGAGGAACTTAAACTTCTTTTTGATGATAACCCTGTACAGAAGGAAAATCTGGAAGCCCTTTACATGATGATTCAGTACAAGTACAGTATTGTGAACCAGAGTTTCTCATCACAGCTGTCCTACGAGGAAATGGCAACCCTAAAAGAATCCCTTATGGCAGGGCATAGGGTTATGGAGAATATCCACGATAAACTCGAGGAAATGCTGTACGACGAAAAGTTGCTTTTGGAAAAGCGAAAAGCCGCTTTTCTTTTCAGCCAGCAGTCTACCCCTTTTTACCTGTTCATCATTTCCCTTTTTGCCCTCGGACTGCTTATCTTTATCTTTTACAGGATCAATAAGGATGTTAAAAATCAGCGTAAAGTAAATTATGATTTAAAAGTGGCCCTGGATACTGCACAACTCGCCGAAAAGGTCGGAGGATACGGCATCTGGATTTTGGACTTCAATACAAACAAATACTATTATTCTGATAATCAATATGGTCTATTGGGTTACGAGGCACAGGCCTTTGAGGTAAACTATGACAGTTTTGTGAAGAATGTTCACCCGGACGATCTTGAATTCGTGAAGGGGAAATATGCAGAGATGATTCAATATGGCAATCTGGCCCCCTTCCGTTACCGGATTATCAGGAATAATGGCACAGTGCGATATTTTCATGTGGTAGGGAAGACGGTAATTTCTCCCAGTGATGATAAGATCCTACTGGGGATTACCATTGATATTTCCAGCGAGATTGAAAATCAACTGAAATTGGAAAATGTAAACGCTATTCTCACAGAAAAAAACATCAATCTGAATGTTGCAAACAAAACGTTTGAAGAGGCCGAAAAGATTGGATTTTTTGGCACCCTGCAATGGATTTTACACGAAAACAAGTTTATTTTTTCAGATAACCTGGTCAGACTTTTTGGTTTTGAATCCGAAAACTTCGATCATCATCCCCGGTCTTTTCAAGAAACAGTGCATCCGCAGGATTTAAAGATATTGGAGGATAAAATATCCGCCATCACTGAACTCCGGGATATCCCGCCTTTTACCTTCCGGATTTTCAGAAATACCGACAAGCAGTTGCTTTATATCGATGTTAACTGCAAAATAATTCGCGATAACGAGGTAGGTGATTACTTTCTGTTCATTCTTCAGGATGCAACAGAGGAGGTACTTTCCAAAAATGATATAGAGGAAAAAAACCGCATCCTGGAAGCCAAAAACAGTGAACTGCAGGCGTTTAATTATTTTGCAAGTCATGATTTGCAGGAACCTTTAAGAAAGATACAGACCTTTATTTCAAGGCTTAACGACAAGGAGTATGACAACCTTTCAGACGCAGGTAAGCAATACCTGGAAAGAATCCAGTTTTCATCCGGCCGTATGCGGCTTCTCATAAAAGATTTGCTGCAGTTTTCCCGAACGACCAGTGCCGAACAGGTGTTTGAAACCACGGATTTGAACCAGTTGATGTACAATGCACTTGAAGAACTTCATCATCCAATTGAAGAGAAAAAAGCCGTTGTTAAAACGGAAACGCTTCCGGTGCTGAAGGTGGTTCCGTTTCAAATACAGCAGCTGTTTATCAACCTGATCAGCAATTCGCTTAAATATTCCCGCGAACACGTGTATCCCATCATCACCATTAGCGTTTCCAAAGTACTGTCGGATGATGAACCTCTAATCGCGCACCGACCTGGTGTTTATTTCCACCGACTGATCTTTCAGGATAACGGGATAGGTTTTGAGCAGCAGTATGCCGAGAAGATTTTTACCCTCTTCAGCAGACTCCATGGCAAACTGGAGTATGAAGGTACAGGCATCGGACTGGCCATCTGCAAAAAAATCGTGGAGAACCACCACGGATTCATCTTCGCTGAGGGGACACCTGACGTTGGTTCAACCTTTACGGTGTACATTCCCGAGCAGTAATTGGCAGTTCTGCATAGTACAATTCTGAAATATTTCGGAAAAATGTTATAAAAGTTCATACTGCAATTCCATCATCTTTGTATTGGTATTAAGACTTCATCAGGAGTCTGTATAATTAATTTAGCATTGAACTTTAATTTTACACCGCTGCAAAAGTATCAATGTGTATTTGCAAAATTTTCAATCTTAAAACTGTGTAAACATACAATCTAATCTTATAAGACACCTACATCAGCAAACCTGGATATTTGCAATGGACAAGATACTTAACATGAAAGATAATATTCTGTATATTATGGCGGCGGTTTTATTTTTCGGCTGGATGATTGGTTATATGCTCTTCGATATTGGAGGTATATTTCACCTTACCTTCCTTTTTGCCGTACTGGTAATACTACTGAAACTAATTAAAGACTACACACGATAATCAATTATATAACATTAAAAAAAATCACTAAACTTTACAATTATGACACGATTTAATTTTCTTTCAAGAGCACAGTTCTTCGTTTATTCACTGTTTTTGTCTGCACTGGCTTATGCGCAGGATGCGAAGCCGGATCTGGATGTAGATGTGGATGTGGACAAAACTGGTGATGCAATGGGCGGTGACTGGATGTCAAGTCCCTTAGTTTGGGTTATCGGAGCTTTAGTTCTGATTGTAATTATTGCACTGGTTGCAAGAGGAGGAGGAAACAACAAATAAAAAATTTAAACTTCATGCTTAATGAGTTAAAGCCGCAGATTCTGCGGCTTTTTTTATGAAATCTTACCCCACTTTGTTTTTCCTCTGTAGTGTGTCAGGTAATAATTTTTAAGGCTTTGATGGTCCGGAAGTGCGAGAAAAGGATCCTTCTGAAGGATAACTTCAACAATTTCTTTTGAAGCTTTAATGATCTTACCATCGGTGACAAGGTCAAGTTTTTTAAAATCAACGACACCGCTCTGCTGGGTCCCCAGGATATCGCCCGGACCACGCAGCTGCATATCGACTTCGGATATTTTAAAGCCATCATTGGTTTCCGTCATGGTCTTAATACGGGTCCTGCTTTCTTTAGTGAGCTTGTCTGAGGTCATCAGGATGCAGTAACTCTGATCGGCACCGCGACCTACCCTTCCCCGGAGCTGGTGCAGTTGTGAGAGGCCGAAACGCTCCGCACTTTCAATGATCATCACCGAGGCATTGGGTACGTTTACCCCCACTTCAATTACGGTCGTAGCGACCATTATTTCCGCTTTTCCGGAAGCAAAGTATTGCATGGCCTCTTCTTTATCGTTTGGTTTCATCCTGCCGTGAAGCATCGCCACGTTTTTACCTTCAAAAAATTCAGCGACGTGGACAAAATTTTCCATCAGGTTTTTATAATCAAGTGTCTCCGATTCTTCAATCAGCGGGTAAACAAAATAGACCTGCCGGCCCTTTTCAATCTCCTCCAGCGCAAACCGGAACACGGTAAGGCGGTCTTTTTCCCTGCGGTGAGCCGTTATGATTGGTTTTCTGCCCACTGGCATTTCGTCAATCACGGATACATCCAGATCGCTGTAGAAACTCATCGCTAAGGTGCGGGGGATGGGTGTGGCAGTCATCACCAAAACATGGGGCGGAATCCTGTTCTTCGCCCATAGCCGCGCGCGCTGGGCAACTCCGAAACGGTGCTGCTCATCAATGATCGCCAGACCCAGGTTTTTAAACCGTACAATATCCTCCAGAACTGCATGGGTGCCGACTAAAATAGGAAGTTCTCCCGACAACAGTGATTCATGGATGATTTTCCGTTCCACGTTTTTTGTGGATCCGGTGAGAAGACTGATTTCAATACCGGATTCTACCAGTAATTCCTTCAGGGAATTGTAATGTTGTTGCGCCAGGATTTCGGTAGGGGCCATCATGACGCTTTGGAAACCGTTATCCATCGCAATAAGCATGGCCAAAAGTGCGACCATCGTTTTTCCGGAGCCCACATCGCCCTGCAGAAGGCGGTTCATCTGTATAGGGCGCCTCATGTCAGTCCGGATTTCCTTAATCACCCGCTTCTGGGCATTGGTAAGATCAAACGGAAGGTGATTCTCATAAAAACCGCTGAAATAATCGCCTACGATCGTAAAGGGATTTCCCACCGCATAGGTATGGTGATGCTGTTTTTTTAACGCATAGCTCAACTGGAAAAAAAATGCTTCCTCAAATTTCAGGCGGCGGTCGGCCTTTTCAAAATGTTTCTGGTCTGCCGGGAAATGAATGTTCAGAAAGGATTCCTGTCGCGAAATAAGGTTCAGCGTCTTCCTGATTGACTCCGGGATGTTTTCATTTATAAGACCTGGGATTTGAACACAGATGGTTCGCAGAACATTCTGGAAAAATTTCTGGTTCAACCCCCGTTTGGCCAGCTTTTCAGATCCCGGATAAATGGGCTGCAACCGTGTTGCCTTCTCCTTTACTTCCTCCACTTCAATTTCAGGATGAGCCATGGAAAACTGACGGTTAAAGAGGGTCACCTTACCAAAGATGTACACTTCCCGGTTTACCGGCAGCTGTTCCTTTAGCCATTTTGAATACTTAAACCAGACCAGATCCATAAGACCGGTTTCGTCCTGAAACTTTGCGCTTAAGCGCTTACCTCTTCCGGTTCCCAACTCTTTCAGGTCCACAATGGTTCCCTTCAGCTGCACCTCCGGCAAATCTTCTGTCAGGTCCTTTATAGCGTACACCTTGCTCTTATCCAGATACCGAATAGGGTAGAAGTTAAGGAAATCCTCTACGGTGGCGATGTTCAGGACGTTCTTTATAAGCTTTGCGCGCCCCGGACCAATACTTTTCAGGAATTCTATGGAAGTGTCTAAAGTCAAGATGATGTTTGTAGTTGAGATCCCAATTTCGGAAAAATAAGAAAGACTTCCAAAAAAATTGAAAGCCTTTATGTTAAATGCTTTTATGTTGATAAAATGCCTGTTTTTCAGTCCCTTATTTTGGATTTGAACTTTTTCTGATAATTCTCCCATTCTTCACGGGTCTTTACTTTCAGGTGTTCATCATTTGCGAAAAAGTAAAGATATGGTTCCAGTTCGCGGGCGGTGAGCGCACCCTGCAGCATGGTAATCGGGTTGCTTTGCTCATCAAGGAAAATGATGCTCGGTACTGCATTTACATTCATATACTGGGTGAGCTCGTGCATGGCGTTCCTGCGCTTTTTGTTTTCGTAATCGGGGTTTGCAAAGGTCCGTCCGTAGATGGTTATTTCCTGGTTACCTTCCGCATCGAATTTCACAGGATAATAATTCTGATTCAGATACTCCGAAATCATAGGATGGTTGTATGTTTTCTTGTCCATCACCTTGCAGGGGCCGCACCAGTCCGCATAAAAATCAATAAGTATTTTTTTTGGGATCAGTTTCTGGGCAGCAATTGCCTCTTCCAAAGTCATCCACTTAAGCTGAGCGTAGGCGGAAGATAAAAATAAAAGGAAAAACAGTACAGTAAGCTTTCTCATCGGAGGTTGGATGGCTAAATATGGGTTATGTTAAATGGTTATCTCACTTCCTGCATTAATTTTCTCACGAACGGGGAAATCACGATGAGTACGAGGCCTGCGATAATTGCGTACACGCCCAGCTGCCGGTATCCTTCCGTATAAGCCAACAGGGCATCCATATTGGTCGCACCCTCTTTGGCTGTTGCCATGTTGGCACCAATAATCCCGGCGACATACTGACCGTAAGCCGAAGCCAGAAACCACATACCCATCATCATTCCCTGGAGTTTCTCTGTGGAAAGTTTGGTCATGATGGACAGACCGATGGGGGACAGGCACAGTTCACCGAAGGTAATGACCAACAGTGCTATGGTAAAGATATTAAGGGACGTCATACCCTGAAGGTCAGCAAAGAACCGGGTGAAATACAGGACATAAAATCCAAGTCCAAGAAATATGAAACCCAGCCCGAATTTGATTAATGTATTCGGCTCAAGTCTTCTTTTGCTCAGCCAAATCCAAAACAGTCCCAATAAAGGTGCAAGGAAAATGATGAAGAACGCGCCGCCGGAATTGTTAACGCCGTTCGGATCAAGTCCCAGCAGGTCTTTGTTAAGGTTTTTGGCCGCGAAGATGCTCAGTGAACCGCCGGACTGCTCGTAAATGCCCCAGAAGATAATGGAGAACATGATGAACACCAATGCAGCCCATAATTTTTTCCTTTCAGCTATGGTCACTTTCGTCATTTCATAGAAGAGATAAATAAGCGTCAGAGGCCCAACAGTCCACATGAAATAATCGGTATACTGCGGCACGGAGACCATTTTCATAATCAGCGGCACAAAAACCAGAGTCAGCGCATACACGCCATAGACTTTCCATTTTTCCATTGGGATCGCGGTACCGTCTGCAAGCATTTTTTGCGGCATCAGACCTATGGGCCCAAGGCGTCTCTGGGTAAATACGAAATTAATCAGACTGATGACCATAACCACCGCTGCAAGACCGAAGGCAACATTCCAGCGCAGGGCTTCCGGGATCAGACCGGAGAGCATTTCACCTTTACCGATCGCGATGCATAAATAGCCTCCTAACAGCGCTCCAAGGTTAATCCCTGCATAAAATAGTGAGAAACCCGCATCGGTCCGCGAATCTCCGGCTTTATAGAGTTTGCCTACCATGGTGGAGATATTCGGCTTGAAGAAACCTGTCCCTACCACCGTAAAGGAGATGCCCAGAAAGAAGAAATCGTGCGGATTGGTAGCGAGAATCATGCTTCCGACAATCATCAGGAGTCCGCCCCAGAACAGCGATTTACGGAATCCCAGGATCTTATCGGCAAAAAGGCCGCCTACAAAGGTGAAGGCATAAACAAATGCCTGCGTGGCACCGTACTGCAAATTGGCCTGCTCGTCATCAAATTTCAGCTGCGAAATCATGAAGAATACCAGCATTCCCCGCATTCCGTAGAAGCAGAAACGTTCCCACATTTCGGAGAAAAATAGAGACCAGATCTGTTTCGGATACTTCCCTTTGAAATCCTGTATTTGCTCGAGCGTAAGATTCATTTTAAAATTGTATTGGACGAAAATATAAAAAACCACCGAATAATCGGTGGTTTTATGTTGAATTAAATGGGAGTGAAAATTAATTTACTCCGTGCATTTTCTTTTCTAACCAGCGGCTCATCACGAAAAGGATAAGGGCGGCAACTCCACACATTACGATAAATACGAGGAAGAAATCGAAAAGGTTGGCAATTTCAAAGCCTAAAAAGTAAGTGATCTTTGCTCCCTGACCATCCTCGCCGCTTCCAGGAATCAATGCGGACAAAGTTCCTGCGAATTTGTTTGCAGCTGCATTTGCGAGGAACCATGTTCCCATCAAAAGAGAAGAGAATCTGAGTGGTGACAGTTTTGATACCATTGAAAGTCCGATTGGTGACAGGCACAGTTCCCCCATGGTATGTATTACGTACAGGGCAATTAGCCAGAACATAGAAACTTTATCCATAATTCCCAAACCGTACACTGCGAAAGCAATCACGACATAACCCAAAGATACCAAAGCTAAACCAAGTGCCATTTTTTTAGGGGATGAAGGTTCGAGGTTTCTGTTTCCGAGATTCATCCATAAGGAAGAAAACAGTGGAGCCAATAAGATGATGGCTAAAGGGTTGACCGACTGAAAGTAACTGGCCGGCATTTCCCAACCGAAGAGGTTACGGTCCGTCTGTCTGTCAGCAAATATGGTTAAAGAAGCTCCTGCCTGTTCAAAGGCACCCCAGAAGAAAATTACAAAGAATGCAAGGATGAAGATTACCATGATCCGGTCACGCTCTTCCTTGGTAAGCGATTTATCAGTTAATACAATGAGCGGCATTGCGATCATGGCGCCATAAATCAGATAGCCAATGACATCCAAATCGCTGTTGAACATCGTTTTGAAGTTCATCAAAAAGAAAATTACGGCAATTGAGCCAAGAACAAGTCCAATCTGTGCGATACCGAACTTGTTGGTAGGCATCCCTATTGGCTGGTTATCTGCATCAATCAGCAATTTGTTTTTTTGAAGCATAAAGGTAAACAGACCGATGACCATTCCGATCCCTGCAGCTAAGAAGCCCCATTTATAGTCTACTTTTTCTGCCAAGGTTCCGCAAATCAGAGGTGCGAAGAAAGCTCCCAGGTTAATACCCATGTAGAAGATGGTAAAGGCAGAATCCACCCGGCGGTCTCCTTTCGGATAAAGTTGTCCCACCATGGTGGAGATATTCGGTTTGAAGAATCCATTTCCTATAATAAGCATGGTAAGCCCCACCCACATTAAGGTAATCGCCGTGGTGCCGGAACTTGCTGCACTGAAAAACATGGTGAACTGACCAATAGCCATTAAAACACCCCCAATTTCGATACTTCTTCTGTTTCCCAGAAAACGGTCGGCAAGGTAACCTCCCAATAGCGGCGTAAGGTACACCAACCCCGTGTAACTTCCGTAGATCTGTGAAGCTTCTGCGTCGTCCATTAAAAGCATCTTCGTCATGTACAGAACGAAGATCGCACGCATTCCGTAATAGGAGAAACGCTCCCACATTTCGGTCATAAACAAAAGATAGAGTCCTTTCGGGTGCCCTTTTTGCGCTGCTGAATCCATATTTTAAGTGTTAAATTATTGTTAAGATGAGCAAATATAGTTTTTTTTCCTTTTTTCGCTAGAAATTATTTAATTTTTTTGAAAAAAGAAAAGCGCTGAAACAATTCAGCGCCTTTTCAGGAATATGGAGATATGTTAGTTAACGCCTTTTTCGCGCATCACTTTATTCAGTCGTTTCAGGATGGACAGACCAAGCAGCGTCGCCAGAAGTAAAAGTCCAAAATTCACGATAAAGAAGTTGGCCTTGTTCTCGTAATCATACCAGAAACTGGCAAGTACGCCGGACAGTTTGTTACCGATGGAAGTGGAGAGGAAGAAACCACCCATCATTAAAGCGGTGATACGCGGCGGGGACAGTTTGGAAACCAATGAAAGTCCCATAGGTGAAAGACAGAGTTCACCGATGGTTATGACCCCATATGCAGCGATCAGCCAGAGCGCCGACACCTTAAAGGCCCCATTGTCGCCCGCATACACAGCACCCACCATTACAAGGCAGGAGAGCGCCGAGATAAAGAGCCCCAATACAATTTTGCTGGGCGTTGTAGGTTCTTTTCCTCTTCGCCGCAGGAACATAAAGAATCCGACAACCACCGGAGTTAAAACGATTACCCAAAACGGATTGACGGACTGAAATAATTCGGTGTTATAGAGGTAGACCTTATTCTCAGGATTAGCATCCATTACAGCTTTTTTCTCCGGCAGTTCATTGCGGAAATAGATGTCTTTGCCCTGTTCCTTTATTGGATCTCCGCCCTCATCTTTCTGCGCCTGATATTGTTCATCAAATACGCTTACCTCCTTCGTTGTGTAATCCTTGGCCTCTGCCAGGTAAATAGCTTCCAAAGGTTTTTCGGCAGCTGCCGGAACGCTGCGGTCTGTATAGTAGTTTGCCCAGCGGGTGAGTGCCGTACCGTTCTGTTTAAATACAGCCCAGAACATCAAACTGACGGCAAAAATAGCGAGCAGGGCTCCAATAGGCCTTTTGTCCTCTGCATTGGCATTCACATAAAGCATCACATAAAAATAAACGACCGGCAGACAGGCAAAGATAAACGCATCTGTAGAATCGCTACCGAATACATTTCCCGGAATGATCCATCCGATTACTCCTGCAACGATGGCAGGTAAAAATACCTTGACCAGGACATCGGAAATCTTGGTATCACCTTCCTGAACGGGTTTCATAACATTTGCCTTAAGGATGTGCTTCCTTCCCAGCGAAAAAATCAGCATGCCTATGAACATACCAACTCCCGCGGTGATGAAGGCCTCTCCCCATCCGAATTTATTCCGCATGAAGGCTGCGATAATGTTACACGCGAAGGCACCAATGTTAATTCCCATATAGAAAATGTTGTAACCCGCATCTTTGTTCAGTTTATAGGGTTCTTCCTCATAAAGGTTACCCAAAAGGGTGGAAATACTTGGTTTAAAGAATCCGTTTCCTAAAATAATCAGTCCCATGGAAGCGTAGAACATCGGAATATCCTTGAATACCCCAAGTCCAATGTATCCCAGTCCCATCAGGGCCCCACCAATATAGATCGCCTTCATATAACCTAAAACCCGGTCTGCGAGAAAGCCGCCGAGAAAAGGAGTCAGGTAGGTGAGTGCGATAAAGGTTCCGAAAATATCATCTGCATTCTTGTCATTAAAAGCCAGTCCGCCGGTATCTTTAGGATCGATCATGTACAGGACAAAAATTCCAAGGATTAGATAGTAACCGAACCTTTCCCACATCTCGGTAAAAAAGAGATAGGGAAGACCTTTAGGGTGTTTGTTGTTGGTTGTCGCCATTTTATATGTTTAGTTGTTTATAAATTTTCAAGAATGAAATCAGTCATTTTCTGATACAGTTGAGGTCTTGTGTTTCCGCCAAAAATACTGTGGTTCTTATCGGGGTATGCCATGAATTCAAACTGTTTCTTATTCTGGATCAGTGCTTCGGATAATTCAATTGAATTCTGGAAATGCACATTGTCATCAGCCGTCCCGTGAATGAGCAGGAATTTGCCTTTCATCAGTTTTGCAAATTCAGTAGGGGAATTTTCGTCGTAACCTTTAGGGTTTTCCTGGGGTGTCCTTAAAAATCTTTCAGTATAGACTGTATCGTAATACCTCCAGTTAGTAACAGGCGCTACTGCGATTCCAGTCTTGAAGACATCTGCACCTTTCGTGAGGGCCAGACTTGCCATATAACCGCCATAACTCCATCCGAAAATACCAATCCGGGATTTGTCTATATAGCTTTGGTTTCCGAACCATTTTGCGGCAGTAATCTGATCTTCTATTTCGTATTTGCCCAGGTTCATATAAGTCACTTTTTTGAACTTAGTTCCTTTGTACCCAGTTCCGCGGCCGTCCACACAGGCCACAATGTATCCTTTCTGAACCAGGTGGTTGAACCATAATCCGTTACCGGTATCCCAAGAATTGCTCACACTTTGGGAGCCTGGCCCGGAATACTGGAACATGAAAAGCGGATATTTTTTGTTTGGGTCAAAGTTTTTGGGCTTCATGACCCACGCATTCATCTGGTCGCCGGCTTCGTTCGGAATCGTGAAAAACTCCCGGGTCACCATATTATCTGCCTGGAGCTTCTGAAACTGTTCATTGTTGTTCTGCAGTTCCTTCACTGTTTTTCCGCTGCCGTCTTTCAGTACAAAAGTATATGGTTTGGTGGCAGAGGATGAGGTCTGTATAAAATAGTTGAAGTTTTTGCTGAAAGCCGCACTGTTGTTTCCCTCTGCGGGGGAGAGGAGGGTGCTTTTGCCATTGGAAATATGGACTTTGGAAACGACTTTGTTGATGCTTCCTTTTTCGGTACTCTGTATCAGAACTTCCTGTGTTTTGGGATTATAGCCGTAATAGTCGGTAACTTCCCAGTTTCCGTTGGTTATCTGTTTTTTCAGTTTGCCATCCTCGGCATACCAGTACAGGTGCCGGTGGCCGTCGCGGTCAGAACCCCAGATAAAAGAATTGTCATCCAGGAATTCAAGCGTTACATTGTCTGTATCCACCCATTTTTCGTCTGTTTCAGTAAAGAGTTTCTGCACTTTTCCTGTTTTCGTGTTCACCTTCAGCACATCTGAGGCGTTTTGTACGCGTTCCGAAGTGATTAAGATGATTTCATCTGCTTTTGCAGTCCGGTATACATTGGGAATGTAATAATTTTTGAATGCAGAAAGGTCCAGTGCCGAAGTATTGCCTGTTGCGAGCCGGTAAAGCTGTGCGGAAACGATAGAATTTATTTCACCGGCTTTCGGGTACTTGAAACGCATCTCTGCAGGGTAAAGCTGTTTGTTGTACACAGGGATATACATTTCAGGCACGGCTGTTTCATCGGATTTTATAAAAACAATCGCATCTGAATTTTTGGTCCATTCGTACTGTTTTGCATGGCCGAACTCTTCCTCATACACCCAGTCTGCAAGTCCGTTCAATATTGAATTTTTCTTGCCGTCGGTGGTGATCTGTGTTATTTTTTCTGAATTCAGATCCTGGTAAAAAAGGTTATTTTCGGAAATAAAGGCAACCTTACTGCCGTCCGGCGAAAACGAAGGCTCCTGAACGTAATTTCCGTTATTTAAGCTGAGAACTTTTCCGGATTTCAGGTCCTTGACCTCAAATTTACCCAGAAAGGAGTGCCTGTAAATGGGTTCACTTTCTTTCAACAACATGATTTTAGACTCATCATCATTGAATAGATAGGACTCAAAATTTCCGTCCACGATATTGCCCTCCTTCTGCGAAGTTTTATAAGAATATTTGGCAATTCCCGCAGGTTCGATAACCGCATAGTTTTCACCGTTTTTAAGCGATGCAATACCTGCAATTCCCTTTCCGCGGTAGTATCCGGAGTAAATTTTGTCCAGGGTGATTTCCTGCGCGAAAAGCGCCGCAGAACCAATGATGCAGAGTGAAAGAAAGATTTTTCTCATGTAGTCAAATTGATAAGGTTTCAAAGATAATAAATTTCTTAACTTAGTATTAAAGATTATTTTGTTTATTGAAGTCGCAGAATAATTGGTTAATTTACCTTTAAGAAACAATAAATCAATTAATTATGGAATCTTATAATTCAGAAAAACTAACTAAATACCGGGTAAATGGTCAGGAGATCATTGTCGGTTTTGCAAAATACAGGGACGCGGAAAGTTATGCCAATCAAAAAGGAGGTGAAATCGTGGAGGTAGGCTTTCTTGATGGGAATGACAATCCTCAGCTGACCGATGAGGCCGGTTTGGTTAAGCGAAAACTGCATTACCATGCGGATGCTGGACCGGAATATAAATTCATTCACTCTTCAGATCCTGGCTTCAGACATTATGCGGACGACCTCCAGAAAGTCAAATCAGCTGCCGATAAACTAAGCCCCGAAGAAAAGTATATTGCCAACGCAGAACTGGAAATTGCGGAGGATCCAATCATTGTCCTTAAGGATGACCGGTTTGAATCGGTAACTTCCCGCGAGCGCTCCAAGTATCTTAAACATACCAAGGTCTATGAAATAGGAGTGGCCAGACCTTTGTAGGCTGTAAGATGTGTACACTGGCCAAAATGGGAAGATCCCAAACAGAAATTAAAAAACCTGCCGTAAAACAGCAGGTTATATATACGATTCGCTTCTAATTTATCGCTTCTTAATTATTTGTGAAGAACCAGTGCCGGATCATAAATTTGCCTGTAGTACTCGTCGGCCATACGGTCACTGTTGAAGTTATCCTTTACGTCATCCATTGCGGTATACTGTATCTTCCTCCATTGCTCATGGTGCTCGTAATAAGTGGGAACAATCTCATTTTCCAGCAGGTCATAAAGCTTACCCAAGTCGTAATTATCCTGATCGTAAACGCTCATGTTGGCATAATCGGCCTTGGGAACTACGAAGGAGTTTTCCCCGTGTCTGGAAAATTCAGGAATCCAGCCGTCATCGGTGGACAGGTTTACAGAACCGTTCATGGCTGCTGTCATCCCGGAAGTACCCGAGGCTTCCCTTGGTACCCGCGGATTGTTAAGCCACAGATCGGAACCCTGCTTCATCAGTTTGCTTAGGGCAAGTTCATAACCTGTGAGAACGGCCATGTTCTTATAGTATTTGCTCTCCTCCACCAAAGTATTGAAGGTTGAAATGGCAGTGTAATCCATTGGATATGGTTTGCCTGCCCATATAATCTGGACTGGATATTTAGGGTTGTTCAGCAGTTTTTCGAACCGTTCACGGTCATGCAACAGTAAATCTGCCCGTTTATAACCCGCAAAACGTCGTGCCCACACGATGGTGAACACCTTCGGATCAAAAAGTTTACCGCATTGGTCGGCGACTGTTTTGAAAAGTCTTTTTTTGATGTGTCTTTTCCTCAAATCGAAAAGGCCGTGGTCATTGCTGGCTTTCGCATCATAAAGCGGCTTGTCCGACCAGTATTTGAATTCCTGGGCATTAGTGATTGATTTAATTTCACAGATTCCGTCGTATTTTCCCCACATGGCACGCGAAACGTGCCCGTGAAGTTCGGAAACTCCATTGGCGATTCTGGCCATCCTAAGGGCGCAGAGCGAATGGTTGAAAAGTTCGGGATCATTACCGTTTTCGATGCTTTTTACCTCCTCCTTTTCCAGTCCGGAAAAATAGGACATATTATAGCACATCTGGAAATTATGTTTCTCGTTACCTGCCTCTTCAGGGGTATGGGTGGTGAAAACGAGCTTCTCTCTCACTTTAGCCAGATCACCACCAAATTTTTTAAGCAGATAAAAAGCTGCCGGCAAACCGTGCGCCTCATTCAGATGATAAACCTCCCTTTCCAGGTTCATCATGTCAAGCAACTTGGCACCGCCTTTCCCCAGAAGGATATACTGTGCGATCTTTGTTGATTCATTGGCATCGTACAGACGGTGGCAGATGGTTTTGGAGATGTGATCATTCTCCGGCACGTCTGTGGATAGGAAAAACATTGGTGCGGTGTGGAAGATTTCCGGGTCCAGATAGTACACCTTCACCCATACCGGAGCAGAATGAATTTCAATCTGAAACTTTATTTCTGTATCAATAAGGTACGAATACATTTTGCGTGTCCACGTGGGCTGTAAAGTCTGGTCGTGGTTCCTGGCCTGGTCGTAATAACCGAATTTCCAGAGGATTCCGATTCCCACGAGATCCTGTTTAAGGTTATAGGCACTCCGCATATGCGACCCTGCAAGGAAACCAAGTCCCCCGGAATATATTTTCAACGCCTGATCTATGGCAAATTCCATGGAGAAGTAGGCGGTCTTTTTTGAGTATTCAGGATTGATACTGAATGGGATTGTGTAGTTCTTAAAATCCATAATATCGCTTTTCATAAAAATTAAGAAGCAAAGGTAAATATTTAATTACTGCTGGGAATAACAAAGGATTTAAAATCGGTTAATCCTGATCTTTATCAATAGGTTTCTATTAATGTCGGAAGAAGGTTGTCATAGCCATACCTTATGACTCCGATGAGCGCAAGGAGGACAATTGCCAACACGATATAAATCAGAGAAAAGAAGTACGTGAGAAACATGGACCAGAAGGAGCGCAGCACAATGTAACGTTTGCGGGTGAACTCAAAGAACTGGATCAGGGAAACTGTAATCAGCATCCACGAGATCAGGTAAAACCAAGTGATGTCGATCCCGGCAAAATGGTTCAGGAATATGAAGAATACGTAAACCGCCAATGACTGGCCGGTCAGGAAAAGAAGGATGACCAGCCATTCCGGGTAGTTATAACGGTATTTCCTGAATCCCAGGAGGAACCCAAATGCGGCTACCGGAATCATCAGCAGGACCGTGAATGCAAAGTGGTTCCCCAGCCAGTCGAAAATTTGCTTGAAATAACTTATAAACCCCTGGAAATCTATGTATTTAGATGCATCTGCACTGGATATTTTGGTGGTGAATGTCCCGCTGCGGTCCGGTTCCGCTGCTGGTTTTAGATAATACTGGATAAGTGCGCACACGGAACCCAGAATAATGACGAGCATAAGAGGTTTAAAATGCTGCTGCCTTTTCCCTTCCAGATATTCCCGAAGCGTATGTCCGGGGCGGGTAAACAGTTCCTTGAGGGTGTAGAGAATCCCACCGTCCACATGAAAGATGCCGTGCTGGATTTCATGGACCAGAAAATGAAAATCAATTCGGTGCGTGGCAGTTTTCTGACCACATTCGTGACAGAACTTCTGATGCATCAGCAGGTATTGGCCGCAGTTCCTGCATCTTTTTTCCGGTTGAATCATCACTTAGTTTTTATCAAAATTATTAATTCAATATTAATTGTGTTTTAATTTTTTAAAATAAATCTCCTGTGTATTGTTTTTTTATGTATTTTTAAATCATAAAATATTGATTTTCAAAAACTTTAGGTCGTGAAAAAAGTATTTTCAGAAGAAGATTTAATTAAGAATCTTTCATTGTATTACCTCAATCAGCATTTAATAAAGAAGCCGATTGAGCGTTATCACCGCGAAATTGACGGCTCACAACTGCACGACCGCGACAAATACCGGAAAAAAGCTGAAATCTTGCTTTTAAACTCCTTTCTCCATCATTTCCCTGGTACGATCTTCAATAATCTGACATGCGAAAGTCCCGATTTCATTGCCAGGATAAACGGGAAAACAGTTGGAATCGAGCTTACCGAGGTCATTAACAATATGGAAATTAAGAAGGTCGAAAGCCAGTTGAACAAGATATTCCGCCAAACCGAAATATTACTGGAACAGGAAGACACTGCGAAATTTCGCGGTGTTTATTTTTTGGAGTTCAGTAACCTTTCAAAGATCGATTTACTTCAAAGGCAGGACGAAATTGTCCAGAACATCCGCAAATGCATACGGAAAAACAAGGCATTTGGCTGCCTGAAGAACCTGCGGAAGTCACCTCACCGCCGTAACGTTTTCATTACACACGATTTCAACATGTGCCTTTTCGATGAACTGAATTCCGAAAAGATCATCGAGATCATACAGAAGAAAAACGAGAAGTTCCCCTATTACGACACCAATGTGGATGAGTGCTGGCTCGTGATTGTCTCAAATATGAATTCGCTTGCATCGCGCTATACCTTCATTCAGGATACCGAAAATTTACAGGAAGTCCACTCGCCGTTTCACAAAATTTTTCATCTGGAGAATCTCTGCGGCAATATGACCAACATTAAATAAATAAAGTTTCTCTCAGTTTTATAGCGAGGTCGGGACGAGTATAAAACCTGATTCTTAAATCATTAGAGCGTGATAAAAGTCACCTCTGATATAAATCACACCCTTTTTTTACGCTTGCCGGTTGGTTGTCACTAATTTTATATCATCAAAAATGAAGTGATGAAAGCCCCAATCAAAAACATGGAACTCGCACAGGTTCTGGAAGATCTTAAAACCAGTGACCATTTGAATTTTGATGAGATATGTGATTTACTGTTCAGATTCAGCTATAGCGATTTTGACGAAATTTTCAATATCTCTGAAAAAGTGATTCCGGACGAAACGTCTGTGCAGATTCCTGTATATAACGGAAAGTTTGTGGCCATACTCATGGTTTGGGGAATCGACGGCAGTTCTGCCATTCATGATCACAGCAAGTATGATGTCCGGATCAAGGTCCTCAAAGGAATGCTTACCGAGGTCATTTACCGGGAAAACGCAAACTTCATAGAATATGACGGGGTGGGCACTGCCCTTGAAAATCACGTTTTTCCTGAAGAATATAATGGTATTCATTCCATCGTCAACAATTCGGAAGATATCTCCGTCAGCCTGCATGTGTACAGGGCCCCCAGTTTCGATTTGAAAGGAGTGCGGATTTTCGACACCGAAAACCGGAAGATTGGCTGGCTTACCGAAAACGCCACTTCCTGCTCGTGGAATTTACCTCCCTCTGCTTACCAGAAAATCCAGAAAATTTAGTAACAAATGATTATATATTGAAGTAGGGAACCGCAGCGAAAACTGCGGTTTTCTTTTTTGACACGGTTCCGGTCGTCCAACGAAAATAAAATTCTTAAATTTGCACCTTCAAAGTATGGACCTAATGAATACCAAAACCGCAGCATATCATACACTTGGGTGTAAGCTTAATTTTGCTGAAACCTCTACCATCGCAAGGCAACTTACGGAGGCTGGTTACAGTAAAGTGGGCTTTGATGATAGGGCAGAGGTTTACGTGATCAATACCTGTTCAGTGACCGAAAATGCAGACCGCGAATGTAAATTCCATGTAAAGCGTGCAATGAAGGCTAACCCGCAGGGGCTCGTGGTTGTGGTGGGCTGTTATGCACAGCTGAAACCGGAAGATATCTCAAAAATTGAAGGGGTAGACCTTGTTCTTGGCGCCAAGGAAAAGTTCAATATCATGAGCTACCTAGAAGATCTGCATAAGTCGGAGCAGCAGGGGATTGTCCATTCATGTGAGATTGAAGAGACCGATTTCTTTATCGGAAGCTATTCCATTGGCGACCGTACACGCGCATTTCTGAAAGTACAGGACGGCTGCGACTATAAATGTACCTATTGTACCATTCCGCTTGCCCGCGGGATTTCCCGCTCAGATACCATCGAGAATGTCGTGCAGAATGCTGCTGAGATTGCCGCAAAGGGAATCAGGGAAATTGTATTGACCGGTGTGAACATAGGTGATTATGGAAAAGGAGAGTTTGGAAACAAGAAGCATCAACACACTTTTCTGGATTTGATTTCAGAACTGGACCGCGTGCCGGGAATTGAAAGAATCAGGATATCCTCTATCGAACCTAATCTTTTGAAGGATGAAAGCATTGAATTGGTTTCCGGCAGCCGTAGTTTTGTCCCCCATTTTCATATTCCGCTGCAGTCCGGCAGTGATGAGATCCTGAAAAAGATGAAACGGCGGTATCTCACTAAACTTTATTCCGACCGTATATCCAAAATCCGCGAACTGATGCCCGATGCTGCTATTGGTGTTGATGTGATCGTTGGATTCCCGGGAGAAACCGAAGAGCTCTTTTTGCGAACTTATAATTTTGTCAGTTCCCTCCCGATCAGTTACCTGCATGTTTTCACCTTCTCTGAGCGAGAAAATACGGAAGCAGCTGAAATGGAGGGTGTAGTGCCCATTTCCGAAAGGAAAAAACGGAACAAGATGCTCAGAATCCTCTCAGAAAAAAAGAAGATGTCCTTTTACCGGACCCAGCTTGGGAAAACACTTCCGGTGCTTTGGGAACACGAGCAGAAGGAAGGGATGATGTTCGGCTTTACCGAAAATTATGTACGCGTTAAAAAACCTTTTGACGAAGGCTCTGTTAACCAAATCGAAACGGTAACCCTCTTCCGGACAGAAGAAGACGGGACGGTTTCGGTTATCCCCGCATTCGAGAATTTCCTGGTCAGCGTTTAAATAATTATTTTAATCATTTAATTCCGCTAGACTGCGAACCGGCGGAATTTGCTGTGCTGTAAATATTTTATTCCTAAATTTCCATTAAATTTCACCATTTTAAAAATAAACATTTGAGACATGAGAGATAAGTTTTTAGTTTGGGGTGCTGTGCTTGTAGTTGGAACGCTGGCGGTAGCTTTGATGATCCGGGCACACTACTGGATCCCAATTTTGCTTTTTGCCCTTTATGTACTGGGACTTTACAATATCACCCAAAGCAAGCATGCCATTTTGCGGAACTTCCCGGTCCTCGGTTATTTCCGTTATTTTTTTGAAGGCATTTCCCCGGAAATGCAGCAGTATTTCATTGAAAGGGAAACCGATGGCAAACCATTTCCACGAAATGAGCGGTCCGCGGCCTACCGCCGTGCAAAAAACCTCGGAGATACCGTCGCTTTCGGTACCCAACTGGACATTAACCACCGGAAGTATGAGGGAATAAAGCATTCCATTTACGCCAAATCTCCTAAAGAAGAACTGCCGCGCGTTCTGGTGGGTAACGACCAGTGCAGCAAGCCATATAGTGCTTCCCTGTTCAATATTTCGGCCATGAGTTTCGGGTCTTTGAGTGACCGTGCCCAGATCGCGCTGAACAAAGGTGCAAAAAAAGGAAATTTCTACCACAATACCGGGGAGGGCGGGATTTCACCCCATCACTTGCAGGGTGGTGACCTTTGTTGGCAAATCGGAACGGGATATTTTGGATGCCGTGATGAGCACGGTAAATTCTCACCGGAACTTTTTGCGGCAAAATCACAGGTGGAAAATGTAAAGATGATTGAAATCAAGCTGTCGCAAGGGGCAAAGCCGGGTCATGGCGGGGTGTTGCCGGGTGTAAAGAATACCCCCGAAATTGCCGCAATCAGACATGTCATGCCGGGGATGACCATCATTTCTCCGCCCGGACATTCCTCATTTTCGGATGCTGCCGGACTCTTGAGGTTCGTCCAGCAGCTGCGTGAGCTTTCAGGAGGGAAACCGGTTGGGTTTAAACTCTGTATCGGCGATACCAAAGAGTTTGAAGACGTTTGCGTGCAAATGAATGTTCTGAAAATTTACCCGGATTTTATTACGGTCGATGGTGCGGAAGGTGGTACCGGAGCAGCGCCTCCCGAATTTTCAGATGGCGTGGGCATGCCTCTGGAACCGGCGCTGATTTTTGTGAACAGGACCCTTAAGAATTATAATTTAAGGAACAGGTTGCGGGTTATCGCCAGCGGTAAAGTGCTCACGAGCCTGGATATCCTTCGTGCAGTAGCGATGGGTGCGGATATGTGTAACAATGCGCGTGGATTTATGTTCTCGCTCGGATGCATTCAGGCCCTGAGGTGTAATACCAATGCCTGCCCAACAGGAGTTGCAACACAGGATAAAATGCTGATTAAAGGACTTGATGTGACGGATAAGTCTGAGCGGGTATATCATTTTCATAAAAATACCCTTCACACCTGTAACGAACTCATTGCTGCTGCCGGACGGAGTTCTTATGAAGAAGTGGACGCGGGCATGTTTATGCGGGGTGATGAATTTGAACACCTCTCCGACGTATATTTCCCGGATATCCTTGGCAATGTGAAAAGCAGAGATTTATAAATGAGAAGAGGTTCCAGCGGAACCTCTTTTTTTATGGTCTTGGTGTTGTTTTATACACCTGGAAGTTGAAAACGATACTTCGGTTTCGCAGAGAATATCCAGTATAGCTAAAATGCAAATCCCTGGCAAATGCTGCCCTCGATGGGACAATGATGACCCCCTGCAGGTTGTAGTTGGCATCATCGGTAAGATCGAAGGCCCTGAAATACTGAAGTGCTTCTCTGAAACCTTCGATTTCATAATAACTTCTCTGTTTTGCAAGATCTGTAGTTCCGGCATCCAGCACCGACTGTTTTACATAGTAATAAGCCGGATCTACTTCGGGAATACCCGAACCGTCAATTGTGCTCCTGAAAACATTCGGAGATGCAAACGAAACCACGCCTTCGGTACTGGTTGCAACGTAGGAATATGCGCGGCTCATCAGTCTGATAATGTCTGACGACCCTATTGCAGTTCCCGGAACCGGCTGCGCACCCTCACGCATGATGTAAATAACGCCGGAAGGCAGGACTACAGGATTCAGAGCGGTAAGTTTGGGATAATTGTCATCGGTCGTATCGGTGTCGCTGAATGCCTTTATATTGCCTAAATTATCCAGGTAATGCGTGGACATAAATTTCTGAATGGCCTGGTCATCATAGGAATTCTGGATTTCGAGGGTTTCCGGCTCCTTGTAGGTTTCCGGCTCTTCCTCCTTCCTACAAGAAGACAATGAAACCAATACCACGGCACTATATAAAAAGATTTTTTTCATTTTAAATTAATAATTAAATTGCTGAAAATTTATTTTACGCAAAAGTATAAAAAATAATGAGAATCGATAAATTTTTATGGAGTATCCGTTTTTACAAGACCCGTAGCATCGCTGCGGACGAAATTAAGAAAAACAGGGTTTCCATAGGCGAAAATACGGTAAAATCCTCAAAGGAGGTACGGGAAGGGGATGAGGTGAAAATCAGAAAGAATCAGATCAACTATAAAATAAAGATTCTGCAGGTGCCCAAGAGCAGGATAGGAGCTAAACTTGTCCCGCTTCATATTGTAGATCTGACGGATAAGCAGGAGTATGAACTTCTCAAATTACGGAGAAACGAACAGAGTTATTACCGTAACAGGGGAGAGGGGAGGCCTACGAAAAAAGACCGGCGCAGTATTGATGAATTTACAGATGAAGGGGTCTCAAATGATGTGGATACCGATTGGAGTGATTTCTTCAGCGGACTGGACGATGGGAATCAAACCGAAGATTAAAGTAGTTTTGAGGTGATTTCTTCCACCACTGCTTCCGGCTCCTTACCTGTGGTATCTACGATGAACTGTGCTTTGCTGTAAAACGCATTTCTTTCAAAGAGATGTTTGGCTACAAACTCCGGAATGTCCTCATCTGCTATATTCGCAATAAGGGGACGTTTCTGCTTTTGCCGGATAAGGCGTTCCGCCAGGACCGGAACTGAAGTTCTGAGGAAAAAACTCAGGGAGTTCTGATTGATGACTTCCATGTTGTTGTAGTAGCAGGGCGTTCCACCGCCCAAACTCAAAACTGCGTCCGATTTGCTCGCAAGAATTTCTTCCAGGACCTCCCGTTCCTGCTTCCTGAAGAAGATTTCGCCTTTCTTTTCAAATATTTCGGGGAGGGTGAGTTTGTTTTTTTTAGCGATTATTTTATCAAGGTCTAAGAATTCAAATTCCAGTTTATCGCTTAAGAGTTTGGAAATATGTGTTTTACCGGAACCCATGTATCCAAGTATGGAAATCATCATGTTTTTTATTTGTACAAAGTTGTAAAAAAATTTTGAGAAGATAAAAAAAGCCTTATCTTTGCACCACTTTTAAACAGAACAATCTGTTATCAGAAGTGACCGACCTGGTAGCTCAGCTGGTAGAGCAATACACTTTTAATGTATGGGTCCTGGGTTCGAGCCCCAGCCAGGTCACAAACAGAAAAAACCCCGTAAATTTTACGGTTTTTTTTTGCCTGTGTGGTGAAATTGGTAGACACGCCATCTTGAGGGGGTGGTTTCCTATGGATGTGCTGGTTCGAGTCCAGTCGCAGGCACAGAAAAAAATGACGGTATTCCGTTCAGATTACAGACCGACCTGGTAGCTCAGCTGGTAGAGCAATACACTTTTAATGTATGGGTCCTGGGTTCGAGCCCCAGCCAGGTCACAGATTTGCTGCAAAGTAAATTTTTTTCATATTAATATTTTGTGATTTGGTGTTCAAAAGCCTTCCGACAGGGAGGCTTTTGATATTTATAACCGAAGCCGTTCCGGTCCTCAATCCAGGTGCATATTGTCAATCAGTCTTACGCTGCCCACAAACACGACAAGGAATGCCCTGTAGTTCCGGTCCTTATAAAAAAAGTCCGTTTCTTTCAGGGTATCCTCATCGGCAATCCGGAAATATTCCATTACCATTCCGCGCTCATTTTCAAAGATTTCCTGTACACGTTTGTTTATCTCGGGTACCGTAACAACCCGGAACCAGCCGTTTACCTTCAGTAAGGTTTGATGTATGACCGTAGCCGCCTCCCGCTGCTCCCCAGTGAGCCGTTTATTCCGTGAACTCATCGCAAGTCCTGAGGCTTCCCTTTTGGTGGGAACGCCAATAATCTTAACAGGTATTTTTTTCTGATGAACAAGTTCTCTTATAATGGCGAGCTGCTGGAAATCCTTTTCTCCAAAATAGGCATTGTCCGGTTTCACCTGTCTGAACAGTTCTTCCACCACGGTTCCTACACCATCAAAGTGTCCTGGGCGGGAGGCTCCTTCCATTTGCGTTTCAAGCCCGTTGAAGCTGTATTTTTTGCTTTGCACGCCATCCGGATAAAGGTCTTCGGGTTCGGGGAGGTAAACAGCATCGACAAATCCTGAGTCATCCAGTTTTTCCAGGTCTTTCTCTACGGTGCGCGGATAATTTTTTAAATCCTCTGCATTGTTGAACTGAGTGGGGTTTACAAAAATGGAAGAAACAACAAGGTCGTTCTCATGTCTTGCCGCTTCATACAGGGAGATATGACCCTCGTGTAAGGCTCCCATGGTAGGGGCAAACCCAATTTTCTTTCCCATTTCCCTGTTGCGTTCTATATAAGCCTCCAGCTGTGCTTTGCTCCTCAGGATTTCCATAGTCTGTTTTTTGTTGGCGGTAAATTTATAAAATTATTGTAAAAAGTCAGAAATGATGATTTAAATATTCCAGTAAGCCTTCCTTATTGTTGCTGATGTGTATTAAAATGTGTTAATTAAAACGTTTTAGATCAAAATTTTGTAAATTTGCAGAATAAAGCGTCTTGAAATAACTTACGGCGCATACGAAAGAAATTATGCCGAATCAGAAAATATTGTACATTACGACAGAGATGTTTCCCTATCAGGAAGACAGCAGTATGGCGGCAATGGTTAGTAAAATGGCACTGAAGATGCACGGCGCAGGTAACGATGTAAGAGTCTTTATGCCCCGTTTTGGAATCATCAGTGAAAGAAAATTCCAACTACATGAGGTCATTCGCCTTTCCGGGATGAATATCATTATCAATGACCTTGATCAACCCCTGATCATTAAAGTGGCCTCCCTTCCGGGAGAAAGACTTCAGGTTTATTTCATAGACAACGAGGAATACTTCAAGAGAAAATCCTTTTATAAGGATGATGAAGGTACAACCTATGACGATAATGGAGAGCGCGCAATATTCTTTGCACGAGGCGTTATCGAAACCATCAAGAAACTGAACTGGGTGCCCGATGTAATCCATCTTAATGGCTGGATGTCCTCCATGATTCCAATTTATCTGAAAACGTACTATAAGAACGATTACTATTTTAAAAACACCAAAATTGTACTTTCCCTCTATAACGAGGAAAATCTTCCGCTGGAAGCAGACCTTGGTAATAAACTTAAATTTGACAATATCACCGATTTTGAAACGGTGAAGAAGCCAGGTTTTCAGGACGTCGTGGTGGGCAGTCTGAAATATGTGGACGTTGTGGTAAAGGGTGATGAATTTCTGGATGGAGGCCTGGACAAGGCATTTGCAAAAATTAAAACCGAAAAATCTGAATATATGGATTCGCAATCCATTGAAACTATATACTAAATTTGAAAATTGATGATAAGTAATCTTAAAAGCATCACCAAAATCGCTTCTGTAATTGTATTCGGAAGTGTTTTTTTATATAACTGTGAGCCGGAAGCTGACAACCTGGGTGAGCAGTTTTTTTCAGGAGCCGAATTAAGCATGGACTCCATTAACGTTGTGGCGTATAACATCAACAACAACGACAGCATACGAAGTGATGCGTCGGAACTGTCCCTCGCTCCTCTGGGTGCATTTTCCGAAGGTGTTTTCGGAATGCAGAAGGCAGCCTACGTTTCCCAGGTAAGAATGGCGGCGTACGATCCGGATTTCGGAGCCAATGCAGTGGTAGACTCTGCGGTTCTTGTCTTAAAGCCGCTTTATGCGTCGGATTCTTCCACAGTAACTACTGATGAGAATTTCATCTACTCAGAAGGTAATATTCCTGCTAAGAAAGTCGTTACGTCTTATCCGGTGCTTAAGTACGGTAAGGCCGACGCTCCTCTTAATATCAGGGTCCACGAGGTCACCGACTTCCTTGGTTCTGCATCAGATATGTACTTCTCCAATAAAACAGTCAATTATAATACTGAACTGGGATCAAAAGCTTTCAATGGCAGAATCAGCTCTTCTGCTATTACAAAGGATGCGGACAACAGCAATTTGTGGAGTAACGACGCCAGCCTCCGGGTTCCCCTTAGCGCCGCCTTCTTCCAGAATAAGATTATCGCACAGGAAGGTTCATCTGATCTGAAGGATGCAGCGAACTTTATCCGTTATTTCCGCGGAATCAGAGTTTCAGTGGATGAAAATGACGGTTATATCTTTAAATTTACGCCGTCTAATGCCGAAATTATCATGTACTATAAATATGATAAAGTGGAGAATGGTACTACAACACGGCCACAGACCTCCTATAAGTTTTCATTGGGGGATCCTAATGTACATATTGGGCAGTATACCTATAACAGGACCGATACTCCCGCGGCAGTTGCTTTGGCAAACGCGAACGCAGTGACCGGCGACCCTAAACTGTATATCCAGGGTATGGGAGGACCAAGCTTTGGAATCCGCATCCCGGATGTGGAGATTACCAAACTTAAGGAAAAATTCAAAAATGATAAAATAGGGATCATCGGCGCAAAGATTCGTGTATATACCGATGAAGTAGTGTGGAACAACGCGTATGAGAAGCCGTCTACTTTTGTATTCCTTCAGAAAGATGCAACCGGTTTCCTGCCGGAAGTTTCACTTTCTGGTATAGCGAACTTCAGTTTGGTAAGTGCGTTCGACCTTAAAAAAAATCCGGCCTATTATGATTTCACAGTAACCAAGTCACTTAAAGATATCATTGAAACTGAAGCTGCAAATAAAGACTTTGTAGTCCATGTTGGTGGTTTCGTTGTAAATGAGAAGGGGGAGTTACTGGGCGACACACGGGCGTTTACGGCCAACCGGTTGGTTCTTGTAGGGACAGATGCTGCAAACAGCAGGAGAATTCAGGTAAAAGTAGTTTACGGAACAAAATAATTTTAGATATATATGTGTGGAATTGTAGGATACACAGGATTTCAGGATGCCTATTCAATTGTAATCAATGGGTTAAGAAGACTTGAATACAGAGGTTACGACAGTGCGGGGATTGTACTGGACGGAGATAAAACATTTAAACTGGCCAAAACAAAGGGAAAAGTTGATGATTTGGTCGCCATTTCCGGAGACCTGAAGGGGACAGCCAATGTGGGGATGGGTCATACCAGATGGGCTACTCACGGCATTCCAAGCGACAGGAACTCCCACCCGCATCTTTCAAATAACAGTAAGATTGCATTGGTTCACAATGGTATTATCGAAAACTATGACACCATTAAAACCATGCTTACCAACAAAGGTTTCACCTTTCGCTCCGAAACGGATACTGAAGTTCTGGTAAACCTGATCCAGTATTTTATGGACGTAAATCCGGATATTGATTTCCCCGAGGCGGTAAGGTATGCGCTGAATGAAGTTTACGGCGCATATGCCATTACAGTAATGCACGACGATTTTCCGGGGATTCTGGTTGTTGGGAGGTTGGGATCACCGCTTGCCATAGGGCTCGGTGAGAAAGAATATTTTATCGCTTCTGACGCCTCTCCATTTGTAGAATTCACCAAAGATGCCATTTACCTGGAAGAAGGGCATATGGCAATTATTTCTCTGGAGAATGGAGTTGACATCCGCTCCATCACAGACAACATAAAGATTGTGCCTGCAATCCAGGAACTGAAACTAAGTCTGGAGCAGATTGAAAAAGGAGGTTATGAACATTTCATGCTGAAAGAGATCTTTGAACAGCCGAAATCTGTTCATGATACTATGAGAGGAAGGTTGCTTGTAGACGAAGGAATCATTAAGATGGCGGGAATATTTGATCATCTGGAGAGGTTTAACAACGCTGGCCGGATCATCATTATAGCCTGCGGAACCTCATGGCATGCCGGTCTTATTGGTGAATATCTTATTGAAGAATTTGCCAGAGTCAATGTTGAGGTTGAATATGCCTCTGAATTCAGGTACCGTAATCCAATCATCAGCGAGAAAGATGTTGTGATTGCGATTTCACAGTCCGGTGAAACAGCCGATACCATGGCGGCCCTGAAACTGGCAAAGGAAAGAGGTGCATTCATTTACGGAATATGCAATGTGGTTGACTCGTCAATTGCACGTATTACCGATGCCGGCTCCTACACCCATGCCGGTCCTGAAATTGGGGTTGCATCAACAAAAGCCTTTACCGCACAACTTACCGTACTTTCACTGATTGCATTAAAATTGGGGAAACACAATGGTGCGCTCGGAAATTCCGAGTTCATGAGTTTGATTACCGAACTGAATGCCCTACCGAAGAAAATAGAAGAAACGCTGGAGAGTATCCATGAAGTTACAAAAGAGATTGCAAAAGATTTTGTACAAACTCAAAATTTCCTATATTTGGGTAGAGGGTATAATTATCCATCGGCGCTGGAAGGAGCCTTGAAATTAAAGGAGATATCCTACATCCATGCAGAAGGTTATCCCGCTGCAGAAATGAAGCACGGACCGATCGCCCTCATAGACGAAAACATGCCAATCGTTATTATTGCGCCGAAGAAAGGGCACTACGAGAAAATTGTAAGCAATGTGCAGGAAATAAAAGCTAGAAAAGGAAAAGTGATTGCGGTGGTGAATAAAGGAGATGTTCAGGTAAGCGCAATGGCAGATTATGTAATTGAGATCCCCGAAACATCAGAATGTTTCTCCCCGATTATCGCCGCTATCCCGCTTCAGCTTTTAGCATATTATATCGCAGTGTATAGAGGAGCAAATGTGGATCAGCCCAGAAATCTTGCCAAATCGGTAACGGTGGAATAAAAAGATTGACGAAATAAAATATTTTAAGATTTTTTTCGTTTTTCAAAAAAAATCTTAAAAGTTTCTTAAAAAAATTATATATTTACGGCTTAATTATAAAAATTAACATGAAAAGGATATTTCTTTTATTATTATCAGCGTCGGTAGTATCTGTAACGGTATCTTGTTCTGGTGGCGGAAGTTCCGCCGGTAAACCGGGAACAAAAGGAGAATTGATACCAAAGGAAAAATCAAGAAGTTTTGTAGCACAAAGACCTTATGGAATGGTTTCCATCCCTTCAGGTTCTTTTGTTGTAGGTCTTGCAGATGAGGATATGACCGACCAGCCCGAAAAAGCAGCATTGAAAACAGTTACGGTATCTTCTTTCTTCATTGATGAAGCAGAAACTACAAATGCGGAGTACCGCGTCTTTGTAAACTTTGTTAGAGATTCCATCGCAAGGACACTATTGGCTGAAGCAGCCGGCGAAGGTGGCGACGGATCGGGAAGAGGAGAGAGTATCGGTGATTATGCTTACAGGGCTTACCAAGAAGATGAAGAAATGACACCTTACCAGGAATGGCAGGAGTCTCAGGGAGGACGGGAAGATGGTTATGATGCCAATAAAAAACTGGACTGGAGTATTCCTTTGCATTGGAGTACTGCAAAGTATCCCGATGTTGAGTATGCTGAAGTGCTGGAATCAATGTATCTGCCGGCTTCTCAGAGAATCGGTAACGAAAGAATTATAGATGCTTCCAAATTAAAGTATTCATACGTTTGGGAAGACCACAATTCAGCAATCGCTGAGAATGAAAGAGGAGCGAATTTCCTTAAAAGAGAAAGCCTCGCTGTCTATCCCGATACTACCGTTTGGGTGAGGGATTTCCATTATTCCTACAACGAGCCATTATTTGAACAGTATTTCTGGCACAATTCATATAAAGATTATCCAATCGTTGGCGTTACCTGGGATCAGGCAAGAGCATACTGTGATTTCAGATCAAAACTTAAAACAGATTATAACGAAAGTCTGAAAAGAAAGAAGCAGAGACCAATGAGGTTCCGTCTTCCTACTGAAGTTGAGTGGGAATATGCAGCAAGAGGAGGTCTGGAAAATGCAACGTTTCCTTGGGGAGGTCCTTATTTGATGGACGACAGGGCTTGCTACCTGGCTAACTTCAAGCCAAAAAGAGGTAACTATATGGAAGATGAAAAACTGGGGACTTACACGTATACAGCTCCGGTTAAGAAATTCAGAAAGAACGGTTACGGACTTTACGATATGGCCGGTAACGTTTCTGAATGGACAAACTCACAGTTCAACAACTCTTCATACGGATTTTCAAATACGCTTAATCCATCAACAAAAGATAACACCGATACCAAAAAATCAGTACGTGGTGGTTCTTGGAAGGACATAGGCTACATGTTAATGGTTGGTGCAAGAGATTGGGAAAGAAAAGACTCAGCAAGAAGTTATATTGGGTTCAGAACAGTACAGGACATTCCTGAGGCTGCAGTAAAACCTAAAAGAAGAACGAACTAATAATTAACTCAATTTTTAATATTAAAATCTTATAAAATGATCGGAAGAGTTTTCGGAACAAAGGAAGGAGTATATAACTTTATTTATTCTATTGGTGCAGCAATCGTAATTTTAGGAGCCTGGCTAAAGATTACACACATCAGCTTCGGACCTATTACGGGTAACGCGGCACTAACCGTGGGTCTAATTACAGAAGCCATTATCTTTACGATTTTCGCATTCGATCCTCCTAAGTCTGAGGAAAGTTATGCCTGGGAAAATGTGTATCCGGAACTTCTGGATAAACATGCAAAACCAAATCCTATTCATTCAAATGTTGGGGACGGAAGTGCACATCAGATGATGTTGGAAATGGAAAACTCCCTTTCAGGTAAACTGGACAGAATGCTGGAAGATGCGAAACTGGACGTAGGTCTTTTCGAAAGGCTGAGAACCGGTATCGACAAATTCTCCAACTCTGTGGACCAGATCAATCAGACCGTGGACGTTTCCGCATCTACTCACAAATACAACGATCAGCTTAACAAAGCTGCTTCACATATGGAAAGCATGAACCAACTATATGCAATGCAGTTGGAACAGGGCCAAAAACAATCTGAGTTCAACAGAAGGTATGTTGCCGATTTGGAAAAATCAGCGGAACAGTCTGCTAAATTTAATGATGAATTACTTGGTTTAACTTCTAATCTAAACAACCTGAACAGAGTTTACGGAGGCATGCTTACCGCAATGAAGTCCTAATTTCCGGTACATTTTAACTTAATTAATAAATAAAGAAAAGAAAAAATGGCACAAGGAAAACAGACTCCACGTCAGAAAATGATTAACTTGATGTATTTGGTGTTCATCGCAATGATGGCATTAAATATTGATGCGGAAATCATCAGATCTTATTATGAATCAACACAGTCTTTAAAAGATACCCGGCAGTTAACGGAAACTAAAAACACAGAGATTTTTGAAGTAACTCTTCAGGCAAAAGCTTCTACCGTTCCGGATACCTATGCGCAGCCTTGGCAACAGTATCAGGTGTTGAAGCAGAAAATTGATGATCTCGTGGCTCATGTAGACGGAGTCAAGGAAAAAGTAAAAGTCGATTCCGAATTTTTTGAAATTGATCCCGATACAAAGAAACCCATTGACTTAACTGAGAACTTCAGCGCTCTGAATAACAACCAGGCAACCACACAGTTCTTTTTTAATGAAGGAGATGAAAACAGTCCTTCTAAAAATGCAGAGGCTCTGAAAAATAAGATGACGGATGTAAGAAATTATATCACGCAGACGTTCGGGAATAATGAAAATCTTAAGTCTTTAGTTGATAGGGCGAACAACTCTCTACGAACTGAAAATAAGAAAGAGAATGCGCTGGACAGTAAAACATGGCTGCAGTCCAAATTTTACCATCAGCCACTTATTGCTACACTTTCCAATCTGGAAATCATCCAGAATGATGCAAGGAACGTTCAGTCGGATGCACTTGCGCTGATGCTGCAGGAAAAAGTGGATGCGAGTATCAAGTTTAACCAGTACGATGCGATTGTAAAAGCACCTACCGATGTGGTTCAGGGTACAAAAGCAGAAGCAACCGTATACCTGGCTTCTTATTCCAACAGTAACAAGATCCAGATTTCCGGTGTGAACAGAACCGAAAACGGAAAAGGATTTGTGGGATTGAATACTGGTGGACTCGGAGAAAGAAAAATTGGCGGAACCATTACCGTTACTATGGCAAACGGTGAACCGGTAAGCATTCCATACACCCATACCTATAATGTAATTGCAGGTCAGAAAGAAGTTCAGTACGAAACAGGTGCTACGATTTCTGCAGATAAGATGAACGTACTTTACCGTGGTCTGGAGAACCCAATTTCAGGATCCATACTTGGAGTGGACAATTCAAGGCTTTCACTTTCTGCACCTGGTGCGAATGTGAGAAGTGCAGGAGCAGGAAAATGGATTGTTACACCAACAACAGGTACTACAATCAAGTTAACAGTTTCCGGCAGCGGACCAAGAGGAACCACATCCAAGACATTTGACTTCAGGGTTAAAGGGGTTCCGAATGCACAAGGTCAGATCAGAGACAAGAATGTAGTTTCAATGCCTGCAAGTTCAATATCAAAACAGCTGGTAACGGCTACCATCCCTGACTTCGATTTCCCTGTAACCTTTACCGTAACAGGATTCAAATTCAAGATTGCCGGACGTGCAGCAACGTATATCACAGGAAGCAGTTTAGGTTCTGTTGAAGGAATGGTTAGGAACCTGCGTTCAGGCGATGCAGCCTGGATCTTCGACATCGAAGCGACTGCAAGTGGTCTTGGAAACCAGAGATTAAAGAATATCACACCAGTGGTGATCAACGTTCAGTAAATTTATAAATTGTAATAAACTTCATTAACATGAAAAAATATATTAGCAGTTTTTTAGTAGTAGTTTCCGGGTTTGCATTCTCCCAGACTATTCTTAATGCTAAATCTCCCGAAGAATTCAGAAAACTGAGGGATGATAAGATGCGTATCGTGGGAGACAGCATTGTTTCAAACGAGATTACGCCCCTTTCTTACGGATATATTGACGAGAAAGACATCCTGAAAAGTGTATACGTGTGGGAAATTATCGATTTGAATGATAAAATTAACCAGCCGTTCTATTATAACACCGAAACCGGTTTCAACACGCAAACCAAATCCATGTACCAGGTTTTGCTTGATGCAGCATTGTCGGGTAAAATAACGGAAGTTTATGAGGAGGAGGATTTCCTTACTAAACTTTCCCCCGAAGGTATTTTGAAGAGACTGGAATCGACAAGGGTGGATGACGCTTTGATCGATATCTACAACTCAGGACGTACACCTACACAGGAAGAGATTGAAAGATACACTGACCGTATCCGTACCACTTCAGACAAAATTGAGTTGGTTAAGATTATGGGAATGTGGTTCATTGACAAAAGAGACGGACAGATGAAGTACCGACCTTTGGGTATTGCTGCATTAGGTCCGGACCCTTCAGTGGCTGGCCAGGTAGGTCCTGACGGACAGCCGATTGGCGGAGACGATGCATATATTGACCTGTTCTGGATCTATTATCCTGATGCGAGAAACGTATTGGCCAATAACAAGGTGTATAACAAGAAAAACTCCGCTTCGGACTTAAGTTTTGATGATTTGCTGAATGCAAGAAGATTCTCCGCTGTAATATATAAATCTTCAAACGGTTTGGGTGAAGGTACCATTAAGGATTATATTCCGAGAAATGCTGAAGAGCAGATTGAAGAAAGTAACCGGATTAAAAGTCAGATCCTTGCAATGGAAAATGAAATGTGGAATTATTAATATCACTTTTGAATAATAGAAAACCTGAGTATCTTTACTCAGGTTTTTTTTGTCAATTATTATGAGAGAAGTTGATTATATTATTGTTGGCGACGGTTATGCGGCGCTTTTTTTTGCCCATCAGCTAATCAAGGCCGGCAAGGAATTCGTTCTTTATAGTGAAGGTAAAAAAGGAGCCTCGCAGGTTTCCGCAGGAATCGTTAATCCTGTGGTCCTTAAAAAATTTACTACATTTTGGCTTGCGCAGGAACAGATAGACGCACTGAAAGATACCCTGACTGAAATCGCCACATACACGGGGAAAAATTATCTTGTTGAAGAATCAATTCACCGCATCTTTCACGATGAAAAGGAGAGGGAACTTTGGCTTAAGAAGGCTCAAACTGAAGATCTTTCACCATTCTTAAACATAGATTTCAAATCCCTTGACAAGGTACATAATCCTTTTGGTGCCGGTAAGGTAAACCAGTCCGCCAGGCTTGACGTTGACCGGTTTTTTGCTGATATGCTGTCGTATCTTAAAGAGCAGGGTCATCTTATAGAAAAACGGTTTGATTACAGTAAACTGGATGCTGCAAAATCAACCTACGCAGCGCTGGTGTACCGGAGCATTGTTTTCTGTGAAGGGATGGGTGTTGTAAACAATCCATATTTCGCGCAGATTCCGGTGGTTCCTAATAAGGGTCATCATTTAAAGGTCATACTCTCAACTCCCCTTAATAACTCTTACACCCTCAAGAAGAAGCACTTCCTTTTTCCCATGAACAGTGAGTCGTATTATTACGGAGGAACCTATGACCGGCATCAGTTAGAGGATGGTACGGATGATTCAGCCACGGAAGAGCTCGTAAAGGGCCTGGAAGAACTTTATCCGCATGCCTTTGAAGTGGAGGAGGTGAACTTCGGATTCCGACCCACCGTAAAAGACCGCCGCCCCATTTTAGGGAGCAATATTCTGTACCCTAATTTGTACGTATTTAATGGATTGGGCGCCAGAGGAATTTTGAACGGTAACTATTTTGCGAAGACCCTTGTAAATCACATTGAAGCTGGTGTTCCGTTACCCGACGAAGTCAATTTAAAAAGGTTTCAGCCTTAATTAATTTTGTTATTACGGAAATTTAAAGTATTTTTGCCCACCATTCAGAGAGGTGTCCGAGTGGTTGAAGGAGCTAGCCTGGAAAGCTAGTATACGGGTAACTGTATCGAGGGTTCGAATCCCTTCCTCTCTACAAACTAAAAAGCCTGCTGTGTAACAGCGGGCTTTTTCATGCTTTAACAATGCTCTTCTTTTTGAGAACCTGGAACATAAAGCAAGCGTTCCTAAAAAAAGGAAGCACATCATAATGATGCCCTTCCATTCTCTGTTTAACATTACCAGATATTAAAGTCTGGTTTCGGTATTATCGTTATACCATTTTTCGTAAGTTGCACGGGCGTCGTCTTCATTTCTTGGTTTGTAACCCATGTAGATCCCGCCATCTTTAATTTCTGACTCATACCTTTGTGCTTCATCTTCAGGAATACCAGCACCTGTTAGAGCTCCTACCAGACCGCCTGTTGCAGCACCTGCACCAGCACCTGCCAATCCTGCTGCCAACGGACCTGCGATTACAAGACCAAGGCCTGGAAGCAATACATTAGATCCGATTGCGGCAATTGCTCCTACAACAGCTCCGATTCCACCTCCAATAAGAGAACCTGTTCCTGCGTTTTCCGCAACCTTATCTCCTAATTCGGTGTCGTTGTCACTGTTTGTAAAGTGCGTGTCACGGGTTTTGTCAGACATCATTACATTGATGTCATCTTTGCTGTATCCCCTTCCATGCAAATCTTCAAAAGCGCTGTCAGCTTCTTCTCTCGTTCTGAATACTCTCGAAACATAATCATTTCTGAATTCTGGTCTGTACTGTTGATTTTCCATAATAGTAAAAAATTTTAATGTTAATATTTTGTTTTAGTTCTGCCGTAAAATTCAATTACGATGCCACGCGAAGGAACCTTAACATTGTTTAACATAATTTTTTTGTGATGATAGGGGAAGTTGGATTGTTGAAAATCGGAATCCAGGTGAACCTCAGGTGCTTACCTTAATTGCTTTCAATACAAAGGAGTTATTCTGAGAATTCCCCCCGGAGGTTCTGGGAAAAATGGTGGGCAAAAGTTCCTTCGTAGTTCGCGTTGTCCAGAAGATGCATGGCTTTGGTAATAGCGCTTTCCGCGGTCATGTCTTTGCCGCTGATGGCACCTATCCTGTTGAAGATATCACTATTTTCGTATTTTCCAAACGTAATTCCCCCGGAAATGCACTGGGTGACTACTACAATCTCGGCCCCGTTTTCGCGGATCTTTCTCAGTACCTTTTCGGTCTTTTCGCTGCTGAAGATGGTGCCGCTGCCAAAAACCTGCAGGATCAGCACTTTCATTTTAGGAATTTCCGTGAAATAATCCAGGGTCATGCCGGGGAAAATCCGCCAGAACAGAACTTCCTGCGAAATATGGGGATCCACTGAAAATGATACGTCTGCAGCACTTCTGTATAGGAAGTCCTTCTCAATGTTAAGATGTACGCCGGACTGTCCCAGGATTGGGTAGTTGGGGCTTTGGTAGGCATCAAAATACTCCGCTGAATATTTAAGTGTGCGGTTTCCACGCAGCAATTTGTATTCAAAATAAACAGCAACCTCCTGCACCACAGCCTCCTCGTTTTCGTACAGACTCGCATAGTAGAGGCTGGTAAGCAGATTTTCTTTGGCATCGGTACGCAAATCACCAATTGGCAGCTGCGACCCGGTCAGGATTACGGGTTTCCGCAGCCCTTTAAGCATGAAGCTTAGAGCCGAAGCAGTGTAGGACATGGTATCTGTACCGTGCAGGATCAGGAAACCGTCGTATGAACCGTAATTCTTCCCGATATAATTCGCGATCTGTTTCCACTCCGCGGGTCCCAAATCCGATGAATCCAGTGGTTTCTCAAACGAATGGACGCTAACCTCGCATTCCAGCAGTTTCATTTCGGGAATCTTGCTGAAGATGTTTGAAAAATTGAATGGCATGAGGGCACCGGTTTCATAATTTTTTTCCATTCCGATGGTTCCGCCGGTGTAAATGAGGAGCACTTTTCGTTTCATGGATGTAAATTTACATTAAATTGTAAAGATTATAAAATGGCTCCGGAAAACCTACGTCCTGTTTTGCGATAAAAATTTATGATACGTTATAAGATTCTCACACAACTTTTAATAATTCCTTACAGCCTTCATTTGGTACCATTCTTGAGTCGCTTTAGCAAAAGGATATTTATGAAGCTCAGCACCAGAGAGACCGTTCACTCGGTTATTATTGGCCTTATTACAATCAGCATCATCAGCTGCACAAAAAGCGAAAGTATTGTAAACACTTCGGAAGCCCCGGTTGACAATTCCCTGCAAATTGAAAAGAAAAAATCAGACTCTATAATACAGGATTCGATTAAACGCGCGGCAGAACGTATTAAGTTTTCATCCTTCCTCTTTCCAAAAAATGGCAAAGATTCTGCCATGGCGGCATTCAGCAAGGAATTTACTGATGAAGAGCAGTACACGATTCTTGCGCTAAACCGTTTGGACCGAAAAAACCGCTGGCGGGCCGACACCCTCATAATCCCTGAAAAAATTGAAACTGATTTCCTTCGCTATTCTCCATTTCCTGCCAGACTGGATTCGCTTCAGGCGGTGAAAAAGATGGTTTTCTTTTCGTACGCCATACATGCATATGCCCTGTATGAAGGTGGTAACCTTGTAAAATGGGGACCTTCGAGCCTTGGTAAGAAATCTACCCCTACGAAGAAGGGCCTTATGTTCGCGAACTGGAAAAAAGAGGTGGCGATCTCTACTTCTAATTCAGAATGGAAACTCCGGTGGAATTTCAATATCCACAATACTGCCGGCATTGGGTGGCACCAGTACGATTTACCGGGCTTCCACGCGTCGCATTCGTGTTTAAGACTCCTTGAGGAAGATGCTAAATGGATGTATACGTGGGCAGATCAGTGGATTCTGGCAAATCAGGGGCAGACCGTTGCTGCTAAGGGTACACCAGTCATTGTTTTCGGAGAAGCAGATTTCACTACTAAACCCTGGCTCAAACTCCTCTCAGATCCCACGGCGAATGACATTTCAGTGGAGGAAATGAACGGGGTATTTGTCCCGCATTTGGAAGAAATATTAAGCGAGCAGAAAAATTCTGAAGAGTTACGGAGCAAGCAACTGCTAAGCTCTGAAAAGGAAAAGGGTGCACTTAGAAATAAAAAGGAAGCAGCTTAATTCCTAACCTTCATGAGGAAGGGTTGAGCCAATCGCAAATTTTCTCAGTTCTTTCATTTGGTCTTTTGCCCTGTTCTGCCCCCATTGGGCAGCAAGATAGGTTAGCCCAATAAAAGCAAGCATAAGGAAGGAGACCGGCAGCGCCCAGTTATACTCATCCAGTTTTAACTGTACTCCGACGAACCAGAATGTAATGAATACCATCCACAAGATTCCGAAAAGAAAATACAGGAACATAAAGAAAGTCCAGACGGCAGGACTCGGCCCAAACACGCCGCGAACTGCTGTTTTGCCCTCTTCCAGTTCGGTACGCAGGGCCAGATTGGGTTTCCAGTAATCATCTGTTTCTGTAATCACCGTTATCGTGGCCGTTTCGCGGTTGATATTACCGTTGAACTCTTCCCTGTTTTGCTCCAGAAAGATTCTGAGATTACGCGCGTATTCTTCCGGCGAGAGCGAAGTGTACATTTTAAATCTTGGTCGGGACCGCATCTTGTCGAGCGTGCTTTCTTCTGTTTTCATTTGCTGTCGGTATACGGTACTGGATCTTCGAGGTAGAAACTGAATTTCATGATTTGACCGCCGCGATCTACCTCCACTGTTATTCTTTTACCTGCTTCAGATTTCATTAAGGACATGATCTGCTCGAGCTTCATGTCGGCAGCTTTTCCACCGTTAATACGCGTAATTTTATCCCCTTTTCGGATTCCTGCACGATAAGCGGGGGAGTCGGCGCGGCTTCCCGCAACGGAATACTCCGGCTTCAGGGTAAAAAGATATTGAAATTCATTGGTGCTTATTGCAAAACCACTCGCATCGTCCGAATGTCTTGGTGAGGGGTTGGCTACTTTTACAATATCCTTATCCCAAAACATTCCGTCGTGCTTGATATCCAGTCCGCTCATATTAAAATGGAAGGGATCCTGGAAATTCCGGTTCTTTTTCAGGTACAGTTTCCTGTTCGGATAATCGACGATGACAGTGAAACGACGCAGGATCTCACTTCCCAGCGAGCCTTTACGGTCTTTAACCAGGTTTAGGTGCTGTATTGAAAATTCATCCGGCATCGCCATCAGGGGTTTCTCCATGATGAAATTCTGCAGGTAAAGCCGGTGGATCCGGCTTCTTTTGCCATAGATATCTCCGTTGAACCCCCTACCCAAAAAGTCGTCAATATTGGGGCGGTTATATTGAAAGTCCGGAATCATGCTGGGAAAAAGCCACAGGGGATCACTATTTCCGAGATCGACCAGAAGTTTGGAATCTTTTTTCTCATGGGTTTGCTCCACGCCGGCAGTAAGATATGGTTTGTTAAGTTCAAGCGTAATAGGTATCTCTGAAAATTTTCTTGTTTCTTTGGGTGCGAGTCTTCTCTTTGAGTACACGGTCAGCCTTTTGGTGATATAATCAATCTTCACGGGATGGTTTTTGAAGAAGTGATAACCGATAATACCGTTTACCGGAATTCCTACATGGGATGAGAAGTTGAATTCTTCATTTAGGATTACAAAGATGGTGTGGCCGTAATCCTTTAGATTCTTACCGACCTGGACAATGTTGTTGATTGATTTCAGGCCTTCGATTTCTGTGTTTCCACCGAGTCCGGAGAATTTTACCTTTTCCACATCGTAAAATTTCAGTTCTTTCTGTTCCAGGCTGAAAAGCAGGCTTTCGGCAACACCCGTATCCAGCAGGAAGGTGAGTTCCACACCGTTTACGGTAATAGGTATGAAAATAAGGTTGTTGATGAGTTGGAAGGGAATCACTTCCTTCTTCACATCCTCCTGAAAACGGAAACCCTCCTGCGCACTGCCGAGACTGAAGATGAAGAGGAAAAAAATATAAAGAAATTTCACAAGATGAAGTTACAAAATCTTTTCAATCAGTTAAAACCAGAAAAAACATTTAATCCTCTGTCCCCGTTATGCCTAAAGGTCTCGCGTCACCTTAATCAGGTTCCCGTTTTCAAAAAAATAGAGACTGCCCAGCCATTCGTTCTTTGTTTTGCGGGGCTGGCCGCGCAGGTCATTCTCGAAGTATTTGCTGAAGTTCCACGAGTATTTCGTTTGATAGTATCCTGCGTCAATGGCGTAGAGTGGGGCTGTAAATACCGCCGAGCGCTGTTTTGTTGTTTCGTTCAGATTTCCGAAGCCCTCCATCACAAGGAAAAGCCGGTAACCGTTTTCCTTTGCAAATTTTTCATACGTGGACATAGGAAGACAGTAGGCAGATGGACAGCCATTAGTAAAAGTATACACAAGTGCTTTGGGATGTTTCCGCAGTTCTTCTCTTAACTGGTGGCCGTTTATTTTGTAAACGGATACAGTATCAGTTTCCGCAAATGAACGGAGCGGTACAATACGGTTTTGCCGGTCGCGGGTCAGTTTCTTATAATCGTCGGTCAGGCCATATACCGTAACAGAACAGGAGCTCAACATCAGGACGGTGGTCAGTAATAAAAGAATTCTCATCATCATGTAATATTTCTATCAAATATATAAAAAAAACTCCCCAAAATTGGGGAGCCTGTCATTTTGAAACCGTTTATAAGGTTTAGTAACGGTAATATTCCGGCTTATAAGGTCCTTCAACCTCTACACCAATATATTTTGCCTGTTCAGGAGAAAGGGTTTCCAGTTCCACCCCGATTTTTTTCAGGTGAAGCATAGCTACTTTCTCGTCCAGTTGCTTTGGAAGCGTATAAACTTCGTTTTTGTAAGCTGCGGAGTTGGTCCAAAGTTCAATTTGAGCCAACGTCTGGTTGGAGAATGAATTGGACATCACAAAACTCGGGTGCCCGGTTGCACAGCCTAAATTCACCAAACGGCCTTCTGCCAGGACGATGATGTCCTTCCCGTCCACATTGTAAAGATCTACCTGAGGCTTAATTTCGTTCTTGGTAGCACCATAATTTGCATTCAGCCAGGCCATATCGATTTCATTGTCGAAATGTCCGATGTTGCACACGATGGTCTTGTCTTTCATCTTTTTGAAATGTTCACCGGTTACGATGTTGAAATTCCCGGTAGTGGTGATGATGATGTCTGCAGTTTCGATCACGGAATCCAGTCTTTTTACTTCGTAACCTTCCATCGCAGCTTGTAGCGCACAGATCGGGTCGATTTCCGTAACGGTAACAATGGATCCGGCTCCTCTGAAAGAAGCGGCAGTACCTTTCCCCACATCTCCAAATCCGCAGACGATCACTCTTCTTCCGGCAAGCATAACGTCGGTGGCTCTTCTTACCGCATCAACCGCAGATTCTCTACAACCGTATTTGTTATCGAACTTAGATTTCGTTACAGAATCGTTTACGTTGATGGCCGGCATTACCAGGGTTCCGTTGGCCATTCTTTCGTATAAACGGTGTACGCCCGTTGTTGTTTCTTCGGAAAGACCTTTGATGTCCTTCGTCAGTTCCGGATAACGGTCGAAAACCATATTGGTAAGGTCGCCACCATCATCCAGAATCATGTTCAGCGGTTTTCTGTCTTCACCAAAGAATAAAGTCTGTTCAATACACCAGTCGAATTCCTCTTCGTTCATTCCTTTCCAGGCATACACCGGGATTCCGGCAGCGGCGATTGCAGCGGCAGCGTGATCCTGGGTGGAGAAGATATTACAGGAAGACCAGGTAACATCGGCACCAAGAGCGACCAAAGTTTCTATAAGAACAGCGGTCTGGATGGTCATGTGGAGGCATCCGGCGATCCTTGCGCCTTTCAGCGGCTGGCTTGGTCCATACTCCTCGCGGATGGACATTAAGCCCGGCATTTCTGCTTCGGCAAGCATGATTTCTTTTCTTCCCCATTCGGCTAATGAGATATCCTTAACTTTATAAGGTACGTATTGTGTGGTTGTTTCCATCTAATTGAAAATATTTTTGCAAATTTACAAACTAATTATCTTAAAACAAAACATGCCTTTTTACCAGGATCTTACCGACGAAAATGCCTCCATTCTTTTCTGGAAATATAATGAAGAAGATACCTTTGATCACAAGGCACTTATTGAGCCGGAAAACTTCGAAAAAGTGGAGCATTATCATCCGAAAAAACTCATTGAATACCTGATGATCCGTGAAATGCTGAAGATGCTGAAACCGGACCATAAGATCCTTTACAAAACCATCGGCCAGCCCTTTCTTTTCCCGAAGGATGCCTTTATCTCCATCACCCATTCATACCCCTTCGCCGCGCTTGCGGTTTCCAGGAAAAGGGTGGGGATCGATTTCGAGCGCATTATGCCCAAGATCCTCAGGATAAAACACAAATTCCTGCATCCCAGCGAAATTGCATGGACAGAAAATGAAGATGAAGTCCATTTCCTCACGGTCATCTGGGTCATCAAGGAAGCACTCTACAAACTGCACCCGTGCAAGTACTGGTCGCTGAAGAATTTCTATGAAGTGGACGAATTCAGCCTCAGTGATTTGTCAGCCATCACCTGCCGGGTCTTTGATGCCGATTTCGAGGACCGCTACACCGCGCGTGTCTGCAGGATTGAGGATTTCTATTTCGCCGTCATCGAGGAAGACCACCAGATCAATTTTCCCATTCCGAAGGAAAGTCCCTTTTAATTTAAATTGCCAACCAGTTCAATGGGCATTTCAGTGGCCAAAGCCTACGTTATTTTCCGGTAATGTTCAATGACTTTCCGCTGCTCATGAACCACGTCGTAAATAAGTTCCAGGATCTCGCTGATGTTGTTAAGCTCAGTTAACCGGGTAATTCTGTTCGGGTCGCGGATATCGTAAAACTCATTTTCAGTGATTTCGGACTTTCGCTGTTCAAGGAGTTCAGTGACCAGATCCTCCGGTTTCAGCCTGCTGTCCTGTATGATGCTTTCATCCTGTTCCTCCTGATTAAGCAGTGCAAGCGTCCGTTGCAGTTCGGCAGTAATCTTTCGGGTCCAGCTTTCTGTATCGATTTCGGGAAAGCGGTTTTCAGAATTGGAATACTGTGCCAGGGAGGCCGTATATGCCGTCATCAGGTGTGAGGTGGTGACAAACTGGTGTACGGTTTCCAGTTTTTTCTGTTGGTTTTTCGGGTCGGACAGCATCCGCTGGAAATTGTCGGAAAGGTTGGCAAGACTGATGATGGCGTCCTTTCTGCGGATGCGGTACTGCTCGTCGTCTATCGCATCGGAACTGAATTTTTCCATCACCGTATTGAAGTAAAGGATGTTGGCATTTGCCGATTTCCTCATCAGATTTACATTTTGCGTATGCTCCCAAACCGGAAGTACGAAATAAGATACGGTAAATGCGATAATGCCGGCAATCACGGTGTCCAGGATACGGTCGTAGAAGAGCAGATTTACATTACCAGGGTTTAGGAAATTGAAAGCGATGAAGATGTAAAGCGTCATAAAGAACACCGCCCAGGCATATTTTTCCTTCAGGAGAGAGAAACACAGGATCATCGCAGTCAGCAGAAGGGTTAGGAGGATGGTGTCGTTCTTTATGTAGATTAAGATGACGTATGCGGCAACTGCTCCCAGTCCCGTTCCGTAGAGCCGGAGCAGGTTCCGGTATTTAGTGGTGCTGTAGGAAGGCCTCATAATGGCAATTACGGTAATCAGAATCCAGTAGGAGTGCCCGATTCCGAGGAAATTCAGTCTGGAAATCGTGTAACCGAGCAATAGGGCCGTAGTTATCCGTACGGCATGCCGGAAGTGGGAAGATTTCAGCGATATGTTCGTTAACAGGACGCTGAAGTTGAGGCGCTCCTGTTTTGGGACGAACTTATTGAGATCCAAACCTGTGGAAAGGCTTTTTGCATTCTTCAGGTCCTGGGAAAATACTTTATAGATGGTTTTCACATCATCTGTAACGTCATTAATCCGTGCGAGGATCAAACGCAAAGCCATGAAATTCTCCAGGGTGTCTGCGGTGAGTTCCCGATTGCGCAGGTCAAAATACTGCTCATACACCTCCTGCATTTCTGCTTCAAAAGCGTGTAGCGGGCTGGTTTTGATGCCGCTTTGCAGCGAGATACCGATATTGGTAATCTCTTCGGAAAGCAGGAGCAGGAAAGACTGGATTTTATTTAATATTTCGCTGTCATCAAACCCCTCATGCACTTTGCGGTAGTCCTGGTCCGAAGTGAAGAGCTTTTCATAAAAATCGATCGAGTTCAGGAACATCAGCATAAGCAGGCGACTGGTTGTGGTACTTTCGTTCACGATAGTCCTGGTCTTGAAAACCACTTCCCGCGTTTCTTCCTGCAAGTTCTTAATGACGACCTGTTTTGCGATGACCTCCCGGTACAGCTCGTCGAAGTTCGCGTCTTTGTTGTAAAACTTGGCTTTTATCTGCAGGTATTCTGCAAGCTGCAGATAATTTTCGCCGATCATCTGCCCTGCCAGTTTGTATGGTTGTATCTTCGAAACTACTAAGAAAATAAGGAGGAACCAGATGCATCCTGCGCCGAAAATCGAAAGGTCCTTCACGATTGACCCATGTGAAAGCTGTCCGTCAATGAAGATAGAAAATACGACCAGTGTGAGTCCACCCACGGCTGCAAGCCTTTGACCATAGACTCCGATCATCGAGAAAAACATGCCGAAAACAATGATTTCCAGGTAAAGCAGAGGCAGGATTTCCTGGCTTGCACTCGCTGCAAAGGCAACAACAAGAAAGGACATGATGGCAAGGATCAGAGCATTCCGGCGGCGGAAAAAAGGGCCTGCCATATCTGTAAGACCCACGAAACTGGTTCCGAGAGGGAAGAGGAAGTAGTCCTTCAGCAAACCGAAGTAAGCCAGGATGATACTTGGAAATACAATGGCCAGCGCAATACGCACTCCGGAATAGATATACTGGCTGCTGACGAATTTCTTAAGTTCCCAGGCGTAATTCATGGTACAAAAATAGAGATAGTTATGCTAAAAAAGGTAAATTTGAATTTAAGGATAATGAAAAAGGCCTCAATGAGAGGCCTTTTTCAGATATTCAGATGCAATGATTTAATAATCAGTTGCGTTCATCGTTTCATCGCCAATGTTCCAGGTAAGTCCGAATCTTAGGGTATTGTCCAAAGCAGAATTCAGCTTGGACATGTTGATCAGATAGGATACATCAAGAGCGAAAGCATTATATTTTAATCCAACACCTGCGGTTGCGAATTGTCTTGCACCTTGCTCCTCACTTTCGTGGAAGTAACCGCCACGTACGAAGAATGCATTGTCGTAAGCATATTCCAAAGCTCCGGAAAGCATGATGCTTTTCGGATTGTTGAAGGATTTTCCAATCCCTTCCATCACGCCTACATTGGGCACTTCATATATCGGTTGCTCTGTAAGGGGATCAATTCTTGTAATTTCAGCACCAGGTACCAAAAGCTTTGAAGCTTCAACGCTCAGACCGACTCTGTTCACATCATCAATGAAAACGTCGTAACCAGCTCCCAGTCTTGCGAGTGTCGGCAGATAGGTTCTGGAATCTTCATCACCTGTATAATCCAGTTTCGGACCCAGGTTCTGAATGGCGAGACCTGCGTTTATCTTGTTATCCATACCTCCAAGCCCGGAAAAACGGGGCGTGGTGTAGTAGGAGGAAATATCGACTGCGAAAGAGTTTGCCGGTTTAAGGGTCGTATCGGTGTTGAATCCTCCAGAGAGGTCAGAACGGATAAACCTTCCGGTAACCGCCATTGAGAAAGAATCTGCGAGTCTCAGTGCATAAGATACATCTATGGCAAACTCGTTTGGTTTTGCGGTACCTTCGTCTGCAATCGCATTATTATCAACAAGTCTTGTAAGGTTTACTTCGCCCATGTTGAAGTAATAGATACTTGCACCAATGGTGGATCTTTCTTCCTGACCAATAAACCGGTAATAGGAACCGTAAAGCAGAAAAACATCATTGGTAAGTTTACCCATATAAGGAGTATAGTTTACTCCAAGTCCTGATAAACTTCTTGAGAAAGGATATTTAGCGGCATTCCAGAACTGTGAAAATACATCTGCTGAAGTAGCCACACCCTGGTCTCCCATACCTCCGGAACGCGCATCAGGAGCAACTCTAAGGAAAGGCGCACCGGTAAGGACCGGCCTGATTTGACTTAAATCCTGTGCAAATGCTGTAAGGCTTGCACCTAAACCTAATCCTAAAAGCAGTCTTTTTGTAAAATCCATATAGTTATATTTAATTTCCAAATATATAAATTATTTTAAAGTTTTATCTCAATAATACCATTTTTTCTACTGCGGTAGCCCCTCCTTTGCATTTTTCCTGGTTTTGGCTCCGGGCAAATATTTTAAAAATGTACGTCCCTTTTCCCACGGCATCGCCGTAATCATCCATCCCGTCCCATTCAATCGCCTGTCTCGGGGTCCGGAATCCCTGTAAGAAAGGCTCCGCAATAACCGTCTGGCTCAGGGTTCTCACCAGCTTTCCGGTGATGGTGTAAATCTGCACGTTTACATCCAGGATATCGTCGCAGTTGTGTTCGAAGTGGAGGTAGGTCTTGTTGGTGAAGGGGTTTGGCCAGTTCAGAGGCCTGGTGATGATTAAATTCTGGTTGGTTTCGTCCTTTACTATAAACCTTAACGTTTCGGTGGTGGAATTATTGTTGATATCCCACACCCTGAAGGTTAACGTATGTTCTCCCGGCGCCAGGTTACGGAATGGATAGGTAACATTTCCTTTTTGATAGTCGGCCAGTGCCGGATTTGTACATCCGTTCCCGTCACCGGAGGCAAAGAAATCGTTCAGGACCACCGTATTGATAATCTGGCCGTCCAGATAGGTCACGATGTCATGCCCTACACCCGCTCCGGTTGAGTTAATCCCGGTATCATCGGTGATACAGGCGAGCAGCATCGGGTTTTGGTCTGTGATTCCGCCATCCGCAAAATTGGTGTTGTTCATGTACAGTTTTACCTTTGGAGGTTCCTTATCGTTTATGCCGTTTGGATTGATGCCTCCGATTTGGTAAGCCTGGTTATGGAATACATCTTCCACCTTGTTGTCTGCGTAAGCCAGGATCCGCCCGGTACCAACGGTGTAGTTGATGTCATTGGGAACATAGAATTCAACAGTAAAAAGGCCGTTTACTGCTGTTCCCGATGCTTTTACAATCGGGCTTCCCTCTTCTGTATAGTTAAGGATTGGGGTTAGGTTTCCGTCGTTGTTCAGGGTCGTTTTGTTCAGTCTTTTGTCGTAGATATTGATGACCACCCGCCCGCTGAAGGTGGTATTTACTGTTCCGTTAGGATTGTTGATGTGGCCTGTAATCTTTACGAAATCAAGAGCCCTGATCTGTCCAGGCACCGGGGTTTCCACATTGTTGATTGCCAGCAGTCTTTTAGGTCTGCTCAGCTTCATCGCAGGATCACCGAGGTAATTTACCTTTAAGTGGTTGGGATTTCCGCCGTAGTTCAGTTTTGCCTCCAGAAACGCATTTCCGAGGGTATCGAAATCATCGCCCGTAAGTTCAAATATGCTTTTGGTGAATTCGTCGGTGAAAAGGACTCCGTAATTCACGTCGATTGCCCTGCTTGAGGTAATCATGGTTGTGGCGCCGCCGGTAGGTAACTTCATGACCTGCTCACCGGTGGAGAAGGTATTGGGCTCGTCCCACAGGGTGAATTCACAAGTAATGGTGGAAACGAGCGGAAACCTGCTGTACACATTGGAGTAATTGTTGAAATTCTGGACCAGATCTGAATCCAGTACCCGCTCCTGAGCCCAGCCGTTGATTCCGCCATGCCCGAAGTAAAAGAGATACAGGCTGTTCCCTACATCGTTTGCAATGGCCTGGTTGACCTGAGGGTACCGCTGTCCGCCGGCAGTATTTACGGCAGGGAATGCATCCAGGTAAAGTTTTCTCACGTTGTATTCCGGTTTATCGGTTGCAGTCTCAAATACATCAACAATGGTTTCATCCATGATGGTGTGGAATGGAGTTCCGCCATCTTTGTCATCATCGGCAACGAAATCAAGTTTCATTCTCCAGATTCCGAAAGGGGAAGACTGTCCCGGTAAATTATTGTAATAAGCCAGGGTCTTATCCACCAGCAGTTTGGCTTCCTGAATATTAGCGGCAGGCAGTCTTCCTACAGGAAGGTCGGCCAGCATACTCGGAAGATGGGTTGAGCTTTGTATCGAGGTCATCCCAATATAGTCATCGGTAACAAACGAGCTTACATAGTTTCCGCTCTCTTCACTCTGGTAGCTGGGAACGATATTGAAGTTGTTCGGTGTCCTGTTTTTAAAATCATAGGTGGCATCTCCAAGGATGAAGACATACTTCAGCGCGCCCGCCGGGGTGTTAAGGTGGGTTACGAAATCCCGGAGCGCCGTGAGGTCTTTACCTCCGCTGCTGTACTCATTATAAATTTTGTTCACATCCACAATCGCAGTGGTGAAATTGCTTTTAGTCTGGTGGTGGTTTGCGATTCTCTGGGCATGCGAAGTCATTTCCGGTGTGGTAATGATCAGATAATCGATATTCTGTAATGCCTGGAGGTTCTGATTGTCGATTTTCCCCACATAAGAGGGCAGATAAGCAGCATCCGCCCGGAATGCTACGAACTCATTGTTGAAATCCTGATTGGATGCGGCGTACCCAAAGTTAAATGTTCCGCCCGCAGCTGCCTTGTTTACTCTCCTGTTGGCGTTGGTAATATCAGTTACATCCCAAATCTGCTCCAATGCAGTGGCGTTTGCAACCGAAAAACTGTAGGCCAGGGAGGAGCCGCTTTGCAGGGAGAAATCGCGGAAATTCATCTGTGTCCCGTTGAAGGCAAGATTCTCCCTGTACTGGATTTCCAGATAGTCAAAGTAGAAATTTCCGTTTGGATTTGCCGATATATTGGGCGTGAAGTTAAAGTTGAATGCGGTTCCGGATACATTTGTCAGGGTGCCCTGGAATCTCATCTGGATGAAATCCAGGCCCGTTGGAGGAACGTTTTGAGCAGATGTATTTTGGCTGTTGATGTTGAACCCGAGGGTGTTGCCCTGCGATTTATAAGCCACGACCTGGGTACGGTAGGTAATGAGGTCGCCGGGCTGAGCTGGGGATTTCGTATTTATTGTAATTGTTTTCGGGGCAGTGAAGCTTTGGTCATCAACCCAGATCTTTCCTAGCTTCAGAAGGTTCTTCTCATCTTCATTGATGACCTGGTAATCGTCATATCTGGTAATGAGGGTCGAAGTTAACGCCGCATCCACGTCCTGAACCCTTTTCCCAGGACCTTTATCAAAATTGATGAAATAATAGGAGAAATCGTCGTAGATGTTTTTCACATTGTTGCTTCTGTCGGTACGCATGTCCGTCCTCTTGAAGCCATTCCCGTTTGTAGGGTCATACAGATTATATCCGTTGGGCCCCTGAGCGTAAAAGAGGGCATAATCGCCGTCATTCCAAACGCCGTCAGCTTCTCCTACAACCTGTATTGCGTTTTCCTGCAGGGCATCATATTTCGTATCCTGATTGAATTCGGAAAGCATGATGCCGCCGTTTCCGTAAATCCTGAAATTCTTTGGATTGATACCTGCCGGGTTCAGTCCGTTGGCTTGAAGGAATTCTCTGGTAATCTTAAATATTCCGGATTTGTCCACCTTTATTTTGTAGAAATTACCGGTGTTTAGTGGATTGGTTGTCGTCCCGACCTTATTAAGTGACAAATTCTGTCTTGCACTTTCCACCACGTCAAAAGAGGCGAGCCTGAATATATTGCCGTCCTGAAACTTAAAAAGTGCCACGCCGATATGTCCGGTTCTTACCCCTTTTATATTATGATAGGAAACTTCTTTGATCTCGAAACCGTGCAGATTATATTTATTTAAATCGTAAAGGTCTCTTTCTGAAACATTTTCCCACTGGAGGTTTGATATTTTCAAATCTTTTTCACCAACATTTTGTTTTATACTGATAAAAATATTATTTTGGTCAAATGAAAAGCCGGAGTTACTGAAGGTGGGCAGATTCAGTTTTATTTCACCGAAATCCCGGATTTTTGAACCTTCCCAATTAATGGTAATTTTCTGTGAAAAAAGGATTGCCGTACAGAAGACGAAAAAAAGAAAAGAGAGGTTACGTTTCATTTTTTTTTGAATTAAATTTCAAGAATACAAATTAAACGAAATTTTTAAAAAAATAATGCGATACAATAAAATAAAATTGCTTTCGTTTAAAAAAAATCAAAACATTACTTGATTAATTAATAAAATTATTATTTCTTTGTACTTTGAAAATATTTATACCGACTATGAAAAAACTAAAGTTGTTTTCATTAATAGCATTAAGTTCAGCTTTCGTACTTACCAGTTGTGGTGGTAGTGGATCAGGAAAAGGTGGCGGAACAAAAAGTTTTGTAAGTAAGACCGGCTGGAAACCAAACGACAACAAAGGTTGGTTCTTTGCAGGCAAGCAGCAAAAACTGAAAGGTTGGCCAGGAATGGTATATGTAGAGGGAGGAACTTTTACGATGGGATTAGTGAAAGATGATGTCATGCATGACTGGAACAATACCCCGCGCAGAATGCAGGTGAGTTCATTCTTCCTTGGCGAAACCGAAATTACAAACTACGAATACCGTGAGTACCTCACCTGGTTAAAGTACGTTTTCCCTCCATCTGACCCAAGTTTCAGAGAGATTTACAACGGAGCTTTGCCTGATACTTTACTTTGGGATAATGAGCTTTCCCGTAACGATTTTTCCGAAACATATTTCAGGTCTCCTGAATTCGACTACTATCCGGTAGTAGGTGTAAGCTGGGGACAGGCAAACAAATATTGTGAATGGCTGACAGACAGGGCGAATGAAAAAGCGCTTATGGATGCAGGTATTATTGCAAAGGATTTGTATATGAACGAGTCCAATAACCAAGGGGGATCAGCTTTCAACATGGATAAGTTTAAAGGGAACGATCCGGACATGAAAGCGTACATCAACGACCAAAGACTGGCGCAGAAAACAGGTATGAAAACGACCAACCAACGGCTGCTTGCAGCTAACAGGTCTCCTGCTGCTGCAATGGTACAGAAATTCAGGCTTCCAACCGAAGTTGAATGGGAATTTGCTGCATTGGGTACAATGAAAAACAGAGAGTACAACAATATACTTGGTAAAACACCTGAAATTGAGCGCCTGAGGGGCCAAAAAGGAAAAACTGAAGGAATGTTCCTTGAGAACTTCAAATACGGAGCTGGAGATTACTCCGGAGTACCGGGATGGGAAAATGATGGTTCTGCAAGAACTGCGGATGTGAAAAGATATCCTGCCAATGATCTTGGACTTTACGGAATGTTCGGCAATGTTGCTGAGTGGACTGCAGATGTGTACAGACCGATCATCGATTCTGATTTCAATGATTTCAATTATTACAGAGGGAATGCTCCTCAGAAAATATTAAGAAACGGAGACGGTTCTTATGCCAGAGTGGAAGATGGTACTATCCAGTACGATACCCTGGCTGACGGAAGACTGCTTTACAGGAATCTGCCGGGACAGTACCAGAGAGACAAAGTGGCCGACTACAGCAACTTCAGAGATGGAGACCGTCAGTCTTCCCTTAACTTCAGAGGTGCAGAAAGCGACAGCTCTAATGCGGACTACAATATGTACAACGCACCGCGTAAAAATTTCTTTGTAGATGGAAGTGGTAGGGTAATTGTTCAGAAAGATACCCAAAGCAGAACATCTGCAATCACGAACGACATCAGAGTGGTTAAAGGTGGTTCGTGGCAGGATACAGCTTACTGGCTGGATCCGGGACAGAGAAGGTTCAAAGGTGAAACCGGTGGTTACGGATGGATTGGTTTCCGCGTAGCACAGGATGCCAGAGGTGCAATGAACAACAGAAGCAGAAGATAATACCTTATAAATAAATCCACAAAATCCTTCCTGAAAACGGAAGGATTTTTTATTTTTGGCCTATGAATCCAGAACAGTTTTACCCATACCTGCTCCGATGTAAGAAGGTCACCATTGATTCTAGGAAAATATCGAAAGATGATATCTTCTTTGCTTTCTCCGGTGAAAATTTCAATGCCGCACTTGTAGCCAGGGAAGCTGTTGATAATGGTGCAATTGCCGCGATTGTTGAACAGAAGGAGTTTGAGGACGTTCAGAGGCATATTTACGCGGTGCCTTCCACCCTTGAATTCATGCAGGAGTTGGCAAAACTGCACCGGCAAAGTTTAGGTATCCCTGTTGTCGCCCTCACCGGAAGCAATGGAAAGACCACGACAAAGGAAATCATACATGCAGTACTTTCACAGAAGTACAGGGTCCAATACACACAGGGAAACCTTAACAACCATATAGGCGTTCCCCTGACCCTACTGTCCCTTAAGTCCGAACATGAGATCGCGGTGGTGGAGATGGGCGCCAATCATCTGAAGGAGATAGAACACCTCTGTACTTTAGCAACTCCTGACTATGGTTACATCACCAATTTTGGGAAGGCACACCTGGAAGGTTTCGGTGGATTTGAGGGAGTAATTACAGGTAAATCTGAGCTCTACGACTATCTCAAGAAGAATGGCAAGACTCTTTTTGTGAACCAGGACGATCCCCTACAGGTTGTAAAGACGGCGGGTTACCAGCCCAGAATATCGTTCGGAACGGAGAAGGCTGATTATGTGTTTAAGAGTTTTTCCAAAGACAATTACGTAGGGCTTGTTTACAATGGTTTTGCCATCCAAAGCCGGCTGACAGGAAAATACAATTTTGCAAATCTATGTGCTGCCGCATGCATCGGACTTTATTTTGGGGTTTCCGTTGATCAGATTAAAACCGCCATTGAAAATTATACTCCAACAAACATGCGCTCGCAGATTATGGAAAAGGATGGCCGAACGCTCGTCCTGGATACCTACAATGCGAATCCCAGTTCCATGACGGAATCGCTGAAGAATTTCAATACGTTTGAAGGATCAAAAGCCATCATTATCGGTGATATGCTTGAACTGGGCGACGAAAGCGGAAAAGAGCATACCGAAATACTCACCCTTGCTGAGGGGATGGATTTCGATGAAGTTATTACCGTTGGCAGGCATTTTAGGGATACAGGCGTTTCCCCGCATTCCTTCGACAGTGCAGATGAATTGGTCTTCTATCTTAAGAAGAATAGTATAAGATCCCGAAACATCCTTCTGAAGGGTTCCAGGGGTATCGCTCTCGAAAAAATTCTGGAATTTATCTAAAGGTTCTTCTCCCAAACTTCGTTCAGGATCAGTTTGATGTTTTTAAATGTTGAAGGGAATACTTCGTCCTTGATACGCGCATCGCTTTTCCAGTCTACAGCAGTGATTCCTTCTTCAGTCTGTGGTTTTGCCACCCCGTTGCCCACGTAACTCATCTTAAACCAGTAGGTAGTCTTCAGGATCCGGTCGCCGTTACGCTCGGTGAATATGTGAAAGGTATTGTTTACGAATTCCTCAAGAATCAGTTCCTTAAGTCCTGTTTCCTCCTCAACTTCGCGAAGTGCGGCCTGTTCCAGCGATTCGCCTTTTTCTACTTTACCCTTGGGCAGGTCCCACCTGCTCAGCCGTTTGATGAACAGAACTTCACCGTTTGAGTTGGTCACGATACCGCCTGCTGCTTCGACTACACGGAACATATGGGTGAAGTCTTCCCACAGTTCGTCCAGATTCTCACCATATACGTTCATTCCCGGGCAGGAGGTATTCTGTAAGAGGTCCACCGCGATTTCAAGTGATGCAAAGCCTTCATAACGAAGATTTTTTTCAATATCCTCAGGATACTTACTTAGGGTTAATTTTTTTTCGTTCACAAAAACTTTATACATTTGCAGGACTTTAATTGTACAAAAATATAAAAATGAATTTAGAAGGAAGAAAGATTTTATTGAATAAACCGGTAGCTGAAATATTGGAACTCCTTAAGAATCCACAGAATTATGAGCAGTTGATGCCGGAGGGACTTCAGAAATTTGAAGCCATTGCCGACGGATTTAAATTCTCATTAAAAGGCATGCCCGAAATTGCGCTGAAACTCGGTGAGATCAATGAGCAGAAAGCGGTTTTAAGATCAGCAAGTTCCAGCCTGGATTTCGAACTTACTACTGCGCTGAATGCTGTTTCCGAAAACCAGACGGAGGCACAGATGCTGTTTGAAGGTAAGTTCAACCCTTTCATCAAGATGATGGTGGAGAAGCCTTTGCAGAATTTCATGAACGCACTGACCGACAAAATCGAGACACTGTACGCATAGTGATTGGTAGGTTTCTGAATTGACCCTTATTGATTCGGAAACTTCTTCACAAGCATATTCAAATGCAAAATCCCCCGGCAAAGCCGGGGGATTTTGCATCTGTAACCTAAAAAAAGGTAATTATTTCACTTCTTCAAAATCAGCGTCCTGAACATCTTCAGTTCCGCCGGTGTTGGCCGACTGCTGAGCTCCATCCTGTGGCTGACCCTGCTGACCTGCAGCATACATTTCCTCTGAGGCGGCCATCCAGGCTGCATCTAACGCTTCAGTTTTCGTCTTGATGCTTTCCAAGTCTTTTGCTTCGAAGGCCGTTTTAAGTTCTGCAGCTGCAGATTCTACCGCTGCTTTCTTATCTTCAGAAAGTTTGTCACCAAATTCCTTCAGTTGTTTTTCAGTCTGAAAAATCAGTCCGTCCGCCTTGTTGAACACTTCTACTTCTTCTTTTTTCTTGGCATCAGAAGAAGCATTTTCTTCAGCTTCCCGCTTCATTCTTGCAATTTCTTCCTCAGAAAGTCCTGAACTTGCCTGAATCTTGATGGACTGCTCTTTTCCGGTTCCTTTATCTTTAGCGGAAACATGCAGGATTCCGTTTGCGTCGATATCAAAGGTCACTTCAATCTGCGGAACTCCTCTTGGAGCAGGTGGGATGTCTGCCAAATCAAATCTTCCGATTTCCTTGTTGTCGTTGAACATCGGTCTTTCACCCTGTCCGACCCTGATAGAAACTGCAGGTTGATTATCGCTTGCTGTTGAGAAAGTTTCGGATTTTTTTGTTGGAATTGTGGTATTCGCATCAATTAGTTTAGTGAATACAGAACCCATTGTTTCAATACCTAATGAAAGCGGTGTTACGTCTAGCAAAAGAACGTCTTTTACATCTCCTGTTAACACACCACCCTGGATTGCAGCACCAATTGCTACTACCTCATCGGGGTTTACTCCTTTTGAAGGTTTTTTACCGAAGAATTTCTCCACCTCTTCCTGAATGATCGGGATTCTGGTGGAACCACCTACCAAAATTACCTCATCGATATCTGAAATTGAAAGTCCTGCATCAGAAAGCGCTTTTTTACAAGGCTCCATTGATCTTCTAACCAAATCTGCTGATAACTGCTCGAATTTGGATTTAGTCAGCGTTTTAACCATGTGCTTAGGTCCTGTTGCTGTTGCAGTGATATACGGAAGGTTGATTTCTGTCTGGCTTGCAGAAGATAATTCAATTTTAGCTTTTTCGGCCGCTTCTTTCAAACGTTGTAGCGCTATAGCATCGGATTTCAGATCAACACCTTCCTCCGCTTTAAACTCGTCTGCCATCCAGTTTATGATTACATCATCAAAATCATCACCACCAAGGTGCGTGTCACCGTTTGTGGACAGTACTTCGAATACACCGTCACCAAGATCAAGAATAGAAACGTCAAAAGTACCACCACCTAAATCGTACACTGCAATTTTCTGATCCTTGTGCTTTTTATCCATTCCGTAAGCCAAAGCAGCAGCTGTAGGCTCGTTGATGATTCTTTCTACCGTTAATCCCGCGATTTCGCCTGCCTCTTTTGTTGCCTGCCTCTGCGCATCGTTAAAGTATGCAGGAACGGTAATTACCGCTCTTGTTACTTCCTGTCCAAGATAATCTTCCGCGGTCTTCTTCATCTTCTGAAGTATCATGGCCGAAATTTCCTGCGGAGTATATTCTCTGTCGTCAATCTTAACTTTTACGGTATCATTTGGACCTTTTACCACTTTATACGCAACTCTTCCGATTTCGGTAGCATCGTCTTTAAAGTGTGTTCCGATAAATCTTTTGATTGAATAAACCGTTTTCGTCGGGTTGGTTACCGCCTGTCTTTTGGCAGGGTCACCTACCTTTCTTTCACCGTCTTCAGTGAAAGCAACAATAGAAGGTGTAGTTCTTTTACCTTCTGCGTTAGGAATAACAACAGCGTCCTTACCCTCCATCACGGCAACACAGGAGTTGGTTGTTCCTAAATCGATTCCAATTATTTTACTCATAGTATGTATATTTTTATTTTTTATGATTTGCCTTCAATTTCTCCAATTCTGTACCAAGGGAAAAATTATGACAAATTGACATTTTATGAGTTTAAAAGGAATAATGCATAATTTCTATGGCAGTCTCGTGACTCCCGCCACTAATTTTTATTCCGGATTTTTCGCTTGACTTTTAAACGGTAAAAAAGAAAAAACACCTCACGAATGAAGTGTTTCTTACTGTAAGTAGTAAGTTAACGGATGTTATTTATAGACGCAACCCTTACCTTCTTTATCGCTAAGTTTCCCTGCCTGCCCGTTTTCCATGAGTTCCCATGTGTATGTCTCATTTGCAAAAAATGGTTCGCCCTTCTCGTTCGTGCCTTTTGCGGCAAGTGTTTGTTCCGGTTCGGTATCTTTTTTAATCTTTACCGCTACCTGATCCCCATCAGCAAAATAAACAGCAGTCAGGGAACTGCCATTTTCGCACTTCAATGTTTGGGCCTCCTGTACTAGAGCGGGTTCTGTAGCCGAATTCGGGACATTTTTATCTTCGGTTTTTGAGCAGGAAACGGCCATTACGGCGAGTAACAGGTAAGTGAACAGATTTGATTTCATTTTATTATTTTTCATTGAAAGGTCAAATTTAGGGTTTAATTTTTATTCGTTTAGAAAGGATAGAAGATGCTGTTCAGGTTCCATAGGTGTTCGGGTGTTCCACATAAGCCCGGGATATAACACTTATGGAAAACCCCGTCATCGGGATAACGGGGCTATTATAAATTGTAAACTTGATTATTTTTTTAAAGTTAAAATGTATTCCACCATTTTTTTTGCGTTTTCCCTGCTCATTCCAGCGTGTGGGGTCATCGGAATCTCGCCCCATACCCCTTTTCCGCCGTCAATTATTTTCGTTGCGAGTTGGTCTATATCTGCCTCGTTATATTTATCTGCCACCTCCTGATAGGATGGACCCACCAATTTCGTGTCCACTTTATGGCAGCTTAAGCAGTCTCCTCCTTCTATAAGGGCCAAACCTGCGTGTTTCCCTGCTGCCGCTGAATCCACGACTTTTATTACCGGCTCTTCCAGCATTACATTGCTTTCAGTTTGGGGGTCTGCTGCTTTTTTGTTGCATGCAACGGTTGCTATTAACGCTAAAATTACTAAACCTCTGTTCATATTATTTAATTTTCCCAAAAATATTCAATTAATAGATAAATTCAATGGCAAATATCACGATAAATGTCATGTAAAGTGTATGACTGTAATCATACGCCCGTGAATGCAAATGGTGGTACTTTTGGGTATATAAATAATTAAAATATGAAAACGGTAAAAACACTATCATTCGCATTGCTGGCTTTCGCACTTTTTTCGTGCGGAGGAGACAAAAAAACAGATTCAATCCCTACAGCATCAACAACTGAAACGACTACTACAACAGCTTCAGATCCGTCTGCCTACGATCCAAACCGCGGTCTGGGTAAGCATGAAAATGTAGATGTAACCAAATTTGACGCTGCCATGGCCGCAGAGGGTAAAAAACTTGCTGACGTGAAATGTACATCATGCCACAAGCCTACCGACGAAAAACTGGTAGGCCCGGGTTGGAAGGGTGTCACCGAAAGGCGAACCCCTGCATGGATTATGAATTTCATTTCAAACCCTGATCCAATGATCGACGTAGATCCGGAATTACAGAAACAACTTGAACTTTGTTTGGTTAGAATGCCGAATCAAGGTTTGGCAGATAATGAAGCAAGACAAATCCTGGAATATATGCGCGAAATTGACGGCGCCAAATAATTTTCTGAACAGAAAAAAATCTAATCAAATATCATAATGAAAAGTCTTAAATTATTCGGACTCTCTGCCATTGTTGCCTTAACGGCGCTGACAGGATGCAAGCCAAAAGGTACTGAAAACGCCATAAGTGGTGATGCTGCGGAAAAAGTTTACGTAGCCCCCGGAAAATACGATGAGTTCTACAACTTCGTAAGTGGTGGTTTCAACGGACAGGTAAATGTATATGGTCTGCCAAGCGGCAGACTGCTGAAGGTTCTCCCTGTTTTCTCAGTAAACCCCGAGAATGGTTATGGTTACAGTGAGGAAACAAAACCAATGCTTCAAACTTCGCACGGTTTTATACCTTGGGATGATCAGCACCACCTCTCACTCTCCCAAACAAAAGGAGAAGTAGACGGAAGATGGCTGTTTGCTAACGCAAATAATACCCCCAGGGTCGCAAGAATCGACCTCAAAACATTTAAAACGGTGGAAATCATGGAACTTCCAAATTCTGCCGGAAATCACTCTTCACCATTCTTAACTGAAAATTCAGAGTACGTGGTGGCCGGTACCCGTTTTGCAGTACCCACAGATGATATGAATGGTGACGTACCCATTACTTCCTTTAAGGAAAATTTCAAGGGAGTACTTTCTTTCATTGGCATCAACCAGCAGAGTGGTGATATGGATCTTTCCTTCCAGATTGAAGCTCCGGGAATCAACTTTGACCTTTCGCATGCCGGCAAGAAAAAATCAGGTGACTGGTTCTTCTTCTCCTGCTACAACTCTGAAAAGGCAAATACCCTACTGGAAGTGAATGCTTCACAGAATGACAAGGATTTCATAATGGCTGTAAACTGGAAAAAGGCGGCTGAATTGGTGAAAGCAGGTAAAGGAAGAAAGGTAACCACCGAATATGCTCACAACAAATGGGATGAAAGCACCCACACGGCAACTTCAACAATGAAGAAAGAAGTAATTGTATTGTCTGTGGAAGATATGAAGGATGCCATGTTTATGATTCCTTGTCCTAAATCTCCGCATGGTTGCGATGTTGATCCTACGGGTGAATATATTGTAGGTTCCGGTAAACTTGCTGCACTTATTCCTGTATTCAGTTTTGATAAAATAATCAAAGCGATTGCGGACAAGAATTTTGCCGGCGAATACGACGGTGTAAAAGTGATCAAATATGAAGCTGCACTTCACGGTGAAGTTCAAAAACCTGGATTAGGACCTCTTCACACAGAGTTTGACGGTAAAGGTAATGCCTATACTTCCATGTTCGTTTCTTCCGAGGTGGTGAAATGGAACATAAAAGACCTGAAGGTTCTGGACAGACAACCTACCTTCTATTCTGTAGGACACTTGATGATTCCTGGTGGCGATTCTGCAAAACCTTTCGGAAAATATCTGGTTGCATACAACAAGATTACCAAGGATCGTTATTTACCAACAGGTCCGGAGCTGGCACAGTCTGCGCAGTTATACGACATCAGCGGTGACAAGATGAAACTCCTTCTGGATTACCCTACGTTTGGTGAACCGCACTACGCCCAGGCACTACCGGCTGAAATGCTTAAAGACCAAGTGAAATTCTTCAAGATTGAAGAGAACAAACACCCGTACGTAACCAAAGGTGAAGCGGAAAGTAAAGTGGTGAGGGAAGGGAATAAAATTCATGTATACATGACTTCCATTAGGTCCCACTTTGCACCTGATAACATCGAAGGGATTAAAGTTGGTGACGAAGTCTACTTCCACGTAACGAATCTTGAACAGGATTGGGATGTGCCCCACGGTTTTGCCATCAAAGGAAACGAGAATGCCGAACTGCTCATTATGCCTGGTGAAACATGTACCCTGAAGTGGGTTCCTAAAAAACCGGGAATGTACCCAATGTACTGTACCGACTTCTGTAGTGCACTGCATCAGGAAATGCAGGGGTACGTCAGGGTTTCGCCCGCCGGCAGCAGCACCCCACTTATTTACTCACTGAATAATAAGAAGGACAATGCGCAAAGCCCAGTGAAAGAAGGAGAAACAAAATAACTTAAAAATAAAGGGCAGAGTTTTCTGCCCTTTTTAATTTCATACAAATGAAAAATAATTCATTAAAGAAAGTTACCAGGATTTTACTCGCTGTTTGTGGCGTTGCCCTGGTCGTTGCTATTTTTGTTCCGCTATGGTCCATCTATTTGCAGGCCCCGCAATATCCCGAAGGATTGGCCATGTATCTTTGGCCTAATAAGATTACAGGTGAGTACGAGATCATAAATGGATTGAACCACTACATTGGGATGAAAACAATTCATCCGGAAGATTTCTGGGAATTCAAAGTGCTGCCTTATGCGCTGGGTTTCTTTGCGCTCCTCTGTCTTCTGACTGCGTTCTTGAACCGGAAGATCTGGCTTTATATCACTGCCGTTTTATTTCTGATTTTCGGGATCGCTTTTATGGTCGATTTTTGGCTTTGGGAATACGATTACGGCCACAACCTGGACCCTAATGCGGCCATCGTAGTTCCGGGCATGTCCTACCAGCCGCCACTGATTGGCTTTAAGCAGCTTTTGAATTTTGGAGCCTATTCCTACCCGAACATCGGCGGGGGAATCATGTTTGGAGTTGCACTTATTTTGGCTATCTTAGCATTTATTGAATTCAGAAAGCCGAAAACTGCATAAATTTTTAGTTCATTTTAGACCAATAACCTTTAAAATATATGAAATTCAGTAAAATATTGCTCGCGGCGGCCTCCGTTTTGGCCATTATGTCCTGCCAAAAAAGCGGGCCTAAAGACTTTGTGCTTGGGAAAGACCAGTGCGACAACTGCCGGATGACGATTACCGCGCAAAAATTTGCAACCCAGCTCATTACTGCGAAAGGCCGGGCCTATAAATTTGACGACATCAGCTGTATGACGATGTATGAAAGCTCGAATCCAGACAAGGCAACAAATGCACAGACCTATGTTGTTGATTTTCCGTCGGGTAAATTCCTGGAAAAATCCCGTGCGACCTTCATCAAAGGGGGAAGCATAAAGTCGCCAATGGGCGGTAATACGCAGGCGTACAAAGACAAGGCAGCGGCCCAAAAAGCAGCGGCAACTTTGGGCGCAAGTTTGACCAAATAAACTTTTCCATGTTCAGAATATTCTTTCTGTTTTTACCCGTATTTATATTTTCGAATATACTTAAAGTAGGTAAAAACGAACAGTTTAAAACCATCAGACAAGCTGTCGCCGCATCCAAAAGTGGCGACAGTATTTTGGTGTATAGCGGCCATTACAAAGAAGGCAACATCAGCATCACCCATCCGCTGTCGCTTATCGGCATCGGAAGACCAGTTCTGGATGGAGAGATGAAGTATGAAATTGTTTCCTTCCGCGCGAATAGGATAGTGCTGAAGGGTTTCAGGATCATTAACTCCGGCGAGGACGAGATAAAGAATATCGGTGCAGTACGGCTCTACGACAGTCAGCATTCCACCATTGAGAACAATATTTTTGAAAACAACTATTTCGGGATTTATATTCAAAGAGGTTACCGATGTATGGTCCGTAATAACAGAATCACCTCCAAGCGGGCGACCTCTCAGGAAGGAATCGGCGACGGCATCCATGTCTGGGTAAGTGAGGAGATCTGGATCAAAAACAATTATGTTGAGGGCCATAAAGACGGGATCTATCTGGAGAAGGTCATCAAATCTTATATTTACCGCAATATTTCAAAAAAAAATCTTAGGTATGGTCTGCATTTCATGTCATCCAATGATGATGTGTATGTGGGAAATACCTTTGATAACAACAATGCGGGCGTGGCGGTGATGTACAGCAACAACGTCGGGATGGTGGGTAATAATTTCATCAACAACTGGGGAGATGCAAATTATGGACTGCTTCTGAAAGACATCAGTTTCAGTAAGATCAAACATAATAATTTTCAGAACAACACAACCGCCATATTTCTGGACGGTGCCACAAAGATTGATCTGTTCAAAAATGATTTTCAGGATAACGGCTGGGCCATGAAGATCAACTCCAACTGTATGGAAAACCGCGTCATCAACAATAATTTCATCAACAATACCTTTGATGTAAGTACGAGCGGAACCATGGCGATGAATGATTTCAGGAAAAATTACTGGGACAAATATGAAGGATATGACCTGAACAAAGATCAGATTGGCGATGTGCCTTTTCACCCGCTTAGTTTATACGCGGTACTGGTAGAGAACAACCCGTCCATTATGTTGCTGTTCAAGACTTTTTTTGTGGATTTACTGGACAAAACTGAAAAAATCATCCCAAGCCTGACCCCCGAAAATTTTGTGGATGGAGAACCCCTGATGAAGAAAGTAAAAACATAGCGAGGAAGTTGGGAGATGGAAGCAGGAGCATGGAAGTGGAATGAAATAAGAGAAAGATGAGTTTTAAATTTGAAAGACCAAACCGTACGAGCGATTCAATTGCTTTAAATATTGCTGAAGGTTCAATACTACAGTCCAATGCGGACTTTAGGAAATTTTTAGGGTATGCAATCCGTTCATTAGCTGAAGTGGTAAAATGCCTTTATAAAGCAAAGTATCGTCACTATAATCTTATGACATACTCTTCCTCAGCTTCCCTCTTCAATCTACCAGCTTCCATCCAAATTTAGAATTATGATAGAAGTTAAGAATTTAACCAAAAAATTCAATAAGTTCAGGGCCCTTGATGATTTGAACCTGTCCTTCACCAACAGTAAATCGATTGCACTTATCGGACCGAACGGTTGTGGTAAAACCACTTTAATCAAATGTATTTTAGGTTTGAATGTCATTGAAACCGGCGATATCCTGGTTGACGGAAAAAGTGTGAAGGAGGATTACAGATACCGCAAAGACATCGGGTATATGCCCCAAATTGGCCGCTATCCGGAAAACATGTCAATTGAGCAAACGATCAAAATGATCAAGGACACCCGCAAAGTTTCCGAAACCCAACTGGATACGGAACTTCTGCAGGATTTTGAGCTGGAAAAGATCTACGACAAAAAAATGGGCAACCTTTCCGGCGGAACCACCCAGAAGGTGAGTGCCGTACTGGCATTCATGTTCGACCCAATAGTTATCATCCTGGATGAACCCACGGCCGGCCTGGATCCTTTGGCTTCCGAAATTCTGAAAAATAAAATCATAAAGGAAAAAAACAAGGGAAAACTCATCATTATCACTTCGCATCTTCTGAGTGAACTGGACGATATTGTAAGCGAGATTGTTTTTATGAACGAAGGTAAAATTATCGTACAGCAGTCGGTGGAAGACCTGATGACCGAGCACAAATCGGAAAAAATATCGGAATCCATCATCAGCATCCTAAAAGAAATGAAAAAATGAACAAGATTGCACGCTTCATCCTTTTTGATATATTAAAAAATAAGATCGTCATTTTTTATACGGTTTTACTCTTCATCATTTCCTGGTCCGTTCTCGGGCTGGAAGGTAATTATACGAAGGCAACGCTGAGCCTCCTTAACGTCGTTTTACTGGTGGTTCCGCTCGTCAGCATTATTTTCTCCACGATTTACGTGTACAACAGCAGCCAGTTTATCGAGCTGCTTTTAAGTCAGCCCGTGCCCCGGGTGAAAGTCTGGTTCAACATCTTTCTGGGCCTCTCCACGGCGTTGGTCCTTGCCTTCCTGCTGGGTTGCGGGATTCCCATATTACTTTACTCCTCCATAGAGACTGGTTTTTCACTGATTATCATAGGAATATTACTGTCCGTAATTTTCACCTCATTCGCGATGCTCTCAGCCATCATTAGCCGCGACCGTGCGAAAGGGATTGGAATTTCGATTTTCATCTGGATGTTTTTCAGCATCATTTACGATGGCGTCCTCCTGATACTGATGTTCCAGTTTGCCGATTATCCGATTGAGGGGATTATGGCAACGCTTGCAGGCTTGAATCCCGTGGGGCTCTCCAGGATTTTCGTGCTCCTCCAGCTCAATATTTCGGCGATGTTGGGATACTCGGGAGCTGTATTCCAGCAGGTGTTCGGGTCGGGTGGCGGTATGGGGATTTCAATGCTGGTGCTGCTCATCTGGGCTACAGTACCCTTTGTTTTATCTTTAATAAAGTTCAACAAAAAAGACCTGTAGGATCCTTCTTTGTTTTCCATATTTAATTATGATAAATATCACGCGGTCAATTTATTAAATGTGATTGCAGTCATATGATTCTGACCATAAATCAGTGTAGATTTATATAAAATTATAGCAGATGAAAAAATCAATTCTCATTTTAGGTCTGGTTGGATTTGCCCTTGTTTCATGCAAGAAAAATGAATCAACAACCAGCGTGGATTCCGGAACTACAACAGAGACTGTTGTGCAGGGTCAGGAAGGTGTTAAGGACGATGTTTCTAATCCGAACATTGTTCAGTTGGCCGCAAGCAATCCGGATTTATCCACTTTGGTTACGGCAGTTAAGGCTGCAAATTTAACATCGTCGTTAAGCAATGCCGGTCCGTTCACTGTGTTCGCCCCTTTAAATTCGGCTTTTGATAAGCTCCCTGCGGGAACAGTCGACGGCCTTCTAAAGCCTGACCAGGCCGATGCTTTATCTGATATTTTAGGTTACCACACCTATGTTGGGGTAATCAAAGAAGAATATATGAGCGACGGACAAAGTTTAGGAATGGTTAACGGAAAAAACATCAAAATTACCATGGTGGACGGAAAACCGGTCATTAACGGAAAAGCGAGGATTGTGGCTACGGTTCCTGCTTCTAACGGAATCGTGTATGCCATTGATGAGGTTCTTTTGCCTGAAAAGTAAAATTCTTAATGTATTATATTTAATTCGGGAACGGCTTTCAAAATTTTTTGAAAGCCGTTTCTTATGTCAGTTGGGTACAGAATCAAATCTCTTTCTTCGTTTTCATGTTTACAAAAATAAGCAGCAGGGCGAGAAAGATAAGTAAGGAAAAGGCCAGAAGGAAATGGTTTGCATAAGGAACTGCAATGTATTTAATGGAGAAAATACCCATCAGGCCCAAAATAAGTTCATTCAGGAAAATTCCGGCAAGAAAAAGTTTCAGTCCCAGCAGGAGCTTTTTGGAGATGGTGAAGTAATTCGTCGCCAGGATCTGGTTCATTAAAAAGGTTGCAATGCACATAAGCAAAACCAAATGAAGGTATGCAATGACCACATTCCGGAAGCCAAAGGCAAACTGGTTCAGCGCGGGAATGTTTGAGCCCAGCTGAAGCAGGATCTTTGCGGCAAATGCAAATCCGGCAAAGATAATGACGAACCGCTGCATGGGCGACCAGCTAACGATGAGGTTGGTCCAGCTTTTCTTTACAAAAGCGTACAGCAGCACGGCGCCATACGTTTGTGCCAGCGTAGCCAGGACGATAACGGCAAAGATGAATACCGGAAGTTTAAGCCAAAGTACGGAGAGGCCGTAACCAATAAGACAGCCAACAAACATAAGCCAGAACAGAAGTTTGTTTTCCTTTTCAGGGATAACCGAACCCACTTCCTTCAGGGAATACAACAGCAGGCCGACGCAGGAAAATATAAAGAATCCGTTGTACTGAAAGTGAAGAAAATAATATTCCGAGGCGAGGTACAGGTCCTGCGACACGTTTCCCGAACTCATCATATAGGAGAGGTTAAAGACTCCGACCGAGGAGATGACCGCAAAAAAGAACCCGGCCCGGAACCAGATCTTTGAAGCATCGCGGATCTTTACCGAATCCCGGAAGAAAAAGTAACAAAATACAAAACTGGTCAGCAAAGCGATGGTTGATGCCGTGATGGAAGCCCAGAAGTAGCCGCCATACACAAAGGTGCCGAGCATGGCAAAGGAGGCTGCGAGATTTACGATGATCAGTATTTCGTATTTCCTGAGGTTGATTTCCGAATTGATTTTGCCCAAATAATTGATCACCAGTACGTAAATGACATTCGTGATCCAGCCATAAAAAGCAAAGTGGGAGTGGGCTTCCTGAAGGTGTTTCTGGTCCAGAAACGGAAAAGAGTAGAGGATCTTATACCTCATGATGACGCCCAAAAGCGCCACCAGAAAGAAATTGAAGACCGAGAATTTAAGCCAGAACGTTCGGGGCATCAGAAGTAGATTTTATGGTTTATGAGTTCTATTTTTTGTTCGCGTTCCATTTTTTTTACGGTCCGAATCACCGTTTCTATGGCAAGTCCGGTGGAGTTTGCAAGCTCTTTTCGGGTGACGTCAATGATTATTTTTTCGTCTTCCTGTACACCGGTATTTTTTTTATGGGTCCGCAGAAAAGCGATAATCCGCTCGCAGGGGTTCTGGTGCACGATGGATTTCAGTTTAATCGTTTTATCGTATGCCTTCTGAGCGATTTCTTTCAGAAATTTAAACTGATATTCCGGGTTATCGTCCAGGAATTTCCGGAATGATTCCTGAGAGAATTTGTATATTAATGCGGTGTCGCTGGCAATGTTGGCGGTAGCCGGATATTTTTCGTTCAGCAGAAAAGGAGGTTCCCCCAGGAACTGGTGGTCGGTTACTTTCGTAATCAGGAACTCCTTACCCTCACAGTCGGTATTGTAAATTTTAACCTCACCGTCCAGCAGGTAATACAGACAGGATGCCGTTTCATTCTCGCGGAATAAAACGTCTTTCTTTTTGTAGGTAAACTTTGGGATCTTATTTTTCAGCAGAATTTCTTTTGAAAACATAGGCAGGGGTTTGTACCAAATTTACAAAAATTTTACTACAAATGTTCAATCTGTTTGCTTTTCCGGTTTGATATTTCCCTAAGTTTGGAGTTAGAGCGGGGCGAAGGTTAACCGCATGCCCGTTTAAATAAACAGCAATAAACTGACTGCCATTACAGCCATTCCGGCAATCAGACCACCTATTGCAATGTGATGTTCCCCATATTCCTCTGCGGCAGGCAATAGTTCATCCAGAGAAATATAGACCATAATACCGGCAACACCGGCGAAAATAAAACCAAACATCGCATCGCCGAAATAACTCCTTAGAATAAAATAACCCAGTAAAGCTCCGACAGGCTCTGCCAGTCCGGATAAAAAGGAATACCCAAAAGCTTTCTTACGGTTTCGTGTTGCATAATAAATGGGTACAGATACCGCAATACCCTCCGGAATATTATGGATGGCAATGGCTACGGCAATACTGATTCCAAGGGCCGGATCCGATATGGCACTCATAAAAGTTGCCAGCCCTTCCGGGAAATTGTGAATGGCGATCGCAAGCGCCGCAAACTTTCCCATTCTCAGTAACTTGTCGCTGTTTGCAGGGTCCCAGTTCTTTTCGTCGATGTTTTTTACTTCATGAGGATTTTCAAAAGAGGGGATCAGCATATCGATTAAAGCGATCAACGCAATGCCTGCAAAAAAAGCGATAACCGTATAAGTGTGTCCTGCTTTAATTCCATATTCGGCCACTAATGAAGTCTGTGCTTTTACCAATATTTCTACAAAAGAAACGTAGATCATTACCCCTGCTGAAAATCCCAGAGACGCTGCCAAAAATTTTGGATTATAGGTTTTGGAGAGGAATGCCATCAAACTTCCGATGCCTGTAGCCAATCCGGCAAATAAAGTTAATCCAAATGCAAATAATATGTTTCCTGATTCCATTGATGCTTGTTTACGATTCGGCACTGTCATTTGATACGACCAAAGATATTGTCATTTTATTTCATCATACGAATTTCTTTCTTCTTTTTTATGGGGACAACGGTCTGCCGCCAAAACCTACCGAAAGGGCTCCGCCTCCAGACCGCGTCCAGGGCGGGAGTTGGGAGAACGTCGTGCGAATGCAACGATGGTTTCCCGACTGGCGGCGGAGCTGGGCGGTCATTGGGAAAAATCGTCCCAAAGGGCGATTTTTCCTAACGGTTGGGTATTTCTGCAGGCGGGATAAAAATACGAAAACTTTCTACTTGCAAAAAACTTAATTAATCGCTAAAATCTTCGATGAAAACTTCATACCCGCTTGTAGAAATGCTTTGTTATGCGGCGTTTTTTTAAAGCTATTTTCTTATTCCCATTTCTGTATATGCGTGTAATTCACAAAAAACAAGATTATTCAGAGCCTTTTTGTGGCAATTCTGCCATTTACATTTCTCTTGTGATAAACCTCTATGTTCTTTCAAAAGATTAATTCGTAAATCTTTATCATTATATTCCGACCAATTCTCAATAGATTCAAGTTTTACAAATATTTGCACTTGATATTTGTCCCATTCATCAAATCTCCAAAATGATTTATCGTCTTTATTTTGATAAAGACTGTACCAACTTTTCTTTTCTATCAAATCAAATTCAGTTTCAATTTTCCGCAAAATTACTTCGTCGATATAAAAAATGTTCTGTGATTGCATATCGCTATTTAAAATGTCACATAATGACCGCCCGGCTTTGTCGTCGTTTCGGGGAGGAGCTTTTTGGCTCCGCACCGGAATGCGTCAAAGGCGGCAGTTGGGAGAACGTCGTGCGAATGCAACGATGGTTTCCCGACTGTCGGGGGAGCCGGGGCGGTCATTGGGAAAATCGTCATAAAGGGGGATTTTTCCTAACGGCTGACGCTATGGCAAGTGCGGGATTAAATTGTTGCACAACTGTCTGCCAGCACAAATGTAAGTAAAGATTTCAAATGTTTCAACAAACACGCATACCCGCATTTGCTATAGCGTTTGTTGGCATTAGTTTTTATTTCTTTTCATTCAAGTTCATTCGGTAAAACCCAAGGTAAATGGCAATCAAACTCTATTTGAACAAGACCGTCCTTGTCTCGAAACGGAGTAAGGGAATTCTCGTGACGAAAGCCAATGCTGAAATTGTCAGAGATTTTTGTCATGTCAGACGTGTAACCACCATTTGGTAATGGAATTGTACAGTCCTTTATCTCCTTTGAAATGAAACCAACCATTGTAATAATGAAGCCCGTTTTCAAGTTTAGCAAACTCGCTTATTTCAATTTCTTTCATGTAGTCAATTCCAAGTTTCTTGAAGAGCTCTTTTATATCGTCAGGAAAGACCGTCTCTCTCTGCGCAATATAGTTTTTGCAATAGTCACAGCCGCAACTCTCAGCGCCTGAGTTCTCAAATTCACTGTAGGTTTGTTCGGTTGTCTCTCTGTCTGAAAAGAGTTCCCAATCACGATATTTTACTTGGATTTCGTTCATGTTAAAACTAATGCCAAAGGTTGGGTATTTCTGGTGGCGGGGATTTTTATAATAGGTCTTTGAAAATATAACGATATGAACAAGTAGCGAAAATCTTTATGAGGTAAACTTCAACCCCGGTAAAAGAAATACTTTGTTATGTTCAGCCGTTGTTCTCAATAACTTAAAATGTTAGTATTTAAACCCCATTCTTTATTAATATTCTCTTTCAGATATTTTAAGGTAGTATCTTTATTATTTAAATCAACTAAAACGCTTCCACACCAAAATTTTGTTACTTTTTTGTCGTTGAATTCGAAAATTAGAATTATGGTTGATTTTCCTATTCCTCCTTTAAAATAATTCATTAACGCAATGTTTTTTCCACTGCCAAAATACTGTAATTTTCTTCTTGGCAGTTTTTTGTCAAGAATTACGTCAGTAGGAATCCAATTTTCGTTTGGATTTGCAATAGGTTTATCTTCTAATAGCGCATTTAGGAAGTTTGATACAACCATTGGAATTTTATTAATATCTTTTTCTTCCGTCAATTCCGTATTTTCAAGTTGAGCAATTAAGTCAGTCAGATATTTATTTTCAACGATTTCTTTTGCATTCATTATGATTTTTTCATCGTCTTCTGTAATGGTTTTATTTTCTTGGGAACAACCTGACAGAATAATGAAAAATGTACATAAAATTGTTATCGGAATTGCTTTCGCACGGTTGCTGATAACTTGTATATATGTATCTGGTGATGATATATATATCCACTTCATTATAGCGGCATAATTATAACAAACGTCATACTTCATTCGTCAAAACAAATATAGTTTAAATTTCGAACGATTCGTAGCTCCTGCCATTTCTCTGTGAGCAGTTTTATTACCGAGTAAAAACTTGAAACGAGGCCTTTAACTTAAAGTGCATTCTATACCGATGATTCACATATTTTTATGAAATTTGTGCCATGATAATTCCCGAGATCAGCATTCCCATCACGGAAATTCCTTTAACAGCCAAGGTCCGCCTTTTCATGAAAAGGGAAGACCTGATCCATCCCCAAATTTCCGGAAATAAGTACTGGAAACTTTTTTACAACATCAACAACTACCTGCACCAGAAGCCTGAGAACCCCCTCATCATCACTTTTGGCGGCGCATTTTCAAACCACATCGCAGCTGTCGCGGCACTTGGAAAAGAGGTAGGGATTTCAACGGTAGGAATAATAAGGGGTGAGGAACTCGCGGACCGATGGCCGGAAAATCCAACACTCACATTTGCGCAGCAGAACGGAATGCAGTTCCGATTTGTTAGCCGGAGCGCGTACAGGGACAAAGAGAGCCTTAGCAGACTGTTAAAAAATGAGTTTCCCCGGGCGCTTATCATCCCCGAGGGTGGAACCAACGAATATGCCGTACAGGGCATCCGCCACATGCTGAATAACGAAACAAAAAGTTTTGATTATCTTTGCACCGCAGTCGGAACCGGTGGAACCGTAGCAGGGATTTCGCGGTTTGCTTCAGATAACCAGAAAGTTCTGGGTTTTATGGTTGTGGATGATGAATCCCTGAACACCAGGATTCCTGAATTTTCAGAAAAGAAGAATTTTGAACTCCTCGAGGCCCACGATGGAGGTTACGGTAAAATAACTGACGCAAATATCCGTTTTGTAAACGGTTTTGCACAAAAGTACGGAATACCGCTGGATCCGGTTTATACCGGAAAGATGATGAAGAGGATTCTGGAACTCATTGAGGAGGGTTTCTTTCCGGACGGCAGCAGGATTCTGGCCTTTCATACCGGCGGCCTTCAGGGAATTCAAGGGGCGAATGCCCTCCTGAAAAAACAGGGAAAAGTATTAATAAAGCGCATATAAAGTTGAAAATACAACCGTTTATGAAAAAAATATGTATTGCTTTTGCAGTGACTATTTTATCACAAATACAGGCACAAACATGGTCCACAGAGGAACAGTATATCCAGAAATTCGCACCCTACGCGGTGGAGGAAATGGAAAAGTACAAGATTCCTGCTTCCATCACCCTGGCACAGGGACTCCTGGAAACCGGTGGCGGACAAAGCCGACTGGCGCAGGAAGGTAAGAACCACTTCGGCATTAAATGCAAGGAGGACTGGACGGGTAAAACGATGAAACATACCGATGATGCACCCAACGAATGCTTCCGCGTGTATGACGATCCCAGACAAAGCTACGAAGACCATTCCAAATTCCTCGCAGGCAGGAAATACTACGTAAACCTTTTTAAACTGGATCCCAAAGACTACAACGGCTGGGCGCACGGCCTGAAGAAAGCAGGTTATGCGACGAATCCGCGGTATGCCCAAATCCTCTTGTCAAAGATAGAGAAACACAGGCTCTACGAATTCGACAATTCTGACCCAAAGACTGTCCTTTATACCGTCCTTAAAATGTATCCTGATCTAAAGAGTGACAAAATTTTCATGGCGCAGCTGGACCAGAACATTAAAACTGCAACAGAGGTAAAGCCAAAAACGATCAAGGTGCCTTATCAGCAGACTTCCTTTGCTGCCCAGCAGAAGAAGGTGGAAAACCTGCAGAAAAGTCATAAGAATGAACTGCTGAAGACCATTTTGGTGAAGAACCACCCGAACGGTGGTATGAAATACCTGATCGTTCCGGATGACATGGAACTGTACCTGATTGCGGATAAATTCGGCATCAGCGAAAGCCGTCTGATGAAGTGGAATGACCTTGCAAGCAGCAAACTGAAGCAGAATGACATTATCTTTCTGGAGTCCAAGAATGCGGAAGGAAACGTACCGGCCTACAAAGCGGAAGTAGGAGAGGACATGCACAACATTGCCCAGAAATTTGGGATCAAACTCGATAAACTATATGCCAAGAACAGAATGGAAGAAGGCAAACAGCCTAGGGTGGGTGACCTGATCTTTCTGCAGGGCAGGAAGCCGAGGTAGTGTATTCCGCAATCCTTTCAACTTTACAAAATTAAGATCTGATGATATATCAAAGAAGTTCTGCGCTGTTCAGCGAAGCGCAGCACTATATTCCGGGCGGGGTAAATTCGCCCGTTCGAGCCTTTAAATCGGTTGGCGGCGTGCCGATTTTCATGAAATCTGCAAAAGGGGCCTACATGACCGATGAAGACGACCGCACCTATGTGGATTACATCAATTCGTGGGGTCCGGCCATACTCGGACATACCCATCCCGTAGTCCTGCAAGCCATACAGCAACAGGCAGAGAAGGGATTTTCTTACGGAACTCCTACCGAACTGGAAACTGAAATTGCCAAATTCATCGTTGAAAATGTACCGAATATTGACCAGATCCGTATGGTATCCTCCGGAACAGAGGCCTGTATGAGCGCAGTACGTCTGGCCAGAGGGTTCACCGGCAGGGACAAGATCATTAAATTTGAAGGCTGCTATCACGGACATTCGGACTCCTTTTTAATCAAGGCGGGAAGTGGTGCTGCCACTTTCGGAAACCCGAATTCTCCCGGGGTGACGCAGGGAACTGCAAAAGATACCCTCCTTGCCCGGTACAATGATCTGGAGCAGGTTGAGGACCTTTTCAGGCATAATGAGGGCGAAATTGCCGCACTCATCATTGAGCCCGTGGCTGGGAATATGGGTTGTGTACTGCCGGAGCAGGATTTTCTGCGGAAGCTGCGTGAACTTTGCGACCAGCATGGCACCCTGCTGATTTTTGATGAGGTGATGACGGGTTTCCGCCTGGCATTTGGCGGTGCGCAGGAGGCCTATAACGTGAAAGCCGATTTAGTGACCTACGGAAAAGTGATCGGCGGCGGACTGCCTGTGGGAGCCTTTGCCGGACGAAATGAAATCATGGACCATCTGGCCCCAAAAGGCGCAGTGTATCAGGCCGGTACCCTTAGCGGGAATCCTCTGGCGATGCGCGCAGGCCTCGAAACACTGAAACTCATTAAAAACGATACGGGTTTCTATGAAAGGATAAACAGGACTACTGAGACGCTCGATTTCGAGATCGGCAAAATTCTGAACAGTAAGGACATCGCCCACCGCATCAACCGGAAAGGTTCCATGATGAGTATCTTTTTCCATATCGCATCTGTATCCAATTTCGATGAAGCGCAGCAGGCGAACCATGCGCTGTTCAACAATTTCTTTCACCACATGCTGAAGAACGGCATCTATCTTCCGCCAAGCGGCTACGAAACTTATTTCATCAGCGATGCTCTCAGGGATGAAGAGATTGACAGGACATTAGATGCCGTTCGCAAATTTGAATATTCAAACAAATAAAGCGTTACTCGTCGTTCATATGCAAGTTACGTAGGAACGTCTGATACCTTGGGTAGTAATTTATTCCTACCATAATAAAACCAAGGTCCAGAATCCATTCCTGCTCAGAATAGCGCAATGCGACGCAAAGCAGTCATTCCTGCCCAAACAGGAGATCAACCGATACCTAAGTCTATTCATCAGAAAAAAATAAAAAAACCACCGGAAAGTTCCGGTGGTTTTCTCTTGATATGAATATTAAACTAAAATGATCTTACTGAAGTAGGGTCGTGAGGTCCACACCATTCACTGTGGACCATGCGCCGCCGGCCATCTGCACTTTGCCAACTGCGGGGGTCAGCGTGATTGCTTTTGGTGCGGTGGAGGTGAACCCAGCATAGTAGTAGCCAAGGATGTTATCGGAGTTCATCACATTAATCGGAGAAACCGTCACTTTACCTGCCAGAACCTGAGAGATGTCGGTCGCTGCATCCTGTATTACGATTGGGTAAGCGTTCTTGCCGCCAGTGTTCACATATCCGCTGATGTATACATTGGAGAATTTACCGTTGCCGTGTTTCTTGAACTGGATCGCGGAGATTTCTGTAGATCCCGCAGATTCCGGATTGGTTCCCGCCGCTCTGATGAGGGTGATGCCATTAACCTTTGGTGCGTTCGCATTGGCGTTGTTGGAAGATTCAATTTCCATCCCGAAGTTTCCGGTACCCGTCTGGTAAGCGAACCAGTTGCTGTTGTCCTGTCCGTACCAACCATCCTGCCAGTCAAAAGAATCGTCATAGTTCCCGTAGGAAATGAAGTTCTTCGCACTTACGGTACCGCCAAAGAATTCGATTCCGTCGTCTGTTCCTTTGTAAGAAACCAGGTTTTCAAGAATGGTCCCCGCACCTACCGCGTAAAAGGTATATCCGTTGAACTCAGAAGAACCGTCACCGATTTTCTTACCTGCATATTCAACCCTTACATATCTGAAGACGCCGGAGTTCGATCCGATGTCACTTCCGCCGTAAATCTGGTTCAACCCGTCTTCTGAAGTAGCGGTGGTTCCACCCCCGTTCGCTATAATGGGAGCGTCACCATATACGGTGATTCCACACCAGTCACCCGGCACTTTGGAAGCTGTGGTAAATACGATTGGCTTAGTAGCTGTGCCGTCCATATACGCTTTTGATCCTTTAAGAAAGACCAGTCCTGAAGTTACCGTACTGCTTACGTTGAAGGTAGCACCAGGTTCAATAGTAAGTTTTACACCGTCGGCAATTTTCACAAGACCTTCAAGGGTATAATTTCCTTCTTTGATTAGGAGGTCCTGGGTGATGGTCCCTTTCAGGTTTCCGGATCCGTTCATCACATTACCGGTAGTTGTTCCTGTACCCGGAGTGTTGGTTGGATTATCGGAATCCTCCAGGATTTCAACGGTACACGAAGTCGTAGCAAATGCAAGCGCTGTTGCCAGAGAAAAGACTTTTAGAAAATTTGTTTTCATTTTATTATTTTTTAGATTTAATTAAAATTTATAACCTACGCTGATGTTGAAAGAGGTCCCTTTCCGGTAATCTTCCATGCGGTAGTTCGTTGGTTCGTTCAGTTTTTCGGGATCTATGGTTACTTTGTTGTTTTGTCCGAGTTCCAGTTTGTATTGCTGGTCCAGCAGGTTGAATATCCCCAGTTTCACATCCACTTTTTTGGATATTTCGCCCTGGAAAATCAGGTCCAGTTGGTGAAAGGGAAGTTCATATACATTGTCCAGATTACCGAAGCCTACTCCGTAGATTTTCTTTCCGGAAACGTTGTAAACAAGCGACGCCGTTCTTTTCAGGTTGTTACCGTTCTTGAATTCGTATCTCAGGTCGGCATTCACCATCCATGGGGCCGCACCCTGCAGCGTCCTCTTTTCCCCGAAATGGGTTTCCTCTTTCTGCGCATCCGACCTTTCCACTTCAGAATGGAGGAAGGTAGCATTAGCGCCTACCGACCAGCGGTCAAGGTTCTCTGAAATCCTTCTTAAGCTAAGAAGAGCCTCAATTTCGGCACCGTACAGGTTGGCGGATTTGGCGTTGAAGTAGGTGATGACCGTTCCGTTGGAATTACTGGAGGCGATATAACTTCTTTCAATCGCACGGTTTATCCTTTTTCCGAAAAGGTTCACGGCCAGCAGTTCGTAGCTTTTTGGGAACAGCTCGTATTTCAGGTCTACGTTATAGTTACGGCTGTTATCCAGACCTTTGAAATCCGGCCCAAACGTAAGGTTCGGTTTGTTGTGGTTCCCCACGATGTTGTTGTTGTCCGGATTGATGTACTCGATGGGAAGGGTTTCAATCAGGATGGGTCTGGTAATGGTTTTGCTGGCTGCAAAACGGATATTCGAAAGGGAATTAAGTGATTTTTTCACCGACAGCGCAGGTAAGATATAGGTCTGGTTTCTGTTGATGTTCCTGAAACTTCCGTTGATATCATCCGATATTTCCTTGTAGCGGGTGATGGACATGTTATTTTCTGCCCTTACTCCCCCCAAAATATCCCAGGTCTGGTTCGGTTTGTAGTTGAACATACCGTAGCCTCCGTTTACAAACTGGTAAAGAAATGCTTTGTAGTTCGGCTGGTCACTTTCCTTGAACTGGAAAGTACCGTTTGCCTGAGCCGCGGAAAAGGATTCGTCCGGACTGTCAATATCAATGATTTGCGCTGCAGAAGTTGTTGCCCTGGAAAATATAAAACGGTACGACATGGTGCGCTTATCTGCGAAACCGTTGTATCCGAAGATTAAAGTCAGAGGATAGTAGTTTTCGTCTCTTTTTTCTCCAAGCGAGAGCTGGTATTCCGCCATTCCGGAGAAATAATTGGTACCGCTCAGGTCCAGATACTGGCGGATGAGGTTATTCCCTCCATAACTCATGGTCAGCTGGTTGTCACCCGTCCTGAAGCCGTAGAAGGTCTTCCTGTCCGGCTGTTCAAACCAGTTGTTCACCCAACTGGCTCCTGCCTTGATGGTGTGGCGCTCGCCGAATGTATGGGAGGCCAGCAACTGTACATCGGTGAGTCTGGAGATGTCCTGCTGGTTGGTCCTGAAGAACATGATATCCTCAATTTTATTATCCCGAAATCCGTCGTAATCCTGTATCTGGTTCAGGGAGTTCTGGATCAGTGCACCTTGCAGGTCAACTTTTGTTTTCCCTTTTTTGAATCCCAGGCCAAGTAAGGCGGTGGACTGCAGGTTGTAATTATATTCTTTTTTGAAAAGTTTGTTTTTGTACTGACCGCCGTTATCAAAAACGTTATCATTTCCTTCCCGGTATTCGTATTCGCTGCTCTGGTTCAGGTTGAAAAGGAATCCGAGGCTTCCGCCGCTTTCAAAACGCAGTTTTTGTGAAGTCGTGAAACCGATACCCGTGTTAGGCAGGGTCTTAATATTGTCTACGTTCCAGGTGTCCTTAAAAGACGAATCCGGAATCACGGTCCCGTTCGGCCTGTTGCCGTTGATTTCTGCAGGAAGCTGGCGGTCCCGGGAGTTCAGGCCAATGTAGCCTTCCATGGTATTGGCGTTCCGGTTAATCTTAAAATTATTTCTGAAAGTACTTTGGGTATTGAATCCGACTGAAAGTTCAAGCTTCGTAAACTCCGTGTCCGGTACCAAAGTTTCAATGTCGAAGGTTGCGCCCGCAAAATCCCCGAAAAGGTTGGCGTTGTAGGTTTTATACACATCAAATTTCCCTACGATATCCGTGGGAAACTGTTTCAGTTCAATGATTTTCTGGAAAGGGTTGTTGGAAGGGGTTGCAAGCCCGTTCACCAGGAGGGAATTGTAGCGCTCTTCAAGTCCCCTAACGAAGAGTCCGCGGGATTCCACCGTGTTGATTCCGGTAATCTTGGTAAGGCCCTGTTCCAGATTGGAGATCCCTTTGCGGGAAATCTCGGCTGCTCCAATAGACTGTTTCTGTACAATGGCTTTCTTCTGTTCAACCAGTATTGCGCTTTCGGTCTTCTTATTGGTATTGCCCTGCAGCACCACGCCTTCAATTTGTTTTTCTTTCTTGATGGTGTCGTTTTCCGTTACCTGCGAGTAAAGCAGTGACGATGAGCCCAACAGAAATAAAACTCCAATACTTAATTTCGTGATTTTCATTTCTTCTTATTACTTTTTTCTTTCTGTGCAAAGGTCACAAGATTGTCCCCAATTGTTGTTTCACTAAGTTTAAGTTTGTTTTAATTAATGATGAACAAAAGGTCGGCTATGTTAACTTTCTGTGAACATTACCCAATGCGTGACCCGCCGTGTTAATTTTTAGTAATTTTGAAAGGATAAACTGGAAAGATGAGCGCAAAAAAGATATTACTGATTGATGATGAACTGGACATTCTGGAAATTCTGTCGTATAATTTAGAGAAGGAAGGGTACGAAGTCCACACCGCCACGAACGGTAACGACGGTATAAAAGTCGCCAGGGAAATCGTTCCCGATCTGATCCTTCTGGATGTCATGATGCCCGAAAAAGACGGAATAGAGACCTGCCAGGAAATGCGGCAGATCAAATCCATTCAGAAAACCCTCATTGTCTTCCTTTCCGCGCGCAGCGAGGAGTTTTCACAGCTTGCCGGCTATCAGGCAGGAGCCAATGATTATATTGTGAAGCTCATAAAGCCAAAGGTGTTGATCTCCAAAGTGAATGCACTGCTTAAACTCACCTCTCAGGTAAACGAAAGCGCAAAACAGATCCAGATTGGGGACCTGATCATTGACAAGGATAATTTTAAGGTATCCAAGGGTGGCCAGCCATTCCTACTTCCCAAAAAAGAATTCGACCTGCTCTATCTGCTCGCCTCCAATACCGACAAGGTCTTCAAACGGGAAGAGATTCTGGAGAAGGTTTGGGGAAACGACGTTATTGTGGGCGAAAGGACCATTGATGTCCACATTCGCCGCCTTCGCGAAAAACTGGGCATCAACACCATTCAGACGCTTAAGGGCATTGGATATAAACTGGTCGTTTAACCCGCTTTTTTCCTACTTTTACACAAAACCTAAGCTGTGAAATTCCGGGAACTTACTTTTCTTGCTTCTATTTTCCTAACCCTGGTCATGATTTTTGTGGCTCTGGCATTCAACCTTTCCCAGGAGCAGCTTACGGTAAACAGAAGCCGGTTTTACTATGGCATGGCCTTCAGTGTGGTCATTATGGTAATCGTAAACTATTTCGTGCTGCAGTTTCTGTTTGGCTATTACGGCAAGAAGCAGATCAAACGCATCAGCACCATACTCCCGCACGGAATCAGGCCCGATGACGAAAGCAACATGAGCTTCACCCAGCTTGGCGAAAAGGTTTCGGAACTTTCCCAGAAAAACGCTTCCGAGATCGACACCATGAAAGGTATGGAGAAATACCGGAAGGAATATATCGGTAATGTCTCACACGAGCTCAAGACCCCGCTTTTTTCCATACAGGGATATGTGGAAACGCTTATGGAGGGTGGCGTGGAGAATCTGGCCATACGCGACAAATACCTGGAGCGGATCGATAAATCCGTGGAGCGCCTTTTGGATATTGTGAAAGACCTGGACATGCTTAACCAGTACGAATATGGTGAGATCACCCTTACCCTCACCAGATTTGACATCAATGCCCTCATCCGCGAAATCATGGATATGCTGGATCTGGATGCAGAAAGAAAGAACGCGAAATTGCAACTTCAGTCACCACAGCAGATGATGTTTGTAAATGCAGACAAGCAGAAAATTGCGCAGGTGCTCATTAACCTTATTTCCAATGCTGTTTATTATTCCAACCGCGAGAATGCGCAGATTACCGTGAAAACAAGTCCTCTTCGAAGCCAGGTGCTGGTGGAGGTCACCGACAACGGCATGGGAATAAAAAAGGAATTCCTGCCGCGGATCTTTGAACGTTTTTACCGTGTTGAAAGTTCCAGGAACAGGAGGGAGGGAGGCTCCGGTCTGGGCCTCGCTATCGTGAAGCATATCCTGGAAGCACACAATGAATCCATTACTGTGCACAGCGTATATCTGGAAGGGACGACCTTCAGTTTCATGCTCGAAAAAGCGGTGTAAACGCTGAAAATTTAGGAAAAACTTTTTAATAAAAAAGATTTTAAAAATTTTTCGCTGCCATCACATTTATTATATATTTGTACCGAAGTTAATCTAGAAGCTAATACAAGAAAGTAAGAATGGTTTATAAGATCCGTGTAATTTTGGACACCAAAGACAATATTTTCCGCGATATTGAAATCAAGGGAAAGCAAACACTCTGGAACCTCCATTTGGGGATTAAGAGTGCTTTCAGTCTGCAGGGAGAGGAACTTTCAGCATTCAACCTGCTGGAATCGGACGGAACCATTATAAAATCCGTTCCGCTGGAAGACATGACGGACGAGGGCGACGGCGAAATCATGTCCGATGTCTATATAGACGAAGCTTTTGAGACCGACGGAGACCGTGCGCAGTTCCAGTATGGATTGCTGGATCTGTGGGAATTCTTTTGTGAACTGGTTGAGGTCGTGGAGGAGAAACCTGCCGTAAACTATCCGATTACCGTATTCCGCTTCGGATGTGTACCCCTGAAAGCTCCCGGAAAAAGTGGTCCCGGAAGAAATAAAAAACCGGTTATGCCCTTGCTCGATGATGAGGAAGATGGCTTTGCTTTTGATGAGGAATTTGGAGGTGCAGATTTCCTGGATGACGATGATGATTTTAACGATGACGACGACGCGGTTGGCTTTGAAGATGATGTATTTGATGAAAGTGATGAAGACTAAGCGTTATAACATATTTTAGCCCTGTATTACAGGGTTTTTTTATGCCCTTTTTTCGGATTCAAATCCTTAAATTTGTAAAAATTACCTAATGAAAAAGATCTTCCTTTTCGCCCTCATCGGCCTGGGAATCCTCTCGGCCTGCACCACCCAAACCAAAACAAAGTCCATGGAGTTACCCAGTGAGTGGAAGCATACCACCAATATCTATGAAGTAAACATCCGCCAGTATACCAAAGAGGGCACCTTCCGCGCTTTTGAACCTCATCTTCCCCGCCTGAAGGATATGGGAGTGAAAACCCTGTGGTTCATGCCCATCACACCCATCGCCCAGAAAAATAAGAAGGGAACTTTGGGCAGCCAGTATGCGACGTCGGATTACACAGCCATCAATCCTGAATTCGGGACGATGGACGATTTCAAACATCTGGTGAATGAGGCCCATAAGATGGGATTTAATGTCATCATTGACTGGGTGGCCAACCATACGGGTTGGGACCATGTGTGGACGAAGACGAATCCCGATTTTTACCTGAAGGATCCTAAAACCAACGATTTCCAGATTGCGTCCGGCATGGACGACATCATTGAACTGGATTATAAGAACCCAGCCATGCGCCTGGCAATGATTGATGCCATGAAATTCTGGGTCCGCGAAGCCAATATCGACGGGTTCCGGTGCGACCTTGCTGCCTGGGTGGAAGTGGACTTCTGGCAGCAGGCCAGACCCGAAGTGGAAAAGGTGAAACCCCTGTTCTGGCTCGGCGAGTTTGATGAATTGGACAATCCGGATTACGGAAAAGTATTCGATGCCAGCTACATCTGGAACTGGATGCACAAGACTAAGGATTTCAACGAAGGCAAGGCGTCCTTCACCGACCTCAAAACCTTACTTTCCAGATATTCTGCGATAGGGGATCAGTCCATGCGTGCCTGGTTCACCTCCAACCACGATGAGAACACGTGGAACGGCACCGAATACGAAAAGTACGGCGTCTTTGCACAGCCGCTGGCTGTTTTCTCAATCACCTGGAATGGCGTGCCGCTGCTTTACAACGGCCAGGAACTTCCGCTGCGCACGAAGCGTCTGGAGTTCTTTGAGAAAGATCCCATTCCGTGGACCGGAACCAATGAACTGCATGGCTTCTACAAAACCCTGCTGAACCTGAAGAGCAGTAATCCTGCCCTTCGCGGGGGCGATCCTGCAGTAAAAACCCATTTACTGAACACAACGGCCAATGACAAGGTGTTGGCGTATGTCAGGAAAAAAGGAAAAGATGAGGTCCTCACCGTACTTAACATGTCTAAGGAGACCGTTGATTTCCGTATCCGTGATGAAAATATCAGTGGCAATTACAAAAATGTCTTCGAAAATACAACGAGGGATTTTGCGCAGGACACAGGCTTCCTGCTGAACCCGGGAGGTTATGCGGTTTTTAAAAAATAAACAGCGACCAATATTTATACATGCCGGATGAGCGTCCGGCATTTTGTTTTCCTGATATTTGGATAGGAGACATGTTGCCGAAGCATGTGATCTGCTGATGCTAGTCAAGATGCTTCGCGTCGATTCACTCCGTTCTGCATGAAAGCGGTAATTTGCTGCAACCAACTGCTGTGGACTGGTAGATGGCATTGTAATATGGCCCTGGAACGTGAGTCTATACTTTATACACGTATGACATTCTTCGCTTTCGCGCATTAAAATTAAATTGCCTAGTTTTGCAGCCCGAAATATACATTCAAAACAATGAAAAGAATTGGCGAACACCGGAAACTTCTGGGAGTTGATAAAACAGCTACTCTAAAGGACCTGAAAACCGTTTACAGAAATACGATGAAAGATGCGCATCCTGATAAATATGTTAATGACGAAGACGCAAAACTGGAAGCGGAGGAAAAAAGCAAATCTGTAATTGAAGCCTACCACTTTCTGGTGAGCATCAACCCCGAAACTCAGGAAAAGTATAAAGAAGAATATACGGAAACGATATCAAATTCGATTATTCAGGATTTTTACTTTGAAAAGCAGATTCTGAAAGTTCAGCATTCTAACGGCAAAATGTTCGAATATATTGGAGTGCCAAGAAATACCTATGTGAAAATGGTCAATGCTTCGTCGCCCAGCCGTTTTGCCAGAAGACACATTTATGGGAGTTTCATCTACAGAAAGTCGGGTGAGGCGATGGCGGATTAATTTTCTGGTCGATTAACATCGGCAATATCAACAAAAGGAGGTATTCGATAAGGGAAGGAGGTCTTAGCATTTTTTCCTCTTCAACACCCTACCCCTGGGCTCATCGCCTTCATACAAAGCGATTTCAGAATGCAGAAACTGTGCAGCAGCTGCCGAATCTTCCACTTTGGAGGCACTGCGTTCCAGCATTTCACTTTCAAACTCCATTAATGCACGTGCTCTGATTCCTTTTTCCCTCCAGTCAGAAGAGGCTTTACAGTTGCCATAAATTTCCCGCGCCAGCGACAGTGCATCCAGCAGCGCCTGGTTCGCGCCCTGACCTTTGAAGGGACTCATAGGGTGAGCGGCGTCTCCGATCAGCGTTACCGGTCCTGTCAGTAATTCTTCCTCCAGCAAGGCACGGTCATAAACGGGATAACCGGAGACCAGATTTTCGGGAGTTGCGGCTAAAATCTGGGGAATGGGATTGTGCCACTGCGTTCGGCGACGTGCTTCTTCCTTAAGCGCCTGAGATCCTTTAACGCTTAATGCTTTTGCTTCGTCTTCAGGCATGGGGAAACTGAGTTGCCACATCACCGAGTCTGAATCGAAGGGCATCATATAAATTCTTTCGATGCCGTTCGCGGTCTGAAATACGGTGGACGAATCCAGCAGCGAACTTTCTACACCCTCAAGCGCACTCAGCGGACAGATTCCGAGAATTACAATACAGTCCAGGTAGCGCAAAGGAGAGCGTTCTTCGCCAATCAGCAGGCTGCGTACCACACTTCGGATCCCGTCGGCTCCCACCACCAGATCCGCTTTTGCGCTCTCCATTTTTCCGTCCACCTGAAAGTTCAGGTCAACATTTCCATCTTTGAATTCTTTAAAACCAATCAGCTGATGTCCCCACTGTACTGCATCAGGTCCACCCAACTGCTCAAGCAGGGCTGCGCGCAGGGACTGTCGGGAAATGTGGACATTGGTACGGCGCGGAGATTTTTCCAAGCCTTTTTCCAGCCATTTCCGCATTCCCCATTCGCCCACTACTTTTCCATCCGGAGTATGAACCAGATGTCGGGTGGAGATTATTCCTTTTTCTAAATTGAAAATACCAAATCCTTCAATGGCCCTACTCGCCTGCTGCAGGGTGAGTCCGTATCCCTGGGACCTTTCGTTGAAACTGCTGTCGCGTTCGTAAAGGGTAAACGGAATGCCGCGGTGCTTACAGGCCACAGCGAGCGCAACGCCCCCAATACCGCCCCCAATGATTGTAACATGTGGGTAATTTTCATGATCCGGAGTAGGAAAATGTGCCGACGGAATCAAACCGGACCCGGAACAGTTCATACATGGATACAGATGAGGTACAGGATGAACCGGTGCTTTTCCTTTTCGGTCTGATTTTTCGAATTCATCGAGCTCTTTTTGGTAACGGAGCCGAACGCTCTTTCGGATTCTCCGCTTTTTCCTGCCGAGACCTACGCAGTCGGGGCATACGGTCCAGCAGGTTTTATCGCTTTCAATGGTTTCCACTTCTTTCATATCATTTGATGCGGTCAACTATTTTTCCGGGCAAATTGGGTGTTACTGTTGACATTCAGGGTAACGCTCATAAGATTGCATCGGCGTCAAAATTTTCTTCTACATTCAATACTTCACAATCACAATAACCGCCATTTTCATTTAGCCACTCTATAACTGATTCAATATTTTCTATTTCATTTTCATGAAGAAATTTATGTGATAATTTTAGAGTATCATCGCATCCCGTTTTCGAGAGTTTCTCATCTAAGAAATCAAACAATTTCTTAAATTTCTCCCTGGAAATGGGAAGACTTTGTTCAAATTCAAGTCGTGCTTTTTCCCGTAATTCTTTTTTGATATGTTTTCGTCTTTCTACTTCATTTTTGTCAGGCATAATTCTGAGGTTTTAATAATAAATTCCGATAAGAATGTAAATTTAGTTCATCTTTTGAGTTTCGCAATTCAGTTCTTTTTTCGTAAAACCAGAGTATGGTCTGGAAAAATGTAATTTTGAACGGTGTTGAAGCGCATCACTTCGAATTATGAAGCACCACATATCCCCACGGCTCCATCGTTAGCATCATCTTTTTCGAAACCTGCTTCGGTTTCCCGGTGAAAAGATTGGTATAGGTCCCCGCATCGTATGACGTATCAAAATTAACCTGAACCTTCTCTTTGCTCAGATTGATAAAGGTCAGCACCTTGTCGCCCTTCTTCTCTCGGACAAAGGAAATGACCTGATCCATTCTGTCGTTCATAATCCTTACCATTCCGCCGCCGCGACTGCCGTTCCAGAGGGCCTTGTTTTTATGTTTTAGTGCGAAAAGGGTGGTGTAGAGGGCTTCGTTTTCGTGTTTCTTCCAGTCGATGGGATCCCGCTCAAAGAACTTCAGTGAGCGGTCCAGGCCGGCTTCCTGACCGCTGTAGACCAGCGGCATACCATCCATCATCACGGTAAAGACCGTCGCGGCCTTCAGTGCGGGTCCGAAATTGCTGTACTGGTTGCCTTCCCAGGAGTTTTTGTCGTGGTTGTCGGTGAAATTCATGCGGATGCCTTCCTTCGGGAATATAGAAACATGTTCGGCAATATAGGCTTCGCCCAGCGTCTTCGCACTTTTATTGTTGATGGCGATCTGGTGAAGGATATTCCATAACGTCCAGTTGTAAGTGGCGTCAAAGGCTTTTCGGTGTAGTTCCTTATCTTCGGCTTCGGCCAGCATAAAGACCGGCTTGATGGCATCGAGTTCCATTCTGGCGTTTTCCCAGAAATCGATGGGCACGAAGCTCGCCACATCGCAGCGGTAGCCGTCGATATCGTATTCCTTCACCCAGAATTTCAGGGCTTCGGTCATGTATTTGCGGAGTTCCGGTTTGCTGTAATCAAAATCGATGATGTCATCGTAATCCCGCCAGGGCGTCGACTGGAACTTGCCGTCCCGGGATTTGGTGTACCAGTCGGGATGTTGTGTAGCCAGTGTATTGTCCCAGCTGCTGTGGTTCGCCACCCAGTCCAGGATGACGTACATTCCCTGCGCGTGAATGGCCTTTACCAAACTCCGGAAGTCCGCTTCGGTGCCGAATTCGGGATTGACGCCCAAATAGTCTTTTACCGAATAATAACTGCCCAAACTACCTTTTCGGTTTACTATACCGATGGGCTGTACCGGCATAAGCCAGATAATGTCGATGCCCATTTTCTTCAGCCTCGGAAGCTGTTTTTCCACCGCTTTAAAGGTCCCTTCCGGCGAAAACTGCCGGACATTGAGTTCGTAGAGGGTGGCGTTCTTTACCCATTCCGGGTTTTTGATTTCGATATATGTTTTCGGCTGGTACCGGCCGTTGGGTTGCTGTGACTTCATGGTGAAATGAAAAAGGAGGAATAAGGCGATAACCGCGCGTGTCATTATATGTTTTTTTTGAATGAATAAAAGTAACATTTAATTCATAAACCCCATCCCTTTTAATATTCATTATTTAGGTGTAATCTTTGCTGAATATCTTTCAGCTGTATTAATTCATAATCCAAAATTCAAAATTCAAAATCCAGAAAAAATGATTCCAAAGAAAATCCATTACTGCTGGTTTGGCGGACAGCCGAAACACGAACTTGCCGAACACTGCATCGCTTCCTGGAAACGCATACATCCCGATTTCGAAATCATAGAGTGGAACGACAGGAACTCGCCGCTGGAGGATAATCAGTACGTGAAAGAGGCGTACGCGCAGGGAAAATGGGCCTTTACTTCGGATTATGTGCGCTCCAAAGTCATGTACGAACACGGCGGTATCTACATGGACACCGATATGGAACTGAAACTTCCGCTGGATGAATTCCTGCACGACAAAGCAGTCTGTGGTTTTGAGGTGAAAGGTGTTCCGTACTCCGCCTTCTGGATGGCCGAGCCGGAACATCAACTCTCAAAGGATTTTATGGAATGGTACAACCGTCAGGACGGTTTTGTGGAGCGCATCAACACGGATATTTTTTCTGAAATGCTCGAAAAAGAGTACGGTGCCGACCGCTACAGTGATACCATTCAGCAACTCAAACACGGCGTTACGCTCCATCCATCCGTGTATTTCTCCCAGGATTTGCCGAAGAATTATGTGAGCCATCATTTCAACGGGTCCTGGTTTGGCGGCGATGCAGAGAATACACACAAAAAAATGGTCAACGTCTATGGGCTTTTGGAGCGCCTTGTGAATTACCCCGATGCTGCAAAAGCCGTGGAAAGTATAATCAATGAGCATGAGATCATCGATGTAAATGCGGTGCTGGATTTAATTCCGAAGGAGAGGATTAGGGAGTATTTGGGGGATTAGATTTGGTTATAAAAACCACTGCAATCACACATGTTATACTGAGTAAGGGCCGGTTATTTTATTTTACCAGCAAACCACGGTGTTAGGCTTAATGAAATAAGTCCCGCAGAAATTGCTGTTACAATAACATTTCCGTACAGTTGATAATCCAGGCCACTTAAGAGTCTTGCCGCAATAATAGACAAAGTAAGCATTGCTAATATCGGCCAATAGTTTCTGTTTGCTTTCCCTCTTATGTGAGAGTTTGGTTCGATTTTAAATAATGCGAAAGCAATTGCAATTCCACCTGCAAAAGTGCTTAAATGTTGTAATACTTTCAACATCGGAACCTCTCTACCGAAAAAGTTGACTTTATTTAGCAGTGCAGGGATTTTTTGAACGAAATAGCCATTTTCGTGTGTAAAACTATCCCAGAAGAGGTGTGAGCCGGCACCAATTAAAACGGAGATAACGACTACAAACCAATTTCTCCTAAAGTAATCATTCCAGTCAAACTGATTAAACTTTATTAATCTGGAGCTTAGAATCGTAGGCAGGTTGACAAACAGGTGGTTTCGAACAGTATTATGAAAAATAAAAGCCAGTAAAATGCCAAATGGTAAGACAAACCAAAACATTCCGATCAAAGTATGACTGAAATTACTTTGAATTTTCATCCTTAAAAAATATTCAAAATCAGGGGTCAAACTTCCGATCACAAGCCCTGTCAGAGAAAACCATTTTCTACGACCTAACATCAACGGCAGAACTATGGCAGGGTGTGAAAATGTGAAGGGCATTTTGTATTAATGTTTCGGGTAGGTTGTCAGTCAGTATCTTCTCAGGAGGTAAATATACAAACTACATATGTAAGAATTAAAAGGGAAACAACAGAAACAGATCTACCTCACTTCTCCTCCTCCCTCACATACTCCAGCAAATCCCCCGGCTGGCAGTCCAGGGCTTTACAGATGGCTTCCAAAGTACTGAAACGGATGGCTTTGGCTTTGCCGGTTTTCAGGATGGACAGGTTGGAGAGGGTTAGATCCACTTTTTCGGAAAGCTCATTCAGGGACATCTTCCGCTTCGCCATCATGACGTCCAGGTTTACAATAATCGGCATGGCTTAAACAGTTAAATCAATTTCGTCCTGAAGCTCGATGCCTTTCTTGAAGATCACCGCAATTACATAGATTACCGCCGCCATCAGTACGAAAGCCTGACTGTCGGCCCAGAATGCGTTGAGGTTTGCCGTATCGATCCCCCGGTGCTGCAGCCACTGCGCCGATTGCCGTGCGATATAACTTAAAAGCCCGATGGACAGCGTGTAGTAACTGATGGTGTAAATCTGTTTAGAAACCGGAAGGGTAAACGGATTGTTGAGTTTAAGTCCGCTCAGCAGCGTAATCACATGGTAGAACATCACGGCCTTCAGGACGGAAATAACGAGAATGAAACTGTACATGCTGTAATACGCCATGGTGCTGCGTTCATACATTTCGCGTAAGTCCAGTTTCTGGTAAAGCTTCGGAAGCATTTCGGGATTATAGACGCTGAAGATAAAATTGACGAGCAAGCCGCCAGCCTCAATGGAGAGACCCACAAAAATAATCCAGGCCACAACATGCAGCACAATGAATACGGTGTTATCAGTTTTTGACATGACTAAAGGGTTTAAATTTAGTCAAATGTAATAAATATTTATTGATAAACAATAAATAAAAGTTAATAATCAATTAATTATTTCTACACACCGTTATTTGTGGTTGGCTTTTATGGCGCCAAAGACCTATCAAATTAACCCCAATGGTTTCCCTGTGAGCCTTTGGATCAAAAAAAACAGCCTTAACCAGGTAAGACTGTTTTTAAAATATTATTCCAGGTTTTACCTTATAGCGGGCGCATTTTTTTAATAACGAACGTGGTACTGAAATAGAAAAATGAAACGAGGAAAAATACAATTCCAAGCATACCGAAGAATTCCATAAATCTCGTCAGCATACCGGATTCTGCGGGGTCTCCATCCATAATATAACCAAAAGTGGTGATGATGGAAGCTACGGTAAGGAGGTTTAATAATTTTCTTTTCATGGTTGATGAGTTTTGTAATGCCACCTTAAGATTGATGTGGTTTTAATTCTGATTAAATTCGAAACGGTTTCTCATATCAATTTATTACTTACTGTAATATTTCCCAATCCCACTGGCATCAAACGTAAAAGCGTTCCTGTTTTCCGACCGGTCCAGTTTTTTTCCGATGGTCAGGGCCCATAAAATCAGTTCCTTGCTGAAATTTTGATCGTCTGTGCCGAACTGGTCGGCATATTCTTCAACGATTTCCCCAAGAGGGGTGATGCTGTTGAGTTTGCTATAAAATTCCTCATCGGAGTCGGCATAATTGAGTTCAATGCTGTTTGTATTGAACCACTGAATAAGGTCGGTGTACGGAGTGTTAATGCCTTCCTTCTCCAGTTTCGGAATACGCGGGAAGAGCTGTTCAAACTGAACCATCACCGCCTCATCGATGAGCAGTTTCGCTACATGGTCGGCGCCTTCCTGTTCGCCTTCGTACACAAGTTCGATCTTTCCGGTAATGGACGGAACGATGGACATGAAATCCAGGAGTCTGACGGTGGTTTTTACAGCCCCGGATTCTATGAGGCGCAGTTTTGCCGCCGCCATCAGGTTTTCCATCGCCGAGATCGTGAGCCGGGCGCTGACACCGCTTTTTGCATCCACGAATTCGCTTTCACGGGCCGCAAAGGCGACTTCTTCCAGCAGGTCTTTTGCCAAACCGGGAACGGTAATCTGTGCTTTGTCCTCAGGCGAAACAAGGGCTTCCTGCTCGGTGATCTGGCGGGCAAGGGCGATGGTTTTCGGATAGTGCGTAAAAATCTGTGAACCTATGCGGTCTTTCAGCGGCGTCACGATGCTGCCACGGTTCGTGTAATCTTCCGGATTCGCAGTAAAAAGGAACTGGATATCGAGCGGCATCCTGAGCTGGAACCCGCGGATCTGGACATCGCCTTCCTGTAGGATATTGAAGAGCGAAACCTGGATACGCGCCTGTAAATCGGGAAGCTCATTCAAAACAAAGATGCAGCGGTTTGCGCGTGGAATCATTCCGTAATGCAGCACCCGCTCATCGGAATAGGGAAGCTTTAAAGTCGCTGCTTTGATGGGATCGATATCACCGATTAAATCCGCCACATTCACATCGGGTGTGGCGAGTTTCTCATAAAACCGGTCAGAGCGGTGCACCCATGAGATTGGAGTTTCATCGCCCAGTTCGGCAATCAGGTCGCGCGCATATTTGGAAATCGGCTGAAACGGACTGTCGTTGATTTCGGAACCTTTTACAATCGGCATGTACTCATCGAGCAGATTCACCATGCTTCTCGCAATGCGGGTTTTTGCCTGTCCCCGCAGACCGAGCAGGTTGATGTGATGACCCGCCAACAAAGCTTTTTTCAGTTGAGGAACTACGGTGTCCTCGTACCCCCAAAGTCCTTCAAATACAGGTTCTTTGGCTTTAATTTTTGCGATAAGGTTCGCCTGGATTTCCTGGCTGATTGTTTTGTGGGTATACCCCGATTTTTTTAATTCCTTAAATGTCGTATCGTTTTTCATATGTTTACGTAGTGATTTTGCTTTAACTCTTTTGTGTTTTGCTTATGGCTGATTGCTGCTGGCTTAAAACGTCAGTCCTGAAATCCATCTTCCGGCTCCCAACTTCCAGCCGGTTAAATCCTCCTGATTCTGTTCCTTTCATAATCCTCGAAGATCATCTCTCCCAGATTGGAAATTCCCGTCAGGAATGCTTTTCCCTGATTCTGCGCGGTAAATGCTTCCACAAATTTCCGGAGGTAGGGATCCTGTGCGATCATAAAGGTCGTGATGGGGATTTTCAGTCTCCGGGCCTGCGCCGCTTTCGTAAGGCATTGGGAAACGATCATCTCATCAAGTCCGAAACTGTTCGTGTAGAGTTCGCCGGTATTCAGCCTTATGCAGCTGGGTTTCCCGTCGGTAATCATAAAGATCTGCTTGTTCGTATTCCTTTTCCTGCGAAGGATATCCATAGCCAGTTCAAGGCCGGCCACGGTGTTGGTATGGTACGGGCCAACGTTTAAATAGGGAAGGTCCTTTATTTTTATCGGCCAGGCTTCGTTGCCAAAGACAATAATATCAATCGAATCTTTTGGGTATTTGCGGTTGATGAGTTCTACGAGCGCCATGGCGACTTTTTTCGCGGGCGTGATCCGGTCTTCACCGTAGAGGATCATGGAGTGGCTGATGTCGATCATAAGCACGGTGCTCATTTGCGCCTTGTGGCGGGTTTCCTCTACGATAAGGTCATCCTCCGTCATCCTGAGGTCCGAGATTCCGTTGTTGATCTGGGCGTTTTTCAGGCTTTCGGTCATATTCACTGCGGAAAGGTCATCGCCGTACTGAAAGGCACGGTTTTCCCCGTCACGCTCGTCGCCAACGCCGACTTTTGACGTGCGGTGGTTTCCGATGCCGGTTTTTTTCAGTTTGCCGAAAATCTGGTCCAAAGCAAATTCGCGGAGGGCTTTTTCAAGTTTTGGGGTAATGATATTCTTGCCCTTTCCGGTTCCGGTGTTGCCCTCTTCAGTATTTTTTTCTTCTTTGATATAGCCGCGTTTTTTAAGGTCTTCCTCGAAATCGGCCAGCGAATATTCATCGGTGAAGATGTCATATTCTTTATCGAGCATCTCCAGCCATTCAAAAGCTTCTTCAATATCACCGGAAGTATGGGTGAGCAGATCCTTGAACACATCAAAAACCCGGTCGAAATGGGAGATTTCTTCAGGGGTATGTTTGGTAAACGTAAAGCCCTGTCTGAAATTAAGTTGTCTGTCCGTCATGGTGTCCCTCAAATTTATGAAGGCAAGTTATGGAAATATTGTTCCATAGCGAAGGCAGGAAATAGATAATGGGTATGAGGGTTATTGTAAAAAGTCAAAAATTTTCATAATTCCCTGTCAAATTGCAACTACTCATTATGCTGAAGCGACACTGGAATAAGATTTAAGTTTCGCTGATGATAGTTTTAAACAGTACCTCAATTTCCTTCGCTTTATTAACAGTCATAAAATGACCACCGCCTCTAATCACATAGGTGGGGTTCACATTTTCCATCGGAATAATCCGGTCCTGGTCTCCATGGATGTGCACCCAGTTTTTCGGTTCGTTATTATTTTTCCAGTTAAGAATCTCATTGATTGCCCAGGTCAGAAACCTGGGATCAGTGTCTTTCAGTATCTTTTTGAGCAGCGTTTTGTCCGCATTTGATTCGGTCCCAAAAAACCAATTGGATATGAAATTATGAGTTTTAAGAAGAGTTGCCGGAACCAACTTATTCAGTTTGAATTTTCCAATAGTCTTAAAAATTCCCGGAAGTTCTGCCCAGGTTTTTGCTGACGCGATTAAGATTACTTTTCTGGTCTCTATAATTTTTGATATTTCAGCGGCAATGATCCGCCAAAGGAGAGTCCAATCAAAATTGGCTGATCTGCTTTTATCTTCTTTGATATTCTCCGGGCGTAATCCTTTATATCTTCGTGAGAGAAAGGTTCAATCCAGTCAATAAATTCGACATCAAAATTTTCAAAATTTATGTTTTCAAAAACCCTTTCATCAACTCCTAAACCGCTGAAAATATATATTTTACTCACCTTTTTCTTCCTCCGAAGCATCCCGCCACCTCGTTTCACGCCATTCTTTCTGCTCTGCCCTCGTCAGGAAGGTCCACGCCACAATGCGGCTGGATTTGTTGCCTGTTCCCAAAGGGATCTTCTTCACCTGGGTAGCCTGCACTTCGTCCAAAATCTTATAAATCTTTTTCAGATTGGACTCCTTAGAAACCAAGGTTGAGAACCAGTAAGAGTTCTTAGCGAAGTCCTTACTTTCCAACACCATATTCTGAATGAAAGCAGCTTCGCCACCTTCGTAAATAAGTTCATTGCTGATACCCGAAAAGTTAAGTTCCGGTGTTTGCGCATCCTTACCGGAGAGATTCCGGACTTTTCGGCGGGTCCCTTCCAGTGCTTCCTCAGCTGAGGAATGAAAAGGCGGGTTGCAGATGGACAGGTCAATCTTTTCATCTGAAGTGAGAATTCCGTGAAAAAAGGAGTCGGCGTTTTCTTGTAACCGGATTTCTATCCTGCTTTTAAGTGATTCATTAGCGCCAACAATTACTTTAGCCGATTCAACCGATTTGGGCTCGATATCGGAACCGATGAAGCTCCAGCCGTATTCGGTGACGCCGATGATGGGGTAGATGCAGCTTGAGCCCACGCCAATATCCAGAACCTTTATTTTTTCACCGGTTGGAATGGTTCCGAAATTACTCTGACCCATAAGGTCGGCCATATAGTGGAGGTAATCGGCCCGTCCGGGAATGGGCGGGCAAAGATTTTCTTCCGGGAAATCCCAGTGTTGCACCCCGTAGTAATGATGGAGCAGGGCCCTGTTGAGCAGCTTTACAGCCTCCGGATTCGCAAAATCTACGGAATCATCGCCGTATTTGTTTGCTTTTATATGTTTGGACAGCTCGGGAACGGCTTCCTTCAGGGCATTAAGGTCGTAGCGTTCGCGGTTTCTGTTACGGATGTGAAGCCTCGTTTTCTCTGTATTTTTTTCTGTGGACATTGCGGTTCTGGTTTTGTAAAGGTTTCCCCGATTCTAAGCATCGACATATTTCATCACCATTTCCTCGAAATGGTCGATATCAAAAGGTTTCGCAAGGTAGCCGTCTGCTCCGGCCAGTGCTGCGAGTTCGCTGATGTTGCTGTTGGCCGAAAAATAGATGACGGGGATGTCCTTGAGGCTTTGGTTGGCTTTAATGAGTTTCGTGGCTTCCACACCGCTAATGTCAGGCAGCCAGTTGTCCATCAGGATCAGGTCCGGCATGAATTCAGTGACCTGCTCCTCTACATCGTTCGTGGTAGGGGAGGTCTGCACCTCGCAGCCCATATCATTTAAGATTTCAGTACACAGTTCAAGGATTTCAACGTTGTCATCAAAAATGAATACCTTCTTGTTTTCGTTTATCATAATTCTTTCGGTCAATTAAACCAGTTTGTTAATATAATCCGCCATTTCTTCGGGGTTCAGCACTTCATCCGTGTCCACATGCTGCAGCGCATGTTCGGGCATGAAGCTAACCGTTGCCGTCGCGGGGTTCTGCAGAAGGGCCTTTCCGCCTTTTGCTTTCACTTTTTGAAGTCCGGTTGTGCCGTCGCTGTTTGCCCCGGAGAGCAGCAAACATACCAAATTTTCTCCATACACTTCCGCGGCACTTTCGAAAGTCACATCAATGGAGGGTCGGGAAAAATTCACCTTTTCTGAAGCATCCAGGGAAAAGGTCCTGTCGTTTTCGATGAGCAGATGATAGTTTGGTGGTGCAATATAGATGGTTGCGGGGAGAATCCGTTCTTTTTCTTCCAGTTCTTTTACCCTTAGTTTCGTTCTTGCGGCCAAAAGGTCGGTAAGGATGCTGTCTTTGCCAGCTTTGCGGTGCAGGACGAGAATGATGGGAAAGGATAGGAACTGATGCAGGCCCGGAAGTACTTTCATAAGTACGTCGAGGCTGCCGGCCGAACCGCCTATAACCAATGCTTCACTCTTTCCCATTAGTTGATTTTACGCCATATTTTATCGCCTTTCAGCCGCTCGTAGTTCTTTGATATTGTTGAAAAATCCAGCGTCTCTTTCGTGCCCAGAGCCAGATAGCCGAATTTTTCCAGACTGTTGTCGAAAAGTTCGAAAACCTTCGTCTGCAGTGGCCGGTCAAAATAGATGATGACATTCCGGCAAAGGATAAGCTGAAATTCATTGAATGAATTGTCCGTCACCAGATTGTGCGTGGAGAAAATGATCTTGGATTTCAGGTCATCCTTGAGTTTTCCAAGTGAATAATTAGCCGTATAGTAATCCGAGAACTGCTCGCTGCCGCCCGCTGCCATATAATTTTCCGTATAGAGCTGTATCTTGCTCATGGGTATTATGGCCTGCGCAGCATTTTCCAAAACTGCACTGTTGATATCGGTGGCATAGATGAGGGATTTATGCAGAAGCTTAAGTTCCTTCAGGAAGATGGCCACGGAGTAGGCTTCCTCGCCCGTACTGCAGCCGGCAATCCAGATCCTGATGAAAGGGTAGGTTCCCAGTTTGGGCAGGATTTCGTTTCTCAGTGTTTTATAGAATTCCGGATCCCGGAACATCTCCGTTACATTGATCGTGATTTGCTCCAGAAAACGGTTAAAGTAACCCGCATCGGTCCTGATCTTATACCGGTATTCCGCAAAGCTTACAAAACCGTCCAGCTGGTACAGCCGTACGATCCGCCGCTTCAGCGAGGCACGCGAATACCCTGTAAAATCGTAACCGTACAGTTCCAGAACGTCGGAAAGCAGGATCTCAACATGCTCGTCGAAATTTTCGGAGGTATTCACGTTTTAGTTCATCATTTTGTTAAGCAGTTGCAAAAGCTCGTCCACATTTACGGGCTTCGAAAGGTAGCCGTCTGCACCGGCTTCCAGGCATTTTTCCTTGTCTCCGGTCATGGCCTGCGCCGTAATCGCAACTACCGGAATGGCTTTCAGTCCTTCGTCGCTCTTCATTTTTCTGATGGCATCATAACCATCCATTTCCGGCATCATCATATCCATCAGTACCACCCCAATATTGGGATTGGAGGTAAGGATGTTAAATCCCTGCTCTGCGCTGAGCGCGGAAACGCAACGGTATTTTTTGGCCGCGAGAACAGCGCTGAGGGCAAATATATTTTTACTGTCATCGTCGACGATGAGAATTTCCCTGATTTTTTTCATACCCTCTAATTTAAATTTTATCATACAACCAGACTCTTAAGAGAGAGACCAACTGATCGATATCCACAGGTTTGGAAATATAATCTGAAGCTCCCACCGCGATGCATTTTTCCCGGTCACCCATCATGGCTTTGGAAGTAACCGCCAGCACAGGCAGATGCCTGAATTTTTGGGAAGCCCTGATTTCGCGTATCGTTTCATAGCCATCCATTTCGGGCATCATCATGTCCATGAGCACCACATCTATGGCGGGTTCATTTTCCAGTGCTTTAATTGCCTCTTTGCCGTCCATGGCGGGCAGCACCTTCATACCGTGAACCTCCAGTGCTTTGGTAAGCGAAAATATATTCCGCACATCATCGTCCGCAATCAATACGGTTTTATCCTTCAGGATATTCCTGAGCTCGCCCAGATTCTCGAGTCCGGCGGAACGCTGCGCACGTTTCCGGTTCTTCTCTTCCACCAGATGAAGGAAAAGTCCTGCTTCGTCCAAAATACGCTGGTAGGAATAGGCCGTTTTCACGACGATGGAATCTGCATATTTCTTAATCCGGCTTTCTTCGCCCTGAGAAAGGTTTTTACCGGTAAATACAATGATGGGAAGGTGTTCCAGTCCTTTGTTCTGCTTGATGGTTTCCAGCGTATCGTAGGCATTCCGGTCGGGAACACCCATGTCCAGGATTACGCAGTCGATCTCCCGGTTGTGAAGTGACTCAATGCTGTCTGAAACATTGGTCGCAATATCGGTGGTAATGTTATTTGCACTCAGGAAATAGCTTAAAGCTTTTGCGTGCTGCTCATTTTCCTCCACGATCAGTACTTTTTTTGGCGACCGGTTAAGGGCATCTTCCAGTTTCCTGAATATTTCCTGCATTTGATCCAGTGCGAAGGGTTTATTGATGAAATCCACTGCACCCCGCAGGAGGCTTTCCTGCTTAAATTTCATTGAGGACATGATGTGCACCGGAATCGGTTTGGTTTCCGGATTGGATTTCAGGGCTTCCATGACCTCCCATCCGTCCATTACAGGTAACTGAATGTCGAGAAGAATGGCCACCGGCTTATAGTGCTGGGCCATCTCGAGCCCTGCATCTCCCCGCACCGCTACAATGCCTTTGTATTTTCTGGTACGTGCAAAATCCAGCAGTATTTTTGCAAAAGCGGTATCGTCTTCGATGATCAGGATGACCTTATCGCCTTCAGCTATTTCATCGCGGTCATCCTCAATAGGTTGTGGTATGTGGTCTGCAATAAAACGCTCGGGCTGTTTCTGTTCTTCCTGTACAGGATAAACTTTGGTTTCTTCTTCCGTCTCTGCCGGAAAAGTTTGTGCCTTTTCCGTATCAATCGGTATCGTGAGTGTAAATTCGCTGCCAACGCCTTCTTTGCTTTCCAGTTCAATTTGCCCACCCAGCAAACGGGCAAGTTCCCGGCTGATGGAGAGCCCCAGTCCGGTTCCGCCGTATTTCCGCTGTGTAGACCCGTCGGCCTGCTGAAAGGCTTCAAATACGAGGCGCATCTTGTCCTTCGCGATTCCGATTCCTGTATCAGTTACTTTGAAAATCACTTTCTCTCTGGTGGAGTCATTACTTACATGAAGCGTAATGCTTCCTTCGGAAGTGAATTTAATGGCATTGGAAAGGAGGTTTTTAAGCACCTGCTCCAGGCGGAGTTTGTCGGTGTGTAAGATTTCAATGGTTTCCGGGTCGGTTTCGATGTTCAGGTCCAGGTTTTTTTCTTTCGCCATCGGACTGAAGAGCATCTGCATATCCGAAGTAATCTCCTTTAGGGGAACATCGTCGATTTCCAGTGTCATTTTACCTGATTCTATCTTGGAAAGGTCCAGGATTTCGTCAATCAGCGTCAGTAAGCCCTGACCGGAACTCTGCATGACTTCGGCATATTCCACATACTGTTCATCGAGGTCATCACTCTCCGTCATCAGTTTGGAGAGGAGTAAAATGGAATTTAGCGGCGTACGCAGTTCGTGCGACATATTCGCCAGGAATTCCGACTTGTATTTCGTGCTCTGTTCCAGTTCAATGGATTTCTGCTGAATGTCGATATTCCGTTCTTCAATGAGCGCGTTTTTCTCTTCCAGCAAACTGGTCCTTTCCTCCAGCTCCTGGTTGCTTTGCATGAGCTCTTCCTGCTGAACGCGCAGTTCTTCTTCGGAGGCAAGCAGTTTCTGCGACTGTGCTTCCAGTTCAGCATTGATGTTTTCGAGCTCTGAATGCTGGGTCTGTAATTCTTCGGATTGTGCCTGGGTTTCTTCCAGAAGTTCCTGCAGCTTTATGCGGCTTTGCGCACTGTGGAAGGCGAGGCCAATGTTACCTGCAACCGCCTGGAGAAATTCCAGTTGGCGTGGCGAAAAATCCCCAGTTGTACCCAGTTCCAGAACTCCAAGCGGGATCTTATACCTCGTAATCGGAAGGGCTACGATATTCTTTGGTTTGGTATTTCCGGTTGCATAGCTTATGGTTGCAGCGCTGTCCGCTATGTTTTGAACGGTGATCATTTTCCCGGAGCGGAAGGCCTCGCCAGCAATTCCTTCACCGGTTTTGAGTGTTTTCTTTGCTTCACCTTCTGCTAAAGCATAGCTCCCAATCAGGTGAAGCTGCTGGTGGTCAGTCTGCAGATAGAGCGCTGCAACCCGGCTGTCCGTGTGTGCGGTAATGCTGTCTAAAACATCTGCAGCAAGCTTTTCGGTGCTTTTTTCGCCCATCATGCGTTCATTGAGCTGCGCGATGGAGGTGCTGAGCCATTCCTTTTCTTCCAGTGCATTGAATGAACTCTGAAGGGAGTCGGCCATATTGTTCAGGGGTTCTGCAACGCTACCGAGGGTTTCCTGGGCGTTTTGGTCCCACAGGATATTATAGTCGCCCCGCGAAATCTGTGCTGCCACCTTTTCTATGGCAATCAGACGGTTGGCGGTTTCTTCATTTTTTGTTTCAAGTTCCTCCGTGAGTTTTGTTTTTGCATTGAAGTCCTGCAGTACTTTACGGTAAAAAATAAGGGTGATGGTAATGGCCAAAAGCGCAGAAACAATAATCAGCCAGGGCGTGTAAGCGGCGAAACGGTCCATTGTTTCCGTTCTTGCCTGCAAAATAGCCTCTTCCTCTGCCTGCATAATGGCTACTTTATTTCGGATGGCATCCATATACTTCTTTCCGCTTAGTAGTTGCTCCGGGTTTACGGTATTGTGATCTCTTTTGTAAATGAGGTTTCGTTCCAGGATCTCCAACCTGTTTTCCACATGAGACTTTAACTTCTCCAGGTTTTTGCTTTGCGTATTGGTTTTACTGATCTCAATGGAAAGCTTCTGGATGGCATCGGCAATTTTCTCCTTAGCATTGCTGTAGGGTTCGAGAAACCGGTCATCTCTTGTAAGAAGATATCCCCTTTGTCCTGTTTCAGCATCTTTAACCAAAGAAGAGATAAGGCCTATATCTTTAATGGTCCGATTGCTGTCCCTGACCAATGAAGAATTTTCAATGAGGTTTCTGATGCTGATGAAAGATGCTACAGAGCTCGTAAACAAAAGAATCAGTGACAGGCCGAGCCCGTAGAGCAGGTTATTCTTAAAATTCATAGTGATACTTATTAATTTTTTTCCATTTCAGGATTTACCGGTATTAAAAAATAAAATTCGGAACCTTCGCCCGGGGTACTGTGAACGCCGATGCGGCCCTGGTGACGGTCTATGATTTCCTGGCAGATGTACAGGCCAATGCCAAGTCCCTGGAAGCGTTCGGAGGTTTCCTCGATGCGGTAAAATTTGTCGAAAATCTTCTGTTGATGCTCTTCAGACATCCCAATCCCGAAATCCTGCACCGAAAAGTAGACTTCGTCGCCCCGGATTTCCGAGTGGAGGTGAATCTCGTCCGTTCCGGGCGCATATTTTATCGCGTTCGTGATAAAGTTCACCATGACCTGTTCAATGCGCATCTCGTCTCCATAGACCGGCCCTTCAACCCGACCTTTCTTAATGATCTTAACCTCGGGATTGGATTGCTGCATCACTTCCAGGATGTGTTCCAGCACTTCATCAAATGAAAAGTACTTTTTGTTAAATTTCAGCTTTCCACTTTCAATCTTTGAAATATCAAGGAGGTCGGCAACGAGTAAATTTAATTTTTCTACCTGATTCTGCACCTTTTGCAGGCGGATTCTTACCGTGTCCAGGTCATTTTTATCCAGGCTTCTTTCAAGCAGCTGAATATAGCCTTTGATGCTGGTCATGGGTGTTTTGAGTTCATGGCTGGCAATACTGATAAACTCATCTTTTTTCCGTTCCGCCTCTTTCCGGAATTCTATTTCCTCCCGCAGGGCTTTCTGCATATGGTTAAGTGCGCGGCTCTGTTCATAAATCCGGTAGAACGTCTGTACTTTCAGAAGCAGGATGTTCATATCTACCGGTTTGCTTATATAGTCCAGGCCTCCGGATGAGTAGCCCCGGGTGATCAGTTTCACATCGGCACTGGCGGCTGAGAGGAAAATAATGGCGGTCTCTTTGGCCTTGCTGTACCCAGAGATTGCTTCTGCTACCTCAAAACCGTCCATGCCGGGCATCTGTACATCCAGGATAATCAGGACGTACGATTTCTTCAGTATCTTTTTCAGTGCCTCTTCACCCGATGATGCGGTATCTACCTCAAAATCATTTTTTTCGAGGACTTTTTTCAGAGATATAATGTTTTCCGGAGAATCATCAACAATCAGGATCATTTATTAAAATAGATTTAAACGCAATTAAAAAGTCACCAAAGATAAGGTTTTCACAATTTCCCGCAACTGCAAAGGACAGGAGGATAGTTGGGTGTGTCCGCGGTTAAAGTTGCGCATGAGACCCTGCGGCTACTACGGAACTGCTAAGACCGTTATTACGATAAAAGTGCGCAATTGCACAATCCCATCCAAACTTCCTTTTTCATGGTGGACCCTGATGAAGACATTACATACTTCCTTCAGTTTACTTAATAACTAATCTTTTTCAGGAATCTGGTTTGGGGCTTTTTGAAATTATTAATCTCATCAATCCGGGAAACCATCGCTGCACGCCGACAAATACTTTACCGTGTCCGGTGAAAACATAATTTCTTTTCCGTTTTAAAACAGCCCTTACCATTACTTTTGCAGCTTTATCAGTAGGCCAGATTAAATTGGACGGACGCGGGTCCGCTCTGTCGGGATGCCAGACCCCGTCATTATCCATTCTTGCAATTTCTGAAACCACAAATCCGGGATGCATGGTAGTGCAGCTCACGCCTGTACCCATTAATTCAACCTGTAACGTCTGGCCGATTGAATGTACTGCAGCTTTTGAAGCACCATAGGCACCTAAATTAGGATTAGGAAGAAATGCGCCTACACTGCCCACTAAACCAATCCTCCCTTTGTTTTTCTTTAAATGGGGCAGCGCATATTTAACCGTCAGGGCTAAGCCGGTGACATTTCCCTGTAATTGTCTGTTCCAGTCTTTGGCTGTCAGTTTTTCCACACTTCCGAAAACACCAAAACCGGCATTAGCTATAACTATATCCAAACGCCCCCAGGTTTTAATGATTTGCTGTACGGCATTTTCAATAGCGGTTTCTTCCATGATATCACAGGGTATTACCAATGCTTCCCCGCCTGAATGCCCAATCTCTTCTGCCACTTTATCCAATAGTTCTTTACGTCTGGAGGAAAGAACAACTTTATATCCCAATCTTGCCCATTCGAAGGCCATAGATTTGCCAATGCCGGATGAAGCTCCGGTTATCCATACGACGTGTTCCTGTGGATTAGTCATTTTAAGCGTTTTAGTTATTAGGATTGTTTTTAAAGTTGCGCATAAGGACCCGCCTGGCTTTAGATGGCCATGATAACATTAGGTTTTGAACCCCATATTTTTCACGGTGCGTGTATCACAGATTTTTTATTTTTTACGAGTGATGTAATAATAATGTTGAAATCTACTTTCCTGTACCTCATAACTACCTGTATACCATTTTTCCCAATTGTAATTTTCACTAACATATAAAGTATCTTCCTTAAATATAATCTCTTTAGTGAGTCAGGCTCCCTCAGCGGTCGTATTAACTGTGTGATTTTTAACATTTTTAGCAAAGAGATAATCTAATTTTAACAGATCGTAACTGTTAAGGGAAAGTAAGATGGATCCAAAGGCTAAAAGAAAAATCCCACAGAAAATAAATGGTGACCAGAAGTCAAATTTGCTGTCAAATACCAAAAAGCTTAAAACAGAAACGGCAAAAGTCACCGTAAAATAAAAAGAATAGGTATTGAAAGTCATCTTTTCAGGATAAAAGGCCTGTTCAAAATCAACTGCCACAGATTTTAATGCCACCATACAAAATACAATAATGATATGTATAACGAGAGGAATCTTCCTGAATTTTTTTCTGTTGATCATTTTTGTAAAGCTTCTTATGGTCTGAAGATTTCTTTTATTTTTATGTAGGTGTTTTTCTTACCGGAGGCCCTCACCCCTTATTTTCCTTTTCGGGCACAAGCCATCCGGCACAAGTTAATTGCAGTGAATTAAAGAATTAAGCTAGTTTCAGACTTCGGGAATACTCTATCAAGCAATTCACTAAGTAAAAGAATGATAGATTATGTCTTACGTTTGATTTCCAAAGCCTTTGAATCCTTTCTCCTTACTGAACTGGTGGAAAGAACAGTTTGATTGTTAACCGTGACCGCCTGTTCTTTCTTTTCAGAAGTTTTTTTAGTTCCTTTCTGGTGTAGATTGTTTTTTTTTCATGACTCAGTTTTTATGTGGTTATTGGTGTAATTTATTCAGCAGTAGTCGGGTCAATAACTGTCACCACTTCGCTAACTGAATTAGCAGGAAAACCTCCCTGTTTTGCATGTTCACGAACCATCTCTTCATTTGGGGCTATGTAAACGCAATAGATTTTGTCCCCTGTAACGTAGCTTTGAAGCCATTGGATTTGAGGTCCCATATTGCTTAGTACTCCACATGAAGTCTGAGAAATACCTTTCAGTTGTTCCGGAGTCAGATTACCTGCTCCGGGAATTTCACGTTCAATTACATACTTAGGCATGGTGTGTTAATTTAAATTCCTACTCGTATGGCTTTTCGGTTTCGCCCCGTTTTTTTAGTGGTCGCTGGTCTCCACTTTTGTTCGCATTAAGGCTGACCTTCAATATTTCTAATGATTTTTGCCAACTTTTTAATTTCCGTATTTTGATCCAGGTGATATTCTGCCAGAAACCTTAAATAATTACCAAGAAGCGGAGATTTTCTGGGGGTTTGCAAAACAGCTTTAATCTTTTCCTCATTGGTTTTTTGAAAATCGTATCCGTAGTTATTTAAAAACGCAATAAGTGTCAGGTTAAATAAGTGTAAACGGTCCCAACGCAGTCTGTTTTCATTGGGAGATACATGGTCTAAATACACATATATGGGTTTTAATTGGGTTACCGTCTGGGGAATTGTGGACTTAAATTCACCATAAGACTGGATCTTATCATCAACAATCAAAGAATCGGAAAGAATTTCAAAGTTGTTTCTAAAAAAATGATCTGTAGCATGGGTTCCGCGCGGATTTATGCCGCCTAAAAAACTAAGATTACAGAACAATTGCGGAAATATTTTTAAAAACTTAATAAATTCCATGTCCTCCTTTTCAGCAATGGTAGTGTCTAAAAAAATCATTTCCTTTTCGATTTTTTTTACCCATGCAAAAACAGCGAGAATCCGGTAGGCCGATGAGTGAAAATAGTGACTTTCTTTTTGATAGTTTCCTTCAATATTTAGCCAGCCTTCCTGATGATTCCGTGCTATACTCCACAACCGATGGTTTAAATCGTCGCAGGCGCTCACCAAATGGACTTTGTATTTTGCAATTGCTTCTTTAATTTTTTTCTGTTCCTGAAATCTATGGTCTGTTTTTAATTTTCCTAAATGAAGTTTACTGTCAAAATAATTCTTTATCCAGTTGGTAACAAGGACCGTAATGATGGATACCGTTGCACTGATTACCGCTATTTGATATTTGTCAACAGTATACTTCTCTATGATGGTTTGTATTTGTTCGTTCATATATGCTGTGTTAATACTAGTGCATTTAGAGGACCATCAATTGGAAACCAAGGAATCTAATTTGGCTAAAAAACCTAACCCAAATATAATAAAAAGTAGTTTACATATCACCAAACGGCATTAATCTGCTAACCGGCATGAACTAAAAATTACTAAATTGGCCTTCCCAAAGAATCAATCTTATATGGATAAAACAGCACTCCTTAAAAGCGTAAAGGGCCGGCTCTCGGAAAAGGTGGCCGGCCTACAGCACCTTATTGATGAAACCCGGGCATCCAACAGTGATACGAAGAGTTCCATGGGCGATAAGTATGAAACGGGACGCGAAATGCTCCAGCAGGAAATCAACACCCTCCAGCGGCAGCTGAATGAAGCGATGGCTCAGGACCGGTCCCTACAACAACTAACAGATGGCGCAAACAAAACCGCCGACTTCGGTGCGGTAGTCGAAACCGGCCTGGGCCTCTTTTATATCGCGACTGCGGTGGGGGAAATCCAGTCCGGGAACAGCAGGGTGGTTACCATTTCAGCCGAAAGCCCGCTCGCAAAAGCAATGAACGGCAGGCGCGCAGGGGAAGTGTTTATCCTTAACAGCAGGAGTCAGATCATTAAAAATATTTGGTAAAATTTCCTTTAATTTGTAGTTTATTGACCCTAAAACCCCCATTCTCCATAAATGCAAAATTACCTTGACCTCCTTCAGCATATCCTTGACCATGGAACCGATAAAACCGACCGTACCGGCACGGGAACACGGAGTATTTTCGGGTACCAGCTGCGGTACGACCTAAGCAAAGGTTTTCCCCTCGTGACAACCAAAAAAGTGCACCTTAAATCAATTGTGTATGAACTGCTGTGGTTCCTGAAAGGCGATACCAACATTAAATATCTCACCGATAACGGCGTTTCCATTTGGAACGAATGGGCAGATGAAAACGGAAACCTGGGTCCCGTGTATGGCGCCCAGTGGCGGAGCTGGACCGGAGCCGACGGAAAGGTGGTGGACCAGATTGCGGACGTCATTGGCCAGATTAAAAAGAACCCTGATTCCCGCCGGCTCATGGTTTCTGCCTGGAACGTGACTGAAATCCCGAACATGGCACTGGCGCCCTGCCACACGATGTTCCAGTTTTATGTTGCGGACGGGAAACTCTCTCTGCAGCTCTACCAGCGCAGTGCCGATGTTTTCCTCGGTGTCCCCTTCAACATTGCCAGTTATGCCTTACTCTTAATGATGGTGGCGCAGGTCTGTGACCTGAAAGTAGGGGATTATGTGCACACTTTTGGCGATGTCCACATTTACAACAACCATTTTGAGCAGGTGAAGAAGCAGCTCTCCAGAACACCACGCGGCCTGCCACAAATGAAACTGAATCCGGAAATTAAGGATATCTTCGGCTTTGGCTTTGAGGATTTCACGTTGGAAAATTACGATCCGTATCCCGGAATCAAGGCACCGGTGGCGGTGTAGTAAACAATCAGTGAGGTCTTTACTTCGCTTTTTTTGTAACGATTCAATGTCTTTTCAGACTAATTTTTTACACCAAATACAACACCAATGAACAAATTTGCCTCTTTTATCGCCGTCATTGCTTTTTCATCTGTCATTGCGCAGACTTTCAACACCGAAAAGATGAACGGTTTCATGGACGCCCTGGACCAGAACAAAAAATTCATGGGGAGTGTAGCTGTAGCTGAAAACGGAAAAATGGTTTACAGCAAAGCAATCGGCTATGCCGATGTGGAAAACAAAATCAAAAATACCCCCGAAACGAAGTTCAGGGTTGGTTCCATCAGCAAGACCTTTACCGCAGCGCTCGTAATGAAGGCGGTGGAAGAAAACAGACTTAAACTGGACGACAGGCTTTCCAAATTCTACCCCGAAATCAAAAATGCCGACAAAATTACGCTGGAGCAACTGCTGAACCACCGCAGTGGCATTCACAATGTTACGGCCGCCACTGATTATTTGGCCTGGAGCAAAAGCGCCGTTACGCCAAAGCAAATGGTGGCCAAAATCGTTACCGGTGGAAATGATTTCGAACCGGGGGCTTCCATGAGCTACAGCAATTCCAATTATATATTGTTAAGCTATATCCTGGAATCCGTTTACAAAAAGCCTTACGCAAAACTGCTGGAGGAAAAGATCACAAAGCCTTTGGCGCTTGCCAATACCTATTATGGAGGTACGATAAGCACAAAAAACAAGGAGGCTTTCTCTTATGAGGCTGCTGAAAACTATATTAAAGACGGCGAAACCGATATGTCTGTTCCATCCGGTGCCGGCGCCGTGGTTTCCAACACTGCCGACCTGCTGAAATTTGCGGATGGGCTGTTCAGCGGAAAACTGGTTTCTGCAGCAAGCCTTGATAAAATGATGAAAATGACAGACGGATACGGGTATGGCCTCTTCACTGTCCCGTTTAATGAACACACCGGTTACGGTCATAACGGCGGTATCGACGGGTTCACGTCGGCACTGTATTATTTCCCGCAAAGCAAGACCGGATATGTCATGCTCTCCAACGGAACGGCATTCGACAATAACAGAATCGCCATTGCTGCCCTTAGTTCAGCCTATGGAAAGGATTTCCAGATGCCCGATTTCAAGACTTTTGCTGTAAAGTCCGAAGACCTGAAGAAACTGGAAGGAACCTATGCCTCTACACAGATTCCGTTAAAAATTGACGTAAGGTCCAGAAACGGAAAACTGTATGCGCAGGCCACCGGCCAGGGTGAATTTCCCCTTGATGCAAAGAGCGCAACCGTATTCACTTTTGAAGGCGCAGGCATAGAAATGGTATTTACTCCAGCGAAAAGCGAAATGGCCATCAGTCAGGGCGGAACAAACACCCTCTTCACCAAAGAAAAGTAGAATGAAATACATAAAAGTCCTGTTAGAGGAAAATGTGGAGGCAGAAAATCTTCAGGAAGTACTTGCAAATATAAAAGGGATCAGAACCACAGAAATTGTGGACGAGGAGAATCCCGAAAGTGAACTGAAAAAGGCCTTTAACAAAAGCAAGGAACAGCTTAAGAAGGGCGAGTACGAAAATATTGTGAACGATATCTTTGACATTCTGGTGCATCCCAAGACCAAATAATCACATCAAACCATTTTTTATATGAAGAAATTTATTATAGCGGTTTCTTTACTCGGTATATTGTTTACCGGTAGCGCCTTTGCACAAACCGAAACTTCCGGCAGGACCGAAACCTACCGGGCCACCCACACCAAATCAACAGAACTTAAACATACCAAACTCCGAGTTAATTTCGATTACGCGAAAGAGCAGATGAACGGCGAGGAATGGCTTACCGCTTCCCCGTATTTCTATCCTTCGGATTCACTGGTCCTGGATGCGAAAGCGATGCTCATTCATGAAGTGGCGCTGGACCGTAATGGTTCGAAAACTCCTTTGAAATATGACTACAAAAATGATGTTTTAAAAGTAAATTTAGATAAGACCTACAACCGGAATCAGGATTATACGGTCTACATAAAATACACTTCACGCCCGAATGAGGTAAAAGACAAAGGCAGCGCGGCCATTACCGAGGCGAAAGGGCTTTACTTCGTGAATGCTCAGGGCAAAGAGGGCGACAAACCCACACAAATCTGGACTCAGGGTGAGACCGAAGCCAGTTCAGCGTGGTTCCCAACGATAGACAAACCGAATCAGAAGACCACACAGGAAATCTACATGACCGTCCCGGACAAATATGTGACGCTTTCTAACGGACTGATGAAATCTTCCACCCAAGAAAGCAACGGTCTGCGCACCGACCACTGGGTGATGGACAAAAAACACGCACCCTACCTTTTCTTTATGGGAGTGGGCGAATACGCGGTTGTGAAAGACAAATGGAGGAGCATTCCCGTGGATTATTATGTTGAAAAAGAATACGAGCCCTATGCAAAACAGATTTTCGGGAATACGCCCGAGATGATGGAATTTTTCTCCAAGAAACTGAACTACGATTACCCCTGGTCCAAATATGCACAGATTACCGCCCGGGATTATGTCTCCGGTGCCATGGAAAACACCACCGCCGTACTTCATCAGGAATCCGCTCAGCAGAAGCCCGGTGACCTAATTGATGAAAACCGCTGGGAGGACGTCATTTCCCATGAACTCTTCCACCACTGGTTCGGGGACCTTGTGACCACGGAGAGCTGGAGCAACCTTACGGTGAATGAATCATTTGCCAACTATTCCGAATACCTTTGGAACGAGCATAAATACGGTAAGGATTTCGCTGATTATACCCTGATGAAAGCTGCGGAAGGTTACTTCCGCGACCCTTCCAACATCTCCAAAGACCTCGTACGTTTTAACTATCACACCAGGGAGGATATGTTTGATGGGGTTTCCTATAACAAGGGCGGATCCATACTTCACATGCTGAGAAATTATCTTGGTGATGACGCTTTTTATGCCGGACTTCACGATTATCTGAAGACGAATGAATACGGCACCGGAGAGGCATCCCAAGTCCGTCTTTCTCTGGAAAAAGTTTCCGGTAAGGACCTGAACTGGTTCTTTAACGAGTGGTATTACAGCAGCGGCCATCCGAAGATTTCCTATACCACCACTTATGAACCCGTGAAGAAGCAGGTATTGATAACGGTGACGCAGAACCAGGCGGGCGAGGCCTTCCAGTTCCCCTTAGCCGTGGATGTCTACGAAAACGGAAAACCGACGCGGAAAAATGTCTGGGTGAATGCAAAATCCCGGAACATGTTCAGTTTCCCGGTTACTAAAAATCCGGATTTTGTGAACATCAATGCTGATGGTGTTCTGCTTGCAGATATTAGCGAAACCAAGACACCGGAGCAGTACTTCATGCAATATTCTGCTTCAAAAGAGTTTTTAAGCCGTTACAAAGCTGTGGAAAATGCGGCAGCGAACGCTTCACAGGCGGCCTCCCTTAAAACATTGGTGGCAGCACTGAAAGACCAGAATTTCCGCATCCGCATGCAGGCACTTAGCGGGCTGGACCTTTCAAGACCTGATCACGCCAAGGCTGGCCTTGCTGAGGTTGAAAAACTGGCGTCCGGCGATCCGAAAACATTGGTTCAGGGTGCTGCACTATCGGCATTGGCGAAGACGAAGGACAAAAAGTATATGCCCATTTTTGAAAAAGGCATGGGTGCCGTATCCAATGCAGTGAAGGCCAATTCCCTTGCGAGTATATCAGCCATGGATCCCTCCAGGGTGGTTGCATTGGCGGACCGTATTGATTTGGAAAATGCCAGTGAAGATTTAATGGCGCAACTTCTGCCGATCATTGTAAAGAGTAAAATTGAAAAGCAGATGCCTGCTATTGCATCTACAGCAGCGTTTTATCCTTTCCTGAAATTCCAGAATCCTGAACTGGGCGGTGCGGCGGAGGAGGGGTTCAACTGGATCATGAGTTCCGACAACCTGAAGGCAACCGAAAATTTAACAAAGATCCTGATTCAGGCCAAGGGCCAGATCGGAGAGAATCCACAGGCTAAAATGATGATTGTACAGATGCTGAAGGAAGGCCTTACCAAAAAAATGACCGTCCTGAAAGCCAATCCTGCTAGCCCGACCATTAATCAGCAAATTGATCTGATCAATAAGGCGATTGAGGCGTATAAATAATTCAGCTTACATTAACATAAAAGGCTGTTCCTGTTGGAGCGGCCTTTTGGTGTTTTAACAGTATGCTTTAACACTTTTATGCGATCCTGGCTGTATTATCTTCATCCAAAATAAATACTATACCGATACATGTTCTTTAATCTTACTTTCTTTTTCTCAAATTGTTTAAAGTAATGATGACTGATAAAATGATTAAAATATTCTCATAATTTTGTGAAAATTAATAACTTTGTTTTAAACAATAAATGCAATAAAATGAAAAATTATTATCTCCCACTGCTGTTTTTTCTACTAACTTCTTTGGTAGCCTACGCCCAGCCTCCACAAATGTATTCTCAAAATTTTAATGGAAATCAGTTTTTTGTAAGTCCTACAACAGCAAACTTAAATGCCGGAAACACCTTTACTTATGAAGCCTGGGTGTTTATAACAGAAGCAAGCCCTTACGGAGTTGTTGCTGGAAAGGTTTTTGCGCCCCGAGCTGATGATCCTTTTATTAACTATACTTTAGGGTTTGGGGATACTGGTTTGCGACCAGAATTTGTACAAACAACGGGTCTTTCAGGTTCTTATAAAGCCGCAGCCTCAACCACCAATATACAGTTGAATACATGGACGCATCTTGCCGCAACTTCTGATAACGGTTCTATGAAACTGTATATTAACGGCATCCTTGCAGCAACCAATGCCAGTACAGGAATGCCAAATCCCAGTCCCGACGTTCCATTTGCAATAGGCTCTGGTGCCACGCCTTCTTTGCAACCAACCTGTTGCGGAATCAAAGGTAATATAATGCAGGTACGTATATGGAACACCGCCCGAAGCGTTACAGAGCTAACAGCTAATATGAACAGTCAGTTGAGCGGAAATGAAACAAATCTGGTGGCATATTACCCAATGAATGAAAATGCCGGTCAAATCCTACAAGATAAGACCAGCAATGCTTTGCATCTTCAGAGAGGAACAGCTACTGGAACCGATCCCGCAGACCCGATAGCAACTCCTAACGCCACTAACGGCCAATATTTTATTTACAGCAATATAACAGTGCCTTCTCTAGCATCAGCTAATGAAGACCTGTATATTATTGATTTTGATAACGATGCAAAACTGGATTTTTTAGTATCGGGACTCCAATGGCCGCCAACGATGCCCGCAACAACAGTTCCTATACAGGCTTTCAAAAACAATGGATTGATGAGTTTTAGCAGTAACAGTGCATTTATAGGTAACAATGAAGCAGTTCATCCGAGAAGTTACGTTGTTGCGGATTATAATGGAGACGGGAAATCTGATCTTTTTATAGCGGATCATGGAACTGATGTATCTCCCTTCCCTGGACAAGCAAATAAACTATTCCTTCAAAACACTACGGGTAAATTGGTAGATTCCCCTGCTAATATTCCCTCACAGCCTGATTTTTCACATTACACCACTGCTGCAGATATTGATGCTGATGGTGATATTGACATTTATGTATCCAATATTTGGGGACAGGCATTGGTGGGCCCTTACTTCCTGATAAATAATGGCAATGGAAACTTTACCAAAATGACTTCCAATTTCCCTGCCGCCATTCAAAATCTGAACCAAGTGTACATGTCCAGTATATTTGCAGATATTGATAATGATAATGACCAGGATCTTATATTGGGTGCCGTCGATAATTCTAATTTGGTAAGTGACTTAATTCTTCTAAATAATGGAACTGGCACATTCACTCCTGGTTCTGCATTACCACCTAGATATGGTAATGCGAGTTGGGGAACTGTCGGTATCACAAAAGGTGATTTTAATAATGACGGCTTTGTGGATTTGGTAATGTCAACGTTGGTAGGATATCAAACATGCATGGTGCAGCTATTACTAAACAACGGAAATGGAACATTTTCAGATCACACTTCAAATATTCCCCAGAACTGGCCAACTTCAAACACCTGGATAAAATGGATTGAAGCCGGAGATATTAATAATGATGGCCACCTGGATTTAGTTTTTGCTACGCACTTTGCTGCAACTCCCAAATTATATTACAATAATGGCAATGGGTTTTTTACAGATGCATCCAGCACACTTAATCCATCCGGCATGAACGGAATTAGAAGTACACGTGTACGGGATTTCGATGGTGATGGGCAAATGGATATCGCATTTTTAGGAGAAACAAAGGTTGTAATCGCTAAAGCAGTGCAAAATTTTGTTCTGTCAGCAGTTGAAATCATGCCTGTAAGCAAGAAGTTAATTATATTTCCTAATCCCACTACGGGCTCATTTTCAGTAAAGCTACCCGATAACGAAATTTTTGTGAAATTAGAAGTCTTTGATTTGAATGGCAGGGCTGTTTTTTCTTCAGATAAATACCGTGATTCTTACAACCTTGAAAATTTTTCCGCGGGTATATATATTGTGAAAATTAGCACCAAACTAGGAAACTATAGTGCCAAATTAATTAAGAGATAGGAAACAAATTACTTGTAAAAGGTCGGTTATCCTCTCTGCTGATCAAAGTTTCATGATTCCATGCATAAAGACAGATCGTATAGAATCCAAAGGCCAAAGAGATGATTATAGAGATGCTGAAGGAAGGTCTTGCCAGAAAAAGTGACCGTCCTGAAAGCCAATCCTGCCAGCCCGACCATCAACCAGCAAATGGATCTGATCAATAAAGCGATTGAGGCGTATAAATAATTCAGCTTACATCAACATAAAAGACCGTTCCTGTGGGAGCGGCCTTTCATGTTTTAATGGTTTGTATAGTAAATTGGAGATTTGCCTTCAAATCCGTTAATAAAAATCCGTTTTATCCTCATCGGCTAAATCAATAAACGCACTATTCAGAGTCACTTTTAAAATTAACGGTATCATACAGATCCGTCCTTCTGTCGCTCATGGTACGTACTGCACCGTAATGATGAAGTTCCTTCAGCAGGTTCAAATCCACATCCACAATCAGGGTGGTTTCCGTGTTTGGAGTGGCTTCCCCTTTAATGGCATTGGATGGGAAAGCAAAATCGGAAGGCGTGAAAACCGCCGCCTGACCGAACTGGATGTCCATATTGTTTACGCCCGGCAGGTTACCCACACAGCCTGCAATTGCAACATAACATTCATTTTCAATAGCCCTTGCCGCAGCACAGTGGCGAACGCGCGTATAAGCATTTTGGGTATCGGTAAGATAAGGAACGAAGAGGATTTTCATGCCCTGATCGGCCAGGATTCTTGGCAGTTCGGGGAATTCCACATCATAACAGATTACAAGTCCCACTTTTCCGCAGTCGGTATCGATGACCTTGATCTCGTTTCCGCCTTTCATACCGTAATATTTCCTTTCGTTCGGCGTGATGTGTATTTTACGGTGCTCGTCGATCTTGCCGTCGCGGTGCAGCAGATAACTGATATTGTATAGTTCATCATTATCAACAATCGGCATACTTCCGGCGATGATGTTAATGTTATAACTGATGGCAAACTCTGAGATTTTGTTCTTGATCTCTTCGGTGAGTTCCGCAAGCTTAAACATACTTTCCCTTTCCGACAGGTGGTTGAAGGGGGCGAGCAGCGGCGTATTGAAGAGTTCAGGGAACATGATGAAATCCGACTTGTAATCAGCCATTACATTTACAAAGAATTCCACCTGTTCGTAAAATGCATCCAGGGTTTTGAAATGCCTCATCTGCCACTGCACCAGGCCGAGCCGGATCACCGAATCCTGCATGGTGTTGGGTTTATTGCTGTAATAGATGTTGTTCCACTGCAGCAGTACGGCATTCTCCTCGGAGTGCAGGTCTTCCGGCAGGTAATTCTTAAGGATCCTTACGGGCAGGAAGTTGTTGGCAAGCTGGAAACTGAGCACCGGGTCATAGATTTCCTTGTTCCTGACCTTCTGGATGTAATCCCGCGGCGAAAACTCAGCACTGTGCAGGTGATAATTCGGAATCCTGCCGCCTACCATGATGGATTTCAGGTTCAGGGTTTCGCAAAGTTCTTTCCTTACGTCATAGAGTCGTCGGGCCAACCTCAATTTCCGGTATTCCGGGTCTACAAAAACCTCAATGCCATACAGGACATCCCCTGTATCCGAATGCGTATTGAACGTGTAGTTTCCTGTAATTTCTTTATAGGTGTGCTCGTCGCCATACAATTTATACTGAACGATGAGTGCAAGCGAAACCGCCGCAATTTTTCCGTCAACAGTAATGCAGGTCTGCCCCGCAGGGAAAATGCGCAGCAGCTTCTGTATGCTTTTCTTTGACCAGATACTTTCGGACATGGCGGGATAGGCTTTCTGCATGGTCTCCTTCAGTTCTTCGTAATCTTCTATGGCCAGTTTTCTTATATCAATCTGCATTTTCTTTTATGTTGGTTTATTGATTAATCTACTTTTTGCAAAGGTAAGAAGCAAATGCCAAATTTCATCCGCTCATAAGTGAATAGTTACAATGCAAACTCCTTCGGTTCCTCAAACTTCTCGCCGGATATTTTCGTTACAAACATGGCAGCAACGGTATCGCCGGTGGAGTTCAGGACGGTAGCAAGCGGATCCACGAGCGTACCGATAATCATCACCGCAGGAATGGCCTCCACCGGAAGCTGGTATACCGAAATCATGAGCATTTCGCCAATGTAACCACCGTTTGGGATTCCACCCGCAACAATGCTCACAAAAACCGTGATTCCCACGGCAAGCAGCAGGTTCATCGGGTCGAAAAAATCCCGTCCGATAATCAGGAAGGCGACATAAATCTTGATGATGGACGACATGGAGGAGCCGTTTTTGTGCAGCGTGCTCCCAATCGGGATTACAATATTGGCAATGGCATCCGGGACGCCGATTCTTGCAGCCGCCTGCAGATTCACGGGCATCGTGGCAAAACTGCTGCATGTGGAGATGGCTGTTAGGCTCGGGTAGATGTTGTTTTTCCAGAATTTCCGGATGCCGTCTTTCCCTTTCGCTATAAATGCATACAGGGTAAAGAAAACAAAGAAATACACCGTTCCCGCGGCGTAATAAAGTCCGAGCGGTTTCGCATAAAATCCGAAAAGCTGTGGTCCGATCGTCGCCACCTGATAAGCAAAGTACGCGCCCAGTCCCACCGGCGCGGCTTTCATTACGATGAGCAAAAGTTCCTTCATGACCTCATAGCCCGAAGCAAGGAAAAGCGTAAAATGCCTTCCTGCTTCGCCGGTCTTACGGGCCGCCATTCCCGTAAGAAAGGCGAATATGAGTAAAGCAAGCATGTTTTTCCGTGAAAAGAGTTCTGTGAACTCACCTACTGTGAAAAACCGTACGATGCGGTCGCCCCAGGTATCGTCGCCGCCCGTTTCTGGCAACTCCTCCGGCGTGGAGGGCAGGGCTTCCGTAGGGAAGAAGTAGACTGCTCCTATGGTGAACAGGGCAGCAATTATGATGAAGAGGAGAAAAGTGAGCGTCATGGAGAAGATGATCTTTCCGAATTGGGACTGCCGTTCCAGTGAGGCGATGGAATTCGAAACCGCGAAAAAAACCAGCGGCACTACACTAACGAAAAGAAGATTCAGGAAAATGTCGCCAAACGGTTTCAGATATTCCACGGCTCCGGGGAAAAAGATCCCGATGATGCTTCCTGCGATGATTCCGGTAAGGAGCAGTAAAATTCCGGCGTAATTTTTCAGCACTTCCTTCATAAAAGTCTAATTTTTCTCAAAGTTAAAGGAAAAATATCTTCCAAAAATTCTTAAATTTGAGGAAAGCCCGACAAAAATGGCATATATAGACTATTATAAAATTTTAGGGATTACAAAAACCGCTACTCCGGAAGAGGTTAAGAAAGCCTACCGCAAACTGGCGCGGAAGTATCACCCCGACGTCAATCCCGGCGATAAGGAGGCCGAAAAAAGATTCAAGGAAATAAATGAAGCCAATGAAGTGCTGAGCAGTGCCGAAAATCGTGAGAAGTACGACAAATATGGAGAACACTGGAAACATGGCGACGAGTATGAGAAGGCACAGCAGCAACAGCGTCAGTATCAGCATTCCCAGGGTGGCGGTGCTGGTTTTTCCGGAGATTTTGGGGAGGGAGAAGACTTTTCCGACTTCTTTCAGAGCATGTTTGGAGGTGGAGCAGGAGCCGGGTTTGGAAAGGGTTCCCGCGGATCAGCTTCAGGGAAATTCCGGGGACAGGATGTTGCTGCGGAACTCCAGCTTCATCTTCGTGATGCGGCGAAGACCCACCAACAAACCTTTGACATCAACGGAAAGAAAGTGCGGATTACCATCCCTGCAGGAATCCACGACGGACAGAAGATTAAGCTGGCCGGACACGGAAACCCGGGTTACAACGGCGGACCGAACGGCGATCTTTACATTACGTTCGCGATTGCTGAAGATCCGCACTTCAAAAGAAACGGTGACAATCTGACGGCCGACGTGGAAATAGACCTCTACACCGCACTCCTGGGTGGCGAGGTGAATGTAAAGACGCTGGACAGCGAGGTGAACCTGAAAGTGAAACCTGAAACGCAGAACGGCACCAGGGTGAGGCTGAAAGGGAAAGGATTCCCTTTTTATAAAAAGGAAGGGGAGTTCGGCGACCTGTTCGTCACTTACCGCATCAGACTGCCGAAAAATCTGACGGAGCGCGAAAAAGAACTGTTTGTGGAACTTAAAAAATTAAGAAAATGAGCCAGAGAATATCACGCGAAGAGCTTGTAGCGCTTTACAACATAGAAATTACCTTTTTTGATGAACTGGAAGAATGCGGCCTTCTGCGAACCGAAACCGATAACGAGGTTAAATATCTTTACTATGAGGAACTGCCGGCTTTTGAACGCTTCATAAACTGGCATTATGACCTGGAAGTGAACCTGCCCGGCCTGGAAGTCATCAGCCACCTGCTGGAGCAGATTGAAGCGCTGCATGAGGAAAGAAGGACCCTGCTGAACCAAATGCTTTCCGAACAGCATTATTTGGGCGACAACAAGGAAGAATGGTAATTTCTAGTGACGCTCCAAAAATAATTAACGGTCAAACTAATGAACAAACCCCTTCAGCAAAAGCCAAAGGGGTTTATTATGAAATCTTACTTTCTAAAAATTAATCCAGCCAGCCCATTTCCTTCATCCATTCGTCATTGTAGATCTTGGCAACATAACGGGAACCGTGGTCGTGCAGCAAGACGACAATGATATCGTCCTTCGTAAACTGATCCTGCATCTGCTTCAGTGCAGCGATGGCGCTTCCCGCAGAATACCCGCAGAAAATGCCTTCTTCCTTGGCCAGTTTCCTGGCGTAAATGGCCCCGTCTTTATCCGTCACCTTTTCAAAATGATCGATGACGCTCATGTCGTAGTTTTCCGGCAGGATGTCTTCGCCAATGCCTTCGGTAATGTAGGAGTAGGCATTTTCCAGGTGGATTTCGCCTGTTTCATGGATTTCCTTCAGGATGGATCCGTAAGTATCCACCCCAATCACTTTGATATCCGGATTTCTCTCCTTAAAATATCTGCCACAACCGGTTACGGTACCTCCGGTTCCTGCTCCCGCAACAAAATGCGTGAGTTTACCTTCTGTCTGTTCCCAGATTTCAGGAGCGGTCTGCTCGTAGTGTGCCTCCCGGTTGGAAAGGTTGTCGTACTGGTTTACATACCAGCCGTTTTCGGTTTCCGCTGCCAGCCTTTTTGATACGGAATAATAAGAGCGGGGATCGGTAGGTTTCACATCGGTTGGGCACACAATCACTTCCGCACCCACGGCCCTCAGGATATCACATTTTTCCTTGGACTGCTTTGCATTTGTTACAAAGATGCATTTATAGCCTTTCACAATAGCGCAGAGGGCGAGTCCCATACCGGTATTCCCGGAGGTTCCTTCAATGATGGTTCCGCCGGGTTTCAGACGTCCGTCTTTTTCGGCATCTTCAATCATTTTTACAGCCATACGGTCCTTTATGGAATTCCCGGGGTTGAAGGTTTCTACTTTCGCCAAAACCAAAGCAGGAAAGTCCGGTCCGAGCACTTTATTGAGTTTCACCAGAGGCGTATTTCCTATGGTTTCGAGTATATTATTGGCAAATTTCATATCTGAATAAAAAATATTTAAAGGTTAAAATCAGGTGTATTTGATGGATTTCACCGGCGAGATCTTGCTGATCAGGTAACTGGGGAAAACAAGTGCAAAGGCTGATACCAGCAATATGCCTGCCGATATCATAAAGGGGATCATGGGGTTCATGTCCACCGGAACGGTAGAGATATAATAATTTTCCGGGTTGAGTTTGATGATTCCAAAAAACTTCTGAAGCCCCAGTAAAATGAAGCCTATAAGGTTGCCGAAGATGAGCCCCGGAACCATAATGAGCAGCGTGTAGTAGATGAAAATAGTCCGGATCTGTCCGTTGCTCGCCCCCAGGGTTTTCAGCAGGCCAATTGAATTGGTCCTTTCAATGATCAGGATCAGCAGCACCATAATGATGTTGATGATGACTACAATGAGCATGATGATAATGATGACCGCGATGTTGTTATCAAAAATATTAATCCAGTCCACGATTTGCGGATACTTTTCCGTGGCTTTTTCGGTGTAGTTCTTTATCCCGACATTTTTGTCGATTTCGGGCGTCTCTTTGTCAATGTCGTTTACGTTTTTCAGGAAAATATCTACACCACCGGCGTCGTCTTTTTCCATATCCAGGATTTTGCGCGCGTGGTTGATATCACCTATTACAAACTGGTCGTCAATCATCTTGATGTCCGTCTTGTAGATGCCCACAACTTCGAAGTTCCGGTATAGCGGCTGTTGGTCGACCTTGGAGAAAATCGCCACAATGCTGTCTTTTACTTTTAGGTGAAGGTCGCTGGCTATTTTTTCAGACAGGGTCACCCCGTTGTTGTAGCCATTTTCCGTTACTTTCGGTGTGGTGCCCTCGATGATAAATTTACTGAACCGTTCGTGGTCAAAATCCTTGCCGATTCCCTTGAAGACGATCCCGGCAAAATTGTGTTCATTCCTTAAGATCCCGCTGGCACTCACGTAGTTCTGGAGGCCTGCCACATCGGGATTATCCTTTATTTTCTTAAGGTTCAGACCCTTTTTATCCAATACAGAAGAATCATAAGACGAGTTGGAACGTTTGGATTTTATGTTGATGTGCCCGCTGAAATCTGCCATCCGTAGTTTAATGGCTTCCTTGGATCCGAAACCAACCGATACCGTAATGAGCGAGACAATGATGCCAAGAGCTACGGAAAGCCTTCCGATAAGGATGATAATCCGTGAGAGATTATTTTTGTTATCTTTGGAAAAAGCAATTTTTTTGGAAAAATATAACGGAAACTTCAAGCAGATGATTTTAGATGCCAAAATTAAAGATTTACTTCTTATTTGCCTAATCTTTTTGGGAATTACGGGTTTTAAAGCACAAAATACGGATGCCTTGTGTTTCCTGGCTGCTGCGGACCGCTCCGAACTCTATTTACCGCTGCTGAAGAACAAAACCATCGGCGTGGTGACCAACCAGACCGGCCTTTTGAAAGACCGTACCCACCTTGTGGATTTTCTGGTGAAAAATAATATTAAGATAAAGACCATTTTCGCTCCCGAACACGGCTTCCGGGGTACCGCTGATGCCGGCGAACATGTGAAAAACGGTGTGGATACCAAAACCGGAATTCCCATCGTGTCACTCTACGGAAACAACAAAAAACCCACTGCAGAGCAGCTAAAAGATTTGGACATGGTCCTTTTTGACATCCAGGATGTTGGGGTACGGTTTTACACCTATATTTCCACACTTACTTATGTGATGGAAGCCGGTGCCGAGCACAATGTGGAGGTCATGGTGTTGGACAGGCCAAATCCACACGACGGTTATACAGACGGTCCGGTACTTAAGGAGGGCTGGACCAGTTTTATCGGGATGCACAAAGTTCCGGTGGTGTACGGGCTTACCATGGGGGAGTACGGACACATGGTGAACGGTGAAAAATGGCTGAAAAATGGTGTACAGGCAAAATACACCTTGATTCCAATGCGGGGATACCACAAAAAACAGCGTTACGGGATGCACGAAAAACCGTCACCTAACCTTTCCAATGACAAGTCGGTGAACCTGTATCCGAGCCTTTGTTTCTTCGAGGGAACTCAGGTTTCTGTGGGGCGGGGCACCGAACTTCCGTTCCAGATCTATGGTTCTCCGTGGACGAAAGAGTTGCCTTACCGGTTTACGCCCAGGCCTACTGCTGGTGCAAAGGATCCATTTCTGAACGGGAAACTGTGCTACGGAGAGAATCTTTCCGTTTACCCGGAAGATTTACGTGCAATCAATCTGGAATGGCTACTTAAATCCTACAAAATTTATAAAAACCCGCAGCAGGATTTCTTTCTGAAGAATCTTTTCTTCGATAAACTCGCTGGTTCAGACGAGCTGCGGAAACAGATCATTGCCGGGAAAAGTGAAGACGAAATCATAGCCAGCTGGCAAAACGGTCTCGCAGATTTCGAAAAGATCAGGGTGAAATATGTCCTGTATGAGGATTAATCGAAATGGTGATGCGTATCGTCCTTCCGGTTCCTGTACACAAACCACATTCCTATGGTGAGTCCGACGACACCGGCCACAGCAGTCATCAGCGCACGCGACAGTCGGTCCGCTTCAGGATTACCGATATAGTTCATCGCGAAGAGAATGATGAAGGTAATGAGGGCAACGATGAGGTATTTTGTACTTTTTATATTCATTATCTTAATTTATACGAAATCATAATTCCGCCGCGGTAAGGAATCCATTCGCCGCTTTTATTCCAGCCTGTCATCTCATCATATCTTACACCCAGGGTATTGTGGTAGCCTTTATAGAAACTCTGAGTCATTCCCCCACCCACAAACAGATCCATATTCCACTTCTCCGCTAACTGGAACTGATATCCTACCGTGGCACCCAGCATGATGGAATATCCGTCCTGGTAAAGATCGGATTTATTGTAAATTGGCGAGTTCTCGGTAAGTTGATATGGACCATCGCGCCAGTGATTCCACTTTTGTGCAATAAAACGAAGCCCACTGAGGTTGGCACCAATATACCATCGTCGGAAAGCCTGATCCAAATAATACCGCCCATCAACCCCCACCATGTACAGTTGGGCTTCATGTCCTGCGAAGGATTTCCAAGGGGATATGAGAACATCACCCTGCACCGTGAATTTATTGCTCAACTGATACTCTGCGCCAGCATTCAGAATACCGAGAGGAAGCAACGCAGCATTTCCTTTTAGATATACCGATTTCTGGTCCTGCGCACTGCAACAAATTGCGGTGATAAACGATAGAATAATGAGGGTTTTTTTCAATGGCTTATTTTAGTTCCTGTAATAGTTTTTCAGCTGCTGAAGAATCTGCTTCCTTCTGTTTGGCAAGCCTGATGGAAGATTCAGCATACATCCTGGCTTCAGCTGCTTTTCCTGATCTCTGATAGAGTTTTGCCAAAATATAGGTATTTTCGGGCGTTTCGCGTTGCAAGACTGACTTTTCAGCCCACATTTGCGCGGTTTTCAGGGCGTATCTGTCGGTGGCTTTGTCGGAAAAAATCCAGGCTGCCTTCAAAAGTTCGGAGGGATCAAACTGCTCGGGGATTTTGAAATATTCCAAAGCGGTAGCCTGGTAAGAAGGAAAGTTATCTTTTAGTTCGTAGTAACTCAGTTTCAACCGATTCAGCGTTTTTTGTGCATGCTCTTTACCTACTAATGGTTCTGCTGAGGTCAGGAAAAAAAGGTCGTTGACGGTTCCCGTGTCCGTAGCAACAGAAGATTCCCAAATTTTCTGTATTTTAAGTTGATTGTCAAAGTCCACAAAGGTCTGGGCAGGAAAATGAGGGGTAATCTGGCTTTGGTTCTGCTTAAAAATCTTATAGTTTGGGTCGTCCACCGATTTTACAAAAAAGAGCAGGTAACCGACCTCGTCTTTCGTAAATTCTTTTGAGTTTTTGTGCTGAAAATACCGTTCAGACGCAAGTTTAGCAAACTGATAGTCCGAATTTGAATGAAGTTTGATGATGTTGATGAGGAAATCAGGGTCTTTTTCTCCTTTGTCAAAACGGTCTCTCATAGAGTCAATATTCTTTAGAGCAGCATTGGCCTCTTTCCCAAGTTCCAGAAAGGTGCTTTCGGGCAAATAGCCCATGTTCTTGGATATGAGTTGTCCGTCACCGTTGATGAAAAGAAAGGTGGGATAGGAGCGTACGCCGTAACGGGCGGCTAACGCTATGCCTTCGCCCTTTTCCATATCGAACTTCCCGTTAATGAAATTGGTGTTAAAATAATCTCCTACTGATTTTTGTGTGAAAACATTTTTATCCATCAGTTTGCAGGGTCCGCACCAAACCGCCATTGCATCTATAAAGACCAGTTTGTTCTCTTTTTTTGCCTGCTCCAGAAGTTTGGCAAAGCTGTTTTTTTGAAACTGTATGCCCTGCTGTGCAAAGACAGACAGCCATAAAAGAAGGAATAATGCTGAGAATATATTTTTCATTTTTTTTTTAAAGATTTCGGAAGCGAAGATAATTAATATTTTTTTTACACCGATAATGCATTCGGAACACCTCATCATTGTTGGAATAATGAATGCTTGCCACCCCATTCTATTGCAGGAGGCTCATACTGCTGTTACAATTTTTTGGATTTTTCCATAAGCTGGGCTTTCCACTTTAAAACATTAAAACGGTAAAGTATTGAAGGATATGTACTGTAGCACGTTTGAATGCATGAATAATTGAAAGAAATGTAAAAAAAATATTATATAATTAAAAATAATAATTACATAATTAGATATTAACAGAAAATTTATATTAAAAACATAATTATATTATCAAAATAAAAATTTTTTGCACGATTTTTGATATACCTTTGTCTTACGTTGTGATAATAATGTCACAACTAATCCACTAACTCATGAATAAATTTTTAAAATTGGTAATGTCGCTTACCATGATGTGTTTTATTTACACATTGCATGCCCAGGCGCCGACACTCGGAGCAACTGCAAATTTTGCCGTATTTTCGTCGAACGGTGCTGTTTCTGATACCGGATCGGCGCTCATAACAGGAGATGTAGGTACGAATGCTGGACTCCTGTCCGGATTCGGAAATGTGGACGGCGTTATGCACCCTGGCCCTAATGCTACAACCCTTGCAGCAGCCGGTTCGCTTACTGTTCTCTACAACGAACTAAACGCAGCAATTGCAAATATGCCTGAGCCTGCCCCAGTGCTCGGAAACGGAGCAACCTATACTCCTGGAGTCTACTCAATCGGGCAAGCTGCAAGTATTAATGGTACAATGATTTTGGACGGTGGCGGGAACCCGAATGCTCTGTTTATCTTCAAAATACAGGGTGCGCTATCCACAAGTGCGAATGCACAGGTTGTGCTTATCAATAACGCACTTGCCTGTAATGTGTTCTGGAAAGTAGAACCTACGGGTGTCACCATGGGCACTAATACGATTATGAAGGGAACAATTGTTGCGAACGGTGCCATCGTTCTCAATACCGGGGTAAATCTGGAAGGACGAGCACTTTCAACTGTCGGTGCCATTTCCGTACTAGGCGCTACCATAACCAAGCCCCTAGGATGTGGAGCTACTGTACTTACAGGTCCTGTTGTTCCACCATTAAACACGGTTTCCTGTTTTGCCCTATTCACAGCAAGTGGAGCGATTGGTAATACCGGTGTTTCTAGTGTTACGGGTGATATCGGTTTCGCTGCGATAGGTCCTGTGGCTGGTTTTGAGACTTCTACTGTCAACGGAACCATACACACCACCGCTGATACTACTACGGCCCTGGCTGCAACAGAACTCAACGTTGTTTATACGTATATCACTGGTTTGCCTACAGATATCCAACTGCTTTACCCGGCAGCGTTTGGAAATGGCCTGGTGCTGACACCACATACCTACCATTTGAATGGAGCGACTGCTCTTACCGGTAACGTATATCTGAATGCACAGGGTAATCCTAATGCGGTGTTTGTAATCAAGATTAACGGAGCCCTTACTACAAGTGTCGGTGCTGCGGTTATTTTACAGAACGGAGCGCAGGCTAAAAACGTTTTCTGGCATGTTACCGGCGGGTCCATTACGCTGAATTCTAATACGAGCTTTAGAGGAACCTTAATGGGTAACGCAGCAGTGAGTTTGGCTTCGGGTGTGATGGTTGAAGGCAGTGTTCTTACAACCAGCGGCGCAATTGCTACCTCGAGTGTTAACGTACAAATGACTCCGGGATGTGGAGTATTAGCAACCGGTTCCAGTACAATCGTGAACCTTGGAGCTAAGTTGTACCCAAATCCTTTTTCATCAGTTTTAAATGTAACTTTGGACGGAGTGGACAATGGGTCTAGCCTTAAACTTTATAATGCTGCAGGCTCGAAGGTATTGGACGTGCGTTTGTCAAACAAAACGACTTCACTGCCAATCAATCTTCCCGCAGGTGTTTACTTCTACCAATTAACTGGTAAGAACGGTGAACAGCAGGGTGGTAAGCTGATTTCAAAGCCATAACATTATAGTTCTTATGAAGCCCCGCCATTCGGCGGGGCTTTTTTGTTAGTAAAACATTGTAACTTTGATATAATCAAAAAAAACCTCTAATCCTTAGATTTTGGGGTTTTGGTTTGACCTTTGGGTTTATTTGTTTCTCCAGAGGATTTAAGATGAAATCCCCCCCCCCCATAATTCCACGATGGTGATTGTTTTCTTCCTTATTGATTTCAAGGGATTAGTTATGCTGTACAGCCGTTACCGCCCGTTGAGTATTAATAACATTGGTTTGCGTATTCAAGAATGGTTTCCGGAGTGAGATCCAATACAGCGTGGTCGATAGTATTACAGGTAAATCGAACAACAAATCGCGCAGAACCCACAAAGGCATAAAAAAACCACCTACATTGCTGTAAGTGGTTGGTTATGAGTGGTTTCTCCAGGGATCGAACCAGGGACACATGGATTTTCAATCCATTGCTCTACCAACTGAGCTAAGAAACCATCACTTTATTCTGACGTTTAAAGTGGTGCAAAAATAACATCTTTTAGCTAACGTTCCAACTATTTTAGTAGTTTTTCCTACTTTTTTATTAAACTTACTGATTCTCAGAAATATTATTTTCCTGTTCCTTCCGCATCTCGTCACTCATTTCCTCCAAAACCGGTTTTATGGTGCTTTCAGGGAGGTCGCTGATGCGAATATACATGAGTCCGTCTATCGCATCATTGAAGTGGGGATCCACATTGAAGGCAACCACCTTCGCATTCTGTTTAATGTATTTTTTAATGAGGACGGGCAGCCGCAACTTCGGTTCCAGATCATCTATAATTTTGTCCAGTTTGTTAAGATCTGCTTCCACTTCCTCCAAAAACATTTGCTTGTCGCGGTCCCGGAGTTTAATCTTGAACTCGTGTTTCGGATGGATATACTGCCCAACGGCAGAATCGTAATAGTTGGACCGCATGAACTCAATGATAAGGGATTTGGAAAAATCGGAAAACTTGTCGGAAATGCTGACGCCACCCATCAGGAATTTATGGTCTGGGTTTCTAAGGCATACATGTACAATCCCACGCCACAAAAGAAAGAGCGGAAGCGGCTTCATCTGATATTCCTCTAGGATGTAGGCCCGGCCCATCTCAATGACTTTGCGGAAGAAAGGGTGGATTTCCTGGTCAAATTCAAAAAGAGAATTTGTATAAAAGCCACTCACACCCTGTTTCTTCATGATTTCCTTACCAAGGCCCATGCGGTACGCGCCGGCTATTTTCTGGGCGTCGCTGTCCCAAAGGAAGAGGTGATAGTAGTGCTGGTCGAATTCATCCAGGTCGTACGGAAGGTTACAGCCTTCGCCAATCGCGCGGAAGGTCAGTTCGCGCTGCCTGCCGATTTCCCTCATAATTGAGGGTATTTCGCTGTAGGCCGCGAAATAAACCTCATAATTGCCGTTACTGAAAAACATCTTATCATTCTTCCGGAGTGCCTCAATTTCCTTCACCAGGTCTTCTTTCGGAGTTTCGTCAATGATGTTCTGGATGATATTCTCATCCTTCAGCAGCAGAGGAAATTTAATATTAAGATTAGGGAGTTTAAGGATGTCCGGCAGCGATTTTCGCCGTTCATAATAGGATTTCATCATGTAAACCTTGCGTTTCAGGAATTCGCCCAGCTCTTCTATATCTTCCTGTTCCTCGATTGCTTTCAGCGAGATGGGTTTTCCAATCCTCATGCGGATGGGTTTGTCCCGGTTATGCATCATTTCTGATGGTAAAAGGACGGTCTGAAGGTTGGGATGCATCTTTGCCAGCTGGTAAAACACCTTACTGTTCTTGGCATGGAAATACATGGGTACCACAGGAACTTTGGCCATCCTGATCAGTTTTATCGCAGGCTTTTCCCACTCTTTATCCAGAATTTCACCGAAAGGATTGTTTTTATTTGATACTTCGCCGGCGGGGAAGATTCCTACGCAACCGCCATTTTCCAGATGCTTCAGAGTTTCACGCATACCGGCCGAACTGTTGTGGAGTTCTTTTCTGTTTTCAAATGGATTTACCGAGATTACGTAGGGCTGCATCGGTTGGATCCTTGACAGCAGAAAATTTCCCATAATCTTGAAATCAGGTCTGATTTCAGACAGGATTTTCGTCATCAGAATACCGTCAATAGCACCTAACGGATGGTTGGCCACTAAAATAAATGCTCCTGTTTTGGGAATCTTTGCAAGGTCCTCCTCAAAAACAATATATTTCAGATGGCGTTCCCGTACAAAAGAATCAAAGAATTCTTTCCCTTCTTTGTCCTTCACCTTGTTGTACAGGCTGTTAACCTCGTCTATCTTTGAAAGACGCATCAGGGCAGACGATACAGGATTTTTCATAAAACCTAATCTGCTCATTCCTGAAGCATCGATCAAATCCTGTTTTGAAATTAAACTCATGATTTTCGGGTCTGGTTATTAGTTTATTGGGTGACCATTTGAACCGTATTCCTGGAAATCTGCTCCAACAGCACTTTTTTGTCTTTATAAAATTTCGAAAGTTCTTTCAGGTCGGTGTTCCGTATGGTAAACAGGGAAACTTTCTTTATCGTTTCGGTGTTAAATTCTCCGGCCAGTTCTGTATTGAATGCATCAATATTTCCGTATTTATCCTCCAGGCACAAAGCCAGGGATATCGCAGTGTTCTGCATCAGGGAAACCTTTATTTTAAATTTGGCGAGAAGATTGAAAATCTGGCTGATGTGGTCCTCGGCAATAAAGGAAAAGTCGCGGGTTGCAATCCGCATAAGGTGCTGATTCTCCTTCAGGATATAGGTCTCAATCTCCTGATTTTTTTTTGTCAAACTTACTTTTGTACCATCTTTTTTAGGGTCGAGGAAAGATTTCACGAAAAAGGGTATATTTTTCTGCTTCAGAGGTTGCAGCGTCTTCGGGTGAATGACGGACGCCCCGTAATAGGCCATTTCAATCGCTTCTTCATAAGAGATGTTGGCCAGCAACTTAACTTCCTCGAATTTGCGGGGATCACCCGTCATGACGCCTGGAACGTCTTTCCAGATTGTGAGCGCCTCGGCATCAAGACAGTAGGCAAATACAGCAGCAGTGTAATCTGATCCCTCCCTTCCCAAGGTGGTTGTAAAATTGTTCTCATCGGATCCAATAAACCCCTGGGTAACATAGCTCACGTCCTTTTGCAGGGTACGGATGAACGCCTCGGTTTTCTGCCAGTTTACAACGCCCTCCCGGTAAGTTTCGTCGGTTTTTATGTAATCTCTGGCGTCCAGCCATTGGTTGGAATAATTCGTTTCATTCAGATATTCGCTGACAATTTTTGAAGAAATCATTTCGCCACAGCTTACCACCTGATCATATACGAAACTGTAGTTTGGGGATTTATTCCGTCTTAAAAAAGATTCAAGGTCATCGAAAAACAAAGAGATCTCATTGAATACTTCATTTTCCCTGGAGAACAGGCCTTCCGCAATCTGGATGTGGTTTCTTTTTATTTGCGCGATGTGTTCCTGATAGTCATCCTTCTTGAAATAAAGATCAACTACCTGCTCCAGTGCATTGGTGGTCTTGCCCATAGCCGAAACCACCAGCAGACAGGCGTCAAAACCCTGGCTTTCCAAAACCCTGGCTACATTTTTCACTCCCTCCGCATCCTTTACCGACGCGCCTCCAAACTTAAAAACCTTCATAATATGCTTAATATCAATATAATATAACCACTGCTTTTTCTACTCAGGACTGTTAATAATTTTCAAAAATAGTATTTTAGAATGAGAAATGAAAACTGCTAAACCACAACAGGGTTGTGGTAATTTCCTCCTCAAATGATTTTCCTCATTGAATACATTTTATTCAAAGAAATTTCCGAAATTTGTAGAAATCTCAAAAATCCAGAAATGTCAGAAAATGCATTACAGACCCTCGGCGAATTTATAATTGATAAACAGGACGATTTCCAGTATTCCACCGGTGAATTTTCAAGACTCCTAAGCGCCATCAGGTTGGCCTCGAAAGTTGTGAACCGCGATGTGAACAAAGCAGGAATTGCGGATATCGTAGGTCATGCAGGAAATACAAATGTTCAGGGCGAGGAGCAGCAGAAACTTGACGTGCTGGCCAATGAAATTTTCATTACCGCGCTTTCCCAAAGGGAGGTGGTTTGTGGAATTGCTTCGGAGGAAAGTGATGATTTCATCGACATAAAATGCGGACCCAATGGGCATTTGAGTAAGTATGTGGTCCTTATTGACCCGCTGGATGGTTCCTCAAATATTGATGTTAATGTTTCCGTGGGAACAATTTTCTCAATCTATCGCCGGGTTACGGAACCGGGAACGCCGGTTCAGCTTGAAGACTTCCTGCAAAAAGGGGTGGATCAGGTTGCTGCGGGATACGTGGTGTACGGATCTTCCACAATGATTGTGTACACGACGGGCAACGGAGTCAACGGCTTTACGCTCGATCCAAGCCTCGGGACCTATTATCTGTCCCACCCGAACATGAAATATCCTGAAAAAGGGAAAATATATTCCATAAACGAAGGGAACTATGTGAAATTTCCCCAGGGAGTGAAGAATTATTTGAAATTCTGTCAGATGATGGAGGGCGACCGTCCCTATACGTCACGTTACATCGGTTCATTGGTGTCCGATTTTCACAGAAATATGATTAAAGGCGGGATTTATATTTATCCTTCCTATGCAAATGCTCCCACCGGGAAACTGCGATTGCTTTATGAATGTAATCCGATGGCCTTTCTTGCTGAACAGGCCGGTGGAAAAGCATCCGACGGCTTCAACAGAATTATGGAGTTTGAACCCACGGAACTTCACCAGCGCACCCCATTTTTCTGCGGCAACAGGGACATGGTCGAAAAGGCAGAAGAATTCATGCGTATTGATGTTTTAAGGGATTAGGAACCAATCAGATAGAAATTTATGAAGGCGCGATTTATCGCGTCTTTGCCTTTAAATCAAAATATGAGAACGGCGAAATATTTTAGGCATATTTTAGAATTCAAAAGGCCCGGAGGTACTTCCAGGGGCGTTCTAAGCACCAAAGAAACCTATATCCTCGAAATTTATGAAGAGAAGCGGAAAGGAATTGGCGAATGCGGAATTTTTCGGGGGTTAAGTTATGATGATGTGCCGGAATATGATGACAAACTGAAATGGCTTTGCCTTCACATCAATGAAGATGTGGGATTCCTGAAAGAAGAACTGCGGCATTTTCCCTCCATTTGGTTTGGTTATGAGCAGGCCTCGCGAAACCTGGAGTTCGGCGGAGACCTTTATTTTCAATCAGATTTTACCACAGGTAAACCTTCACTCAAGATTAACGGACTGATCTGGATGGGTGATGCGGACTATATGCAGTCACAGATTTCCCTGAAACTGCAGCAGGGTTTTGACTGTATCAAACTCAAGATTGGGGTGAATTGGGGGGCAGAACGGGAGGTTCTTACCAAATTGCGGCAGCGTTTTCCGAAAGAGCAACTTGAGCTCCGTGTTGACGCTAACGGTGCGTTCTCTTTCGACGATGCAAAGGGAGTGTTGGAACAGTTGGCAGAACTGGATATTCATTCCATTGAGCAGCCGCTAAAAGCAGGAAACATTGTGCAGATGGCTCACCTTTGCAGGTTTTCACCTACACCCATTGCTCTGGACGAGGAACTGATTGGGATTACAGACAGTCATGAAAAACAGGCACTCTTAGAAGCAATCAGGCCTCAGTATATCATCCTGAAACCTTCTTTAGTAGGTGGATTCTCAGGGTCTGATGAATGGATTGCACTGGCTGAAGTCCTTGGAATCGGGTGGTGGATTACTTCGGCACTGGAGAGCAATATCGGACTCAACGCCATCGCACAGTACACGTACACAAAAAATAATCCGATGCCGCAGGGATTGGGTACCGGCAGCCTGTTTACGAACAATTTTGAAAGCCGTTTAAAGTTAGAGGGTGATCAGCTGTACTTCATAAAGAGTTAACTTATTTCTTCTCCTCTTCTTCATAAACATCACATTTTATCTTTCTGATGTTCCATCCCTTTAATGACTTATCCCAAAAGAAACTGTAGCAATTTCCTGTTTTTATGGAGTAGGCAAGTTCCGTTTTTTTTGTTTTGATGACGAAATTGACCCAATAATCATTCAGTATTCCGGCCCAGACACCCTTAGGTTCCGTCTGGTCCATTCTCATAAGGTCGTTGGTGCCGATGGCAAAATGGATGGGAACATCGTAAGGATTTACGATGTTGATTGAATATTCGCTCGCCGAGGTTGCCGGTAACTGCATCTTTTTAAAATTAAGGTCCTGCGCTCCCTGCCCGCTGTTTTCTATTTTAGAGGACTGGATTTTGTTGAGCTTCAGTGCAATTGGGCGGATTGGATTTTTGGTCTCAATCTTTAACTGTGGAAAAAAAAGCACAGGCAGACAAATTAAAAAGATGAATACAGAATCTTTCATTTTTTTCGATAACATGATGAATGAGGTCTTAGATTTAAAATAATGGAAAAATAGTAATTTTATTGTTCCGGTGTAGTGTTAGTGGAATTCTGCTTGATGAACGATGTATGAATTTATGTAGTATATCTGCTCTTTCTCACCAGTTGACGGTTAATGATTAATGTCTTAACGAAAGCCGGCAAGAATTTGTTGATATGGTAAAAGGATTTGTTAATCAGTCCTGGGATGATGATGGTTTCATTGTTAAACATGGAGTCTATTGCAACCTTTGCCAGCTTTTCGGGTTCAAAAACGGATTTCTTAGCGATACCTTTCAGCTCCGAAATGACCATCCTGCTGTTCATATTACTGTTAACTCCTCCCGGGCAGAGAAGAACCACTTTTATTCCACAGGGTTCAAGCTCGTACCGCAGCGATTTGCTGAATGAATGGATGAATGCTTTTGATGCCACGTAACTCACTTTTTCCGGTATGCAGAAAAAACCGCCCAAACTTCCCATATTGAGGATATAGGAAGGCCCCGATGATTTCAGGTTGTCAATCATCAGCCTCGTAAGAATCACAGCGTTTACCACGTTCACCATGAGCTGTCGTTTATAAAACTCAATGTCAATCTTTTCAAATATTTCTTTTGATCCTATGCCTGCATTATTTATGAGAATATTTACACTGAACTCATTTTCAGTCACCCATTGGTGGATTTCTGCCGGCGCATTTCCTTCTGACAGGTCTACTCCAAGCGTATGACAACTTACCCCATAACGGTCCTCAATCTGCTTTTTAAAATGTTCAAGGTTTTCGTCCTGCAGGGCAACTATAAGAATTGAATGGCCCCGCGAAGCAAGTTCGCAGGCAAAAGCAGCACCGATACCCGAACTTCCGCCCGTGATTAGTGCAAACTTTTTTTCCTTTTTATTGACTGGAGATGCTGTCATACGTTTGCTTAATTCCCTGTTCAAAATTTCTGTACGTGTAGCCCAGTTCTTTTTGTGCCTTGGAGCAGTCCAGTGCGTAATTGTAACTGTATTTTTTTATCCATTTTGGTGTAATCATGGGTGGCTGTCCTGTTATTTTTTCCCGCAGGTTCATAAGATGTCCGGCCAGCATCATGAGTGGCAGCGGTATGTGAAACAGGGGGTAGTTTTTTCCGGTGACCTTTTTAATGATGTCAAAAAACTCGTCGTAGGAAAGGTTTTCGCCGGAAAGGATATATCGTTCCCCGGGTTTACCGTGTTTCATTGCCAGCAAATGACCTTTTGCAACATCTTCTACATGAACGTAACTTCCTATTCCTTTTCCGTTGCCGGGAATGATGTTCCATTTTCCCGCAGCATACATTTTCAGCAGCCTCGTTAAGGAATTGCTTTCCGTATCCACGCCCGGCCCATAGACCCTTGGCGGATTCACTGTCACGATATTCATGTTTTTTTCAGCAACATATCTCAGGCAAAGTTCTTCCGCCATCGTTTTAGAATCCTCATACTCATTCATGACCTCTCCAATCCGGGTGTCATGCTCCGCGACGGGAGTGCGATGTGAGGGCCCCAGGACTCCTGCGGTAGAAGTGAATACGATCTTTTCAACATTATTTCTGAAAGCGGCATCGAGGAGCCCCTGTACAGCGTGAAGGTTCATTTCGTAGTAGACTGCAGGGTCCTTGGCCCACGGCTTCGCATAGGCGGCCAAATGATAAACCTGATTGCAGCCGGCAATTGCAATTTCAATAACCTTCTCATCGGTAAGGTCTCCCTTATATAATTTGAGATTGGGGTGATCATTTTCCATCTTTTCAGGATTCCTGCAAAGTGCATGTAACGTGTGGCCTTCCTGCAGCAGGAGGTCTTTTACATAGCTGCCAATATATCCTGTGGCTCCTGTAAGAAAGATTTTCATTTAAGATTCGCTCATTTTAAAGCTATAAAAGTAGGTAAAAATCCAATCTTCCTGTCAAAAAAATAGCTACAGCGTTAACTCACCAAAAAAAATTAAACAGGAAGGCTTTTTTTATTGAGATTAGGCGACGCCGACCAATGTAAATGCATTCTTTGACGTGAATGTTAATGCACTCCCTGCTTTCACGAACTCTTTTATTTACTTAAATTTGCCCTTACATTCAATTTCCATGGAAGAAGAAAAAAAACCACTCAACTTCATTGAGCAAATAATAGAAGAAGATTTGGCAAACGGCCTGCCACAGGATAAACTGCGATTCCGCTTTCCTCCGGAACCTAATGGCTATCTGCACATAGGTCATACCAAAGCCATCTGCATAAATTTCGGACTTGGCGAAAAATACGGTGCCCCGGTAAATCTTCGCTTTGATGACACAAACCCCGAAAAAGAAGAACAGGAATTTGTTGATGCTATAAAAGCGGACATTGACTGGCTGGGTTTTAAATATGATCAGGAACTGTATGCTTCAGATTATTTTGACCAGCTGTATGGTTGGGCAGTTCAAATGATTAAAGATGGCAAGGCATACGTGGATGAACAGCCGTCGGAAGAAATTACTACGCAAAGAATGAATCCGTTTGAAGACGGAATAGAATCACCATACAGGAACAGACCTGTTGAGGAAAGTCTGGGTCTTTTCGAGAAGATGAAAAACGGGGAATTTGACGAAGGCGCAATGTCACTCCGCGCAAAAATAGACATGAAGTCGCCCAACATGAACATGCGGGATCCCGTGATGTACCGAATCCTGAAGAGACCGCACCACAGAACCGGCGAAAAATGGAAGATCTACCCGATGTATGACTGGGCCCATGGCGAGTCCGACTATATTGAACAGATTTCACATTCCCTCTGTTCGCTGGAGTTTGAGAACCACAGACCACTCTACGACTGGTATCTGGACCAAGTGTACCAGGAAAATACTGTCAGGAACAAGCAAAGGGAATTTGCAAGGATGAATGTATCTTACATGATCACCTCCAAAAGAAAACTGCAGCGGCTGGTGGCCGAAAATGCGGTGACAGGATGGGATGATCCGCGGATGCCCACGATTTCAGGAATGCGGAGACTTGGTTTTACCGCTGCAGCGATCAAAAATTTTATTGAAAGGGTAGGTGTAGCGAAGAGGGAGAACCTTATTGACATCCAGCTTCTGGAATTTTCAGTACGTGAAGACCTGAATAAGATTGCGACCCGCGTAATGTCGGTTATTGATCCCGTGAAACTGGTGATTGAAAACTATCCCGAAAATGAAGAGGAGTGGCTGGAAACCGAAAACAATCCTGAGGATGACAACGCCGGTATCAGAGAAGTTCCTTTCTCCAGGGAGCTTTATATTGAACGGGAGGATTTCCAGGAAGAAGCCAACAAAAAATTCTTCAGGCTTAAACTTGGAGGGGAAGTGCGCCTTAAATCTGCATACATTATAAAGGCAGAACGCGTGGAGAAAGACGCAAACGGAGAGATCACCACAATTTACGCCAGCTATGACCCGAAAAGCAAGTCCGGAAGCGGCACAGAAGAGAGTTTAAGAAAGGTAAAAGGCACGCTTCACTGGGTTTCTGCGAAGCATGCGCTGCCCGTAGAGGTGCGGATATACGACCGCCTCTTCACTACGCCACAGCCCGACGCTGAGAAAGAAACGGACTTTATGGAATTCATTAATCCTGAAAGTTTGAAGTTGGTGCAGGGATTTGCCGAGCCAAGTCTGAAGGAGGCGGAAGTAGGCCAACCCTATCAGTTCCAAAGGATCGGGTATTTCACAAAAGACCGTGATTCCACAACGGAAAAATTGGTTTTTAACAGAACAGTAACACTTAAGGACGGATATAAACCGGACTGATTATAGGAAAAGAAACTCCGGGAATTCCCGGAGTTTCTTTTAAACGGTCCCTTTAACAAAAAGTTGTTGCCGTATTTTTCTAAAGATCAGCCTGTAACTGATCATGATTTTGGAGTACATAGGTTTTTTCATTTTTCATGTTTTTTGTGTGCATAAATATAGTAAATTACTGGCAAATGTATGTTACAGCGATTTTAATTGTTTGTATACTGAAGATGAACGATCATACTAACGTGTGAACCCTTTATAACAGGTGATATTTTTATAAATACCATGATTTTCAAAACCTTTTTCTTATTTTTTAGTATTTCACTGTTTGCGCAGGAAAAGGATTCTGCAATGCTTATTTCCGAAGTCGAAATCGACGCGCACCGGAAATCCACGAAGGTTCTGACCTCCACCAAGTCCGTTTCGGTCGCAAATTCAAACTTCCTTTTACAAAATGCCTCGGACCGGCTGCTGGAATCCGTAAATCTCTTACCGGGGGCAAAAATGGAGGAGCGGTCACCCGGAAGCTACCGCTTTTCGGTTCGCGGCAGCACCTTAAGGTCTCCTTTTGGGGTCCGTAATGTAAAGATTTATCTGGATGATTTTATACTTACCGATGCCTCGGGCAACACCTATCTAAATGTACTGGACCCGGAAATAATTGGCAGTATTGAAGTATATAAAGGTCCGGAAGGGGGCGAATTCGGTGCTGTGACGGGTGGGACCGTACAGTTGCATACACGGAATTCGGACGAAATGAGTTTTGGAATTTCAGGCACCTCATTTAACGGGTACAAAGGAAAGATGAGGTATGCAGATCATGTTGGAGAACATAAGTTGCAGGCCTATTCCAGTTACCAGACAACCGATTCATACCGGAAACAGTCGGCTTTGGAAAGACAAATACTATTTTTGAAAGACCGCTTCAGATATTCGGAGAAAGGAGAGGTCGGTTTTCTCTTTTTGAATTCAAATATGCACTACGAAACGCCTGGGGGTCTTACCCTTGCTCAGATGCAGGCAGATTCACGTCAGGCACGGCCTAAGACCCCTGTGTTGCCCGGGGCGCAGGAGCAGCAGGCCGGAATTTACAACCGCATGGTTTTGGGGGGCATTTCCCATATTTATGAATTCGTACCACATTTAAGTCATTTTATGTCGGTACAGGGCAGTTACAACGATTTTAAAAACCCGTTCATTACGAACTTTGAGCAGCGTTACGAACGAAATTTTGCTGTTAGGACCCATCTTAATTTTGAGAAATGGAGCGGTGAAAATTTTTATCAGACCAGGGTTGGCTTCGAAGCAGGAATGAACCGTTCACGGATACGGAACTTTGAGAATAATGGCGGTGTACCCGGGAATTCTCAGAACCATGATGACCTTTTCGCAGAAAGTGGCTATCTGTTTCTTGCCCAGAAAGCGGAACTCTCAGACCGCTTCTTCATTGACGGGTCAGTAAGTCTGAATATGATGAAGTACCGCTGGAACCGTTCTTTCCCAAATGATTTTTCCGGGACAAAAACGCTGGAAAGAGAAGTGCTTCCAGGTTTTGCAGTTTCCTATTTACTTGCACAGGGGCTTTCAGTACGGGGTAAGATTAGCAAAGGGAATTCTGCACCGACAATGGAAGAGTTGCGGTCTTCCACCCAGGAGATCAATGAAAATCTGTCTCCGGAATACGGCTGGAGCCGGGAAGTAGGTTTCCGCAAGCAGTTCGGTAATTTCCTGTATCTGGAAGCCAGTCTTTTCGATTTCCGGCTGAAGCAAGCAATCGTGCGAAGGCAGACAGAAGAAGGGCAGGAATATTTCGTGAATGCTGGGGAAACTGTACAGCGGGGAATAGAGGCCGTGGCGGAAACCAAAGTTTTCATTTTCAGCAATCCCGTCCTGAAATCGCTTAAATTTTGGTTTTCAGGGAGTTTTTATGATTTCAAATTTAAAGAGTACAGGCAAAATGAGAATGACTATTCCGGAAACCGGCTTACCGGAGTTCCTAAAACTTCTTTGCAAAGCCTTATAAATCTGAAGTTCGGCAACGGCATCGGTCTGGATCTCACCCATTTCTATATTTCGGAAATATCGCTTAACGACAGTAATTCGGTCACCGCTGAACCTTCACTTGTGGGGAATGTAACGCTGCGCTATCCTTTGATAACACGTGATTTTAAAGTGGATTTCAGTGTCAGTATCATCAATGTGTATGACGCCAAATACAGTCTGGGTCATGATATTAACGCGTTTGGAAACCGATTTTACAATCCTGCAGCGGGCAGGAATGTGATGGCAGGTGCAAATTTTTACATCAAATAATTTCCAAATGCGACGATTTTTGCATTCCTTAAATCATGAAAAAAATTATATTTCTTGTTTTAGGCTTTTTACTCAATTCCTGCACAAAGGAAAATTCCAGAGTCGTGCAGAAACAGGATTCCCAAATACAGAAGCCTGATTCTGTTCTGGTTGAACGTAAAGACACTGTACAGCACAGCCTGACCAAAGAAGAAACCCTCAAAAAGTTAAACGACGGTATTCTGAAGGCCTTGAAGGCGAAGGATTACCGGTCACTCGCGGATAATATTCATCCGGAAAAAGGGGTGCGTTTTTCCATGTATGGCTATGTAAACCCTGCGCGGGACAAGAAGTTCAGCCTGTCTGATTTTCGGAAATATGTTTACAGCAATACGAAGTTTACCTTTGGGGGAAGAGACGGTAGCGGTGACATTTACGTCGTCACCATTAAGGATTACCTCGCAAAATGGGTTTTTAAAAGGGATTTTACGAAAGGTCAGTATTTGCTGAATCATTTCCGGGGAGAAGGGAACTCACTGAATAACCTTAAAGAAATCTATCCTGGAGCCTATTTTACTGAAAATTACATTGCCGGAAGTGAAAAGTACAGCGGCATGGACTGGAATGCGTTACGGCTTGTTTTTGAAGAATTCAACGGGAGATACTACCTGATTGCCGTCGTAAATGATGAGTGGACGATTTAAAAACCGCTATAATTACTCTACGCGAAATGCTTATAATATTTCTGCAAGTTTGCCGGTCAGGAATTTTCTTGAATATTGAGTGATGTCCCTTTTCCCATTCGTAAGATTTCCTTCTTTCCAGTTGCGGAACTGTTCCAGCATATAAGCTTTCAACTCGTCCTCATCTTCATAGGAAAAGTGTTGACCTGCGCCGGTTTCTTCCAGTATCCTTTTCACATCGCTCTGTGGCGGTCCGAAGGAAAGAATCTGCCTGCCTGTTGCCAGATATTCAAAAATTTTTCCCGGAATGATACCCTGTGAGTTCTCATCGGGAAAATTGGTAATGAGCAGCAGATCGGAAGTGTGCATTTCAGTCTGCGCAGCTCTGTGGTTCAGATATCCGAGGTTGCGCACAGAATTTTTAAGTTCAAGATCCTTGATATGATGCAGGATCCGGTCGTCTATCCGGCCAACAAACTTCAGTTCAAAGTTATTTCTGAATTCACTGTTATGATGAATGAGACGATCAAGTACCTTCCAAAGGAGTTCCGGATTTCTGAGCTGCTCCAGCACACCGATATAACTTAGCGTGAATTTTCTGTTCCTGATTTTGGACTCTTCGGCATTAGAGTCGAAGCCGTTGGTGATACACACCGCATTCGCTCCTTTCTTCCGGAAGTTTTCCGCATCGGTAAAGCTGGTGGCCAGCGTGATATCTGCGCTGTTAAAAACCTGATGTTCCAGTTTACGGTGTTTTTGGTCGGCAGTTTTGGAAAGTTTGAGGTGTTTGTAGTAAGAGATTTCTGTCCAGGGATCGCGGAAATCGGCAATCCATTTCAGCCCCGGAAATTCTTTCTTCAGTTCGAGGCCAATTAAATGCAGGGAATGGGGTGGGCCGGTGGTGACAAAGGCATCGAAATGGTTTTCCTTCAGGTATTTCTTCAGATATTTTACCGAAGGCTTCACCCAGAACACGCGCGCGTCCGGAATGAAGAAATTTCCCCTTACCCAAATGGAAAGTTTCGACTTCCAGGTTTGGTTTTTGCCTACATCGAACTGTCCGGCCTTGAATTTCTTATTGTCCTTCCCAAAAAGTTCTGCCAAATGATAGGGTTCCCAGATTTTAGTTCTGACGATTTCCAGTCCGTCTGGTACCTCTTTAACCAGCGTTTCATCAACAATCGGATAACTGGGATTTTCAGGCGTAAAAATCGCGGGCGTCCAGCCGAACTCCGGCAGATACTTCGCAAATTTTAACCAACGCTGTACTCCCGGACCCCCTGCAGGCGGCCAGTAATAGGTGATGATCAGTATTTTTTTGCTATCCAAGTATTTAAGATTTCAGCAATATTGCTACCTTGATGATTCCACAAAATAAAGACGAAACTTTGAGCTCACTAATTTTGAATTTGAAGGTTCCTCGCAGTCCGTTTTTTATACAACCAAAATATGCCACCTATACTCATCAGCAAAAACAGTCCGAACGAAATCATGGATACCATTTTTCCTGTCTGAATCACCGCCGGTTCGAAAACCATCCTAACGGTGTGGACTCCAGCCGGAACGTAAACCGCTCTCAGAAGATAGTTTGCTTTTATATAAGGAACTTCTTTTTCATCAATGAACATCTTCCAGCCTTTCGGATAGTAGATCTCAGAGAAAACAGCCAGTTGCGGAGTCTTGCTTTCCGTGCGGAACTCCAGCGCATCAGCGCGGTAGCCGGAAAGTTTTAAGATTGCAGTGCTGTCTGCAGTCATTGGTTTTCCTTCAAAGTACTTTCGGTCCGCATCGGCAATTACCGCAGTCCGTTTGGTATCAACTTCACCGATCTCTTTAATTTCCTGATTCGGTGTAGCGACAAATTTAAGGTCAGAAACAAACCATGCATTGCCGTTGGCCTGTGGATTGGGAACTGCTTCCGGATTTTGGGCATCACCAAAGATCATGTATTTGGTGTTTAGCATGTTCAGGATTCGGGGAATCCGTACGGTGTCCATTTTGCTGAAATACTCACCAATCAGATCATCATACCGGCGCAGTTTTACGGCATGATAACCGCCCACGGATGCCTTGAAGTAAGACGTGTTGGTTTCCCCAAACGGATTGATGGCCTGGTTATAAATCCGGTAATGGCCTTTGTCCCTTTCGGCAATGGTCTCCAGGGTTTTGTTTACGTTCGCATTCATAAGCAAGGACTGCAGTTCGCGGTTGTCACCCACTTTTTCAACCATCAGGTCGCTGGTCTCGGTCTGAAATGGATTTTCGGCGAATACGGCATCCACAAAATTCTCTTCATTCAAATAGCGCTTATTAACGGTCCAAAGATCAAAAAGGCTAACTACTCCAATGATGATGAGTGCTACATTCTGGCTCAGTTTGTTCTTCAACGAAAAAAACAATACGCCAGCACAAATTCCTACATAAAGTAACGCTTTGAGCGCATCTGCGCGCAACATTTTGAAACGCTCTTCTGTTAAATAATCCAGCAGGTAAGGAGGCAGGTAGGTTTTCTCGTTGGCCGTGTAAAAACCAAGCGCAGACTTACCGAAAACAATAAGAACGACAAGGATGCCTGCAAACACTGCAGTTACCCAGGTCAGTATTTTCTTTTTGTATTCAGGGTCCAGATTTTCATCAGTAAAGAACCGGTAAAGGCCAATGATCGCGATTAACGGCAGAAGCAGTTCCACAACGACCAGGATTGAAGATGGCGCCCTGAATTTATTGTAGAAGGGTACAAAATCAATAAAAAGATCTGAAAGAGGCATGAAATTACTTCCCCAGGCCAGCATAATGGTGAGTATGGAAGCGCCCAAAATCCAGTAACGGTATTTTTTCCATGCAAAGAAAAATCCAAGCACCGCAAGGAAGATTACGATGGCTCCCTGATATGCAGGACCTGATGTCCCCGGCTGTTCACCCCAATAGGTTGCACTGCTGAGTCCTTTTACAATATCATCTACTTCTGCCTGTGACCGGGCATTGTCCTGCACCAACTGTTGGATGTCACCCATCATTTTTTCGCCTTCCTTTTCGTTGCTGCCGCCGCCCATCAGTCTGGGGAGAAAGAGGTTAAAAGTTTCCAGTTTTCCGTAGCTCCACATCAGCATGCTTTCCTTGTCCATTCCGGACGTGTTGGCGGTGTGGGTTTCATTGGTCAGGATCTGTTTACCGCGCACGGTTTCTGTTACGTATTCGGCATTGGCCATAATCCGCTGCGAATTCATGCCTACTCCCAGGGCGAAGGCAAGTGCCAGCACGCCTGTCGAGATTCCAAAATGTTTCCAGTCGGTCTTTCCCTGCACGGCACGAATGAGTTCAGACAGGAACAGGAATCCAAGCGCAATGAAAAGGTAATAAGTCATCTGCGGGTGGTTTGCGGCTACCTGAAGACCCATGAAAAGGGCTGTTACAATGAATCCGACAATATAGTTGCGACGGATGTATACAAGGAGTATTCCCGCCAGCAGAGGCGCAAAGTAGGCAATCGTATGTACCTTGCCATTGTGTCCTGCCGCAATGATGATGTAAAAATACGTGGACATCCCAAAGAAGAGTGCTCCGAGAAGCGCGTACTTCCAGTTCCTTACGGTTACAAGACCTAAAAGAAAAAATCCTGAAAAGAGCAGGAACAAATAATTTACCGGTTTGGGAAGGAAATTCAGGGCATTATCAACCTGTTTGATGAGGTCGCCACGAAACTGGGAACCCATCTGGTAGGTAGGCATTCCCCCGAACATACTGTCGCTCCAATAGGTTTCTTCACCGTGTTGCGCACGGTGATCCAGAAGTTCCTTTGCCCCACCTTTATACTGCACGATGTCATGCTGGAACAGCTGTTTTCCGGAAAGTACAGGATTGGCATACAGAAGACCAAGGATTATAAAGAGCACGAGGCATGCTGCAATATAGATGAGGTTCTTGTTTTTAGTCATTAGTTTAAATTTCAAAAAATTCAGTTTTTTTTCTCCTGTTCCTTCACCTCCTCGTAATCCACGGTTTCTGCGTCCCAGTTTACCTTCTGCGAAATGGTTCCACTGCTTTTTTCTTTCTCTTCAAAGCGCGCGGCCGCATTATTATAAAACTTCGTGAAAAAAATCTTCTTTAAAATATTCCACACAAAAAAAATGATGATGGTGCTTAAAATCGTTAAAAGTATGAATTTCATTGGCTTCTATTTGCTGGGATTTACAATGACGTTTGAATTGGTTGTGTTTTTCATGGTTTCGGATTTTTTACCGTCGCTGAAGGTTTGGCTCTGCAATGTCTTGACCTTGATATCCTGACCGATGATCCAGCCGGAATTAACATCAAACCGGTAGGTTCCGTTTTGAGAAAGTTCTGAACTTACAGTCTGGGTTATCGCACCCTGACTTTCTTTCTGGCTCTGCTTTGGGATGCCGCCGGTGACGGTTATCTCGGCCACCCCGTCCTTTACATTTTTAAGGGTGTAGTTTGAATTGATCTTCACTTTTCCGTCTGGCGATGCGCTCTCCGAAACAGTCCATTTTTCACCAATCTTCGCACCTTTCTTCGGCATAATGAATATGTTCTTGGAAAACTGATCCCTCAGGACTTCTTCATTGAACGATGCTTTCAGTTGATCCAGAATGCCCTTTCTCTCGTTGGCATCCTTCGTAAGACTGTTCACCGTGGTTGAAAATTTTGCATAGATGGGTTCAAAACCGGTAATGGAAAGGATTTTACCGTTTTCGTCAATCTTCATATTCAGTTTGTTACCGGTCATTGCCTTGTCTATTGTCCATCTGTTTTTCAGGGCCTCATCTTTCGGGGCAGCGGCTTTCGTATCAACGGTTTGGGTTTGTCCCTGCGCGGACTGCGAGGTTTTTTTTGCGATAAAGTTAATGGTCACATCATAAACCCTGTTTGCAAAATTATTTACCGTAAAGCTGATCTCGTCGGTATTCTCGCGGTTCATACTCTGTGATTTACCGTCGGGCATTGTGGAGGTTGCCACATCCTTCTGTTGCGTAACGAAGGGATAAGTTTTGCCTTTTTCAAGTTTCAGGGTTTGTTTGAAGACTCCTGCTGAATCTTTTATAGCTGCTTTTGCCGCCATTTCCTGAGCTACTTTTGTAGAATCCTCAGCAGTAACTTCTATTTTGATGGTATCCCCGGTAATCGGATCTATTTTGGTGATTGTTTTGTTTTCCTTTTTACAGGCAATGAGGGCAAGGGATATTAGCGCAATGGCTGCGATGTTCTTCATATAATTTAAATTTATTTAGCTTTTTTAGTTTTCTGGACGTCCAGATTGTTGTATGTTTCCTGAAATTCCTTACTGTCTGAAAGGTTCCATATTTTTTCTGAAAAATATTTGATGAGTTTTGGCCGCAGGGGATGATTTTCGTCCATGCAGTCTTTATTTTGCGAATCGAACACGTTTACCGCAGCATACATATGTTTAAAGCTGCGTACGCCGTTTGCAAACACAGTGAAAGTTTCTCCAGAATCGGCGAAAAGCTTCACATCCCGCCACACCAGCGTAGGGTCGCTTCCCAGTGAAACAATTTCCCGGTCCCACTTTCCAAACTGATCGTACATCAGTTTCTTGGTATAGTGCTGGGAATAGACACTGTTGAACCGCAGTTCACTGTACGACTTACTAACATCCTGAGCTTTGGTCTCAATTTTGACCACCTGATAGTCCCTGAACCCTTTGATGTAGAGGTACTGGGTAAAGGGATTTGCAGTCTTAGTAAAGCCCTTACTTTTTACCTTCTTCGGGTTTTCTGTGGGGCCGATCTGTGCAGTCGCTAAGACAGACACCGTGCAAAGGAACAGAGCAAACAGTAATTTTATTGAATTTTTCATAATATTTCCTGAAATTTTAAATTGGGTTGATGAATCATCTGAGGTGTTTCAAAAATTAATCCATTATCCAATTTCCATCTCATCTGTGTGCTATACAGTAGCTGTAATCTTTTGCCTAACCGCTTCATACAGAATAGCTCCACATGCCACCGACACATTCAGCGACTGGGTCTTACCCTCAATCGGGAGCTTAATTTTCTCGTCGGAATGATGCAGGACTTCTTTAGAAATCCCGGTCTCTTCGTTACCCATCACGACCGCACAGGGGGTAGTAAAATCGACATCATACACGAGTTTTTGAGCCTTCTCCGTAGCCGCGTAGACCTGTACCCCGGACTGTTGCAGGAAATCCACTGCATGGGCAAGGTTTTTCTCTTTACAGATCTTCAGGTTATAGATGGCACCCGCAGAGGTCTTAATTGCATCAGAATTAATAGGCGCGGCACCTTTTTCCGGCAAAATTATCGCATGAATTCCGACGCATTCGGCTGTCCGGCAGATGGCGCCAAAATTGCGCACATCGGTCAGCCGGTCCAGGATCAGCAGAAACGGCGTCTTTCCTTCTTCATAGAGCTGCGGCAGCACATCTTCAATGGATTCAAAAGGCACATCAGAAATAAAGGCCACGACCCCCTGATGGTTTTTTCTCGTAAAACGGTTCAGCTTTTCTACAGGTACATAGTTCGGGCGGATTTTGTGTTTTGCCAGGAGCTGCTTAAGTTCCTGATGGATGTCCCCCTGCAGCGCATTCTGGACAAAAATCTTGTCAATGGTCTTTCCTGCTTCCAGGGCTTCAATTACCGGCCTTAAACCAAATATGAAATCATCTTTCTTGTCTGTCATTTTCTAATATTTTTCACCCATGATTGCCCGTTTCTGAGCGAGGGCATAACCGTAATGTAAACTTTCGTGCATGTTGTTGTAAATGATGGCATCCTGAATGTTCTTCAGGTCCAAACCAAAACTGGTGGTGTAGGGCGTATATTCTGAAAAGAAATCCGCATCAAAGTCCTTCATGAGGATCCTGGAGGTTTCGGTTAAAAGGAATGCCAAATCCTCTACCTCCGACTGTTGTACATTCATATTGGGAAGGGTTCCTTTTTTATAGCTTTCAATCCAGTACTTGTCTATCCGGAACGGATTGCCGCTCAGGTAATAGCACAGCAGCTGCTGGGTAGCTACGGTGTGGGCGATATTCCAGTAAATATTGTTGTTGAATCCATCCGGAATCGTGATCAAATCTTGGTGAGAAGTATTTTGCAGGATATCGAGAAGGTTTTTTCGGACTTGTCGGTGAGCCTGAAAATGATAGTTCATCTTGAAAAAATTTAATCGTCAAAAATAGTTTAATTAACTGAAAATCACAATTCGGTTCGGGCGGTATCTCCACATTTTACCAGATTTTATGATTATGATGCTTCATAATCTCCAAAATTTAGCGTGATGCCCTACAATGCTGAAAAAAGATTAACAAACTTTAACTCATTTATGGCATTAATTGTGTTGATTGGTGTGGGTATTTATCAGAAATTTACACTTTAAATATTGAGGAACATATGTCAGAACTACATCAGGCGGAAGATATCAGACAGCTAACAGAAAAAGTAAGGGAACAGAATTACTTTTTTTCGCTTTTAAAGCAGGAAATCAACAAAGCAATTATCGGACAGGAATATATGGTGGACCGTTTGTTAATCGGTCTTTTAGGGAATGGACATGTCCTGCTGGAAGGTGTTCCTGGCCTGGCTAAAACGCTGGCGATCAAAACTTTGGCAGAAGCTGTTCACGGACAGTTTTCAAGGATACAGTTTACCCCCGATCTTTTGCCTGCAGATGTGATTGGCACCCAAATCTATAACATCAAGGAAAATGATTTTTCGATAAAAAGAGGCCCCATTTTCGCCAATTTCGTTTTAGCCGATGAGATTAACCGTGCACCATCCAAGGTGCAGTCCGCACTCCTTGAAGCCATGCAGGAAAAGCAGGTCACGATCGGTGATGAAACCATGGCCCTGCCCAAACCGTTTTTGGTATTGGCTACACAGAACCCCATCGATCAGGAAGGAACTTATATTCTGCCGGAAGCACAGAGCGACCGTTTTATGCTCAAATGTAAGATTGACTACCCGTCTCTGGAGGATGAAAGAAAAATCATGAAAATGGTGGCTACGGCTCACCAGCCGGAAATACGTCCTGTTATTTCCCTTTCAAACATTGTAGATGCGAAGAATCTCATCAACCAGATTTATCAGGACGAAAAAATTGAGAAATACATACTCGATATGGTATTTGCTACCCGTTTTCCTGAGAAGTATGGACTCAGCGAACTCAAGAACTACATCAGTTTCGGAGCCTCGCCACGGGCCTCCATCAATCTGGCAATCGCGTCGCGTGCGCTCGCATTCCTGAAAAACCGCGCCTTTGTAATACCTGAAGACGTAAAAGACATCGCGAAAGACATCCTGCGACACCGCATCGGCCTAAGTTTCGAAGCAGAAGCGGAGGAAATAACCGCAGACGAGATTGTTGACAGGATCCTGGCAAAAATTCAGGCACCGTAAAAAATTAAGCTATAAAGTCCACACTGATAATTTTCTTCTCGAACCGTGCAGATTAAAGACATCATAAAAAAGGTAAAGCAGATTGAGATCCGGACCCGGAAAAAGTCGGAAGCTACCTTAATGGGACAGTATCACAGTGCGTTCAAAGGGCAGGGGATGACTTTATCGGAAGTGCGTCCGTATCAGTACGGCGATGAGATTCGCAGGATAGACTGGAACAAGACCGCCAGGTTCCGCGAACCTTTCGTAAAGGTGATGGAGGAGGAAAGGGAACTCACGATGATGCTCCTGGTGGACATTTCTGCATCCATGGATTACGGGACAAGGACACAGCTTAAAAGGGAATTTGTTGCTGAAATTGCGGCAAGTCTGGGATTTTCGGCGGCAGGAAACAACGATAAGGTAGGACTTATACTTTTTGCGGACAAGGTGTATAAGGTGATTCCACCACAAAAGGGCCGCAAACACATCCTCGCCATCATTTCCAATATCCTGACAGCCGATTATGTTTCTGCTCCCGCAAAGATAGACACTGCTCTGGAGTATATGATGGGTATTTTCAAGAGAAAATCCCTCGTTTTTATGTTTTCGGATTTTGAAGATGCCTACGACTCAAAAATACTGAAGATTGCCTCAAAGAAACATCAGGTTCTCGGAATGCGGATTTATGATGACAAAGACGAGCAGATTCCCGACGTGGGTTATACGCTTTTCCGAGATGCGGAGACCGGAAAGCAGGTTTGGGCCAATACGTCCAGCAAGAGATGGCGGTATGATTTTGCAGAAAGTCAGAAACAGAAACAACGGCGTGTGGAGGAGGATTTCGAAAATTCATCGGCCAGTTATATGAACATCAATACCGGCGAAGATTACTCCCGGTTCCTGTATCAGTATTTCCGTAAAAAATAGATGAAGCTGATTAAAATAATGATCTTGAAAAAAATACTTTACTTTCTTTTTATACTCCTCAGTGTCTCTGCATCGGCACAGACCCTGGGATCCAAATTGGACAAAAACACCATTGCGCTTGGCGAAGTGGGTCTGTATACCGTTTACATATCCGGGGTTCAGGGTAAAGAAGTGCTTTCGGCACCAAAAAACGAGCTGCTGCCCTTTCATTTTGAGGAAATTTCCGATTCAATCACTACCTCGCCCGATTTCTATGAGCGCGTAATAGAATTTGCGGTGTTTGAAGAAGGCACCTACACCATTCCCGCGCTGGAATTCAACATTGGAGGATCGGTCCAGAAAACAATCCCCTATGAAGTGGAGGTTGTGAATACAGCTAACAAAGGAGATGAGATCAGTGACATCAGAAAGAACAAAGAGGTGAAACTGGAAGTCGTGGATTACTGGGAGCTTTACAAATGGTACATCATCGCGCTGCTGGCAGTCCTGGCGCTTATCTTACTGATCATCCTTTTGCGCAGGTATGCAAAGAGGCGCAAAAACTCACCGGTGATCATGACGAACAAGACAATCAGGGAGCTTGATGCCCTTAAGAAAAAGAAATTTATTGAATCCGGGGATTACCGTTCCTTCTATGTGGAACTCATTGATATTTCAAGAAATTTTATAAGCAAACAGTATCCGATACCAGCCGACGTCTTACTCACCGATGACCTCATTGAAGTGATGAAGCGGACGAACAGCATCTCACCGGAAAATGAAAAGATAGTGGAGGAAGTGTTTTTACGCGGCGACCTCGTAAAGTTTGCCAAGACCTTTCCCGATCAGCCTGTGATGGAAAAGGATTTTAATGATATCCGGGATTTTGTAAAACGTTCGGCCAGGGATCTGGAAGCAGAACAACTGCGTACCGGCGTTTAGAAAGATAACCTATGGAATTTGATTTTTTAAACTTTGAGTTTTACAGCCCGTATTTCCTTTTGCTGTTTCTGCTGTTTATTCCGTTGCTTATCCGGGACAAGCGGAAAAAGAAAAGGACCGGCATCACCGTGCCATCCACCGGTAACATGAAGGAGAGCGGTGGGATTCTTTTCGTTCTTTTCATGCTTAAAATTTCAAAATATCTCCTGCTTTCTGCATTAATCCTGGCAATGGCCCGACCCAGGACCTTCTCTGTGTCTGAAGACCGCGATGAAACCAAGGGAATTGATATTATGCTTTCGGTAGATGTTTCCTTAAGCATGCTTGCACGGGATCTGGAGCCCGACCGACTTACCGCATTGCAGAATATCGCAAAAAGGTTTGTGGAAAAACGACCGAACGACCGGCTTGGGCTGGTTACGTACTCGGGTGAAGCCTTTACGAAGGTGCCGGTTACCTCGGACCATCAGGTATTATTGGATGAACTTTCCAGTCTTGATCCTCTGGAACTTCAGCCGGGCACCGCAATAGGGGAAGGTCTTTCCGTAGCGGTAAACCACCTGAAGGACAGCAAGGCTAAGAGTAAGATCATCATTCTGATGACCGATGGGGTAAATACGATACAGAATGCAATGAACCCCCAGATTGCGGCCCAACTGGCCCAGGGAACCGGCATCAAGGTGTATTCCATTGGAATAGGTACCAACGGCTATGCGCTTATGCCTACACGGACTGATATTTTTGGGGACCTGATTTTTACGGAAACAGAAGTGCGTATCGATGAACCGACGCTTAAAGATATTGCAGAGATTACGGGAGGGAAATACTTCCGGGCCACCTCCAACGAGTCTCTGGAGAATGTCTATGAAGAGATTAACCTGCTGGAAAAGTCGGACAACAAAGCATCCAAGCTCTACAATTACAAGGAATTTTTCAGGTATTTTCTCTGGTTTGCATTGGCAATCCTGGTACTGGATGCACTACTGCGCTGGTGGATGTACAGATTATTGAACTAAAATAAGGGTTAAAATAAAATAGTTAATACATAAATGGACTTTACAATAGGCAATTACTGGTATCTTCTATTGCTGCTGCTCCTGCCGCTGCTCGCGCTGGTATTGCTGAATTATCTGAAATGGAGAAAGAAAAAAAGAAATGCTTTTGCTGAGGAACGTTTTCAGGAAAACCTGTTTGATAGTCATCCGCGTTTTCTGAAGTTCTTTCCGGTTTTATACCTTTTAGCAACACTTTTCCTCCTGTTTTCAATCATTGATCTGCTGGGTGCCAACGAAGAGGTTAAGTCCAGCCAGAAGATGAACAATGTAATTTTCCTGTTGGATGTATCCAACTCCATGAATGCCGAGGACATTCAGCCCAACCGTCTGCTCATGGCTAAAAACATCATGATCAGTACCATGGAGAAAATGAAGAATGACCGGGTGGGAATCGTGGTTTTTGCTGGCGAAGCAGCATCCATAATGCCTTTGACCACCGATTATTCGGCTGCTGAAACATATATCAGCGGAATCGAGACCAGCATGATGAAAATCCAGGGCACTGATTTTCTGAAAGCCATGCAGGAAACGGCCAGGAAATTCAAGAACGTAGCGAAAGGGTCACGTAAAGTCGTTTTGATTAGTGACGGGGAAGATAACGAAGGAAATGAGGACAAAGCGATAAGCAGGGCAAAAAGCGAGGGCATCCGGGTCATATCGGTTGGTGTAGGGACCGAACAGGGAGCACCCGTTCCGGAATATGTGTTTGGCCAGCTGATGGGCTACAAAACGGACCGCATGGGCCAGACCGTCCTTTCTCAAAGGCAGACAAATGCGTTGGAGAAGATGGCAGATGCCACGGGTGGCGGGTATATTGATGGCAACAGCCTGGAGGAAGCTTCAGTACAGATAATTGACGCACTGAATCAAAACTCTTCGTCTTCTGTAACCATGGTACAGTCCCAAAACCGTATTCACTACTATCAGTATTTTCTGGCAGTCTCGATATTTTTATTCATCCTCATTTATCTGCTGAATCCGAAGCGGGATTTCAATCTTTAGATCAATTCTCCCTAATTATCAGGCTTTTGGCACGTTATTTAACCTAAATTTAACGCGGTCGCATGTTTTTTATTAACATATAAAGGAATATTTTTGCAACAATGGATTATAGAACCCTTTTTACCACGGTATTTGCCCTGTTTATCGGAGCAGGATTCCTTTCTGCGCAGAAGAGTTTCAATGCATTGATGTACGAAGGAAATAAGCTGTTCGACCAGAATAAATATGAGGCTGCTGCATCCCGCTATATCGAAGCTGCAAAGCAGAGTGAGAAGGATTATGCGGCTCACTATAATCTGGGTAACGCGCTGTACAAAAGTAAAAAGTACGAGGAGGCCCGGGCGGAGTATGAAAAAGCTACCCAATTGTCTCATACCCTGGAAGACAAGGCAGCAGCGCTGCACAACCTGGGGAATTCCTATATGCAGTTGAATCAACCCGATAAAGCAGCCGAGTTCTACAAGCAGTCCCTGAAGCAGGAGCCCCGGAATGAAGCCACCCGCAAAAATTATGAAATTGCCAAGCTGAAAGAGAAAGAAAACCAGCAAAGCCAAAAGGATAAAGGTGGTGGTGGTGGCGGCAACGGTCAGAAACAGAAAGAGCAGCAGGGATCCGGTGATCAGAAAAAAGAAGGACCTGGGGGAAGTGGAAGCGGTCCCGAAGGTGATGGGGAGGACAGCGACGGAAATAATCCAAATCCAAACGGGAGGAACAATAACGGAGCACTACCAAAAGGTACACAGGATGCTATCCTGAACCGGGTTTCAGATAAGGAAAGAGAAACTGCAAAAAGGATTCTGAACAAAGATTCCTACTCGATGCCCGAGAGCAACGAGAAGGATTGGTGATGAGAAAAATTTACAACATACTTCTTATTTTAACTGCCGTATTCTCGTACGGGCAGGTAAACCTGATCGTTGAAACGGAGAATAACACGAGGGATTTTCGCGAGAATGATGAGGTTATCGTAAATATCCTTCTGGAAGTCGCGGGAAAAGATATGGTGCAGCAAACCCCACTTCGGATGTTTGACACCTCTAAATTCGATGTGATTGCAAACGGATCGGACCAAAATACCTTTATAGATTCCAAGACCGGATTCCGGGTAAACCGTACCCTGTATCAGTATGTCCTGAGACCGAAACGGACAGGTAAAATCAAGGTTGGTTCCGCCTCCGTAATCATCAATGAAAAACTGTATTATACGGAACCTTTCGATATCTTCATTGTGGAATCGGACAAGAAAATAATTGTCGACAAAAACTTTGACGATGTGTATCTTAATGTGGAACTCGGTGAAAGTGAGGTCTATAAAAATCAGCCAACGGTTGCCGTCCTGCGCGCCTATTCCAAAAATTTTGACAATTTCCGCAAAGTGAGGAACATCCGTTTCCCAAATCAGGACAATATCAACATCAGACAGATCAGTCACACAAAATCCGAAATAGAGCCCGCAGGGAACATGGCATCGCAGATTCTGGCGGTTTTCCTCATTTATCCAAAAGAAGCCGGCAGGCTCGAACTTGCACCGGTCTCAGCCAATCTATCATCAGATAAACACAGGATTGTTTCAAACAAGGTTAAGCTTAGAGTGAAAAGTTTGCCAAAAAATTCGCCCGCAGATTACAAAAATGCGGTCGGTAAATTCGATGTAAATCTCACCTACACCGGCGAAAAGGTAGAGGTCGAGAAGCCGGTGAATGTTTCAGTTAAGATAAGCGGAGAGGGAAACTTTGGAAACCTGAATCTTCCAAAAATAAAAGAGTCGCCGGATTACAGCGTCTTCTCACCAAAAATTATTAGAAATACAACATCGTCTAAAGCAGGGGTAAAAGGGGACGTGATAGCCAATTATGTGATTGTTCCAAAGAAAGCCGGGCCCATAACCATCATCACAGAGAATTTTTCTTATTTCGATCCGGCGGCAAATGAGTATGTGGACCTTGGAGTTAAGAGTTTGGTACTCGATGCGTTTACACATAATGAAATCCTGGCAGCCCGGAGTCCACTGGAAAGAGTAAACGAATATACGAACACGGTTCTTGAAACGGTGGATAATCCTGTTATAAAGACCACCGGCCTGAAGGTGAAGGAAAAGAAAGCCCTGAACTGGAGTGCATTCTGGATTAACCTGGGGGTGCTGTTTCTCGCATTTTTGGGATTCCTCTTATTCAGAGGATATAAGCGGAGAAATCGGGAAAAAAAATCAACTGTACAGCCCTTGAATCTGGGCTCGGTTGCCGAGACTGAAAATCAGATACGTGCAGGGCAAAAGACGGATATCAATGACTACTTCGCGTTTATGACCACGCTTAAGGACAGCGGTGATTATGAAAGATTTTTCGGCACAATGGAAGAACTGGACCAGGAGGTACAAAAACAGTATGAGGTGAACTCCGTTGCTGATTTGCGTGTATCCCTTGAAAAGAACAGCGGACAGCAGGTTGCCGAGGAGTACAGAAGCCTGCAGCATCAGATACAGATTGAAAGGTACGCACCGGTCCACACCCCGGAGTACATTAATGATCTTTTGGACAATGCGGTTAATTTATATACACAGATTAGCAAATAGACAAAAATTATTCATATTTTTGCGAAATTATTAATTTCAGTATATGTTTGAGCACTTTTCCTGGAAGGAAATTCTTACCTGTTTCATGGTTTTATTTGCGGTGATCGATATCGTTGGATCCATTCCTATCATCGTTAGTCTGAAGCAGAAATTCGGAAAGATTGAAGCTGAGAAAGCTTCGATAGTTGCCGGAATACTTATGATCGTCTTTCTGTTCGTCGGAAAGCAAATCCTTAAATTTATAGGCGTTGATGTTAATTCATTTGCAATTGCAGGGGCTTTCGTTATTTTCATCATCGCCCTAGAAATGATCCTGGGAATACAGATCCAGCGGAATACAGAAGCGAAGTCGGCTTCCATTGTTCCCATCGCTTTTCCACTGATAGCAGGTGCCGGGACTTTAACCACAACACTTTCCCTGAAGGCTGAGTATCACGACATCAATATTATTTTCGGAATTATCCTCAATACGGTGGTCGTTTACATCGTTTTAAGGTCCGCAAACTGGATTGAAAGAAAAATAGGGGAAGGCACGCTGAAAGTTATTGAAAAAGTTTTTGGAATTATTCTTTTGGCAATCTCCATTAAATTATTTACTGCTAACTTTGCGCAGCTTTTTCAAACATATGTTAACTTTTAAAATATAACGATGCAGCTTTTTTATAAAATATTTTTAGTTCTGTTTATTATTTTTATCGCTTTTAACCTTTACGCAGTGGAGTGGAGCCTAGGTTTAATGAGTGAGGATAATTTAAAGTATGTTTTTTCCCTCTCTGCAGCGTTAGTCGGACTTATCCTTGTTTTTGTACTGCACACGTGGAGTAAGCTGAAGGTTAAGCAGTAACGAGGTTTTTCAGAACGGCTTCTGCCTTGAGTTCGGTTTCGCGCCATTCCTTTTCCGGGTCACTTTGGGCGGTAATGCCGCCACCTACATACAGATACGCCGTGGCAGGGGTGAACTCTGCACACCTCAGGTTAACAAAATACCGGATGAATTCATCTGTTTCGCTCCGGATATATCCGGCGTAATAACGTCTCGGATATTTTTCGAAAGTTGCAATCGCATTTTTACAGACTTCCTTGGGAATCCCGCATACCGCAGGGGTTGGATGAAGTTCTGAAATGAGACTTTCGAGTTGACCGGTATCAATTATTGCTTTATAATCGGTACGCAGATGTTTGATATTTCCCGAAATATGGTCGTAAGTATCAGATATTTCCACATCATTACTGTATTTTTCCAGAATCTGTTTAATGAACGCTGAAACGGGTTTCTGCTCCTCAATTTCTTTTTCCGTCCAGGATCCTGCAATGGGAAGCGTTCCGGCAAGACTCATTGTTTCAAATTCGGAAGTTTTTTTGTTGAATTTCCCCAATAGTTCTGAAAATGCACCCATCCAGCAGGTGCCGTCCTTCTGAAAAAGGTATACAAATGCATTGGGATAGGAGGAACATAAGCTCAGAAATGAGCGGTTCAGATCAATGGCGCCATCTGGTGATAGATCGTTGTAACGCACATGTTTTTGCCTCGAAATGACCAGTTTCTGAAGATTGTTTCTTCTGATGAAGTTAATGACCGCAGTTAACTTTTCAGTATATTCTTCCTTTGTTTCCTCATGGAGGCTTTCCTGGTTAATATTGCAGAGGTTACGGGTAGTGTACGGTTCTTCCTTGATTTCGTCCGCAGTAACTTCCTTGATCGGGCCCCTGAAGTCAATCCGGTTTTTTTCATCAAAGGAAACAAAACTGACGGTTTTCTCCCCTGAATCTCCATCGGTCGTCCGGTAGATGCTTTCAGTGAAGGGAAATTTGAAGAGGAGCATCAGGAAAGTTTGCTGTGCGGCAGTATATTGTTCGTCATGGTGGTATGGTTGATCAGGTGTCCCTTTTCATCCCGGATTTCAATCTGCGAAACGTGAACCGTAGTACCCTTGCGGATGAAGGTTGCCGTACCGGTGAGCATGCCCGACCTGATGGCGCGGAGGTGATTGGAATTGATGTTCGTTCCGACAGGCGCAAATTTTTCAATGTCCACATGGATTACCGAAAGGCAGGATCCAAGAGTCTCTGCCAGTGAAACGCTGGCTCCGCCGTGCAGTATTCCGTACGGCTGATGAACTCTCGGAGTCACGGGCATTGTGGCGGTAAGTGAACCATCACCAACTTCCGTGAAGGTGATGTTCAGCGTCTTCCCTAAATTTTCTTCTCCCCAGGTGTTAAGCCTTTCCAGTATCTCTTTTTTTCTGCCTTCGTCCATCTTCTTGAATTAGTTGTTTATCCGTAAATTTAATTGACTCACACGATATCCGGGTTCCAGTTTTCAGCGATTTTTGGGGTTATGTCATATTTCGCATAATAGTCACGGATTTTCTTCAGGACTTCTTCGTAAGTCATTTTTGTAAGTTCCTCGTAAGGGATCGTATATCCCAGATAAACGATATTTCTCTTAAAGTCGCCCGCGCCAAGTACGATGGGGACCTTTGCCTGAAGTGCCATGTGATAGAACCCCTTCCGCCATTTGGGTACCCAACTGCGGGTGCCTTCCGGAGTGATTACGAGGCTGAAATCTTCTTTTTCAAACTCGCGGGCTACGAAATTCACGAGGTCATTCTTCTGGGAGCGGTCAATCCCAATTCCTCCCAATGCCTTCACGATGCCGCCATACCAACTTTTGGTATGGGAATCCTTGATGATAATCTTTAAAGGTTTGCCCAGGGCCCAGTAGGAAAAATTTCCGAGGATATATTCCATATTGTGGGTGTGCGGGGCTATGACGAGTATGCAGCGGTTAAGGACCATCGGGTCGCCGTGCAGCACGATCTTCCAGCCTATTAATTTCATTGCAAGTGCACCGATGATTTTCTTCATGAAGTTCAGGTTTGAAACAAAAAAAGTATAACCAACGGGTTATACTTTACAAATATATCGAAATATTAACTCTCCTAAAACAAACTGCTTACTAAATAAACAATCTTCAATACAATTTCTAAGACTAGCTGTACCATGGTTATATGATTTTTAGATTTGGTGAAACGAAATTACAATATTATTTCCGATAATTAAAATACTGATAATGTTAAATTTCCATTAATTTTTTACTTTGAAAAGGAACGGGCGGATAAAACCTGAACTTGAACTTGAAAATCCACCCGTTGCCAAATCACATTTATTTAGTTTTAATGGATATTTCCTTTTTACCGTTTTTTATGGAGATGTTTACATCCTCAATGCTGTCGGTGTCTATCTTGATTTTTTTAATCAAGAGGTCTGCTTCTTCCTTGCTGACTTTTTTACCGTTCACGATGATGGAATCTGCATTGTCGGACGGAACTACGATAGAGTTTGTTCCCGACTGCACCGATATGCCATCTTGGTCACCTTCATCCCGGTCATCATTTACGGAGAATCCTCTTTCGTCATTTAGGGCGATAACGCTCATGTCCTTCGGAACAACCAGTTCGTAATCCACGCGGTAGTCCCGGAATCTGTAATCGTACGGGTAAGAGAAATAATTTGGCAGCATAATCTTGTTTCCCACAATTTCCACAGGGATGTTTACTTTAAGTGGAAGATTGTAGCCGTCTGCTCTCTTTTTTACTTCCAGATACGGTGCTTTTACATCTGCTCTCCTCACGTCAATGCTTGGATAGTCCTGTTTGTAAATGGTTCTACCATCGGAATAAACATCGTCCCAGTAAGATTTGAAATTCTGTGGAATGGTCACTTTCTTAACATCAATCAGAATCGAATCCGATACAGTGGTAATCGCTACGTTTTCAGTTTCATCGTTGTTTCCACTGTATTGTGTTTTAAATTTAACCGCGCTGAAGCCGGCAAAGGCAGCAAGTGCTATCCAGATCAGGACCAGGCCTCCAATCACATATCCTGTATTGTTGAGTCTCGTCTTCGGGGAGAATAATTTCATCGCCAGATAGCAGAAAATCAATGCCGGGATAAATACGGTAAGGAATGCCAGTGCTATAGCCACGAAGCCCAGATTGCTGTCCTGAAGATAGAATCCTAGGTTATCAAAGAAGTTTACATTGCTTGTTCCCGCAATTCCAAATACGCTGAACGATGCAAGAAGCATGGAAAGACCAATAAGTGCGAAAATCCCACCCAAGATATAGCGGATTACGTTCCAGAGGCCGTTGCCGGCATTGCTGATATAGGGTTTGTTCTCCGTGTAGATTTCTCCGACCCTCTGTGTAGATTCATTTGCAAACTGTACCAGTTTGTTGGATTCATTTTTAAGATTGTCGAAGTTCATGGGCTTTCCCTTCATTTTCAGAAAATCTGCTGCAGTCTGGGCCTTTGGTAACACGATCCAGAGGATAATGTAGAGCAGTGCAATAAGCCATGCGCTGGCTGCAGCCGGGATGAGGATAAGGAAAACAATAACCCAAATTGCGCGCATCGCGGTGATATCCATCCCCACATAATGTGCCAGACCTGCACAAACACCGGCTATCTTTTGCCTTTCCGGATCACGGAACAACTGTTTTGCGTTTCCTTCATTTCCAAATGCCCTGCGCTGTTTTCTGCTGGTTTTTTCAGAAAAATAGGCTTCTTCCTGTTCTTCGATAAGTTCAGGTTTTCCAATCTGAAAGATAACCCTTTCCACATCGGCATCGTTTATAACTTCTCTTTTTCCGAGGGTATCCTTGAAGATCTCGACCATCCGGATTTCGATGTCGTGCATTACCTCGTCAGCTTCTGCTGCATCCAAAGAATTTCTTAGGGCCGCAAGATAGTCGCTGAGCTTTATATATGCGTGTTCCTCAATAGTGAATGAGAAACCTGCGAGTCCAATTGAGAGTGTCTTGTTCATAGTTTTAAGAATTTGGTTGGAACGAAGTTTCAGGTCCGTTCGTCTGATTATTGTTTTTTGTGATTTGGTTTACAGATTCATTCAGTTCTTTCCAAGTGTTCACGAGTTCAGCCAGAAACAGATTTCCTTTATCGGTGATCTGGTAGTATTTTCTTGGCGGTCCTCCAGTAGATTCTTCCCATCGGTAGGAAAGAAACTCGCCGTTTTTTAAGCGGGTGAGAAGGGGATAGAGTGTTCCTTCCACTACGTCCAGTCTTCCTTTTTTAAGCTCTTCCATAAGGTCGGAAACATACATTTCCCTTTCGTGGATGAGACTCAAAATGCAGAATTCCAGAATTCCTTTGCGCATTTGCGCTTTTGTGTTTTCGGTGTTCATTTATTTTGATGTTATTAGCGTTAATAAATTCCAAGTTGTCTGGTTAAGCTATGCCTTCAACTTAACGATACAAAGATATGTTTATATTTTAGTAATATGCAATACAAAGTAGTAAAATAATGCAATATATTTTGTAAAGCGCTGATAATCAAAAGTAAAAATTTAATACCCTTGGTCTTATTTATTTGATATACAAAGATATTAGCTGCTGTGCATTTCCAAAATAAATATGAAAAGCTTGTCCATTATATCAAAATCTGTGCATTTACTTGATTACCAGCCTATTCTAAAATAAACGGACAGTTTTCCAATCATATATATTTGGCAAAAACTTTTCAAAGCTTTGCCACTCGAATCCTATCAAAAATAACTTCTTTTACCATGATTCAATACCTTTATATGCTGAACGATATTGTTTTAGGGAAGAAGTTTAGCATTCTTAAACAATTATGAAAGTACTCTTGTTAATATTATTAAAGCACAAAAAATCTACGTAAAAGAGGGTTCAGATTACACAAATGATTCACCACAAGTGTTGCAGATTATTTTTAATGAAATGAAGAAAAGTGGGAATGAGAAAGATTTTTATAGGATTGCTTAAGAAAATGAAGCAGACATCAACCAAAATTAGGCAGCGTTTTCGGTATTTTTTAAAATGTTCGGAAATATACTCTGAATTTTTGTGTGCAGGTGGTAATATCTTGGGATACGTAAAATGCTTTACAGGAGTTGGATAAGGTTCTAGTTCAGCTAAGAAAAATGGAAGACGACGCTTGGGTTGAATTTCGGATCATAAAAACAAAATTACCGAAAAAGGAAGGACTTTCACCAGAAATGTCGCGATGATGGATTTAAAAATGCTGCGCAATAAGCCCAATATCAGAATTCTTTATGACTATTTAGATTTAGGCGGCGGCATCGCCGCCGCCTAAATCTTACCATCATTTCACCAATAATTTTTGGGAGTAGATATTCATATTTTCCGAGTGTAGGGTAACGAAATAAATCCCCGGAATCAAACCGGAAATATCAACGCTGCCGTCATCTTTTATTATTGATTCCCAAACCATGCGACCCTCTGCATTGGTAAAATTGGCCTTCAGATTTTTCTCGGTCAGTCCTTTTATAAAGATTTTTCCTGATGCCGGAATTGGATATATTCTGATGCCGTCCTGTACATGTTCCTGAGTTCCCAGCGTGGTTGTGGTAAGTTTATAGAGTTTTCCGTTGCTGATGGACGCTACGTAGAGTTCTTTCTGCGAATCCTGCCCGAAGGTTGAGAAATTGTTACCGGAGAATGCTGTAGTCCAGGTTATCGAATTATCAGGATTCATCATCCCAATCTGCGCAGAGCAATAATCTGCGAAAAAATATTTTCCTGCAAATGCCGGATACAGACTGCCGCGGTAAACATAGCCCCCGGTAATTGAACATTTTCCACCGGAGTGGTCATAGGTAGCCACAGGAAAGGTCATCGTAGACGCTGCTGCGCAACCTCCCGTATTGTACGCAGAGTTTCCTTCATAACACCGCCATCCATAATTGATGGCAACCTGGGAAATCGGCATCCGGTTGATTTCTTCGATCTGATTCTGTCCAACATCAGCGACCATCACATTCCCTGCAGTAAGGTCAAAAGAAAACTTCCACGCATTTCTGAGGCCATAGGACCAAACTTCGTCGGCTCCGTCAATTCCGACAAAGGGGTTGCTGGGGGGGATGTTGTAGGGTCCCGTGGAATTGACATCGATCCTTAGCATTTTAGCCAGCAGTGCATTCTTGTTCTGTCCGTTGTTGTTTGGGTCTCCGCCGCTTCCGCCATCACCGGTAGAAATCCAGAGATAACCATCAGGGCCAAAGTGGATGCTGCCGCCGTTGTGGTTTGAAAATGGTTTAGGAATGTCGAGCATTAGTTTTTCCGAGGCCGGATTTGCAACATTTGGATCGGTGGAACTTACCGAATACCTCGCCACCGTAATGTTGCCTGCCAAATTGTTGTAGTAAACAAAGAAATATCCATTGGTTGCATATTGCGGATGAAAAGCCAGTCCCAGAAGGCCTCTTTCGCCACCATACGTAATTTTTGTGCTGATGTCCAGGAAATTAACTGCATTTACGGTGCCGGAAGGCTGAACGATCTTGATTTGGCCGGTTTGCTGCACAACGAAGAGTCTGCTGTCATTGGCATTTGTTATTTCAACCGGACTGGTAAGGCCCGTGGCAAACTCCTGAAGCACTACTGTTTGAGCCTGGTAAAGAAAACCAACCATAAGACTGACTAAGAAAGTAATTTTTTTCATAATTTTTTCATTTTAAAGCCTTTGTGAAGTTAGCTTGAAAAATTTTTGAAATATTTACATTGTAAAAACTAAAATTAATATAATATGCACTATTTTCAAAAACCCGCAGAGGACCGAAAATAAACCGTTGTAAATGTTAAAGTTTTGCAAAAAGTATTAAGAAAATCATTATATTTGCCGACTAAAATTTAATGTTGTAATCTAATGCAAGGAAAAGGATTTATTACGCTTATCGCGGTTATTCTCGGTTTAATCTGTATTAACGAATTGCTTCCGACTTGGTATTCCAGTAAGATTGAAAAGCAGGCGACGGCAATTTCAGCAGGTGATCCTGCGAAATATCAGAAAGAACTGGACAGGCTTTCTAAAGACACGCTTAACCTGGGGTTCAACAAACTCTACTACAGCAAGGCAAAGGAGAAGGAAATGAAACTGGGTCTTGATCTTAAAGGAGGGATTAACGTGCTTTTGGAAATCAACCAGAGAGATTTGATCAGCAACCTGACCAATTATTCCGAAAACCCCGTTCTAATTGAGGCACTCAACAGGACAGATCAGGTTCAGAAAAATTCCACCGGTTCTTACATCAACAATTTCTTTACGCAGTTTGATGCTGTAAACAAAGAAAAAGGGACCAACCTTAAACTTGCCGATCCTGAAATTTTCGGGAATCCAAGTCTTACTGAAATCAGATTCAACACCACGGATCAGGATGTTAAAAAAATAGTTAGCAACAGAATAGAACTTTCAACCGGTACCGCATACGAGGTAATCCGCACACGGATTGACAAGATGGGTGTTACCCAGCCTAACGTGCAGCGTGTTCCCGGAACAGGCAGGATTTCGGTAGAAATGCCCGGCGTAAAAGATATTGACCGTGTTAAGAAAATGCTTCAAACTTCTGCAAAACTTCAGTTTTGGGAAATACAGCAGGCACAGGAAGTATTGCCGTATTTCGATCATCTTTCCACCCTAATTGCAGCAAAAGGTGACTCTATGGGAGTTGCTAAAACCACCAACCTGATGAGCCTGCTCCAGTTGAATACCATGGCCGCAAATGGGGTAGGTAACATTAAACTTTCGGATACGGCAGCAATCAATAAGATTTTAAACAGTCAGATCGCGAAGGATGCGCGTCCTGCCAACATCAAATATACCCAGTTTATGTGGGGTTATAAACCCGATGCAGGGAATGAGAATAACCTTGTTCTTTACGCCATCAGGGGAAATGCAGCTCAGAAGGCACCTGTAGACGGCGCCGTGGAAACTGCAAACATTGGCTATGATGACCTGGGCAGAGTGGTGGTGGACATGCAGATGGACTCCAAGGGTGCTAAGGAATGGAAAACAATGACGGAGAAGAACGTAGGAAAACCCGTAGCTGTTACCCTAGACAATGTTGTTTACACCGCTCCGAATGTGAACGAAGCTATTCCAAGCGGCAGAACTCAGATTTCAGGTAATTTCTCCCAGGAGGAAGCCCAGGATCTGGTAAATGTACTGGGAGCAGGGAAACTTCCCGCAGGTGCGAAGATCGTACAGGCGGAAGTGGTAGGACCATCACTCGGTGCAGAATCAATTCAGTCCGGTATGTGGTCGTTCATTATCGCATTTTTGGTGATGGTGGTCTATATGATTTTCTATTACGGAGGTGCGGGTGTTTATGCCGTAATCGCTATGATCCTGAACCTGTTTTTCCTGATGGGAATCATGGATTCGGTAGATGCAACGTTAACACTTCCCGGTATTGCCGGTATTGTACTGTCCATGGCCATGGCAATTGATGCCAACGTAATCGTTTATGAACGGACCAAGGAAGAATTATTTTTAGGAAAAAACATAAAAGAAGCCTACAAGGAAGGTTTCAATTTCTCTTTATCTGCGATTATAGATGGTAACATCACTTCGCTTCTTACCGCAATTGTACTTTATGTGTTCGGTACAGGACCGATAAAAGGTTTTGCCGTAACTCTGGGAATCGGTATTTTGATGTCTATGTTTACCTGCGTACTTTTAACAAGGGTGATGATTTTTAACCGTCTGGAAAAAGGGAAAGGACTTTCGGTCTGGACTGCAATGACGAAAAACCTGTTCAGAAATACCTGGATTAATTTCATTGGCAAAAGAAAATACGCCTATATATTCTCGTCAATTATTCTGCTGATCAGTTTAGCTTCCATATTGACACAAGGATTTAAATTTGGGGTAGACTTTAACGGAGGACGTAGTTATGTAGTTCGCTTCGAGAAATCGGTTAATCCAATCAAAGCAGATGAAAGTCTGCAGAAAATGTTTATTGCCAAAGACGGAGACCAGAATGCTGTTGATGTGAAAACTTTTGGTACCGACAACCAGCTTAAGATTACTACCGATTATATGATCAATGAGGAATCTGTGGAAGCTGATATGGCGGTGGAGCAGAAACTTTATGAAGGTCTGAAGCCATTCCTGCCCGCCAACTCTTCGCTAAGAAGTTTTAAAGGTGCGGACGACAGTACTTACGGAATTATCAATTCAGTAAAGGTAGGACCTACCGTGGCTGATGATATAAAAACAGGGGGTGCTTTTGCCCTTATGATTGCATTGGTAGGAATATTCCTGTACATTCTCCTCAGGTTTAAGAGATGGCAGTTCTCTACCGGAGCTATTGCTTCCCTGGTGCATGATGCGATTGTTATTTTGGGAGCCTATTCCCTTTTGAAAAATGTGATGCCGTTCAGTATGGAAATCAATCAGGATTTCATCGCGGCGTTGCTTACTGTTCTGGGGTACTCCATAAACGATACCGTAATCATATTTGACCGGATCCGGGAATATCTGAAGGAGAAAAAAGCCCTTACGCTGGAAAACCTTTTCAACGACTCCATTTCCAGTACGCTGGGAAGGACGTTTAACACCGCCTTTGCAACCTTCCTCGTTATACTTGCCATCTTTATTTTTGGAGGCGAGAACCTTAGAGGATTTATGTTTGCCCTGTTAATCGGAGTTGGATTTGGAACCTATTCTACGTGGTTCATTGCTTCGGCAGTTTCCTACGATTTGTTGAAGAAAAAAGGAACTGAAGGTGCCGCCAAAGGTCTGGTGTCAGACAAGAAAAAACCTGTCGAAAGAAGTTAATAATAATGTACTTACATATAAAATGTCCTCAGTTTTGAGGACATTTTTGTTTGTCGGCAATTATACAGGATACAATTTCTATAATTATCCCTTTCAACATATCAATAAGGACAAAGACATTTGCAAGTTCGCAGAACTATTGCTGAAACTTTTTATATAAATCCTTAACTTCGCAGCCGTGAAAAAAAATAAGAAATCTGCAGCAGTAGGCTTTATATTTATCACCCTTCTTATTGATATTACAGGGTGGGGAATTGTAATCCCTGTAGTGCCGAAACTTATACAGGAACTCATTCACGATGCCGATTTAAGCGTCGCTTCGCAGTATGGTGGGTGGCTCAGTTTCGTATATGCCTTCATGCAGTTTCTTTTCGCGCCTGTACTTGGTAATTTAAGTGACAAATACGGCCGCCGCCCCGTCATCCTTTTTGCGCTGCTGGGGTTCGCCCTTAACTTTTTCATTCAGGCCTGGGCGCCGACCATTTTCTGGCTGTTTGTCGGCAGGATTCTGTCTGGTGTTACGGGGGCCAGTATTACGACGGCCAGTGCGTACATCGCTGATATTTCAGACGACACTAACCGATCCAAGAATTTTGGGATGATCGGAGCTGCTTTTGGTCTGGGTTTCATTCTGGGCCCCGTGTTGGGCGGCCTTTTAGGTCAGTTTGGTCCCCGGGTGCCATTCATCGCTGCCGGAATCCTCTGCCTGCTTAACTTCCTTTATGGAATCTTTGTACTCCCAGAGAGTCTTAACCAGGAACACCGGCGGGAATTCCGCTGGAAACGGGCCAATCCTGTAGGGTCCCTTCTGAACATCAAAAAATATCCCACGATTATGTATCTGATGGTGGCGTGGTTTCTCGTATATGTAGCTGCTCATGCAGTACAGACCAACTGGTCATTTTTCACTATGTACCGTTTTAAATGGGACGAAAAGATGGTTGGTATTTCACTTGGGGTTATGGGAGCGATTACCGCTTTTGTACAGGGATTTTTGATACGGAAGGTGCATCCGCGGTTCGGTACCGAGCGCAGCATCCTGTACGGGATTATTCTTTACGGAATCGGCATGATCCTTTTTGCCTTCGCATCAGAGCAGTGGATGATGTTTGCGATCCTTTTGGTGTACTGTCTGGGTGGAATTGCCGGTCCGGCCTTACAGTCGGTGATCTCGTCCAAGGTGGCCCCCAACGAACAGGGTGATATTCAGGGGGCATTGACCTCAGTGGTAAGTATCACTTCAATTATTGGCCCGCCGCTTATGACCAACGTGTTTTATTATTTTACGCATGATGAGGCTCCTTTCCGCTTTGCGGGTGCGCCCTTTTTTCTGGGATTCCTGCTGATGGCCGCAAGTGCTTACTTTGTTTATGTGGTGTTTCATAAGAACCGGCAGAGTAAAATGAGCTGATGTCGATGGTAATGAAAGTGATGCTTTCAGTACAGTAAAACAAAAAAGATATTAATCAAAAAAATGTAATTTAGCCAAATGGAATTAGGTTTTACAGAAATTTTAGTGATTGCCCTGGCAATTATTGTGCTCTTTGGACCGGACAAAATCCCGTCCATTGCCCGCGATCTGGGTAGTGGGGTGCGCAAGATGAAGGGTGCCATGGAGGATATCAAGACTGAAATTTTAAAGGAGGCAGACAATCCTGTGGCGGAAATTAAGCGCGAGATAGAAAAGGTGAAAGAAGCCGCACGGGAATATGATCCAACCCATGACCTGAAGAAGGACCTGGATGTCTTTGGAAAGACGCCTATAGTACAAAATAAAGCCGACCAACTGACAGATTCACACGAGGGACCCGTAAGCAGATAGACGATGGAGGAGCTGATTCTGGAGGATAAACAGGCATTTCTGTATCTTAACGGACTTGGAGATCCGGCTTTCGATTATTTCTGGCTGATGATTTCGGAAAAATGGATATGGATTCCGCTCTATTTTGTTTTCCTGCTCCTGCTCTTTAAGAATTATGGGTGGAAACCTATGGTTTATATGCTCATCTTTATCGCTATTGGCGTAACGGTCTCGGACCAGGTTGCTGGGATCTTCAAGGTGGGCATCGCCAGACTGCGGCCCTGCCACGATCCTTCGCTGGAACACTTAATGCGCGAGGTGGAATGTGGCGGCTCTTTCGGATTTTATTCGGCGCACGCTTCCAATACATTTTTTATTGCTAACTTTATGACGTTGATGCTCAGGAAGAAATACGGATGGTTTCCGCTGTTTCTTTTCATATGGGCCGCTGTAGTTTCCTTCAGCCGGATTTATCTGGGAGTCCACTTTCCAATGGATGTCCTGATAGGAGCGGGGGTGGGTTTTTTGCTGGGCGGATTCTTTGCAACATTGAGTTTAAAAGTCATCAATAAAAAAACAGCTTAAGATGAAAAAATTTTTACCCCTTCTTGCTCTTTTTTCCTTTGCAATGCTGCCTGCGCAGCTGCAGGATTCCAAAGTTGCAGATGAATGCTTCAGGAAAGCAGACTATAAATGTGCGGAAACCGCTTATTCTGTTTTGGCAGACAATGAGCGCATCGGTAAACTGAAATCCCAGTTTTACAATAACCTGGGAACCTCCCAGCGCCGCCTCGGCAAGACTGAACAGGCCTTTGTATCCTATCAGAACGCGCTGAAGGCCGATGGGAACAGTATTCAGACGTACATAAATCTGAGTTCCATACACGCACAGCGCGGCAGCAAGCAAAAAGCGCTCGAGTATGCAAATCAGGGACTTTTACTTGATGGCGAAAATCAGGAAATATTCATTACAAGGGCAAAAGTGTACGAGGACCTTAAGAAAAACGACCTTGCAGAAAAAGACTATCAGTACCTGATTTCCATCGCACCCGACAACCTGATTGCTAAAACCAATTACGCCACCTACAAAAAGAACCTGGGAAAACTGGATGAGGCCCTGAAGGATTATAACCAGCTTATTTCAGAAAAGCCCGAAAGTCTCCTGTACAACAACCGCGCAGATGTTTACCTTTCGATGAAGATGTATAAGGAAGCTTCAACGGATGTGGAAAAGGCCATAAAACTGGATCCTAAATTCTCTCTCTCCTATGTGACGAAGGCGAAAATCCTGTTCGATATGAACAAAGATTCTGATGCCTGCCTGAATCTTGAAAAAGCGCTTAAAACAGGGTTCGAGAAGTATCTCATCAACGACCTGCTTAGAAAGTGCGGAAACAAATAGAACGTATTATTCTGCACTAATCGTTATGATACGGTTTCCTCTGTAAAATCTGGTCGGCCCGGTACAACTGCTCCACAAAAAACAAACGGATCATCTGGTGCGTGAAGGTCATTTTGGACAGTGAGATTTTTTCATTTGCCCGCTGATGCATTTCGGCGGAAAATCCGTAGGCACCGCCGATCAGGAAATTTACTTTTTTTACTGAGGAATTCATCCACGTATCTATTTTACCCGCAAAGTCGCGGCTGCTGAAATGCTTTCCGTTTTCATCCAGTAGAACGGTAATGTCGGACGCCTCCATATAATTCACAAAGAGTTTTGCTTCCTCCTTTTTCAGAAGGTCGGGCGTAATGTTCTTCGCGTTTTTCACATCCGGTATTTCCGTCAGCTCAAAATTCCAGTGTTTGGGTAAGCGGTTTTGGTAATACTGTACCAACCCCTTTATTTCATGGCTGTCAGTTTTCCCGATGCACAGTAAATTGATTCGCATTGCTTATCTTTGTTCTGCAAATATACTTTGAATGACTTTAAGAACCCCGCGGTTTATCAGAAAAATCCATGAGTTCCTGGATGGTATTCATATTCCTTTTCTTGGCGTATCCCTGTGGAAAATGTTTGACATCTATATTCAGGGGGTCTTCAAGAACAACATTGGCCGGACCGCAGGTGCGATTTCCTGGAACTTCGTCTTTGCACTGTTTCCCTTTATCCTTTTCCTGCTTTCCATCATGCCTTATCTGCCGCATTATGATAAGCTGCAGTTCTATATTTTTGAGGTGCTGATGCACCGGATATTCCCCGGCAGGATTGAGGACGATGTCATCAGCTATATCAAAAGTACCATCATCCCAAACACCTCGTCCATAAGCAACATCACCATCATTCTGGCTTTGTTTTTTGCTACCAACGGTACCTTTGCACTTATCGACGGTTTTAACGAAAATACCGAGGAAAAACACCACGATGTAAAGGAATTTATGACTGCCTTTTTCATAACGGTAGGCTTTATAAGTGTTGTTTTTCTGTCGCTTTTTGGTGTATATTGGTTTGAAATGCTCAAACTCTTTACTCCGCGGTACGACATTTCCTGGTTAGTCGATAACCTGTCTAAAATAATTGGGTTTATCTCCTTCCCGCTCTTCTATTTTATGCTGCTCGCCTGCTTCTATTGGGTGGGTACGGTTAAAATTACCAAGTTTAAGCAGGCGGTTCCGGGAGCCCTGCTTACGACCATACTTTTTGTGCTCACTACTTACCTGTTCGCGATTTACGCACGGAACTTTGCCACCTATAACGTCCTTTATGGTTCCATTGGAACCATGATTTTGCTGATGGTATGGGTAAATGTAAATGTTTACCTGCTGCTGTTTGGGAACGAACTGAACCTTGCTATCCGAAGGGTCCGTCTGGAAAAACTGATTGCTGATGCACTAAAGAAGGAGGCCGATGATTTTACTCCATATGCGGGTGAACCTGAAGTTGGCGACGAGCATAAAATCGTCCTGAAAACCCCTGGAGCCAATAAACCGACTTCCTAATTCTTTGCGCCGGAAATCCTGTTGTTCCCGGAAAAATATTTAAGGATTATAAATCCGGTGATTCCTGAAACTGCCGATGCGACAAGGATTGCGAATTTCGCCTCTTCCTGTATTTCCACATGCCCCTTATACGAGAGTAAGGCAATGAAAATGGACATCGTGAATCCGATACCCGCCAAAAATCCCGTACCAATCATATGCCGCCAGTTACTTTCAGCAGGCAGCGAACTGAATTTCGCTTTAATTGCAATTGCGGAAAAGATACCGATTCCAAGTACTTTACCCAGCACAAGCCCAAGGATGATTCCATAACCCAGGGTCGAAAAAAGGCCTTCAACCATACCACTTTTAAAGATAATATTGGTGTTGGCCAGTGCAAACAGGGGCATGATGAAAAAATTAACAGGCAGATGAAGTCCGTGTTCCAGTTTTTCCAGAGGGGAAATCTCGGTCTCCGATGAGTTGGTGGGAATGCAAAACGCCAGCAGTACGCCTGCAATAGTGGCATGTATGCCCGAATGGTGCATAAAATACCAAAGAAAAACACCCGGAACCAGATAGTAAATGTGCCTCGTAACTTTAAAGTAATTCAGGGCTGCCAACAGTACCAAGGTTATGGCAGTGAGCAGCAGATAATTCCAGTGAAGCTGGTCTGTGTAAAAAATGGCGATGACCAGAATGGCGCCCAAATCGTCCACAATTGCAAGGGCAGCCAGGAAAATCTTGATAGCCGGGGGCACCCTGCTTCCCAGTAGCGCAACAATAGCCAATGAGAAGGCGATGTCGGTAGCCATCGGGATTCCCCAACCATTGACATACGCTGTCCCCGCGTTGAAAAATGCGAAAATACCCGCCGGCACAATCATTCCGCCTAAAGCGGCAAAGATCGGCAGGGAAGCATTCTTAAAACTGGAAAGCTCGCCCTCTACGATTTCTCTTTTAATTTCCAGGCCTACCAGCAGAAAGAAGATGGCCATTAGCCCGTCATTAATCCAGACGGAAGTGGTGTATGCGCCTAATTGAAACTGTAGCAAATCGCCAAAAGCTTCACCAGCAGGAGTATTGGCTAAAATAAGTGAAATGGCGACACAAAGTAAAAGTAAAATACCAGATGACTGGCTGCTATGAAAGAATTTTTGAAAGTAAGTAGTCAAATTCATTTAACACGTTTTTATTTAGAGTCTTTTTACTTTTGAGATGCCACTGATGTTTTTAAGCTGCTTAAAGGTCTCCTCCAACTGATTCTTATTTTTAACTTCCAGGTTGATGCTGCCTGTAAATATCCCGTCATTGGATGCGATGGTCATGCTCTTCATGTCAATGCTCATCGAGTTGCTGATCACCTGGGTGATGTCGTTAATCATTCCGATACGGTCCAGACCTTCAATTTCAATCTTAATTCTGTTCTTGAAACTTTCCGCGTTCACCCATTTGGCCTCCATCACCCGGTAATCGTACTGCGCGCGCAGGTTTATCGCGTTAGGGCAGCTCTCGCTGTGTACCTTAATGCCGTCTGAAATGGTAATGAACCCAAAAATCTTGTCTCCGGGAATGACGTCGCAGCATTTGGCGAAAGAATAATTGAGTTTTTCCTCATCCTTCCCGAAAACAATCATGTCCAGGTTGGTCTGCGCAGGCTCATCAAAAGAAAAGTTCTTTGCCGGAGATTTCCGGAAGCGGTTCAGCAGGTTATTGAAGACGCTCTTGCTCTCAAGGTACTTTCTGAGGTCACCGGTATCCAGCGTTCCGTCCTGGAAATAAAGGAAGAGTTCCTGCGAAGTTTTAAGGTTGAAGAACTTCTGCATCCTGTTCACTTCCTCATCATTGAAGTTGATCTTTGCGTGCCTCAGTTTGCGCTGCAGGGTTTCCTTACCTTCGGCAACCAAATGGTTCTTGGTGGAATTCAGATAGTTCTTTATCTTGGATTTTGCTTTGGAAGTCACCACAAAATCCAGCCAGTCGGCTTTGGGTTTCTGATTTTGGGAGGACAGGATGTCCACCTGGTCCCCGTTCTGCAGCACATGCGAAATCGGGACGAGTTTCCCGTTTACCTTTGCGCCAAGACATTTGGTGCCTAAATCGGAATGGACGGAAAATGCAAAATCCAGGGCTGTGGAACCTACAGGAAGAATCTTGATTTCCCCTTTTGGAGTGAAAACGAAGACCTCTTTTGAATATAGATTGAGTTTGATATTGTCTAAAAGTTCGGAAGTCGAAAGGTTCTGCTGATTTTCCAGCACTTCACGGATCGTGGTTACCCACTGTTCAAAATTCCTTTCGTCCTGATTGGGCCGGAATCCTTCCTTATATTTGTAGTGTGCGGCGACGCCCTTTTCGGCGATATCGTCCATCCTTTCGGACCTGATCTGGACCTCAATCCATTTTTTGTCCGGCCCCAGGACCGTAAGATGCAGACTTTCATAACCCGTGGATCTCGGCTGAGTAATCCAGTCCCGCATCCGTTGCGGATTGCTGTGGTAAAGGTCAGTTACGATGGAATAGATCTTCCAGGCAAGGAATTTCTCATTCCTTGCGTCGGATTTGTAGATGATCCTTATGGCGTAATTATCAAAGACCTCTTCAAACGAAACCCCCTGTTTCAGCATTTTCCGGTAAATGGATGAAATGGCTTTCGCCCTTCCTTTAATCGTAAAGTTGAGGCCTTCTTCCTTCAGACGTTCTGAAACTTCCTTGGTGAACTCATCAACATACTTATGTCGCTGCTCGTTGGCCAGTTCCAGTTTCTCTGCAATTTCAGCGAATACTTCGGGGTTGTTGTATTTAAGGGAAAGATCTTCCAGCTCCGATTTTATGTTATAAAGGCCAAGGCGGTGGGCCATGGGCGCGTAGATATAGACGGTTTCGGAAGCGATTTTTTTCTGCTTGTCCGGCCGCATGCTTTCCAGGGTTCGCATGTTGTGCAGGCGGTCCGCAATCTTGATAAGGATTACGCGGAAATCTTCGGAAAGGGTGAGCAGCAGTTTGCGGTAATTTTCGGACTGTATGGAGATGTTCTGGTGATTCATGACGGAAATCTTCGTAAGACCGTTCACGATCTTTGCGATTTTACTGCCGAAAATTTTCTCCAGGTCCTCGTGCGTATACTCCGAATCCTCTATAACATCGTGCAGCAACGCACAGGCAATGGAGGTAGCACCCAATCCGATTTCATTTGCTACAATCTTTGCGACCTCAATGGGATGGTAAATATAGGGTTCCCCGGATTTGCGCCGCTGGTCTTTATGCGCATCCAGTGCGATATCAAAAGCCTTCCGGATGAGTCTGTTCTGTTCCTCGTCCAGCGTTCGGTACGTATTAGAAATGAGGTCCTTGTACCGCACCAGAATTTCCTTATTTTCTTGTTCTATATCATATACCATCTTCAAAAGGCTTTAAGCAGACGAAAGTACGAAATTCTGCCGGAAATTTTTTGGTAATGCCTGTGAGGGTGCAAAAAAAAAATCTGTGAAGTTTCACAGATTCTGGAGGCTTATTCATTCCTGAAGGACAGGACTTCGGCATTCATGCCTTCGTGATAGTGGTTGTGATAACCGTTTCCTTTTGGCGAAAAAATCTGCTGTTTGGAGTGGATGGAGATTATTTTCCGAAGTTCATCAGCGTTGTCAATTTTACCTGATATTTCATCAATATGGTTCACTCCGTAAAATTTAAAAATATTCTTTGCCATTTCGTAATCATACTTGTCCGAAAGTTGTACCGAAACCATCAGGGGATGTTCTTCGGAATCCTGAACAATGATGTTGGTTGGTTTGAAACCTGCAATCTGTAAGCTGTTCTGCGCCTTATGGAGCTTTTCGCGGTCTCGGAAAAATCCAATAAAATTTGTAGATTTCATCTCATGATCTTTAATTGGTTCAGACAAAGGTTACAAAAATAAAATAAGATATGCAAGTGTTTTTCTGGGAGTTGAAAAATAATGGTCATCATTTGTTATATTGATCAAGGTTGGCGCTTGCGGTGCCGGTTGCTTTTTAGTATGTTTGATTTTCGGAGGCATTCAGAAAAAATCAGTAGACCGCTGGAAATCTTATGAAATTTCAGTGGTTATGTAAGCGGGTTGTGAAAAATAGCTCCTGCGGACGGCGGATTAGCAGTAAAAAATCTATCTCTTAAAAACAAAATATAGATACAAATCAAAAATTTTATTAAATTATGGCAAAACTCTTACAGGTTGTTGAAAGAAACAAGGCAGCTAACGGAAAAAGGTTTGCAAATTACCTGATCGATTTAATCATATTCTACCTTGTATTTACTGTAGTCGTGCTCATCATTGGAGCACTCTCCGGTGATTTTGAAGGATTTTTGATGAAGCTCGAAAATACCAGCCGTCTCGTGGACACGCTGCAGACCATGGGCGCTTACTTTGCATTCACCTTCCTGATGGAATATGCCACCACAGGAAGAAGTATCGGTAAGTACGTAACCGGAACAGCTGTTGTAAAAACCGATGGAACACCTCTGACGGTTACCGACTATTTGCTTCGTAACCTTTACCGGATCGTACCCTTTGATGCCCTTTCATTTTTTGGAAATACGGGATGGCACGACAAGTGGTCATCTACGCGGGTGATAAACAAAACTGCCTACGAAAATTCGAAAACAAGCACTGCTGAGATCAATGACATCGGCATCAGAGAAACAGCACAGCAGTAACAATCAGGGAGTAGAAATACGATGGAAAATATGAAAGATGTAATTAAATTTTTATGTACTACATTAGTTATACTAAGCTGCACCACCGGTAGGGGTGTAGTTAATAATCACCGTGAAGAGACCATGGTAAACATCCTCTTTGTTCATTAAAACGCCATAAAGAGGTTGTTTTCTGTTGAGTTTTCAGAAGTGATTCCGCAAAGTGCCGGAGAATCATCAGCAACCCTTATTTTTGCTAAGGTCACGTTTAAAAAGTACCTTATTATTTTGCGCAATATAGTCGCCCGATAAAATAAAATATGGATGATTATGCGAATATCCTGCACTGCGGCTTCTTACAATTATTTTGTCGTTAACTCTCAGGGTTTGTAGCTGCTCAAAATCTTTGGGATTGAACTGCATCATGTATTTTTCGCCATTAATACTGACGATAAGCCATTTAATTCCCGCTGATTTCCCGCTGCGCCGAAAAGTAACCGAGGTCACCACGGCTTCCATATCGCTGAAATCCCTGAGGTACTTCCTGATTTTTCCATGACTGGCACGTACCTTTTTACCTTCGGGGGAAGTCTCCCATTCTTTGTATTTTATACCGTCGGGCGTAGCTTCCCACTTTTTCCTCTCATCCACCTGCTTGGCTTTCCTGTCCGCAATGGACAACGCCTTTACAGATGGCTGGGTTTCATTTTTAATCTCCCGATTAGCAAATACCACTCCGCTCGCCACAACCAGCGTTAGGATGAGCACATAGCTGGGCTTTTTCATATCTTTCATATCCTAAATCTTAGTTTTATTATGGTTTGGTCTTTAAAATTTGTTTTTCCTGCACCTTTATTAACTTTAGTGAAACAAAAAATAAACTCTTTAAATGGCTACAAAAATTAAGCTCAGACGGATTTAAGACCCGCCTTGAGCGTGACCTCCCCCCGATATATGGAACAATCTAAAATAGAGAAATTTGCATGTTTTGACTGTTTTCAATGAACTCGTTTGGCGTTAAATTCCCCAATGAGCTATGGGGTCTGTAACTGTTATAATCCTCTTTCCAGACATCTAG
>JAIBEX010000001.1 GCA_019459455.1 Weeksellaceae bacterium
ACTTCCATGGCTTGACGGGCGGTGTGTACAAGGCCCGGGAACGTATTCACCGCGCCATGGCTGATGCGCGATTACTAGCGATTCCAGCTTCATAGAGTCGAGTTGCAGACTCCAATCCGAACTGAGACCGGCTTTCGAGATTTGCATCACATCGCTGTGTAGCTGCCCTCTGTACCGGCCATTGTATTACGTGTGTGGCCCAAGACGTAAGGGCCGTGATGATTTGACGTCATCCCCACCTTCCTCTCTACTTGCGTAGGCAGTCTCACTAGAGTCCTCAACTTAATGTTAGCAACTAGTGACAGGGGTTGCGCTCGTTGCAGGACTTAACCTAACACCTCACGGCACGAGCTGACGACAACCATGCAGCACCTTGAAAATTGCCCGAAGGAGGATCTATTTCTAAATCTGTCAATTCCCATTTAAGTCTTGGTAAGGTTCCTCGCGTATCATCGAATTAAACCACATAATCCACCGCTTGTGCGGGCCCCCGTCAATTCCTTTGAGTTTCAATCTTGCGATCGTACTCCCCAGGTGGCTAACTTATCACTTTCGCTTGGTCTCTGAATCCGAAAATCCAAAAACGAGTTAGCATCGTTTACGGCGTGGACTACCAGGGTATCTAATCCTGTTCGCTCCCCACGCTTTCGTCCCTCAGCGTCAGTTAAATCTTAGTGACCTGCCTTCGCAATTGGTGTTCTAAGTAATATCTATGCATTTCACCGCTACACTACTTATTCCAGCCACTTCAAATTTACTCAAGACCGACAGTATCAATGGCAGTTTCACAGTTAAGCTGCGAGATTTCACCACTGACTTATCGGCCCGCCTACGGACCCTTTAAACCCAATAAATCCGGATAACGCTTGCACCCTCCGTATTACCGCGGCTGCTGGCACGGAGTTAGCCGGTGCTTATTCGTACAGTACCTTCAGCTACCCTCACGAGAGTAGGTTTATCCCTGTACAAAAGAAGTTTACAACCCATAGGGCCGTCGTCCTTCACGCGGGATGGCTGGATCAGGCTCTCACCCATTGTCCAATATTCCTCACTGCTGCCTCCCGTAGGAGTCTGGTCCGTGTCTCAGTACCAGTGTGGGGGATCACCCTCTCAGGCCCCCTAAAGATCATTGACTTGGTGAGCCGTTACCTCACCAACTATCTAATCTTGCGCGTGCCCATCTCTATCCACCGGAGTTTTCAATATTAAATGATGCCATTCAATATATTATGGGGTATTAATCTTCCTTTCGAAAGGCTATTCCCCAGATAAAGGCAGGTTGCACACGTGTTACGCACCCGTACGCCGCTCTCTCTCTTCCGAAGAAGAAATACCGCTCGGCTTGCATGTGTTAGGCCTCCCGCTAGCGTTCATCCTGAGCCAGGATCAAACTCTCCATTGTATGTTTGTCTGACTCACTCAAAGTTCTTGACGCTTTAGTTTTTCCTTACTTTTTGGTTGTTATTTGTATGTCAATGATCTCTCTTCTTTTCGCAGATTCCGGAAACACGTTCTGTCGTTTGTTCCGAATTGCGAGTGCAAAAGTATAAACTATTTTCTAAGTGACCAAATTTAAATTGAAAAAAAATTGAAGTTTTTATTAACTGTCTATATTTCAGCAAATAAATTCTCAGAGTTTTAATCCCCTATCAAATCCGTCCTAAAGTTCTTCTGCGCTTCCCCTTTT
>JAIBEX010000017.1 GCA_019459455.1 Weeksellaceae bacterium
AGGTCGCCGGTTTATCCCGTTAGCCAGACGAGACCAGTCTTTTTCCATCCGCGACTGCAGGACACGGTCATCAATCAGTTATTTGGATGGGATTCTTGTTTTTGGGAATGACGAAAAGCAGAAAACTGGAATCAGGCAGCAAGAGGGCTGGAAGCGTGGACCCATTTGCCAGATGCCAGAAACAAGATGCCGGAAGCGTTAAGGTAAGGCGAGGGCGGAGTAAGAGCGGACAGCGGGAACCACAAATCGTAACGAAGCACGGAACTACTGCCTCCTTATATGTTAAAACCTCGTCAGAACGCCCCAGTGGATCTTCGTGTCGCCGAACTTAATTTCATTGCCGAATTCGTTACCGTTGGAAATCTGGAAACTCATCAGCCCAATTGGCAGGAAGAAATTAAAGCCAAGTCCGAAACTGTAGAGCTTCGGCTTCAGGTTTGCAACTTTGTTGTTGAGCTGTCCGTACTGGAGGAATACATCGAAAAAAGCCTGATTGCTCACAAGATAACGGTACTCAGCGGCACCGAAGAAATAGAAATCCGCAAACAGAGCATCCTCGTTGAACCCGCGGAGTGAATTCCAGCCGCCGAAACGGAGCAGCTCATTGGTCGTAAGTTCGTTTTTTGAACTGAGAAGGGCTGATTCACCCTTGAGATTAAGGTAGTTGTTGCCCCTGATATGAAGGTTGTGTTCTGCCGAAATAAAGTAACGCATCTGGCTCGCATCAATGTCTTCCCTTGAGTAGTTTGTGGACAACATATCGGCCTCCGCACGGATCCTCGTTTGCTGGAGGAAAAGTTCGATTTCGGTGGGTGCCGAGTAATCATACCAAAGTCCAATCCCTTTGCGGCTGTAGTCGGTACCCTGGGTGTAGAGCGAATCCAATACAGTGGAAGTTTCAAACGTGCCTCGAAGTCCTATCTTCTGACGGTTGGAAAAATTATAATATACCGCCGGAAGCATTTTTACATTCGCAAAAGTAGAATCCTGACGGAAAATATTCATGTTGACGCTGGCTCCTACATTGGATTGGAAAAGGTATGGAATGTCGGTCTTCAGGTCAAAAGTCTGGCCTTTGTCGGGATTGCGCTGCCAATACAGGGATATGCTTTCGAAGCCGTTAAATATGTTCCTGAAATTCACGTTTACCGTGCCGTTGAAGGAGAATTTGTCAGTTTTGTCGTTCCCGAAACCAAGCATGCCGTCAAATGAGTTCACCTTTTTTTTCTGAAGGAAAAGATAAATATTGGTTGAGTCTTTGGTGAACAGCGTTTGCGGTGGACGTTCCAAAGTGACAAAAGGGTGGTTCTGCAGGCTCCTGTTGATCGCCAGCAGATTTTTGTCGTCATATCTCTTCGACTTGAATTCTTTTTCAAGGTTTTTGATGAATCTTTTAGGAACTTTATCATACCCTTTCAGTACGAAACCGTCTATTTTCCGCTGCTGACTTTTGTTTACTGCAAGTTCCACCTCGGGAACACCGCCCTTCATTCCGAGATATCTTGTTTTCACACGGCTGAAGGAATATCCAAGATCAATGTATTTTCTGTTGATGTCTTTCCTGGTTGAATCAAGGTTTTTAGTGTAGAATCCTCTGGTGCTTTTGAGGTCTGTGGCGACGGTATCCGACAGTTTCACGTGTGCTTGATTATAGTTCAGACCTTTGTCATAATAAATTTCTGTTCTGTTCGCCTCCGATTTAATATTCTTAAGTTCGGTGAAGAAATAATTATTTTGAGAAAGGGAATCCAGAAATCTTACTGCAGAAAGGGAATCTTTCACCACTTTCCGCTCATTGGTCCTTACATCCACGAGCCAAAATTCCTTCTGCTGCGCATTCATGAATACACATAACAGGAGAAACAATATTTTTAGGGCACGGCTCACGCTTGATTGGGGATAAGCAAAGAACGGATATTTTCAGTATTCATTGCGCTTTCTGGTAGACTGGAAAGGTCAAATCTCCCTCAGTCCAGTTTGTTGTACTTTTTCATGAGACTTTCGTAGAGATTCTGCGGTAAAAGCCATTTGAGTGGTACCCCGATTTTCTGTCCGAATTTCCCAAAATAGTAATGTGCCTTCCAGCGATCCTTTGCAATAAGTTTGTCGATATATTCAGCGACATCCACCGGTTCAGTTCCTTCATTCACATGCGAATTCATCAGTTCATATACTTTGTTGAATGTCTTTTGGTAGGGTTCGGAAACTGATGTCCGCACCCGGTTTTCGGCAATTTTTGTTTTAATGTCCCCCAAATGAAGCGAGCAGACCTGCACATTCCACGGATCAACTTCATACCTTATCGCTTCCGTTACCTTATCCAGCGCTGATTTTGATGCAGAATAAAATCCACGGAAAGGCAGACCCATTTCGCTGCCGATGCTTGAAATATTGATAATTTTTCCATCTTTCTGCATACGCATCGTGGGTAAAACGGCGGTCATCAGTTGCACCGCACCCACCAGGTTCAGGTTGAACACCTTCCAGATGTCCTCTTTAGTGGAATCCTCTATCGCACCAACCATTCCCATACCGGCGTTATTGATCAGAACATCAATCCTGCTACCGGTCTTTAAAACTTCAGCAATTGCTTTCTGAACCTGTGTATGGTCTGTGATATCGGTCTGTAGGGTTTTAAAATAAAGGGATTCCACCGTTTTCCTGCTCAATCCGAATACCTGATGACCCTTTTTTCCCAAATACTCTGCCAGGGCGAAGCCGATCCCGCTCGAAGTACCGGTAATGATGATTGTTTTTCTGTTGCTGTTCATTCTTAATCGTTTTGCTGCGTCAGACATTCTTTTATATCCGACCAAAAATCAGGATAGGATTTATCCACAACCTGTTCATTTTCTATTGTCAGTTCCTTAATAAGACAGAACGGTGCGAAACTCATCGCCATACGGTGATCGTTATAAGTTTCAATGACAATGTCATCATTGGGTTCAAAAAATTTTACCGAACAAATGGAGTCCTCCGTAATCCCGGCAATACATCCAATTTTAAAGAGCTCATTTTTCAGGGCCTGCAGCCGGTCGGTTTCCTTAATCTTCAGTGTTTCAAGACCGGTAATCTCAAATGGGATGTACAGGGCTGCGGCTGTTACACAAATGGTCTGGGCGATATCAGGAGTATCATTCAAATCCAGGACAATCTTTTCTGGAAGTTTGAAATTGTTTTCCGCCAAAAGGGAAATTTTGGCTTCCGCACCTTCTGAAATGGTGTTCACACCGAAGAATTCCCAAAAGATTTCCTTCACAACGGAATCACCCTGCAGGGAATACGGTTTGAAGCTTTTTAGATTAATGCATCCTCGGCCAATGGCAGCCAGGGAGTAGTAATAGGAAGCGGAACTCCAGTCGCTTTCAACAACAAAGGGTATTATTTGCGAGTTTTTTTCTGTCTGAATATTTGGAGCTATTCTGATCAGATTATCTTCCCAGACATTGGAAATACCAATGCTTCTTAAAATCTTCAGCGTCATTTCAAGATACGGGATAGAGGTTATTTTCCCTTCCAGGATAATGTTCAAACCATTCTCCAGTTTAGCACCGATTAACATGAGAGAAGTAATGAACTGGCTTGAAATATTTGCCGCGATTTGAACAGTATTTTTCTCCAGTTTTTTACCAACAATTTTTAGAGGAGGAAAACCGTCGTTTTCTAAATAATGAATTTCCGCACCCAACTCCTTTAAGGCATCTACCAGAGGCTTGATCGGACGCTGTTTCATTCTTGCCGAACCGGTGATGATGGTCGTTCTGCCCTCCTGGATGGCAAAGTACGAAGTCAGAAAGCGCATGGCAGTACCCGCGTGATGCACATCAATGGTGTCAGAAAGGTTTTCCAGTGCTTGCTGAAGAAGAAGGGTGTCCTGCGAGTCGGAAAGGTTTTCAATCCTGATATTGTGAAAAAGGGCATGCAGAATCAGCAAACGGTTCGAGATGCTCTTCGAACCGTTAATTTCAATGGTTTGGTTGCTGATGATGTTGGATTTTGGAAGAATCATTTGCTGTAATATACTTTTCCGTCCTGATTGGTGTATCCATAAAACTTTCCGTTCCGATCAAATGATGGTATGACCATAGTGAAAAGGGAATAAAAATACAGGGAAGATGGATTTCTTTATCTATGGTTTTAATTTTTTATTGTTTTGATGGCGGCCTGCGTCACGTTCTGTTTTCAGTTTCATTTTTTTATCAAAAGCCTCCTGCAAATCAGTTCCGGTCTGGTTGGCCAGGCATAAGGTAACAAATAAAACATCGGCTAATTCCTCTCCTAAGTCTTTCAGTTTGTCCGAGTCTTTTTCGCTCTGTTCTCCATACCTTCTTGCGATGATGCGCGAAACCTCACCCACTTCCTCGGTCAGCATGGCCATATTGGTCAGCTCATTGAAGTAGCGTACACCCACGGTCTGTATCCAGTCGTCCACCTGTTTCTGAAGATTGGTAATTTCCATTTAATTTTATTGCGCTGAAAGATAATTATTGATAGGCTCCCAGTGTCGGACTCACGATACGTGAAATCTTTACAATATCCAATGGAACAGTGGCCGCAATGGCTAAACTTCCTTTTCCCTTGGCCTGAGAATCTGCTGCCAGCCGTAAATTCATCTTTTCCGTATAATAATCCTTGAATTTGGGATCAATATTTTTATAGGAACTGATAATGTTGGGATTTCCGTCAAAAACAAAGCCGGCAGATGCGTCATACTTCAACAGTGAGTTTTGTATCCCATACGTGAACACCTGTCCGGTCAGCGGTATCAACTGAACCGCATTCGGGCCCCGGGTATAGAGGATGGAGTTACCGATGTTCAGGTTCAGTGCTCCGGTTTCGGTCTGGCCGCTGCTGTTGGTCCATTCATTAGATGCATACATTGCCAAAGCACTACCTGTCGCGGTAAGCTGCCAGTAATTCGCCAGCGTAGAGTGGATGATGTTATAGGTTCCACCCTTAAAAATCCCAAAAGCTGCATTCTGACAGTTGTTCACTACAAGATTTTCAGCGTTCACGGTGGAATTAACTGCGTGGATTCCGTATTCATCAAAAGTATGAATGATGGTATTCTTGATGGTGGCTGTTGCCTGCCGTAAATCGAGTCCCCTGATTCCCCCAAAGATTCTGGCGTAGTTCAGGTTCAGGTTAGACCCGGCTTCAAACAGCATGGAATTCCAGTTCTTTGGTATTGTGTCATATTTTGGGTCATTCCGGTCACCACGGATGGTTACTTCGCTGTTCAAATCACCGTTAACATTTACTGTTGCTCCACCGGCCACTTTCATTCCGCTGTTCTTAAAGAAATATACTTTGGTGCCCTGCTCTATGTTCAGTATGGCCCCCGTTGCAAGGGAAAGGTCTCCGTAAATTATTTTCGCTTTGTCATCCGTCCAGGTTGTATTGCCGGTCAGAATATTTGGATTGGTAGGAGTCTGTACAAAAAATTCTGCATCCTGTACCACAGAAAAGAGGGTGACGTGCTGCTTACCCACGGGGGTTGTAAAGTTGATGCGGTCTTCCGCAATGGCTTCGGGGCCGGAGGCAGTGGGCGCTATTTCAACAAAAATATAAAGGCTGTCTTTTTTCCTAATGGGTACATTTGTAAAAGAATGTCCCGATTTCCCATCTACGTTGATCCTGTAAAGGGAGGAGGCTCCCCGTGCCAGTTCGATTTGAGGAATCATAATGTCACGGTCCTCGTCATTGTACACCTTTACAGCGTAGGATTCAGAACGGACCTGGTTATATACAGTATCGCAGAAAACGGTATCTTTTGAAAACCGTAATTTCTCTGTAGGTGGATCAAAGGTGATTTCGTCCCTGTTACAGGAGATGGTCAGTAGGCCGATCCAGAAGAGGGCAGCAAGCAATATTTTCAGTTTCATTGTGCAGAATTATATAGATTCCAAATTTAACAAAAAAAGCCGGGATTTAATATTCTAAAAAAAGACCTTAGGGTGTTGCAAATTAAAATATAATTAGTATTTTTGCACTCTAAAATTCAGCAGAGAAAGATCCATTACTTATTTCAACGCTAATTTTTTATAATTAATTTAAATTTAATAAGTTATGAAAAAAGGAATCCACCCTGAAAATTATAGACTTGTTGTTTTCAAAGATATGAGTAACGACGAGATGTTTATTAGCAAGTCAACTGCTGAGACCAAAGACGTTATTGAGTATGAAGGAGAAACATTTCCTCTGATCAAAATGGAAATCTCTTCAACTTCACACCCTTTCTATACAGGTAAAACCAAATTAGTTGATACTGCAGGACGGGTAGATAAGTTCATGAACAAGTACAAGAAATTCGCGAAATAATTTACGGGTTTTAAGAATATTAAAAGTCTTTCAAATTTTTGAAAGACTTTTTTTATTGTAAATTTGGGCCTGTTTTAAAAGTTCACTGTTAACTTCAAACCAATTCAGCATGCAGCTTGTTTTCTCTGACGCCCAATATTGGGAAGAGTTCCTTCCGCTAACCTTTACGAGGCCCACCGCCGAAATGCGCTGTGGTATCCTCACTTTTTCGGAGAGGTGGCAGAAACTGCTTGGAATTTATGACGTTTCTTATTTCACAGAGAATTACCTTCAGCAAAAATTCGTCAAGCCGGAATTAAGGGAAAGCCTTTTGCTGGTCCCTAATTTTCTTCCATCGGAAAAAGTGCTGAACCAAATCCGTGAGCTAAAGCAGGGGGAGGCTTTGGTCTATGAAAACGAACTGCTGGCAGCGAAGGTCAATATGAAGGATTTTTCATTAAGTCAGATTGAGAAGATGACCGATATAGAAGAAGAGCTGATGTTCTTTAAAAAGCCAACGGACCTTTTCTCGCACAATGCAAAAGCCATTGATTTTGATTTTGAACTTTTAACAAAAGACCGGGTTTCCCAGGAACTTTCGTCCACCAATGGATTCCTCGGCGACAAAAGGGATCTTTTCATAGAGGAAGGTGCTTCTGTTGAATTTTCAACCATCAACTGCAAGATGGGGAAGATTTATATCGGCAGGGATGCTGAAGTCATGGAAGGGTGTAACCTCCGTGGACCTATTGCACTTTGCGAAGGTTCCAAATTCAACCTTGGAGCAAAAATTTATGGTGAAACCACCGTGGGGCCACATTCCAAGGTCGGTGGTGAAGTCAATAACGTGGTCATCTTCGGTTATTCCAATAAAGGTCATGACGGTTTTATCGGAAACTCCGTGATTGGTGAATGGTGTAATCTGGGTGCAGATACCAATTCCTCCAACCTCAAAAATAACTATTCTACAGTGAAACTCTGGAATTACCGGCTAAAAAGCTTTGAGGATACCGGTCTGCAGTTTTGTGGCCTCATTATGGGAGACCATTCCAAGGCTGCTATTAACACGCAGTTTAATACCGGGACCGTTGTCGGTGTGGCCGGAAACATCTTCAGAGCTGGATTTCCGCCAAATTTTATTCCGAATTTCAGTTGGGGCGGAATGGATGGTGACGACAGGTTTCAAATCAATAAAGCATGCGAAGTAGCTGAACGCGTGATGGCTAGACGTAAAGTGATGATCACCGACGAAGACCGCGCGATATTCAAATTTATTTATACTGAATACTGATCTTTTCCACCAAAGATAAAAATTTCCTTTTTTAAGAAAAAAACCGTAATTTTGCAAAGAAAGTATAGATGTCTATCCACAGCAAAATTGTAGAAACGGCCATCACTTTCGATGACGTTCTTCTGATCCCCGCTTATTCGGAAGTATTACCGAATCAGGTATCCCTAAAATCCCGCCTTTCCGATAAAATTACGCTTAACGTACCGATTGTTTCCGCTGCTATGGATACGGTTACAGAATCCGATATGGCCATTGCACTCGCAAGGGTGGGCGGAATCGGTTTCATTCACAAAAACATGCCTATTGAAGAGCAGGCGGCTCAGGTTTATCGTGTAAAACGTTCTGAAAACGGAATGATTACCGACCCTGTGACCTTGTCCAAGGACCATACCTTAGCCGAAGCCAAGGAAATGATGGCGAATTTTAAAATTTCCGGACTTCCGGTGGTCGATGCAGAAAATAAACTGATTGGCATCATCACAAACCGCGACGTCAAGTATCAGGAAAATCTCAATGCCAGGGTTGAAGAATTGATGACAAAGGATAATCTGATTACCTCCGACAAGGAGACCAATCTGGAACAGGCCAAGGAAATCCTCCTCACGAGTCGTGTTGAGAAACTGCCGATTGTAGATAAGTCCTTTAAACTCGTAGGACTCATCACCATAAAAGATATTGACAACCAACTTGAATATCCCAATGCCAACAAAGACCAGAGCGGAAGACTGATTGTTGGAGCGGGGGTCGGAGTTGGTGAAGACACCCTGGACCGTGTTGCCGCTCTTGTTGAAGCAGGAGTTGACATTATTGCGGTGGATTCTGCACATGGGCACTCAAAAGGGGTGCTTGATAAGATTTCTGAAATCCGAAAAAACTTTCCTGAGCTGGATATCGTGGGAGGAAACATCGTAACCGCCGAAGGGGCAAAGGATTTGGTTAAAGCAGGCGCTAACGTATTGAAAGTGGGCGTAGGTCCCGGTTCCATTTGCACAACGAGGGTGGTTGCCGGCGTCGGGGTTCCACAGCTCTCCGCCATCTATAATGTTTTTGAATACGCAAAAAGTAAAAATGTCGCGGTTATCGCCGATGGGGGAATCAAACTTTCCGGTGATATTGTGAAGGCCCTGGCTTCCGGAGCAAATGCAGTGATGCTGGGCTCACTTTTGGCTGGAACGGATGAGGCTCCAGGCGAAGAGATCATCTTCCAGGGAAGAAAATTTAAATCCTATCAGGGAATGGGCAGCCTGTCCGCAATGAGAAGAGGCGGTAAGGAGAGATATTTCCAGAGTGAGGCCAAAAAATTCGTTCCCGAGGGAATCGAAGGCAGGGTTCCACACAAAGGTAAGCTTGAAGATGTGGTGTTCCAGTTGACCGGAGGTATTAGGGCCGGAATGGGTTACTGTGGTACCAAAGATATTGATACCCTGCAGAAGGACGGAAAAATGGTCATGATTACCGGCAGCGGTTTGAAAGAGTCACATCCGCACGATGTCATCATCACGCAGGAGGCACCGAATTATTCCCTTTAATTATGAAACGCGTATTCCTTTCTGCGGTTATCTGTACTTTAGCCCTTTCCTGTGCTGTGCAGGAAAAACATACTCTGAAGACTGCTGAAGCAATGGAAGCCACTGAATTTGCCGAACTTATGGTGCTCGATTCCATAAACAAGCAGGAAACGACGGCCGAATCAGTGGATCTTCTGTTGAACGAAAACCCGGTAGATAACAGGATTTCCCTTCTGGTAAATAATAATACCGACTGCAATATCATTTTAAGATTTTCGGGAGATCAATCCTACAGCCTACCCATCCGGAAAAATTTCAGGAATTTTATAGTGATTGAGAAAGGAAATTACAGTGTGGGTGCCAACCTGTGTAACAGCCGTTATGTATCCAGCAAAACGCTTACACAAAGTATAAATATTACGATTTCCGAAAGGGAATAGTTCGCGGCAAAGCATGTTAAAAGCCTTTCAGAATTTCTGAAAGGCTTTTTTTAATTTTCGTTCCGCAAAATCATCGGCTTTAATATCGTCAAAGAAGTTACCCAATTCCTCTAAAAAAATGACCGGCCAGTTACTTGAAACAGCCTCAATTCAGAGGTGAAATTCTTTTATTTTTTGATAAACCTGAACTCATAGTTATGCAAATCCCTGCTGGTGATTCTTAGGAAGTAAAGACCAGCTGCGAGTTGTGAAACATTGACTTTTTCGTTGAAAAGTTCAGAAACAACAAGCTGTCCGGCGCTATTATAGATCTGGATGCGTTTGCCATTCTCAATCCCTGAAATGTTAATGATAGAGGTAACAGGATTAGGAAAAATATATACTCCTCTCTGTACTGTTTCAGAAGTCGAAAGCGGAGAATTATGCACGTCGCCCGTCATTGTGGAATTGGCTGCGGTTAGGACTCCCCCGCATAACCCCGTTGTCGTGGCTATATTTTCTGTCCATGTTCCGAAAGTGTTGCCGGGTGGGTTTAAAGCGCTGCTATTTCCTGTTGAATTATAGTAAATAAGATACGGACTTGCGAAGGTACCGTTTCCTTCATCTGCGATGAATTCCCATCGTGTCAGCGCATTATTCCACTGTATCTTAAATTCACAGGAACCAAGGCCGCTGCAGGGTTGTCCATCAACCGGGGTTGTGATATAAATATTTTTACCCTGACCGTCCACCCCGGTTTTATTAAATGTAAACATTTGATTATCAAACAGATTATAGCACCCGGCAAAGGTAATGGTCTGGGCAAAGGCTGTGCTGCCAAAAAACAGCAATATTATGTGTAGAGTTTTCATCACATGCGGTTAAAAAGATGGATAAACACCCTGTAATGCGATAATGCATCTTAGCGTAATGAAAGGGGGTCTGTTTTCGTGCGGCAGGTTCCCACCAGCGGGCGAAATCGCTGTGGCTTTCATTGTTGTGTTGGCTGTGGCGTCAGAATATTCCTTGTCCAGGGTTTTTGTATCTGCCGGCAGATTTCCTGTTGGTGAATTCTGATTTCCTTCCGAACTTACTGCGTTAACAGTATGGGTGTGGGCGGGCATCTGCGGAGTAGTAAGTGTCACACTTTCCGAACCTCCAATCTCTCCTACCACGTACGGGCTCAGTCCAGGCCCTTGTCCTTCGGAGATCAGTACCCGGCCTCTCATATCCGGTAATGCAAACGTGGTTTGTCCGTTTCCTCCATACATGGTCCCGATTAGGGAAAAAAGAGCAGTGTTTTGAGCAATTGGTAGTAATTGACCGCTGCAGCTTGCCCAGCCGGTGGGAACCTGAGCATAAGGTACAAATGCGATTTGCCCAAGAAATGGACTGGCAGCCTGAGCTTTCAGTGTTAGAACAGCGGTGCTGAACATCAGCAGCGTGCATGTTAAAATTAATGTTCTCATATCGTTAGTTTTTTGGTATAACTAAGTTAGAAAATATTTTTTTTACAAACATACTTATATCTGAAAAAAATTAATGCATTGGCGTGCACCAGGTTGAAATTTATCTATCTCACCGCGTTATCACGCAATTTGGGAAAGCATCTATTCTTCATCCTGACTTTAAAAAGTGAACTGGAAAAGCTAAAATAGGACGCTTGTACCTAAATTGAGTCAGGTTGCATTTATTTGCACCATATGCTATACCATCACCTTGACGTGAAGATTTTAAGAAAAGTTTGGTGGTTATTTGTTAAGATTGTCCCTGAACTGATCGATACGCCAGTCTGTTGCGGCATTACCCTTTTCTATCTTTTCCTTTGAGTAAAGACGGAAATCATTTTCTGTTTTGTCCAGAAGATAATCATAAGGTCCAACAGAAGAAATCAGTTTAACCAATACAGGCGATATCTCCAAACAGATAAAGAGTCCCATGATGAACATAGCCGCAATTCCAATTACCGGACTGTTTTTTCCCAGTTCGTCCAGGGCCTGCAACCGTGCGGCAAAACCATTGAAGCGGTCCTCAAAGGTTTCGGTCTTGTTCCTTTCGGTTTCAATGTTGGTATAGACTTTAGAGATTTCCTTATCCAGATAATCCAGACGCGGAGAAACGGTTTTCTGATAATTTTCTAGGTCCTGGCGTCGCTGTTCCTTCAGTTCGGATTTCCTTTTGGCGTTGCTGCCAAACCCGATCTTACCGCTAGTTAAGCCGGACTGCTTTCCGAGGATTTCCTTTTCCAGTTCCACCGCTGCTGAATCATATGATTTCTGATAATCAGCAATCTTGCTTTGGATCTGTTTTTTCTCGGTTTCAAAGGGGCCGGACTGCTGCAGGATTCTGCCGTTCATTTCGGCTTGAAGCTGGGTTTTGTTGCGCTGGATAATGGTGTTAAGCTGTTTGTTAACTTCCTTTTCAAAGATTTTAAGTTCAAGAGGCTTGGAGATGATTATGCCTAAAAATGTAGCCAGGATAAGTCTTGGGACCGCCATGAGCAACTGGTTCCACCAGGTTCCTGTTTTTTTTATGGAGGAAACGATGTAGCGGTCCAGATTAAAAATCATTAAACCCCACAATAAGGCAAATCCTGTGGAAACCCAAACATCATCAAAGACTGTAAACATAGCATATCCTGCAGACAGTGCTGCAAAGACTGCGGTAAAAAGCACTATACCGCCAATTCCCGAAAACTTGTTCCATTCACTCGGGGTCTTTCTGAAAATATGGATATTGCCTCCCGAACAGATGAGCAGAAACTGTTGAAACCAGTTCATTTTATGATTAACCGGGTTTGTATTTGAATTTTGTGTCTTCATTTTCAATTGGTATTTAAAAACGTGACAATGTTACAAATAGTATTAGGTTTAACCCAGTAAATCATTTGTGTATTACTTGTAAAATATATTTTACAAATCAGGGTGCTGAAAATGAGAAAGGTATATTACTTAATACGGTCCGGATTCTGTTTCAGGAAACTGTCCCAGCCAGTATAACTTTTATCGGCAACCAAATTACCCGAATTGAAATGATGACAGACTGCCACTGCAAGGCCGTCGGACGCGTCCAGATATTTCGTGGGGAATTCCTTTAAATTAAGAAGGCTTTGCAGCATGCCGGCGACCTGCTCCTTGCTGGCATTTCCGTTTCCGGTGATGGCCATCTTTATTTTCTTTGGGGAATATTCTGTTATGGGTATGTTACGGTGCAGGCTGGCAGCCATGGCAACACCCTGTGCGCGACCAAGTTTCAGCATACTCTGCACGTTCTTGCCAAAGAAAGGAGCCTCCAGGGCCACTTCATCCGGATGAAACTCGTCAATTAAAGCAAGTGTCTTTTCAAAGATATATTTCAGCTTGGTTTCGTGGTTCGGATACTTTTTCAAAATCAGCTCGTGGATGGAAATCATTTTCATTTCTCCTTTTTTAACAGCAATTAGGCCGAAACCCATGATTGTGGTTCCGGGATCGATGCCCATAATAATTCTTTCAGCCATTGCAGTAAAGGTACAAATTCAGGAATGTTTCCGGCAGTTTAAACAGGGACTCTTAACTTTTTAAGTTGTGAAAACCTGATCATTTGGTTGTTTTCCTCGTCCCAAAGGGTGTAAAACGCATATTTTAAGCTGCCCAGCAAGGTGATTTCGGCTACATGCTTCTGGAATATTGGATTTTCGCGGCTGCATTTCTGGAGTTTGTAAAAGGGAATTTTTGGTGCTAAGTGGTGAAGGTGATGATAACCGATATTTCCCGTGAAAAAGTTAAAGATGGCAGGCAAACGGTAATAGGAACTTCCTTTTATCGCCGCCAGAAGATATTCCCAGTCTTTTTTCCAGGCCTTGTAGTTGGGATTGTGCTGGTGCTGCATGTAAAAGAACCATATCGCAGTGAACACAAACGTGATTAAAATAGGAACATAAATGAAGGCAAGTTTCTTGAATCCGGCTATAAGATCAAAGTTGGGCAAACTCAGCAAAATTCCTACAACTGTAAAGAATATCAACAGATAAATGTTGGTTTTCAGCAAAGCCTTCCTTTCTTTATCCCAACCCTTCAGGGTGATAAATGGAATCCTGTTGTGTATGAAAATATAGTAAACCGGCCCAATGATAAACATCACCGGCACTGAGCGGTAAACACGGTATTTAAGTTTTTCAAATTTTGACAGCTGTTCGTATTCCCTAACGGTTAAAAGGGTTACGTCACCAATCGTTCTGGTATCCAGCTGACCCTGATGGGCGTGGTGGTGGTTGTGCGAACGTGCCCAGTACGTGTAAGGAATGCAGGTAAGGAAACTCGTGATAAATCCGGTTCTGTCGTTCTTTTTTCTGTCCGGGAAGAAAGCCTGATGGCCGCAGTCGTGCTGGATAATAAAAACGCGCGTTAAAAAAAGCCCGGCCACGAAAGAGATGGCCAAACTTCCCCATAAAGTATATTCATAAACGATCACTGCGAGAATAAACAATCCGACGAAGGGCAGAATCGTGTTGAAGATCTGCTTCCACGCCAGACCATTTTCCGGGGTGGCATAGGGTTTTATAAGTTGTTTCCAGTCTTTTAAGTCCTGGATGACCGTTTCTTCCTGATGTATGTTCATGATGATATTTGAAGTTGCAAAGATATTTATTAAACGCAGTTATGCGGAAAATAATACTTGATAAGGTCAATAAACAGGCCACCGCCCGGAACAGGTGAATAATTTTGATGCATAGAAAAATTATGTATAACTTTGCGATGCATATGAAAAAGAACGCATTATACAAAGGAACCCTTCAGGGCCACAAATCTACTGTCTGATTTGATATTTTGTTTAATTTTAAATAAAAAACCATGAGAACACTTCTTTTTTTAGCAACATTATTGTTCTGCACTTTTTGTGGTAGCTCAGGAGCCATAGACCAAAGTGTAAACAACGTTATACGCTCAGATTCTGCAGAAAAATCACGTGATCAGATCGATTACCTGTTTTTTACCATACAAAAAAATTCAGTGGGTGATGAAATTGTTAGGTTTGAGAAACGTATGACCTCGGATGGAAAATTGAAAGGTTTTGCGGAATTTGATGGTACAACTATCAATTCCGGGGATCTTATCGTTAGTCTCCTGGATAATTCCGGGAAAGAAATTCAAAAAATTAAAGTCGATAATCCGTTGAAACAGAATGTGGAAAGTTATGACGGAGAAATGAAACGACATGACATCATTTTGGACAAAGCTGATTTTCATGTCAGATTCCCATACACGGCAAGTATCAAAATAATTCAAGTCCAAATTCACAAGTCCAAGGCGAATACGATACTATTAAACCATACACTTTAACTATAAAAAAAATGCCATGAAAACAACGCTACTTATATTATTTTTTGCGCAGTTCAGCTTCGGACAGGTTTTCCCTACAACAACTTTGGAACAGAACGGAGCCAATAACAACCGAATTAATATTGCAGTTTTAGCAGATGGATATACCAGCGGACAACTTGCAAGCTTCCAAACATCAGCAGCCAGCTCTGTAAATTATCTTTTTAGTAAAAGCCCTTTCTCCCAGTACAGAAACTACTTTAATGCATACGCGGTTAACGTGGTATCTGCGGAAAGCGGGGCAAAACATCCAGGTACTGCGACAGATGTAGTGGAACCGGTAATTCCTGTTTCGAATCCTAATAATTATTTTGGAAGCAAGTTCGACACTTCCAATGTTCACCGGTTACTTTATTCCACAAACAGTGGCGCCATTACAGCGGTACTGGCAGCCAATGTTCCTGATTATGATATTGCGTTGGTTTTGGTAAATTCTCCTGAATATGGGGGAGCCGGCGGTACCTACGCTTTTTCTTCTACGCATGCTTCTGCAAATGAAATTGTAGTGCATGAATTGGGACACAGCTTTGGAAACCTGGCCGATGAATATTGGTATGCACCAACGGGAGAATCTCCAAATAAAACTCAAAACTCCAATCCAGCGACCATAAAGTGGAAAAACTGGCTGGTAAACAATCTTACAGGCATAGGAATTTATCCATATTCAGAGGCAGGGATTTCCAATTGGTACCGGCCGCACCAAAACTGCGAAATGAGGTACCTAAACCAACAGTTTTGCTCTGTATGCAAAGAAGGATTGATTGAAAAGATACATTCTTTGGTCTCTATGGTAGATTCTTACACGCCTTCCAACGGTAGTCCGGTAAACGGGGATGCTGCAATTGTTTTTAACGTGACGAGGGTGTTACCAAACCCAAATTCTTTAGCAAATAAATGGGTGTTAAATGGTTCCGTTTTACCAACCACAGGAGAAAATTTAATCTTAAACCCCACCCAACTGAACAATGGAAACAACACGCTGGTTTTTACAGTTACAGACGATACCGCGCTTGTGAGGACAGACAATCACTCCAGTTTGCATTTAAGTACAATTACATGGACCATTAACAAGACCACCTTAGGCACTTCTGAAATCGCAGCAGTACAAAAAGCGTTCTCTGTATATCCCGTGCCTTCAAATGAAGTGATTTACATCAAAGGAAAACAGAATTTCTCTAAAAACACCAAAGTTCAGCTTACCGATGCGGCCGGACGGCTGTTCCCTGTGGGATATACCTCTGGTGAGAAAAACACTTTGACTGTAAATTTGTCGGGTATTGCATCCGGAACTTATCTCATGACGGTAACAGATGGAAATCAGTATCTGTTTAGTGAGAAAATCATAGTCCAAAAATAAATTACCACTTTTTCAGGAACATAAAATCGTACCGCTACAAATGTATAAGAAAATTATGTATATATTTGCTATGCATAATTAAGTTAAGTATGAAAAAAAACGCACTCTATAAAGGAACCCTTCAGAACATTATCCTGAAACTGCTCACCACAGAAGTGAAAATGTACGGGTATCAGCTTACCCAGCGTGCAAAGGAACTGACTCAAGGCGAACTTGAAATGACCGAAGGAGCGCTTTATCCGCTGCTTCATAAACTGGAAAATGATGGGATCATTTATTCCGAAATCCAGCATGTAAACGGCCGGGACCGTAAATATTACCTGCTTACCGAAAAGGGAAAGAAACAGCAGGTGACTCAGGAGGAGGAGATGAAATCCTATCTTTTTAATTTAAATGCCATTTTTAACCGATGATTACAGCACAGCAAAAAATTGAAATCATAGAATTTCTCCTAAGTAAAAAAATGTCTGTGGATGTTATAATGGAAATTCACGACCATTTCTGCACCCATATTTCCGAGCAGATGGAAAAGGAGGATATAAGTTTTGAGAAAGCTTTTCTTAATACCCAGCTTTCATGGAAATCCGATTTGAAAATGATGAAACTTGACAACGGTAGGTTAATAACAAACTTCAACAGAACCATAGCCGCTAAACAGGAGATATCGGTCCTTTTAAAGGCTGTTATGCTTGTTTTTGTGGTGTTACTGCTGATGTTTATAACCACTCAGTATTTATCAGAGAGTCAATTCGCCAACCTTACTGTTTGGTTTTTGGTTGCGTTAGTCCTTGTTCCTCTAATTTATTTTCTGCAAAATTTCAGGGATTTCCAGTTGATTCGGAAGTTTAAGAAAATTACCCTGAATACCCATCAGAAATCTATTATTATGCTTGGTCCTTCATATATGCTTCTACAGAGTACAGTGCTCGGCCTTCATAATCACTCCAGATTTTATGATCTTTATCATGGAAATTTTACCAGGATTGACCTGGCGACAATGGTTCTGTGTTTTTGCGGTTTGCTGATGTATTTTCTCGGATTAATTTCTATGTTTAGCTTCATCAAACGTTTACAAAAGACCAAGTCCTTCCTTCATTATTTTAACTACTAAAAAATGAACGATTCCCAACTCACCCAAATCCGCACTTATCTTTTAGACAAGAAACTTCCGATTGATATATTAATGGAAGTGCAGGATCATTTTGTTTCCCAGATTTCGGATTTGGAGAGAGATGAGAACCTGAACTTTGAAGAAGCGTTTGAAAAAGTGAAGAAAAGCTGGCAGGGGGAACTGAAACCGTATTGGGATGGTGGTTGGGATCTGTTCGATAAAAACAACATGACGCGTAAATTCGAAAGGATGCTGATCTGGTCTTCTCTCAGGAAAAGTTTTAAATATGCCTTAGTTACTGTTGCAGTTCTCGCTCTTGTCTCCCAAATGATATCTCTTCAGTTTTTCACCTGGTTCTTTCTTGTTGCGGTAGTGGGTATCGTGCTTTGGCCCGTTCTCAATCTGTTCAGAAGATGGAAAACGTTTATGCTTCCGAAAAAATATGATGAGTATGTTTTGACCCTCTACCAATCTTTTAATTTCATAAATTTTGTATTTGCGTACTCATTTTATCAGGTAATTTCTGAATACAGACCCGGGGCCACCCGATTTGCAAACCTCTTCACCACTTTTGAGTTCAATGCGGACCTGCTGGCTGTGGCTGTTTACATTTGCATCATGACCGTCAGTTTCTTTGCATTGGTTTCACAGCAGGAATACCTGAAGCGTATAGAAAAAATACAACCCTTTCTTACATATCTTGAACCTTCATCTTAGAATTTTTTCTTAGTTTTAAGTAAAATTTACCAGATGAACCGCAAAGAATTTCTAACCACCACTTTTTCAGCCGGTTTAGGGTTGGCTTTTATGCCCGGCTTACTGAGTTGCTCCACCGCTGGCTTAATGGGCCGTACCGTTTTTGAACCTCTGATTCCAAGTGCCGGTAACCTAAGCAAGGTGCGCGGAAATGTTAGCCGGTTTACCAACCGGGGCGGTACCGTCGGGGTTTTTGAGACTAAAGACGGTTTTGTCATCATCGATTCTCAGTTTCCGGATGCGATTCAACCGGTTCTGGACGCGGTTTCCACTAAAGGCAAACCTCTAGCTTTTCTATGCAATACCCATCACCATGGCGACCACACTTCCGGAAACATCGCTTTTAAAGATTCCAATACCAAAATCGTTGCCCACCGCCGGGTTCCTGAGTTACAGCATCTGGCGGCGGAAAAGAGCAACAAAGTCAGTGAACAGCGTTATGCCACTTTTCTGTTCGATAAGGAATATAAAATTGATTTGGGAAATGAGAAAGTGACAGGCCATCATTTCGGAAACGGGCACACCTACGGCGACGTTATGTATCATTTCGAGAAAGACAATGTGGTTCATATGGGTGACCTAATGTTCATCAACATGATTCCGGTGTACCGTACTGCCGACGGTTCTGATTCCCGGAACTGGATCAGGGTGCTGGAAAAAGCGCAGGCTACGTTTGATAATGATACCGTCTTTATTTTCGGGCATGCCAACAAGCCGGAATTCACCACGGGGACAAAAGCGAATTTAAAAGAAATGGCCAATTTTCTGGAAGCATCGAATGAATTTGTTATGAAAGCGATCCGTGAAGGAAAGTCAACGGAACAGCTTGTAAAAGAGCAACCTTTTATTCCGGGCTTTGAAAACCGCACCACTCCGGAACGGTATAAAGGCTATCTGGATGAACTGAGAAAGACGTTGGCTGGCTAAATGTGAACTAAAATCTTCGCTATCTGTTCAATCGGCGGGAGAAATTTTAAAACTCAGACCGATTCTTATTTTTCTGAATCCGTCACACCCATTTCCCTGCGCAACTCCGCGGCTGTTTGCTGGATGAGGTCGTTTGATTTCTTTACTTCCTTATGCGGCACGAAGAAGGCATTTTTTCCTTTGGCTTCATCGGCGATATTGGATAGTATAACCACCGATGTTTTGGTATCCGGATAATAAATGATCAATGAAGGCGACCCTTTTACATAACCGGAATGGAAATAGGAAACCGGGGCCTTTTCACTCATCATAATGCCATAGCCGTAGCCCACTTTCCCAAGAATCGGATGCTTCATGCCGGTGGTTCGGGTCATCAGTTTTTTAAGGGATTCCGGTTTTAACACCTTTCCGCTGTACAGTGCACTGTTCCAGCGGTGCAGATCCGAAACCGTGGACAAAATTCCACCGGCCGCTACCGAGATAGAAGGATTGGACAGTCTTTCCGGCATGTTATCAATCATCTGAAAATTGTTTGCAGTTCCGGTGTAAGCTCCTGCGAGGTGCTTTCCTTCAAAAGAACCTGGAGTGAAGGTTTTCACCAGCCCTAATCGGGTAAACAATTCATTTGCGTTTTCGTCATAGGATTTAGCGGAGGCTTTTTCGATGATTTCGCCCAGCAACCGATATCCTTTGTTGGAGTAATTAAATTCCGCGCCCGGTTTGGACTGAAGTCCGTTTCCCAGATCGCTGATGCCGGAAGTGTGACTTAACACCTGATGGATGGTGATGTCTTCGAAAGGTTTAGTTTGGAATTCAGGTAGAAATCGGGAAACTCTGTCCGCGGTTTTAAGCTTACCCTGTTCTTCCAGAAGTAAAATCAGTGCCGCGGTAAACTGTTTGCTCACGGACCCGATGGCAAAGACCGAGCTGCTGTCCAGCTCTTTTTTAGTTTTGAAATCTTCAAATCCCTGAAATTTTTCGTAGATTTTCTCCCCATTTTGCTCCACAGAGATGCTGCCGTTAAAATCATAGAGGGTAAACACCGAATCGGTTTGCTGACTCACGAGTTTTTTCTGAAAAGCAGTGATGGTGCTGTCAATGATGTTATTACGTGCCGCAGAATCATCGGTAATTTGTTCCGGCTCGGATTTACACGACGCAAGGATCAGCAATACTATGGAATAATTAAGAAAAGATAGGATTCTCACATTTATTTTTTTAAACATATAAAGCTGGTAATTTCCTTTAATTTGAATACAACAGGTAAACAGTTCCGGAATAATATTTTGTAATTAAATTTTTAAAAATTTCATCTTCCAAAAACAGGCTTTCATAATGAGGGTTTTCCTGTTTTATTTGATTGAACTTGTTTTTAGATATGGATTTGCCATCAAAATAGTAATAGTCAGTTGGTTCGGGAGTTACAATAACTACTTCGCCAATTTCTGTCAGTCCCTCGTGGGCGACAAGTGATTTATTGGCGAACAAATCTTTTTTGCTTAAAATATGCAGCGAGTAGTCTTTAAATACATCACCTGTTCCGGTTGTAGAGGTAAGTTGGTAGTCAATTTTAATGATGTTGTGCTCTTTAATTTCAGATTCCGGCACCTCGATTTCAAAATTTAGTTCATCATCCAGCCGGCCTCTATAAAGCTTGTTTCTGGTTACGATTTTTACTTCAGCATTTCGTAAAAGGTGATGATCAGAAGCTGTTACTTTTCCTTTTATTTTTAAGATATCATTATTAACTATTAACAGCGCGCTGTTCTTTGGATTTTGCACAGGAGCGCAGGAAGCAGCTGTAAAGGACACCACTACGAGCAACCCAGCAGCAATATTTACACGGGTTTTTAAGATTAGCCCACATATTTTCAATCCCTGATATTCATTTACAGTTTTTAGAATCTCAGTGGGAGAGCTGCCCGTGAAATCCCATACTTTACGTGAACACCGGGAACAAAATTTCCCATCTGTCTCTGGCGACATTTCATCCCAGGATTCGTTGCAAGGTTTATTAATCTTAAAATTATTCATTTGCCAGAAATTACTTTAAAGATAAAAAAATCTCCAGAAAATTCTGAAGATTTACTTTATTAGGTCAAAAACCGTGTCAAGGTTGAAAACCGCAGCGCGCCGGCACGGTTTGGGGGATTTCTGGAGGAACTGAGAAAGACTCTTGTTGGATAGCCCCTTTAGAAATTACTTTTTAATTTCTTTTACGGGAACTAAGCCGCCGTTAATATAGTCGAGTTTCATTTCGAAAACAGCGTTGGCGTCGGAAGCGGAAGCAATGAGGCCACCGATAATTCCAAAAAATGCACTTGCAAGCATTACGTCACTGGTTTTTGCGGTAGTCTGGGCTTTCGCGGTAAGATAATAGTCGCCGTCGGCTCTTTTTGTTGCCTTCACAAACGCATAATCAAGTTCGGAATAGAGATATGGTGCACCTTGATACACCAATGCATAATAATCTGATTTTTTAAGTTCCTTTTCCTTGCCGCTAACATTGGAGTATATCTTGAATAATTTGGAAGGATCTGCAGCGGCTTTAACAGTCGAAACAGGTATTTCCAAAGGCGTTTGGCTTCTGAACTTCCTGAAATCCCCATATAGACCATCCGTTAATTGAGGCGCTGAGTACAGTGGATATTTGTTTTTTTCGATGAGGTCATAGTTTAAAACCTCGCTATAGGTGTAAGCTTCGGGAGCAGTATTCTGTCTGCCGATGTTTTTGGAGATAAAGTCTGCAATCATTTCACTTCCTTTCCGCATCGTGGCTTTGGTAACGTCCATTGAGGAATGTACAATGACTGAATCTATTTTGTTGAGAGGCTGGTAATTACCATCACCGTTTTTTGAGAAAAGAAAAGCCTGGAAATAGCAGTAACCTTTTTCGCTCATCGCGCCCGTAACCTCTGCAAAAGAAAGCTGTTTCAGATAGATGAGCATTTCACCGTCGCCGGATCCGGAAGCATTTAAAGAATTGAGCACATTCTGAAGCTGAGTGTTGATCGGTACTGTAGGAACAACCCTCGCCTTTGTATTGAAAGCACCTTTCTGCACAATTCCAAGATTGGTAGTATCCACCCTTGCATCTACCACTTTTATGGTCTTATACAGACTTTTTACCACTTTTTTTTCCGGCAAACTTATCTGGAAATCTTCAGTCCTCGCCTGGGAAAAAAGAATGGAGAAGGAAAATAAGCTAAAAAGGAGTGCTGTTTTTTTCATTGCTGTTGTTTTTTTAAAGATATATCATTTACGACTTATAAAAAAACCGTTTCAGAATTCACTTATGAAATGGTTTTATATTTAAGATCAATCGTTTATAAATTACATATTCCTCCTATACATCCCGCCCACTTCAAATAATGCATTCGTAATCTGCCCCAGCGAAGAGTATTTTACCGCGTCCATCATTATGGCAAAAAGGTTGGCTTGGTTGATGGCACCATGCTGCAGCTGTTTCAGCGCATTTTCGGTGTTGGCTGCATTGGCTTTCTGGGAGTTCTCCAGGTTTTTGATCTGCAGCTGCTTTTCCTCTTCTGTAGAACGGATCACTTCCCCCGGTAAAACCGTTGGGGAGCCATCTTTTCCAAGGAATGTGTTCACGCCGATAATCGGATACTCACCGGTGTGTTTCAGCCATTCATAGTACATCGATTCTTCCTGAATTTTGGAACGCTGGTACATGGTTTCCATCGCACCCAATACGCCGCCTCTTTCGGTAATCCTGTCGAATTCCGCATAGACCGCTTCTTCTACAAGGTCCGTAAGTTCTTCGATGATAAATGAACCCTGAAGCGGATTCTCATTTTTCGCAAGACCGAGTTCTTTGTTGATGATCAACTGAATCGCCATCGCTCTCCGAACCGATTCTTCAGTCGGCGTAGTGATCGCTTCATCGTACGCATTGGTGTGAAGCGAGTTACAGTTGTCATAAATCGCATACAAAGCCTGAAGCGTGGTCCGGATGTCGTTAAAATCGATTTCCTGTGCATGAAGTGAACGACCGGACGTCTGGATGTGGTATTTCAGCATCTGGCTTCTTTCGTTTGCGTGGTATTTTTCGCGCATCGCCTTTGCCCATATCCTTCTGGCCACGCGACCGATTACCGCATATTCGGGGTCAATACCGTTGGAGAAGAAGAAGGACAGATTCGGTGCAAATTCATTGATGTCCATTCCACGGCTCAGATAGTATTCCACGTACGTAAAACCGTTGGCGAGTGTGAAGGCCAGCTGCGACACCGGATTGGCGCCGGCTTCCGCGATGTGATAACCGGAAATGGATACAGAATAGAAATTCCTGACTTTCTCGTCAATGAAATACTGCTGGACGTCGCCCATCAGCCTCAATGCAAATTCGGTAGAGAAGATGCAGGTATTCTGTGCCTGGTCTTCCTTTAAAATATCTGCCTGAACCGTACCACGAACGGTAACTATGGTTTCGGCCTTGATTCTTGCGTAAACATCAGCATCAAGAATTTCATCACCCGTCAAACCAAGCAATTTTAAACCTAAACCATTATTCGACGGAGGCAGTTCACCGCTATAGGTTGGGCGTGTGAGTCCTTTATCATCGAATTTTTGCTTTAAAGCGGATTCAACTTTATCCCATAGGCTATTTTCCTCAATGTATTTCTCACAGTTCTGGTCAATGGCAGCATTCATAAAGAAGGCAAGCAGCATTGGAGCCGGACCGTTGATGGTCATTGAAACGGAGGTCATCGCGTTTACCAGATCGAAACCGGAATAGAGTTTCTTGGCATCATCCAAAGTCGCGATGGAAACTCCCGCGTTCCCGATTTTCCCGAAGATATCGGGTGGAAAAGCAGGATCCTGGCCGTAAAGGGTTACCGAGTCAAATGCAGTGGAAAGCCTTTTCGCATCCATATCTGCCGAAACATAATGGAAGCGGCGGTTGGTCCTTTCCGGTCCGCCTTCGCCCGCAAACATCCTTGTAGGGTCTTCGCCGGTTCTTTTGAAAGGATAAATACCCGCGGTAAATGGAAATGCGCCGGGCACATTTTCCTGGCCTTTCCAGCGGATGAGGTCTCCCCAGTCCTGGAATTTCGGCAAGGCAATCTTTGGAATTTTTAAATGCGAAAGGGTTTCGGAGGTGGTCTCCACTTTAATTTCCTTACCGCGGACAAAGTAGGAGTACGTTTCCGCCTTCATCTCCTCTTTGAAATGATGCCACCCGTGAAGAAACGCAGCGTTTTCTTCCGTCAGGTCTTTTTTTGTTTTCAGAAATACCTTTTCCAGTTTTTCGTGCGTATGCTTATCGTCGGCAATAAGAACTTTTGCACCGTCAATAAGATACATTTTCTTTGCTATGAGGGCCTGATTTTCAACCTCTTTATCGTAATTCCTGTTGTTTTCAACAATTTCAGACAGGTAGCGCACCCTTTTGGGGGGGATAATGGTAGTTTCTTCGGAGACATTCTGCTCTACGTACTCACTCAGATTAAGGCCTTCAAATTTGGCGTTGACTTTTTTAATCAGTTCATTAAATAATTCCGTAGTTCCCCAGTCGTTAAACTGGCTTGCTTTTGTGGAATACACTGGCATTTCGTCCAAGCTCTTCTCGAAAAGCATATGATTTCTCTGGAACTGCTTTTTAACGGCCTGAAGTGCGTCCAGCGCCCCTCTTTTATCAGATTTATTCAAAGCGACCAGATCCGCATAGTCCAGCATGTCAATTTTCTCCAGCTGCGTGGAAGCCCCATATTCCGGCGTCATCACATACATGGAAACATCAGCGATATCGGTAATTTCTGAGCCTGACTGTCCAATCCCCGACGTTTCAAGCACGATTACATCTGGTTTGGCTATTTTTAAAATATTTAATGCAGAATGAATATGCGGAGATACCGAAACGTTGTTTTCCCGTGTGGCCATGGAGCGCATGTACACGCGGGGGTCGTTGAGGGAGTTCATCCGGATCCTGTCGCCCAAAAGCGCGCCGCCTGTTTTCTTCTTCGATGGGTCTATGGATATGATGGCGATTTTTTTCTCAGGGTTTGACCGTAAGAATCTTCTCACCAGTTCGTCAGTCAAAGAAGATTTTCCTGCACCCCCGGTTCCGGTGATCCCGATAATCGGAATGGTGGAATCTTTTGCTCTTTCATCAATCTCTTTTACTAAATCAGCTTTGGTTTCCGAAAAATTTTCAACTGCTGAAATAACTTCTGCAACCGATTTGGAATCTTCAAACTTAATCTTATCCAAGTCTGCAACATTAATCTTCTCTCCAGTTGGGGAATCACTCTTCTGCACCAAATCATCAATCATGCCCTGCAGGCCGAGTTCACGTCCGTCATCAGGTGAATAGATTCTCGTAACTCCGTAATCCATCAGATCTCTGATCTCTTCCGGCAGGATTACGCCGCCGCCGCCGCCAAAAATCTTGATGTGTGAGGCGTTTTTCTCTTTTAAAAGGTCGTATATATATTTGAAATATTCGTTGTGGCCACCCTGATAGGAAGTAAGCGCAATGGCATTTGCATCTTCCTGCACCGCGCAGTTCACCACTTCCTCTGCAGATTTGTCGTGACCGAGGTGAATGACTTCAACGCCGGTGCCCTGTATAACGCGACGCATGATGTTGATTGCAGCATCGTGCCCGTCGAATAAAGCAGCGGCGGTAACGATTCTGATTTTGTTTTTTGGAGAATATTTTTGGGTTTCCATAAATGAATTTTCGATAGTGCCCAAAGATAGGTAATTTTGGAATTTTGGGAAAAGAAAACACTTTCGTGTTAGGAAAGACCGGGAAGAACTTCCTCACAATTCTTATTTCAATATAAATACAGGTTGAATCAATTTTTAAATAATTATTTTTGCAGAAATATGTCTTTATGCAGCGCGCCCTCATTTATTTCTTTGCCGGAACTTCTATCAGTTTTTTGCTGAATTATTTCCTCCTCGGAAGCCAGGGCTGGGAACTGGATCTTTATTATGGTGCTGCCTTCGGCGCGGCATGGGGAATGGCCTACTATCTGGATGACCCGAAGTTCACCCTGCCACAAAAACTGGGAATTTCATTTCTGGGCATAGCGGTGCTGGTGGCCATAGGTTCAGTCCTGTTTAATCTGGAGAAAGCGGTTCCGTCCGTCATTAAATTTTCCATGGTATTTGTCGCGTATTACCTGATCGCAAGTTTTAAAAGCAGCAAATCACTAAGGAATTAGAACATTGCCGACCTGATGTGAACATTAGTATGTTGAATCCGTTTTTCAATAAAATAGTCAGATTCAAATCCTTAGCATAATCTTTCGCAAAAGATTTCCAGTTTCAAAAAAAATCTTTACCTTTGCACACCCTTTTGGGGAAAATTATGTTTAATCGTAAACAAAAAAAGTGTGAATACATTAAGTTACAAAACCGTTTCAGCTAACAAAGCTACCGCTAATAAAGAATGGGTTGTGGTAGACGCTGAAGGACAACCGTTAGGAAGGCTAGCCTCCAAGGTTGCAAAGATTTTGAGAGGTAAGCACAAAACGAATTTTACACCTCACGCAGACTGCGGAGACAATGTAATCGTTTTGAATGCTGGAAAGATTACCCTTTCTGGAAACAAGTGGGCTGACAAGACTTACATCTGGCACACCGGGTATCCTGGTGGACAGAAGTCGCAGACAGCTGAAGAGCTATTGAAAAAAGATCCGTTGAAGGTTCTGGAAAAATCCCTAAAAGGTATGCTTCCAAAGAACAAACTGGGATCTCAGCTGTTCAAGAACCTTTATCTTTATGAAGGTACGGAACACAAACATGAAGCTCAGCAGCCAAAAACTATTAATATTAACGAATTCAAATAATTAATATGTCTACAGTTCATAAAATTGGAAGAAGAAAAACTGCAGTAGCCAGAATTTACATGAAGCCGGGAACCGGAAATTTCACTGTAAACCGTAAGGATGCTAAGGAATACTTCTCAACAGATGTTATGGTTTACAAGTTAAACCAGCCTTTCTTATTGACAGAAACTGCAGGTCAGTATGACGTAACCGTGAATGTTTTCGGTGGCGGGAATACCGGTCAGGCAGAAGCCATCAGATTAGCTGTTTCCAGAGCACTTTGCGAAATCAATGCAGAGTACAGGTTAGCGCTTAAGCCTCACGGTTTGCTTACCAGAGACGCAAGAATGGTGGAAAGAAAGAAACCAGGTCAGAAGAAAGCGAGAAAGAGATTCCAGTTCTCCAAACGTTAATCTGCGATTTGCTATCGGCTTATGGCTTTTAGCTTTTCCTCAGAAATTTTAACTTTTATTAACCGCTTAACGCCAATTGCCAAAAGCAAGAAGCCAAGAGCAAATTAAATGCCCCGTTAGTTTAGCACCCAAACTGTTCTCCCATCTAAAGATCAGTTGATTGCACAAAAGCGGCACGTAAACTAAAAACAAAAAAGCGACATGGCAAAAGCAAATGTTAAAGACCTTTTAGAGGCAGGTGTACACTTCGGTCACATGACCCGTAAGTGGAATCCAAATATGGCTCCATACATTTTTATGGAGAAAAACGGTATTCACATCGTAGACTTACATAAAACAGCAGTGAAACTGGACGAAGCGTGTTCCGCTTTGGAAAAAATCACTTCTGCAGGCAAAAAAGTTCTTTTCGTAGCTACAAAGAAACAAGCGAAAGAAGTGGTGGCAAAACACGCTGCTGAACTTAATATGCCTTTCATTACTGAAAGATGGCCGGGCGGAATGCTTACCAACTTTGTAACCATCCGTAAGGCGGTTAAGAAAATGAACCACATCGATAAAATGAAGAAAGACGGAACTTTCGAAACTTTATCAAAGAAAGAAAGACTTCAGGTAGACCGCCAGCGTGCAAATCTGGAGAAAAACTTAGGTTCAATTTCTGACATGGTGCGTCTTCCTTCAGCAATCTTTGTTGTTGATATTATGAGAGAGCACATCGCAGTTACTGAAGCCAAGAAACTGGGAATCCCTGTTTTCGGTATCGTTGATACCAACTCAGACCCAAGAAAAGTAGATTTCGTTATTCCTGGAAATGATGATGCTTCCAAATCCATCGATATGATCCTGAACGTTGTTTCAGACTCCATCAAAGAAGGACTTTCCCAGAGAAAAGCGGATAAAGAGAAATCCAAGGAAGAAGGCGAAAAAGTATCGGCTGATGCTGATGCGGATTTCGACGCTGAATAAGATTTTATCTTATATAAACATAAACCCGGTTCTTACGAGCCGGGTTTTTTGTGTGGTTGATCATTCCGGACTTTAATCCTGTCTGAACCTGAATTTGATATAGGTGATGGTTTTCCCTTTGGATGAAAACAGCTCCTCATAATAGGTCTTTATCTCGCGCAGGTGTTGCGTGTTGGGTTCATACTCCGGAGCGCCGTAAATGTCGTGGTGAGCAGTCAGGATTTCATGTCCTAGACCCGAAAGAATACCTAAGGTATATCCGTGCAGGAATTCCGAGTCGGTTTTCAGGTGTACAAGGCCTTGCGGCTTCAGCACTTTCCGGTACCGTTCCAGAAATTCCGGGTGGGTCATGCGGTGTTTCGTCCGGCGATATTTTATTTGAGGGTCCGGGAAGGTGATCCAGATCTCATCCACTTCATTTTCATTAAAAAAGCAATCCAGAAGTTCAATCTGGGTGCGCAGGAAAACCACATTATCCAAATTGCTTTCGATGGCTTCCTTGGCACCAAACCAGAATCTTGCACCTTTAATATCGATTCCGATAAAGTTTTTTTCAGGAAAGGCCTTTGCAAGGCCCACTGAGTACTCACCTTTACCACAGCCGAGCTCAACTACGATCGGATTGTTGTTTTTAAAAATTTCTGAACGCCATTTTCCTTTCAGATAAAAATTATCCAGTGCTTCCGCACGGGTTGGCTGTATTACGTTGGGCAGTTCCCTGTTCTCCGCAAATCTACCCAGTTTATTTTTCCCCATGTATTGATTTCAAAATCCTGCAAATTTACGAAAAACCGCTTAAAATATGCGCTGCAAAGACAGATTAGGACCAGGTCCGGTTTTATTTTCCTGGACTTCCGAGTGTTACCATAATCGCTTTTCCAACCGTTTTCTGGGAGGCGTACTGGGCGCCGCAAACCAAGCTGGAGAACAGATACTGTCCTTTCAGTATGACGATGGTATTTTCGCCCCTTGCCGGAATTGCAAGACGGTACTTGGTGTTCCCTGTTCCCTCCATACGCATGATAATGTCGCAGTCTGAGTTGTTCTTTATCATCACACTCGTATCCTTGCTGGTGGGATCATTGTCGAAAAGTGCATTGAGGATTTTAACGGTCTGGTTCTTATGGTCTTCTACGGTGGGGTTCATCAGAAGGTTAAATTCTTCCTGTTCGGGATTGGCAAAGTTACCCTTAGCCGCTGCGCCTGCTATTGGTGGAGCGGCCGGTGCCCCGGAGGTTTTTCCTACAGCTGCCTGTGCTGCACGGATGGCTGCTACTTCGGCCGAACTTTTTGATTTTGAAACGGCATAGCCGCGGTTGTTTTCCGGAGTTGCCACTTTAATCCTCGCTTGGGCCCCCAGCAATGGGTTAGCAGCTGCGCGCTGTGCTCTTGCAAGTTCTTCCTGGTAAAACTTAATCTGCTTTTGCTTGATGTTTGCATTCATCTCATCAAAACTGATCTTTGTGGAGGGCCTTCTTTTGAGCAACGCAAGTTTTTCCTGCATCTCTCTTACCCGTAAATCCTCCGGATGGGCTGTTTTTATATAGTCTTTGAGCATATTCATCAGCCTTGGCTTCAGGATGGACCTGCGGGGATCGTCCACATGGGCATCCCTTAGAAAGGCATCGATTTCATATATGCTGTTACTTTTCATTATGGTACTGTAATCCTTCATCTTTTTCTGTGCAGGTACAGCACAAAAAAGCAGGAGGGTAAACAGGAATAAAAACTTCTTCATTATAATATATTTCAGGTTGATTTTAGGCTTTTAGAATAACGCTTTTTTACAGATAATAGTACTAATTGATTACAGTTTCCATAAGGCTTGAGTTCTTCAGCCTTCTCTGGTAAATGGGGAGATATTTTTCAATATAGATTTTGGTGGCTTCGTAATTCCCTGCATGCAGGTAAGGCTGCAGGTTATCCGAACTGTACACGAACTGCAGGAAATTGTCAACTAAATTTGCCGGTATTTTAAGCGCCGTAAAGTATTCGGTGCCGAAATAGTTCTTAATGCTGACGACCTCCCTGCTCATCACCTCATAAGACTGGAGCCTTCCCTTCTTCTTGCGTTCCCCTGAAAGCAGATCATAAATACTTTCCACGCTGAAGTTTAAACCACCGTTCGCGAAGGACGCCACTGGAAGTACGGGTGAGTTTCCGTCGCCTTTCGGGGCGGGCAGGCCAATCATCGTTTTCAGTTTCATCTCTTTTTCGCCGGTTTTTAATGCAAGAACGTCCTTTTTAAGGTTGCCCGAAGGTCTGAATTTACTGATCACCACTTCCTGTATGTCATAATAGGCAATCTTAAGCTCAATGATGTTGAGGTTTCCCTGCAACATTTTTTCTGTGACTACAATGTCTTTTCTTTCCGTTACGATGGATGTAAACCTGATCAGGTCGCCCGGTTTTGCTTTAATGCTGAAACTTCCGCTAACATCGGAAAGGACGCTGCGATGCTCATTAACATTGGTTACATAAACCTGGTTCAAATAGAGCGATGAGGTATCCCGCAGAAAAATTTCCCCTGTAAAGGACTGTGCATTTATGTTTGCTGCCACAATTACCAGAAACAGCAGTATCATTTTCTTCATAATCTGGCAAAAATAAACAGAAATAACCATCATAACTCCCGATTAGATGGCTGGTTTCGGTTAAAGTTAGGTTAAAGTTGAGGTGGAATGTTAAATTTTCGCCCCTTTCTGCCAACAAGATCCTATTTAGTCAAATGATCATCTGCCTTACTGGCTTACAGTTACACTTCCGCCACTGTCCTCCTCCATCTGTATTACTTTGAGATTTCCTGCTTTTTTTATTTCGATGTTACCGCCGGAACTTGCATCGGCACTTACACTGGTGCTAACTTTCATGGCTATGTTCCCGGCACTGGAAGCGGAGAGGTCGGCCGTCTCTGTAAGCAATTCATTTCCTGAGAAATGCCCGGAAGAGGTTGCTTGTATCTTTGAGTGCTTGACTTTTCCGCTTGCATTGATGCTTCCTGAAGAACTTGCGTGGGCGGTCAGGTTGATAGCCCATATTTTTCCGGAAAAATCTCCCGAAGAACTTGTGGAAACCTTAAAATCATTCGCTTCCAGGTCTCCTGAAACAGAGCCTGAACTGGAAACATTAACTTCCACCTTTTCCTGCAGGAATTTATCCTTCAGCGTGATTTGTGCTCCGGAATCTGCGCTTAATGCGGAGAAATCCTTCGCATAGATGATGGCCCTTATGTTATTGGCAGTGCCTGCATTGAATATTCCCTGAGAATTAATAAAGATATGAACCTTGTGGCCATCTCTCTCCACCTTTACACGGTCCATAAGGTCACCCGGTGCCTCTATTACTATTCTTTCCTCATCTGACTTGATTATTTCCGCGGAAATGGAAGTGGATACTTCAATTTCATCAAACGTATAGGCATAAGTCTTCTCAATGATGTTTTCTCTCCCTTCGGTCTTACCGGAAATTGGATTGAGGTCACTCTCCATTTTCACCTTTACACAAGAGTTTACTAACGTTGCGGACAATACGGTTACAAGAAGCTTGCTTTTCATTTGCTTGGGTTTTTAGTTTATCAAATTTAAAAAAAAGAATATATCTTTATCTTTTAAATTTAATTTTATCCAATGAATAATATTTCAACGATATTCCTGCTATCAGCACTAACGATCACTACAGGATGTACCACAATGAAAACAGAAGATACCAAAACTGAAGCTCCTGCCATTGATGTGGCACTGGCTTCAAATCCGTTTATGAAGAAAAGCACCCTGCAGTACCAGGCTCCCGAATTCAACAAGATAAAGGATGAACACTTTAAACCTGTCTTTGATTACGGTCTTCAGCAGCAGCTCTTTGAAATTCAGCAGATTGCCGGTAACCAGGCAGCACCAACCTTCGCAAATACCATTCTTGCACTGGAAAACAGCGGGGAAGTACTGAAACGGGCGGCCACTGTATTCTACAGTTTCACCAGCGCAAACACAAATCCAACGCTACAAAAACTGGAGGAAGAATTTGCTCCAAGGTTTGCTGCGCAGGAAGACCGGATTTACCTGAATGATAACCTCTATAAAAGAATTAAAGGGATTGATGTTTCGGCGCTAACCGGAGAAGACCGGCGCTTAACGGAATTTTACCTGCAGAAATTTGAAATCGCGGGCGCGGACCTTCCTGCAGATAAAAAAACGGACCTGAAAAAAGTGAATGAAGAACTGGCAACACTGAGTACCCAGTTCAGCAATAAACTGCTGGAAGCCAGAAAACAGGGTGGGTTGGTTATTTCCGATGTTAGGGAACTGGAAGGTCTTTCCCCGGATGAGATTGCTGCTGCTGCTGCCGACGCTAAGGCTGCCGGTATGGAGGGAAAATACCTGTTGCCCCTTCAGAATACCACGCAACAGCCTCTTTTGCAGAATTTGAAAAACAGAACGACGCGCGAAAAACTGTTTAAGGCTTCCTGGCTCAGAGCAGAAAAGGGAGATTCAAACGATACCCGCGCAATACTTGAAAAGCAGGCCCGCCTGCGACTGCAGAAGGCACAGCTGCTTGGCAAGAAATCTTTTGCGGAATGGAAACTTCAGGACCAAATGGCGAAGGATCCCGCTGCAGCCATGAACTTGCTGTCCCAGCTGGCTACTCCAGCGGTGGAAACCGCAAGGCGCGAAAGCGCTGAAATCCAGGCATTGATCGATCAGCAGAAAGGTGGATTTACCCTGGCACCCTGGGACTGGAATTTCTATTCGGAACAGGTAAGGAAGGCAAAGTATGACCTGGATGAAAATGAGATTAAACCGTACTTTGAGGTAACCACTGTACTGGAGAAAGGTGTTTTTCATGCTGCCGAAAAGTTTTACGGTATCACTTTCAGGAAGAGAACAGACCTGCCGGTCTATCATCCCGATGTGGTGACGTATGAGGTGTTTGACCGTGACGGCAAGTCCCTGGCACTGTACTATCTCGATTTCTTTACCCGAAGCAATAAAAGCGGAGGTGCATGGATGGGTAATTTTGTTGAACAATCCCATGCCCTGAATCAAAAACCGGTAATCACCAATGTTTTCAACTACCAGAAACCAGCGGCAGGAAAACCTTCACTCATTTCTTATGACGATGTATCTACGATGTTCCACGAGTTCGGGCATACCCTGCACGGGCTTTTCGCCAATCAGAAATATGTTTCGGTTTCCGGCACCAATACCCCGCGGGATTTTGTGGAATTTCCATCCCAAATCAACGAATTTTTTGCACTGGAACCCTCCGTGTTAAAAAACTACGCACTCCATTATCAAACCAAAAAACCAATGCCGCAGAGCCTGGTGGACAAAATAAAGAAAGCAGCCTCCTTCAATCAGGGATATTCAACAACAGAACTCGTTTCAGCTGCGACACTGGATATGAACTGGCATTCTGTTACAGACGAAATTCAGCTGCAGCCCACGCTGGAGTTTGAGAAAAATGTACTGAACAAATATGGATTCAACTTACCCGAAGTTCCACCGAGATACCATTCTCCTTACTTTGCACACATTTGGGGTGGTGGTTATTCTGCCGGATATTACGCCTATATGTGGAGTGACGTTTTGAACGCCGCCGCATGGGATTATATTGTAAAGAATGGGGGGATGACCCGTGCCAATGGTGACCGTTTCCGGCAGTACATTCTCTCTGTAGGAAATTCAGTGGATCTGAATCAGGCGTTTAAGGACTATACCGGAAGCAACCCGGATATCAAACCACTTTTGAGAAACAAAGGATTCATCAAATAAAAAAAAGACCGCAAATTTTATATGGTTTTCATTTAATGATAGAAATTCTACGCAAACGACCATTATTGACCAAGCAACATCCGACTTAATGATCAACTATCTTAATACTTTTTCTAATATGTTTAATGATCAAACTTCGCAGGATAATATAGATTTCTGGATCACAAAAATAACTGAATTTAAGAATAAAACCAATTCTTACATTGCACAAAATCTCTAAGTGGTATGAAAAATATTGTTATTTCACTAGTATGTTTAGTAGTGCTATTATTTTGTTCATCATCAAATAAAGATGACACTGTAGTAGGAACTTATCATTCACCTGAAAGTTCTACATTAAACAAATTGCGTTATGGTATGTTTGCTTTAGGTTTAAAACTTGAATTAAAAAAAGACAGTACTTATTTTTATTCGACCTGTGCACAAACTAGTAATGGAAAATGGTCAGTAAGAAAGAATAATTTAATTTTAAAGTGTAAAGAAATAAGATTTATTAATGACAGTATCAACCAAATTGAACGCTTTTCGAAAGGTAAAATTTGTGGAGGGGATCTTGTTTTTGAAATTCAAGATAAAAAATTAATCCGGCTTGAGAAGTTACAAAATGGAAAAGAAGGAAAATTTATTCTTTTAAAGAATTAGGTGACATAATAAGGATTATAACCTACTACTTTATTTAATAAAGGGCTGCTCACAACTAGTGAAGGCAGCTTTTGTTATGCCTATTCTGGGCCTACCACCTGAGTATAGTTTCCATATAGAAGATTCTCTAATATCATCGTAGAGTTATGAGACGGATACTTTCTTTTGATGAGCGTTAGTCTCTCGGGTAGATGACCTGGAAGGAAATTTTTTTCCTTCCTTTTTTCCAGTGATCGGTGACGCCGTGTTCCGATTTTTCCGAATTTCTTCGGTACGTCATAAGATCTATGTTTTGGATTCCTGCGATGATGTATTCGTCCACCACCGCCATTACGGTGTACAATTTATAGGTTACGCTATCTTCGGCATTCGAAAGTACAGCTTCCACCAGGGTCCTGAACTGCAGCCCCCTTAACGGCAGCATGTTGTTGTCCTCATCTACCTCCGAATAACATCTGACCATAAGGCCGAGGACCTCCATACTTACTGGATCGGTTTTCAGGATATTTTCCCCTTCCGGAATGGCCTCCACACATTTGTTTTCCTTTACCAGCCGAAAAGGAGTTACTGCGTAGCGGAGTGTTGAGTTTCTTTCCTTTAAACTGTCCGTAATACAGATGTTTCGCTTCAGCAGAATCCAGGGAAGTTGGGCGGTATATAAACTGGTATGTGAGTTTCTCATAGAAATAGGAAGAGGTGGAGTCCTGCACATTTTTAGTGATATCGGAAAAGTCCAGTTTGCCCTGTGCGAATCCGCATACGCTTAGTAATGAAAAAAATAAAAAGAACGCCTTTTTCATGTTCAAATTTTAATAAAAGTAAGAAATTATATACCAATGCGGCATAAAGAAACCCGGCTGATAAAGCCGGGATTTCAATGTTGTATATAAAAATGATTATTTTTTCAGATGTTGATCGAAATAGTCAGTTACCTTTTGCATCAGATGCACACGGTCTTTACCGAGTACATTATGTTCATGCCCTGGATAAACGAAATAATCCAACTGGATTCCATGGTCCACCGCGGCTTTCAGGAATTTAACCGAATGCTGCCAAACAACCACATTGTCCTGCGCACCGTGAATCATCAACAGGTTGCCCTTCAGGTTCTGAACTTTGTCCAGTAAATTGGACTGTTTATAACCTTCCGGGTTGGTTTGTGGGGTGTCCATATATCTTTCGGTATACATCACTTCGTACATGCTCCAGTCAATCACGGGACCTCCTGCCACCCCGACTTTGAAAACTTCCGGGTGCTTCAGCATGAAACTGGTGGTCATGAACCCTCCGAAACTCCAGCCATGGATTCCGAGTCGGTCTGCATTTACATAAGGAAGTGACTTCAGGTAGTCAACTCCTTTAAGTTGGTCATTCATTTCGGTTTCGCCCAGGTTCCTGAAAACCGCCTGCTCGAATTTTAAACCTCGGTTGGAAGAACCTCGTCCATCCATGGTAAAGACTACATAGCCGTTTTGTGCCATGTATTCGTACCACAGGTTTCCGGATGCCGGGAACGTGTTGGTCACCAACTGAAGGTGCGGGCCGTTGTAGAGGTAAACGATGGTTGGATATTTTTTATTGGGATCGAAGTCTGTCGGAAGTATAATTTTTCCGTACAAAGGTGTTCCGTTGTCTGCAGTCAAGGTCACATTTTTAATCTCAGGTCTTTGATAATTTTTTAATGGGTTCTCAGCAGTAAGCAGATTTCTGGATTTTAACGTATTGGTATTGATGGTGTTTACACTTCGGGGTGTGGAAGCGTTGCTGTAAATATCATAAAGCTGTGTACCGTCTTTGCTTAAAATGCCGGTGTGCACCCCTTCGGCATTGTCCAGCCGCTGCATCCTGAAGTTGTTCCAGTTAATTCTGTACAGATGCCTTTCCAGCGGTGATTCCTTCGTGGATGTGAAATAGATTTCCTTCTTTTTTTCGTTAAATCCGAGGATATCGGTCACGAGCCAGTCGCCTTTGGTGATTTGCGCAATCAGGCCTTTTTCCAGATGATAGTGAAATAGATGGTTGTAACCTGTTCTCTGGCTTTGCCATATAAAGTCGGTATTGGAGTTCGGGAAAAACAGAAGCGGGTGCTGCGGCTCCACATATTTATCAGACTGCTCCTCGAACAAAGTTTTAATGAAACTTCCCGTTGTCGGATCATACTGGTTCATTTTCATGTGGTTCTGGTCCCTGTTCAGCACCCCGACAAAAATATATTTCGAGTCCGGACTCCAGGTCACCGCTGTCAGGTACTGTTCCTTATCACCCTCAATGTTCAGGTAGGTTTTTTTACCCGACTTTGCATCGTAGACCCCCAAACTAACCTGGTGGGAGGTGTTCCCGGCCATAGGATACTTGATGTTTTTGTTTTGTGCAGGTGTTACAGACCAGTCAATCACAGGATAGTCTGTTACCATACCTTCGTCCATTCTGTAATAAGCAATTTTTTCATTGTCAGGCGCAGGAAAGATGCCGGTGTCGATGCCGAATTCCTGCCGGTGAACCGACTGGCCGTTTACAATATGTTCACTGGCATCGTCTGTAATCGCCAGTGTTTTACCGTTTCTGATTAAATAAAGGTTGTTTTTTACCGTGTACACGATGGTTTTATTATCATCCAGTACTTTCACGTTTTCAGCACCTTCATTCAGTGCTGCCCATTCATTGATTTTCCATTCACTCCCGGATTTCTCCAACCAGTAATATTTACCGTCTTTGGTAAAATATCCTTTGTTTCTGCTGATGAATTTCACCTGCGGAAAGGCCTTGAACCGGTTTTCGGCAGACAGATTTTTGTTGATCCGGCTTAGCGAGACCAAGGTGTCCGCTTTCATACCCTGAACTTCGGTTATCAGGTAAGCATTCTTGCTGCCCTGAATGTAAGCTTTGGCATCATCAGTCCAGGAAAACTGCGACACATTCTTTACCGCGAGATTGCTACGAAGTCCGTTTACCGCTTCCGCCATCGTGAATTTTTGGTTCTGCGCAAACAGAAGACTGCTCAGACCTATGAATAAAAGGGATAATTTTGAAAATTTCATTTCCTAAAGATTAAGTGGATAAAAATAAGAAATAAAATCGAAACTGTTAAGGAAATGTTAATTAGACAAATGACGATAAACGGGAGTCAGTGGATCATGTTCCGGCTTTGGTTTGTTCCACCTATACTGATGGGTCCAATATACAATTTTAGTTGAGAGAATCCCAAGTCCCGCTCCGAAAAGCACATCAGAGAAATAGTGCTTGTTATTGGCCATTCTCATGACGCCGATTCCTGTGGCCAGACCATACGAAACATACGGAACCCACCTGTGGTTTTCGCCATATTCAATGGAAAGCATGGTAGCCCCGGCGAAGGCATTGGCCGTATGTCCAGACGGAAAGGAATAGGCCGTTCCGTCTGGACGTGTTTTCTTTAAAGTGGTTTTCAGGACATAAACCATACCGAGATTAAGGAGGTGGCTTTTCACCGAAAGAGCAGTCCTGTTTTGCCAGTCATTCCTCGGAGTCATCCCGGCCAGCTCAAAACCATAAACAGCCAAAGCTGGGGCAAACTGTGCATAATCATCAATATGATTGTGAAATCCGAATAGATGTTCATTCCTTTCCTCAACAACTTCATTTTTAAGCGATTCCCTGCCATTTGCGTCAAAGATGATTCCCGCTGCCATAAGCTCCGTAGGCACATACAGCTTTTTATAATTAAATCTGAACCGTGTGTTATCGGTTTGGAGACTGTCCGTCCTTTGGGCAATGATAGGGAGAAATGAATATAAAAGCAGAAAGATGGCAAGCCATTTTTTCATTAGTGGCATTTTTTTCAAAGCTAAGAAAAAGCTGCTGCTCTTCTGTTAAATTGTATTAAATTATTCGTCAGCTTCCCTAAAATGGATAAATTTACTAATAACACAAAAAGACTTTCTTAACTTACATCAATGTGCAGGACTTTGGGAGCCGCTATCTTTGTACTATAAATTTTAAATAACAATCAAAAAACAGAATATTATGGCAACAAAATGGAATTTAGACCCGACACACAGTGAAATTACCTTCAGGGTAAAACATTTAATGATTTCTAACGTGAAAGGTTCTTTCAAAACGTTTAATGCAGCAATCGAAGCAGAAGATGATACTTTTAAAAACGCTAGAACAACAGCAACCATTCAGACCGATTCCATCGATACGAACAATGCAGACCGGGACACGCATTTGAAAAGTGAAGAATTTTTTAATGCTGCGGTAAATCCTATGATTACTTTTGAAACAGATTCCCTGAACGATGAGATTACCGGCAACCTTACAGTAAACGGAATTACAAAAGCTGTAAAGCTGGATGTAGATTTTGGAGGGATTAACGTGGACCCTTGGGGAAATACAAAAGCTGGATTTTCATTTGAAGGCAAGATTAAAAGAAGTGATTTCGGACTCAACTGGAATGCTGCGCTGGAAGCAGGTGGCGTAATGGTCTCTGATGAGGTTAAAATTGCAGGTGAACTGCAGTTTGTGAAAGCGTAAATTGAGTGCTTTAACTCTAAAATCTGGAGATTTAGAAATTATGAACTTAATTTTTAAATCTCTTTTTCTTTTTAATAAATAAAGTGCAACCTATGAATCTGAATGATCTTAACAATATTTCGGGGGCTTTTCCAAATACGGATAAAATGCCCGTGCTCTTCCTGGGCCATGGCTCGCCAATGAACGCCATAGAAGAAAACCAGTTTGTGCGCGGGTTCAGAAACATCTCAAGGGAGATCCCGAAGCCGAATGCGATCCTGTGTATTTCCGCCCACTGGTTTACGAACGGGACTTTTGTTACTGCCATGGATATGCCGAAAACCATCCATGACTTCTACGGATTCCCGAAGGAGCTTTTTGCGGTTGATTACCCTGCACCCGGAAGTCCGGAACTTGCAAAAGATACTGCGGCCTTACTGCTTCCTGACCTGGCAGAGGAGGACCACAGCTGGGGTCTGGACCACGGCGCATGGTCGGTCATAAAACACCTGTATCCCGACGCGGATATTCCGGTGATCCAGCTTAGTATAGACTACACCAAACCTCCGGAATACCATTTTGATCTGGCGAAAAGGCTTCAGAAATTAAGAGAAAAAGGAATTTTGATCATTGGCAGCGGAAACATCGTCCATAACTTGAGCCTGATTGACTGGCGGAACATCAACACCGTGGGTTCCGGCTGGGATTGGGCAGTTGAGGCGCGGGAGAAAACCAACAACTGGATCCTCGACGGCAATTTTCAGAATTTAATAGATTATCAGAAACAGGGAATCGCGCTGCAGACGGCTGTGCCGTCACCGGATCATTACATGCCGCTGATCTATTCTTTGGGACTGAAGGAAAAATCGGAAAACATTTCACTGTTCAATGATGAACTCATTGGAGGAAGCCTGAGCATGACGAGTGTGCGAATCGGTTAATGATCCTGAAGATAAAAACTTATTTCGACAGGATTACATGCTAATCATTCCTGAAGTCGCCCATGTCAAACTTCAGCGAGAAAAAATTCGAGAAGAAGTTGCTGCCGCCTATTCCGGAATTAGTAATGGCATAATCCAGTGTTAGGCCCCTGTATTTGATGCCAATACCGGCGCTGGGCTGGAAAGACACCTTCCTTTTCAGGTCTTCGATATCGGTCACGGTCTGAAAACGGTTGATTCCTAACCGAACGAAAACCAGGTCGTTATAATTCATCTCTGCGCCCGCATAGGGTGTAATGCTCGCAAATTCCGTAGAGACAAGAGCGGCCGTTTTAGCGAAATCTATATTAAGTCCTGCTTCCGGAAGGATGGAAATGTTTTGGCTTATTTCAAAGTTTTTGCTTGCACCCACATTCAGTTTCGGCATCGTAAGTTCCATTTTATCTTCGGGTGCAGGGTTGAACTCCTCACCATTCACAATTGCTGAGAGTTCCTTCTGGTCCACATTCCAGAAGTTTACCGTTGTGGTGGCATCCCGAAGCATTCCGCCGTAATTCCAGCCACTGTCGCTGTGGTAGATTGCACCTACATCAAAACCAAAACCGAAGGCATTCGCAAATTTTCCTACGTTCCTGTAAACAAGTTTTGCATTTACACCGGCAGACAGCTTATGATTTCCGCCCGGATGAAAAGCGTATGAAACGAGTGCCGCATAATCTGACTGCGAAAATTTAGTGATTTTGTCATAATCGATGTTGCCTTCGCTGTCAATCATCTGTGTCGTGTTAAGGATATTGTCGACCCCTAAACGCACAACAGAAACCGCAAAAACGCCGCCCTTACTGTCCAGAGGTCTGGCGTAGGCAATATAATCATACTTCGCTATGCTTTCAAAATATTCCGCGTGCATCGCTGCTCCCTGCCAGTCCCGGTCCACACCCATCAGACCTGCGGGGTTCCACATGGGGGAATACACATCATTCTGATTACTGATCACCGCTCCGCCCATGGCGAGGCCACGCGCACCAGCACCGATGTTCAGGAATTCATTGGAGTATTTCCGTACAATCTGCGCCTCTGAGCAGGTTGCTATAAAAACGAGTAAAAATAATAGTTTCCTCATCAAATTTCTGGATTTAAATTTCTTTTGGCCTGCCTTGATTTCAGGATTCCGTTAATCACAATTGCCGTAATCATCACAAAAGAAGCCACATAAAATATGGCACTCATCTGTTCCGACTCTCCAAAGATAAAAAAAGCAAGGATAATTCCGTACACCGGTTCCAAATTTACGGTTAAAACCAAAGTGAAGGGTGAAATATATTTCATTAAACTCACCGACTCCAGCATAGGGAACGCCGTGAAAATACTTGCAAGTAGGATTATTAACGCCAGATCACGGTAACTTATTTCCTGTACCTGCGTGATTTGACCTGTGATAAGGTAAAAAATGGAAATCAGGAGAAAGCCGCCAAAGATCTCATAAAAAATAATGTTGCCCGAGGAGGTCTTGCCATACAGTTTCCCGTTGAATACCGAAAAAACGGTCCCGAAAAGCGCCGTCAGGATACCGAAAAAAATCCCTTCCTTATAGCGGAATTCAATATTGAAGATGACCGACATGCAAATGACGATCACAATTCCCATAATGACTTCCGACAGGTCAATTCTTCTTTTAAATACTACAGGTTCCAGTATGGATGCAAAAAGGGTGGAGAGCGACAGACAGCTTAAAGCAATGGATACATTTGAAACTTTGATGGAGTGGAAAAAACAAAGCCAGTGGAAGGCCATGAACCCACCGATCCCAATCAGTTTAAAGAGCAGTTTTCTCGGAACGTTCATGTTTTGCTTCCGGAGGAACCGTATAAAGATAAAGAGGAATAACGCCGCGAACATCATCCGGTAAAAGGTCAGGATCTGGGCATTTGCGGTAATCATCTTACCCAGGATTGCCGTAAACCCCCACAGGAAGACGATGAAGTGCAAACGGAATAAGGCGGATTTTTTCATAAATACTGGTGAACTGCAAAACTAAAATTAATAATTCAGTATGCTGCTAGAAATTTCACAAGGGAAGGTAAAGGTTTGCAGCCGAATGAAACGTGCTTAGGTTTTGTCCTGTTCATCGTTGATTTCCCCGTCGATGTCTATCCATTCTGAATTTTCAACCGAGATGCTGTCATAACTCAGTAGTTCGGACTCCCGCTGGAGTGCTTCCCGTGTGGTAAAGATCATTTCTTCTTTCAGCTGTTCGCGTGCAAGTTTGCGAACAGAAGCTTTGTCTATCATCTCAAAACGTTTGCCCATCCTTCTGGCCGTGTATTTTCTCATTCCGGTGGCGTGCAGTACATCAACAGCCATATCCACGGCAGTTCCCAAGGTTTCCCGGTAAATATTATCAATACCGTTGTTTAAGAATGAGTAGGCATCAAGCCTGTTTTTTGCCCTGACATAAATCTTAAGCTGCGGGAAATTTTTTTTAGCCATCTCGGCTATGAATTTGTTGTCTTCCGGGTCATCCAGGCAAAGGACCAGGATTTCTGCTTCCTCAGCGCCAGCAGTTCTTAATATCGGTAAACGTGTTGCATCACCATAATACACTTTAAAACCATAACTGCGCAGCAACTTTACCCTGTCCGAATCGTGGTCCAGAACGGTCGCGCGAACTTTATTGGCGCGCAAAAGCCTTCCTACTGTACTTCCGAAATGCCCAAAGCCAATGATGATGATTTTCCGGGGCTCCAGGTTTTCCGGAATCCCCAAGTCTGTATGGTCCTCAGACTTTACACTGAACCTGGGATCGATAAAACGGTCATTAATAATCAGAAGGATAGGGGTAATACACATGGTGATTGCGGTAACCGCCATAAGCTGGTCGTTGAGTTCGGGACTCACCAGATACAGTTTAGAGGAATAATTAAGCAGGACAAAGGCAAATTCCCCAACCTGGGAAAGTGCAAAGGCGTAAAGGAAATTCTGATCCATCGAAAATTTGAAGAATTTCCCAATGCCGATCAGAACAGCAAATTTTACAGCCAGAACCACGACCACCGTGCTGAAAATGAAGAGGGGATCTTTTTCGATGACATAAAAATTAACACTCGCCCCCACGCTTACAAAAAATACGGCAAGCAACAGTCCTTTGAAAGGGTCTACCTGCGATTCCAGTTCATGGCGGAACTCGCTGTTTGCCAACATTAAACCTGCGATGAACGCTCCAAGGGCGGGGCTCAGTCCGGCGGTAATCATGAGTTCCGAAACTCCGATTACAAGAAACAGGGAGGCGGCCGTAAGCAGCTCGTTCAGGTTCGATTTGGAAACGAACCTCAGGAACGGAACGAAGACATAGCGTCCGAGTAAGATCAAAATGGCTACACCAAAAAGCACAGAGAACGGCTGCAGCCACTCGGGCAGTTTCTGTAAAAGGAGCGTTACCGCAGTTTGTTCCTCGGGTGGATTATACCGGGCGATTATCGGCAGGATGGCCAAAATAGGAATGACTGCAATATCCTGGAAGAGGAGGGTTGAAAAGGAGGCCTCCCCGGCCGAGGTCTTGAAAAGATGCTTTTCGCGAAGCGTCTGCAGTACAATGGCGGTGGAGGACATGGCGAAACAGATGGCTACGGTCAGCGCCTGGTCTACCCTCCATCCGGAGAAATAAAATATGGTAAACAGCAATGCGATCGTTATCAGCATTTGGCTCAGTCCCAGCCCCATGATCTTGCGGCGCATTGCCCAGAATTTCTTGGGTTCCAGTTCCAGACCCACCAGAAACAGCAGCATAACCACCCCAAATTCGGTCGTATGCATGATGTTATCTGTTTCTTTCCCGGTAAGTTTCAGTACAAATGGACCAATGATGATTCCGCCTACGATATATCCGATTACTGAACTCAGGCCCAGTCTTTTAACCAGCGGAGCCATTACAATGGCTGCGCCGAGAAAAATAAGTATCGTCATTGCAAAACCGCTTTCCATTTATCCGCCGTTTAACACTGCCATGTAGTGATGTTTATGCATAATGATTTCCTTTTTCTCCAGTTGGTCCACATTGTAAATGCAGAGAAAATCCTTTATTTTGAGTTTGTTTTGCTTCAGAACCACGAACAGTCCCGAAATAAGCTCCTCGATTGTATATTTGAAGACGCCGTTTTTACCGAACTGTTCCTCTTTGTAGTTAGTGGTGACCAGTATCACGACCTCCTTGTTTTTTAAAGGATTATCACCGAACTCTTTCTGCCACTTCAGGTCAAAGACTTCATCTATCCAGAGTTTTAAAAGGGGCGGAATTCCGAACCAGATCAGCGGAAAGTGAAAGATGATACGGTCGTAATGCGCAATCCTTTTCCGTTCCCGGAATGCAGGGATGTGGAACTCCGGGAACTCTTCGTACAGGTCCCGGAAGGTATAATGCTGATGCCGAACATAGAAATTGATGAGTTCTTTGTTTGATTTGGAATGTTCCAGGTAAGGGTGTGCAAAAAGGACCAATGTGTTTTCCACGAATTTCGCTTTCTTCAAATATACAGAAAAGCATTTTTTCATCAAACGCTGCCACAAAAAAAATCAGACAAATTTCTCTGACTGATTTATTTAATGATTTTTGGAGTGCTACCAACCTCCGGAAGCTCCGCCACCGCCGAAACTCCCGCCGCCGCCGAAGCCTCCAAAACCGCCGCCTCCGCTACCGAAACCGCCACCTCCGCCGCCAAAGCCACCACCCATCGGGAAGGGGAAGAAACCTCCGGGATAGCTGCGTCGTCCCCGTCTCGTAAGGATTTCATCATCGTCGTCGTTATTGCCTTTGCCACCACGGTTCCTGAAGAGATAACTTAATATGATCATTATGACAAAAGCCACAATCAGCAGTTCAAAAATACTAAGGCCTTCTCCATCAGATTCTTCCTGGACGATAGGCTTGTATTTCCCTTGAACAGCTTCCATTAAAGCGGTCGTACCGCGGTTGATCCCCTCATACCAAAGGCCCTGCTTGAAATTGGGAGCCACTATATAGTCAATGATCTGACCCGCAACAGATGCGGTAAGATACTTTTCAACATCGCGGCCCTGCTGTATGGACATGGTGCGGTCTTCCGTCGCAATAAGGAAAACAATACCATTGTCCTGTTCTTTTTTTCCGATGCCCCATTTCTCTCCGAATTCCCACGCCACAAAATTGACATCTTCACCTTTAGTGGAAGGGATTATAATGACCTCGATTTCTGTAGAGGTGCTGTCTTCAAACTTGATCAGTTTTTGATTCAGCTGGTCTTTTTCCGTCTCATTCAGAATACCTGCTTCATCATATACCGGGTACAGAACTGCAGGTTTCTGCGGAATTTTGTACTGTGCGGAAACAAAAAAGCCGGCACTGAGAAAGAGGATTATGAGGAAATTTTTAAGAGAAGCTGATCTCATTAGAGAGTTCGTTAGGATTTTGTCCCGAAATGGGAAAATATTTTTTTAGTTCATAACCAGTTTCGAGCACCGCTTTTTGTAAGGGTTCAAAAAAATTGCCCTTTGCAAATTCAGACGTGATCTCATCATGAAGATGATCCCAGAAATACTGGTGAACTTTTTTGTGGATGCCCTCGTCGCCAATAATCGTAAGGTACTTTTGCTCAAAATTTACATGAAAGAGCACAGCATTCCTTTCAGCAGTTTTCTCCATGCACAGCCTCTTGAAAACTTCAAATGCCACTTCAGCATTATCGTCCTCGGTATTGGAATCGATGTGAATCCTGATTTCGCCTGTGGAATGGTCTTCTGCTGTTTGAATGGCTTCCACGAGGGAAGCCATTTGTTTATTGGTCAGGAAATTACTCATGGTTTAGTTTGTAAAAACCTCAGGAGCCTGCTCCGCACCCACTGCCGCTTTAAAGTATGGTTTCTCTTTAAAGTTGGTAAAGTTCGCCAGGATATTGTTCGGGAAGGTCTTGATACTCGTATTAAAATCCTGTGCGGCTTCATTGAACACCACGGTTTCGGCCCGGATGCTGTTTTCAATAGCTGTATATTCCCTTTGAAAATTCATATACTGTTGGTCAGCCTTCAGGTTAGGATACTGTTCCACAACTGCCATCAAACGGCTTAACGCACCACTTAACTGTCCCTGCGCAGCCTGGAATTTAGCCATATCAGCTTCGGTCATATTAGTTGGGTCAATGTTAATTGAAGTCGCTTTGGAACGGGCTTCTATGACCTTGGTCAGCGTTTCCTGCTCAAACGTGGAGTAAGACTTCACGGTGTTCTCCAGATTAGGAATAAGATTCGCCCGTTTCTGATAAACAGTTTCCACATTGCTCCATTTGGTATTTACAGTCTGTTCTTTGGTTACCAAACTGTTGTATTTTGGAACGCCCCAAAGAAGGACTAATCCTAATATTACAAGCAACGCAATCCCGAGGGTTCCCGCGCTTAAACAACCTTTGTTTCTCATAGTTTATTAATTTATATTTAAATAATTCGCTAACCAAATATACAAATTATGTGCTAATTTTGCAGAAATATGTAAAAAATGACGACTATAGTGGTTGCGATGGACCGAAACAACGGAATAGGTAACGAAAACAAACTGCTTTGGCACCTGCCCGCAGATCTGAAGCATTTTAAAACGCTTACCTCCGGCCATCCCATCATTATGGGGCGCAAAACATTTGAAAGCATCGGAAAACCGCTTCCCAACCGCACCAATATTGTAATCAGCCGCAAAACGGACTGGTTTCAGGAAGGAATCCTGATCGTGGGGAATGTAAAGGAGGCCCTTAAATTCGCAAAGAAGATTGATGAGGATATCTTCATCATCGGCGGTGGGAATATTTACGGGCAGACCTTAGACCTGGCCGATAAACTGGAAGTAACGCTTGTTGATGTCAGTCTTCCTTCGGACACTTTTTTCCCTGAAATTGATCAAAAGGTATGGCGAAAAACCGGCGAAGCCTGTCAGGAAATGGACGAAAAAAATGAGTATGGGATGTGTTTCCAAACCTTTGAAAGAATTAATTCCGACAGCGGGCAGGTCGTGCATTATTTTCCCTCTTCAGCCAAATAATTTATCTTTGCACGATTAAAATCAAATCAATGGACAAAAACATAAAAATTGCAGTTGCTGCAATACTGATTGCTGCCGGAATTTACATGATGTTCTTTACCAGGAATCTCGGTTGGGGTGTAGTGATTTTTCTGCTCTCTGCCGTTCCAATACTGTTGTATTTTAAAAATGAGATGATCCTGCTGTCTTTCTGGCATTTAAGAAAGCAAAATATGCCCAAAGCGGCCGCCTGGCTCTCCAAAATAACGAACTATAAGTCGCAGCTGCATAAAACCCAGTATGGGTATTATCATTATCTCACGGGTTTGACCCTTGCACAGGATACCCCGGGAAAGGTGGAACCCTATATGAAAAAAGCACTGGAATATGGTCTCAACATGAAGCAGGACCGTGCAATGGCAACCCTGAACCTTGCCGCGTCTGCAATCGCGAAAGGAAGAAGGCAGGAAGGGCAAAAACTTCTGGAAGAAGCAAAAAGACTGGACACCGCCGGTATGATGACGGATCAGATCAAGATGATGAAGGATCAAATGAAAATGCCTTCCATGCAGAAGCATATGCACAATCCGCACATGCGACAAAGAGGAAAATTCTAATCGAAACAGACTTTACGAAGAAACGCACCGACATCCGGTGCGTTTTTTTTTTGAAAATTACTCCTCAAAAATGTTCCCCATCCTGTTTTTTACAAGGAGCCAGCTCGTGTACTGTACAACGGTCTGGGAACCGAATTCGCGCCATTGAAGGATATACCAGTAGGTCCCGGTGCTTACATGCCGCGTCGGTGACACTTTTCCGTCCCACCTGAAGCGGTTTGCAGGGGTCCCTCTGAAGACTTCCGCCCCGTAACGGTCAAAAATCCTGAAAACCACATCCTCTTTGGTAAGCAATTCAGAATAGTCGATTGCATCATTAATACCATCGTCGTTCGGAGTGATGGCGTTGATGAGGTTGATGAGAGCAAACTGTTTCGTGATAATTTCGCAGTCTTTGGAATCTTTTACGTAAACGGTGTAAGTCCCCCGGACAAGACCGGTAAAGACATTAGAGGATTGCCAGGTCATGCCGTCGATCGAATACTGATAAGGCGGCGTGCCCCCGGTTACCGTTATCGTAACGGTATCATCTTTAATATCAATTGCGGTGATTACAGGAAGTTCAGCTGCGGTAATGGTTACAGTTTGTCTGTATCTGCAACCGTTGAAAGTAAGGTCTACCCAGTAGGTCCCGGTACCAACGGTGATTGTTTGCGAAGTGGCTCCCGTACTCCAAAGATAAGCTTCAAAATTAGGTCCTGCATCCAGAACGGTAGTGGCGTTCGTACAAATCACCAAGTCCTGCAGGGTGTCGGAAGCTTTTGGTGTCTTTATGGTAATCAATACGGTACCGATTGACGGACAGGCACCGGATTTTTCGAATCTGATATAGATGATCTGGCTGTTATTGACGTTTACCGGATTTGTAAGGGGATTTACGTCGTTCTGGGCATCAGCCAGAGTTGCATGGAAGGTCGCGGTAACCAGCGGATCGGTGGTGTAAGAGGTCAAAAAAGCCGCAAGATTAACCTCTTTTATCCCGTCAAAGTCGTCATCACAAACAGTCTGTATGGTCGAATTGACGAGTAGGGGAATAGGCGTACCGAAGATAAAGTTCAGGGCCTTTATTACAGGTGCGCAACCGTCCGGAGAATCCACCCGAATGTAGATGGTTGTGTTTGCGCTGTACGTCCAGTTGTTGGCAAGCGTATTGGTATTGCCCGCGGTGGCGTCAGTGATATTTGCGTAATAGCGGACGTTAAAATAGGCGGCATTCGTAAGGATTTGTGGCGTGATGGTGCTCAAGCTGATTTCAACTGCACCATCCACATTGTCATCGCAGAAGGTTCCGGTATAGTCCGCTACCGTCGCGAGTGGGAAAAGGCCGAGAATGATTTGGGCAATGCTCTTACAGCCTTCAGGAGATTTTACGACTGCGAATACAATGGTTCCCGGAGCAGCAGTATAAGCAGCGGGATTGGAAATTAGGGCTCCCGGATTTTCATTTTGAGCATCAGCAAGAGTAGGATAATAAGTAAGGGTTACCGGACTCTGCGTGGTGACGTTTGCGGATGAAAGATTGTACGTTCCCTGACCGTTCACGTTGCAGGCATTAAGCGTTACGTTATTTACTGCAATCTGAGCAATGTTAATGGTGACTGTCACGGTTTCACACTCCGGGAAATCCGGATGGTTACCGCAGAAGGTGTACGTAAAAGTGTCCGTTGCCGTAACCCCTGGATTAGTTGCGGCGTATGTGATCTGTCCTGTGGCAGGATTCACGGTTACTGTTCCGAGTGTTGGCTGCACGGTAATGGCCACGGTGGACGGAAGTACGGTTTGAGGAATGGTTACCGCCGAAAATGCAGGGGTGATATTCTGTGAAACGCAGATGTTATAAACTGCGGAAGAGTTGACCATGCATTTCTCCACTTTGTATTGGGTAGTGACGAGAGGCGCGCATGAACCCATTGTGACGGAGGCAGTATAGTGTCCCGGCTGGGTAGGAATGATTGCCGGCAAAGTTGCACCCGGAATTAAAGTTCCGTTCACGAACCACTGGTATGAATCGTAAATGATGGGATCTACGGTCAGGTTAAGTCCGGGAATACAGGCAGTACCGGAAGTAACAATTACTGGTTGTGTTGGAAAACCGGCAAAGAAACCGCCATAGCCCACCGCATCGCTCCCCGCATTAATACCTGCAGTGATTGCTTTATTGGAAGTCACCGTAATGTTTCCTGTAACGTTGGGAATGCCGTAGGTTACCCAGTTGGCTGTTCCTGTCATTCCGAAAGGTCCTGTTCCGGCAGGTGGCGGGACTCCGTTAACAAGTACGTTTGCACCCGCTTCAGTAATAAGATTGAGCTTCGTAGGGACATTTAGGATTCCGGTAGGATTTCCGTTGGAGAATACCTGATTTTCATCGATCAGACCCAATTCGTCTATCTGCTTCGGAAGGTAACAGTTCAGCGCAGGAATGAAGTTGAATCCTCCCGTTGCCAGCGTATTTCCGCCGCTGTCAATTCCTGAAAGCAGCTGGTATACGTAAGCATTATGTGTAGTCGAAATGTATAGGTTGTAATGATTGGTGCCCTGTAGTACATATTTTGTATCCGGAACGACATAGTAGTCACCTTCGTTCAGTATCGCGGCGGGCACTGTTTCGTTGTTCAAAAAGACCTGGGTGTTGCTCTGTATCGCCACGATTACGGCTCCTTCCATATTGCTGCCAATGCTTCCGTTTCCCTTTACCAAAGCAAAATTATTACCCAGATGGGTGGTGGGAATGGACTGGTCCATCAGGATATCCGAACTCAGCGGATGCGGACCGGCGTACTGACCGTTAAAATTTCCATTGGTTACATTTATGGGTTTTGTTGCCATGATCTTGCTTCCTATAAAACTGTCGGAGTTCACCGCAAGGTCGCCCAATCCTTCAATGATATAGGACTGTCCTTTGTTAAGCGTGAAAGTGAGGGTAGGGTTTGTGGCGCCGGTAGTTCCGTTGGAGAACTGGACGGTCGGAGCGTAACCTGAAACGGTCACGGAGGTATTATCTTCCGTAGCCAGGATACTCGTCATGAAATTCAGAATGGGATTGGTTACGGTAATGGGCGCCATGGCGGTATAGAACGTTGTTCCGGTAGAGGAAATTCCTTTAGAGGTTACGATTTCGCCATGATTATAAACGGAAAACCTTAGATTGGCATAGAAGGGAAACTCTGCTTCTACATGCAACCCTTTCGTGATGGGAGTAAAAAGGTCCGCCTGCAACGTAGTGATGATATACTCCCGCAGGACATCAAATTTCTGTGGACTCCCTTTGCTGATGGTTACCGTACCGATGAGGATATTGTTGTTGTAGATGTTTACCGGAAAAGGAATGGTCCTGTTGGTCGATAAATATATTTTTTGGAATGGGTTTGGGTTGCCGGTCCTGTCTACCATAGGTGCAAACCAATGCTCCCTGTCCAGCTGTGAAAACATCATGGAGAACATCAGAAATACAAGAAAAACAGATAGAATTTTCTTCATGTTTGATATGGATGTCATACAAATTTATGAATTTATATCAAACATACTCAGAATATTAAACAAAAAACACGGCGTGAGCCGTGTTTTATTAAATATTTTGAATAAAATTTTATTCTCTGTTTTTCACCAGGATCCAGCCTTTGTACATGACCGGTGCCTTGGTTCCGTCGGGTTCTGTCCAGGTAATGTGGTACCAGTAAGTTCCGGTAATCACTTTCTTACTTGCAAACCTTCCGTCCCATTTATAGTCGTTGTTTTTATCGGCCAAATGAACGCGGTTTCCATATCTGTCATACACGGAGAAGGTAAGGTTTTCCTTGTAGCGCAGTGCAGAGTAGTCCACATAATCATTAATACCGTCAGCGTTTGGTGTAATCACGTTGATGAGGTTCGGCACGGTGATCTCAACCGAAATTGGCTCACAGTCGAAGGCATCTTTCACATAAAACGTGTTCTGACCTCTTGGCAGCTCCGTAAAGACATTGGAATCCTGCCAGTTGATTCCGTCAATGGAATATTGGTAAGGAATCTGTCCTCCGGTAACGGTAAGGGTTACGGTGTTGTTGCTGATGTCAATGTTCGTTATGATTACTTCCGGTGCCTTGTTCACCTTAACGGTCTGTTTGGTTTCACATCCGTCGGTAGTGAGGATTACCCAGTATTCACCTACACCCACGTTGGAGATGGTCTGTGTAGTTGCTCCGGTGCTCCATTCGTAAGCTTCAAATCCGGGTCCAGCATCCAGGGTGGTTCTGTCTTCAATACAGATCACTTTGTCCTGTAAAACGGTGGAATACTTCGGTGGGATCACCGTAAGGGTGATCTTGGCGATATTGTAACATCCGTTGGCGTTGTACACCCTCACATACACCGTGGTGCTGGTGGTAACGTAAACAAAAGGATTCTGGATTTCGTTCGTGTTGTTTTCAGCATCGGCCATGGAAGGGAAATAATCCTTTGTTGCTCCCAGTCCACCTCCAACGTTGGCGGTTGTAAGGTCGAACTCTGCTGTTGCGGGCGCATCTACAATGAAGCATGATTCCAAAACTGCATCGTTCACCTGTGGCTGCGCGTAGAACAGCAGGGTTATTTTCGAATAATCCACACAACCTTCCGGGGTGATCACTTTCACAAAAACATTTCCAGCTGCGGAGACATAAGCTGCCGGGGTCAGGATTTCGTTTGTTCCGTTCTGTGCGTCGGTGAGAGTTGGGTAATATTTTTTGACTACTGGACTATAGGTGGTCACATCTGCCGTTGTAAGGTCGTAGGTTGCCACGCCGTTGTAAGGACAGGCGGTAATGGTATCATCATAGGTCTCCAGTAAAACGACATTGATGTTCACCGTTACGATCTCACTGTCAAAGAAGACCGGAACCGTACTTTGGAATTCATAGGTAAAGGTATCGGGACCTAAATAACCAACCGCCGGCGTATAGGTAATTGTTCCGGTAAGGTTATTAACCGTTGCGGTACCATTTGCCGGTGGAGAGGTGATTATAATTGAACCGAGGTTCAGTGGCTGCGTTGAATTGGAGAAAGCAACCGTAAAGGTCTTTCCGCCACACAC